>NZ_AP043803.1:137500-3294639 GCF_055383675.1 Mediterraneibacter faecis | reverse complement strand
ATTAAGGGAAACGGGATTATCCGTTCCGGATGCAGATGTTTTGATTGAAATGGCAAATTTGCTTGATGTATCGGTTAGTCAATTGCTTGGAATTGAGGAGAGTATCCATAGTAATGGGAATTTGGCGGAAGAATTGGCGGAACTAAATGAACAGCTGGCAAGAAAAAAGCAAAAAGAAAAGTTGTTGTATCAGGCAAACCAGAAAAGAGGTCTGATTCTGTTTGTTACATTTTTATCTATGATGATTACAATGAGTGTGAAAAATGAAGTCGTATCAATTCTAATGGCAGGAATATGTATGCTGATTGCAGGTATCGTACTGTATCGTAATTTGGCCTTGTTTACAAGTCTAACAACTGACGATTTAAGGCTTGGTATTTTCCGTGTTACCACACTTTGCAATATTAGCATTTTAATCATTGGTATTGTTTTTGCTTTTCTGAGTGCAGTTGATGTCATTACTTTTTCGGAAAATGGAGAGAAACTATTTGCTATGGTATTATTGTCTTGCATAATGGTTTTTATAGGTATTGTATCGCCGAAGTTGCCATATAACAGACATACCGGCCTTCGTTTGCCATGGACTGTGCGTGATGAAGATACCTGGAAGATTGCACATAGAATTTTAGGATTTATTTCATTTCCGATGGTATTGCTGTATATAGCCTGTGCATTAACAATTTCTGATTTTGAGATTGTGTCTGTTGTAACAATGCTTATCTGGATCAGTATTCCAGGTGGAATATCCTATATTTATTTCTATAAAAAATACCACAGTAACAAAAAGTAAAAAGCTATCCATTAAAACACAGAAAGTCTTAGTTATAAAATAGAGGATGTAGAAATTGGGGGAGATTATCCGATGGTTCGGACAGTCTCCCCCATTATCCTGTTTTATCTCCAGAAATCTGTTTTTTGTCTAAGACCGATGTCTGCACTTTTAAAAACCGGGTTGATTCCCTGTTTTAACTGCACTTCATAATCTTGGATCGCTTTCAATGCAATCCCTGATAAAATCAGGATAACCGGAATGTTAATGAGCGCCATAACCCCCATCAGTACATCGGAAAGATCCCACAAAAGAGACATCTCCATTCCTGCGCCCAGAAAGATTGCAAGTGCCGATACCAGTCTGAAGCCTTTCATAAAAGCTTTTTCCGGCTGTTTTTTGTGAATGTAGATTAAAAGATTGTCACAATAGAAGCAGTTTCCGAGCAGAGTTGTAAATGCAAAAAATACCATTGCAACTGTAATGAAGATCGGCCCGAAAGAACCAAGTGATTCCTGAAGAGATGCCTGTACCCATGGTGCTCCCTGCAATTCTTTTGCCGGATCGATCCCGGATGACATACACATCATTGCTGTTGCTGTACAAAGCAACAAAGTATCAATAAATACGGATAACATCTGTACCAGCCCCTGTTTTACTGGATGGCTGACATTTGCCGAAGCTGATGCATTCGGAGCGGAACCAATACCTGCCTCATTGGAATAGAGTCCCCGGCGGATTCCCTGCATCATGGCTGAACCGGAAAATGCTCCGAAAATTGCTTTGAAATCAAATGCTTCTTCAAAAATGCGCACGAACATTGCCGGCACGTTCTGAATATTGATAATTACTACCAGAAGTGAAATTCCGATATACGCAATCCCCATTACCGGCACAACCATTGAAGTTACTTTTACGATACGTGATCCGCCGCCAAGCAGACACCATCCTGTCAGCACTGCCAAAATCCCACCGATGATCCAGGGACTCATCTTTGCATCATAAAAAGAAAATACTGAAAATGTAGACTGCAGATTATAAGATGCCAGCATATTAAATCCAAATGCGTAGGTTAAAATCATTGCAACGCAGAAAACAATTGCCAGCGGGCGACAATGAAGTGCCGCTTCAATATAGTAAGCCGGTCCTCCATAACAGCTTCCGTCTTTTCCTTTTTTCTTATAAATCTGTGCCAATGTACTTTCGATCAGTGCAGATGCACTTCCGATGATCGCAATCACCCACATCCAGAATACAGAACCAAATCCACCTATACAAATCGCCGATGAAACCCCGACAATATTTCCCGTTCCCACACGGGATGCTGTTGAAACCATAAGTGCCTGAAAAGAGGAAATTGCCCCTTTATCCTCCGGCTTTTCCATCACGGATCCACAAGCATTCTTAAATAATCTTACCTGTGGAAATCTTGTGCGGATTGTAAAATAGACTCCCGCACCAATCAGTAGAATGACCAGCAGCTTGCTGTACATAAAAGAACTGATTGTACCAATAATTGTTTGAAACATACCTTCTTTCCTTTCTCTGTTTGCTGTCAATATATTAACGGAAAGAAGGTGGATTTGCAAGCTTTTTTACATTTTAGTACTTGGTTTGAAAACTGATGGAAGAATAATACGATACTGTGATAGAATAAGGAAAATATACCAAAAGGATATATAGCGATAGCCCCTTATATTTTCGGAAATCGGAAAATAAAACTCGTTCCGATATCTTCGATACTTTCGACGTGAATGGTTCCATTGTGGAGGTTTACAATCCAGCGCACCATAGAAAGGCCGAGACCGGTACCGCCATTTTCTTTGGAACGGCTTTTGTCTATGCGATAGAAACGCTCCCAGATTTTGTCCAGGTGTTCCTCACTTATTCCAATACCATCATCTTTCACTTCACCGACAATCTGGTCATTTTCGACCTTCAGGATAACATGAATATGTCCATTTGTTTTTCCGTAATTGATGGCATTGGTTATTAAATTCATCATCATACGCAAGAGCAATGTCTGGTCGCCGTTCATAAATAAGTCGTCCTGCTTTTGCAGGGTGATTTCAATATTTTTTTCCTGTGCTTTTGTCTGCAGTTCTTCTATTACAAGTTCGCTTAATAATCCAAAATCCAGTTTTTCCATCAGATGCTGCTCATCCTGTTCGTTTCTGGCGATCATTAACATTTCGCTTGTCAGCTTTGACATTCGTTTTGCCTGCCTTAAGATGACTGCAATCTCTTCTTTATCTTCCGCAGATAAGTTTTCATTTTCCAATAAGTACTCACATTGGGAAATGATAACAGCAACGGGAGTCCGCAGTTCATGGGATACGTCTGATGTGAATTGACGTTCCTTCTCAAACGAAAATTCCAAGCGCTCAAACATTTCGTTAAATTTCTCCGACAATTCGTATAATTCATCTTTTGCTTTTGGCAGAGACAATCGTTTGGAAAGATCTTTTCCATTGCTGATGTTTTCAACTTCATCGCAGATAAGATCCACCTGTCTCAATGCCCGCTTGATCATAAAATATCCGATGGCCCAAATCAGAATAATGAGTAATGGGAATACAATCAACAGCATTTTCTCGGATGTCTGCATGAAAAGTTCTATAGAATGTACGGAGGTAATTCCTCGTACCCACATTTCCTCATCGTCACCGTAAGTGTAAACGCTGTCATATATCATCCATTTTCGATTTGATCTGGTTATCATTCGCGGTGTATTCGACTTGAGGATAGTTTCTTCTGGAAATTGGGTTGGAATCGTTCCATAAAGTAAGCGTCCGTTTTTGTCATAAATACAAAACATAATACCGTCATCGTAAAATTCGGTATTGCCGTCAAGATAAAAGGAATCATCCTGAAAATTAATATTTGAAGAGAAACCAGTCACTGCGGCACTGATTTCTTCTTCTGTCGCAGAAATTCCAACCTTATCCACAAAAAGAAGGACGAGAACTAAAATAGTCCCAAGAACTACGGCAATGATTCCGGTGTACCATAGCGTAATTTTTTTCTTGATCGTCAGCTGTTTCATTCGTTTTCCCTTATTACATATCCGACACCGCGAACAGTGTGGATGAGTTTTTGTTCATATTGTGCATCGATTTTTTTTCGTAAATAGCGAATGTATACGTCGATCACATTGGAACCACCTTCAAAATCAAAGTCCCACGCATTCTGTTCAATCTGCTGTCTTGTCATTACGATATTTTTGTTGCGCATAAGACATTCCAGAACCATAAATTCTTTTGCAGAAAGATCAATTTCATTTCCGGCTCTTGTAACCTTTCTTGTGTCACGATCCAGAATAAGATCTGCTATTTTTAGTTGATTGGATGTAAATTGTGGCTTTCTACGCATCATGACACGGATTCTTGCAAGTAGTTCTTCAAATGCAAATGGTTTGATCAGGTAATCATCGGCACCAAGATCCAGTCCTTTGACACGGTCTTCAATGCTGTCTTTTGCTGTCAGTAACAGAACCGGTGTATCATCTTCTCGTTGCCTTAATTCTCTTAAGATTTCATATCCGTCCTTTCCCGGCAACATGATATCAAGAATAATACCATCGTAGGAAGTCATATCGATATAATCCATTGCTTCCAGACCATCCCCACAGGCATCTACACTGTAATGTTCCTTGACAAGCCTTTTTTTGACAATGTTTCTTAAATCATTCTCGTCTTCTACAATCAGTAATCTCATAATGTAATTATTATAATACCAATCATTTTCGTGTGCTAGAGTCCTTTTTTTCATTTTTTGAAATTACTATTTGTTTTAATCTTTTTTTAATCTTCCCCCTATATGATACATATAACAGCAAAAACAAAACATCCAAGAGACGGAAGGAGAACACATTATGAAAAAAATATTAGTAGTTTTATTATCTCTCACATTAATATTTGCTTTTACAGGATGCACTTCATCCAATAATGGAGCAGCAGAAGATATAGAAATTAAGACACAGGAAGTTGTAACATCAAATACAGATGACAATGATGATAATATCAGTAACACAGAAAACGCAGTAGAGAATGCGAACGAAAAGGATTATGATTTCTCTTCTTATGAAAACGATATCCGTAATATAACAAAAAGTGTAAACAATGCAAAAACATCTACAAATGCATCTGAGAATCACGAACAATTCTACACTTTGAAAAAACAGGTAGACGCAGTCGATGACGAACTGGATAAGCTTGACGATGAATTTGAGTATGCTTACCAGATGAAAGAGATTAGCTTCGAGACATACAAAGCGAGAGAACGCACGATTGAAAAACTGGAAGATGAACTGGAATTAGCAGAAGAAGCACTGGAAAATAAATACGGAATTGACGATTAATTCCATATCGACTTCTTCAGAAACCATATCTGTCAGGGAATAACCAGAATCGCCCGGCACAGATTTTATATCACCTTCTTGAGTTTTACTTGGAATGGATGCTTGCGAAATGCTTTGAGTCGTTCTACTATGGTTTCGCCTTTCCAATTACTTTTTATCTTTTCAATTACTTTTTATCTTTTCAATTACGCCGGAGTAAACAAATTAATTCGATTACTAACACAAGTGATAGTGGCACCATATGAATAATCGGGTATTATGAATATAACATAATGAATAGAATATTCTTACCGGGGAGGCGAAAAATTATGGATAAAAAAAAGAATGAAAAATGGGAAATTGTAGGCGTATATCTGTTATTTATTATTGGAGTGGTTGGATGCATCTTCTGCATATTCAATGAAATTAATAAACAAAAAGAGTTTGAAAATTCTACTGATATTCGAAGGGTGAGTGCAGTTATTACTCAAGCAAAAGAAGATGAAGAGTCTAGGATGATAAAATATGATGTTAATTATTCATATGATTAGCGCCTATTAGGAAAACACACTGTCAAAGGGGTTTGTAGCGGGGGTTAGCCCGCTACTGCGGTATCTTCCGTAGTGTTGATTTCAATGTACTCGGCAATCTTGCGGAGCTCGTCAGCAAATTTGAATTTCACGCTGATATTGCCGTTTTCATAGACCTTGATATAGTCCACAAGTTCAACCAAGATTTCACGGTTGAGGGCTTCAATGTTCTGATACTTCATAAAGGCTACCAGTGCAGGATGCTCATTGTCCACACCGTTTGCCAGTTCTGCGCGTTCAGCGTTCAGCCGGGTAAGCACCGCGGAAATATCAGAAGTCTGCCGTTCATAGTCAGCCTTCATATCCCGGTATTCCTGCTGGGTGATTTCACCGTCTTTCCAGTCCTGATAAAGAGATTGCTTGTAGCGTGTTATCTTTATCAGTTCCCGCTCTTTTGCAGCTATCAGATCGTCCAGTCGGTAAGACTGGCTTTTTTTGATTGGAGCGGAATTGATCTGCGTTACGATTTCTGAGTAGGAAACAGCTAAATGTACCTGATGCTGTACGGCGAACAGAACAGCAGCCTCCAGCCGTTCATGCTTGATTGAGTGCATGGTGCAGGCTGCCCGGGAACGGTTCTTGTAGGTTGAGCAAGAATAATATACATTGTTGTTCTTGCTAACGCATCGGGTAATGGCCCGCCCGCAATCGGCACATTTCAGAAAGCCGCTGAATAAATGTACCTCACGGCCTTTCGGGGAAGTACGGGTATCACGCTGTAAGAGAGCCTGTACCTTATCGAAAGTTTCATAGTCGATAATGGCCTCATGTGTTCCAGCCACTTCCACCCATTCCTCGCGGGGAACAGCTTCAATCTGGTGTACCTTGTAGCTTTTCACCCGGCTCCGACCTTGGGCTAAGTCCCCGGTGTAGGTCGGATTGGTAAGAATGGAGTGGATCATGCGGGCTCCCCACATAGGATCGTCATACCCTCTTGTCGAAACAGGCAAGCCCTTTTGTACCTTGTAAGCCGAGGGGCTCGGTACGCCGTGTTCGTTCAGGTACAACGCGATAGCACGTTTTGATGACCCTTGAATAAGCATTGTGAAAATGAGTTTGACATTTTCAGCAGCATCGGGATCAACAATCAGCCTGTGCTTGTCCTTTGGGTGCTTTACATAGCCGTAAGGAGCAAATGCTCCGATATACTGGCCGTTGCGCCGTTTGTAATCAAATACCTGCCGGATCTTTTTGGAAGTCTGATAGCAGTAATTATCGTTCATCACGTTTGTAATGGGAACGATGATATTTGAAACGCTGTCGGGGTTCTTGTAGCTGTCCACATTCTCAGCAAGGCTGATAAAGCGAACACCCATTTGAACAAACAGGTTGTCGATCAAACTTCCGGCATCGCTATAATTTCGTGCGAAGCGGGACAGGTCTTTTACTATAACGCAGTTGATTTTACCACTCATGACATCCGCCAAGAGCCGTTGAAAATCTTCACGGTTAGCGTCCGTTCCAGTATGTCCGTCATCTACATATTCCGTGATACTTTCAAACTCGTCAATGTTGCGTCGGTAAAAATCGTTCAGTAGGTCACGCTGGTTCTTTACGCTGTTGCTATCGTCTTTTCCTTTTTTCAAATCTTCCTTTGAAAGCCGGATATAGATGCCCAGCCGCCAGCGGCGGATTGTGTAAGAGGGAGAGAAACTCTGCTGATACCCTCTGTTTTTTGCTCGTGCCATTGTTCCTCCTTCCCTATCACATTACACTTATATTATAACTCTGTCCGGGGAGGACAACAAGGATGCCTCCGCTTCGGGACACTTTGTCTCGAAGAAGCAAAACGAGCTGTAACCGAAGTTACAGCCCGCTTCTTTGCCGCAGCAGGAAATCCGTCAGCTTATCTTGGAGAGATGGCCCGCTTTCAGCAAATTCAATTTTCACGCCAACCCCACCGATGCAAAAGCAGTATGGATTTTTGACAGTCTGCAAAAATCGAGAGATGCGCTCCTTTCGGGAAAGCGCATTGTCAAAGGTCATACCGCTCACATCAGGCAGGGACTCGGCAGCCACCGCGCCAATGTCAACGCTTCTCATTTGTTCAAGTTCCTGTGTAGTTAATTTCACGGTAAACCTCCTTCGCAGATTGATAGAACGCCTCCCGCTGTTTGGTGGGGAAACGCAACAGGCCAGCACCACCGGGATGCTGGCCTGTTGCCTTACTCCACCTTGGGACACTTTGTCTCGAGGTTTATTATAGTTTTTGAATATTAGAGAGCGCCGCACATATTTACTTGGCCTGTCCAAAGACAATCGTTATTTTCTGTGCGGCGCTCTCAACGCAAGTAAAGCGACAAGCCCGGAGGAACAGGCAGCCAACCTGTTCAGCGCCGGATCATGGCCTTGGGATGGCCGGGCCCATTTACAGTGTTGGTGTTGTTCGCTCAATCTCTTTTGGGAAATGTCACCGCGCACCCACCGTCTGGCTCCACGTACTTACTCAGGGTTGCCGTTATTCCCTCGCGTTAGGAAGAAAACCTCCTCTCATAAACCGAGACATTTTTTCATCAATTCCAAGTGGGTTAAGAAGAAAAAATCAAAAAGTTTTTTTCATGCGTTCAAGGCCACGCTTGATCGACTGGCGAATAGACTCCTCATGTACGCCCTCGGCCTCGGCAATTTCCTTAATCGACTTGCCAAGAATGATATGTGCGTCAATTCTGCGGCCCTGGATCTCCGGCAGAGAATTGAGAGCGTTCCACAGACGAAGAAAGGTTTCCATCCGTTCAAGGAGCTCCTGCGGGGTCGGCTCATGCAGGCAAGCGGAATATTCAATCCCGTCATCGCAGTCCAGAGAATACTGCGCCTTGTGCCGGGAGAGCCGCCGCTGGTAGGCCATTTCATAGCGGGCATCGGCCTTGAATACCTCGGCCACCTCGTCAGAAACTTCGATAAGCTGATCCTGCGTGTACCAATAATAAAAATCTTTCAAATTGATAGTAGTCATCGTAAAATCCTCCATTTCAGTTTGTTCGGGGTTGGTCGGAAACGAAATGGAGCAACGGCGGAGAACGGCACCGCACCTCGGGACACTTTGTCTCGAAGTCTGGAAAGCAAAATGCGCCTGTGCGACACAAGGCCGCACAAGCGCACGAAAAAGTATTATCGGTTATGTACTGTTTAATTTCATGTTCAAAACCGGACTGCTCCGACGGAGGGGCTACGCTTTTTTTAGCTGGTGCAGATCACGCGAACAATGAAATAATAAAATGAACACGGCAAAATAACCTCCCATCGGCTACCGTGTCCCTACAAGTCGTCATTGGTTTGTGTAGACGCAAAGAAACGGCGGCTCTGAAAATCAAAGCCGCCGTTTCAAATGGGCGTGTTGATAGGCTGCTGTACGACGGCTTTTTTTCTTTTGCCGTCGTGCGGCAGCTTGTTCCTTTTGCGCTTATCTTAACAAGCAATCCTCACAGAAATGTCACTGACACACGCTGTTTCGACAGAATAATGGGCTGAAATCTCACGAACCTGTGAGATTTGAAAAACCGGGAGAATAATCTCCCGGTTTTCATCGCAAATATTTAATTCTGCCGCAGTCTCTCTACAACACTTTGCTTAACATTTTGCATGAAAGTTATGACGGGGGTTGCCAAGCAGACCAGCAAAACAATAGCTGCGACAACTAACAGAGAAATTACAGGATAGTGAAAAGCTGCATAAGGAACCATTCTTCTAAAGGCTGAGTATATTGGAATATATATCGCTGTTCCCAGTGTGGCAAGCAGTAGGAAAGAAATACTCCAATAATACCCGCCTTCCCAAAGCAATACATTTCTAATTTGCTTTTTCGTCATTCCTATACTTTCAAGTGTTGCAAATTCATGTTTCCGAGTATTTACACTAACAACCATTGTGTTAATGAAATTCATAATTCCTATCAGCAAAAATACAGCGGACAACCCTGCGGCTATAATCCTTGAGGTCAGCAAATATCCGGCCATTTCTTGCTGCTTTTCATATCGTGACAGAATCGTAATGCCCGGTGACGAAGCAGTAATGGATTGAAGCTGCTCCATAATCCCTTTGTCATAACTGCTATCAATCGTATCAAAAGCAATCCGAAAGATTTTGGTTTCTCCAGACAACTTCTCTATTGCCTGCTCACTGATATACAAATCAGGGGCAGTACCTCTCTCATTTCCTCGACCACTCTGAAAATCAGCGTCCAGAAAGCCAGTTGCCACTGTAAAGACCTGTTCCCCGGACTCACCGACAACGGTGATTGCTTGCCCTGGCTGAATCAATAGGTTTCCCTCATCATCCGTCATAGCGGACAAAACCACCAACTCTCCCTTTTCAAAGGCGGTTAAGTCAATAGGCTTATCAAGCGTTTTATTAAGTTCTTCGATATATCTGGAATCTATTCCGTAAACGCCGCTCCAAAAATTATCTGTATAGTTTTTTCGTGTTTCCGCATTTGAAAAATCAAGACCTGATACGCCATCCAAGGAATCAATATATTTCCCGAATACATTTTCGTCGTAAATGACATCCATAGTGGGCCACGGTGAAGCAGAATAAGTGACGCGCAGATTTTCAATTCCCTGCATTGTTTCAATTTGCTGCAACATTTCATCAGAGAGCAGGTTTCCTTCTTCGGAAATGCTGTAAGTCAATGCGAAATCACTTTCTCCCCATTGATTTACAAAATTGTCGGGACTTAGGCTTGATAGTAGACCAGCAGAAACCAAAAACAATATTAAGCCTAAAAATAAGGACGCAAAAGTAAGGAAGGCGCTTTTAGGGTTTCTAAAAATATTATCTCGTGCCATCCGAGATAATTTTGTTCTATGGCTCTTATGATCTCGGTAACTCCTTGTATTTGCCTCCGTATAGCGTGAAGCCGCAACAGGAGAAATACTTGCAGCTATTTTCGCTGGTTTCATGCTGCCGATGATTGCAGTAAAAAATGTGAAGATTGCGGCACCCGCAAAAATAATGGGGGAAAAGGACACTATCTCCCCATGGTCTGTATCGCTTGAGTACATCATATTCATGGCAAACGGAACAAGTCCAAGCGAAACAATACCACCGACAATCAGGCCGCTGGGAATACCGATCACCGCCGTTCTGAATATTTGAGAACGCACGATCCGCTTGATTTGTCTTTTTGTCGTGCCTATCGTTTTAAGCTGTCCATAGAATTGTGTATCTCTTGAAATTGAGATATACAGAATGTTATAAATCAGCAAATAGCCGCTGATAATGATAAAGACGATAATAGCAGCCAGTGGAAGAACAATGGTGGTGGAATTGCTCTGAGCAATAGGTACAATTTCAAAGGACTGACTTTCTGTAAACGAAATCTTCCGTTTTAGTTTTTCACAGGATCGCAGGGCATTACTGTCATCAGAAAAAGAAATCATTGCGGTAGACACACTATCAAAGGGAAGCCCTGTTTGTGTTGCAAAAAGCTCCGAAACATAAGCGGCACCACGGTTGCCTGCACGTGAAGCCGAATAATCTGTGTAATAGCCCGACAAAACAAATTCATCGGAGATATATTGATAATCTGTTCCGAGTTGATAGGAAAGGGAAATATTCATCCCTATCTGTGGATCATCAATCCCCATTGCACGCAAAGCCCATGTAGGGAGCATAATTTCATTTTTTGCTTGCGGATAATCTCCGTGTATATCCGAAATTGTTGGTACACGGTGTTCTTGCCATTCTGTTTCGTCTATCCAAGTAATACTCAGCAGGGCATCGTCCATTCCAGATGTATCAATGCTGCCCAATCTCTGACTGATACCAACTACGGATACCAAGCTGGATCGGCTCAATTCTTCATATTGTTCTTCTGAGAGGCTTGTAATTGCCACATCCGCAGTCGTGCCCATCGCACGAATTTGCTGCATTTGATAGGTTTCAAAATAACTGCACCCCAAACTAAATACAGATGTGATCATAAAGGCGGTCAAGAATAATGCGATGGTAACGAAAACATTTCTCTGCTTATTAGCGCGGTAGCTTCTTTTGGCAAGACGATTGATTGTTGCCTGATTATTGTTCCCAAATAAAATATCATCCATCAATGTCACCCCCTGTCACTGTGCGATTTTTCCGTCCTCAATACGGATAATTCGGTCGGCAAGCTGGGCAATTTCATTGTTATGGGTAATCATTACAAGCGTTTGATGGAACTTCTGACTTGTAACTTTCAGCAAACCAAGAACATCACTACTTGTCCGGCTATCCAAATTGCCTGTCGGTTCATCTGCAAGTATAATAGCTGGTTTGGAAACAAGGGCGCGGGCAATCGCTACACGCTGCTGCTGGCCGCCGGACAGATTGTTAGGCATACTGTTCAGCTTCCCATCGAGAGCCAACATTTTCACGACTTCATCCATAAACCGCTTGTCCACGGTATCACCATCCAGCTCCACCGGCAGGACAATATTTTCATAGACATTCAGCACAGGAACAAGATTGTAATTCTGAAAGATAAACCCGATGTTACGTCTGCGGAAGATGGTAAGCTGTTCATCCTTGAGTTTCGATAATTCTTTCCCTTTTACTTTAATACTGCCGGAAGTTGGCGTATCTAACCCGCCCATCATGTTCAGCAAAGTAGACTTACCGCTGCCGGAAGTACCAACAATGGCAACAAATTCACCTTCCTCAATGGATAGGGTCACGCCATCCAATGCTTTTGTAATGTTCGGTTCGGTGCCGTAATATTTCTTCAAATCTGTCGTTTGTAATATGCTCATATAGAACACCACCCTTTCTTTTTGATGGCTCTATCATAAAAGGTAAACCTCACAGAAATGTCACGGGAAACAAAATACCTCTGTTTAATTAAATCTCAAATGTCATAGGTCTGTGACATTTTGTTTTTTAGCGTACTTATTTTATTGTCGAGGCAGAAAGACGGAAAAAGTTGAACCCCTCCCAACCTCGGATGTTACCCGGATATAACCGCCTTGCAAGGTTACGATCTCACGAGCCAGATATAGACCAATACCAATTCCATCTACATCATGTACGATGTCCTCTCGATAGAAACGCTTGAAAATTGCTCCCTGATGCTGTTCTGAAATGCCAATGCCTGTATCTGCAATGTCGATTTTCACATACATTTCCCAACTTTCAACCGAAACACGGATTTGACCGCCCTCCGGCGTATATTTCACTGCATTGTCCAAAATATTGAACAGTGCTTCGCTTGTCCATTTTCTGTCATGGGAAACAACCAAGTTCTCCGGGCAGTCCACTTGAACATTGATCTGTTTTTTCTCGGCGTTCAGAAGAATACCTCCCAATGCGGCGGCAAGCGTGTCATAAAGCGGCTGGCTTTTCTTTTCCAGAGAAATAACACCTGTTTCCAAACGAGAGGTTTTAATCATAGCCTGCATGAGAAAATCCAGTTTATCAAGCTGGCTGGCCTGTGCCGTTAGAAACTCTTTTTGTTTTTGCACAGGGACTTCATTTTCAAGCAGAGTGCTGTTAATCATTTTCAAGTTCGCAATCGGGGTCTTGACCTGATGGGAGATGTCGGAAATCAGTTCTTGCAGGTCAGCCCGTTCTTGTGCAATGCCGTTCTTGTTTTCCTGCATGACTTCATATAAACGGTTCAGCCGATATTCAATTTTATAGAAAAGACTTTCTTCTTCCACAGTCTGTTTCGGCTGCATATTCCCGGATAACATATCATCCATTAAACTGCAAAAAGCATCGGAGAACATTGCCAGTTTGCGGCGAACCAGCACCATAAAACAAACAGCGCAAACCAGCACAAAAATGCCGAACAATAATACATACCAGACAGCGGTTATATTTTGGGTCAGCCCATACAAAGCTGCTGAAACCGTCCCCATTGCCACCAGCAGGAGAACAGCAAAAAAGATACAGGCTTTGTTGACGGAAAGTTTTCGCACATTCATTTCAGCACTCCTCCGATCCACATATAGCCCATACCATATACCGTTTTGATATACTGACGGTCAGGTGTTTCGATTTTGTTTCGTACCCGGCTGATCGCCGCAGTCAGAGCGTGTTCATCCACAAAATTTCCGTCTGCGTCCCACAGCTTTTCCAACAAGACTTGCCGGGTCAAAACAATCTGCGGATTTTTCATCAGGATTTTCAAAAGTCGATATTCCAGTGGGGTGAATGTAAGTGGCTTTCCTGATAGAGTAGCACTCATTTCTGAAAAATTGATGGTCAGTGTGCCATCCTCATAAGTATCACCACCATATTGTTTTGTCAGCCTACCCAGCACTACCGCTAATTTCTTTTGAAAGACGCTCATAGGGAAAGGTTTTGTCACATAATCCTCTGCGCCCAGTTCATACCCTTTGAGCATATCGCTTTCCATATCATTTGCGGTCAGAAAAATAATAACGGTATCAGGGCGACGCTCTTTTATTTCCCGGCAGAAGTCAAAACCGTTCCCGTCCGGCAAATTTACATCCAGCACAATCAGGTCATAGTCCTGCTTTGTCAAGAAACTACTGGCCACTGATTTTGTCAGTGCAGAATCAACCGTATAGCCCACAGTATTCAAGTTATAGCATAAAGTATTATTCAAAAGCCGATCATCCTCGACTACTAAAATTCGCATGGTATCACACTCCTTCATTTTCAGTATAGCACCCAAATGTCACAGAAACCTCACAATATTTCTGATTTTATTTTAGATACCAACCTCTGATCTTCGGGACAAATTGTCCCAAAGTTATAGGTATATTGTACCTCACATTTCCGCGATCATCAATTTTGCGTATGTGAAATTAAATAGTCAGTAGTATGAAATACACAGTCGTTCAAATAATATCACATGAAATGTAAAATCATATCAGGTGATGTTATGAAGATAGAACGAGATGAAAGACGCTTTGATTTTCACGATATAGGGCTCGCCATCAAGCGTGCAAGAGAAGCCAGCGGCATGACACAGGAGCAACTGGCCTATATTGTTGACCGCGCTCCGCGTACCATTATGTATAATGAAAATGATGGTCAGCATCCAAGCTTCAACACCTTTTATCAGATGGTTACAATGTTTGATATATCGGTGGATCAATACTTTTACCCGTCCCAGAATAGCGGGAGCGAGTGCAGGAAGCGGATTGATGCCATGTTGAACGCCTTGGACGAAAGAGAATTGAAAATCGTTGAAGCTACAATCCAAGCGATGAAAGCATCGAAAGAAACGGAGGAAACGTAAAAGAAAGCGTAACCTCCGTTTTTTGCGCCATGTTGCGGGTTGCGCGTTTTGGCAAGCAATTCGGGTGTGGCCACACTCCGAAATTTTTGCTGGCCGCAGGCCCGCAAAAATGCTTGTTGGGGAGCTCCCCAAACCCGCTGTACTTCGGGACAAATTGTCCCAAAGTCCCGGTGCGTTGCACCGTAGTCTGCGGCCCGTCACTATCGTTCCTGTGCCTTATTCTCACGCTCGTCCGTTATGCCGAGCAGATGATCAATGTTCGCTTTTATTGCCACGGCCTCCCGCATTTGCCGCTGGGCCTCCCGGTATTCTGCATAAAGCGCTTTCTTTTGTCCCGCCAGCTCACGGCGGGATTTTTTTAGTGCTTCAATCTTAGGGAGTTTTGCGCCGTTCAGTATGGTGTTCATAGTATCCTTTGCCGCCCGGTAAGTGGCAAGCTCCGCTTCGTGCTGGGCCAGATACTTTTTGCTGTACCGCGCAGCTTTGTATCCATCAAACACCGGGCGAGTCTTGGCATAGTCCACCGTGGCAGCCATCAGCTCCGAGGTTTTGGAAAGAGCCTCCTCCGTTGTGCGGAGCTCGTCAGACAGCTTGTGAAAGTGATCCACCGCAGCCTCGGTGCTGGCCGTCAGCGCCGCATAGTCTGTCAGATGATGCTCCTGCAAATACTGGAGCGCGGCGGCCATCTGTTTTAGGTTGTAGACCTTGGCCCATCGTTCATAGGCCGGGCCCTTGCCTTGGGCCATACGCTCTTGAATGTCGATGATGAGATTAACTCGCCGTGGCGGAACCGTGGGCTCCTCTGTCAGCTCAGGGAGTGGACGTTCCCCGGCAATTACTGCCTTGATGTCCTCCGGGTCAAATCCGGCTCCCAGTGTAGAAGCCCGGAGCCGAGTCGGTTTTTCCTGCCCGGGCGCAAGGAATGAGATGACACCGCCGCGTCCCTGTTTCACCGAAAAGCCGGACTCCTCCATGAGACGAAGAAAGTCGGCAAAGTCCGTGGGCTTTTTCTCCAAAGCGGCGAGAACAGCCAGCTGCACCCGCTGCTTGGCAGAGGGCGGCTTTTCCCCGATCCACTGGCCATAGTGAAGAAAGCGGCCCTTGCTGTGCTGGCGCGGATTTTGAATGACAGACAATTCATGTTCGATGCACACGCGGTCAGAGAGCCGCCGCAGGGCAAAGGACGAACCAATAAAATTATGAAATTTCCGGGAGCGGTCAAAGGCCGTTGCATTGAAATAAATGTGATTGTGGATATGGGCCTTATCGGTATGCGTACAGACAAAGAATTGATGTTTTCCCTTTGTCCAGCGCATCGCCGTTTCATAACCGATACGGTTTGCTTCTTCCGCCGTAACCTCCCCGGGCAGAAACGCCTGCCGGATCTGAAAGAACAGTGCCCCGCGAGATACGGCCCGGCCTGTCTCTGCAAGGTATTGACTTTTTACCAGAAGAAACTCGGCGGGAGCCGTGTTCGGATCGCAGAGATAGGAAGATACGGCTCCCAGCTTTTCCGGGTTCAGGCCATAGGTGAAACGATCCTCCATCGTTTGAATTGCACTTTTTCCCGCCGCTGTTTTATAAGGGCGGATGTAGGTGGTCGCCGTAAAAATCCCTCCTTCCGGCAAACAGTATTTTTACTTTGGGACACTTTGTCCCGAAGTAGAAAAAGCCGGGGAGCGGTATCAACCACTCCCCGGATGGGTCAGAGCTCTACCAGCGCGGAGAGCTGTTTCAAGAGATCAGACAGCGGCCCCCACAAAGCGGCATAGTCCCGCTGCAAGGCCGCGAGTTCTTCGGGATAAATCGCGCCGTAGGTGTTGGCTTGAATTGCCACTTGGTTCAGATTGTTGGAGCAGCGCCGCTGGAGCGAAACCAGCTCACGAACAGGCGAAAGGTCAACATGAAGCACATACCCACTCAGGGCCATTTTCCGCATATAGGCTCCCATGTTACGGATGCCAGCCTCCGCCATACGTTCTTGAATCAGGGCCTGCTCCGCCTCCGACACCATCACATGAAGATGGATCGGACGGCGGCGCTTTTTTGTCATCGCTCCTCACGCTCCCGGCTGCGGCAGGCGCGTGGCGGCTCCTTTACCTTATCCAGCGGCTTTTCCTGTTCGTCTGCTGGAACAGGGTGCGGCAAATGAAATTCACGGTGCAGGCGCAGCACCTCCAGTACAGACAATTCCTGTTCACGTTTCTTTTCCATATACGCACCTCCTTATCTATCGCCACGGTCAGGCTGCCTCCGTTGGGGAGCCGGAGCCTCCGAGCCGCGATCTGCCTCCGCCAACTTTGCCGCATTTTTCATCTGCTCGGCAATCGGACGGGGCCTGTCGGGATTATCAGGCGCAGGACGCAGCTCATAGTCGGATGCCTGTTTTTCCGTTAGCGGGCGGGTATAGGTAAGATAGCCCCAAGCCAAGAACGAGCCATTTTCCACCGGGATGCGCTGATCGTAATTGAAGATTTCATCCGGCTTGTTATAAGGCGGCTTCGGGAATGTCCCGATGTCCACAGGCCGCTGGGTCGAATAATACTTGTAAAGGCCGGGAGCCTCGGTCTGCCTGATCCCGATGTTATAAATACGCTGATAGTCCTGCACCCGGTCTGTGAAATCCTGTTCCATCGCGGTGCGGTCATTTCCATAGTGACCCCATTCATACTGCCGCTGGCCGTCCTTGTCATCATAGCAGGCCCATGTGACATAGCGGGATGGCGCGGTGGGATGTTCGCCCAATGCAAATCCTCGCCCATTTTCCAGCATGACCGCCTTCAAAATAGCATAGCCTTGATTTTTGTCCATAGTACACCTCCCATCATCGAGACATTTCTTTATTTTCTCTTTTCACAAACGGCTGGAGCTGATAGGGGCTTGTACCGTCCTCGGGTCGCAGAAAGTCTATCCGGGCCGCAGCACGGATAGCGTTCTGGTTAAGCTGCCGCTGCCATGCCCCTTGGCTGGGAGCCCACTTAAAGCCGTTGCTTTTCAGTTCCTGCCGCTGATCGGCATCGGGCTTTTCCTCAAAAATAAGCTGCAAACGATTTTCAGCCTCGTTGATTTTTGCCTCACCTCCGGGGAATGTCCAGCCAGCAAACTCGGAGCGGCTGCTCAGTTCCTCAATGCGCTGGCGCACACGGCGGATGTTGGCGTTGTTGTTGGAAAGCAGATAGGCGGGGTATGGCTTGCTTTTGTCCAAGTGCCATGACTGCGCCATATCTGCTTTGAGCTTTTCTGCCTGCTCCGGCGTAAGCTCCGGGCAGCCGTCCAGCGTTTTGTGTTTCCGAAAATACGCATTGACCGCCTTCATGGTGGCCTGCTGGGACTCCAGCCCCTCCAGCTTTTTTGTCAGCTTTTCCACGGCCAGATCGTCATCCGCGCTGATCCCACCCATTCCAACAGAGCGGATTTTATCAAGCAGCTTTGAAATCTCCGCATACTCTCCATAGTTGCGATCCCGGGCGGCGTTCTGCTTGTGTTTTTTTGTCACAGGGAAATTGCCGCCCCCGGAGATCAGAATAGAGGGCACCCGGGCATCAATCACATTGCGTTCATTCAGATTTTCCGCAAGTTTCCGGGCATAGCGATCCACCAGCGCGTCAATCTTATCATGGTACATTGGATCGACACGGGCTTTCTGGCGTTCCGCCGCTGCATACGCTTCATCGACCATTGCCCGGTAGCCCGCCGTAGCGGAGCCCGGCTGATAGTCAGAAAAGCTGTTCATATCTTTTGCCCGCTTTGCGGCTTCTTCATTGATCGGATAATATTTCGGCATAGTACCTCCTTCCACAAAAGCCGGAACTTTGGGACAAATTGTCCCAAAGCCCCGGCAGCTAAAATGTTGACAGCATCTCACGGAAACAGGGGCGGACGTAGAAACATACGCCTTCCGCAGAAAAGGGCCTTAAAAAGCCTTGCTACAAGCGGATTTGTGATGGTCTAATTGTCAACACATCAGCTCCGTTTTTTCCGCATATATTCCCGCTGCTGTCTGCGGTGTGCCGCCTTTGCACAGGCCGCCGAACAATAGGTTTGCCGTCCATCAGGAGCCACGGCTCTGCCGCATACCGGGCAAGCCTTGAAATCCGGCCTTGGCCCCTCTGTCAGCAACGCAGCCTCCAGCGCCGGATCAAGGGGCAGAACTGCCCCGCGGAAGTAGCGGCAATAAGCCCCTGTCCAGCATTTCCCAAACATATAGCACTCGCAATCCAGCGGCAGGCAGCCGCAGTCCCGGTCATAGTTGGCACACCATTTTGACACCAGCCTGCGGATTGCCGCTTTTTCTGTCCGGGTCAGTTCTCGGCCCACAGTATCACCTCCCGTTGCCCGGTGGTTTGAGCTGCTCCCGGTAGCAGAACACGCAGCCGATCCCGCGCCAGTAAGGGCAGCCGTCACAACGGGAGCCCTTCGGCGGCAGGCTTGGCGGCACACCCTTAAAGTAGCTTTTTTCTTTCATAAATCCCTCATAGGGGTTGTTGGTAAATCTCATTCATTATCCTCGCTTTCGGTATCGTCCTCGTCCCAAGGCGGCCCATCGTCCTCGGGATCGTCATAATCGACCAGTTCCTCACTGTAATCCTCTTCGGGTACAGCGGCTTTTTCATGCTTCGGGCGGTAGATTTTGAAGTACCAGCCTGCACCGCTGCCCAGCACAGCCACAGCCAAAATCAGCAGAAGCGTCCCGGTATTGCTTTTCTGCTGGGGCTCGGGTTCCGGCTCCTCCGCAGGTTCTGTCACCGGGGCGGGTTCGGGAGCTGTGCCAGCACACTCGGTCATGTTGACCGCACAGACCGCGCAATCCGTATGGATGGCTCCGGGCGCACATTTTTCTGTGCAGGAGCAGGCCGGAAGCTCTCCGCCAGCGGCCTCCAGTGCAGCCAGCAGATCGGCTTCATCCACCATGTTCAAAAAGTAGGTGTGATACTGTTCGCCGTCCTCGTCCACGGGCTTGTCATAGTCAATGACAATGTAAAAGGTGCTGCCGCCGTTGGTTTCCACCGTGATGAACTGTTTATTGGTTGCAGCATCATAGAGCAGATCGCGGGTCACAAGGTTTCCATCCTCCGAAAAGCCCTCGCCCGGGGTAATGGTAGGTGCAGGTTCCGGGGCCGGAGTTTCTTCCACAACAGGCGGTTCCTCATTTCCGCTGTCCGAATAGGCGTAGGCCGGAATCGCAAAGCCGCATAAAAGAACAGCGGAGCAAAGCCCCGCCGCCAACATACGAAAGTGTTTCATATTCAGTTTTCCTCCTTCTTTTCTTCTTCGGACTTCGGGACACTTTGTCCCAAAGTGCCACCGTCCTTCAGCTTTTCAAACAGCAGCGGGAGCTCCGTAAGGGAAATGCTCATGCCGCGCACAATGTCCACGATCTCGCTGTTTTCCGCCTCCAGCTTTTTCTGCTCCAGCTCCTTGAGCCGGGCCTGCTGTTCACTGATTTTAGCCTTGACCTTATCAATCTCGGCCTGAATTTTCATGCTTTTAGTAGTTGCCATTTCAAAACCTCCTGTCACGGTAAACGCCCGTAGGCGTAAAAATGAGATTGCCAGTAGCTTGTATTCAAATTTGCGTAGCCGATGGGATCTCCGCAATGCAGCATTTTCCCGTCACCGACATAAATCCCGCAATGGCTCACGCCCGGCGTGTCATAGGTGCCTTTGAAGAACACCAGATCACCGGGTTTGGGAGAGCTGGTCGGCGTACAGATGTTATAGAGCCCCTGGGCTCCCAGCCTGCCCACATTCCAGCCGGAGTGATTGATGACCCACGAAACGTACCCCGAGCAATCAAAGGAAGTGGCAGGAGAACTGCCTCCCCACACATAGGGATAGCCGATGTATTTCTGCGCTTCGGCAAGCATTGCAGCAAAGGTTTCATCGTCCAGATATTCTCCGGGCACTTCGTAATCACCGGGTTTCCCGGTAATGTACTTGTTCACATAGGGAGAATCTGGGAACAGATCGGGGCGATTTCCCAGCGTTGCCATATAGATGGCATATCGGGAAAGCTGATCCTCGCCCATAACGTACACAGGTACATGGGACAAATCAAAATTTTCCAACGTGACCGTACAGATGTAATAATCGTAAGGCACCTGATAGGTGTCCGTATGGGAGTTGCCGTCCTCGTCCGTCCATGTGTCGGTTTCCGTGCGATACCGGGTTTCCACCACCACATCCTCGGTCAAAATGTACTGGCGGTCAAAGAGCATTTGCAGCGTTCCCTGTACCTCGCCTATTGTCCATTGTCCCTCATGGAGCGCACACAAAAGAGAAAGCAGCACATAGGGATCATGTTCGATTTCGTCCAGATCGAAGTGGTATTCGTCATAGTCATGGGTGCTTTCATAGGTGTCCAGATAATGCTGTAAATCATCTTCCAGCGCACAGTAGGCAACTTCGGCGGCCAGCATATCACGATCCTCGCAAGGATAGGTGCTGGCTCCTAATGCACCGGCCCCGGCGTTCCCCAGCATAAGCATGGTAGAGGAACAGGACTGCATAGCAAACAGGAGTAACACACAGAGCACCGCAATCACAGCACCTGCGGGATGACTTTTGACAAATTCCACTGCCCGGGCAGTCAGGCGTTCTGTGGCTGTGGCAGTTTTCCCAGCCGCAGCCGCGCTCTGCTTTGCAGCCTCCTTTGCCTGCTTGCGGTATTGCCTGCGGAGCCGTTGCTTCTGCCAGTAGCGGGTAAGGGCATTTTTCGTCAGCTCCGGGTGCTCCTGTGCGGCGGTGTGAAAATGGTAGTCTGCCGTGTATTTGGTATAGCGGGCCTCGGCCTTGCGTACCACTTTTGCCGGATGTTCCCGGACTTTACGGCGCACAAAGCGGGAGCCGTGCCGCAGCGCGGTTTCTCCCACAAGCTCAGAACGGTGTGCGCCTTCTGTGCCGACATTTTCCTGTTCCACTTCAAAAATCTTGCCATGCACGAAGCTGTGAACGGAACCGCTGGCAACACGGCCTATGCGTTTTACCGGGCCGGGCTTTTTCGGCGGCTTTTGTTTTGCCAGCTTCTCCCGGGCCTGTTCCAGCTTTTCGCCTTGGGACTCCATACGGAGCTTTGCCGCCGCAGCCTGTTCCTGCTGGCTCTTTTTGCGGAACTTGGACTTTGGGACACTTTGTCCCGAAGTGTCGGAAGCCTCCGGCCCGGGCTGCTCCCCGTCAGGGGCGTGGGCGGTCTGCGACCAAGCCTCCTCCTTGGCCTTATTCGTTTTTCGTTTCATTCTTCATATCCTCCGGGCGGGTAGTCAGCAGGTCATAGATTTCTCCGCGAGGGAACCGATCCACAAACGGGATGGTCACATTTCCATAGAACAGCAGGCCCTCGCCGGAATTGCTGTGTGTGATATAGGAAAGCTGGTGCTCGGAAATACCGAGCTGTTTTGCCAGAATGGTACGGTCACTCTGCGCCTGCGAAAGCAGGATCATAAAATCCGTGTTATCCAGAATGTTCTCGATTTCCCGGCTGGCCAAAAGGTCTTTGACGTTCTGCGTTAAAGCAGACGGCACACATCCTTTTTTACGCAGCATTTTCCAGACCGCTACAAAGTAGCTGGCCGTCAGTGGATCGCGGAGCAGAATATGAAACTCGTCAAAGTAGCACCAAGTCGCCGCACCCTCGTGGAAGTTCTGATCCACCGCCTGCGAAACAAACTCATTTGTGATGTGCATTGCAATCTTTCTAAGGTTTTCGCCCATGTTTTTCAGAACGATGCACACCACACGGCTGTCCGTCTTGACGTTGGTAGGATGGTTAAAGAGATTGAGGGAGCCTGTGCAATAAAGCTCTAAGGCAGTTGCCACGCGCCGGGCTTCGGGCTCCGGCTGGCGTAAGAGCTCTTCGTACAAATCCTGCAACAGCGGTGTTTTTGCGGTTTCCAGTCCGAGCGCCTGCTCCCGATACACCAAACGCACACAGCGGTCAATGACCGTCTTTTCAATGGGCTGCAAGCCTTCCTTGCCGCCGACCACCAGCTCGCACAGGGATAAAAGAAAATCCGCCTTCATGGAAAGCGGGCTTTCTCCGGCGGCCATATTGAGCTCCACATCCATCGGATTGAGGTGGTGCGGGCTGTCCGGGGCAATCTCGATCACCTGGCCGCCCAGCCTTCGCACCAGCGGAGCGTATTCGCCCATCGGGTCAACCACGATGATCCGATCCTGCGGGATGGTGAGAAACACATTCAAGAGCTCGCGCTTTGCGGCAAAGCTCTTTCCGGAGCCCGTAGAACCCAAATACATCCCGTTTGCCGACTTCAGCTTTTTGCGGTCAGCCATGATGACATTGTGGGAAAGTGCGTTCATGCCATAGTAGAGGGCCTGCCCCGCCATGCGGAGCTCCCTTGTCATAAAAGGAATAAAGATGGCTGTGGAGCTGGTGGTCATACCGCGCTGGATTTCCACCTCGTTGTAACCAAGGGCCAACGAGGAAACAAAGCCCTGTTCCTGTTGCCAGTCCAGACGGCGCAGAGCGCAGTTGTATTTCTGCGCGATACCGCCCACGGTAAACACATCGTTTTCCAGCCGCTGGCGAGTAGGGGCAAGGTTTACCACCGTAAAGGTCAGCAGAAACATTCGCTCATTGCGGGATTGCAAATCAGCCAAAAGCTCCGCTGCGTCCTTGCTGAATGTGATCAGGTCAGGGGGAAGAATATCCGGGTCATAGCCGGAGCGCACAGCCTTTCTCTGTTCCTCCACTTTCATTTTTCCGATGTCCGAGATTTTCCCCTTGATGGTCTTGATTGCCTTGAGCTGATCCACGGTCTGAATGTGCATGGTCACAGTCATTTCTGCATCCAGCTCCAAGATTTCCGCCAGCAGCTTATCCGAAAGCTCCGATGCCATAATCTGCAAATAGGACACCGCACCCCAATACTGGCCGATGCGGAATGTGCGGGACTGGCGGAAGTCGAGACTGTCCGGGGCAATAAAGTCTTTTGTGCCAAGCCCGGTCTGTGGGATGTCTTTCCACGAAAAGCGGAACGCCTCGCGGCTCCCCGGATGCATCTGGCTATGAAGCAGCGCAAGGCGGGCCCGCCCGTCCATCGGCTCCGAGGGAACGCCCAGCCGCTTAAAGTTTCCCATGACATCGGCCTCCACACGCTCCAGTCGGGGCCGTGCCTCCGTAATCCCCTCGGCGGGTATGCCAAAGGTGATGTATTTTGAGCGTTCAATGCCGTTATTGCTTTTGGCAATCTGATTTTTCAGCATCCCGGTAAACTCGTCCCGGACGCTGTTATAGTTGTCATCCGCTTTCGGGATATTGACCTGATAGCGGCTGCGGGAATGAGAACGGCGGTTGATAAAGGAAAGCTGGAACGGCAGCGAACTGTCAAAGTAGTTGAGAAATGAGCTCCATCCGCTGAATATGGCGGTCTGATCCTCGGTGGATGCCACGGAGTAATTGATGTCCTCATATTCTACGGTTTTTGTATAGAGCCCGCCCGGGAGCTTGCACACACCGTCCGGGTGCATGGACAGATACGGGATTGTCTGCTGAGCAGACAGGGTCGCCCGGCCTTTACCCTTGGCGGCGGCTCCGTTTTTCTTCTTTGTGTTTTTCAATCACATCCTCCTTTCCAGCGCCCGGCCCGGCAAAGGGCGCATAAATGTTTTCGGTTCGGTAGGCCCTGATCCCCGGCCTTAGAAACTTGGCCCGGATGATGTTTCGCACAACCTTTTCAAAGGGCAAGCCGTCCTTTTCATACATCGCCAGCAGGAACGCCGGGAGCATAATTCCCAGCATGAGAAACATCGCCCCGGTATTGCCGAGGGTGCCACGGGTCAGCAGATAGGCCGGAATCCCCACTGCGCCCGCGCTGCCGAAGCAGACAAGCTGGCGGCGGGTGAGGTTGAAAGCCATCTTTGTTTTGATTTTGGATAAATCGTTTGGTACGTTTACATAGGGCATAGATCACACTCCTTTCTGCACTTCGGGACAATGTGTCCCAAAGTCCGGGATGGTTGGTGTTACTTCATTCCCCCATACAGCCCAACCGGGCGGGGTCTGCCTGGCAAAGAGCTCCACGCGGGGCAGATCGCCCATCAGGGAAATAATTTTGTCGCGGGCCTCGTCCGGTTTTTTGCTGTGGGCCTCAATCGGGGAAACGATAAATTGATGGATGTTGGCAGCCTGCCGCTTCGGGTGGCCCTTGGTTGCCAGCAGGCAGATTTCTGCATTGCCCCTTGTCCAGAAGCCAAGGCCGTAAAACCAGCTATCCGCCTTCTTGTTCTTTTTCAGCCAGACGAAAGCAACGGATTTATAGGTGAAGCCCCAAGCCTCGATCAGCCGGAGCGCCTCCGGGAGCTGCGGGAAAGTGGCCCATAAAAAGAGTGCGCTGTCCGGGGCTGCAAGATCAGCCACAGGCAACGCACATAAATCCTCAATGCTCATAGTGGGATAATGATTTTCCGCCGCGCCCTGTACTTTCTTAGCCGAGTAGCGCCAAGGGGGATCGGCGTAAATGATAGAATACTGCTGGATAATTACACTCCTTTCTCGCCAGAGCTTTTTACTGCCTGCGCCGCACGAATACGCTCACTGGCTGCGGCATAAAAGGCCGGGGCCGTTTCAAAGCATACAAAGCGGCGTTCTGTGTTGATAGCTGCAATCGCGGTTGTGCCGGAGCCCGCGCAAATGTCCGCGACCAATTCGCCGGGGCGGGTATAGGTGCGGATCAGATACTCACAAAGCTCCACGGGCTTCTGTGTGGGATGGATGCCGCCGGACACCGTAGGCACAAAAAGCACATTTCCGGGATAGCGGCGGCCATCGTTGGACTCGGAGCCCTGCCGTTCAAATTTCCCATAGTTAGAGCTTGTACCGCTTCGGAAATGAACACGGGTATATGGCTTGCCGTAAGTAAACTGTGGATTGTAGACCGGGGACTTTTGGTAAAACACCAAGATGTTCTCGGACTTTTTCAGCGGAGCCCGGTTTGCATTGAGAAAGCCCGTTCCGCGCTCTTTGTACCAAATCCACTCATAGCGGAGCATGGCGAGGTTGGATGCGCCCAGCACCTTGTCAAAGGGGCACTGTGCGAAAAACAGCACCGCGCCATTCGGCTTGACCGCCCATTTCACCGCCTCCCACAGCTCCGGGAGCGGCAGGGGCACATCCCAATAATTCCGGGTTGTGCCGTAGGGCGGATCAGTCAGCAGCATATCCACGCTATGTTTTGGCAAAGAACGCAGGCCCTCGATGCCGTCCATGAGAAACAAGCCTTCCTTCGGGACACTTTGTCCCAAAGTGCGGCTATCGGTCATTGCGGGCCTCCTTTTCCTTGGCAGGCGCAGGCCGGGCGGCGTTTTCTTTTCCTGCCTGCTTTGCGGCCTCGGCCATCTGCTCCTTGATCGGGGCAGGCCGTATCGCCTGAGCCCGCGCAACAAGCTGTTCCACCGCCGCATGATACGCTTCCACACCAGCCGCGTTAATCCGTTCCTGTGTGGCTCGGTCAGGAATCCGAACCGTAGCCCGGTATCCCGTCCGGCTGGCAGGATCGGGCTTAGAGGGAGCACCGAGGAAAATCCCATTTTTCCCGTCCACAACCTTAAAATCATCGATGACCACACCGCCAAAATTGACGCTGGCGAAGCCGATCAACTTTCCCTGCGGCTCAATCGGACGAACAGATACCGTGATCGGAACAACCGCCTCCTGCAAGATGGCATCCGTCCGCATTTTTACTGCCTCGTCAATGCTAACGCCCTTGACTTCCGCAAGCTCCGCGATGGGAGCATCAAACAGCCAGCGCCGTTCCTCCGCAGCAATCTGCTCCGGGGTCAGCAATACATCGTCCTTCTTACTCAGATAAAATTCCTCCTTTCCGCTTGCCGGAGCAGGCTGGGCGGGATCGTCCATCAGCTCTTTCCTTTGCAGGACGGCCTCTGTTTCCACCATAAAGCGGTAAGCATCCGCCTCAGTAAACTCCTCCGGCGTTTTTCCATTCCATAAGCGCGTTCCATCCGCCCCGTATCTTCTCGGCATAAGCACCACCTCCTGTTAATGAGCGCCAAAGATACGCTGGGCAATGCTCCCGGTCTTAAAGAGCATGAAGCAAAGCAGAACCGTGTAGCCCACAGTTCCCCAAATCGCCCCAATGGGATCGCCGCTTGTTGCGATGCCTTGAATGAGCACTGCGTAAATTGCAACACATACAAGGATCAGCAGCCCTTGAAAGCCCACGGCAAACAGGGACTTGATGTAGTTTTGCCCGGTGCTGCCAAGCTCCCGGTTGGAAAGCGTAGCAACGGGGATGGGTGCCAGACTGGTCAGCAGATAGATTTCCAGCATCCTGCCATACACCAAAACGAAAATGATAATCCCCATCGCCTTCATCGTGAAGCCAATGAGCGCAGACTGCAGCCACAGCCCCAAAAGTGGCCCCAAGTCCATCGCCTCCAGCGAGGTTTCCAGTTCGGCAAGCATATCCGCCGAAACATCGGTGGAGCCTTGAATGAGCCCGCCTGCCTGTGCGATAACGCTCTGCGACACATCGAACACAGCCATGACGATATTGAATGTATTTGACAGGATTAAGATTGCACAGGCTGTTTTGAACATCCATTTATAGAGGTTCGCAACGTCAACCTCGTGCATATTGTTCTTTTCCAAAAGCATCTGTATGAGCTCATAAGTGGCAACAAAGGTCAGCACCATTCCGGCAATCGGCAGGATCACCGTTTCGGAAAGCTGTCGGATCAGGGAGAAAACCCCGGCGTGCCACGCCGCCGGGGTAGTCCCTACCTGTGCCGCAATCTCTCCGACTTGGGTATTGACGGTATCAAAAAGCCCTTCGAGGTTTCCCATAATCCCGCCAATCAGAAGCTCTTTGAGCCAGTTTGTGAGCCAGTCGGTGAGAAAATCCATAAGCGCCTACCTTAAAACAGGCCAGACAGCAGAGGGATCAGTGTGGTGCCAATGACGATGATGCCGCCGCCCGCCATGAGCTGTTTTATCCCCAATTAGGTGTAAAATTCTGCTCGATGGCGGGCGGCGGCGTACAAAAAATCTATATGGTATTTTTAAGAGAACCGTCCCGGCGGGACAGGTCAGGCAGTGACCTGTTCCACCTCCGGGATGGGTTTGAGATTAAAATGAATTTCGATAGAAATGTGTCTTGTTTTATCTTCGTCAATGCGCTCATGCACGACGATTTCTTTGATTAAGCGGTTGAGGGTGGCTGCGTCCAACTCTGTGATGTTGGCATATTCCTGAATGGCTTCCACCCATTGTTTTGCGTCATTGGCAAGCTGGACTTCATCGGACAGCCGCTTCCTGCCTTCGGACACTCTGGTTTTAAGCTCCGTCTGCTCGGTCTGTGTCTTTTCCAGCATGGTGTTGAAATTCTGCTCACTGATACGCCCTGCAATCATATCTTCATAAAGCCGCATTACCATTTTGTCCAGAACCTCAATCCGTTCCTCGTCCCTTGTAAGGGAGCGTTCCATTGCTTCCCGCTGTTCCCGCTGCTCGGCTTCACAGGTATTGGTCAAGCGGTCGGCAACCGCTTCCCCGTCCATCAGGGCGGCTCTGGCACATTCCCGGATTTTCCGCAGCACATGGCTGTAAAGGGTGTCATAGTCAATCCGGTGCTGGGTGCAGTGGTTCTTTCCAAAGGCATTGTAGGTCTTGCAGGAATAAATCTGCTGGGGATGTTTTGCGTTTGTGTAGCGTATCGTCAGCGACTTCCCACACTCGCCGCATTTTATCAGTCCGGCAAACAGGCTGATTTCATTGGTCTGCCCCGGACGCTGGCGGGACTTTAGCTTGTTCTGCACAATATCAAAGCTCATGCGGTCAATCAGCGGTTCATGCTGTCCCTCCACCACAATCCAGTCCTCCGGTTTCTTTTCCCCAATCGTGCCGATTTTGAAACGGTAGTCTTTTTTCTGGGAAGCAATCGCCCCGGTGTAGACGGGATTCATCAAAAGGTCTTTGATAACGGAGAAGTCCCACATATACCGCCCGTTTTCCGGGTCTTTCTTTTCCCATTTGGTGCGGGTATTGCGAAGCCCCCGTTCCCGGTTCCACCATGTGGGGCAGGGGATTTTTTCTTCCTCCAGCCGTCTGCGGATATAGTTCGGACCATGACCGTTTAGGGCATATCCGAAAATCAGCCGCACAATCGGGGCGGTTTCCTCGTCAATGAGCAGATGGTTTTTGTCCTCTGGGTCTTTCCGATACCCAAACGGGGCAAGACACCCGGTAAACTGTCCTTTCTGCGCTTTCAGAAGATAAGAGGAATGGACTTTCTTGGAAATATCCTTGCTGTACATCTCGTTCAGGATATTCTTGAACGGGGCGATGTCGTTGTTATCCCGCAGGGTGTCGATACCGTCATTCATGGCGATATAGCGGACACCGTTTCTTGGGAAAAAGTCCTCAATCAAATGCCCGGTTTGCAGATAGTTACGCCCCAGTCGGCTGAGGTCTTTCGTGATGACAAGGTTGATCTGCCTGCGCTCAATGGCTCTCAACATTCTCTGTAAATCAGGACGCTCCATATTAAGACCTGTGAAGCCATCGTCCTGATAGACTGCCACAACCTCCCATCCCTGCTTTTCGCAGTATTTTTCCAGCATATCACGCTGGTTTGCGATACTGGCACTTTCGCCTTGCAGGTCATCGTCCTTTGACAGTCTGCAATAGACCGCTGCACGATAGCCCCCGGCAAGTGCTTTTCCGATTGTTCTATATTCCATTTCGTTCATCATAGCCATTTACCCACACAATCCAGACGGTATCTGGCTCTTTTGAACCTCATCTTCATTATACTTCAAATCTTTCTTTTTAGCAAGATATTCTTTCGTATTTGTCTTGCCGTATTTCTGGGAAATCAGGCTGACGAACACATCAGTAGCGTCCAGTTCCCCGTCAAATACAGTGGTCACATGAATCTCTGTTTTGTTTTTTGCCATAGGCAGTTATCCTCCATACATGAAAATAGCCAGACAGAGGGTGTCGGCAACGAAGTCCGGCAACGGGCTTCAAAAGACCTTGCAAACAATCTCAATCTGGCGATGGTTACTATTTATACTTTTCTTTTATTTTTCTGTTGTTTTGGTTGTCATAGGGGAGAAAAGCCGATAGTTTCGGGATTTTCCCCGGCAACCGGCTCGGCAACGGGATAGCAACAGGGGGTGCAACGGGCTGTCATTTTCAGAATGGAAGCTCCATCTGTTCTGTGACCTCCACAAAACCGTCCATCGTTTTTTCAGACGGGTTGCCGGAGTCCGTTGCCGGGTTTTCACGCTCCCAGCCCTTTTGTCTGCCATATTCTGAAAACATTCTTGGGTTCGGGAAGTACCGCCAGCCGGAAATGCACTGGTTCATTATCTCGTTGATTTCCCGGATTTCCCATTGCTTCGGCTCGTCAAAGGCATGGTTTAAGGCTTCCTTGTAGAGCTGCTTGGAACAGACCATGCTCCCGGTGTACTTATCAAGATACGCCTGTATCATTCCGGCTTTGGTGTCCTCCGGCATAAAATCCCGCTGGTGTTCTTTGAGATACCGCTGCATGGCGGGGCTGAAAGCCAGCTTGAACCTGCCGCTTCGGTAAATCTCCATCGCTTCCGCCCACATCTGCTCAATATAGGCTCTGGAAGCAGCTTTGTCCTCCAAAATGTGAACCTCGGCTTGCTCCGGGTACACCATGACCGGGATAAAGCGGCGGTTGCCGGAACGGTCAAGGGGCAGGAAGTCAAGGGCATTGGAAGTGCCGCCAAACACGCACTGACGGGGGCGGTCTGCCGGGTGGGTTTCATAAGGTATCTTGTAAACCTCTTTCTGCCGGCTTAAAAATGACTTGATTTCCTCAATGCTCTTGGCGTTTGCGGTTGCCATCATTTCCGACATTTCGATAATCCAGTGACCTTGCAGCTTGCGGTACACATTTTCATCGTCCAGCTTCCGCAAATCATCGGAGAACCACTCGTCCCGGACTGCCAGCAGACGGAAGAAGGTGGACTTGCCAGCCCCCTGACCGCCGACCAGACAGAGCATGATTTCAAACTTGCACCCCGGCTGAAAGGCTCGTGAGATTGCACCCAGCAGGAACAGCTTCAACGCTTCATAGGTGTAATCGTCTGCGTCAGCCCCCAGAAAGTGTCGCAGGCAGAAACGGATTCGTTCTGTCCCGTCCCAAACAAGGGCACTTAAATAGTCCCGGATGGGATGGTACTTGTTTTCATTCGCCACAATCCCGATGGCGTTATCAATCTTTTTCTCATTGGTAAGCCCGTAGGTTTCTTCCAGATAAAGAAGCAGATACTTCATGTCCGTATCGTTCAGGGCGGTGCTTTCTCTTTGAAAACCGATGGGCTTTATGATGTCCTTGCGGTCGGTCAGGATGTTGTATGCGATAGCCCCGGAAAGTAGCGGGTCACGCTGGAATACGGTCAGGCAGTTCCGTATGCTCTGACGGACACCGCCTTTCTCGGTAGTTTCCAGCCCCGCCTTGATTTCCTCAACGCTCTGGGGCGGCTGCATGGCGTTCATGGTGTTTTTTAGTTCTTGCTGCGTCTGCGGCTGCAAGCTCTGCCATTCGCTGTTCAAGCTGTATCACATCCTTTCCGTAGTCCGTAATCAAAGCCGCTTTTTCCTCTGTCTCCCCGAACAGCAGCACATCCAGCAGATATTCCACTTGGTCTTGCTTCTGTAAGGCTTCCACAAACCGGGGATGAAAGGCTTCCTCCGGGGAGTGCGGGGCGTAGTCTGTTCTCCATGCCATAAGCAAGTGAAGATAATCGGCAAGGATACGGAAGCAGCGGTTCTTTGCTTCCTGAAACTGTTCCTCCGGGGATTTCTGCCGGGGCTTGGGCTTTTTTGCCTTTCCCGGCGGCTTCCAGTCCTCATAGGAAAGCCCGAAGTCCTGTGCCAGTTGTACGGCGGCTTCTTTCTTTCCCAGCCCATACAGGGCGGCGGCAAAATCAATCACATCCCCATCAGCACCGCAGCCGAAGCAGTGGTAACGCCAATCCAGCTTCATGCTTGGGGTTTTATCGTTATGGAACGGGCAGCAAGCCATCCCGTTCCGACCTATATGGATTCCATAATGCTCCGCAGCCTGTCTTGTTGTGACGGACTGTTTCACAGCTTCAAATACATTCAAATCTATCCCTCCTTGAAAAAAAGAAAAGCACCTGACATTCTCTGATTGAAAATGGCAAGTGCCTGTTAAAGTTCCATATCCTGTTGTTTGTGTTTCGTCTGTGCCGGGGCGGTTCTTTGGGCTTTTTTCTCGTCCGCCTTATCCTGCAAGGCTTCCTTGATAGGCTGTTTCTTGGGCGGCTCTTTGCTTTCCTCTGTGCCGGGGGTGGCTTTCCGTACCCAGTAGCGGATGTCCCGCAGCTTCTTCAAATCCTCCTGTACCTCGGTCAAAGGTTCTTTCAGCTCTGCGATTTCGCTGAGAAGTTTTTCCTGCTCCTCTTGCAGCTCCTTTTGGGTACTGTCCTTATCGTCCGGGTGCTTGGCAAGGTAGGCGGCGGCTTTCGCATACCGGGCAACCTCCGGGTGTTCCTGTTTGAATTTCTCCTTTGTTTTCTTAAAAAATATCTTCTGGTACTTCTCATAGACAGGCTCACATTCCTTGCAGGCTGTCCGGGCAGCAAGAATCCCGTCAATCACTTTGCTTCGGGTTTCCTTGGGCTTCATCTGATTGCGGTAATCTACGGCTGATTTTCCGGACGCTTCCAGAAATGCTTCTAAATCCTCCACAGTGGAAAGCCCCTTTTGCCGGAGATAGGACAGGGCTTCGCTGACTGCTTTTAAGTCCTGTGAAGTCCCCCGATTTTGTCCAGCCCTTGTCCAGTCGCTTCGTTCTGCCTTGCGTATCTCCAGATACTTCATCAGCAGATTGGGAAGAAATGTCGCTTCCTCCGCTGCCTTTTGTGCAAGCAGCTCTTTCCTTTTTTCGCCCAGCTCGGTAATCCAGCCTTTGAGGTTTTGGATAAGCTGCCGGATGGACTTCATCAGGCGGTTGGCGGCTCTGATTTCCCGGTTCAGGTTGCCGATATTCGTCTGGATACCTCGCTTTTCCATCTGCCGGACAGCAGCCCCCTCATGGACAGTGGGAACAATATCAAGCCCCTGTCTGGCATAGGAACGCAAGTCCACACGCTCCGGGCGGTCATTGGCTTCCAGATAGCGGTTCTGGATGACCTCCCATTCATGCCGCCAGATTTCACAATACTTCTGGTCGTTCCAGTCCACCGTATCCTCCTTGTGGCTTTTCCACCTGCCGGACGGCAGTTTTATCCGTTCCCCGTTCTCATCAAGGTCATAAACCTTGCGGCTCTTGGGAAGCCATTTCCCATGTTCGTCCATTGCCCTCATAGTGAGCAGGACATGGGCGTGGGGATTGTGTCCCGGCGGATGGGGGTCATGGATGGCAAAGTCAACGATCATGCCTTTGGAAACAAACTGCTGCTGGCAAAACTCCCGGACAAGGACAGCGTACTGGTCGGGCGGTATCTCTCTGGGGATGGTAAGCACCCACCGCCTTGCAAGCTGGGAGTTCCATTGCTTCTCCACCGCTTCGGCGGCGTTCCATAAGGTATTGCGGTCTGCATATTCCGGCGGGGCATTTGCTGGGAGCAGGATTTCATTGTGGACGATACCACGCTTTTCCGGGTAGTGCTTCACTTGCTGGTCGTATTCACAGAACAGCTTTTCTCCACTCTGGTAAGCAGCGGCGGCAACAGCAGACTGCCGCTGACTGCGCTGAACAATCGTGATTTCGTTGTGTGGACAGGGCATTTCGTGTCCCTCCTTTCCTTGATTTATGGATGGGGTGGCGTTTTACCACCGCATTTTGGGCAGAAAAAAAGCAGAAGACCTTTTTCAGATTTCCTGCTCGGTGTGCCGTTGTGAGAGCGGCGGGTATTTAGTTGTAAAAGTTCGGGGCAATTTGACCCGATGCGAAAGATTTAACAAGGAGTCTGTATCTTATTGCAGAATACTATTAGCAAAAATAAGAGGTATCGTATATTCATATGATGTTCCATTTTCATTATCTGATAATTGTATTGTAATTGTATCTTCCCTTTCACTTTCATCTTTAGGAACTGCATAGACAAATGAGTTTTCTTCTTTATTGGAAATTTTTCCATTTTCAGATGAAACGGTATAGTCCCAATCCTTTATATCAGTAACAATAATAACGGTTGTTTCTTTTTCTTTTCCGCTTTCTAAAGAAGGTTTGTCTATCAATACTTCAAATGGTGTACGTTCTCTTGCTTCTTCGGAAATTTCTGCTGTTTCTGATATATTCGTTTCATTTATTGTTTCGTTAGAAGAAGTTTTTGCATTGTTACAACCAGTAAGCATAGTAACTAAAATCATAAATACCAATACTGTCTTTTTCATTTTCCGCCTCCATTTCTTCAAAATCCAATTCACTGTTAATCTTATTATACTATAACTGTCCAACTTAGGGAATAGATGAATTGCAAACTTGTCGGCTGGGAACAGCTTGCATTGCAAGGTGTTCCCAGATGGCAAGTCCACAAAAGGGTAGCTGGCGACAGCCAGCGCAGGGGAAGCGTAGCGTCCCCTGTTTGATTTGGAGCAGACCATGACTGCGGAAAATCACAGCCCTCCGGCGAGGAGCCTTCGGAGAACGCAATGCACCAACCTTTGGGTGGTGTATAATTGCGCCCTTAGTAAACTAAGGGGTTTCCGGCTTCTCCCGTTCCAGCAGTTTTTTCAATAGTTCCTGCGTGTCCTGCCTGTGAAAAATGAGTTTCAACAACAGCATGACATCATCATCTGTCAGGCGTTCCGGCTCTTGCAGAAAACTTTCCAGCATACCGCCACGAGTACAGAGCCGGTGCGTCCGTTCCTTTCGGGTAAGCTGCTTTAACTGGTGCTGCAATGCCTTTTCATCATTGATGGCTTTCCGCAGTTTCTTTTCGCTTTTCTCCATCTCCCGGTTGAGCTTTTCCAGCTTTGAGGTGTCAGGCAAGGGCAGCGTCCTCCTTTCCCGGTATCAGCACATAAATCCTGTTTGGTTCTCCAACACCCTGACGCACCCGCATGATAAGTCCGGCGGTTTCCAGTTCATTCAGAGAACGCTTGACCGTCATGGGGCTGCGGGACAGGACTGCGGCAATGGCTGTGACAGGGAAGCAGACAAACAGGATTCCGTTCTCGTCCTCCTGCCCTTTGGATAGCATAGCGTCTAACATCCGGCAGTACATGACCTTTGCGGTGCTGCTGACTGGAAATCCTGTCAACGCTCTGGGAAAGGGCATACAGGGCGGCAATGGTGTGTCTATCGTCATAAATTCAAAATTCATTCGGTGTGTTCCTCCTTTTTCTTTGCTCGTTTGGATAAATAACGGGGGCAGTCAATCACAACCGCCCGGAAGCTCTGCTTGCACCCATGCTGGCATTTCCGGCATAATTCGTTGTAAGTGACACGCCCCCGGTCATTGAGGTAAAAGGAAAGCTCATGCTTCCGCTTTTTGCTCATTCTCGGCATATTGTGTTTCCTCCCGTTTTAGTGTATGGTTTCGGGGCGATTTTCGGCAAAATTACAGCCATAGAGCCGTCTAAAATCTCCCGAAGTATCAGCGATAGGGTAGACTATCCCCCTATCAGATTGTCGTGTTTCGGTATCATTTCGGTGTCAGTTCGCCAGTTCTCCCCGGTGTCGTTCCTCCCCTGAATCTCACAGCGGCGTATCGCTCCCTTTGGTATGCTCGTTTCGGTCAGGGTTCCTCCACATCCCTGCCAAAAGTCATGGCACTACATCGCCGGGGAAGCATATCCCACACAGGCTGGTCATTCGATTGGAATAATCCATCGATGAACTACCTGTATCATAGAACATTTTTGTGCCCTGTGCCGTATGTCCACAAAGTAGGAATTAAGGGTAAAAATCAGAAATTTCCACGATTGCGGAAATAGTATGTTATAATAAATCCAGCGGACATATATGCCGCTGGAAAGGGGCTGAACCTTATGAAGTGCAATGTTTCCATTCCCGAAAGAATGAAAGATTTACGGGTGGAGCGTCATCTAAGTTTGGAAGAACTGGAAGCTGCCGTTGGCATTTCAAAATCTGCTCTTGGAAGTTATGAATCAACAGAGGGCTGCAAGGAAATCAACCACGGAAGTATCTTAAAACTGGCAGACTTTTATCAGGTGTCCACCGATTATCTGCTTTGCCGGACAGACAACCGCAATCCAGAAAATATAGAACTTACGGAACTGCATATCAATGATGAAGTTGTGGAACTTCTGAAAAGCGAACGCTTCAACAACCGGCTGCTGTGTGAGATTATCTCCCATGAAAAATTCCGGGAACTGCTGGCAGACGCAGAAATTTATGTGGATGGGATAGCAACCATGCGTTTCCATGACATGAACAGTTCGCTGGCTGCTGTGCGGGCTATGATACTGGAAGCACATCCCGAAGCGGCGGCAGACCGGGCAATCAAAGTATTAGAAGCCTGTCAGGTAGGGGAAGAAGATTTTTTCTGCCATGTGACACATAAAACATGGGACACCATTCTCCATGACATACGCAAGGCACACGAAAATGACAGTGAAAGTGCACCGGATACCACGCCCGCCGATGAGCTGATCCGGGAAGTCCAAAAGGCTATGCAATCGCCGGGGGACAGGGTGCAGCAATTTACAGAGATATTCTGCAAGGCGTTCCAGCTCAAATATAAGCGGCTCTCGGAAGAAGAACGCACCACCTTGAAAAAGCTGTTCCGCAAGTCCCCGCTTATCAAACATTCCGGCATGAATTTCCGGCGCAGACCTTGGAAATGAAAACTGCCGTTGTGGGAATGGGTGTTCCTACAACGGCAGTGTCTTTTATTCGCCGGTATATGTAATTTCTATTTCATAGCTGCCATCCTCATAGTAAGTGTGGAAAGCATAGTCCCCGATTTGCAAGTCCCCTTCTGTGACAGGGTAAAAAGTCTTTTCCTCTGCGTCATAAATCACAGCTTCGTCTATAAATTCATCTTCAACAATAGTCAGGATTTCCCGGATACAATCATCACAAAAATGTGTTTTCATTTTGTGGGCGCTCACAATGCCCCGTCCCCGGTCAATGGAAGCGGTGGCGCTGCCGCTATTGGGATTTGACATCATCATAAAGTGAGCTTCGCTGATTTCATCATATCCAGAGGTAATCATTGTGCCGCCTCTTTCCCGTTGGCTCTCAATCGGCTCGGTATTATCGAATATTTCCAACCCATAGGCTGCGCCGGTATTTAGGAAAACCAGATTGATACGCTCCGGCAGCTCCCGTTCCAGACAGCAACCGTCAGCCGTATTCGGGATATATCGGATAAGGTTTTCAACATCCTGTCCATACTGGCTGTACACCAAATCGTGCCGGATGGTTTGAGCAATTTCCTCATATTCATCATCGGTGGCTGTTGCCATGTAAGTAACAACTGTCCCTAAAAATTCTTCCATATCTTTCTGGTTTTGATGGTTCGTCCATATATTCCCGGCTATAATACCGATTGAGAAAAGTCCAAATGTAGCAACCCCTATCATAAAACCGCCATAAAGCAGGGAACGCTTGTCATGCTGGCTTAAATGTTTTTTATCCATGTCCAGTTCATCATCTTCCCAGAAATCCAGCCAACAGTCCCGCATTTTTCTCCATATATTCTTCATATCCGTACCCTCCGATAAGCTACAAGCTAATATCTTATAGTCTAACAGAAGCTATTGAAAACGGCAATCATATTATAGTCTTAAAGAGTATAAAATGATAACTGATAGCTAATATCTAATAAATAGGTGTGGACTATGGAAAAGAACGGATTAGGAAAGCGTATCAACGCAGTAAGGAAAGACAGGGGCTTAACTGCTGACCGTCTTTCGGAAATGTGCAATGTCAACGCTACTTATCTCCGACAGATTGAGGGTGGCGTAAAAATGCCCAGCCTGTCGGTATTCATAGACATTTGTAAGGCTCTGAAAATCTCGCCTGATTATCTTCTACAAGACGAACTGGAAGAAAACGAAATCAGTACCATCCGGGAGATAGAAGCACTTTGGAAAGATACTTCTCCCAGCAAACAGGAGCTTGCATTTGCCATGATAAAAGCAGTGTTGGAGCATAATGAGTAACAGAACAGCCAGCCGGAATCGGCTGGCTGAATCTCTTTCATGGATAAGTTTATCGGACAGATAAACTGGGAGTTATCTATAAACCACATAACGATAATGTGGCATATCTATACCTCTGTAATGCTTCATCCATGTATCTTTTATTATCATTCCATTTCTTATGGCTACATTTTGAGATGCTATATTTGTATCTCTGATAATTGAACACACTTCCGTTGCATCTAATACTTCAAATGCGTATTTTTTACACGCTTTTGCCGACTCAATAGCATATCCATTATGCCAGTATGACCTCTCAAAAAGATAGCCTATTTCAAGCACCTTGTTTTCTTTCCATGGCTGCATAGTAAGTCCACATTGCCCAATCATTTCATCGGTTTCTTTCAAGACAACAGCCCATAAACCAAAGCCCCATTTTTGATAGCGTGCAATTTGCCTGTCAAGCCATTCGTGGACTTCATCGTTGCTAAATGCTCCCTCATATGCGTACATTGTATCCTCATCTTGCAGAATTTTACACAAAACTTCAAAATCAGTCTGCTCCATCTCACGCAGATATAACCGTTCAGTTTCAAGTATCATATTTATCTCCTAAAATTCTAATTTGTCATAATCATTCTACCATACCGTTATGAATAAATCATCTCATACAAAACAATTTCTTCTGCCCGGTTGTGGATATTATTACATCGTTGTACCCATTCTATTTCTTGGATTCGCTTCAATTCCTCTGTCACACCCTCGGCGGCTTTCATCTGCTCCATGATGGTGTCTAACCGTTCCTGTGCCTGTTCATTCAGGTCTGCAAGATATGTCCACAATTCTCCGGTCAGTATCAATGTATTCAATCTGGCTGGGTGGACTTCCCTTAAATATTCTCGGTGCATCCGTCCGTACTTTCCGATAGGGCGGTGTTCCTCCGGCAGTTTCAAGTCCGGGATGTAGTAATCTCCGACAAGGATATAATCAATTCCGTTTTCCGTTATTCTTGGTTTCAATTCGCTCATGTTCCTTACCTCCTGTGGAAGCAGGCTCGTCTGGTACTAACTCAATCACATCGGTAATCTCACAATTCAGCGTTTCGCAGATACGGGCTAATGTATCCATGCTGATGTGCTTTCCCTCTTTGCTCATGTTGGCAATCATATTTGTTGTCATACCAGCGGCAAGCCTTAAATCCTCTTTTCTCATATCACGCTCTAACAATGTGTGCCAGAGTGGTTTATAGCTGATGTGCATATTGTTTTCCTGCCTTTCTATCCATACCACCGGGGCGGCTGCCCCGGCAGGAACTTTTCTCTTATTATAGCACCAATCTTGTGAAATCACAATTTATTCTTGTAGCCTGCCGCTGATACCGTCTGGATTGTGCTTTTCCTTTCTTTTTGTTCCCTTTAATTAGCCATGAACTGCTTCATGCCCTGGGACTTGGAGCCCGGGTTATCCGAGCCGTAGCCCTCCAGCAGATTGACCACACCCCATACGCCAAGGCCAGCGCCGAGAGCGATAACGAGGGTCTGTAAAGTGTCGATTGCAGATGAGAAAAATGCCATATAAGCCTCCATTTCTCCGGGATTTTTCCGGTAACAAAAAAGCCGCCCATGCAGGCGGCAGGTTACAAACTTCGGGACACTTTGTCTCGAAACATTTATGCAAAGGCGTCTGGATCGTCGATGTCATCATAGTTGAGGATGTCCTCGTCCTCTTCCGTGAGTGCATCGTCCGGCACAGTCACCTCATACATCGTACACGCCTCGTTCAGACCGGGCCGCCTGCGGCGGTTAATGAGCCTGTCGAGATCAAAAGCGTTTTTCTGTTTATCGGCCTCCGCCGTATAACGGTAGTTCGGATGCCGTTTCAGATCATACTTGGGAGAGAAGAACGGGGGCAGGCCCCGAAGCTGCAAAATACATTTGTCTCCCGGCATGGTTGCAAGCTCGGCTGGGGTCATCAGTTCCCGGCCCAGCCGCTGGGTATTTTGACTGTAGCTTTCCGACTGGCCACGGGAGCGGCTGTCGGTCTGCATACTGATTGTGGCTTTTCCCAGCCAGTTCTCGGATATTTCCTTGATGGTGCTGGCTTCGCGGCCACCGAGGAACACCACGCTGTCCATGTTGCCGAGGATTGTCTCGGCGTGTTTATCGTAAATGGCCTTGCACTGCGCCAACTGCTGATACAGCAGGCAAAGACTCACCTCACGGGAGCGGATAACCGCGACCAGCTTTTCGAGCTGGGGCACCTGTCCCGTGTTGGCTGCCTCATCCCACAACACCCGTACATGGTGCGGCAGGCGGCCACCGTGAACATTGTCCGCCCGTTCACACAGGAGGTTGAACATCTGCGAAAATGCAAGCGCCACTAAAAAGTTGTAGGTCTGCGTGGTATCGGAAATGATGAAGAATACCGCCGTTTTCCGATCTCCGATGCGGTCAAGCTCCAATTCGTCATAGGCCATGACTTCACGAAGCTGCGGGATGTCAAAGGGAGCCAGCCGCGCACCGCAGGAAATTAAAATGCTTTTTGCCGTCTTGCCAGAGACGAAAAGTCAAGGACTTTTTCATCAAATTCAAGAAGAAGTCACATTTTGCGGACTTCTTCACGGAGCATACGCTTGATTTTGTCCTCCATCGTCTCTTTTGCGGTCTCGCTGAAATGGACACGGACGATATAGGTGGTCTTGCCGATCTGCTTTCTGACAGTCGGGCAAGTGGCGGTGTTGGTTGCGGTATTGTTCATTCAAAATCCTCCTGTAAATGAAAAATGCCCGGTGACTGTTCATCATCGGGCGGTGTCGGTATGAGGGAACAAGGCAAGGCGGCAACATTAAGGTATCTATAAAAACCTTGCCGTCTTTGCCACGCTTGCCGTGTTCCTGTTGTCAGTCTCGGAGATAGCAGACCCATGCTGTGCCGTCTTTCTCGGTCACAAGTCTGTCCCCGATACGGCTCTTTGCCGTTCTCATGGTGCGTGAGGAAATCCCACGCTCATTGACTGCCTTTTCCAGCTCTGCACTCGGCATACGCTTTCCGTTTGCAAGCAATTCCAGAATGAGCATTTGCGCCTGTGCGGTCTTGCTCTCGGTCTTTGCGGTGTCTGTCCCGGCAAGAAGCTCGTCAGCGGTAATGTCATAAGCCCCTATCCACTCAAAGCCTTTCTCGTCTCCCAGAGAAAAGGCAAGGGACTGTCCGGGCGGCGCAAGGGAGCTTTTCTCATGGATAAGTACCCTTGTTGTGGGGCTGTCCTTCAGCTTGCCGATAAAGAGCAGACTGCGGACTGCCGCCGTAATGTCGATAGACCCTAATCCCCGGTAGGTGCTTTGCGTTCCTGCGGCTTTGTTGAGGTGTCCGATCAGCACGATAGCGCACCCGGTAGCCTGTGCAATGTCTCCCAGACTGCGGAATATCGGGCGCACCTCGTTTGCCCGGTTCATGTCCACATCTGCGCCCAGAAACGCCTGTACCGGGTCAATGATAACCAGCCTTGCGTTGTTTTCCCGGATTGCCCTTGCTATGCGCTCATCGGCAAGGGTCAGCGGTGTGTCCCTATCGTCAATGACAAGCACTCTTTCAAGGTCTGCTTCCGCTTCCATCAGCCGGGGCTTGACGGTATCGCCCAGACCGTCCTCTGCGGTCTGGTAGATGATATTGAAAGGCTCAATTGTCTCCATACCGGGCAAAGGCTTTCGGTTGGTGCAAGCCGCCGCAAGACGCATGGCAAAGTAGGTCTTGCCCTCGCCGGGGTTGCCCTGTATGATGGTCAGCTTTCCAAAGGGAATATACGGAAACCATAACCAATCCACGCTCGTAAGCTCCACATCTGCCATACGGAGCATTGGGACAGGCTGGGCGGTGGGCAGCTCTCGCAGCGTGATTGTCTCGGCTATGAATTTGCGGCTGGGAATGTCCCCTTGCTGACGGAGAACATCGTTCCAGTCTTTCCTTGCCGGGACAAGGCGAATGACGGCGATCTCGCCGGGAATGTCCTGTGCCAGTCGGGTACAGGCTTCGCTTCCTGCGGTGTCGCTGTCAAGGCAGAGGAACACTTTTCGGGTGTCCTTGCGTTCAGAAAGGAAACGGTCAAGGGCTTTGCCCGAAACGCCGCCCAGGGCAAGATAATTTCTTGTCTGCCAATCCTGCGGATAAAGGCAGATAAACGATAACAGGTCTATCGGTGCTTCAAAGACAAAGAGCTGGTTGCCGTTTCCCTCATAGCGGAACGGATAGGACTTGTCAGACCCGGTAATATCCTGTCTGAATGTGTCTGCCGTTCCTCGCACATGGGCGTATCTCGGTGTGCCGTTTCGGTCTCTGCCGACAAACACAACATTGTGCCGCTTTGCGTCCTCATAAATATCCCCGGAAAGAAGAAAAGCCTCAACAAGCGTTTTGTTGAGACCCCGGCTTTCGCAAAGATATTGAATTGCTCTGTCGGCTGTTCGGTTGTGCAAGGGCAAGTGGAACGCTGTGGGCGGTGTTGTGCTGGCTTCAGTCTGCCCCTCGCCGCTTTCGCCGGTCAGGAGCTGGACGGCTTCGGGAAAGGACTTGCCGTAAAATTCCATGACGAAATCAATGGGATAGCCGCCCTTGCTCTGGCTGTGGCGAAACCATTTGTTTCCCCGGACGGTCAGGCTGTCATGTTCTTTCCAGCGGTATTCTCGTCCGCTTTTGATAAGCGTCTCTCCCTGTGTACGGAGAAAATCTTCCAGACTGACGACATTTGCCCGGTCAATCTGCGCTTGGGTGTAATTCATCGGGATAGTTCCTCCTTTTTCTGTCGTGTTTGGGGTCGATTTTGGAGCTTTTGTTCCTCTGTGCGCTCGTTAAAACGGGCGGCAGTATCTACGCATGACTTGACCTTCCAAAGACGGTGTAAATCGTCTCTGACGGTCTTAAACTCGCCATAGGTGGTTTCGTGCGCCTGTTCCAGAGCGTCATACTCGTCGGACAGTTTTTTCATATCCACCTTGCCGTCCGGGAACTCCCCGGTCAGCTTTCGTCTGGCGGCGTAGAACTGTATCAATTCCGCTTCATGCTCTGCCTTGTACTTGGCTCTGGGTTTCTCAAACTTGATTTTCTGCAAGCCGTCATAGACAGGCTTCAATCTCTGGAAAGCAGCAGAGCTGTCATAGAGCTGCTTAATTGCTTTCATTCGGGCGGTCTGTTCGTCCAGCGTTTTCTTCAAGCTCTCTGTGGCAGCACTGTGTTCGCTGACACGGCTTTCCAAATCTTCAAGGGAGTAAATGCCGTTTGCCCGGAGATAATTGAAAGTCTCGTTCATCTCTTTTAGGTTGCTGACCTTGCCTTTCTGCGAATATGCCCCGGCTCTGCGCTGGGTGTAATAGGCGTTCAGCAGAGAAACAAGGTCGGGTGCCTGCGGCTTGGCAAGCTCCGCTTTTGCTTCGGCAATCCAATCAAACAGGAGAGCGATTTTCTTCTTAATGTCCCGGATAACGGCATTGGTGGCTTTGATCCAGCGGTTGAACTCGCCTTTCTCGGTGCGTATGCCTTTCTTCTCCATTGCCCGGACGGTTGCGCCTTCATGGATAGTGGGAAGTAAATCCACGCCTTGCCGTTCATAGCTGCGGTGGTCGATACGAACATCAATACCTTTTTCCGCAAACTTGGCATTGCACATCTCCGCCCACGCTTCACGCCAATGTTCCAGCGTTTCGGGACTGCCCCAGTCGGTAGTGGGAACGGCGTTGAAAACAAACTCTCCGTTCTGGTCCCGGATACGGTTGCCGTCCTCGTCCAGCTCATACACCCGGCGTTGCTTTAGTCCCCATTTGCCGTTCTGCTCGATGGGGCGGATAGGGCAAAGCACATGAAAATGCGGGTTTGGTATGCCGCCGTCCTCCCGGTCTGGCTGGTGTACGGCGAAGTCAACCACCATGCCACGGCTCACAAAGTTCTCCAACAAAAATTGCCTTGCAAGAGCGATGTTTTCCTCAAGGGAAAATTCATTCTGCAAGGCAATGTCAAAGCTGTATGCAAGCTGGGCGTTCTTTCCACGCTCGGCTTTTTCCACGGCGTTCCATAGGGTCTGGCGGTCTGCGTATTCTGGCGGTGCATGGGACGGCAGGAGAATGTCGGAGCAGATCACGCCGCCCTTGCGGGTGTAGTCGCTGTATTCGCCGTAATACTCGCTATACAATCGCTCCCCGGCACGGTAGGCGGCAGAAGCAATAGCGGACTGTCCTGCGCTTCGCTTAGTCTGCGTGACGCTCAGATGAAATAGTGCCATCGGCTTTCAACTCCTTTTCTCTGTTCGCTTGGTTGGTGTGAGTAATCGCCATGTGACGGACGGCTCGCTGGACTTCGGACAGGGAAAAGATGTGTTCCATCAGCTCCGTCATTTCGGCACGGTTGAGATCTTTGACCTCCGGGGCAAGGCTCTCAATCGTGCCGCCCAGATTGCAAAGACGATGGGTGCGCTTTTGTCTCTCGCCTTTCTCCAGATACTTCTTTCTGTTCTCCAGACGCTCCAGCTTGTGCTGTTCCTGTGCAAGCTGTGTCTCGACCTGTTCCTTTTCGGCTCGGAGCTGTTCAAGGTTTTTCGGTTTTGCCATTTTTCGTGACCTCCTTTTTTGAAAATGGGGATAAAAAAAGACCGTCAACTTTTCGCAGATTGCGACCAGTCAACGGTCAGTTTTTCGGTATTCAGTTGTTGTGTTCAGTTCGGTAAATTGAAGTTGGTCAAAGTTGTTGGCGAAGATATTCCACAACATTTCCATTCGTATCATAGAAACAGATGTTTCCTACATTGAGGGGCAGGACAATGGCGAAAGGCTTGCCACTATCAATATCAATCACCTGAATGCCGTTGCCATCATCTACTTCAAGGCGAACAATATTTTGGGTATTCATTGAGATAAATGCCCTTTCGTTATTTCCCTCAACAACAAACTCTGCAATGTAATCATCAACCTCAACTATATCTCCACCACCACGGAAGAAATATCCAAAAGACAAGCCAGGGCGATTTACATAGACAGAAAAAGTGTGGTCTGTCTTGTCCTGTGGGTAAGAAATAAATGCAGCCATTGTGTCGGAAATGCTTCCATCAACAATCCAATCATCCAAAATTTTTTGAGATTGGCGAATGTCTGCTTCTAAACTGTTTGCGGTTTTACCAATGTCATTGTTTGCATAAAGGAAACCGAAAACCAACACACAAGCCAAAATAACACCCAAGAGGATTATGGGTAATTTCTTTTTCATAGAATCACACTCCTTTATCAAATTAAGATTCTTGATTTTCAAACTTGCTGGCGGCGAACGGTTTGTCAAAACCGTTTGCGGACGGCAAGTCCACAGGGGATAGCCGCTTTAGCGGCGCAAGGGGGTGTAGCCACCTTGACGGAACGAAGTGACGCAACATTCTCGGTCATGCAGTTTTCTTCTGCTGACGGAGAATGAATCTCCGCAGGACGCACTACTCTCGACAGAGAGTATAGAAGTGCGCCCTTTAGTTCCTAAAGGGGTTTGCTCCGGCTTAATTTCTCGACAAACTGCAATTAGTCATTTCAGTAAGTATTTTCCGAGTCCTATCTGAATCAAATATAGGACAAGGATATGTGCTGGATAAAAAACATAGAAGAAGTATTTTAGCTTCAGTTTACCACGCTTTCCGTTGTATAGCAGAATAAGCAAGCAGGCAAGAAGCGTACATAAAGGCGGTTGATTCCCCGTTGCCCCCATGTAAGCCAAAAGGAACAGCAACACTTGATAGATTCGGTGATTACGGCAAATATAAAATGCTGATATGAATAAGATCCCCTGCATACCGTAGTCACAATGGATTCCTTCCGCAATGCCGGAAAAAAGCACTACACTGAGAACTTGCAGGACTGCTGATTTTATTCTATCCACCGGTAGGTCTGATTTACACGAAAATCTTTCAAGGCATACCAATGTCAATAAGCCTAAAAACAAGGTGAAAAATACATTTTGATACTTCAAGTAAAACGGAAATGTATCTTCCATTCGTGAATACGCACTAAAGAAACCTATGTCAAATGGAACTTCCGAAATAAGGGCAAATGCAAGCATCAACCCAATATAGCGTTTTTTACTTCTTGTGTGTTGGAATCCTTCTGCCAGCAAAAAACAGAATAGCGGAAAAGCAATCGTCCCAATGCTTTGCAAATCAAACCGTATGAAATAATCTATCTCTCGGAATCTCTCCCACGACATTTGCCCGTTATCTGCCATAGCCCCCCAGTAGTTTGATAGCAGCCATTGCAGCACAATTTTACATAGATGGTCAATAAGCATTGTCAGTACAGCAATAACCTTTAGCGAATTTCCTGAGAGAAATTGAATGCGATTTATTTTCCTATCAAGGCTCATAAAGCAACCTCCTACCAACTTCCAATTCTACGATTTTTCGCATTCAAATTATACCATAAAACTCGTGAACAATTCTATCGCAACTTTGGAATATATGAGAAAAGTCCGAACAGTTTTCTGCCCGGACTTCCTCACTCAATCATAAATCAATTCTGCTTTCACAATCTCCTCTGCCTGTGCCTTGCAAGCGTTCATCTGCCGCACCCATTCCATTTGATTATCGGCTTTCAGTTGCTCAGTCACACCGTTTTGCTCTGCCAGTGACCGCACGATCAGCTCCATGCGGTTTCGTGCCGCTTCGTCAATCTCGGCACAATGTTCAAAGAGCTTGTCGGATAGCACCAGTTCATTGAACAGTATCGGGCGGTGCATTTCCAGATACGCCTTGCGAAGTCTGCCGTAGTGTCCGATGGGCTTGGTCTTGCGGATAACGATGTTCGGGATAAGATAATCGCCGTTCTGTGTGTAAGTGATATTCATGCTGATTGTACTCCTTTCATTGGCTCTCTCTGCGGTAAGCTGCTGACAGGGACGAACACGCCCTTTGCAATGTCCTCTGCACGAATGGCGGCTTTCTTGGCTTCGATTTCTGCCTTTTTCCGCTCCTTGATTTTATCCTCGTATCGCTTCTGCGCTCCGCTGGCTTTACGCTTCAAGTAGTTCTGATGAAGTCTGTCCTTGCGTTCCTCTCGCTTGCGGATTTCTTCTAATTCCTCCGGGGTCAGCTCCACTTCTCCAAACGCCGGGGGAACGAAACGCCCAACAAAATTGAAGTAAATCTCAACCTCCTGTGTGGTCTGTATACTGCCCTTGCGGTCACGCTCATGCACAAGGATTTTCTCGATAAACTCGTTGAGCATGGCAATGGTCAGCTTGTCGAAGTTCTCATATTTGTCAATCAGAGCGATAAAACGGTCAGCGTCCTTTTCGTGCTTCTCATAGCTCTTGACAGCCTTTTCCAGAACAGAGATTTCAGCGGTAAGCTCGGACTGTTCCTTTTCGTATTGAGCGTCCAGAGTGGCGTATCTGCTGTCGGACAGCTTGCCTAAAATGTTGTCCTCATAGATTTTGCAGAGCAGGACTTCCAGCTCGGAAACTCTCTGCTTTGCTGTGGCAAGGCGTGTGCGCTGTTTTCTGACCTCTGCCGTCTGCTGGCTGGACTGCGCTTCCTGCACCACACGGACAAACTCGGCTCGGTCATGCTTGGCATACTCGGCAATAGCTTTGAGCATTTCGGAAACAAGGGACAGTACCACATCTTCATTGATACGGTGCTGGGTCTTGCAGAGTGTCCCGCAAGGAACTTTTGTGTACTGTGAGCAGGTGTATTGAGAAATGCGCTTGCCGTTATTGGTGCGGTGGACATACATCTTGCCGCCGCAATCGGCACAATAAAGCAAGCCTGTGAGGGGAGCTGCTTCGCCCCAGCCGTCCGGGTAGCGTCTGACATTCCCACGGATTTTCTGCACAAGGTCAAAGGTCTGCTGGTCAATAATAGCTTCGTGCGTATTCTCAAAAATCGTCCATTCGTCCTCCGGGACATAATGGCTTTTCTTGTCCTTGAAGTGCTTTCGGGTCTTGAAATTGATGGTGTGTCCCAGATATTCACGCTTTTCAAGAAGGTTGCAGATGGTGGAAGAACCCCAGCCGTACACATCTTTGAAAGTCTTATTCTTGTTCACGCCCTCGCCGTGCTGGGCAAGGTAAGCGGACGGAATGAGAATTTTTTCTTCTTTCAGCTTGCTGGCGATCTGATACGGACCGTAGCCCTCAATCGTCATGGCAAAGATGCGCTTGACCACATCAGCGGCTTCGGGGTCAACCAACCATTGGTCTCTGGCTTCGTTCCAGAGATAGCCGTAAATGACCGTGCCTGTGAGGTGCTTGCCGGACTTGCCTTTGGACTGGAAAGTGGAACGGATTTTACGGCTGGTGTCTCTGGCGTAGTATTCGTTCATAATGTTGCGGAAAGGGGTAAAATCATCGTCACCTCTGGCACTATCCACGCCGTCATTGATGGCGATAAGTCGCACGCCACGCTGACGCAGGATTTCCATAATCTGACCGACTTTCAGATAGTCACGACCCATGCGGCTCATGTCCTTGATACACAGATACTCCACATTTCCGGCTTCAACCTCTTTCATCATTGCCAGAAATCCGGGACGGTCAAAGCAAGTGCCGCTAATGCCATCGTCCGTGAAATGGACAATGTTCGTAAACCCCTGCCGTGCGGCGAACTCCTCCAACATTGCTTTTTGATTGGATATGGAGTTGCTCTCACGCTGTTGGTCATCATCTTTGCCAAAGTCATCACGGCTCAGTCGTTCGTACAGAGCTGTGATTTTCTCGTTTTTTCTCATAACTTGCGCTCCTTTCTTCGGTTTTAGGTTGTGTGTTCTAAGAGACTTCCCAACCGCTTGATTAAGAAGTCTTTTAGAGCATACAACACCGCTGGCCAATTTGTACTTTTTATACTGTTTGACCGCGAAGCAATCCGGCTTGCGCTTTTCAAGCCCGGCAAACATATAGTCCACCGCGTTCATAAAGTCCTCGTCATCCTCCTTGACCTCCATGCCGGAAATCATATCCACAAGGGTATTCATGTTCCGATCCTCAGCAGGCCCCTCGAAAATGATGTAGGCAATCAGGGCGCAGTATAAAAGCGTTTCCGATTTCGTCCAGAATGGATCGCCTTCCTTGCCTTCGCCCTTTGTGTTGGAAATCAGGGCATCCACGAATTTCAGAATATCAGCCTCGTTGCGGATATACGCCAGCGGGTTATAGTGCATGGATTTTGAAAAATCTATGCTGTTGAATACCTTGATTTTGTACCCGCGTTTTTGCAGGAAAGCTCCGACCTGTCCCAGCACACCGCCTTTGGGATCGACCACCACATAAGAGGAATGAGCCTGTAAAAGCTGGGGCGTGAGCCAAAAGCGGGTTTTGCCGGAGCCGGATGAGCCGATAATACAGCAATTCAGGTTTCTGGCATTTGCGGGAATTTTAGGGCGGGTGTTCATCGTGAGAAACTCCGTCCCGGTCAAAATCACGTTGTTTTCAAACCTTGGATCAACAAATGGTTTGATGTCTTTTTCCGTTCCCCACCGGGCGCTGCCGTATTCTGCATCCCGCCGAAACTTCTTAGCGTTCTTGCTTTTGAAATAGATCAGCAGCCGGAAACCAACTGCGCCTACAATACCAACAAGCCAATCCAGCGGAGCAAGACCGGGTGCAAAGTCAGCAAAGGCCGGGCCAATCGTCTGGCCCAGCCCGATGAGCTTATGTGCAAAATCGTTACCCGCTGCCAGCCGGTAGGCCGTTCCCAGCTTGAGGAACGCCCACAGGATGAACAGATAGGGAATGTTCGGAATGAGATATTTTCTGATCTTATCTGTCCTCATGGGCCACCTCCTTTGCACGTTCTTTCTGCTTCGGCTTTTCTTTGGAAAGCTGATCTGCCGCCTGTTGCAGTTGTTCCCGGATGGGAACACGGTTCGATTTTGCTTTGCTTAACACCTTCCGGGAATACTCAGAAAAGCAGGCGGTCATTGCGTCTGCCTGTCCAGCCTTGAAAAACAGCAGGTATTTGTCAGGCCCGGTTTTATAGAACGCATAGTCTACATTCCATTTCCGGGCCACGCGGTCAAAGGACTTGGCATCCCCGGATAGCTCAATGCTGTTGGTGGCTGTACCGTGGGCCATGAGCTTTCGCACACTTTGTTTTCCATGCGGTACTTGCCGCCCACGGTATGCCTTGCGGATCTTCCGGCCCACCATGCCCAGCACATACGCCAGTCCCCGCGCCGTCAGCTTGGTTGTTTTTACGGATATGGCTATCGTGCGCCGGGAAATATCTTCATCAATCAGTTACACCACCTCCTTCCTTGGGACAATTTGTCTCGAAGTGCCATCACCGATCCCCACGGTCTTTTTTCTGCATTTGACGGTAGCCCTCCAAAGAAGAACCGTCTATGATTTCCTGATAAGCGGCCATTTGCTCCCGGATAGAGAGCTTCGGGAAAGAGAATACCTTATGCTCCTTTGGAATATCCTGCAAGCCGTGATACACTTCCACGAAATGATCGCTTTCTTTGACAACATAGCCGCCCGGGGCAAAATGGCCGTTCTCGTGGATGCAGGCATCCCGGCCATACGCCTCATAATCGAAATACGGTTTTACCTGATCCGGCACATCCAACATTTCCAGATCGTCCACATAAATACGCCCCAGCGTTTCCTCATCGGATACGCCGGGGTAAAAGCCGTAACAGTCCAGATTTTGTGTCAGATTGATGATGTCCCGCACCGAAGAACAGTGATCGCCGCTGTCGAGGACGGCCTCCAGTGTTTCCAGCTCCGATGAGGTAAGCTCGGAAAGCAGGCAGGCCAGATGATTAAGCTCGTCCAGATTTTCATACTCGCTCAAATGGTCATAGAGCCCCAGCACATCCCCATCGAAAGAGGTAATAAAAATTTCCTGATAGCGGACGCCATCCACGCCGATCCGTTTCAAGAGAGCCTCCACCTCCTGGGCGGTTGTGGGAAATTTCAGTGTTTCACCCACAAGCTGGCCCTCGCTGTACTTTCCGGCGTTGGTAACGTAGGCTTCAAACAGGGTTGCCATTAGCGGCGGCCCTGTCCCTTGACGGTCAGGATGCCCTCAAGGGTTGTTGCCGTAATTCCCAGCCGCTGGGCCACGGCGATGTCATTTTTCATGGCTTCGGTCATACTGTGCCCGCAAACAACCAGCACATGAGAACGGCGGAGCAGGTCACGGCTCATGTCGATGCCGCTTTTATGCTCCTCGGGAACAGCATCATTGAGAAACAGGGGCAAGTACAGGGGCGGGCAAATAGGAGAAAAGCCTGCCTCATACACGGTGCGGCAATACTGCGCCGCCAGTTCTGCGTTTTCGCTATCGCCGCCGAGCCATGCAGCGGTGATATAAGCAAGGGGTCGTTTCATCGTTCATACCTCCGATATTTTAATAAGAAAGTTCAACCCAAACCCCACGCCCTTTCCCAGTCTTGGGAAAGGGGGCGGCTCTGGAGGATATACCCCCGCCGCTTGCCGGGGAAATAGCACAGCCGGGGCAGACCGTCAAGGGCGAGCCGCCGAAAACGGCGGTGCGCTGCACCCTTGACGGCCCACTCCCGGCTGTACTAAAAAACAGGCGGCGACGGGGGATATATACCACCAGAGCCTCTGCGCGAGGGCGGGGCCCTCGGGACAAAGTGTCTCGAAGTTGTTACTTGTCAAGTTCCTGCTTTTTCGGGGCTTTTGCCAGCTCCGGCGGCTGTTTTTCTTTCCAGTCATCCAGCAGGGACATAATCTGTTCTTTCATTTTGGCGGGAGTGACCTCCTTGCCAAAATACTTTTCCAGTTCCGCAGTAGAAATAATCACGCCTCGATCCTCCTTTTTCTGTTCTGATAAGATGCCGTCAATGACATCGCCGTTGAGCTTGCCTTCCTTATCCAGCTCCCGGAGCCGTTTAGCTTGGGCCAGCGAGGGCGAAGCCTGCTCCCCGTCAATGGAAACAGCAATAAGCCTCTGATTTTTCGGTTTGATGTAGGACAGTTCCACGGCAGGCATAAAGCCCATCTTTTTATCGTCTACCTTATCCAGAAGCTCCGGCACAAGAGAGTTGAGCCGCAAGTAGCGCATGACCTTTTTATAGTTCATCTCATGCGCCTCGCCCACAATCTCAACCGAGCGTTTTCCAACATCGCCTTCCGCAACGCCTTTCAGCCGCCCGCCCTGATGCTTAATGTCCTCAACCTCAAGTTCCAGCAGCGCGGCCAATTCACTGGGGAGCATCCCGTCACGCTGCTTGTTGCTGTCCTTCATGGCCTGCACCGCTTCGTGGTCGGTCATTTCACGGACAATAAAGGGCATTTCCTCCAGCCCCGCCAGTTCACTGCCGTGGGTACGGCGATGGCCCGCTACAATTTCATAGCCGTTTCCGTCTTTCTCCGGGCGGGCAAGACCGGGAACCATTACACCGTTTACGCGGATAGAAGCAACGATTTCCTGCATCTTCGCATCGTCCCGTACCTTAAAGGGGTGCGGACGGAATGTGTGAAACGGATGAACCTCGGAAAGTTTTAGATAAACCAGCTTGCCTTCCTCAACCGGGCGGGGCGGTGTGGTCGGCTCGGGAGCCGTCTGTTCCGCAGTAGCAGTTTCCTTCGGTGCCGTATCCTGTGCGGGCTTAATGGGCTCCTTGGCATCCGGGGCCTTTCCGTCACTTCGGGACACTTTGTCTCGTTTGGACGGCTTGGGCTTGTCAAGGGCCGTCTTATCCGCCTTGGGTGGGCGGCCCTTGCGGGCCCCAGCCAATTTCTCCGATTTTTGATTTTCAGTCGCGGCCTTTTCTGCTTTCGGCGGACGGCCACGGCGCGGCTTTTTCGGTTCCTCCGTATTGGCGGGCTGCGGTGTTTCTCCGGGGGCTGCCGCCTCCGGCGCTTCGGGGGTTTCCGCCTTTTCGACTTCGGCGCGGGCGTTCTGTCTCTTTTCTGCCATAAGCTCATTGATTTTGTCAAAGGACACAACCACATCGCCGGGCCCAGGTATGGCAGGCCCGGTCTGTTCCTGCTGGGGTTCAGATGCTGCGGCCTGTTCGGGTGTGGCGATAGGCTCGGCGGCCTCCGGGGAAATATTCTCCGCAGGGCCAGTATTCAGTTTTTCATCGGCCATTTACGATCCTCCTTTTCGTTAAAGTTGCACAAATTTGAACGCTAAAATTTTGTAGTTATTTTTGCGCCTCCTTTCCGTCTATCCACGCAAAAAAGCCGCCCGTTTCTCATGCCGGACGGCTTTTTGCGTAATGTGATAGATCAAATATTATTTTTTCTGGTTTGTAGGCTCCGAAAAGCCTTGTATTTACAGTGTTCCTAATAGGAAGTAATCATATGAAGTTGAAGGGGAAACTTATAAAGGAAGAGGCACCGTTTATCATAGAGTTAAAATAGGAGATGAAGACACTATAACTGTTTATCGAACTTCAAAAGGTAAATATAAAATAGAACCAATAGACAGTCCAATCGAGATTCTTATAGCTACTATAGGCGCTGTGCTTTGTATATTTATTCTGGTAGCTATGACAGTTGGAAGAATATTAGAAAAACGAGACAAAGGGAAGAACCGAATAATAAAGGGAAGAAGTCAAAGAAAAAATAGTAAATGACTAAGAGAAGAGAATGTAGAAATTGGGGAGATTATCCGGGGCGGACAGTCTCCCTAATTATCATATAGTAGTTTTAATGACGGAGACATTATATTAAATACGGACATAGCCGGTAGAATAGGCAAAGTCACAGGCACCTCCTTTGGAACAGAAATTCCATAAATGTTTGTCTGGCATTTTTGAGCAGCTTCCGGCTGACGGGGACATTACTTCCGTTATCAAGGCGAAAGCATGATCCGTCAAAATCAACGGCATGCTCCAGATTGATCACAACGCCCCGGTTACATTGATAGAAACGTGAGTCCATTTTCAGGGAGGTTGTGAAGGAATCAAAGGACTGGCGGGTGACCAGTTCCCTTTCACCAGCAGTGTGGATGTGGATCATGTGGGAAAAATGTTCAGCGTAGATTATTTCCCGGAAAGGAATCTGAATATTACTGCCGTTTACCTTTACATCTATGTATTTCCCGGAATCCGGGATGCGGGAAAGGATTTCATCTGCCAGTGCGGAAATATCATTTTCACTGTAGGGTTTTACAAGATAATGCAGAGCCCGGACCTGAAATCCCTCTAATGCGTGGTCAGTGGAAGTCGTTGTAAAGATCAGCAGACAGTCAGTGTCTGATTTTCGAAGTTCTTTTGCTGTATCAATTCCGCTAAATCCATTCATATAAATATCCAGAAACACTACAGTGAAAGGACATTCCTTCGCTGAAGTGAGGAAAGTTTCTCCATTTTCATATTCAAATATATCTGCAAGGACATTGCGTCTGGAAAACTGAGATTCCAGTCTGTTTCGCAGCAGTGTCCGTTCTTCTGAAATATCATCAACAATTGCAATTTTCACACTAAATCTTCCTTATATATTTATAAAATTCCGCTTGCTGAGACTTTTTCGTTACTGCACACTTCGTTCACAGTGACATTTTTTCATCTGTGCAATCGAATCCGCAGACAAGCAAGTGGTGTAGTTATTTCGAAAACGTTCTGGTAACAGTATATCACAAAACAATACCACGGAGTTGTAATTCGTGTCATTTTCTGTCATTTCGTGACAGGATTGTTGAAATAGTTTCTGACTTTTTTATAATGAAAATAATAAATGAAAGTACATTAAACGGAAAGGGAGGGGTGTTGTGTATTGTATTGCTATATTGACCGACCAGGAACAGGAAGGACAAGACAGTGCGGAATATATCAGAAATTACTTCAAAGAGAAGCATATTTTTCCGCTGATTGAAATTTATCAGAATCAAGAACAATTTTTTGCATGGACATTGAAAACAGTACCGACAGTGGTGCTTCTCGCATTATCGGGGGTGTCCGGTCTGAATGTCGCAGAACATCTTCGTTCCCTGTATCCGAAATGTGGAATCATCTGGTGCAGTGACCTTGATTTTTCGCTTCATGCGTTCAGACTGCGGATAGAATATTTTTTTATGAAACCTGTGGAAGAACAGAAAATAAAAGAAGGACTTTCCGTCTGGCTTGAATGTAAAAAAGTAAGATAAGAAAGACATTCAGGAGGAAAACAACATGAAGACAATCATAAAGTATGAACTGGTCATAAATGAAGCACTTAGATCCGCACTTAATTACCATACACCTGACGAGCAGATTAATGAATTTATCCGCTTTTTCGGAAGACATATCGGTTCTGACAGGATATATATTTTCGAAGATTGTAAAGAAAGGCATGGCACAGACAATACATATGAATGGTGTGCACAGGGAGTAGTTCCCGAAATAGGCAGATTGCAGAATGTAAATATGGATATAATAAAATGGTGACATTTCTTTATCCTCTGTTCTTTGAAATATGAAAGAAAAATTATCCCTTCATATAACGAAACGCTCAGAGCATGTTTTACAGTGGTCAAAAGCCAGTTTTTTGCGATTTCTGCATTTTTCCTGAAATTAAGTAAAGAATCAGGTTGTCTTTACATAATTTCCACTTTCAAAAAATAAAAAAAATTTTGTTTTTGAAAGCGGCATCTTGCATATACTATTAGCAGACAGTATATGGATTATGACAGAGTATATGGGAATTTGAATCCATACACTCTATGCTTTCATAAACTTGAATTTATCGATTTCTTTATTATCTAATCTGTTAGTAATCTATCCAACAGCATCTGCCTATTATTTATAAACATTTCTGTTACCTGGTAACTCTCTGTATCCTCATATTCGCACAGATGTATGCGTCCATTATCAAAACAATAGATATCTGCATTTGGTATTCCTAACAAAATTGGCGAATGCGTAACTATAATAAACTGTGCTCCCTCTTTTGCACATCTGTATATTTGCATCAACAATGTAAGCTGTCTCTGCGGCGATAATGCAGCTTCCGGCTCGTCAAAAAGATATAAGCCATTTGGATTCATATTATTCTGTGCTAATGCGAGAAAACTCTCTCCATGTGATTTTTCATGATATTTAGCGGAAGGATGTGTAATATCTGCATATTCTTCTTCCTGCGTTGCAACATTATAAAAGCTTTCTGCCCTGAGAAAATATCCCCACTTTTCCTTCCGATAGCCTTTGGCAATTCTTATCGCATCACACAACTCTGAATGTGTATCATGCGTAGAAAAAACATAATTCTTCGTTCCACCCTCAGGATTAAAACCATGTGCTACGGCAAGTGCTTCCAATAAAGTTGATTTACCGCTGCCATTTTCCCCTACAAAAAAAGTAATTGGTTTGTTAAAATCAAGTTTTTCAACTCCCTTAAAAGCCCTGATTTCCTTCAGATAACTATCCTTATCAATTTTATCCCAATCAAATATTACTCCTTGTATGAATTGATCATTCACTTAATCATCTCCTTGTAAAAAACACTTTCTAATCCCCATCTTCTTGCCCTTTAGACAAGAAGCATTCTTCACCTTCAGTTCGGTCAATCCCGATTTCTATTTTCGTTTCCATAGCATAGTGTATTCTTTTTCACCAGTGGCTTCATCCAAACCTTCACATTGAATAATGAACCCTTCTCTTTGGTAAAAAGAAATTGCTCTGGCATTCTTTTGGTATACATTTAATTGTAATCTTTCTTTTTTATCCTTGATATAATCCAATAAAAGCTTACCTATGCCACATGACTGCATCTCATCAGAGACAAAAATACCTTCGATATATTCATCATTTAATCCTACAAATCCTTGAATCATTTTATCATCTTCATACACATAGACTTCGGATTGCGACATCATTTCTTTCACTAATTCATAATTACTTTTCCAGTATTGATTGGAAATAAAATAATGTGCTTTCAGATTTGTCTTTAACCATATGTCAGCAACTCTATCGATATCTCCGTTCAGCATCTTTCTAATCATAACAAATATTCTCCACAACTACATCCTTTATGCTTTTCTCTTTTTTCTATTCTATCACAAGCTCACCATTAATCATCAATTTTTTGATATTTTTCTTTTCCCCCACTGTAAAACAGTCTCTGAGCGTTTCGTTATATAGAGGGGGACAAATAAGAGCAAGATCCACCCATATTTAACGGTATTGCCATTTGGCATCCTGTCATCCTATGGGATTTATCTTGATGGGGATCTCCCATACCCTCTCAATAACAGATGTGAAGGATACGGAGATTGGAAAGAAATTAAAACACATGCCTTATAACGAATTAGGGGAATTAGTTCAGGAGGTAAAGGCAGAGAATTATGAGCAGATCTAGAAGTTCAATGAACAGGAAAAACAGAAGGGAGCTACCAAAGAACGGTTTTCGGTATGGAAGAATCAACAATCTGCCACCGAAAAAGGAGAATCCAGAAATACCAAAGAAGAGGAAATCTGTCCTTTTGCGTTTGTATAAACACCGCTGTGAGGTTGCAAAGAAACAGGGAAAGATATATAAAATAACCAAGTGGGAATTGTAAGTTTTGCTGAAAATATAAATGAATCGTTGAAAATATTGTGCATAAAATGGAGAAATGATAAAATCAAAAATGTAGTGAACATAAGACATATTATTTTCGAGGAATAGAGTGATTTAGGGAATAGTATGTTTTTTTAGTATGTTCAATTAGTAGATCCGATTTCGTAAGTTTAAGATCAAGATATAAATATTGAAGGAGCAATATGAAAATACGAAAATATGTGAAAAAAGACGTTATAAAAGCAACCTCAATTTTAATTTTACTACTAGGATTATTGACTATTTTATATTTGTCAGAAATACAAAGTATATCAGGATATGTTGTACAAATTAATTATCCCAATAATATTGCTATAAAAGACGAATTTGAGAATGTATATTGGATAAAGCCATTTGGAGATTTTGAGGATAAATATGAGATAGGAGAGGAGGTAAAAGTATATTATTATCCGAATTCAGAAGATGGCTCCAATGAAAATGCATTATCCCATTCTATTGTATTCAGTAGATGATAGGAAATAAGAGTTACTCTGGGCGTATTTTGCCCTAAAAGTAAATCCCTCTATAGGTAGAAACGTTATGTGGGTCTTATACAACTGATTTCAAGAAATAATTGAAGAAGCAAGCAAGCGGTAGATGGAAAAGATAAGCCGGAGAGAGGCTGATCGGGGTGTAAGATAAGGATAAATAAAAGGCCTGGTAGATGATTTTAAAAGATCATTTACCAGGCTTATTTTCAATGTTTGTTTTTGCTAGAGATTCTAAATTGATTTGGAGTCATATGATAGTGTTCTTTGAAACATTTATAAAAATGAGTTGTATTAGTAAAATGTAATTCTTCCATAATTTCTGAAATAGAAGAAGTTGTTTCTTTTAGTAATGTAGCAGCTTTTTTCATACAGAAAGTTTGCCCATAATCAAACAGACATTTGTGGGTATATTTTTTAACAATGGTGTTCAGATAATTGCCACTATAGTTTAATATTTGTTCCAATTCGGAGCGAGAGATTCTTCCATCTGTATCTTCTAATAAATGGCAAATATGAGAAAATAATATAAAATCATTGTCAGCTTCTACGTGAACCGGTGTAAAGTGAAAATGTGTAGGATCTGCCAGATAGTCAAACAATTCTAAAAGCATACCCTTTATAATATAAGTGGAACCAAGTTTTGGAAACATAATTGCACGTAAAATATTGTCAGTAATTGCGTGAAGAGTGTGGTGCCAGTCTTTATTATTAAGGGCGGGAAGAAAATCTAAATATTCTTTTGTATCAGGATTATCCAGGTTGTCTGTAAGAAACTTTAATATAGGATTCCTCCCTGGCATTTCGATATCTGGAAAATATACTTTCTGTTCATCATCAGACAGTTGTTTTACAAGTTCTTTTGACATACCTATAAATAAGAGTGTTGCATCTGAAGAAAAGACTTCCTTATGGACGATATTATGGTTCATCAAGCAACAGTTTCCACTATGAAACACTAGGTCAGATTGTTCTATCTGCTGGTGGATTTCTCCGTCTAAAACAATTAATAATTCATAGAAGTCGTGGATATGTGGGGCACGGTTATTAAATTGGTGGATTTCTTTTTTTGTTTGAAAATGATAAAAAGTATTTTCCCGTGGTGAGGTCATCAAGAAATTGAGATAAGCATTATCATCTGACTGACAGCATGTTTCGAGAGTGAACTGAATAGGTGTCAGTATCTTGATATAAGAGTTAATGCCACTATTTAAATTATCCTGTTCGATAATATTATTAACTGTATAGGATGAAGCCATTTCAATAAGTCCTCCGTTTCATTCACGAATATGATAAGAATTTAAATATATTCTATCATATATGTTGTAGTATTATAAGACATAATTTATTAAAGTAATATTATAAAAACATAAGCGTTTATGAAATGAAAAATAATTGTGCCGAGGAATAAGGAGGTTACAAAGTAATGCGTGAAACAGAAAAGAAATACTTGAAATGGTATCAGAAAATAGCCTATGGAGCAGGCGATTTAGCTTCAAACACAAGTTATGGATTAGTATCCAGCTTTGTGCTTTTGTATCTGTCAGATACAATGGGATTAAACACAGGAATCATCGGAACATTGATGTTAGTATCTAAATTCTTAGATGGAATTTCAGATGTTATATTTGGTAACTTGATTGACCGTACGAAATCAAAACTAGGAAAAGCAAGACCGTGGATGTTATACGCTCAAATCGGTGTATCATTATGCTTAGTATTGCTGTTCTCTATTCCGGGCGGGCTTGGAACAACAGCACAATATGCCTATTTCTTTGCTTTTTATACAGCATTGAATGCTATATTCTATACAGCAAATGGAATTGCATACTCAGCATTATCAGCACTCATCACTAGAAATAAGAATGAGCGTGTTCAACTTGGTTCTATTCGTTTTATGTTTGCTGTTGCAACAAATATTGTAATGGGATTTGCAGTAACAAATGGAGTAGAGGCATTTGGTGGTGGAGCTGCCGGATGGAGAATGGTTGCGATTATTTGTGGAACAATCGGTCTTGTAGTAAATACCATTAGTTGTCTTTGTGTAAAAGAATTACCAGAGGATGAAAATATTGTAGTTGAAGTAGAGTCAAAGACACAAGATGATAAGATTAGTTTTGGAGAATCTTTAAAACTTCTTTTTAGCAATAAGTATTATATTTTAATAGTAGCAATCTATATTGTATATTATTTTATGAGTAACTTAACAACAGGTTCAGCTGTTTACTTTATGAAACAGGTACTTGGTGATGGTTCATTACTGGGCTTATTCTCAATGATGAAGATGTTCCCAGTTATTATTGCATTGATTTTTACACCTATATTAGTAAAGAAGACTGGAAGTATGCAGAAAGTTAACTTCTGGGGATATGTCATTAGTGATATTTTAGGTATTTTCTTAATCTTCTTTGCAATGCAGAAGAATCTTCCAATGATGCTTCTGTTTATGTTCTTAAAAGGAACTTTTGCAGGAACAATGTCAGGTACATTAAATGCATTGATTGCAGAAATCAGTGGATATACATATCGTACAAAAGGTGTACATATTGATGGTATGATGTTTAGCTGCTCATCACTTGGAGTAAAAGTTGGTGGTGGTATAGGAACAGCAGCAGTTGGCTGGCTGTTAAATGCATCCGGCTATGTTGGAACAGCAGCAACTCAGACAAGTGGAGCAATTAATATGATCTTTAGTATGTATATTACAATTCCTGTAATCCTTGGAGTTGTAATCACTGTTCTTTTAGGACTTATGACAGTAGAAAAAGAAAATAAGAGAATGGATATGGAAAGAGAAGCGAATAATTAAAATAGAAAGAGGAACAAAGTATGCAGTGTCAGAAATTTAATGATCGCTGGACATTTGAAAAAGTAGATCAGGATGACAGATTAAAGGCTTTTTATGGTGATGACAATAAAATAATTGTTACACTTCCATATGATGCTATGATTCGTGAAAAAAGAGATAAAGAGTGTCCGGCAGGTGCACAGAGTGGCTTTTATCCTGGGGGAGTTTATACTTATGAAAAATCATTTTTAGCACCAGAAGAATGGAAAAACCAGGATGTGGTGTTAGAGTTTGAAGGAATTTACGGAACAGCAAGAGTTTGGATAAATGGGGCCCTTGCAACTGTAAATAGAAATGGATATATGGGCTTTTCTGTAGACTTAAAGCCATGGATTTGTTATGGACAGGAAAATTTGATAAAAATTGATGTAGATAACAGTAACCAGCCAAATAGCAGATGGTATACGGGTTCTGGAATTTATCGTGATGTGAATTTATGGACAGGGAAAGGTGTCTATATTCCACATGATGAGATGAAAATAACTACGTTATCTGTAAATGATGATGTAGCAGTTGTGGAAGTTTGTGCCAACGTAAAGAATACAAAAGCATGTGGCATAGAAGCAAAATGCTATGTTGAACTGATATTTGAGGGAAAAACAGTTGTAACAGAAAAACAGAATATTGTATTTTATTCTGAAAGAACAGAAACTGTAAGAGTACAGCTTCCTGTGAAATGTCCGAAAAAATGGAGTACAGATCATCCGAATTTATATCAATGCTGTGTCAAAACATATATAGGGGACGAAATATGTGATGAATATACAGTAGATTTCGGCATTAGGACGCTTACACTTGATCCAGTTAATGGATTTCAGATCAATGGGGAAACAGTGAATTTAAGAGGAACCTGCATTCATCATGATAATGGGGTGATAGGAGCAGAGACATTCCCAGAAGCGGAATGGTACCGGTGTAAAAGACTAAAAGAGGCAGGGTTCAATGCGATAAGAAGTTCGCATCATCCTATGAGCAGAGCAATGCTTGATGCTTGCGATCATTTAGGAATGCTTGTGATGGATGAGTTGACTGACATGTGGAATCGAGGTAAAAATACCTATGATTTTTCAGATATTTTCAAAGAGGAAGCACCAAAATGGATTCACCACATGGTAGACAAGGATTATAATCATCCATCGGTAGTTATCTATTCTGTGGGAAATGAGATACAGGAAGCAGGAACAAAACAGGGATCATGGATTAATCGTTCTTTGTGCAATAGATTTCATGAACTAGATGCCACAAGATTTACTACAAATGCTTTAAATGGATTGAATTGTGCTGGAAAACGACTCAAGGTTATTATGAAGGAAGTCATTGAAAAGTTTGGAATGGACACACAAGGCAATGGAAGTGGTGGGGGAAGTAATGCTCTCAATAGTTTCATGAGTCTTATGTCTGGAGAAAAGGGCGAGTTTTTTGCAAAGCATCCTCTTGTTACAGAAGCCCTGGAAGAATGTGCCCAGAGTTGTGATATCACAGGACTTAATTATTTGAGTGGAAGATATGAACTTGAGCATGAGTTGCATCCGGGAAAAACGGTGCTTGGGACAGAAACATATCCAGCAGATATTGAAAATCTGTGGGAGAAAGTTACAAAATATCCACATGTTATTGGCGATTTTACCTGGACAGGTTATGACTATATCGGCGAAGCAGGAGTAGGGATTTTCCATTATGATGGAAAAGAGAATTTTACAAGCATTTATCCAGAAAGACTGGGGTATATCGGAGATATAGACTTAATTGGAAATCGCAGACCAATCAGTTATTTCCGGGAGATTGTATATGGATTAACAAATCAGCCATACATTGCGGTAGAACGTATGGAGCATAGGGGACAGACAGCAAGCAAAACCGCATGGATGTTTAAAGATAATATCAGCAGCTGGACTTGGAAAGGGCATGAAGGAGAAAAGGCCAGTGTTGATGTATATTCATCAGGAGATGAAGTAGAATTGTTTTTAAATGGTAAATCTCTTGGTAGGAAGCCGGCTGGAAAAAAATCTCATTACACAGCAACATATGAAGTGGCATATGAGTCAGGGACTTTAAAGGCAGTAGCATATGAGTCAGGGAAAGAGATTGGAAAGTATGAACTTGTCACTGCTGATTCGGTAAAAAGGCTAAAGGCTTGTCGTGTTACCGAGAATGAACGGGATGTAGCATACGTAAAAGTGTGGTTAGAAGATGAACATGGTGTTTGTAACCCACAAGAAACACAGAGGAGAATCATTCATGCTAAGGTTACGGGAAATGGTGTGCTAGAGGGATTTGGTACAGCCAATCCTTCAAGCGAAGAAGATTATTTCTCAGATACAGTAACAACTTTTGAAGGAAGTGCATTAGCTGTGGTCAGATGGAAAGATTCAAACTCGAAAGAACCTGCGGTTCTTCGGCTTTGGACGGACGATGACGTCGAGGTATGCATAGATATTGGGAGGTAAACGGTGATGAAAAAGAGTAGCAGAAGATGCAGTATAGCTATTTTAATGATGATTTGTTTATGCATAGTGTTGTCAATACCATCAATTCCCGTACAAGCGGCTGATAATTTGTCAGAAAATGAAATGATTTATGGTGCAGATATAGGTTTTTTATCACAGCTTGAATCACAAGGCGTTGAATGGGTGGATGACAATGGAAATACAAGAGATGCTCTTGAGTTGTTAAAAGAAAAGGGTGTAAATGCTGTAAGACTTAGAGTTTTTGTAAAACCACCTGAGAATTTCTATTGGACTAAACCTGATGGTACAAATTGTATGCTTGGTTACGCGGATACTCAGGGACTTTTATATACAGCAAAAAGAGCAAAAGAGCTAGGTTTGAAGATAATGGTTGTATTTCACTATAGTGATCATTTTGCAGATCCATTGATTCAAGATGTTCCATCAGAATGGAAAAATGCATCGACTAGTGAGCTGGAAAAGTATGTATATGATTATACAAGATATATAATGACTGAGCTAGCAGATGAGGATATTTATCCAGAGTGGGTACAGGTTGGAAATGAAGTTAGTTATGGTATGTTGTATCCGACTGGAAGTAATCAGTCAAATGATTTTACTCAATTAACGAAATATCTGAATAGCGGATATGATGCGGTGAAATCGATAAGTCCTAATTCAAAGGTAGTTACACATCTTACGCATGGAAGTGGGATAAGCCATTTCGCATGGTTTTTTGAAAACTTTATCACGAAATGTGGTGGAAAAACAGATGTGATAGGTATGTCATACTATCCGTATTGGACTTCGAGTTATGATGGAGATTGTATAGAAAATGTTGCGTATAATTTGAATAAAATGGCATCACAGTATGGTAAAGATGTGATGATTTGTGAAACCGGTGAGCTCGAAAGTAATTCACAAGGAACATATGAACTGTTAAGAAAAGAAATTAACGCTGTTAAATCGGTTCCTAACAATAAAGGAATAGGAGTATTCTATTGGGAACCAGAATTAAATTCGTCTGTTGTACCAGATGGTTATACATTGGGAGCTACAGAATTAGTTGGGAATAATAAGTTGCATTTCACAAATGCTTTAAATGCATTTAAATTAGCTCCGGATTATTTGAATGCTGATTGTTCATATGAAATGATGAATATCAATAGCCAAAAATCGGTTAATATTGCAACTGGATCACAAGACAATAATGCGCAGGTAGAACAATATACTTATGACCAGTGGGACAGCCAAAAGTGGATATTTGAAAAGGTAGACAGTAGCTATTATAAAATTGTAAATAAGAACAGTGGTAAAGTTTTAGATGTTTGCGGTCTTTCTCAAAATGAAAATGCACAAGTAGTTCAGTACGAATATAACGGTGGTTGGAATCAGCAATGGAAGATTACTACTACGTCTGATGGGAAATATAAGATTCAAAACAGATGGAGTGGATTATATTTGGGTGTGCTGAATAATAGTACTAATGATGGAGCATCGATTGTTCAGGTATCGGATGAATCGTCAAGTTCTGAATGGTTTATTCTTTTGACAGATTGATTTGATTGGTAAATATTGATTAAGATATGAAAGAGCTGTCGGTTAATACCACATTTCGGAATCTTCAGTAGTAATTGAAAGGATCCCTGTAAGGACAAGGTTTGTTAACCTTCTACCTTGCGAGGATCTTTTTTCTATGAAAAGATGAAGATTACAATCATAGGGTGTATGGAGTCAAATCCATATGCTCTTTTTCTTTTTTGATAGAAATAAGTATGCTTGTACTGCTTCCTGGCGCAAGTATGATAGGGTAGTGCAAAAATAGATTAGATGGAAAGGAAGAGGTCCGCTAAGTATGTACCTCTTCTTATTAGAGAGTTGGCTCTTTTCCTGATATGGGAATTTGTATCTCTGGAGCATTAAGCAGTGCTGTGAAATTCTGTCGGATGATATTCAGTGTCTTTGCTTTTTCTGCAATTCCTGTTTTTCCCGGACAGTAGTAGCTTGTTCAGATTCAAGATTTTCTATCCGCTTCTGGATTTTATTAGGGCTTGAGATTTTGAAAACACCGAGATCTTGAATCTCTTTTTTAGTGAATTGTGGAGCTGGAATTCTGCCTGATGTGCGACAGCTAAGGTTGCGATGGTAACACCACATGGAATAATTTGTAAAATCAATAAGAAGAAACAGGAAACGATAATTTCTGAAGAAATAAAAAAAGAGAGCAAATGAAAAATGTTAAATTCCGTGCTATATTATTAATATGCATAAACTAATGCAATTTGCTTAAAATAACTCAAGTTATCTTGAAATAGCTGTGTTCCTTTTGGGGGAAGCAGCTATTTCAATTAAATTAATGAAATACTGTAATAAGAGATGAGAGGTCAGAGATGAAAAATCAAAATGTAAAAAAAACGGAACTTGAATTATCCGGATTAGATCCTGAAGAACTTGAATTCATGGATATTGAAGAACGTAAGAAAGTATTGAAAGCTGCTGGGCTTGATCCACAAAAGTATGATTTTTGATAGGATGTGAAATATGGGAACTATTGATAGACTTAGACAAATTAAATTAACAAAGAAAAATTGCCAAAAACTATTAGAATTAAACGAAGGGTTTGTTGCAAATACAAAAATTACAATTCTAATAAGGGAGCTTGTAAAAGAGAATACAGCATTTCGAAAGGAAAATTATATATTCATGAGACAATAAAGAAGTCAGCAAATAATTATGAACTATCATGGATTGCAACAGATGAGGAAGTTCACAGATTTTTGCTGAGATATTTGTGGAAATTATCTACGGAGAAATTAGAATAGGCAACCTGAAATCAGTGATGTTGATAGAAATTATGTAAACAATTCAAGTACTTTAATCCTGTAATGTATGGTAACTAATATAACATTTCTTCTATCTAAAAAATAAGTGTATGTTACAATACATTTATAAAATATGTAGGGGGATTCAGAAACTATGAAGGAAGCATTTAAAAAGCATAAAAAAGTTGTCGTATTTGTTGCAGCTATTATAATTATTATCATATGTTGCATTGCTGGTTATATGGAAAAAATCAAATATGAGCAGAAACAAAGAAATTAATCAAGAAATATGGAATCCGAGATCCATTTGAGATCATGGATCAGATGAACATTGTTGTCGGGGAAACTTCCAGATATAAGACACTGAAAGGATACTGTTTTATGAGCTGTAAGACAATCTATGTCATGATCAGCAGTTTCCTTTCAGAAGAAGAAAAGATGATCGTTGCCGCCCATGAATTAGGGCATATCATTCTGCATCGTTCCCAGCTGAAAATGGCTCCGATGCAAGATGATACACTCTACAATATGACGGATAATACAGAATACCAGGCCAATCTGTTTGCTGCCGATCTTCTGATTGATGATGAGGAGATCGAAGATATGGTTCAGAACGAGGACCTGGATTATTTCGGACTCTGCAGCTCTTTGAATGCAACTCCGGAACTCATGAGCTTTAAACTATACAGCCTGACAAAACGAGGCCAAGCTTATCATATGCCGATGGAGATACAGAGTAATTTCCTGGCAAAATAAATACACAAAGATCCTGTTCTTTATAGCATAGTTTGAACAGGATCTTTTTATAATGCTTTATTTTCTATCTAAAATTTTATTAAACCGACTAAAGAACGTTGAAGTTGTTATTATCGCTGCCAAAATATCACTGATTGGCTCAGCCAAAAATACCGCAAATACTTTATTCTGGATAAAATGCGGCAGGATAAAAATCAACGGAATCAACAGAATCAATTTTCTTAAGCAGGCAAGTAATAAACTAACTTTTGCCTGGCCCAATGCCATGAAACTCTGCTGACAAGCAACTTGGAATCCAAGAGAAAAAATACCTGCCATGTAAATTCTTAACGCCCATGCCGTATACGTGATTAATTCTGTATTATTCGAAAAAATACCTGCAAACATCTTCGGAAATAGAAGCATAATCAACCAGAAGCATCCCGTAAAAATTGTACAAACTGTAAATTGAGTAAAAAATGCTTTTTTTACTCGATCTCTATTTCCTGCACCATAGTTATAGCTCATGATTGGCTGTCCACCCTGACAAATTCCCTGTAATGGTAATGTTGCAAGCTGGCTAACACTGGTAATAATTGTCATAGCCCCTACTGCGAGATCTCCGCCATATCTTGACAAACTGGAAGTAAAACTGATAGACAAAATACTTTCCGTAGATAACATGACAAATGTAGATATACCAAGAGCAAGGCATGGTAAGATGATTTCTTTTTGCAGTTTAAAGTTTTCTTTTTTAAGATGCAGAATCGTCTTCTTTCCTGACAAGAAACGAAGGATCCATATTGCCCCTACAGCCTGACTCAAAACAGTTGCGAGTGCAGCTCCCTTTACTCCAAGATGAAATACGAAGATAAAAATCGGATCAAGAATGATATTGATTACAGCACCAATCACTGTTGTCATCATGCTGATCTTTGCAAATCCCTGTGTCGTAATAAATGGATTCATTCCCATCACGATCAAAACAAAAATACTTCCAAGAATATAAATCCTTGCATAATCCACGCCATAAGGAAGTGTCTTATCGCTAGCACCAAACATCGTCAGTAACTGTGGCGCAAAAGTAAAGAATATCACCGTCAAAGCTGCGGCCATAAGCATGAGAATTGCAAAACAGTTTCCAAGAATCTTTTCCGCTGTCTTATTATCTTTCTTTCCCATAGAAATCGCTGCACGCGGTGCACCTCCGGATCCTGCCAGCATGGCGAAGGCATTGATCAGCATGAGAATTGGCGTAAACAATCCAACACCTGTTAATGCTGCGGCACCGACACCTGGAATATGTCCGATATAAATACGGTCAACAATATTATATAAAAGGTTGATGATTTGAGCCACAACAGCAGGTATTGCAAGCTGGGCCAAAAGACGTGGTATTTTTTCTGTTTCCATAGCTTGTGCGTTTGACTTACTGTTCATGTCTGTGTTCTCCTAAATATTTTTCTAGTCATTGCAATATAAAATTGCTTATACAGTCTCTCCCTTAAGAGTCCTGGTATTCTTGATAATGTACAAAACAACTGATACAACCATCATTATAGCACACAAACCAATTAACAGATCTGACACCATTGGTGTAATGTGGAACCATATAATATGTACAGCCACAGTTCCATATAATAAAAAGGTTACTATCTTTCCATGCCAGTCTGCACCATGTACTTTTCCTGTCTTTTGTATCACAAGACATCCACTAACCGCCATATAAAGTTCCTTAACTGCCATTATAACGATCAACGGGAGCATATGTGGAAAGCGAGTAAACAAGCAAATCAACATTGCTGCCTGTGTCAGCTTATCAGCCACCGGATCAAGTATTTTTCCTAAATTACTAATCCTATGGAATCTTCTTGCGATATATCCATCAGCAAGATCCGTAAGACCAGACAGCAATAAGATTTCACCAGCTAACAGAGGATTTTTCTTTACACAATAACTCCGTATAATTACCGGAATCAAACAAAGCCGAAAAAAAGAAAGAAGATTAGGAACCGTAATAATTCTATTCAAATTTTCTTCCTGATTCACTTCACTCTGCATGTACGGTCACCTCACTTACCTTTTTTTTAGACATAAACCAATAAAATATAACACAAAATGCTAAAGCAAACACAACACCAAAAACATTTTGAATCACTCTAAGACTAACCGCTCCTTGTAGACCATAAGTCTCTGCAGCAATGGCTAAAGCACCAAATGTGTTAAATACTGCCTGCCAGCCATATTGTGCTGAAAGTCCTACACCGATTCCACCAAGAATTCCTATATATGCATAGATTGACGAAGGAAGCAGAAAATATAATACTGTAAAACATATAACACCTGCAATATTTCCGACAATCCTTTTACGGACTCTGTAGTGCATATCTTCCATAAACGGCAAAATCGCGGACATGGCCGCAATACCAGCCCACATTGCACGTGGCATATTACAAAGTTCTGCAATGCAAAGGACAATCGGTACGCATAAAATCTGACATATCTGCCATTTTGTTCTGGAAGAAGTGATATCAAATTCTTGTATCAGATCTTTCAGATTTCTTTTATAAGTTCTGTTTTTATGATTTCGATAAAATACGAAGCAGGTAAGTGCTGCACCTAAAGCCATTCCGACTAATCGCATCTGATAGCTTTTTCCCGTAACATCATAACCATATAGCAGCAGATACCCAAGAACCAATGTAGATTGATTAAACATGAATGGATTATGGCATCCGAACAGAATCAACACAGCCAGTGCCGCAATATTTAACAGCATTCCCAATACCGGTGAAAACTGATTTGCTAAATGCGGACATACAGTCATAATTACAAAGAACAAAGCCAAAAGCATCGTAGATTGTCCGGTGTGGATCCCCAGATCCGCATTCCGAAATACCATAAGGCATAATAAAACTACTACACCCACAATACTATTCTCATTTCCAAATAAGATACTGAAAATAGTAACAAATGAAAAACAAAATGCCATTGTAACAGCTATCTTTACCAAATATAGCAGTATATGATATGATTTTTCTTTCACTGTTTCACTCTTTTTCAACAGATTTTTAGAACCTGCCTGATTTAACTGCAATTCCTGATAAAATGTCATGTAATTCCTCCTCTATCTGTTTTTCTTAAACTTATATGGCCTCATCTTTCTGTATTGGAAGCTCTACAACAAATCTGCATCCACCATATTCACGGTTTTCTGCTTTGATTGTTCCTCCGGCACTATCTACAATCCGTTTTACAAGTGCAAGACCTAGGCCATTTCCTTCTGCTTTATGAGATCCATCTACCTGATAGAACTTGTCAAATATTCTGGATTTTACATCATCCTCTATTCCTGGTCCTTCATCTTCCAGAATGAACTTAACAGAATCCTGTTCTTGTTTCAGAAACATCGTAATTGTCCCCTTTGAAGGGCTGAATTTAATCGCATTATCCAAAAGATTTATCCAGATATGCATAAAAAGTCCTTCATTCCCAGTATATTTAACTTCCTCCAATTCTACCTGAAAACCAATTTCTTTTTCTGTCCATTTTGTTTCCAATGAAAGAAATTCCTGGCGGATCTGTTCATCCAGACGATATTCTGTTTTTTTCATTGGTATATTCTGATTCTCTAACTTGGATAACAGCAAAATATTACCAACCAATCCGGAAAGTCTTTGGGTGTTAAATAAGATTTTTTCTACATATTCCTCTTGATCCGAAGACAGTTCTTCTCCCTGAAGCAGCATTGTATATCCTTCAATGGCATTAATCGGGGTCTTAAACTCATGAGAAACATTAGATACAAAATCCATCTGCAGCACCTCTGTTGCACGAAGTTCTTTTGTCATAACGTTAAAACTTTGATAAGATTCTCCAACTTCTGCTATACGGCTGTTCGTTTCCAAATGCTGTTCAAAATCTCCCTGAGAAACTTCCTTCATTGCTTTACTAAGTCTGGTAATTGGTTCCAGTAACTTTGCATTGATAAAGGAAGTGATCAGCCCTGCAATCAATGTATTGAAAATCAAAAGCCAGCCAAGCACAGGTATGCTGCCCGGCAGATTAAAAAAATGATTCAAAAAAGCAAATAATAAAGCAGATATGACTGTTGAAAATACAAGTGCCAGCCAGATTGCACCAGTCAGACAGGATCGGATCCGCAATCCTTTTTCTTTCTTTTGTTCCATTATTTTTTCACCACCTTGTATCCAATTCCACGCATTGTTACGATTTCAAAATCAGGGTTATCTTTAAAACGCTCTCTGATTCTTCCTATATGTACCTCTATCGTATGTGGGTCTGCCTCCGTCTCGTATCCCCATACTTCATCCATCAACTGTTGTTTTGTAAATGTTCTGCCTGGCGAAGCTGCAAGCTTATATAAAAGCAGGAATTCTTTTTTAGGCAAAACAAGACTTTCCTTATCAGTTGTAACCGTCATTGCATCATAATCAAACTCTGTTGAACCGATCACAATTTTGTGTTCATTCAGTATCTGTACACGGCGAAGCAGTGCTCCGACTCTTAAAACCATTTCATTCACATTTACCGGTTTTACCATATAATCGTCACTTCCCGAAAGAAATCCCTGGCGCATATCATCAAAGGAACCTTTCGCAGTGATCATAAGCACTGGTATCTGATATCCTGCTGAACGAAGTTCTGACACCAGTTCATAGCCATCCATAACCGGCATCATAATATCAGAAATGATCAGATCAATATATTCCTTATCCAATACTTCTAATGCCTGTGCTCCATCCGATGCACTTTTGACTTGATATCCATTCTTCTCAAGCACTTTTTGGAATAGCTGGCTTAATTCTTTATCATCTTCTACAATCAATATTTGAAACACGTTTTCCTTCCTCCTTATTAAAACAGATACCTTGCCCATCCAAGCAGATGCTGTACCAAAAATATTTTTCTCTGACGTTTCTTTGTTAATTCGATTGGCTCTACATGATATGGATCACGATAGGTTCCATTTTCCAATACCTGGCGGGACACTCTTTCATATTCCATCATGCCCTCTTCCAACTGTTTATTAATATCTTTACTGCGAATTACAAGCATCAGTTCCGTATCCAGATATGCACTTCTCATGTCCATATTAAAGGAACCGATTACAGACAGATCATCGTCAATCAGAATACTTTTTCCGTGGTATGAATAACCGCCTTCATATTCCCAGATATTAATTCCTGTACTTAAGATTCTATTTCTGTTTTTCGCATAATCGGCAGCCCCAAATGGATTCCCATTATTCGCAACTGAATTTGTCATGATAGAAAAATCTGAAACGTTCTCTGCAATCTCCTCCCATGTATTATACATCATATCATTACAGATAATATATGGCGTGTGGATCTTCACACGATTTTTTGCATTTTTCATCAATTCTCCCAACTGATACCACACTACTGGTTCTTTGGAACCTGTGTGAATAGGATTTGACACTAATGCAATCTTTTCTGTCTCAAAAGTTTCGTCCGTGTAATCGGTATCGCAGATTCTTTCCTTATTCTCTTCAAAATATTTCTGATAGCCGTTCTGCAGCTCTAAAACTGCGTTCTTTACAGATTTTCTATTTGCCAGTTTTTTATTGTCATGAAAATAACCACTGTCTTCTTGTTCCCATATCGTTTCAAAATACTCTAACAACTGGTTAACTGAATTTTCTTTCTCAGGTTCATCGCAAACCACTAACACGTCTCTGTCATAGTTCTTATGTCCCGGAAAATCCCCCAGGAAATAATTGTATGTATTTCTTCCCCCAAGAATATATCTCTTTCCATCTGCAATCAAATATTTATCATGCATTCTACCCATCATTTTCCACGGTTTCAACGGATTGGCCTTATTATATAGTTTAATTTCAACATTCTCATGGGAAGATAATCCATAGAAATACGGATTTCCTTCCATATCAATCCAGCTTTCCATTCCATCTACTAACAGACGAATATGTACACCTCTGTCTGCCGCATCATGCAGTGCTCCTAAGATCAATTTTCCACTTTCATCGGATTGAAATGCAAAAGTAGAAAGAATAATTTCCTTTTTTGCATTCTTAATCAAACGCACTCTTTGTAAAAGCGCTTCTGGATTCTTTTCTATGATTACTGCCCGTTCTGTATTTTCACTGCATTCGTTCCATGACCCATTTTTTGTTTCTTTTTTGGTTGTATTGGACACTTCCGGCTGCTTTTTATATGCAACGCAGATTCCGAGCAATTCATAAAAAGCCACACATAAAAAAATTGCCAGTATAACAAGAAGGATTTTACATATTTTATGCTTTTTCATTGTACATCACCTGATTCCTTTTTATTTCATACTTATACAATACAAAGTCAATCTCAATTTAACCTCAACAAAATTTATTTTTCATAAAAAATATGACCGGCTTCTTTTTAATGAAACAGTCATATTTTTATTCTAATATATGAAGGAGCTTTTCTTACTCCGTTGTATTAATCACTATTTTATTTCTTCCATAAGCTGTCGGATTTTTCTCAATGTACACCGTGTAACTGCCAGGTCATCCTCTTGTATATTCGATATGATTTTTTCATAAGCTTCTATCATTTTTTCTTTCTGACAATTACTTAATTCAATTGCCTTGTTCGTCAAAACAAGGTATGTTCTTTCTTTTTTTTCATCTAATTTCCAGATAATATATCCTTTATTTTCAAGACTTTTTACCATCTTAGATGTTTCTGGAATCGATAATTTCATGTATTCTGCCACTTCTGAAAGATATACTCCTTCATGACAGTCTGATTTTTCAACACATTCCTTTATACTATAAAGAAACAAATAATCTGTTCTTTCAACAAATTCAAATATACTTTCAACATTGATGCTCTTTAAAAAAACTCCTCTGCACTGGTTCCTGCTCCCATATTATCGTTCCTCTCTTTCTATATATTCTTTTTTGCTGACTAGACTCTTATATGCCGGGCGAATGATCTTATCTGTAGTTATCAATTCTTCCAGGCGATGTGCACTCCAACCAGCAATTCTTGCTATCGCAAATAATGGCGTATACAATTCTCTTGGAATATTCAACATGTCATACACAAAACCACTATAGAAATCTATATTAGGACTTACTCCTTTGAATATCTGACGCTGCTTTGCAATCAACTTAGGTGCAATCTTCTCAATATTGTTATAAAGGGTCATATCTTTCTCACGTCCTTTATCCCTTGCGAGTTGTTCTACAAAGCCTTTGAACACCCTTTCTCTCGGATCTGAAATAGAATATACAGCATGTCCCATTCCATAAATAAGTCCTTTCTGATCAAACGCCTCTTTCTTCAAAATCTTACTCAGATATGATGCAATTTCCTCTTCGTCTTCATAATCTTTCACATGACTTTTAATATCATCCATCATATTCATTACCATCAGATTTGCACCGCCATGTTTTTTTCCTTTTAAGGATGACATTGCTGCTGAAATAACAGAATAAGTATCTGAACCTGAAGATGTTACTACCCGTGTAGTGAATGTAGAATTGTTACCACCACCATGTTCCATATGTAACAATAATGCTATATCCAGTACTCTTGCTTCCAGTTCTGTGAATTTTGTATCTGGTCTTAATAGGCGCAGGAAATTTTCAGCAATAGATAAATCTTTTTCAGGTCTATGAATATACATACTTTCGTTTTTTTCATAATGACAATAAGCATGGTATGCATATACTGCTAACATAGGAAATGCTGCGATCAACTGCATACTCTGCCTTAGCACATTCGGAATTTCAAGACTTTCTTTCTCCTTATCGTAAGAGCCCAATGTAAGAATACTTCGAGTCATAGAACCCATAATATCTGATGTAGGTGCTTTCATAATGACATCTCTGGTAAAGTTAGTCGGTAGTTCCATACAATCAGATAGTCTTCCCTGAAATTCCATTAACTGTGTATCAGTTGGCAATTCTCCGAATAAAAGAAGATATGCTCCTTCTTCAAAGACAAACCTTTTTCCTTTACTTCCTGTTACTAAATCTTTTATATTATAACCACGATAAGATAACTCGCCATCACATGGACTCTTTACTCCATCACGATATTCAAAAGCTTTTATATCAGAAATATTTGTAAGCCCCGTCAACACACCTTGGCCTTTTTCATCTCGTAAGCCTCTTTTTACACCATACTCTGAATACAGATTCTTACTAATGCTATCATTTTGTTCACAAAAAATTGCTTGCTGTTTCATATAATTTTCCAAATTGCTCATTTGAATCGCTCCTTTCATTCTGTTACGAACTTACATACTATACTCAGATATTCTTGTTTCCAGAGCATTCAGCATTGTCTGTTCTTTTTCTTATTCTTATTCATTAGCAATACAATACAATGGAAAACTCAATTTAACCTCAACAAGGTTTGTTTTTTCATCCATGCAAAATCTTCTTTGTACAACAGACTGTTAGATATAGCAAAAACGGCCTTTCAAAAACAGTTAACTTCTAAATCAACTGTTTTTTGAAAGGTCGTTTCATCAGATTCTTATAGCAATCCAGCAAATAATCTCATAAATAATTGTCCCAGTCGCAAATATGCACTTCGTCCGGTTTGATATTGGTCTGTCACATCACGACATTCTCCCATCGTTCTTATCAGATCATTTTTTATTTCCACAACTGCCTGACAATCTGCCATAAAACAGCCGTTTTCAAAATGGTGATATAAACTTCGATAATCCAGATTAATTGTTCCACAAGTTGCCATACAGTCATCTGCCACACTCATTTTTGCATGGCAGAAACCAGGAGTCCACTCATAAACACGAACACCATGTTTAACTAATCCATGATAAAAAGAACGAGTTATATTATAAATGAATTTTTTATCAGGGATACCAGGTGTGATAATTCTTACGTCTACCCCTCGCTTAGTAGCCAGACATAACGCATGCGTCATTTCATCTGTTATGATTAGATATGGAGTCATAAACCAACAATATTTTTCAGCTTTATTTATCATACTGATATAAACTTCTTCTCCTACTTGCTCATTATCCATAGGGCTGTCTGCATAAGGTTGAACAAACCCAGTTTGCTGTGCCGCATAATCATAGTGGAAAAGGTATTTACTAAAATCAGAATCATTAGCATCCTTATCACTTACTGCATTCCACATTTCCAAAAATGTCACCGTAAGCGACTGAACAGCATCTCCTTCTAAACGAATACCTGTATCTTTCCACTGTCCATACGGGTGTGTGTAATTAAAATATTCGTTTGCTAGATTATATCCACCTGTAAATCCGACTTTTCCATCAATAACTGTTATTTTTCTATGATCACGATTGTTCAAAAACAGATTTAAACCTGGCATAAACGGATTGAATACACGGCAATGAATTCCTATTGCCTCCATCTTTTTCACAAAATCTGTGTTAATAAAGCCTATAGAACCCATATCATCGTAGAATACTCTAACTTCCACACCTGCTTTTACTCGCTCTTCCAGAACATCTTGAATCTTATGCCATGCTTCAGCGTCTTCTATCGCATGATATTCCATAAAGATAAACTTCTGTGCTTTCTCCAAATCCTTAATCTGTGCCTCTAATCCCTTCACTGCTTCATCAAAATACACAATATCCGTATTCTGATAGATTGGATACTGCGAATTTCTTTGTATGTAACTTGCTATATTTCCTGCTTTCGGAATTGTTTCTTTTATTCTGCTCAAACACTCCTGACTGTCCGGAAGCATTGGTAACAATTTGCTATCAATTTCTGCATATCGCTCACGCATTTTATGTGTGCCACCATTCAAACCAATCAACAAATACAAGCCTACACCCATAATTGGAAAAATTAGAATTAAGATGACCCAAGGCATTTTCATAGAGGATGTCTTATTTGATGCGTACAATCCCAAAACCAAGATCCCACTCAAAATCCTTGTAAATAAATTTATGATTTCTGCATATTCATTCAAGCGTGTTACGATAGTAATAATAAAAATCACTTCCAGAAGAATGCAGATTATGGAAAAACACAGCCGTTTTACCCCATTTTTTGTTTTTGCTTTGCCCTCTAAAGTATCTTGTTTCATATATATTCCACCTTCCTACTTGCTCAGTTTTCTCCCTAAATTTCGTGGAACTTACCAATTTTGTCTTTTATTCTCTGCATTTCATTATCTGCTTCAATGATAGCTCTTGCAGAATGAAGTAATTCTTCACTTATCTCATCATAGCCAGGCATTTCTTCAATTCCTTTTTTATAGCGAAGTTGATGTTCCAATGTTGCCCAGAAATCCATACCATTGGTTCGAATCTGTAATTCTACACGCATAGGTGTTTTACCCTTAGCAAAAAATACTGGTATTTCAACAATCATATGATAGCTTCGATAACCATTCGATTTTGGATTTTTTATATAATCTTTTATTTCAATAACTTTAATATCATCCTGTTGGGTAATCAAATCTGATATCATATAAATATCGTCAATAAACGCACAAACTATTCGAACGCCTGCTACATCATTGAGATATGTCTGTATATTTTTTGTTGTAAATTCATATCCCATCTTCTGCAATTTATCGTAAATACTATTGGGCTGCTTAATTCTTGTTTTTATAAAAGAAATAGGATTTCGATTGTTCTCAACTGAAAATTCATCATCCAAAACCTCAAGTTTAGTTTGTATCTCCCGAATAGCACAACGATACATCATCATTAAATTATAAAATTTTGTAGCATTATTTAAAAACTGTAGTGATTCCGGACTGTTCATCCTGAGTTTTTTTACTTCATCTTTTATCATGGAACTTTCCTTTCTACCTCATCCCTGATTTCAAAACATTATTTATTTTGATAGTTGATTCGTTCTCCTTGAATTACTGGATAACAAATCATTTTATCACTATCCAGATTTTCTACATGCATATCTACTGCACTGATCTGATGGTTTTCATAAGTATTGTAATAATAAATACCTTTTGTAACATTACAACACGACGTATACAATGTGATTTCATATTTTCCATCCGTTACTTCGCAACATCCTCGTTGCTGATCCACAGATCCGAGAATGTGGAAGAATTGGCTAACGCTTTCTTCCTCTGATTCACCTGAAATTGCATTTACCTTTGTAAAAGCTACACGTACAAAGCGTGAGGAAGATGAGAGATCTCCCGGAAGACCTAATCCTCCCATACCTCTACTATATGCATCAAGAGCCAAATTTTCGCAGAAAGTATTTCTGGGCTGTTTAGGAGATAAATACATATAATTATTTAGTTGAAACATCTGCTGTGGAAATGGCGGATTATTCGTAAGCACTCCTACTGGATTGTCATAAATATGCAAACCATCTGACATAGATTCTACCGTAATTGACTCATTCTCATCAGAAATGATCCAGTGTAATTGTGCTAATGGTAATTGCTCGCTGAAAGGAGTATTAACAATATTAATTCGTTCAAGAAGCTCGCGAACTTCAACTAAAGAAGAACACTGACTTAAAATCCACGGAATAAATTCAAACTGTGCAATATTTTCCACATCTGGCTTAATCGCGGCATAAACAGCATTTCCGACAAAATTCAGTCCTGCCATTGCCACTCCTTTTTCATTCATAGCATCATAATACAAAGGATAATCCTCAGCAACATGAGCCATTCCAATAATTGCATAATGATTTTTCATATCGCCAACATGGCGAAAATTAAACGCATAATTACGTGGTGTAATTACTATCTGATCACCATAAGAGAATTCATAATCGAGGGTTCGTCCAAAGTAAAAATCTTTTGTTTTATAAGTTGCTGCTGTACACATGATTGTTTATCCTCCTAAATAGATTGAAATATGTCAATGAGCTTTTTCTTGAACAATATTATAGCACAATTCTTTTATTTTGTTCCAACTTCATACATGATCATAACATGTAAACTTTAAACTATTTTCCTAGATTATTTCTCCATCAGTTTTTCAAACCAGGTATCCATAGCTAGGATGAATTGACCTACGTCTGGCAATTCTTGCAGCATTTCGTTTAGGGTTTTGTGCTTCACATATTTCTGCACATACACCCAACAGGCAACGCTACTGGCTTCTGATACAATGCCAGCTATGGTTTTGCGCATAAGCTCTTCAAATTCAGCAATTTCTTCTTTCGGAACAACATCATACAGTGTTGGTGCCTGATGACTTATTTTTACTCCATTTTCATTTGCATCTTTAAGCAGATTCTTAACTTTTTCTCTTGAATCCTCCGGTACTTTCATGTACTCCCACATAAATGCTACCACATCGGCTGGTGTGTCTTTTTTTAGTGGTGGTAACTGAATATAATCATTGTTTTCGCTCATTTTCATATCCTCCTCACGATATAATAAAATCAATAATACGTTCTCTTGTCATGTCCAGTACAGTGTCCACGAATACTCCTGCAAACAGGATCAGATACAGAATTACACTCAGCGAAAATAGAAATGCAACCTGTACCCAGTCATGATAACAGTATGCAGTCGCTATAATCAGCAAAGTGAATAGAAACCCAAGGATTCCCCTGACAACCGCATAAGTCTGTACTGTCATCTTCACTGCTAGGCCGATCACAAAAAGGATCAGCCATACTGGCAGTAATAATATCTTCCCAGCAAGTTTTAAAATAAACATGTGTACCTCCTATCTTACCAGTCCTGCATATCATGGTTCACCTCTGCCTGGTAATATCCCTGCATGGTTGCCGGAGCATTATACAATGCAGCGAGTAAATATTTCTTAATGTTCTTGATTTCGGTTGTATTTTTCTTCATGCTGGAAATTACATACTGGATATGCATGAAGTTTAGTTTCATGAATCGATTTTTAACAAATTCTGTTGGTAGTTCATTACTGGCAATCACTAACTTTTTTCCAGTGTATGCTACAGTCTCAACAATCAACTCATAGATTCCCTGTACGAGTTGTACTTCGTTTGGGTAACTCTGCAAAAGAACATCATAATCGATATTTTGTTTGACTGTCTCTTCCAAGATAGAATACTGTTCCATCTCATCACATCTGATCTTATCATCTTCTGATTCTTGAGCCACAGATAGGATAAGATTAGATTCTGTATTACTCTTGTAAGTATTATTAGAATGGAAAAGACAAAGGAGCTGGTTACAATTGTATGTACTCAGCTCCTTTGTGTATAATAACACAAGGAATGATTCATCAACCGGTATCCTAAGCTAAAACAAGGAATGAATCCCTATAGGAACATAGAATATTTTGAGAAACGAAAAGAATTCATCAGGAGAAAAAGAAAAATAGCAAAGAATCGAGTTGCCGCTGCTAATCCTACTTATGTATAAAAGGATTAGTAGTCATCAAGGCTCGAGCCGTATACAGGGAAACTTGTAAAAATATAATGGATGGCTGCAACTTTTTTCATATGACTTTTGTATATAAGGTAAAGAGATGAAAAGAAGGTGGGAGGTGGAACGTATTGAGTAATTATTATGATGAGAATGAACTAATTAGACGAATCCAAAAAGGAGATGAATCAGCGTTAGCAATAATAATTTCGGAATATCATGCTTATGTCGGAAAAATTGTATACAGTATCTTAGGCAGTTACTCTCATAAAATTGATCTTCAGGGTGTGGTTAATCAGATCTTTTTTACCTTGTGGCATAAAGCTAATAAAATTGATCCATCGAAAAGCGTTACAATAAAAGGTTATTTAGGCACATTGGCCAGAAATACAGCTATAAATGAAAAGAAAAAATGCATACCAGATTACCAGATAAATGATGAGGTCATAGCAGATATTTCCGATGATTTTAACCAGGTTGAATTGAGATTACTGCTGGCGAATGCTCTGAGGAAACTGAATAAGGATGAGCAGTTAATATTAGTTCTGTTTTATTTTCAAAATGAGAAAATAGCCGATATTTCCCGCATTACAGGTATTCCGGCATCCACAGTAAAAAGCAAACTCAAACGCTGCAAAGAGAAGATGAAAAAATTTTTGGAAGAAGGAGGAAATCAGTATGAAAATTTCGTATAACGATATGTTTACTAACATTTCAGATGTTGCTTATGAAATATTAGAAGAAAATGATATGTTTAATGATGAAACCGATGATATGTTTTCTTCAGATAGAACTTGTAAAGATGTAACAGATATGATCCATGATCAGAAAATCATGAGAAAAAGGCATTTTGCTATCAAGAGTGTTTTACTGGTTGCAGCTCTTGCTGCAATGTCGTCTATTCTTGCTATTGCTCACAACTACGGTGCAGCATTAATTGATGACAGCAACCGGCATTTAGTTGGAAAAGGACTTCATGGAGAAGGACAGATAATAGGAGCTGATGAAGAGATAGAGGTTCCGGATGAACCTTCAGATGGAATTTGGGAAACAACAGCTCGTATTAAATCATACAAAAACGTAAGCATTAGTCCAAACAGTATAACAGAATTTGCTGTATCCGGTGACGCCGGACAATATATTACTCCGGAAATTATATTTGGCAACAATGATTTAGTCATTTTTGAGCAGGAAGACGGATCAGGCTGGAAATTAAATGAGGGAGAAACCTTAATGATTCAGGCAACGGAATATGAAGCGGAAACAAACGGTGGAAATGGCCAGGGAATCATGTATTTTTATATCTGTGACGGTGAAATATTAGATGGAAAATCAGAGCCTCGTAAAGAATTAAATCAAACCTTTGAATTAACTGCAGAAAAATCCGGAGAATATTATATCTGTCTTTTAGGTGTAAGCTCAGATCCTATATCTTTAAAGGAAGGAAAAATAGTTATTAAATAGTAAAAAACGGTTATGAGAGAGAGTGCGATTACCAGGTTAGGTGATCGCACTCTCTCTCATTTTTTTATTATAGGAAACTTCAAATTTTTTTAAAATTATGCAACTTTTTTAATGTTCCATTGTATATATAGGTAACAGGAAGTGTGGGAAATAAAGGAAGTAAAGGAGGTAAATGTTTATGAAAACAATTTTAAAGCGAACGATTGTTTTTTTTCTTTCTCTTGCAATGATAATTTCTGTAGCATGTTCTACGGCGGTCGCAGCAGAGACACCAGAAGATCAAATTTACATCTCCCAATAAGGGGTGACAACAGAGCGGAACCAAAATGTTAGCTGGACTTCTTAAAACCCATGTTTGCAAACCGGTAATTTTGATTAGCTGTCAGCTAACAAAAATCGGATTACGTTAGCTGGAAATTGATCATTTTGAATGGAATTTTATGTCACGAATGTGATTAGAAAATAACAAAAGCGTTCGTTGTCAGCTAATTCAGCTAACATTTTCGAACGCTTTGAACCGTCCCTGGGGGGATTCGAACCCCCGCAAAAACCCGCCTTAGGAGGGCGGTGCTCTATCCAGCTGAGCTACAGAGACACATGACGCAAACCCTTGATTTTACTGGGTTTCTAGGATTTTTCCCTTTGGGGAATGCCTCGGCCTTCCTTAGGAGGACCTCGTTATATCCATTTAACTAAGGGAACAATTGTATCTGTATTCCAGACACAGTTAATATCTTATCATAGAACCTACAAATTCTCAACCGTTTTTCATCTATTTGGAAATGAACCGTGTTGATGGAAATACGAGAGAAACTTGATGCAATCGGGATATCGTCTGAACAGATAGACAAGAATCAAGTAGTCGTTAAGCATGTTAAAATAGATGGGAAACACTGTAGATGTATGACGAGACGGGACGATAGTTATATTGTTGCCGTAACAGTGGAGGATTCTGTTTATTTACAGGGAACTCTTTTAGCAATACTGATAGTGGGCACTTATCTGGTATTGGCGACATGCTAGATGATGTATATGCTCTCGAAAGTTATAAAAGAAAGGGATAGAAGAAAATAAAGCCGGTGCAGGATTCATTTCCTGTATCGGCTTTACTGCTCCTATCAAGACTCTCTATGTTTCTCAATATAATACGGAACGCAGGTTGTGAAGAAGTCAAGTAGCGTATCTGCATAAGAAGTATCATCTTTTGGAATCGCATGAAGTACCTGTTGAATCGCGAATCCATCAAGTGTAGCCATAAAGATAGAAGCGAATTGTTCTGCAAGCTTACGATCATCAAGTGCAAATGCAGAAGCAAAAAGCGTAGCAGCCTGATCCAGAATCGACTTCAATCCGGAGGTATATTTCTGGGAAAATTCTGAATCACATTTCATCGCATCTGATAATAGAAGTAAGTATAGCTTTTCTTCCTGAAGGCGTTTGAAACGAATCCGAGCTTCTTTTTCTACATCAGAAAAGAGAGAATCTACGGTGATTTTCTCGTTCTCATTTTCATGAAAAATACGATGTGCAAAATGAATCGAATCAGTGACAATCTCATCAAATAAATCCTGTTTATTCTTATAGTAATAATAAATCGCGCCGGTTGTCATATTGGCTTCGGCAGCAATCGAACGCATACTTGTCTTATCAATTCCGAACTTTTCAATCTGTCGGATCGCAGCTTGTTTGATCTGTGTTTTGGTTGTGTTTTTTTGTTCATTCATGTTCTTTACACCTCGAAATGAATTTGTGTTATTACTCACAAAATCTGCATCATCCGTGTCTCTTGGCAGTGTGGTTGACACGGGAGTGAACAGTAACATGATTATAGCATAAAAAAAGATAAATGTAACATCGATATTTGTTTGACAAAGCACATAACAAATGTTATGTTGGTCTTATAGGAAATTATTATAATTTATGAAAAGATTTATGAAAAGGAGAGGGAATATGACAGACAAATTTAAAGGCTGGTATCCGGACTATATTGAGAACGAAAAAGAACGTGAACCAATCTTAAAACTTGCCAAGATGATGACAGGGCGTGCAAAGAAAAAGCTCGGATTAGAGAAGATGACAAAGTACGATCCGGAGTATTGGGGACTGGCACTTTTGTGTACAGATGAGCAGGCTGAGATCGCATTGAAGATGGGGGTGCGCCAGCCGAAAACTTTAGATCAGATGGTAAAGGTGACAGGCAAGGACAGAGGTTATCTGGAGAAGCAGTTAGAGGAAATGGCAGAGGTTGCGCTGGTGGAGTATAACTGGGAAAATCCACAGCATGAGAAGCAGTATGTACTGCCGATCTTCGTACCTGGAAGTGCAGAGTTCTCTTGTATGAATGCGAAGATGTTAGAGAAGCATCCGGAGCTTGGACTTTTCTTTGAGAGAATGAGTCGTATTGCATTGGAAGGACTTGCACCATTTATGCCTGAGGGCGGTGTTGGAATGCATGTTATTCCGGTAGAGAAGGCGATTTCAACAGAGAATCAGTCTCTGCCAATTGAGCACATTTCACATTGGCTTGAAAAGTATGAGGGAAAATATGCAGCGAGTCCATGTTCTTGTAGAAGATCTCGTAAAACATTCGATGAGGGATGTGCGGATGATCCGGAAGAATGGTGTATTGCGGTGGGCGATATGGCAGATTATATCGTTGAGACAAATAAAGGTGGACACTATATTACAAAGGAACGCGCGTTAGAGATTCTAAAACAGGCAGAGGACAATGGTTTCGTACATCAGATTACAAATATTGACGGTGAGAATAAGATTTTCGCCATCTGTAACTGTAATGTAAATGTCTGTTATGCGCTTCGTACTTCACAGTTATTTAATACACCGAATATGGACAGATCTGCATATGTTGCAAAAGTTGAGACAGAGAACTGTGTGGCTTGCGGACGTTGTGTAGAGTACTGCCCGGCAGGTGCTGTTAAGCTTGGTCAGAAGCTTTGTAAGAAGGATGGTTCTCAAGTAGAGTATCCGAAGCATGTTCTTCCTACAGAGAAGAAATGGGGACCGGAGATGTGGGACGAAGACTATCGTGATAAGAACCGCATCAACTGTTATGATACAGGTACAGCTCCGTGTAAAACAGCCTGTCCGGCACATATCGCTGTTCAGGGTTATATCAAGATGGCAGCGCAGGGAAGATACAGAGATGCCCTTGCACTGATCAAGAAGAACAACCCACTCCCGGCAGTCTGCGGACATATCTGTAACCGTCGCTGTGAGGACGCATGTACACGTGGAACAATCGATCAGGCAATTGCAATCGATGAAGTTAAGAAGTTTATTGCAGCTCAGGATCTGAATGCTGAGACACGTTTTATTCCGGAGAAAGTAGTTCCGGCAACAAAAGGATATTTCGATGAGAAGATTGCAATCATCGGTGGTGGACCGGCGGGATTATCCTGTGCATTTTACCTTGCCGAAAAAGGTTATAAACCAACTATTTTCGAGAAAAATGAGCGCGCCGGCGGTATGCTCGTATACGGAATCCCATCATTCAAATTAGAGAAGGATGTCGTACAGGCAGAAATCGATATTATCAAAGAGATGGGGGTAGAGATCAAGACTGGTGTAGAAGTTGGAAAAGACATCACATTAGATGAACTTCGTGCACAGGGATACAAAGCATTTTACATTGCAATCGGATGTCAGGGCGGACGTCTTCCGGGAATCCCGAATGATACAGTAAAGGGATGTGCATCTGCGGTTGATCTCTTAAAAGAGGTGAATGCAAATGAGAAATACGATATCAAGGGTGACGTAGTTGTCATCGGTGGTGGTAACGTAGCAATCGACGTAGCAAGAGACTCTAAGAGATGTGCAAGTGACGATACAAAGGTAAATATGTTCTGTCTGGAGTCCAGAGAGACAATGCCGGCTTCCGTAGAAGAGATAGAAGAAGCTGAGTCAGAAGGAATCGTTGTAAATCCGGGCTGGGGACCGAAGGAAGTTCTCGTAGACGAGAATGGTGAGGTTTGCGGTGTTGTATTAAAGAAATGTCTTTCTGTATTTGATGCAGAAGGAAGATTCAATCCGACATATGATGAGAGTGAGCTTATGACAGTAGAATGTAAGCATGTATTCTTCTCTGTTGGTCAGTCAATCGTATGGGGTGATCTGTTAAAGGGAAGCAAGGTAGAACTTGGACGCGGCAATGGAGCAGTTGCAGACGAGCTTACTTACCAGACAGCAGAACCGGATATTTTCGTTGGTGGAGATGTTTATACAGGACCGAAGTTTGCAATCGATGCGATCGCAGCAGGAAAGCAGGGAGCAATCTCAATCCATCGTTTTGTACAGCCAAAGTCCAGTCTTACAATCGGACGTAACAGAAATGATTTCATCGAATTAGATAAGAATGACATCAAGGTGGAGAATTATGATAATTCCAGCCGTCAGATTCCAGGACATAATGATGCAATTGATACAAAACATTCCTTCCGTGATGCAAAGCTTTTATTTACAGAAGAGCAGGTGAAAGCGGAGACAGCGCGCTGTCTTGGATGTGGAGCATCTGTTGTTGATCCGAATAAATGTATCGGCTGCGGACTTTGTACAACAAAATGTGAATTTGATGCAATCAAGTTACATAGAGAACTTCCGGAATGTAGCAGAATGGTTCCTTACGAGGATCGTCTGAAATTTGTTCTTCCGAACATGGTAAAACAGTCCATCAAGTTAAAATTTAAGAAGAAATAAATTTGAAAGAAATTAAAGTAACTGTTCAGAGCCAACCTCCAAAATGCTACGCATTTCGTCGGTGTGGCGTATCCGCCAAATAAAATTTCAAAAACAGTCTTAAAAATGCAAGCATTTTACACCTGTTTTATGAAATTTTGCTTGGCTCTGAACAGTTACAAATTAAAATCTAAGGAAAATTTTAAAAGGAAACAAGGGGGAAAAGTAAATGGGAATACTTTATAATGTACCTGACTTAAAAACCTGGGGAATTATGTTCTTTATCCTCGTAGTCCTGATCGCACTGAATGAATTAGGACGTGAAACAAAATGGGGTGGAATCTTACTGTTTGTGATTGTTCCGGTTGTGCTGACAATCTTTGTATGGCCGACAACCTGTGCGCCGGGAAATGAGTACGGAACCGGAAACTGGTTCAACTGGGCAAAGACTTACTCTGCACTTGCAGGTTGTGTTGGTTTCATGCTGATGCGTTATATTCCGAATGCGACAAAGCATAAATGGGTAATCTGCTTCCCGCCACTGATTCTTGCAATCAATATTTGTGAGGCAGTTTTCCGTGATTTCGAGGCATACAGCTTCCATGCATTTGCAGGCGAGAAGGTAAACAATCTCTGGGTTATGTCAGGACCGTGGAATATCATGAATGGAATTGCAGGTATTTTAAACATCCTGCTGATCTGCGGGTGGACAGGTATTTACATTTCCAAAGAAAAGAGTAAAGATATGATGTGGCCGGATATGGACTGGATCTATATCCTTGGATATGATCTTTGGAACTTTGCATATACATATAACTGTATTTCAGACCATTCTGTATACTGTGGTGTGATTCTGCTGTTATCCTGTACTATCCCTGCATTCTTTATCAAGAAAGGATGCTGGTTACAGCATAGAGCACACACACTGGCACTTTGGATTATGTTTATCATGACAGTTCCACAGTTTGCAGACAGACTGGCGCCTGTTCCGACAACACATAATCCGAAGGCATTCTTTGCTGTAAGCTTTCTTTCTTTAGTTGTGAATGCGGCAGCAGTTATTTACCAGTTCAGCGTAATCCGCAAGAATAAGTTGAATCCGTTTAAGGATGAAATTTATACAGACAAAGCATTTTACAAGAAAATAAATGCAGAGAATAAATAAATTGATAATAAAAAATCCAAACAAGGATTTTTTGCGGCCAAAAACAGAAAGTATTTATCAAAATAAAAATATCCTGAACAAGTTGCAGAGCCAGAAAGCCTTGTAACTGTCAGGATATTTTTGTTTGGTGCTGTCAGCTTTAAAAAACGTTATTTACCGACAGCCCCTTCTTTATGTGAGATACATAACTTACTGGAAAATGTCTTGAAAAAACAAGAAAAATATTTAAATTATAGCGTATTTACAGATTTTGGCTACTTTTCATCTGGATTTGGCAAGAAATGCACCTCCTTTTCGCCTATAATGCAATTGTAAATGAAAAGGAGGTGTTTAGAGATGATGAAGAGAATTAAAAGATGGCTGCATGAGATTTATGAAGAAGATATTAAGTTCTTTGGACAGATGAACGGAATGTACTTTAGATAAGCAATAGAAAAAGAAAATAAAAGAAAAAAGGAGAAAGAAAATTATGAGAAAATTAGCAAAATGGTTTGAAGAATCACTTGAAAGTTATGTAAAATTAATGGGTAATACTTATGGATGGGGCGGAAGATTGTAAGCCATGGAATATACACAAAAATCAAATCAAATAAACAATAAAAAATAAGGGTAGATGTCTTGAGAGAAGATATCTACTCTTATTTTTTATATATAGAAATTCTTCACAAATGTGATTCTATCCGTAAATGATTGTTTTATTTTCTTAAAAAGTATATACTTGTTTCATATACATTTACGTTATTTTGAGAAAGGAGCACCTTTTAAATGGACTCTATATTATACGAAAACTATCTGAATATCCTAAGGCAGGAACTAGTACCTGCTCTTGGATGTACAGAACCGATCGCAATTGCCTATACAGCGGCAAAAGCACGTCAGATTCTTGGAGAATTTCCAGATTCTGTAGAAATGGAACTCAGTGGAAATATTATCAAGAATGTTAAGGGCGTTACAGTTCCGAATTCCGGAGGAATGAAAGGAATGGAAGTGGCAGCAATTCTTGGTATCGTAGGGGGAAATGCGGATAAGGCACTGGAAGTGTTGAGTGAAGTGACTTGTGAAGATATTGCGAAAACGAAAGAACTGATCAATCAGAAAATCTGTTCCTGTTCTTTAGTTGAAGGAGTTGATAACCTCTATATTACAGCTAAAGTAAGAAAAGGAGAGCATTTTGCTTCTGTAACAATCGAACATCAGCACACGAATATTACAAGAATTGAAAAGGATGGTGAAGTGCTGTTGGATAATCCTTATAAATCAGAGGTTAAGACTACCGTAGATAAATCAAAACTTACGGTTAAAGATATCCTTGATTTTGCGGATCAGGTTCGTATGGAAGATGTGCAGCCGATCATTGATCGACAGATTAAACTGAATTCTGCGATTGCTCAGGAAGGACTTGATAATAACTATGGAGCGCAGATTGGTAAAACTCTGATGCATGTATGGGGAAAGAGTGTTACTACGAGAGCCTGTGCAAGGGCAGCAGCCGGAAGTGATGCGCGTATGGGCGGATGTTCTATGCCAGTTGTTATCAATTCAGGAAGTGGTAATCAAGGCATGACGGTGTCGCTTCCGGTTATTGTGTTTGCAGATGAATGGGAAGTATCTCATGAGAAGCTTTGCCGTTCTCTTGTTGTCAGCAATCTGATTGCGATCCATCAGAAATATTATATTGGAAGTCTTTCGGCGTACTGTGGTGCAGTCAGTGCTGCCTGTGGCGCCGGTGCAGGGATTACCTATATGTATGGTGGAACCTATCAACAGGTTTCCCTGACAATCATCAATACACTTGGAAATATCGGAGGAATCGTTTGCGATGGAGCGAAACCTTCCTGCGCAGCGAAGATAGCGACATCTGTTGATGCTGCACTTATGGCTTTTCAGCTTAGTATTCAGAACAAAAGTTTCCTGCCGGGAGAAGGTATCATCAAAGATGATATTGAAGAAACAATTAAGAGCATGGGTTACATTGGAAGAGTTGGTATGCGTGCCACGGATACAGAGATTCTGAATGTAATGATAGACCGTGCGGATATCAATGAGGAGTGCTAGAAATGAATAATTTTATCTATGAAACACCAACAAAAGTATACTTTGGAAAAGACGAGGAATTAAAGGTCGGTAAGATTATTGCAGGATTTCATCCAAAGAAAGTTCTGGTACATTTCGGTGGAAATTCAGCAAGAAAGAGTGGACTGCTTGATAAGGTGGAGAATTGTCTGAGGGAAGAAAACATCAGTTTTGTAGAGCTTGGCGGAGTAGTTGCGAATCCGGAACTTCCGCTTGTAAGAGAAGGGATTGAGCTTGGCAAAAAAGAAGGCGTAGACTTTGTTCTTGCAGTAGGAGGTGGATCCGTTCTGGATTCATCTAAGGCGATTGCAAATGGACTGGCGAATCCGGAAGTGGATGTCTGGGATTTTCATTGTGGTAAAGCTGTTCCACAGAAGACACTTCCGAAGGGAGCGATCCTGACATTGGCAGCAGCCGGTTCCGAGATGAGTTCTTCCTGTGTGATCAGTAATCTGGAAACAGGAGAGAAACGTGGCTGTAACGGACTCTTTAACCGTATGAACTTTGCAATTGAGGATCCGGTTCTTACTTATACAGTAAGTCCTTATCAGACAGCATGCGGAGCAGTAGATATTGCAATGCATACGATTGAAAGATATTTCTGTCCGGGGGAGGATACCTATCTGACAGATTCGATTGCAGAGGCTGTGATTAAGAGTGTACGAAAAGCTGCAGGAGATTGTCTGAAGAATCCGGAAGATTATACTGCACGAGCAAATATGATGTGGGCATCTTCACTTGCACATAATGGACTCACACAGTGTGGAAGAGAGTTCCAGCTCGTTGTTCATCAGTTAGAGCATGAAGTATCCGGAATGTACCCGGAAGTAGCGCATGGAGCAGGACTTGCAGCGCTGTGGTGCAGTTGGGCAAGATATGTTTATAAAGCAAATATAAATCGCTGGCTGCAGTATGCATCTAACGTATGGGGACTGGATATTGATTTTGAACATCCGGAGAAGACAATTGAAACTGCAATTGATATGCAGGAGCAGTATTATGCATCGATAGGGATGCCAATCGGATTAAAAGAACTTGGTGTAAAAGAAGATGATCTTGCGAAATTGGCACTTGACTGCTCAAGGAACAAAACCCGTTCATTGATTGGATATAAGCCATTGGCATATGAGGATATTCTGGTAATTTATCAGATGGCATATGAGAGAGGTTAATATCGAAAGAGCTGCTTAATGCGGCTGCTTTCGATACTCTCTTGGTGACATATGATACTGCTCCTGGAATACTCGGTTGAATGTCCGTTGACTGTCGAATCCTGCCCGGATGCAGATGTCGAGAATCGTATGGTCGCTGTGAAGCAGGAGACTACAGGCATAATCCAATCTTGCTTCATTCAGATACCGGTTAAAATTAGTATGAAATGTACCGGAGAAGACACGTGATAAAGAGGACTGACTGATTCCAAGGTCATGAGCCATTTTGGAAAGCGTCAGTTTTTCTGTATAATGTGCAGCAATATAAGAAACAGTCTGGTAGATAATGTTATTACTTCCCACACTGCTCTTATCTATCATTTCAAATAAGGGAAGAGTGCGTGCAAGTATAATCTGAATAAATGCCTGATGCAGAACATGCCCTTGTGAAGCGGCTGGATAGACCAGCATGCTTCGCAGGGCATAATTTACGTCTGGGTGTACTTCTTGAGCCAGAATTACCGGATTTACAGGACAAAATTGCTGTAATTCTTTCGTATAACTAGGAGCAAGAAGCGGTGAAGCAAGTGCATAAATCGCCTTACAGGATTCACTGTTGAATACCTGATAGTGGTGGATCAATTCCGGAAATACAAGTGCAAAATCGCCTTTTTCCATATGATACAATTCAGTTCCGACTCCGATTTCCAGTGTACCTTCTGTCACGGATACAAGTTCCATTGATTTGTGAAGATGTGGGGGAATATGGCAAGAAATCTGTTCAGCGATTTCCAGTGTTTCTTCATTTTCTTCGTAAATCGGTTTCATTTTTTCCTGCCTCCGGGTTAATTATTTAGAATAGTTGATCTAATAGTATTATCATGCGTGTATATGACATGCTTCACAGGCAGATGGTGTTGTTGCGCATCCGCTTAATGCTGTCTCACGCAGTTCAACCGGAAGTCGCTTCCCGACTTTGTACATTGCCTCGAGCATTTCATCAAAAGGAATGAGCTGAGAAATGCCGGCAAGAGACATTTCAGCTGCAATCAGTGCATTGGCAACCCCGGCTGCATTACGGTTCTGGCAAGGGTATTCTACCAGACCTCCGACCGGATCACAGACGAGTCCAAGCATGTTCATAAGGACTGTTGAGGCGGCATCCAGACATTGCTTAGGAGTTCCACCCATAAGTTCAACAGCGGCAGACGCTGCCATAGCAGATGCAACACCAACCTCAGCCTGACACCCTCCGACAGCACCGGCAACAGTGGCATTTCGCATGGCGAGGTAACCGACAGCGCCCGCATTGAAGAGAACCTGCTGAATCTCTTTGTCGGAGAAATGGTATACTTCCTGAAAAGCGAGAAGCAATCCCGGAACGATGCCTGCGGAACCGGCGGTAGGTGAAGCAACGATCAGTCCCATGGACGCATTTGTCTCAAGGGTTGCCATAGCATAAGTGATAGCTTTCTCAAGCAGTTCACCGCACAGTCCCTGACCACTGGCAGAATGCTGGGCAAGTTTTTGTGCCTCTCCGCCGATCAGCCCGCCCATGGAACGGATTGGTTTTTCAATCGGAGAGCGGGCAGCTTCTTTCATGATTTCAAGAACACGCGCCATTTTTTGATCCGCTTCTTTAGCAGGACATTCTCCGGTTATGATCTCTCGATTACGCATAACTTCAGAGATAGAAATATTCTGTTCCTTACATAGTGTAAGGAGTTCGTTTGCATTTTTAAAATCCATATAAAAAACCTCCTTGAACACAATCACATCTGTACGACCATAACATCCAGAACATGTTCGTTCTGGCGGATGGTGTCGGCAATTTCTTCCGGAAGTTTTCCGTCGGATTCTACAATCGTGTAAGCAGTGTGTCCTTTCGATTCACGAAACAGACGCATAAAAGCAATATTGACCCGGCGGTCGCTGAGACAGCTGGTGATCCAGGCAACAACACCCGGAACATCCTTTTGGACAACAATGATAGCACTGTATTCACCGGTGAAATCTACTTCTACATGATTGATCTGTGTGATGTGGACTTTACCGCCGCCAAGAGATTCTCCACGGATCGTCATCTCCTGATCGGCAGTATTGGTCATAATAATATCGACGGTATTCGGATGAATATCAGTTTCTTCCTCATTCGGAGTAAAAGAGTATTTCAGTCCGTTTTCTGTAGCAATCTCGAAGGAATTCCGGATTCGCATATCATCAGTGGAAAATCCCATGATTCCTCCAAGAAGTGCGCGGTCAGTACCGTGTCCGTGATACGTTCTGGCGAAAGAGCCGTAGAGAATAAATTCTACTTTTGCAAGCGGTCCGTTGATCATCTTCTGTGCAAGATAAGCAATGCGTGCCGCACCGGCAGTGTGAGAACTGGAAGGACCGATCATATTCGGCCCCATAACATCAAAAACGCTGATAAAAGACATTTTAAATAGCCTCCTGAGTTTGTATATATGAGTTTAGTATAGCAAGTGCGGCGGTGGATGTAAACTATGAGAAACACGATCCGCGTAAATGCTGTTAGGGGCAGTTACTGCAAACAGTAACTGCCCCTAAGTATGATACTTATGCGAATTAGTTCTGATCAAGTACGGACTGGATCTGCTTCATCAGCTGATCGTAGTTTGACTGATCATCGATGCCACCCATGAATGGCTCGCCAACAATATTTCCGTCTTTATCTACAAGAACTGTTGTAGGGAATGCCATGATGTTTCCGGCATATTTTCCAACTGTTGAATTAGAATCGAAAGTCAGGTTCTTGTAAGAAGCGCCCTGTGCTTTCAGAATTTCTTTTGCTTCTTTGATTCCAGCCTCATTGTTGTCTAAAGTGTCAGTGTTGATACCTACAACTTCACCGCCCATTTCTTTGAGCTTCTCATTTAATTCATTCAGTTTGGAAAGCTCTCCGACGCACGGCTTGCATCCACTGAACCAGAAGTTTACAACTGTAACTTTGTTTTTAGCAAAAAGGCTGTCGTCTACATCATTGCCGTCCAGATCTTTTCCTTTGAAACCTTTGAATACACCTGTGGACTCATCTGATTTAGAGGAAGCGTTGTCGGAGGATTCGGATGCAGCGCTCTCTTTCTCGAGTTTTGCAATCTCTTCTTCGATACCGCGAATTGTTTCAATGTCTTTGCTCAAAGTTTCATATTCTTCTTCAGAGAAAGAGTCTTTATTAGATTCAACTGTACTTGCAAGAAAGTCAGCATAGTTTTCGTTCATGGCATCACCGTCAGTGTTCTTGTTCATAAGACCAAAGACTTTGTCCCATGCATCTTTGTGATCAGCAAAAAGCTGGTTTTCCTGCTGGTAAAGGTCGTCCAGTTTTTTGTTCAGCTCGTCAGTGCTGCCCGTTTCTGTTGTGGAAGAAGATTCCTGTTTTGTATTGGTTGTTGAGGAAGAATTTCCGCAGCCTGTAAATGCAAAAAGTACAGAAATGGCAAGTGATGCAGCGATTACCTTTTTTAATTTCATTGCGTTTGTTCTAAGTGTTTTGTTTTTCATGATTTTAAATCTCCTTTAAATTACATTTTGTTTGTTTTAGTTTATTTATTGTCAGCCTTTTTCTTGTTTGAAAACCCATAATGATAGCAGATTGCGTCAGTCGGACAGGCTTTCATACATTCTCCGCAGCGGATACACTCCGGATGGTTTGGTGTGTCTACTACGTTGACATCCATCTTGCAAACACGGCTGCATTTCTGGCAGCCAACACATTTCTCATGATCAACCTGGATCTTAAGAAAAGATACCTTGTTAAACAGTGAGTAAATAGCGCCCAGCGGGCAGATCCATTTACAAAATGGACGGTAAAACAAGATGCTCAGGATGATGAAAAGCGCAAGGATCGTGAATTTAAATGTAAATAAATGTCCAAGCGCGGAACGGATTCCTGAGTTGGCAAGTGCCAGTGGGATTGCGCCTTCAAGTACTCCCTGCGGGCAAATGTATTTACAGAAGAAAGGATCTCCCATACCAAGTGAATTGGTTACAAATGCCGGAAGCAGTATAACAAAGACAACCAGAATCACATATTTCAGATACCGCAGAGGCTTCAGCTTTGCGGTGGAAAGTTTCTTGCCCGGAATTTTATGCAGCAGATCCTGGAACCATCCAAACGGACAGAGAAATCCGCAGATAAATCGTCCTAACAGAACACCTAACAGGATGAAAAATCCTGTGATGTAGTAAGTGAACTTAAATTTGGAGGATCCTACTACAGCCTGAAATGCTCCGATCGGACAGGCGCCTGTGGCGGCAGGACAAGAGTAACAGTTTAGTCCCGGAACGCACATCGTCTTTACATTTCCCTGATAAATTTTCCCTTTAAACAGATTCGGGATATGAATGTTGGTCAGCAGCGTTGCAGCTGCCTGAATCCATCCGCGGAAGCGGACCAGAGGGTTTTTGCTTGATTTCATTTTCTTATCCAATTCCGACACACTCCATACATAATTTTATTGCCTTGCTAAGCACAACCGCAGCTTCTCCGCGGAAGATTCCGACAAGGAAAAATACCAGACCGGCTGCAAGTAAAAGAATCTGTGTTGCTTTTTCAGATTTCATTCATATACTCCTTTCAATGTTCAAAGTCAGTTTATTGTTACTGTTTACTCCCGTGTCAATCACTCCGCTGATTGACACGGAGGATGCATGTTTTGGCTTGAATGCATCTCGCCCCATCGCCAAAGGCGATTTAAAATGGCGAGATGCGTTGCTGGTCGCACATCGTGTGAACAGTAACCGTTTATTGACCTTTCGATGTTTGCATTATACAATAGAGGGTGTAAAATTCCTGTTAAGAAAATGGAGAAAAATAAATTGAGATTATTAGTTGTTGAAGATGAGAAGAAATTATGTGATATGATTGCGAAAAGTCTGCATCAGGCAGGTTATGAGGTAGACACGTGTAATGACGGAGAGGAAGCACTGGATATGATTTATGTGGAAATGTATGATCTGATCGTGCTGGATCTTAACCTTCCGGGGATGGATGGAATGGATATTCTTCGGGAGCTTCGCAAGGAAAATGAAGAGACAAAAGTATTGATCTTATCTGCGAGAAGTCAGATTGCAGATAAGGTTGACGGTCTTGATGCGGGGGCGAATGATTATATGGAAAAACCATTTCATCTGCAAGAGCTGGAAGCCCGTGTGCGAAGCCTGACAAGAAGAAAGTTTGTACAGAAAAATGTCTGTCTTGAATGTGGCAGTCTTCGTTTTGATACAAAAGAAAGGACTGCATATGCAAAAGACAAGCCGGTCGCATTGACAAGAAAAGAGAATGGAATCCTGGAGTATCTTCTTTTGAATCAGGGAAGACCGGTCAGTCAGGAAGAGTTGATCGAGCATGTCTGGGATTCTTCTGTAGATAGTTTCAGCGGTTCGATCCGAGTGCATATGTCTTCTCTGAGAAAGAAACTGAAAGCAGGACTTGGTTATGATCCCATCGTGAATAAGATTGGTGAGGGGTATAAGATAGGAGATGGAAAAGCATGAGAAAAATATCACTCCAGTGGAGACTGACGATTCTTACAACCATGCTGATCACAGTATTGTGTGGATGTCTGACATTTTTCTTATATAAGAATGGTGTCTATTATATCGATACGCTTCAGGAGACCGTCACAGATCAGGGCACTACGCCGGAGGCAGTCTACATTGATATTCCGGATAATGAGTGGGATGATTTCGCATCACAATTTTCTACGGAAGTATACAATTCAAAGTCAGATTATAGAAATAGAAGTTTGTTGATCACTGGTGTTGTAGCGCTGATTGGCGGAGCGGTAACTTATTTTGTCAGTGGCCGCGCATTGAAACCGCTCAGAGAATTCTCAGAAACAGTAGAAAAGGTTCAGGCGCAGAATCTGACAGAGTATACGATTGAGGAAAATAAAATCGCAGAGTTGGACCGACTTCGTACATCTTATAATAAGATGCTCCTGCGACTTTCGGAATCATTCGAGACACAGCGTCAGTTTACAGGGAATGCAGCACATGAACTCCGAACCCCTTTGGCATTAATGCAGGCACAACTAGATCTCTATCATGCGGCGGAGAATTCAGAGAACGAAGCAGCTGCACAAGAGACAATCCAGATGGTAACAGAGCAAAATGAACGCCTTAGCAAGCTTGTTAGAACGCTTTTAGATATGAGTGAGCTGCAGACGGTAGCACGTAATGAAAAGATTGAAATGCAGGGGCTGATAGAGGAGGTGCTGGCAGATTTGGAACCGCTGGCGCAGGAAAAGAATATTGAACTGATACAGAAGACACAGAATTCATCGGATGGAAGAACAGATGGAACAGAAGAGTCGTTGCTGGTCGCATGTAGTGTGAACAGTAACGAAAAGCCAGAGGATGAACTGATATTGACAGGAAGTGATATTCTGATTTATCGGATGATTTATAATCTCGTTGAAAATGCAATTAAATATAATCGGGTAGATGGAACCGTTACAGTATCGGCGAAGAGAGAGAAGAATGAAGTTGTCCTGACAGTTGCGGATACTGGGAATGGAATTGATGAGACATTTCGAGAGCAGATTTTTGAACCATTTTTCCGGGTAGATAAGTCAAGAAGCCGTGAGCTTGGCGGTGTGGGACTTGGACTTGCGTTAGTGCGTGAAATTGTGCGGGTGCATGATGGGAAGATTGAGGTTCGCGGAAATGAGCAGGGCGGAACGACATTTGAAGTGAGAATGGGTATAACAGAATAATGATAGCTGAATGAAAAGAGCCACGATCATGGTAGCTTGATGCTGCGAATGATTGTGGCTCATAGTTTTATGTGGTAGTTTAACGTTATTGTTTCATCATCCGATTCCGCCCAGCACTGCGCCGGCAATCAGTGCAACAAGTGCGAGTGGAACAAGGACATATTTTCCAAGTGGCAAGAACCAAGTTCCGATTTTTTTCTCACGTCCAGTATTTACCGCTTTCAGTGCGAATTCTTTATCTGCGATCCAGAAGAACATGATTGCTGCAAGCATTGCTCCAAGTGGGCAGATATAGATAGAAACTGCGTCCATCCATCCGGAGACGATGCCCTGGATGAGAAGTGCGATACAGCAGCCGAATGCTGCAATGATTCCAACAGCTGAGACCCGCTTTAATCCGAAACGTTCCTGTAATGTAGCAACCGGAGCTTCGTACAGATTTACAAGTGAGCTCATTCCGGCAAAAAGTACGCAGATGTAGAAAATGATGCCTACAATCTTGCCGCCGGGCATTCCGTTGAATACATTGACCAGATAGATAAACATCAGTCCCGGGCCGCCAGAAGATAATTCAGCACCGCCGACTGCCATTCCCGGAATGATCACGAAAGCAGCGAGTAAGGCAGCGATTGTATCGAAGATGGCAACATTTTTTGCAGAACTTACCAGGTCTTCAGAATCCTTTAAGTAGGAACCATAGATAACAGTTCCGTTTCCGGCAATGGACAGAGAGAAGAATGCCTGCCCAAAAGCATAGATCCAAAGTCTTGGGTCTAAAAGTCCCTTTGGATTGATTGTGAAGATGTAACGATATCCGGCAGATGAACCAGGAAGGGAGAAAATATATACCCCGAGTCCAAGAAACAGTACGAACAATAACGGCATCATTACGCCGTTGGCACGCTCGATTCCACCGGCAATCCCCATTGCCATGATCACAGCAGTTACAAGAACTGCGATTACAAGCCAAAGGTTATTACCAAAAGCAGAAGCAGTACTGTCGAACATACCGCCAATCTGGTTCATATCCTGCTTCATGCCGGCAATCTGTCCGGTCAGTGCAAGGAAGGTATACTTGAAAATCCATCCGACAACAACTGTGTATCCGATCGCAAGTGCGAGAGAGCCAAGAACCGGAAGCAGTCCGATCAGTTCACCTGTTTTCTTATTGTCAGTTCGCATTTCTGTGCAGACACCGAAGGCTTTGATCGGGCCACCTTTGGCAGCGCGTCCCAGTGCCATTTCCTCAATTACTCCTGTAGAAGCAATCAATATTACAAATAAAATATAAGGAATCAGAAAGGTCATACCACCCCAGTCTGATACCATGTAAGGGAATCTCCAGATATTTCCCATGCCGACGGCAGATCCGATGCAGGCAAGGATAAATCCAGTCCGGCTTTTGAATCCATCACGTTCTTTTTCATGTTTTCCCATGTGTGTTTTCCTCCTGTAAAAGCACGTATACTTTTGTACACGAACGTATTAATGTATTATAGCATATTTACATAAAGAAAAGAAGCACCGAGATGATGCTTCTTTTGGTGTAATATTTTTTTACAGTACAATGTGAGTGGTGATTTTATGATAAAATCAAATTTTTTTATCTAACCATTTTTTAACGGTAGTTGTATCTACCAGTCGGCTCCAAGGATTAATTGTGGAAAATTTGCTAAAAGTTCTAACTCGCCGTGCTGACTGTGTATTAAATCAATTTTGTCATCAAATAAATCAAGAAGCTGTTTTTCAAGAGCTTTTCCTTCTAAAGTCTGTTGCAGCCAAACGTAGACTCTTTCGCAGGTGAGATGAATGTTCGTGCAATAATCAACAAAAAGAGGACTGATTTCTAACATGATAGAACAAATCTCACTGTCGTAGATTTGGATTTCCGGATAAATATACAGAGAGTAATATCGTTTCCAGGCATCAATATTTTCTTTATTTTTCATAAACGCACGGATTCTGTTTTTCATTTCTTCGGCATATTGCAAACAGCCGTCGTGATCTAAAGATGCTACATAGTTGATATGCTTGTCTTTCTTTTTGAAAAGTCTGTCAATGTCAGTAATGTCAAGTGTATGAAGAAACTGACGAATCTTGCGACAGTTTTCATTATACTGAATGTTTGTAAGATGATTTAATTTCTGCCACAAAAATTCCTGGTACTCGGTCAACGGTGGTTCGGGAAGGAAATGAACCCACAAAATCCGGTTAACCTGAAGCTTATCATTTGCATCAAAAGAATCACTTTCCGGATAAGAGCATATTTCAGGAATATGGATCTGAGTTCCTAAGGCATATAGTTTATCAATATCTGTGTTAACCGGAAGGCGTTCGAAAAGATCATTCATAGCAGATAAAATTCCTTCTAAACGTTCCTTTTCTTTATGGAGCTCTTTGATATGCTGATTTAAATATAGTCCGGTGCTGTCAGGCGTATTCATAATAGATCGGATCACGGAAATAGAAAGGCCGGCATTACGAAACAGACGTATTAAAGATAGTCGCTTCACTTCTTCCTCTGAAAAATCATAATAACCGTTCTGAACATCAGAAGCAGGAGAAAGTAATCCTTCCTTAATATAATAGTGAATATTTCTTTTTGTAAATCCGCTGATTTTACAGATTTCCTGCATTCTCATAACGTATCCTCCTTGTCACGTTATCTGTATAATTTCAGTATACTTATTCTAAAGCGTACAGTCAACTGTACAGAGGAAATGGCCCTGTTTTCCGATAAAAGATTTCTCATGGGGATTTTAACTAATGTAGTTTGGAAAAAAGTAAAAAGTAGGGCATGAAGTTTGGCAATAATGTGTCATTGACGTTCATTCATCTGTACAGTGTAAACTATAGGTAACGCAAAACTCGTAGCAAGAATGATGGAGCATTCTTGGAAAATGAAATAAGAAAAAGGAGGCTGATTTTTGTGTTTGAGAAGTTATTTAGTCCTATAAAAATAAAAGATATGGAATTAAAGAACCGTATTATTCTTCCGGCTATGGGAACGAAATTTTCAGGTGACGGAAGTGAAGTTACAGACAAACTGATCGATTATCATGTGGCTCGTGTAAAAGGTGGAAGCGGATTAAACATTGTCGAAGTTACAAGTGTTTACACACCAGCAGCACCAAAACGTTTCTTATCCCTTAGTGAAGACGAGTATATTCCGGGTATGAAAAGATTAACAGATGCAATCCATGCAGAAGGTGGTAAGGCCGGCGTTCAGTTGTGGCTTGGAGCTCTGGCAGTTTCTTCTGACCGTGCAGCGCAGATCATTATCCCAAGTGATATGCCGATCAGTGCAGAAATCACAATTCCGGGAATGCCTAAAGAATTGATTCCGGTTGTAGTAGATGCCTATGGAAAGGCTGCAAACCGCGCAGTTCAGGCAGGATATGACTGTATTGAATTCCATTGTGCACATACCTACCTGCCACACTCTTTCTTGTCCGGTGGAATTAACAGACGAACAGATGAGTATGGCGGATCTTTTGAAAACCGTGCAAAATTCCCATTAGAGTGTATTCGTGCAATCCGTGCTAATATGCCGGAGGGTATGCCATTGTTAATGAGAATCGATGCACATGATGATTATCTTGAAGGTGGACTTACAATCGAAGAAGTAATCAAATTCTGTAAACTTGCACAGGAAGCAGGTGTTGACGTTCTGGATGTTTCCAGAGGAAATATTTTGTCAAATGGATTGAAATTCGAAGTTCCTCCTGTAGATCTTCCACAGGGATTTAATGTTGACAATGCAGCTAAAATCCGCGAGGAAACAGGAATGTTGACAATCGGAGTTGGACGAATTAATACACCTGAACTTGCAGAAAAGATTCTGGAAGAAGACAAAGTAGATATGGTTGTTATGGGACGTGCACAGCTTGCAGACCCTGACTTCTGTAAGAAGGCAGAAGCAGGGCAGACAGACGATATTGATTATTGTATCGGATGCAATCAGGGCTGTTATGACGGATTTGAAAATATGGATATGGAATGTATTACCTGTCTTCGTAACCCGGCTCTTGGACGCGAAAAAGAATGTGAGATCCATCTGACAGAAAAACCAGAGACAGTACTTGTAGCCGGTGGAGGTATTGCAGGACTGGAAGCTGCAATTATCCTGAAGAAGAGAGGACATGATCCGATTCTCTGCGAAGCGACAGACACACTTGGTGGTCAGTTCTTAACAGCAGGTGAGGCACCGCGTAAGAAAGAAATGAAAGCGGCGGCAATCTCAATGGCTAAGAAGGCGGAACGACTGGGCGTTGATATTCGTATGAATACAAAAGTTACACCGGAAATGATTGAAGAAATCAAACCTCATACTGTTATGAACGCAATCGGTGCAGAGTCAATCATTCCTCCGATTCCGGGCGTAGATAAGGCATTTGTAAAAGATTCTCATGATGTATTAGACGGTAAAGCAGAAGCTACAGGAAATGTTGTTGTGATCGGTGGCGGTATGGTCGGCATGGAAACAGCAGAATATCTGGCAGAAAAGGGAGCGAAAGTAAGCGTTCTCGAAATGCTTCCGGATATCTGTTCTGATATGGGAACAACAAGAAAAATATGTATGGGTGAAGAAATCCAGAAATCCGGCATTATCCCGGTTACATCCATAAAAGTAACTGAAATCGGTGACAATGTTGTGATCGGCGAAAAAGACGGAGAAAAAGTTGAATTCCCATGTGATACGGCAGTACTTGCAATCGGTGCTAAGAAACGTGACGGAAGTGCTCTTGCAGAGACATGTTATAAAAACGGAATCGGCTACTTTGAGATCGGTGATGCAGCAATGGCAAGACGTGCAATTAATGCAACCAGAGAAGCAATGGATGCAGCACTTACATTTGACCGTGAAGATGTGCACAGAGATGTATCAAAACCGAAAAAACTTGTTTTCATAACAGGTGCGAGCGGAATGATGGGAGGCCAGACACTGAAACAGTTGCTGGCAAGACCAAACAGATTCAAAGTACGTGCGCTGCTCAGACCATCCGATAAGAATCGTGTATTTGCAAAGAAACATATGTGTCCTGCACTTGAAGTTGTATGGGGAGACATGTCAGATTACGACACAATCAAAAAATGCGTAGATGGTTGTGATTATGTATTACATATTGGCGCAATGGTATCTCCGGCAGCGGATAAATATCCGGAAGAGACATTGTATACAAATATCGGATCAACATTAAATATCATAAAAGCAATTAAAGAGCAGCCAGATCCGGATAAAGTTCATTTGGCATATGTCGGAACAGTTGCTATGACAGGAAGCAGACTGGAACCGGTACATTTTGGTAGAGTTGGAGATCCGATGAACCCGTCTATTCACGATTACTATGCATTGTCAAAAGTATTTACTGAGGCAGCATTGTATGATTGCGGATTAAAATACTGGGTATCCATTCGCCAGACTGGTCAGCATCCAAGTGCAGAGACGGCAGCTCAGGAACCAATCATGTTCCATCAGCCACCGAACAATGTATTGGAGTGGAGCACACAGATTGAGTCTGGTATCTGTATGGCAAACTTATGTGAAGACTGGGTAGATGAAAGCTTTTGGAGAAAAGCATATAACTTAAGTAGTGGAAAAGAATTCCGTAAGACTACATGGGAATTCATGAATCTTAATCTGAATCCGATGGGTTATAATTTTGAAGATATTTATGAACCACAGCAGATGGCAAGATTTAACTTCCATGGACAGTACTATACAGATGCAGATGTTTTGGAAAATTATCTCCACTTCCGCTGCATTTCCGGAAAAGAGTATTGGGAAAAAGTTGAAAACACAGCAAGACGTCTTTTCAAGAACCCAATGGTTGCGGCAATGCTTCCGAATATTGAGCAGTTAAAGGAAAAAAATAAAGCGATAGCTTCAAAAGAAATGGGACCAAGATGGGCAGAAGAAAATAATAAAACCGAATGGATTCAGGCATTCTACGGATCTTTGGAAGAAAAACACAAATTGATCGGAACAAAATTCGAACTTCATCGTCCAAGCGAAGAAGAAACATTCCTTGATCACGGATATGATGAAAGCAAAGATCTTGAGAATCTGACAGCTGAAGATCTGCAGAAAGCGGCAGAATTCAGAGGAGGCGAGTATCTTGGCGGAGAAATCGAAGATATCTATACTCCTGTAAAATGGAAGTGTGCGTTCGGACACGAATTTGATTTATCTGTAAATGCGGCTCTTCAGGGAGGACACTGGTGTCCAGAATGTATGAAGAAGAGTTGGGCTTATCCAAAGATTGCAAGAAAGAACCCATTCTATGCACAGGTATGGGATCCACAGCACAGTAAAGATGAGACTTACGAAATTCCAATGAGATTCAGCGCATATGAGATTCGTGAAGAATTGAAGAAAAAACTTGATTTATAAACACAATAATAATCTTTTCTGATGAAAGGGCTGTCGTATGACAGCTCTTTTAATTTACGCGGGCAACGAGCCAAAGTCCGTGCTTGCACGAGACCTTGGCGACTGCCGCGATAACTTGAGAAACTCGCGGAGCGTGTTTCTCATAGTTGGTAAGAGCATTAGGGAAGAATATTATGCAATATGACAGAAAGAAGAGTCCATCCCTTTTTCAAGCAATCCACTTTCAGTAATTGTTTTATAAACAGCATCCGCAAGTGCTGCATGACCGGATTCATCCAGATGTTCCCGGTCAATTTCACTTGGAAGAGCGATTTTTGAAGCGTCCAGAAAACCGGCGTGATAATGAGTGGCAACTTTCCGATATTCCTGTGCAAGCTGTCTGGAAACCTGTTCAGACGCAAGATCGAATTCAGGATCAAAGCCGTCATCTCCGACTCCATTGCCAAGATGGATCGGAGAGATGATCAAGAGTTCAAAGGGCTGAGGACTATATTTCTTCGCTTTTTCAATAACCTGAATCAATCCTTTGGCAATCGTTTTGGAAGAAGCGTTAAAGCGCGTTTTACAGTCATTTGTTCCTAACATGAGAACCAGAAGATCTATAGGATTGTGAGTCTCTATTGTGATTCCAATCTGGTCTAATCCGCGGCGGCCTTCGCGAAAAGCGTCCGAAAAAATAGTTGTGCGGCCGCACAATCCTTCTTCGATAATGCGATGTCCGTTGCCGAATTTCTTCTGAAGCAGGCAGGTCCATCTTGTTTTTTCATCAAAGCGTCCGGTTCCATCCGGGCGGTATCCGTAAGTATTCGAATCTCCAAAGCATAAGATATTCATAAGCAAATTCCTCACTCAAACAAAATAACATATTAAACAGGTATGAAAAGTATGATAAAGCATTTCAATGAGAAAGTCAATAGAAAAACCAAATAAACATATAAAAATAGTAGGAAAATAGAAGACGATAGGGGAATGCTCGGGTTATTGTTCGTTACTGTTCACTCCGTTCACAGTAACGTAGCCAAAATTCATTCCAAATTGCCTGCGGCAATGGAATTTGGGCTTGTATGTCTCGGGATAGTGGTATGTGAACAGTAACTATTGTTCAGTAGTGAGATGTCACAGGCAGGAAGTAAGCATTGTTTTTGAGAAAATAATTTTGTATAATGAAGTGCAAAGCTGGTTACGATAAGAGATAGTAGCAAGAATGTCGAGGCATTCTTGAATATACGACTTGGGAAGTGAAAGACAAACTATGAAATGTAAATGGATAAAGAAGTTAACAGCAGGAATTATATTTCTTGCGGCAGTTGGAAGTCTGAGTGGCTGTCAGAAAGCAGCGACATCGGAGAATCTGTTCCGCGATATTGAGGTTAATATGACATCGGTAGAATCGGCAGAAGAGAATCAGATCGTAAAACTGCAGATGGGTAATGGCAACAGTGCAATCAGCCAGGAGAGCAATCTGGATATCGAGATGACACGGGATCCGGCAGCAGTACACAGAAAAGGTCAGCAGAAGACGAATATGGCCGGAACGAAAGAGACACAGGAGATGGAATCTTATCAGGTGGAAGAAGACGGGAAGACTGTGATCTACAGTGGAACGGATGAAGCCTGGGAGAAGAACGCTGTTGAGGAGAAAGAGACATCTTCACAGCAGACGGTATTGTTCGATGGACTTCAGAATCTGTCCGGAGCATTCAACGTTTCACAGGATCTTGCGACCGTGAATAAGGAAGAGTGCTTTGAGCTGACAGGAACGATCAGTGGAACACAGTTCCAGGAGACATTTGCAGATACGCTGAAAGCTTTACTCGGAGAAGATTCCTCTGATCTGTCAGGCTGGAATCTACAGGCTTCCGAGGATGAGGAAAACAACGAGGAGCTTCAGCAGAAATTGAACAACGTAAAAGTGGACTGTGTGATTGATATTTATAGAAGTAATATACTTCCGGCAAAGATTACCTTTGATCTGACAGATTATTTGAAGGCAGCAGGAGAAGAGAATGCACAGGTGACATCCTATACACTGGAAGTGACATTTGTGTCCTATAATGATACAAAGAAGATTAAAGTGCCAAAGGCTGTAAAGGAATCTGCGAAGGATAACGGTGAGGACGAAGCGGAGAATAATACAGATGAAATGCTGGAAGAAGAGAATCAGGAAGCAGCGGCAGAAGCAGAAGCCGCTAAGGGAATCCAGTCGGATATAGAAGGTGCCGCACCACAAAGTGAAGAACTTGGAGCAAGCTGGAATTCTTATACCGTTCAGATTAACGGTAAAGGACTGACGCTTCCGTGTACAATCGCAGACCTGGAAAGCACTGGACTTACGCTGGATGAAAAAAGCCTTCCGCAGGAGTATGAGATTGAAGCAGGAGATTATCAGAATGCCTGGTTTAAAGATGCTTCCAAGAATACGATCATGGTGGATCTGATCAATACAGGGAATGCTGTAAAAGAAGCGAAGGATTGTCTGGTCGGAGGAATCTATGTGGAACAGTATTCACTGAGAAACGAAGACTTGACAGTAATATTCCCGGGAGGAATCCAGTTAGGAACGGCAATTGATGTCGTTCAGGCAGCATATGGAGAAGCATCCCAACATACAGAATCCGAGCTTGTAAATGTATATAACTGGTATGAAGACGGAAGTTTTTATAATAGTTGCGAGATCGATACGAACAGCACGGATGGAACAGTGAGCATGATGGGAATCAGCAGGTTCGAAGTGAAAAAAGGTGAGTAACTGTTACATTCTTGAATTGTGATGAAAAAAATAAAAGAAAATTTGTAAAAACACTTGCATTCCACAAAAACATATGATATTATATAAAACGGTCACGCGAGAAAGTGATCGTTGAGGCCCCGTGGTCAAGCGGTTAAGACATCGCCCTTTCACGGCGGTAACACGGGTTCGATTCCCGTCGGGGTCATTTTACAGAAAGCATTGCTGGCTGTAATAAAATTTAAGATATGGCGCAGTAGCCAAGCGGTAAGGCGTGGGTCTGCAACACCCTGATTCACCGGTTCAAATCCGGTCTGCGCCTCTTAGAAAGTCTGGAAATGATTGTTTCCGGACTTTTTTCTTTATGTGAAAATAAGTATTAGATACAACAAAATCCCCCATGAGAAGAAGTAAAGGTTCTGTCTTCCCATGGGGGATTTTGCGTGCAATATTATAGGGCTTATCAGTTAATAAACAAAACTTATGAATTCGCAAGTGCTGTCTGTTTTACATCCGGAATTGCAATCAAAATCGGATAAAGTACAGCAGAAAGGATCAGTCCACCGATTCCCTGGACCAGGTTCGCCGGAACGCTTGCGAATGCGCCGGCTCCGTAGATAAAGTACTCGCACAGGCAGTAACCGCCGGCAACGAGAATGATATCAGCAACACCGCCGAGGATGACTGCTATGTAACGGCTCTTGGAATTCTTACCTACTTTACGGTAAAGAAGGGCGGAGCAAAGGGATACCAGTCCTTTGATCACAAATGTGATCGGAACATAGACAAAATATCCTCCGAGCAGGTCTGCCATAGCAGATCCGATACCGCCTGCGAGGAATCCCCATGCAGGTCCGAGAACAACACCAGCAAGGATAACAATCGCATCACCCGGGTGAATATATCCGCTTGTTCCGGGAGTAGGAATCTTGATTGACATCGTAGCAACACAGGCAAGCGCTGCGAACAGTGCAGCCATGACAAGTTTCTTTAATGTTACTGTTGACTTAGAATTCATAACAAAAACCTCTTTCCTTTAAGATTTATCATACTATACAACAGAAGTGGACTATAAAAAAGAGCCACTTTTACAAAAATAAACCATACCAGTTTTAAACGAAAAATAAATTTATAAAATCTTAAGAAATGTAGAGAGTATGCTTTAAGATGTTGATGAAATAATAAAAAAGATTTAAATCAGAACCGTTTGTACCTGTATAGATACGTTGCCAGGGAACACAGTTCACAAAAGAAGGAGAACTACAAAAGATGGGATATCATTCGATCATATATATCTTTTTATTTCTTCCGGTCTGTCTGTTCGTCTATCAGCTTGCACCGGAGAAATGGAGAGGAAGAGTCCTGCTGGGATTCAGCTGGATTTTCTTTTATCTGCTAAGTGGGAAATTACTGGTTTATCTTTTAGGAACAACGCTTCTGACCCATTGTATCGGCATTTGGCTGACTGTGATCCGGATGCAGGAAGCGAAGGCTGTAGAAGGTCTGGAACGGAAACAAAAGAAAGCAGTGAAGATGGAATATCAGAAAAAAGGACGAAGAGTTTTTGCACTTGGCATCTTCATTTTACTTGGAATTCTCGGCTATCTGAAATATTTTGATTTCTTTACGGTGAATTTAAGTCATCTGTTTGGACATCCGGTTCTGGAAGGATGGAGACCGGAAAATCTATTAATGCCAATTGGAATATCATTTTATACATTGCAGGCTATTGGTTATATGACAGATGTGTACTGGGGAACCATACAGGCAGAGACAGAAATCTGGAGAACCGCATTGTTTCTTGGATTCTTCCCACAGATCATGGAAGGACCAATCGCAAGATATTCTGATGTGGCAGACACATTGTATACAGGAAAATCATTGGAATATAGAAATGTGGTCGATGGTTATGTAAGAATCTTCTGGGGACTCTTTAAAAAGATGGTGATAGCTGACCGTATGGCACTGATGGTAAATCAGGTATTTGACCATTATGCAGACTATCATGGTGCGGTGATTCTTGCAGCAGCGATTGGTTACGTGATTCAGCTTTATATGGAATTCTCCGGCTGTATGGACATCATTATAGGAAGTGGAAAGTTGTTTGGTATCTGCCTTCCGGAAAACTTCCGACAGCCGTTCTGTGCGAAGAACCCTTCCGAATTCTGGCGCAGATGGCATATTACACTCGGCGCGTGGTTCAAGGCATATATTTTCTATCCGGTATCGGTATCCGGATTGGTTAAGAAATGGAACCAGTATGGAAGAAAGCATTGCGGAAAGCATATTACAAGACTGGTGACTTCTGCAATCGCCCTGTTCCCAGTGTGGGTTGCGAACGGAGTCTGGCATGGCGCACAGTGGAACTATATTTTCTATGGAATGTATTATTTTGTATTGATCATGCTTGGGATTGCTGTGGAGCCGGTTCGAGACCATATTTTAGAAGTGTGTCATATTGATCCGGAGACGAAAATCTGGAGAACAATCCAGATTGCAAAGACATGGGTGATTATTGTAGTTGGAGAGTTATTTTTCCGTGCAAATGGATTGAAGGCCGGATGGTATATGTTCTGCAATATGATAAAGCATTTTGATGCAGGACAATTAACAGATGGGACACTGTATACACTCGGGCTCGAGCGGGCAGATTATCTGGCAGTGATAGTGGGATGCCTGATCGTCGGAATTGTGGGTTCTATGAAAGAGCACGGAATCCATGTGCAGAAGAAAATGGGAGAACTGGCTGTACCGGTGCGTTGGGGATTGTATTATGCTTTGATTATAGGTATTTTAATCTTCGCAGCGTATGGGGATGGATATCAGATTCAAGATCTGATCTACGCCGGTTTCTGAGGTGATAAGAATGAGTAAGATAAAAAGAGGAGTTCTCTTTATTGTAATACTGGCAGTATTTCTGTTGGCAAGTTCTGTCGGGATGGAATGTTATGTGGTGCATCAGCTGAATGGAGAAGTGACCGGAAGAAACCGTCCGTTTGCGGCTCTTACAGTTGAGCCGGAAGATACACTGGATCTGCTGGTGGCCGGTGACAGCGAAAGCTATAATTCCGTATCAACAATGCGATTGTGGGACGATAAAGGGATTACAACTTATGACTGTGGACAGGGAGCACAGAGAATTCCAGAGACTTATTACATGCTGAAACATGCATTTAAGAAACAGTCTCCAAAGATTGTGATACTTGAGACAAATACATTGTTCCGTGATATTGGAGCAGTAAAAAGTACACAGGAGATATTAACGCAGGCAGGACAGTATTATCTGCCGGTTTTCCGTTATCATAATCTGTGGAAGACAGTAGTAGATGAGCCGGAAATGCATACGAATTACAAGGGGTTTGTGATCAGGGATGAGGTTGATCCATATGAAGGAAAACCGGATTATATGAAGAAAAAGAAAAAATGTGAAACAATGCCTGAGTATGTAAAGGTTTATCTGGAGAAAATTGAAGAACTGTGTGAAAAGAATAATGCGCAGTTATTGCTTGTAAGTATGCCATCACCAAAGAACTGGAATCATAAACGGCATGCAGAGATACAGAAATATGCGGATGGAAAAGGAATCACATATTTGGATCTGAATAAGAAGGTGGAAGAATTAGGGCTGAACTGGACAGAAGATACACAGGATAAGGGCGATCATCTGAATGTTTATGGGGCAGAGAAGGTGACTTCGTATCTTGGAAATTATTTAGAAGAGAATTATGAACTGGAAGATCATAGAAATGATCCGACGTATGAAGCATGGAATCAGCTGGCCAAACAGTATAAGCAGAACCTTGCAAGAATACAAGGAAAAATAGAAGTGGCAAAAGAAACGGGTGTAGGAAAATGATAGCAAAAGAAGAGTTGAATATTTTGTGGAGCCTGGAGCAGACAGCGAAAAAGTATGAAGACAGGGTTGCTGTTTCGGATGTAAATCAGGAGCTGACTTGGAAAGGACTTGTGAAGAAAGCTCAGGTGATAGGTGCAGAATTAAGTAAAAAGGTTCAACCGGGAAATCCGATTCCGGTTCTTTTAGAGAAAAGTTCAGAAACACTGGCAGTGATGCTTGGAATCGTTTATGCAGGATGTTTTTATGTTCCGGTGAATCCGATGAACCCGGCGGAACGTCTGCGAAAGATTATGGAGAAGCTGGAGCCGGAAGTGATCATTTCTGATGAGAAGGGAAAAGAGCAGCTGGAAGCAGTCGGAGTAGGACTCGAAGAGAAAGTGATCGGACCGGAGACACTTCTACCGACAACAGGAACGGATTTGTCAGAAGAGCAACGCAGTAAACTTGAACAGATCCAGGGACAATGGAAAGAGACAGATGCTTTGTATGGAATTTTCACTTCTGGGTCTACAGGAACTCCGAAGGCAATCGTGGTAAGTCATGGTGCTGTCAGCCGGTTTGTCCGTCATTTTACAGAAATCTTTGAGATTACATCAGAAGATGTGATTGGAAATCAGGCACCGTTTGATTTTGATGTGTCTGTGAAAGATATTTATTCCAGTATCATGACAGGGGCACAGCTTGTTTTGATACCGAAAGAATACTTCTCGACACCGCCGAGACTTCTGGATTATCTTTGCGATAAGAAAGTGACCAATCTGACCTGGGCTGTTTCGGCATTAACACTTGTGTCTGCGCTGAAAGGATTGAATTACAGAGTGCCGGAATCAGTGAAAAGAGTTATGTTCAGCGGAGAAGCAATGCCGCCAAAACAGCTGCGTATCTGGCAGGAAAAGCTGCCAGATGCAAAATTTGTAAATTTATATGGACCAACTGAGATTACTTGTAACTGTACCTATTTCCCGATTGAGCGACAGTATGAGGACAGTGAGAAAATACCGGCCGGTAAGGCATTCCCGGGAAGAAGAGTAATCCTTGTAGACGAGGAAGGCAAACGGGTGACAGAACCTGGTGTACAGGGGGAAATCTGCTCGGCAGGAGAATCTCTGGCGAATGGCTATTATAAAGAACCTGAGCAGACAGCGGAGAAGTTTGTGCTGTATCCTGTAGATGGAACAGAACAGAGAATGTATCGAACCGGAGATCTTGGAAGTTATGACGAAGAAGGAAATATCGTATTTGCAGGAAGAAAAGATTTCCAGATCAAACATATGGGACACCGGATTGAGCTGGAGGAAATTGAGCGTTCTATGACAGCACTTGATGGAGTGGAGAAGAGCTGCTGTGTCTTTGATATGGAGAAAAATCGTATTATGGGATTTTATCTTGGAGAGAAAGCAGCCTCAGATGTCAGAAAACAGATGAAGGAAAAACTTCCGGTCTATATGGTTCCGACAAAATTGATTCAGGTAGATGAGATGCCGTTGAACAAGAATGGCAAGACAGACCGTAATTATTTTAAGAATTATGGAAAAAATAAAGGCTGTACATTGGGGTTTGAGAGGAGCAGCATAAGAAAGGAGAAAATATTGTGAAAAAAGAAATGCTGTTTAATGCTGCAAAAAAATATGAAACTCCGCTTTACGTGTTTGATCTGGATATCTTAAAAGAACAGACAGAACGTATTCGTGCAGGCTTTGGTCCGGGGATCAGCCTTTGTTATGCAATGAAGGCGAATCCATTTCTGACAGGATATATGGCTCAGTGGGCAGACCGCATCGAAGTCTGCTCCATGGGAGAATTTCGGATTTGCAGGAAACTGCAAGTTCCACCGGAAAAATTATTTATTTCAGGTGTTATGAAAAAACGGGATGATATCCGGGAGATACTTTCATATTGCGGAAATAAATGTGCATATACAGTGGAATCCCCACTGCATTTCCAATATTTTGCAGAATGGAGCGAGGAACATCCGGAGGATGGTGTGCTCCGGTTATACCCGCGACTTACAAGTGGAAATCAGTTTGGAATGGACGAAGATACGGTATTAGAAATTCTGAAAAAGGCAAAGGAACTTCCGGGAATCGAGGCTGAAGGAATTCACTATTTCTCAGGAACACAAAAGAAGAATCTGAAGCGCCATCAGAAGGAACTGGCATATCTGGATGAATTTTTAAAGAAAGCGGCAGAAGAGCAGATCGATGTGAGATGTCTGGAATACGGCTCTGGAACGGCAGTTCCGTATTTCCGCGATAAAACGGCAGAGACCTTTGAAGAAGCTGGATTAAAGGGACTTCAGGACGCTGTGAAGGGCATGCAGTGGAAGGGACATGTAACAGTAGAGCTGGGACGCGCGCTGGCGGCGATGTGTGGCTACTATTTGACCAAAGTGGAAGATACCAAGACGAGTGACGGCATTCATTATTGTATTGTTGACGGGGGCTGTCATCAGCTCAATTATGACGGGCAAATCAAGGGAATGTATGAACCGTATGTGAAGGTACTTCCAAAGGAAGTTTCAGTGAAGGTTGCGGAAGTTTCCAAAAATAAGAATGCAGAAGAAAAGACCTGGAAAGTCTGTGGATCCTTATGTACACTGAATGATGTTCTCTGCAATGAAATCACCTTGAAAGGTTTGGAAAAAGGCGCCATCCTTGTATTCGAGAGAACCGGTGCGTATTCAGCAATGGAAGGAATGGCATTGTTCTTGAGCCATGAACTTCCGGGGGTTGTACTTTACAGCGAGGAAGAAGGATGGATCCAGGCAAGAGTACAGCAGGAAACTTATGAATTGAACATGGTAGAACAGTTACAGATTCAAAATGATAGGAAAAGAGGAAGAAAAAATGGAAGAATTATTAGAAATTTTAAATGAGATTGATGATAGTATTGACTATGAGAACGAGACAGCTCTGATCGATGATCAGCTTCTTGATTCTTTCGCGATCATCACACTTGTATCAGAGCTGGAGGATGCATTTGATATCAGCATTGAAGCCTCTGAGATGATGCCGGTGAACTTCAATTCGGCAAAGGCAATCTGGGCAATGGTACAGAGACTTCAGGAAGATTAAGATTTCAAAAGCCTGTCAATGATCCGGGAGGCTTCGCTTCTTGTCAGCGTAGTTGTATCCCAGTCAGGTATCAGTTCTTTCTGTTCCGTCAGGCGTTCTAAGAGTGCAATCTGCTTTGGTGTGGCAGGCTGCACTTTTTTAATTTTATATTGAAGTTGAAGAGGCTGGAACACTTTCGGATCCTGTGGCTCAAAATAGTGTGCCAGTGTCTGATAAAGCTTTGCGGTTGCGAGTGCATCATAGTATGCGCGGTGAGCAGCAGGATTCTCAATATGATAATAGTCGCATAACGCACCGAGACTTTTAGACTCAAAGTCTTTATGTACTTTGCGGGCAATTTTTAAAGTATCGATTCCCATTTTTTCAAATGTAAGACCTTCTCTGACTGCACTGCATTTTACAAAGCTATAGTCAAACATGACGTTGTGTCCGATCAGCACGTCATCTTCACAAAAGGAGAGAAAATCGTGGATGACTTCCGGGCAGGATCTTGCTCCTGCAACCATATCATTTGTGATATGTGTGATGTTGGTGATCATCGGTGTGATCGGTTTGTCTGGATGGACGAATTCCATAAAACGGTCAACGACCTTTCCTTCCCGGACTTTGAGGGCACCAATCTCTATAATTTCATGTTCCTGAGGACTTAGCCCGGTTGTCTCCAGGTCAAATGCAATATATGATTTCAGCATAGAATGCTCCTTATCTGTAATGTTAATAACTTAATATCACTATACTAACATTACAGATAAGAGAAAGCAAATTTTATAAAAATGATTCTAATTCTCGTATCATTTCTTCTTCTGTTTTGATAATTTTTCTTGCCAGCGCATCGGCAGATTTGTCAGCCCTGTTCAATGTATTGGCACGTTCTCCGAGTGTTTTAATTCCCATGCTGCATCCATCAATCAGAAGTTTTGCAATTTTGGAGTTATCATCATTCAGATTCAGTTTAAGTTCTGTGCTGAACCAGGAAAATGCGGAAGCCATCATTCCCGGAGCTTTAACTTCATTTCCCGAATCAATCAGGTGGTCTTTTGCATTACCGCCTAATCGAGAATGACGATCAATGTATTTTTCAATTAATTGGAATAAGGTTGTATCTTGGGTGAAATCTTTGATTTGCTGCATACTTTCGATTGCCATCTGACATCCAGTGTTGCATTCTTCATATAGTTTTCGTGTTTGTTCATCCATGATGAAATCCTCCTTTTTATGGTGCATTATTTGTGACGAAATAATATCAAAGATGGAATACGTGCATCAGTTATAAGAAAAGAATGTGGGTTTCTTTATATAGAATGTGGATAAAATACAAAATTATACGGTATTTTGTGAAAAACATAACGGTAAAGGACTTTTCTAAGAATATTTGTTGTGCTAAACTAAAAAAAGAGTTTAACAGAAAGGAAAAATGTACTCATGTTAAAGGGAAAAACTGTACTTCTTGGAGTGACAGGAAGTATTGCAGCATATAAAATTGCGTCACTTGCAAGTGCGCTGAAGAAATTGCATGCAGATGTGCATGTGCTTATGACAGAAAATGCGACAAATTTTATTAATCCGATCACATTTGAGACACTGACAGGAAATAAGTGTCTTGTAGATACATTTGACCGGAATTTTCAATATAGTGTAGAACACGTATCATTAGCGAAGAAAGCGGACGTAGTTATGTTGGCACCGGCAAGTGCGAATGTGATTGGGAAGATTGCTCATGGCATTGCGGATGACATGCTGACAACAACAATCATGGCGTGCAAATGTAAGAAGATCGTTGCTCCTGCAATGAATACGAATATGTTTGAGAATCCAATCGTTCAGGATAACCTGAAGGTACTGGAGCATTATAATTATGAAGTGATCAGCCCGGCGGTTGGTTATCTTGCCTGTGGAGATACAGGAGCAGGGAAAATGCCGGAACCGGAGCTTTTGCTTGAATATATTTTGCGGGAAATCGCAAGAGAAAAGGATATGAAAGGACTGCATGTTCTGGTTACAGCAGGTCCTACACAGGAGTCCGTTGATCCTGTACGCTATATTACGAATCATTCTACCGGAAAGATGGGGTATGCGATTGCAAAGGTATGTATGCAGCGTGGAGCGGATGTTACACTTGTCACAGGACCGACCTCTATTGAGAAGCCACATTTTGTAAATGTTGTTCCAATCACAACGGCGAGAGAAATGTTTGAAGAAGTGACAGGACGGGCCGAAGAACAGGATATTATTATTAAGGCAGCAGCAGTTGCGGATTATAGACCACGCTATGTCAGTGATGAAAAGGTGAAGAAAAAGGATGACGATCTGGCACTTGAAATGGAACGCACAGATGATATTCTTGCGTATCTTGGAGCGCATAAAACAAAAGATCAATTCCTCTGTGGATTTTCTATGGAAACAGAAAATATGCTCGAGAATTCCAGAAAGAAGCTGAAGAAAAAGAACCTGGACATGATTATAGCAAACAGTTTGAAAATGGAAGGCGCCGGGTTTGGCGGGAATACGAATGTGGTCACAGTGATTACAGAAGATTTTGAAAAAGAGCTCGGCAAGCTGACAAAAGAGGAAACAGCAGATCGAATCCTTGATCAGATTCTGGCACAGAGAGGGGAAGTTTAAAAGATGATACTGACAATAGACATTGGAAATACAAATATTGTATTGGGCTGTATTGATGGAGATAAAACTCTTTTTGTAGAACGTTTGTCAACTGTTCGTACGAAGACAGAGTTAGAGTATGCAATCGATATTAAGAATGTACTTGATATTTATCATATTCATAGAGATGAAATCGAAGGCGGAATCATTTCTTCTGTCGTGCCGCAGATTACAACCATCGTGAAGCTGGCGGTAGAGAAGATCCTGAAGAAGAATGTTCTTGTTGTGGGAGCCGGAATTAAGACAGGATTGAACATTCGAATCGATAACCCAGCACAGTTGGGAAGTGATCTGGTGGTCGATTCTGTTGCAGCAATTGTTGAGTATCCGGCTCCACTTCTAATCTTTGATCTTGGGACAGCAAATACAGTCTGCGTGATTGATAAAAATAAGAATTATATCGGAGGCATGATTTATCCTGGAATCGGAGTTTCTCTGGATTCTCTGACAGCTCATGCATCTCAGCTTGGCGGAATCAGTATTGAAGCACCGGAGCATATGATTGGAAAGAATACTACAGAGTGTATGAAGAGCGGTCTGATCTACAGTAGCGCTGCCGCAATGGATGGAATTATTGATCGTCTGCAGGAACAGCTTGGCGGAGAGGCAACTGTGATCGCGACAGGCGGACTGGCGAAGAAGATTGTTTCTCATTGTAGAAGAGAGATTATCCTGGACGATGATCTGCTCCTGAAAGGACTTGCAATCATCTATAAAAAGAATCGCAAATAAAAATGCTGCAAGTAAAAATATAAAACGCATTTGATACAGAACTGAAAAACAGGAGATTGAAAGATTCAAAATATATCTTTCAATCTCCTGTTTTATATATTAGGAAAATGATTCTCCCATAAGATTCTTTAAAAGTGATTTTAAACTTACAGTTTGTCACCACGCTTGATGTATCCCGGTTTATCAGGAGATGCAATGATACGTTTTCCACGGATCAAACGAGCATGTTTGTCGATTACGAGATTCTCAGCGTGAACACCTTTTCCGATAACAACGTCTGCACCGATGACACAATTCTTAATAACAGCGCCCTCTTTGATTGTACATCCACGTCCGATAACACAGTTCTCAACAGTTCCTTCAATCAGACATCCGTTGGAAATAACAGAGGATGTTACCTTGCTGCCTTCAAAATACTGTGTCGGGCAGGAGTCATTTGTACGTGTATAAATTGGCCAGTTATCATGGAACAGATCTGTTGCTTTTTTCAGGTCGATCAGTTCAAGGTTTGCTTCATAGTAACTATTGAAGTCTGAGATTGTTGCAAAGTATCCACGATGTGGATATGCGCGAACATCAAGTTCCTCACAAGACTCATTCACGATATCAGCCAGTGTGTACATGGAGGAAAGTTTGTGTGCCTTCTGAACCAGGTCAAGGAACAGATCTTTCTTCATTACATAAGTATCCATGAAGATGTTTCTGTTCTTAGCATTTCCAAGGTTTGGCTCCATGGAGAGAACACCTTTCTGTTTGTTGATGTTCAGTGTCTGACAGTTCGGGAAATGATCCTTCGCATTGTCAACAGAGTGATACATCAGAGTGATGTCTGCACCTGATTCAATATGTGTCTTGAGAAATGCACTGTAATCAGCTGTGTAAACCATGTAGCTAGGCGCGATCACAACATACTCAGAGTTGATCTCATCGAAGCAGTCAAGGTTTTCCATGTAAGCAGCGATATCTGTGTTGTAAATACCGTTGTCAATGTTGCTCTCCTGGAAGAGAGTAATCAGTTTACCACGTTTGGAGTTGATATTGTAATGACGTCCTGTTCCGATGTGTTCTACGAGAGAACGGGGTTTTCTGCGAACATAAACCTGCATTACATCAATTCCACTGTTACTCATGTTAGAAATCGGAAAGTCGATCACACGATATCTTCCGAGGAAGGAGAAGGCACCGATCGGACGGTATGCCTGCATGTCATTTACCTGTATGTTGTTTCCTGCAAAGTTGATAATTCCAAAAGCTTTACTCATTTTATTCGTCCCCCTTTACTCGTTTTGCAACGAGCTCGATATTCTCGCTGGCTGCGTCTCCGACAACAGCGTTCTTTCCAATCTTAATGCCATCGGCAACAAGGGCACGTGTAACAACGGCACCTTCTGCAACCTCAGCACCCGGCATGAGGACACTATCAATGACTTTTGCACCGGCAGCAACTTTCGCACCAGTGAACAGAACAGAATTCTTAACTGTACCATCAACGACACATCCCTGTGTAATGAAGGCTCTTTCTACAACTGCATCAGCTCCGATATACTGTGGAAGTGCAGTTGCATCTTCTGTATAGATCTTCCAGTTTGGGTCATTCAGATCAAGCTTATTGTTCTTATCAAGAAGGTCCATATTAGCTTCCCAGAGTGAATCAATTGTTCCAACATCTTTCCAATATCCTTTGAACTTGTATGCATACAGACTCTTTCCGTCATTAAGCATAGTAGGAATGATATCTTTACCAAAGTCATGGCTGGAATCTGCATTCTTCATATCTGCGAGAAGCATCTTACGAAGAAGTTTCCAGTTAAAGATATAAATACCCATGGAAGCGAGGTTGCTCTTTGGATGCTCAGGCTTCTCTTCAAATTCAACGATATGTCCTGTCTCATCTGTATTCATAATGCCAAAACGGCTTGCTTCCTTCATAGGAACTTCGATAACGGCAATCGTTGCATCTGCGTTGTTCTGTTTATGATATTCGAGCATCTTGTCGTAATTCATCTTATAAATGTGGTCTCCAGAGAGGATCAGCAGATAGTCTGGGGAGTATGTATCTATAAAGTCAATATTCTGGGAAATAGCGTCAGCTGTTCCTCTGTATACATCAAGGTTCGCATCAGCTTTCTCACGTGGTGGGAGCACATAAACTCCACTGTCCTTCGCATCAAGTCCCCATCTTCTTCCTGCTGCTGCATAGCTGTTCAGAAGTACGGATTCGTACTGTGTCAGAACACCTACAATGTCAATTCCGCTGTTTGCGCAGTTACTAAGTGGGAAATCAATAATGCGGTATTTTCCGCCATATGAAACGGCTGGTTTAGCCACTTTTTTTGTCAAATCATGGAGGCGGGTTCCTCGACCTCCGGCTAAGATCATAGCCAACATATTATCGTGTTTCATAAAAAGCCCTCTCTTTCATAATACTACTTCTTTAGTATACTCTTTTTTGTGCGATATTGCTAGGATTTTACATAGAAAAAATAAAAAAATAGCAAAAATAATGGAAAAATTTATCGAAAATCATTTGTCATTTTTCACAAAAAAAGAAAATAAGGAAAATCAGACAGATTTTTAGGCATTATTATATACAAGTGAAAAGGAACATTAAAAAAATTCCTTTAATATAGAAAGAATTGATTGATTTCAAAGCAGGAGTGTGGCAAAATACAAATCACAGTATTCATGAAAATGGTAGGTGTGAGATGAAAGCAAATGTGAAATCAGTTTTAATGAAAAAATATTGCAGAGTATATCAGGCGGGGGCGAAGCTTTTGATGGCTGCACTTCCGTGGCGTTCACCGAAAATGCTCAGTGGATCAGGAGCAGTGAAGAAGCTGCCAGAGGCGGTTCGAGATAGAGGATTTCATAAAGTATTAATTGTAACAGGACCGAAGATCCGTGCGAGGGGGCTTCTTAATGAACTGCTGGAAGAGATGAAAGAGAAGAAGTTGAAATATGTTATCTTTGACGGCATTTCTCAAAATCCTACGGATGAAGAAGTTGAAAATGGAGTAGGAATATTTCTTGGAGAAAAGTGTGACTGCATGATCGCATTTGGTGGCGGAAGTGTGATGGATTGTGCAAAAGGGATCGGAGCCAGAGTTGCGAGACCGAAGAAAGCAATTCGGAACTTACAGGGACTTTTCCGTGTGCTACGTCCGATTCCTGTAATCTTCGCCGTGCCTACAACTTCAGGCAGCGGGTCTGAGACAACGATTGCAGCGGTGATTACCGAGGTTCAGACACATCATAAAGCATCAATCAATGATTTGCAATTGATGCCACGCTTTGCAGTACTTGATCCGTGCCTTACAGTAGGACTGCCACCACAGGTAACAGCACAGACAGGAATGGATGCGCTGTGTCATGCAGTGGAAGCATACACGAATGATACATATAACAGTGATTTTGAGCGTCTGATGTGTAGTAAGGCAGTGCGATTGATTCATGAAAGTCTTCTGACAGCATATGAAGACGGGACAAATCTGCAAGCGAGACAGGATATGCAGGAGGCTGCATTTCATGCGGGACGCGCATTTACAAGAGGAAGTGTGGGTTATGTTCATGCAATTGGCCATGCGCTCAGCGGGCTTTATGGAGTGCCTCACGGGCTTGTGATGGCAATTCTGCTTCCGCATGTGATGCGTGCCTATGGCTCTTCTGTGTATGATAAGCTTGCGGATTTGTGTGATATCTGTGCGATGGAAGTAGATACACCGGACGGTATGATCTCAGCCGAAGTTCGTGCCGAAACATTTCTCCAGTGGATGGAAGAGTTAAAAGAGAAACTTGGAATTCCGAAATATCCGGATATGATCCGGGAAGAAGATGTGAACCAGATTGTAAAATGGGCACAGAAAGAGGCGAATCCGGTTTATCCGGTTCCGGAGATCTGGGATGCACAGGAGATGAAAGAGTTTGTTCTGGCCATGATGGAAGGTGCGAGACTTGAAGGTGCAGAAAAGAATGAATAACCGACAAAAATCGGTGAGGGATGTAATGAATTGGAGGAAATAATGACAGTATGAGTGACAATGCAACAATGAAAAACACAACGATTCATGACATGACGACCGGAAGTCCGGCCCGCCTGATCATGCAGTTTATGATACCAATGTTTTTGGGAAATATATTTCAGCAGTTTTACAACATTGCTGATTCAATCATAGCAGGACAGTTTCTTGGTGTAAGAGCACTGGCTGCAATTGGAAGTACGGGATCCTTGATGTTCTTTGTGACAGGCTGGCTGAACGGTCTGAGTAGTGGATTTGCTATTTTGGTGTCACAGTGGTTTGGCGCGAAAGAATATGAGAGGATGCGGCATTATGTGGCGATGTCTATTTACCTTTCTGCTGGCTGGGCTGTGCTTATGACGATTGGTCTTGGAATTGCAAATGAGCCAATCTTACGTTTGATGAATTATAAGGATAGCATTATGCCGGACGTAAAGGCATATATGGGAATTATTTATGCGGGTCTGATTGTAACGGCAGCGTATAATGCGCTGGCTGCATTTCTGCGTGCACTGGGTGATTCGAAATCCCCATTGTATTTTTTGATTATTTCAGCGGTAATCAATGTGGGACTTGATGTGGCATTTATTATTTATGGCGGTATGGGTGTAGAAGGATGTGCCTATGCGACAGTTATCGCACAGGGAATCTCAGCAGTACTCTGCTTTATATATATCGTGAAGAAGTTCCCTATTCTGCATCTTAAAAAAGAGAATTTCAGATTTTCTCTTCCAGCTTGCGGAAAATTGATGGCTCTTGGAGTTCCGATGGCATTACAGTTTTCTATTACAGCGATCGGAACAATTATTGTACAGGGTGCTGTAAATGTTTACGGGGAAGATTATATGGCTGGTTTCTCTGCGGCAGCAAAGATTCAGAATGTAATCTGCACAGTATTCGTTGCTTTCGGTGCAACGATTGCAACTTATGTGGGACAGAACTGGGGAGCTGGAAAAGTAGACCGTGTACGACAAGGTGTGCGCTGTACACAGATTATGATTCTGGCTTACAGCGTAATTGCGATGATACTGGTATTTTTCTTTAGTAAATATCTGACCTACCTTTTTATCAGCCCATCAGAGACGAAAGTTATTGAAGTATCAGTGCTGTATTTCCATACGGTATTCTGGTGTTATCCATTCCTGGGAAGTATCTTCCTATATAGGAATACCCTGCAAGGACTTGGATATGGACTTGTGCCGATGCTCGGAGGAGTGTTTGAACTTGCGGCGAGATCTGCAATTGTAGTTCTTGTGGCAGGAAAAACAAGTTTTGCGGGAGTTTGCCTGGCGGATCCGGCAGCATGGATTTCTGCATTGATTCCACTGATCCCGTATTATATCTATGTGACACGGAAGTGGAAGAAACAAGGGAAGATAGCGATGTAAAAGTGAAAGCAAAAAACAGGCGCAGAGAATCAATTATGAAGCTCTGCGCCTGTCGCTTGTTAAGTTAAAATTATTCTGCGGCTTCTTCTTCCTCTTCATCTGAAGTAAGATCAGAAGCTTTTACGTGTACTTCTGTGATAGTAACTACTGTTGCATCAAGATCTGTCATAAGATCAACATCTTTGTCTTTGGCAATTGGAAGATCAGCAACACGAATTGTGTCCCCGATTTTCAGAGGTCCAACATCAACTTCGACTTTCTCTACCAATGCGGCAGGAAGAGCCTTGAAGGAAATCTCCTGAAGCATCTGCTGTGGTACTCCTGAAGACAGTTTCTCGAGGTTTACAAGGTGAATCTCTGCTACAGAGTGAACCTTCTCATTGCTTACCAGTGCCTGAAAATCTATTTCATCTACATAACCTTTCAAAGGATTGTAATCAACTTCCTTGATCAGAGCGTCATAAGTCTCGCCGGCAACTTCCAGCATAACCTGACCACCTTTGCTCTCGACTTTCAGAAGTTTTTCTATTTCTGCTTTATCAAATTTCAGTGGAATAGAATCTTCCAGTTCACGACCAAACAGGTTTCCTGTTACGAATCCTTCGCGTCTTAATTTTTTTGCTTTGATTGACATGTCTCTTTTTTCAGCTTTTAAAGTATTCATTTATCTTTTCCTCCAAATTACTGAATTCGCTTAGCAGCCTTCAACTTGTCAAAATAATAAGTAGGTTTTGTTAAGTGTTCTTTTTCTTTGCTACAGTTACACTATAGCACCCGGTGTCAAGGGGAAGGGAAAAGCAGGGAAAATTGTATGGTGAAAAATTAAGGTTTTGAAGGTTTAAAAAGGTGTGATAAATGAAAAAATTAAGGTTGTATAACGGAAATATTCAGAGAATTATTGTGAAAATGGCGGAAATGTATGGGACGGGATATTTATTTAGAAGAAAAGTGACGAAATTAAAAAGGAATCAAAACATGTGTAACATTATTGAAAATGCAAATCCTTTATGATAAAATTTCAAACAGAAACTACTGATATTAGTCGAAATATCGGTATAGAAATGGGGAAGAAACAATATGGATTTACAGACATTGATCGTTTTGATCATCGAGTTGATCGGAACGATCGCATTTTCAATTTCGGGGGCAATGGTTGGGATCCGGCGAAAGATGGATATTTTCGGTGTGTTGGTGCTTGGTGTGGTGACCGCGGTAGGAGGCGGAATGATGCGTGATGTGATTTTGGGGAAGACACCGAGCGCATTTGTGAAGCCGATTTATGTAGAAGTGGCAGTGATTTCTGCATTAGCGCCATTTCTCTTACTTTCTATTAATAAGAGACTGGTGCATAGCAAATACCAGGCACTCTATGCAGGACTAATGTTCCTGATGGATTCGGTCGGACTTGGGATCTTTACAGCAGTCGGAGTATCCACAGGATGGACAGCAGGATATCATGATAATATGTTTTTCTTAAGTTTCCTTGGAGTACTGACAGGAGTTGGAGGAGGACTTCTCCGAGATGTGATGGCAGGGGTTCCACCATATATTTTTGTAAAGCATGTGTATGCCTGTGCATCGATCGCGGGGGCAATCTGTTGTGTACTGGCATATAGAAGCTGGGGACAGATTCCGGCGCTTGTGATCGGAACAGTAGTTGTGCTTGTGATTCGTATCGGAGCAGCGCATTACAGATGGAATCTGCCGTGCGTGAAGCTGGAGGATGAAGAATAACGAATAGGAAAATTCAATTTGGTGACAAGACACTGATAGAAGTAGTGGTATAGTGTAATAATTTAGAGACACCCGTTATTTTATCTTGAGAAGGATGAAAATAGCGGGTGTTTTTATAGTCTTATTTATAAAAACAGTTCATTTTCTTTTCGTCCGGAACAAGCTTTTTTTAACTTCTGGGAAGCAGCAGCCAGCATTAGTGGATTCAGCTTGCGGGAATGTGTTGGACAGACGCTGATACAGCGCATACAGGAAATACATTTGTCCTTATCAGTCTGCTTAGGATTGTCAGATGGAATTGCTCCTGACGGGCATTTCGCTGCGCACAATCCACAGGAACCACAGGTATGTGAAGCACCAGGGATAAGCGGAATCGTACCGTATTCGCGGTAAGGTCTGTTACCCGGAACATGTACTGGTGGAAAATCAGTTTTTACAGTGTTGTTTGTTTTCTCTTTTATCTTCTGTGCAAAGGAAGCGAGTTCTGTAAGATCATTCTGATCAGGTCTTCCAGTTGCAAACTGATGCATGATGGAATGTTCTGCGATAGCCGCAATAGCTGCCTGGCAGGTGAAGTTCTTTTCAATCAGAGTATCTTCAAGTTCGATCAATGTATCTTCATAAGCACGGTTTCCGTAAACGGTGATTAGAATCGCAGTTGCATTATTTCCGCTCAGGGCTTTGATTCTCTCTAATGCAATGGCAGGAACACGTCCACCGAAGGAAGGAACTCCGATGATACAGAGATCTTCTTCGGAAAAATCATTTGTTAGATCAGAAGTCTTTTCGCATAAATCAATGCTCTGATATTCACCAAATTGTTCAGCTATAAATGTAACTATTTTTTCAGTTCCACCGGTTGGACTGAAGTAAATTGCGTATATACTCATAAATTTTCTCCCTTAATTAAATGTTTTGGCAGATACAATAATTTTAGAGGTTTTAGAGTTATTTTGCAAGTGCCCGGTTGATATTAAAAGATAAAAGTGATATGATTCAAATAGATAAAATATTATCTAAAAATGCATAAAATAGTTAAAAATAGATAAAATATTATCCATAGAGTGAGGTGGATGAATGCAACAGTTAGTATGGGAAACAGCAGAAGAACTTGATCAAAAGCTTGCGCAAAGAGTGCGCAATATTAGAAAGAGACGTTCAATTTCACAGGAAAAATTAGCATCTATGAGTGGTGTGAGTTATGGTTCGATTAAAAGGTTTGAGACGACAGGGATGATTTCATTACTTTCCTTAACGAAGATTGCGATGGCATTGGATATGGCAGATGAACTTAGAGATATTTTTACAAGTGTGCCGTATAGGGATATCCAAGAAGTTATAAATGAGACATAATATCAAAGAGAAAGCAGGAGAAAATTATGAGTTACATCACAACATACACAGGAAATCATTTTGATCCGATAAACCCAGATCCGGAACTAATCAACATTGTAGATATCGCCCATGCACTTCCGATGATCTGCCGGGGGAACGGCCAGGTCAGTACGTTCTGGTCGGTGGGAGAACATTGCATTCTGTGTGCGAAGGAAGCCGCAGCCAGAGGATATAGTAATCGTGTGATTGAGGGTGCACTTTTGCATGATGCAAGTGAGTGTTACATGTCAGACGTGCCGCGTCCGCTGAAGCAATTTATGACAGTATATAAAGAGCAGGAGAATCATTTGCTTGATGTTTTGTATACCAAGTTCCTGGGTTCACCACTTGATGAGCAGGAAGAGAAGCTGATCAAAGAGATTGATGATGCGGTATTGTGGTATGATATGAAATATTTACTGGGTGAAGACTCAGAAGGAGACAAGCCAGAGACGTGTATGGTACCTGATTATACGGTGAGAGCATTCAAGGATGTTGAGCAGGAGTACTTGGAAATATTTGAAAAATATAAGGTCTTATAAATATCAAAATGATGAAAAAGGACAGAGAGCTCTGATTGAAAAAATGTCAGAAATCTCTGTTCTTTTTGTAAGTATCAGTATAGTTCGCAACTTTGTATTCTGCGGATTGTTTATCTCAGTCGAGAAGACTCCCACTCCTTCAGGTGGTGAGTAACAGAAAATGGATGAAAAAACGTAAGAAGTGTTACGGTTTTAAATGGCTCCGGTAATCTGTTGGCGAAACATTATAAAACTTTTTAAATGTACGTGAAAATGCCAGCTGGTCTTCAAATCCAAGTGAATTGGAAATAATCGAAACAGGAAGTTGTGTAGTTGCAAGTAACCTTGCAGCTTTTTTGAATTTCAGTTGAAGTAGATATTTTTTGGGTGAGATTCCAAACTTTTCATGGAAAGCCCGTGTAAGGTAATTCTGATGGATGCCGAAATAGTCAGCTACATCTTTTAACTTCAAATTCTCAGCATAATTGATATCAAAGTAAAATTTAATTTCATCGATAATTGACAGTTTATTTGTGTCTGCTTCATGAAAATCAACATCTGAAAAAAGCATGGAAATAATATGAAGCAGGATACTATTTCCTTCAAAATAATGACTGGTCAATGAGGCGTCTAATTGCATGATCCTGGAAATAGAATCGTAATATTTTCGGGTATCCAGACCATGGATCACATAAATATCTTCTGTTGAAGTCATAATCTGATAGAGATAGCTTTCCGAGCTGATGCCGATAAAGCTGATCCATGCATAAGACCAAGGGTTTGTTTTTGAGGCTTCATAATAAGTGATCTTACCTGCTGGAATGAGAAATGCATCTCCTGCTTTTAGGTGAAACACATGCTCATTAATACGAAATTCTCCCTCCCCGTTGAGTACAAAATGAATTAGCTGATATGATCTCAAAGTCGGACCATAACTGTAGCCAGGTGTACATTCTTCATAACCGGCACTGTACAGAGAAAGATCACTATTGGCTTTATATACCAGAGAATGTTTGGTTTCTTTATATTCAATCATAAGTCTATCATAATACAAAAAGTTAGTTTTTTCCATATATTCTTCTGAAAATGCTATGTTCCAAAATAGAAAAATATAGTTTAATATAGTCAGGCGCCAGAAAGTAAGGACGGGAGGTCATTTAGAAATGATAAAACGGCAGAAATATCATCTGGAACCGGACAGAGGTCTGCTAAATGATCCTAATGGGTTAGTTTTTTACAAGGATATGTATCATGTGTTCTTTCAGTGGAATCGATTTGAAAAGAATCATTCTTACAAGGAATGGGGACATTTTACATCGAAAGATTTACTTCATTGGAATTGGGAAGGAAGTGCTCTTTTGCCGGACCAGTTTTATGAGCAAAATGGAGTTTACTCAGGTAGTGCATTGATAAAGGATGGTCAGCTTCGCTTATTTTATACAGGAAATAATAAGAGCGGCGGTGTGAGAAAAAGCAGCCAGTGCCTTGCAGTTACTGAGGATGGCAAGACATTTCAGAAAAAAGGCATTGTGGTATCAACACCTACGGAGTTTACCGAGCACTTCAGAGATCCGAAAGTATGGCAGGACGGCGATGACTATTATATGGTGATCGGAGCACAGATGAAAAATGGAAGAGGTTCTGTCGCACTATGCAGCTCCAAGGATGCGGAAAATTGGAAATTCGAATTAGTGCTTGCAAAATCCAAGGAGTATGAAATGGTTGAATGTCCGGATTATTTTCAGGTAGATGGACAAGGAATTTTGCTTTATTGTCCGCAGCACAGAGATAATGAAAGTGATAGTTCACTTTGTAGTTTTTCGGCTTATAAAGAGTTTGATTTTAATGACATAGTTTCAGGAAAAATAGAAGATAGCAATATGCAGAATCTGGATGAAGGGCGTAAAAAGATGGATCAGGGATTTGATTTTTATGCGCCGCAGACATTTACATCACCGGATGGAAGAAAAATTCTGTTTGCGTGGATGTCAAGAATGGAAGAGGAAGAAGAGAAGCTGTTTGGTGCAGGAGAATCCAGTATCCATTGTATGACATTACCAAGAGAGCTTTCTTATCGAAACGGAGAACTGTGTCAGCTTCCGGTAAGAGAATTGGAAAAAAGTTTGTGCATACATAAGATTTCCGAGCAGGAAAGACAAAGTGGAGAAATAATTCTTAAGAACAGAGTATACTGTGCAAAACTATCTAATCTTCAGAATGAAACTTCTTTTAAAATAGAATTTCAGAACAGAGAAGTTATTCTAGAATACAAAAAAGTAGAAAAAATAATTTCTGTAAAGAGAAAAAATTGGGTTACAAAAGATTATGATGAGAGAAACTGTAAGATTGATTCGTTGGAAACGATAGAATGTTGGTCTGATATTTCCAGTATGGAAATTTTTGTGAATCAGGGAAGCAAAGTGTTTTCTATGAGAATGTTCACAGAAGAAGAAAATGGAAAAGTAAAAATAAGTGGATTCATGAAAGAAAGAGTCATGGAAATGTATGATTTAATGGGAGAAGGAGAGGAGAAAAATGAGTGATAAAGAATTAGCAAAAAAGATTCTTGAACTGGTTGGTGGTACGGAAAATGTTGTGTCAGTAAGACATTGTGCGACAAGACTTCGTATTGTAGTAGCTGATAAAGAAAGGATTCAGGTAAAAGAGATTGAAAATCTGGAGAAAGTAAAAGGAAGCTTTTTTAATTCTGGACAGTATCAGATTATCCTTGGAACAGGTCTGGTTAACCGAATCTATGACGAAGTTGTAAAAGTTACAGGAACAGGCGACGAAGAAAAGTCAGAGGAAAAAGAAAAGGTGGTTTATGGAAATAAATTTCAGAGAGCAATCAGAATGTTTTCTGATGTATTTGTGCCAATTATCCCGGTGCTTGTAGCTACTGGTTTGTTTATGGGACTTAGAGGGCTTCTGACTCAGGAGGCAGTACTTGCAGTATTTGGTCTGACAGCTGATAGTATTCCGCAGAATCTTCTTACATTTACACAGGTATTGACAGACACGGCATTTGCATTTCTTCCGGCTTTAGTGTGCTGGTCAACCTTCCGGAATTTTGGCGGAAGTCCGGTAATTGGAATTGTATTAGGATTGATGCTTGTAAACAGCAGCCTGCCAAGCGCTTATGCAGTTGGATCAGGAGAGGCACAGCCGTTGATTTTCTTTGGATTCTTAAAAGTAACAGGATATCAGGGATCAGTATTACCGGCATTTGTGACAGGAATTGTCGCTTCCAAGTTTGAAAAATGGCTGCGAAAGAAAGTTCCGGATGCAATCGATCTGATTGTGACACCGTTCTTAACATTGTTGGTTGGATGTGTTCTGGCATTGTTCGTACTTGGACCAATCTTACATACAGTAGAGTCAGGAGTTCTGTTTGCAGTAGAACATCTTCTTTTCCTTCCAATGGGAATAGGCGGATTTTTATATGGATGTTTCGGACAGCTTCTTGGTATTTTTGGTATTCATCATATTCTGAATTTCTTAGAGATCAGTATGTTGGCACAAGATGGATGGAATTATCTGAATCCAATCGGAACTTGCGGAAATGTTGCTCAGGCAGGAGCAGTTCTTGCAGTTGCAATCAAAGCAGCGTCTAATAAGACAAAGCAGGTGGCATATCCGGCATGTCTGTCTGCATTACTTGGAATTACAGAGCCGGCGGTATTTGGAGTCAACTTAAAATTTATGAAACCGTTTGTAATGTCAATGATCGGTGGCGGTGTTGGAGGATTTCTGGCATCAATCTTCCATCTGAGAGCAACAGGAATGTCAATTACAGGTATTCCAGGAACATTGCTGTATCTTAACGAGCAGCTGCCACTCTATATTCTGGTAAATGTAGTTGCTTTCGGTGTAGCATTCGGACTGACATGGATGTTTGGTTTTAATAAGAAAATGGAGCAGTAAGTATGAGTATTCTATTTCATAACAAAGGACAGATCGTGCAATTAAGTAATGATACAATAAGTTATGTGATGGAAGTTGTGGATGGAAAGTATCTGGTTCATCGGTATTTCGGACGAAAGATCCGAAATTACCGGGGGACCGGAAATCCCCTGTATTTCAAGAGAGGGTATAATACGGAACATGACAGCTCTGTCGAAAATATATCCTTTGATGATTTCCCGTTTGAATATCCGGTCGGAGGACATGGAGATTTTCGTATTCCGGCTTTTGCAATCACACAAGAAGATGGAATAACATTTTGCGAACCGGTGTTTAAAAGCTGGAGTGTGGTATCCGGTAAGCCTAAATTACAGGGTATGCCACAGATTCGTGTTAATGAAAATGAGTCGGAGACACTGGAAGTGATCTGTGAAGATGACAGAGCAGGGATCCGACTTTTTCTTTATTATACGATTTTTGAAAATTACGGAATTGTTTTACGGCATCAAAAAGTAGAAAATTATGGGAAGCAGACCGTTTTTCTTCAGAACATTCAGAGTATGTCTCTGGAACTTCCGGCAGAAGAGTATGAACTTATGACATTATATGGAACACATGCTAAAGAGGCAAATATGCAGCGTTTCCCGATTCATTATGGGGTGCAGAAAACGGAGAGTGTCAGGGGAAGCAGCAGTCCTCAGCATCAGCCATTTTTTGCGGCGTTAAAACCGGAGACGAATGAATGCAGCGGAGAAGTCTGGGCAGCGCATCTTGTATATAGCGGAAATTTCCTCGCACAGGTGGAAAAGGATCAGTTTGGAAATGTACGGGCACAGATTGGAATTCATCCGGACAGCTTTAAATGGGAATTAAAACCAGGAGATACATTTGCTTCTCCGGAAGCGGTATTGAATTATAGCAATACGGGTCTGAATGGAATGCGCCACAATTTTCATTGGCTGTACCAACAGCATCTAATTCCTAAACGATTTGAGGAAAAAATACGACCGGTTCTTTTAAACTCCTGGGAATCTATGTACTATGATGTAACAATGGAGAAGATTGATGAACAGGCAGACCTGGCTAAAGCTGCGGGAATTGAATTATTTGTGTTGGATGACGGTTGGTTCCGTAAAGGAAATGACAGCAGATCTTCAATGGGAGACTGGATATGTAATGAACAGAAACTTCCGGGTGGAATTGCAGCAGTTGCAGATGCGATTCATAAAAAAGGTTTACAGTTTGGACTTTGGTTTGAACCGGAGGCAGTCAGCGAGGATAGTGAGTTGTTACGTCAACATCCGGACTGGGCGCTTCACATTCTGGGGTATCAATCGGTAAAAGGAAGACATGAATATCTGCTGGACCTTTCAAGAGAAGATGTCCGTGAATATTTATTTAAAACATTAGATTTTTATTTAAAAAATGGAAAAATCAATTACATAAAGTGGGATATGAACCGACCGCTGACAGATGTGAATTCTGCATGTCTGGGAGTACAGCAAAAAGAAGAGATCAGTCATCGGTATGTGCTTGGATTATATGATATTTTGGAACGCATTACAGAAAAATATCCGGATGTTCTGATTGAAGGATGTTCCAGTGGTGGTGCGCGATTTGATCCGGGAATGTTGTATTATGTGCCGCAGAATTGGACAAGTGACAATACAGATGCATTTGACCGTGCGACGATCCAAAGAGGGTATAGCCTTTTATATCCGCAGATAACAATGGGGGCTCACGTAAGTATTGTTCCGAATCATCAGACCGGAAGAAGTACTTCTCTGGATGCAAGATATCAGGTAGCAAGATTATTTAATCTGGGATATGAACTTGATCTTACGAAATGTTCCAAAGAAGAAAGAAAAGAAATTGCTGATCAGATTCAGGAATATAAAGAACAGAGAGGCTGGTTGCAAAAGGGAGTGCTTAGTTATCTTGAAGTTCCGAATGAGAATTATATTGCATGGTCGGTTGTTTCCGTGACGGGAGAAGAATGCGAAGTTATTATCATGCAGAAACTGTTTGATCCGAGATATTCTCATGGAAGAATTCATCTCTGTGGTCTGCATCCGGAATGGGATTATAAAGATGAAAGTACCGGGCAGATTTTGGGTGGAGATGAATTGATGGAGATCGGAGTATCGCTACCATTAATAAAACGAGATTTCCATACATTTGCATTTCATTTTTCAAAGGTAAAGGAGAATTACGGTGATCAGATTAATTGCAAGTGATCTGGATGGGACACTTCTAAATGAGGAAGGCATGTTATCAGAGAAAACAGCGGAGTGTATAAGGACTGCACAGCAGGCCGGAATTCTGTGGGTTGCGGCAACAGGCCGTTCGCTGAAAACGGCATCTGAGCTTATGAGAACAGCGGGAGTTTCACCGGAATATCTTCTGCTAAATGGAGCTGAATTTCGAAAGAGTGATGGGACTTTGATTTTCCAAAAATCAATAGAAGAATCCTGTGCGCAGGAAATTATACAGATGCTCATGGAAAAGAAGTTTGATTTTGAAATTAATACATCATCAGGAGATTTTTCGACAGACTGTGAGTTTTGCGATACGGCTTGCCCAATGCCCGCAGTGGAAAAAAATTTTGATGCGCAGATTAAAATTCAAAAGATATTTATTTTCTCAGAAGAGCAGGATAAGTTGAAAAATATAAAAGAGTTTTTGAAGAAGAGACACGATATCACAATTACGTCATCTGCAGCCTGGAACATAGAGATTACAGACCGGCAGGTGAATAAGGGAACTATGCTTGAACAGGTCGCTGAGTATTATGGATATAGTAAAGAAGAGGTATTGGTATTTGGGGATGGGAAGAATGACATTCTAATGTTTGAAAAGTTCCCGCATTCCAGAGCCATGGGAAATGCAGTAGAAAGCTTGAAAAAAATCGCAGAGAAAGTCATCGAATCTAATAAAGATGATGCAGTTGCACAAGAGGTATGCAGATTGTTGCAACATCTAAGTTTGTAAGCGCTTGGTTGATATCAGAAGAAAAAATGATAAAAAGGACGGAGAGTTCTGATTGAAAATGTCAGAACTCTCCGTCCTTTTATCCATTTATTTTACAACAGCTGTCACGTTCAATCAGCTGATGTGGCACGATAATCTTTGTTGCAACAAGATTCGGATTCTCAATGTGATTGATCATCTGTGATGCCGCCTCGATACCCAACTGCTTAGAATTAATATCAATTGAAGTAAGCTGTGGAGATGTCGATCTTGCAAATAGAGAGTTGTTGAATGATATAATCGACAAATCATCAGGGATTGAAACATGATTCTGAAGACAGACTCTTTCAAGTGAAATGGCTAGAATATCATCACTTACAACGATTGCAGTTGGCGGTTCATCCTGCTGTAACAGAGAAGAAATTGCTTCTGTGTTATCTCCTGATACATTCAGAACTTCCGCACAGTATTCCGGACGGAAAGGGATTCCGTGTTTAGTCAATGCCATCTGGTAACCGGTTTTTCTGTCTGCGGCAAAAGTCAGTGAACTGTCGGAACCCAGATAAGCAATCTTGCGATGACCGAGCTGATAGAGATATTCGGTCGCGTCCTCTCCGGCAAGAAGATTATCATTGTCAATATATAATGTCTGATTCGTGTACTGTGTTGCTTTTCCAATCAAGATATAAAGAAGCCCTTCGCTGAAGAGATAATCAATAATCGGATCGTCCTTTCGAGAATAAAGAACGATGAACCCATCTACTTTTCCACTTCGTGACATAGACTGAATCGCTTTTAAGATCTCATCTTCATCTTGACCTGTCACAACAGTAGACATGTATTGTCTCTGGTTACAGTAGTGGCTGATGCCGCGAATTGCTTCAAGATAGAAAGCATTCTCATATACTTCACGGGCGGATGCCGGAAGGATAATCCCGATTGTGCGGGAATACTGAGAAGCAAGATTGCTGGCCTGAAAGTTTACTTCGTAACCAAGTTCGATCATCGCTTTACGAACTTTTTCTTTTGTTTCTGTGCTGATGGATGGGTTATTCTTACAAGTTCTGGAGACAGTGGAAGGTGATACACCTGCCAAAGCGGCCACATCTTTAATTGTTACTGCCATATTTTCCCTCCTGTGAGGAAATGAGGATGTCAGGCATCTGACACCTATTTTCCTTTATTTTCACGTAACTGTTCAGAGCCAACCTCCAAAATGCTACGCATTTCGTCGGTGTGGCGTATCCGCCAAATAAAATTTCAAAAACAGTCTTAAAAATGCAAGCATTTTATACCTGTTTTTTGAAATTTTGCTTGGCTCTGAACAGTTACATTTTCACAAAAAATTCGTCACCTACTATTTTAGTGAAAGAACGCAATGATGTCAAATCTGTTGCATAGTTTTTTGCATAGAAACTGTTGTGAGAATGTACAAAAACAGAGCATATAAATTGTGCAAAAGGCAGAAATAGAAAATAGATCTATAAATAGAATTGCATTTCGTGCAAAACGTGCATATAATTAATGCAAACGGTTGCATGGAACAATGCAACAAAAGGATTTGGATAAAGTAGCAGAGCTTGCCGCATGGAAGTCAGAGGGAGCACGTGGACTGATTAAGAAAGATAATGGAATCCAGGCTGTCTATGGGCCAAAAGCAGATGTATTAAAATCAGATATTAATGACATCTTATGATACCAGGATTGTGAGAGTGCATTGCACGAAACAATCCTTAGGTATCATAGTTGGGGGATTTTAGTTCATAACAGACAATAGACTGGAGAAGGGTATGTAGAAATTTCTCCGGTGTTTTTACAGGAGTGAGAAGAGAATGAAGTTAATGACATTAAATACGCATAGTCTTGTAGAATCATCTTACGAAGAAAAAAAAGAAAAGTTTATAGAGACGTTAATAGTTGAGCAGCCGGATGTAGTTGCTCTTCAGGAGGTGAATCAGACTGCAAGTGCCGGAGAAATTCCGGATGTAATGCTGGCCGGGTATAAGAGATGTATGGATTTCGGACTTCCTGTAAGAGAAGACAATCACGCGAAAGAAGTTGTTGAAGCACTCAGAGAAAAAGGAGTGTATTACTATTGGACCTGGCTGTCTGCAAAGATCGGATATGGAAAATACGATGAAGGAATGGCTCTTTTATCAAAGAAACCGATTATGAGAGTAAAGCAGTTCCTGATCAGCCAGACAGATGATTATGATAATTGGAAGACAAGAAAAATTTTAGGAATGCAGACAGAAGGGAACGATGACATTTTCTTTACAGTCCATATGGGCTGGTGGAACGACGAGGAAGAACCGCTGAAGAAACAGTGGGAGAAAATGGAAAAGCTGACGAAAAGTCTGGAAAAGAAAGATCGCACCATCTGGTTGATGGGAGATTTCAACAGTCTCGATAATGTAAAACAGGAAGGATATGAACTGATCTGCGAAAGCGGATGGAAGGACAGTTACTGTCTGGCAGAACAGAAAGATTCCGGTGTTACAGTGGAAGAAGAAATCGATGGATGGCGCGATGGAGAAGGCGGTGGAGCAGTGAAAGATGCCAAACGTCTGGATTACATTTTCTGTAATACGCAGAAAAAAGTAAAGTCATCGAAAGTGGTATGTAATGGTAAGAATTACCCGGTAGTATCCGATCATTATGGAGTAATGATTGAGGTAGAAGATTAAGAGGAGGAAGATAAAATGAGCGAAAGAGCAGCAGGTATTTTAATGCCGATCAGTAGTTTGCCGTCAGAGTACGGAATTGGTTGTTTTTCAAAAAGTGCGTATGAATTTGTAGATTGGCTCAAAGGAGCAGGACAGAATTATTGGCAGATTCTCCCGCTTGGACCGACCAGTTATGGAGATTCTCCATATCAGTCCTTTTCTACATTTGCAGGAAATCCGTACTTTATCAGTCTTGATGAACTGATCGAGGAAGGTGTTCTGACACGTGCAGAATGTGAGAAAGTAAACTGGGGAAAAGCAAAGGGTTCCATTGATTACGAGAAGATTTATAATGGACGTTATCCATTACTTCGCAAAGCTTATGAGAGAAGTAAGATCAGTGAGAATCCGGAGTATCAGAAATTCGTGAATGAGAATAGCTGGTGGCTGTCAGATTATGCACTGTTCATGGCTGTAAAAGGACGATTTGACAATGTAGAGTGGACAAAATGGGCAGAAGATATCCGTCTCCGTTGGAAATGGGCAATGGATTATTACAGAGAGGAACTGTATTATGATATTGAATTCCAGCAGTACATGCAATTTAAATTCCACGAGCAATGGATGAAATTAAAGGCATATGCAAATGAAAATGGAATCAAGATCATTGGAGATATCCCGATCTATGTTGCAATGGACAGTGCGGATACCTGGGCGCATCCGGAACTGTTTCAGTTAGATGAGGAAAATGTTCCGACAGCTGTAGCCGGATGCCCGCCGGATGGATTCTCTGCGACAGGACAGCTGTGGGGAAATCCGCTGTACCGTTGGGACTATCATAGAGAGACAGGATATTCATGGTGGATTTCAAGACTGCATTATGTATTCCAGATGTATGATGTTGTCAGAATCGATCATTTCCGTGGATTTGATGAATACTTTTCAATTCCGTATGGGGCAGAGAATGCGATCGGAGGACATTGGGAGAAAGGTCCTGGAATCGATCTGTTCCGCAAAGTGGAACAGGCACTTGGATGGAAGCAGGTTATTGCCGAAGATCTTGGTTATGTGACAGATTCTGTTCGTGAGCTGGTCCGCGAGAGTGGTTTTCCGGGAATGAAGGTTCTGGAATTTGCATTTGATTCCCGTGACTCAGGTTGTGCGAATGATTATCTTCCACATAACTACCCGGTGAACAGTGTGGCTTATACAGGAACTCATGACAACGAAACAATCGTTGGATGGTGGAGCAGTATCACAAAAGAGGAGCAAAAACTGGCGAGAGATTACATGTGTGACCAGTACACACCGGAAAGTGAACTGTATAAATCTCTGATCAGCCTGATTATGCGAAGCAGTGCAAAGCTGTGTGTTATTCCGATGCAGGACTATTTAGGACTTGGAAATAATTGTCGTATCAACACTCCGTCTACGGTAGGAAAGAACTGGAAATGGAGAGTGAATACGAGACAGTTATCATTGAAATTGCAGAAGGAAATCCAGGAGATGACACTCAGATATGGAAGAATGAACTGGGAGACAGTCGAGTAGGATTCTAAAAAATAAGATTTTATGAAAAAGAGACGGAGGTTTCTGATTACAAAATGTCAGAAACCTCTGTCTTTTAATTCTCTTTAAGTAGTTGTTTTTAAGCTACAGTTTTTTCCTCAACGTCCAAAGTGCAACAATCAGTGTCAATATCTCAGCTGCCGGAACTGCCAGCCAGATTCCATTTAATTCCAAGAACCTCGGAAGAACTGTCAGGAAAAGAAGTAGCAGAGCAAAGGAACGAAGGAAAGTAATCATACCTGAGATATATCCTTTGCCATATGTCATCATACGGATTGCTGCGAAGATATTGATTCCTGAAAATAAGAATCCGAGTCCATATAAGCGCAGTCCGGAAACTGCCATGTCAAAGACTGTGCTGTCGGGAGATGCAAAGAAACGTACCCCAATTGGTGACAGCAGATAAGTGCATCCGTAGAGAATGATCGGTGCAATCGCAAAGAAGCGATAAGCGTACTTTTCTAAAACACGACAGACAGAGAAATTTCTGTCTCCGTAAGCATATCCTAGTGGCGTTGATAGTCCCATAGAAAATCCAAAATAAATTCCGATACATAAGAACTGTAAATACATGATGATCGAAACAGCAGCAACGCCGTCTTCTCCGGCGAAAAGTAGGGCACTTCGGTTAAAGACAACGGTTGTGATCGCAATCGCAAGCTGGTTTACGAATTCAGAAGTTCCGTTGACCATGCTATGAAATGCTTCCTTTATAGATAATCCGTGGAATGTAAAATGAAGGAAGTTCGGATGTGTTACAAAGTAAACCACTCCCATTACAAAAGAAAGCAGCAGGCCGAGGAAAGTTGCAAGTGCGGCACCTGTAATTCCCATATGGAGCTGTCCGATAAAAATGTAATCGAAAACAATATTAAAAATCCCTCCGGAAAGTGCTGTCAGAAAACTGTACGTCGGAGAACCGTCAACACGGATGAAATAAGTGAACATCTCTTTTCCAACCACGATCGGAGCACCGAACAGCCACCAGTAGATATAAGCTTTACAATCTGCCATCAGCAGTGAGGTTGCACCAAGCATCTGCAGGATGACCGGCAACCGGAAAAGAATAAGTGCAGAAACAAGAGCGCCAATGACAATGGCAGCAGTCATGCTTACCGAGAAAGTCCGGCTGGCTTCATCATTTCTCTTTCCACCGATATGAAGAGCGGCAAGTGCACTTCCTCCTGTCGCAAAGGCAAGTGCGATACCGTACAGAATATTTACAAGCGGATAGACAACATTGATCGCGGCGAGTGCATTTGTTCCAACATAAGCAGAAACAAAGATTCCATCAACGATTGTATAAACTGTAGTAAATAATGAGGTCAGATAAGTTGGAATGATAAAGCGTAATAATTTCTTTAATCGAATCTCATCTACAGATTGAAAAATAAGAGTTTTTTCCATTGGGAACCCTCCTTGTTAAAAAAATCTCTTAGTATATAATAAACCTTAAAGATACATGAAGGTCAATAAAAAGATTTTCTGATCATTATGAATAAGAAGAAACGATACTAGCGTGGAAAAATATGCAAAACATAGAATTCACAAATAAATCAAAAAATGGGATTGATATTCGCAGAAACAGTGACTATAATTTTTTAGTTGGTAAGAGAAGTAATGAGTGGATGAAAGACGTCTAAGGAGGAGTTAGATATGAGCAATCAGGAGAATGTATTTGAAACAATTTTAGCACCTATGACCGGTACAGCAGTAGCAATCACAGAAGTGCCGGATCCTATTTTTATAGAGAAGATTCTTGGAGATGGAATCGCAATCGTTCCGACAGAAGGTAAGGTTGTAAGCCCGGTTGACGGAACTGTATCAAAAGTAGCAGAGACAGGTCACATTTATGCTGTTACTTCCGATAACGGAGTAGAAGTTGTGATACATGTCGGACTTGAGACAGTCGCACTGAATGGAAAATGTTTCCAGATCCATGTAAAAGAAGGGGACAAGGTAAAAGCAGGAGATCTTCTTGCAGATGCAGACCTTGAGTTTATCAAAGAAACAGGACGTAATTCCATCACACCGATCGTCATCGGTTCAAGCCTTGAAGGGAAAGAGCTTGTATGTGAAGAGGGAGAAGTTCAGGCTGGAAAAACAGTTATTATGGAAATTAAGCAGAAATAAGAAGTCTGAAGATATTGTTCCAGAATCGGTTTAGCTTAGAAGGAAGGTTATAGTATGAAAGAAGAAAGATACTCAATCATATTCAGCAGCAAAACAGGAAATACAGCAGAGCTGGCAAATGCGATTCGTGATGCATTGCCGCAGGAGAATTGTGATTATTTCGGAACAAGCGAAATCGAAGAACCGGTATCGGAAATGCTTTACATTGGTTTCTGGACAGACCAGGGAAATGCAGATAAATCCGCATTGGAGTTATTGCAAAGAATAAAGAATAAGAAAGTCTTTCTGTTTGGAACAGCCGGGTTTGGTGAGAATGAGGCATATTTTCAGAAGGTTCTGAATAATGTTAAGAGTTCTATGGATGAAAGCAATCAGGTAGTTGGTGAGTATATGTGTCAGGGAAAGATGCCGCAAGCGGTGAGAGACCGTTATGTGAAAATGAAAGAGCAGCCGGATCATATGCCGAATCTTGATCTGCTGATCGCAAATTTTGACCGTGCTTTATCACATCCGGATAAGAAAGATCTGGATAAGTTGAGAGAGCTGGTTAGAGGATAGAAAAGTAAAGAAAATTTTGTTTGACTTTTAATAAAACAGGAAATATAATAACTACAAACGAGTAGCAAGTAAGCGTAAATCCAGTTTACCGGCTACTCGTTTTTTTATTAAAATAGAAGTAACTGTTCAGAGGCAACCTCCAAAATGCTACGCATTTCGTCGGTGTGGCGTATCCGCCAAATAAAATTTCAAAAACAGTCTTAAAAATGCAAGCATTTTACACCTGTTTTATGAAATTTTGCTTGGCTCTGAACAGTTACAAATAGAATATCGCCATGAAAAAGTGTGTAGCCTGTCAGCGTAAGTCCAGCTTATAAGACAAGGTGCGCACTTTTTTTGTGCAGAAAAGAGAGGAGTTAAAACAAAATGGCGGAAAGCAACAAAATGAAGGATATGCCGGTGAATAAGCTGATGATCCAGATGGGAATCCCGATGATCTTATCTATGGCATTGCAGGCGGTCTACAATATTGTAGACAGTGCATTTGTAGGAAATATGAGAGTGGGCAGTGAGGCAGCATTAAATGCATTGACACTGGTATTCCCGGTTCAGATGCTCATGGTAGCAGTGGGAATCGGAACAGGTGTCGGAACTAATGCACTTTTGGCAAGGACACTTGGACAGGGAAACAATAAAAAAGCAGCAAAGGTAGCAGGAAACAGTCTGTTCCTGGGAGTGATCATTTATGTGGTTTGTTTATTATTTGGCATCTTTGGAGTGAAAGCATACATTTCATCCCAGACAGTAGATGCAGAAGTTTTTCAGATGGGTGTCAGTTATCTGCGGATATGCTGCGTGATCTCTTTTGGAATTATTTTCTTCTCTTTATTCGAAAAGTTATTACAGGCAACTGGACGATCCCTTTATTCCACAATCGGTCAGGTGGTCGGAGCAGTTGTAAATATTATTCTTGATCCGATCATGATCTATGGTATTGGACCTTGCCCGGAAATGGGAGTGAAAGGCGCGGCCTATGCAACGGTAATTGGTCAGGTAGCGTCCGCAGTATTGCTGTTCATTTTCCATATAAAATTGAATAAAGAGTTTGAGCATGGAGCGAAATATATGAAGCCAGATGCAGGTGTTATAAAAGAAATCTATGCAATCGGACTTCCGGCGATCATTGCACAGGCATTGATGTCGATTATGGTTTATGTAATGAATCTGATCCTGAAGTTCAATCCGTCAGCACAGACAGCATATGGTTTGTTCTATAAGGTGCAGCAGTTTGTTCTCTTCCTTGCATTTGGTCTGCGTGATGCGATCACTCCGATCCTTGCATTTGCTTATGGAATGAGAAGTAAGAAGAGAATAAAGGATGGAATCAAATATGGTCTGATCTATACGATTACATTAATGATTCTTGGAATTGCCATTACAGAGATTTTCCCTGGGGCGTTCGCAACACTGTTCAATGCAGGACAGTCAAGAGAATATTTTATCGGAGCAATGAGGGTAATCTCAGTCAGCTTTCTGTTTGCCGGAATCAATGTTGCTTATCAAGGGATTTATCAGGCATTGGACGGTGGTATGGAATCGCTGGTTATTTCACTTTTGAGACAGCTTATCATTATCCTGCCACTGGCCGGAATTTTTTCGATATTTGTCAGAAATGTCCAGATGGGCGTTACATTAATCTGGTGGGCATTTCCTATTACTGAAATAGTTTCATGTTTTGTGGGATATATGTTCTTAAAGAAAATCAGAAAAAATAAAGTTGATGTTTTAAGTTAAGGAGGAATCAGAGATGACAAAAAGAATTATTACAATCAGCAGAGAATTCGGAAGCGGCGGACGTTTTATCGGAGAAGAAGTAGCAAAGAAACTTGGAATTGCTTATTATGATAAAAATATCATTAATGAGATTGCAGAAAAGTCTGGTTTATCTCCGGAATATATTCAGGAAAATGCAGAATTATCGCCGAAAAAAGGATTATTCGCATATGCATTTGCCGGACGTGACGTCACAGGAAAATCAGTAGAAGACCTGGTGTATGAGGCACAGAGGAAAGTTATTTTAGAGCTGGCTGAAAAGGAGTCTTGCGTGATCATTGGAAGAAATGCAGATTATATTCTGAAAGACCGGGATGATGTGCTGAATGTGTTTATTCATGGAGACACACCGGAAAAAATACAGCGTATCACTCGCTTATACAATGTAGAAGAACAGAAAGCCGTCAAAATGATGGTAGATATAGATAAAAGACGTATGGCAAATTACAATTTTTATACAAACCAGAAGTGGGGAAAAGCTGACAATTATACGCTGTGTTTGAACAGTTCCCAGCTCGGGTATGACAGATGTGAGAAGATAATTATGGAATGTATATGACTGTGAAAATATATTCCGAAAAAGCTTGCTATTTGTGAAATTCTATTTCCTACAAAAGGAAAAAAGGGTGCTTTTCAGGATCATGCTTTTTTTGAAGCAAGTTCTATACGAAAAGTGGATGGAAAATATTGTTTTGTATATTCATCAGAACACAATCATGATCTTTGTTACGCAATGGCAGATTCACCTAAAGGTCCATTTACTTATGGAGGCGTTCTGGTAGATATTGGTGATCTTTATTTGAATGGAAATGAAGATGAGACACATGCCTCTAATTATTTAGGAAATACACATGGAGGAATGCTTCAGATAGAAGATCAATGGTATATCTTTTATCATCGACAGACAAATCGTAGTTCTTATGCAAGACAGGCATGTGCAGAAAAACTGGAACGTAGAGATGACGGAGGCTTTCAGCAGGCAGAAATTACAAGCTGTGGCTTAAATCAAGGAGCGTTGAAAGGGATAGGATCTTATGAAGCAAGAATAGCTTGCAATTTGTGGTCGATAAATGGAACAGGACGATATGATGGAAAGTCACCGAAACAAAAATTGAAAGATCATCCTTATTTCACGCAGAGTGGAAAAGATCGAGAAAATAATGGAGATCAGTACATTGCAAATATGAAGAATGGGTCGGTCGCTGGTTTTAAATATTTCGAAATGGGAGAGGCAAATCAGATCGGAATTACTATACAGGGGAATGCAAAGGGAACAATGCAGGTTTCTGACAAATCTGATTTTGAAAATATTTGTGCAGAGATTGAAGTGAGTAACAGAGAGAAAGAAATGCATACTTATAAAAGTGCCTTAAACATCCCAAGAGGAAAAAGAGCATTATTCTTCAGATTTCAGGGAGAAGGGACAGTAGACTTTCATTCTTTTGAACTGATGGAAGATTAAAACTGGAAGAAGGAGAAATGCCAGAGATTTTTATAAAAATCCAAAGGCATGGAACCAGTAAAATAAGCTGACGGATGGCAGCACCAACCATGTTAATAATGCCATTTCCAAGCCCGGAGGAGAAGTATCCGCAAAGAATCGTAATTGCAGACATCACAAAGGAAATGGAAATAATCCTCAGTGCCGGAATGCCGAGCAGCAGCATTTCTGAACTTGCAGAAAATAATTGCAGCAACTGTCCGGGAAAACACCAGAATATAACAGTTCCGCACAAGGCAATGATTGCTCCGGTAGGAAGTAAAATCTTCCATGTCTGATGTACACGTTGGTAGTTTTTATCGCCGTAATTATATCCTACAATAGGTATGGCAGCCTGTCCCAGTCCATTGATTGGCATCATCAGGAAATTTTGCAGTTTGTAGTAGATACCAAAAAAGGCAACGGCTGTTGCGGAAACATCAAGAAGAATACGGTTTACTACAAATGTCATAATGCTTCCGATTGCCTGCATAATGATTGTTGGAAGCCCCACCCGGTAGATATCAGCAACATCCTGCCACATGAAATGATAGTTTTTCAGACGGACGTGGATGATTGGATTTCGGAAACGGTTAAACAGTAAGGCAGCGATAGCACCAGCTATTTGGCCAATGACAGTTGCGATCGCTGCACCACGGACTCCCATTGCAGGACAGCCAAGCAGACCGAAAATCATAATAGGATCAAGAATAATATTCAAAACAGCACCAATGATCAGAGACAGCATAGATAATACAGTATCTCCAACCGCCTGTAACAGTCGCTGAGCATAAGTTTGCAGAAAGATTCCCCAGCAATATACAAGATTGATGGAAAGATATTGTTTGCAGAGTTCCTGAAGTTCTGAATCAGCAGCCATTTTAGTGACAATCGTATCGGACAGAAAAATCCCGATCATTGAAAAGATAAGAGACGTAAAAATCATCAGGAAAAGTCCGGTTGTGGCAGCACGACATGCTTCCTCCGGCTTATGCTCCCCAATTTTTCTGGAAAGCAGAGCATTCAGACCTACTGCAGTTCCGACACCTACGGCAATCATTAAGAACTGAATGGAATAAACCAAAGATGCAGCGGTCAGCGCCGTTTCAGACAATCTGGCGACAAAGATACTGTCAACAATGTTATAGAGTGACTGTACGAGTAAAGACAGCATCAGGGGAACCGCCATCGTGTACAGTAAAGGACGGATTGGCATTTCTGCCAGTTTGTTTTTGGAATTCATAAAACCTCCTTATGGCATTGCAAAAAAATAAGCGTGAAATCTGTAAGGACAAGCAAATCCTCATGATTTCACGCTTTTACAAGCCGGCTTTTGTTACAATTATTTTTCTTCGGACTTATTATAAACGAAAGGGAAGAGGAAATGCAAGAAAAAAATTAAAGCAGCTTGTATCACTCAGACATTGTGTTTTTCCAATCATGACGGAGAAACGACAGAGTATGCAAAAAAAAGCGATTGTACAAGAGTATGAGAAGTATAAAGCACAGTTGGAAAAGGGTGGTACAAAGTACAAAATTTGGTTGCTTAACCAGGTAAAAGTGATATACTGAATGCATAAGAAAAGAAACCGTGTGGAATTACAGTTTTGTTTTCACACGGTTTTTTAGAAAATGAGAGTTAGATATCACTAACATGAGCGCTGGCAGTTTTTTGAAAATGAAAAAGAGGACGGATTTCTATGAGAATATTGATTTATGGTGCAGGTGTGATTGGATCCTTGTATGCGGTCTTATTTGCAGAAACTGGTTATGATACGAGTATTTATGCCAGAGGTAAAAGACTTGAGTTTTTAAAGAAAAATGGACTGCTTTATAAGAAAAACCAGAACATAAGGCGGGCAGAAGCCACGATTCTTGGAGAATTGTCAGATAATGATGCTTACGATTTTATTTTGCTAACTGTCAGGGAAAATCAGCTATATGAAGCACTTGCTGAATTAAAAAATAATAAAAGCAATATAATTGTTACAATGGTAAATTCATTGGACAGTTATAAAAAATGGGAAGATATTGTTGGAAAAGGGAGAATATTGCCTGCTTTTCCAGGAGCGGGCGGAAGTATAAATAATGATGGTATCCTTGATGCAGCACTCACTCCAAGAATGATTCAGCCGACAACATTTGCAGAAATATCAGGAAATAAATCCGAAAAGACAAAGCAGTTTTCAAAGATATTAAGGCATGCTCATATACCATATCAGAAAGTAGTGGATATGCATATGTGGCAATTATGTCATCTTGCCCTGGTGGTGCCGATTGCAGATGCATATTACGAAGCAGATTGCCCGGAAAGAGCGGGAAAAGACTGGAAGATTATGAAGAAAACAGCAAAAAAATTGAAAAGAAATTTTAGCTTTTGCGAAAACAGGCAGGTAGGCTGTCACCTTGTAAAATGAATATTTTTCGTTTTTTACCACTGCCAATTATGACGATTATGCTTGCTGTTACATTCGAAAGTAGCTTTGGAGATAAATTTATGTATCAACATGCTAGGAAGGCACCAGATGAAATGAGGGAGCTGCATAAGCAATTTTATGCTTATATGAAAAAACTAAAGGAGGCCAGATATGAAATTTTATGAAAGTGGAGACAGTAGTAAACCAGTGATATTTTTATTTCCTGGTACCTGTTGCCTGTATAGTAGCTTTGATCATATACTGGATAGATTACATTCTTATTTTTACACGGTAACAGTTTCTTATGATGGATTTGATCCAAATGAGAAAACAGAATTTTATTCAATGGAAGATGAATGCGAAAAGATTGAGCAGGAAATCAAGAAAAAGTATGATGGAAGAATTAAAGCAGCGTATGGGTGTTCCCTTGGAGGAAGTTTTGTATCTCTTTTGATTCAGCGAAAAAGAATTCATATAGAACATGGCATCATTGGGAGCAGCGATATGGATGAAGCAGGTAATCTTGTGGCAAAAATTCAGGCATCCATGGTAGTGCCTTTCATGTATAAAATGGTACATACAGGTGCTCTTCCGAAATTTATGCAGAAAAAGCTTAACAAGACAGACGGGGCTAAGAAAGAATTATATAATGGATTTTTAAATATGTTTGGAATCGGTAAAGGAGGAAGTCCGTGGATTACAAAACAGAGTATTTATAATCAGTTCTATTCGGATCAGGTTACAAAAGTCCAGCATGGAATTGATGTGCCGGGAACAACTATCCATGTGTTTTACGCTACAAAGATGGGCAGAAAATATGAAAAGAGATATTGGACTTATTTCAAAAATCCGGATATTCGGAGACATAACATGCAGCATGAAGAACTGTTTTGCTGTCATAGTGCAGAGTGGGTGGAAGAAGTAAGAAAGGCAGTGGAAGGCGACAGATAATGAAAGAAAAAGTGAATGTGACAGGTGTGCCGGAAACGATGGCACAGACTCTGTATGCAAGAGCAAAAGAAACAAGAAAGAAAAATGCTAAAATAAACGACGAAATTGCAGTAGAACTTGTGAAAAATCTTGAGTATGACTTTTCCAAAGCGGATAAAGATAAAGCCATGAACTATGGCGTGATTGCAAGAACAATTGTATTAGACCGGATGGTTGAGCAATATTTGGAGAAAAATGTAAATACAATTGTTATAAATATTGCATGTGGACTGGATACCAGATGTTATCGAATGGAAGGAAAATATCTGCGTTGGTACAATGTGGATTTGCCGGAAACGATGAAGATAAGGAAACGGTTTCTTACAGAAACAGGTCCGATATATCAGATTGCAAAGTCTGCAATGGATGATTCCTATATAGATGATATCGATTATCATGGTGAAAATGTTCTGGTAATAATCGAAGGGCTTACAATGTATTTGTGTGAAAAAGATATCAGAAAGATGTTTCTTATTATTGAAAAATCATTTCAGGAAGTAACCGTAATGGTTGAAACCATGTCACCTTTTGTTGTAAAACATGTGAAAGAAAAATCCATAGAGGGCAGCAATGCAAAATTCACATGGGGAGTTAAGAACGGAACAGAACTGCAAAGAATTGTGCCGGGATTTTCTGTTCAACAGGAAGTCAGTCTGGTTGAAGGAATGAAAAAGCTTATGCCGATTTATCATGTGATAGGAAAGATTTCAATCGTTCGGAATATCTCAAACAAAATAATAGTTATGGAGAAACATGGCTGATATTAAGGAGATGATACAAATGAAGAAAAGACATTTTGATGTGGAAACAGATGGATTTTATGGTGCATACTGGAAATGCAAAATGTGAAACTGGCTTTTCAGGCAGCAAGAAAACATCCGAAAGAATGTCGCAGAGCACGTCTGGATATTGACTGGCGGGTAAGAAATGCTGTTGCAAAATGGAAGAGAGTAGATAGATAAAAGATAAAGAAAATCTAAACAGTAGACTTGACAAATTTCTGTAATGAGTTAAAATATAACAGTGCTATATAGCACTGTTATATTTTTGAAAAGAACTTTAGAGGATACGAAAAGAATGTCGACGAAAGCAGAAGATACACAGAAAAACATATTAGATACGGCCAGAAAACATTTTCTGAAAGATGGTTTGACAGGAGCATCTTTAAGAAATATTGTAAAAGATGCAGGGCTTACTACTGGTGCATTTTACAAATATTATCCGACGAAAGAGGCACTTTTTGACGCACTGACGGATCCTTATATGGAACATATTTATCAGATTTATGACCAGATCGTTGAGGAGTTTGAAAAGCTTTCTGCCAGTGATCAGACAAGGAATATGTCGGATACATCCAGTGATGGGATGGAGCAGATGGTTGATTATATCTATGATCATTATGATAATTTCAGATTATTGTTGAAATGCGGAGACAGTGGAAAATTTGAATTATTCATACACAATATGGTAGAGCGGGAAATGAAGTCCAGCTTGAATTATATGGAAAAGATGAAAGAGAACGGTGTGAAAATACCGATTGTAGAGGAAAGCCTTATGCATATGATCTATACGGGATTTTTTTCATCAGTATTTCAGATCATTGAGCATGATATAGATAGAGAGACTGCAAAGAAAAATGTGCATCAGCTGAAAGAATTCAATACAGGTGGCTGGGAACGATTGTGGAATATTGAATTTCCAGTATAACTGATGCAGGAATTCTGAATAGGTTATGTGTGTTGCAGGTTCTGGATTTCTAAATAAAGTTCAGACAGGATAATAATATCAGGTGGTTGATGCCAGTAGACCACCTATTTTATTATATGTTGGTTAGTGCGAACTAACAGAAGGTAAAACAATAAAACGAAACAATAAAACGAACGTAAGGAGTGAAAAGATGTGAAAGAAAAAAAGAAGTCGGCAGTCAGCTGGATCCTGACGTGGGCCGGACAAAAAAGAATTGCCTATGTGTGGAGTGTGTTACTTGCAATAGGAAATGTGATTTTTAAGATTTTGCCGTATTTTATTATTGCAGATGTAGTAAAGCTGTTTTTAAATGGTGAAAAGGAGTTTGAAATATATCTTGCAAAAGCGATTCTGATTGCATTATCGTTTATCATTGCAGAACTGCTTCATTCACTTTCGACAGCATTGTCACATAAAGCAACGTTTGCAGTACTTGCAAATATAAGAAAATCCTGCTGTGACAAGCTGGCGCGGGTACCTCTTGGCTATGTGAAAGACACACCTTCCGGTACATTTAAAAATATTATGGTGGAAAGAATCGACAGTATCGAGACAACACTGGCGCATATTGTCCCGGAATTCACGTCCAATCTGCTGGCACCGATTATGATTTTGATTTATTTCTTCCTGACAGACTGGAGACTGGCACTCTGGTCATTAGTGCCGGTTATAGTGGGATTTCTTTCCTATTTTGGAATGATGCTGGATTATAAACCAAGCTTCGAGAGAACGGTTCAGACAACAAAAGATCTGAACGATGCGGCAGTGGAATATATTGACGGAATCGAAGTGATCAAGGCATTTGGAAAGACAGAAAGTTCTTATGCAAAATTTACAAAGGCGGCTATGGCTTATGCAGATTCCTTTATTTCCTGGATGAAACGGTGCTCGATCTTTCATGGACTGATGATGGTGGTCACACCTTATACGCTTCTTACGGTATTGCCGTTTGGGGCACATTATGTAGCCAATGGAACACTTGCGATTTCAGATTTTGTCATCTGCATTATTTTATCACTTGGAATCGTTGGACCGTTGATCACAGTGGGTTCCTATACAGATGATCTTGGCAAGATCGGAGTGATTGTTGGTGAAGTGGCAGGAATTCTGGAACAGCCGGAGCTTGAACGTCCAGAGAAAAATAAAAGTGTTCCAAAAGATAACTCCGTTACTCTTGAAGATGTCAGATTTGGTTATCACGACAAAGAAATCCTGCACGGAGTAACTATGGAGCTGAAAGCAGGAACGGTAAATGCAATCGTAGGACCTTCCGGAAGCGGCAAGTCGACCATCGCAAAGCTGATTGCGTCCCTGTGGGATGTGGATTCCGGAAGCATCAAAATCGGTGGAGTTGATGTCAAAGAACTGGCATTTGCAGATTTTAATCGGAAAATTGCATATGTTGCACAGGACAATTATCTGTTTAATGAAACAGTCCGTGAAAATATCAGACAGGGAAATCCGGATGCTACAGATGAACAGATCATCGAGGTGACAAAGAAAAGTGGATGCTATGAATTTATCATGCAGTTGGAGAATGGATTTGATACGGTTGTAGGAGGTGCAGGAGGACATCTGTCAGGTGGCGAGAGGCAGCGTATCTCCATTGCAAGAGCAATGTTAAAGGATGCTCCGATCGTGATCCTTGATGAGGCAACTGCCTACACAGATCCGGAAAATGAGGCAATTCTGCAGAATTCTATCGCAAAACTGGTAGCAGGGAAGACCCTGATCGTAATAGCACACAGACTTTCTACTGTTAAGGACAGTGACCAGATCTTTGTTGTAAATGATGGAAATGTAACAGCACATGGCACACATGAGGAACTTCTGGTGTCATGCCCGCTTTATAAGGAAATGTGGAATGCCCATATTTCTGTAAAAGATACGGTGAAGGAGGGAGAATGATATGTTTGGGATTCTGGCAAAATTCTTTCGTTTTTCAGGCAGGGAAAATGGCAATAAATTTAAACTGTCGATAGTGATCGGACTCATAGAGGCTCTTGCCTCAGCAATGAAGATTCCGGCTATTATGTACATACTGATTGGTCTGCTGAGTGGGAAACCGACAGGAAAATATATTGGAGGCTCCGTTGCGATTATGGTTCTTGCAATTGTAGTCGACGTAATCTGCAAGAGATATTCTACAGTGCTTCAGACAGAGGGAGGATATAATGCAAGTGCTTTTATGAGAATCAAGATTGCAGAACATCTGCGATATCTGCCGATGGGGTATTTCAATTCCAATAGTATTGGGGAAATTTCTTCCATTACAACCAATACAATGGAAATACTTGGCGATGTGGCTGCGAGAGTGGTCATGCTGACCATGCAGGGAATTCTGGAAACATCAATGATCATTCTTATGCTGTTTATTTTTGACTGGAGAATCGGACTGATTGCCGCAGCAGGAGTACTTATTTTCTTTGGAGTCAATTCTGTGATGCAGAATGCGGGTAAAAAAGATTCAGAGCGAAAAGTGGTATGCGATACGGAGCTTGTAAACCAGATCATGGAGTATCTGCAGGGAATATCAGAAGTTAAATCATATAACTTGCTTGGGAAACAGGCGAAAAGATTAAATGATGCAAATGAAGCATGTGAAAAGATCAATACAAAGATGGAAATGCTGTTTGTGCCCTATCATTTTCTGCAAAGTGTGATAACCAAAATTACAGGTGCTGTGATCGTGGCTTGCAGTGCATATTTTTATATTAATGGAACTATGAGTGCGGTCTATGCAATCGGTATGACAATTTCAGCATTTATGCTTTATGCCAGTCTGGAATGTGCAGGAAATTATTCATCTCTTTTACATGTGGTAAGCGTATGTGTAGATAAAGCAAATGCAATACTGGAGCTGGACACCATGGATATCGACGGCAAAGAGATCCAGCCGGAAAATTACGATATCAGACTTTCTAACGTTTCATTTTCCTATGACAAACGGAAGATCATTGATGATATATCGCTCTCTATTCCGCAGAAAACGACGACAGCAATCGTTGGACCGTCTGGTGGAGGAAAATCAACACTTTGCAATCTGATCGCCAGGTTCTGGGATGTGGATTCCGGGGAAGTGACACTTGGAAGCGTGAATGTAAAAGACTACAGCATGAACAGTCTGATGCGTAATTTTTCATTTGTATTTCAGTCTGTGTATTTGTTTGCAGATACCATTGAGAATAATATTAAATTCGGACGTCAGGATGCAAGCCATGAGGAAGTGGTGGAAGCGGCGAAGAAAGCATGTTGTCATGATTTCATCAGCAAACTTCCGAATGGATATGACACAGTGATCGGAGAAGGAGGAGCCACACTTTCCGGTGGTGAGAAGCAGCGTATTTCGATAGCCAGAGCGATTATGAAGGATGCGCCAATCGTTATATTAGATGAGGCAACGGCCAATGTTGATCCGGAGAATGAAAAGGATCTGATGAATGCAGTAGATGCACTTACAAAGGAAAAAACGATTATTATGATTGCCCATAGATTAAAAACGGTCAGACATGCAGATCAGATTGTAGTTGTTGAAAAAGGAAGAATTGCACAGCAGGGAACACATGAGCAATTAATGAAACAGGAAGGTATTTATAAGAGATTTGTGGATGCAAGGCAGCAGGCGGTAAGCTGGAAACTGGTGCACTGAGAAATAATCCACAGTTGGTGAATATCCAAATTGAATTGTCTGAAAGAGATTTAATTTAAGTTCGCTAAGTTTCACTTATATAGGCAGAATGAGGGATATTCAATAATGTAATATGAAAAAAGCACTGAAAACCGTTGGATTGCAAAAAAAATCTCAAAAAATTAGCACTCACCTCTTGTTATTACAGCGTAGCTTTTGTCTTAGTTCATAGAGTGCCGTAAAGTGCCTATTTACAGGCTTTTCACGGGTTTTATGAATTTATCACATTTCATCAAAAATCGTCAATATACAAAAAATTGGTGTCAAAATTGGTGTCAAATAACCTTAATTTGAGATTTTGATGAGCAACACATCAGTATAAAAAATTGAATATTTTATAGATTATGGAACGCCTAAAATGACGTTCCTTTTCTATTTCCAGCCGTTCTTATTGGACGGCTATTTTATTATCCAAAATGAAAGGAGCATTAGATTTATGAAAAAGACATGGAAACGATTGTGTACGGGCTTCTTAGCTTTTGCAACTGTCGTTACTGCTTTACCGACTATACCCGTCCATGCAGAAAGTAAGCAATACTGGACGGAAAGTGCAGAGCGTGTCGGTATCATTGAAAAAGTAATGAATGATGGTTCTATCGGTTCGACATTCAATGAGGGCTATATGAAAGTCGAGGGCGAAACTGCCTATTGTATTGACATCAATACAGATTTTAAGAACGGTTACAAGACCAGAGCTGACGCAAGCTCACGCATGAGTGCCGACCAGATTTCAGATGTGGCGTTATCCTTAGAGTATGTCAAACAGTATGGCGAAGCTCACAAGGAATTGAACTATAAACAAGTCTATCTGTTGGAACAATGTGTAGTTTGGCAGAGATTGAGCGTACATCTTGGCTGGCAATGTGATAATGTGCGAGCTTCTTATGATGAAATTCCAAAGGCAACGCAGGACGAAGTTTTCTCTGGTGCAAAAGCCTTTGTCAAAGAGAATAAAGGACGCTATGAATGTGGCGGTTATATCTACTCTGGCGAGGGGCAGGAATTGGGACAATTCTGGGCGAAGCTGAATGTCGGAAATGCGAAACTGCAAAAGACTTCCAGTAATACCAGCATTACAGACAGTAACGGGAATTACTCTGTCGCTGGTGCGACCTATGGTGTCTTTTCTGATAAGGACTGCACGAAACAGCTTGCCACCCTTACGACTGATGAAAACGGAAATACAGATGTTGTAGAGGTAAAGGCTGGCACAGTTTATATCAAGGAATTATCTGCACCAGCAGGATATAAAGTAGATAAAACTGTATATTCCTTAAAGGTTGAAGCTGGAAGGACAGCGACCTTGAAAGTATCAGATACACCGAAAGTAACAGACACTTTGATTAAGCTTTTCAAGATTGATATGGAAACACAGAAAGACAATCCGCAAGGGAACGCTTCTCTAGCCGGTGCGGAATTTACATGGAAGTATTATGCAGGCTTCTATAACAAAGACAATCTTCCTGCCGAAGCTACTCGTACATGGATTACAAAGACAATCGCTGAAACAGACAGCGACGGGACAACTCATTACATCACAAAATTAGCGGACGCATACAAGGTATCTGGCGACAGCTTCTATATGCAGGACGGCAAAGCGGTTCTTCCACTTGGAACGCTAACCGTTGAAGAAACAAAAGCTCCAAACGGCTACTTGTTAGAGGGTGCATATATGCAGACTGGCGATAAGTCCGAACAGATAAAAAGCTTATACCTTACACAGATTACCGAGGACGGCGACCTTGCCGTATTATCTGGAAGTAACCAGTTTTCCGTATCTGACAAGGTTATCCGTGGCGGTGTGAAAATTCAGAAACGAGATTTAGAAACGGGCAATACAAAGCCACAAGGAAGTGCTACCTTGAAAGATACTGCTTTTGACATCATTTCCTTAAATGATAATGCGGTATTGGTTGAGGGCAAGTTATACAAGAAAAATGAAGTGGTAAAGACAATTCGTACCGATATTGAGGGTGTCGCTTCTACTTCTTCCGACCTTTTACCTTACGGAAATTTCCGTATCGTTGAAAGTGAAGCTCCCGACGGTTACTTAACTGACGGTGCAAAACCGATTGATTTTACAATCACAGAAAATGGAAAAATCGTGGACTTAACCGACGAAGCCCATTCTATCTACAATCAGATTAAGCGTGGGGATATTGAGGGTGTAAAAATCGGTGCAGGCACACACAAGCGTCTTGCTGATATTCCCTTTAGGATCACAAGCAAGACAACGGGCGAAAATCATGTAGTGGTAACTGATGATAACGGGCAATTCTCCACTTCTGCTGACTGGGCTTCTCATAAGCACAATACCAACGCAGGAAAGACCAGCGAGGACGGTGTGTGGTTTGGAACTTCTGAACCAGACGACAGCAAGGGTGCATTACCTTATGATACCTATATCATTGAAGAATTACGCTCTGATAGTAACAAAGGCTTTGAACTTATCCCACCTTTTGAAATCGTGGTATCAAGAAATAATCTTGTGATTGATTTAGGAACGCTGACTGATGAATACGAAAAAAAAATCTCTATTCATACCACAGCGGCCAGTAAGGACGGCAAAAAGACTATCCTTGCAGGAAAAGAGGTAACAATCGTTGATACTGTCAAATTAGACGGACTTACAAAAGGCACAAAGTATCAGTTGAAAGGCTGGCAGATGTTAAAAGAAGAAAATGCCGAGCTTATCATTGACGGAAAACGTGTGGAAAATGACTATACTTTTGTCGCTGATGATAAAGAAATGAAAGTAGAAATTTCCTATACATTCAATGCGTCTGCTTTAGGTGGCAAAAACCTTGTTACTTTTGAAGAATTGTATGATTTCAGCAATCCAGACGAACCCGTGAAAGTTGCAGAACACAAGGACATTGAGGACGACGGGCAAACCGTACTTATCACAGAGCGTATCATCAAAATTCATACGACTGCTACCGACAAGGACGGCAACAAAGAGATTGAAGCTGGAAAAGAGGTAACAATCATTGATACCGTAACTTTAGAGGGCTTAGAAGTCGGTACACAGTACAAACTTGTGGGCTGGCAGATGTTGAAAGAAGAAAACGCCGAGCTTCTTATCAATGGAAAACGTGTGGAAAGTGATTATACCTTTACTGCTGACAGCGAAACTATGAAAGTGGAAGTTGCTTTTACCTTTGACGCTACTTCCCTTGACGGCAAACAGCTTGTAACTTTTGAAGAATTGTACGATTTAAGCAATCCAGACGAGCCGAAGAAAGTTACCGAGCATAAGGACATTGAGGACAAGGGACAGACGATTACCTTTAAGGAAAAACCAGAAGTCCCAGAAGAACCCGAAACACCACCGACACCAGAAAAGCCTAACAGACCTAGCGACAGTCCCAAAACGGGCGACAGTACAAATGTAATAGCATTTGTCGTGATGTTGCTTGCGTCTGCTGGTGGACTGGCTGGAACATATCTTTACAAACGCCGTAAAATGAAGAAATCATAAGGCGGTAACGGTATGAGGAAAGAAAAATCACGCTCTCCGCCGAAGCTGTCAAACGGCAGACTTTTGCTTATTCTGGCTTGTCTGCTTACGACCTGCAAGAACACGGATAGTCAAGGGTGCGAAGCATTGATTTTACCCTTTACTATCTGTGGGATTGCTGGTACTTCCCAAACTGCCAGAATAAGAAATCACAATCAATTTATCAAAAATAGAAAGAAACGAGGTAAAACAATATGGAAATGAAATATGTCGTGCCAGATATGGCACAGTCTTTTGGAACTCTTGAATTTGCAGGCGAAAGCGACCATGTTTTTGACAGAGATAAAGATAACCGTAGAGTTTTCGCAAGAAGAAGCTACAACCTTTATTCAGATGTGCAGAGAGGGGAAAATGTTGTCGTGGAAATTCCCGTGCAGGCTGGCGAAAAGAAGTTCAAGTATGAGCAGAAAGTAAAACTTGTCAATCCGAAGTTATATGGCAGAGGTTACGCAATCGGGGATATGGGACATACCGATTATGTGTTGCTTGCTGATGATATTGTAGCAGTTGAAGAAAAGTAAAGGAGTGAAGAATTTATGAGATTATCAAACGGGTTTGTTATTGACAAAGAGAAAACATTTGGAGAATTAAAATTTACAGCGGTGCGTGATGTGTTCTTGCAGAATGAGGACGGGACACCGAGTACCCAGCTTAAAAAGCGTATCTATGATTTGAAGTGCAGTCTGCATGGTGGAATTATCCCCGTGTCTGTACCGCCAGAAGTACCGTTAAGGGAATTTCCGTACAATGCAGTTGTGGAGCTTGTCAATCCAGTAGCCGATACGGTATCACGAAAGACTTATACGGGTGCAGATGTGGACTGGTATGTAAAGGCAGAGAATATTGTGTTGAAAAATAAAGGCAATCAGAACGCAGGCAGTCCACAGAACCATACACCGCAGGGACAGCCGAAAAAATAGGCTTACTGAATAGATTTTCATTGTAGCGGATATATGGAACTGTTATAATATGGGTATGAAGAAACGGACAAATAATAAGGTGTAAAGGAGACCAGCTATGAAAGATAAAAACATTTTAATTTGTGTGGGAATAATTATTTATATTGCTATGTCTGGAATTGATAGATTTGTTTATCATATACCTAATATTATTTATATACCAGTTGCAATTCTTGGTATTGCTTTAATTTTAATTGGCTTTTTCAAAGATAAATTTAAACAAGAAAATTTCGATTTATAGAACTGAAAATTAAAGATTTAGAAAAGGTGGTAAATATGATAGGGCTAATACTAGGTAATATAATGGTGGTTTTAGGGGTATTCAGTATTATCAAAGGTAAATTGCCCCTTATCAAAAGATATAATGGGGTAAAAAACATAAAGCTACATTCAAGAATTGAGGGAACAGCTATATTATTAGTAGGAATTATGCTGATTTTTCAATGTTTTATATCACTAGGAAATGTTGAAATAGTTATCATTATTTTATCAATTTGTATTTTTTCGTTGATACTAGAAATTGCATTAAAAGTAATATAAAATTCCCATTTGCAAAACTTCATATCCATACACACAAAGCAGTTAGTCTTAGGATTGACTGCTTTTTTCGTACCCAGAAAGGAGTGATTGATTTATGCGTAAGATTTGGAATAAAGGACACCGTATCAGAGCCAGCGACAAGCACCTTGTCTACCACTTTTCCATAGGGATGCTTCTGGTGGTATTCGTGGCGGTTCTTTTGCTACTCAATATCAAACAGCTTATGCGTACTGATTGGGAGCATTTCAGCTTGTTAGAAAACGGCTTGACGCTCTCCCCTTACAACTTCATAACCATATTGATAGCGACGGGTGTTTGTGCATTGGTCGCTTTTCTATATTACCGCTTCTGTTACGACAGTTTCAAGAAGCTCCTGCACCGTCAAAAGCTGGCAAGAATGGTACTGGAAAATAAGTGGTATGAAGCCGATACCGTACAAGACAGCGGTTTTTTTACTGACCGGCAAAGCAGATCAAGGGAAAAAATCGTCTGGTTTCCAAAGATTTATTATCAAATGGAAAAGGGACTGCTTCATATCCGCTGTGAAATTACGCTGGGGAAATATCAAGACCAGCTTTTACGGTTAGAGGATAAATTGGAAAGTGGCTTGTATTGTGAACTGACCGACAAGACCCTGCACGACGGCTATATCGAATATACCCTGCTTTATGATATGATAGCGAACCGTATTACCATTGATGAAGTACGGGCAGAAAACGGCAGTCTTAGGCTGATGAAAAATCTTGTCTGGGAATATGACGCACTCCCTCACGCTCTTATCGCTGGTGGGACGGGTGGCGGTAAAACTTATTTTCTGCTGACGCTCATTGAAGCCCTACTGCATACCAACGCTGTCCTTTACGTCTTAGACCCGAAAAATGCGGACTTAGCAGACTTGGGGACAGTTATGGGAAATGTGTATCACACCAAAGAAGAAATGATTGATTGCGTCAATGCCTTTTATGAGGGCATGGTACAGCGAAGCGAGGAAATGAAGCGACACCCGAACTATAAGACGGGCGAAAACTACGCCTATTTGGGACTGCCACCCTGCTTTCTTATCTTTGATGAATATGTGGCGTTTTTTGAAATGCTGGGGACGAAAGAAAGCGTGAGCTTACTTAGCCAGCTAAAGAAAATCGTTATGTTAGGGCGACAAGCAGGTTATTTCCTTATCGTTGCCTGCCAGCGTCCAGACGCAAAGTATTTCTCGGACGGTATCAGAGATAACTTCAATTTCCGTGTGGGACTTGGGCGTATCAGCGAATTAGGTTACGGTATGCTGTTTGGTTCAGATGTGAAAAAGCAGTTTTTTCAGAAGCGTATCAAGGGGCGTGGATATTGTGATGTGGGAACAAGCGTTATCAGTGAGTTTTACACGCCTTTAGTCCCGAAAGGACATGATTTTTTGCAGACTATCGGCTCTCTTGCACAAGCAAGGCAGGACGGGACGGCGACGTGCGAAGCGAAAGGCGACGGCACGGACTAGCCGTTGCTGGTGTGGCGTTAGCCACGCCAGCAGGTAAAACCCCTCGGTATCTAACAGAGGGGTACGTTTGCAAATAGACAATAGACAAAAAACATAGGAAACATAAGGCTTCTGGCATGATTTCCTAGCAAAAATCGGTTGTGAAGTCGCCTTAAAAAACTTCACACTTGACAGATTGGGGGTATGGTTCTGAATGAAGAACAATGGATAAAAGAATTACGGGAGAAACGGGTTGCTTACGGTATCTCGCAAGGCAGGCTGGCGGTGGCTTCTGGTATCACAAGGGAATATCTCAACAAGATAGAAAGCGGAAAAATGAAGCCGTCAAAGGAACTTCTGGAAACTTTGCATAAAGAACTGGCAAGGTTCAATCCAGAAGCACCGCTTACTATGCTGTTTGATTATGTGAAAATTCGTTTTCCCACGCTGGATATACAGCACATCATCAAAGACATATTAAAACTGAATATCAATTATATGCTCCATGAAGATTACGGACATTACAGCTATACGGAGCATTATTCTTTAGGGGACATCTTTATCTATACGTCGGCTGACGAAGAAAAAGGTGTCCTTTTAGAGTTAAAGGGGCGTGGTTGCAGGCAGTTTGAAAGTTACCTGCTGGCACAACAAAGAAGCTGGTATGACTTTCTCATGGATGCACTCGTAGACGGTGGCGTGATGAAGCGTATCGACCTTGCTATCAACGACCATACGGGCATTTTGGATATTCCAGAGCTTGCAGAAAAATGCAGAAAACGGGAATATATCGGAAAATCCAGAAGTTATAAGTTTTACCAGTCGGGCGAGCTTATTAAGCACAGAGAGGACGACAGAGAATATATGGGACATACCCTTTATCTTGGTTCGCTGAAATCAGATGTGTATTTCTGTATCTATGAAAAGGACTATGAGCAGTATGTCAAGTTAGGGACACCGCTTGAAGAAGCCGACATTATCAATCGTTTTGAGATACGGCTTAGAAATGAACGAGCCTATTATGCAGTACGAGATTTGCTGACCTATTATGACGCAGAGCAGACCGCCTTTTCTATCATCAACCAGTATGTGAGGTTTGTTGATGAAGAACCAGACAAGCGAAAAAATGACTGGAAACTCAATGAACGCTGGGCTTGGTTTATCGGCGATAACAGACAGAGCTTGAAGCTGACGACAAAGCCAGAGCCTTACACCTTAGACCGTACATTGCGGTGGGTACAACGGCAGGTAGCACCGACCTTGAAAATGCTGAAAAAGATTGATAAAGGAAACGGTACAGACTACATGGAAACAATCGAACAGCAGGCAAAGCTCACAGAAAAGCATGAAATGATAATCAAACAGCAGACGACCCCTGCAAAAGATTTGGTGGAAAGTTAGGAGTGATAAAAAATGTGGGTATTATTAAAAGACTTCCTGCTGGTATCTATGGGAATGGGTATCGGCGTAGTCTTGATGTGTATTTTGAATGTCGGCAAAGAAGCTGACTATGAAATGAAATAATTAAAAGAAAGCGAGGACAATTAAATGAATTTCGGACAAAATTTGTATCAATGGTTTTTATCAAATGCACAGAGCTTGGTGCTTATGTCGATCGTGGTTATCGGTATCTACTTAGGTTTCAAGCGTGAGTTTTCCAAACTTATCGGCTTCTTGGTAGTTGCCTTAATTGCTGTCGGCTTGGTATTCAATGCTGGCGGTGTGAAAGATGTACTGTTAGAGCTGTTCAATAAGATTATCGGTGCATAAAATATTGAAATTATCTTTAATTGCAGAGCAAAAAATGATATGATAACATAAAATCTTTCATAAAAACAAAATACATTCTTTCGTGCTTTTTAAGATTTTTACTGTATCATTTTATTTAAAATTACTGTGAAAGGACGATTACTATGTTATCTACAATTTATGCTTTGCTATGTATTATAGTTCCTTGTTCCTTATACCAGCTTATTATTTGCAAGCGTCAAAACAAAAAACAAGAAAACAAAGCAATTCATTTTGTATGGGTATATATTTTTCTGTTATATATCTACTTGACGTTCTCTGTTGCAGGTATAGGTAGTATTTGGGATATTGGACATTATGATACGATTATAAGATTAGAGGAAATCAATTTATTACCGTTTCAGTCTGAGGGGATAATGACTTATGTTTTAAATATTATAATGTTTTTACCTCTGGGCTTTTTAATTCCTTTAATTTGGAAACGATACAGAAATCCTCTGAAAATTTTTATGATAGGCTTCGGTTTTTCATTATCCATTGAACTTTGCCAGTTATTCAATCGGAGAAATACAGATATTGATGATTTAATGATGAATACGCTAGGGGCAGTTATTGGATATTTTATTTGGAAATTGACAAAAAGGTTATTTAAAAATATTAACCATAAATCTATTTCTCTTTCTAAACTAGAACCTATTGTATATTTAACTCTTGCAGTTTTAGGAGAATTTCTATTATTCAACTGGAGAATTTTTCTCTAGTGCTAACAAAAATATTTACACAAAAGGCAGTTAGTCTTAGGATTGACTGCTTTTTTCGTACCTAAATTTCAGATTGGAGTGATGAAATGAACGATGTTTTTAAGGATATGCAGGTAAAAGTTGGTTGCGATTATCTTTCTGACCTGCCCTCTTACAAGCGTAAGGTGTGGCATGAAATGAAACGACTGAACCCTGCCAACTATGAAGAAAGACAGTTAGAAGATTTTTCAAAGTATGTGTTTGGTATGTCGTACCAGACCATAAAAGATGTGATGAAACAACAGAAAGGACGTGAGGAACAATGCAGGAAACAAGGGTACTGGTGGAAACGAGAGGAACAACTGGCGAAGAAACAATATCATACTGGTTCGACTTGCCGATAGATGTTGCCGAGTTTGAAGAAAAGTTAGGTGTCGGTGCAGAAAGTCAAGATTACCGTATTATCGAAAAGGTGTTGCCTTATGCTGATGAAGTCCACGAACATACAAGCGTGTACCAGCTCAACGAATTAGATTTTATGTACCGCCAGCTTTCAAGCGATATGCAGGAAGAATATGTATCACTACTTAAGGTGTTTGAGAATTTAGAAGCACTTTATATTTGCAGGAACGTGATTACGGTTTATCCCAACTGCAAAAGCATGATTGATGTTGCAAGGCAAAAGTTGATGAACGACCCGACATTTAAGCATTTATCCGAGGACTGTCAAGAATATTACTTTGACTTTGAAGCCTATGCTTCTCACTTGCAGGAACACGGGAAATTTTTAGTAACAGAACACGGTATCTTTGAACTGCCAGAGTAAGAAATGAGGTGGTGCTTATGATTGATGATATGGCGGTTTACATTGCTAATCTTGGCAAATACAATGAGGGCTATTTAGTCGGTGCTTGGTTCACGTTCCCCATTGACGAAGAAGATGTGAAAGAAAAAATCGGCTTGAATGAACAGTATGAGGAATACGCAATCCATGATACCGACAACTTCCCCATTGCGATTGGCGAGTATGTTTCCATTGAAGAACTTAATGAGATGTATGAAATGATAGAGGAACTTCCCGACTATATCGTAGAGTGTCTGGACGAATTTATCAGCCACTACGGGACGCTGGAAGAAGTCGTGGAACACAAGGACGATATTTATTATTATCCCGACTGTGAAACCATGACAGACGTTGCCTACTACTACATAGACGAATTGCAGGCACTTGGGGATATTCCACCCAGCTTGCAGAACTACATTGACTATGAAGCCTACGGGCGAGATTTGGATATGGGCGGTTGCTTTATTGAAACAAGCCGAGGTATGTGCGAGATACCATATTAACGCTGGAAGATCAGCGACAAGCATTGTTGCTACTGACAGCGTATTTCTCTTTTAAGGGACAGTCTGAAAATGGCTGTCCTTTTCTCTTTGAAGAATTTACGAAAGGAGCTGAAAGAACTTGAAAAAGATTAAATCTTATACGGGTATCTGGAACGTGGAAAAAGTCTTGTATGCAATCAATGACTTTAACTTGCCCTTTCCCGTTACTTTTACACAGATTACATGGTTTGTGATTACAGAATTTATCATCATTCTGTTTGGGGATATTCCCCCACTTTCCATGATTGAGGGAGCATTTCTCAAATACTTTGGTATTCCCGTTGCTCTCACTTGGTTTATGTCGCAGAAAACCTTTGACGGAAAGAAGCCGTACAGCTTTTTGAAATCACAGATAACCTATGCCCTGCGACCTAAAATCACTTATGCAGGAAAAGCCGTAAAACTGCATAAGCAGATACTCAATGAAACAATCACGGCAGTAAGGAGTGTGAACTATGTTCCCGATAAAATATATTGACAATAACCTTGTCTGGAATAAGGACAATGAGGTGTTTGCTTATTATGAGCTGATACCGTACAACTATTCTTTCTTATCCGCAGAGCAGAAATTTATCGTGCATGACAGCTTTCGACAGCTCATTGCACAGTCCCGTGAGGGTAAAATTCATGCGTTGCAGATTGCCACAGAAAGCTCAATACGAAGTATGCAGGAGCAGTCAAAGAAACTGGTAACGGGAAAATTAAAGGAAGTTGCCTACCAGAAGATAGACGAACAGACCGAAGCGTTAGTATCTATGATTGGGGATAATCAAGTGGACTACCGCTTTTTTCTTGGCTTTAAGCTCATGGTTACGGAAGAACAGCTCAATCTGAAGAACATCAAAAAATCGGCGTGGCTGACGTTCACGGAATTTCTCCATGAAGTGAACCATACGCTGATGAATGATTTTGTTTCCATGCCGAATGATGAAATCAACCGTTACATGAAAATGGAAAAGTTACTGGAAAATAAAATCTCCCGTCGCTTTAAGGTGCGTCGCTTGGAAATCAATGATTTTGGGTATCTCATGGAACATCTTTACGGCAGGGACGGTATCGCTTATGAAGATTATGAGTACCAGCTACCAAAGAAAGAATTGAAAAAGGAAACGCTGATAAAATACTACGACCTTATCCGTCCGACAAGGTGTGTGATTGAGGAATGCCAGCGGTATTTACGATTGGAGCATGAGGACAAGGAAAGCTATGTGTCTTATTTTACCGTCAATGCGATTGTCGGGGAGCTCGATTTTCCGTCAAGTGAAATCTTCTATTTCCAGCAACAGCAATTTACTTTTCCCGTTGATACTTCCATGAATGTAGAAATCGTGGAGAACCGAAAAGCATTAACGACAGTTCGCAACAAGAAAAAGGAATTAAAAGATTTGGATAACCACGCCTATCAAGCAGGAAGTGAAACCAGCTCAAATGTGGTGGACGCATTAGACAGCGTGGACGAGCTGGAAACGGACTTAGACCAGAGCAAAGAAAGTATGTATAAGTTAAGCTACGTCATACGGGTGTGTGCACCCGATCTTGACGAGCTGAAACGCCGTTGTGATGAAGTCAAGGACTTTTACGACGACCTCAATGTAAAGCTGGTGCGTCCTGCTGGGGATATGCTGGGGCTTCATTCTGAATTTCTTCCTGCCAGCAAGCGATATATCAATGATTATGTGCAGTATGTAAAATCAGACTTCTTGGCAGGGCTTGGGTTTGGTGCTACCCAGCAGTTAGGGGAAAACACGGGTATCTATATGGGTTATTCCGTTGATACGGGAAGAAATGTGTATCTGCAACCGTCCCTTGCCAGTCAAGGTGTAAAAGGTACAGTAACAAACGCCCTTGCTTCTGCTTTTGTCGGTTCGCTTGGCGGTGGGAAGTCGTTCTGCAACAATCTTCTGGTGTATTACTCCGTTCTCTTTGGGGGACAAGCGGTTATTTTAGACCCAAAATCAGAGCGTGGCAACTGGAAAGAAACACTCCCAGAAATCGCCCATGAAATCAATATCGTAAACCTTACCAGCGACAAGGACAATGCAGGACTTCTTGACCCATTCGTGATTATGAAGAATGTAAAAGACGCTGAAAGTCTGGCAATCGACATCTTGACATTCCTTACGGGTATTTCTTCTAGGGACGGCGAAAAATTTCCCGTACTTCGTAAGGCGGTGCGTTCCGTTACCCAAAGCGAAAAAGGAGGACTGTTACACGTCATTGAAGAATTGCGAAAAGAAGATACACCAGTATCAAGAAATATCGCAGACCATATCGACAGTTTTACGGACTATGATTTTGCACACCTGCTGTTTTCGGACGGTACGGTAGAAAATGCTATCAGTCTGGATAATCAGCTCAATATCATTCAAGTAGCCGACCTTGTACTGCCAGATAAAGATACCACTTTTGAGGAATACACGACCATTGAATTATTGTCGGTGTCTATGCTGATTGTGATTAGTACCTTTGCCCTTGATTTTATCCATTCGGACAGAAGCATTTTTAAGATTGTCGATTTGGACGAAGCGTGGGCGTTTTTAAATGTGGCACAAGGCGAAACCTTATCAAATAAGCTGGTGCGTGCTGGACGAGCTATGCAGGCAGGCGTTTATTTTGTTACCCAGTCTGCCTATGACGTGTCAAAGGAAAGTCTGAAAAACAATATCGGCTTGAAGTTTGCATTTCGTAGTACCGACTTGGGCGAGATAAAACAGACCTTAGAATTTTTCGGTATCGACAAGGACGACGAGAACAACCAGAAACGGCTTCGTGATTTGGAGAACGGACAATGCTTATTGCAGGACTTATACGGGCGTGTCGGTGTGGTGCAGATACACCCAGTCTTTGAAGAACTGCTACACGCCTTTGATACCAGACCGCCCGTACAGAGAAATGAGGTGGAGTGATGAAAGAAAGGATAAAAGGTGCGTTCACAAAAAAGAAGATTTTCCACTTTCTCAAAATGGCTCTGTTCGTGGTGGCACTCTCCCTTATCCTGCTTTCACTTCTGGGGACGGTGGCTCATGCGACGGGGCTTGTGGACGATACCATAAACGCAGAAAATCTTTACTCAAAATATCCCCTTTCCAACTACCAGCTTGATTTTTATGTGGATAATAGCTGGTCGTGGCTTCCGTGGAACTGGCTGGACGGTATCGGAAAATCGGTGCAATACGGGCTTTACTGCATTACCAACTTTGTCTGGACGATAAGCCTTTATTTAAGCAATGCTACGGGCTATGTGGTGCAGGAAGCCTACAAACTTGATTTTATTAACGATATGGCAGACAGTATCGGAAAAAGCATACAGACCCTTGCAGGTGTAACACAGAACGGCTTTTCTTCTACGGGCTTCTATATCGGTTTTCTGCTTCTCATTATCTTAGTGGTGGGACTTTATGTTGCCTATACGGGACTGATAAAAAGAGAAACCAGCAAGGCACTTCACGCCGTTATCAACTTTGTGGTGGTATTCGTGTTGTCTGCTTCATTTATTGCCTATGCTCCCGATTACATCAAAAAGATAAATGAGTTTTCATCAGACATCAGTACCGCTTCACTTGACTTGGGAACAAAAATCATGCTCCCCAACTCTGACAGTGAGGGCAAGGACAGCGTGGACTTGATACGGGACAGCTTATTTTCCATTCAAGTGGAACAGCCGTGGTTACTCTTACAATTCGGGAACAGCAACGCAGAGGAAATCGGGACAGACCGTGTGGAAGCTCTCGTATCGGCAAGCCCAGAGGACGAGGACGGCAAGACCAGAGAGGAAGTCGTGAAAACAGAAATCGAGGACAACGACAACAACAATCTGACGATACCGCAGGTCGTGAACCGTTTAGGCATGGTGTTCTTCCTATTGTTTTTTAACCTAGGGATAACGATATTTGTATTCTTGCTTACGGGCATGATGTTATTTAGCCAGATACTTTTTATTATCTTCGCTATGTTTCTGCCTATCAGTTTTCTACTCTCCATGATACCGAGTTATGAAAGCATGGCAAAGCAGGCAATCGTAAGGGTGTTTAATACCATAATGACACGGGCAGGAATAACGCTCATTGTAACGGTGGCGTTCAGCATTTCCAGTATGTTTTATAACATATCTACGGACTATCCGTTTTTCATGGTGGCGTTCTTGCAGATAGTGTGTTTCGCTGGTATCTACATGAAGCTGGGCGACTTAATGAGTATGTTCTCTTTGAATGCTAACGACAGTCAAAGCATGGGACGAAGAATTTTCCGCAGACCATATCTATACTTGGCACATAGGGCTAGACGTATGGAAAGACGGCTTGCTGGTGCGGTTACTGCTGGCGGTGTCGCTGGTGCGGTGGCAGGTAGCACGATTTCAAACAGAAAACCGACAAGGAACACAGCTACAAAAGACAGTCGGGGCAATACCACTTCCAGCATGGGACAGCGTGCAGGCTCAAAGGTGGGTGCTGTCTTAGATACGAAAAATAAAGTGAAAGACAAGGCAAATGCTGTCAAAGAAAATATCAAGGATATGCCGACACAGACCGCTTATGCGGTGTATTCCGCAAAGGAAAAGGCAAAGTCCAGCGTGTCCGACTTCAAGCGTGGCATGGTGCAGGAACAGCAGTCCAGACAGACGGGACGATTGGAAAAGCAGGAACAGCATAGACAAAATATCGCTGACAAGCGTATGGAGCTTCAAAAGGCACAAGAAACAAGGCAGGCACAGCGAAAGGCTGACGGATCAGCGACAACGGGAGCTACCCGTCCCCATGAGCGACCAGCCACAGCTTCAACCATTCCAAAGCCGAGTGTTGAAAAAACGCAGGAAGTCAAACGTCCTGCCACAGCGACCACTTCAAAAGCAAGCGAGCCAGTCAAGACAAATGTTATCAAAGAGCGTCCATTATCTTCTGGTGCTTCTGATAGGAAAGCGACCCAGTCTGCACAGCCAGTACATAGGCAGAATGTAGAAAAAGTGGTATCGCAGGAAACACGCCAGAATTACACAAAAGACCGTAGGACAAAGGTTCAGCAGACGCAAACCGTCCAAAAGAACCAGCAGACAACAGAGAAAACTCGTAACCTTGTGATGAAGAAAGGACAGAAGAAAAAATGAAACTGAAACATATCGCTATCATTGGCAGTCTGTTTCCTATCCTCTTTTCTATGGTGCTTTTCTTTGGTGTGTTGATTAGTGCGGACAGCGACGACGAGAACAGCAACTTTTCTTCTGGCATTACGGGTATGAATTTGTCCGCAGAAGTCTTGAAACATCAGCCTATGGTAGAAAAATACGCCAGAGAATACGGCATTTCCGAGTATGTCAATGTGCTATTGGCTATCATTCAAGTAGAAAGTGGCGGTACGGCAGAAGATGTTATGCAGAGTTCGGAAAGTCTTGGCTTACCGCCCAACTCTTTAGATACGGAAAGCTCAATCAAGCAGGGGTGTAAATATTTTGCGTCCCTGCTTTCTTCCTGCAAAAATCAAGGTATCGACGATTTGAATGTAGCGATACAGTCCTATAATTACGGCGGTGGCTATGTGGGATATGTGGCTGGAAACGGGAAAAAGCATACCTTTAATCTTGCAGAAAATTTTGCCCGTGAGAAGTCGGGCGGTAAAAAAGTAACCTACACCAACCCGATAGCCGTTGCGAAGAACGGGGGCTGGCGGTATGGCTATGGAAATATGTTCTATGTGGAATTAGTCAATCAATATTTGACTGTGGCACACTTTGATAATGCGACAGCACAAGCGATTATGAATGAAGCGTTGAAATATCAAGGCTGGAAGTATGTGTATGGTGGCAGTAACCCGAACACTTCCTTTGATTGTAGCGGACTTGTGCAATGGTGCTATGGAAAAGTTGGTATCTCCTTACCGAGAACCGCACAAGCACAGTATGACGCTACCCAACATCTTCCGCTTTCGCAGGCAAAGGCTGGGGACTTGGTGTTTTTTCATTCTACCTATAACGCTGGTTCGTATGTAACCCATGTGGGAATATATGTGGGAAATAACAAAATGTACCATGCAGGCGACCCGATAGGATATGCAGACCTAAGTAGTAGTTACTGGCAACAGCACTTAATCGGTGCAGGACGAGTAAAACAATAGAAAGGACTTGAAAAATATGTTTAAGAAGAATAAGAAACAGACAGAAAATGTCAAAGAAAAAAAGGTGCGTACTGTCAAGGTAGGCATATATAAGAAAACCGTGATTGCGTTATGGGTGGTGCTTATCGCAAGCGTGAGCTTTGGGGTATATAAGAATTTTACCGCTATCGACCAGCACACGACCCACGAAAAAGAAATCATTGAGCTTCGCTTGCAGGACACCAACGGGATTGAAAATTTTGTGAAGAACTTCGCAAAGTCCTATTACATATGGAATAACAGCAAAGAAGCGATTGAAGCAAGGACGCAGGCAATCAGCGGTTATCTGACAAAGGAATTGCAGGACTTGAATGGTGATACAATCAGAACGGATATACCGACCAGCTCCACAGTTACAGATGTGATTGTGTGGAGTATCGAACAGTTGGGAACGGACACTTTTTCTGCTACCTACGAAGTAGATCAGCAGATAAAAGAGGGAGAACAGACAAGCAATGTGAAAGCAACCTATACCGTAAAAGTCCATATAGACGCTGACGGGGATATGGTAATCGTTCAGAACCCTACCCTTGCACCAGCAATCGAAAAATCAGACTATGAGCCTAAGACATCAGAAGCAGACGCAAGTGTAGACGCTGATACTGTAAACGACGCTACCGCATTTCTGGAAACATTCTTTAAGCTGTACCCAACAGCGACGGAAAAAGAGCTTGCTTACTATGTATTGGGAAATGTGATTGAACCTATCGGCAGGGACTACATTTATTCTGAACTGGTAAACCCTATCTTTATAAAGGACGGCGACAATGTGAAAGTCAAGGTTGCGGTAAAATTCATTGATAATCAGACAAAAGCGACGCAGGTATCGCAGTATGAGCTTGTGCTACATAAGGATAGTAACTGGAAGATTGTAGGATAAATGATATAGCGTGCATTTCCTATCAGATTTGCACGCTTTTACAAAACGACAAGAAAACTGTGCAAAAATATTGACTTGTAATGACCGAATGCTATAATATAAATGACAAGTGTACTTGGTATTATTTGAAAGGAGCGTTATATAATGGATAAAGAAAAAATACTATCACAAAACAAAAAAGAGAATCTATATCTTGATGAATACGAAAAACATATTAAACTTCAAGGGAAATCTTTTGGCTTAATGTTTGTTTTATTTATCTGCATTTTAATTCTTTTCATTAAAGCAGTTTGTAAAGAACCTTACTATGACATAATGACAATTATTGGGTCTGTGGCATTTGGCTCTATGGGTTATGAAGCACATATTTCAAAAAATAAATCCAAATTTGTTATTGCTTTATTCTTTCTTCTATTTATGGGGTATTACTTTTATAAATTTTTAATGATAGGTTTATAGAATGGACGAACATTTAATTTTGCGAAACAGATTAAAAACTGTACGAAAAGAAAAAAAATTATCACAAACAGAATTAGCTGAACTAGTCGGGGTTTCTCGGAATACAATTAGTTCTATTGAAACTGGACAATTTAATCCAACAGCAAAATTGGCATTAGTGCTTTGTATAGCTTTAGATAAAAAATTTGAAGAATTATTTTATTTTGATTAAAGGAGAGAACGATTATGGAATTAGAGGAATTGATTGTTGAAATAGTTATAGGATTGTTTTTACTTTTTACATCTTATCAAATAGGAATAAAAGAGAATATTACTTTATTACATGGTTATCATTATACACAACTTGACCCTAAAGATAAAAAGGTGTTTACAAAAAAAATAGGAATAGGCACTTTACTGGTTAGTATTGGTATTCTTGTTATGCCGATTATCAATTTAATCTCTCATTCTGAATTAGGCTATTACATAGGTCTTATTTTGATTGTTGTAGGAGTGTTTTATATCATATTCATCATTGTAAAATACAACGGAAAACTTATTAGCTTTAAAAAGTAGAATTGAGGTATGAATATGATAGGACTGAACAAAAGAGATATAAAAAAGGCATTGAAAGCTGGTGCAAAGGCTGGCGGTGTATCATTGGCTGATGTTCGGGCGGATATAGAAGCTACGATTGATGAAGCTATTAACAGCACCGACCCAGAAGTGCAGGCAAATTTCAAAAAGTATTTTGGAAATAAACGCCCTACACCAGAGGAATACATTTATACCATTACGAAAAAGACAAAGGTAAAATTATAATAAAAGGGTCGTGGAAATGCTTCACAGAATTGTGATCTGCATTATCACGGCTCTTTTACTCTCTGTTTACTTTCAAAACTGTAAGTGTAATTGAATACTGCCCTTGCTATAATTTAATTGTATTCCAAAACAAATAAATGTGGCAGGAAGAAAGGAGCGATTTTTAATGGAACACATTTTAAATTTAGAGCAAGTAAAAAAATACTATGGGGGTAATTCTGGAAATATCACAAAGGCAGTAGACGGTATTTCTATGTATGTAGACAAGGGCGAATTTGTCGCAATCATGGGAGCTAGTGGTTCTGGAAAGACTACCCTATTAAACTGTATCTCTACGATTGATACTGTAACCAGTGGACACATTACAGTCAATAATCAAGATATTACAAAAATCAAGGATAAAGATTTTGCTGATTTCAGACGTGAAAATCTAGGGTTCATTTTTCAAGATTTCAACCTTTTAGATACTTTAACGATTGAAGAAAACATTTCTTTGTCATTGGTAATCAACAAACAGAACCCTGCTGATATTGACAAACGAGTTCATGCTATCGCTGATAAATTGGGTATTCGTGATATTTTATCGAAATTTCCTTATGAAGTTTCTGGCGGACAAAAACAGCGTTGTGCTTGTGCAAGAGCCTTAATCAATGAACCGAAACTGATATTAGCTGATGAACCGACGGGAGCTTTGGACTCAAAAGCTTCCAGATTATTACTGGAAACAATGTCTGAAATCAACAAGAAAATGCAGGCTACTATTTTAATGGTAACACATGACCCGTTTAGTGCGTCTTTCTGTGAACGTATTTTGTTCTTGAAAGACGGTAAAATATTCAATGAAATTTTCAGAGGGGAAAAAAGCAGAAAAGATTTCTTCAATGAAATACTGGATATATTAACCTTGCTTGGAGGTGAAGTGGGAAATGTTAGGTAAGTTAGCGTATAGAAATACAAAAAGAAATATTAAAGATTATTTGATTTATCTGATAACCGTTACTGCATCCGTTTCTCTTATATTTGCTTTTAATTTGGTGGCAAGCTCTGATGAAATTGTAAAGTTATGTTCCAGTATGGATGCATTTAAGAATTCATTGTTCGCTGTAAATATCCTTATTATTTTTGTGATATGCTTTTTGATCAACTATACAACGAAATTTATGTTTGAAAAAAGAAGTAAAGAATTAGGAACATATATGCTTCTTGGCATTAAGAAAAAAGAAATTGCCCACTTAGTTATAATTGAAAATATACTGTTGGGAATTTTAGCATTTGTATTAGCTATTCCTATTGGCTTTTTATTCAGCCAGTTTGTGTCGTTAGTAATTGTAAACTTACTGGGTATTCCAAAAACTCTCTTTATTTCTTTGAATTTTGTTTCTATTGGACTATTGATAATTTGTTTTTTAACTATTTATGTTTTGGTTTTACTTAATCTATTAAGAAGAATAAGTAAAATGACGATACGTGATTTTCTTTACTTTGATAAACAAAATGAAAAGAAAATGTTCCGTGACAGTAAAAAAAGAAATGTCATTTTTGTTTTAAGTATTATTCTTGGTGCGATTTCTCTTTTTCTCTGGAATTCACGTTGTACTATGGATAATTTTAATAAGCAAGAAACACTTACCTATTTGATGGTGAGCGTAATCATGTTGATTATCAGCATTTATGGTATATCTACAACTTGTGCAGATATGTTCTTGACTGTTTTGTTAAAGAATAAAAAAATGAAATATCAAAATGACAATCTGTTTGTAGCAAGAACATTTGCTTCTAAAGCAAGAACAATGAGCTTCACATTTGGTACATTGTCTATGTTGATTTTAACTTCACTGCTGGCTCTGAATTATTCTAGTATCAACAAAGCTTCGTATGATATCAGCGTGAATTTAAATGCACCATATGATGTACAACTCTTTGATGATAAGCAGGTATTTGATGAATATATTCGAGTAATTGAAGAAGAATATACGATTGATAATACCATTGAGTACGACATTTATAAAGAGCCGAATCATCAGGTACAAAATTTCTTCCAATCAGAATATTATGATTTTGACCCAGTCTTGAAGTTAAGTGATTATAATAGGTTACTAGAATTAAGAAAGATGCCGTTGCTTTCTTTAAATGATAACGAATACTATATAGTTACAAATAGCAAGTTTGCATATGAGGTTGAAGATAACAAAGACATTGAAACTATAACAGTAGCAAATAAAAATTTGAAATTAAAAGGATATGACACTAAGTCTTATTGGAACTCTATAACTAATACTGGCAGATTTGTTGTTGTACTTCCAGATAAATATGTTCAAGGACTTGAAGTATCAGAAAATCATTTGATTATAGATACAAAAGAAGAAACAGATGCAGAATTAGAAAACAAGATAAAAGAAGATATGCAACATCAATTAGTAAAGGTTGATAAAAATGGAGAAATAAATGACGAATCGTATAGAGTAAATGTAAGAGGTGCAGAAATAGAACAACAAAAAGCAATGGTTGCAATAGTAGCCAGTCTGTTTATGTACATTGCATTTATCTTGATTTCCGCAGTAGGGACAATTTTGGCAGTTCAATCATTGAGCGACTCTACTAAATACAAATATCGCTACTTGACCTTGCGAAGATTAGGAATAAATGATAAGTCGCTATTTAAGACAATCAGAAAACAATTATTGATATTATTTTGTGTCCCTGCAATATCAGCAATATTATGTTCTTTTGTGATGATGTCGTCATTGAATAATGTGTATCAACAAATTTTGGGAGATAAACACCTTTATCTAATCTACTTTGGCTTGAATTTAATTATCTTCTTCCTAATTTATAGTATTTACTGGATTGCAACGTATATTGGTTTTAAACGAAATATCAACGAGGAGAGTTAGACTTTTCTAGCTCTCCTACTGTGAAATTATTATAATGATAAATCAAGGGGGTGTTGAAATGAGAATAGCAATTATCGAAGATGATGAAATCACTCGTTTGGAGCTTTCTAAATTATTGAACACACAAGGATATGAAACAGTTTTATTGACTGACTTTGGAAACCTGACAGATGAATTAAAGCAATATTCCATAGAACTGGTTCTGCTTGATATTAACCTGCCGTATGAGAATGGCTATGAAGTATGCAGGAAAATAAAACAAGTCATGCCAGTACCGATTATCTTTGTAACAAGCAGAGATACAAATGCTGACGAATTGAAAAGTATTCAAGTGGGTGGGATTGACTTCATAACAAAGCCGTATGACACGCTTATTCTTCTTGAGAAGATCAAGCGTGCATTGCAGTTGTCAAACCCGAATAATTTCCGTGAGCTTGTCAAAAAAGATTGTACCCTTGATTTACATTTATCCATTTTGAAGTATCAAGAGCAAAGCATTGAACTGACAAGAAATGAATTTCGTATTTTGTACTACTTCTTTATGAACGAAGATAAAGTTATTAGCAAAGAAGAACTATTGGAAAAGCTGTGGAATGACAAATATTATATAGACGAAAATGTATTATTGGTTAATATGACCCGTCTAAAAAAGAAAATGAAAGAAATCGGTATTGTTCATTTATTGGAAAATATACGAGGAAAGGGTTGGAAACTGTGAGTTTTTTTACATTCTTAGAAGAAAAAATAACAGAGATATTGTTTCAGCTTTTCTTTCTTGCCGTAGTAGCATTTCTCTTGATTTTCTACGGTGTAGATACGCTGTTTGTTGTATCGTTGGTAATTCTGTTCATCAGCATACAAGGGCTTTTTCAATGGTGTTTGTATCGGAAGAAACGTAACGTTTCACAACATATTATTGATTTAGTAGACGGACTGGAAGAAACCTATTATATTGCAGACGTTTTACCAAAGCCAAAAGAATTTCAAAATAAAGCCTATTGCTACGCACTAAAAAAAGCCTGCAAATCTATGAATGATGAAATCGGCAAAATCACAGAGGAAAAGCAGGACTATCAAGAATATGTGGAAAGTTTCGTCCATGAAATTAAAATACCGATAGGAGCATTGTCTTTGACGTTTGACAATACAAAAAATTACACATTAAAAAAAGAAACAGACAAAATATTTCAGTTAGTGGAACAAATGCTCTACTATGCAAGAAGCGAAAATACGGAAAAGGACTATTTTGTAAAACAGTTGCAGTTAGACGAAGTGATACATAATGTCATTCTGAAATTCCGTCATTCGCTTATGGAAAGAAAAACAATTATCAATATCCATGACATAGAAAATGTCATTTATACTGATGAAAAATGGCTGACATTCATTCTATCTCAAATCGTGCAAAATGCGATTAAGTATTTTGATAAGCAAGAAAATAAACTGACGATATACAGTCAAGACAATGGTACAAATATATTGTTTGTGATTGAAGATAATGGTTGTGGAATAAAAGCGTCTGATTTATCCCGTGTATTTGAAAAAGGTTTTACGGGTTCAAATAGAAACAAGGCAAATGCAACGGGTATGGGACTGTATCTATCGAAAAAATTATGCGATAGGTTGGGCTTGAAATTGGATATTGCTTCTACGGAAAAAGAATATACAAGACTGACCATTACATTTCCAAAAGGAACAGTTCATAATTTTTCAGAGTAATTTGAAAACCATGCCAACATTGATACGGTGCTTTAAGGGGGCTTGCATTATGGAAAACTTTAAGTACAATTATTTGCAATCAAATTCCACCTAATAGCACACTATTAAAAATTGAATATGTTTTAGCTTTAAAGGCTCGTACAGACTATATGTTTTGTGCGGGCTTTTTTCATACCCGAAAAAAATTTAAAAATTTTTCAAAAGAGGTCATTAAATCACACCTTTCATTCCCTATATGGTGCGGAAAGAGGGATAAACACTTTTCAAATCATAGTGGAAAGGGGGTGAGATTGATGAAACCGTCTGACTTCCAGAAAACAGTTCAATGTCGCTTTGAAAGTTGTTTGAAGAAAGTTGTCCGTCATGTTGTAAAGGACTACCAACAAGGATTGAAACGACGAAAAGATAAAGAAATTCCATTCTGTGAACTTCCAGAAATTTTCGTTGAAAATTTTGCTGTGAGGGACGACTACGAAACAGATTATACAATCTTTTCAGTATGTGGCATTGATATTCGTGTCCTTGATGATGAGCTGGCAGAAGCCTTGAAAAAACTTCCAGAAAGAAAGAGAAATACTCTGTTAATGTATTACTTCTTGGAAATGACAGAAAGTGAAATTGCCAACTTACAAAAGATTACGCAAAGCGGTGTATTTAGAAACCGACATCATGCTTTGGAAACTATGAAAAAAATACTAAAGGAGAAGCAGTAAAATGAAGCAAACATTTAAGAAGCCGTCCTACTATTTGCTTTCGCAAGCAATGGACGGGGACGAAAAAGCGATTGAAAAAATACTGGCATTTTATGACCCGTACATATCAAAGTGCTGTTTGCGCCCACTTTATGATGAATACGGCAATGTCTATATTGTTGTAGATATGGAGTTAAAGGGACTTATCCGAGAAGCACTTATCAAAATGATTTTAGGGTTTGATATTGCCTTAGAAATCGAAGAAGAATAAGCAGTTTTTAGCAGACCATGGTTTAATGTCCCCCTCTTTCCTGCTCTGCCCTGCTTTTACATGAAAGCAACACGCTTTCGCCACAGCTCTTTGACAACTGAATAAAGCAGACAGATACGTTTGTGAGATAGCGAGCCACGGGGACTGTACGCCACGACCTTTCCAAAAGAAAGCGAGCGACCCACGCAGTGATCCGAGAGCGACTGTTGGAAAAGTCGTTTTGCCATGACCTATCCTCACAGAATAATGATACGTCCGCATGGTGCGGTTCTGCCCACAAGAATGGGAATAGTTGAGATACTAATGGAGCTTTCCAAAGCCGTCTGTCTGCTTATGTAACTTATAAATAGACACACAGTAAAGGGGGTGTTACATTATGTTAAATACTGATGTGTTAAATGATGTGATGTTCCAGCGAGGTAAGGTGTTGGAATATGAATAAAACGAAGATAAGAGCAACGGAACAGCCGATTGCTGTTGATATAGAGGGACTGTCTGCTATGTTATCTTGTGGTCGTGCTACTGCAAGAAAGATTGGCGAGCAGGCAGGAGCAAAAATTGTGATAGGTCGCAGGGTTCTTTATTCCATAGAAAAAGTCAAGAAATACTTGTTATATTTGGAAGAATAGAGCGATTTTCTATTTATGTTCTCTGGCGTGTGTAGTATAATAAGAAAGGACAAAGCACGCTGTGAGAACAAGAAAAGAGGCTTTTTCAGAAAGGAATGGTTCTCATGGCAATTAGTAGAAAAGACCCAAAAGGAAGAAAATTAAGAGAGGGCGAAAACTGGCGTAATGATGGAAGATACAGTTATCGTTATACAGATGTAAGAACAGGCAAGAGATTGACAGTCTATGCACAAGATTTACCAGAGCTTCGAGAAAAAGAGAAGCAGATTGCAAAAGATATGGAAGATAACATATTGACAGACGGAGCAATCAAAAAAATGACGCTCAACACGTTATTTGAGCGTTATATGGAAACTCGTGAGCTGGCTGATACTACAAGAGTTAGTTATGTTCGTGCTTGGGAAAACAGAGTAAAAGACGAGATTGGAAATATTAAAGTTGTTCAGCTTTTACCCTCACATATTAAAGCGTATTATGCGAAACTTTCCAAAGCTGGATATGCTTATTCTACAATCAAGTATATTCACAACCTGCTTTATCCTGCATTAGAAATGGCTGTTGATGATGATATTATCCGAAAGAACCCTGCAAAAAGTTCCATTAGTGATTATGGAAAAACAGCAGAGGAAAAAGAAGCCTTAACAGTTTCTCAACAAGAAAAGTTTATGGAGTTTGTAAAACAGAGCAATGTCTATAACACATATTATCCTATGTTTACCATAATGATTGGTACGGGGTTAAGGTGTGGGGAGCTTATTGGTCTTACATGGAAAGATATAAACATCAAGGCAAAAACGGTTAATGTAGACCACCAGCTCATTTATAAGAATTTAGGCGACGGTTGCAAGTTCCATATCTCTACACCAAAAACGGAGTCGGGTATTCGTATTATACCTATGACACAAGAAGTTGCAAAAGCCTTTGAGGAACAAAGGAAAATCAATTTTATGCTTGCAAAGGATAAGAGCATTGAGGTGGACGGGTATTCGGGGTTTGTCTTTACAGCAAAATCGGGCAGACCGCTTATGCCGAATGGCGTAAATAGTGTTTTATACAACATTGTAGACGCATATAACAAAACCGAAGTAGAGAGAGCAAAAAAAGAGCATAGGAAAGCAGAGCTGTTACCAAAGTTTTCAGCTCATGTAATGCGTCACACAGCTTGTACCAGAATGGCAGAGTGCCGTATGGATGTAAAAGTTCTTCAATATATTATGGGACACGCTCATATAGATGTAACAATGGAAGTGTATAACCATATTGGAGAGCTGACAAGGATTGAAAATGAGATTGCAAGACTAGATAGTATGGTGTTAAATGCTTGACACCACAAAAAGAGAAATTGGTGTCAAATTGGTGTCAAAACAGAAAAAATCACAATTTCAAAAGAAATAAGATACTGCAAACCATTGATTTTAAAGGGTTTGCAAAAAAAATCTCAAAAAATTAGCACTCACCTCTTGACATGGCTAAAAACTGCGTGCTATATAATAAGTAGAACAAAGGAAGACAGAGAAAAAGAAAAGAAATGAACTTCTGAAATCCTCCGAATGTTCTGACAACAACTGCGAAAGCAGCTTATATAAATTGTGAGATCTTCTCACAAAAGGCAACAAAGTTAGTTAGCATTGAAAGGAGAAATGACTTATGATGATGCCTAGTATTTTTGGAGAAAACTTATTTGATGATGATTGGATGAACTTCCCATTTGAGCAGGACTTTTGGGGAAAGAAGAATCCGTTATACGGTAAACACGCTAAGAACATGATGAAGACAGATATCCGTGAGCATGACGCAGGATATGAAGTAGATATCGATCTTCCTGGATTCAAGAAAGATGAGATCAGCATTGAGCTTGAGAATGGTTATTTGACCGTATCAGCTGCTAAGGGTCTTGATAAGGATGAGGAAGACAAGAAAGGTAAATACATCCGTAAGGAACGTTATGCCGGAGCAATGCAGAGAAGCTTCTATGTAGGTGAGAACCTTACACAGGAAGATATCAAAGCAAAATACGAGAATGGTATTCTGAAACTGTCAGTGCCGAAGAAAGAGGCAAAACCAGTTGAGACAAAGAAAACAATCGCAATTGAAGGATGATTTGAACACTGATGTGAGTCAGGTGTCAAATGTCGAAGGGGCTTATGTAAGCCCCTTCTTTTTGTATATAAATAAGATAAATATGAATCATAAACGCACAAAAAATCAGCCGTAAATATTTACGACTGATTTTTTGACTTTATAATACATTTGTAATTTACGCGAGCAACGAGCCAAAGTCCGTGCTTGCACGAGACCTTGGCGACTGCCGCGATAACTTGAGAAACTCGCGGAGCGTGTTTCTCATAGTTTATTCAGTTTCCGCTTTGATTCCCTGATCGAAGATTTCAACAGCTTTTTTATTTGGTTCAGCAGTAAGCTTTGCTACAATAACAGCAATCAGAAGACTTGCAAAGAATCCAGGGACAATCTCGAAGATACCTGTGGCATCTGTCATTCCTGTGAGCAGCCATCCGAGATCTACAACGAATCCGGAGATTACACCTGCTACAGCACCCTGGTAATTAAAGCGTTTCCAGAACAGTGACAGTAGAATCGCAGGTCCGAAAGAAGCACCGAAAGCGCCCCATGCATTTTCAACCATATCCATGATAGCCTGAGCACCGCTTCCCTTGGAGTTTGCGATACCAAAAGCAATCAGGGAGAGGATCAGTACGAGGATACGTCCAACCATCAGAGTCTCTTTTTCAGAAGCATTTTTTCTGAAGAAAGGCTTGTACAGATCTGCTGTGAAGGAGCTGGATGCTACCAACAGCTGGGAATCAGCAGTGGAGATCGAAGCGGCGATGATCGCTGCAAGCAGAAGTCCACAGATGCCTGCCGGGAAGAATCTTCGCGCCATAGCAATGAATACAAGTTTCTGATTTCCCTGAGTGAGCAGTTCAGCGCCCATAACCATTCTGCCTAAGTAAGCAATCAGGACAGCAGAGAACAGTGAGATGATTACCCATACAATTGCTACGATAGAAGATTTCTTGATCATGGATGGTTTCTCGATAGACATAAAACGCACCAGGATATGTGGCATACCGAAGTATCCTAATCCCCAGCCAAGTCCGCTGACGATATCCTGCCAGCTGGCATCAAAGATACCGCCTCCGAAAGCACACTGTGTTACAGCGCCTGTAGCAGCATCAGTATACTCATATACTGTAGTAAGAGCAGTAGGATCCAACAGATCACTGTGACCGATGCAGACTACGAGAGGTACAAGCATCAGTGCAAGCATCATCAGTAATCCCTGGAAAAAGTCTGTCCAGCAAACTGCAGCAAAGCCACCAAAGAATGTGTAGGCAACAATGATCAGCAAGAATGCGAACATAGCAATCTTAGGAGAAACTGTCGGGAACAGTGTTGTGAATACAGAAGTACCGGCTACCAGTGCAGATGCTACATAAATTGTATAAGCAAATAGGAAGATCAGTGCACATGTCAACTGCAGTGATCTGGAGTCTGTTGCAAAACGATTTGTCAGATACTGTGGTAATGTGATTGCATCATCTGCAGCTTTAGAGAATGTACGCAGACGTTTTGCGCACAGAATCCAGTTAGCAGCTGTTCCTAATGCAAGACCGATACCGATCCACATCTGTCCGAAACCGAAAGCTAAGATCGATCCCGGAAGTCCCATCAGCAGCCACGCAGACATATCGGACGCCTGTGCGGACAGTGCTGTTACCCAAGGCCCCATAGATCTTCCACCAAGGAAGAAGTCCTCGGAGTTCTTATTGGTACCGTTAAAGTAAAATACTAATGCTACGCCAAGCAAAATGACGAAATACGCAATAAAAGTAATGATTTCCCAATTCATATTCTTTTATCCTTTCCTTATGTTATTTTATATGATGATATCGGGCAGGATTGTAAGAAGGCATAGCATTTGTACAATCCATAGGTATCAAAATCATAATTGAAGGCATTTTTAACCCACAATAACATTTAATTTACCGCAATTAGGCAGATATTGTCAATAGTTTGGGGGAAACTACTATTGTTTCAGGTGTTTCTTAGTTACTGTTCACTCCCGTGTCAATCACTCCGCTGATTGACACGGGAGTGAACAGTAACGTTTCTTATAGTTCTGCGGTTAGTGGAAACGGACAGAGATTTTTTGATAAATTATGAAATATTGATGGAATCTCACTTTGTATTGTGAGATAATAAAAAAGTAAGAGTTGTATTGCTGCTCGTAAGTCACTACGAACAGTAATATATCCGTATCTGTTCAGTATCTTCACAGATACCAGTATTCTAAAAAGTAGAAAACGAGGTAGAACAACATGAAACTGATCAAAGAGAAGAAGATTTATACTGGGGACGGTGTGATCGAAAATGGCTATATCCGCTTCGATGAGAAGATTGAAGAAGTCGGAGATATGACAGGATTTGAGCCGAAAGAAGATGATCTTGAGGTGAACTGTGCCGGGACGATGGTGGTTCCGGGATTTATCGATATTCATAGCCATGGTGGTTATGGAAAAGATAATATGGATGCTACACCGGATGAGATTGATGAGATGGTTAAGCAGATGACAAAGCAGGAGGGAATCACAACTTACTTCTGTACAACTATGACTCAGACCTATGAGAACATCGAGAAAGCAATGCAGAATATTCATGATGCGGCACAGAAGAACCCGGTGATCAAAGGAATCCACGTAGAGGGACCATTTATCTCAACTGTGTTTAAGGGAGCACAAGATCCTTCTTATATTAAGAAACCGGATGAAAACACACTGGAAAAATGGAATGAGATCAGTGGTGGACTGATCCGTATTGTTACCTATGCACCAGAAGAGGCTGATCCGTCATTTGAGACATGGTGCAGGGAAAATGGAGTTGTCTTAAGCGCAGGACATTCGAATGCATTATACGGGGAATTGAATGCAAGCGGAGCAACACATGTGACTCATCTTTACAATGCACAGCGAGGACTGAATCACAGAGAGCCGGGGGTGACAGGATATGGTATGCTGGCAGAAGGGGTACATGCAGAGCTAATCTGTGACGGAAAGCATATTGTACCGGATATGGTGAAACTCGCATGCAAAGTAAGAGGGTATGATGGAATCGAGCTGATCACAGATTCCATGCGTGCGAAAGGAATGCCGGAAGGAAAGAGCGAACTGGGCGGACAGGTCGTAATCGTAAAAGATGGTATGGCAAAACTGGAAGACGGAACAATCGCAGGAAGTATCCTTACATACATTCAGGCATTTAAAAATGTTATGGAATTTACAGGTGCTACAGTTGAAGATGCAGTAAAGATGACCTCTGGAAATCAGGCGAAAGAGTTCGGACTTGATTCTAAGGGGGCTATTGCAGCAGGAAAAGATGCAGACATGGTTGTATTAAATGAGGACTTTGATTTAGTACAGACAATCAGCTATGGTAAACTCGCATAAGGAATAAGAAGTTATAAAATATATCTACAGAAGCAGGAAGCAAATAGATTTGATCTATGAAAATATGGGGTGGCTTCCAAAGCACTCGATATAAATATAATGAAATGAGAGGGTATTAAAATGGAAGTAATTGTAAAGAAGAATTATGAAGAGATGAGCAAGGCAGCGGCAACATTGTTTGCAGCAGAGATCATGGAGAATCCAAAGACAATCCTTGGAATGGCAACAGGATCCACACCGGTTGGTCTGTATAAAGAGCTTGTTAAAATGTATGAGGCTGGAGATCTTGATTTCTCTCAGGTTACTACATTCAACCTGGATGAGTATATCGGGCTGGCACCGGAGCATGATCAGAGCTATCATTATTTCATGAATGACAATCTTTTCGATCATGTAAATATCAATAAAGAGAATGTACATGTACCGGATGGGGTTGGATTTGAAGCTGGAGAGGCAGGAAAAGCTTACGAAGAACTGATGGCAAAGACAGGACAGGTAGAAATCCAGTTGCTTGGACTTGGATGTAATGGACATATTGGATTCAATGAGCCGGCAGATGAGTTTACAAAGGTAACAGGAGAAATCGACCTGACAGACAGCACAATTGAAGCGAATAAGCGCTTCTTTGAGAAGAAAGAAGATGTGCCGAGAAAAGCTGTTTCTATGGGAATCGGAACAATTATGCGTGCAAAGAAGATCGTACTTCTTGTAAACGGAGAGAATAAAGCAGAGATCCTGAAAGAAGTAGTAAACGGACCGGTTACACCGAAGGTACCTGGAAGTATCTTACAGTTCCATCCACATGTAACAGTGATCTGTGACGAAGAGGCAGCAAAGTACCTGTAAGATGCATTCAAGCCAAAACATGCATCCTCCGTGTCAATCAGCGAAGTGATTGACACGGGAGTGAACAGTAACAAGCTTATAGCAGCTTGTGTCCAGAGAGATTTCTTAGTAAACGATAAGAACCATGAAGAAGCTGCCAACGGCAGCTTCTTCTGATATGTAGAACTTTAACATAGAAGGAAAACAGAACATATGAAAACAAAAATATTAGAAGCATGCACAGATTGTGTACAATCAGCGATCAATGCGCAGAAAGGTGGCGCAGACCGAATCGAGCTTTGTAGTAACCTTGTGATTGGAGGACTTACTCCGGGAAAAGCATTATTTGATCTTGTAAAAAAATATACAGACATCAAGACGAGAGTTCTTCTTCGTCCGAGATATGGAGATTATTGCTATAACCAATATGAATTTGAACAGCTAAAAGAGGAAGTTCAGATGTACTGTGAGATGGGAGCTGATGGAGTTGTCATCGGAATGCTCAATCCGGATGGTACATTGGATACAGAGCGAATGGCAGAACTTATCAAGGTAGCAGGAAATAAAGAGAAAGCGCTTCACCGTGCATTTGATGTCTGTATAGATCCGACGAAAGCACTCGAAGAAGCCATTGAACTTGGATTTGATACGATTCTGACAAGTGGACAGAAAGAAACTGCGTGGGAAGGAAAAGAGATGCTGAAAGCACTTCAGGAAAAAAGCGCAGGAAGGATTGAGATCCTTGCGGCAAGTGGGATTGGTGCGGAATCAATAGAAAAATTACTTCCGTATACAGGAATTACTTCTTATCATATGTCTGGAAAGATTGTAGTGGACAGTATGATGAAATATAGAAAAGAAGGAATCGGACTTGGATTGTCGGAACGTGGAGATTATGCGCTCTGGCAGACTTCGGAAGAAGAAATCGTGAAAGCAGTAAAGGTTTTAAAAACAACAGGTTAACTTCAACAGACGTGTCTTGCACAGCTTCACAAAAACAGTTATACTCATAGGCAAAGGCAAAAAATATATTTATAAGACAAGAAAGTTTTAACAGGAGAAAGCGGATTATGATCAAAGTAATAGCAAGTGATATGGATGGAACACTTCTTGGAGACAATCACAAAGTAGCACCGGAGACAGTAGAAGCGATCCGTGAAGCACAGGCGGCGGGAATCCGCTTTATGATAGCAACCGGAAGAAGTTATAATGGAGCAATGGAAGAATTAAAAGGTCTGGATCTGGGCTGTGATTTCATTGTGGGCTCAGGCGCAGAGATACGCAACCCAAAGGGTGAAATTCTAAAAAGCATAGGATTTACATATGAGATCTGCAATGAGGTGGCAAAGGTATTGGAAGAATATCCAATCTCGGTATTGTATTGCGCCGGACCTTATGAGTATCGTGTGGGAACACCGGAGGAAGTAGAGGAGAGTATTGTTCGTCAGATTCAGCTGTTCCATTTATCTGAGTGCAGAGATCAAATAGAGCAGTCAGAACTTTATAAGCGAGTGAAGGCAAATTCAAGACGAATCGATTCTGTGGACGAATTAGAGAAACAGGGAATTATAATCCATAAGATTTTCCTTTTCACAGGCGATCTGGAGATGCTTGATAAGATCAAGCGCAGACTGATGCAGAATCCAGAACTCGCAGTTGCGTCTTCTTTCTATAATAATCTGGAAATCACGGTAAAAGGAGCGGAGAAAGGACCTGCGATTCAGGAATATATTGAATCTTTAGGTTATACAAAAGAGGAAGTGATGGTGTTTGGAGACAGCCTGAACGATTACTCTATGTTGTCTATGGATTTTGGCGCAACTGTCGCGATGGAAAATGCAGATGAGGAAGTGAAGCGGGTTTCAAAATATGTTACAAAGTCAAATGAAGACTTAGGGGTGGCATATACTATTCATGAACTGTTGAAAAAGCAGGGGAAAATCAATTCAAATCGTGAATAACTTTTCAAAAAATGAAACTGTATGTTGATAACACAAAATGAAAGCGAGGCAATTAAGATGGATGTAAGACAGAAAAGAAACAAAGTACTTGGAGAACGTGTGGTGAAAGCACTTGAATCCAGAAATATGGATGCTTATTATGCTGAGACAAAGGAAGAAGCAGTGCAGAAAGCACTGGAGTGGATTCCGGAAGGAAGTACGATCAATATGGGAGGTGCCTCTTCCGTACACGAATGCGGTCTGATTGATGCGATAAAATCCGGAAACTATAATTTCTGTGACAGAGATAAAGCAGCTACACCGGAAGAGAAACAGGAAATCGCGAGAGCAGCTTTTTCCTGTGACTGGTTTCTTGGAAGTGTGAATGCGATGAGTGAAGATGGAGTGTTCATCAATATTGACGGAAATGCAAACCGTGTAGCAGCATATGCATTTGGACCAAAGAATGTACTTCTAATTGTTGGTATGAACAAAGTTGTAAAGACACAGGAAGATGCAATGAGCAGGGCAAGAAATGAAGCTGCACCTGTAAATGCACAGCGTTTTGGAATTGATACACCATGTTCCAAGGCTGGAAGCTGCTTTGACTGCAAGAGCCCGGAATGTATCTGTTGTCAGATTCTGGTAACAAGATTCAGCCGTCAGAAAGGTCGTTTCAAAATTATTCTTGTAGATGAAAATCTTGGTTTCTAGTAGCTGGAGAAGGGAAAAAGAATGGGAAGAAATAGAAAGAAGCCGGTGCGCCACAGATTAGAAAAGCGACAGAAACGAAGCAGGCAAAAGAAAAAAAGCGGTTTATTTGATAAAGTAACAATGGTGATCCTGGTTGTGGCAGTCTGTGTTTTTGCATTTTCGCTTTATCAGCTGGTACGCACAATGGTGCCATATTATTCTGGTGGAAAAGAGTATGATAAGCTCAAAAATAAAGCAATCACTGTACAGGAGCAAACAGATGATCCGGGAGATGTATCGGGAGACACATTTAAAGTAGATTTTGATGTGCTTTTGCAGGAAAATCCAGATACGGTAGCCTGGATCCGGTTTGATGAACCATCAATTATCAGTTATCCGGTTGTAAAAAGTGCAGATAACAAAGAATATCTGACAAAGACGTTTTCCGCAAATGATAATAAACTGGGTGCAATTTTCATGGACATGAAAAATAAGAGTGATTTTTCAGATAGAAATACAATGATTTATGGACATAACCTGAAAGTTGGCGGAGAAATGTTTTCGCAGCTGAAAAAGTATGAGGAAGAATCTTTCTATAAAGAACATCCGAATTTCTATATTTATACACCGGATGGAAAAACAAGGACTTATACCGTGTTTTCAGCAGCTGTCGTGAAGGATACTGCAGATCAGTATAATCTGACTTATGCGACAGACGAAGCGTTTGAGAGTTATTTGAAAATGTGTAAAGAAGATTCAGCATATGACACAGGAACAGAAGTGAATGCGCAGTCTCAGATTGTCAGTCTTTCAACTTGTACCAATGTAAAAGAAGATGAGAGATTCCTTTTGCAGGGAGTATTGACGGCGACAGACGGAGGAGAAAATTAGAATGGCAGACAGATTTGATGTAGGCGACATTATTAAGATGAAGAAACCGCATCCATGCGGAAGTCAGGAGTGGGAGATTCTCCGGGTCGGAGCGGATTTTCGTCTCAAATGTATGGGCTGCGGGCACCAGATCATGGTGCCAAGAAAATTGGTAGAAAAAAATACAAGACAAATTACAAAAAAGGCTTGAAACAACAAATTCTTTATGGTATTATAAGAAACTGTGACATGCTGATGGAACAATTCCAATCAGTCATTCAATTTCCTTGTTCCCGGGAGGAACCGGGGGCCAAGAGACCATAAGGAGGTAAAATAAGATGAATAAGTATGAATTAGCTGTTGTTGTAAGCGCAAAACTCGAAGACGAAGCAAGAGCAGAAGTAATCGAGAAAGTGAAAGCAATGATCACTCGTTTCGGCGGTAATGTAACAGACGTTGATGAGTGGGGCAAGAGAAGATTCGCTTACGAGATCCAGAAAATGAAAGAAGGATTTTATTACTTCATCCACTTCGAGGCTGAAAGTACAGTTCCAGCTGAAGTAGAGCAGCGTATCCGCATTATGGACAATGTACTCAGATATTTATGCGTGAAACAGGAAGCATAAGCGGAAAGAGGTATATATGAATAAAGTAGTTTTAGTAGGACGGTTAACAAGAGACCCAGAAGTGAGATATTCACAGGGAGACAATGCTACAGCGGTTGCAAGATATACACTTGCTGTAGATCGCAGATTCAGAAGAGACGGTGAGCCGACAGCGGATTTTATTCCGTGTGTTATATTCGGACGTTCCGCAGAGTTTGCTGAGAAGTATTTCCATCAGGGAATGCGTGTCTCTATTTCCGGACGTATCCAGACAGGAAGCTACACGAACAAAGATGGTGTGAAAGTATACACAACAGAAGTGATCGTGGAAGAGCAGGAGTTTGCAGAGAGCAGAGCCGAGGCAGAAGCTAACAGAGCAAGTTTCCAGCGTCAGTCTGCACCGAGTCCGGCACCTAGCGCAGATGCAGGTGATGGCTTCATGAATATCCCGGATGGTATCGATGAGGAGTTACCGTTTAACTAAGTCGGAAAGGAGATAACCATCATGGCTTACGAAAAAGGAAGCAGACCAGAGGGTGGATTCAAAAGAAGAGGTCCAGCTCGTAGAAGAAAAAAAGTTTGCGTGTTCTGTGGTAAAGAGAACAACGAAATCGATTACAAGGACGTTGCAAAATTAAAAAAATATGTTTCTGAAAGAGGAAAAATTCTTCCTAGAAGAATTACAGGAAACTGTGCTAAGCACCAGAGAGCTCTTACAGTAGCAATCAAGAGAGCTAGACACATTTCTCTTATGCCTTACGTTCAGGACTAATTGAGATAATTAGCTAATAGCAAGATCGAATTTTTGGAGAAATTCAGAAATTCGATCTTTTTGCTTTTTCTAATTCATTTTTGCGTGTTTTTTTGCATAATACAACCTATAGCATCTTAGGGGAAAAGATGCTATAATAGATTAGCTATATTGTAATTAGTCACAGATGATGGTGATTGATAGTAGTCCCAGGTGAGGTATTAGTTATGAAAAGGAATAAAATGCAGCTGAAGGGACAGCTCAGAATGTACATGCGATGGCCGCTGATCATGACACTTCTCTTGATTGGCATGGATGTATGGATGTACATGGTGGACAAGAAAGCCGGACTTTTGATGTCAGTGATCATAATTATATATGTAGGAATCGCTTTTTCGCTGTATTTCTATAACAGATCTTTGATCCTGGCAGATCTGATCCAGTTTTCAGTACAGTATAAAGGTATTGAAAACCGGTTGCTCAAAGAACTGGCAATTCCCTATGCGATTGCGCTGGAGGATGGGAGGATTCTGTGGAAGAATGATTGCTTTTTGAATCTGACAGAGGGTCAGAGAAAAGAACGTTATCTGAACCGTATGATTCCAGAATTACATCCGGGTGTATTTCCAAAAAATGATGTGGATCATGTAGAATTGGAAGTAACCTATCGTGAAAGAAGTTATCAGGCAGAGCTTCGAAAAGTATCATTGGAGGGATTCAGTGAGAAAGAAGAGTTGCTTCAGATTCCGGAAGAGCAGGAATATTTTGTTGCAGTTTCTTTAAGAGATGTAACAGAACTGAATGCCTACATCCGAGAGAACGAAGATCAGCGAATGATTGCCGGATTGATTTATATTGATAACTATGATGAAGTTATGGAGAGTGTTGAGGAAGTCAGACAATCCCTTCTTGTGGCATTGATTGACCGTAAGATCAATAAGTATATCGGAGATGTAGATGGTATCGTAAAGAAACTGGAGAAGGATAAATACTTTATCGTACTTCGAAAGGATGCTTATAAAAAGCTGAAAGAAGACAAGTTTTCTCTTCTGGAAGAGGTAAAACAGGTTAATATCGGTAATTCAAGATCGGCAACACTGAGTATTGGTTTGGGATTGAATACGGCAACGTATGCGTTGAGCTACCAGTATGCGCGTGTGGCAATCGATCTTGCACTTGCCAGAGGCGGAGATCAGGCAGTTATTAAGGATTGTAACGGAATAACTTATTTTGGTGGTAAGAAGGAGCAGACAGCGAAGAATACACGGGTGAAGGCGCGTGTTAAAGCTGAGGCACTTCGAGAGTTTATTGTGACCAGAGACAAAGTTATTGTTATGGGTCATAAGATTGCTGATCCGGATTCTTTTGGTGCATGTATGGGTATTTACCGTGCAGCAGTAAGTCTGGAAAAAAAGGCACATATTGTGATCAATGAAGTTACAGGATCTGTTCGTCCGTTGTATGATGAGATTTTGGAGAGCCCTGCATATGAGGATGATATTTTTATTACGTCAGAACAGGCATTGGATTATGTGGATGACAATGCAATGGTCATTGTAGTAGATACGAACAAGCCACAGATGACAGAGTGTCCGGAACTCTTGAAGAAATCAAAGATGATTGCAGTGCTGGATCATCACAGGCAGAGTAGTAATATTATTGAGAACGCGGTACTTTCTTATGTGGAGCCGTATTCTTCTTCCACTTGCGAGATGATCGCAGAAGTTCTACAGTATATGGTAGATGACATCAAATTCCCGGCACTTGAAGCAGAGTGCATGTATGCCGGAATTATGATCGATACGAGAAACTTTATGAACCGTACAGGTGTGAGAACCTTTGAAGCAGCAGCATTTTTGAGAAGATGCGGTGCAGATATTACACGGGTACGCAAGATGTTCCGTGATGATATGGCATCTTATCAGGCCAAGGCTGAGGCAGTCCGCAATGCAGAAGTTTATCGTAAGGAGTATGCGATTGCAGTATGTCCAAGCGATATTGACAGTCCTACAGTGCTTGCAGCACAAGCGGCGAATGAATTGCTGGATATTAGCGGAATAAAGGCTTCTTTTGTATTGACAGAATATGAAAATAAGATTTATATGAGTGCGCGTTCCATTGATGAAGTGAATGTTCAGATTATCGCGGAGAAGCTCGGTGGAGGCGGTCATATTAATTCTGCGGGAGCACAGTTTGACCACACGAATATGCATGAAGCAGTCAGTGCATTAAAAGAGACCATTGATAAAATGATAGAAGAAGGAGATATTTGACAATGAAAGTTATTTTATTACAGGATGTAAAATCTCTTGGAAAAAAAGGAGAGATCGTAAACGTAAATGATGGATATGCAAGAAACTTTATCCTTCCAAAGAAGCTTGGACTGGAAGCAACAGGAAAGAATCTGAATGATCTGAAGCTTCAGAAGAATAACGAGAAAAAAGTTGCGGAGGAGAACCTGGAGGCCGCGAAAGAACTTGCAGCTAAGATCGCAGAAGCTAAAATTGTAACACACATCAAAGTTGGAGAAGGTGGAAGAACTTTCGGTTCTGTATCAAGCAAAGAGATTGCAGAGGAAGTAAAAGCACAGTTGAATCTTAATGTTGATAAAAAGAAGATCCAGTTAAAAGAAGCGATCAAGACACTCGGAACACACAACGTGTCTGTAAAGCTTCATCCACAGGTTACAGCAGAACTGAAAGTAGTTGTACAGGAAGAAGCATAAGGAGACGAAATCTTTATGGATATGGAAGCAGCAATGAAACGAATTCCTCCGCACAGTGCGGAGGCAGAGCAGGCAGTGCTCGGTGCGATGCTGATGAACAAGGAGGCCATCACGGTGGCCTCCGAGATATTATCAGGGGATGATTTTTATCAGACAGCATATGGAATCTTGTTTAATTCTATGGTGGAACTGTTTCATGCGGGAAAACCGGTCGATCTGATCACCTTGCAGGAATATCTGAAAGAAAAGGATGTCCCGCCAGAGATCAGCAGTATGGAGTTTGCAAGAGATTTGCTGATGGGAACACAGACTTCTGCGAATATCAAGAGCTATGCTGAAATTGTACGTGAAAAATCAATCATGCGTCGCCTGATCAAAGTAAATGAAGAGACGGCAAATGCCTGTTATCTGCAGAATCAGCCATTAGAGGAGATTCTGGAAGATGCACAGAAGCAGGTTTTTGCACTTGCAGAGACTGGGAATTCAGAAGAGTATGTACCGATCAAGCAGGTTGTACTCAATGCATTGGATGTAATCGAGCGTGCGTCTAAGACAAAAGGAACAGTAACAGGAATTCCGACAGGATTCATTGATCTTGATTATAAGTTGTCCGGTCTGCAGCGCTCAGACCTTGTACTGATCGCAGCCCGTCCTTCCATGGGTAAGACAGCGTTTGTATTGAATATCGCACAGCATGTGGCATTTCGTCAGAATAAAGCAGTAGCAATCTTCAGTCTTGAGATGTCCAAAGAGCAGTTGGTAAACCGTCTGTTCTCATTGGAGTCTCATGTGGATGCACAGATACTAAGAACCGGTAATCTGTCAGATACGGATTGGGAGAAGTTGATCGAAGGAGCCGGAACAATAGGATCATCAAGAATGATCATTGATGATACGTCAGGTATTACGATTTCAGAGATGCGTTCAAAGTGTAGAAAATACAAGCTGGAGATGGGACTTGACCTGATCATTATCGACTACTTACAGTTGATGAGCGGAAGCAATTCAAGAAAGAATGAGAGCCGTCAGCAGGAGATTTCTGAGATCTCACGTTCTTTGAAAGGTCTTGCCAGAGAATTGAATGTGCCGGTGCTTGCACTGTCACAGCTGAGCCGTGCGGTTGAGCAGAGAACAGATAAGCGTCCGATGCTTTCAGACCTCCGAGAGTCCGGAGCAATCGAGCAGGATGCCGATGTCTGTATGTTTATCTATCGTGATGATTATTATAATCCTGACACGGAAGATAAGAACATTGCAGAAATTATTATCGCAAAACAGAGAAACGGCCCGATCGGTACCGTGCGTCTTGCGTGGATGCCACAGTACACTCGTTTTGGAAACGAGCTGCGTCAGCAGGATCAGGAGATATAAAAAAGAAAAGGACAGGCACTTGTTGGAGAGCGCCTGTCTTTTTTCGGTATACAAATCCAATAAATCTACCGGTATGTGCAGTGTGCAATTAGAAATCGCAGAAATGCTATGTAAATCTTTTTTTGAATCTCAGTACCGGACTATTCTTCACACTTTCTCTTCGGGTTGCCTGTTGCTGGCGAATCAGGCTGTCCAGTTTACGGAAATGTTCTTCTTCCTGCCGTTCTTTCGCCTGGAAAAGAAAATCCATCTCACGTATGACATCTGCGGTGACCTGAGTGCTGATTTCTTTTTCTAATGCTTTGTTATTTTCAGTAACGACTTCAGTCAGCACTTCTCCGATGAGTGAATGTACATGTTCCAGCTGGGTATTTGTGATGACTTCGACCGGAGTAGTGGTGGTGGCCGGTTTGCACTCAGATGTCAGGTCGGGTGCGGGTGTTTTGGCAATGGCATTCTTTTCCTTGTTTTCAGCGTGTCTCATTATCTGACGTGTAGATTTCAACTCTGGGATCAATGGCTTCAGATCGCGAAGCAGAACCCCTTCATTCTTAAGTTTTTTAATACAGCAAAAGAGCTGGATATCATCCTGGGTATAATATCGATGTCCCATCTCTGTGCGGCCGATCGGAATATGAAGTTCCTCTTCCCAGTACCTTAAGACATGGGATTCTACCTGAACCTTCTTGGCAGCTTCAGAGATCATAAATCTGACTTCACCCATTGATTTTCTATCCTCCTGTTAGAATCATTGCGATTACTGTTCTGATTTCGCTACATTTATTATAGCATAGAGAAATTATGAAAGAAGTGCTAATCGTTCGTCAAATTATGGCAAAAAATGGTAATTGAAGAAAGGTATGGAATACAAGAAAAGAAGTTGTAAAAAAAGAAATCCTGCCGCATCTGAATCAATCAGACGGGCAGGACTTCTGCGTTTTGTGATCACTTAGCGTTTATAAATTATGCTTCAGAGATAGCGCCTGTAGGACAAGCAGCCTCACAAGCTCCGCAATCTACACAAGCATCAGCATCGATCTCATATTTGCCATCTCCTTCAGAAATAGCGCCTACTGGACATTCGCCTTCGCAAGTACCACAGCTTACACATTCATCACTAATTACGTGTGCCATTGTATGTACCCTCCTTTTTTGGATTACGATAGGTTTTTCCCTTTTCGTTATCCTCATTTTAATACAAGATGGGGAAATATACAAGAGTTCCTGATGTATTTATTTGAGTAATTTATAAGTTAGTCTTATAGAACTTATAAACGTAGAAAATAGAAGATTTCTATCCTAAATTAGTAAAAAACAAAAATTCACGAGATTTTAAGAAATTATCTCTTCCATTTTTCGAGGATTCGTGTATCATAATGGATTGAGAGTTAAAAAGTAGAAAACATAGAGATAAAATTGCGTAAATGAAAAGAAGGAGAAAGTTATGCGGAAACGAAATGTAAGAGCAGCGATTGCGGCAGCACTTTGTATGACGGTACTTGCAGCCGGCTGCGGAAAGAAGGCAGATGATCCGGTTTTTACAGGAGATAAGACAGAAGCACCGGTATATCAGGCAAATCTGGATGCAATTAAATCTTCTGCATATGCATCGGCAGACAATCTGGATCTGGAACCTGGAACTTATATTTCTGTAATCGGAAGGGGATCTTCAACACCATATTGGAATCAGGTAAAGGCAGGGGTAGAGCAGGCAGCAACTGACTTGAATACAGCACTTGGCTATTCAGGAAATGATAAGGTGAAAGTATTATACAGTGCACCGGATGAGAATGATAATATCGATCAGCAGGTGAATATTCTGGATGAAGAGCTTGCACGTTATCCGGATGTGATCGCAATTTCCAGTGTAGATGCAAGCGCATGCTCCGTCCAGTTTGATCTTGCGATTGAGAATGGAATTCCGATCGTAGCATTTGATTCAGGAAACAGCTATCAAAATATCCAAAGTACTTGCAAAACGAATAATATAGAAGCGGCAACAACAGGAACAAAGAATTTCTGTGAGAAGATCGGTGACAGTGGGGAGATTCTGTTGCTTGTGCATGATACAGTATCAGATACGGCGAAAGAGCGTGAGGCAGGAATCAAAAATGAACTTGCAGCAAATCATCCGAATGTGACTGTTACAGAGACAATTTATCTGGATCAGCTGGAAATGTTGAAGAAACAGATTGTAGCTGAACAGGTCGGGGTAACACCAGAAGAACTGGCAGCCGCAGAAGCAGGAGAAAAGAAGGAAGAGACAACAGGAACAGGTGATGCTTCCGAGACAATTGCAGATGCAGCATCGAATGCGGATTCTTCATCAGCAGACGAAAGTGCGAATGAGACAGCACAGGAAGTGGACAATGAATTGTCCGAGAAGATGCAGCAGGTCAATGATGGCGCGGCAAAGATGAGTGATGAAGATGCAATTCAATATTATATGGAGAAACATCCTGATTTAAAAGGATGTATTGCTACGAACGAGACAGTAACCCAGCTTGCAATTAAGACGATGGATCAGCTTGATGCAGAAAAACATATTACATTAGTGGGGTTTGATGCTGGAAAAGAGCAGGTCAAGGCATTGAAAGATGGAAAGGTGGATGGACTTATTGTGCAGAATCCTTTTGGAATGGGATATGCGACAGTAGTTGCAGCGGCACGTACAGTTCTTGAGATTGGAAATGAAGCTGAGGTCAACACAGGATATGTGTGGGTGACAGCAGACAATATGAATGATGATACGATAACACCGTTCCTTTACGAATAAGTTGAAAATAAGTCGAACAATTTCATAAAAGAAAAGAGCTTGTCAGGTAAAATAAAAACATCAGGTTTTATACTTCATTCTGAAATTCAGAAATATAGAAGTAATAAAATCCTGATGTTTTTTATTTTATATTAGGAAAGTCCTTTCCTAATAAAAAAACGCTCCGCTCAGGATGCGCACTGCGGCGTACAAGGTAGGTGTCGCAAGCGACCGCCGCAGGCGCAAGAATGTGCCTTGGCACATTCTTTGTTCTGTTCACGTTGTCCTTTAAGCTTTGCTTAAAGAAAAAATAAATTCGGTGCCAACCCCTTCTGTACTGATCACATTGATATGTTCATCGTGAGCCTGTATGATTTCTTTTACGATCGAAAGTCCAAGTCCGGTTCCTTTCTTATCCTTTCCACGGGAAAGATCTGATTTGTAGAAACGCTCCCAAATCTTATTGATTTCCTTTCTTGAGATTCCGATTCCATGATCTTTTACGGAAACAAAGATTTTATCATTTTTCGTTGTTACTTCTACTGTAATAGAAGAGTCATTCTCACTGAATTTAATCGCATTATCCAGAAGATTATAAAGAACCTGTTGGATTTTGCGTCGGTCCGCCATTACATTGATCTGTTCAGACAGTAGAAAGAGCTTAATGGATATATGCTTCTGAGTACAGACACCCTCGAAAGACTGGGCAGTATGTTTGATCATCTCCTGAATATCAAAGGAAGTCTTATTGAGCAGGAGCTCTTTTGTATCAAATTCGTTCAAAGTAAGAAGATCCGTTGTCAGGTCAGTCAGTCGTTCCGTTTCGAAGAGAATGATATTTAAGTATTTCTCATGAAGCTCTGGTGGGATTGTTCCGTCTGCCATTGCTTCTACATACCCCCTAATTGAAGTCAACGGGGAACGGAAATCGTGGGATACATTTGCTACGATCTTTTTCTGATAATCATCAGAGTCTTTCAGTTGTGTAGCCATATAATTCAGTGATGCGGATAAATATCCGATCTCATCATGCCTGTTTACCGGAATCTCGTAATCCAGATTACCCATGGCATATTGCTTCGCAGCTTCTGTGATCAGCAACAATGGTCGATGGACGAAGAAATGGAACCCAAGCAGGAAGATGAAGGACAACAGGAAAATAACTCCAAGAGAAATATAAACCGGAACCATCAGCGTGCGGCATCTTTCGTTGATCAGAGAGACCGGGCTGTGAATGATCAGATATCCCTTTGTATAAAATCCCTGTGTGACAGGAGCCATTACAGTAATCATATCTTCCTGAAAATAATTATGATAGGTTCCGATCATGTACTGGTTGCTCCCGATTTCGGCCGGATCAAAATTATTGACGGATTGTGGCGCAGTAGTATCCTTCAGGTTGGCAGAGGTGATCATTGTACCATCTTTTTCAACAAACCACAGAGAAGAATTAAGATACGTCTTCATAGCAGATAACTGAGAATGAACAGCCCAGCTGGAAGATTCGTTTGAAAAATAGGAAGGCAGATAATTATCCGCAATCATGGTTGCTTCTCTGTATAATGTCTGCGAAGTATCTTTTTCCAGACGTTCGGTGATCAGTTCTGTGGTTAATGTTGCTGTTGTGAAAACACATAAAAACCCGAAAATAATATAAAGTACAATAAATTTTAAATGCAGAACTGCTTTCATAATTTCTCCCTAAGTACTCATCGGTCACCAGATGCTGTTTACAGTATCCAGGACCGATGATTTAAATCTATTTTGTCTCAAATTTGTAACCAATTCCCCATACAGTACTGATATTCCAGTGAGGGTGGTCTTTAATCTTTTCGCGCAGACGTTTAATATGAACATCAACGGTACGAGTGTCTCCGATATATTCATAGCCCCAGATACGGTCTAAGAGCTGCTCTCTTGTGAATACCTGATTCGGTGATGCAGCAAGACAGTAAAGGAGTTCTAATTCTTTTGGCGGCATATCAACAGGATGTCCGTCACACACAACAGAGTAGTTTGTAAGATTGATCGTCAATCCGTCAAACTCTGCACATTTTGTTTTTTCAACAGAAGTATCATTCTGTTGTCCAACCTGATATCTTCTCAGGACAGCTCTTACGCGGGCAACCATTTCCTTAGGGTCAAATGGCTTCATGATATAATCATCCGCTCCGAGTTCCAGTCCGAGAACTTTGTCAAATACTTCACTTTTTGCAGAAAGCATGATGATCGGTGTGGCAGCTTTGGAACGAATCTCACGACAAACCTGATACCCGTCAATTCCCGGAAGCATCAGATCAAGAAGAATCAGATTTGGTTGATAGCTGTCAAAAGCTGCAAGCGCATCTTCTCCATCATATACTAATTTTGTATCAAAACATTCTTTTGTGAGATAAAGAGAAATCAGTTCAGCGATATTCTCATCATCATCTACGATTAGGATTTTCTGTTTTCCAAACATTCTTTTTCCCCCATTAACCATGATAAGGTAGTTGGTAACTGTTTAAAATAATTAGCCAAGTTCTACAATTGTTACACCTGCGTCACCTTCACCAAATTCGGCAAGGTGATAGGATTTTACATGTTTCTGACGACGCAGATATTCATGAATTCCCTTTCTGAGTGCTCCGGTTCCCTTTCCGTGAACTACACGGACAGTATTCAGGTGAGCGAGGATTGCGTCATCCAGGTATTTATCCAGCTCAGCAACGGCTTCATCAACAGTACGTCCGAGCAGATTGATCTCAGGCCGGACAGAAAGAGATTTTCCCATTTTGATTTTGCCTTTTGAAGTACGGTTCATTTTCTTCGGTGCATATGGAGAGACTTCCTCGATAATTTCCAGATCAGAAATGTTGACCTGGGAACTGAGGATTCCCATACGTACGGTAAGATTCCCTTTGGCATCAGGTAGAGAGCTTACGGTTCCTGTCAGGTTCATGCTGAGAACTTTGACAGATTCTCCGAGCTTGAAGTCAGATGCTTTATGCTCTTTCTTTGGTTTCTGTGCTTTCATTGCAGATGCAGATGCTGTATCTTTGATCTTCTTACGCAGCTTCTCGCGTTCCTTTTCCATCTCGGCAGCAGAAATGTTTTCCTTGCCGAATTTACGGAAATCCTTGATCGTCTTGTCTGCAATTTCTTTTGCTTCACGCAGAATGGCGTTTGCTTTTTCATTTGCCTCGCGTAAAATGCGGTCGCGCTGATCATCTAATTTCTCCTGGCGCTGTTTTGCCTGGGCTTTCAGGTCTTCCGCTTCTTTCTTCAATCGTGCGATTTCTTCCTGTTCCTTTTCAATCGTCCGTTTGCTTGTCTCAAGATCAGTAAGAAGATCTTCAAAGGAAACGTCCTGTTCACTGAGCCGTTTCTTTGCATCTTCAATAATATAATCCGGCAGACCTAATTTCCCGGAGATTGCAAATGCATTACTTTTACCAGGAATACCGATCAGCAGACGGTAAGTTGGACGAAGACTTTCTACATCGAATTCACAACAGGCATTCTCCACACCCGGAGTGGAAAGTGCATAGACTTTTAACTCGCTGTAGTGTGTGGTAGCCATTGTACGGATTCCTCTCTGGTGAAGATGGGACAGAATAGAAATTGCAAGTGCGGCACCTTCCGTCGGATCTGTACCGGCTCCAAGTTCATCAAAGAGAACCAGCGAACGTTCATCTACTTTCTTAAGGAAAGAGACAATATTGGTCATATGAGAAGAGAATGTACTAAGGCTCTGCTCAATACTCTGTTCATCTCCGATATCTGCATAAATCTGATGGAATACAGCCAGTTCACTGCGGTCTCCGGCAGGAATGTGAAGTCCGGACTGTCCCATCAGACAGAACAAGCCGACCGTTTTCAAAGAAACAGTTTTACCGCCGGTATTTGGTCCGGTGATGATCAGCAGTGTGAAGTCTTCCCCAAGTGTCACGGTGATCGGAACAACTTTTTTCGGATCGAGCAGTGGGTGACGTCCCTCGCGGATACGGATGCGTCCCTCTTCATTCAGAAGCGGCCGGCTGGCGCGCATGGACATTGCCAGAGCACCTCGTGCAAAAATGAAGTCAAGATCCGTCAGAGAATGGTAATCCGCACGGATTTCCTCGATATATTGTGCGGCTTCTTCACTTAGATTCGCAAGAATCACCTGAATCTCTTCCTGTTCCTTTGCATAAAGTTCTTTTAAGTCATTGTTCAGTTTTACGATTGCCATAGGTTCAATAAAAAGAGTAGAACCTGTTGAAGACTGATCGTGAATGAGTCCCTGTACCTGTCCACGATATTCCGCTTTAACAGGTACACAATAACGGTCTCCACGCATGGTAATGATTGCATCCTGCAGATAAGTGCGAAGGGAACCGTTGACCAGTGTAGTTAAAGTGGCGTGTACTTTGTCATTGATGTTATTAATGCTTCGACGAATTTGCTTCAGTGTGGAACTGGCATCATCACTGTATTCATCTTCGCCGATAATACAGCGGTCGATTTCATTTGAAAGTGGTGTCAGTGGTTCAAGCAGGTTAAAATATTCATCCAGGCAGTCGCAAGCGTCCTCTTGTGTATCATGTCTTCCGTAGGCCTTTACCCTGGCTGCATTTACAAGCAGGCGGGAAATACGGAGAAGTTCTGTGCTGCTGAGTGAGCCACCAATCTCCAGACGCTTCATGGACTCTTCAACCGGTGCAGCGTCACCAAACGAGATACGTCCTTTTTGCACGATTCGTGTATAAGCGGCAGCAGTCTGTTCCTGATAAGTGTTGATCTTATGAAGGTCGGTCATTGGCTTCAAACGACGGCAGAGCTGTCCTCCACGGAAAGATGTCGCTTCTTTTTCAAGAAGAGCAATGATCTTATCATATTCAAGTTTAAATAATGTTTTTTGATTCATTTATTTTCCTCTGTCATTTCAACTTAATACTAATTTTTTAATCATGTAGCTGTTCACAATACATGTGAACAATAACTATTTCCGAGTCTTATTGTACCTTATTATTTCATTAAATAAAAGGCTTTTATAGATATTGAACAATCTATATGAATCAGTTATACTAAGTAATGGAAATGTCCGTGTCGGTTGATTTTGTAGTTGACACGGAAGTGAACAGTCACGAATGAGGTTCATGTCAATGTCAGAAAAGAAAAGTAATGGTCAGGTTCCGGAAGAGGGTCCTGACGGGAAAAATTTAGAACAGTCAGAGAAAAAGGAATCTTTTGCATTTCTCGAAGAGACGATAAAACCAAAGAAGATCAGCAGACAGCAAGGAATGAAACAGCTCATCCGGATTGCAATATGCGGACTGGTTTTAGGAGGCTCTGCATGCCTGGGATTCTTTGCATTGCGCCCGCTTGCACAGCATTTATTTCCTGAAAAGACACAAGTTGTGACAATCCAGGAGGACAATCAATCAGAGGAAGATTTAGCAGAAGGTGACGACACAACAGAGCAGAATGACGCGCAGAATCAGCAGGAGATCAGTTATGTACAGATGATGTCCAAAGCATATGAGAAAGCACTGACAGCGAAGAAGAGTGTGGTATCTGTTACGAAAGGAGCAGAACAGGAGAACTGGAATGCAGAAGCGACCGGAATTGATGAGAGCGTATCTGGTGTGATCGTTGCGGATAACGGACCGGAGATACTGATTTTGTCCTATGCTTCGATCTGCGAAGATGCAAAAGAGTGGTGCGTTACATTTTCAGATAAATCAGAATATAAGGCAAGCCTGAAAAAAAAGGATAAAAATAGTGGATTTGCAATATTTGCGGTAGATAAAAAAAGCCTTTCAGATGCCACATGGAGTGCTTCAAGTGTAGCATCACTTGGTAATTCGAATCTGACAGAACAGGGTGATGTTATATTCGCACTGGGAAATATTTTCGGTTATGCCGGAGGAAGCGGTTACGGAATTGTCAGTTCGTCAAACTATAAAGAAATCGGACGCGATGGAGAGTATAGTGTGATTGCGACCGATATGAGCAGTGCATCCGAAGGAACAGGTATTTTATTCAATCTGGATGGAGAAGTGATCGGAATGATTTCTTCTGATATCTGGAAAGAACGTGGAATACGTACTGCGAATGCTTATGCGATCTCAGATCTGAAGTTGGTTATCCAGCTGTTAGCGAACGGTGCAAGTGTACCTTATATCGGTGTGTCAGGAACAGCAGTGACAAGTGGAATTCAGAAAGAAGAGGGCATGCCGTCAGGAGTCTATGTGATTGACGTGGCAGCAGATTCACCTGCAATGGCAGCGGGCATACAGAGTGGAGATGTGATCTGTTCTGTGAATGGAGAGAAAATTGTAAGCATGAGTGCTTACCGTAAACTGATGTTGACACTGAAAGTAGGAGATCAGATCAAAGTAGAAGGGAAACGCCGAGGATCTGAAGGATATGTAGATATTAAATTTGATGTTACGATTGAAAGTAAAGAATAACAAGTGAAAGAGGCAGAAAATGAGATTTATAGATGGATTATGCGAGGGAGAAACAATTAGGAATGTATATCTTTGTAAAGGAAAACGTTCCGCAGAGACAAGAAATGGAAAGCCGTATGATAATCTGATCCTTCAGGATAAGACAGGAACATTGGATGGAAAAGTATGGGATCCGAACTCCCAGGGAATCGCAGATTATGATGAGAAGGACTTTATCGAAGTTTTTGGAGATGTGATTAATTATAACGGAAATCTTCAGTTGAACATCCGTCAGATCAGAAAGGCGGAAGAGGGAGAATACAATCCGGCAGATTATATGCCGACAACAGATAAGAGTGTAGACGGAATGTACGAGGAACTGACAGCTTATATTCGTCAGATTTCTAACAAATATTTAAGACAGGTGTTGGAATTCTACTATATAAAAGATGAAGCATTTATCAAAAAATTCAAGGCACATTCCGCAGCGAAGACAGTACATCACGGATTTTCCGGAGGATTGCTTGAGCATACACTCAGTGTAACTCGTATGTGTGATTATTTTGCAACAAACTACTCTATTTTGAATAGAGATCTGCTCCTTAGCTCTGCAATTCTCCATGATATTGGAAAAGTGAAAGAACTTTCTGATTTTCCGGACAATGATTATACAGATGAGGGACAGCTGATCGGACATATCGTGATCGGTGTCGAGATGATTGATGATGCGATTCGTTCTATCCCGGACTTTCCGGTGAAGCTTGCTCATGAACTCAAGCATTGTATCGTGGCACATCACGGTGAACTGGAATATGGTTCTCCAAAGAAACCGGCACTGGCAGAGGCAGTGGCACTGAATATGGCAGATTCAACAGATGCAAAGCTTCAGACATTGACAGAACTGTTTAAAGGAAAAACAGGAACAGAATGGCTTGGATATAATCGTCTGTTTGAGTCTAATTTAAGAAGAGCATCTGAGGATTAAATATAACAATAGGAACAACAAGTGTCACTGTTTGCAGAATCTATGTGAGCAGTGGCTATTTGTATAATTAAGAGTAAAATAGAAGAGAGAAAAGAATGAACAAGAATGATATTGTAACAGTTGAAATAACAGATATCGGAGTGAGCGGGGAAGGAATTGGCCATGTGGATGGCTACACGCTCTTTATCAAAGACGCAGTGATCGGTGATGTGATTGAAGCGAAAGTCATGAAGGCAAAGAAGAATTATGGCTATGCCAGATTGATGAAAGTCATCACACCGTCAGAATATCGCGTAGAACCAAAGTGTGCATTTGCCAGAAGATGCGGAGGCTGCCAGATCCAGGAAATGTCTTATGATCGTCAGCTTGTGTTTAAAGACCAGAAGATTCGTGGCAATCTGGAACGAATCGGTGGGTTCACAAAAGACCAGATCGATACAGTGATGCAGCCGGTTGTTGGAATGGAGCATCCGTTTGGTTATCGTAATAAAGCACAGTTCCCGTTCGGAACGGACAAAGAAGGCAATCCGATCACGGGATTCTATGCCGGAAGAACACATGATATCATTGCAAACACAGATTGCGCTCTTGGCGTAGAGCAGAACAAAGAGATTCTCGAGATTATTTTACAATATATGCGTGAAAACAAGATCAAATCGTATGACGAGAAGACTGGAAAAGGTCTGATCCGGCATGCATTGATCCGCTATGGCTTCAAGACAAAAGAAATTATGGTCTGTCTTGTGGTCAACGGAAAGAAACTTCCGAAAGCAGAGCGTCTGATTGAAAAGCTTATTCAGATTGAGGGCATGACAAGTATCACGATCAGTCCGAATACACGAAGAGATAATGTAATTATGGGAAATTCTTATGAAATTCTCTGGGGGCAGGGATATATTACAGATTATATCGGAAATGTAAAATATCAGATTTCCCCATTATCATTCTATCAGGTAAATCCGGTACAAACAGAGAAACTATACGGACTTGCACTTGAGTATGCAGACCTCAAAGGTGATGAAACCGTGTGGGATCTGTACTGCGGAATCGGAACGATTTCCCTCTTCCTTGCCCAGAAGGCAAAACAGGTTTACGGAGTTGAGATTGTGCCGCAGGCAATCAATGATGCCAAAGAAAATGCAAAGATTAATGCGATTGATAACGCAGAATTTTTCGTCGGGAAGGCAGAAGAAGTTTTGCCGGAATATTATGCAGAATATGAGCGAGAGCATAATGGCGAGACAGCTCATGCAGACGTGATCGTTGTGGATCCACCGAGAAAGGGCTGTGACGAGACACTGCTGGAGACGATTGTGAAGATGCAGCCGGAGAAGGTCGTGTATGTAAGCTGTGACAGTGCGACATTGGCGAGAGATCTGAAGTATCTGTGTGCGAATGGATATGAGATCAGGATGTGTAGAGGTGTGGATCAGTTCCCACAGAGTGTGCATGTGGAGACGGTAGTTCTTTTGTCCCAACAAAAAACCAGATGATTATATTAATGTCACGATTGAACTTGATGATGTGGATATAACATCTGCAGAGACTAAGGCTACATATGATGAGATAAAGAGAGTGCAATTGTGGAGGCATTGAAGCATTTTAAGATGAATAGTTAACAAAGAGAGGTGCAGATGCTATGCCAGGTATACTCGTGGTTGAAGATGATGAAAATTTAAATCGTGGAATTACATTCTCACTGAAAAAATCCGGATATGAGGTTTTTTCAGCAGAATCAGTGAAAAAAGCGAAAAGAATTGCAAGTGATAATAATGTGGATGTTACCATTTGTGATGTGAATCTTCCGGATGGGAATGGACTGGAATTTGTAAGGTGGATGAGATGCAATTATAATACATACATTATTTGTCTTACAGCACTAGATCAGGAGATGGATCAGGTCATGGGATATGAAGCAGGGGCAGATGATTATATTACAAAGCCGTTTAGTCTTTCGGTACTTCTTTTGAAAATAGAAGCACATTTCCGCCGCAGACAGGAGAAAACGGAAGCCGGAAAGATGATTTCGGGAGATATCGTATTTATCGCAGGAGAAATGAAAGTCCTGATAAAGAGTCGTGAAATCAGTCTGACAAAAACGGAGTTGAAAATGCTGACTTTTTTTCTGCAGAATCCGAAACAGATTCTTTCAAAAACACAAATATTGGAAAATGTGTTTGATCTGGAAGGGGATTTTGTGGATGAAAATACAATCGCTGTCAATATCAGAAGACTCCGTGAGAAAATCGAAGACAATCCGGCTGCACCGGTCTATATAAAGAATATCAGAGGCCTTGGGTATATATGGAATCAGGAGGTAAGGCAGTGACAAAGAGATATCGCAAGAAGATTACAGTAGTGCTCTCCTTGGTATTACCTGTCATATTATTGTTTGCAATATTAAATTGCTTTACCACGTATGTGTTTTATGAAGATTATAAATATAAAATGAATCTTATGACAGAGATTGCTGCAAAGGAAGAATTTTCCGGGCTGGATGCTGTTTCGGAACTGCTTAAGGATAAGGATATTGAAACTAACGAACAGGGAAGACGATTATTGGAGCAATATGGATACTGGGGAAATAAAGGGAATGCATTTTATATGCAATTCCGGCATCAGGTTATGGTGACCGGTGCTGTAAGCACTGTGATATGCGTGCTTCTTTTGACTTTTTTACTTTATTGGAAGAAAAAAGAAGATGCGTGTCATCAGAAAATTTTAGACCAGTTGGAAGAAATTCTGATCAGATTCCGTGAAAATAAATTTGATGATTTACTGAAAACGGAAAATCATGCAGAACTGGAAAAATTGAATGACCAGCTTGAAGCAATCGGACATCATATTCAGTTGATAAAGGAAGAAGCAAGGGCAGAAAAGGAGAACACGAAAGAAATGGTTTCTGATATTTCTCACCAGTTAAAGACACCGGTTGCAGCTTTGGATACATGTTTTAGTGTGCTGATGCAGAATGACTTAAGTGCCACAGAACAGGAGGAGTTTCGTATCCGTTGTCGGAGTGCTCTGGATGGACTGGAGACATTATTGCAGTCGCTTCTTGAAATATCCAAGATGGAAACTGGACTGATTCAGATTAATAAGAAAAAACTTCCGCTTATGGATACTGTCATATCTGCTGTGAACCGCACTTATCCTAAAGCGGATGAGAAAGAAATTGAATTCGTTTTTGACTATGAAAAAGAGCTGGAAACATGCACGATTATGCAGGATAAAAGGTGGCTTGGTGAAGCTGTGATCAACGTTCTGGATAATGCGGTCAAGTACAGTCCGTGTGGTTCAAAAATATTTATCCGGTTACAAAAAAGAAACGATCTTGTAAGAATGGAAATTGAGGATCAGGGAATTGGTATTCCGCAGAATGAGTATCACAAAATTTTTCAACGATTTTACAGAGGAAGTTCCAAGGAGGTCATGGAAAAGAGTGGTACAGGAATCGGACTTTTTCTATCGAGAGAAATTATCGAAAAACACGCAGGTACGATTACGGTAACCTCCGGCAAAAAGAAAAAAGGAAGCACGTTTGTGATTCAATTACCATATGTTGGTTAAATTTTAAGTGAGCAGAAATCTTACAGAATTGTAAGATTTCTGCTCGTTTTTTGAAAGTGAAATGAAAGATTGTCCTGATACAATTTGGATGTAGGTTGAAAAATGACCAAATATATAAACAGGCAAAGAAAGCGTGCTGAAAAGGTACGCTTTACAGAATTGAAAAGGAGGCAACACATGAGTGTGATATTAGAAACCAAGCAGCTTTGTAAGTTTTATGGCGCAGGTGAGAATCAGGTCAAAGCGGTCAATCAGGTGGACATTCAGATTGAGCAGGGAGAATTTGTCGCAATTGTTGGAAAGTCAGGTTCCGGTAAAAGTACATTACTTCATATGCTTGGAGGGCTAGACACCCCGACAAAAGGCAGTGTTACTTTAGCAGGGAAAGATTTATACAGGATGAAGGAAGATGCCCTTGCTGTTTTCCGCAGAAGAAAAATCGGATTTATTTTTCAGGCATTTAATCTGGTTTCATCTGTTAATGTCTGGGAAAATATTGTACTGCCACTGGGGCTGGATGGAAGAAAAGTGGATGAAGCGTATGTAAATGATATTATTGCAACTCTGGGGATTGAAAAGAGGATTTACAATTTGCCAAATCAGTTATCCGGAGGACAGCAGCAGAGAGTAGCAATTGCAAGAGCACTGGTGAATCGTCCGGAAATTATATTTGCAGATGAGCCGACAGGCAATCTTGATTCTAAGACCAGTGATGAGGTGATCGCCCTGCTTAAGATGACAGCAAAAAAATATGGACAGACAATTGTAATGATTACCCATGATGACGAAATTGCACAGGTCGCTGACCGTATTCTGGTGATTGAGGACGGACAGGTGGTGGATTTCAGATGAAGACAATAAGCAGGATTGCATATAGCAATGACAAAAAGAACAAGACAAGAAGTATACTGATTATGATGTCCATATGTCTGACTACGATGCTGCTTGTGATTATCAGTACTGTGGGAAATGGAATGATACGTTTGCAGAAAAGTCAGGCGGCAGGCTCATATGGAAGCAATTATGGTCTGTTTGTCGCAGCAGATGCCTCGCAGTTAAAGGAAGTAAGCCGCCGTGCAGAAATAGATGCAATAGGAATTATGTGTACAGAAGGCATCATAAAAGGCAATGAAAAAGGCGGGTTTGTCTGCATGGATGAGACTGCAAGAAAAATGCTTCCTTATAATAAAGAATATGAGTTAAAGGAAGGAAAGTATCCGGAAAAAATGCAGGAAATTGCCGCCGGAAGAGCTTTTTTTCGTGCAATGGGATATGATGATGTAACGGTCGGAGATACGGTTACACTGGATTACCGTGCAGGGATGCGGTCAGAATATAAGCCGGAAGAGTTTGTTGTCAGCGGAATCCTATATGATCGGGATGAATATACCATCGAGGCATCTTATGTTGCTTTCGGGTCACAGGAGTTTTATGATGAGCACGTCGCAGAGAATGACAAACAGTATAATATATATTTTACTTTAAATGATTCTGCAAATGTATCTATGAATAATATTGAACCGGTTATAAAGCAGATTGCAGCATCTTGTGGAATCGAAGAAAAAAACGTTATAGTCAATGATCTCTATTTGCAATGGGTCTTGCAGCCGAGTTATGAAACGATTGCGGTATGTGGAATTCTGATTCTTGCAATTGTACTTTTCTCTGTTGTGGTCATTTATAATATTTTTCAGGTCGGTATTGTCAACAAGATACAGGAGTATGGAAAAATCAAGGCTCTGGGAGCAACAAAAAAGCAGATGAAACAACTGATCTTCAGAGAGGGCATTTTTTTGACAATTTTTTCAATACCGGTTGGATTGCTTCTTGGTTTTCTGATTGCAAAATGCGGTTTTAACTGGCTGGTAGAACAGGGAAACCTTGTATCAACCGGAACGGGTTCTATGGGAGTCCCAAATCAGCAGGTGCCACTGTTTTCCCTGCCTGTTATACTTCTATGTATTTTCGTATCATTTCTTACCGTTGCTTTGGCACTGCGCAAACCAATGAAAATTGTTTCACGGATTTCACCTATCGAAGCAACACGGTATTTAGAAAATGCAGAAACACACAAAAAAGAAAAACGAAATGGCAGAAAAAATGTCACCGTGTTTTCTATGGCAATGGCAAATATAACGGGTAATCCAAAAAGAACCATTGGTACCATCCTCACACTGGGGCTTTCCTGCGCATTGTTTGTGATTATCTCTAATTATGTAGGAAATATTGATACGGAGCATGAAGCACGTCTTTCCGTTATTCATGGACAATTTGAACTGCAGCTTGACTATTCTGCTGAGTACGATGAAAGATATCCGGAGAATAATCTGGATACGATTCTGAGGGATAATCCATTGAATGATTCGCTGATTGAAGAAATCAAAAGCATTCCGGGCGTGACAGATGTCATGACGAGAGAGCTTGTCTCTGTAAATCTGAACGGAACAAGATTTCCGGCTGCTATTGTGAGTAAAAATGATTTTGATTTTATGCGCCAGGACGGGGATATTGGCTCTATGGACTATGATCAGGCGGTAAAGAATGGTGAAATTTTCTTTGGCTGGTCGATGTGGATGGAACAAGATGGATATGCTCCGGGTGAATCCATTGCATTTGACTTTGAGAATGGAAGTGGAACCTATACCTATCAGGGAAAGATTGCAGGATCTTTTGTAAGTGCGGACACTTATCTTGTCATTCCGGAAGGTGTATACCGTTCCATGAATCCGAGGGGAACAGCCTATGGATATCTGTGGGTGGACTGTGATAAAAAAGATGTGGCATCTGTGGAACAGAGTCTGAATACTTTGATTTCTAATACTTCGCATATAAAAATGGATACCTATCATGCACAGTTACAATCTGCAGAATTCGCAGCCCGCATGATGAAGCTCGGCTGTTATCTGTTTATGGCGGTTGTGGGGCTCATCGGTTTTATGAATATGGCAAACACCATGATCATGAATATTACGACAAAAAAGCAGGAATATGGTGTATTACAGGCTGTGGGTATGACAAATAAACAATTAAATTTATGTCTGCAGTTACAGGGACTGATTTTTACGGTTGGCACCATATGCGTAGCTTTGATCATTGGTCTGCCGCTCGGCTATGCACTTTTTTCCTATGCAAAACATAATGGAATATTTGGAATGAATATCTATCATGTTCCAATCGTACCAATTTTTATTATGATTTTTTTGGTCGGTCTGTTGCAGATTGTACTTTCCTGCGTTTTAAGCAGTAATCTGAAAAAGGAAACGCTGGTAGAAAGAATAAGGTATCAGGGATAGCAAGTAATATGTAATGAACTAGGTTTTAACGAAGAGGAGAAATAGATAACTTCCATTTTGTATGTATGATAAATCTAAACAGTATTTTAGCAACAGCCTCTTGCTGTTTATAAGATAATTTCTGCTAGAGATTTTGATTTAATGATTTGATTTATAAAACTGGCAATGATACAATTAGCGTAATTTGAAAGAAAGCAGAGAAAATATGAGTGAAAAGTTACTGATTGTTGAAGATGACAAAAAATTAAATGATGGAATACGTCTCGCATTGAAGAATGATTCCTATTTCTTTTATCAGTGCCAGACTTTGCAGGAGGCTAGAGACATCTTGAAAAAGGAAGATATCACATTGGTTTTATTAGATGTGAACTTGCCGGATGGGAATGGGATTGATTTTGTAAGAGAAATAAGGAAAAACAGTCAGGTGCCGATTATCCTGCTTACAGTAAATAACATGGAAGTAGATATCGTAACAGGATTGGACGCTGGGGCAAATGATTATATTACGAAACCGTTTAGTTTGATGGTTTTGCGTGCAAGAGTGTCTGTGCAGCTTAGAAATAAAGATGCAGTAGTTAAGAATTCTATGGAGTTTGATGGATTCGAGTTCTATTTCGATAAAATGGAATTTTTCAAAAATGGAGAACTTATTGAACTGAGTAAGACAGAACAAAAACTCTTGAAAGTGCTGTGCGAAAACAGAGGAAAAGTAGTGAAGCGAGAATACCTGATTGACGAGGTATGGCAAGGAGATACAGAGTTTGTGGATGCTCATGCTCTGACTGTTGCAGTCAAACGCCTCAGAGACAAATTAGAAGATGATACGCAGAAGCCTGAATATGTCAAAACGGTTTATGGAATTGGTTATACATGGGCGGTGAATGGATGATAGAAACAAATATGTTGATTGTAGTTATATTTGTCCTGAGCGGAGTTTTTTGGTACAGCTTTTTTTATCAGAAAGAAAAAAAGCTTTTGAACCGGCTGCAGCGAATGCTGGATTGTGCAATAGATGGAGAACTGGAACGGACAGAAATATCAGAAGAAAAGTATTCTGCTCTTGAAAACAGCATGAAACAATATATAGACAGTAGTTTTCTGGCAAAAAAAAATCAACAGGAACAGAAAGAAGTGATACAAAAACTTATTTCAGATATTGCGCATCAGACACTGACTCCCATTTCAAATCTGAAAGTCTATGGAGAAATACTCTCTGAAGTGAGTAATGAAAATCAAGAGGAGATAGCTACCATTTTGGAGCAGACGGAGAAATTGGATTTTCTGATACAATCACTGGTCAAATTATCACGAATGGAAAGCGGAATTATAGCAGTACATCCGGAGGATACTGCTATTGCACAGATGTTTGCATCCGTACAGCAGCAGTTTAATGTAAAAGCAATGGAGAAGGATATTTCCCTGAGTCTATTTGATACGGATTTACATGCTATGTGTGATGCAAAATGGACCGTGGAGGCACTCGGAAATATTGTAGACAATGCGATTAAGTATACATCATGTGGGGGAAATGTTCAGATAAAAGTCGAGCAGTATTCTTTTTTTGTAAAGATCGATATCATTGATGATGGCATTGGAATAGAAAAAGAAGAAATACCAAAGATATTTGGAAGGTTTTATCGGAGTCTGTCAGTGGCAGACCAGCCAGGAGTAGGAATTGGCTTATTCCTTGCAAGAGAGATCATTCAGGCACAAAAGGGGTATATAAAAGTGACATCAAAGAGAGGAAAAGGTTCTACATTTTCTGTGTTTCTTCCAATAGCAAAGAAGGAATAGTATCAAAACTGTGACATTTCAGAAACCAGATGGAGACATTGTCATGATAAAGTCTGTATTGTAAAGATCAATACAGGCTTTTTTGATGGGAGGATGGCATGAATATATTAAAAGCAGTAAATTTACGAAAAATATATGGGCAGGGAGAAACAGAAGTCAAAGCCCTTGATGGTGTAAATTTAGAAGTGGAAAAGGGGGAGTTTGTAGCGATTGTTGGAACTTCTGGAAGTGGAAAGTCTACATTGCTTCATATCATTGGTGGTTTGGATAATCCAACATCCGGTCAGGTCATTGTTGACGGACAGAATTTAAGCCATATGACAGATGAAGAGCTTACTATTTTTAGGCGTAGAAATATTGGATTTGTATTTCAACAGTATAATCTGGTTCCGATGCTGAATGTATGGGAAAATATTGTTCTTCCTGTAAAACTGGATGGAAAAAAGGTAGAAAAAGGTTATGTAAATGAAATCATAGATACACTGGGCATTCGGACAAAACTGGAAAATCTTCCAAGTGCACTGTCAGGGGGGCAGCAGCAAAGGGTGGCAATCGCAAGAGCATTAGCGGCAAAACCTGCTATTTTGCTGGCAGATGAACCGACAGGCAATCTGGACTCAAAAACGAGTCAGGATGTATTGGGACTTTTAAAAGTCACCAGTAAGCGTTTTCATCAAACGATTGTAATGATTACTCACAATGAGGAGATTGCCCAGATGGCTGACAGGATTTTACAGATAGAAGACGGAAAAATTGTTTCAGACAGTGGTTTGGTATAGTGAGGGCGATTATATGGTAAAAGTAGAGAATAAAGAAACGTTACGATTATTGACGAAACGTTTTATGAAAATGAACCGAGCAAGAAATATTATTGCTGTTATTGCAATCATGTTGACATCACTGTTATTTACAAGCCTCTTTGTGGGGAGTGTATCCATGATACTTTCCAAAAGAGCAACGGAAATTAAGCAATTTATGGATTCATCCCATGCTATTGCGCAGAATTTGTCAGAAGAAGATGCGGAGAGATTGCAAAAAACAATAGAACAGGATGAAGATGTGGAACGATATGGTTCCGGTATTTTTCTGGGAGCTGGAATGGACGAACGGTTTGGTTTTTCCGTAGAGGTCCGATATGCAGATGAAAATATGGCAGAAAGTTATAATTGTCTGCCAACTACAGGAAGACTGCCGGAGAAAGAAAATGAAGTAGCACTTAGCAGCACGATATTGGAATCTCTGGGTGTTACACCAAAGATTGGGGAAGAAGTAACGCTGACCTGGGAAGTAAATCCAATGCTGAAACAATATAAGACAGATACGTTTCGGATATGTGGATTCTGGCAGGGGGATAAAGCTGTTTTAGGTCAGATGGTCTGGGTATCCAAAGCCTATGCAAAGGAGAATCGTTATCCCGTTACGCAGGAAGAATTAGAAAATGGCATCTACAATGGAGGGAAAGAGTATTCTGTCTGGTACAAGAACCTTTGGAATCTGGAAAAGAAAACGGAAAAGATATCTAAAGCAGCGGGATTTACGAGAGCTGGGTCAGGAATGGAAGTCAATCCGGCATATAATCTCTTTGAAGAGGATTCATTTTCATTCACTTCCCTTATTGTAATGGTATTGTTTGTGATATTGGCTGGTTACTTAATTATTTATAATATTTTTAATATATCCGTGAAAACGGATATTAGAGCCTACGGATTATTGAAGAACGTGGGGACAACGGGAAAGCAGTTGAAGAAAATTGTACGTATGCAGGCGTGGAGATTATCAGCTATTGGTATTCCAATCGGATTGCTTTGTGGTTATCTTGCAGGTCTTTGCATGGCTCCGTCCTTGAATGCAGATGCTGCAATTAGTGCACAGACAGGAAAAACGGCTCAGACAGTAGTATCAGCGAATCCTTTGATTTTCCTTGCAGCGATACTTTTAACGCTTTTGACGGTGTATCTCTCTAGTTTGCAGGCTTGTAAAATGGTGGAAAGGGTATCTCCTGTGGAAGCTCTGCGTTTGGCAGAAGGAGAGCAGTCACATAGGAAAATAAAAAAGAATACTTCTGTAACCTGGTGGGGGATGGCAGTTCAAAATGTGTTACGAAATTGGAAAAAGGGATTGATTGTTATGCTTTCTATCGCTCTTTCTATGGTGGTTGTCAACTGTATCGTGATGTTGGTGCAGGGATATGATTTTGATTCTTACCGAAAAGTATTTTTAGCTTCCGATTTTCAACTGGATCAGATGACGGGAAGTTTGTCAAATACGAATTTCAACGGTATTACACCTGAAATCAAAGAGATTTTGGACGAATGTCCTGATAGTGCTAAGACAGGATATGTGTATTATTCTGAAGAAACCCACAAGATGGAGCCGGAACTTCTGAAAACATGGGAAGCATTCGCAGATAAATATGAAAAAAACTGGACTGATTATGAAGAACAGGTTTGGGAAGATGCAAAGGCTTCCAATACAGTAAGTGTTCATTTTCTCGGAATCAGCGAGTCGGTGTTTGACAAATTAGAATGGAGAGGGGAAAAATGCTCTTGGGATACATTTAAAAGCGGAAATTATGTGCTTGTAGATTATGGTGATAAATATGCAGAGCATCCGGTTTCTTATTATCAGACTGGGGATGTTTTTCAGATGGAGTACAAAAATGGGAACCAAAAAGATTACGAAGTCATTGGAGAAGCACTGATGCCATATGCATTGGATTATCCGTATGCAGACCTTATCTATATTACGGTATTAGTTCCAGAAGATGAGTATATTACCCAGACGGGAAATGAATCAGCCATGTATGCTGCCATCGATGCAAAGAAGGGCGAGGACAAGCAGATAAAAGAATACATTGATGAAAATATTTTGAAAGAAAATGATATGATCAATGTTTTTTCTGTATTGGATATGGAGGAGAGTTTTCAGCAGTTTGTCAGCAAATATTATATGATTGGTGGTTTTCTTGTCGTTATTTTAGCATTTATCGGTATTATGAATTTCTTTAATACAACAGCAACCTCTGTAATCAGCAGGAAAAAGGAACTGGCACTTTTGGAAGTTGTTGGAATGACGAAAAAACAGATATCGAAAATGCTAGTGGCTGAGGGATTCCTATATTTGGGAGGCGCATTTATGATTGCAGTATTGTTAGTTGTGGTTGGAGCAAAGCAGATTTTAATAAATACGCTTGGTACGGCATTTTTCTTCCGGCTGCATCTTACGATAGTGCCATGTGTGCTTATGATTCCGATTTTGGTTGGGATTGCGTATGTGATACCAAAGTATCAGTTTGAAAAGATGAGTCGGGAAAGCATTGTTGAAAGGATTCGGAAAGAATAATAACAATATGTAAATTAGGCGTATGGATTTGATGAATCCATGCGCCTTTTTAGAAAAATATAAATAAAAACAAAAGAATCCTAACTTTTTTAATAGTAGGATTGTTATATTATTTAGAAAATAGAGGGAGGCAAATTCGCGAATGGAATACAAGACAGATTCTTTGTTAGTACATCTAGCAAGAGCAGGAGATGAAGACGCGTGTGAAAAACTGGTCAAAAAATATTACTCAAGTATATATCAATATTGTTTGCTACATATCTATGATCCCTATGAGGCAGAGGATTTGACACAAGAAGTATTTACACGTTTCTTTTCCAATTTATATAGATATAAAGAATATGGAAAAGTTAAGAATTATCTTTATACAATTGCCGGAAATACCGTTAAAAATTATTACAAAAAGAAAAAAGATATTCCATCAGAGGAACTGCTAAAATCAGAGGACAGAAGTAAAAATCATGTAGAAGAGATAGGAGTCCGATTAACTATTGAACAGGCAGTGAGAAAGTTACCGGAAGAAATTAGAGAAACGGCAGTTTTATATTTTTTTCAAGAATTGAAGCAAAGAGAAATTGCAGAATTACTTCACATAAAACTTTCGCTTGTAAAATATCGAATTGGAAGAGCAAAAGAACTTTTGATGAAAGAGTTGGAGGTGGAAAACTATGATGAAATATAAGCAACAAATAAAGGAATATAAAGAGGAGATTGAAAAAAAATATGTAAGGATTGAAGCAGAAAACAGAACAGTAAAAGCATGTCAGAATATTTTGTCAAAGTCAATTTTATCGAAACAATCGCATAGAACATCTTATTTTGAATTTTTGTATGAGCAGACAAAATTCATAAAAAAAAGATGGTGGATTTTACAAGGTTGTATTCTTATGTGTCTATGGATATGGTTGAGTAATTATACATCAGACATAAAAGATATGATGAGGATTATGGGAATATCTGCCACAATATTTGTGGTTCTGATTGTCCCGGAAATTTGGAAAAACAGAAGAAATGGTGCGATTGAGATTGAGCAGGCGTCTTATTACACACTGCGTCAGATTTGTACAGCAAGAATGTTAATGTTTGGAGTAGTGGATCTGGTGATCGTTATGGTGTTTTTGGCAATTACATATCAAACAACAATACTCTCGTTAAGTGATTTGGTGGTTAATTTTTTGCTTCCAGTAAATGTTTCATGTTGTATATGTTTTCGTGTATTGTACAGCAGATGGGAAAAATCAGAATATATAGCAGTGCTTTCCTGTCTGGTATGGGTTGGTTTATGGATGATGATTGTTGCAAATGATGTTATTTATCAGAAAATTGTAACTCCGGTATGGGTGGCTATGCTGATATTGACTTTTGTATATTTTATTTTTTGTGTTCAGAAGTCATTGGTATTTGATGAAAAAATTTTGGAGGAATACATGTATGAAATTAGAAATTAAAAATGTAACAAAACAATACGGAGAAGTAAATGCTGTCAATAAAGTGAATTGTGTTATGAAAAAAGGAATTTATGGACTGCTTGGAGTAAATGGAGCAGGAAAGACCACATTAATGCGTATGCTTTGTACGATTGTTCAACCATCAGCAGGACAAATATTATGGAATGGTAAAGATATATGGAAACTAGGAGGTGAATACCGAGAAGTTCTGGGATATTTACCACAGGATTTTGGATATTATCCAGATTTGACCGTATATGATTACATGATGTACATTTCTTCTATAAAAGGGTTAAAAATACCGTTTGCCAGAAAAAAAGTGAAGCAATTATTAAATCAAGTAGGAATGGAAAAATTCAGTAAAAGAAAAATGAAGAATTTGTCTGGAGGAATGGTTAGACGTGTAGGAATAGCACAGGCGATGTTAAACGATCCGCGAATTCTTGTCCTGGACGAACCTACCGCTGGATTAGACCCGAATGAAAGAATACGTTTTCGTAATTTAATTAGTGAATTGTCGGAAGAACGTTTGGTGCTCTTGTCTACACATATTGTATCGGATATTGAGTACATTGCGAATAACATTATGTTAATGAAAGATGGAGAACTTTTTTATGCAGGTACTGCGGAAGATTTAGTATCTTCTATGAAAGAAAAGGTATGGCAATGTAATGTTTCGAGAAGTATGATAGACAAATATATGAATGAATATTTGGTTGGAAATATAAAAACAACAAAAACCGGAGCAGAGCTTAGAATTATTTCAATAGAAAAGCCAACAGAAGATGCTGTGGCTGTAGAAAAAAATCTGGAAGATGCATTTCTATTTTATTTTGGAGAAAAATCGGAGGAAAAACAAGATGCTTAAATTAGAATTAAAACGAATTTTTTCAAAGAAAATTAATGTATTTGCAATCGGATTGGCATTGATACTTGCTGTCATTTTTAGCGGATTTGCAGTTACAAGTAATCGCTATGTGGATGAGAATGGAAATGCTAGTACTGGAATTATGGCAACAAGAAAACTTACAGATAACAGACGAGCATGGAAAGGTACATTGACAGAAGATGAACTTGGAAAAGTTATAGAACAAAATAAAAATGCGGTGACACAATCCTCAGAAGAAGAAAATGCGATTTACGGAACGACATTACAACCGATAGATGATATTAGGAGTTTTATAATATCGGTATTAATACCGGATGCAGAATATGATGAAAGTGTTCTGAATCAAATTACAGAAGAAAATATACAAGAGTTCTATGACACTTATCATAAAAATATGGAAAAGATGGCAGAAGAATATGGAAAGACTGCTGTTCAGAAAAAATACTTGGAAAAGAAATATAATGAAATAAAATTACCAGTAGAATACGAATCTTATAGTTCATGGGATACGATGATTATGTATGTAGAAACGAATTCTATTATTCTGGCAATCATAGTTGGTTTTATTTGTGCTGGAATATTTGCAGATGATTTTCAGACAAAAGCAGATGCAGTATTTTTCTCTACAAAGTATGGACGTACAAAAGCTGTTAAAACAAAAATACTGGCAGGAATAGTTACGACAGTTATGATTTATTGTATGGGAATTATATTACTTAGTGTGATTTGTTTTGGAATTATGGGAACCAGTGGTATGAATACACCCTATCAAATGTATCAGGCATATAGTATTTACATTATGTCATATGGACAATACTATTTGTTGACAGTTGTATGTGGATTTATAGCCAGTATGCTGGCGGCTTCAGTGTCTATGTTAGTAGCGGCTAAAATGCATACAATTAGTGTCGCTGTTTGCATTCCGTTCTTTTTATATTGCTTATTGCCATTTATAGGACGGGCACTTTCTGTGTATACAACGCTTTTCAATTTGATACCAACAATTTTGACAAATGTACAGGCAAGTGTAAAAGTCCCACTTATTTATCAGATTGGGAATTGTGTATTTCGACAAATTCCGCTTGTAATGGTAATGTATACAGTGATGGCAATAGCCTTACTGCCTTTTATTTATAAAAGTTTTCGCAGATATGGAAATAGGTAAAAATTGTATTTATTTTGTTAAAAGACCGGATAGAGTTTTTCCAATGGAAAATCCAATCTGTGGATATAACTTCTGAATTTCCTGTACTTTGGCATAATCCAGACAGTCATCGGAATGGTATAGCTTCCCCCGAGTACTCTTCAAGCTAAAGTAGAAATAGTGCAATTTTCACATGATATTATACAAGAATCACATAGAAATATATCGTATTATTGATAGGGTAGTCTTGAATTGTATGTGAGGAGAAAAACATGGAAGCTAAAAGAAAAACATTAACACAGCTATCTGTGCCAATATGCTTAGAAACTTTATTTTATATGCTTTCCGGTATGGTAGATACGCTTATGCTATCATCTGTAAGTGACCAGGCTGTGGGAGCAGTGGGAACAGCCAATACATATATAGGCGTTTTTATTATTATGTTTGGAGTAATATCATCGGGTATGATAGCTGTTATGTCACAAAATATTGGAGCCGGAAGACCGGGGATTGCATATCAGGCAAGACAACTTGGACTTATATTCAACGCATTGATAGGTATCATAATGTCTATCATTCTTGCCGCATTTTCTGGTGGGATGCTTAGAATCGTAAGTATTGCTCCGGCTTTGCTTGAGCCGGCTGAAATATACCTTAGAATTGTCGGTGGCACATGTTTTTTAAATGCACTTATTCCTATTTTCTCCAGTTATTTGAGAGTGTTTGGATATACAAAGCATTCTTTAATAGGAACTGTTGTTGGAAATGTTTTTAATATAATACTTAATTCAGTATTCTTATTTGTATTCAACTGGGGCGTAATGGGAGTTGCCGTTGCCACAGTTATTTCGAGAGTTGTAAATCTTATTATTGTAGCTGGCATGGGGGCTGTCCTTATAAAAGCAAAGCAGAGTCCTGAGCGGATTGCAGCAAGAAAGATATTTGCGCAGATTGTTAAGATTGGTTTTCCTTCTGCACTTGAAACTGCACTTTACAACATTGCAATGACCCTGATTGTGCGTTTTATGAATCAGATGGATGCGGATGGAATGAATGTTACAGCTCGCTCCTATGCTGTACAGATTGCAAGTTTCTCGTATTGTGTGGGAGCTGCCCTTGCTCAGGCAAATGCAATTATGACCGGCTGGAGAATTGGAGCAAAAGAGTTTGAGAAATGTAACAGGGGAACGAGAAAAGCTGCGATATACGGAATTATCACAGCGACATGCTTTTCTGTAACATTTGCATTAGCCGGGCATTTTATAGTGCATATATTTACGGATGATATACAGATGATAAATCTTGTGGTAAAGTTGTTAATAGTAGATATATTTCTTGAATTTGGAAGGGTAACAAACCTTGTATATGGTCAGGCATTAAAAACGAGTGGAGATGCAGTTTTCCCGGTTATGCTAGGTGCGATATTTATGTATTTATTTGCAGTTGGCGGAACGTATTTTCTTGGAATACACATGGGACTTCTGGCTGTGGGAGCATATATTGCTATGGCAGGTGACGAATGTGCGAGAGCTGTGGGAATGGTACTTAGATGGAAGAGTGGAAAATGGAAGAGTAAAAGTCTTGTAGAATTATCTGATATGTCGTAAATCCTCTGTTTCGCCTGTAGGGAATATTAAAGGAGAGATTATGTACTTTGAATTAAAAGAAAATAAACCACACGGTACAAAGGATGATCCGTTTAGTACATATCATATAAAAAATGGGGGACGATCATTTCAGATACCGGTACATTGGCATGATGAACTGGAAATTATATATGTAAAAAGTGGTTTTTTGACTGTAAGTATATCAGGAGAAAACTATATTGGAACCCCCGGTGATGCTTTTGTAGTGTCGCCGGGTAATCTGCATTTTATGGGTTCACAGACTGGTACAGTAGATTATTTTACTTTCCTTTTTCCGGTAGAATACATATCTTTTTGCATAAATGATATGTTAGATGATAAATTACTGAAGCCGTTAAAAAATGGTCACCTGATGATAGGCCCAAGAGTAAAAGATACAGCAAAAGAACTGTGTGAGCAGTTGGTTGAGACATATATGGCAAAAAATAAGAAAACTGAGTCCGAAATAACTGCTCAGATAAAGACAAAAAGAATTCTTTTACAATTTATTCTTGAAATGTGGGAGAAGGGCTTTGTGATTGAAAATGATAAAAGCGGGAGAAATATTGTAGAAAAAGAAATGATTTCATATATACAGCAGAATTTTAAAGAAAAGATATCGTTGAAAGAATTTGGTGAGCTGTTTCATCTTTCGGAAAAATATATATCGCGATATTTTAAGGAACACTTTCATATTACACTTTCGCAATATATAACACATTTACGATTAGAGTATGCAAAACAGCTGTTACAAGATACGGATATTCCTGTTACAGAGATTGCAATGCAGAGTGGATATCAGAATGTAAGCTATTTTATCAGAAGCTTCAAAAAAACATATGGAGTTTCTCCGTTAAAATATAGAAAAAAATAAGCCAGGTATATGGTTAGAAAGGAGAGGATATGCATATCTTACCAGTATTATGGATCTATATTTCAGAAAAATCATTTCCTGGGTACTAAGTGAGACGTTGGAGGCATCTCATGTAGTAAAATGTTCGGTTTTTACAACAGTCTGTTTCGTGTGTAATTCAATTTTAGGTGTAACTACCCAAGGCAAATTGTAGCAAAGACGATAGGAAAGTGAGGGGGATTTCGCCTGTGTCATGACACAGGCAGTGCTTGCTATTCTTGCTATTCTTGATTAGTTAAAGGTTTTTAACTTCCCTGATTTTAAAATAATACCGATCAATAATATCCTGCAATGTAATGGATTTCATTTTTTCATCTACTATATTTTGAATTTCATGATAGAAGTCCCCAATAGCGAATTGAATGTTGATACCGATTCCACAATCGAAATGTCTCTGTTATTCAGGACATTGACGGCAATAATATTGTTATGATTAACGATATACGATTTAAGGGAAAACGTTCTGTAGATTGGAAAGATGTCAGGGAATACTTAAAAGAATACGTTGGCGAGTTTTATACTATTGCTGCAACAGGAGATGTTATTTTCATTGGTTCCGATCTTCCTAAGGAATACAGTGGATCAAAATATACCAATAGTATAAAGGGAACAAATGCAAAGGCAAAAGCAAATGCTGCGACTGGAATTCCTGAAATGATAGAGATAGCAGTAGGAAAGCATTTCAGAGAGAATCATGAGGATAAACATAAAAGAGATGCTAAAAATGGATGGTACAGATATGATTCAAGATTTGCACTCCCGGTTTATGACGACAAGGGCGAATTAGAAAGATATAATGTTTTTCATGCCTCTATGCTTATACGTCATTCAAATGATGGAAAGTTGTATTTGTATGATGTAATAGATATAAAAAAGAAACGAGCAACTCTCTCGGCGAATAAACGCTTATCAGACAAAAAACCCATTTCCTTTAGGGAAGTATAATACTACAGGAAATGACAGATGTCAATCCGAATATTCGAAAATATTCCTGCATACAGAAGGACTAGAGATGGTTATGCTTTTACGGTGATAAAAATAGAAATTTCACAAAACTGTCCGCGTCACGGGAAATGTTGTGCCTGTGTAGCTTATCATCGTGATCACAATGAAGGCGTGCCGGGATGTTTCTTTTCGAAAGAAGCAGAAGCAACTTATGATCGCAGTATTAAAGCATTGGCGAAGGATCACGGTATCATTTAATATGTGTTTTAATCTTTATTCCCCCCTGTGTGTATGATAAAATAGTAACAGGAATTTTATCGACAGACAGGGGGAAAAATTATGTCAAAAATTGTGAATGAACCAAAGATCAAAAACAAGTTTGTAGTCAAGATCAGAGAGCTTTTAGAGCACCGTGCGTTCTGACTTTATCTCTTGGTGGATGAGGCAGAAAGCCGGATGTAGTGACGAAGAGATTGCAAGATTGTGTGATATTGCAATGTGTGGAGATCATGGAATCGGAAAATGCTTTGGCACTCGACTATTTCAAAGAGAATCAGATCAGTTTTGAGTGGATCGTGGATGAAGGCGGTGCCGTGATTCGATTCGCTCCAATCGATATAGATAAACAGCAATACGCATCTGTGCACGGAGAAAATGAAAATATATCTGTGGAAAAGATTCATCTGACGGTGGATTTTTATAGAGAATTGATTGGAAAATATAAGTAATAAGTGGAGAGAATATGTTAAATATTATAGAAATCAACAACTTTAACGCACCGGAACTGGACGTCTACGCACGTTATACGGAAGCACAGCTTCTGAATAAAGACCGTCCGGAAGATGGACTTTTTATTGCAGAAAGTCCGAAAGTGATTGGACGGGCGTTGGATGCCGGATATATTCCAATATCTGTTTTGGTTGAAAAGAAGCAGATGGAAGAAAATGAAGAGACGCAGGAAGTTCTTGCAAGATTTGAGAATACAGGCACTTCTATTTTTACAGCCGAGTTTGATGTTTTGACGCAATTGACAGGATTCAAGCTGACGAGAGGAATGCTTTGTGCATTGAAACGCCGACCACTGGAAGATTTCAGGAAACTTTGCGAAGGAAAGAATAGAATTGCCATTTTGGAAGATGTGATGAATCCAACGAATGTCGGAGCAATCTTTCGATCGGCAGCAGCAATGCATATGGATGCAGTATTACTGACTTCAGGATGCAGCAATCCATTGTATCGAAGAGCATCCAGAGTGAGTATGGGAACGGTGTTCCAGATTCCATGGACATTTATTCAGGATGATAAAGAACGCAGATGCGACAGGAAAGAGATCTGGCCGGTTCAGGCAATCGAAAGCCTGAAAGCACTTGGGTATAAGACAGCAGCACTTGCATTAACCGATGATTCCGTAAGTATTGATGATCCGCAGCTTATGAGTGAAGAAAAACTGGCAGTGATTCTTGGAACAGAGGGGGACGGACTTATGCAGGAGACAATTAAAGCTTGCGATTATACTGTGAAGATTCCGATGTCACATGGTGTAGATTCTCTGAATGTGGCAGCAGCAAGTGCAGTGGCGTTCTGGCAGTTGAGAAAATAAAGATTTATCGTAGGGATTCTTTTTCAAGTTCGGACGAAATCAGATAGCGCTTATAAAGTTTCTTCTAACAGACATTGAGGGATTGATGCAGGCTCCGGGTTCTGTATACAGAACAGTCACCTGAATCAATCCCTCAATGTCTGTCTATCGGTAAGTTTTCAGCGCCATCTGATTTCTACTCTCTCGAAAGAAGAACTCTACTTGAGAAGCAGACGTACCGGATGTTCTATAGAATGATTCCCATTTCTTAAGCGTATTTACTTTAATAAAATTTAGCGTAGAAGACGATCCTTTTTCAGTAAACAGAAAACAGAAAATATGAACTTCGAGAAGTTTCATGTTAGAAGGATGGTACAGGGACGAAGACGAATGTGGAGCATGCTTGCTCATACTTGAAAAACAATGGATTGCGTTAAAGAAAGGATTGACAGCTGTCTGAGCGGCAGCGAGTTTGTCAATCCTTTCTTTGCTCTTAGCAGTCTGTTGTTTTTCCTAGTATGAACAGTATGCGTAACCCTGAGTCGGCGTTCCTGTACCATTCTTCTAACAAGCGACTTTCTAAAATAATATTTTCAGTTTTCGTCCGCATTCAAACAAGAATCTCTACGCTAAATCTTTATTTCCCGGCAATTTATAGAGGAAATTCTCTCATCATTTCCCCACAAAAAGAACAATGCCATATAAAATGTTACATTTTTCACAAAAGAAATCCTCTTGGTGTAAAGTTTTTGTAAAACAAGTGTCTTGTCACCTGTAAACAACAGTGATATAATGGGCAAGAATAAATCAACAGAGTAATAGACATGAAAGTGTGTTACAGCAGAATTTTATGTCAGGAGAGAATAAGAGAGGTACGTGCTATGACAATCAGAGAAGAGATAGAACAGTTAAAGAAAGAAAAAAATGCCGTAATTCTAGCGCATTATTATGTAAGACCGGAAGTTCAGGAGATTGCAGATTATGTGGGAGATTCTTTCTATTTAAGCAAAGTTGCGGTTGGTCTGAAAGAGAAAACAATCGTGTTCTGCGGTGTTTCATTCATGGGTGAGAGTGCGAAGATCCTGAATCCTGAGAAAACAGTGCTTATGCCGGATATGGCAGCAGATTGTCCAATGGCACATATGGCATCTGCGGAGACAATCGAGAAGATTCGTTCAGAGTATGATGACCTTGCTGTTGTTTGCTACATCAATTCAACAGCGGAACTGAAAAGACATTCTGATGTCTGTGTAACTTCATCCAATGCAGTGAAGATTGTAAAAGCACTTCCGAATAAAAATATTTTCTTTATCCCGGATCGTAACCTTGCACATTACATCGCAGGATTGGTACCGGAAAAGAACTTTATATATAATGAAGGATTCTGTATTGTGCACGAATGTATGGAGGTTGAAGAAATCAAAGCAGCGAAAGCAGCGCATCCGGAAGCAGAGGTTCTTTCACATCCGGAATGTCCGGCAAAAGTTCTGGAACTTTCTGATTTTGTTGGAAGTACTTCAGAAATCATCGCGCAGGCAGGAAAATCAGATGCGAAAGAATTTATCATCTGTACAGAGAGTGGTGTTTTGTATGAACTTCAGAAGAGAAATCCTGAGAAGAAATTTTACTTTACAGAGACAACTCCAATCTGCAGAAATATGAAGAAGGTTACACTTGAGAAAGTGCTTCATGTATTAAAGACAGGCGAGAATGAAGTTTTTGTAGACGATAAGCTTCGTGAAGAATCTAAAAAACCGTTAGAGAGAATGTTAGAACTGGCCAAGTAAACAGAGAGCAGATAGGATTGACAGCAATCGAAGATCAAAGAAAAATAATGAGATCAAATCGACAGTCGCTGTCGGAATGGAGATATTTATTATGAAAATGGAAGCAGATGTAGTCATTGTCGGAACAGGTGTGGGAGGGCTTTTCAGCGCACTGAGTCTTCCGAGAGATCAGAAGATCATTATGATTACAAAGTCAGATTTAGAGAGCAGTGATTCATTCCTGGCTCAGGGAGGAATCTGCATGCTGCATGACAAAGATGACTATGACAGTTATTTTGAAGATACAATGAAAGCGGGACATTATGAGAACAGAAAAGAATCTGTAGATCTTATGATCCGCAGCTCAAGAGAGATCATTCATGACCTGATTGGCTATGGTGTAGATTTCCAAAAACAGGAGACAGATGAGTCTGGAAATGAAGCCGTAGACAACGGTGGTGAAAAGGCAGAGATTCAGGATATTTATGCATTTACTCGTGAGGGAGCACATTCACGTCCGAGAATTCTGTTTCATGCAGATATTACAGGAAAAGAAATCACAAGTAAACTGCTTGCACAGGTAAAGCAGCTTTCTAATGTAACATTGCTTGAATATACAACGATGACAGATATCATTGTGGAAAATGATGAATGTAAAGGAATCATTGCACAGGATAAAGATGGAAATGAATTCGAAATCCATACAGAGAATACAATCTGGGCAAGCGGTGGAATCGGTGGACGTTATAAGCATTCTACAAATTTCCCGCATCTCACAGGAGATGCACTTACAATTTCCGAAAAACACGGAATTCGTTTAGAGCATTTAGATTATGTACAGATCCATCCAACAACATTGTATTCCAAGAAACCAGGAAGACGCTTTCTTATTTCAGAGTCTGTCCGTGGAGAAGGTGCAGTTCTTCTTAACAGCAAGAAAGAACGTTTTGTAAATGAACTTCTTCCAAGAGATGTTGTGACTAAGGCAATCAGAGAAGAGATGGAAAAGGAAGGCACAGATCATGTCTGGCTGTCCATGGAAAAACTTGGAAAAGAAACCATCATGGGTCATTTCCCGAACATTTATCAACATTGTCTGGAAGAGGGATATGATGTGACAAAAGAATGTATCCCGGTTGTTCCGGCACAGCATTATTTCATGGGTGGTGTCTGGGTAGATTCAGACAGTAAAACATCCATGGAACATTTGTATGCAGTAGGAGAGACAAGCTGTAACGGTGTACATGGTGCGAACCGTCTGGCAAGTAATTCACTTCTGGAAAGCCTTGTATTTGCCAAACGTGCGGCAAATAAAATCTCAGGTACAGAGAATGAAGTAAAAGTACGTGAATTGGCATAATAATAGTGATATTAATCTATGCTGAAAAAATAAAAGTTAAGAGAAGAGTAGAGAAAGAATATAGAGACAGGAACAGGAGATATAAAGATGAACGAAATTACAATGACACTTCAGGCAGATCATTTGATCCTTGAGGCACTCAAAGAAGATATTTCAAGCGAAGACGTAACAACAAATTCAGTTATGAAAGATTATGTAAAAGGTGAAGTAGAACTGATCTGTAAACAGGACGGAGTAATTGCCGGACTGGAAGTTTACCGCAGAGTATTTGAACTGTTAGATGCAGATACAAAGACAGAACTTTACTGTAAAGACGGAGACGAAGTAAAGAACGGCCAGTTGATGGGAAAAGTAACAGGAGATATCCGCGTACTTCTTTCCGGTGAGCGTGTAGCACTGAACTACCTTCAGAGAATGAGTGGAATCGCAACTTATACACATTCCGTTGCAGGACTTCTTGAAGGAAGCAAAACAAAACTTCTTGATACAAGAAAAACAACACCTAATATGAGAATCTTCGAGAAATATGCAGTTCGTGTTGGTGGCGGTTATAACCACAGATATAATCTTTCTGATGGGGTACTCCTGAAAGACAATCACATTGGAGCTGCAGGAAGCGTAAAGAAAGCTGTCGAGATGGCAAAAGACTATGCACCATTTGTAAGAAAGATCGAAGTAGAAGTTGAGAATCTTGAGATGGTAAAAGAAGCAGTAGAAGCCGGAGCAGATATCATCATGCTTGATAATATGTCAACAGAAGAGATGCAGGAAGCAATCAAGATCATTGACGGAAGAGCGGAGACGGAGTGTTCCGGAAATGTAACAAAAGAGAACATCGGACGCCTGACAGCTCTTGGCGTAGACTATATTTCCAGTGGAGCCCTGACACATTCCGCTCCGATTCTTGATATCTCGATGAAAAACCTTCATGCTGTAGAGTAAAAGTGATATAATTGTTAAAGAACAATTATTAGTATGGATTTCAATTTAGAAAGGAAGAGGCATGATGACAGGACCAGAAAGAAGAACTGCCATTATAAATCAGATAAAGACAAGCTCAGCACCGGTGCCGGGAAAGGCATTGGCTGCACAGTATGAAGTAAGCCGTCAGGTGATCGTGCAGGATATCGCACTCATCCGTGCCGCAGGACATGACATTATATCTACAAACAGAGGATATATTTTGCACGAATCACATTTAGTAGAAAGAATCTTCAAAGTGAAACATACCGATGACCAGGTTGAAGATGAACTCTATACAATCGTCGATCTGGGCGGAAGAGTTCGTAATGTGATGGTGAATCACAGAGTCTACGGTCATATGGAAGCATCACTCAATATTAATTCTAGACGAAATGCAGTAGAGTTCATAGATGACATCCGAAGCGGAAAGTCTACGCCACTGAAAAATATCACATCCGATTACCATTATCATGTAGTAGAAGCGGATAGTGAAAAGACATTGGATATGATTCAAGAAGCACTGGAAGAAAAAGGATTTTTGCTGGAGCAAGAAGAGTGGGAGAAAGAGCTTTTTGCAAAGTAAAGATTTATCGTAGAGATTCTTCTTCAAAAATCGGACGAAATCAGATAGCGCTTATAAAGTTTCTTCTAATAGACAGACATTGAGGGATTGCTTCAGGCTCCGGGTTCTGTATACAGGAAAGACTAAGAAAAACGAAAGATTACTAAAAACAAAGCAATGCTCGGCAAACTCGCTGCCGCTTCAGACAGCTGCCTCGCATTGCTTTAATGTAACCTTTCGTTTTTTAAGTCTTTCCAAGCACACAGAACAGTCACCTGAATCAATCCCTCAACATCTGTCTATCAGTAGATTTTTCGTCGCTATCTGATTTCTACTTTCTCGAAAGAAGAACTCTACTTGAGAAGCAGACGCACCGGATATTCTATAGAATGATATCCATATCTCAAACATGTTTGTATTTAATAAAATTTGTCGTAGGAATTCATCTTTTTCAATAAACAGAAAACAGAAAATATGAAGTCCGAGAAGTTTCATGTTAGAAGGATGGTACAGGGACGAAGACGAATGTGGAGCATGCTTGCTCATACTTGAAAAACAATGGATTGCGTTAAAGAAAGGATTGACAGCTGTCTGAGCGGCAGCGAGTTTGTCAAACCTTTCTTTGCTTTTAGCAGTCTGTTGTTTTTCCTAGTATGAACAGTATGCGTAACCCTGAGTCGGCGTTCCTGTACCATTCTTCTAACAAGCGACTTTCTAAAATAATATTTGCAGTTTTCGTCCTCATATCCGAAAAATGATTTCTACGATAAATCTTTATTTCGTCCCCTATATCCCTTGACATCTCCCTTTTTATTCTGCAAAATAGTAAGAAGAGTCTTTCGAGATTCTACTTTATTATAGAAGAAAAAGAGGTCATTTATATGGAAGAAATCATACAGTTTTTAGCTGGGATTTTGAATAGAGAGTTTATTCGTGCGGTGTTTAGTAACCCGCGAGTAAAGGATAATGTAGTTAAGGCAAAGCTTCGACCGATGGAACAGAAGGGGGAGCTTTTATTTCAGTTAGAGTCTTTCACAAAGACGCAGGCATTTCATAAGAATCTGACGGTAGAAGAGACGAAGGATGAGCTTGCGAAATTGTTGGAAGAGTTTCGTCAGGTTCAGGTTGAGACGGTGAGTGAGGATATCACGGTATTGATCAGTAAGAAAGGGAAAGCAACGATTAAGAGAAAGCGCAAGAAGGTGCAGGCGAAAGCTGCGGATCTGTCTCATAACAGGAAGAAGAAATATATTTTGGAAGAAGGGATTGTGGTTCCGTTTCTTCAGGATCTTGGAGTTATGACACAGGATGGAAAGATTGTGCGGACGAAGATGGATAAGTTCCGTCAGATCAATCGTTTCCTGGAGTTTGTTGAGGACATTCTGCCGCAGCTTGACAGGGACAGAGAGCTTACACTTCTGGACTTTGGATGTGGAAAATCATATCTTACATTTGCAATGTATTATTATTTACACGAGTTAAAAGGATATGATATTCGTACTATCGGATTAGATCTGAAGACAGATGTGATTCTGCATTGTAATGAACTGGCAAAGAAGTATGGATATGAGAAGTTGACATTCCTTGTTGGAGATATTGCGGATTATGAAGGTGTGGATCAGGTTGACATGGTTGTGACGCTTCATGCGTGTGATACAGCTACAGATTATGCACTTGCGAAAGCGGTTGGCTGGAATGCGAAAGTGATTTTGTCTGTTCCATGTTGTCAGCATGAGGTGAACAAGCAGCTTGAAAAGCAGAGAAATCTGCATTCAGGCAAGATGAAATCGAAGACGGAAGTTATGGAAGTTTCAGAAATGCTGGGAGATCAACTAGCTTCCATGGAAGAAGTGCTCGGACCAATTATGGATTATGGATTGTTGCGAGAGCGTTTTGCAGCACTTGTGACAGATGGACTTAGAGCAAAGCGTCTGGAAAGCGAGGGATATGAAACTCAGGTATTAGAATTTATTGATATGGAGCATACGCCGAAGAATATTCTGCTGCGTGCAGTGAAAAAGGGGAGTCCTGCAGCAAAGAGCGGAAAAGAGGCAGAGGATTGTGAAAGATTTTTGAAGATTCAGCCAACATTAGGTATGCTTCTGGCAGAGCAAAAGGGAGATAAATAATGAAGAAAAGGGTAATAAAGATTGCCGCACTGGTTGTTCTTTTTGCGGCTGTGCTGGTGATCAGTAATGTGATACTGAACCGTGGAAATGATGATCAGGTTGTGGATATGGGAGATGCCACACTACCGAGAGTCTCATTTATGATGGGGGGACAGAAGATAAATGCGTTGTCTGGTTATGTAAATGATATGGATATTGCCGCAATGCGAGATACCATTACACCATTAGAGAGTGATGGTACACTGAAGATGCAGATTGAGAAAAATGATAACCAGATCCGGGAGATCAGTTACAGTGTATATTCTCTGGATGGAACAGAGACATATGATAAAGGAACTCTAAAGTCTGCAGAAAGCGAAGATGTTACATTAAAGCTGGGGAAATCACTTGGAGATAAAATCCAGGAGGCAGTACTTCAGGTTTCGCTTGTGATCGGCGAGGAGAAAGAGACAAGGAAAGTTAATTTCTATACCAGAATTGAGAAAGCAGATGATATTACAGCATCACAATGTCTTACATTTGCACAGGATTTTCATACGAAAGCATTTAATAAGACGGATGTAGATTCATTGAATATTTACTTGGAACCTGGAGATGAGAGTGACAATACAACTTATCAGACAGTCAATATCCATTCAGATATTTCTCATATTCAGTGGGGAACTATGCAACCACAGTTGCTTGGTGATGTGCGTTGGAGTATAAAGGAAAGTAATAGTGTGTATACCTCTCTCCTTGCGAATTACAGAGTTTCCTGCGTGGATGATGCCGGTGAGAATGCAGTTTATGATATTAAAGAATTTTTCCGTGTGAGAATCGCAGGAACTACAATTTACCTGTTGGATTACAATCGTGATATGCAGGAAGTATTCAGTGAGAACAGAAGTGTGATCGATGAAAACGGAATTCTGCTCGGCGTTACACCTTCAGATGTTCCGTATGAGACAAATGAGAAAGAAACGATTGCAGCATTTGTGGAGTCCAGAAACCTTTGGATGTACAATAAGAGTTCGAATGAATTATTAAATATTTTCGGATTTGCAGATGTAGATACGACAGATGAAAGGAATCTGAATGATCAACATGCAGTTCGTATCATCAGTATGGACAACAGTGGTAATCTTGCATTTGCTGTGTATGGATATATGAATCGTGGCGAACACGAAGGAGAAGTCGGTGTCGGAATTTATTATTTTGATGTAGAGAGAAATCTGATCCAGGAGAAAGCATTTATACCAAGTAAGAAGTCCTATGCAATCGCAGCGGATGAGCTTGGCAAGATGGTTTATTATAATCATGCGGAAGAGCAGTTATATGTTTTGGCAGACGGAACTTTGTATCAGGTAGATCTGAAAAAGAATAAACAGACAACACTTGCGGAGAATCTTAAAGAAGGACAATATGCGGTTTCTGATGATGGACATCTGATGGCATATCAGTCAGAAGGAGATAAGAGTGGCGGAACAGTGATTCAGGTAATGAATCTAAGCAGTCTGGAGACGAATACTGTTGAGGCAGCAAGCGGAGAAAAAATTAGTCCACTTGGATTTGTCAATGGTGACTTTATTTATGGAAAAATGAAATCTGAGGATGCAGGAAAGAAAGCTTCCGGAGAATCGATCACTCCAATGTATGAACTGGAAATCCGTAATTCTAAGAACAAAAAAGTTGCCAGCTATTCCTTTGTTGATAAAGGCATTTATATTTCTGATATTTTAATTGATGATAATATGGTAACACTGAATCGTGTAGAGAAAAGCGGGGATATTTACAACGTTACTTCACAGGAGTTTATTACGAATAATGAGGAACGCAAAGATACAGCGATTAAAACAGAAGTATACACAACAGCACTGATGGAAAAACAGATGCGGATTACATTTGCAGAGGGAGCAGGAGAGAAGAGCGTGAAAGTGATCCGGCCGAATCAGCTGGCATCAAAGAATGAACTTGAGATGGTTCTTGCTGATAACAGCGAAAGTGTGAAATACTATGTCTATGGGGTCGGTGAACTGGCAGGAATTTATGATAAAGCTTCTTATGCGATTCAGAAAGCACAGAAGATTTCAGGAGTTGTGATCTCTTCTGACCAGAAATATGTCTGGGAGAAAGGAAATCGAGATCTTGCGTATTCGATAGAGGATGTTGCTCTTTCGAAAGAAGGAGAAGAGACATCACTTGAAGCATGTGAGCGTTATATGAAGATATATGATGCTCAGAAAGTAGATCTGACAGGATGTACGCTGGATCAGGTACTCTACGTGATCAATAGAGGATGTCCGGTGATTGCACTTACAAGTGCAGATCATGCAATTCTTCTGACAGGATATACGAAGAATGATATTACTTATATAGATCCTGAAAATGGAGAGTCACAGACAGTTTCCATCAGTGAGATGGAAGGAATGATTTCCGGAAGCGGAAATACATTTATTGGTTATATCAAATAGAAAATGTAACTGTTCAGAGCCAAGCAAAATTTCAAAAACAGGTATAAAATGCTTGCATTTTTAAAACTGTTTTTGAAATTTTATTTGGCGGATACGCCACACCGACGAAATGCGTAGCATTTTGGAGGTTGGCTCTGAACAGTTACTAGAAAATGAAATAAAAACGACAGGTTCTTCAATAGTTCAAATGAAGATCCTGTCGTTTTTAGGTTACATAAGAAAAATCTATAAAGCTTTTTTAAAGATAATTCCTCGATATTTGTTAAGTGCTCCGTAAAGAATCAGACCAAGCACACCGGCGGAAATCACTTCTCCGACACCAACTGTCAGCATCATGAAAGGAATCGGAAGTGGAACCATGTAAGCGTATTTTAATACAAATGGAACCACGATGATGTTGGCAACAACCGGAGGAACAGGGGCAAGGAATTTGCTCTTGTTTCTTAAAGACCATGTAAAGATGGCACCGATCAGTGTTGCAAGGCTGCCGAAGATAATGTCAGGCAGGATTGCACCTCCAAGTGTGTTTCCGATGAGGCATCCTACAAACAATCCAGGGATTGCAGCCGGAGTAAATACCGGGAGGATCGTCAGTGCTTCCGCAAAACGGATCTGCACCTCTCCAAAAGCCAGTGATGCACCGACAACAGTCAGTACGACATAGATGGCAGCGATCATAGCTGCCTGTGCCAGGTAAAGCACTTTGTTACTTGAGTTTTTCATTATTCAGTTCTCCTTTAGTTTTGTTTTACGTGTGGAAGGTCACGAACACACTTTACTAAAACCCAGTAAGACCTTATTTTATAAGGGTTTCAGCGGTTTGTAGTATAGCATGGTAAAGGTGAAAAATCAAGGACATACTCACTTTCTATTAAAATTACATATTGTATTGTTAAATTGCATATGCTATAATGCCAGTAGGCAAAAAGATAATGCTATTCCATAGTGAACAGCAACGAAAAACCCTCGGAGTGCCATCCGAGGGTTTTTCTATTCCTAATTCTTGTGTGGAAAGGTTTAACTCCACAGGCTAGTTACCGGCTATTTGTCGCCATCTAACCATTTGATGATGTAGTGGCAAACTACACCAGCCGCAACAGCGACAATAAAAGATAATGCTAAATCCATGGTGAACACCTCCGTTCTGTACCAGTATAGGAGGCGGTAACATTGCTAGTATATCATATGTTGCTTTGTGGTTCTATAATTTTGTGTCCTATATATAGTTTTTATCTTAATGAAAAATTAAACTTAATTAAGAAGTATAAAACGTATTGCCCTGGCAGGAAGCGTTGCAACGTTTTTTATTGAAATATCTCAACTTTTTACTGGAAGAGCAACTGATATAGATGATATTATTACAAATAGCATCGGTACTTTGATCGGCTACCTTATCGTACGCTTTGTGACAGAAAACTTTACAAAGCGCACTTTATCAGATTCAATAAGGAGGAAAACATGACATTACAGCAATTAACCTATTTAGTTACGGTTGCGGATTGTGGGAATATTACGGAGGCTGCAGAAAAGCTTTTTATTTCACAGCCGTCGCTTAGTGCAGCAATTCATAATCTTGAAAAAGAGATGGGAGTGACTGCATTTACAAGGTCTAACAAAGGCGTTACTGTTACAAGAGAAGGCGAAGAGCTATTGTCCTTTGCAAGGATGCTCTTAGAGCAGGCTGACAATATGAAAGAACATTTTGGAAATGGAGAGAGAAGAACACCGAAGTTTTCTGTGTCTTGTCAGCATTATTCATTTGCGGTAAATGCTTTTGTTGATTTGATCAAAGAATATGATGCAGAACAGTATAGTTTTATTATAAGAGAGACACAGACGGGCGAGATCATTGAAGATGTGGCAAGCGGAAAAAGTGAGATAGGGGTTCTTTACCTTTCGGAACACAATGAAGATGTGATTTTGAAGCTGATAAAGAATAATCAGTTGAAGTTTGAGGAAATGTTTGTTGCAGAACCGCATGTATTTATCTGTAAAGATCATCCACTGGCAGAAAAAGAAATGATTTCCATGGAAGATTTACGACCATATCCGTATCTTGTTTATGAACAGGGAAATAATAATTCGTTTTATTTTTCAGAGGAATTTATAAGCATGCTTGATTTCCCGAAGAGTATACAGGTAAGAGACAGGGCAACCTTATTTAACCTGGTGATCGGATTAAACGGATTCACAGTAAGCAGTGGTGTGATCGATCAGAAATTAAATGGAAGCAGTATTATAGCGAAGCCATTAGATGTTGATAAAACGATGAGGATCGGTATTATTAAAAAGAAAAATATTATTTTCAGTCGTTATGCATCTTATTATGTAGAGGCGCTGAGAAAGCATTTGTAAAAAATAAAGAGCAGGGATTTCGTCATAATGAAATCCCTGCTCCTTCTTTTACTAGCAGAAGAATTCTTTTGCAGCTCGTACCAGATACTCAGTATCTTTCACACCTGCAGTCTCATAAGGGGAATGCATTGCCAACTGTGGAAGTCCGATGTCAACGGTATTGAGCGCAACCTGAGTGTTGGAAATATTTCCAAGGGTAGAGCCACCGGCCATATCAGAGCGGTTTGTGAATGTCTGAACCGGAACATCTGCCCGCTTACATAGGTCGCGGAACATGGCAGCAGATACGGCGTCCGTACAGTACTTCTGGTTTGCATTGAATTTCAACACGATTCCTTCGTTCAGGTAAGGACGGTTTGTCGGATCTGCTTTCTCTGTATAGTTTGGATGAACCGCATGAGCATTATCCGCAGAAATCATAAAGCTGTCTGCAAGATGGACAAGATAATCTTCTCCATCATATCCAAGTGCTTCGTGAACACGGATCAGTGTGTCAAAAAGGAATGTGGATGCGGCGCCCTGTTTCGTACCGCTTCCAACTTCTTCATTATCAAGAACACAGTGTACAGCCATACAGTCTCTCTTCTCACCGGAAAGAAAACCTTGAAGTGATGCGAAGGCACACTGCAGGTCATCAAGTCTGCCGCTGGAAATAAATTCTTCAGAAGCCCCCCAGATGGAACCTTCCTGTCGGTTATAAAGGAATAGATCATGACCGAGAATTTCATCTTTTTCTATCCCGGCAGCTTCAGCAATCTGTTCCATAAAAGTTCCTTTAGGAGAACCACAGCCATAAAGTGGGAGAAGATCTTTCTGTGCGTTGTAGTTGTAACCGCTATTGATCTCACGGTTCATGTGAATCGCGAGATTCGGGATCATAACAAGATCCCGGTCAATATTGACGAGTTTGCTCGTGAATTGTCCGCTTGTCTTATCTTTTATTATAACGCGTCCGGCAACAGAGAGCGGACGGTCAAACCAGGGTGCACAGAGCATGCCACCATATTTTTCTACATTTAATTTCACATAATGTTTTTCTACTTCGATCTCCGGATTCTCTTTGATCTTAAAGGTCGGAGAATCACTATGACTTGTCAGAATGTGCATCTTGTCAATACCATTTTCCGGAATTGTAAATGCAATCAGGGAAGAGTCATTTCGTGTAACAAAATAGTGTTTGCCGCATTCTATATTCCAACGCTGATTTTCCTTTAGTTCAGTAAAATCAACTGCAAGAAGCTCTGATTTCATCTGTTGAACTGCATGAAATGCTGTGGGACTCTTTTGAAGAAATTTTAATAGTTCTTGAGAAACTGAATTGTTCATAGATATTTCCTTCTTTCAAATTGTTTTAAAACTCTTTTTTTGCTGATATATTTACTTTTTAGGATAGGGCAAATCAGAGAGAAATACAAGGCGGAAAAGCATAATAAAAACTTTTTATTTAAGAAGAATTTCACAACATACTGTTTTAAAATGTGCTATAATCTAATTTGGAATGTCAGAGATTCCATTGGAGGAGTACGAATGAAAAAAATATCTTTGAAAATAAAATTAACACTAAAATATACAGGGTGCATATTCGTGGCAACAGGCATTGCGTTGTTTCTTGCTACAGTGATAAGTGGAACAGATGCGCAGTCAGCAAAAGCGATGGCGAAGGTGGTACTTCCAATCGTTTTCATCGCATCTCTTGCAATTGGATACTTTCTGGTAAGAGAGGTTCTGAAACGGACTGCAGACCTGGCAGAGTCAGCGGCGGAAATCTGTAGAACAAAAGATTTCTCCAGACAGTTGGAACTGGAAGAATCTGATGCGGAATTGGAGAGACTGCAGCTGACATTGAATGAATTACTTGAGGATGTGCGCGAGGAGGGACATTTTGCAGAAAATGTTGTACAGGAGATGTGGATGCCGGTCAGTGTGATCCTTACACGAAGCGCATGGTGCCTTGGCGACTGGCGACTGTCCCAGCGTCAGCGCTGGCAGATTGAACTGGTGCAGAAGAAGGCACAGATTCTTTCAGATTTTATTCAGGAAGTCTCATTTTTTGCAAAGGCAGATCAGGGATGCCAGCCGGCTTATAAAAAACGCATGAATATCAGTGAACTGACAACAGGAATTATAGAAGGTCAGATCAGCAGACTTCAGGAGGCAGATGAACCGGTGCAGATAGAATATGAGATTGAACCGGAGATTTACGCAGAAGTGGATGAGAACTGTTATCGGAAGATGCTGTTAAATCTGCTGGAGAATTCCATTGATTATAGCCGGGAGATTGGACTGATCAAAGTTGTTGTTGAAAGTAAAGGCAGTGAATTTACCTGTAAGATTGCAGATGCGGGAATTGGAATTTCGGAGACGGATCTGCCGCACGTATGGGATCGGTTTTTCAGAGGAGATCCTTTAGGTGCCGGAGAAGGTCATTTTGGACTGGGACTTTCTGTTGTAAAATGGATTGCTGAAGTACATGATGGATGGGTGGATGCAGAAAGTATCCTGGGATCCGGAAGCTGCTTTACAGTGGGGATGCCGTGTGAACCGAAGCCAGAGGCAGAAGTAGAAGAAGTGTCAGAGGAAGAGAAGACAGTTGATGCGCTGTTAGAAGGAATTAATGGAACAGACGAAATAGAAGAGGAGAAGGATGCAGATCTGACTACAGAAGCAGAAGGAGCAGTTGAGACAGATGCAACTACAGAAGAAGCTGAGACAGATGTAACATCTGAAATAAATGAAACGGCTGAGACAGAAGGAATTACAGAAATAAATACGGCGACTGAAACAGAGGCAGTGACCGAAAACAGAGATAGCTCAGAAGAGTCCGAAGCTTTGGGTGAGACAATCGCGATGCCTGTGATTACAGAGGACACAGAGGAAGAGTCATCAGAGAATTTTGTGCCGGATGCAGAGAAAGATGAAACCGATGTAAAGGGTGAAAATTCGTTTAGGAAAATCAAAATTTGTTTATCAAAAATCAAAAGCTTTCTTGAGGAAGAAGATGACGAAGAAGATTCAGACGAAGACGAAGAAGCTTTAAATGAATGCGAAGTGATTCCATTTAAAAGCAAAGAGGATTCAGACGAAAAATAAAGAGGAGGACTTCTGACGTGAAAGACGTAGCAACAATGAAGGTGGAATTAAAGAAACTTATTGATACAGCTGCAGGAAGAGTTCCGGCAGATCTGGTGATCAAAAATTGTAAGATTGTAAACGTATTTTCAGGAAAGATCCAGGAAGGAGACATTGCATTTTCAGGTAATCAGATTGCAGGTATCGGTGAGTATGAAGGCGTGAAAGTGATTGATGCAGAAGGAAGATATGCAGCGCCAGGATTTATCGACAGCCACATCCATATCGAATCTTCTTATGTAAGTCCAGAGGAGATTGGACGCCTGTTAGTTCCACATGGAGGAACAACAATTATGGCAGACCCACATGAAATCGTAAATGTATGTGGAATCGCCGGTCTGGACTATATGATGAAAGCAGCTGAGAACACAGTGCTTGATGTAAAATATGAGCTTCCATCCTGTGTACCGGCTACACCATTCGAGCACTCAGGTGCGGTGATCGATGCAGAAGCAATGAAAGAGCCAATCACAAGAGAAGGAATTGCCGGACTTGGTGAGTTCATGAATTTCCCGGGTGTGATCAATGCGGCAGACAGTGATCTGGATAAGATCATTGTAGCAAAACAGGAAGGCAAATTTATTGATGGACATGGACCTGGAATCACAGGAAAAGAGCTGAATGCATATGCCGCTGCAAGAATCGCAGCAGATCATGAATGTTCTACAGTAGAAGAGATGAATGACCGTCTGGAAAGAGGAATGTACATTCTTCTCCGCCAAGGTTCTGCATGCCATAACCTTCGAACACTGCTTAAAGGTGTGACAGCAGAGAACAGTAGAAGATGCCTGCTCTGTTCTGATGACCGTCAGCCGAAGACAATCCTTCACGAAGGACATCTTGATAATCATTTGCGTATCTGTGTAGAGGAAGGTCTTGATCCTGTGACAGCAATTCGTATGGCAACACTTAACGCAGCAGAATGCTTTGACCTGAAAGACAGAGGAGCAATTGCACCGGGATACCGTGGGGATGTTGTTCTTCTGGATGATCTGAAAGATTTCCATGTAAACCGTGTATTTGTAGAAGGTGCTCTGGTGGCAGAAGAAGGAAAATATCTGCCGGAGATCAAAAAATGTGATATTTCTTCCGTTAAGGGAAGTGTGATCGTAAAAGATTTCTCCAAAGAGAAATTTAAAATGAATTTGAAATCAAACAAAGTAAATGTAATCAAGATTCTTCCGGGTGGAGTTGTAACAGCGAAAGATACAGCAGAGATTGAGTTGGATGCAAATGGAGAGTTCGTAAGAAATCCAGAAGTTGATCTTGTAAAAGTAGCTGTTGTTGAGCGTCATCAGGGAACAGGAAATGTAGCTTGTGGATTCCTGAAAGGATACGGAATCAAAGAAGGTGCTGTAGCACTTTCAGTGGCTCACGATTCTCATAACATCATTGTTGTTGGAGTTAATGATGAAGAGATGGAATTTGCCGTGAACAGTCTGATCGAGCAGGAAGGTGGTATTGTTCTTGTGAAGGAAGGAAAAGTGATCGAGAGCATGCCAATGCCGATTGCCGGACTGATGAGTGATCAGAGCGGAGAATGGGTAGATCAGAAATTAACAGACATTCATGAAAAAGCATACGAAGAACTTGGAATCTGTGGAGATGTGGAGCCGGTAATGACACTGTGCTTTATGTCACTTGCAGTAATTCCGGAGATTAAGCTGACAGACATGGGATTGTTTGATGTGACAACATTTTCATTCATTCCTGTAGAAGTTGAATAATGAAGTTAAAAATCAAAGAAAACACCATTGACGTACTGCACGTATTTTGCTATACTTTAATAGTTAAATAAATACGGCGCAGTAGCCAAGCGGTAAGGCGTGGGTCTGCAACACCCTGATTCACCGGTTCAAATCCGGTCTGCGCCTCTGAAGAACCTGAAACTGATTTGTTTCAGGTTCTTTTTTTGAGTACCTACGCCAACAATCTCAGAGATAGAAAAAACTCATGTGAGTTCGTTAGAAGAAATTCACATGAGTTTTTCTTTAAAATAGTCCTTATTTATTTTCCCAGTTCTTTTTATAAATCAGATACAGCGGAAGTCCGACAAAGATCATACCACCGAGCATATTTCCAAGTGTAACCGGAATAAAGTTTGCAAGGCTGTGAAGTGGTGTCAGTGTCGCAATCTGTTCAGCTGTAATTCCGTAAGCTTCTTCTGCTTTCGCAACATAAGCCGGATTAAGTGAAGCAAGGATACCAGCCGGGATATAGAACATATTGGCAACGCAGTGTTCGAATCCGCCGACTACGAAGGCACAGATTGGGAAGAAAATTGCCCATACCTTACCGGCAATATCTCTTGCGGAAGTAGCCATCAGTACTGCAAGACATACCAGGATATTACATAAGATTCCGGAAGTGATTCCCTGCAGTGGTGAAATTGCAATCTTTCCAACAGCAACTTTGATTGTATAAGCACCGAGAAGCCCGCCTGAGTAGTTCAGGTTTCCACTGTATACAATGAGTAGATCCACGCAAAGAGCACCGACCAGGTTACTGAAAAATACGATGAAAAGATCTCGGAATAATCCGCCCCATGTGACACGTTTGTCAAATACATCCATGATGATCAGACAGTTTCCGGTGAAAAGTTCGCCGCCGAGAAATACGATGAGCATCAGTCCGACAGGGAAGATACATCCGGCAAGAGCTCTTGCTACGCCAACATTTTCTACTGCGTGTGCTGCTGTGCTGCTTGTAGCACCGCCGAAAGCAATAAACGCACCGGCCATGATGCCGAGCAGAATCATTTTTCCAAGTGGAAGACGGGTTTTGTTCTCGCAGGCCTTGATACTCAGATCAATGACTTCTGCGGGAGTGTTAAAATGATTGTCCATGATATAACTCCTTATTCTTTTGTAATTCGGCAGCTCTCTTGCTTTGAATGGTAACACAGTAAAAGAACTGCCGTTGTTATATTGCTATTCGTCAAGAATTTAACGAGAATATTTTATACTAGAAAATATTGGATTTCAAGAGTGGAAAGGCATGTTTATATATAGATACAAAATTCGGGATTTTTATTGCTTTAGGACAGTTATTTGTACGGTTTATAAGCATCCGTAAGCAATAGTAATTATGCAAAATATGTTTATAAAGTTATTCATGTGGAAAATTTTAGAAAAATATTGTTTTGTGTAGAAAAAAGATATCCTCATTTTATCAACAAAAAAGATGAGTTACGAACAAAAAACACATTGAAAATTCAAGTGCATCAAATTATTCTATATCTACTTCTGGCCGGGAGTAAAAAACAGAAGGAGAAGCACTATCGGATATCTTTTTCCAGGGGAGCGTAGTGCATGTTATTCGGCTGATATGTTATTAAGACAGTATAAAAGAGTAAGAAGAGAATTAGGAAAAAAGTTTCATTATCGAGACATAAAAAAAGTATATACGATAGTTCTATTTGAAAAAAGTAATAGTGTTTTCAAGAGTTTTTCAAAGGACATTTATATTCATCGGTTTCAGCAACAAAGTGATTCAGGAATAGAACTGAACCTTTTACAGGAGTACACGTTTATTTGCCTTGACATTTTTGATGACATCATTCACAATGAAGGCAGAAATGCAGGAGACGAAAGCGGAGAAAGAATCGTTGGAGACAGAGATGCAGAGAACAAAAGATGAGATGGAAGCTGAAAGAAAACGTGCTGAGGAGGCGGAAAAGGAACTGATCCGGTTGAGGGCAGAACTGGAAAAACTGAGAAAATAGATGAAATACATAGTGATATCAGTTGTTTCTTATTTACTCTGCGCTCCTGGAGTGTTATAATAACTGTTAAGACTGCCGGGAGGCATCTGTTTGAAGATTCTGATAATAGAAAAAGATAGAAGAATTATTTGAAGGAGTAAATGGTATGGAACTGACAACAATTCGTGAGTTATTTAAGAACAGAGAGGGATATCTGGACAAAGAGGTAACAGTTGGAGGCTGGATTCGAAGCATTCGAGATTCTAAGACATTCGGATTTATCGTATTGAATGATGGATCTTATTTTGATACATTACAGATTGTATATCATGATAAGATGGAGAACTTCGCTGAGGTTTCCAAGCTGAATGTAGGAGCAGCAATCATTGTTAAGGGTACACTGGTAGCGACACCACAGGCTAAGCAGCCATTTGAAATCCAGGCAGAAGAGGTTGTGATCGAAGGAGCATCTGCGCCAGATTATCCACTGCAGAAGAAGCGTCACAGCTTTGAGTATCTTAGAACAATTTCTCATCTCCGTCCGAGAACAAACACATTCCAGGCTGTATTCAGAGTTCGTTCTCTGGCAGCATATGCGATTCACCAGTTCTTCCAGGACAGAGGATTTGTATATGTACACACTCCGCTGATCACAGGAAGTGACTGTGAGGGTGCAGGAGAGATGTTCCGTGTTACAACACTGGATATGGACAATGTTCCGAAGAATGAGGATGGAACTGTAGATTATACACAGGATTTCTTTGGGAAAGAGACAAGCCTTACAGTAAGTGGTCAGCTTAACGGAGAGACTTATGCACAGGCATTCCGTAATATTTATACATTTGGACCGACATTCCGCGCAGAGAACTCTAACACAACAAGACATGCGGCAGAGTTCTGGATGATCGAGCCGGAGATCGCATTTGCAGATCTTGAGGATGCTATGGAACTGGCTGAGGCTATGTTGAAGTATGTGATCAACTATGTACTTGAGAATGCACCGGAAGAGATGAACTTCTTCAACTCTTTCGTTGATAAAGGACTTCTTGACAGACTTCATAATGTAGTGAACTCTGACTTTGCGCGTGTAACATATACAGAGGCAGTAGAGATCCTTGAGAAAAACAATGATAAGTTTGATTATAAAGTATCTTGGGGATGCGACCTTCAGACAGAGCATGAGCGCTATCTGACAGAGCAGGTATACAAACGTCCTGTATTCGTTACAGATTATCCGAAGGAAATCAAAGCTTTCTATATGAAGATGAACGAAGATGGTAAGACAGTAGCAGCTGTAGACTGTCTTGTACCGGGAATCGGAGAGATCATCGGAGGAAGCCAGAGAGAGGATGATTATGACAAGCTTCTTGGAAGAATGAAAGAACTTGGACTTAAGGAAGAAGATTATGGATTCTACCTTGATCTGAGAAAATATGGTTCTACAAGACATGCAGGATTCGGACTTGGATTTGAGAGATGCGTAATGTATCTGACAGGAATGTCTAATATCCGTGACGTCATTCCATTCCCAAGAACAGTAAACAACTGCGAACTGTAATAATATAAAGAAGTTTTAGAGTGTTATTCACACATGAACAGTAAAGTGTGTGGATAACACTCTTTTTTCTATATCGAATGTGGAAAACCAGTCCGGTTTATCGTTTGAAGTGAAAGACTGCAAAGAATAAGAAAGTTATAGATAACTAACCTGGTTTTAACATTATTTAAAAGGGATTTTAATAAAATTTTCGCTATTTAACATAGATTTAACATAACTTCACAGAGTTTTTTATAAAGCCATGATAATCTCGGATATGTAAAGAAGAAAAAAGCACTGCGTTTGAAAAACAGATGCAAGACAGTGATTTGTAATTGAAAACAGACATGAGAGAGGATCTGGAGGAAGAAAAATGAAGGAAAACATACAGATTGTTTTCGGGCTGCTTGGTGGCCTGGCGGTTTTTATCTATGGAATGAATATGATGAGTGAATGTCTTCAGAAAGCGGCAGGAGAAAAAATGAAGAAAATCCTGTCACTTTTAACGAGAAATCCTGTAATGGGAGCACTTGCGGGAATGCTTGTTACAGCCGTACTGCAAAGTTCAAGTGCAACGACGGTTATGGCGATTGGTTTTGTAAGTGCAGGACTGATGACACTGCCACAGGCAATTTCTATTATTTTTGGTGCCAATATCGGTACAACAATGACAGCACAGCTGATTGCATTTAAGTTGAGTGACTACATTTATGCAATCATTTTTATTGGATTTATCGTATATTTTATTTCTAAATCAGAACGTGTGAAAAATGTCGGAATGACTATTTTTGCATTTGGTTTATTGTTCCTTGGAATCGAGACAATGGGATCTGTTATGAAACCATTGGCTTCAAGCCCAATTTTTACTGAGCTGATCGGCAAAGTGGCAGACGTTCCAATCCTTGGAGTTGCTGTTGGTGCATTAATGACTGTTGTGGTGCAGAGCTCTAGTGCAACAATCGCAGTACTCCAGAATTTTGCAGCTCAGCCGGGTGCAGATGGCGTGACAAGTATCATTGGTCTGGCCGGTGCAATTCCGATTCTTTTCGGTGACAATATCGGAACAACGATCACAGCACTTCTGGCAAGTATTGGTCAGCCGAAGGATGCGAAGAGAACAGCACTTGCACACTGTATCTTTAATATTTCAGGATGCTTCCTGTTTATCTGGTTCGTAAAACCACTGGCAGCGTTTATCCAGTATATTTCCCCTAAGGGACCGGAGATTGAAGTGATTTCGAGACAGATTGCGAATACGCATACATTTTTCAACCTTGTGATGACGCTGATCTGGGTACCGCTTGTTGGAGTTATGGTGAAAATCGTAATGTGTCTGATCCCGGACGGAGAAGTGAAAGAAGTCAATGCAGTGCAGCCAAAATTTCTTGATAACAAACTGATCAGTCAGCCTACAGTTGCATTACAGCTTGCAGTAAGAGAATTGATGAATTGCGGAGAGCAGGTAGGCGTGACGCTGAAAAAGGCAGCAGAAAAGATTGATAGTGGAGATGGTGCTTCTGTTGAAGAATTTGTAAAGAGCAGAGAAGTGACAGCTGAACTTACAGGAAAGATCACAGATTATCTGGCTGAGATGGCAGCCGCCGGAGTTATGACAGAGCAGCAGGCGGCAAGAGCAGCAGAGCTTCAGTATGTATTGATCGATATTGACAGAATCAGTGAACTTACGAAAAATGTCGCTGTTTCCATGCAGACAGAAAAGCTTGTGAAAAAGGACAAGAAGAGTGCAAAAGAAGAAAGGGTACAGTTTTCACAAGAAGCATCAAAGGATATACAGAAGAGCATGGAACTTGTCAGTGAAATGTACAATATGGTCATGAAAATGGTTAATAACGAAGAGGCAAATGAGGCTGAAAATCTTGTCAAGATGAAAGAAAAGATCCGCAAGATGGACGGAGATATCAGAAAAGGACATATTAAACGTGTACACAAAGGAAAATGTAAGGCAGGACTTACGGCTGCATTCAATGAGATTCTACATAATGTGGAAAGAATCGGAAACAGCTGTGTGAATCTGGCAGATGCGGCAGAGGACGGAGTGAGATTCAGCACATTTTTAAGAGAGATGGAGTAGAGAACTTTATTATGAGCAGGCAAACTTTCAATAGAAGAGAGTTTGCCTGTTTTCTATTTCATGGAAATCCTTTTGATTTTATGCTGATAAAAGAAGAAAAACTGTGCTAAAATAGTTGAGACAACAAGAAAGAACAGTTATAATATTAATCTGTTAATAGAGAGAAAAAGGAACTTTTACTAATATAGGAAGGAAGTAGTAAATGAAGATAGAATTACCAAAGAAGGTATTGTTTATCATTAATAATCTGCAACTTGCAGGATATGATGCATTTGCAGTAGGTGGCTGCGTGAGAGATTCTATTTTGGCGAGAAAACCGCAGGACTGGGATATCACAACGTCGGCAAAACCAGAAGCAATCAAGGAAATATTTCGCCGGACGGTTGATACAGGAATAGAACACGGAACAGTTACAGTAATGATTGGCAAAGACAGTTATGAGGTGACGACTTATAGAATTGACGGTGCATATGAGGATAGCCGTCATCCGAAGGAAGTCCGCTTTACCAATTGTCTGGAAGAAGATCTTCGCAGAAGAGATTTTACGATCAATGCGATGGCATATAATGATGATGTCCGGCTGGTAGACGTGTTTGGTGGAATGCAGGATTTGAATCATCATCTGATCCGCTGCGTTGGAGATCCGAGGGAAAGATTTTCAGAAGATGCACTTCGTATCCTTCGTGCGGTACGCTTCTCAGCACAGCTGGATTTCCCGATTGAACCTGATACTGCCAAAGCAGTGAAGGAGCTTGCACCAAACCTTAAGAATATTAGTGCAGAACGTATTCAGACAGAGCTCGTGAAACTTCTGACGTCTCCACATCCGGAGCGCATTCAGGATGCCTGTGAACTTGGAATTACAAAGGTGGTCCTTCCAGAATGGGACGCCATGGTAGGAGTAAAACAGAATACAATACATCATAAGTACGATGTGGCAGAGCATACACTTCATACATTGAAACATGTGAAGAGAGATAAATACCTTCGTCTTACAATGTTGTTCCATGATATGGGAAAACCGGCAATGAAGACAACAGATGAGAAAGGAAACGATCATTTCAAAGGACATGCTCTGGAAAGCGAGAAAATTGCCCGTACAGTTTTGAAGCGATTAAAATTTGACAATGAGACGATTCGCATTGTAACGAAGCTGGTCTGCTATCATGATTACCGGATGGAAGCAACACCGGCGAATGTACGTCGTGCAATGAATCGGATCGGTGTTGAATTATTCCCATACTATCTCGCAGTGCGTCTTGCAGATGCAAAATCACAGAGCACTTACATGAGAAGGGAAAAGATTGAAAATATCGTAGAGATAAGAAATCTTTACAAACAGATCCTGATGGAGAATCAGTGCGTGACTCTTCGACAGCTTGCGGTGAGCGGAAGAGAATTGATGGAACTGGGGATGAAGCCGGGACGCGAACTCGGTGCAATGCTCAGTGAACTGCTGGAATATGTGCTGGATGATCCGGAACGGAACACGAAAGAGAATCTTTGTAAGTACGTGAAAGAAAAAATGGAAAAAGAAAAGTAGAAAATACCGGAAGAAAAAGAGAATACTCAGGTTGTCCCTTTCATAGATTAGAAAGAAATCGTTGTCGGTTGCTGTTAAAACCGACAGTAAAAAGTCTGGTAACTGGAAAAGAATAATAATCCAGGTCAATGGGACAGGGGGCAGCCATGAGAGAATATGAGATGGAAGTACTGGAAAAGTACGAACTTGAAGTGAATAGCACCCGGCGGATCAGAGGTGCATTTTATTGCGATACAAAAGAAGGGACGATGCTTCTGAAAGAGACAAAGATCTCGGAGAGGCGCGTCCCTTTATTGTATCTTATTTTAAACCGATTAGAAAAGCAGGGATATCTGGTGGATACACCTGTGTTCAGTAAAGAAGGGAATCTGGTGCAGAATTCCAGAGATGGAACAAGATATTTGATGAAAAAATGGTATCCGGGGGAAGAGTGTAATCTGAAGAGAGAGGAAGATATTTTCCGGGCAGCAAGAAAACTGGGAGAGCTTCATCTGGAATTTCAGTGGTATGAGCCGGACTTGCAGGAGAAAGAAATATTTCAGAAATTCCAGAAAGAAGAGGTGCAGGAAATCCCACAGAATACACAGCAGTCAGTTTGTGAAGAAAAGAAAATGGACTGGACAAAGTTGTCACCATTGTTAAGTAAAAATCCATTGGAAGAAATGAAACGTCGTAACAGGGAAATGAAAAAAGTGCGGTCATTTATCAGAAAACGGGTTGCAAAAAATGAATTCGAATCCTATTATCTGAAGCATTATGAAGAAATTGCATGGCAGGCAGAAAAGGTGACAGAGCAGATAGAGCGGTCTGGTTGCCAGAATCTATATGAAAGAAGTATACGGGAAAGGAAAATGCTTCATGGAGATTATAATTATCATAATGTCATGATCCTTCCGGAAAATGAGGTGATAACAAACTTTGAGCGGATGCGAATCGGAATACAAGTAGATGATTTATATTACCTTTTGAGAAAAGTAATGGAAAAATACCATTGGAAACAAAAAACAGGACAAAATATATTAGAAGCATATGAAAGCGTACGGCAATTAAAACCAGATGAAAGAGAGTATCTTTGTCTTCGACTGGCCTATCCGGAAAAGTTCTGGAAGACAGCAAGTGCTTATTCCAGATCAAATAAAGCATGGCTTCCGGAAAAGAGTGTAGAGAAGCTGCAGACAGCAGTAGAACAGACGAAGGAGAAAGAAGTGTTTTTGAGAGAAATCTTCGAATAAAAAAGCTCCGCAAACCGCGGAAAATGTGGATTTATCTTGACAAACAACAGGGAAACCGTTATAACAGTACATAAGGGTTTGAGGCAAGTTATCGTGCAGACTTGCAACCTGAATAAATAAAACTAGGAATAGAATTGTATTTGAGTACAATAAAGGAGGACATAATCCATGAACAAAACAGAATTTATTGCAGCAGTAGCTGAAAAGGCAGAGATTTCCAAGAAAGATTCTGAGAAAGCATTAAAGGCATTTGTTGATGTTGTAACAGAGCAGCTGAAAGCCGGAGATAAAGTACAGCTTGTTGGATTTGGTACATTTGAAGTGAGCGAGAGAGCAGCAAGAGAAGGAAGAAACCCACAGACAGGAAAAACTATGACAATTGCAGCTTGCAAGGCTCCTAAATTCAAAGCTGGAAAAGCATTAAAGGACGCAATCAACTAGTTCAGGGGATTTTGTAGAAGAATATATGAGACTGGATAAGTTTTTAAAAGTCTCCCGTCTGATCAAACGAAGAACTGTTGCAAACGAAGCCTGTGATGCAGGACGTGTGCTGGTGAATGGAAAGACGGCGAAAGCATCTGTGAAGGTAAAGCCGGGAGATGTGATCGAGATTCAGTTTGGAACGAGAACCGTTAAGGTTGAGGTTCTTGAACTGCAGGAGACAACAAAAAAAGAAGAAGCAAAGGACTTATTCAAATACCTGTAAAGTCTGTCAGACGACAGGAATGTATAAGTCAATCAATGGTTATTGTTTTCAGTAATCTTAGAAAGGCAGGGAATATTTTACAAAGTGAGATATTCCCTGCCTTTCTGTATATTGTACGATAAAGCAGTTTTGGAGACACATCTATAAAACCTTTATCTGTCAGGAATAAGTAGAAAAGCTCTGACATATATATAGAAAAGTACAGGGAACCGTTATCTGGTTCCAGTAATATACTGTGGGGTATGCCAGAGAAGAGGGAGGTGCAGCGGATGGAGGAACAGCAAAAGACTGTAAAGGCTCATAAGCTGGTGGTTAATAACCGGAAGACAAGTATGGTGACAGGTGTTCTGGATGTATTGTCTTTTGATCTGAATGAGATTCTTCTGGAAACAGAGCAGGGAATGCTGTTAGTAAAAGGAACAGACTTGCATGTGAACCGTCTCAGTGTGGAAAAGGGAGAAGTAGATTTGTCGGGAACAATAGATAGTGTTTCATATTCTAATATTTCGCAGGCAAAGAAACAGGAAGAAAGCTTTTGGACAAAGATGTTCAAGTGAGGAAGAAAGAAGATGCTAAATATAAAAAAAGAACTGCTTGTCTTCTTCTGTGCCTGTCTTACGGGTGTGAATGTCCGGGCTGGGTACGAGATCCTGATTTTTTTAAGGAAAATGATAATACATAATAATCTGGTGAAAGGAATCGAGGATCTGTTCTACTGGATATTTATGAGTGCATATATTTTCTCACAGATATATGCAACTACGTATGGTAGTATCAGATGGTATTTTCTACTAGGTCTTGTATTTGGCGTTGCCGTTATTCAGAAACTGATTTCGTCTGGAGAAAAAATACACAAAAAAACAAGGAAAAACCTTGAAATTATTAGAAAAAACAGATAGAATGTTGATAATTGGGAAGTTTATAGGGGGACTCCGTCAGTGAAGGCAGGATTGATTTCCCGGTAACGTTAAGAGTGTATTATTTTAGGGTGAATTTTAGATGGCAAAGAAAAAAAGAGTGACTGGACGGTGCAGTTATACAAAGCAGAGACGTCCGAGTCCGTACAAAAGAAGCGTTCTTATGATCTTGTCAGTATTGTGTCTTCTTTCCGGTGTGCTGGGAGTGAGTGCAGTAAAGCTTCATGCAAAGAATATAGCGTATAAACAGCAGGAAGCAGAATTGAAGACACAGATCAAAAGTGAGCAGGCAAGAGCAGAAGAGATCAAAGAATACGAGCAGTATGTACAGACAGATGATTACATGAAAGAGATTGCAGAAGATAAGCTGAATCTTGTTGATCCGAATGAAATCGTATTTAAACCAATCAAGTGAATAGTAATCGAATCTGCAAAGTCAGTGAAAGACGGATACAGAATTTTACGAAAGATAACTCCGGGAGAGAAAGTTCTCCTGGAGTTTTTCTTTTACGCGAACAACGAGCCAAAGTCCGTGCTTGCACGAGACCTTGGCGACTGTCGCGATAACTTGAGAAACTCGCGGAGCGTGTTTCTCACAGTTGAGTAACGAGGGGGGATGGAAATGGAAAATGGACAGGTATTACATAGTAGTCTATATGTGGAACAGATTGATAAGTTTGCAGTTTCATTAAAACAGTTAGCGAAAACATTTTTGAAATTAGAAGAAAAAAAGCAGACATTTTCAGAAGAAGAGATTGATGAAATGTTTGCCTGCGTAAGAGAAGAAGTGTGTGAAAAATGTGAGAAAAACAGTTGGTGCTGGGGGGAAAACTATATTCAGATGTATCAGATGGGATACGAGATTCTTGCAGCAGTGGATCAGTATGGAAATGAACTGGATGCAGAGACAAAAAGAAAACTGATGCAGCGCTGCATTATGGCTCCGCGGTTTTATCGGGGGATGCTTGACAGTTTTCACGAAGCAAGACAAAATATGATCTGGATCAATCGTATTGCAAGAAGCCGGGAAGGGTGTGCAGCCCAGCTTGATCTATTTGCAGATATGCTGCAAAATGTGGCGAAAAATCTGGAAGACAGCATATTTACAGATGAAAGGTTGGGGAAACGGATCCTGTCTCAATTGAAAAGAAAAGGAATACGTGTACTTTCCATGCATTTTCTTGTGAATGGAGAGGGAAAATATGAATTGCATCTGACGATGCGCACCTGGAAAGCGGAAAAGATTCCGGTAAAAAGTCTGGCAGGGATTCTGAGTAATCTGACAGGAAGAAGATTGATTCCGGGAAAAGAAGGGGCGCAGTTGATCGGAGCGGATTATACAACAGTGGTCTTCCGAGAAGGACCATCCTATTACACAATGTCCGGAATAGCAAGAATCGGAAAAGGCTGCAGTAATATTTCAGGGGACAGTTTCACGATGATGGATCTTCCGGGTGGTAAAAGGGGAGTTGCATTGTCAGATGGCATGGGATGTGGGCAGGCTGCCTGTCGGGAAAGCACACTTGTGATAGAACTTCTCGAAGAACTTCTGGAAGCGGGATTTCCGGAAAAGACTGCGATCCAGATGATCAATACAACACTGGTCTGCGGAAGAGAAGAAATCCATTACTCTACGATCGACCTTACAGTGTTTGATCTGTATACAGGGGAATGCGAATTGATCAAGGCAGGCGCATCCTCAACTTTTATCCGAAGAAAGGATCAGATTGAGCATCTGACATCGACAAGCCTTCCAATCGGAGTGATGAATTCACTTGAAATAGATTCCGTGAAACGGCAGTTGACAGATGGGACGTATGTGATCATGCTGACAGATGGAGTGCTGGATGCACTTCCGGTAGGAGAGCAGGACTTCCTTCTTGAAACAATCATAAAAGGAACGGAAATACGAAACCCCAAGGAACTGGCCAGACACATTTTACAGCAGGTACTTAACTGGACAGGAAAAGAACCGGAGGATGATATGTCAGTTTTGGTTGCAGCTTTGTGGAAATGCAGAAAGTAGTCATTGACATAGAAGTAACCGTTAACGTATAGTTGAGGTATGATGGATAAAAGATTAGAAAAGATTGAAAACTATATCAGACAATATCATATGATAGAAAAAGGGGACAGGATTGTCATAGGTGTATCGGGTGGCGCAGACTCTGTATGTCTGCTGATGGCACTTTGTTCATTGCAGGAAAAGCTGGGATTTCAGGTGCTTGTCTGCCATGTGAATCATGAACTGCGCGGGGAGGAGGCTGCACAGGATGAGGCATATGTGGAAATGCTTTGTCATAAAATGCAGGTTCCTTTTTTTGCATTTCATGAAAATGTGGAATTAATTGCAAAAAAGCGGAAAGAATCATTGGAGGAAGCAGGCAGATATGTGCGAAGACAGGCATTTGAACAACTCTGTAAGGAACAGGGCGGGACAAAGATTGCAACAGCGCACCATAGTAATGACAATGCAGAAACAATGCTTCTTAACATGGCAAGAGGAACCGGGCTTCGCGGATTGTGTGGGATAAGACCAGTGTATGGAAAATGGATCCGCCCACTTCTGGAATTGTCCAGGGAAGAGATTGAACAGTGGTTGAAAGAGTGTGACATCAGATATTGTGTTGACGAAACGAATCAGGAAGATGAATACACAAGGAACCGGATTCGTCATCATGTAATTCCGACATTAGAAGAACAGGTTAATACAAGGACGGTAGAACATTTTGTGAAGCTCAGTGAACAGGCAGAAGAAATCTATGAATATCTGGAAAAACAGACAGATCAGGCATGGAATATCTGTGCAAAACAGACAGACGGACTTCAAAGCAGGAAAGAAATATTTCTCAAGGCAGAGGAAATGAAACACCTTGATCCTGTGATAAAGAAATTACTGATCCAAAGATCAGTAAGTGAAGTGGCAGGGGCACAGAAAGATATTGAAAGCAGGCATATCCTGGCGGTACTGCAACTGTTTGAACGGCAGACAGGACGGCAGATCGATCTTCCGTATAGTGTTACAGCCAAAAGAATGTATGAGGGAGTTCTGCTTACAAAAGGTGATAAAAAAGTTACATCTGTACATCAGAAAGAGAAAAGAAAAGAAGAGAGTAATTTTGTTCTACAGCTTCAGATTCCGGGAGAAGCACAGATCCCGGGAACAAATTTGAAAATCTGCTGTACAATCAGCGGTGAAAATGAGAAGAATTCAGCAAAAGAGATACCACAAAAAAGCTACACGAAATGCTTTGATTATGATATAATAAAAAGCAGTCTCTGTGTGAGATACAGACGACCCGGAGATTATTTTACAATTGATGGGGAAGGAAAGAAAAAGAAGCTGAAGAGTTACTTTATTGATGAGAAAATTCCGCAAGAAGAACGGGACAGACAGCTTCTGATCGCAGAGGAAAGCCACATCGTATGGATTCCGGGCAGAAGGATGAGTTCGTACTACCAGGTGGGAGACCAGACGAAAAAGATTCTTAAGATAAAGATTATGGAGGAATAGAACAATGGCTGAGAAGATTAAAGTGTTAATTTCAGAGGAAGAAGTAGATGCAAGAATCCGTGAACTCGGAGAAAAGATCAGTAAAGAGTATGAAGGAAAGCAGATCCATCTGATCTGTGTTCTGAAAGGTGGAGTATTCTTTATGTGTGAACTCGCAAAGAGAATTACAGTTCCGGTATCTATGGACTTTATGTGTGTTGGAAGCTATGGAGACGGAACAAAGTCCAGTGGTGTTGTAAGACTTGCGAAAGATCTGGATGAGTCTATTGAGAATAAGGAAGTATTGATCGTGGAGGATATCATTGATTCCGGTAATACACTGTATTATCTGATGGACGTACTTCGTCAGAGAAAGCCGGCAAGTCTCCGTCTTTGCACATTACTTGATAAACCAGACCGCCGTGTGAAAGATGTGCACGTAGACTGGACAGGATTTGAGATTCCGGATGAGTTCGTAGTTGGATACGGACTGGATTATGCACAGAAGTATAGAAATCTTCCATACATCGGAGTAGTAGAAGTCGCAGAATAGAAAGGAAGCAATAATAAATTGAATAATGACAGAAAAAGCAGAGGTCTGAGTGGGGCAACGATCATCAGTTTTGTTGTGATCCTTGTTGTGGTTCTGTGGATGGCGAACCAGCTTCAGATGCATCAGCAGGAGATGACATATACCTCCTTTGTCTCTGCAGTACAGGAAAAAAATGTTTCTGATGTCTACATCAATCAGAACAGTGCAGTTCCGACAGGAACCGTCTCTGTTACATTGAAAGATGATGGTAATACAAGGAAAGTGAATGTGTCAGATGTTGAGCAGGTAGAGAAGCTTCTGACAGAGAATCAGGTGGAGTACAGGCTTTCGGATGTACCGAAGGATTCTATGTTGACAACAGTTGTAGTTCCGATGCTGATCACACTTGGTGGAGTATTTCTGATCTTTTTCCTGATGAGCCGTCAGAACGGCGGGGGAAATTCTAAGGCGATGAACTTTGGAAAGAGCCGCGCAAAGATGAGTACGAAGAATGAGATCAAGGTTACATTTCGTGATGTTGCAGGATTGAGAGAAGAGAAGGAAGAACTGGAGGAGATCGTAGATTTTCTGAAAGATCCGAAGAAATACATCCAGGTTGGAGCACGTATCCCAAAAGGTGTTCTTTTAGAAGGACCTCCGGGAACCGGTAAGACACTTCTTGCAAAGGCTGTAGCCGGTGAGGCAGGAGTACCATTTTTCAGCATTTCGGGCTCAGATTTCGTTGAGATGTTTGTTGGTGTGGGTGCTTCCCGTGTCCGTGATCTGTTCCAGGATGCGAAGAAGAACGCACCATGTATCATATTTATTGATGAGATCGATGCAGTCGCAAGACGCCGCGGAAGCGGTCTTGGCGGTGGTCATGATGAGCGTGAGCAGACCCTGAACCAGCTCCTTGTAGAGATGGATGGATTTGGTGTAAATGAAGGCATTATCGTAATGGCAGCGACAAACCGTAAGGATATTCTGGATCCTGCAATCTTAAGACCGGGAAGATTTGACCGTGATGTTCTTGTCGGACGTCCGGATGTAGGCGGCAGAGAAGAGATCCTGAAAGTTCATGCGAGAAATAAGCCGCTTGGAGATGATGTGGATCTGAAGCAGATTGCCCAGACAACGGCAGGATTTTCAGGAGCAGATCTTGAGAATCTTCTCAACGAGGCTGCAATTCTGGCAGCGAAGGAGAACCGGGTGTACATTCAGCAGTCTGATATCCGTCATGCATTTGTGAAGGTCGGAATCGGTCCGGAGAAGAAGAGCCGTATCGTTTCTGAGAAAGAACGCAGGATTACAGCTTATCATGAAGCCGGACACGCGATCTTGTTCCATTTGCTTCCGGATGTAGGACCGGTTTACAGTGTATCTATCATTCCGACAGGCGGAGCCGGCGGATATACGATGCCGCTTCCGGAGAAGGATGATATGTTCAATACAAAGGGGCATATGCTTCAGGAAATTACAGTTTCCCTTGGCGGACGTGTTGCAGAAGAAGAGATTTTTGATGATATCACAACGGGAGCTTCCCAGGATATCAAGCAGGCAACAGCAATTGCAAAATCAATGATCACGAAGTTCGGTATGTCTGAAAGACTGGGACTGATCAATTATGATAATGACAGCGATGAAGTATTCATTGGACGTGATTTCGGTCATACATCAAGAGGGTATGGCGAAAAAGTGGCCGGAACGATTGATGAAGAAGTGAAACGTATTATTGATGAGTGTTATTTGAAAGCGCGTACACTTATTCAGGAGTATCATCCGGTACTCGAGAAGTGTGCACAACTGCTTCTTGAGAAGGAAAAGATAACAAGAAGTGAATTCGAAGCACTGTTTGCAGACAGTGAGGTTGAAGGATAGTAGTCATTATATGTATTTAGGATAAGATACCCTCTGCCGGCGGGCAATCCCGTGTTGGCCGGGGGTATTTTATTTTAGATAGTTTTAAGAATTGAGTTAAAGGAGGCTAAACAGGTGAATAGAGAAGCACTGTTTTGTGACGGTACAGGTGATTATGTCTGTCCGGCAGAGCCTGAGATAAATGAAAAAGTAGTGTTGCGATTTCGTACGGCACACAATGATGTTGATGAAGTGAAACTTCACATCGGAGAACAGGAGTATCCTATGTGGAAGACACGTACGAACGGTGAATTTGACTTTTACGAGATTGAGTATCAGCTTGGTGAGGATATCTTAAGATATTGTTTTGAAATCAAGCAGGGAGCAGAAATCTGTTTTTATAGTAGGTATGGAATAACAGGGAAAAAAGAAAACTATTATGATTTTATTATTTCGCCGGGATTTAAGACACCCGAGTGGGCGAAAGGTGCTGTGATGTACCAGATCTTTGTCGATCGCTTTTATAATGGAGATCCGACAAATGATGTGGAGGATAACGAATATATTTATATTGGGGCACCGAGCCGCAAGGTGAAGGATTGGAATCAGGCACCGGAGGCAATGGATATCCGTAATTTTTACGGCGGGGATTTACAGGGTGTTTTAGATAAGCTGGATTATCTGCAGGATCTTGGAGTTGAAGTTATTTACTTCAATCCGTTGTTTGTTTCTCCGTCGAATCATAAGTATGATATTCAGGATTATGATTACATAGATCCGCATTATGGAAAGATTGTTGTGGATGACGGAGAAGTACTTCCGGTAGGTGCAAAGGATAATATCCATGCGACAAAGTATCAGCAACGCACAGGAGATATCCGTAACCTTGAGGCAAGTAATCAGCTGTTTATCAAACTGGTAGAAGAGATGCATAAGCGAGGAATGCGTGTAATTCTGGATGGTGTATTCAATCATTGTGGCTCTTTTAACAAATGGATGGACAGAGAACGTATCTATGAGCCGCAGCCGGACTATCCAAAGGGAGCATATGTAAGTAAAGAAAGTCCATATAACAGCTTTTTCCTGTTCCATGATGCGAGAAATGAGCTCTGGCCTTATAACGGAACATATGATGGCTGGTGGGGACATGATACACTGCCAAAGCTCGATTATGAGGATTCACCACAGCTTGAGCAGTACATTATGGATATCGGAAGAAAATGGGTATCACCGCCGTACAACGTAGACGGATGGCGTCTTGATGTTGCGGCGGACCTTGGATTCAGTAATGAATACAACCATATCTTCTGGAAGCGATTCCGAAAGGAAGTTAAGGATGCGAATCCGGATGCAATTATATTGGCAGAACATTATGGAGATCCGCAGGATTGGCTCCAGGGAGATGAGTGGGACAGCGTTATGAATTATGACGCATTTATGGAACCGCTGACCTGGTTTTTGACTGGTATGGAGAAGCATAGTGATGAATATCGTCCGGATCTGTGTGGAAATGCTGATAACTTTGTCGGAGCGATGCGTCATTTTATGGCAAGTATGCTGACACCATCTCTTCAGATGGCAATGAATGAACTTTCCAACCATGACCATTCTCGTTTCCTGACACGTACGAACCACAAGGCAGGACGTGTGGCACAGCTTGGAACAGAAGCAGCTGAAAAGGATGTGAATAAGGCAATCTTACGAGAAGCGGTTATTATGCAGATGACCTGGATTGGTGCGCCGACGATTTATTATGGTGATGAGGCAGGACTTTGTGGATTCACCGATCCGGATAACCGGAGAACTTTCCCATGGGGGAACGAAGACAAAGAACTTCAGGCATTCCACAAAGAAGTGATCCGTATCCACAAGGAAGAGAAGCCGTTGAAAAAGGGTTCTATCAAGCTATTGGCTTCGGATGAAAATCTGCTGGCCTATGGAAGATTTGAAGCGGGTGAACAGATTGTCGTTGTTGTGAATAACAGTGATGAACTTCGTACAGTGACCGTACCGGTATGGTATGCGGGTGTAGAGATGGAAGGACGGATGAAACGACTGATCTACTCTTATGAAAACGGTTATACGACAGAATATGACGAGTATATCGTACAAGATGGAGAGATTGTCCTGAATATGGGATCTCATTCAGCAATCGTATTAAAGCCGGCAGAAGCATTGAGGTTGATGCCGTAAGAAGTGGAACGGTATTTTGCAGATAAAGAAAGAGCATTATACAAGAATAATAAAAATACGGGATGAGCAGTTTTAACATCTGTTCATCCCGTATTTGTTTTGATGTTGGGATCCTGGTATTATTATTTTGTCAGAACCTCTGCACCATTCTCTGTGATGAGTACCATGTACTCAATCTGAGCAGAAAGACCGTCATCCATTGTATAAACAGTCCAGTCATTGTCCTCATCTACGAAGAAGTCAGGGCTGCCTTCGTTGATCATAGGCTCAATCGTGAACATCATACCTGGAACGAGAAGCATCTCACTTCCCTTTGGTGTCACATAGCTGACAAAAGGATCTTCATGGAATTCCAGACCGACACCGTGTCCGCCGATATCCTCTACAACAGAGTATCCGTTTGCACGGGCATGTGTATTGATCGCATCTGCGATATCACCTAAATGTCCCCAAGGCTTCGCAGCCTCAAGTCCAAGCTTCACACACTCTTCTGTGACGCGGACGATGCGCTCTGCACGTTCAGATACTTTTCCCATCTTGAACATACGGGAGGCATCAGAGAAATATCCGTCAAGAATAGTGGATACATCAACATTGATAATATCTCCCTCTTCCAGAATGATATTCTCATCCGGAATGCCGTGACAAATCTCATTATTAATAGAAGTACACACGCTCTTAGGGAATCCCTGATAATTGAGCGGAGCTGGGATACCACCGTGTTCTTTTGTGAAACGATATACGATGTCATCAATCTCCTGTGTGCTCATTCCAATGTGGATCTGTCTTGCTACTTCATCCAGGATCGCTGTATTAAGCTCAGCACTTTTTCTGATCTTTTCAATCTGGAATGGAGTTTTTAAAATCTTACGTGTCGGAACAATCTCACCACGTTCAGCATGCATCATTATCTTTTCTTCAATCGGCATATGGCATTTCTTATACTTCTTGCCGCTGCCGCACCAGCACAATTCATTTCTTTCCATGATATTACCTCTTCTAAAAATCACTTATTTTCACTGTTTCTACTTATTTTATCACATAATTCGACAAAAAGATACATGTTATGCTTGCCGAGAACGTAAAAATATAGTACGATTAAGATTCAGATAGGAGTGATAATGCATATGTGGTATTGGGCGATTATGGTACTGCTGATTTTAGGAAGTATCGCACTTCTTTGCAGTACATTTATAAGTGTAAAAAAGAATAAGGCACAGGACGCAGAGCGGAGAAAGCAATCCAAGAAAGGAAAGCGTTACAAGGCAGATCAGGGATATGATCCAGAAGAGGAAGAGGATCAGCCGCAGGGAAAGAAGAGACGCAGTTCAGGGCAGAACAGTTCTGTGGATTCAGCGAAGCGTTCTTCTAAAAAGAGAAGACAGTGGAAGATTATACTGGAAGATCTGGATACATGGCAGAAATATAGCTTTATATTCTATGATGAAGTGGGAATCGGAAGAGCAAAGAGGAATGACAATTATGAGAAGTATCTTCCACTGCATGAGGATGGAAGGGTATCCAAGCAGCACTGTGTGATCATACAGAGAGGTGACTGTTTGTATCTGATGGATGATGGTTCCAAGAATGGAACATATCTGAATGGAATCCTGGTAGATCGTCCGACAGAGGTTCAGAGAGAAGATGTGATTGGCGTTGGGGAGACCAGACTGGAGATTCTCAGAATCTTAAGAGAAAGTGAATAATGAATTTACAGGCAAGGAAGTCCGGCGGAAAAGTCAGGACTTCTTTTTCTTTTAGATCGTAAAATGAAGAGTCTGTGTGAAAGTAACAGTTGAGTAAGGAAGATCATATAGTAGTTATATATAGCCGCCGGATTTATAAGCTGCAATCAACAGGAATGTGGATAGCAGGGACGGCACAACTTATTGTCAGTGGGAGTGAGCAATATGTACCAGAAATTGCCTTATTATATGGCCTATCCGATACAGACAGAATATGATGAGAGAGCAGAAAGGACAGACCTGGAGTATATGAAAAGCCTGTATCCGGATCTTCCAAAGAGAATACTGCCTTATGTCGAAGAGGAATGTGACAGGATGGAATACACGGGGAGTGTGATGTTTGACGTTTACCCGGATAAATTGCAGCTACGCATCATGTGCAACAGAATTTGCGAAAATGTAAAAAAGCAGGAGAAAATGTTTGCCGGGGAAGAACGGATGTTAAGAAATCTGGCGGAAGTCCTGTTGTATCAGGAAATCTACCGACGCAGGGGAGAACAGAGAAAAAGGAAACAAAAAATTTACAGTTATTGTTCATTGCCAGGAAAATCTATGATATAATCATTCAGATTACAACAAAAGAAACGGATTCAGAAGAAGGGAACAGATACAGATGAAAAGTAATCTTATATTTATCGGTATGCCGGCTGTCGGAAAAAGTACAGTTGGTATTGTAGTAGCAAAAAGACTTGGAAAAGGTTTCATAGATTCAGATCTTCTGATTCAGGAACAAGAAGGAAAGCTTCTGCGTGAAATCATAGCAGAAGTCGGTGATGATGGGTTTTTAAAAATCGAAAATCAGGTAAATCGTGATATAAAAGCAGAAAATGCGGTTATTTCTCCGGGCGGAAGTGTTGTCTATTGCGAGGAAGCAATGAAACATTTCAAAGAAATCGGAATTGTTGTATATCTTCATGCTTCTTATCAGACAATAAAGAAGAGAATCAGAAATCCTCAAAAAAGAGGAGTTGTTTTGAAGGACGGTCAGACATTAAAAGACCTGTATGACGAGCGAAAAGTCCTTTTTGAGAAGTATGCAGATGTGACAATCAGTGAAGAGGGCTGTCAGATTGAAGAAACAATAGAAAATGTACTTGATACTATTGAGAATTACTCTCAAAATAAAGCGTGAATATTACCGTCATAGAAAAAGGGGATTCCACAATGAAAGATTTTGTGTTATAGTTATGTATGGATTATATTGTAATTAAGATAGATAGTTCTTTTCGTATAGATAAAGACACAAGAATAAATCGTTACTGAACACAGAATCTGTGGGAAGTAATACAGAATCGGACAATTGAGGTGCAAAATGGAGCAATATATTATTAAGGGTGGTAATCCGCTGGTTGGGGAAGTTGAAATCGGCGGAGCTAAGAATGCGGCACTTGGAATTCTTGCAGCTGCAATCATGGCAGATGAACCGGTTTTGATTGAGAATCTTCCGGATGTGAATGACATTAATGTCATGCTGGAGGCAATCGAGGGAATCGGTGCAATGGTACAGAGAATTGACAGACATACAGTAAAGATCAATGGAAATACAATTGGAGATTTCAGTATTGATTATGACTATATTAAGAAGATCAGAGCGTCTTATTATTTGTTAGGTGCACTTCTTGGAAAATACAAGAGAGCAGAAGTAGCACTTCCGGGAGGATGCAATATCGGAAGCAGACCGATCGATCAGCATCTGAAAGGATTCCGTGCACTTGGAGCAGATGTAGACATTGAGTATGGTAAGATTGTTGCAGAGGCGGAAGAGCTGAAGGGAACACATCTTTATTTCGATGTTGTGACTGTAGGTGCAACGATCAACGTAATGATGGCAGCAGCTATGGCTGACGGTCTTACGATCATGGAGAACGTAGCGAAAGAGCCACATGTTGTAGATGTAGCGAACTTCCTGAACAGCATGGGAGCAAATATCCGTGGTGCAGGAACAGACGTGATCAAGATCCGTGGAGTGAAGTCCCTGCACAAGGCAGAGTACTCCATCATTCCGGATCAGATCGAAGCAGGAACATTTATGTTTGCCGCTGCAGCAACACGCGGAGATGTGACAGTGCTCAATGTGATTCCGAAGCATTTAGATGCAACGATCTCCAAGCTGGTAGATATCGGATGTGAAGTGGAAGAATTTGACGATGCAGTCCGTGTAGTGGCTAAGGGACGTCTGACAAGTACACAGGTGAAGACATTACCATATCCGGGATATCCGACAGACATGCAGCCACAGATCGGGGTTGTGCTTGCACTCGCAAAGGGAACAAGTACGATCACAGAAAGTATCTTCGAGAATCGTTTTAAATATTTAGATGAGCTGGCACGTATGGGTGCGAATATCAAAGTTGAAGGCAATTCAGCAACGATCGAGGGTGTTGAGAAATTTACAGCAGCAAGAGTCAGCGCGCCGGATCTTCGTGCAGGAGCTGCGCTTTGCATCGCAGGACTTGCAACAGAAGGAATTACGATCGTAGATGATATTGTTTATATCCAGAGAGGATACGAACGCTTTGAAGAGAAACTCAGAAGTCTGGGTGGAATCATTGAGAAAGTGTCCAGTGAAAAAGAGATTCAGAAATTCAAATTAAAAGTTGGCTAAACCGAGGTTACTGTTTACAACAAGCTGCGGCCGGCAGCGAGCCGATACAGACAGAATCCGAAGAAATATGATGTGAGAATGTATGCAGGTGTCGGAACGAAAGTTCTGATACCTGTTTTCAGTTTATATGTCAGGAGTTATGGCGTAATAGGCAATCAGGCAGGTCGAATGAAACAGTGGCGGGATATCAATAAGAAAACAGCAGGAGCAACGAACGATGAATGAATTTGAACAGGCAGAAGAACGGAGAAAAAGACAGAGAGAAGAAATCAAACAAAAGAGAATCAGACAGCTCAGACGAAGAATGACTATTTCCGGCTGTATTTTGTTGTGCATAATCATAGCGCTGGCAGCCTTTGCAGTCAATGTGGCTAAGAAAAAGAAACTGGCAGCAGAACAGAAAAAACAACTGGAGCAGGAGATTGCACAGATGAATGAATCGCTGAATGACTGCTACAACACTTTCCTGACGGATAATGGAGTGTCAGTGGAAAAGTCTGATGTTACAGCATTTACGAAATGGCTGGAAAAGAACTATTCTGAAGAGATGGATGATTTATTTCCGGTTTATCAGAAGAATAAAAAGATAACAACGCAGGATATTTATGATTCCTTTGGAGCAACTTTGCATGTTCTGTCAGATACATACGAAGGAAAATTAAAGGATGAAGCTACCGCTGCGAAGAATCATATCTATGAGAAGAAGGCAGCAGAGAACGGAACCGTGCAGATTACGGCAGCAGGTGACCTCTGTCTGGAGGAAGATGGATATGTTCTCGATTATTATGATACGGTAAATGACTTGTCTAAATGCATTTCCAAGTCAATTCTGGATCAGACAAATGCGGCAGATATTTTCTTCCTGAATCATGAATATTGTATCAGTGACCGTGGAACTCCGCTGGAGGATAAGTATTATGTATTCCGTGCAAAACCAGAACGCATGAAGTTGCTGGAACAGATGGGGACAGATATTGTTTCAATTGCGAATAATCACATTTACGATTATGGTGCAGATGCGATGGATGATACGATCGATCTGTTAGATCAGGCGAAGATCACTCATGTTGGAGGCGGAACGAATCTGGATGAGGCAAAGCAGCCGACTTATTATATTATCAATGGAATCAAGATCGGATTTGTGGCAGCTTCCGAGGGAGAACAGTATAAATTTACACCGGAAGCAACAGATTCAACGACAGGTATTCTTACATCCTACGACACAACAGAGTATAATCAGGTGATTGCGGATGCATCAAAGGAATGTGATTATCTGATCGCATATGTTCATTGGGGAACAGAAGATGAGGATATGTATAATTCAACACAGACAGAGCATGGAAAAGAATTCCTGAAGTCGGGAGCAGATATTGTGATCGGAGGTCATCCGCATGTACTTCAGGGAATTGAATATACAGAAGATGGACCTATTGTATACAGTCTGGGCGATTTCTGGTTTAATGATGAGACAAAATACACGGGACTTCTGAATCTTGAGATTACATCAGAAGGATTGAAGCAGATGTCCTTTACACCGTGTGAGCAGAAAGACAGCCAGACACAGTATCTGAATAATGCAGAGTCCCAGAGAGCACTTTTTGATCACTTGCAGGAGATTTCGCCGAATATTACAATCGATGATACCGGAGTGATCACGGAGTTGAAAGATATTGATGCAGAATCATAAATATAAAAATTTTATCAACTTCAGGAAACGGTATTGACATAATCAACAAGGTGTTGTATAGTCTGATACGAAACAAAATTAAATAGATGATACTTTCTCTTATTCAGAGCAGTGGAGATACAAAGGATCTAAGAAGCTGCGGCAACCCCTCGTAATAGGAAGGTGCCAACCTGAGCGAGTTATTTCGAACAATAAGAGGATTGTTAAGATAAACTGACAGTCCGCTTGATGCGGGCTGTTTTCATTATTGGCAATGTAAGCAAATGAAGACAGCACAAGCGAGAGAAAGTGAGATATTGCTGTGGGGACAGCAATCGGAAAGGAGAACAGATATGGAAAGAGAAAAGATTTTATTTACATCAGAATCAGTAACTGAGGGACACCCGGATAAGATGTGTGACCAGATTTCAGATGCGATCCTTGATGAACTGATGAGACAGGACCCGATGAGCCGTGTAGCATGTGAGACATGCTGTACAACAGGTCTTGTAATGGTTATGGGAGAGATTACAACACAGGCTTATGTAGATATCCAGAAGATCGTTCGTGACACTGTTCGTGAGATCGGATACACAAGAGGAAAATATGGATTTGATGCTGATACATGTGGCGTGATCACAACACTGGATGAGCAGTCAGCAGATATTGCACTCGGAGTAGATAAAGCACTTGAGGCGAAAGAGAACAAGATGTCAGATGAAGACATCGAGGCGATCGGAGCAGGAGACCAGGGTATGATGTTCGGTTATGCTTCTGATGAGACAGAAGAGTATATGCCTTACCCGGTTGCAATGGCTCATAAGCTTGCACGTCAGCTGACAAAGGTTCGTAAAGACGGAACACTTACTTACCTTCGTCCGGATGGAAAGACACAGGTTACAGTAGAGTACAACGAAGACGGTTCTGTAAAGCGTCTGGATGCAGTTGTTCTTTCTACACAGCATGACCCGGATGTGACTCAGGAGCAGATTCATGAGGATATTAAGAAATATGTATTCGATGAGATCATTCCGGCAGAACTCGTAGACGAAGAGACAAAGTTCTTCGTAAACCCGACAGGACGTTTCGTGATCGGTGGACCACACGGAGACAGTGGACTGACAGGACGTAAGATCATCGTTGATACTTACGGCGGAATGGCTCGTCACGGTGGCGGTGCTTTCTCCGGAAAGGACTGTACAAAGGTAGACCGTTCTGCAGCTTATGCAGCACGTTATGCAGCAAAGAATGTTGTAGCAGCAGGACTTGCTAAGAAATGTGAGATTCAGCTTTCTTATGCAATCGGTGTTGCACAGCCGACATCTATCGCAGTTGATACATTCGGAACAGGAAAACTTTCTGATACAAAACTGGTTGAGATCCTTCGTGAGAACTTTGATTTCCGTCCGGCAGGAATCATCAAGATGCTGGATCTGAGAAGACCAATCTACAAACAGACAGCAGCTTACGGACATTTTGGACGCAACGACCTGGATCTTCCATGGGAGAAGCTGGACAAGGTTGACGATTTAAAGAAATATCTGTAAGATAGAAATATCTGATACAAGCACCGGAAGGTGCCTGACACCCGTCATAAAGTGTCAGGCACCTTTTTCAATACGGAAAGGAGATGCTTCTATGAAATTACGTACCAAACTGATTATTGCTTTTGTAGTCGTTATGATCTTTCCTGTAACATTTGCACTGATCGCAATGCATGCATTTGTTCCGGGAAGAGGGGCAGAGATACAGCAGCTGTATCTGATCGCAGTTGTCCTTACGACAGCATTTCTAATCTTGTGGATCTACAGATCGGTATCGGTCCCGCTGGAGAAACTTCAGAGAGCTGCACGCAATATCAAAGAGGGTAATCTTGACTTTGAGATCAAGGCAGAATCAAATGACGAGATCGGACAACTCTGTCAGGACTTTGAAGAGATGCGTCTCAGACTGAAAGCACAGGCCGAAGAAAAGGTAGCATTTGACAGAGAGAATAAAGAGCTGATCAGTAACATTTCACATGACCTGAAGACTCCGATCACAGCGATCAAAGGTTATGTGGAAGGAATTATGGATGGGGTAGCAGATACGCCGGAAAAGATGGACAGATACATCAGAACCATTTATAATAAAGCTAATGAGATGAATCTTCTGATCAATGAACTGACGCTTTATTCAAAGATCGATACGAATCGAATTCCGTATAATTTCACAACAATCTCTGCGAAGGGATATTTTGCAGATTGTGCGGAGGATTTAAGTGTAGAACTGGAATCAAAGGGAGCTGAATTTACTTACAGGAACTTTATGGAAGAGGACAGCAAGGTGATCGTAGATCCGGAGCAGCTTCGAAGAGTCATCAATAACATCGTATCAAATTCTATCAAATATACAGATAAGCCAAAGGTGAAGATTACGATGGATGTAAAGGACGTGGGAGACTTTATTCAGGTAGAACTGGGAGATAACGGAAAGGGCATTGCGGCAAAGGATCTGCCGAATATCTTTGACCGTTTCTACCGGACAGATGCTTCAAGGAATTCTTCCAAGGGAGGAAGCGGCATCGGTCTTTCTATCGTGAAGAAGATTGTGGAAGAGCACGGAGGAAAGATCTGGGCAACCAGCGAAGAGGGCGTTGGAACCACGATGTATTTTGTAATAAGAAAATATCAGGAGGTACCCGTAGAAGATGAGTAAACGTATTTTAATCGTAGAAGACGAGGAAAGCATTGCAGATCTTGAGAAAGACTATCTGGAGCTGAGTGGTTTTGAAGTCGAGGTTGCGAATGATGGTGAGATAGGACTTAAGAAAGGACTTGAAGGAGAATTTGATTTGATCATTCTGGATCTGATGCTTCCGGGAGTAGATGGATTTGAGATCTGTCGTCAGATCCGCAGCCAGAAGAATACACCGATCATTATGGTTTCAGCGAAGAAAGATGATATTGATAAGATTCGTGGGCTTGGACTTGGCGCAGATGATTATATGACAAAACCGTTCAGTCCAAGTGAACTTGTAGCGCGTGTGAAAGCACATCTTGCAAGATATGAGAGACTGATCGGAAGTAATGTAGAGCAGAATGAAGTGATCGAGATCCGTGGATTGAAGATTGACAAGACAGCACGTCGTGTCTGGGTGAATGGAGAAGAGAAGTCTTTCACAACGAAAGAATTTGACCTTTTAACTTTCCTTGCAGGACATCCGAATCATGTGTACAGCAAGGAAGAGCTTTTCCGTGAGATCTGGGATATGGAGTCGATCGGAGACATTGCAACTGTTACAGTACATATTAAGAAGATCCGTGAGAAGATTGAGTATGATACTTCACATCCTCAATATATTGAGACAATCTGGGGTGTGGGATATAGATTTAAAGTATAAGAAGAAAGAGAGGACTCTGCCAGTGAATGGTGGGGTTCTTTTTTATATATTAGGAAAGTGCTTTCCTAATATATAAAAAACGCTCCGCTAAGGATGCGCACTGCGGCGTACAATGTAGATGTCGCAAGCGACCGCCGCAGGCGCAAGAATGTGCAAGGCACATTCTTTGTTCTAGAAATAATAAAGATGTCAACTCAAATAAAGAAAAGGTTGACAATCGAAAAAGACATGGCTATACTATTTTCATATGTTGTAAATAAGATCAACAGAATGATAATGCTGAAGAAGCGTTGGAGATATTTGAGGATTGCGGGAATTACATAGCAATGGAGTAATCCGGTTGCATCAGTGAATGACAAAAATTACTTTTGAAACTCATATCATAGAAACAGAAGAAAGGGAAATATACCATGTCAAACAGATCAATTCATACATTACTGAAAAACTGGGATGAAGAATGTCCGCTTACAAGAGAAGAAGCAGTTGAAGTGCTGAATCTTCCAGAGGAGGAGATGGACAGTCTGATGGAGTGTGCTTATGCACTTCGTACAAAATACAAAGGGAAGAAAGTAAGCGTTCAGCTTCTGACAAATGTTCGTAGTGGAAACTGTACACAGAACTGCGCTTATTGTGCACAATCTAAGGATTCTCAGGCAGAGATTGAGAAGTACAAGAGAGTATCAGATGAAAAGCTTTATGGAGATAATGACCTGGTAGATGAGAAACATCTTGCAAGACATTGTATCGGATTGAGTGGAATCGGATTCTCAGACGAGGAGATTGAAGATCTTGCAGACCGTATCCGCGAGATGAAGAAGAAAGATACACAGATCTGCTGCTCCATCGGCTTCCTGACAGAGAAGCAGGCAAGAATCCTGAAAGATGCTGGATTGGACCGTATCAACCATAATCTGAACAGCAGCCGTTCTTTCTATCCGGAGATTTGTACAACACATACTTATGATCAGCGTGTGAATAATATCAAGATGCTTCAGAGTCTTGGATTCGAGATCTGCAGTGGTGGAATTGTTGGAATGGGTGAGAGTAAGGAAGATATCGTTGATATGCTGATGGATCTTCGCAAGATCAATCCGGAATCAGTTCCGATCAATTTCTTACTTCCGATTCCGGGAACAAGACTGGCAGATCGTGATATCTCAGAGCTGACACCGGAGTATTGCTTGAAAGTTCTTTGTCTGGCAAGACTGATGATTCCGAAGTCCGATATCCGCTGTGCAGCAGGAAGAGAAGTTTACTTCAAGGGATTGGAACCGGAACTTTTCAAAGTTGTTGATTCTATCTTTGCATCAGGTTATCTGACAGCCGGAGGCCAGGGAATCGATGACACAATGAAAATGATAAAAGATGCGGGATTCGATGGAGAGATCGAGTCTACAGATCACTAAAAATGATTCAAACTATATAATAATTTTAAATAAACCGCCAAACGAAGGATACGCTGTTCTGAGGATGAATCAGAGTGGCGTATCTTTCGTTTTATCAGCTTTTACTTGCAGATGATTAAAGGGAGTGGTAACATGGGGGTTAATAATTGTCATGTGAGAGCGAGGAAAGATAGGCATGTATGGATTTTATATAGATGAAGACAGGAGAAAAGCACGAAGAGCAAAATGGAATACAGTGAGGATCATATCAATCGGATTCTTTGGCGTGATTCTGCTTGGCAGTCTGCTCTTATGGCTTCCATTTTCAAATCATCAGCCGATTCGTTATATCGATGCACTGTTTACAGCTGTAACATGTGTCTGCGTGACAGGATTGGTGACAGTTGTGCCGGCTGCGCAATTTACAGTGGCAGGAAAAGTGATTCTGCTTATTCTGATCCAGATCGGTGGACTTGGAATCATTGCATGTACAACTGCATTTTTAATTCTGGTTGGAAAAAGAATAAATATGAAGGAACGAGTTGTCATTCAAGAAGCCTATGGTCTGTCCACACTTCAAGGAATGATCCGGTTTATTGAAAGAGTATTGTGGGGAACATTTCTTGTAGAAGGAATTGGCGCAATCGGATATTCATTTCAGTTTATTCCGGAGTATGGTGTTGCGAAGGGAATCTTCTATTCCGTGTTTCACTCAATCTCTGCATTTTGTAATGCGGGTGTAGATATTCTTGGAGATTCAAGCTTTACGAGATATGTCAATACACCAGTGATCACAATTACGACAACAATGCTTGTCATTCTCAGCGGTCTTGGTTATCCGGTATGGATCGATCTTGCGAAGAATATAAAGATGACAATACAGTCCAAGGGGAAACGGCCAGTCGGAAGAACGATCACAAGACTGAGCCTGCAGAGTAAAATTGTTCTGACAATGACGTTGTTCCTTCTTACTTTGGGAACTTTGGGATTCTATTTGTTGGAGCATCATAATCCGGCAACGATGGGAACATTGAACGCTGCAGGGAAATTCCAGGCGGCTTTTTTCCAGTCTGTGACGACGAGAACGGCAGGATTTGCCAGCATATCTCAGTCAGGCCTTACGAATGGTTCGAAGCTGCTGGCCTGCATGCTGATGATCGTCGGTGGTTCACCGGCAGGAACTGCAGGTGGTATCAAGACAACAACAGTTGCTGTTCTCTTGCTTACAGCGATTTCTGTCTTGAGAGGAAACAAAGATACGGAATGTTATGGAAGAAAAATTACATTCGAAATTATAAGAGTAGGGATAACAATCACACTTGTGACATTTGTCTTCTGGCTGTTTGGGGTGACGGTGATGACAGTGATCGAGCCACAGCAGAAAGTCCTTGATCTGATGTTTGAGGCGACATCTGCGATGGCAACAGTTGGTCTGACAGTGGATCTGACGCCGGTGCTTAGTGATATCAGTCATGTCGTTCTGATGCTCATGATGTATATTGGACGAATCGGACCAATGACGATGGCACTTATATTTTCCGGTCATGTGGATAAGAAGAATCAGTTCCGTACTCTGCCGGAAGCGAAGATTATGGTTGGATAAAAATATAAAAGAGAAGATAAAAGAAACGGGATAAAGAAAAGATAAGAAGCAGTATATGAGAAGGAGAAAACGATGAGAAAGCAGTTTGCAGTTCTGGGGCTTGGTAGCTTTGGCCGGAGTGTGGCCTTGACACTTGAAAATATGGGATGCGATGTGATTGTTGTAGATAAATCACAGGAGACAATTCAGGAGATCTCGGACAGAGTAACTTATGCTATTACGGCAGATATCACAGAGAAAGAAGCTCTGAGTGCACTGGGAACAAGGAATTTGGACGGAGCAATTATTGGAGTTGCGGAGAATCTTGAAGCAGGGATCATGGCGACTCTGCTTTGTAAAGAAATAGGAATTCCAAAGGTTGTTGCCAAAGCAAAGAATAAGTTACAGGGAACTATATTGAAGAAAGTAGGGGCAGATACTGTTGTATATCCTGAGATTGAGATGGGCAGCCGGGTTGCCAAAAGCCTTCTGGCAACAGAATTCACAGACTGGATTGAACTGTCAAATGATTACAGTATGGTTGAGATCGCTGTTCCAAAACCGTGGATCAATCACAGTATGGCAGAACTGGGTATACGTACGAAATATGGAGTTACAGTTGTAGGAATCATGCAGGACGGAAATGTTAATGTAGAGTTTAATCCACAGATGCCGCTTCCGGAGAATGCACTATTGATTTTGGTTGGAGCAAATAAAGTACTCGAAAAAATTGGAAAATTGGAGAAATAGATTATGATAACAAGTACATCGAATGCACAGGTCAAAGAACTGGCGAAGCTGCAGAAGAAGAGCCGCTTAAGAGATGAGAAAGGAATCTTTCTCGTGGAAGGACCAAGAATGACAGAAGAGATTCCGGCGGAACGAATTGAGAAAGTATATGCTTCAGAAAGCTTTGCAAAGAAGAATAAAGAATTTTTAGAGAAATTACAGGCGCCGGTCGAGCTTCTGACAGATACTGTGTTCGCTTATGTGTCAGATACAAAGACACCGCAGGGAATTCTGGCGATTGTGAAGAGACTCAATTATACGATGAATGACCTGATGCAGGTGAAAAATCAGAAGGCACCGCATTTGGTTGTGTTGGATAATCTGCAGGATCCGGGAAATCTCGGAACTATTTTCAGAACAGCTGAGGCAGCAGGTGTAACCGGAATCTTATTGAGCAAAGATTGCGTGGACGTCTACAATCCAAAGGTGATTCGTTCCACGATGGGGGCTGTATTCCGTATGCCGTTCCTCTATGTGGAAGATCTTCCGGAGAAGATCAAAGAGCTGCAGAAGAAGAGTATTAAAACTTACGCAGCACATTTGCGTGGAGAAAATGCATACGACGAGGAAGATTATACAACTGGTTGTGCATTTTTGATAGGAAATGAGGGAAACGGACTTCGTGATGAAGTTGCAGACTGCGCGGATTGTCTTATCCGTATCCCAATGGAAGGCGAGGCAGAATCTCTAAATGCGGCAGTGGCAGCGGCGGTTCTGATGTTCGAAGCAGGAAGACAGAGAAGAAAGAAATAATAAAAATGCATAAAAGAATGTATAAGTACTGAATAAATATGTATAAAACAGAGTAAAATAAAGTTTTAGTTGCATTTTTATACACGAATGTAGTATACTAAATTCATCGGTTACAATGTAGGTTCAAAGATATGAAGAAGAGAAGGACAGAGAGGGTTCTGATTCATATAGTTATAGAATAGAAAGGACGAGAACGATGGATTTAAAAGGAAGAAATTTTCTGACACTGAAGGATTTTACACCAGAGGAGATTACATACCTGCTTGATCTGGCAGCAGACCTCAAAGAGAAGAAGAAAAACGGAGTACCGGTGGATCATTATCATGGCAAGAACATTGCACTGATCTTTGAGAAGACAAGTACAAGAACACGTTGTGCATTCGAAGTGGCAGCGCATGATATGGGAATGGGAACAACTTATCTTGATCCATCAGGTTCTCAGATTGGAAAGAAAGAGAGCATCGAAGATACAGCTCGTGTACTTGGAAGAATGTATGACGGAATCGAATATCGTGGATTCGGTCAGGAAATCGTAGAAGATCTTGCAAAATATGCAGGAGTACCGGTATGGAACGGTCTGACAAATGAATATCATCCGACACAGATGCTGGCAGATATGCTGACAATCCGTGAGAATTTCGGAGAACTCAAAGGCCGCAAGCTTGTATACATGGGAGATGCAAGATTTAACATGGGTAATTCCCTGATGATCGCATGCTCTAAGCTTGGAATGCATTTCGTAGCATGTACAACAAAAGAATATTTCCCGAACGAAGAGCTTGTTGAAACTTGTAAAGGTTATGCTGCACAGTCCGGAGCAACAATTACTCTGACTGAAGATGTAAAAGAAGGAACAAAGGACGCAGATGTTATCTATACAGATGTATGGGTATCCATGGGCGAGCCGGATGAAGTATGGGAGAAGAGAATCAAAGAACTTTCACCATATAAGGTAACAAAAGAAGTTATGGCAAATGCAAAAGATACAGCTATTTTCCTGCATTGCCTGCCGGCATTCCATGACCTGAAGACAAAGATTGGAGCAGAGATGGGACAGCGTTTCGGAATCGAAGATATGGAAGTGACAGACGAAGTATTCGAGTCTGCACAGTCCAAAGTATTCGATGAGGCAGAGAACAGAATGCATACGATCAAGGCTGTAATGGTTGCAACACTTGGCGAGTTCTAAGAGAACGTAATCGCACATCGTGTGAACAGTAACGCGCAATGTATTTGATGAACTTGAGAAATCAGCAGAAGTTTGGTATGATAAATGAGTTGAAGATCAGACCGGCTTCTGTGGAAAATAAGAATGAGCAGAAGGTGTCTGTTATTCCAGAGATGGGACAGACACCTTTCTTTTGTATAAAGGTCTGATGAGAGGTGGAATTAGAATGAAAGCTGAAATATTAAAATTATTGAGGGAAGCGGACGGATATGTGTCAGGCCAGCAGCTTTGTGAAAAGTTCGGGGTGTCAAGAACTGCAGTCTGGAAGGTGATCCGTCAGCTGCAGGAAGAAGGATATCAGGTTGAAGCTGTGCGGAATAAAGGTTATCATATTGTAGATAGTCCGGATGTGATGACGAAAGAAGAGCTCGATAGCCTGATGGATACGCAGTGGGCCGGAAGAAACATCGTTTATTACGATTCGGTAGATTCTACAAATCTGAGGATCAAGCAGATGGGAGATGAAGGTGCACCGGAAGGTACACTTGCGGTAGCAGATAAGCAGACAGCCGGAAGAGGGAGAAGGGGCCGTTCCTGGGATTCACCGTCAGGTTCAAGCATTTACATGTCCTTGTTGCTTCGTCCGAAGATTGAACCGGATCAGGCGCCGATGCTGACGCTTGTGATGGCATTAAGTGTAGCAGAGGGAATCATGGATTGCGGAGATTCCTGTGGAAACCCAGATGTAAAGATCAAGTGGCCAAATGATATTATCATTAATGGAAAGAAGCTCGTCGGAATCCTGACAGAGATGAGCACTCAGATCGATTACATTAATCATGTAACGATTGGTGTAGGGATCAATGTGAACCTGACAGAGTTCCCTGAGGAGATCCGTGAGACAGCGACATCACTCAGACTGGAATGTGGACATGTGGTAAAGAGAGCACCGTTGATCGCAGCAGTGATGAAACGCTTTGAACAGAACTACACGGTTTTCCTTGAACATGGAGATCTGTCCGGTCTGAAAGAACGTTACAGCGAATTACTGGTTAATAAAGACCGTGAGGTCCGGATTCTTGGCGCGAAAGAACAGTACAATGCTTACGCACTTGGAATCAATCAGACAGGAGAATTGATCGTTCGGAAAGAAGATGGAACCGAAGAGGCGGTGTATGCCGGAGAAGTTTCGGTGCGCGGCGTATATGGGTATGTATAACCAGGTGGATAAGACCTACGGAATGTGAATAAGTCATCGGGATTATGCAGTGAATGTGGAAAATATGGAAAGGTAAGTACTGTTTACAGAAACTGTGGGCAGTGATATAAGGTGTAAAAATTATGGATGAAGAAATGGTATTGTGTGCGGCCAGCTCCTATGAGCAGAAATATTATCTGAACCCGGAATTTGAATCTCTTCCGGAAGCAGTGAAACAGGAATTGCAGATCATGTGTGTGTTGTATACAGCGGATGTTGGAGGAGTTCTCCTGCTGGTGTTTGATGAGAATGGAAACCTTGAGTTGAAAGTAGAGCACAACGAGGGTGATTTCTCATTCGATGAGATTGGTAGTGTACTGAAGATCAAAGAGCTGCAGGACACAAAGGAAGAGCTTTTCAAGTCTCTTGAAATGTTTTACAAAGTATTCTATCTCGGAGAAGAGATGGAAGAAGAGACAGAGGAATAAATAGTCAGATAAATAGATTACGGTTTATCTGTCGAATTTTAAAACTATAAAAAAGCCCATGGCGGAATCTGAATGATAAGTTTGTTGAACTTATCATTCAGATTCCGCCATGGGCTTTTGTTTCTCATAGTTTCCGTTTAACGATAGGTCACTTTTTATCCGAGCAATAACTTCAGAACGTCGCTGACCTTTTTCACCGGAGTGATTTTCAGCTTATCCTTTACTTCAGCAGCTACATCTTCGAGATCATCTGCGTTGTCAAAAGGAATCAGTATTTTTGTAATACCGGCCCTCTGGGCAGCCATCAGTTTCTCAGGAAGCCCACCGATCGGAAGTATACCTCCGCGGAGGGAAACTTCACCGGTCATGGCATAATCCGGGCTGACAGCCTTTCCGGTAACAAGGGAAGCAAGTGCTGTGGTTAATGTAATGCCGGCAGATGGACCATCTTTTGGAACAGCTCCTTCCGGCACATGAATGTGCAGATCATGATCCTGGAAAACCTTGCTTTCTTTAGGATAAAGAGACTTCACAAGTGTCAGTGCAATCTGTACAGATTCTTTCATGACATCTCCAAGCTGTCCGGTGATGATCACCTTTCCTTCCCCTTCTGTCAGCTTTGTCTCTATAAACAGAATCTCACCGCCTGCCTGTGTCCATGCAAGTCCGGTGACAACACCAGGCTGTGTGGAAGTTAATTTCTGGTCATGATGCAGTTTCTTACGGCCGAGATAGTCTTTCAGATTCGATTTATTTACTGTCAGAGTCTGCCCCTCTTCTTTTACAAGACGCACAGCAGCGGAACGACAAAGCATATCAATCTGTTTCTTAAGTCCACGGACTCCGGATTCCATCGTATAATCTTCAATGACCTTGCGCAATGCACCATCCGTTATCTTTAACATTTTCTTCTGGATTCCCATAGCGTCCATTGCTTTTGGAAGTAAGTGCTTTCTGGCAATATGGAATTTTTCCACCGCCGTATATCCTGGAAAATCGATCACTTCCATACGGTTCAGAAGCGGTTCAGGAATCGTATCTGTAGAATTCGCTGTGCAGACGAACAGAACATTGGATAAGTCATATGGAACATTCATATAATGGTCTGTAAATGTACTGTTCTGCTCCGGGTCAAGCACCTCAAGCAATGCACTTGCCGGATCTCCGCCATAATCTTTCGCAAGCTTATCTACTTCATCAAGAACTACAACAGGATTGGAAACGCCGCTGCGTTTAATCCCTTCCATGATCCGTCCCGGCATAGCACCGATATAAGTTCTTCTGTGACCGCGGATCTCAGCTTCATCTCGGATACCGCCGAGGCTGATGCGGACATATTCGCGGTTTAACGCACGGGCAATACTCTGTCCGATACTTGTCTTACCGGTACCAGGCGCACCGACAAAAAGGAGGATGGAACCATACTGTTTCCGGTTCAGTGCCATAACAGCAATCTGCTGGATGATACGTTCTTTGACTTTCTTAAGTCCATAATGATCTTCATCAAGAATCTCTTCTGCCCGGTTTAAATCAATCGGTGTAAATTCCGGATGCTTCCAGGAAAGACTGGTGACAAAATCAAGATAGTCATAGAGAAGCCCATATTCATGGCTGTCTTTTCCTTCCTGCTTCATACGATTCAGGACTTTGTCCGCTTCCTTACGGGCATCTTCATTCATGCCGGATTCCTGGATCTTTTTTTCAAAAGCGCGGACATCGGAAATGTTTTCCGGGTGCATCTCATCTAATTCTTTCTGAAGGTAATCGATCTGCTTCTTAATTGCAACCTCTCTGTAAAGCTGCTCCTGGTCACCTTTCTGTGCCTCCTGTGCTTCAGAAGAAACTTTGGCAACTTCCATGAATTCTTTGATCGCATTCTCAATCAGTTCACAGCGCTCACGGCGGGAATCTGTCTCAACAATTGCATATTTTTCTTCGGAAGTAATGTTCAGATAATCTGAAAGAGCAGAACCGAGGTCATAGATATTCTTTCTCTGGATAATGTAGCTTCTTGCCCAGATCCCCCATTGATAATTCTGAACAAATTTCAGAAGCGAGTTCCGCAGGTTTGTGAAAGTCTGCTTCTCTTCTTCTAAAGGAAGATCATCTACCTCCGGACGGATGGAAGCTGTAGCTGTAATCTGTCCGTTCTCATCCAGCTCAATATCATCAAGACTGACACGTTCTAATGTACGAATCTGGATGCTGTCATCATCACCGATGGATTCGACTCTCGCAGACATACCGACCGGGTAAATATCATCTATAGTAACAGTAGTCTCATCCACTTCATTTTTCAAAAATGGAAACAGAATATCTGTACCGACTTCAATCTGGTCTGCAGCAGCCCCCGGAAAGAAATCACGTTTAAAAAAATAAGTGATATCAGGGAGTAATAATATATTAAAAACAGGACGAATAATCATAAAAACACTCCTTTCGTCTCATGATTTATCATATCATCGTCAGCAATTCAAAATGGTGGGATATGTTGTGTAATGCAGGTGCCGCGAACAGAAAACTGCTTACAGCTGTGCCATCAGAAAGTTTAGCGATCCCGCAGGATTCTCAGTTCCTTTTTCCAAAAGAGAGACAAGAGCAGAGATTGTCTGTTCAATCTCATCTGCTGTTGAAGGTATTAAGGTGTTATCCATCTTAACAGTCAGTACAATCAGTACGATCTCAGCAAGAGAAACAGGGTCAGCACAGCGGATTAAATCCTGTGCAATCCCTTGTTCAATAATGGAAGCAAGAACCGGCTTGAGTGAAACGATGAGATGATTCATGTACTTTTGATGAAGAAAAGCCCGCTCCGGTGCAGCCTTTGTAGTTGATGGCTGTGTCTTTAAAAAAGCCGCAGAGGAATTTCGGCAGGCCTGAAAGATCAGAGCCATGCGTGTGAAAGGTGAAATCTCTCTTTGCTCTGCAAGATGTCTTGCTGTTGTTATTGGAGCTTCATAATTGCGTTCTACCAGTGCTTCAAGAATTGCATCTTTGGAAGAAAAATAATAATAAATACTTCCTTTTCCAATTTCAGCAGTCTGAGCAATCTCACTGACAGAGATATTAGAAAGTTCTTTGGTTTCCAGAAGCTTTTGAAGAGCATCCAGAATCTTATCGTATTTTAATTGTTTTGGCATAGAAGTCCGCCTCGTATATTCGTAAGTATATTTGGCCAGTTCCAGATTACGGGAATTGACCGATATCCTTTTAAGTATAGCACAATAAAGTCGGAAGAACCAATAAAATAGAAATAAAAAAGAGGACAAAAAAAGGACACTTTAAAACAAAAGATTGTCTGAAATAGATAATTGACCACGGGTCGAAAAAGTGATAGATTAAAAACATAGCAAATCGACCATCGGTCGAAAGAAGAAAAGCTGAAAAGGAGAGGGAGAGAAAAATGACATACGCAGACATGTTTTCAAAAGTAAAAGGAATGATGATGGAAGCAGACGTAAGTACTGTGAATGAACATCTTGCATATCAGTTTAATATAACAGGAGAAGCAGAAGGAATCTTTTATGCAGAGGTAAAAGAAGGAAAGCTGTATGTGGAACCATACGAATATTATGACAGAGATGCTATTTTTATTTGTTCCGCAGAGACACTATTTAAAATCAACGAGGGAAAGCTGGATCCGGTTCTCGCAGTAACACTGGGAAAATTGAAAGTAGAAGGCAATATTGACAAAGCTCTGTATCTGAAAAAACTGATTGATAGCAGAAAAGCAGAACAGAATACAATAAAGAAAACACAGAAACAGAAATAACTGTAAAAAGGAAGCAAAGGTGATAAAGATGATGCATTACGGAAAACTTCTTGCACTTGCAGGTCTGGTGGGAATCGTATCAGCAGAGGCAGGTGGAAGTGCATACTTTTACAGAAGAACAATGATGCGTTATAACGCAAAGACAGAACGCACGATGAAGATGTCCGGGGTAGACTGGGATCAGTATTTTTCAAAGATGAAGGAATGCAGGGAGTGGATGATGGAGCAGCCTCATGAAGATGTCTGGATCCGGTCGGAAGACAGTTTGAAGCTTCATGGAACGTATTTCCAGGGAGCAGGAAATGTCGAAGAAAAGAAATGCAAAAAAGCAGTGATCTGTTTTCATGGCTACACGAGCCAGGGGCTTGCAGATTATGGAAGTATTTCAAATTATTATTTGAAGCGTGGTTATAACGTTCTTCTTGTTGATCAGAGATCACATGGACAAAGTGAAGGGAAATACATTGGATTCGGATGTAAGGACCGTTATGATGCATATCGATGGATTGAATGGGTGATCGGACAGGAAGGAGAAAATGTTCAGATTCTCCTGCATGGTAATTCTATGGGAGGCGCCACAGTATTGATGGCAAGCGGGCTTGATTTGCCGCAGCAGGTAAAAGGAATTATTGCAGATTGTCCGTTTACTTCGCCCAAGGCAGTGTTTACACATGTACTTCACAGTATGTATCATCTTCCGGCGTTTCCAATAATACAGATTGCGGATGCGGTGAATAAAAAACAGGCAGGATATGGACTGGATGAGTGCAATTCTGCCCGTGAAGTCAGAAAAGCAAAAGTTCCTGTCCTTTTGATCCATGGAGACGCAGATACATTTGTTCCATGCAGTATGTCTGAAGAAATTTATAAAAATTGTAAATCTCCAAAACAGAAGCTGATCATCCACGGGGCAGGACACTGCGAAAGTTATTATAAAGACAGAGAAGCTTATGAAGGAGCAATGGATTCATTTATAGGAGGAATCATAGAATGATGAAAACAAGAAAAGGATATCCTGTATACCCACTGACGGTAGCGCAAAAATTTCATTTGTATTATCTGCCATTTTGTCCGAATGCGGCAGTACTGAATATTGGCACAAGCCTGACAATTGGCACAGATCTGGATTGGGATGTACTCCGAGAGTCCATTTACAAAGCATATGAGAGAAATGAAGGGATGCGGATACGCTTTGCAAAGGACAAAGAGGGGAATGTATATCAGTATGTTGTAAGTGCAGAGCAGGACAGAAAAGAACGGGAGATAGAGTTCGTTGATTTCTCCAATGTGACTATGGAAGAGGCAGCTGATACGATGCAGAAATGGACAACTGTCCCATTTCCATTCGAGGATTCACTGATGACAAAAATTAAAATGATCCGCACTTCAGATGGATTCAACGGAGTGTATTTCCTCGGACATCATATGGTGGTAGATGCTCAGTCGCTGATCACATTTCTGAAGGATATTATTGAGCTGTACTGTAATGCAAAATATGAAGGTGTCCCATATCCAAAGGATATGTGTTCTTACATAGATCAGGTAAAGAAGGATCTCGCATATGAAGCCGGAAGTAAAGCACAGCAGCGAGACAGAGAATTTTTCAGGGAACTGATTGAATCATCAGAGCCGGTTTATAATGGTGTTAATGGAACAGATAAGCTGGATGCAGCGAGGGAAATGTTTAAAAATCCAAAGCTTCGTTCTGCATTTAATGCGACAGATGATGTGAGTTCTGCATTGGATATCTTTCATTTGGAAGCAGAACCGACCAAACGTCTGATGGATTTCTGCGAAAAGTACCGGGTATCCCTGGCATGTCTTTTATTGATGGGATTACGTACTTACTTCCAGAAAATGAATGGACAGGAGGATGTATCGATCAATAATGCGATTGCCAGAAGGGCTACATTAAAAGAAAAGAAATCCGGTGGAACAAGAATTCATTCGTTCCCGTTTCGTACCGTATTTTCAGAAGATGTGAAGTTTATCGATGCAGTATATGAAATCCGTGATAAGCAGAATGAATTATTCCGTCATGCAAATTATGACCCGACAGAATATTTCGCATATCGCTCCAGGACATATCCACAGCCACAGAATGGACTGACGTATGAGCCGATGTCTTTGACTTACCAGCCTATGACATTGCAGGAGAAAGGACTGGAAGATCTTGGAGGAATTCAATATAAGACAAAATGGTATCCGAATGGAATGACAACACAGGCAATGTATCTGACAGTCATGCACCGACCGGAGGATAATGGATTGGATTTCAACTTTGAACATCAGAAAAAAGCAATCTCAAGAGAAGAGTTGGAATATCTGTATTACTATTTATGTAAAATTATGTTCAAGGGAGCAGAAAATCCTGAACTTACAATTGGAGAAATTATAAAGCTTGTATAAAAGAAAGATGATCCGGATCATGTTGAGAATCACGATCAGGACAGAATGGAAAGGAAAAAATCATGTTTGAGCAGTTAGTAGATATTATTTGTAATTATGTAGAAATTGAACAGGAAAACATCAAGCCGGAATCACGTTTTATGGAAGATCTTGGATTCACATCCTTTGATTTTATGAGCATGCTTGGTGAAATAGAAGACGAGATGGATGTGGAGATTGAACAGGACAAGGCAGCAGATATCCGAACAGTCGGAGAAGCTGTAGCGTATCTTGAGTCTTTGAAGTAGAGGGAAAAGAAAATGGAATATAGAACAATTCGCGATATTCTTACAAATGCAGAAAAATGTTTTGGAAATGAAGACGCAATCCGTTACAAAGCAGGAAAAAATGAAATTGCGGCAAAGACATACACACAGTTGAAAGAAGACAGTGAGAGAATAACAGCATTATTGAAAAAACTGGGAGATCCAAAAAGTCATATCGCATTGATCGGTGCGACTTCTTATCTATGGATTGCTTCCTATTTTGGAATTGTGGACGGCGGAAATGTTGCAGTACCGTTGGATGTGTCACTTCCGGCAGAAGAACTGTGTGAACTTATCGACCGTGCAGATGTAACAATCCTGATTCTGGATGAGATTCGTAAAGATGTGATCGAAGCAGCGAAAGAAAAGTGTCCAAAACTGAAGTACATCCTTTCTATGCAGAAAGAAGCGAATGAGGGAAATATACTTTCTCTTACAAAATCAATGATGGAACAAACGATAGATGAGGATACAGGAGTAGAAAAAACAGAGATTACTCCGGATCAACTCTGTACGATCATGTTCACATCAGGGACAACAGGAAAGAGCAAAGGTGTGATGCTGACACACAGAAATCTCGTTGAGAACGCGACATGTCTGGATATGAAGCTCCCAGAGAGAAATGTGATCCTGTCAGTTTTACCGATTCACCACGCATACTGCCTGAGTATGGATATCCTGAAAGGAATTTCTCTCGGTGCAATTATCTGTATCAATGACTCTTTGATGCGTGTAGCAAAAAATATCAAATTATTTAAGCCGAATATGATCCTGATGGTACCGCTCATGATTGAAACTTTTGCAAAAAAGTTAGAAGACGTAAAAGACCTTCCGGAAAAAGTGGTAAAAGAAGCAGTATTTGGATCTCAGTTTCATACGATCTGCAGTGGAGGTGCATACCTGAACCCGGATTATATTGAGCTGTTCGAACGTTTTGGAATCCAGATTCTCCAGGGATATGGAATGACAGAATGTTCACCGGTCATCAGTACAACCGTTGCATGGAATGTAAAAAAGAATTCAGTAGGACAACTTCTTCCAAACTGCGAGGCAAAGACCGTAGATGGAGAACTGTGGGTTCGCGGAAGCAGTGTAATGCAAGGATATTACAAGATGCCGGAAGAAACAAAAACCGCACTGAAAGATGGATGGCTTTGCACAGGGGATCTTGGATATGTAGATGAAGAAAGGTTTATCTATCTGACAGGACGAAAGAAAAACCTGATCATTACAAAGAATGGAGAAAATGTCTCACCGGAAGAACTGGAGAATAAATTAAGTTCTTCAAGACTCGTACAGGAAGTATTAGTAAGAGAAGCAAAAGGAGTGATCGAGGCAGAAATATATCCGGATGAAGAGTACGCAAAAAAGCAGGGACTTGAAAGAGAAGAGGAAGTCCGTGTAGAACTCCAAAAACTGATTGATGAATATAATCAGGGTGCACCGGCATATAAAAAAATTTATAGTCTGATCATTCGCGAGAAAGAATTTGAGAAGACAGCTTCAAGAAAAATCAAGAGATATTAAAAGACAGATAAAAAAGTCTGAATAAATGGAGGATTGCAAAAGCTTTGTGATTGCCGGATTTATTCAGACTTTTTTGTGTGAATGCGAAAGAACAGATCGTGTACGTTGACTTTTCGGCAGTTATTTACTATGATACTAAAGTCAAATAAGAAGAATAGTTATAGATTAGAAAGAATAGAATATGATGAAACAGTTGAAAATAGGAAATGTGACGCTGCCAAACCGTTACATCTTAGGACCGATGGCCGGAGTGACAGATCTTCCATTCCGTGTGTTGTGTAAAGAACAGGGAGCAGGTCTTTTGTGTATGGAGATGGTCAGCGCAAAAGCGATTTTATATAATAATAAAAATACAGAGTCACTTTTGGAGATCCACCCGGATGAACAGCCAGTGTCACTTCAGTTTTTTGGATCAGATCCGAAGATTATGAGTGAGATGGCAAAACGTGTGGAAGAGCGTCCATTTGATATCATGGATATTAACATGGGATGTCCGGTGCCGAAGGTTGTGCGCAACGGAGAAGGCTCTGCACTTATGAAGAATCCGAAGCTGGTTTATGAAATCGTCAGTGCAATGGTGAAGGCGATTGATAAGCCGGTCACTGTGAAGATAAGAAAAGGATTTGATGACAGCTGCATTAATGCGGTTGAGATCGCGAAGATCATTGAGGAGGCCGGGGCAGCAGCTGTAGCCGTGCACGGAAGGACAAGAGAACAGTATTACAGCGGACAGGCAGATTGGGATATCATCCGTCAGGTAAAAGAAGCTGTCTCTATTCCGGTAATTGGAAACGGAGATGTGACAAGCCCACAGAAAGCAGAGGAGCTGGTAAAACAAACAGGGTGTGACGGAATCATGATCGCGAGAGGAGCACAGGGGAATCCATGGATCTTCTCCGAGATGATCACATATGAAGAGACAGGCACATTACCAGAACGTCCGGGAAAAGAAGAAGTTCGTGATATGATGCTTCGTCATGCCAGATTACAGCTAAAATACAAAGGTGAATTCATTGGTATCCGCGAGATGAGAAAACATGTGGCATGGTATACAAAGGGACTGAAAGGTTCTGCAAAATTGCGTGAAGAAATCAACCGGGTAGAGTCCTATCAGGAACTGGAAGAACTTCTCTTTCAGAGACTGTAGGAAAAGAAGCTCCGGGACTTCGGAAAACAGTTGGAAAAAGTTCGGAAAAAGGCGGTTTTAAAGGCTTTTCATACACTGCGCAGAAGTGACCTGTGAGAGTGAAATTGCTTGACAGAAAGCGCGAGTTTGAGTATAATATTGAAATTGCGGACGGACGCTGATACAACGATTGGCGTTCAGGAGAAAAAGACAGCAGACATGCATTTTAAAACCGATAATATGATGTAAGTGTCAAAAGTATAAATTGCATAGCAATGGAGCAATTTGGTTAGATCATAATATCTGTAGACAGAGAAGAAACTTTGAATGCATGAAAAGTATAGACAGAAAATGATTTGCAGAGAATCTGTAAATGTTGTAGGAAACGAAACGTTATTGCAACAGGCAGTGACGGTAAGGAAGTAGAAAGGAAGCAGGAACAATGGCAGAGGCAAAAAAAAGATTACTTACTTATGCCGGATTAAAGGCAATTGAGGATGAACTTGAGAATCTGAAAGTAGTAAAGAGAAAAGAAGTTGCAGGTAAGATCAAAGAGGCAAGAGAGCAGGGAGACCTTTCCGAGAACGCTGAGTATGATGCAGCGAAAGACGAGCAGAGAGATATCGAAGCCCGTATCGAGGAGCTTGAGGCAATCCTGAAGAATGCAGAAGTTGTAGTAGAGGATGAAGTTGATCTTAATAAGATCAATGTTGGATGTGCAGTAAAGGTTTACGACATCACATTTGATGAAGAGATGGAGTTCAAGATTGTTGGTTCTACAGAGGCGAACAGTCTGGAAGGAAAGATCTCCAATGAGTCTCCGGTAGGTCACGCACTGATCGGAAAGAAAATCAATGATGTCGTTGACGTTGAGACACAGGCAGGAGTTATCCAGTACAAAGTACTTGATATCAAACGTTCATAATCAGCTTAGGACAGACCTCTTACTATTAAGAGGTCTGAATTCGCTTAAAAAGACAATATACAAAATAATGCTTCCAAGTTGATTTATGTAAAAATTGATGCGGAAGCAGATAGAAACGGAAGGAGAACAGACAGTGGGACAGAATCAGAAGAACACACAGGAACCAGATATGAATCAGCTGAAAAAGGTTCGCCGTGAGAAACTTGCAGAACTGCAGCAGAACGGAAGAGACCCTTTCCAGATTACAAAGTTTAACCAGACACACCATTCACTCGAAGTAAAAGATCTCTATGAGGCACATGAGGCTGAGATTTTAAAAGATCACCAGCAGCCGAACGTAGAAGGTATGGATGAAGAGCAGGCAAAAGAGGCTCTCAAGAATGATTACGAAGAGAGAAGAAGCATCATGGATGCAAGCCCGATTCACGTAGCAATCGCAGGACGTATGATGTTCAAGAGAGTTATGGGAAAAGCTTCTTTCTGTAATATCCAGGATTTACAGGGAAACATCCAGGTATACGTAGCAAGAGATGCAATCGGAACAGACGCTTACGCTGATTTCAAGAAATCTGATATCGGTGATATCTTCGGACTTGAAGGATTCGCTTTCAGAACAAGAACAGGAGAAATCTCTATCCATGCCGAGAAGATGACACTTCTCTCCAAGAGCTTACAGATGCTTCCGGAGAAGTTCCACGGCCTGACAGATACAGACACACGTTATCGTCAGAGATACGTAGACCTGATCATGAATGCAGACTCTAAAGATACATTTATCAAACGTTCCAAGATCCTTGCAGCAGTCCGTAAGTACTTAAGCGGAGAAGGATTCATGGAAGTTGAGACTCCGATGCTTGTAGCAAATGCCGGTGGAGCAGCTGCAAGACCGTTCGAGACACATTTCAACGCACTGAATGAGGATCTGAAGCTTCGTATTTCACTTGAGCTGTACCTGAAGAGACTGATTGTTGGTGGACTTGAGAAAGTATACGAGATCGGACGTGTATTCCGTAACGAAGGTCTTGATACAAGACATAACCCAGAGTTCACTCTGATGGAGCTTTACCAGGCATACACAGATTACCACGGCATGATGGATCTGACAGAGAACATGTATCGCTTTGTTGCTCAGGAAGTTCTTGGAACAACACAGATCGTTTACAAAGGAATCCCGATGGATCTCGGTAAACCGTTCGAGCGTATCACAATGGTTGATGCAGTTAAGAAATATGCAGGCGTTGACTGGAATGAAGTTGAGACTCTGGAGCAGGCAAGAGAACTTGCAAAAGAGCATAATGTAGAATTTGAAGAGAGACATAAGAAAGGTGACATCCTCAACCTCTTCTTCGAGGAGTTCGTAGAGGAGCATCTGCTTCAGCCGACATTCGTTATGGATCACCCGGTTGAGATCTCTCCACTGACAAAGAAGAAACCAGAGAATCCAGAATATGTAGAGCGCTTCGAGTTCTTCATGAATGGATGGGAGATGGCAAATGCTTACTCCGAGCTGAATGACCCGATCGATCAGAGAGAGCGTTTCAAAGCGCAGGAAGAACTGCTTGCACAGGGAGATGATGAAGCCAACACAACAGATGAAGACTTCATGAACGCACTGGAGATCGGTATGCCGCCTACAGGTGGTATCGGATTCGGTATCGACAGAATGTGTATGCTGCTGACAGGAGCAGAGGCAATCAGAGATGTATTACTGTTCCCGACAATGAAGTCCTTAGATGGTGTAAATAAGAAAAATGATGTAAATAATACAGCTTCTGAAGCACCTGAAAAAAATGTAAAAACTGAATCTGAAAAGATTGATTTCTCCAACGTAAAGATTGAGCCAATCTTTGAAGAAATGGTAGATTTCGATACATTCAGTAAGTCTGATTTCCGTGCAGTTAAGATTTTAGCTTGTGAAGCAGTACCGAAGTCAAAGAAGCTTCTGAAGTTTACATTAGATGACGGAGAACGCAAAGACCGTGTGATTTTAAGCGGTATTCACGAGTATTACGAGCCGGAAGAACTGGTTGGTAAGACAGCAATTGCTATCGTGAACCTGCCACCAAGAAAGATGATGGGAATTGATTCCGAAGGTATGCTGATTTCAGCAGTACACGAGGAAGACGGTCACGAAGGACTGAACCTTCTGATGGTTGATGACCACATTCCAGCAGGTGCAAAGCTCTATTAAGATGATGTAAAGATGTACCGTTTTATCAAATAGACGGGACGTACTTCATTTGATAAAAAACTGAAAAAACAGCGATTTACATCAAACTTACATCAATTGATGCAGAAATCGGTGCAAGCAAGAAAAAATCGCATAATTTTCAAGATGAATGGGCAGTCCCAATCGGGATTGCCCATTTTCTAAAATGAATGGAAATGCAAATCTGAATTTGTAAAGAAATTAGGAGTAAGAGTGTATAGATTTTAATAAAATCCTGCACTCTTTAAAAAACTTCTTGCATTCGAGTAACTCGAATGCTGTATACTGCAATTAAGGAGGCAAAGACTATGTATACAGTAAAGGAAGTAGCTGATATTCTTGGAGTTTCAGTTCATACAGTCAGATATTATGATGACCAGGGATTGATACCGGGAACAAAACGAGATTCATATAATCAGCGAATTTTTGATGATATGGAATTAGAATGGCTTTTTGTCAGTATTTCACTTAGGGATACAGGATTGCCTTTAAAAGAAATAAAAAGATACATTGAATTGTATCAGCAGGGTGATTCTACATTACAGCAAAGGTTCGAGATTATGTCCAAACAGCGAGAAAAGACACTGGAAGAAATTGAAAACTTGAAGCTGAGAATAAAAGTGTTGGATAGAAAAGTTGACCATTATGCAAAACTTTTAGCCGGCAAGGAAGACGAATGGAGTCACGAATATATGCAGAAGTTAATTTGGAAAGGCAGGAAGAAAAATGAAAAATAAGAAAGTATGGTTTGTTACAGGATGTTCCAAAGGGTTAGGACACGCATTGGTTAACGAATTATTGGAACAAGGTTATATGGTATCAGCGACGAGTAGAAACAAGCAGGCTTTAATAGAAGCTTTTGGAAATGAAAGTGAACAGTTTTTACCACTCTCAATGAATCTTGCAGATGAAGAAAGCGTAAAAACCGCATTGAAAAAGACAGTGTTGAAATTCGGAAGAGTGGATGTAGTGGTCAATAATGCAGGATATACACATTTGGCAACGATTGAAGAAATGAGTGATAAAGCTGTTCGAGAACTATTTGACATCAATGTTTTTGGACTGCTAAATGTTATCAGAGCTGCATTACCGATAATGAGAAAACAGAACAGCGGTCATATTTTTAATGTGAGCAGTTTGGGTGCCTATAATGTCGGTCCTTTATCCGGTCCATATTGTGCGACAAAGCACGCTGTAAAGGCTCTTTCTGAAACATTGGCAATGGAGGTTAAGCAATTCGGAATTCACGTTACGGATGTAAAACCCGGATTTATGAGAACAGAGTTTTTTGGGGCTTCACATAAAACAGATATAGCGGAACACTCCCCATATCAAGACCTTTATGATGAAAATATGGATTTTTATAATGGACAAAATGGAACGCAAGCAGGTAATCCAAAGAAAGCCGCAGAACTCTATATCAAGGTTGCAGAAATGGATAATCCACCGGAATCCCTTCCAATGGGAACAGATTGCTGTAACGGAATTCGAGAAATTGCCTTAAACACAGTACAGCTAATGGATGAAATGCAAGATACAGCATCCTATACAGATTTTTAAGGAGGTTACGATGAAAGTATTATTGATAAATGGAAGTCCTCACAAGGAAGGATGCACATACACAGCATTAAAAGAAGTTGCAGATACCCTTGAGGCAAATGGAATTAAAACAGAGATGATGTATTTAGGTGTAAAGCCAATAGCAGGTTGTATCGCCTGTGGAAACTGTCAAAAAACCGGGAAATGTTTTGTTGATGACCGTGTTAATGAATTCATTGCAAAGCTGCCGGAAATAGACGGAATCGTATTAGGCTCTCCGGTTTATTATGCAGGGGCAAGTGGACAGATTACATCATTTCTTGACCGAGCATTTTTTGCAGGAAGTGGTAAGTTTGAGGGAAAACTTGGTGCTGCTGTTGTTAGCTGTAGACGTGGTGGAGCATCAGCAACCTTTGATCAGTTAAACAAGTACTTTACGATGAATAGTATGCCTGTTGTTTCATCGCAGTATTGGAATCAGGTACACGGATTTACACCGGATGATGTGAGACAGGATTTAGAGGGAATGCAGACAATGAGAACACTTGCCAATAATATGGCATGGTTATTAAAATGTATTGCACTTGGAAAAAAGCAAGGAATTGAAATGCCTGATACAGAAGAAAAAATACTGACTAATTTTATTCGGTAGTACAGATTCAAGTTTTTCAATTTACCCTTTGAGAGAGGAGAAATCCTTTTCTCAAAGGGCTTTTTCTATTTATACGGATATTCGCAAACTACAAGATAAAGCCAAAACTTCATATACTCTAAGCACAAGGAGGTTGAGGTTTGGCTATGAACAACAGTTTAGCAGAAGTACACCCGGAGCTTGTTTCGGAGTGGTCGGAGAAGAACATACCGCTTACACCTGATGATATTACCTTTGGTTCAAATAAAAAAGTATGGTGGAGAGGTGCTTGCGGTCACGAATGGCAGACAAGCGTTAAGGCTCGTTCTAATGGAGAAAAATGCCCGATATGTTCCGGTGCGAGAGTGATTGCAGGGATTAACGATTTGGCGACATTAGAGCCGCTACTGGTAAAGCAGTGGTCGAAAAAGAATAAGATAAAACCGACAGAGGTTTCTATTGGTTCTCATAAGAAAGTGATTTGGAGATGCGAGAAAGGTCACGAGTGGGAAGCAGCCGTTAAGAGCAGGACAATAAATAAAACAGGTTGCCCGTATTGCTCCCATAATAAAGTGTTGGCAGGATTTAATGACCTTGCAACACTTCTGCCGGATATAGCTGCCGAGTGGTCGGATAGAAATTATCCGTTACTTCCAACTCAGGTTACGGTCTTTGCCAATCGTAAGGCTTGGTGGAAGTGTAAGGATTGCAGAAGAGAGTGGAACACCCTTATTTCTACTCGTTCCGGTGGGAGCAAATGCCCGTATTGCAGTGGGTACATATTCCTGAAAGGGTTTAACGATTTGCAGACAACACACCCTGAAATTGCTTCTGAGTGGTCGGAGAAGAACTTGTCATTGAAGCCTGATGAGGTAAATGCAAAGTCGAGGAAAAATGTCTGGTGGAAGTGCAGAAAATGCGGTAATGAGTGGAAATCAGTTATCAATGCTCGTGTAAAAGGTACGGTATGCCCCGTTTGTGCAGAGAGAGAAGTCCTTGCCGGATATAATGATTTGGCGACAACAGACAGTCAGCTTCTTAGCGAATGGGATTATGAACAGAATAAATTGAAACCGACACAAGTATCACGAACTTCGGCAAAGAGAGCGTGGTGGAAATGCAGGCACGGTCATTCGTGGAGTATGAAGATAAATGAAAGAACGATATTGAATAAAGGCTGTCGATTTTGTGAGCAGGAGTATTTGTCATTATTTCCTGCTTTGGCTGTCAGCTATTATTCTAATAAGAAAGGCTTGAAAGCAGAACTTGGTTCTGACCGATTGCTTGGAGTTCCGCTTGAAACATACATACCTTCAGAAAAGTTGGCTATTGAGTCCGGAAGTGCTGATGAGAATATAGAAATAATGAAAGCATATATGTGTAAGCAACGAGGGATAAGGCTGATTAAGCTGCCGATGAAAGGCACAGAACTGGATTATGCCAATAGCTTAAAGAAAGCTTTTCAGAGCGTACATATATTTATTTCTTCCGATACCGAGGAAGATGTGGAGATAATAAAAAATACATTTGAAAGATGGAGGGACAGCCAATGAGAGAGAAAACCTATCATCTATACTTAAATGAAGAAGAACGAAGCCGAGTGATACAATCGCTCATTGAACTGAAGAACAATTTAGCAGCTCAGGGACGATACACCGATGCAGTAGATGATGTCCTCTGTAAAGTGCTTGAAGCAAAGAAAAAGAAATTGAAAATTGAATACATTTAGAACGTGTTTTGCCGTCTGTTTCCTAACCGGAGCAGGCGGCTTTTTTTATTTCAAAAATTTTTTTGAAAAATTTTTGGAAAAGCGGCGATTTTGGGTGTGCATTTCATACCCCTTTGTCCAAATGAGTGAAGGGGTTCATTCCAGATAGCAAAAACGGAAGCCTTTTCACTTGAAAATTGAATAAGTCATTCACTAAGACTTTACTTCTGATGATAGCCACTTTAGCAGGTACGCCGTGATTTCTGTATTTCAGAATAGCGAGAACTCCGGCTATGAGTATCAGGTTGCCCCTGATATGGCGATGACAGTCAGAATGATAATGATACTTCTCTACGGAGCTGGCGGAGTACCCGGCAGAGGTTAGAATCCTATGATACAGATAAGCAGTCTGTTCCTTAGTGACTTCCCATAAGCATTTTGCTTGGCAAGGGGTGTTGAGAACAAATATTGCTATGACCGATTAGGAAATGAGTCGGTCAGGTACATAGCCATAATGCGGTGGCTATGAATTTTCAGAAAGGAGGGCAAAAAGAAGTGTCAAACTGTAAAACGATTTCCGTATGTAACCAGAAAGGCGGAGTCGGAAAGACCACCACAACAGTTAATCTCGGAGTCGGGCTTGCAATGCAGGGCAAGAAAGTATTGCTCATAGACGCAGACCCGCAGGGCGATTTAACGACTTGTCTTGGTTGGCAGGATACAGACGGTTTGGGTATCACGCTTGCAACGAAACTCACAGATGTAATCAATGAAACGATGACAGACCCTATGGTTGGTATCCTGCACCACGAAGAAGGTGTTGACCTTGTTCCGGCAAACCTTGAGCTTTCAGCAATGGAATTTAACCTTGTAAACGCAATGAGCAGAGAAACTACACTCAAGAATTATCTGAGTCAAGTGAAAAACAGATATGATTATGTAATTATAGACTGTATGCCTTCACTTGGTATGGTTACTCTTAATGCTTTATCGGCGGCAGACAGTGTTATCATTCCGGTTCAGGCTCAGTATTTGCCGGCAAAGGGTATGACACAGCTTGTGCAGACTATTTCAAAAGTAAAGAAGTATATCAATCCGGATATTAAGATAGACGGTATGCTGCTTACTTTGGTGGATAGCCGAACAAACCTTGCAAAGAGTACGGTTGAAGCACTCAGGGCAAACTTCGGTAATCAGATAAGAATGTATCGAACACAAATCCCGATTGCCGTAAAAGCCGCTGAAACTTCTTCCAAAGGCAAGAGCATTTATGCTTATGAGCCAAATAGCACAGTGTCTAAGGCATACGCTGAATTTACAAAGGAGGTGTTAGCCGATGGCAGGAAGAAAGAGCGACTTCACTCTCACGAAGCTCGATGATTTATTTACCACTCAGGCACAGAGAGATGAAGAACAGCTTTCAAAAATCCGAGATATTCCGTTAGAGCTGATTGATGATTTCCCAGACCATCCGTTTAAGGTCAGGGACGATGAAGATATGATGCAGCTTGTGGAGAGTGTCAAGGAAAGAGGGGTTATTACTCCGGCAACGGTAAGGCAGAAAGAGGACGGCAGATATGAACTTGTTTCAGGACACAGACGAAAGCGAGCTTGTGAACTGGCAGGATTTGAAACACTGAGAAGTGAGATTGTAGACCTGAACAGAGATGAAGCGACCATTTTAATGGTTGAGAGTAATTTCCAAAGGTCAGAGATATTGCCGAGTGAAAAAGCCTTTGCCTATAAAATGCGTTTAGAAGCATTAAGCAGACAAGGGAAAAGAACAGATTTAACTTCCAACCCACTGGGTCGGAAGTCGGATGGCAAAGAAACTGCTCAAATAATCGGAGAACAATCGGGCGACAGTCAAACGCAAGTTCGTCGTTATATTCGTTTAACAAACCTTGTTCCCGAACTGCTTGAATTTGTTGATGAGGGGCGTATCAAAATGCGTCCTGCCGTAGAACTTTCCTATCTTGATGAAGATTGCCAGCGTGATGTGGTTGACGAAATCGACCTGAATGACGCTACCCCGTCACACGACCAGACAATCCGTATGCGAAAGTTATTCAACGAGGGCAACCTTACAACCGAAGCAATCCACGCTGTTATGTCTGAGGAAAAGCCGAACCAAAAGGAAAAAATCGTGTTGAGGGGCGACAGAGTAAGACAGCTTATCCCGAAAAATATTCCCGTCAGTCAGACGGAGGATTTTGTCTGCAAGGCATTGGAGCATTACAACAAGTTCTTGCGTAATCGTGCAGAGCGTGACAGCAGATAGCCTGTTTTACAGTTCCCCTTTCTCACACTCTAACCCCTTAGTTATACTTTTACCTACCGAAAATGATATATACTATCTCACTTGAATATAACTATCTCAAAGTATATGTCTATCTCTAAGGGGCAATCGCACAGTATGAACGGACAGGAGGTGTATGGTAAAATGAAAAATTAACGAAAAATCCGCATTTGTTTTTCGGCAGGTAAATCTTGTCGTAAGAGAAAATCCACAAAGGCACATCGTAGAGATACGGTGTGTTTTTCAATTTTTACAGGAGGAAACGCAATGATAAAGTCAAAATTCAAAAGAGTCACGTCGCTTTTCTTGGCGACCCTTATGTGTGTGACCACTTTTGCAGGCATTGGCTCGATAACAGCATATGCTGCTTCGGGAGAAAAAGCCGATGTTTATATGGTCGATTTCCCTCGTGATGGCGATGCTAATTACGATGGGGTATGGGGACACAGTAATTTGACCTTGAAAAATGGTTGGCATACCGGACGTTCTAATTTTACCAATCTTAAGGCTATTGGCTCATACTCAGGCAATGTTGCTTATTGTATTGAGCCGGGAATTTCGCTCAAGGTCGGTCAGACAATGAATAAGTATGACGAAAATTATTTTAATAACCTTGCATCCAACGGGGTTATTTCCGGAGATGAAATCCGTCTTTTCGTTGGTCGTATTTTACAGTATGGCTACCGTGGGACAATCTCGACATCTTGGAGGTCACAGAATGAAGCAGCAGCAAACAGCATTGCACAGGCTTATGCCACACAGCTTCTTATCTGGGAAACTGTTATCGGAGAGCGTGATGTGAACTTCAATCATGTAGCAGCCAGTGGTTGCAGCAATGTGAAAGATGTCATCAATGCAAAGCATCCGCTTCGCAATAAGATTTTCAGTTATTACAACAGTATGGTGCAGAGTGTACAGAACCATGCGACCATACCGAGTTTTTGTAATAAATCATCCGGTTCGGCAAAGACAATAGAACTTGAGTGGAACGGAAGCAAGTACACAACTACTCTGACAGATTCCAATAATGTGCTGTCCAAATATAATTTCAAGGCAAGCATCAGTGGAGTGAGCTTTTCAGTGAATGGTAACAAACTTACGGTTTCTATGGATACAGCACCGAGTAAGGAATTTACCATTACCGCAACCAAGAAAAATGCAGTCCGCAGAGGTGTGGTTGTATGGTCAGAGGGCAAACACGGTCAGAATTCCAGTGTGCAGGATGTTGTCAGCTATGCTCAGGAAGTAAGCGACAGTATCAACGGTTATGTGAAGATGAAAGTCAGCTATGGTTCTTGTCAGATTGTAAAGACCAGTGAGGACGGCAAGGTTGACGGTATTAACTTCACGATTACCGGAAACGGTATCAATCAGACGGTTACAACAGCTAATGGCGGTAAGTTCCAGATTGATAACCTTATGCCGGGTATCTATACTGTAACCGAGCAGGCATACGATAAGTACGAGCCGCAGGAAACACATAGAGTTACTGTTGTAGCAGGACAGGGTGCAAAGGTCAATTTTAATAACAAATTGAAGCGTGGCGACCTTCAGGTAGTGAAGTCCTCAGAAGATAACCTTGTTGAAGGTATGAAGTTCCATCTTTTCGGTACTTCTCTTTCCGGTGCTGCTGTTGACCAGTATGCAGTTACAGACAAAAACGGTGTGGCAACTTTCAAAGATGTGCTTATCAGTGGTTCTGAACCATATACCCTTGAGGAAGTAGACACGGCTATCCGTTATGTTGTGCCGAAAAATCAGATTGCACCAGTGAAGTGGAAAGAAGTAACCACAAGAAACTTCAATAATATTTTGAAGAAGTTTACTGTAACAGTAACAAAGAGCGACGCTGAGAAAGGCGAAGCACAGGGCAATGCCAAACTTTCGGGAGCAATTTACGGTATCTATAAGGGAGAAACGCTTGTAGATAAGTATGTTACTGATGAAAACGGTCAGTTCACTACCAAAGAATATGTTTGTGATACCGACTGGACAATCCGAGAAATCACACCGTCAGAGGGATATTTGCTTGATAAGACTATCCATGAAGTAGGTGCAGACCCGAAACTTTATGAGGTGGAACACAACCTTACTTCCAATGATGTAACCGAGCAGGTAATCAAAGGTAATGTGGCTATCATTAAACACACTGACGATGGAGAAACAAAGATTGAAACACCTGAAAAGGGTGCTTCCTTTGAGATTTATCTGAAATCTGCCGGAAGCTATGACGCAGCCAATAAAGACGAGAGAGATACTATCGTTTGCGATGAAAATGGCTTTGGTCAGACAAAAGATATGCCGTATGGTATTTATACTGTACACCAGACTTCTGGTTGGGAAGGCAGAGAGATGATGGACGATTTTGATGTGTTCATTTCACAGAACGCACAGACGTATCGTTATCTTATCAATAACCGTAACTTCGAGAGCTTTGTCAATGTAGTTAAGGTGGACGCAGAAAGCGGAAAGAGTATTCCGTATGCAGGAGCAGGATTTAAGATTTACGACCCGCAGGGTAATCAGGTCAAAATGACCTTTACTTATCCGACACCGACCACGATTGATGTGTTCTATACCGATGCAAATGGTTCTCTTGTCACACCTGAGAAACTGGATTACGGCAAGGGGTATTCTATCGTAGAGGTACAAGCTCCATACGGATATGTACTTGATGATACTCCGGTATATTTTGATATTACCGAAGAAAATTCCACAGAGGAAGGCGGCGTAACTGTTGTGAAAGTCAATAAGCCGAATATGGCACAGAAAGGTACTATCACGGTTGAAAAGACCGGAGAAGTATTTAGTGGTGTCAATGTAAGTGGTTCTGAGGACAGTGATGTTATTTATCAGCCTGCTTATGAAGTGGCAGGACTTGAGGGTGCAGTTTATGAAGTCCGTGCTGCGGAAGATATTAGCACACCGGACGGTACACTCCGCTATTCAAAGGGCGAAGTGGTAGATACTATCACAACAAGCTCCGATGGATTTGTTAAGAGCAAAGAACTTTATCTCGGAAAATACGAGGTCAAGGAAATTACCGCACCTGATGGAATGGTAGTGAGTGGCGAAACACATACGGTTGAGCTTACTTATGCAGGTCAGAATATCTCTGTTACCGAAACTTCCACATCATTCTATAACGAAAGACAGAAAGTTCAGGTAAGCCTTGCAAAAGCCATTGAAAAGGATAAGACATTTGGTATTGGCGACAACGGAGAAATCAAAAACATCAGCTTTGGTCTTTATGCCGCAGAAGATATTGTATCTGCAAGCGGTACCGTTATTCCGGCTGATGGACTGATTGAGATTGTCAGCATAAATGAAAATGGAACTGCTGTTATGAAGTCAGACCTTCCGTTTGGCAAATACTATGTCAAAGAGAATGCAACCGATGAGCATTATATTCTCTCTGATACGAAGTATCCGGTTGTGTTTGAATACGCAGGTCAGGATACCGCAACGGTTGAAATTAAAGTAAATGACGGAAAAGAAATCAAGAATGAACTTATCTATGGTTCTGTATCAGGTAAGAAGATTGACGAGAATGGAGAAGCACTTGAGGGTGCTGTTATCGGTATCTTCAAAGCCGAAGAAACAGAATTTACAAAGGATACTGCACTTATGACGACTATCTCTGCAAAAGACGGTAGTTTTTCTTTTGAAAAAGTACCTTATGGCAAATGGATTGTAAGAGAAATCGAGCAGCCAAAGGGATTTGTTCTTGATGAAAAAGCGTATGAGGTTAATATTAGCAAAGCCGAGCAGGTAGTTGAAATTGAGATTGTCAATGAGTATGTTCACGGCAATATCAGACTCACGAAGGTGGACGCTGAATATCCGGATAACAAGCTTACGGGTGCAACCTTTGAGGTATATAAGGACACCAATGAGAACGGAAAGATTGATGATGGAGATGAACTTATCGGAAATCTTGAAGAAACTGAAACCGGAATTTATGAGATGAAAGAACTGCTTTACGGAAAATATATTGTCCGTGAAACAAAAGCACCGGAGGGCTTCCTGCTTGATAAGGGAGAATACTCTGTTTTCATTGAGAAAGACGAAACAACTTATTCCGTTGAGAATAAGGCAGGTGTCGGATTTATCAATGAAGCTATGCGTGGAACACTGAAAATCGTTAAGACATCTTCAGACGGTAAGGTCAAAGGTTTTGCGTTCAGAGTAACCGGAGCAAACGGCTATGATATGACATTTGAAACAGATAAGAACGGCGAAATCGTGATTGAGGGACTTCGTATTGGCGAATATACCGTATCCGAAGTGGCAAACAATGCCTCTGCTGCATATATCACACCTGCCGACCAGAATGTTACTATCAAACTTGATGAAACAGCCGTTGTAAAAATGCACAATGAGTTGAGGGATACTCCAAAGACAGGAGATGATACCAATATGAAACTTTGGTATGTCCTTGCCGGACTTTCTGCTGTCGGTATCGCTGTAACGTCTGTTGTTGCACACAAAAAGAAGAAAAAGGAGGGTAACGAGTAATGGAAGCAAAGACAATTATCGCTATCGCATTAGTCGCCGTTATTGTCGGCGGCTTTATCTTTCTTCAGGTTAAAAACCGTAAGAAGTAAGTAACAAGCGAACATTAACCAGTCGGGGCAGAGCGTAAAAAACTCTGTCCCTTTAATTTTTGGAGGAACATTATGAAACAACAGAAAACGGTGGAGAGCCGAGTGCTTGAAATCTTAAAGAAATGCCCGATGTCGAGGTATGATGATATGCTTCTTATTCTGCATTATTACAATCGGTACGGATATATACCTGCTGGAAATCTTCCGCTTGAGGATATTGTATTTAATTACCGAGCATACGGACTTCCTTGTTTTGAAACCATACGCAGGGCAAGGCAGAGAGTACAGTCCCTTTTTCCTGAGTATTCACGTAATCCGCAGAAAGAAGAACAGAGCGGCAGTATTTCTATTGTAATCAACATTAGCTAAGGAGGTATTTTCGTGAAAGACAAAGCAACTTTTCAGAATAAGGTTAAGGTGCTGAATAAACTCTTTGACTCCGGTTGTGATACGGAGAAAAAGTTGCAGCAGCTTGATATGGAAGCAATCCTGAAAATTCCGAATATCACGATTCCTGATATGGGTGTGATTATGGAGCTTCAGAAGAATACAAAGTCCGGTAAACTCTTTTCGTATTTGGGCGGCGGTTCTGATGAAGCAACAAAAATGAGAGGTAAGGAAAATGAAGCAACAGGAGAATAGAGCAGAGCCGCAGGAAAAGCAAATTCGATTTATAAACAGTCATTACAACTTAAAATTCTATATTCCCGATGGTGGAAAAATCAGGATTACTTTTCGTGATGGACACACAGCAGACAGAGTGTGCAAGTATATTGATGACTACCATTTGTATGTCGGAAATTGCTGCTATCATATATGTGAGTTTGCTGAAAAAATGGAGCTTAATGGAAGCAAAGTTGAACCTATCAATCAATCCGAACCGTCAAAAAACAAGACCAGAAACAGAGAAAAACAGCGATAAGGAGGTGCAAGAGTAATGGCACGAAAATATGACCTTATTTCTGAGCTTTACAACCGCACCTGCAAAACGGTTGTGTCAAATCCTCAGAACTGGCAGGCATTCTTGGCTTCGGCTTGCCGAAATTATAAGTTACGTTATGACGAGCAGCTACTTGTATATGCACAGCGACCTGATGCAACGGCGGTTCTTGAGATAGAGCAGTGGAACAAAATTTTTGGCAGATGGGTCAACCGAGGTGCAAGAGGTATTGCTGTTTTTGCTGATGAAAACCGTTCACGGCAAAGACTGACACATTACTTTGACATTTCAGATACTCACGAAAGCAGATATTCAAGAACAGTCCCGATTTGGGATATGCGTCAGGAATACGAAGCTGATGTGATTGAAACATTGGAAAGCACTTTCGGAGAGATTGAGAATAAGAGTAGTCTTGCCGAAGCAATTATGGGAGCAGCAAGAAATGCGGCAGAGGATAATATCCCTGATTATCTGCAAGACCTTTACTATGCAACCGAGGGCAGTTCCTTCGAGGAAGTGGAAGAGGATATTGTGGCTTTCATTTATAAAAATGTCGTGACAAATAGTGTGGCATATATGATGATGTCAAGGCTTGGCGTTGATACGGACGGTTATTTTGAACTTGATGATTTCAGAGATGTTACCAATTTCAATACGCAGGAAACACTCAATGCACTTGGATTTGCTACCAGTGATATTGCAGAAATGGGATTGACGGAAATATCTAAAACAATTACTGCACTCAACCGTCAAAATCGCATAATTGTCGGTCAGGACAGAAATGAATACAATAAGGTTGAAAATAACGACGAAAGGAGTTTGGACAATGAACGAACTGACCTACACGATGGTGGGCGATTACAGCCTTCCGAACCTGAAACTTCCACAGCAGCCGGAAGTGACTTTGGGCAGATACGCTCAGATGAGGAGAGATTTTCTGAAGGAACATCACAGAGTCCTTTACTACAATCTCCTGACGAGGGGCGAACTGACACAGCACTTGGCGGAAGTGGAACAGAGAGCCAGCAAGATGGAGGAAACAATCCTGAGCCAGATGGCACAGAAAGAGGGAGTGAGCGAACAGATGAAAGCGGAGGATATGATGAAATGGGTTCGTCTGATGAACTCCCTTCGCAGCTCGGCACAGGAAATCGTGAAAGCGGAAGTGATATTCGCTTAGAGTATTACGACAGAACACACGAGGATAAAAGCCTTCCGTTCTTTGGGCGTGATGAAGTAATCAATGAAATTCTCAGAACGACACCACATTTATCAGCAAGTCTGGAAGAAATCAAAGATTATTATGAACGTAATCCTGATAACAAAGACCGCACAGAGTATATAAAGAGTATTTTCAATAATGATTATACCGAGCTTACTTTAGAGGATGGCAGGACAGTAGGGTACAAGACCTTTGAAAACGTTCTGCATTTGTGGGAGGGCAAATACGACAGCAGAACCGCACAGAGTTTTTATGATTGGGCTGTTATTGCCCGACATTTTGAAGCTATGCGATTATTGGGAGAATTAAGTGACAGCATAAAACCATTACCGTCAATGGACGGTCAGATGACATTCATATTAGACGGTCGGGCAGAGGAAAAGAAAACCTCTGCCTTTACTTTTTCTCAGGAGATTATCGACGCTGTTCTTGCGAATGGAAGCGGATTTTCTGAGGGTAAAATGCGTATCTATGAGCAGTTTGAAAAAAGCCTTTCAGCAAAAGAAAACGCAGACTTCTTAAAAAATGAGTACGGTTGGGGCGGCTCTTATCCAGTAATAATCGGAGCAGGAATTGATGAGAGTCACGATGGAAAAGGTATTACGATTACGAAAGGTATCGGTAAAGAAAATCCACATATCACGCTTTCGTGGTCGCAGGTGGAGAAACGTATCGGGGAACTTATCCGAATGGACAGATACTTAAATCCAAAGGAAAAAGAACGCTATCCTCAGTGGCTTGAAAGTCAAGAGGAACGCAGAGCCAAAATCGAGGAAACGAAAAGAAACCGTGAGATACTCTCTAATGCACCACCGGAGCAGGAACTAGCCGAAAAAGAACCTGAAGAAGCGGAAATATCGCAAGATGTGAAATATGAATATCATCTTGGCGATAAGGTGTATATCGGTGCTTCTGAGTACGAAATCTTATCTGTTGATGATGAGAGAGTAATGCTCTATGACTATGATATGCCACTGTTCAATAAGGAATTTTCACGCACAGAGTTTGACAGAAAAGTGCGTGAGAATCCGATGAATGAGCATTTGATTGTAAAGGAAGAACCTGCCGAAGAAAGAAATGAAACGGAAGAAGTTCAGACCAATATGGGCAGTATGCCGATTGAAGATTATCGAGAGATAGTAGCTTCGCAGTCAGGTTTTGACAGCTATGATGAGATGTATCATCAGGGGTATCGCATAGGAAACGGTTATGATAAAGAGCCTGAGCCGGTAGTTCCCGCTTGGGAGCAGAAGAAAAAAGTCAAAGGCTTTGACTTGCACCCTGATGTATCTATGGCAGAACGCCACACCTTTAATCTCAAAGAAAATGAGGTTGAAACAGTTGGTAAAAAGGAACGCTTCCGCAGAAATATTATGGCGATACAGCTTCTAAAAAAATGTCAGGAAGAAAACAGATTTGCCACTCCTGAAGAACAGATTATCTTATCAAAGTACGTTGGTTGGGGTGGGCTTTCAGAAGCCTTTGATGAAAATAATTCAGCGTGGGCAACGGAATATCTGGAACTTTCTTCGGTATTAACACCGGAGGAATATGCTTCGGCAAGAGAAAGCACGTTGACTGCGTTCTACACGCCGCCCGAAGTTATCACAGCCATTTATAAGGCAATGGAGCAGATGGGCTTTAAGGAAGGCAACTTGTTAGAGCCGTCCTGCGGTATCGGTAATTTCATCGGTATGCTGCCGGACACAATGCAGGACAGTAAGATTTACGGTGTGGAACTTGATACGATTTCCGCAGGGATTGCACAGCAGCTTTATCAGAAAACAACCATTGCGGCACAAGGATTTGAAGAAACCAATCTGCCGGACAGCTTCTTTGATGGAGTGGTTGGCAATGTGCCTTTTGGAGATTTTAAGGTGTCGGATAAAAGGTACGACAAGCATAAGTTCCTGATACACGATTACTTTTTTGCCAAGTCCCTTGATAAGTTAAGACCCGGCGGTGTGATGGCACTTGTAACGAGCAAAGGCACAATGGATAAGGAAACTTTAGCAGTACGAAAGTATATTGCACAGAGGGCAGAGCTTCTTGGAGCAATCCGATTGCCGAATAATACCTTTAAGGGTAATGCAGGAACGGAAGTCATTTCGGATATTCTTATCCTGCAAAAGCGTGACAGACTGATAGATATTGAGCCGGATTGGGTTCATCTTGATACCGATGAGAACGGAATTAAGATGAACTCTTATTTTGTGCAGCACCCCGAAATGATACTCGGAGAAATGAAAATGGTATCGGGGCGTTTCGGTATGGAAGCAACTTGTGTGCCGTATGAAAATGCAGACCTTGCAGCACAGCTTGATGAAGCAGTAGCAAACATTCACGGAGAAATCACGGAATATGAAGCCGAGGAAGAACTGGAGGAGGAAGATAATTCTATTCCGGCAGACCCGGCAGTGAGAAACTTTTCATATACGGTGGTAGACGATAAAATCTATTATCGTGAAAATTCCCGTATGACTCCGGTGGAAGTGTCGGCAACCGCAGAGAACCGAATTAAGGGTATGATTGCTATTAGAAATTCCGTCAGAACGCTGATTGAATTGCAGACAGAAGATTACCCTGACAGCGAAATCAAAGCGGAGCAGGAGCGATTAAACAGACTTTATGATACCTTTTCAGGTAAGTACGGACTCATTAACAGCCGTGCAAATACCTCTGCTTTTTCGCAGGACAGTTCATTCTCTTTGCTTTCCGCATTGGAGATAATCGGAGAGGACGGAGAACTGGAACGTAAGGCTGATATGTTTTCTAAGAGGACAATTAAGCCGCATACTCCGGTTACTTCTGTTGATACGGCAAGCGAAGCGTTGGCGGTATCTCTTGGAGAAAAAGCCACGATTGATATGGACTATATGATGGAGCTTTCCGGTAAATCGGAGAATGAAATCTTTGAGGACTTAAAGGGTGTTATCTTCCTAAACCCGCTTTATGAGTATGGAAATTCTTACGAACCGAAGTATCTGATGGCTGATGAATACCTTTCGGGTAATGTCAGGGAAAAGCTGAAGATTGCAAAGAACTCGGCAGAACTCTATCCGGAAGATTATAAGGTCAATGTGGAAGCACTTCAAAAGGTGCAGCCGAAAGACCTGACTGCAAGTGAAATTTCCGTGCGACTTGGTGCAACTTGGCTGCCACCGGACGATGTGCAGGAGTTTATCTTTCATTTGCTTGAAACACCACGCTATGCACAGTGGAATATCAAAGTTCACTTCTCTCCATTTACGAGTGAGTGGAATATTGAGGGCAAATCTTACGACAAAGGAAATGTAAGGGCATATAACACTTACGGAACTTCCCGCATCAATGCCTATAAGATTATTGAGGAAACGCTGAATTTAAAAGATGTGCGTATCTTTGATTATATCGAAGATGATGAGGGAAAGAAAAAGGCTGTCCTGAATAAAAAGGAAACAGCGATTGCTCAGTCGAAGCAGGAAATGATTAAGCAGGAATTTCAGGACTGGATATGGTCTGACCCAGAACGAAGGGAAAGGCTTTGCAAATCCTACAATGAGAAATTCAATAGCGTCAGACCTCGTGAGTATGATGGAAGTCATATCATCTTCAATGGTATGAACCCTGAAATTGAACTCAGGGAACATCAGAAAAATGCGGTTGCCCATATCCTTTACGGAGGAAATACGCTTCTTGCACACGCAGTCGGAGCAGGAAAAACTTTTGAAATGGTAGCGGCAGCACAGGAGTCGAAAAGGCTTGGACTTTGTAATAAGTCACTGTTTGTTGTACCAAATCACTTGACCGAACAATGGGCGGCTGAGTATTTGCAGCTCTATCCGGCGGCGAATATCCTTGTCGCAACAAAGAAAGATTTTGAAACCAAGAACCGTAAAAGGTTCTGCGGCAGGATTGCAACCGGAGATTATGACGCAGTTATCATCGGACATTCACAGTTTGAGAAAATCCCGATGTCCATTGAAAGACAGAGGGCAATCTTAGAACAGCAACTTGAGGAGATAACCGGAGGAATTGCAGAACTCAAGCGAAACCGAGGGGAAAACTTCTCCATAAAACAGCTTGAAAAGTCAAAGAAATCCATCAAGCAGAAACTTGATAAACTCAATGACCAGACGAAAAAAGATGATGTTGTAACCTTTGAGGAACTTGGTGTAGACAGGCTTTTTGTTGATGAAAGCCATTATTACAAGAACCTTTATCTTTATACAAAAATGCGTAATGTGGGCGGTATCGCACAGACGGAAGCACAGAAATCTTCCGACCTCTTTATGAAGTGTCGTTACCTTGACGAGATTACCGGAGGGCGAGGAACCGTATTTGCAACGGGTACACCTATCTCAAACAGTATGGTGGAACTCTATACGATACAGCGATATTTGCAGTACAACACGCTTGTGAAAAATGGGTTGCAGCACTTTGATGCCTGGGCTTCCACTTTCGGAGAAACCATTACGGCAGTGGAACTTACACCGGAAGGAACAGGATACAGAGCAAAGACAAGGTTCGCAAAATTCTATAACTTGCCGGAACTAATGGCGATGTTCAAGGAGATTGCGGACATTAAAACAGCAGATATGTTGAACCTGCCAGTACCGGAAGCAAAGTACCATAACATTGCAGTAAAGCCGTCGGAAATGCAGAAGGAAATGGTTGCTTCCCTTGCAGAGAGAGCCGAGCAGGTGCGTGGCGGCGGTGTGGATTCAAGCGTAGATAATATGCTGAAAATCACGAATGACGGAAGAAAACTGGCTCTTGACCAGCGTATGCTAAACGATATGCTGCCTGATTTTGAGGGCAGTAAAATCAATGCCTGCGTCGATAACATCTATCGGATATGGGAAGAAAATATCGACAAAAAATCGGCACAGCTTGTGTTCTGCGACCTTTCCACTCCGAAGAATGATGGCACATTTTCCGTCTACAACGACATCAGAAAGAAGCTGATTGAGAGAGGTATTCCTGAAAGTGAAGTGAAGTTCATACACGAAGCCGACACGGATATGAAGAAAAAAGAACTGTTCCAAAAGACCCGCAAGGGAGAAGTCAGAGTGCTTCTCGGCTCTACTCAGAAGATGGGAGCAGGGACGAACGTGCAAGACAAACTTATTGCACTTCACGATGTGGATTGTCCGTGGCGACCTTCAGATTTGGAGCAGCGTTCCGGTAGAATTGTCCGTCAGGGCAATGAAAATCCGCAGGTAGAGATTTATCGCTATGTAACAGAGCAGACCTTTGATGCATACCTCTATCAGCTTGTGGAAGGTAAGCAGAAGTTCGCAAGTCAGATTATGACGAGCAAATCTCCGGTCAGGTCGGCAGAGGACATTGATGAAACCGCACTGTCCTATGCAGAGATAAAAATGCTTGCAACAGGCAATCCGTATATCAAAGAAAAGATGGACTTAGACATTCAGGTGCAGAAGCTGAAGATGTTAAAATCCAATTTCTTATCGGAGAAATACGGACTGGAGGATAAGGTCATCAAGTTCTATCCACAACAGATTGCTTACTTAAAATCCCGTGTAGAGGGACTTACAAAAGATGTTGAAACAGCAAAATCACACCCGAAACCGATAGACGAGCAGCCGCTTGGAATGATGGTATCGGGTGTTTCTTATTCCGAAAAAGCCGAAGCAGGTCAGGCAATCATCAATGCCTGCAAGTCAATGAACAGTCCTGATGCGATACCACTTGGCGAGTACCGTGGCTTTCAAATGGAACTGTATTTTGATACGGTGCAGCGTAATTATGTTGTGAAATTAAAAGGCGAAACGAGCAGAGATGTACCGCTTGGCGATGATTCTCACGGTAATATCGTGAGAATAGATAACGGCATAGAACGCTTTGAGGAAGCACTTGCTGATACGAAAAACAGCCTTGAAAATACGGAGAAGCAGTTTGAAACAGCGAAGCAGGAAATCGAAAAGCCGTTTGCAAAGGAGGAAGAATTGAGGGCAAAAACTGCCCGACTTGATGAGCTGAATATCCTGCTCAATATGGATAAAAAAGAAAATGAGATTGTCGGCGGAGAACCTGATGAGGGCGAAATGATTGAAAAGAAGTCAAGAAATTTTGAAAGATGAGTTTAGAATTGCGGTATGGAAAAATCCCATACCGCAGATAGTATGTTAGGTAAGATGGTACAAAGTTATACTGTCAGAAATAATATTTTCAAAAAAATTAGAAGATGTTAATCTGTCAGTTTGTTTTCTTCACCCCAAACACAAAGCTGATCTAACACTACCATTAGTGACTTGCCACGTTCCGAAAGACAGTATTCCACCTTGGGTGGAATTTGAGGATATTCAGTACGGATAATCAGTTTGTCAGATTCTAGTTCCTTGAGATTGCTACTTAATGTTTTATCGGAAATTGTTTTCAGATAACGCTTCAGCTCATTGAACCTTACAGTTTTAAATTCCATTAAACAATAAAGAATGACCATTTTATGTTTGCCGGAAATCAGGGACAAGGTGTAAGCAAAGCCTGTATCTTCAAAATTGGCATTTTCAATGTAGTTTTGTATCATTATACTTTCTCCTTGGATAGTACCTATCATTTTTACCAGTACTTGAAATTCTGAATTGATTGGATATAATTATAAGCAGGATAAATAATTCTGTCAATCTAATTTTAAGGAGAGATTATTATGAGAACAAAGTTGAAAATTACGGAAGGAATTTTTCCTATGCCAGTGTTGATGGTGGCAACTTATAATGAGGACAACAGTGTGAATGTAATGAATGCTGCTTGGGGGACAATGCAAGCAAGGGACATAGTTGCATTGAATCTTACCGAAACACATAAAACCGTGCAAAATATTAAGGCACGAGGTGCATTTACTGTTAGTATCGCAGATGTAGAACACTTGGTAGAAGCAGATTATTTTGGCGTAGAGTCTGGTAATCGTGTAACAGATAAATTTACACGTAGCGGATTGACTGCAAGTAAGGCTGAAGTCGTAGATGCTCCTATTATCAATGAGTTTCCAATTTGTTTAGAATGTAAATTTATTGAGTATCAAGATAATGAATACGGTTGTGGCGTTATTGGAAAGGTAGTGAATGTAACTGCCGATGAGAGCGTTATGGTAGACGGTAAAATTGATATTTCCAAGGTAAATGCCATTGCATTTGACCCTTATACTCATGGTTACTACAAGGTTACAGAGCGTGTGGGTGAAGCTTTCAAAGATGGGTTAAAACTGAAAAAGTAAAGCTACAGGAAAGAAAAATTGATTAAGAGAAGATTCTTTCATAAAACATAGACACAAAATTTAATATTATATAGCCACTTGGTTTTCAAAAAATCAGGTGGCTATTTTTATTTTAAGGAGGTGGTCGATATGCCTTTTATCGCACCTGAGTTAATCATTCAGGCGAAGCAGATGGACTTATTAACCTACCTGAAAAATTATGAACCGTATGAACTGGTTAAGTTTTCAGGTAACACCTATTGCACCAGAACCCACGACAGCTTGAAGATTTCAAACGGGAAATGGATATGGTGGTCGAGAGGTATCGGCGGCAGGAGTGCTTTGGATTATCTGATTAAGGTCAAAGGTTACAGCTTCCTTGAAGCAGTGGAAACCATTATCGGACACACAGCGATTCAAGCTCCGGTCTATGAAAAGCCACAGGCAAAAGAGGAAAATAAACCACTTCTTCTCCCTGAAAAATGTGTTTCCAACAGAGTGATTACAGAGTATCTTTTCGGGAGAGGAATAGATTTTGAAATCATCAATTACTGTATCTCTAATGACCTTATCTTTGAGAGCCTGCCGTATCACAATGTTGTGTTTGTAGGCTATGACGAGAAGAAAGAGCCGAAATATGCAGCCTACCGTTCCACGAATAAGCGTAGAATTATGGGCGATTGCAGTGGCAGTAAAAAAGATTATTCTTTTCGGCTTGGTAAGGAAAACTTAGAGGAAGTACACCTCTTTGAGTGTGCCATTGACAAGCTGCTCACATTAGAGGATTTGCAGGAGCGTCTTTCCTCTGTCAGTGAAGAATTTGAAGCATTAAGCGGCTCCATGAAAAAGAAATCTGCCAGGATAAAGGAATTGCAGGAATTGATACGGGAGGGCGAGAATTACCAGCGGCTAAAACCTGTTCATACGGAATTGAACAATATCAAGTTTAAGAAACAGAGGGAGAAATTTGAAACATCCCACGATGCGGAGTTACGGCTGTTTTATGCCGCCCGCCGTATTCTGAAAGAAAAACTGGACGGAAAACCCATTGCCCTGAAAGCATGGAAACAGGAATACGAACAGTTAAAAACAGAGTATGCCGAACTGTCTCCGCAGCATAAGCCGCTCCTGGAGGAAGTCATACGGCTGCGGCAGGTGCAGAACGCCGTAGATACCGCACTGCGCCGGAGGGAGCAGCCACAGGAAGTACAGAGAAAGAAACATGAGATGGAGCTATGATATAACCGGCAGCTTTACCGCTACCGGTATTTTTACGGAGGGAGCATTTGAATGTATTTGAAGCGGTGAAACAGTCTGTTACCACACGGCAGGCTGCTTCATTCTATGGAATCCGGGTGGGGAGAAACGGCATGGTCTGCTGTCCATTCCACAATGACCGCACGCCCAGCATGAAAGTGGACAGCCGCTTTTACTGCTTCGGCTGCGGGGCTTCCGGGGATGTGATCGACTTTGCCGTTTTGCTGCATGGATTGGGGAAACGGGAAGCTGCGGTCAGGCTTGCGGAGGACTTCGGCGTTTCCTATGAGAAATCCGGCAATGCGCCGCCAGATAGGAAGCGTCACAACAGGTCACAGCCCCGGCAAAAATCAGCGGAGCAGAGATTTCAGGAAACGGAACGGTATTGTTTCCGGGTGCTATGCGATTATCAGCGCCTGCTGGAGCATTGGAAAACAGCATACGCCCCACAGCCGCAGGATGCCATCTGGCATCCTCTTTTTGTGGAAGCGTTGCAGAGGATAAGCTACACAGAATACCTTTTGGATATTTTGTTATACGGAGAAATAGAAGAAAAAGCGGCATTGATCGCCGCACAGGGAAAGGAGGTGCTGCGGCTTGAACAGCGAATTTCAGAGCTTGCCGCCGGAAACGCAGGAAGCGGTCAAAAGGACGATGGACACAATGGAACCGGCGCAGACACCGGAAGAAATCCGGGAGACGTTAGAGGGGACGCAGAAAGGCGGCGTGAAGAACAGCATCCGAAACTGCCTGACGGTGTTCCAGCGTGACCCTCTGTTTCGCGGGGCGCTGCGCCTGAACCTTTTGACGGAGCAGATTGACATTGTGAAGCCGCTGGGCTGGAAGCGCACCAGTACCACGCTGACCGACATGGACATGAACTACCTGCTTTTGTATCTGGAAGAAAATTACGGGCTTACCAGCGAGAAAAAGGTGCAGAGCGCCATCAAGATTGTTGCCAATGAAAACCGCTACCATCCGGTCAGGGATTACCTGGACAGCCTGCAATGGGACGGCACAGAGCGCATCCGTTACGCCCTGCATCACTTTCTGGGAGCCGATACGGACGAATACACCTATGAAGCCTTGAAACTGTTCCTGATGGGAGCCATCCGGCGGGTATTCAGACCGGGGAGCAAGTTTGAGGTCATGCTCTGTCTGGTTGGTGGTCAGGGAGCCGGGAAATCTACCTTTTTCCGGCTGCTGGCAGGCAGGGACGAATGGTTTTCAGACGATTTGAAGAAGCTGGACGATGAAAATGTGTACCGCAAGCTTCAAGGGCATTGGATTATCGAGATGTCGGAGATGATCGCCACAGCCAACGCCAAGAGTATTGAGGAAATCAAGTCATTCTTAAGCCGCCAGAAAGAAACCTACAAAGTGCCGTATGAGACACATCCGGCAGACCGGCTGCGGCAATGTGTATTTGGAGGGACGACCAACCGGCAGGACTTTTTGCCCCGTGACCGCACCGGCAACCGGCGCTTTCTCCCCGTGACGGTGTACCCGGAACGGGCGGAGGTTCACATACTGGACGATGAAGCGGCGGCGAGGGCGTATATCGAACAGATGTGGGCGGAAGCCATGACGGTTTACCGCAGTGGGAAGTATAAGCTGTCATTCAGCATAGAAATGAACCGATACCTGAACGCCCATCAGCAGGACTTCATGCAGGAGGACACACAGGCTGGCATGATCTACGCCTATTTGGAGGACTACACCGGTGACAGGGTATGCTCCAAGCAGCTTTATGAGGAAGCGCTGGGGAACTTAAATTCCCCGGCAGACTGGGAGACACGGGCAATCTGTGAGATTATGAATACCGGCATTGCGGGCGGCATCATACAGGGCTGGGCAGCCTACAAAAGCCCGAAGCGGTATAAGAAATACGGTTCTCAAAAAGGCTGGGAGCGTGTCAACCAAGCCCCGCCGGAGGGGGACGGTTTTCAGGAAATCACGGAAGAAGAAGCCCGGCAAATGGAACTGCCATTCTGAAAAGCCACCGGTTGACAGTTTGGTTGACGCTTCGGTTGACAGCCGGTTGACGGAGAAAAGCCTGATATTTGGGGCATTTCTCTCCTTTGTCAACCAAGAAATCAAAGAAAAAGTAAAAAGTAATCATAGAGCGCCTATGGATTGTTTTCAAAGTCTTTTCTGCCGGTTGACACGGTTTGGTTGACACGGAGACAGTCTGCGGCTGTACACCTGCCTGACATTCTCTTGTCGGGCATATTTCATTTATGGAGGTAACTGCCTATGGCAAAAAACAAAAACGAGAGCAACAACGAAAACAGCGGCACCCTGCTTACCGAAAAAGACGGCACCCAGTATTTTGTCATGGGGAAAGTCCGTATCAAGGTATCGGAGCATTTTGCACAGGATGGGAAGCCGCTTGACAGCCTGCTGGAAGATGTGATCCAGCACGCTGCCGCCGCTTCCTGAAAAAATACGGAATAACGACTGTCAATCAGCCCACACTTATGATATACTTGTACCAGCGAGTATTGTATAAGCGTGGGTTGTTTCTTTTAGAAGGAGGATTTTTAAACGTGAAACAACCATACAATACAACGATTTATAACACCGCACTATATTTGAGATTGAGCCGCGACGATGAATTACAGGGGGAAAGCGGCAGTATCCAGACCCAGCGCATGATGCTTAGACAGTATGCCGCAGAGCATGGGCTGACCGTTGTAGACGAGTACATTGACGACGGATGGAGCGGGACAAATTTCGAGCGTCCAAGTTTCCAAAGGATGATTGATGACATCGAGGACGGGAAAATCAACTGCGTTGTCACAAAGGACTTATCCCGTCTGGGAAGAAACTATATCCTGACCGGTCAGTACACAGAAATCTATTTCCCCAGCAAGGGAGTACGCTACATTGCCATCAATGACAATGTGGACACCATCAACGGAGAAAGCGAGCTTGCACCGTTCTTAAACATCCTGAATGAAATGCACGCCCGACAGACCAGCAAAAAGGTCAAGGCTGCCATGCACACAAGATTTGCCAATGGCGCACACTATGGAGCCTATGCACCGCTGGGCTATGTAAAAGACCCGGACAAAAAAGGTCATCTTCTGATCGACCCGGAAACACGCTGGATTGTAGAGAAGATTTTTGACCTTGCTGTACACGGGCGTGGAGCCGCCAGCATTACACGGATTCTGGTGGAGGAAAAAGTACCTACCCCCGGCTGGCTGAACTATGAAAGATACGGGACTTTCGCCAATATCTACGCCGGTGCGCCCGCAGAAAAAGCCTATGCGTGGACGATAGCACAGGTCAAGAGCATTTTGAAAGAGGAAACCTACATCGGTCACAGCATTCACAACAAGCAGAGCAACATTTCATTCAAGAACAAGAAAAAGGTGCGGAAGCCGCAGGAAGAATGGTATCGTGTGGAAAATACCCACGAAGCCATCATTTCTGAAGAAGTGTTCCAAAAAGTTCAGGAGCTGATTGCAAGCAGACGCAGGAAACGCAGAAACGGTACGACACAGATTTTCGCAGGATTGATAAAATGTGCAGACTGCGGATGGTCTTTAGCCTATGGGGAAAACAAGCAGAATAAGAACCCATACGGGTACTACCATTGCAGCAAGAACGGGCAGGGATTACGCCAGTGTTCCATGCACTATATCCGCTATGATGTACTGTATGCCTATGTGCTTGCAAGACTGCAATACTGGTCTATGCTGGCACAGAAAGACGAGGACAAGCTGCTGAAACGCCTGCTCAATGCCAACGACAGGGAAAGAAACTCTGCGAAGAAAAAGCAGGCTGCGGAGCTGAAAAAGGCAGAGAAGCGTAAAGCCGAGGTTGACGGGCTGTTTGCTAAAATGTATGAGGACTGGTCTGCCGGACGCATAACCGAGTATAACTTCAATATGCTGTCCGAGAAGTACCAGAACGAGCAAAAGGAGCTTGAAACAAAAATAAGACAGCTTCACGAAACGATGGAAGCCGCCGTACAGACCGCAGCGGATGCTGAAAAGTGGATTGCCCTGATGAAACAGTATGTCAACCCTGTGGAGCTGACCGCCGAACTTCTGAACACTCTAATTGAAAAAATAACCGTCCACGAAGCTGTCAAGGGCGAGGACGGAAGCCGTGAGCAGGAAGTAGAAATCTACTACCGCTTCATCGGCAAAATCGACTGACCTTTCTTTTTTACCCAACAATATCTTTAATTAAGGGAGACGGGAGAAACTTATCCTGATATTGATAAGTGTGACAAGCTGGCAAAATACTATGGCGTTACGATAGATTCACTTGTTCATCAGGACAATAAAGTCGATGATATAAAGATTGCTCCTGCCCCGATAGGTAAGCATTTATGGGGGACAGTTACTATCGGCAGCAAAGGTCAGATTGTAATACCGAAAGCGGCAGGAGAAACATTTGAACTAAATGAAGGCGACAGATTAGTTGTTCTCGGAGATGATGCAGAAGGCATTGCTCTTGTAAAGGCAGATGTCTTTGAACAGCGAGTACAAGAAGCATTAAAATTAAGTAGGCAAATGACAAATGAATGAAATGGAGGTGCATACAATGAAATGCCTTGAATGTGGTAAAGAGATGCGTGACGGATACTTGTTTTGCAGTAAAGATGGTGCTTTTAGCTTTGCAAATAAAGTACCGGGAGTATTTGAAAATGCGAAAAATGCAGAGGGCTTTGTGAAAATCACAGAGCTTAAACCAAGTCATAGAACAAGGGTAGCTGCTTCAATTTGTGAAGAGTGCAAAACAGTTATATTTAAGTATTAAGCAGTTACAATTCAATAAAGAAATTATGAGACAGTCTTACGAAATCAAACGTAAGGCTGTTATTTTTTTCGAGAAAGGAGGAAGCCATCTGTTATTAAGGGCAGAGGGACAAAAAGCCTCTCTGCCCTTAATGAACAAAGCACGTTCTTTTAGAAAAATTTAGTCGTTGACAGATAACATATCTTGCATTATAATACATTTAACAATTAGGTTAAATGTTAAACGAGGAGCGTGATGAATTCTTGGGTATACAAGATACATTAAAAGCACTGGCAGATCCAATACGACGTGAGATTTTAAATTTATTGAAGAATGGACGGCTTTCTGCTGGAGAGATATGTGAACATTTTTCAGTAACGGGAGCTTCTATATCCAGACATCTGGCAATATTGAAGGAGGCTGATTTAATCCGAAATAAAAGAGAGGGAAAATTTATTTATTATGAATTAAACACTTCCGTATTGGAAGATGTCATGTTGTGGATTATAGATCTGAAAGGAGTATCGGACGATGAAGGAAATGATAAAAAAATATAGAGGTTCATTAATTTGTTCTGTTCTGGTAATGCTCATCGGGGTTTTAGTAGGATTCACTAGTTCACAGAGCATGTGGGCAAATGTGTTTTTTGTAGTGACGGATTGTGCGCTGGTGGCAATAATATTTTATGATAACCGGAACAGACAGCAGAGCCGCAAGATTATAGGAATGACGATGTGGATTATACCAATTATAACATTACTCTATAATGGTATTGCAAGACTGGTCAATATGGGTGCAGATATGGAAAATCTGTTTATGGCAGTAATTTACTATGGAACTGGACTGCTGTTTATGGTTATTGGAAATTATTTGCCAAAAGTGAAACAGAATAATACCATAGGAATAAGAGTTGTATGGTCTTTAATGGATGAAGAAAACTGGAATGCAACACATAGATTCAGCGGCAAATTATGGATGGCATCAGGTATTTTATGTATGCTTTGTGGACTTTTTGGGGAAAGCATGGCTGCACTGGTTGTGTATATTATAAGCATTATGGCAGCTGCAATCATTAGCATTCTCTACTCCTACCTTTTTTATAAGAAAAAGCTGGCAACAGGAGAAGGATTAAAAATTCAGTATAATACAAAAAAAAGTGTGATATATCTGATCATCGCAATTTCCACTATTGTGTTTACTATATGGACTTTGTTTTGTGGAAGCATTCAGATTCGTTGTAATGATCGTGATTTTAACATTGAAGCAAAAGGATGGAATGATTATACAGGGGAGTATTCGCAAATTGACAGCATTTCTTATGAAGAAAATGTATTGCAGAACGATAATGGTTACAGAACTAATGGTCTTGGAAACCTGAAGTATGCTATGGGAAACTTCAAAAACGATATCTTCGGAGATTATATCCGCTACACTCATGCCTCCTGCCATTCATATGTTGTCATGAACATAGATGGAAAAATATTAGTTGTAAATGGGGAAAATGACGCAGAGACAAAGGAAATCTATCAGAGAATAAGTGAGAAGGTGTCAAAGGAAAGAAAATAGTTGTCGGAAACGCTGAGAAGAAATTATTCTCAGCGTTTCTTATTTCCTTATCGTTCAATCAATTATTTGCTACAAAAATCAGAAGCATTTCAATCAGTTCACCATGTCACTTTTATTTTGTGTTATACTGTTTTATATAATTTTTTTGGTCTCCGCTGCCGCTTCGGTCGGCACAGAGCAAAGGTCCACCGGACCTCTTGTGCCCTTGTATTTTCCCTTATCAGAGTTCGTAAACACTGGTGGGACGATATAACACAAGGGAAACAATAAGGGAAAGCTCACCTGCGACAAATCCAGTGTTTTCAATGGTTTGCGGAGAATTTAATAACAAAATATAACAGTTATTAAATTTCTTAAAACAGGTGAAATCTCAATCGGAATTTGAAGGAAGTAAAAAACTATGCGAAGGAAAGATAGAGAGATTACCGACATTGATAAAATCGAGACAATTATTGCGTCAGCAAGATATATGCATTTAGGAATGTTTGACGGTGAATTCCCTTATATTGTACCATTGCATTATGGCTACCAAATGGAAAAGGGAAAGCTGACATTTTATGTGCATTGTGCGAAAAAAGGACACAAGCTGGAGTGCCTCAAAGAAAACAGGAATGTATTTGTAGAAATTGATAGAGGTGAATCTCTTATTACAGCGGATATACCTTGCAAATATGGAGCAGAGTATGGGAGCGTCATGTGTCGAGGTAAAGCAATGATCATTGAAGACATAAAAGAAAATGTAAAGCGCTTGGTGTTCTTATGAAAGTACAGACTGGTGAAGAACATGAGATCGACGATAAGATGGCAAGTGCAGTAAATGTGGTTAAGATTGACGTTGAATCCTATACTGCCAAAGCTTGTATCAGATAATAGACAACTTCCAGTTCTTGAAACTGAGGAATCTGAATTTAAGGAGGTCATATGAGTTTTACGATGTTATTGCTTCTCGCATACATAGTAATGGGTGTGGGAAGTTTTATCGCTTTTAAGCGAAAGCACAAAGCAATTGGTATAGCATTGCTGCTTGTAATAGTGCTTAGTGTCTTGATTTTGGGATACATGTGGATTCATTCGCCAATGTAACAATCGGAATTTGGAGGAGATTCTTATTTATGAAAAAAGGGATAAACAAATCAATCTTATTTTACATTGCATCAGTTCTGTTTTTCATAGCGTCAGCTATTGGTTTTACGAGTGGAAATGAAAGTTCTATGGCTATAGTATGGTTATGTCTTGGTTCTTCATTTCTTTGCTTGGGTTCGACTCATAAGAAAAAGGAAAACAATACAGATGATAAATAATTTTCTGCTTGTATTGTTGGAAAATCGGAATTCATCGAGTCCTTTTGTGATTTGCAACTGCTGGTTGACAGATTTACAGCCTGAAATGGTGGAATGCAAACAGCAAAACTGTTATATTGAGCTCATAAAATCTGCAAAAGGAGAAAAAAATGATTTTAGCTGATAAGATTACAGAGGAAAGAAAAAAGAATGGATGGTCACAGGAAGAACTAGCCAATCAGTTGGGCGTATCCAGACAGGCAGTATCTAAGTGGGAAAGTGCAGGAGCTGTTCCAGATTTGCAAAGAATTTTACAGATGTCGGAGCTATTTTGTGTTAGTACAGATTACCTATTAAAAGATAAAATGAAAGCAGAAAATATCACCTATCACGAAAGTACTGAAAGCTATGCAGAACCGTTGAAAAAAGTAACTATGGAGAATGCAAATGAATTTCTTGACATGAAAAGAAATGGATCCAAAGTAGTGGCAAACGCAACAAGTATGTGTATCTCAAGTCCAATATTATTGATTGTTCTTGTGACAATGGCAGAAGATGGCGTATTTCATGTTTCGGAATCTCTGGCAACAGTATTTGGATGTGTTTTTTTGCTTGGAATGGTTGCGGCAGCCGTCTTTTTGTTTATTACATATGGAATGCGAGAATCACATATGGAACATTTTGAAAAAGAATGCTTTGAAACAGAGTATGGTGTATCTGGAATAGTACGAGAAAAAAAAGATTCCTATGAACCGATTTTTATCAGAGGAACAGCTGTTGGGGTAGTGCTCTGTATACTGGCAGTGATTCCGACAATTATTGCCGGATCCATGGAAACGTCTGACTATTGTTGCGGCCTTTCCGTTGGATTGCTGCTATTCATACTTGCAATAGGAGTGAATCTGTTGGTTCGTGTTGGGATGGTAAAAAGCAGTTACGATACCCTTCTTCAGGAAGGCGAATATACAAAAGAAGAAAAACTGTTTAAGAAAAAGACTGACACGTTTTCTGGTGTATATTGGTGCTTGACTACAGCGATTTACCTTGCATGGAGCTTCTGGACGATGAGCTGGGATATTACATGGATTGTATGGCCGGTTGCTGGTGTTTTGTTTGCAGCATTGCTTGGTGTGGTGAAAATGGTGTTAAAGAATGGCAGTGAAACTCAGCACTATATTTAAGATGGAGTTAAGTTTTTTCGCATATTATACGCATCCAGAAATTCCGGTTGACCGAGTTCAGTCGGTCATTTTTTGCGGACAGTTCAATACATGCCCTTCGGTTCCTCTCCCTACTCCTGCGTTTGCTCTCGTTTGATTTCTCCCTCTGTATCCTCTTAGCACAAGCGGGACAATACTTTGATATTCCAGAGCTGGGGACGTATTCAACACCGCACACCGTACAATTTTTAGGCTTTAACGCCGTCCACCGCTTTGTGGGTGTGATATGTAATTCACCGACAAAGCCGATGAATTTATAGTAAATCTTGATTTCCTGCCTTACTGTCCCGTCCGCAAGTTTCTCACGTTCCGAAACAAGTATCTTGTCTATGAGTGCGTTTATGATGGTTGCGTCCAACTCTTTCAGCCCCTGATAGTTGCGGATTAGGGATAGAAAGTCCCTCACGCCCTGCGATTTCTCATAGCTGTCATTGAGCGTTTCCGTTACCTCTTTCAGCCGTGCTTCAATTTCAAGCTGCTCTTTCTGGTATTTCCCCGACATCATCTCAAAATTCCGCTCCGTGATACGCTCCATTACCTTGTCCTCATAGAGAGAGGAAAACAGCCTGTCAAGCTCCGCAAGGCGTTTGTTCAGCTTCTTCTTTTCTTTCTCTAATGATTTCGCCCTGCTCTGGTCTGTTTCCGTGAGCCGCCTTTCTATGGCTCTGACCGCCTTTTCATCATTGACCGCCATATCCGCAAAGCGGTTGATGTCGGCAAGGACGGCATTGAATAAGTCCCTCGCTTCAATGCTGTGTGCGGTACACATAACATTGCCATATCTGCCATAATTATTGCAGGTGTATTGTACGCAGTCGATGATGTCGGGGCGTTTCCTCCTGTTGGCACTCGCCGCCCGCATCGCATAGCCGCAGTCCGCACACTTGATAACGCCCGAAAAGATATTCTCAAATCCCCCTGCGTTCTGCTCCCGCCTGCGGCTCGTCATAAGCTGCTGTACGGTGTCAAATTCCTCCTGCGTGACTATCCCCTCATGGGTGTCTGGTATCACTTCCCATTCTTCGGGCAGCTTAGAGGGGCGTTTCTTGCTTTTCATGTTGGCTGCAATCCGCTTGTAGCCTGCAAGGTTGCCCGCATATATCGGGCTTCTTAAAATGCCCCTCACGCTGTTCTCGCTCCAAATATAACGGTTTTCCTCGTTATCCTCAAAGTACCGCTCATAGCCTGTTGCCCCTTGCTCCACCGCATAAGCGGCAGGGCGTAGGATATGCTGTTTGTTGATGTGCTTGCGGATTTTGGCGATGCCGTTGCCCGCTAACGCAAGGTCGAATATCTCCCTTACCACATGGGCAACTTTGTCATCTATCAGCAGATGGTTGTGGTCGGCAGGGTCTTTGACATAGCCATAAGGGGCTGTTGTTCCCATGAATTTCCCCTGCTGAAACCTCGCACGGTACGCCGATTTTATCTTGACTGACACATCGGCAGAATACATTTCGTTTAGGATGTTGCGGAAAGGCGTGATGTCCATAGCGGATTTGTTTAAGGTGTCCACGCCGTCATTGACCGCTATATACCTCACGTTATGCTCTGGGAAAAAGACTTCCAGATATAACCCACAATCAAGATAGTTCCTCCCCAGACGGGATAAATCTTTTGTAATCACGCAGTTTATCAGCCCGTTTTCAATGTCCTTAATCATATTCTGGAAACTTGGTCTTTGGAAATTTGTTCCAGAGTAGCCATCGTCAACATACGTTTTTGCTAAATGCCATCCCTGCCTTTTCACATAATCCGTGAGGATGGATTTTTGTGTCGCAATGCTCGCACTCTCGTTATCCGTGCCATCGTCCTTTGATAAGCGGCAGTAAATGCCGACTTCATAAATCTTGTTCTCCGTTCTTATTCCTGCCATACTGTAAAACCTCCATATCTGTCCTAACGTTTTCATGTTCCATTGCGTACATTCTAAGCGGACAGCCCCTCATTGTCGAAGGTGTCGCCCTCGGCAATCTTCTTCCGAATATCCTCGGAGATAATCGGGACAAACGCTTCTGCAACGGTCTGTGTGCCGATATATTCTCGACTGATAATCATTTGTACTTGCCCTTTTGGCACAATACGCTTTCTTCTTCCAGTTGTTTTCCTATCCTCGCCCATACTTAAATCTTCCTTTCCAGACAGGGCAGGAGAACGTCTGGAAACGCCCCGCCCTGTCAATCAGATACCATCAATCCCCGCTGTTTACTTCTTTCTGTAATGCTTCAAGGAGTGCCGCTGCTTCATCAGCGTTCAACGTGATACCCTTTCCGCACTTCTCACGGTTCGGGGAAAAGCTGCGGATGTCATATTTCGGCTCTCTCCCGTTCCATGAAATAAGATTGATTTCCTTTGTGTAGCCGCTGTCACTCGCAGACAATACGGCGATTTCCTTTACAATCTCATACTGGATTTCTTTCATTCCTTACCTCATTCTCCTTAAAATTCTGTCTTTCTTCTGTTCCAAATTCCTGCATTTACTTCCCGAAAAAAGAAGGTTAGCGGCTGTCCCTGCTCCGTTTTCTCTGCAACTCACGTTCCAGAAGTCGGATGATGGTTTCCTCCATCTGCTTCGGCGTTGTGTCCTTCGGAAAGTATTTTTTCAGTTTGCTTGTGTTGATTTTCAAGGTTTCTTTCTGGTTTCCCTTTTCCTCCGTCATAATGGAAAATATCATATCCATGTCAAGCTGCCCGCTCTGGCTCATGCTTTTCATCCGCTGTGCCTGTGAGAGTGAGGGCGTTGCTTCTTCGCTCTCCATCGTGGCAAAGAGATTTTCCTGCTCGTCTTTCTTCAAAAAGGACAGTTCCACCGCAGGTGTGAGGGCGATTTTCCCCTCGTCCACCATCTGCAAAATCGGCGGTATCAGTTCCGTCAGGCGGATAAAACGCTGGACGGTCATCCTGCCCACGCCGAAGCCCTGTGCCACTTTGTCGTCCGTCCGCAACTTCGTCACAACTTGTGACGAGGTTAAGTCTGTGCGGAAACCCTGCCGCTTCATGGCTTCGGATTTCATCCTGTAGGCAAACGCCCGCTCCGATGGCAGGATATTTTCACGCTGTAAATTACTGTCTACAAGGGTGATGATGGCTCGGTCACGGTCTAAGGGCAGGACAAATGCAGGCACGGTATTTATACCTGCAAGTTCGGACGCACGGACACGCCGCTGCCCCGCAATCACTTCATAACCGTTCCCGTCCTCTTTCGGGCGTGTGATTATCGGCGTGACAATGCCAAATTCCTTGATGCTTTCCGCTAACTCTGACAGCGTTTCATCCTCCACAACATGAAACGGATTGTCGGGAAACGGGTATAAATCTTTGGTCTTTAACACCTTAAAATCCTGTTTCTTCATTCACTTTTTACCTTTCTCTTGATTTGTTTCTGCCTGTTCTCTGTAATTCTTCCAACACTTCTGGCGGTATCTTTGAGAGCAGCCGCCCCATCTGCTCGTTGGTTCTCTGCAATTCAAATATCCTCTGGTTGGCTTTCTGCACCTTTAATTCCTGCTCGTACTTTTCATCACGCATACGCCCTGCATAGTCGGCTTCCTGCCCGATTTGCTCCTTTAAGCTGTCGATATACGCCTGCTGTCTGCCGATTTCCTTAGAGAATTTCTCCACTTCGGGCAGCCATGCGGCAACCAGTTCCAGAGCCTTGTCACGCTTTTTCCCTGCGTTAAAGGCGTTGATGTCGGACAGGGCAGACACGATTTCCCCATACTGCTTATCAAGCCTGCCGCCCAACTTATAGAGCCATGTGGGGACGTGTTTCCGCTTGGTTTCCATCGAAGATTGACCTCTCTCAAGCTGATTCCAACGTGAGGACATCCGCTCATGGTAGGCGGTCTGCCACTCCGACAGGCTCTTTTGATTGCCTAAAATTGTTTTGGCGGACAGCTTATTGTCTGGTGTAATCGGCACAAAGCAGAGGTGCATATGGGGCGTTCTCTCGTCCATGTGGACGACTGCGGAGAGGATATTCTGCTCCCCGACACGCTCCGAAATGAAATCCAGAGCCATCGTAAAATACGCTTTCTGTTCTTCGGGCGGTAACTGGTTCATAAATTCTGGTGAAGCCGTGATGAGCGTTTCCACCATCATCACGCTGTCTTTCCTTGTCCTGCACCCTGCTTCGGCTACCTTTCGGTTAATCTCTTTCTTATAGGTGTACTTTGGCGGTGCGACAAGATGATAGTTATTTTTAGAGCGTTCCATGTCGATATCTGGGTTGCTTTTGTAGGCTTCTTTCTTCCGCTCGTTGTGGCGTTCGCAAGCCGCAACGCCGCCCGCTTTGCGTTTCTGGAAACGCAGGATTGCATAGGGCATAATCCATCATCTTCCTTTCTTCGGCGGGTAACTGCCCTTTGGGTGACAGCGGTGACGGTGGTGACGGCAGTTTTGGGATGCCCCCTGCCGATTGCCGTAACTGTCACCCTTATCCCCTGCATGACGGTCATGACGATGGTGACGGTGTTTTTGGGATACTCCCTCGCAAGAGCTGTAACCGTCATGCCGCCGTTCTTTTATCCGAAGCCGCAAGGCGTAGGATAGCAGGGCGTAAGACCTGCCATAAGGGAGTCCAGAGGGAACGTCTGGCACACGGCTCTTTGCAGGGCAAAGTGTAGTGTGTTACACCCTGTAAACGCAGTCGGAAAAATCGGAGAGATTTTTCTGACCGCAGGGGTGATTTTACACGCCCGAAAAGGGCGGGTGAATCCCACGCCTGCATTTTGCGTTTGCGGGGTGTTCTCCCGTAGGGATGACAGCGGCAGGGTATCCTAAAATCACTGTCACTGCCGTCACCGCTGTCACCCGCAGGGCAGAGCCGCCAACTTTACATGGCTTTAAGCGTCAATGACAGTAACAGGGGGTATCCCAATATCGCTGTCACCGCCGTCACCGCTGTCACCCGCCCTCCTTGCAAGGGCAATCTGCCTGCCGTCTTTCCTGCGGCTGTACTGGTAGCAGATACGGTTCTCGCTTAAAAATGTGGTGTGATATTCATTCAGCCATTTCGTAATCACCGTGGGTATGGTTTCCGTTTCCCCCATAGCGGCTAACAGCTCCGTTGCCGTGCCTGCCCATTCTTCCTTATCCCTCATAAAATCCACCAACCGAAAAAGGACATCTGGTATCGTTTCTTTCGCAAGCTGCTCCTGCGTTTTCCTCTCCACAAGTTCCCAACTGCAATCACGGAAACGGAGCGTGTATTCCTGATAGGGCGTGTCCCTGCCCGTTACATACAGCTTGGCGGTGTCAGATGCCCGTTTCTCCTTTTCCAGAACAAAGGTAGCGTCCGCACTCCCCGTTAAGCCTGTCGTCCCAGACACCTTGTTGAACACATCGCTGTCATTCTGCTTTCGGATGTGGTGTACGACAATGACCGCCAGAGAGTGCCTGTCGGCAAAATCTTTGATTAGGGAGATGTCCCCATAGTCGCTTGCATAGGCGTTGTCTTTTGAAGCTGTACGGACTTTCTGCAAGGTATCAATGACAATGAGCCTGCTGTCTGGATAGTCTTTCAGATAATCCTCAAGCTGCACGATAAGACCGTCTGACAGCTTGCAGCTTGCCACGGCAAAATGAAGCCGCCCGCTCGCTTCGTCCGTCAAACGGAACAGCCTGTCCTGTATGCGGCAGAACGTGTCCTCAAGGCAGAGGTAAAGCACATCGCCCTCCATTGTCGTCATGTCCCATAAGGGGATTCCCTGCGACACGCATAAGCACAGCTTCAGCATGAGCCAGCTCTTGCCTATCTTCTGTGAGCCGCAGAACAGCGACAAGCCTGTGGGGATAAGGCTGTCCACCACAAAGGACGGCTTCTCAAGCGGCTCATAAAGGAGCGTTTCGGCGTTGACTGTCTGTAACTTCTGCATGGGTTTCCTCCTTTCGGGCAGTTATCTTGTTTTTGTTGCACATAGGCGTTGACCTCCTTAAAAATAGATTTACTCCCACGAAAAAAGTGAGAGTATGTAATACCGCCAATCCCACACAAATAAAAAACAGATTTCTTTTTCGGGCGGTGTCGGTCATGGTTGGAGATATTTCCTCATTTCCGCTTTTACTTTCTTCTTTGCAACAGCAACGGATTTCTGTATTGCAGAAGCGGTGCAATGCTCCATAGCGGCGATTTGGTAAAAATTGAACTCATACTCGTAGTAGAGCAGGAAACGTCGCCTTTGTATCTCTGGCAGTCTGTCAACCGCCTTACAGAGCAGTTCCGCCCGTTCTGCTTCAATCATTTGTTCCTCAATGCTCTTAGGCAGCTTTAACGCCCGCCTGTTCAGCGTTTCGTCCCATACTTCCGAAAACTCCCTGTGCCGCTCGTCCCATTGGAGAAGATTCCTGTTCCTGCGTTCCATCTGCCGAAATTCAAAGAATAACTGCTCGGATACTTCCAGTTCGTGGTGTTCCCCCTGCCCGTCCTTAAAACTGATAAAATACCTTATACCGCTTTCCGTGGATTCCTCCCGAAGCGTGTACGCCTTAGCTTTATATGCCATCCCGTTTTCCTCCTGCCAAAAATAAGCGGGGAGATTCCACTCCCCACCCAGTAGCCCGCAGAATAATGGGATGTATTAGACGCTTACAAAATTTTCCGAAGCTTCTTCCGCAGATGGTCTAACCTCGCATAGATGGCACCAGTCGTCAAATGCACAAGTGGGGCAATCTCCTTTGTGGAATACCCCTGCATTTTCAGCAGGACGATTTTCAAGGTACGCCCGTCCACCGTGACTAATACTTGATAGAGATTTTCGCTCTCAATCTCGTCCAGTAACTCCGCAACTGTATTCACCTCCGCTTGCCGCTCCCTGTCTGCCATGTCCTCAAGGTATTCCGCAACGTCATTCGTCCATCGGTAAAACCGCCTGTTGGAATTGAAGTCTGCCCTGTCCGCTATGCGTATCTGCTCAATGGTCACTTCATCAACGCCGCACTCACGCAGCAGCTTTTCCTCCGCTTCTTTCCAGATACGCCATTTCCTGTCCTCCCGTCCGTGGTTGTATGCCATTCTTTCTTCCTCCAATCAGAATTGATTGAGAGGGCAGAGAAAAGCCCCCTCATTTTCCCAAAGGAAAAAACAAGGGGGCTGAACGCCTTAAATTTTAATTTTCTATTATCTTTCTTAGTTTTCTTAGGATTCTGGCTTTGCGTTTGTTCACAACGCTCTGGGTTATGCCTAACCTCGCCCCGACTTCACGCTCGGAAAGTCCGTCAAAAAAGATTGCCTGTATCAACTCCTGCTCACTATCCGACAACAAAGGCAGGGCGGCTTTCAGCCTGTCCACCATAACAGCATTGACAACGGTTTCCGCAATGTCCGCCGCTTCATCAGCGATAAAGTCCAGAGGATTCCCCTCGCTGTCCGTAAATCCGTCCAGAGATAGCAGGCTGTTCCTCGCATCTAATTTTTGCAGGTAACGCCACCGCTCCCTGTCACGGTAGAAGTCCGCATATTGCTCCCTTACGACTTCAAGCAGACAACCTTGGACGGGGATAAACAGCTTGTCCATATATCCCTTGTCGGCTTGCCTGCGGCGGCAGAAATCCGTATAGGACAGTTCCACATAGCCGCCGCTTTCTTTGATATATACTTTTCTTGGTGCGTATTTCACCGCTAATACCTCCAATCTGAATTTTTGAAATGTAAAAATCCAGATGGAGAGGCGGGGAGCGGCAACGCACACCAGAAACAGCCCTGCGGCACTTTCCAACAAAAAACGACAAAAGAAAAACCGCAAAGGCTCTGTGACCTTCACGGTTATGGGAAATACAAATTCTGTTGTATGGAGATTGTACTTCCACTTTCAAGGTGAGAAGTACCGCTGCACTGGCAGAAATTTTTTTAACTGGTTTCCTGCCATTCTCTGATATGCTATGTATTGATAAATTTTACTTCGTATGAGCAGATGAATAACCGCCCGAAAAAAGAACATAAAAAAATCCCTCCAAATTTAAAAACAAATTCAGAGGGTAATTTAGGGTATAACAAAATAACCCACCCGAATATCGTTTTTTTTATTTGGTGAGTTTGTTCTTTCAAATACGAAACAAAAAGAGCCGATGATTCGTGAATTGTTCCACAATTTCATCGGCTCTGCGTCTTAAGCGTCTGGCTCTTTGATGACAGTTATCTTCAAGTTGTCAACTTTAATCAAGCTTTCTTGTCTGCATTTTGGACAATAAAGGGGATAATTCTCCAAAACAGTGTCCTTCCTAATTTTATTACGGGTTTTGCTCCCACAAACAGGACACAATATCCATTCGCATTTCATCATAATTAGTCTCTAATCCTTTCAAATCTCATTTTATATGACTTTTGCAAGCTGTTAAGCTAACTTGTGGAACATATGCCGAACCTTATCTATACGGCTATTCGGGCGGCGGGGTTGGCAAATAAATTTACCAATAGCTGGCTGGTATCCTTTTAACTCTGTCAAGCAGACTCCCTGCCCATTTGTGAAATAAGTTAAATCGTTCCTGTATTCTTGAATACATCTGGCAGGGATTTCTCCTTTCAGAATGACCTCGTCATTCTTTACCTGAGTACTTACAATATCTGCACAATACCTTGGGGCATCATGATACGCCCGTGAGAGATATTCCTGCGGTGCATAAATTTCAAAGTGGAGATATGGCTCTAATAGTTCTGTCCCTGCTTTTTTTAAAGCCTGCTCCAATACGATAGGGGAAAGCAGCCGAAAGTCTGCGGGGGTACTTACAGGACTATAATACAATCCATATTCAAAACAGATTTTACAGTCTGTCACTTTCCATCCATACAGCCCCTGCTCGCAGCCATAAAGAACCCCCTCCATAACCGCATTTTGGAACGATTGGTTTAAATATCCAAGTGAAACTCTGCTTTCATACTGCACTCCGCTTCCAATAGGGAGCGGCTCTATGGACAACCCGACAGAAGCCCAGAAAGGATTTGGCGGGACTTCTATGTGGATGGTATATTCTGCTTTTCTAAGCGGTCTTTCCATATATATAACAGTAGGCTCTTTTATTTCTGCCTCCACATGGTATTTTTCCTCAAGGATGGCACAAATGACTTCCATCTGCACATTCCCCAAAAAAGAAAGTATAATCTCATGCGTTGTAGTATCCACATAATATTTTAAAAGAGGGTCGCCATCTGAAATTTCTGTAAGTGCCCCAAGCAATATTTCCCGCTGTTCAGATTTCTTTACTGCAATCGTTGTTTGGAGCATAGGGAGAGGATTTTCAATAAATTTTCTCTGCGGCAACAGCATTTCGTTCCCCAAAATACTGTTTAGCTGCAAAACATCATTTGGTAAAATTACAATATCACCAGAGCAGGCTGTATCGGATGAATATAATTCACCGTTTGTCGGAACACACATCTCTGTGATTTTTATTTTCTCTTTTTCAGATATTTTAATAACATCCCTCAAATGCAATGTTCCGCTATATATACGCACATAAACAAAACGCCGCCTTTTCTCTGAATATTCAATCTTAAAAACCTGCCCGCATAGTTCAGATTGACCTTCAGGCGTTGATGAATAAAACTTACTGGCAATCACTTCTATAAGCTGCCGAATCCCCAGATTGTTTTTAGCACTTCCGTGATAAACGGGAAATAACGTTCCGTTTTGGAATCTCCTGTTTTCTTCCTGTTCCAGTTCTGACATTTTAAACGGTTTCCCTGACATATATTTCTCTAATAGTTCATCGTTTCCCATAATTACCGCATCCCACTGTTCCATATCGTCATTGTCCGTTACATTTATATGGGGATGCTGCCCAACCTTTTGCTTCACTATAATTTCCGAAGAAAGCTTTGCTTTCATTTCTTGATATACCATTGGCAAATCAATCCCCTCTTGGTCAATTTTATTGATGAAAAAAATTGTCGGAATCTTCATTGTCTGTAGTGCATGAAACAGTATACGGGTCTGTGCCTGTATGCCATCCTTTGCAGAAACTAATAATACTGCTCCGTCTAATACGGATAAAGAACGGTATACTTCCGCCAAAAAATCCATATGGCCTGGCGTATCTATAATGTTGACTTTTACATCCTCCCACTGAAAAGATGTCACTGCTGTCTGGATAGTGATTCCCCTTTGACGCTCCAAATTCATTGTATCTGTCCTTGTTGTGCCTTTATCTACGCTCCCTGGTTCTGCAATTGCACCACTGGTATACAATAAACTCTCCGTTAATGTTGTCTTTCCTGCGTCAACGTGAGCCAGAATGCCTAAGTTAATTATTTTCATGTGATTTTCCTCCTATCAACACCCAAAAAAGGGCATAAAAATACCCAGTGATAAATACTCCTATCACTGGGTAAATAACTCCAATAGCCCCAAAACACTTATATGTTTTCGGGCATATAAAATTACATGATAAAAGTATTCTTAAACTGGGTACAAAAAACTAAGCCCCATATTAAAAGTGAAACGGGACTGCTACTTTTTGTTCCCACTATCAAATTGACAGTTTATTTAAGAATACCTTGCCGCATATTTATTAACTCCTTGTATAATACTGAATCTAATTATATTCCTTAACCCTTTATTTGTCAAGCTGACAAACTAAAGCAGAAAAAGCGGCAGGATTTCCCCCTGCCACTAATCATCTGTTTATGCAAAAATAATTTCCTTTTCCACAATCTCCCTCGCACAAGCCCTTATGTTATTGAGGCATCCTGTCCATTCTAAGGCGTTTTCTGCCTTTAGCTGTTCCGTTATGCCCTGTGCCTGTTTCATACCCTCTATGAGCCTTTCAAAGCGTTCCTGTGCCTGTCTGTCAATGTCGGCAAGGTAAGCGTTAAGTCTGCCGCTTGTAAGAAGATTGGTGTATGTAACTTTGCAGTGATGCTTCAGATAATCCAAATGCCGCTGTCCCCAGATGCCTATCGGCTGTTCTTCTTCGGCGGGTACAGTTAAGCACGGTATTAAATAATCGCCTTGCCTTTCGTATTTGCCGCCCATTTCCTCAAAAATTGTCTTTGCCATTGTCTGTTACCTCCACATTCTTTTTTATTTTGAATGTCCGCAAAATCCGTCCTACATCTTTAGAACGAAAGATTGGTGGATTAGAAAGTGTCTTTTACAGGAAGATGATTAGATGAATGATCAATTCTTACAAGGGGTAATATTCGATTGAAATAGAATTGATAACGATAGTTATTTAAAGAGAATCGAGGCTTTTAAGGGGATTGAAAAACTTGATTTTAACAAACCAATTACTTTTTTTGTAGGGGAAAATGGCAGCGGTAAATCAACTTTATTGGAAGCACTTGCCGTAGCACATGGTTTTAATCCTGAGGGTGGAACGAAGAATTATGTTTTTTCTACGCATGATACACATTCAGAGTTGTGTGATGCGATAAGAATTGCCAAAGGCTATCGGAAGGAAAAGTGGGGATATTTTCTTAGGGCAGAAAGCTTTTATAATGTTGCAACGCAGGAAGAAGAATATGCAGATATTACACATCCTTCCGCTAAATATCATGAAAAATCACATGGAGAGAGTTTTCTTGCATTAGCACAGAATAATATGAATCCAAATGGCTTGTATCTTTTTGACGAGCCGGAAGCTGCATTATCGCCGCAGAGACAGCTTACATTGTTGATGCAAATATACAGATGTGCAAAAGAGGGAGCACAGTTTATTATAGTTACGCATTCGCCAATTTTGTTAGGAATACCAGATGCAGATATCTATTGTTTTGATAATGGACGCATACATCTGTGCGAATATGAGGATACAGAGAGTTACCAGGTAACAGAAATGTTTATAAATAATAGGCAGATGCTGTTGGATAGATTACTAACAGATTAGATAATAAAGAAATCGATAAATTCCAGTTGTGCGCCCAGCTAAGGGTGTGTAGTCAAGCCGGTGGGATTCCGGTTTATCCAAGGTTTAGCCAACCAGATAATAGCGAGTCTTGGGATGATGCCGGTAACGGCATCTGATAAGCGTAGACAGCAAGAAAGCAGGGTTGAATAGTGATTGAGCTTCGAAACGTTAACTTCAGTCGGTCGACGTCTTAACTGGTGCGGAAGACAATATCATGTAATGCGATATGGCGAGTGTTATGTGGCACTGCGGAGTCAGAGAAACGTACTATTGTTTATATTGAAGCGAATGTTACTATGAGGAGCCGTATGCGGGAAAGCCGCACGTACGGATCTGTGAGGGGCTAAGATTGAGAGGTCTTAGTCTACTCGACTGACGAGAAGGAAGATGAATATTGGAAATGCAATTCTTCCTAAAATATCAAAAAAGTCACTCAACCGATTCAATGCTCCTCCATCCAAATTCGGATAGATTAACGCTTTGTTTGTGTGATCGATAAGCATGGATAGAAAAGCGATGTATTTAAGCTGCGCTCCTGAAAATATTTTGATTCTCTCTTTTACATTGTTCATAAAAATTAGTCCTTTTTTCAATTTCTTTTTTTATCAAATTTCCTACACTTGAAAAGTGCGAACATAATAATCGTTTCATGCAGATGATCCTTTATCAATTCCGATTGTTATTCACATGATATCATACTATTTCTACATCCACTTACTGGGTCATCTTTGTCTTTTAAAGATCCCTATAATGTTGTACTTGCTACTTGTTTGCTGAATATTTCTCAAATAAAGAAATATTATTCTGGCATCTTCCGGCTTCTGTATTTTTTGGGGGTGATTCCCTGGTATTCTTTGAACTTACGAATGAAATAGCTGATGTTGTCAAATCCACAGTTAATGGCAATATCAGAAACAGACAGTGAGCTGTCATCCAAAAGGATAGCCGCTTTTTTGATGCGGTATTCATTCAGGAAGGCGAACGGTGTTTTTCCCATCTCCTGATGGAAATATCTGCAGAAATAGGTCGGGCTCATGCAGGCAATGTCAGCAAGTTCTTTTAATGTAATTTCTTCGGCGTAATGTGACCGGATAAAATCAAGCACTTCCTTCAGCAGATTCATGGAGGAGAGCTGCTTTCCGGTAGTCTGGTTCTGTATAAGAATTTCTGTGCGGAAACAGAGTTCCAAAATCTGTAGAAGACAGATCTTAATTTTGAGAAGTGCACATTGTTCCGGGTAGTGGTAATTACAGATCAATTCAAGAAAAAGCTGTCGGAGACTTTCTTGTTCTTCCTGACTGAGAGCACTGGAGATGTTGTTTGGGAAGAGCAGTTTCTTCTGTGTGATTGGCTGGATGAAATTGTACTGACAGGCATCATACAAATCAAAATTAAGTAATTGAGGATCGAAAACGATTGCATGATGCAGGGAATGGTTGTGTGCGCTTAGTTCATGCAGTTCACCAGAGTTGATGAAATAGAATTCACCGGCTTTCATTTCATAAGGGGTTCCGGAAATGATTCCGTGCATAGTTCCTTCCTCAATATAGAGAAATTCCAGTTCCTCATGCCAGTGGGCAGTAACGGAATAGAAACCGTTCTTATCTTTATGAGAATAAATCTGTAAGGGGAACATAGGGGTTCCGTGAAAATTTGTCTCTTTTAAGGAACGTGACATGAGTGATCTCCTTTCTTGTAGTGAAACAGTTCAGCCATGCAGCTCGAATTCGACACTGCGTGACGAATCCTCGCTTAGGGGCGTCTGCCCTATGTCTGCATAAGAACAGACTATTTTATATAAGCGAGCTTATAACGATAGTCTGTCCTTATACAGCCGCATGGCTGAACTGGTGCATAATATTGTGTTATTTTTTGATAAAATAATGAAAGTATCTTTTTATTTTTTGTATTATACTTGGTTCGAATAAAAAAAGCAAGAAGGGGACATAAGATGGAGAAGAAATGGTGGCAGAGCAGTGTCGTTTATCAGATATATCCTCGGAGTTTTGCGGACAGCAATGGGGATGGAATGGGGGATATTCCAGGAATTACAGGGAAAATTGAATATCTGAAAAAACTGGGAGTTAATGTACTCTGGATCTGTCCAATCTATCAGTCGCCGCAGGATGACAATGGATATGATATCTCTGATTACCGTACGGTTTACCCGGAGTTTGGAACAATGGAAGATATGAAGATATTGATACAAAAATGTCAAGATAATGATATTAAAATCATTATGGATCTGGTAGTTAACCATACATCAGATGAACATCCATGGTTCATAGAAGCAAAGAAAAGCCTGGATAATCCATATCGGGACTATTACATCTGGAGGAAAGGTGAAGATGGACAGCCACCGAATGATCTGATGTCAAATTTCGGTGGAAGTGCATGGGAGTATTCGCCGGAGACGGATGAGTATTATCTGCATTTTTACAGTAAGAAACAGCCGGATCTGAACTGGGAGAATCCGAAGCTGCGGCAGAAAATTTATGACATGATGAACTGGTGGCTGGATCAGGGGATTGCAGGTTTCCGTATGGATGTGATTGATCTGATTGGAAAGATACCGGATCAGAAGATTAAAGAGAATGGGCCGATGCTTCATAAATACCTGCAAGAGATGAACGAAGCGACCTTTGGTCACAGGGACAGCATGACGGTTGGTGAGTGCTGGGGGGCGACCCCGGAGATCGGAAGATTATATACTGATCCGGCAAGAAAAGAACTTAGTATGATCTTCCAGTTTGAACAGATTCAGCTGGATAAGAAACCGGGCGGACAAAGATGGGATTTGAAACCACTTTATCTGCCGGATCTGAAGTGTGTTTTCAGCAAATGGCAGACAGAGTTAGAAGGTCATGGATGGAACAGTTTATTTTGGAATAATCATGATCTCCCAAGAATCGTTTCCCGTTGGGGAAATGACGGAGACTATCGTGTCCTGTCTGCAAAAATGCTTGCGACACTGCTTCATGGAATGAAGGGAACACCGTATATCTATCAGGGGGAAGAGATTGGAATGACGAATGTTCCATTTCAGACGATTGATGAATTCCCTGATATTGAGACACAGAACATTTATCAAGAACGCCTGAAAGCGGGATTCACAGAGGAAGAGACCATGTATGCAATCCGGGCGAAGGCGAGGGATAATGCAAGGACACCGATGCAGTGGAATACCGAAAAGAATGCAGGATTTACAGAAGGAACTCCATGGTACAGAGTCAATCCAAATTATAAGGAAATCAATGTAGAACAGGCATTGGCGGATCCAGAGTCCGTTTTCTATCATTATCAGAAATTGATTCAGCTTCGGAAAGAACATGAAGTTATGGTATACGGAACTTATCAACTGCTGTTCCCGGAGGATGAAGACCTTTATATCTATACAAGAACGCTGGAGGAGGAAAAATGGCTGATTGTCTGTAACTTTCATGAGAAGACAAGAAAGTTACAGTGTAAGAGAGCCGGGCAGGTCATGCTTAGTAATTATGCAGATACGCCTGCCGCGGAAAAAATTACAGAACTCAGACCATATGAGGCGGTTATTTATCAGATGGAATCCTGGGATGCGAATCATGGAGAACGCGGACAAGATCATAGTTCTGATTTTGAAGCCGATATTGAGTTGGTGTAGTTCCGAAAGCTTTTCGAAAGACCTTACAAAAATAATTATCATTTGAAAATCCGACCATGGAGGCGATTTCGGCAATTGTGTGCTGGCGGCTCTGTAAAAGAAGCGCACAGGATTTCTGAAGACGCAGATTCGCCAGATATTTTCCGGGCGAGATTCCATAGAGATGGTTGAATTCTCTGCAAAGATGATACTTGGACAGCCCGACGGTATCAGCGACTTCGTCAAGGTTCAGATCCGTGTTGTAATAATTGGAATCCAGATAATTCTTGGCCAGTGTAACACGAGGTGAAGAAAGTGCCGGGTGTTCCAATGCATAATCTGCCAGATCTAAAAGAAAAGCGTAGGCCGCTTTGGAATTATCAAATACCGATGCTAACTGATTGGAAATCGCATCAGCATAGAGCTGTTTCATCTGTTCAGGTAAAGTACTGGATGCTTCCAGGTGGAAAGCAGGTCCACAGGATTGATGAATGTGGTAGAGAAGAGGGAGACACTCGGAGGAAAATTCTAGATAAAGAACATCCCAGCATTCCGAATCATCGGGTAATGAGTATTGGCTGTCTCCGGGTACTTGAACAAGGAAGAGATCACCCGCCTGTTGAGGATAGGTATGGTCTGGTGTCTGGAAACTTCCTTTTCCTGAAATCGTGTACTGAAGTAATACATAAGAGTTTTTGCGGACTCGGTTATCCCAATGATAGTCATGGGAAGTGATGTGATGCATGCCGATTCCACGAAGTGTCTGGAGGGGAAGCGCAGAGGTTATATGAAAACCGACGGAATCAAAAGGCGGTTGGGCAGATGATTTTGTGTTTGTCATAAAAAGTACTCCTTTCAAAATAAATGAAGATTGCGGGGCGCCACACGAAACAATCTGTAGAAATCTTAGTTTTGGGTTTTTATATCAGATATTATAATATAGCAATCAATAAAAAATAGCAAGAAATTACCATTCACTAATCTGCATTACCATTGAAAGTGAAAAGAGATGGAAGTTATAATGCATTTAGTCAAGCGATGAAATGAAGCAGAATGAGAGAGTGGAGGAATAGAATGCAGATCAGTTTTGAGAAAGAACAGCAGGTTTTTCATCTATACAACGATAAGATCAGTTATGTGATTCAAGTAGAAAAACAACGATATTTAAAGCATTGTTACTACGGAAAAAGAATAAAGAGATGGCACAGCGGCATCAAGGATTATTATTACGACCGTGGATTCTGTGCGAATCCGATAGCGGAAGACAGGACATTTTCTCTGGATACACAGTTGAGGGAATTTCCGGAGTCCGGACAGGGGGACTTCCGAAGTCCGGCTTACGAACTAGAAGATAGAAATGGAGATAAAAACGCAAGATTTTTCTATAACGGCTATCGCATTCTGAGTGGAAAGATCGCTCCGGATGGCCTGCCACATGTCTATACTGATGCGGACACCGAGGCAATGACACTGGAGATTACGCTTCAGGATAAGGTGAGAAATCAGAGAATTCTGTTATATTACACCATCTATGAAGATGCAGTGGTCACACGATTCGCAAAATGGATCAATGACGGAACAGAACCGATAGAAATCTGTCGATTCTTAAGCATGAACATGGATCTTCCAACACAGGAATATGATGTACTGACATTATCCGGTGCACATACAGAAGAGAAAAACGTGTATCGACGTCCATTGTGTGCGGATTCAGTCACGATTGAAAGCAGTCGTGGAACGAGCAGCCCACAGGCAACCCCATTTATCGGATTGTTAAGTCCCGGGACTACGGAAGAGCAAGGGGAAGTGCTTGGAGTAAACCTGATTTACAGTGGAAACTTCTATGGATGTGTTCAGTGTGGACAGTATGGAACAATCAGGGTACAGCTTGGAATTAATCCGTATCAGTTTGGATGGCAGCTTGCACCGGGAACAAGCTTTTGCACACCGGAGGCTGTACTGGTCTATAGTGTAAATGGACTTTCCGGAATGTCGAATACATTTCATAAGTTATACAGAACGCGCGTCTGCCGGGGATGGTACAGAGACCGGGAACGGCCAGTTCTATTGAATAGCTGGGAAGGTATGTATTTTGAGATCAATGAAGAGAAAATGCTGACGCTAGCGGAAGAAGCAGCGGAACTTGGAATCGAACTTCTGGTGATGGATGATGGCTGGTTCAAGGGAAGAAATACAGATACGACTTCCTTGGGGGACTGGACGGAAGATAAGAAGAAATTTCCGGATGGACTGCAGAGTCTTGCCGAAAAGGTGAAACAGAAGGGGATTGATTTCGGAATCTGGTTTGAACCGGAGATGATTTCAAGGGAAAGTGATCTTTACAGGGAGCATCCAGACTGGGTGATCCGAAGTCCGCTCTACGAACCAATACTCAGCCGACATCAGCTGGTACTGGATCTGTCGAATCCGGCAGTTTGCGAATATCTGATCGAAGCAGTCAGTAAGGTGTTGGTACCGGGAAATATCAGTTATGTGAAATGGGATATGAACCGGCATCTGACAGATCTTGGAAGTGCTTATCTTGACAGGAAAAATCAGAATGAACTTTCACACCGCTACGTGCTTGGACTTTATCAGGTAATGGAGACATTGACAGAACGTTTTCCACAGGTGTTGTTTGAAAGCTGTTCCAGTGGAGGTGGCAGATTCGATGCAGGAATGCTTTATTACATGCCACAGACATGGACCAGCGATAATACAGATGCGGTCTGCAGGCTGAAAATCCAGCATGGAACAAGCTTTCTGTTTCCGACAGTTACAATGGGAGCGCATGTGTCAGCATGTCCGAATCATCAGGTTGGACGGACCACACCGCTTGCTACAAGATTTGCCGTGGCGGCAGCAGGCAATCTTGGATATGAACTGGATTTGAAGAAGCTTTTAAAAGAAGAGAAGAAAGAAGTCAGAGAGCAGATTGCAGAATATAAAAGGAGACGAAGAACCGTACAGTTTGGAACTTATTACCGGCTGGTGGATTCATTTCAGGAGAATCAAAGTGCCTGGAATATTGTTTCAGAAGATGGAATGGAAGTCATCTTCACTCACGTGCAGATCCTTGCACGCTCAGCCTACAGAGTTCCGGTAATTCGATTAAAAGGACTGGATCCGGATGCAGTTTACACAGATTGTGAGACCGGGCAGGAGTACGGCGGGGATGAACTGATGTATGCAGGAATCCGAATACCAAGAATCAGACAGGACTTTTCAAGTACAACGATGGTACTAAGAAAATCCTGATTGAGATAGAAAAGAAATGAAGTTACAGGAGGAGTTAGAATGAGTAAAGAGCAGAGTTACCAGAATGCAGCAAGTGAACTTCTGCGTCTGGTAGGCGGAAAAGAAAATGTAATCAGCGCGGCTCACTGCGCAACCAGATTACGTCTGGTATTAAAAGATGAGAGCAAAGCAGATGTAGATGGAATTCTCAAGACAGAGCTTGTAAAAGGACAGTTTTCCACAGGCGGTCAGTTCCAGATCATCATCGGAAGTGGTACAGTAGATGAAGTATACAAATATTTTATTCAGTATGCAGACATCAAAGAAAGTACAAAAAACGAAGTGAAAAAGGCTGCTGACCAGAAGATGAATCCGTTACAGAAACTGGTAAAGATGCTGGCGGATGTATTCGTACCGATTATTCCGGCACTGGTTGCCAGCGGTCTTCTGATGGGTCTGAACAATGTTCTGACAGCAGAAGGACTTTTTGTCTCAGGAAAGTCACTTGTTGAAGTATATCCGAATATTGCAGATCTTGCATCTATGATCAACACATTTGCAAGTGCAGCATATGCATTCCTGCCAATCCTTGTAGGGTTCTCAGCAACAAAGATGTTCGGTGGCAATCCTTATCTTGGAGCAGTTATGGGAATGATCATGGTATCCGGTGATCTTCTGAATGCATATTCTTATGGTACAGCCATTACAGAGGGAACGGTTCCGGTATGGCATATCGGAGCGCTGACAATTGAGAAGGTTGGATATCAGGGAACTGTACTTCCGGTACTTGCAGCGGCAGCAATCCTTGCATTTATCGAGAAGAAACTTCACAAAGTAGTTCCGGAATATCTGGACAACCTCCTGACACCTGCACTTTCCGTACTCGTAACAGCATTCCTTACATTTACAGTGGTAGGTGGAGTGATGCGTACAGCCGGAGACTGGATTACAAATGGTATTCTGTGGCTCCATGATACATTAGGTGTTGTCGGTGGATTTATTTTCGGATTTATCTATGCGCCATTAACAATGACAGGAATGCACCACAGTCTTCTCCCGGTTGATATCCAGTTGATTGCAGCAGGCGGATCTTTCCTCTTTGCAATCGCAGCATGCAACAATGTGGCTCAGGGTGGAGCAACACTGGCAGCAATGTTCTGTGCAAAGGATAAGAAGATGAAGAGTATCGCAGTTTCTTCCGGTATCTCAGCACTGCTTGGTATTACAGAACCGGCAATGTTCGGAGTCAACTTGAAGATGAAATATCCATTCTATGCAGCAATGTTCGGTTCTGCTGTAGGATGTGCTTATGTGACACTGACAAATGTTCAGAATATCTCCCCGGGAGCAGCAGGAATCATCGGATTCGTATGCATCAAGTCCGGCGGAATGCTGAATTATATGATCGGAATTCTGATCTCACTTGTTGTTGGATTTGCAGTGACAATGGCATTGTCCAAGCATTCGAAATTTAAAGAAGTGTAAGCCATTCACCGTTTATTATTCAACCACTTGAACCGGGAGAACTTATCGCTCTTGATACAATTTTGGATGAGGAATAGTTTGGACTAAAAATAAATATCAGTACATATTTAAGGGTGTCGCTTTGCGGCACCTTTTATCATGCATGTATTATCACTTTTAAAAAAATTTTATTCTGTAGCCACTGCATTTTAGCCATATCAAAATCCGATAGTTGTATGAAGATTCCTCCATATATACAACAGCCGGACAGATAAAAAACAGGTTCCAATGTGAAAAATGAAATTTAGTATATTTTTTATGTGTTCTGGCATGGTATTATGGTACTTATAAAGAAACTATTATATTTGTTGGAGAGAGTGGTGAAAAGTTATGAAGCTATTGTTTAAACAAAGGTTGTTTTCATGGTTTGACAGCTGCGATATCTATGATGAAGCAGGCAACACTGTTTATGTAGTAAAAGGCCAGTTGGCCTGGGGGCATATTGATGGAACCATTATGGAATGGGATTATAGTATTCTTGATCGAAGCGGTTATTCAATTGCACGGGTTAGTAAAGAACTGTTTCATATGACAGATACTTATATCATCGATGTACAGGATTCAGGAAATGCGTTGGATGCTCTGATGTTTGTATTGGCAATCGATGCAGAAAAATGTTCCAGGAATTAAATAGTGATCCAGATTTCAGTGTAGATAGTTGAGAGGAAGGTGTTTTGCATGGCAAAAATAGAAAGATATATAAATGAAGATTTTGATCAGTTACTTTCCAAAATTGAAGACGGAATAATAAATGGCAGTATGTCAGCAACGCTAGAAGATGCCAGTGACTTTCGAAGTGGAACTGCGCGTTGCAGCGTTCGTGTTTTTGAGCGTTACAGTTATGCTGGAGGAAACAGAGTGAGTCTTAATATTACACTTTTTCAAAATGACAAAGATCCAGTTCAACTTTCCGCAATTACAGCGGGAGGAAGCCAAGCTGTATTTTTCAAAATCAATACATGGGGGGAAGAGGCATTTCTCGATAAGTTAATCGAGTTGTTGGATTAGTTCTAATCGTTTTATTTGCAATATTATTGCGAAAAAAATAGTTAAAGTTTTTCAGTTTGTGTAACTGAGAAAAATGAAAATTGCGGAGGTGGATTTGTTGAAGGAAAGTACATATCAAACTCCTTGCGGAACAATTCACTATTGGTCAAATAATCTGAGTTTGGATACAACGACGCTTGTATTTTTGCCAGGGTTGACTGCTGACCATAGACTGTTTGATAAACAGGTTGAGTACTTTGAAGGAAAATATAATATTATTGTATGGGATGCACCAGCCCATGCATCCTCCTGGCCGTTCAGGTTTGATTTTGATCTGTTTGATAAGGCAAAATGGCTGAATGGGATTCTTGAAAAAGAAGAAATCAGAAAACCGATTATAATCGGCCAATCAATGGGAGGATATGTGGGACAGGCTTATGCACAATTGTATCCCGACCGGCTGGCAGGCTTTATCTCCATTGATTCGGCACCGTTGCAGAGAAACTATGTGACATCAGTGGAAATCTGGCTTCTGAAAAGAATGGAACCAATATATGCACATTACCCATGGAAGTTGCTTTTGAAATCTGGAACTGAGGGAGTTGCAACTTCTAATTATGGCAGAAACCTGATGAAGGAAATGATGTTAGTCTATGATGGTGATCAGCATCGTTATGCACAAATTGCAGGGCATGGATTTCGTATTCTGGCAGAGGCGATGGAAAAGGAACTGCCATATGAAATTAAATGCCCTTCCCTGTTGATATGTGGCACAAAGGATCATGCCGGTTCATGCATAAGGTATAACAGAGCATGGCATAAAAAAACGAAAATTCCTTTAAAATGGATTGAAGGGGCCGGTCATAATTCTAATACAGATAAACCGAAGATGATAAATAGTTTGATAGAAGAATTCCTTTCAAACATATAAAGACTATTGAAAACAATTGGTCAACCGTTATAAAAGGTGAAATCTCAATCGGAAGTCGTGGAGGTGGTTTTATTATGATTTTGTGCTTTTCAGGAACCGGCAATAGCCGTTATATAGCGAAAAAAATTGCAGTTGAATTGCAGGACGATATTGTAGATGTGAATGCAAAAATCAAGGCAGTAGATTATTCGCCAATAAAAACAGGTGAGAATGTAGTCGTTGTAACTCCGACTTATGCGTGGCGTATTCCCCGAATTGTGTCGGATTGGCTTTCCAAAACGAAATTGCTTTCTGCAAAACGTATTTGGTTTGTTATGAACTGCGGTAGTGAAATTGGCAATGCGTCAAAATATAATTGTAGTCTTGCTGAGCAAAAGCACTTATGTTATATGGGTACATCTCAAATTCTTATGCCGGAAAACTATATTGCCATGTTCGATGCACCTCAAGCAGAGGAAGCGAGAAAAATTGTAAAAAATGCTGAGCCTACTATTGTGGATACCATTGCCTGTATTAAGGCAGAACAACCTTTCCCTGTACCACGAAACAATCTCTACGACCGTTTTATGAGTGGCCCGGTAAATTCGATTTTTTATCAGTTCTTCGTGAAAGCTACTGCATTTCAGACAGATGATACTTGTATCGGATGCGGTCAATGTGTTAAAAACTGCCCAAAGAATAACATTGCACTTGAAAACGGAAAGCCGATATGGGGGAATCAATGTACTCAATGTATGGCATGTATTTGTTATTGTCCCACAGAAGCAATAGAGTATGGCAAAAAGAGCATAGGAAAACCGCGTTATCATTTTGAGCAGTTAATCCCAAAATGATTGTCCCTGTGATCGTTGGAAAACTTACAGCAGGATGTACCGCTCTTTTATTAGCTTCGGCTTTGACATCTAAGTTACTTGTGAAAATTGGGTTATAGTATTCTTGATCGAAGCGGTTATTCAATTGCACGGGTTAGTAAAGAGCTGTTTCATATGACAGATACTTATATCATTGATGTACAGGATCCAGGAAATGCGTTGGATGCTCTGATGTTTGTATTGGCAATCGATGCAGAAAAATGTTCCAGGAATTAAATAGTGATCCAGTACAACTTTCTGCAATTACAGCAGGAGGAAGCCAAGCTGTATTTTTCAAAATTAATACATGGGGGGAAGAGGCATTTCTCGATAAGTTAATCGAGTTGTTGGATGTGTAACTTAATCTTGAATTCATCAGGAGGGAGAAGAGTGAAAAGAAATTATTGGGCGTTGTTAGTTTTTGTGTTAATAATAGTATTGCAGTGGATTGGATTAGGATACCAAGGTCAAATAAAATTTATTTTTTTGATAATTATATTAGTTCTAATCGTTTTATTTGCAATATTATTGCGAAAAAAATAATTAAAGTTTTACGAGGGAGGCAAATCAGCATGAAATGTCCATATTGTGGTGAAGAAATGATAAGAGGATACCTAATGAGCTCACGAGACATTACTTTTGCAGTTGATAATCCGAAAAAAGTTTTTCGTATTAAAAAATCGGACGATTTGGAATTGAGTAAGGGTTCAGGCGGAATCCCTCATTGTGAAGCTTATCGTTGCAGTAGTTGCAAAAAGATTTTGATTGATTATGCAAATAGATAAATTCAATTTGTAGAATTCAAAATTAAAAACTAATACCAAAAAATGAATAATTTTAAAAAAGTGGGAATAGGAGATCGTAATGCAGCAATCAACATCCGTGAAGAGGCGAGAAAGATGTTGACAGCATAAACTGTCCGTATCCGGACAATAGAAAAACAAGAAAATATGCCTGTGTCCGGGCAAAAGAATCGCGGGGCACGCATGTCAGCAACGCTAGAAGATGATCGATCATGCAAATAACATCGGCCGGTGCGGTCATATTGCAAACGCAAGTTATGCCATTAACTCAGCTTGTCGAGGAAAATATATCTCTAAAATATGCATAAACACCAAAAAGAATGTAAAAAATAAAATAAAACATACAATACGCACAAAAAATGATTACGTTTTTTAAGCATAAAATCAATAGACGATTGTAAATAAATATACTATAATTCATATTAAATCAATCAACTAATGCTGTTATGCATATGCTGGAGATTGGTTCAGTGTTTCTACCAACTACTGCAAAGAGTTGACTACATAATCCTATGTGGTGACTCTTTTTTTGTTTGCCTAAAAAGAGTTTTATTTGAGGACCCTTCTTAGGCTAATTTTTTTTATAGGGAGGAGGAATTTTTCATAATAAGAGCCGAACTGCATAGATGGCAGAATTGCAAAATGTGAAAGTGAGGTTATACTTATGGAAAAAAGGGATAGTTTTTTTGAAAGATTTTTTGGGATTTCACAAAGTGGTTCTACAATGAAGATTGAAGTTTTAGCGGGAATAACAACATTTATTACAATCGCTTATATTCTCATTCTGAATCCACAGATTTTAGCAGACCCATATGTAATTATGGGAGATACTGTTATGGCAGGAAAGATTTCCAATGGTGTATTTATTGGTACTTGTATTGGTGCATTTATTGGAACAATATTATGTGCTCTGTATGCTAAGGTTCCGTTTGCACAGGCTCCAGGAATGGGACTGAATGCATTTTTTGCTTATACCGTTGTATTAGCTATGGGATATACCTATAATCAGGTATTAGTAATTGTATTCATATCTGGTATTTTCTTTATTGTTATTACAGCAGTTGGACTTAGAGAAGCAATCATCCGTTCAATTCCGGATGCTGTAAAAATGGCGATAACGCCAGGAATTGGTTTATTTATTACGATTATCGGATTGAAAAATTCCGGATTAGTTGTAGGAAATTCAGCAACACTTGTAAGCATGGTAGACTTTGCACAGTGGAGAAGTGAAGGTGGAGATGTTTCATTAATTTGTGGAGCACTTGTTGCACTGATCGGTCTGATTGTAATTGGTGTTTTAAATGCACGTAATGTAAAAGGTTCTATTATCATTGGTATTTTAGTAGCAACTGCAGCAGGAATTCCTTTGGGAGTTACAAAATTATCTTCTTTTGACATGAATCTGGGCGCAAAATTCAGTGATTTTGCAGAAGTATCATTATTTAAAATGGACTTTGCAGGTTTATTCGCAGGGGAAAATCTAGTGAGCACAATCTTTACAGTAGTAATGCTTGTACTTAGTTTTTCCTTAGTTAATATGTTTGATTCTATTGGAACTTTGATGGGTGCTGCAAGACAATCTGGTATGATTGATGAGAATGGAGAAATCATTCACATGAAAGAAGCATTGATGTCAGATGCGATTTCAACAGCAGCAGGTGCTATGGTTGGTACATCTACAGTTACAACAGTAGTAGAATCCAGTGCAGGTATTGCTGCAGGTGGAAGAACAGGTATGACAAGTTTAGTAACAGCAGTAATGTTTCTTGCTTCAATCATATTTGCACCAATAGTAAGTATCGTACCGGGTCAGGCAACAGCTCCGGCTCTGATTTTTGTAGGTATTCTGATGCTTAGTAATATTAAAGAAGTTGATTTCAGTGAAATGTCAAATGCATTGCCAGCATTCTGTACAGTTGTATTTATGCCATTTACATATTCTATCGCAAATGGTGTAGCAGTTGGATTGATCACATATTGCTTTATGAAACTGTTTACAGGTAAAGCTCGTGAAATCAAAGCTTTGACATGGATTATTTCAATTATATTTATCTTACGATATGCCTTTATGACATTGGGATAAAGCAGAAGGATTTTATTGTAGGAGGTTTAGTAGATAATGAATGAAAAAACAGATCTTAGAGCTTTAAAGGGGCAGATTGTATATTCTGAATCTTCGAATAAATTAAAGATTTGCGAAAATGGATATCTTGTATATGAAGCAAATAAAATCGAGGGAGTGTATCCGATACTTCCGGAAGAATATAAAGGAATACCGGTAGAGGATTATGGAGACAGAATCATCGTTCCTGGATTTGTAGATTTACACGTACATGCACCACAATATGCTTTCCGTGGATTAGGTATGGATATGGAGCTTTTAGACTGGCTGGAGACAAATACTTTTCCAGAGGAGTCAAAGTATAAAGACACAATTTATGCTCAAAAAGCTTATCAGATGTTTGTAGATAATCTGAAGAAAAGTGCAACAACCAGAGCATGTATATTTGCAACGATTCATAAAGAATCAACGATTTTATTGATGGATATGCTTGAAAAAGCAGGACTTGCTACGATGGTTGGTAAGGTAAATATGGATCGCAATTCACCGGATTATCTGAGAGAAGAAACAGAAGAAAGTGTAAACGAAACAATCTCTTGGCTTGAAGAAGTACAAAAGAAACAGTATCAACATACAAGACCGATTTTGACTCCTCGATTTATACCGAGTTGTACAGATGAACTTATGCATAAGTTGAAAGATATTCAAGTAAAATATCAGATTCCGGTACAGTCGCATCTTTCAGAAAATTATGGAGAGATTGCATGGGTACAGGAATTATGTCCAGAATCAGAATTTTATGGAGATGCATATGATCAGTTTGGGCTGTTTGGAAGAGACAGCAAGACGGTTATGGCTCATTGCGTACATTCAGATGAAAATGAGATCAGAAGGATGAAGGAAAATGGTGTGTTTATCGCACACTGCCCGGAATCTAATACAAATTTGTCATCAGGAGTGGCACCTATCAGACAATATTTGAAAGAAGGAATGCATGTAGGATTAGGAAGTGATGTGGCTGCCGGATCTACGGAAAATATGTTTGTAGCTATGAGGTATGCAGTTCAGGCGTCAAAGTTACGTTGGAGATTGAAAGATGAAAAATTAACCCAATTAACTATGCCAGAAGTATTTTATATGGCTACAAAAGGAGGCGGAGAATTTTTTGGTAAAGTAGGAAGTTTCGAAGCAGGATACGAAATGGATGCGGTAGTGCTCGATGATAAACGATTGATTCATCCACAGGAGATGAATGTGGAACAGCGTTTAGAACGAATGATTTATTTGGCGGATGAACGAGAAGTTTATGCTAAATATGTAGCAGGAGAAAAAGTAGCTGATTAAAAAAGAGCTTCTCTATAATTAACGAAAGATTGGAGCTCGATAATAAAGATTTCTTGCAAGAGGCAGGACCCCAAATCTGCCTCTTGTGGGAATATACCCGTTTTACCTCTTGGATTAGTATTTAATTAATGCAAATCCAAGAGGTTTATTTTTGGTACTTTTCTAAGACGGAATCAACACACATGCACAAGTGACAAGCCATTTTTTATCCCCATTTTCAAAGACTTCATAAAAGGAACAATTCAACATTTCTGAAACGGGAACGCCCTCAACAACAGCCATTTCATCATTACAGTAACGGAATACAAAGTCTACACCATGTCCATCCGCATCAAATACAAGCTCAATAATACAAAAAGCAAGTGGCATATCATTGAGAAAGCTACAGTTATCAAGTGTCCTGATTTATGGTATCTTCCAGATTGTGTAAATTTTGGAAAAGAGAGTGAGTAATATACCATGTTATGGCAACAGAAATACAAATCACAAGACAACAAGTAAAACTGAGTTTATCTGTATGAAAAATATGCTTGACGCAATATATTGTCTGAATTTATAATAAAAAAGTATAAATCATACGAAAATATGGTTGAGAGGAAGAAACGGCGATGAAAAAGGAATATTTGGACAAGATTGCGGAATATGGACAGTTGATTGTTGTTTCGGGACCGTCTGGTGTGGGGAATAAGACGGTTTTGAGAGAGTATTTGCAGGATCATGAACAGGCGTGTGTCAGTGTATCTGTGACAACGAGAAGACAGAGAGAGCATGAAATAGACGGAAAAGACTATTGGTTTGTGTCTGTACCGGAATTTGAGCGAATGGTTCGTATGGGTGAGATGTTGGAATATACATATGTGAATGGTAATGCTTACGGAACAACGAAGAAAAGTGTAGAGGAAGCGCGTGCAAAAGGGAAAAATGTAATTCTGGATGTGGACACAATCGGAGCAATGAAAATTCGTGCACTTTGTCCGGATGCTACACTGATTTACATTTTGCCGCCATCTTGGGATGAATTAAAGAGCCGGCTGTCTAGCACTGGAATTTATAACGAAGAAGAAGTGAATGCTTTAATGGAAATAGCAGAAGAAGAGATTTCATGTGCCAATAGTTATGATTATATTTTAGTCAATGATACAATTTCAAATACTTTGAGTCGTTTCGCACAGATTATTCATAGTAATCGCTATAGCCGTAACTGCATGAAAGAATTTCTTGATAGTTACATAGACGGAGAAGTGAAGCCTCATGTTCAGTCATACAAAGAGGCATTGCTGTAAATTTTAAGAAGCAAGGTTGAACATACATCTGATTAGAAAAGCTGGAGTACCATTACTCCAGCTCCTTTTTGTTTGAATATAATTTCCGGTACTGGCGTGGTGACATTCCCACCTTCTTATTGAAAATCTGTGAAAAATAAGACTGTGAAGAAAACCCTGCACTGGAGGCAATCTGTGTGACGGAGAAATTGGAAGTCGTTAAAAGTTCTTTACACGCTTCAATTCTTCTGTCTGTTAGATAGTTGATCGGAGACTGCCCAATACATTCTGTAAAGGAATGTGCCAGATAAAATTTATTGATATGTGTGATCTCGGCTAAAGAGTCCAAAGTAATATTTTTGGAATAATTTATATCAATATACCGTTTGGCAAGTGCACATTCTTTAGAAAGCTGAAACGAAGAGTTTGTGATAACGGACAGATTTTGCTTTCTGGAAATATATACCAGAAGAACTTCCAGTAATCCATGACAGACTTTTTCAAAACCTGGTTTTTTATCCTGAAATTCATGCATCATCAGCTGTGCGAAATTAATAAACTGATTTTTGTCGGATCCGTAGCTGTAGTAGCTGTATCCTTTCGGATTCTCCTGATCTGGATGAATAAAAGAAAAGGCAAGTCCTTCGACGCCGAAAACAATATATTCCATTGGGTTATTCGGAAGTGTCTTCTCAGTGTGTTCCACATATGGATTGATGATCATTAAATCATCTGTTTTTACGGAAACTTTCTCATCTTCTATATAAAAGACACCTTCACCACGCAGAACATAGAAAAGCTCTGAAAACTGATGTGTATGCGGAAGGGAGTGCCAGTCTCCTTCATATTTGGAGATGGAAATATAGCGAAGCTGAAAGTCTGCCCTGTCGTTATTGGCAGAGCCAAGATTGATAAATTCATTACTCATAAGTAAATAACCTCATAATAAATGTTAATGTCTTATTCAAATTTTAAAAATTGATTGAATTTTATATAAAAAATACAAAAAAGCAATAATTTTAAAATTGATTCGTAAAAAAGACGGAAATATGAAAAAATAAAGAAATTGCTTGAATATATTATACATAAAAAATCAAGGAAAAACAGTATTTTAGTAATAAAAAGCAAAAAACATAACAAACCGAGCAACAAAGAAATTGATAGCGTTTGTCGAAATTGTTATACTTTAGCCATCAAATAGAAGACAATATAAAAGTTATTTGGGGGGAATCATATTGATGACAGGAAGATTGACGCTGCCGACAGATGCAGATGTTATTGACGAGACATTACGATTAAAGAATCTCTTGGGAGCAGATGCGTTGAGAGATTGTGACGGAACAGAGATGCCAAAAGAACTTCTGTCAGAGCCGGTTAAGAAATATGCAACTTATTATACAACAAGAAAAGATAATGAGTGGGCGAGCGCGAATCCGGAAGAGATCCAGCAGGAATATTTGATCAGTAACCGTGTGACAGCAAGAGGCGAAACACTTCGTATTCGCTTAATGGAAGGATTTCACACAGAGCAGCTGAAAGTAAATACGTTAGATGATCCAAAACGTTGGTGGGAAGTGATCGACCGTACAACAGGAGAGATTGTTCCTACAGATAAATGGGAGTTTGATGAAGCTTCAGGAGAGGTTGAGATTCAGACAAAACCGTATCATGAGTATACAGTAAGTTTCCTGGCATTCCTTATCTGGGATCCGGTACATATGTATAATTTCATTACAAATGATTGGCAGGATACACCACATCAGTTGACATATGATGTAAGACAGCCGAAGACACAGAAGTATGTAAAGGAAAAGCTGAAAAGATGGTGTGAAGAGAATCCGAATATAGATGTTGTTCGATTTACAACATTTTTCCATCAGTTTACATTAACTTTTGATGATCAGAAGAGAGAGAAGTACGTTGAGTGGTTCGGATACAGTGCAAGTGTAAGCCCATATATTTTAGAGAAGTTTGAGAAATGGGCAGGATATAAATTCCGTCCGGAATTTATCGTAGATCAGGGATATCACAACAGTATGTTCCGCGTACCGAGCAAAGAGTTCCGTGATTTTATTGAATTCCAGCAGATTGAAGTTTGTGCACTTGCGAAAGAGCTGGTTGATATTGTTCATTCTTATGGAAAAGAAGCTATGATGTTCCTTGGAGATCACTGGATCGGAACAGAGCCTTATGGTAAATACTTTGCAAGCATCGGGTTGGATGCAGTTGTAGGTTCTGTCGGAAGTGGTGTGACACTTCGTATGATTTCTGATATCAAGGGCGTTGATTATACAGAGGGCCGTCTCTTACCATACTTCTTCCCGGATGTATTCTGCGAAGGCGGAGATCCGATCGGGGAAGCGAGAGACAATTGGAGAAAGGCAAGACGTGCACTTCTTCGTTCACCATTAGACAGAATTGGATACGGCGGATACTTAAAACTCGCGAGCAACTGGCCGGGATTCATTGATGAGATCCAGAATGTTGTTACAGAGTTCCGTCAGATTCATGAGAATATGCAGGGAACGCCTTCCTATGTAGCACCATTTAAGGTTGCGATCCTCAACTGTTGGGGAGGACTGAGAAAGTGGATGTCCAATCAGGTACATCACGCAATTTGGCACAGAGAGACTTATTCAGCAGAGGGTGTGCTTGAGTGCTTAAGTGGTATGCCATTCGAAGTTGAATTTATTTCCTTTGATGACGTGAAGAAAGGTATTCCGGAAGACATTGGAGTAATCATCAATGTAGGTGATGCATATACAGCATTTAGTGGAGCTGAAAACTGGATCGATGAAGAAGTTGTAACAAATATTCGTCGCTTTGTTGACGAGGGAGGCGGATTCATCGGAGTTGGTGAACCGACAGCATACCAGCATCAGGGAAGATTCTTCCAGCTATCAGATGTACTTGGCGTAGATCGTGAGATGTGCTTCTCACTTAATACAGATAAGTATAATGAATTAGATGCAAACCACTTTATTTTAGAGGATATTGAAGGAGAAATAGATTTTGGTGAGGGAACAAGCCGTGTCTATGCACAGGGCAAGAATTATCAGATCCTTGCAATGGATGGAGAGTACAGCCAGATGGTTGTTAATGAATATGGAAAAGGGCATAGCGTATACTTTGCAGGTCTTCCATATTCTCCACAGAACTGTAGAATTCTTCTTCGTGCTATTTACTATGCAGCAGGCATGGAAAAAGAGATGAAGCATTACTATGTAACAAATGTTGATACAGAAGTAACTGTATTCCCGAAGAGTAAGAAGATCGCAGTTATTAATAACTCATCAGAAGCGCGACACACAGATGTATATATCAATGGCAACTGTGTATATGAACTGGATTTAGAGCCAGGCGAGATGCGTTGGGTAGATGATGTTGAATAAAGATAACTTATGAAACGCAAGGAATGCATTTCATATTTTATAAAGCAGTACTTTTAAATGTATAAGGAGGACAAAAACTATGAAAAAGAAAGTATTGAGCGCACTTTTAGTAGCAGCAATGTCAGTATCTGTACTTGCAGGATGCGGAAGCAAATCTGACAACAACACTGATGCAAAGAATGATGCATCACAGGAAAACACACTGAGCGTATGGTGCTGGGATCCTAACTTCAACGTTTATGCAATGAAACAGGCAGAGGCAATCTACCAGAAAGATCACCCGGATTTCAAACTGGATATTCAGGAAAAAGTATATTCAGATATTGAGACAGCTCTGATCACAGCAGCTGAAGCTGATGATTACAGCACATTACCGGACATCTTCCTGATGCAGGATTATTCCTTCCATAAGAACGTAGCAAACTATCCTGGAATCTTTACAGAACTTACAGATTCAGGAATCACTTTCTCAGATTTCTCTGCAGGAAAGTTAGCTGACTCTACAGTAGACGGAAAGAACTATGGCGTTCCATTTGATAACGGTGCTACAATCATGGCAATCCGTAAAGACATGGTTGAGGCAGCCGGACTTACAGTAGATGATTTCAAAGACACAACATGGTCAGATTTCATGGAAAAAGCTAAAAAAGTAGTTGAGACAAACAACGTTCCAATGCTTACAAGCTCAGGCGGATCTGAGATTATCATTGAGATGCTTCAGTCAGCAGGTGCTTCTCCGATGGTAGACGGAAAAGTTGACTTAGTTAATAACAAAGCTCTCAAGAAAGCAATCGAGACATACAAACAGCTCATTGATGAAGGAATCATGGTTGATTATACTGACTGGGATCAGTACATTGCTTCTATGAACAAGGGAACAGCAGCTGGTGTTATCCAGGGATGCTGGATCATGTCTTCTATCCAGGCAGCTGATGATCAGGCTGGAAACTGGTCTATCGTAAACATGCCTAAACTTGATGATGTTGATGGTGCTACAAACTACGCAAACTGTGGTGGAGCAAGCTGGGCAGTATCTTCTAACTGCAAGAACACAGACCTTGCATATGACTTCCTTAAGACAACATTCGGCGGAAGCGTAGAGTTATATGATGACCTTCTTCCAAACGCTGGAGCAATCGCAAGTTACTTACCGGCGGCTGAGTCAGATGTTTACAATGAGACATCTGATTTCTACGCTGGACAGGCTGTATACAAAGACATCGTAGACTTCGCTGGAAAGGTTCCTGGAATCGATTATGGCGCATACTACTCAGATGTCAGAAGTGCATTAACAGATGCAATCACTAATGTTGTTCAGAATGGCGCTGATATTGACAGCGAGATCAAGAAAGCTCAGGATACAGTAGAATTTAATATTGGTGAGTAATCATCAAAGATTAAAAACAGGACGTACCGGGAGTGCAGTATTGCGTTCCCGGTTCTGTTTTAGGAGAATAATATGGAAAAAAAGAAAACAAAATTAACTTTAGAGAAAAAGCATAATCTTACCGGATGGGTTTTTCTTCTTCCGGCAGCGATTTTAATATTCGTATTTTGTTTTTATCCAATGGCACAGGCACTTCTGTTGTCTTTTAGAAAGACAGGAGGAACATTTACCGGTTTATCAAATTATGCCAGAGTTTTCCAGGATAAAACATTTCAGCAATGCTTATTTAATACGTTCTTTTACTTTTTGATCCAGGTTCCGATCATGCTTGTTTTAGCACTAATCCTGGCACAGCTTTTGAATAGCCCAAAGATCAGAGGTAAAGGTATTTTTCGTACTTTGATTTTCCTTCCGTGTGCAACATCTCTTGTATCTTATTCTATGATATTTAAATCCTTGTTTGCTCCGGACGGAGTTGTGAACAGAGTACTTACAGGAATTGGTTTATCTTCTGTTGACTGGTTTCAGAGTACATGGCCGGCACGCTGGGTAATCGTTATCGCCCTGATCTGGAGATGGACAGGATACAATATGGTATTCTATCTTGCAGGATTACAGAATATTGATTATTCCGTATATGAGGCAAGTTATATCGACGGGGCAACACCATTTAAACAGTTTACAAAAATTACGATTCCGCTTCTAAAGCCGACGATCCTTATGACAGCGATTATGTCAACTTCAGGAACACTGCAGTTGTTTGATGAGTCTATGAACCTGACTGCCGGAGGACCTGGTAAGTCAACAATGACATTGGCACATTACATTTACAATATCTCCTTTGTGGAGACACCGAAATTTAATTATGCAGCAGCATTGTCTGTATGTATTCTTGTAATGGTAGCAATTCTGTCTGCAATTCAGATGAAAGTAGGTGACAAACGTGACTAAAATGAAATCAATAGTTTCCTATGCAGTTTTAATTATTGCAAGTTTTCTCTCTGCATTCCCACTGTACTACATGCTTTGTGGAGCAACAAATACAAGTATTGATGTTGTAAGGGGAAGACTGTATCCGGGTACTTATCTGGCAGAGAACTTTAAGACGCTGGTAGGCATGCAGAATCTTGGACTGGCAATGTTCAATTCATTCCGTAATGCAATTATTATTACATTTGTAGCATTACTCGTGTGTTCAATCGCCGGATACGGATTCGAGATTTATCACGATAAAGGGAAAGACATTTTAATGAATATTTTGCTTCTTGCAATGATGCTTCCTTTTGTAGCGATTATGATTCCATTGTTTAAGATGTTTACATCATGGGGATTGGTTAATACATGGATCGCGCTTGCACTTCCAACTATTTCAACACCATTTATGATCATGCTGTTCAGACAGGCAGCCCGTTCTTTTCCACATGATATTATTGAAGCGGCAAGACTTGAGGGATTAAGTGAAGTGCAGATTTTCTTTAAGATGTTTATTCCTGTCATGAAATCTACTTATGGAGCAGCAATGACAGTAACTTTTATGAATGCATGGAACAATTACTTATGGCCAACGATCATTTTACAGGACAGCAAAGCAATCACTATGCCGATGCTTGTAGCGAACCTGAAGAGTGGTTATAGTGTTGACTATGGTATGCTGATGCTTGGTGTATTGATTTGTACACTTCCGACTGCAATCATCTTCCTGTGCTTACAGAAGAGCTTTGCAAACGGAATTACAGGAGCGGTAAAATAATGCAGCAAAAGTATTGTATAAAACAGGAATGTTTAAGGAAGGCGCAAGGTGCCTTCCTTTTAGCACATAAAATGGGATTGCTTGAGGATCCTTCTATGGAGGGACTTGAAGCAAGAAGACAGAATCATAATGAAAAGCTGAAGATGATGGAGCAGGAGGAGAAGCTGTTCTATGGACCACGTTATTTTTCAGCACCAGCGTATTTGCAGTATGAGCTGACAAGACTGAAACTGGATTTTGTCCAGCCAAGTGAGGCGGTTCGAAGCACAGGTCTGTGTCCGGATGTCACAGAGCAGGAGAAGAAAGAATTTTACGAAAAAAATATGGATTTATTCGGTCGATATTTCGGAGATCTCTTTACTTATGAAGAGGTAGAACAGATTATTGAAAAAAGATTACGGGAGGATGCATATGACAAGCTTATCGAAGACGTATTACGTGAGTTCGAAGACAGGAAATGATTCGAACGATGGACTGACAAGCGAAAGTGCATTCGCAAGTCTTTTTGCAATCAATCAGAGAAGTCTGCAGCCGGGAGATCATGTATTACTTGAGCGTGGGAGCGTCTTTTGCGGACAGTATCTTCAGGTAACAGATAGCGGAAGAGAAGATGCACCGATCGTGATCGGTGCTTACGGAGAAGGCGATGCGCCGCGTATTGAGGCTTGTGGGCAGGGAATCTGGTATCAGAATTATGGAGCCCCATTAGATTCACCAACTCATGTATATCGCGGGTATGTATCTTCCGCAGTTCTACTGTATGATGCAGAATATATCATCGTAGAAGATCTGGAGATCACAAACGAAGCAGACAAAATTATCGGCGAGTACTATTCCCTTGGAGATAAGATGAATCGCACAGGTGTTGCTGTTGTAGCAAAAGACAAAGGTGTACGACACGGTATCACACTGCGTAATCTGCTGATCCATGATGTGAATGGTAATGTGTACGATAAGCATATGAATAACGGTGGTATCTATATGACAGCACTTCAGCCGGAAGATGAAGAGATTACAGGAGTTGCCCATTATAAAGATGTCACGGTTGAAGGATGCTTTGTGTATCAGGTGAGCCGTTGGGGAATTGCTGTCGGTTACACTTATGCACATGAGAAGTTCCAGGGAGCAGAACTGGACGAGGAGATCTTCTTGAAGTACGGACATGAGAAGATACGAATCTGCGATAATTATGTAAAGGCAGCAGGTGGTGACGGTATTACAGCCATGTATGCACTTCGTCCACTGGTGGAACATAATATGACAGATTCGATTGCCTGTGAGATAAATGATCGTATTTACTGTGAGCCGGGTAATCGATTGGGTAAGGTGGCAGCGGCTATCTGGCCTTGGAAGTGTAAGGATGCACTGTTCCGGTATAATGAGAGTGTTGACACAAGACTAAATCAGGACGGTATGGCATATGATGCAGATTCCGGTGATGGAACCGTTTATGAATATAATTACAGCAGACAGAATGAAGGTGGATGCGTGATGTTCTGCCTGCAGGAAGCAATTCATAATACGTTCCGCAATAATGTGAGTTTTGATGACCTTGGGGGAACGATCAGCCCGGCAGAGAACCCGGATGCACTGATCAAAGATAATACTTTCTATGTAAGAAAAGGCGTTCCGTTCGTTCGTAAAAATATGGACGGCGGTAATTACACGCTGGTGGACAATCAGGTTTTTGAATTATAGAGGACTTTCAATGGACGTGATGTTTACAAACAGTTAAGTCAAACAAAAGATATCTCGGAAAATAAAAGCTTTACATTATAAAAAGTGTTATGATAAACTGAATATCAAATTGAAAATTTGCGGTGTAGGAGATTCCTTACACCGCATCTGTGTTTTAGAAAGTAGAGGAATGAATATGCCAATAGGAGTTATTATCAATGCCCTGTCGGTTGCAGCCGGCGGTGTGATCGGGGCATTATTTGGGCACAAGCTGCCTGCAAAAATTAATTCGGAACTTACCAAGATATTTGGTGTCTGCTCAATGGGAATGGGAGTTAGTTCCATTGGACTTATGAAAAATATGCCTGCTGTTATTTTTGCAGTGATAATTGGAACTGCCTTTGGTCTGGCAGTCAATCTGGGCGGAATTATTAATGGCGGAGCGACCTGCATGGAGAAACCGGTGGGAAAACTCTTCCCAAATAAGAACAAATCCATGTCCAGAGAAGAGTATATGTCAATGCTTGTGACGATCATCGTATTGTTTTGTGCCAGTGGGACAGGGATTTATGGTTCACTGGATTCCGGAATGAGCGGTGATCATACAATTTTGATTTCGAAGTCGATTCTGGATTTCTTTACTGCGATGATTTTTGGAGGAACATTAGGTATGGTGGTTGCTGCAGTTGCAATTCCGCAGTGTGTGATCTTCCTTATTATATTCGCAGCAGCAAAATTTATCTTCCCACTGACCACGCCGGATATGATTGCCGACTTCAAGGCATGTGGAGGCTTCCTGCTTCTTGCAACTGGTTTCCGGATCGCAAAGATTCACGATTTTCCAGTCGCAGACATGATCCCAGCCATGGTGCTTGTGATGCCGGTGAGCTGGTTCTGGGTAAATATGATCGTACCGATGCTATAAAGTAGAAGAAATGTATCATTCTATATTTCAGCATGTTCCAATATATAATTCTTAAAATTCGTAACAACAGGTGCCTGATAAACATTCTTCAAAGTTGCCATGTAGAAGAGTCTTTCCCAGGACGGAGTTGCAATCTCTATGATTGAAACCGGTAAAGAGGAAAGAATCGGCATTCGCGGCACAACTGCGATGCCGAATCCGGCACTGACTAATCCGGCAACACCCTGATCTTCTTCCATTGAGTAAGCAATCTGAGGGTATCCGCCACATTTTTCAAATAACTTGTCAATTACATGTCTTAAACCGCTTCGCTTAGAGAAAACGATGTGCGGATACGTAAGCGCTTCTTTTAGATCAATCGAAGTTTTCCCGTCCAAAGGATGTCCTTCCGGTACGATCAGTACAAGCTCTTGTTTTGCGACCGGAATAAACTCAACGAGCGGTTCATTGTCCATCTTGGAACAAAATGCGATGTCGTATTTTCGCTCTTTTAATCCCTGGATCATGTCGGATGTGAGTCCGGTTGAACTATGAAAATAAAAATCGATTTTTTTGTTAGGCGTGGAATCCAAAAAACCTTTTACAAAGTTCGGAACAACTGCACTGCTGAGCGTACGGAGTTCAACAATATCGATGCGGCCTTCCCCAAATCCGGTCATCTGCAGTTTATTGATGCTTGAATCCAGCATATCCAAAGCCTGTTCCACATCGACAAGAAAAGCCTGTCCACATTTTGTGAGGACAACGTTACGTCCATCTTTTTCAAAGAGTTTTACTCCGAGCTCACTTTCCAGAGATGAGATTGCATGACTTAAGCTTGGTTGAGTGATAGAAAGAATCTCCGCAGCCTTTGTGTAGTGTTCTAGATGAGCGAGAGTAACAAAATATCTAAGATGATAGAGATTCATAAAGTCTGGTACCTTCCTTATAAAAATTTGTATCTTCCCATTTAATCAGGTTCATTTTATATCTATTTGGTAACTGTTCAGAGCCAAGCAAAATTTCATAAAACAGATGTAAAATGCTTGCATTTTTAAGACTGTTTTTGAAATTTTATTTGGCGGATACGCCACACCGACGAAATGCGTAGCATTTTGGAGGTTGGCTCTGAACAGTTACTCTATTTGAGAGATAAATACGCAATAATGCTTATTGATAATAATATCGTAACACGAAGTGTAAATAAAATCTATAAACAAAATGCATGGATCGTGATAGAATTACCAATTTGTCATTTATTTAACAAACAGATATAATAAAAATAGAAAAAAACAACAAGATTGAACAGAAAAATCCAATGGATTATATTCAATTTTTACAATGGAGGAAGAATTATGTCAAAGAAAAACCCAATCACAGTAAGTTCATGGACACTTGGAGATCAGTGCAAATTTGAAGATCGTGTAATCGCTGCAAAGGAAGCAGGATATGAAGGAATCGGTCTTCGCGCAGAGACTTATGTTGATGCATTGAATGAAGGACTTCATGATGAAGACATTCTTGCAATTCTTGACAAACATGATATGAAAGTAACAGAGGTAGAGTACATTGTTCAGTGGTGTGAGGAACATCGTTCTTATGAGCAGAAATACAAAGAGCAGATGTGTTTCCATATGTGCGAACTCTTTGGAGTAGGCCACATCAACTGTGGACTGATGGAAAATTATTCTGTTGAGTACACAGCACAGAAATTAAAAGAACTTTGCCAGAGAGCAGGAAAATACATCATTGGTGTTGAGCCGATGCCATACAGCGGAATTCCGGATCTTAAGAAAGGTTGGGAAGTTGTAAAAGCTTCTGGATGCGACAACGCAATGCTCATTCTTGATACATGGCACTGGGTAAGAGCAGATCAGCCATACGATATCCTTACACCGGAGATTGCCAAGAAAGTTATTTCTATCCAGATTAATGATGCTTATAAAAGACCATATGCAGCACCTATTTTAAGAGATGAGTCTATGCATGATCGTCTTGCACCGGGAACAGGAGCAAAAGATACAGCAGGATTTGTTAAGATGATTAAAGACGCAGGAGTTGATCCGAAGGTTGTTGGTGTAGAAGTTATTTCTGATGCAATCCTTGGAAAAGGACTGAAAGAAGCAGCTGCTTATACATATGAAAACACAGAGAAAGTATTAAAAGAAGTTTGGCCAGAGTTGGTAGACTAATTTGAAAAACAGATGATGCCAAAGAGAGAGGTAAAATGATGAAATTCAAAAATATGTTTTCTCCGATTCAGATTGGACCTATGACTGTTAAAAATCGTTTTGTGGTTCCACCGATGGGAAATAATTTCGCAAATTCAGACGGAACATGGAGTGACGAATCTGTGGCTTACTATGGTGAGCGTGCAAAAGGTCAGTTTGGTCTGATCACAATTGAAGCGACTGTAGTACATAAAGGAGCGAAGGGCGGTCCTAAGAAACCATGTCTTTATGATGACAACAGCATTGAAAGTCTGAAGAAAATCACAGATGCCTGTCATGCAGAAGGTGCAAAGGTATCTATCCAGCTTCAGAATGCAGGACCGGAAGGAAATGCAAAGAATGCAGGAGCACCGATCCAGGCAGCTACAGCAATCGCATCAGCAGATGGAAGAGACATTCCTGAAGAAGTATCTACAGAAAAAGTGTATGAGCTTGTAAAAGGATATGGTGAAGCAGCAGAACGTGCAATGAAAGGTGGAGCAGATGCAGTAGAGATCCATATGGCGCACGGCTATCTTGTAAATTCATTTATGTCACCAAGAACAAATAAGCGTGTCGATGAGTTTGGCGGAAACTTTGAGAACAGAATGAGATTTTCACGTCTCATCATTGAAGAAGTAAAGAAGAAAACAGAAGGAAAGATTGCTGTTCTTGCACGTATTAACAGTACAGAAGACATGTTTGGCGGACTTGATAATCACGATATGTGTGCAGTTGCTTCTTATTTAGAAGATTGCGGGATTGATGGTCTTCACGTATCCCGTGCAGTACATTTAAAAGATGAGTATATGTGGGCTCCGACAGGAATTCACGGCGGATTCTCAGCAGAGCTTGTTGCAAATATCAAGAAATGTGTTTCTATTCCGGTTATTACAGTCGGAAGATATACAGAACCACAGTTTGCAGAACAGATCATTAAAATGGGAAATGCAGATTTAGTAGCATTTGGACGTCAGTCACTTGCAGATCCGCACACACCACAGAAAGCAATGGAAGAAAGACTGGAAGATCTTACACCATGTATCGCCTGTCTTCAGGGCTGTGTTGCTAATATGTATGCAGGTAAACCAATCTGTTGTCTTGTAAATCCAGTACTCGGACATGAAAAAGAAGGACTTCCGAAGGCTGAGAAGGCGAAAAAAGTTTACGTGATCGGTGGTGGTGTGGCAGGTATGTGTGCTGCATTTACAGCGAAGAGACGCGGACATGATGTAACATTATTTGAAGCTACAGATAAGCTTGGCGGTAATATGAGACTGGCTGCATATCCACCAGGAAAAGGTGATATCACAGGTATGATCAGAAGTTACATTGTAAAATGTGAAAAAGCCGGAGTTAATATCAAGATGAATACAAAAGTAACTGCACAGATGTTGAAAGAAGATACACCGGATGCAGTGATCCTTGCAACAGGAGCTGAGACTTTAGTACTTCCATTTATCAAAGGTATTGAAAATCCGGATATCGTCTATGGTGTTGACTGCCTGGAAGGAACACGCTCGGTAGGACATAAAGTCTTAGTTGTTGGTGGCGGTATGGTAGGTGCAGAGACAGCAGACTTCTTAGCAGAACAGGGACATGAAGTAGCCATTATCGAAATGAGAGACGCGATCGGACCGGATGTGATCCATGAGCACAGAATGTTTCTTATGGAAGCATTTGAGAAATATGGCATCAAACAGATTACAAGTGCAGCTGTATCAGAGATCTTCTCAGATGGCGTAAGTTACAAAAATGCAGCAGATAAATCAGACGAGACGATCTACGAGGCAAGAGGATTCGACACAGTTGTTCTCTCTATGGGATTCAGCTCACGTTATACACACCGTGATGGACAGAATGTAGTTTATGACTTTGCAGAAGAATTAAAAGACATCGTACCAGAAGTCCACATGGTAGGTGACGCAGTAAGAGCACGCCGTGCACTGGATGCCACAAAAGAAGCATATGAGGTTGCATTGAATTTATAAATGAAATTATATCAGGAGGATTAGAATCATGGAAAAAAGAATTTCTGGACACACAGGCTTAATGGGATTATTTGGATCACCGGTTGGACATTCAGGATCACCGGCAATGTACAACTTCAGTTTCCAGCATGACGGATTAGATTATGCATATCTGGCATTTGATGTAACAGAGGAAGAAATGCCAAAAGCATTTGAGGCAATTCGTTTATTCAACATGCGCGCTGGTAACTTTACAATGCCATGTAAAAATATTGCAGCAAAGTTAGTTGACAAACTTTCTCCGGCAGCAGAGATCATCGGAGCATGTAACGCATTTGTAAATGATAATGGTGTGATCACAGGATACATTACAGATGGTGTTGGATTTGTTAAAAATCTCGAGATCAATGGTGTATCTGTAAAAGATAAAAAGATTGTTGTCCTTGGTGCCGGTGGAGCCGCTACAGCTATTCAGGTTCAGTTAGCATTGGACGGAGCAAAAGAAGTTAACATTTTCAATATAAAAGATAAATTCTACGAAAGAGCAGAAGGAACAAAGGCTAAATTAGCAGAGAAGTGTCCGGACTGTGTTGTTACTGTAGAGGATCTTGCTGATAAGGCTAAACTGGAAGAAGAAATTAAAACTTGTGATATTCTTATCAATACAACGATTATGGGAATGAAACCACACGAGGATGTAACTCTGGTTGACAAATCTTTATTCCGTAAGGATCTTGTTGTTGCAGATACTGTATACAATCCAGAGAAGACAAAGATGATCCTTGAAGCAGAAGAAGCAGGATGTAAAGCAATCGGTGGCGCAGGAATGCTTCTGCAGCAGGGGGCAGTTAACTACGAACTGTTTGTTGGAAAAGAGATGCCACTTGCTGAGTATCAGGAATTTCAGAAGGCTCAGGCAAAATAATTACATTCACAAAAGGAGAATGATGGAATGAGAGCAAAGAAATATTTGTGGTCTATCCTTTGTGTATATTTTTGCTATTTAACACATGGTATCCAGGCTATCATTTTAAGTCAGAACAACGTAAACTTTGCAAAACAGTGGGGATTCAATATGGCAGACCCACAGTCAGCAGCATATGCAGCAGGTCTTGCAGCGGTAAGTACAGCAGTTGCATGGACAGGCTTTGGTAAATTCGTCAGCGTCTGGATTGGTGGAGAGATTTCGGATCATGTAGGACGTAAAAAATTAATGATCGGTGGAGCAGCATTATATATTCTATGCTTCCTTGGATTCTTATTTACAAAAAGTGCATTAGTTGCTTCTGTATGTGGATTTGTTTCAGGAGTTGCAACATCCGGTTTCTGGGATGCATCAGGATATCCGGCTGTACAGGAAGCTTATCCGGCAGCACCTGGATCTGCACTGATCGGGATCAAATTTTTTGTTTCTGTTTCCGGTATGATTTATCCATTCATGGTTGTTCATAATGCAAACAGCGGAAACTGGAAATTAAATGTTATTATCCCGCTTGTAATGTCAGTTGTTTGTCTGGTACTTGCAATTATTGCACCGTTTGCTTATGATGATCAGAAGAAAGCGTCAGAAGGAAAGAAAGACAAATCCGATAATGCAGTGCAGGCAGCAATGCTTGTAAAGCCAAATAAATTTATCGTATTTCTTGTAATGTTTTATGCGTTCCTTTGCATGGCGATCATGTATGGCGCACAGCAGTATACAAAAGCATTTGGACTTTCCGTATGTGGACTTTCCGAGATTCAGGCAGCAGGTATGACTTCTATTTATACAATCGGGTCTATCTGTGCAGTACTTTTCTGGGCGTTCATGATGGCAAAATTAAAATGGAACCCGTTAAAGGTTGTCCTTATTGATTCTATCTGTACAGCAGTGGCACTTGCGGGTGTACTGTTTATCCATCAGGTAGCAATCATTTACATCGCTATCGCAATGTTGGGATTCTTCGCAGCAGGAGGTGCTCTTCAGACAGGTCTTGCAGTTGTTCAGTTATTTAACCCAGGACCGAAGGGGAGAAATACTGGTATTTATTACACATTTATGGGTGCGGCAAGCTACCTGATCCCAGTAGTGGCAGCACAGCTTACAAAATCATCTGGTGAGGCAAGTGCAGTATACAGCCTCATGATCATGCTGTTAGTATTTGCAATCCTTGCTATTTTAAGTTCTCTCTACTTAGTAGCACAGCACAAAAAAATCTTCGGAAAAAGTGCATTATAGGAAGTAACATAGTAACAATCTCAATTCATACGAAAAAATGGACTGTTGTTCCAAAAGATGTTATCATCAAAAAGAATGCAGTCCTTTTTTTGAGATTAAATTGTTAAAAAATAGACACTTGTAAATCGAAAAATGAAGGAGAAGCTTAAAAGATGAGTCCGAAAAGAACAAGAAAAGCCAACGAACTTCCCTATATTCCACTCGGCCCATTTCAGTGGCGTATTCCGGGAATTCATTATAAATTAGAATATGTAGAATTTTTTCAAGGTCTGATCCTTGGCGCTACTGCGTTAAGTTCGATTCCGTATCTGACGGATAATCTTGGACTTCCGTATGAACTTGCATGGAGCTGCGTCATCATTGAAGTATTTATGTACATGCTTCATGGATGGTTAGGAGATCCGGTTGTCCCGGGATGGATCACACCGACATTACCATTTACACTGGCATATTTAAATGGATTCCCAAAAGGACCGGAGCGTATTCAGGCAATGATTGCATTGCAGCTGCTTGTTGCATTTGTATTTATATTTATGGGAATTACCAAGCTTGCAGATAAATTCGTGAATGGTGTGCCGAATTCAATCAAAGGCGGTATTCTGATTGCAGCACCGATTACAGTATTGCAAGGACAGCTCTCAGATGGAAGCCAGCTGATGACTGCGCCAATCGCAACACTTTCCGGTACATTGTTACTTGCGTTTTTGAGTTTTTCACCGTTCTGTGAAAAGAACAGAGAAAAATATAAAATATTGGATATCATGGCAAAATATGGAAACTTATTCCCATATCTGATTGCTATGTTAGCAGGAGTATTGCTTGGAGAATTGTCAAAACCGGTTCTCGAACTTGGAAGACTCATCCGAATTCCTGACTTTAGTAATATTTTCCACACAGTCAGTATTTTTGCAGTCGGATTTCCACCGATTTCAAAATTTATAAGTGCAATTCCGTTGGCGTTGATCTGTTATGTACTTGCGTTTGGAGATTTTGTTACATCACAGACGTTGGTAGAGGAAGCACAGGACAGTAGAAGTGACGAATATATTGACTTTAATTCAAGCAGATCAAACCTGATCAGTGGTCTTAGAAACCTGCTCCTTGCAATTTTTGCACCGTTCCCACCACTGGCAGGTCCGCTTTGGATTGGTATGACCGTATCTGTTGCAATGCGTTATAAAGAAGGAAAGAAAGTGATGAAATCGCTGATCGGTGGAATGAGTTCTTTCCGTATGGCAACATTCATCAGTGTTATTTTAGTGCCGATCGTGTCATTCATGAAACCAATCATGGGCGTGGGTTCTGCGATCACTTTGTTATTCCAGGCATATGTATGTGCAAGAATCGGTATGGATTATTGTAAGACGAGTACAGATAAAAGTATTGCCGGAGTAATGGCAGCAGTGCTTGCATTTAAAGGTTCCGGATGGGCTTTGCTTGTAGGTTTTGCAATGAACATTTTACTGTCTAATATGGAATTTCAGAAGAGGAAATTAGAGATTTCGGAGACAGAACAAAATTAATAAAAGAATTCAACAGGAGCAGTTAGTCTGGAAAATAGATTAGCTGCTTTTTGTGTAAAAAGCAGCCTTAAACAAACGTAAGCACCGCCTCTTTAATTTTCTGATAATGTGATTCAGAAATCACTATTTTCCCATGCTCGGTTGCAATCAGTCCCTCCTCGTACAGACAGTCTAAATGTCTGTATAGCGTACGAAGGCTGATGTTAAGTAGCTGAGCCAATTCTTCTTTTGTTGCTTTGACGATGACAGGAAATTTCTGATTTTCACAACATCGAAATAGATGAAGCAATAACCTGTCTTTTGTATTATTTAAAAGTAAATATTCATTTTCATTCAAAATTCGTTCAACTAATAAGGACAAATGCTTAAGGCTGAGCACTCCGAATTCAGGATCTCTTGAAAGTTGATCCAGATATGTTTGTATAGGAATACGAATATAGGAACAATCAGAAGCACAGCGAATCGTTGCTGTGTGTCTGTTTAATGTAGGATGTACAGCTTCAAATAAGCCGTAGATTTCTATAGGTTTGCAGGCTACGGCAGTCAATAATTTTCCGGAAGGACTGTATTTTTCAGAATAACAGGCGCCTTTTAAAAGTATATAGATATATTTCGAAGGCATATCATTATAAATAAGACAATCATTCTTGGAGGCATGCTCAATTTTTAGCCCTGCCTGATCAAGTAAATCTAAAAAAAATTTAGATTCTAAACTTTTTTCTAAAAATTCTTCTGCATATTCAACAATTTTTTTTAGATCTCCGGACATTTTTTGTTCCTTTCTTCTAGAAACATGCCAAATGGCATTTTTTTAAATTCCATCCTAATGATATCATAAAGGCCATAAGAGGACAATAAATTTCAACCGTTGTTTCAGTATTGAATTATTTGGGAGGTATTGCCATGTTAAACATTACTAATTTAAAAGAAACTGTGGAATCGATCATAACAAATAGTGCACTTACGCATGAGCAGGCTATGATCGCGTTATCGGATGTGCCATTGTCTTATGTGGAATTTTTCGAAACTACAAATGAGTTTAGAGAATTGTGTGAGGCGGGATGTTTGTGCAGAATGGCAGAAGGAAATGTCACATATCAACCGAGATATATTCTTCCGGATTATGAAAAATTAATGAGAGAAGGATGCAAATTCTTACGTTTGGATCCACCTAAAAATTTATTCGAAGCGATTCAGACATTGGAAATCTTTTATCGTCATGTCCCATCAGTTACACATTATCCGGTTTACCTGGGATCTGTAGATAAATTGCTGGAACCATTCATGGATGATGAGAATGCATATAAGCTGATCAAAAGCTTCCTGATCTTTTTAGACCGCTCAATTCCGGATTCTTATTGCCACATGAACTTAGGACCTGAAGCAACAAGGGCAGGTGAGATGATTGTTGAGATTGAAACAGAATTGAAAAATGCAATTCCTTCAATCACACTGCTTTATGATCCGGATATAACACCAGATGATTTTGCAGAAAAATGTGTGATCTGTGCATTGAATTGTGCGAAGCCAAGTTTTGCAAATCACAAAATGTATCGCAAGCTGTATGATGGCGCTTATGGAATTGCAAGTTGCTACAACGCTTTACCGATAGCAGGCGGCTCCTTTACATTATCTCGTGTTGTTTTAAGTAGACTGGCAGAACGTGCAAAAGACAGCGAGCATTTCCTGGAAGAGTTATTGCCGCGCGCAGTAAAAGAACTGTGTGGATATATTGAAAATAAAATCGAATTTTTGGTAGAAAAGAGTCATTTCTTTAAATCAAATTTCTTAGTACAAGAGGGATTTGTTAAGGTTGAAAATTTCACCGGCATGTTTGGTGTTGTCGGTATGAATGAGTGCGTAAACACATTGATGGAAAAAGAGCATAAATCTGACCGTTATGGATATAGCGAAGATGCAGATCAGCTGGCCATCCGAATCCTGGAAAAACTTCAGGAATGTGTAAACTCTTTTGAGAGTAAATATTGTGATTGCACGGAACATCATTTTCCATTACATGCTCAGGTTGGAATAGACAGTGACTATGATATCAGTCCGGGAGCACGTATTGCGATTGGATCGGAGCTTCCGCTGCATCAGCATTTACATCACTGTGCAAAAGTACATCATTTCTTCCCATCAGGCGTGGGTGATATTTTCCCGTTTGATGAAACCGCAAAAAGAAATCCGGATGCTATTTTAGATTTGATTAAGGGCGGATTTAAGGAAGGAATGCAGTATTTTTCAACCTATTCGTCTGATTCAGATGTTATTAGAATCACAGGATATCTGGTGAAAAAGTCGGATATTGCTAAATTAGACAATGGTATTGCAGTTCCTCAGGCAAATGCAAAATGGGGATATTACGAAGTGAAAAACAGTAAGATCTATGAAAGAAAGGTGCGGAGCTTAAATGGCGATCGTTAATAAAATTATTCATAGCAGTGTTGTAGACGGACCGGGAAACAGAGCAGCTGTTTTTTTACAAAAATGTAATTTTAAGTGTTCTTACTGTCACAATCCGGAGACAATCGGGCAGTGTGTTCAATGTGGTGCATGTGTCGAGAAGTGTCCAGCCAAAGCACTTTCCCTGAAAGACGGAAAGATTGTATGGGATGAAGATAAATGTTGTGAATGTGATACTTGTATCCATGTATGTCCTCATATGTCTTCGCCACGAGTGAAAGATTATACAGCGGAACAGATTATGGAACAGATTGCACCGGATCTTCCATATATAAGAGGAATTACGGTGTCAGGCGGTGAGTGTACACTGCAAAGAGATTTCCTGGCTGAGTTATTTTTATTAGCGAAGCAGCAAGGATTATCAACATTAATTGATAGTAATGGCAGTTATGATTTTTCACAGGATGCAGAGCTTATGAATGTTTGTGATGGTGTGATGTTGGATGTTAAAGCATTTGATTGCGATGCACATAAGAAATTAACCGGTATGAGTAATGAGCAGGTTCTGAAAAATGCAGTTTACTTAGCTGAACATGGAAAGCTTGAGGAGATTCGTACAGTTATAGTACCGGATCAACTGCCGAATGAAGATACTGTTTTTCAAATCACAAAATTGCTGAAGCCGTATTTAGATAAAAAACAAATTCGATATAAAATAATCGCTTATCGTCAGTTTGGAGTTCGTTCTCCATATGATCAGATTTTCAGGACTCCATCATCCAATGAAATGATGAAATACAAAAAAATCGCGGAGGATAATGGATTTGAAAATATTATTTTGATATAGTAAAAGGAGGGAAAAGATGAAGATTTGTATTGATTGCGATCCGGGTGTAGATGATTCTTTAGCTATATTATTTGCGCTGGCAAGACCGGATGTAGAAGTTGTTGGCATTTCTACAAGTGTTGGAAACGTGACAGCAAAGCAAGGCGCTGACAATGCGTTGAGAATCTTAAAATTAGCAGGAATGGAGCATAAGATTCCGGTATGTGTCGGGGCTGAACAACCGTTGAATGGAGATGAGGTTGATTTCCCGGAATTTATTCATGGGAAAAATGGAATCGGTAATGTTGAATTACCACCATCCGATCAAAAACCTGTTGATATGGATGTATGTGATTTTCTGTATCAGATTGCTTCTGAAAATGAAGGCGAACTGGTGTTAGTCACATTAGGACGAATGACCAATATTGCAAAAACAATCAAACGTTATCCGGATTTCGCCGGAAAGATTAAAAAGGTTGTGTCCATGGGCGGAACGGTTTTAGCTACAGGTAATGTTTCGCCTGTTGTTGAAGCTAATATCGGAGGAGATCCTGAGGCAGCCGACATAGTCGTTCAAACACCATGGGATATGACAATGGTAGGATTGGATGTGACATTAAAGACAATCTTAAGAAAAGAAGACTTAGAATATGCAGAAAAATATTGCAGAGAAGAGTGTAAAGAGCAGATTCATTTCTTAAGAGAAGAGATGAAATGGTATATGCAGGGCGCAAGACAGCAGAATTGGATGAGAGAATGTTGTCCGCTTCACGATCCGCTGGCAATGATCGTAGCGGTAGATCCAAGTGTGGTAAAGACACACAGATGTGTTACCAGAATAGAATGTGAAGGTGCATATTGTAAAGGAATGGTCGTAACAGACTTAAGAGAATATCCAATTGATGGAGAATATGTAAATCATTGTATGGAAGTTGATTCCAAAAAAGTTTTAGACACTTTGTTCGCGGCGTTTTATTAAAAAGTATTAAGAAGAAAGAAAACGTATTCTACGAGGAGGAAATAAAATGAGAAAGATGAAAAAATGGTTGGCACTTATGGTAGCAGGTATGATGACAGTAGGTTTAATGGGATGTTCAGGGTCATCAGATGAAGGAAAGAAAGAATCTGGTTCAGATAAAGCAGACATGAAAGCTGCTGTGGTTTTTGGCTTAGGCGGCCTGGGAGATCAGTCTTATAATGACCTTGCATATGAAGGTATGGAACGTGCAAAGGAAGAACTCGGCGTAGACTATGACTATGCTGAGCCAAAAGAAGTAACAGATTTTGAGACAATTCTTCGTGCGATGAGTGATTCAAACGAATATGAAGTAATCATTGGTGTTGGCTTTGATTCTGTAGATGCGTTAGCATCAGTAGCACCGGATTATCCGGATCAGAAATATGCTTCCATTGATTCATCTTTAGTAGGGGATAATATTGTAAGTTATTCCTGCAAAGAACAGGAAGGATCGTTCCTTGTAGGAGCGTTGGCAGCATATATGAAACAGGATGCAGCTACATATGGATTAGAAGATAATCATAAATATGGATTTGTAGGTGCACTTGAGAATGATATTATCAACCATTTTGCAGCAGGATATCGTGCAGGAATCGAGTATGTTGATTCTGATGCAGATGTAGCAATCCAGTATGTAGGCGGAGATAATCCGTTTGGTGATACAACAACTGCAAAAGAAATTGCAACGACTCAGAAGGGGAAAGGTTATGACATCATTTTCCATGCAGCGGGCGGATCAGGTCTTGGTGTGTTTGCAGCAGCTCAGGAATCTGATTTCATTGCAATCGGTGCAAACTCAAATCAGAATATCATAGATCCGGATCATATCGTAGCAAGTATGTTAAAACGTGTTGATGTTGCAGCATATGATATTGTAAAAGCAGCACTCGAAGGAGATCTTCAGGTTGGAAGCGAAAAGGTTTTAGGACTGGAAGATGAAGGAATTGGATATACATTAGATGGCAGCAATATTAAAGTTCCGGAAGATGTAGTAGAAAAATTAGAAGAGATAAAAGAGAAAATCATTGCTGGAGAAATTCAGGTTCCGGTAGAGCTGTAGGAAATAAGAAAAGAAGATGTTTGAAGTTTAAGCATCTTCTTTTTCATAAAATATCGAGGTGGCAAATATGTATGCTGTGGAAATGAGAAAAATTACGAAGCGCTTTGGTAGTTTTACTGCAAACGATCAAATCGATTTCTTAGTAAAAAAAGGTGAAATACACTGCCTGTTAGGAGAAAACGGAGCAGGAAAAACAACATTGATGAATGTGCTGTTCGGTTTGTACAAAGCAGACGAAGGCGAATTAAAGATAAACGGTAAAGAGATTAAAAAACATTCTGCAAGAAATGCTTTTCAATGTGGATTAGGAATGGTTCATCAGCATTTCATGTTAGTGGATGCACTTACAGTATGGGAAAATGTTGTGATCGGAAATGAACCAGGAAAGTTCAGTATCAATAAAAAAGAAGCAATAAAAAAGGTTCAGGAGTTATCAGACAAATATCATTTCGATTTGAATGCAGAGGCTAAGGTTGCAGATTTGTCAATTGGTATGAAACAAAGAGTAGAGATTTTGAAAACTCTGTACCGCGGTGCAGAAATCCTGATTTTGGACGAACCGACAGCCGTATTAACTCCACAAGAAGTATTAGAGCTTTTGGATATTTTCAGAGATATCAGAAAACAGGGAAAGACGATTATCTTCATTACACATAAGCTGAATGAGACAAAAGCGGTATCGGATTCACTTACTGTATTAAGAGCCGGAAAATCGGTGTTCCAGGCAGCTACAAAGGATGTTACGGTAGAAATGCTTGCGAATGAGATGGTCGGACATGAAGTTTCTTTCCATTTGGAGCGTAAGAAACAGGATGCAGGTGAAACGATATTATCAATCGAGAATGTAAAGTTGCTTGAAAATGCGTCCAATACAGTTTCACTTGATGTTCATGCCGGGGAAATCCTTGGAATTGCAGGAGTTGAAGGGAATGGACAGATGCAGTTGGAAGAGATGATCATGGGACTGCAGAAGTGTAAAGAAGGAAAGATTTCCATCAAGGGAGAAGATATTACAGAATGTCCAACGAAAAAGCGTTTGGGACTTGGTATGAGTTATATTCCTTCTGAAAGACATCAGCGTGCAATCCTTCCAGGATTTTCAATCCTAGAAAATTATCTATTGGGAAATCAGAATGATCCGAAATATGTTCAGCATGGCTGGATTAATTTCAAGACATTATCTGAGACAACAAAAAAATTAATGGAAAAATATGATGTGCGTGCGGTGGATGAAAAGCAGAGTATAGGATCTTTGTCAGGTGGAAACCAGCAGAAGATGGTTTTGAGTCGAGAAGTAGAAAAAGATTCTGATTTCATTCTGGTCTGCCAGCCGGTCAGAGGTCTGGATATAGGAGCAATCAATTATATTCATGAAATCTTGTTGGAACTGAGGAATCAAGGAAAAGCTATTTTACTGATTTCAGCAGAACTTACAGACATTTTCCAATTATGTGATCGTATTGCGGTTATGTACAAAGGAGAGGTCATGGCACTTGGAAAAAATGAAGAATTTACAAATGAGTCAATAGGTCTGCTAATGGCTGGTCAAAGGGGCGTGGAATCATAATGGAAAAACAAACTGTAAAAAAACAAAAAGTATTTTTAAGTCTTGAACAATTATACTTATCAATATTTGCAATTATTTTATCCTTATTAATTACTGCATTGATCATGCTTGTATCAGGGGAAAATCCAATCAATGCATTTCAGGCACTGTTAGCAGGCGCTTTAGGATCTAAAACTGCGATTGCGACAACATTAGGCAAAACAGTACCGTTATTATTTGTTGGTATGGCATGTGCATTTTCTAACAAAGCAGGCTTATTTAATATCGGATGTGAAGGCCAGCTTTATATCGGAGCATTGACAGCAACAGCGACAGCGTTGGCAATGCAGGGGCTTCCTAGATTTCTTGTTATTCTTGTATCATTTTTAACAGGAATGATGTCCGGAGCACTGGTTGGAGGATTCAATGGCCTTTTAAAGGCAAAGCTGAATATTAATGAAGTACTTGTGGCAATCATGCTGAACTATATTATGAAGTTTTTCGCAAGCTACTGTGTACATGGTCCGATGAAAGATCCGAAATCCAAAGTTATGCAATCACCTTCGATCGGTCAGGAATATATGCTTACGAAAATCCTGCCAAAATCTCAGCTGACTACAGCATTGATTCTGGGATTGATCCTGGCAGCACTGTTATATGTATTTATCAACAAAACAGGAGCAGGTTTTGCACTTCGTGCAGTTGGAGAAAATGGTTCTGCGGCACAGGCAGCAGGAATCAGTATGGTTAAGACAGTTATTATTACGATGGCAGCCAGTGGAGCGATTGCAGCATTGACAGGAGTTACGGAAGTATTCGGAAAAACAGGAAAGTTCGTAGACGGATTTTCTCCTGGATATGGATTCACAGGAATCGCGGTTGCTGTATTAGGTAATAACCATCCGGTTGGAGTTATCTTGAGTGCACTTTTATTTGGAATTTTAGAATCAGGTGCAATGACAATGAGTTATGTGGCCGGCGTTTCAACAAGTATGATCAAAGTGATGCAAGGTCTGGTTATTCTATTCGTAGCGACTCCGGAATTAGTTGCATTCATGAAGAGAAGGAGGGCGAAATAATGGAAAATTTAGCACATCTTTTTTCTATGGATATGGTCATGGTTACTTTGCGAATGGCCATTCCCTTAATTCTTGCTTCAATTGGAAGTGTAATCTGTGAAAGAAGTGGTATCATTAACCTCGGAATTGAAGGTATGATGCTGATGGGTGCAATTGGAGCCGTTATGGGGACTGCTTTTACATCAGTTCCTTGGCTTGGAGTTGCACTTGCGATTATTATGGGTGGATTATTCGGACTTTTACATGCGGTTTTATGTATCAAATATCATACAAACCAGGCGGTCAGCGGAGTTGGAATTAACATTTTTGCTTCTGGATTGACATTGGTATTATGTAAAGTGATTTGGAATAAAGAAGGTCTGAGTGAAGAAGTTGCTCAGATTCCGACGATTACAATCCCTGGATTGAGTAAGATCCCTGTTCTGGGTGCATTGTTCACTAATCAGTCGCCGTATTTGTATATTACACTTTTTATAGTTTTTATCTCATGGTATATCATGTTTAAAACAAAAGCAGGCTTGAGACTTCGTACGATAGGAGATCATCCGAAGGCGGCTGCAACAGCCGGAGTAAATGTTAAAAAATACAGATATGTTTCTGTTATTTTGTGTGGAATGTTGTGCGGTTTAGCCGGTTCTTATCTTTCAATTGTTCAGAGTAATCTGTTTGTAAAAGAAATGGTTGCAGGTAGGGGATATATTGCGCTGGCAGCAACGATCTTCGGAGGATGGAATCCTTTGGGATCATTCTTTGCAAGTCTTCTGTTTGCATTTTCACAGGCAATTAGAATTATAATGGAATTTGATATTCCGGAGCAATTCTTGCAGATGCTTCCATATGTATTAACAATGATTGTTTTAGTTCTTGCAGGTGGAAAATCAAAAGGACCGCAGGCATCCGGAGATATAAAAGATTGATGGAACGTTGAATGTACAGGAGGCACATAGTTATGAAAATTGCAGTTGTTGGAAGTATTAATATTGACCAGTCAGTTGAGACAGATAGAATTCCGCGAAAAGGTGAAACAATAGCAGGACAATCATTGCAATACACTCCGGGAGGAAAAGGCGCTAATCAGGCTGTTGCGATGGGAAGGTTAGGAGCAGAAGTAGTATTTTTTGGCTGTGTCGGAGATGATGCGAATGGAAAAGCAATGCTTGAAAATTTGGAATCACAAGGAGTATCTACAACACATATCCAAACGATAGAAAATGTTCCTACAGGAATTGCTTTGATCACAGTTGGGGATGATGATAATACAATTATTATTGTCAGTGGTGCAAATCATTATGTGGATAAGCCGTATATTGATAAAATCAAACATTACCTGACAGAGTTTGACCTGGTTGTCTTACAAAATGAGATTCCGAAAGAAACGAATCTGTATGTGATAGATTTTTGTAACCAGAATCATATTCCTGTACTTTTTAACCCGGCACCAATCGAAGGGGTGGATATGGATATTATTGAAAAGGTTACTTATTTTACACCAAATGAGCATGAAGCAGAATTACTTTTTCAGACAAATGATTATGAGGAATTAGTAAAAAAATATCCGGAGAAACTTCTGATTACAATGGGTGAAAAGGGTGTACTTGTGCAGTTGAATGACGGAGAGACATTGACTGTTCCGGCAAGAAAGACAAAGGTTGTCGATACAACAGGAGCAGGAGATACATTAAACGGAGCATTTGCAATGCAGATCGCAGGCGGAGCATCCGTTAAGGATGCATTACAATTTGCAAATGTTGCCGCAAGTCTGTCTATTGAAAAGTTCGGAGCACAGGGCGGAATGCCTACTTATGAAGAAGTTGTTAATGTATTGATGAAATAAGATCCTGAAGCAACCTGAGTTAAGAAAATAGAAAAATGATTGTAGGAGAATTTTGTTATGGCATTAGATAAAGAATTAAAGACATTAGGAAAGAAGCAGTACCATATACATTTAAAACCCGGAGATATCGGAAAATATGTTTTATTACCGGGAGATCCGGCACGTTCAGACCGTGTTGCAAAATATCTGGATAATGCTGAATTTGTTGCTGAAAACAGAGAACATCGTACATTTACAGGATATTATAAAGGGGTAAAAATTTCTGTAACTTCCACTGGTATGGGATGTCCTTCTGCTACAATCGCAGCAGAAGAACTGATGAATATTGGTGCAGAATGTTTGATCCGAATCGGAAGCAGTGCAGCGTTACAGGATGACATTAAAATCGGAGATTTGATGATTTCTACAGGTTCTATGAAAAATGAAGGGACAAGCCGCTTTTATGTACCGGATTGTTTCCCATCTGTACCGGATTTTGATTTAACTCGTGAGATTATTGATACTGCAAGAGAGATGCAGCCGCAGCTATCCGGAAAAGTGCATTACGGAATCAATGCTTCTGATGATGCTTTTTATGGTGAGACAGAGGAGTGGATTCAGAAATTATCCGGCTTAGGTTGCTTAAATGTAGAAATGGAAAGTTCTGCTCTTTATACAGTTTGTCACCGTAGAAAGAAACGTGCTGCTATGATCAGTGCAGTTTCTGGAAATCTGGTCACAGGTGATGTAATTTATGAAAATGTAAATGAGGGACTTGTAAAAGGTTGGGACGAAGAAATTAAGATTGTGTTAGAAGCAATTTATCGTTTCGAGCAAAAACTGCAGGCAGAAACTATTTAAAAGCCAATTCACTTTTAACAGTTTTTAGCCCTTCAAATAGCTGCATTCTTTCGGGAATGCGGCTATTTGTTTTTTCGCTACTGGCAATCATTTGCAGATAGTAGCATTATTGTTAGATGTAGAGAAATTCGAAGATTGGAATGTTTGTGATGTTATGTCTTAACGACAATTGATCTGTTTGTATTAAGCTTTATGTGTATCCTCACAGGGCTTTTGAACCAGAACAGCTATTTGAACCGGACAGTAGAAGAACCACGCAATGGTCAGTGCTCATTGTACTTTGCAACCGACAGATGTAAAATCTATTTGTCCTCACTTTCGAGGACAGACGGATTTTTTCTTTTTTGTTATAATAAAATAAAAGAAAAGAACACATCGGATATGTCGCAAAAGGAAAGGGGGATGGTTTGATGCGGAAAATTGTGGTCGATATGCAGAATTTTCTGTTTGCTGATTCCATAGCGACCGCATTCAGAAATTCAGATTATGAGATCGATGTGATTCGTACGGAGTCTCCGAAGGATACGGTTGAATTGTGTCAGGTGTACAAACCATTTGTTCTTATAATGGAAGTGACAGGTTATATCCCGTGGAACCTCTGTGAGAGATTGAAGCTTCGTGATGAAGTAAAGAAAATGTGTCCCCACTGTAAAATTGCTCTCATTGTAGATTCCAATACGGAACGACAGGCAGCGATAGAGATTCGGGATGCAAAGAAGAATGGTTTTATTGATCAGTTTTTCTATGGATCTATGACAGCTGAATATCTGATGGATCAGATTTATGCGATGTAAAAAGGCAGCAGGAAACAAACCGTGATTTGTCTGTAGAATTTTAAAATGTAGACAGATCATAAGTTGAAAAAGGAGGAGTCAGTATGGGACTTATTAAAGCAGGTATGGGTGCACTTGGTGGAACATTAGCGGATCAATGGAAGGAGTTTTTCTATTGCGAATCTATGCCGAAAGAAGTGCTTGTTACAAAGGGTCAGAAGAGAACGACAGGTCGTTCTTCTAATACAAAAGGAAATGACAATATCATTTCTAACGGTTCCGGTATTGCCGTGGCTGATGGACAGTGTATGATCATTGTAGAACAGGGGAAGGTTGTAGAAGTTTGTGCAGAGCCTGGTGAATTTACATATGATACCTCAACAGAACCATCTATTTTTTCGGGCAATCTCGGTGAGAGCATTAAAGAGACATTTAAAACCGTAGGCAAGCGTTTTACTTATGGTGGAGATACAGGTAAGGATCAGAGAATTTATTACTTTAATACAAAGGAAATTCTGGAAAACCGTTTCGGTACAGCGAATCCGGTTCCGTTCCGTGTAGTAGACTCCAAGATCGGATTGGATATTGACGTATCAATCCGTTGTTCAGGTGTATATTCTTATAAGATTGTTGATCCACTGTTGTTCTATTCAAATGTATGTGGAAATGTAGAACAGGAGTATTCCCGTGAAGAACTTGACAGTACTCTTAAGACAGAATTTATCTCAGCCCTGCAGCCGGCATTTGGTCGTCTGTCAGAGATGGAACTTCGTCCAAACCAGATTGTAACACACAACACAGATCTTGAAAATGCCATGAACACTGCACTTTCAGAGAAGTGGGGCGCTCTTCGTGGACTGAAGGTTGTCAGTATTGCTCTTGGATCAGTTACTCTTCCGGACGAGGATGCAGAACTGATCAAACAGGCACAGCGTACAGCAATTATGCGTGATCCTACAATGGCAGCAGCTACACTTGTCGGTGCTCAGGCAGATGCGATGAAGACCGCAGCAGGCAACGAGGCAGGAGCTATGACAGGATTCATGGGCATGGGTATGGCAATGAACGCTGCAGGTGGTGGAATGAATGCACAGAATCTTTTCGCTATGGGACAGCAACAGCAGGCTCAGCAGGCAGCACAGCAGCAGGCAGCACAGCAGCAGGCAGCTCCGGCAGCAGGCGGATGGAAATGTGCATGTGGTACTACAGTAACAGGTAATTTCTGTCCGAACTGTGGAGCAAAGAAACCGGAACCGAAACCAGAACCGGGCGCATGGAAATGCTCTTGCGGAGCTACGGTGACAGGCAACTTCTGTCCGGAATGCGGTTCTAAGAGACCGGCAGAGGACGAAGGCTGGACGTGTTCCTGTGGCGCAGTAAACAAAGGCAAATTCTGTACGAACTGTGGAGCAAAGAAGCCGGCAGGAGCGCCGCTTTACCGTTGTGATAAGTGCGGATGGGAACCGGAAGATCCGAAGAATCCGCCGAGATTCTGTCCGGAGTGTGGAGATATCTTTGACGAGAACGACAGACAGTAACGGATGAATAGCAGTTAGAAAATAACTGCCGGAAGCACGGCACGGAAGAAAGGAGAATGAGTTATGGCAGGCTTGCAGGAATATAAATGTCCTTGCTGTGGCGGTGCAATCGCCTTTGACAGTAAGATTCAGAAGATGAAGTGTCCGTACTGTGATACTGAGTTCGAGATGGATGCACTCAAAGGTTATGATGCAGAGCTGCAGAATGAACAGACAGATGACATGGAGTGGGATACTTCCGCAGGCAGTGAATGGCAGGAAGGTGAAACAGATGGTTTACGCACGTATGTGTGTAAGTCCTGTGGAGGCGAGATTGTCGGAGATGCCAACATGGCAGCAACATCCTGCCCATTCTGTGATAATCCGATCGTAATGATGGGACAATTTGCGGGAGCATTAAAACCGGATCTGGTGATCCCGTTCAAATTAGATAAAAAGGCAGCAAAAGAAGGATTGAAGAAGCATCTGACCGGAAAACGTCTTCTGCCAAAGATCTTCAAGGATCAGAATCATATTGATGAGATCAAAGGTATTTACGTTCCATTCTGGCTTTTTGATACAAATGTAGATGCCGCAGTCCGCTATCGGGCAACAAAGGTACGCATGTGGAGTGACAGTGATTATGATTATACTGAGACAAGTCATTTTATGGTTCACCGGGGTGGAAGTATTGGTTTTGAAAATGTTCCGGTAGATGGATCCACAAAGATGGCAGATGATCTGATGGAATCTATCGAGCCATTCAATATTTCAGGTGCGGTGGATTTCCAGACTGCTTATCTCGCAGGATATCTGGCAGATAAGTATGATGTAACTGCCGAACAAAGTATTGAACGTGCCAATAAACGTGTAAAACATTCTACAGAGGAAGCTTTTGCTGAGACAGTAAAAGGTTATGCTACAGTAACAACAGACAATAGCAGTGTACAATTTCATGGCGGAAAGGCAAAGTATGCACTGTATCCGGTATGGCTTCTGAATACGACATGGAACGGAAATAAATACACCTTTGCAATGAATGGACAAACAGGAAAGTTTGTCGGTGATCTGCCGGTAGATAAAGGTGCAGCAGCACGCTGGACAGTGATGCTGGCAGCTGTATTCTCAGTTGTAACGTATGGTGCTGCATGGTTTTTGCACCTGAGCGGACTGTTTTAGGGAGGTGGGGAAATGAAGAAAAGAATTTTATCGTTTATGACGATCCTCATCCTCTGTCTAGGTCTTGCAGTTCCGGCTTTTGCGGAGGAAACAGAAGGATTCGCAAATGAATATCCTCGTGTCATCGACAATGCGGAGCTTCTGTCTGCAGATGAGAGGGAGCTGTTAACCAGTAAGTTAGATGAGATTAGTACGCGACAGAAGGTAGATGTGACGGTTGCCACAACCGATACACTGGATGGACTGACGGTATCTGATTATGCGGAACGATTCTACGAGTCTCATAATTATGGTTATGGACCGGACAAGGATGGAACAATACTTCTGATCAGCATGGAAGATCATGATTGGTATATGGCAACCTACGGATATGCTATTACAGCATTTACGGATGCAGGTATCCAGTACATAGGAGAAGAGATGACGGGTGATTTGTCTGATGGTGATTTTGCGGCAGCATTTGATATATTTGCTGACGAGTGTGATGATTTTATTACGCAGGCAAAAACCGGAGAACCTTATGATATCGATAATGAACCACAAAAACCAATGTCATGGATCTGGATTCCGATTTCATTAGTAGCTGGTATCGTCCTTTCATTGATTGTTGTTGGCACTATGAAATCAAAGTTGAAAACAGTACGTTTCCAGGCAGCAGCTAATAATTATGTGAAAGCTGGAAGTATGAATCTTACTGAGAGCAGAGACATATTCCTGTATAATACAATGACAAAAACAAAAAAAGAGAAAAATGATTCTTCCAGTGGTGGCGGCGGAAGCAGTACGCATACAACATCTTCCGGAAGCACTGCCGGAGGCGGTGGCGGAAAATTCTAGGAGAGATGTTCGGATACAGAATACCGGGGCAATTTAATAGTGAAAAAAGAGAAGCTGGTTCCCAAATGCTTGGGAATTGGCTTCTCTTTTTAAATAGTGTAATTATCTGTCCACATCCACAAAATATTTCCTGAACTCATCATAAGAACACGGTCGTCCCAAGTAGAATCCCTGGCAGTAATCCGGTTTCAGAAGTTTCATCTTCTGTAATTCGTCTTCTGTCTCAATACCTTCAATACAAAGTTTCAGACCGAGATTATGAATCATGTTACTAAACTGATTTAACAGATAATATTCCTTTTTGTCTGTGATTGCCTTGGAAGTAAAACCACGATCAATCTTAACAATATCAGGGTGAAGTTCACTCAGATAATGAAAGTTGGAATAACCGGTTCCAAAGTCATCCAATGCTAACTGCAAGCCAGCCTGTTTTAATTTTTTCAGGAAGTTTTGCGCCTTTTCATTTTTTTCGAGCAGAATACTTTCTGTCAGTTCAATTACAATTGCAGCAGGTGGAAGACCAGAAGCGTCCATCTCGCTGATAAGGTCTGTAATAATATCTGATTTTGTGATCTGCACCTGGGATACATTAATATTAACTTTGAAATCAGGAATTTGCATCCGGATTTTCCGGCAGGCGGTTATTGCTTCTCGCATGAACCAGCGTCCGGTTGGAATAATCAGTCCGCTTGTCTCTAAAAGTGGTATGAACTCAGCAGGTGAGATCGGTCCAAATTTTTTAGAAGCAAAGCGTATCAGCACCTCTGCTCCGGTCAGTTTATCCTGTCGGATATCCATGACTGGCTGGAAGATTATTGAGAATCCACGGAAACCATGATTTACTGCTGAATGAAGCTCATTTGTGATCTCACGGATACGTAAGAAATTCTGGTACTCTTCTTCCTGGAATATATAACAGCAGTTTCTTCCATGCTGCTTAGCCACGGTCAGTGAAAAGTCAGTTCGCTTTATAATCTCTTCATAACCGGTCCGTGATAGATCCGGAAGCGGCAGGATACCGGCAGAAATAGTAAATACCGCAGCAAAGTTGTTTTCTTCAATAAACTGATTAATATGTTTGCATATGTGGTCATAAAGGTTAGATGCTGTTGTCATATCAGAGGATGTTGTATCTAATATAATAAATTCATCTGATGCTATCTTGTAGACCTTTTGGCTATCCGAGATACAGGATAAGATGCAGGACGCTGTTTCTCGAAGAACGTAGTCTCCGTAATCCCATCCATAGTTTTCATTGATCATTTTAAAACCGTCAATTCCGACATGAATCAAGAAGCCTTTATTAAGTGTAGAAACCGAATCTTTGAAATATTTTTCCAAAGAAGTCTCTCCGAGAAGTCCGGTAATATTATCAGCTTTCTGCCGGTTACCAATTTCATTGATACATCCGATCAGGTAGATCGGCTCTTGCTGATCGCCACGTATGATATAGCCACGGCAGTTGATCCAGACTGGTTCCCTGTTAAGATCCAGCCAGCGGTAATCCATATTGTGTGTGTTCCGGTCTGTGTTGAGCAGATTATCTAGTTCAGCTTTCAGAAGCGGATAATCTTTTTTGTATACGAATTCTTTAAGTTCTTTTGTCATATTATGGAATTCATTTCCAGGCAGACAAAAACGATTCAGAGCTTGTGGAGCAATATAGAAAAAGTCGGTTCTGAAATCCAGCATATACAGGAAACCATCTGTGCTTGGGCTGAGCAGATCGATGATATTACATAATTCTTTAAGCGAAAAATCCTGATAATTTTTTGTGTGGCTGAAGATTTCTTTCTGCTGCTTTTCCTCGGCAGATGTTCCTGTATTAATAAGCGTGTTGCTAGTCAGAAGTTCTGAATTGCCTGCATATGCAAGTTTCCGTTTTCGTTTTATGCGGTACAGCATGAGATCACTTCGTTTTGCAAGGTCTTTAAAAGTGCTGTCCATTTCCGGAAGAAAACAGGCATATCCGGAGGAAATACTTAATGGATAGTTAAAGGTATGCTCTGTTGATTCTAAAGTTTGATTTAATTGAGCAATTTTGTCTTCAATATTATTTTCCTTATTCTTATTGTAGAAATATGCAAATTCATCTCCACCAATGCGGAAAAGATTTTCTTTATCAGGAAAGAATTGTTTAATGCACTGAGAACATAACTGCAGAGCTTCATCGCCTTTCTCATGTCCAAACCGGTCATTAATTATTTTCAGATTATCCAGGTCAAAAAGAATAAGACCGGTAGTATGAAGTTTGTCTTTCTGCACGTTAAGACGATTCACTTTCTTTTCATAGGCATTTCGATTCATGGTATCTGTAAGCAGATCCGTGTCCGCAAGTTTCTGTAGGTAAACCAGCTTTTGTTTCTGGAGATAGTGATCATAAAAACGTGATACCTGGATCCAGACCAGCAAAAGGATGAATAGCATCGTTCCCAATGGAAGGAAGAGGGAGGTTTGTTGAAAATGCCGGATATAGTAAGCAACAAGTTCTGCAGCACCCAATGCCATGACCAGATACATTGGATATTTAAAATGTCTGGCAGCTTCATTTTGTAATTTTATAGATTCATAACGAATCAATGTTACTGTATAAATTACATTCACCAGCATGATCAGATGAGTTATCGGAAGAATGCGGAAGATATCGATGACGCCTGTACATTGAAGCAATACTGCCGCTGCCATATTGCACAGATAGAGAATGGACAGGTGTACAGCTCCTTTACGATATTTGCTTTTACAGATATCATACAGAATAAAGTTAAATGGTACTGGAAACAGGAAAAAAGTAAAGTAGTCTATAAAATAAAGTGCTCTTGGATCTGGAATTAAAAACTGCAGAAAACCACATTGCTTTAAAGTCCAAAGTGTGATCAAAAGAGAAAAAACACCAAGGTTCAGGAAAATCATGTAGGATTCATCTGACGAATATTTATCATTTTTCCTCATTATAGAAAAGCATAAAATCAGGCAGATGATTCCTAACGATAAGATTTCGCAGCTTAGAACCAATGAACAGAGACTTTTGCTCAGGATCTTCAGGGTACAGTCTCCTTTTGTCCCTCCAAAAAGATGGAAAGAATTTCCGTAGTAGTCTGAATATACAGGAATAATCCTGACCTGCAAGTGTTTTCCATCACTGTTTTTTGGAAGATCGACAATATGCCAGCAAGGGCCGGGAGACTTCATGAATCTTAATGTGTCAGTATCATTTCCAAATTCATAGATTTTCTCTCCATCAAGCAATACCTCAGCCCGGGTATGGGTTGTCTTGAACAAAATGGATTGTTGATTCTGAAAAGAATCCGGAAGAATGACATCTTCAATTCGAATATTATCTTCGAATCGTTCGGTTGTCACAAGCTGGGTTGTATTGTCAAAAACTAAATATTCACGGGTCGTATTTTGATGAAAAATCCAACCTGAAAAGACAGTGCCAAACAGGATGAACAGGATTAAAGAGATCCATAATTTTTTCTTAAATTTCATAACTTTTTCCTTTTATAGAATATCACTTCCATCCGGAATCTTGGAAATAATCGTTCGATTAGTCCTAAACAGAAAGATAAGTGAGACAATCAGTGACATGATCTCGGCAGTCAGGAAAGCCCACCACACTGCATGAAGCCCACCAAATTTTGCCAGTATATATGCAGCCGGGATCAGTACGACAAGCTGACGCATGATGGATACAATCATGCTGAATACGGCCTTTCCAAGTGCCTGAAATACAGTACCACAGATGATGCCAAACCATGCAAGCAAGTAATGGATACCGATGATACGAAGCGCAGGGACGCCGATCGTAAGCATATCAGTAGATGCGTTGAACATTCCGAGAAGTACCTGTGGAACGAATTCAAAGCAAAGGAATCCGAAGAGCATAATGCAAAATGCTGTTGCCATACTGAGCTTGATCGTCTTGACCATACGTTTTCTATTTTGCGCACCGTAGTTGAATGCAATGATCGGAGTGATACCGTTATTCAAACCGAAGACAGGCATGAAGAAAAAGCTCTGCAGTTTGAAATACACCCCAAATACGGCAGTTGCAGTAGATGAAAATGTGATCAGGATACGGTTCATGGAGTATGTCATAACAGAACCAATCGACTGCATGATAATAGATGGAATACCGATTGCATAAATTGTTCTGATAATTCTTCCATCCGGACGGAAACCACGGAACTGAAGTTTCACATCAGGGTTAAATTTATGGTTACAGATAAATGCGACAAGTGCGCCTACACACTGCCCGATGACTGTAGCTAAGGCAGCACCGGTAACGCCCATCTTAGGGAAGCCGATCAGACCGAAGATCAGGATCGGGTCAAGAATGATATTCGTAATCGCACCGCATAGCTGAGAAGTCATACTGAAAATGGTTCTTCCTGTGGAAGTGAGCAGTCGTTCAAAGCAAATCTGTGCCAGCAGTCCCATAGAGAAGATCATAACAGTGCTCAGATAATCGATTCCCATTTCCATGATCTCAACATCTGCATTTCCAATCTGGCTTGCATAGAAAGGTTTTACTACGGTAAAACCAAGGATAAGAAATACAATATAACTTATGATATAAAGAAATGCTCCATTAGACGCAATCTTATTTGCTTCCTCGGTTTGTTTTGCACCGAGAGCTCTGGAAAGAAGTGCATTCATACCAACGCCGGTACCGGTTGCAACTGCAATGAGCAGCATCTGTAACGGGAAGGCAAGAGAAACTGCGGTAAGAGCATTTTCTGACAGTTTTGCTACAAAGATACTGTCTACAATATTATAAAGTGCCTGCACTAGCATGGAAACCATCATCGGTAAGGACATGTTGAATAAGAGTCTGCCGATTGGCATGGTTCCCATTTTGTTCTCTGCTGCAGGGGCAGAAGCTGTTTTTTGGTTCATATATTCTCCTGTTATTACGAAAACTTAATTTAAAGCGTCAATTATTAATGATAGCATTATATGGTGTACGTTTCAATAGTTGAAGACTTGAAAATGTCTTAAAGGTCAGTTTGATGTATAGATTTATTGTGTTAATAGGTAAAGTCAATAGAAGTAATAGTAATAACTTGACAGTTTGCGTAGTATATGATATTTTTTAAGTAGTAAGTAGTAAGTAGTAAGTAGTAAGTAGTAAGTAGAAAACAAAAATGGCGAGATGCGTTGCTGGTCGCACATCATGTGAACAGTAACAATAAGAGGAAAGAGAGGAAGACGGGTATGAAAGATCTTACATTATCTCAGCAATATGCATTACTTGCGTTGGACGGACAGGAGAGTCTTCATCCAAGCGTAGCAAAAAGTGCCGTATTGAGGGCTGTTTCGGCTGCGCAAGTGTTGGAGACAGAATTAGGAAAAGCAGATGCGGATTCATTTTCAGAATTTTCTGCAGCACTGCAGAAAGCGGTACAGACGGCAAAGACATTGAAGAAAAAAGAGGAGACTCAGATCGAGCAAAAAGTGGTGAGTATTCTGGAAGCAGAGGAATTACTTAAGGAAGTTCCGGATATTTTGGGCTGTGATATGAATTATGATACATCAGGTGTTGAACTAAAGGCATATCTTAGTGATGAGACAAGTTATATCAGAATAAAAGAAGGACTTCGTGCAGAAATTTTAGAGGATGATCCAATTAGTCTGGAATATGCGGTTCTCTTATGGCTTCTCCGTGAAAGTGGCTGTATCCATGACTTGTTTTCTGTATCAGAGCAGAATCGTGTAGAAGAACGTATGACAGAAGCTGCTGTTCAGGATGAGAAGTACCGTGCATTATGGGAAGCAGAATTTCATAATGTTTTTGAAGGATTTATGAATCGGTTTGTGAAGACTAAGAGTAAACTGCTTAAGAATCCATATTTAGAGGGTGTTAATCTTGTATTTCCTTACCTTGACAGAAGAAAATCCGTATTTATCGATACGGTTATTTTTGGAACTAACGTGGCGGACAGAAGAGCTGCGGCTGTAGAACATTTGAAGAAAAAAGGCTTTGCGGTAGAGGAGATCAGAGTAGGCAGTGAGACTTTACTAAAAATAGGCAACATATATTACCGTATCTTCCCAATGACGAAAACAGCATATAAAGTACCGATTCAGGGAGTCAACCTGGTACCGGCATACTGGCAGTAGGAAGAAAGTACGGAAATACTAATTATGTGGACGGTAGAAAAGGTGAGCAGATGTCAAGACAGAGATGCATGGAAGTAATAGAGCAGGCAGAATATGTGACGATCGGAGAGCTTGTGCGGCTTACAGCAGTGCGCTACAGTACTTTGAAGTTTTATACAGAGGAAGGAATGCTGCCGTTCGAGCAGGCAGAAGAGAATCTGACCAGAAGATACCGCAGAGTTGAGAGCTTAGAAAGGATTGCGCAGATTCGTCGGTTAAGAGAACAGAAGAAGACAATTCCGGAGATTAAAGAGATTCTGGGATATGGTGAAGAGTAGAAGGTGAAAAGAGGCTGTCTCTCATGTGCAGCCTCTTTTTCAAGCATTATTCCTTCAATATACTTTCCATAACCTTTGGAAGAATCTCACTGACTGCTTCATGATAAGCTGCGGTTGCTTTTTCATCCAGATAATGTGCTTCCTTATGGATCACGATCAAATCTTTGCCTGTGAAATGTGGAAGCATATCTTTGCATAAGCTGGAATTCAGGTTCATTCCGAGAACGAGAATTGTATCAGCTTTAGCGACTTCTTCCACAGCATGGCTGATGACCGTATTACTAAGCATTTCACCATGTAAATAAACTCCGGGATGAATCACAGTCGATTTACATACATCACAAAGAGGAACTTTATCATTGTTTTTGATATATTCAATCGGGAAAATCTTTCCGCAACGTGGACACGCATTATTTTCATAAATATTTCCATATATATTGATCACATTTTTGCAGCCGGCTTTCTGAGGCATATTATAGATGCCTTTTGTGATGATTGTCTTTAAATATCCTGCCTCTTCTAATTTTGCAAGTGCTTCATTTCCCTTTCCTGCCTCCAGATGTTTGGAAAGAATTTCATTTTTATAATATTCATAGAATAATTCTGCATGTGTGTTAAACATACGGGCACTGAATAATTCTTCCGGAGAGTAGCCATACTTTTCTTCAATCCGATATGATTCGTCGCTGTCTCGATGATATGCGACATTTTGCTCTCTCATAAATTCCATTCCGGCGAGACAAACAAGATACTTAGATGTTCTAATTGTTTCTTCAAGATAGTTTAAATTCATAATCATCCCTGCCTTTACAAAATGTTGCTAGCGTTTGTTGAAGTGTTACTTATAAAAATATTATAACATAGATAGAAATAAATTGTCTGAAAACTTATAATAAAACGGAGAAAATTCAAAGATATTTTAATAAAAGATGAATTCACTGTTGACAATAATAGAGAAGTAAGCTATAGTAAAAATATGATAATAGTAATTATTATTAAGATAAATAAGGAGGTAATCAGATGGAGAAGAAAGCACTTTATAATTTGTCTTACGGAGTATTTATGTTATCCACACGTTCCGGCGAGAAAGTAAATGGCTGTATTACGAACACATGTATGCAGGTAGCAAACGACCCGATTCGAATTGCGATATCTGTTTTGAACAGTAATTATACTTGTGATCTAATCAAAGAAAGCGGACTCTTTGCATTGAGTCTGTTGGATGTACAGTGTTCCTTTGAGACAATTAAGCATTTCGGATTCCAGTCAGGAAGAGATGTGGATAAGATGAAAGATCTGACGCTTCCGGTTGATCAGAATGATATACCATATATGGGATATCAGGCATGTGCTGTAATCAGTGGTAAGGTTCTGGAACAGCAGGATCTTGGTACACATACTCTGTTTATTGCAGAAGTAACAGATGCAAAACTGTTGAATGAGAATGCACCGCTTACTTATGCAGATTACCAGAATCGTGTAAAACCAAAGAAGAAAGAGATACCTCAGGATAAGAAGATCGTTGGTTGGAGATGCAAGATCTGTAATTATGTATATGAAGGCAGTGAACTTCCGGCGGATTATATCTGTCCAATCTGCGGACATGATGTCAGCGATTTTGAACCAATTTTTGAAAACTAATGGTAATGATTCATTGATCTCATCATGTAGTGAACAGATGTGAGATCAGGAATAATTATAAAATGAAGATGAAAAGAAAAGGAGATATGAAATTATGAAATATGTATGTGATTTATGCGGATGGGAATATGATGAGGAGCAGGGATATCCGGAAGGCGGCATTGCACCTGGAACAAAGTGGGAAGATGTACCGGAAGATTTTGAATGTCCGCTGTGCGCAGCAGGAAAGGATCAGTTCTCTGAGGAGTAAAGAGAAATTTTATTTAAAATAATGAAAACAGGTGGTAGAATAGATACAGAACTATTTTATCACCTGTTTTACGTTACGAAAGAGAGGAAGAGAAACATGTATCAGGCAGCAAATGACAGATATGAGAAAATGGCTTATGTACGTTGCGGAAAGAGTGGATTAAAGCTCCCGGCAATTTCACTTGGATTGTGGCATAATTTTGGAGATACAGGCGTCTATGAGAATATGAAGGAAATCCTTTTCACAGCATTTGATAATGGAATCGTACACTTCGATCTGGCAAATAATTACGGACCGGCTTACGGAAGTGCGGAGAAGAATTTTGGCAAGATTCTGAAAGAAGAACTTGGTATGTACAGAGATGAACTTCTGATCAGTACAAAGGCTGGATTTGATATGTGGGAGGGTCCTTATGGAAACTGGGGAAGTAGAAAATATCTTCTTTCCAGTCTGGATCAGAGCCTGAAGCGCATGGGGCTTGATTATGTGGACATTTTCTACCATCACCGGATGGATCCGGAGACTCCGTTGGAAGAGACAATGGGTGCACTTGCAAGTGCAGTTCAGTCAGGAAAAGCACTTTATGTGGGTCTCTCAAATTATGATGGTCCAACATTGGAAAAGGCAGAAGCAATTTTAAGAGATTTGAAGTGCCCATTTGTGATCAATCAGAACAGATATTCTATCTTTGACAGAACAATTGAGAAAAATGGTTTGAAAGACACTGCGAAGAAGCTGGAGAAGGGAATTATTGCATTCAGTCCGCTGGCGCAAGGACTTCTCACCGACCGTTATCTGAAAGGAATCCCGGAAGACAGCAGAATTATGACGGACGGTCGTTTCCTGAAGAAATCTGCTTTGACAGAGGAAAAACTTGTGAAGATCAGAGAACTGAACGGACTGGCAGCCGGAAGAGGTCAGACATTGGCAGAGATGGCATTGAGCTGGATCTTGAAGGATGGTATTGTAACAAGCGTTCTTGTAGGTGCATCAAAACCGGAACAGGTATTGGATAATATCAAGGCAATACAGAATACAGACTTTACAGAAGAGGAGATCCGCAAGATTGATGAACTGTCGCTGGACTAAGCAGTAAGTTTGTTCATCATGTACTTGTTTTAATCTAGTTGTCACTTCTAATCTGTGTTATACTGGATAAAAATGAAAGTTGAAAGAGGAGATTTTACTATGGATAGAATAGCAAGCTTTACAATCAATCACCTGGATCTGATGCCGGGTCTGTATGTTTCCAGAAGAGATGCCAAAGGAGACTGTGTGACAACGACATTTGACTTGAGAATCACAGCACCGAACAGAGAACCGGTAGTTGACACTCCGGCACTTCATACGATCGAACATCTGGCAGCGACATTTCTCCGCAACAGTGAGAAGAAGGATGACGTGATCTACTTTGGACCAATGGGCTGCAGAACAGGATGTTATCTTGTAATGTTCGGTAATCTGGATTCAGAGGATGTTCTTGATCTGGTTCTTGAGATGTGTGATTTCATTATCGGATTTGAAGGAGAGATTCCGGGAGCTGCACCGGAACAGTGTGGCAACTATCAGGAGCAGAATCTGGACATGGCGAAGTATTACATTAAGAAATACAAGGATGCACTGGTGAATGACCGTCATCTGGTATATCCGGAGTAAAGAAAAATTAAAACATTGAAAAAAGGACAGGTGACTGGTTTGTAAGACCAATCACCTGTCCTTGCTTTAGAGAAAGCAATTCTAATTGTTAATGAGTGCAGCATTTTTATGAATCGTCTCGTCCATGATATTCTGCACATAACTTCCGATATGTTTCTTTACATCCTTATCCAGTTCATTTGGATAGATCGGAGTACCGTATTCAAGAATAACATGTGTTTTCTTAATCTTTGGAAAATGATTCTCGAAAATCTCAGCAGTATTATTCATGGAAATCGGTACGATTGGACATCCGGTCTTTGTGGCAATCTTGAAAGCACCTTCTTTGAACGGAAGCATAGTTAATTCTTCGCCTTTATTGCGGGTTCCCTCAGGGAAGATACAGATAGAAATACCCTTCTTCACATAATCAATTGCCTGCAGGATTGTTTTCAGTCCTTCCTTTGGATTCTCGCGGTCAAGGAAGAGACAATAGACGAAACGCATCCAGGTGGAAAGAAGAGGAACTTTTTCCATTTCTTTTTTCGCAATATAGCCGGTCAGGTTCTTGCATCTGTTGTAGGTAAGCAGAATGTCAAAGAAACTGCGGTGGTTTCCGATAAAGAGAACAGGTTCATCCGGTATATTCTCTTCACCGATCACGGTAACTTTCACACCGGTCATTTTCAAAATCACTTTAAATCCCCACTGGACAATACGCAGAGAACTGATGTCACGCGCATGTGGGTTGAATTTACCGATCAGCCATTCCACAAAGAAAACAGGAATAGAAAGAATCAGGTAAAGAATTAGAAAAATTGCAACAAAAATAAATCGAAACATATAATATCCTTTCTTTATCTTAAGAATAATAGAGTCGCCATAATATAAAATAACTACTGGCGCATGTAGCTTTATTATACCGTAGCAGCATAAAAAATACAACTGATGCATAGATTGAAGGGAAATAAAAAATCCGGATGGCGTTACTGTTTACAGTATCTGGAATATTGTAATGAAAAATAAAAAACAAAAGGGCATTTTAACTGTGTTTCTACTGTGTGTCTGCTTTTTTATAAGCGGATGTATTACCAGGATTGAGAAAGAGCAAAAACGAAAAGATCTGGAATATATTCTGATCGACCAGGAGCATCTTCCGGAGGAGATGACAGAAGTGCTCGGTCAGTTAAAAAAGAAAGCATTTCATTTTGTCTACTCGGATCAGGGAAAGACATATCTTGCAGAAGGATACGGTGCATGTCCGACAACAGGATATACGATTGAGGTAAAGGAACTTTATGAAACGGAGCATGCAGTTTGTTTGCATACAAGTCTGATGGGACCGGCAACTGGTGAAGAGACGAAAGAAATCACGACATTTCCATACATAGTCGTGGAAATCAGTGAAACAGAAAAAGAGGTTATGTTTGATTGAGGAGGAGCAGGATGGAAATTGTGAAGAGAGCGATACGCCTGATGCATGAGGGAAAATGTATTTACGATCAGTTTCAGCTGGACGAAGACTATAACGTTCCGGATGCGAAGGAGGATGTGGGAAATGTAATTGAAGGGACAGTCTGTGTGAAGACTGAAGATATGAAGCTTGTAGAAAATTATCTGAAAATCAGTGGAAAAGCTCAATTTAAGATTTTGTACATGACAGCCTCTTTGGATCCGCAACCGGCAGTTTTAGAAGGAAAGCTTCCATTCGAAGAGATGGTATATGTAGAACAACCGGGAGAGGAAGAATATTTCCTGAAAAATCTCAGAACAGAGTTCAGTGTATCAATGGTGCATTCCAGAAAGCTGAGTCTGCATCTGCTGACAGAGCTTGAAATTGGAAGAACCCAGATGATAAGTGAAGAAGTCACGGAAGATGTGGAAAGCGAGCATGCAGTTTATAAAAAAATGAAAAAGTTTCGTCTGCTTGGATTGTCAGACACAAAAAAAGACACTTATAGAATAAAAGAAGAGATTACATTACCGGGAACGAAGGAGAGTATCAGCCAGATTCTGTTATCCGAAGTGCACGGTAGAAAGTTAGAATTACGCCCGGGGACAGATGAGGTGACAGTCAGAGGAGAACTGCAGGTGTTCTGTCTCTATCTGTCAGAAGAATTGAAGGCAGACTGGGTCAGCCAGGTGATTCCATATGAAGGAAAACTTCTTTGCAATGGCCTGACAGAAGGAATGTTCTATTCTGTGGAACATACGCTGGAGGATACACTGGTTGATATCCGCATGGATGAGGACGGCGAGATGCGGATCCTTGGGATTGAAGGGACATTACTGCTGCGGATGAACTTTTACGAAGAGCAGGAGATGGAGTTGTTAGAAGATATTTACTCTTTGCAAGAGCAGTGTATTCCGGAAAAACAGGAGACGGTTTTTGAAGAGCTTTTAATGCAGAACCAATCCAGATATAAACTAACGGAACGGCTTTCACTTCCAGAATTAAAAGATGATGTACTTCAAGTACTCTGCAGCAGAGGGGAAATCCAGATAGAGCATACGGAGTATAGAGAAGAAGGAATCCAAATAGAAGGAATCCTGCATCTTAGCTTTCTCTACCTGAGAGGAGATGATGCAAGACCATATGGAAGCTGGCAGGGGATGATACCATTCCAACATCTGATCGAATGTTCCGATCTTCCGGAAAATGTACGTTGTACGATGAGTCACCATGTAGATCAGATCCAGGTGTCTATGGCAGGCAGTGAGGCTGTAGAAGTGAGAGCAATTCTTGCATTTGATGCATTCTTACGGCGGGAGGTAGAACTTCAGACAATCGTATCTGTCCTGGAGAAACCGCTGGATCTTGAACAGATGGATAAGAGGCCGGGAATCGTTGGTCATATTGTGCAGGAGAAAGAAGATCTCTGGGAGTTGGCAAAACAGTATATGACTACAGTTGAGGGGATTATGAATGTAAACGAATTGGAAAATGAAAATGTGAAAATAGGGGATAAATTGTTGATTTTTAAAGAAAATATGAGTATACTGTAAGTACTATGTATACAAGATACATTTGTGTAAATTTTCACATCTGGTTCTTTAGAAAACAGCGATGGAGGTACACAGGATGAATCAAATTGAATTAAAAGCACTTGCCAAGATTAATTTAGGCCTGGATGTGCTTGGAAGACGCGAGAATGGATACCATGATGTCAGAATGGTCATGCAGTCTATCTATCTGTATGATGAAGTGAAGATTGCAAAGAAAAAAGAGCCCGGAATTACACTGACAACAAATCTGAAGTTTCTTCCAACCGGGGATGGCAATATTGCTTATAAAGCAGCGCAGCTTCTGATGGATGAATTTGATCTGAAAGAAGGGGTTCAGATCACGTTGAATAAGCACATTCCGGTAGCTGCCGGTCTTGCAGGAGGAAGCTCAAATGCGGCAGCCGTTCTTTTTGGAATGAACCGGTTGTTTGGGCTGCACCTGACGCAGCAGCAGCTGATGGAACGTGGAGTGAAGCTTGGAGCAGATGTTCCGTATTGTATTATGCGCGGAACTGTTCTGGCAGAAGGAATCGGAGAAGAGTTAAGCGTTCTTCCGGCAATGCCGAAATGTACGGTACTGATCGCCAAGCCTCCGATCAGTGTTTCAACGAAGATGGTGTATGAAGCACTGGACTCCAAAGAGATTGTCGAGCATCCGGATATTGACGGAATTCTGGAAGGACTTCAGAAGGGAGATCTTCACAAGGTTGCAGATTCTATGGGGAATGTGTTAGAGGATGTGACAATACCGATGCATCCGGTGATCGCGGATATCAAGCAGGTGATGCAGGATTGCGGAGCAATCGGGGCAATGATGAGCGGAAGTGGACCAACTGTGTTTGGTCTGTTTGAAAACCGGGCATCAGCAAGAGAAGCACAGAAGATGATTCGGGACAAAGGTCTGACAAGACAGGCATACGTAACGAATATACACAACGTTAGGAGGAAGTAAAATGGGAACTGATTTTGAAGTAACAATGAACGAGTATCTGCCTCTGAGAGATGTGGTATTTAATACATTGAGACAGGCGATCCTGCGCGGAGAACTGAAACCGGGAGAGCGCCTGATGGAGATTCAGCTGGCGAATAAACTCGGAGTGAGCAGAACCCCGATCCGTGAAGCAATCCGCAAGCTGGAGCTGGAAGGTCTTGTCCTTATGATTCCGAGAAAAGGTGCGGAAGTTGCAGAGATCACAGAGAAGAATCTAAGAGATGTGCTGGAAGTGCGCTGTGCGTTAGAAGAGCTTGCGGTACAGCTTGCATGTGACAGAATGGATGAAGAAGGAGTGTGCGAGCTTCGTGCAGCAGCGGAAACGTTTGAGTCTATTCTCAACAGTGATGATATTACACAGATCGCACAGGCAGACGTTGCATTTCATGATATTATCTACGCTGCAACAGACAACCGCAGACTGATCCAGCTTCTGAATAATCTGCGCGAACAGATGTACAGATACAGAATTGAATATCTAAAGAAGAAAGAATGCTACCCACAGCTGTTGAATGAGCATCAGACAATTATTGATGCGATTGCCGGACATGATAAAGAGCTGGCTACAAAGTTTACAAGCCAACATATTAAGAACCAGGCAGAAACGGTTGTTGGCACGATCCGTGAGAAAGAAGAAAATGCTTAAAAAATAAAGAATGTGTCTCGGCACATTCTTTATTCTATATGTATGGAATTCATTTTTGTGGAAAGACTCCATGTATGAACAGAATTGATTTATCATAGATGGAGGATGGTATTATGAAGAAACGGTTTGCATTGCTCAGAAGAAAGCTGAAGTCTGTCCGAGAAGAAAAACTGCCGGGAAGAGCAGTGATTTTTTCAGTGGCAGTGGGGCTTCTGATCGCTGCTTTTTTCACAGGAATGATATATACAAAACAAGAATTATATGCACAGGAAGAAACACAGAAGCACCTGGCGCAGGAAGTGTTTCGCTTCCATGTGTTAGCGAATAGTGATAGCGAAAAAGACCAGAATCTGAAATTGCAGGTAAGAGATGCAGTATTGGATTATATGAAAGAAGAATTGTCAGAAGAACCGGAAGAGAAACAATGTCTTAAGCAGACTGTGCAGTGGGCACGTACACATACAGATGAGATCCGTGCAATCGGAGAAAAGACAGTTGCGGCGGCAGGAGAAGATCAGAGTGTGAATGTGGCTGTGACAACCTGTTATTTTCCTGACAGGACTTACGGTGATATGACATTTCCGGCGGGAAATTATCAGGCACTGCGGGTGGAACTGGGGAGTGCAGAGGGACATAACTGGTGGTGCGTGCTTTATCCGAATCTCTGCTTTCTGGATACAACGAATGCGGTGGTTCCTGATAAAGGAAAGAAACAATTGAAACAGGTACTGACGGAAGAAGAATATTCCAAAGTGACAGCAAATACAAAGTTTAAGATTGGCTGGTATTTTTGGAAATAAGAAATAAAAGAGGTTAAGAAAATGTATGAATTTGACAGCAGAGTACGTTACAGCGAGGTGGATCACCACGGTACGATGACCGTTCCGGCGTTGATCAATTATTTTCAGGATTGCAGTACCTTCCAGTCGGAGGATCTTGGAATTGGTACAACGGTTCTGAAGGAAGAGAAAAGAGCGTGGATTTTATCTTACTGGCAGGTGATCCTGAATCGGAAACCGGAGCTTGGGGAGAAAATTACAATCGGAACATTTGCAACAGAATTCAAGGGATTGTTTGGAAACAGAAACTTTTATATGAAAGATGCAGATGGAAAATATCTCGCCTGTGCGAATTCAGTCTGGGCATTTATTGATACAGAGACAGGAAGACCAACCAGGCCGCAGCCAAAGGATGTTCAGTTGTATGGAGTAGAAGAACCACTTGATATACCATATGAAGGAAGAAAAATCCGACTTCCGGAAGAGACAGATGATCTGGAAGCATTTCCGGTCAGAAAGCATCATATTGACACAAATGAGCATGTGAACAACTGTCAGTATGTGCAGATGGCATTGGAATTTCTTCCGGATGATCTTCAGATTGCACAGTTGCGTGTAGAGTATAAAAAGGCAGCTGTACTGGGAGATATGATCTATCCGAAGCTGAGTGAAGAAGCAGACAGGATTGTTGTGGAACTCTGTGACGAACAGGCAAAACCATATGCAGTTCTGGAATTTAAAGAAGAGATAGAATAGAAAGACTCCCGGATGTTCCTACAGAAATTTCTGTGAACATTCGGGAGCTTTTTGTTGCGAACAAGCAACGTTTGCAGGTGATATTTACTTATCAAGACTTGCCAGGACATCTTCCAGAACATCCTCAACAGAGTCAGTTACTTCATCTGCATAGTAGGATACACCAGGTGCACTGTTAGACATTGCGTAGCTGTGACCGACCAGTTCAAGCATTTCCAGATCATTCTGCTGATCTCCGAATGCCATACATTCTTCTGGTTTTACATGGAATAATTTCATCAGGTTAGAAAGAGCAGCACCTTTATTTGTTCCCGGAGCAATGAAGTCAATCCAGATATTTCCAGAAGTAACAACCTTAATCTCTGCACCGAACATTTCCTGTAAGTGTTCTAAATATTGCATGATTACTTTTGTGTCATCAATCATATTACAGATTGCAATCTTGAGAAACGGACCTTCGATTTTACTCAGGTCATCTATGATTTTTGTTGTGTTCTGCATGACATTTACAATATGATTTACAAAAGCTTCATGATTATCTTCGATCAGACAGGCATCTTCTCTGGAAATGAGAATATCAAAATTCGGTGATTTTTTCACTTCATCTATAATGCGGCAGGCAAGGTCATCTGCAATTATTCCGCGAGAGATTACCTTTCCCTGATGAATACAGATGGAACCATTTTCTCCAATATAGGAAATCTCGTCCTTAATCTCAGAAAACAGTCTGCGCTCATTATCATACTGGCGTCCGCTTGCAGCAACAAAGTGAACCCCTTTCTGTGTCAGTTCATGGATCAGTTCTATGGCACGAGGAGTCAGTTTCTGTGCTCCGTTATGAAGAAGCGTACCATCAAGGTCGCTTGCGATTAATTTGATCATATGTAAAATCCTCCTGATTATTCTGCAATAACTTCTTCAGCACGTTTCAGTGCAGCGCTGATATTCGGCTGGAAGTTCTCTTTTCCAACCAGTTCTGTGAATCCGGCTTTCTCCATAACTTTCATTGGCTGTTCGTTGACGTGGGAGAAGACAACCGTAATTCCCTTTGACTCACAGACTTCTACCAGATCAACCAAAGCATTCATAGCAGTACTGTCCAACGCAGGAACGCTTCGCATACGAAGAACGAGGCAGGTAGTAAAATCTTTTACGACAATGTGTTCGATCGCACTTGCTGCTCCGAAGAACAGAGGCCCTGAGATCTCATAGACACGGATCTGAAGTGGAAGTTTCTGAAGGTGTTCATCGACATCCGGGGTGTCATCATCCACATAAGTCCAGCTGTTGACGTGTGTCTCTTCGCTCATACGCTTGATAAAGAGCAGGCAGGCAAGAACCATACCAATCTCGATCGCTACGACCAGGTCGAAGAGTACTGTCAGGATAAATGAAGCAAAAAGTACAATGATATCACTCTTTGGAGCAGTCTTAACCAGTTTTACAAAGGTATGCCACTGGCACATATTGTATGCAACGATAAACAGGATTGCTGCGATTGTTGGCATTGGAATCATTCCGGCATATGGCATCAGTACGACAAGCACAATGACCAGTGTAATGGAATGAACGATTCCGGCAATCGGAGTACGTCCTCCGTTTTTAATATTTGCAGCAGTTCTTGCAATCGCTCCTGTCGCAGGGATTCCACCGAAAAGAGCAGAAGCAATGTTGCCGGCTCCCTGGGCTACAAGTTCCATGTCGGAACGGTGTTTGCCGTTGATCATTCCGTCTGCGACAACACAGGAAAGCAGAGATTCAATCGCTGCGAGAACAGCAATCGTAAATGCGTTCGGAAGAGCATTTTGAACAACTTCAAGTGATACAGCCGGAAGATGGAAGGATGGGAGAGCGTTGCTGATCGTATAAAGATTTCCAATTGTAGAAACTTTTAACGGCAGGAACTGAACCATCAGGATTCCAACGATAACTGCGATCAAAGATCCAGGGATTCTTTTAAAGATGTATGGTGCAATGATCAGAACAGCAAGACTTACTGCACCGACGATCAGTGCATCAATATTAATCGTAGAGAAGTTTTCAACAACAGCACGGAATTTCTCTGTTGTCTCGATCGGTTTTACCCCATCCGGATAGGTAAGTCCGAAGAAATCTTTCAGCTGTCCGATTACAATTGTTACAGCAATTCCGGAAGTGAATCCGGTTGTGATCGTAAATGGGATAAATTTGATCAGACTTCCGAAATGGCACAGTCCCATCAGAACCAGAAAGATACCGGCGAGGATTGTTGCAATGACAAGTCCATCCATTCCGTCTTTGGCAACAATGCCGGCGACAATTGTTGCGAATGCAGCCGTTGGTCCGGCAATCTGTACACTGCTTCCGCCGAGTGCAGAGATGACAAATCCGGCAACGATCGCAGTGAAGATACCAGCTTCCGGTCCTACACCGGATGCAAGTGCCAGTGCGATTGACAGCGGCAATGCAATAATTGCTACAATGATTCCGGCAGTTACGTCTTTGATGAACTGAGAACGATTGTAGCTCTTTAATGATGTAAGTAACATCGGCTTCAATGAATTCATTTGATAGATCAATCCTTTCTTTTGTGACAACTATAAAACATAACCTTTCAAGTATAGCATAGAAAAAGGGACACTGAGAAGAGGAAACCGTGTATGTTTTTAAAGACATGAAGAAGGGTTACTGTTCACTCCCGTGTCAATCACTTCGCTGATTGACACGGAGGATGCGTTGCTGGTCGCACATCGTGTGAACAGTAACGAGTAATGTTAAGAGAAAAAAGCTTGTATCTGATTTATAAAGGTAATATAATAGGAATAACTTGTAAAGCATGTTTTATATAATGAAAATATGTTTTACGGTAGCAAATTTGTGAATAGATCTGATAATAAAAGAGATATCACAAGAAAGAAAAGGAAGATTATTATGGGAAAATATTTTGGAACAGATGGTTTCCGTGGTGAGGCGAATGTAGTTCTTACAGTAGAGCATGCATTTAAAGTAGGACGTTATCTTGGATGGTATTTCGGACAGGACCACAAGGCCAGAATCGTGATTGGAAAAGACACAAGAAGAAGCAGCTACATGTTTGAGTATGCACTTGCTGCAGGACTGACAGCATCAGGAGCTGACGCTTACCTTCTTCATGTGACAACAACACCAAGTGTTTCATATGTAGTAAGAACAGAAGATTTTGACTGTGGACTTATGATTTCAGCGAGCCACAATCCATACTATGATAATGGTATCAAGGTAATCAACAGCGAAGGTCATAAGATGGAGGCTGAGGTTGAGGCGAAGATCGAGGCTTATATTGATGGGGAGATTGATGAGATCCCGCTGGCAACAAAAGAGAGCATTGGCCGCACAGTTGACTATGCAGCAGGAAGAAACCGTTATATCGGTCATCTGATTTCTCTCGCAACACGTTCTTTCAAGGATATGAGAGTCGGACTTGACTGTGCGAATGGTAGTGCGTCAAGCGTTGCAAAGAGTGTATTTGATGCACTTGGAGCAAAGACTTATGTAATCAACAATGAGCCAAATGGTGTGAATATTAATACAAACTGTGGTTCTACACATATCGAAGTTCTGCAGGAGTATGTAAAAGAGAAACATCTGGATATCGGATTTGCTTATGACGGAGATGCTGACAGATGTATCGCAGTTGATGAGAATGGAAATGTTGTAGATGGAGACCGCATTATGTATGTATGTGGTAAATATCTCATGGAGCAGGGAAAACTGAAAGACAATACAGTTGTTACAACAATCATGTCTAACCTTGGACTTTATAAAGCTTGTGATAAGATTGGTATGAAGTATGAGCAGACAGCAGTTGGTGACAAGTACGTTTACGAGAACATGCTTAAGAACGGATATGTTCTTGGAGGAGAGCAGTCCGGACATATCATCTTCAGCAAACATGCACGTACAGGTGACGGTATCCTGACATCTCTTATGGTTATGGAAGCAATCATTGAGAAGAAGCAGACACTTGGAACACTTGCAGATGAAGTGAAGATCTTCCCACAGCTTCTGAAGAATGTTCGTGTAAAGGATAAGAAGACAGCACTGGATAACGCAGCAGTTCAGGCGGCAGTAGAGAAAACAGCTGAAGAACTTGGAACAGACGGACGTATCCTTGTTCGCGAGAGTGGAACAGAGCCGGTAATCCGTGTTATGGTAGAAGCAGCTTCTGACGAGATCTGTGAGAAGTATGTAGACAGCGTAGTGAAAGTAATTGAAAGCGAAGGACTTTGCGAGTAAATAATTAAGAATGGAACAGGGTTGCTGGATAACAGCTATGAAAAGGACATCTTGCGGGAGTAAATCTCTGCAGGATGTCCTTTTTCACTAAAAAAGAAGAGAAACATTTCGAAAAATGAATCCCTTCTTTCAATATCTGATCGAAAATTCTTATCTGATTTAAAATCAGTCGATATATTTCAGCCATCCTTCCGGTGCTTCGATACGTCCCATCTGGATACCTGTCAGTGTATCGCGAAGTTTTGCGATTGTAGGTCCCATCTGTTCCATTCCACTTGGGAAGCAGATTTCTTCTCCGTGGTTGACAATCTTACCAACCGGTGAGATAACAGCGGCTGTTCCGCACAGACCACATTCAGCGAAGTCTTTTACTTCATCAAAGTAAACATCTCTTTCTTCTACTTTCAGTCCGAGATAATGTTCAGCAACATACATCAGAGAACGTCTTGTGATAGACGGAAGAATTGTTGTGGAGTGTGGTGTAACTACAGTGTTATCTTTTGTTACGAACAGGAAGTTTGCTCCACCTGTTTCCTCAACTTTTGTTCTTGTAGCGGAGTCAAGGTACATATTTTCATCAAAACCATTTGCGTGAGCTGTAACAATTGCGTGAAGGCTCATTGCATAGTTCAGTCCGGCTTTGATGTGTCCTGTTCCATGCGGTGCGGCGCGGTCAAAGTCTGATACGCACAGTGTCAGTGGTTTCACGCCGCCCTTGAAGTACGGTCCAACCGGAGTGGCAAATACACGGAACTGATAGTCAGTAGCCGGTTTTACACCAATTACAGGATTGATTCCGAACATATAAGGTCTGATATAAAGTGTTGCTCCTGTTCCGTAAGGTGGAACGTAAGCTTCATTTGCCTTTACTGTCTGAACAATAGCATCAACGAATTTATCTTCCGGGAAAGGCGGCATCTCAAGACGTTTCGCTGAGTCGACCATACGCTTCGCATTGAGGTCCGGACGGAAAGTGACAATGTGTCCATCCTCTGTTGTGTAAGCCTTCATTCCTTCAAATACTGTCTGTGCATACTGAAGAACTCCGGCACATTCATTCATGACGATGTTAGGATCTTCTGTGAGACCACCTTCATCCCATGCTCCATCTTTATAATTAGCTACAAAACGCTTATCTGTAGGGATATATCCGAATCCGATATTTTCCCAGTCAATGTTTTTTTTCTCCATTGTAGTAAATCCTCCATTCCTTTATGCGGCGAAAGACCGTATGATTTCTAATTAACGCTATTATAATACCGTCAATTGAAAAAATCAAGAGTGCGCTCTGTTTTTTGAAAATGTTTTTACGGACATGTAATAGTCAGAATCTAAATCCTGCAACTAAATAGTTACAATAACTGTCTGATATCCGGCACGCTTCAACCGGCGTTCCATTTTTACAGCTTCGTCAAGCGTATCATATTCTCCGACCGTTACCCGGAATAAACCATCCCCTTCTGTCAAAACAGCAGGAAAATTCATTTCGGTTAATTCATTCAGGAGCCGTCGTGCATATCGTTCACTGCGGAAAGCCCCGGTCTGCACTGCATAGTGAGGGAGAGAAGAATCACTGCTGATTTCTCCGCTTTCTTCTAATGTATCAAGGATTCCCTCAGCAATCGCAAGCGCAATATCATCAAAGTTATCATCAAAGAGCCGGTTATCAGTGTCAGAGTTGATAAATCCGACCTCTACCAGAACCGCCGGCATCTGTGTACGGCGCAGAACGACCAGACCGGGGCGCTCTTTTACGCCGAGATTGATGAAACCGAGAGCTTCCAATCCCTCATTAATATTTTGAGCCATTGTGTACTTCAGACCGGATTTGTTGTAAACTAGAGATTCTACGCCGGATACGGTATTATCTGTCGGATAAGAATTACGGTGAATAGACAGAAAGAAGTCTGCACCGGCTGCATTTGCTTCCAATGCTTTCTGATATGGAGATTCATAAATGTCTGTTGTACGTGTATAGAGTACATCAATTCCATGTTCCTGCAGCAGTTCTCCAATGGCAAGTGTTAAAGATAAAGTGTCATCCTTTTCCCGTCGGCCGTTATAGACAGCCCCGGGATCACGACCGCCATGACCTGCATCAAGCATGATAGAATAAGACATATAATCACCTCATTATTTTGTGCTTCTATATATTATATGAAAGCGTGCATTGCCTGTGAAACGTCAAAAAATGCCGGCTGCGATAATGCAGCCGACATTTTAAAAAGTTCTATTCATGTGAGTGTTTGTCAGTTTCAGAAGGATCTGAATTCTCTTCATCCGCTTCTTCCTCTGTATCTGCTCTTTCAGGAAGATAAACATGTACCGTTTCTACGCGGTTCTTATCCAACTTCTCGACCACCAGACGAATTCCATCTTCAGTGACAACTTCATCACCCATCTGAGGTAAACGGTCCAGATGTTCGATGATCAGTCCTCCAAGAGAATCATAATCTTCAGAGTTAAGTTCTGTATGTAAGTGATCGTTCACATCATCAAGACTCATGGAGCCTTCGATAATATATTCATGATCAGAAATCTCTTTGATCAGTTCATCTTCATTCTCATCATATTCATCATGAATCTCACCGACAATCTCTTCCAGAATATCTTCCAAAGTGATGAGTCCTGCCATCTCACCGTACTCATCCAGAACAATTGCAATATTAAAAGTAGAATCTCTCATCTCTACAAGAAGTTCAGAGATATCTTTGAACTCATAAGTGAAATGAGGTTTTCTTAAGAAATCCCGGATATTGAACGGTGTATCATGATCGTAAAGAAGCAGATCCTTCATGTTAATAATACCGACAACATTATCCTGTGTCTCTTCGTAAACAGGAAGTCTTGTGAATTTGTCTTCACGGAAAATATCAATCAATTCATCGAAGGTACTATTGACATCAGCAAATGTAACATGTACGCGAGGAACCATAATGTCTTTCGCCTTGGCATCGCCGAGATCGAATACGTTGTAGATCATCTCTTTTTCATCAGACTCGATTACACCATCTTCATGGCTGACATCCACAATGGTACGAAGTTCTTCTTCTGTCATAGCTTTATTCGCCGCATCCGGATCTACGCGAAGGATCAGCATGATTCCGCGGGAAAACAAGTTAATGATGAAAATGACAGGAGTCATGACCGTCATGAAAAACTTGATGACCGGAATATAGCGAAGGGTAAGCTTCTCAGCGTTGATCGTTGCATAATTCTTCGGTGTAATTTCTCCAAATACAAGGATTGCCACTGTCAGAATCAGTGTAGCAATGCTGACCATGTATCCACCAAATGAATAGGCAAGGGTTGTAGCAAGAGAAGATGCTGAAACATTCACAATGTTATTACCAATCAGGATCGCACTGAGCATCTTCGCTGTGTGATTCTCTGTGATATCAAGAGCCAAAGCTGCCCGCTTGTTCCCACCGTCTGCGAGAGAGCGGAGTTTAATTTTATTCACTGACATCAGCGCAGTCTCGGTTGATGAAAAAAATGATGAAAACAATAGTAAAATTAACAGTATAATTAATAGGTACGTGTCACCTGCGTCCACTTTAAATATTCACTCCTTTGATTAAAAAATGTGCCTCCAAAGAGGCTTGGTTAATTTTAGATATACGCATTCATTATACATGGTTTATTAGTGTTTGGCAAGGCAATATACTTTACTTTATGAAGTGGGTGGTGTATGATGTTGATGACTGATAAGAATATTTAATACTATTATATAGAAGAAACGGAGTATAGATATGGAATTGTACAATAGATTGTGCACTATTACAAAACAGGAAAATGTAATGAAAGATGAGCCGATGAAGAAACATACAACATTTCGTATTGGTGGTCCGGCAGATTATTTCGTGACACCTGAATCAAAGGAAGAGATCCAGGCAATCGTTGAGTTATGCAAAAAAGAGGAAATCCCATATTCCGTGATCGGAAACGGAAGTAATCTTCTTGTTGGAGATAAGGGATATCGTGGTGTAATTCTTCAGATTTTTAAGAAAATGAATCAGATCAGGGTAGAAGAGAATAAGATTTATGCCGGAGCAGGCGCACTTCTGTCGAAGATTGCGGCGGCTGCACTGGCTGATTCATTAACCGGTTTTGAATTTGCAGCAGGGATTCCGGGAACATTAGGCGGAGCCGTCCGTATGAATGCGGGTGCATACGGTGGAGAGATGAAGCAGGTACTTGAGAGTGTGGAAGTGATGACAGCAGATGGAGAATTTCTCACGATCCCGGTAGAAGAGATGGGGCTTGCTTATCGGACAAGCGTGGTAGAACAGAAGAATTATATTGTTCTTGAAGCAGTGATTTCTCTTGAAAAAGGAAATCCGGAGAAGATCAAAGAAGTGATGGATGATCTGAAAGAAAAAAGAGTGACAAAGCAGCCATTAGAGTATGCAAGTGCAGGAAGTACATTTAAGCGTCCGGAAGGATATTTCGCAGGAAAACTGATTGAAGATGCAGGACTTCGCGGATTCAGGGTCGGAGATGCACAGGTATCTGAAAAGCATTGCGGTTTCGTGATCAACAGAGGGAATGCAAGCGCAGCAGAGGTTATGGAACTGATGCGTCAGGTAGAAGATAAAGTGGAAGAAAATTCAGGAGTCCGTCTGGAAGCGGAAGTAAGAAGAATAGGAGAGTTTTGATATGCGTTTTGTTATCGTAACAGGGATGTCAGGAGCGGGAAAATCAACAGCACTTAAGATGCTTGAGGATATGGGATATTTCTGTGTGGACAATCTGCCAATCTCAATGTTTCCTGGATTTGTGCAGATGATTGAGAATTCAGAAACTTCAATGAAGAAAGTGGCATTGGGAGTCGATGTGCGAAGCGGACAGGATATTTCTGGATTAGAGAAAGACCTTGAGCAAATGGACGAAAAGGGGATCAAATATGAGATTCTGTTTCTGGACGCAAAGGATTCTGTACTTGTAAAGCGATACAAAGAAACGAGAAGACAGCACCCTCTGAGCGGGTCGGGACGTGTGGATACCGGTATTGCGAAAGAACGTGAGAAGACCGCATTTTTGAAAATGAAGGCAACGTATATTCTTGATACAAGTAAGATGCTGACAAGAGAACTGAAGATTGAACTTGAGAAGATTTTTGTGAAAGGTGAGAGTTTTTGCAATCTCTATATCACAGTAATGTCCTTTGGTTTTAAATACGGAATTCCGCAGGACGCAGACCTTGTATTCGATGTGCGTTTTCTTCCGAATCCGTACTATATTGATGCATTGAAAGAAAAAACAGGAAATGATCCGGAAGTCCAGGATTATGTCATGCAGAATGACAAGGGACCGATTTTCCTTGAAAAATTAAAAGACATGGTTGAATTTCTGATTCCAAATTATATTTTGGAGGGAAAAAACCAGCTTGTGATCGCAATTGGATGTACCGGCGGAAAGCATAGATCTGTAACGCTGGCAAATGCGTTATATCACACGCTTGAGACAGAGGAAAGTTATGGCGTCCGTATTGAACATCGTGATATCGGGAAGGATAGTATCACAAAGAGAAAGTAAAAGGTGGAAAATATGTCATTTTCTGGAAAAGTGAAGGAAGAGCTTGCAAGGAACATCAGTTCAGCCAGACATTGCCAGATTGCGGAACTGACGGCTTTTATTGGCATGTGCGGGACGGTTGTAATCAATAGTTTTGACCGGTGCAGTATCAAGATTCGTACAGAAAACATTTTAGTTGCAAGAAAGGTCTTTACATTAATAGAAAAAACATTTAATATAAGGAGTGATATTTCCGTTCGGAGAAATATAAAGAAGCAGACAGAGACCTATTCTGTTATCGTAAAAAAGCATGAAGATGCGATACGTATCTTACAGGCTACGAAGATGATAGGGGAACAGCAGGAGAATGCGGAAGAGTTGCATGCCGTGAATCCGATGATTGTCCAACAGGTTTGTTGTCGAAGAGCATTTCTCCGCGGAACGTTTCAGGCGTCCGGATCTATGAGTGATCCGAACAAGGCATATCATTTTGAGATTGTCTGTTCCACAGAAGAGATGGCACATCAGATCTGTGATCTGATCTGCAGTTTTTCTATGGACGCAAAGATCGTGCTCAGAAAAAAGTCGTATGTTGTTTACCTGAAAGAAGGAGCACAGATAGTAGATATTCTGAATATCATGGAGGCACATGTCTCATTAATGGAACTTGAGAATGTAAGAATTCTCAAGGAGATGAGAAATTCTGTGAACAGAAAAGTGAATTGTGAAACTGCCAATATTAATAAGACAGTATCAGCAGCAGTGAAACAGCTGGAAGATATTACATATTTGAGAGATCAGATAGGATTTGAGAATATACCGAAAGGATTAGTCGAGGCCGCTCTTGCCCGCCTCGAGCATCCGGAAGCAACATTGAAGGAACTGGGAGAATCCCTGAATCCTCCGGTTGGAAAATCGGGTATCAACCACAGACTGCGTAAGCTGAGTGAGATGGCAGACAAAGTTCGGCAAGAACAAGGAGGATTATTATGATTAAGACATCTGTTGTAGTGAAAGCGGACCCAGGGTTTGATGGACGGCCGATCGCCCTTCTCGTACAGGAAGCCAGCCAGTATGCGAGCAAAGTGTACATTCAGGTAGCCGAGAAGAACATCAATGCAAAGAGTATTATGGGTATGATGAGTCTGAATCTGATCGGAGGCGAGGAGATTACTGTTGTGACAGACGGCGAGGACGAGCAGAAAGCAGCGGAAGGCATTAAGACATTTTTTGCTAACGTATAATAACAATAAGATGGTAATTGAAGTCACAGAGAGATAACTATGTGATTACAAATGAATATAGAGGGGCTGTACTTTGAAGAGGAGTACAGCCATCTTTTTCTATGGGGGAGAGTTTGCAGCTGATGTGAACACAAATGATTTTTGAATAAGGAGGTATTTGTTTATGAAAAGAATGCTATTTGTTTACAATCCGAATTCAGGAATGGGACTTCTGAAGCCGAAACTTTCAGATGTGATCGACACTTTTGTGAAGGGCGGATATGAGGTGACGGTTTATCCTACACAAAGAAGTCAGGATGCTGTAAGAAAAGTCAGTGAGTACACAGAAGAATATGATCTCGTGGCATGTAGTGGCGGAGATGGTACATTAGATGAAGTCGTGACCGGTATGATGATGCGAGAAAATAAGACGCCGATCGGATATATTCCGGCCGGAACAACGAATGATTTTGCAAGTAGTCTGCATATTTCCAAGAATATGCTGGAGGCCGCAGATACAATTGTAACAGGAACACCATTTTCCTTTGATATCGGTCAGTTTAACGATGACTACTTCGTATATATTGCAGCCTTTGGCATTTTCACAGACGTGTCATATGAGACGAAGCAGAGTATGAAGAATATTCTTGGTCATATGGCTTATATTCTGGAAGGAACCAAGAGACTGTTCAATATTCCGTCTTATAAGATCAAAGTCACACATGACGGAGAGACGATTGAAGATGAGTTTATCTTTGGAATGGTGACAAATTCACGCTCTGTAGGAGGATTCAAAAGAATCACAGGAGAAAATGTTATTTTTGATGATGGTGTTTTTGAGGTGACACTCTTTAAAACACCAAAGAATCCAGTCGAGTTGAACGAACTGCTGGGGGCAGTTGTGATGCGTCAGATTAATTCAGACAGAATATACTCCTTCAAGAGTGGTGAAGTCCGTTTTGAATCTGTTGAGACAATTCCATGGACGCTGGATGGAGAGTACGGCGGTACTCATGAAGAAGTTGTAATTAAGAATAAAAACCAGGCACTTCAGATTATGGTTAAGGAAGAAGCCGTAGAAGATCTGAGTGAACAGTTGGTGGAAGCAGAGGAAGTCTAAACACATAATCTGAAAAATTTTCAGTGATATTTTAGAAAATCACCCCTTTTTTTGAAATTGAAGCTTGTTGAACAATCGCCGAAAACCGCGTAAAATCAACGAAAAACGGCAATTTGAAAGAAAAATAAATTTTTTTTGAAAAAAATTAAAAAAAGGGGTTGCATTTTCTGAAAGCCTGGTATATAATAACTATTGTCTTGTGGCGGTAACAAAAAAGACACAGACGAAAATGAATAAGGCTCCGTGGTCAAGCGGTCAAGACGCTAGCCTCTCACGCTGGAATCAGGGGTTCGATTCCCCTCGGAGTCACTGAAAAAAGCTCGTATTTACGAGCTTTTTTTGTGCTTTGAAAATCTTTTAGTAAATCACGAATCAGAAATACAGAGTTAGCAAAAGGAGAAAAGTGCGGTTATACCGAATAAATAATTATTGGTTATATTGTACAAAAATAAGAACAATCCACAGAGGGCAGAAGAAACCCTTGTGAAAATGTTAACGATAATTGTAACTGCGTACTGTTTTTTATGCAAAACATAAGATTGTCATTTATAAATTAATACGCTATAATATAGAAGAATTCTAAATAAATAATTCCTGATGGTTTTCACGGGTGTCAGGATCTTTAAGAATTGGAGGAAAGAAATATGTTAGTATCAGCTACAGAAATGCTTCAGAAAGCAAAAGCAGGCCACTACGCAGTAGGACAGTTCAATATCAACAATCTTGAGTGGACAAAGGCTATTCTTACAACAGCACAGGAACTCAACTCACCAGTTATCCTTGGTGTATCTGAGGGTGCAGGAAAGTACATGACAGGATATAAGACTGTTGTAGGTATGGTAAACGGAATGATGGAAGAACTCGGAATCACAGTTCCGGTTGCTCTTCATCTTGACCACGGCAGCTACGAAGGATGCCTGAAATGTGTAGAAGCAGGATTCTCATCAATCATGTTTGACGGATCTCATTATCCAATCGACGAGAACGTTGAGAAGACAAAAGAACTCGTTAAGATCGCTCACGAGCACGGAATGTCAATCGAAGCAGAAGTTGGATCCATCGGTGGAGAAGAAGATGGAGTTATCGGAAGAGGTGAGTGCGCTGATCCGGAAGAGTGTAAGAGAGTAGCTGATCTGGGAATCGATTTCCTGGCAGCAGGTATCGGTAACATTCATGGTAAATATCCGGCAAACTGGGAAGGATTAAGCTTTGAGACTCTGGATGCTATTCAGCAGCGTACAGGAGCAATGCCACTCGTACTTCACGGTGGTACAGGTATCCCGGAAGATATGATCAAGAAAGCAATCTCTCTTGGAGTTGCTAAGATCAACGTTAATACAGAGTGTCAGCTTTCTTTCGCAGATGCTACACGTAAGTACATCGAAGCAGGAAAAGATCTTGAGGGTAAAGGATTTGACCCACGTAAACTTCTCAAACCAGGTGCAGACGCAATCATGGAAACAGTAAAAGAGAAGATGGAGTTATTCGGATCTGTCGGAAAAGCCTGAGAAGAACTTTTTTAAAAAAGCACTTGCGTTTTAAAGCAAGTTGAGGTATACTGACTCACGTAGACAGAACAAGGGCGTTCCAATTATAATTGGAGTGCCCTTTTTTTATCGCTTGGGAAATGATCCGCATGATTGAATCAGATTGGATGGAATAAAATCAGATCTGATCTGACTGGATCAGACGGATGATTTCCTGAGAGGTAATCTATTATGGGGTTTCCCGTAGTGCAATCGAATATTGTTCATTGCAGTGAACAGTAATCGAAGAATTAAGAGAAAAGGAAGGTATAGGGTATGAGCACAGAATTATTCAATGTAGCTGACATCTTTGGAGAAAATGTATTTAATGATACAGTTATGCAGGAGCGTCTGCCAAAGAAAGTTTACAAGAATCTGAGAAAGACAATTGAAGAAGGAAAAGATCTGGATCTCGAGACAGCAGATGTTATTGCTCACGAGATGAAAGAATGGGCGATTGAAAAAGGAGCGACTCACTATACACACTGGTTCCTGCCACTTACAGGAGTTACAGCAGAGAAGCATGATTCCTTTATCTCAGCTCCACTTCCGAGCGGAAAGGTTCTGATGACTTTCTCAGGAAAGGAATTGATCAAGGGTGAGCCAGATGCATCTTCATTCCCGTCAGGAGGACTGAGAGCAACATTCGAGGCAAGAGGATATACAGCATGGGATTGTACATCACCGGCATTCGTAAGACAGGACGCAGGCGGAGCTACACTTTGCATCCCGACAGCATTCTGCTCCTACACAGGAGAGGCACTGGATCAGAAGACACCACTGCTTCGTTCTATGGAAGCGATCAATAAAGAAGCATTAAGACTTCTTCGTTTATTTGGAAATACAACATCTAAGAAGGTTACTCCATCTGTTGGAGCAGAGCAGGAGTACTTCCTTGTAGATGCAGAGAAGTTTGAAGAAAGAAAAGACCTGATCTACACAGGACGTACACTTTTTGGGGCAATGCCTCCGAAAGGACAGGAGCTTGACGATCATTACTTCGGAACAATCCGTCAGAGAATTGCATCTTTCATGAGAGATGTAAATATCCAGCTTTGGAAGGTGGGTGTTCCGTCAAAGACACAGCATAACGAGGTTGCACCGGCACAGCATGAGCTGGCTCCGATTTATACAGAAGCTAATATCGCTGTAGATCAGAATCAGCTGACAATGCAGACATTGAAGAGAGTAGCTTGTCAGCATGGGCTGAAATGTCTGCTTCACGAGAAACCGTTCGCAGGAGTTAACGGATCCGGTAAGCACAACAACTGGTCTATTACTACAGATGATGGAATCAATCTTCTCGAACCAGGTAAGACACCTCATGAGAATACACAGTTCCTTCTTGTACTTGCCTGCATTATGAAAGCGGTTAATGTACATGCAGATCTGCTTAGAGAATCCGCAGCAGATCCGGGAAATGACCACAGACTTGGAGCAAACGAGGCACCTCCGGCAATTATCTCTATCTTCCTTGGAGAACAGCTTGAGGATGTTGTTGAGCAGCTGATCAGCACAGGAGAAGCTACACATAGTCTGAAGGGCGGAAAGCTGGAGACAGGTGTAAGTACACTTCCAGATCTGTTCAAAGATGCAACAGACAGAAACAGAACATCACCGTTCGCATTTACAGGAAATAAGTTCGAGTTCCGTATGGTTGGATCAAGAGATTCTATTGCAAACCCGAATATCGTACTGAACACAATTGTTGCGGAAGCATTTGCAGATGCATGTGATATTCTTGAGAAAGCAGATGACTTTGATCTTGCAGTACATGATCTGATTAAAGAATACCTGACAGAGAACCAGAGAATCATCTTCAACGGAAACGGATACTCTGATGAGTGGGTTGCAGAGGCTGAGAGAAGAGGACTTCCGAACATTAAGTCTATGGTTGAAGCAATTCCGGCGATCACAACAGAGAAGGCTGTAGAATTGTTTGAGAGATTTAATGTATTCACAAAAGCAGAGCTTGAGTCTCGTGCAGAGATTCAGTATGAGGCATATGCTAAGGCAATCAATATTGAAGCTCGTACTATGATCGATATGGCAAGCAAACAGTTCCTGCCGGCATTTATCAAGTATACAAAGACACTGGCAGATACAATTAATGCTGTGAAGGCAGCAGGTGTTGATGCGACAGTTCAGACAGAGGCACTTAAGGAAGTAAGTGCTCTGATGGCTGAGACAAAGGCAGCGCTTGATAGGCTTGTAAAAGTGACAGGTGAGGCAGCAGCAAAAGAAGAAGGCGAAGTACAGGCTACATACTATCATACAGAGGTTGTTCCGGCTATGGATGCACTCCGTGCACCGGTTGACAAACTTGAGATGATCGTGGATAAAGAAGCTTGGCCAATGCCATCTTACGGAGACCTGATCTTCGAGGTATAAAATTGTATTACAGAAAAGTAATTTGAAGTAAATGATTGGAAGTCATTATTCGGATAAAGAGTCTGGATAATGGCTTCTTTTTGCTGTTACTGTTCACACGATGTGCGACCAGCAACGCATCTCGCCATTTTAAATCGCCTTTGGCGATGGGGCGAGATGCATTCAAGTCAAAACACGCATCCTCCGTGTCAATCAGCGGAGTGATTGACACGGGAGTGAACAGTAACCTTTTGCTGTACAGATCATGCAAGCGGCATGACTCTTGCATGCAAGAGAGCAAAAAATGTTGTATAATGAGAAATGGTTCGTGCAGTTTGAGCGTATTCTGCACGAATGAGAAAAAGAAAGAGTGGAATAAAAATGCAGTCAGAAGCAGAACTTAGAAGTTTATTATCAAGAATAGATCACCGGGGATATCCGGCTTATAAAGATACAAAAGGACAGTACCGATTTCCGGGATATGTTTTATCGATCGATCACGTACAGGGAGATCCGTTTGCGTCACCGTCAAAGGTAAGTGTACTGGTGAGTGGGAAGACAGCAGGATTCCCACAGGAATTATATTGTGGAAAATGTCAGAGAATTGCACTTCAGGACGAATTGCTGCGCCAGTTTGGAAGAAGGGCAGAACGGTTTGCATTCAAGGCAAAAGGTTCAGGTAAGAGTGGTCTGATCTCTGTCAGCAGATGCGGACAGGAAGTTCTGGAGAGAACAGCGTGTCAGATTCAGCCGGAGAACGGGAATATCCTTCTTAGAATGGAAATCGGATTTCCGGCAAATGGACGAACAATCAATGCGAGAGAGTTAGAGAAGATTTTATTTGATTTTGTTCCGGAGTGCGTAAAGGCATCCCTGTTTTACAAGAATCTGGATGCAAAGAGATTGAGAAGAATCGTAGATCTTGCAGAAGACCAGGAGTATATCCGTAAAGAACTTCCGAAACTTGGTCTTTGTGCCTTCGTGGCAAACGGAAGTGTACTGCCAAGGGAATCCGGAATCTCATCCCGGCCGATGCGTGACGGAATCGCCTTCCAGTCTCCGAAGGAACAGGAAGTGACACTGGAACTTCCGCATAAAGGAAAGATTACCGGTATGGGAATCCGTAAGGGGATTACCTTGATCGTCGGCGGAGGTTATCACGGAAAATCAACACTTTTGAAAGCATTGGAACTTGGAGTGTACAATCACATCGCAGGGGATGGAAGAGAGTATGTGATCACAGATGCGACAGCAGTGAAATTGCGTGCGGAGGATGGAAGAAGTATCCAGAAGACAGATATTTCCATGTTCATCAACGATCTTCCGAACAGAAAAGATACGACATCATTCTGTACAGAAGATGCAAGTGGAAGTACTTCACAGGCGGCAAATGTGATCGAAGGAATTGAGGCGGGAACATCTCTGTTCCTGATTGATGAAGATACGAGTGCAACGAACTTTATGATCCGTGATGAGCTGATGCAGCGCGTGATCCACAGAGAGATGGAACCGATCACACCATTTATTGAAAGAATCAGGGAATTGTATGAAAACTATGGAATCTCGACAGTGATCGTTGCAGGAAGTTCGGGAGCTTATTTCCATATTGCAGACAGTATTATCCAGATGGATCGTTATGTTCCGAAAGACATTACAGTACTGGCGAAAAAAGAAGCAGAGAATTTCCCACAGATCAGCGTGCCGGAGCAGCCGGCAGAGAAACCGACTTATGACAGAGTGCCGCGACCGGATAAAGCATTTCGCGGAAATGACAGGATCAAGATGAAGACGATGGGGAAAGAATCTGTGATGATCAACCGGGATACGATCGATCTGAGATACTTAGAGCAGATTGCGGATAACGAACAGGTGGCAGCACTTGGATACTGTGTACGATATGCACAGAAACATTTGATTGACGGAAAGAAGAATCTGATTCAGATTGTAGATGAGTTGGAAGAAGTGATGCAGAATAAATCGCTGGCGGAATTATGCGAGAGTACATCCAGTGTATCCTGTATGGCAGTGCCGAGAAGACAGGAAATATTTGCATGTTTTGACAGATATAGAGCACTTAGGTTAGTATGACATAGGAGTTGATAATATGAAATTAGAGAATGGAAGACCAGAAAACACAGAAGGAAGATTAGAAAAGGAAATCAGGGTATATGATTTCCTCGACAAGCTTGGTGTGGAATACCAGAGAGTAGACCATGAGGCGGCAATGACGATGGAAGCCTGTGAAGAGATCGATAGAACACTTGGAGATGGAACCGCAATCTGCAAGAACTTGTTCCTTTGCAATCGACAGGAAACAGACTTTTATCTGCTTCTGATGCCGGGTGACAAGCCATTCAAGACAAAGAATCTGTCGGCACAGATAGGCTCTGCCAGACTTTCCTTTGCAAAACCGGAGTATATGGAGAAGTATCTGGATATTACACCGGGATCCGTCAGCGTTATGGGACTTATGAATGATACAGAGGGGAAAGTACAGCTTCTGATCGATGAGGATATAATGAAAGATCCGTATTTTGGCTGTCATCCGTGCATCAACACATCCAGTCTGAAGATTCGTACATCTGATTTGATCGCAAAGATCATTCCGGCACTTAAGCATGCGCCGAAGATGGTGAAACTTCCGGGAGCGGAGGAACAACAGTAGTAATGAAAATATGATTAATCGACACTAAGTCCATTTCTTGTTGGTTGTATATTTTTCGTGCATTTGCTATAATTTATATGTTGATATGCGAATAGTAGGTATCATTTTCAGGATTGATGCAGAGAAGATAAAAAGGAGGACTAGCGTGTCTGAGGAAAATAAAGTGATAGATGAAGTGAATACATCAGGAGTAGTCGAGCAGCCGGTGGATGCGGAGGAGATTCCGCCAGTGGAGACAGAGGCGATACCACCGGTGAATACGGAACCAACACATCCTGTACAGCCACCGGTAGAACCGGCGCAGAAGCTGGAAGATTATTACAAAGAGACTGCGGAGGATCGTGTAGCCGAGGAAGAGTATGAGCAGGCGGTTAAAGATCCGCAGAACCGGAAGGAAAAGATCGATCAGATCAAGAGTATTTTCCACCGCAGTGGGGAGAAGAAGTTTTCCAGAGAAGAAGTGATTCTTTCTAAGATTCGGCCGGAAGATATGCTGGAATATCTGACGTTGGAACAGCGCAGACTGGAATGCTTACAGAAAGCAAGACAGAGCCGGAATGAGAAGCTTCTCAAGGTGCTTCAGCTTGCGGCGATACTTGCAGCAATTGTAGCAGTTGTCGCTTTACTGAAGGATAATCCGGTCGTTCTTGTGAACATTCTGTATATGCTTGGTATTGTAGCAGCAATCTGGATCTGGAAGAATCCGGGAAAGAAGTAAATTTACTGTAATGAGGTGACGATATGAAATTTTTTCATTTATCAGACCTGCATATAGGAAAGCAATTACATCATTATAACCTCCGGGAGGATCAGGAACATATCCTTGCGGAGGTTCTTTCATATGCAGCGTCCATACATCCGGATGCAATTGTTATTGCTGGAGATATCTATGATAAATCCGTGCCATCAGGAGAAGCGGTAAGTCTGTTTGATGAATTCTTGACAGCTCTGGCTAAGATTGAACCGGCGATTCCGGTTCTTATCATATCGGGAAATCATGATTCTGCACAGCGGCTTGATTATGCCAGTCGTTTGCTTGGAAGCCATCAGATTTATATTGCGGGTCAGGTTCCGGAGGAAGAAGAGGATGGTCTGAAAAAGATTACTTTGACAGATGCGTTTGGTGAAGTGGATTTCTGGCTGCTTCCATTTTTGAAGCCTGGATATGTGCGCAAGATCTTTGGCGGAGAGGTGCCGGAGAGTTATACGGCAGCTGTACAAGGAATTCTGGAACGGGAGAAGATTGATTTTTCCAGAAGAAATGTACTGGTTTCCCATCAGTTTTATACAGGGAAGGGGGAGACTCCAACAACGTGTGAATCAGAAGTATTATCTGTCGGAGGCATTGATAATGTAGATATTTCCGTAGTACAGGAGTTTGACTATGTGGCACTCGGACATTTACACGGAGCACAGAGAGTCGGTCAGGAGAAGATCCGCTACTGCGGAACATTGTTGAAATATTCTGTCAGTGAGGCAAACCAGAAGAAGACACTTCATGTAGTTGAACTGAAAGAAAAAGGTAGTGAGCCGGAGATTCAGAAGCTGCCGCTGCATCCACTTCGTGATGTGAGAAAACTTAGGGGAACGCTGGAAGAGATCCTTGAAGCGGAGGACGGAACCGGGAGTGAAGATTATGTCAGTGTAACGCTGACAGATGAGGTTGATCCGTACAAACCGAAGGAACAGTTGGAAAGAAAGTTCCATCATATCCTCGAAGTACGGATGGATAATGAAAGGACGAGACAGAAGCTGGAATTTTCTGAAGAACAGATATGGATCGGTACTCCGTTTGAAACATTTTGTGATTTCTACAAAGAGATGCAGGGGCAGGAAATGTCTGAGCAGGAACAAAAGATCTTAAGAGAGATTCTAAGTGAAATGAAAGGGGAAGACGTATGAGACCGGTGAGATTGACGATGTCCGCATTCGGATCTTATGCGGGCGTCCAGGAGATAGATTTTACAAAGATTCACAGTGGATTATTTTTGATTACCGGAGATACGGGTGCAGGAAAAACAACCATCTTTGATGCAATCATGTATGCGCTGTATGACCGGACGAGTGGCGGACGCAGAGATGGAAATATGATGCGCAGCCAGTATGCATCAGAAGACACAGACACTTATGTTGAATATGTGTTTTCTTATCGGGGACAGGAATATACCGTGCGCCGTAATCCGGAATATCTCCGGGTAGGGAAGAGAAGAAAAGCAGATGGAAGCCTCCGGTATGTGAAAGAGACAGCGAAGGTGAGTCTCCTTCTTCCGGATGGAAGGGAATATCAGGGGAAGAAGCGAGAGACAGACCAGAAGATTCAGGAAATCATTGGTCTTGATGCGGGGCAGTTTACGCAGATTTCCATGATCGCACAGGGAGATTTCTTAAAGCTTCTTCATGCAGAATCGAAAGAACGTAAAAAGATCTTCTCGCAGATTTTCCAGACACAGATCTACTGGCGGATTCAGGAAGCGCTGAAAGAAAAAGGAAAAGATCTGTATATTGCGCTGAAGGAAAGTGAATCAGACATCCGGCGTGAGATGGAGCGTGTGGAACCGGAGAATGCAGAACAGCAGGAACTGGCAGATCAGTGGAAAGAACTCTGTGAGTTATCCATGCCGGAAGGGGAAAAGGTTCTGGAGGCTGTGAAAAACTTTCTCGAATATGAAGAAAGTTGTGGAAAAGTCTTAAAGAAAGAATCAGAGGAACTTAAGAAACAGTCAGAAACACTTCGAATGCTGATTCAGAAGAAAGAAGAGAAGAATAAGATATTTGATCGTTTGGAAATGGAAGAGAAGAGTCTGCTTCTTCTGAATGCAAAACAGGACGAGATGGAAACTTGTCGGGTTCAGGCAGGGCTTGGACACCGGGCAGAGCAGGCGAGACATCTGGAAGTGCAGGCTCTTCGAACAGCGAAATCCGTGCGGCAGATACAGGGCGAGATCGAGCAGATTACTGTATGGCAGAAGGAACAGGAAAAGGAACTTTCTGAGGTTAAAGAAAAAGCGGAAGAATTGGAAGAAGTTTTTGCAAAGGTAGAACCGGAAATGCTGAAAAGAATTTCACAGTTATTGGATCTTCTTCCACATTACGCAAATGTGCGTAAGTATTCGAAAGAATATGAAAATCAGACAGGGGCAATGCAGCGTTGTATACAGAATTGTCAGGAAGCATCAGCTCAGTATGAGGAAGCATATGCGAAATTCTTTCAGGAGCAGGCGGGAATCCTGGCAAAGGAATTACAGGAAGGCACGCCGTGTCCGGTCTGCGGATCAGTAGAACATCCGCATCCGGCAAAGATTTCCGGAGAAGCACCGGATAAAGAGACGGTAGAGAAACTGAAGCAAAGACGTGATCTGCTGGAACAAAAAAGAATACAGCAGCAGGAAAAGTTTCAGATATGTAAAGCACAGCTTGAATCAGAACAACGTATTCTCGGAGATAATCCTGTGAAAGAAGAGCAGGTGAAAGAAGAGCTTCAGAAGATGCAGGTTGAACTGGATCGGAAGAAGAATGAAACAAAGCAGGCACAGGAACAGTGCCGTAAGATGACGGAGGAAAGCAGACGTCAGGCAGGAAAACTGGAGGGACTTCGAGGCCAGAAGGCAGAACTTGAGAAGCGTTTTGTAAAAGAGCAGGAAGAGTTCCGAGAGGAGATCAGCCGACAGGAATTTACTTCACAGGAAGAATTCCGTGAGGCGAAACAGTGGATCGAAGGGTGGCGGGAGAAAGACAAAGAAGTGAAAGAACATGACCGCCAGCTGTTAGAGAAAAAGGCAAAGATCGAGACGCTGAAGGAACAGACTGCAGGCGAAAAGCGGGAAGATCCGCAGCAGGAGATAGAAAAGCGAAATGAAGTAGAACATCTGTTGAAAGAAAAACAGGATCATCAGATGCAGCTTCACAGCAGATGGACAGGTAACCAGAATGCGTACAAGAACCTGAAACAATATTTTTCTTCGCAGGAAGCTCTGCGAAAAGAATATGAGGTACTTTCCAACCTGAGCAAGACTGCAAATGGCAATTTGAGCGGCAGTGTGAAACTTGATTTTGAGACGTATGTACAGCGGACTTATTTCCGGCAGATCATTCAGGCGGCAAACCGCAGGTTGGCGCGGATGACATCAAATGAATTTATTTTACAGTGCAGGGAGATTCAGGATCTGAGCAGTCAGGGACAGGCCGGACTTGATCTGGATGTCTATGATCTGGTGACAGATTCTGTCAGAGATGTGAAGTCTCTTTCAGGAGGAGAATCCTTCATGGCAGCCTTATCAATGGCATTGGGACTTGCAGATATTATCCAGAATACGGCGGGAGCTGTAAGTCTGGAGACGATGTTTGTAGATGAAGGATTCGGATCTCTGGATGATGCATCAAGAGACCGTGCAATTCAGATTCTCAAAGAACTTGCAGGAGAGAAAGGACTGGTTGGAATCATTTCCCATGTAAATGAATTGAAAGAGCAGATTGACTGGAAATTAAATATTACAAAGATGGAGCATGGAAGTCAGGCAAAATGGGAAATCTAAAAGCATAAGGCAATAATAGGGACAGCTACGAAGAAGGACAGAATACAGGCAGGTGCGGAAAATGAAACAAAATGGAATGAGAGAAAGAAAAGGAAGGATTTCAAGATACGGAAGAAGGATGTTGGCAGTTCTGCTCAGCGCAGGGATGCTGCTGACAGGGACTCTTCCGGTATCCGGAACAGAAAATACGGAGGAAACAGCACGCCCACATCAGCTTTATTGCACAGTACTTGGAGACAGTATTGCGAAAGGTTACACTTGCGATAAATCCTGGATGGAGAATTATGGAAGTCTGGCAGCAAAGGAAATAGCATATAGCGAAGGGTGCAGATATATTTATCACAATTATGCAAGAACAGGTCTTGATACAGCAGGATTGAACGAAAAGTATTTGTCAAAGCAGGATGTGCAGACGAATCTTGCAAAAGCAGATGTTATTTTTATAACAATTGGTTCGAATGACCTGCTCAACGAATGTAAGCGTGTGGTTCAGGAAATCCTGAAGACAGATACAAAATTTAAAAGTGCGGATGAGGCACTTGCATCTTTGAAAGAGTCTGTAAAGAAGAATCCGCTGCTTGTGCTGAGTGCGATCAACGCGTTGAACAACTGGGATTATAATTCCTTTGAAAAAGAATGGATCCAGATGATGAAGACAGTAAATTCATTGAAAAAGGACGATGCAAAAGTGATCGTGACTACAATTTATAATCCGGCAGGAAATATGAAGCTTCCGTCTACACTGAATAAAATTGTAGAAGACATTATTGAAAATATGAACGCGATCATTGAAAAACGTGCGGGAAAATACGATTATGAAGTTGCGGATGTGTATCAGTCATCTGTAATATCTCATCTGCAGAAAGACGGAGTACATCCGGATTCTCAGGGGCAGCAGATCATTGCAGATCTGGTTTGTAAGGAATACGAAAAGTAAAAAAGAAGCATTCTTTGTGTTGGTTCTTATATGGAACAATGCAGAGAATGCTTTTTCGTTTTACAAGAAATAGAACTGTCACATTTATAACACAAAACATTCACAGAATCCTGATACTTTTGAAAGGTCAAAAATCCCGGTTTGTCTGCATAGATATAGACTGGAAGAAATATAGGGAGGTAAGACTTTGATAGAAGTAAAGAATCTTGTGAAGAAGTATGGAAATCATACAGCAGTAGATCATTTAAACTTCACAATAGAGGAAGGGCATGTCTACGGCTTTCTTGGACCGAATGGGGCGGGAAAATCAACAACGATGAATATTATGACAGGATACCTCGGTGCTACCGAAGGAGAAGTACTGATCAATGGACATGATATTCTGAAAGAACCTGAGGAGGCGAAAAAGCAGATTGGTTATCTGCCGGAATTGCCACCGTTGTATATGGAGATGACAGTCCGTGAATATCTGGAATTTGTAGCGGAGTTGAAAGGAATCGCTAAGAATAAAAGAGAAGAGTCTATCAATGAAGTAGAGAAGATGGTGAAGATCTGGGAAGTGGAAAACCGTCTGATCAGGAATCTGTCGAAAGGATACCGTCAGAGAGTCGGACTGGCACAGGCAGTGCTTGGATTTCCGGAGATCATTATTCTTGATGAACCAAGTGTCGGACTTGATCCAAAACAGATCATAGAGATCCGTGAACTGATCCGACAGCTTGCAACGAAACACACAGTGATTTTGAGTTCTCATATTCTGGCGGAAGTCCGTGAAGTCTGCGATTATATTTTGATCATTTCCAAAGGAAAACTGGTCGCAAGTGACACGCCGGAGAACCTGGAACGGAATCTGGGAGATTCTGATCTGATTGAGATCGAGACGAAAGCAAGCCCGGACGAAGTTCGAAGAATTCTTGAGACAGTAGATGGAATTCGAAGCATTTCTACAAAGCATCTGGAAAATGGAATCACATGGGCTCAGGTTCAGGAAAAGAAAAATACAGATATACGTGAGAAAATATTTCAGGCATTTGCACAGAATCATCAGCCACTGCTGAAACTGAATCCGCTGCAGGTAAGTCTTGAAGATGTCTTTATGGAACTGACGCAGAGCGACAGGGCAGCAGAAGAATATGCAGAAAAGGCGAAGAAGAAGGAAACGGAGGACATGAAAGATGCTGGCGATTTATAAAAGAGAAGTACGCTCCTATTTTCAGTCTATGGTGGGATGCGTGTTTGTTGCATTTCTTATTGCATTTACAGGAATCTACTTTATGGCATATAACCTGACAGCCGGATATCCATACTTTTCCTATACGCTTTCAGGTACACTGATCGTATTTATCGTAGGGATTCCGCTGATCACGATGCGCAGTTTTTCAGAAGAGCGTAAAAATAAGACAGATCAGCTGCTTCTGACAGCTCCGGTCAGTCTGTGGAAGGTTGTGCTTGGAAAATATCTTGCAATGGTAACGGTAATTGGAATCCCGAATGTGATCTTCTGTGCGTTCCCATTAATCATTAAGGCACAGGGAACTGCATATCTGAAAGTAGATTACATATCCATCGGGGTATTCTTCCTGTTGGGCTGTGTATATGCGGCGATTGGCATGTTCCTGTCTGCTCTGACAGAAAGTCAGATGATCGCATTTATCAGTACATTTGGTATTCTGCTTATCTTGTATCTTTGGAATGGAATTCTTTCCATGCTTCCAAGCAGTGCAGTCAGCGGATTGGTCGGTGTGCTTATCATTCTGACTCTGATTGTTGTTTATATTTATCAGATGACAGGAAATATAGTGATTGCCGGTGTGATCGAAGCAGTTGGTGTGATCGCCGGTGTGGTCGTGTACTTTGTGAAATCAAGTCTTTATGAAAACCTGCTGACAAAGATGCTTGGAAGACTGGCACTTGCAGATGTATTTACGGATATCACTTCGAACAGTATTGTAGATATAACAGGAATCGCGCTGTATCTTTCACTGATCGTAGTCTTTGTGTTCCTGACAGTACAGGCAATCCAGAAGAGACGTTGGAATTAGGAGGGCATGAAAGTGGATAGAAGAAAGAAAACAACAGGAAAGATCAAAGGGATGTTCCACACCTCCGGTACAAAGCACGGATCTTACAGTGTGGGGCTGACAGTACTTGTAATCGCGATTGTTATTGTGTTCAATCTGGTAATCGGACAGATCCCGGAAGCTTATCGCAATCTGGATATGAGCAGTACAAAGATTTATGAAATTTCAGATACAACAAAGGATCTGCTGAGCGGATTGAATGATAAAGTCGATATGAAAGTTCTTGCGGTAAAGAAAGACACGGATGACAGGATTAAGACATTTATCAGTAAATATGCAGCACTTTCAGATAAGATCAATGTTGAGTGGATCGATCCGGTTCTGCATCCGTCAGCATTGACAGAGTATAATGCATCCGAAAATACAATTGTTGTATCTTGTGAAGCAACAGGAAAGACAACAACTATTTCTTTTGACAAGATTCTTGTTATGGATATGTCTTCCTATTATTCAGGAAATGCATCTTATTCAGAATTTGACGGAGATGGTCAGTTGACAAGTGCGGTGAATTATGTGACAAGTGATGTGCAGAAGACAATCTATAAAGTAAGCGGGCATGGAGAGGCGGAACTGTCATCTACAGTTACAGATTTGATGAGTAAAAATAATTACACGCTGACAGAGCTGAACCTTCTGATGGCAGATTCCATTCCGGATGATTGTGATCTTCTGCTTATGAATGCACCGACGAATGACCTTTCAGAAAATGAAGTGACACTTCTGACAAATTATCTGGCAGCAGGTGGAAAAGTGATGTGTCTGCTTGGGGATACCTCTCTGACGGATTTCCCAAATCTGGCAAGTGTGCTGAAGGTGTATGGAATTGAAGGTGTAGATGGTTATATTGCGGATCCGACAAGATGTTATCAGAACCAGCCATATTATATCTTCCCACAGCTGAATGTATCCGGTGATCTTGCGAACGGAATCAGTTCTCAGATGGTGCTTTTGACGAATGCACATGGAATGACATTGACAGATCCGACACGAGATACGATAACAACAAGTGCATTCATGGAGACATCGGAAAATGGATACGCAGTAACAGAGTCCGAACAGAAACAGGGAACGTATGAACTTGGAGTTGTCGCAACAGAGACAATTTCTTCGGGAGATGATTCTTCTTCGAATAGTTCAGATGCCGAGGCAACAGATACAACAACTGATGATAGTGAAAGTACGGAAGATTCTGAGGAAAGCAGTACAACAGAAGCCCGTCTGACGGTGATCTCCGCAGGAAGTCTGATCGATCAGAATATTACAGATGCATTTTCACAGCTTGAGAATACACAGATCTTTATGAATGCAGTAAGTGCAAACTTTGACGGAGTACAGAATCTGTCCATCGAGGCAAAGAGCCTTGGAACAGAGTATAATACGATACAGCATGCCGGTCTGTTCAGCCTTCTTGTAATCTTTGGAATCCCGGCAGTGATTCTGATCGCCGGATTCAGCGTATGGTTCAGAAGAAGAAAAGCTTAAGGAGGAAGAAAATTAGAATGAAGAAAAAGAAAGGGCCAGTGATTCTGATCGGTGTTCTGGTGTTGCTCCTTATCCTCTATTTTGCCTTAAGCACATGGAATAAGAAGCAGGATTCCAAGGAAGAAGAAACGGTGAAAGTGACAGACCTGAAGACCTCAGAGATTACCGGGGTGAAATATGATCTTGGTACGGGTGAAATGAATTTTGAGAAAGACGGAGATACCTGGTACTATACCGCAGATAAAGATTTTCCATTGCGTCAGAGTTATCCGAAGACAGTGGCTGATGCCATGGGACAGTTGAGTGCGGATCGAGAACTTGAGGATGCGGATGCGCTGGAAGAATATGGATTAGATCATCCGACTTATACAGTTACACTGACAGATGAAGATGGAACTGTGACAACAATCAAGGTTGGGAATGCGACCGGAAATGATTACTATGCGACAGTGGACGATACGGAAAAGGTTTATACAATTCCGGCGACTTCATTGGATGATATCCAGACAGAACTGGATCAGATTGCTCAGTTGGATACTTATCCAAGTATCGGAAGTGGAAATCTGAAAAAAGAAGTGATCACACAGAACGGTGAGACAACAACCTATGATTCCGAAAATGAGAATCAGGCAGAAGATGTTGCAGCAGTAGCCGGAGGACTTGGTGCTGTGAAGCTGTCAGAGGCGGCGGATTATTCTGTAGATGATGCGGATCTTGCAGGGTATGGTCTGGATGCGACTTCCAGAATCACAGTAGAAGTTACTTATACAAGCGATGATGAAGATCAGACCATGACGCTTTACATCGGAGGAGAAAATGGAAGTGGAGACAGATATGTCATGATGAATGATTCCAGGATCGTGTACCTGATCTCGGATGAAATCTGTAATAATATATTGAATCAATAAAGACTGGTAACTGTTTGGAGAAAACGAAGAAAATTCGGTGCGTTTCCTTTGGACAGTTACCACATTTTATATTTATTTAATTGACTTTTGAGCGAAAACAGCGCAGAATATAGCACATATTATTTTTGTGAAAAACTTAACTCAAGAAATGCATGACAAGATACTGTTACTGTAAAGAGTGATGGAAGATTGCAGGCGGATTAATTTAAGAAAGAAGGATTAGTGTGAAAGAAAAGTTTTTACGTTTTATGCAGGGAAGGTATGGATTGGATCAGTTCTCTAAGGCTCTGCTTATTGGGGGACTGATAGTAGTGCTCTTATCCTCATTTTTTGCAGGAGGAAGGGCAGGATCATTATTCTATTTACTTGGATGGATATTGATCATTTATTGTTATTTCCGTATATTCTCCAAAAATGTATCTAAACGATATGCGGAAAATCAGAAGTATCTTGCAAAGACATACAAGATTAGGACTTATATTCAGCAGCAGAAGAACAGTCTGGCGCAAAGAAAGGTATATCATATTTATAAATGTCCGGGGTGCAAACAGAAGATTCGTATTCCGAAAGGAAAGGGAAAGATTGAGATTCGCTGTCCGAAATGTGGAACAACATTTATTAAGAAGAGTTGACAGGTTTACTGGAGACGAGCAATCTGTTATGATATTCAAGTGTTGCTGGTCGCACATCGTGTGAACAGTAACTGTTTGTTAGAATAAAGGCAAGAGAAAGAACGAGGAAATAGGAAGGATGTCAGATCCATACAGTATATTAGGTGTAGACAGGAATGCTACGGATGAAGATGTGAAGAAAGCTTATCGAAAGCTGAGCCGACAGTATCATCCGGATGCGAATATCAATAATCCGAAGAAAGATGAGGCTGAGGCGAAGTTTAAGGAAGTGCAGCAGGCTTATCAGCAGATTATGGATGAACGCGAAAAAGGATATACTTCCGGATATGGTTCGAGTGATGGTTCAGGTTATGGAGGTTACGACCCGTTTGGAGGATTCGGCGGTTTTGGTTCTTATGGATATGGTTCAGCAGGAAGTACGGGTAGAACTTCCGGGATGAGTGAGGAAGATGCACATCTGAATGCGGCAGCTAATTACATACGAAGCGGACATTATAAAGAGGCTCTTAACGTACTTGACGGAATCAGTCAGCATAGTGCAAGATGGTATTTCTACAGCGCATCGGCGAATTCCGGATTAGGAAATAACGTGACTGCATTGGAACATGCGAGAGAAGCAGTTCGTCTGGAACCACAGAATATGCAGTATCAGATGTTACTTCAACAACTGGAAGGTGGCGGAAACTGGTATCAGACAAGACAGACAATGTACGGATATCCGGGAACCTATAATAGTAGCTGGTGTGTGAAACTATGTATTGCCAATCTGATGTGCAATATTTGCTGTAACAGTGGCGGACTGTGCCTGGGAGGCGGTCCGGGTGGCGGAACATTTATGTAAGAGGAATAGAAGAGGAGAACCGAGAATGTTAACACAGTTTTCGAGAACAGAACTGCTTTTAGGTAAGGAAGCAATGAACAGGCTGGAAGGCGCCCGCGTTGCAGTATTTGGTATCGGTGGTGTCGGTGGATACGTGTGTGAAGCTCTTGCAAGAAGCGGAGTTGGAAAGCTGGATCTGATCGATAATGATAAAGTCTGTATGAGTAATCTGAACCGACAGATTATTGCAACGAGAAAGACGGTTGGTCAATATAAAACAGAAGTGATGAAGGACAGGATTCTCGATATTAATCCGGAGGCGAAAGTGAACATTCACAATTGTTTCTTTCTGCCGGATAATGCAGATGAATTTCCTTTTGAAGAATATGACTATGTTGTGGATGCGGTAGATACAGTGACAGCTAAAATTGCTTTAGTTATGAAGTGTAAAGAATTGGATATACCGATCATCAGCAGCATGGGGGCGGGGAATAAGCTTGATGCAAGTGCGTTTCGTGTGACGGATATTTATAAGACTAAGGTATGCCCACTTGCGAAGGTAATGCGACGAGAATTAAAGAAACGCGGTGTTAAGAAACTGAAAGTTGTATATTCAGAAGAAGAGCCGATCCGTCCATTGGAAGATACTTCAGATAATTGCAATGTGGAGGAAACTTGTCAGGAAAATCTGGAATACAAGGCTGCAAAACGCAGATCCACTCCGGGCAGTGTGGCATTTGTGCCATCAGTGGCAGGGTTGATCATTGCAGGTGAAGTGATTAAAGATTTGGCAAAATGTGAATAGAACGACAGGGGAAGAGAGATGAGTAAGTCAAAGAAAGAATTAAGCTTTGCGGAGGAAGTAGAGCAGAGTCTGCGCAAGAAATTCAGGAAGAATATCTGGTGTAAATTTACAAAGGCAATCAATGAATATGAACTTGTAAAACCGGGAGACAGAATTGCTGTCTGTATTTCCGGAGGAAAAGATTCTATGTTGCTGGCAAAGCTTTTTCAAGAACTGAAGCGTCATAATAAGTTTGATTTTGAGGTGAAGTTTCTTGTGATGGATCCGGGGTACAGTCCGGTTAACCGTCAGGTGATAGAGGAGAATGCAAAGCGGCTGGAGATTCCGATAGAGGTTTTTGAATCAGATATTTTCGAATCAGTTTTTAATATAGAAAAGTCACCATGTTATCTCTGTGCAAGAATGCGTCGCGGATATCTGTATAGTCATGCGCAGAAGATGGGATGCAATAAGATTGCATTAGGACATCATTATGATGATGTGATCGAGACGATCCTCATGGGGATGCTCTATTCAGCGCAGGTGCAGACGATGATGCCGAAGCTGCATAGTACAAATTTTGAAGGAATGGAACTGATCCGACCGCTATATATGGTTCGCGAAGAAGATATCAAAGCATGGAGAGATTATAATGATCTGTATTTTCTTCAGTGTGCATGTAAGTTTACAGAAGCGTGCGCTACAACTGAGAATGAAGAGAATCTTTCTAAGCGTAAAGAAATCAAAGAATTGATTGCTACATTGAAAAAAGTAAATCCATATGTGGAGGGAAATATTTTCAAGAGTGTTGAAAATGTAAATCTGGATACTGTAGTTGCGTATAAGTCAAAAGGTGAGAAGCATCATTTCCTTGACACTTACGATGAGAAGTCGGAAGAACAAGGTGAATGATACGGAACTGCGGATGTAAATGAAGAAGCAGTGGATATAAAAAATGCTAAATTGAAAAATTAAGAAAGAGGCTTGACTTCTGTTTGCCCCCATGATACAATGTTTGGGCGAATGGAAGTAGGCTTTTTTTTTATGCCTAAAAATTGATGGCTCGCAACCATCAGCAACACGTAGGTGAATATATTAAAAGCGAGGTGGAAGTTGTGCGCACAAGAATTACTCTGGAATGTACGGAATGCAAGAACCGTAACTACAACATGACAAAGGATAAGAAGACTCATCCGGAACGCATGGAAACCAAGAAGTACTGCAGATTCTGCAAATCACACACACTGCACAAAGAGACAAAATAATTGTTGTCGAAAGGAAGTGGAATTATGGGTGAGAATACAAAAACTCAGAAAAAGAGCTGGTTCAAAGGACTTAAGGCAGAGTTCAATAAGATCGTTTGGCCAGACAAGAATACACTTGCTAAACAGACCACGGCAGTTGTTGCTGTCTCCGTAGTGCTTGGAGCGCTGATCTCAGTAGTTGATGCGCTTTTGAGATATGGAATTGACTTTTTAGTGAAATAGTTGACCGCAGCAGAAAGGTGATTTTATGTCAGAGGCAAAATGGTACGTCGTTCATACCTATTCAGGGTATGAGAACAAAGTAAAAGCAAACATTGACAAGACAATTGAGACTCGTCATCTGGAAGACCAGATTTTGGAAGTTCGTGTTCCACTTGAGGAAGTACCTGAGATACGTAATGGAGTGGAAAAGGTCGTACAGAGAAAGATGTTTCCTGGATATGTTATGATCCACATGATCATGAATGATGACACTTGGTATGTTGTAAGAAACACAAGAGGTGTTACAGGATTCGTCGGACCTGGATCCAAGCCGGTACCGCTTGATGAGAGTGAGATGGAGAACCTTGGAATCAAACAGGATGAGGTGATCCTTGATCTTGAGATCGGTGATGTTGTAACTGTACTTAGCGGTGCATGGGAAGGAACAGTTGGAGCTGTTCAGACAATCAACGAACAGAAGAAGAGTCTGACAATCAATGTTGAGCTGTTTGGCCGAGAAACTCCGGTTGAACTTGGTTTTTCAGAAGTGAAGAAAATGGATTAAAATTGCGTGGGAGGGATGAGAATCCCGCCAATACCACAAGGAGGTAATTGAAATGGCAAAAAAAGTAGAAGGATATATCAAATTACAGATTCCTGCTGGAAAGGCAACTCCGGCACCACCGGTTGGTCCTGCACTTGGACAGCACGGTGTAAACATCGTAGAATTTACAAAACAGTTCAATGCTAGAACAGCAGATCAGGGAGATCTTATCATCCCTGTAGTAATCACTGTTTACAATGACAGAAGCTTCAGCTTCATCACAAAGACACCACCGGCAGCAGTTCTTATTAAGAAAGCTTGTAAGATTCAGTCCGGTTCTGGTGTACCGAACAAGACAAAAGTTGCTACAATCACAAAAGCTCAGGTTAGAGAGATCGCTGAAATGAAGATGCCAGACCTGAACGCAGCTACAGTAGAGGCTGCTGAGAGCATGATCGCTGGAACATGCCGTTCCATGGGTGTAGTTGTAGAAGACTAATCCAGATTTTATAACGATTATATTGTAGGATACAATCAGCCGACCTTTTCCGGTGTCCTCGGGGGAGAGAGCGCTGAGAGTTCAATTGTTTAGTAAATTCATAAAGTGGGAGGGGCAAGTTCCCGCCAATACCACAAGGAGGTTATTGTAAAATGAAACGAGGAAAAAAATATATCGAAGCTGCAAAACTGATCGAAAGAGGAAATCTCTATGATCCTGCAGAAGCAGTAGCATTAGTAAAGAAATCAGCAACAGCAAAGTTTGACGAGACAATCGAGGCTCATATCAGAACAGGTTGTGACGGACGTCACGCTGATCAGCAGATCCGTGGTGCTGTAGTTCTTCCACACGGAACAGGTAAGAAGGTTCGCATCCTTGTGTTCGCTAAGGACGCTAAGGCTGAGGAAGCAAAAGCAGCAGGTGCTGACTTCGTTGGAGGAGACGAACTGATCCCGAAGATTCAGAACGAGGGATGGCTTGACTTCGACGTTGTAGTTGCTACACCGGACATGATGGGTGTTGTTGGACGTCTTGGACGTGTACTCGGACCTAAGGGACTTATGCCAAACCCGAAGGCTGGTACAGTAACAATGGACGTTACAAAAGCTATCAACGATATCAAAGCTGGTAAGATTGAGTACAGACTGGACAAGACAAACATTATCCATGTTCCGGTTGGAAAAGCATCCTTTACAGAGGAGCAGTTAGCGGACAACTTCCAGACGCTTATCGATGCAATTAACAAGGTTAGACCAGCCGCTGTTAAAGGTCAGTACCTGAAGAGTGTAACTCTTACATCTACAATGGGACCTGGCGTAAAGGTTAACCCGGTTAAGCTTGCATAATAAAATGTAAAAGAGACAGTTGCGAGACTGTCATAGAGGAGGGTCTGCTTTCGGCGGATCCTCTTTTGAAAAAGAAAAAAAGAAAAAGATGAAAAATAGGCTTGACATATGGAAAATAACATGGTATTATAGCTTAGCAACTGCCGAAGACAGTAGGTGCTGAAAAGCGTAAGTTATGAACGCCTACCGAGGAAGAATGAATTTTTACATGCGTATGAATTTGTAGAACCTCCACGTCTTTGGACCTGGAGATTTTTTTAGTTTCAGCAGAGTGATCTGCTGGGAACTTTGGCAGTACACGAATAATATAAGGAGGTGTACCGAAAAGTGGCAAAGGTTGAAGTAAAACAGCCAATCGTTGACAAGATTGCAGAAGAGATTAAAGACGCTCAGTCAGTAGTTCTCGTTGACTACCGTGGACTTACAGTTGCTCAGGATACAGAGCTTCGTAAACAGCTTAGAGAAGCTGGTGTGATCTACAAAGTTTACAAGAACACAATGATGAAGAGAGCTTTCGAGGGTACTGAATTTGCAGCCCTTGATGACTGCCTGGAAGGACCAAGCGCTATTGCTATTTCTAAAGATGACGCAACAGCACCGGCAAGAATCCTTTACAAATTTGCACAGGATGCTCCGGCACTTGAACTTAAGGGTGGTGTAGTTGAAGGAACAGCATATGATGTAGCAGGTATTTCTGAACTTGCTAAGATCCCTTCAAGAGACGAACTGCTTTCCAAGTTGCTTGGAAGCTTACAGTCACCTATCACAAACTTTGCTCGTGTTATCAAACAGATCGCAGAGCAGGGTGGAGAAGCGGCTCCAGCAGAAGCAGCAGAGGAGACAGCAACAGACGCAGAGTAATATGCGTCAGCTGATCTGGATACAGACAGCATATATGAGCAGATGCTCATCTAATTAATTAAGAATGAAAAGAAAAATGGAGGATATTTAAAATGGCTAAATTGACAACAGCTGAAATGATCGAAGCGATCAAAGAGTTATCAGTATTAGAGTTAAACGAGCTTGTTAAAGCTTGTGAAGAAGAGTTCGGCGTATCTGCAGCAGCAGGCGTTGTAGTTGCAGCAGCAGCTGAGGGTGCAGGAGCAGCAGAGAAAGATGAGTTCGACGTAGAGCTTACATCCGCTGGAGCATCTAAAGTAAAAGTTATCAAGGCTGTTCGTGAGATCACAGGTCTTGGACTTAAAGAAGCTAAAGAGCTTGTAGACGGAGCTCCGAAGGTAGTTAAAGAGGCAGTTTCTAAAGCAGAGGCTGAGGAAATCAAAACTAAACTTGAAGAGCAGGGAGCAGAGGTTACTCTTAAATAATTTTCCTGAATATAAGTTTATTCCGACCGCAGAAGATGATATGCTTCTGCGGTCTTTTTGCGAAAGAGGCGTTAGAAATGGATGCAGTTGAGTTGACGAGAGAGCTGATTAAGATAGAAAGTACGGATCCAGGAAGCTGGGAAACCGAGATTGGTGAATATATCTGCGACTATTTGAAAGAGAGTGGAGCAGATACAGAGGCTTACGAAGTAGAGCCGGGAAGAAAAATTGTAAAAGGTGTTGTGAAAGGTGCGAAAGCGCATCCGGCACTGGTATTTATCTGTCACATGGATACGGTTGTTAAGGGCGAAGGATGGACAAAAAATGCATTCGGCGCAGAAGTTTCAAATGGGAAAATCTGGGGACGAGGAGCTTGTGATATGAAGTCAGGACTTGCAAGTGCGTTGACAGCATTTGCGGAGGTGGCAAAATCACAGAAAGAGAATGCTGAGGATATAGAAAAACTTCCGGGAACATTAGTCTTTATCGGAACAGTAGACGAGGAAGCAGATATGAAAGGGTCAGAAGCAGCAGTGCAACAAGGATGGATTCAGAAGGAAGACTGGGTTCTTGATATGGAACCGACTTCCGGAATGATTCAGATGGCTCACAAAGGGAGAACCTGGTTTGAACTTAATGTGGAAGGTATTACTGCACATGCGAGTATGCCGGAGAAGGGGGCAGATGCAATCGCCGGAATCGCATTTATGATCGCAGAGATCCGAAAAGCGATGGGAAAAGTACCGACACATGAAGAACTTGGAAAGTCTACGGTTACATTTGGACAGATTTCCGGAGGATACAGTCCATATGTAGTATCAGATCACAGCATGGTGACGATAGATATGCGTCTTGTTCCGCCGATGAATACACAAGAGGCAGAAAAGATTGTTCGAAAAGCAATTGAAATTGGGGAAAATGCAGTTCCGGGTGTAAAGGGTTCTTATAAGATTACAGGTGACAGACCACCGGTGGAGACACACATGGAGTCAGGTCTTATGAAAGCTTTATCTGAATCAGTGAAAAAAGTTACTGGAAAAGATCCGGTTGTGTCAGCGTTCACGGGTTATACAGACACAGCAGTTGTGGCAGGTCTTTTGGGAAATCCGAATTGTATGTCTTATGGGCCGGGAAATCTTGCACAGGCTCATAAACCGGATGAGTATGTTGAAATTGCGGATATTGAGCGGTGTGTTCAGGTTTATCGTGAGCTGATCTGTCTTTATGAAGATATGATATAGAAGTTATTTCTGAAAAAAGATACTGTTCAAAAGGAAAAAGCTTAGAATAGCGGAAGATATAACATATCTTGAGAAAAAAGTCAAGAAAAATATAAAAAACACAAGAATCATGTTGACAATAAAAAGAGCTTTGTGATATAGTAGAAAATGCGCTATTGTGGAAAGGTATGCCATATAGTGACAGAGAATACTGTCGCAAGGCTCTTTTCATTTTTATATAACTGGAACTCGTAAAAGGCAGTTTATTGCCTGCAAAAACAATAAATGAGGAGTGAAACGTCAATGGAGAAAAACAGAATTCGTCCCATCAAAACCGGAAAAAGCTTCCGCATGAGCTATTCCAGGCAGCAAGAAGTATTGGAGATGCCTAACCTCATTGAAGTTCAGAAAGATTCCTATCAGTGGTTTCTTGACAAAGGACTGAAAGAGGTATTCGATGATATTTCCCCGATCGCAGATTACAATGGTCATCTGAGTCTGGAATTTGTGGATTTTACACTCTGCGAGGAAGATGCAAAATATACGATTGATGAGTGTAAAGAACGTGATGCAACTTATGCAGCACCTCTGAAAGTCAGAGTAAGGCTTTATAATAAGGAGACTGATGAGATTAACGAGCATGAGATCTTTATGGGAGATCTTCCGCTGATGACAAAGACAGGTACTTTTGTTATCAATGGTGCTGAGCGTGTTATCGTCAGCCAGCTTGTGCGTTCCCCGGGTATCTATTATGGAATCGCACATGATAAGTTCGGTAAGAAACTTTATTCAGCAACTGTTATCCCGAACCGTGGAGCATGGCTGGAATATGAGACTGATTCCAATGACGTTTTCTATGTACGTGTAGACCGTACAAGAAAAGTGCCGATCACAGTTCTGATCCGTGCACTTGGAGTAGGTACAAATGCAGAGATCATTGAACTCTTTGGTGAAGAGCCAAAACTTCTTGCAAGTTTTGGAAAAGATACTTCTGAGAACTACCAGGAAGGTCTGTTAGAGCTCTATAAGAAGATCCGTCCGGGCGAGCCGCTGGCAGTAGACAGTGCAGAAAGCCTGATTACAAGCATGTTCTTTGATCCAAGACGTTATGATCTTGCCAAAGTTGGACGTTATAAGTTTAATAAGAAGCTTCTTCTTAAGAACCGTGTATCAGGACAGATCCTCGCTGAGGATGCTGTAAGTGCGATCACAGGTGAAGTTGTTGCTGAAAAGGGAACAAAGATTACTCGTGAGATCGCTGATATGATCCAGAATGCGGCAGTACCGTACATCTGGGTAGAGGGTGAAGAGACTTCCAGAAATATCAAGGTTCTTTCCAATATGATGGTTGACCTCCAGGCTGTTGTTGATATTGATCCGGCCGAGGTTGGCGTGACAGAGCAGGTATATTATCCGGTTCTTGCAGGAATCATTGAAGAATCTGCAGGTGATGTAGATGAGATGAAGAGACTGATCAAGAGAGATCTTCATGATCTGATTCCGAAGCACATCACAAAAGAAGATATTTTTGCATCTATCAACTACAACATGCATCTTGAGTATGGCATGGGAAATGATGATGATATCGACCATCTGGGTAACAGACGTATCCGTGCGGTTGGAGAACTTCTTCAGAACCAGTACAGAATCGGTCTGTCCAGACTGGAAAGAGTTGTTCGTGAGAGAATGACAACACAGGATCAGGAGGGTATTTCACCACAGTCCCTGATCAACATTAAGCCTGTAACAGCAGCAGTGAAGGAATTCTTCGGATCTTCCCAGCTGTCACAGTTCATGGATCAGAACAACCCGCTGGGAGAGCTGACACATAAGAGACGTCTCTCCGCACTTGGTCCTGGAGGTCTGTCAAGAGACCGTGCAGGATTCGAGGTCCGCGACGTTCACTACTCTCACTATGGAAGAATGTGTCCTATCGAGACTCCTGAAGGTCCTAACATCGGTCTGATCAACTCCCTTGCATGTTATGCGAGAATCAACGAGTATGGATTTATCGAAGCACCATACCGTAAAGTTGACAAGACAGATCCGATGAACCCGGTTGTTACAGATGAAGTTGTATATATGACTGCTGATGAAGAGGATAATTACCATGTAGCACAGGCGAATACACCTCTTGATGAAGAAGGTCATTTCATTAATAAGAACGTATCCGGTCGTTACCTTGAGGAAACACAGGACTACGAAAGAAATAAATTCGATTACATGGACGTATCACCTAAGATGGTGTTCTCCGTGGCTACAGCGTTGATTCCGTTCCTTCAGAACGATGATGCTAACCGTGCGCTGATGGGATCTAACATGCAGCGTCAGGCAGTACCGCTTCTTACAACAGAAGCTCCGGTAGTCGGAACAGGTATGGAAGTTAAGACAGCTGTTGACTCCGGTGTGGCTGAAGTTGCAGAGCAGGCTGGTGTAGTTGAAAGCTCTACATCTACAAGCATTACGATCAGACATGATGACGGAACAAAGAAAACATATAAACTGACAAAATTCCAGAGAAGTAACCAGAGCAACTGCTACAACCAGAGACCGATCGTTGATAAAGGTGAACGCGTTGAGGCAGGACAGGTTATCGCTGATGGACCGTCTACATCCGGTGGAGAGATGGCTCTTGGTAAGAACCCATTGATCGGATTCATGACATGGGAAGGTTACAACTACGAGGATGCTGTTCTCTTAAGTGAGAGACTGGTTCAGGATGACGTCTACACATCTGTTCATATTGAAGAATATGAAGCAGAGGCAAGAGATACAAAGCTCGGACCAGAAGAGATCACAAGAGACATCCCAGGTGTTGGTGATGATGCACTGAAAGATCTGGATGAGAGAGGAATCATCCGTATCGGTGCTGAGGTTCGTGCCGGAGATATCCTTGTCGGAAAAGTAACTCCAAAGGGAGAGACAGAGCTGACTGCTGAAGAGAGACTGCTTCGTGCAATCTTCGGTGAGAAAGCACGTGAGGTAAGAGATACATCTCTGAAAGTACCTCATGGAGAATATGGTATCGTAGTAGATGCCAAAGTATTTACAAGAGAAAACGGAGATGAGCTGTCACCTGGAGTAAATCAGGCAGTTCGTATTTACATCGCTCAGAAGAGAAAGATCTCCGTTGGTGATAAGATGGCCGGACGACATGGAAACAAGGGTGTTGTTTCCCGTGTACTTCCAGTAGAAGATATGCCATTCCTTCCGAATGGACGTCCTCTGGATATCGTGCTGAACCCACTGGGTGTGCCTTCTCGTATGAACATCGGACAGGTGCTCGAGATTCATCTGAGTCTTGCAGCAAAAGCACTTGGATTCAACGTATCAACTCCTGTATTCGCAGGTGCGAACGAGAACGATATCATGGATACACTGGATCTGGCAAATGATTATGTAAACCTTGAGTGGGATGAGTTCGAGAAGAAACATGGCGAAGAGCTTCGTCCGGAAGTTCTCCAGTTCCTGTCTGAGAACAGAGATCACAGAGAACTTTGGAAGGGTGTTCCGCTGTCAAGAGACGGTAAAGTTCGTCTTCGTGACGGACGTACAGGAGAGTACTTCGACAGCCCGGTAACAATCGGACACATGCATTATCTGAAACTGCATCATCTGGTAGACGACAAGATCCATGCTCGTTCTACTGGTCCTTACTCTCTCGTAACACAGCAGCCGCTGGGTGGAAAAGCTCAGTTCGGTGGACAGCGTTTCGGAGAGATGGAGGTATGGGCCCTGGAGGCTTATGGTGCATCTTATACACTGCAGGAGATCCTGACAGTGAAGTCTGACGACGTTGTAGGACGTGTGAAGACATATGAGGCAATTATTAAGGGAGAGAATATTCCTGAACCAGGAGTTCCTGAGTCATTTAAGGTTCTTCTTAAAGAGCTCCAGTCACTTGCTCTGGATGTCCGCGTACTGCGTGATGACAATACAGAGGTTAAGATCATGGAGAGCGTTGATTACGGTGAGACAGACCTGCGTCATATCATCGAAGGAGACAGAAAGTATCGTGATGAGAATGAATCTTTCGGAGATCATGGATTCACAGAGAAGGAGTTTGTCGGAGAAGAACTGGAAGATGTTGAACTGGACGAAGAGCCGGACGACAGCGATCTTGAGAACTTAAGTTTTGATGATGATTACCTGGGTGAGGAATAATAAGGAGGAGCCGTTTTTATGCCAAATAACAATGAACAACAATATGAACCGTTAACATTTGATGCGATTAAGATCGGCCTGGCTTCACCTGAAAAAATCCTGGAGTGGTCCAGAGGTGAGGTAACAAAGCCGGAGACCATCAACTACAGGACTTTGAAGCCGGAGAAGGACGGACTTTTCTGTGAGAGAATCTTCGGACCAAGCAAAGACTGGGAGTGTCACTGCGGTAAATACAAAAAGATCCGTTATAAGGGTGTTGTATGTGATCGCTGTGGTGTTGAAGTTACAAAGGCCAGTGTTCGTCGTGAGCGTATGGGACACATCGCTCTGGCAGCACCGGTATCCCATATCTGGTACTTCAAAGGAATTCCGAGCCGTATGGGTCTGATCCTTGACATTTCTCCAAGAACACTGGAGAGAGTACTTTACTTTGCTTCTTACATCGTGCTTGATAAGGGAGAGACAGATCTCTCCTACAAGCAGATTCTTTCAGAGGCAGAGTATCAGGAAGCAAAGGAAAAATGGGGAAGACATGCATTCCGTGTAGGTATGGGTGCTGAATCCATCAAAGAGCTTCTTGAGTCTATTGACCTTGAGAAAGAATATGCAGAACTTCAGGCAGGCCTGGAGAATGCAACAGGACAGAAGCGTGCGAGAATTGTAAAACGTCTGGAAGTTGTAGAAGCATTCCGCGAGTCCGGAAACAGACCGGAGTGGATGATCCTTACAGCTATCCCGGTTATCCCGCCGGATCTGCGTCCTATGGTACAGCTGGATGGAGGACGTTTTGCAACATCTGACCTGAATGATCTGTACAGAAGAATCATTAACAGAAATAACCGTCTGAGAAGACTCCTTGAACTGGGAGCACCAGATATTATCGTAAGAAACGAGAAGCGTATGCTTCAGGAAGCTGTTGATGCGCTGATCGATAACGGACGTCGTGGACGTCCGGTAACAGGACCTGGAAACAGAGCACTCAAGTCTCTGTCTGACATGCTGAAAGGTAAGTCCGGACGTTTCCGTCAGAACCTGCTTGGAAAACGTGTTGACTATTCAGGACGTTCTGTTATCGTCGTTGGACCAGAACTGAAGATCTATCAGTGTGGTCTGCCGAAAGAGATGGCAATCGAGCTGTTCAAGCCATTCGTTATGAAAGAGCTTGTAGCGAACGGAACAGCACACAATATCAAAAATGCAAAGAAAATGGTCGAGAGACTTCAACCAGAGGTATGGGATGTGCTTGAAGAAGTAATCAAAGAGCATCCGGTTATGCTGAACCGTGCCCCTACTCTGCATAGACTTGGTATCCAGGCATTCGAGCCAATCCTTGTAGAAGGTAAGGCAATCAAGCTTCATCCACTGGTATGTACAGCTTACAATGCCGATTTCGATGGAGACCAGATGGCTGTCCATGTACCGCTGTCACAGGAAGCACAGGCAGAGTGCCGTTTCCTTCTTCTTTCACCAAACAACTTGCTGAAACCATCTGATGGTGGTCCGGTAGCCGTTCCTTCACAGGATATGGTACTTGGTATTTACTATCTGACTCAGCTTCGTCCTGGTGCAAAGGGAGAGGGCATGTTCTTTAAGAGCGTGAACGAGGCTATTCTTGCATACGAGAATGGATATATCACACTTCACTCACAGATTAAAGTACGTGTGACAAAGACTCTTGCAAATGGAGAAGAGAAGACAGGAACTATCGACGCAACACTTGGTCGTCTCCTGTTTAACGAGATCATTCCACAGGATCTTGGTTTTGTAGACCGTGAGGTTGAGGGAAATGAACTTAAGATGGAAATTGACTTCCATGTTGGTAAGAAACAGCTGAAGCAGATCCTTGAGAAAGTTATCAACACTCATGGAGCTACACAGACAGCAGAAGTTCTTGATGATGTTAAGGCAATCGGATACAAGTTCTCTACAAGAGCAGCTATGACAGTATCCATTTCCGATATGACTGTACCACCGCAGAAACCGCAGATGATGCAGGAAGCACAGGATACAGTAGACAAGATCACAAAGAACTATAAACGTGGTCTTATCACAGAGGAAGAGCGTTACAAAGAAGTTGTTGAGACATGGAAAGCAACTGATGATAAACTGACAGAGGCACTGCTGACAGGTCTTGATAAATACAATAACATCTTCATGATGGCAGATTCCGGAGCCCGTGGATCTGACAAGCAGATCAAACAGCTTGCAGGTATGCGTGGACTTATGGCTGATACAACAGGTCGTACGATCGAGTTGCCTATCAAGTCAAACTTCCGTGAAGGTCTTGACGTACTGGAATACTTCATGTCTGCCCATGGAGCTCGAAAAGGAATGGCCGATACAGCTCTTCGTACAGCCGATTCCGGTTACCTGACAAGACGTCTTGTAGACGTATCTCAGGAGCTTATCATTCACGATGCAGATTGTGCAAAACCGGGTCAGCCGATTCCGGGAATGTATGTATCTGCATTCATGGATGGAAATGAAGAGATTGAGAGCCTTCAGGATCGTATCACAGGAAGATTTGCTGCTGAGGATCTTAAAGATAAAGACGGAAACGTCCTTGTAAAAGCAAACCATATGATTACACCTCGTCGTGCAGAGCGCGTGATGAAGAAAGGTGTTGACGAGAACGGAAATCCTCTTGAGCAGGTTAAGATCCGTACAATTCTTACATGTAAATGTAAGAACGGTGTATGCTCCAAATGTTATGGTGCGAACATGGCAACAGGTGAGGCAGTTCAGGTTGGTGAGGCAGTCGGAATCATGGCCGCTCAGTCAATCGGAGAACCAGGTACACAGCTTACTATGCGTACATTCCATAATGGTGGAGTTGCCGGTGACGATATCACACAGGGTCTTCCTCGTGTCGAGGAGCTTTTCGAGGCAAGAAGACCTAAGGGACTTGCCATCATCACAGAGATCGCAGGACGTGCAACACTCAGTGATACAAAGAAGAAACGTGAGGTTATCGTTACAAACGAAGAGACAGGAGAATCCAAATCCTATCTTATTCCTTACGGATCACGTATCAAAGTACAGGACGGCGTTATGCTTGAAGCCGGAGATGAGCTTACAGAAGGTAGCGTAAATCCACATGATATCCTGAAAATCAAAGGACTTCGTGCAACACAGGATTATATGCTCCAGGAAGTACAGCGTGTATACCGTCTCCAGGGTGTTGAGATCAACGATAAGCATATCGAGGTTATCGTTCGTCAGATGCTGAAGAAGATCAGAATCGAAGAGAAGGGTGATACAGAGTTCCTGCCTGGAACAATGGTAGACGTTCTTGACTTCGAAGAAGTAAACGAGCAGCTTGTTGCAGAAGGAAAAGAGCCGGCTACCGGAGAGCAGATCATGCTTGGTATCACAAAGGCTTCTCTGGCAACAGAATCCTTCCTGTCAGCCGCTTCCTTCCAGGAGACAACAAAGGTTCTGACAGAAGCAGCTATCAAGGGTAAAGTTGACCATCTGGTTGGTCTGAAAGAGAACGTTATCATCGGTAAACATATTCCTGCCGGAACAGGTATGAAGAAGTACCGTGATGTAAAACTCAACACAGATATTAAGATGGAAGATGAACTGGACTTCGAAGATGATATCGATCTTGATGAGAATGTTGATCTGACAGATGAGTTCACAGAAGAAGCTGTTGCAGACGAAAGTGCAGATGCAGTTGAAGAAGCAGTAGCAGAAACTGAAGAATAAGATAATATAAAGATTTAGCGTAGAGATTCTTTTTCGAGTTCGGACGAAATCAGATAGCGCATATAAAGTTTATTTGAATAGACAGACGTTGAGGGTTTGATGCAGACTCCGGGTTCTGTATACAGGAAAGACTAAGAAAAACGAAAGATTACTAAGAGCAAAGCAGTGCTCGGCAAACTCGCTGCCGCTTCAGACAGTAGCCTCGCACTGCTTTAACGTAATCTTTCGTTTTTTAAGTCTTTCCAAGCACACAGAACAGTCATCTGAATCAAACCCTCAACGTCTATCTATCAGTAAGTTTTTCTGCGCTATCTGATTTCTATTCTCTCGAAAGAAGAACTTTACTTGAGAAGTAGGCGCAATGGAAATTCCCTAGAATGATATCCATATCTCAAACGTTTTTGTAGCTAATAAAATTTAGCGTTGAAATCGTTTTTTTCAATAAACAGAAAACAGAAAATATGAGCTTCGCGGAGCTTTATGTTAGAAGATGGGTATAGGGACGCAGACGAATGTGGAGCATGCTTGCTCATACTTGAAAAACAATAGATTGCGTTAAAGAAAGGATTGACAGCTGTCTGAGCGGCAGCGAGTTTGTCAATCCTTTCTTTGCTTTTAGCAGTCTGTTGTTTTTTCTAGTATGAACAGTATGCGTAACCTTGAGTCGGCGTTCCTATACCCATCTTCTAACAATCGACTTTCTAAAATAATATTTTCTGTTTTCGTCCGTATATCAGTAAAATGATTTCTACGCTAAATTTATATTTAGATAGTCTCTCCATTTTTATATTTCTGAAGTACATTCTGGATACGCTCATTCGGACTGAGAATCTCGCTCAGTGATCCGTCATGATTCAGAGTATCAATGATCAGAGCAATGTACTTGCTCATATCACAGTTGATATAATATGGTTTTGAAAGAAGGTTTGGTGTCTGATAGATGAGGTTTGTTGTCAGGATACCATCAATAATACCTTCTTCATAAGCTTTGTCAAATTTCTCCATTCCGTTAGTAAACAGACCAAAAGTAGCAGCGGCAAAGATACGTTTTGCTTTACGTCTCTTTAATTCTGTAGCAACTTCAATGATACTGTCTCCGGAAGAAATCATATCATCAATAATAATTACATCTTTGCCCTCTACAGAGCTTCCAAGGAACTCATGAGCAACGATAGGGTTACGTCCGTTTACAATCTGAGTGTAATCACGGCGTTTGTAGAACATACCCATATCCAGACCAAGAACGTTTGCAAGATATACAGCACGGTTTGTACCACCTTCATCCGGACTGATCGCCATCATATGTTCACTGTCGATCTGAAGATCCTTTACATTGCGAAGAAGACCTTTGATGAACTGATAAGTTGGTGAGATTGTCTCAAATCCACTCAGCGGAATCGCATTTGATACACGAGGGTCATGAGCATCAAAAGTGATAATATTGTCAACTCCCATACGGACAAGCTCCTGAAGTGCAAGTGCGCAGTCAAGAGATTCACGGGAAGTTCTCTTATGCTGACGGCTTTCATAAAGGAATGGCATAATAACGTTAATACGGCGTCCCTTACCACCTACAGCAGCAATGATTCTCTTTAAGTTCTGGAAATGGTCATCCGGTGACATATGGTTTGTGTTTCCTGTCAGAGAGTAAGTAACATTATAATTACATACATCGACCATCAGGTATATATCCTTTCCACGTACGGATTCTCCAAGGATACCTTTGGCTTCACCAGAACCGAAACGCGGTACGCTGGCATTGATCAGATAATTCTCTTTCTCATATCCGGAGAAAGCAACATCATTCTTGTGCTCGTGAGCGCTTTCGCGGCGCCATTTAACAAGGTAATCATTTACCTTATTTCCAAGCTCTTCACAGCCAAGTAAAGGAATGATTCCAAGGCTTCCTACTGGTATGTTCTCCAAGATACGTTCTGAACGACTTAACATGAGTCATAATCCTCCTAATGTTCTAACTTCTTTTTAATACGTATATCATCACCGACTATTTTCAACAGACTATATCTGCTTGTAATTCTGGAGAAAGAACGCTCAGTATAAAGATCAGCGAGCGACTCCAAAGAAAGGTTTGTTGAAATAATCGTTGATTTCCTATGCAGCAGCCTTTCATTGATGCAAGTAAAAAACTGTGATGCAATAAAGGCGTTTGTGTACTCTGTACCAAGATCATCAATAATAAGCAGATCACAGTCAAAAATGTATTCACACATGTTATGTGCATCAATGTCATTTTTGTCAAATGCATTCTTGGCAAGAGTATTAAAAAGCTGTGGAGCAGAAAAATACAAAACAGAATATTCTCTGTTCATAATCTCTTTTGCGATACAGGTGGAGAGAAAAGTTTTCCCAACACCGACATCTCCATAGAAAAAGAGATTGTTAAACTCTGTACCAAAGCTGTCGATAAAATGATGGCAGATGCGCAAAGTATCTTCCATCATGGAACGAGAAGAACGTCCCGTTTTCTTATCGTAATGTGAAACCGGATAATAGTCAAGTCTGAAATTGCTAAAATCTGCTTCTACAGGGAATTTTTTAATATTTGACTGGTCATAAAGCAATCCAATGATCGCTTTTTTGAAACAATGGCATTTTTTGTTACCAATGTATCCGGTGTCTTTACAATCCGGACAGTCGTAAACCGGCTCCAGATAATCTTCTGGGAAGCCGGCTGATTTGAGCAGATGAATCTTACGATTACGTAATTCTGCAAGATCTTTCTTTAAAGCATCAACTGCACTGGTATCTCCATCAAGTAGTTTCTTTCCATGCTGAATAGACAGTGAGGCAATGGAGTCATCAAGTGTTTTGAATTCAGGGAGCTTTTTATAGACTTCTTCATACCGGGCCATCTGAATGTCATGGCTATGTAATTGTTTCTGCTCATATTTACGCATGATTGCATGGTACTGTGAATTTTTTAATCCCATGTAAAGACTCCTTTTAAATTCTCTTAAATATAATTGATCTTCTAAACTATTGTTTTTTCATTAGTTGCTCTTTAAAAGTTGCTCTTCCAGAGAATCCATGTCGTAGGAACGTCTCTCAAAATTATTCAGATTTCTTGTGACATTCTTTGGTTTTGTGACAGGACTTCTATGTAAGGAACGTTCTTTCTGGAATTCATGATCCAAGGCATTGATATCAGTCAGATGATGAATATTGCATTCATACCATTTTGTGAGAATGGAGTCAGCATATTCAAAACTTGGCTGATGTGTGGCAGAGATTGTTCTGCGGCAGGCTTCCTGAATGATGTCAGCGGAAAATCCATAAGTATCAGCCCATTTATTAATATATTCCAGTTCGGAAGAGGCAGGTCCTCTGTTCTTAATGCCGAATGCATTCAAAACCGTGTAGCAGTTACGGCTGTATGCAGCAGCCTGTTCTTTTGCCTGTGATATAGTTTCAACTCCGTTCTCTACCCAGGAAATGGCAACCTTCTGGATATAATGCATACTCTTATGTCCGTTCTCTACACAGGATTCAATCAGATATTCAATCAAATCAGCAGACATATGCAGCGTATCATAGAAATAAGTAATTGTGTCGACATCCGTATGCGTCAGTGTCTTGCCAAGGTACTGTTCTGTGATAAACAGGAGAGACTTGATCTCCTTCTGGGCACGGAATGTATCAAGAGGAACCGCATTGGAAACAGGGGTCTGGATACTGCTTTCTACCGGTGCAGAAACAGCTTCTGAGCGGAACTCTGTTACCGGAGCTACCGGAGTTTGAGTTGGAATTGAATCCTGTGGATAGCCTGATGTACAGCCGGAAAAATCAGTTGTATCTCTACAAGTATTCTCTTCTTCATCGCGAAGAAATTCAACGGCAGTGATTCCACCGTCCGGTCCGTGTCCAAGTCTGAGAAGACCGACAGATTCCCAGTAACGGAAAGCGCGAAGAACATCGTTCTCTGTATTATTCAGATAATCTGCGATCATGGAGATGCTCAGAGAAGATGCAGCATCCTCAACATGGCGGAGAAGAAAAAGGTATACTTTTACAAACTCTCCGTTCGCATTCGCCATATAATGATCTACAAAGCTGTTCGGCAGCATTGTCATATTCATCTGAAAATTATTCTTTAAAACCAAAGTCTTCATAACTTATCCTGCTTTCTCTATGTATTAACCAATTGCCACTTGCTCTGTCTGATGAGGGGCAACCTGAAATCTATATCTTCTTCTCTTTAGTGTGAATATTATAACATCATATGAGAATCTTAAAAAGAATTTTCGAGTGGGTAACTAGGACTTTTTTGTAGATAACTATGTGGAGAAAATGTGGATAAAGTGTGGAAAAGTTCACATGCATGTGGATATCTATGTGAACTTTTCCACAGAATAGTTTAGCAAAGTTATTGAGAAAGCCTTATTTTAAAATGTCTTCGCCGATTTTGACAACATCTCCGGCTCCCATTGTGATCAGGAGATCTCCGGATTTGCAGTTTTCTTTAAGGAAAGCTTCTATTTCTTCAAAACTTGGAAGGTAATGTGCATCTGTTCCAAGTTTACGTGCTTCCTCTGCAAGACCGGCAGAAGAAACTCCGAGAGTATCTGTCTCACGAGCTGCATAGATATCTGCAAGCACCAGATGATCCGTGTGAGAAAGAGCTTCTGCAAATTCATGGAAGAAAGCCTTTGTTCTCGTATAAGTATGTGGTTGGAAGACACACCATACCTGATTGTGTGGGTAATGCTGTGCAGCCTTCAGAGTAGCGGCAATCTCTGTCGGATGATGTGCATAATCATCGACAACAGTTACACCGTTAAATGTTCCCTTGTATTCGAAACGACGGTCTGTTCCACTGAAAGAAAGAATTCCTTTTTTAATTGTTTCCATTGGAATCTGAAGCAGTTCAGCAGTAGCAATAGATGCAAGTGCATTTGATACATTATGATCACCTGTTACAGAAAGCTGGATATGGTCAACCACTTTTCCGTTCTTTATAAGATCAAATGCAACAAGCCCTTTTTCATCATAAGTGATGTTAGAAGCACTGTAGTCAAGCATATCAGAAGAACCATAAGTGATCACATTGCAGTCAAGACTATCATAAATCTCCTGATAATTGTCGATATCACCATTGATGATCAAAGTTCCATCAGAAGGAAGAAGTGCTGCAAACTGATGGAAAGAATGTCTGATGTCTTCAAGATCCTTGAAGAAGTCCAGATGATCTTCCTCAATATTGAGGATGACACTGATCTTCGGATAAAAATGAAGGAAACTGTTTGTATACTCACAGGCTTCTGTGATAAAAGTCTCGGATTTTCCAACGCGGATGTTACCACCGATTGCCTTGAGAATACCGCCGACAGAAATTGTAGGATCCAGATCGGCTGCAAGTAAAATATGAGAGATCATGGATGTAGTAGTAGTTTTTCCATGAGTACCGGATACAGCGATCGGTGTCTTGTAATTTTTCATCAGCTGTCCAAGCAGCTCTGCGCGTGTAAGCATTGGAATCTTGCGGGCAACAGCTTCCATAAGCTCTGGATTAGCTTTATTGATCGCAGCAGTGTATACAACACAGTCAATTCCGTCAGAAATGTTCTCGGCACACTGTCCGTAATGGATGATGGCACCTTCAGACTCCAGCTTCTTTGTAAGCGGAGACTCCTTTGAATCTGAACCGGATACAGTAAATCCTTCTTCCAGAAGAATCTCAGCAAGACCGCTCATACTGATTCCGCCAATTCCAATAAAATGAATATGTATCGGCTTTTCAAAATTGATTTTATACATTGAGATACGCCCTTTCTTTAATAGATTTTATAAAATAACTTGTGATTTTAGTCATAAATCTTCTATATCGTTTATATTATACTATATATCGAAAAAAAAGAAAGAAGATCTTTTTGGTAGAAATTGATAAAAAGGAGAAAAAAGTATGAAAAAAATTGTAAAATATGTTTGTTATTTCTAAATATATGGTATAATGATTCTAGCTTACTTGAAATGAGGTGACGTAATGTATAAGAAGGAAATGATTGCCATGCTGCTGGCGGGTGGACAGGGCAGTCGACTTGGAGTACTTACATCAAAAGTTGCAAAACCAGCAGTTGCTTTTGGTGGAAAGTACCGTATTATTGATTTCCCGCTTAGCAACTGTATTAACTCGGGAATCGATACGGTTGGTGTACTGACACAGTATCAGCCGCTTCGCCTGAATACACATATTGGAATTGGAATTCCGTGGGATCTGGATCGCAACGTTGGAGGTGTATCAGTTCTCCCACCATATGAGAAGAGTACAAACAGTGAGTGGTATACAGGAACAGCGAATGCCATTTATCAGAATCTGAATTACATAGAGACTTATAATCCGGACTATGTACTGATTCTTTCAGGAGATCATATCTATAAGATGGATTATGAAGTGATGCTTGATTTCCACAAGGCAAACAATGCTGATGTGACAATTGCAGCAATGCCGGTGCCGATGGAAGAAGCAAGCCGTTTCGGAATTGTAGTGACAGATCAGGACAGCAGGATCAAAGAATTCGAAGAGAAGCCTGAGAAGCCAAGCAGTAATCTGGCATCGATGGGAATCTATATCTTCAGCTGGCCGGTTCTCAAAGAGGCACTTATTAAGCTGAAAGACCAGCCAAACTGTGATTTCGGAAAACACATTATTCCATATTGTCATGAAAAAGGGGACAGGCTGTTTGCATATGAGTACAACGGATACTGGAAAGATGTTGGAACACTCAGCTCTTATTGGGAAGCGAATATGGAACTGATCGATATCATTCCGGAGTTTAATCTTTATGAAGAATTCTGGAAGATCTATACGAACAGTGCGAATATTCCTCCACAGTATATTGCAGAGAATGCTGTTGTAGACAGATGTATCATTGCAAACGGAACAGAAATTTACGGAGAAGTCCACAGTTCTGTTATTGGAGGAAGTGTTACTGTAGGAAAAGGCAGCGTAGTCCGTGACTCAATTATTATGCAGGGAGTTACGATCGGAGAAAACTGCGTGATCGAGAAAGCAATCATAGCAGAAGACACGGTAATTGGAAATGATGTTTCTATCGGAATCGGAAGTGAAGTCCCGAATAAGATGAAACCGAATATTTACAGCGGTGGACTGGCTACGATCGGAGAGAATTCAGTGATTCCGGGAGGAGTACAGATTGGAAAGAATACCGCCATCAGTGGAGTGACATCATCCGAGGATTACATAGATGGAGTACTTGCAAGCGGTGAGACATTGATAAAGGCAGGTGACAGAGTATGAGAGCAGTAGGAATTATTTTAGCCGGCGGTAACAGCAGAAAGATGAAAGAGCTGACTTCAAGACGTGCGGCAGCAGCAATGCCGGTTGCCGGAAGCTATCGCGCAATTGACTTTACATTAAGTAATATGACAAACTCTCATATCCAGAAAGTTGCTGTGCTGACACAGTACAATGCCCGTTCTTTGAATGAGCATCTGAATTCTTCCAAATGGTGGGATTTCGGAAGAAAACAAGGTGGATTATATGTATTCACACCTACGATCACAGATGATAATGGTTACTGGTACAGAGGAACAGCAGATGCGATTTATCAGAATCTGGATTTCCTGAGAAGATGTCATGAACCTTATGTAATCATTACATCAGGTGATGCAGTCTATAAGATGGATTATAATAAAGTGCTGGAATATCATATTGCGAAGAAAGCAGATATCACTGTTGTTTGTAAAGAACTTGGAGCAGGAGAAGATGCGACAAGATTCGGAACCATTAAGATGAATGAATCTTGCAGAATCGAAGAATTTGAAGAAAAACCGATGATTGCAAGATCACAGACAATCTCTACAGGAATTTATGTGATCCGCAGAAGACTGCTGATCGATCTTGTAGAACAATGTGCGGAAGAAGAGAGACATGATTTCGTAAATGATATCCTGATCCGTTATAAGAATGTAAAGAAGATTTATGGTTATAAGATTGAAAGCTATTGGAATAATATTTCAACAGTAGATGCATATTACAAGACGAATATGGATTTCCTGAAACCGGAAGTGAGAAAATATTTCTTCAAGGATCTGCCAAGTGTATATTCTAAGGTGAGTGATCAGCCACCGGCAAAATATAATCCGGGTGCGATCGTGAAGAACAGTCTGGTTGGAAGTGGAAGTATTATTAATGGAACGATAGAGAACTCAGTTATTTTCAAGAAAGTATTTGTTGGAAATAATTGCGTGATTAAGAACTCTATCATATTGAATGATGTATATCTTGGAGATAATACATACATTGAGAACTGTATTGTAGAGAGCAGGGATACGATCCGTGCGAATACAAGACATGTAGGGGAAGACGGAATTAAAATAGTTATTGAAAAGAATGAAAGATATGCATTATAAGCCAAGATAAGCAAAAAAACCCTGAAAAAGGGTGTTCATATTCCGTGATAATGCAAAAGAGAAAGGGGAACTGTAATATGCAGATTACAGATGTACGTGTACGTAAAGTTGCGAAAGAGGGAAAGTTAAAAGCAGTAGTATCTATCACAATTGATGAGGAGTTTGTTGTTCATGATATCAAAGTGATCGAAGGTGAAAAGGGGCTTTTCATTGCAATGCCAAGTAAAAAAGCATTAGATGGTGAGTATCGTGATATCGCACATCCGATCAATTCAGGAACAAGAGAACGAATTCAGTCAACAATTCTTGCAAGATATCAGCAGGCACTTGAAGAAGAGCCGGAGCCGTTGGTTGTTGACGAGATGTAGGGTATTGTGGTGCTGCTCTTATTTGGATAAATGACAGGTAAAGGCAGGGCTAATACAATAGATAGGAAACAGGCGAAAGGAAAAGTGCAGTGATTGCCCGATCACTGCACTTTTCCTTTTTGTCTTATAAATGAAAAACCATTTTTTCACCGGTTGTCGGATGTGTGAATTCCAGTCGACAGGCACAAAGCATTAACTGTCGTGAAGTGCATGCGGCAGTGCCATATTTCCGATCCCCGATCAGAGGGTGTCCGGCATGTGCAAACTGCACGCGGATCTGATGATGACGCCCGGTATCCAGATGAATTTCCAGTTGGGAAAAAGGTTCACCAGAAGGAAGTGTATCTGTATGGATTACTTTATAATGAAGTCGTGCATACTTTGCATCAGGCACATTTTCTTCACAGACACGGGAGGTGTTGGTTCGTCCGTCTTTTACAAGATAGTCTTCCAGAGTTCCTTCGTTGTGTTCGAAAATGCCTAAAGCCTGTGCACGGTAATATTTCCCAAAACCAGATGTGGTAAGCTGGCGGGAAAGTTCCTTTGCGGCAGCAGGCGTTTTTGCAAAAACAAGAAGTCCTTCTACCGGTTGGTCCAGCCGATGGATGACAGCAAGATAAGGTTTGCGTGAAGCGGTTTTTTTAGCAGTATTTTTTATCAGATGATTTTTTAAAATACTGACCATATCTTTTGTGCCAATGCGGCTGCTCTGGGTAGGAACTCCAGCAGGTTTATGACAGACGATAATATCCTTGTCCTCATATATTATTTCAGGGGTAAGTGATGAAATCATAGTTGTATCCTTCTTTCTTGACAATCGCTAAAGTTGCGTCTAAACTGAGAATTAATAATGTTATAATGATACATGATGTAAACGAATCAGGTCAAGCTTTTAAGGAGAACATCAATGAATAATGACTGGGAACATTTTGGAGAAGAGATAAAGCAGACAATACAGGATGCAATTGATACAAAGGATTACAGCAGATTGAACCAGATGGTGTCTGATACGGTGAACCATGCGATGGACTGCGTCTCGGCAGGGATTAAAAACGGTGGCTGGTACAGAGATCCGAAGACCGGACAGCCATTATATGGAGATAAAAAGAATGCCGGAAGCAGATCAGGTGCAGAAAACCAGGGGTATCGTCCGAATCAAGGATCGAAGATGTCGGAAATGAGAAATTATAGTCAGAATCGTCCGGTACCGGTGAGTCCAAGATATCTCAAAGGAACTTCGGTAAAGATCGGCGGGACTTTTCTGGCAGCGACAGGAGCTGTATTTGGATTGACTTCTGTTATTTTCCTTATCATCACTTTGATTGGAAGTGTGATCACAGCGTTTGATGTAGTCAGTGGTCTGATCATTGGAATTTTTGCAGTTGCTTTTATATCTTTTGCAGTGATGACTTATGTAGGAGTAGATATGGTACGTACGGTGGGAAGGTTTCGCCAATATGTATCTGTTCTGAGAGACCGGGAATTTTGTGATATTAAGGAAATTGCTTCTGCGACAGGACGAGATGTCAGAAAGGTTCTGAAAGATGTGAAAAAAATGATTACAAAAGGCTGGTTCTGTCAGGGACATCTGGATGAGAAAGAATCCTGCCTGATGGTCAGTGAACATGCATGGAATCAGTATACAGCTCTTATGGAAGACATGAAACAGCGTAAGGCAGAGGAGCAGGCTGCTCAGAAAAAGATGCGGGAAGAGTATGACAGACTTTCACCGGAAGTACAGAAGATCGTACAGGCAGGAGATGAATATGTGAGAAGGATCAAGGCAGCGAATGACGCAATTCCGGGAGAAGTGATTTCGGCAAAGATTTCCCGCATGGAACTGCTCGTGGATCGTATTTTTGACCGCGTGGAGCAGAATCCGGATTCTGTGAATGATATGCGAAGAATGATGGATTATTATCTTCCGACAACGATGAAACTTCTTGAAGCGTATGAAGAGCTGGATGCCCAGCCAGTACAGGGAGAAAATATCATTTCTTCCAAGAAAGAGATTGAAGATACGATAGATACATTGAATATTGCATTTGAGAAATTACTGGACAGCCTGTTCCAGGATACAGCATGGGATGTATCTTCAGATATTTCAGTACTTCATACAATGCTTGCGCAGGAAGGTCTGACAGAAGACGGGCTGAAGAAATAATGATATCCCAAACAGACAATGAATCAAAACAGTTACAAACAGAAATGGAGGATTACTATGAGTGATGCATTCAAGGATGTAAGTACAGTGCCGACACTGACACTGGAACCGTTTCAAGCGGAAGAAGAAAAGAAACCGGCGGTGCAGCCGGAAGAACCGAAGCTGGATGATACGATCCTGACAGAAGAAGAGCGCAGGATGGTAGATGCATTTGCACAGCAGATCGATCTGACGAATTCTTCTATGATTCTTCAGTATGGCGCAGGTACACAGAAAAAGATGGCAGATTTCTCAGAAAGTGCTTTGGAAAATGTGAAGTCAAAGGATCTGGGAGAAGTTGGTACACTGCTTACGAATGTTGTAACTGAACTGAAGAGCTTTGATGAAGAAGAGAGCAAAGGATTTCTTGGAATATTTAAGAAAGCATCGAATAAAGTTGAATCTATGAAAGCAAAGTATTCGAAAGCCGAAGAAAATGTGAATCAGATCGTGAAAGCACTGGACAACCATCAGGTGCAGCTTTTAAAAGATGTTGCGATACTCGATAAGATGTATGATCTGAATCTTACTTATTTTAAAGAGCTTTCTATGTACATTCTTGCAGGAAAGAAAAAACTGGAAGAAGTAAGAAGCACACAGCTTGCTGAATTGATGAGCAAAGCTCAGATAAGCGGCCTCCCGGAAGATGCGCAGGCAGCAAAAGATCTGGATTCGATGTGCAACCGTTTTGAAAAGAAGTTACATGATCTTGAACTGACGAGAATGATCTCCATCCAGACCGCACCACAGATCCGACTGGTTCAGAATAATGATACACAGATGGTAGAGAAGATCCAGTCTACAATCGTGAATACGATTCCGTTGTGGAAGAGTCAGATGCTTCTCGCACTTGGAGTAGAACATTCTTCACAGGCGGCGGCAGCACAGAGACAGGTGACGGATATGACAAATGAACTGTTGAAGAAGAATGCGGAGACATTAAAAATGTCCACAATTGAGACTGCAAAAGAGTCTGAAAGAGGAATTGCAGATCTCGAGACATTAAAAGCAACAAATGAATCACTGATCTCTACATTGGATGAAGTGATGAACATTCAGAGAGAAGGAAGAGAAAAACGCCGGGAAGCGGAGGCGGAACTTCGCAATATGGAAAATGAATTGAAAGCAAAGCTTCTGGAAATCAGAGGATAAAGCTTTTTGGCTTGACAGCGGGTGTTTTATCAGTTAGAATTTCATTTGATAACTGACGTTGAACGGGAATAGTAGATACGCAGCATGCTTCAGAGAGAAGGCGGCAGGTGAGAGCCTTTGCATTACGGTATGGAACCGGCCCGGGAGTCCCTGTATGAAAGTACAGCGTAGGTCCTGCGTTAAAGGAGAAGAAAGTGAATGCAGATACAGAGATCATTTGTGTTGGTTTTGATTATAGAATGGATGTATTGCATTAATTAGGGTGGTACCGCCGGAGATATTCGGTCCCTATCGTGGGGATGCGATATCCCGGCGTTTTTTTATATTAAAGTAAAAGCAAACTGCTGTCAGGGGACAGCAATGCAAAAAAACAAAAAGGAGAAGAACAATGGCAAAGAAATTAGTACAGAATATCACTGCCAGAGAAGAAGATTTTGCTCAGTGGTATACAGACGTTGTGCGTGAAGCAAAACTGTGTGATTATTCAGGTGTTAAAGGATGTATGAACTACCTTCCGAACGGATATGCTCTGTGGGAGAATATTCAGAAGAACCTGGATGCACGTTTCAAAGAGACAGGAGTAGAGAATGTATACCTTCCGGTTATGATCCCGGAAAGCTTTCTTCAGAAAGAAAAGGATCATATCGAAGGATTTGCACCGGAAGTTGCATGGGTAACACATGGTGGACTGGAAGAACTTCAGGAAAGATTCTGTATCCGTCCTACATCTGAGACACTGTTCTGTGATGTCTGGAGCAAGACAGTTCAGTCTTACCGTGATCTTCCTAAGGTGTGGAATCAGTGGTGTTCCGTTCTTCGTTGGGAGAAGACAACAAGACCATTCCTTCGTTCCAGAGAGTTCCTGTGGCAGGAAGGACATACAATCCATGCAACATACGAAGAAGCAGAAGAGCGTACAAAACAGATGTGGAGAGTCTACAGAGACTTTGCACAGGATGTTCTTGCAATCCCGGTAGTTTCCGGACGTAAGACAGAGAGTGAGAAATTCGCAGGAGCACAGGATACTTATACAATCGAAGCGCTGATGCATGACGGAAAAGCACTCCAGTCAGCAACAAGCCACTTCTTCGGAAGTTCCTTCCCAAGTGCATTTGGTATTCAGTATTCAGATAAGAATAACGAACTTCATGAAGTATACGAGACATCCTGGGGACTGTCTACAAGAATCATCGGTGCGCTGATCATGGTACACGGAGATGACAGTGGACTTGTTATTCCACCGAGAATCGCACCGGTGCAGACAATGATTATTCCGATCGCTCAGCATAAAGAAGGTGTTCTTGATAAGGCAAATGAACTTGTTGATACACTGAAGGCAGCAGGATACAAAGTGAAAATCGACGATTCTGACAAAGCACCTGGATGGAAGTTCAGCGGACAGGAGATCCTTGGAATCCCGACACGTATCGAGATCGGACCGAAAGACATCGAGAACAATCAGGCAGTTATCGTACGCCGTGATACAAGAGAGAAGATCGTTGTTTCTCTGGATGAGCTTACAACAAAACTTGCTGAAGTTCTTGAGACAATGCAGAATGATATGTTCGAAAGAGCAAAAGCATTCCTTGATTCTCATATCAATGAAGCAACAACAATGGATGAGATGAATGAGAAGTTCAATGAGAACCTTGGATTCATCAAAGCAATGTGGTGTGGAGACGAAGCCTGTGAAGATGAGATCAAAGCTCAGACAGGCGGAGCTACATCTAGATGTATTCCGGAAGAGGAAGAACATCTTTCAGATGTATGTGTATGCTGCGGAAAACCGGCGAAGCATATGGTATACTGGGGCAAAGCGTACTAATTTATTTCGTTGAAAATAAAGAAGAGATTTACTTTCATAGTTGCTAGAAAAAAGAATTTGATTTAATAACAAATAACAGATGGTTTCTTAAGAAAAAAAGAGAGTGCCATCTGTTATTTTTGTATGAAAAATAATATGGAAAATGCGAAAAAAGCCTTGACTTTCGGCGCTAAACGTAATAAACTAAACGAGCGTGTGGAAAAAGGCAATGTCTTTTTGATGCGCAAATAAGGATAATGACTTAATTATCCGCAGCCCCTTGAGGCATAAGCCCAAGGTAACGAATAATTCATAGGAGGTGAAAAGAATGCCAACATTTAACCAGTTAGTTAGAAAAGGACGTCAGACTTCTGAGAAGAAATCTACAGCACCGGCACTTCAGAAAGGATACAACTCCCTGAAGAAACGTGCAACTGATGTTTCTGCACCACAGAAGAGAGGTGTATGTACAGCAGTTAAGACAGCTACACCTAAGAAGCCTAACTCAGCTCTGAGAAAGATCGCCAGAGTTCGTCTGTCAAACGGAATCGAAGTAACAAGCTACATTCCAGGTGAAGGACACAACCTTCAGGAGCATAGCGTTGTTATGATCCGTGGAGGAAGAGTTAAGGACCTGCCAGGTACAAGATACCACATTATCCGTGGAACACTTGATACAGCAGGTGTTGCTAAGAGAAGACAGGCTCGTTCTAAGTACGGTGCTAAGAGACCGAAAGACGCTAAATAAGAAGTCGCGGATTGCAGTATAGTATTTTAGATAAGTGTAACTAATAGTTAAATCGTATCACAAACAGAACTATGATTAGTCGTAGGTTGCGGATGCTATATAGATTTCGCGGCTGCGAGCACATGGAATGTGATCTCATAGAAAGACACATGTGAGTACCGATGAATTAATCCCGGAAAAACCGGAAAATATGATTAAGGAGGGAAGGACCGTGCCACGTAAAGGACATACTCAGAAGAGAGATGTATTAGCGGATCCAATATACAACAATAAAGTTGTTACCAAACTTATCAACAACATCATGCTTGATGGTAAGAAAGGCGTAGCACAGAAGATTGTATACGGAGCATTTGAAAGAGTAGAAGCTAAGGCTGAGAAGCCGGCTATTGAAGTGTTTGAAGAGGCTATGAACAACATGATGCCAGTTCTTGAAGTTAAAGCAAGACGTATCGGTGGAGCAACATACCAGGTACCGATCGAGGTTAGAGCTGACAGAAGACAGGCACTCGCACTTCGCTGGTTAACTATGTATTCACGTCAGAGAGGCGAGAAGACACAGGAAGAAAGACTGGCAAACGAGATTCTTGATGCAGCTAACAACACAGGTGGAGCTGTTAAGAGAAAAGAAGATATGCACAAGATGGCAGAAGCAAACAAGGCGTTTGCTCACTATCGTTTCTAATTATTTTAGGAGGAAAAAATCTTGGCTGGAAGAGAATATCCATTAGAGAGAACCAGAAATATCGGTATTATGGCTCATATTGATGCTGGTAAGACTACACTGACAGAGCGTATTCTTTACTATACCGGTGTTAACTATAAGATTGGTGATACTCACGAAGGTACTGCTACTATGGACTGGATGGAACAGGAGCAGGAAAGAGGTATCACAATTACTTCAGCCGCTACAACATGTCATTGGACATTGGAAGAGAAGACAAAAGTGAAACCGGGCGCTTTAGAGCATCGTATCAATATCATTGATACTCCGGGACACGTTGACTTCACTGTAGAGGTTGAGCGTTCACTCCGTGTACTTGATGGAGCTGTCGGCGTATTCTGTGCTAAGGGTGGTGTTGAGCCGCAGTCAGAAAACGTATGGCGTCAGGCAGACACATACAACGTACCACGTATGGCATTCATCAATAAGATGGACATCCTTGGTGCTGATTTCTACAATGCTGTAGATCAGATCAAGACAAGACTTGGAAAGAACGCTATTTGTCTTCAGCTTCCAATCGGAAAAGAAGACGAATTCAAAGGAATCATCGATCTGTTCGAGATGCAGGCCTACATCTACAATGATGAGAAGGGGGAAGACATCACTGTAACAGATATTCCGGAAGAGATGCAGGATGAAGCTGAGCTTTATCACACAGAACTCGTAGAGAAAATCTGTGAGCTGGATGATGACCTTATGATGGAATACCTTGAGGGTGAAGAACCTTCTATCGATGCAATGAAAGCAGTTCTGAGAAAAGCTACATGTGAGTGTACAGCTGTTCCGGTATGCTGCGGTACTGCATACAGAAACAAAGGTGTTCAGAAACTCCTTGATGCAATCATCGAGTTTATGCCGGCTCCAACAGACATCCCGGCAATCGAGGGTGTTGATGAAGACGGAAACGAAGTAGTAAGACACTCTTCTGATGAAGAGCCGTTCTCTGCTCTCGTATTTAAGATCATGACAGACCCATTCGTAGGTAAGCTTGCTTACTTCCGTGTGTATTCAGGTGTTATGAACTCCGGTTCTTATGTACTGAATGCTACTAAAAATAAAAAAGAGCGTGTTGGACGTATCCTTCAGATGCATGCCAACAAGCGTGAAGAGCTGGATAAAGTATATTCAGGAGATATCGCTGCAGCAATCGGATTCAAGTTCTCTACAACAGGAGATACAATCTGCGACGAGCAGCATCCAGTAATTCTTGAGTCCATGGAATTCCCAGAGCCAGTTATTGAGCTCGCTATCGAGCCTAAGACAAAGGCTTCACAGGGAAAACTTGGAGAGTCTCTTGCAAAACTTGCAGAAGAAGACCCGACATTCCGTGCTCATACAGATAAAGAAACTGGACAGACAATCATTGCTGGTATGGGTGAGCTTCATCTTGAGATCATCGTAGACAGACTTCTTCGTGAGTTCAAGGTAGAGGCTAACGTAGGTGCACCTCAGGTTGCTTACAAAGAGTCCATTACAAAAGCAGTTGATATCGACAGCAAGTATGCAAAACAGTTTGGTGGACGTGGACAGTATGGACACTGTAAAGTTAAATTCGAGCCAATGGATGTCAACGGTGAGGAGACATACAAGTTCGAGTCTACTGTAGTTGGTGGAGCTATTCCGAAGGAATACATCCCGGCAGTAGGTGAAGGTATTGAAGAAGCTATGAAGTCTGGTATCCTTGGAGGATTTCCTGTAGTTGGTGTTTACGCTAACGTATACGACGGATCTTACCATGAAGTCGATTCCAGTGAGATGGCATTCCACATCGCTGGTTCCCTTGCATTCAAGGATGCTATGAAACAGGGCGCACCTGTACTTCTTGAGCCTATCATGAAGGTAGAGGTTACAATGCCTGAAGAATATATGGGAGATATCATCGGAGACCTGAACTCACGTCGTGGACGTATTGAAGGTATGGATGATCTCGGTGGCGGAAAGATCGTACGTGCGTACGTTCCTCTGTCAGAAATGTTTGGATACTCTACAGATCTTCGTTCCAGAACACAGGGACGTGGTAACTACTCAATGTTCTTTGAGAAATACGAGCCAGTACCGAAGTCTGTACAGGAGAAAGTATTATCCAACAAAAATGCCTAAAATATCATAAAAGGCTTGAAAATCGGCTAAGTTTGAAATATAATCAAACTTAGCCAGGTTTAAAATAGAAAACCAAAACAAGGTTGCCCCATTGAGGGTTATATTTTTAAGGAGGATATTCAAAATGGCAAAGGCTAAATTTGAAAGAACAAAACCGCATTGTAATATCGGTACTATCGGACACGTTGACCATGGTAAAACAACTCTTACAGCTGCTATCACAAAAGTACTTTCTCACAGAGTAGAAGGTAACGCATCTGTAGATTTCGAGAACATCGATAAGGCTCCAGAAGAAAGAGAGCGTGGAATCACAATCTCTACAGCACACGTTGAGTATGAGACAGCTAACCGTCACTACGCACACGTTGACTGCCCAGGACATGCTGACTACGTTAAGAACATGATCACAGGAGCAGCTCAGATGGACGGAGCTATCCTTGTTGTAGCTGCAACAGACGGAGTTATGGCTCAGACTAAAGAGCATATTCTTCTGTCCCGTCAGGTTAACGTACCATATATCGTTGTATTCATGAACAAATGTGACATGGTAGACGACGAAGAGCTTCTTGAACTCGTAGAGATGGAGATCCGTGAAGTACTTAACGAGTATGACTTCCCAGGAGATGACACACCGATCATCCAGGGATCAGCTCTTAAGGCTCTTGAAGATCCAGACGGAGAGTGGGGAGACAAGATCATGGAACTTATGGACGCTGTTGATACATGGATCCCAACACCAGAGCGTGCTACAGACAAGCCATTCCTTATGCCAGTAGAGGACGTATTCTCTATCACAGGACGTGGAACAGTTGCAACTGGTAGAGTAGAGCGTGGAACACTTCACGTATCTGACGAAGTTGAAATCATTGGTATCCACGAGGACGTTAAGAAGACTGTTGTAACAGGAATCGAGATGTTCCGTAAGCTTCTTGATGAGGCTCAGGCTGGAGATAACATCGGAGCACTTCTTCGTGGTATTCAGAGAACAGAAATCGAAAGAGGACAGGTTCTTATCAAACCAGGTACAGTAAGCTGCCATAAGAAATTTACATGCCAGGTTTACGTACTGACAAAAGACGAGGGTGGACGTCATACTCCATTCTTCAACAACTACCGTCCACAGTTCTACTTCAGAACAACAGACGTAACAGGTGTTTGCGAGCTTCCAGAAGGAATCGAGATGTGTATGCCTGGAGATAACGTAGAGATGACAGTTGAACTGATCCATCCAGTAGCTATGGAGGAAGGTCTTCGTTTCGCTATCCGTGAAGGTGGACGTACAGTAGGATCAGGTACAGTTGCTTCAATCATCGAGTAATTAATATCTAGATAGATTTAATATCGATACTTAAAATGAAAAAAGCCCGCAGGACTTCGGTTCTGCGGGCTTTTCTATTAGTGCGCAAATATACAAAAAAGTATTATCTTAAATATGTTGTGCCTTGAAAAATCCTATTGAAACTGACCGCATTTCTCAGTATAATATCACTGTATTAGGAAATACTTTGAAAAACGTCTGTTAGGGAAGATTCTCTAACGGACGTTTTTGGGGATAATTAAAATCATATGGCTAATGGGAGGAATTTATGGATAAGGCATATTTAAAGCGGGCAAGTACCGTTGCAAAGGTCATTTTTGGAAATGTTTTCTATGCTTTTGTAATCAAACTTTTTCTTTTACCGGGGAATCTGATGACAGGAGGAACAACCGGTATTGGTCTGGTAGTGAAGCATTTTACGGGAGCATCAATTTCTGGATTTGTCTTAGCATTTAATATTGTGATGCTGATAGTTGGAGTGATTTTTCTTGGTAAGAAATTTGCACTGACGACAATTCTCAGTTCTTTCACATATCCAATTGCATTGGAAGCGGCCAATCATATTTTTGGGGATCTGGTGATCACGGATAATCCAATGCTGAATACGATTTTTGCCGGACTTGGAATCGGGATTGGACTTGGTATTGTAATTCGAACAGGAGCTTCTACCGGAGGTATGGATATTCCACCGTTGATTTTGAATAAGTATTTTCGAATTCCGGTGTCAGTGAGTCTGAATGTATTTGATATATTGATTCTGTTACCGCAGATTCTATATAATCCTCCGGAACGCGTTTTATACGGAATTTTACTGGTAATGATCTACACGACAGTGCTGGACAAAGTGTTAGTGATGGGAAATACCAAGACGGAAGTGAAGATTATCAGCAAACAGGTGGAAGAAGTACGTCAGGCAATTCTTGCGCAGGTAGACAGAGGCGTGACGATGCTGTATGGGGAAGGCGGTTACAAACAAGAACAAAAGCAGATTGTATTGAGTATTGTGTCTAATCGAGAACTTCCACAAGTTGAGAAATTGATCAGACAGATTGACCCGGAGGCATTTATGATCATCAGCAGAGTTACAGAGGTACGAGGAAGAGGCTTCTCTTTGAGTAAACATTACGGAGAAGAGGAAGGCTGATGATGCTGCAAAAACAGTACTGTAGATTAAACATTTATAGAATTAAGGAAGAACAGTTGTATGCTAAATAAAAAAGATTTCTTAAAATACACATCAAAATTAGCCTTTCCGATCATGATTCAAAATTTGATTGGAACATTGGTAAACATTGCCGATACGGTAATGCTTGGATACGTAAGCCAGACGGCGATGTCAGCTTCATCACTTGCGAACCAGTATACGTTTATTCTGTTCTGCTTATATTACGGTATGGCTACAGGAACTTCGGTTCTGTGTGCCCAGTACTGGGGAAAAGGGGATAAAAAGACAGTAGAAAGGATTCTCGGTCTTGCGGAACGGATTTCACTGATCGTCTCGCTTATATTTTTCGTTATTTCCTTTACTATGCCGGTTACGGTTATGAAGATTTTCACAAATAGTCCGGATACGATTGCTGCCGGAAGTGAGTATTTGAAGGTGATTTCATTTTCATTTATGTTTATGGGGTTCTCGCAGGTTTTTATGAGCGCTCTTCGAAGTATTGGAAAAATAATGCTGCCTTCTATTACGTACATTGTTTCTCTTTGTGTCAATGTACTTTGTAATGCCACATTTATCTTTGGTCTGTTTGGATTTCCAAAGCTTGGCGTTACAGGTGTTGCACTTGGTACTGTGATTGCCAGAATTACAGAGGTATTAATTTGTCTCATCTATTCATTAAACAGTTCAGATGTCAGATTCCGGATAAAATACTTCTTTGCGAAATCAGGTATTTTGTTTCATGACTTTATGAAAATTGCCACTCCAGCCGTGGTAAATGATGTTGTCTGGAGTTTTGCCACTTCAGCATTTGCAGCAATTCTTGGGCATATCGGAGATGACATGGTTGCCGCAAATGCGGTTGCTGTTATGGTGGTAAATATTGGTGCTATTGCCTGTCGCGGTTTTGCCAACGCTACGACTATCATTATCAGCCAGGAGTTAGGGAAAGATCAAATTGATACAGCCGGAGAATACGGGAAACGGATGCTTAGGATAACACTTGCTGTAAGCCTGATCGGATGCGTTATTATTCTGGCGATTCGTCCTCTGATATTGGACTTCTATCGGGATAAATTGACCGAGACTGCCCTTTCTTATCTTAGCATTTTTATAATTATGACAACCTGGCGTCTTGTGGGAGAAGGGATTAATACCTGCCTTATATGCGGTTGTTTCAGAGGTGGCGGAGATTCCAGATTTGGAATGATCGTAGATTCCATATTTATGTGGCTTGTTGCAGTTCCGGCAACTTTCCTTGCAGCATATGTTTTTAAATTACCGCCTGTCTGGGTTTACTTTGTAATGACTTTAGATGAGTTCGAGAAAATGCCCGTGGTATTTATTCACTATTTCAGAAAGAAATGGCTTACAAATATTACCAGAGATTTTGATTGAGGAGAAGTATAATCATGTCAAAAGATGAATATCTAATTACAGATGCGCCCCTGAAAGCGTTAACTGTTTTTGCAATGCCTATGATCTTAGGCAGTTTTTTTCAGCAGATATATAATATGGCTGATTCGATCATTGTCGGTCAGTTTGTTGGTTCTTCGGCACTTGCGGCTGTCGGTGCCTGTGCTGCACTTACGAATGTTTTCATTTGTGTAGCTCTGGGCGCCGGTGTAGGCGCAGGTGTACTCGTAAGCCGTTATTTTGGAGCCAGAGATTATGGTAAAATGAAAACAATTGTGTCGACATCGCTGATCAGCTTTTTAGTCCTGAGCATACTACTTGGAATCTTTGGTTTTTGCTTTTCACATTCAATGATGAGTTTATTACAAACACCTGCGGATATACTGGATGAAGCAGTACTGTATCTGCGGGTTTATTTTGTGGGATTCCCATTTCTGTTTATGTACAACATTCTCTCAACGATGTTTACTTCTATCGGTGAATCCAGAATTCCATTGGTTCTTCTGATTTTTTCATCTGTATTAAATATTTTTATGGATTTTTGGATGGTAGCCGGACTTGGTCTCGGCGTGTTTGGTGCGGCTCTGGCAACGCTTATTGCACAGGGGATTTCCGCAGTATTTTCATTTCTGATTTTCCTTTATAGAATGAGACGGTATAAATGTCAGTTTGAATGGTTTGACGGCCAGGAGTTATATTCGATGCTTCAAATTGCCATACCGTCAGTTCTCCAGCAGTCTACAGTGTCGATCGGTATGATGATCGTACAGGCAGTTGTAAATCCATTTGGTACACAGGCACTCGCAGGTTATTCAGCAACGATGCGAGTGGAAAATGTTTTTTCACTGATTTTTGTATCCATCGGCAATGCGATTTCGCCGTATATATCCCAGAATCTTGGTGCAAAGAAAATCGAACGGCTTAAAAAAGGCTATCATGCGGCACTGGTGTTAGATCTATGTTTCGCAGTCCTTGCTTTTCTGGTCATTGAATCACTGCACAACCAGATTTCTTCCTTATTCCTTGGAAAAGATGGAACAGCTTTAGCGTATCAGGTATCCGGTGATTATATGAGATGGCTCGGATATTTTTTCATCTTTATGGGTATTAAGATGGCAACCGATGGTGTTCTTCGCGGACTTGGAATCATGCGTCCGTTTCTCATTGCGAATATGGTAAATCTTGCGATCCGTTTGTCTGTCGCTTTGATTTGTGCACCGCGGTTCGGAATTGCATTTGTCTGGCTTGCAGTACCGGCCGGATGGCTTGCAAACTTCCTGATTTCCTATGCAGCACTCAGAAAATCATGGCCGATTGAGGAAGATAAAGGAGCAATATCATGCAGAAAATACTAATTGTAGAAGACGATACAAATATTAATAACTTGCTTCAGGAGGCATTATCCAAAGAAGGCTATTCTTGTGAGCAGGCATTTTCCGGGACCGAAGCAAAGCTGCTTTTAAATATGCAGGAGCACAGTTATGCACTCGTGCTGCTGGATCTGATGCTGCCCGGAATTCCAGGTGAGGCAGTTCTGGAGGAAATACGGAAAAAGGGAAATCTTCAGGTTATTGTGTTGACTGCAAAAGACAGCCTGGATGAAAAGGTAGAAGTTTTAACGAGCGGAGCGGATGATTATATAACGAAACCATTTGAAATCAGGGAAGTGCTGGCAAGAGTTCAGGTACAACTCCGTCATAAAGAAGAAAAGGAAGCAGAGGAACAGCATACGCTTTCATTTAAAGATATGCTATTAAACAGAGATACATTTCAGGTTGAAATCGATGGAAAGATACTTCCGAAGATCACAAAACAGGAGTTTGCGATTTTAGAATTACTGCTCAGGAATCCAAAACAGGTTTTCAGTAAAGAGGATATTTTCGAATATGCCTGGGACGAACCTTATATGGGTGAGACGAAGACATTGGACGTACATATCAGCAATATCCGCAAGAAGATCAAACAAGTGACTTCGGAGGAATACATTGAGACAGTATGGGGAATCGGTTATCGTCTTCATGCGTAATCTTTACTCTTTTTTTACTATTTATTTGCGTTTGATTAGGATTCATCTTTTATGATAAATGCAGATAAGAAAAAGGAGATGAAAAATTTGAGTGAGATGTTATTGGAAACACGAGGACTGACGAAGCGGTATGGACATCATAAAGCTGTGGACAGTGTCAGTATGCATATTAAAAAGGGCGCTATTTACGGATTTATCGGACGAAATGGAGCAGGGAAGACGACTTGCCTGAAGATGATCAGTGGACTTTCCAGGCCAACGAGTGGAGAGATTGAGATCTTCGGATACAAGGGAAAGGATTTACAGAAAGTCCGCTCCCGTGTGGGATGTCTGATTGAAGCACCGGGATTATATGGAAATATGACCGCATATGAAAATCTGAATATCAAATGCAAGCTGTTTGGGATAAAGAAAGCAGGTTACATTGAAGAGATATTGAAAACAGTAGGTCTGGAGCATGTGGGACGGAAAAAGACAAAACACTTTTCTCTTGGAATGAAACAGCGTCTGGGAATTGGTCTTGCGTTGGTTGGAGAACCGGATCTGTTAATCCTTGATGAACCAATCAATGGGTTGGATCCACAGGGAATTGCTGAGGTTCGTGACACGATTCAGAGACTTCAGAAAGAGAGGAATATGACGATTTGCATTTCCAGTCATATTCTGGAAGAATTATCGAAGATTGCTACCGATTATGGAATCATTCACAATGGAAGTTTATTGCAGGAGCTTACAAGAGAAGAATTAATGCGAAGATGCAGTGAGCGGATGGAATTAACACTGGCTGATCCGAAGCTGGCAATTCCGGTGCTGGATGCTATGGGATTCACGAATTATCAGGTAACAGACAAAGAACATATTCACATTTTTGAACGTCTGAATGAAAGTGCAACGTTGAATATGGAGCTTGCAAAGGCAGGAATTCCGGTAAAAGGGCTTTCTATAACGAGTGAAGAACTGGAAACGTATTTTCTGAATCTGACAGGAGGTGCCAGCCATGCTTAATATGATAAAAATGGATTTGTACCGGATGTTTCGGACCAAAAGTATGTATGTAGTATGGATCGTGCTGGCTGTGTCAGTACTGTTTACAACATTTATGTGTAAAACAGATTATGATTCATTAAGTAAAGAAGATACCGTGCGGCAGGAGCAGTTTGCGGAACCGACTTCAGAGAATATTAATGTGGGAATGATGGTGACACTGCCGACAGAACCGGGAGAAAAGGTTACGGTGTATGACATTTTCTTTGCAAATTCTCAGGGAAAATTTTATGCGTTGTTTCTGGTGATTTTTGCTGTGATGTTTTCAACAGCGGATATTGGAAGCGGTTATATTAAAAATATTGGCGGCCAGGTTCAAAAAAGAGGAACACTGATTTTTTCCAGATCTATTGCGTTGGCGGTCTTTACGGTGCTGACAATGGCAGGTGCATTCTTACTCCAGGGAGCTGCGAACTATATAGTATTCAAAGAATTGACGTTGGGAAGTTCAAAAGCTATTCTGTCTTATTTCCTGACGGAGCTGGCACTTCATTATGCACTCGTGTTGATCTGCATGGCGATTGCAATTATTCTGAAAAATAATGTGATCAGCATGGTCATCGCGATTTGTCTTACAATGAATATAATGAGTATCGTATACGGATTAATAAACAGTGCTGTTCGGAAAATGGGAATCCAGAATTTCCAGATTTATAAGTATACGATAACCGGGAAATTATCACTGCTTCCTATGAATCCAAGTGGAAATGAGTGTCTGGCAGCATTCGGCGTGGCAATTGTGTTTGCTGTCATAATGATAGCTGCAAGCAGTGCTGTTTTTCAAAAGAGGGATATTTAGCGGATGTATATCGTAATTGGAATATTAGCAGGAATTATCATTTTACAATTTATTATTATGTGGAAATATCAGCGGCAGGTGAAGGACATCTGCCGCCAATTGGCGTTCTTGATGAAACATGACAGTAACATGTTGATTCAACGCGAGTTTGATTTGGGTGGAATCGGAACGCTTTCAGACAGATTGAATGAACTTCTGGAATTACAAAGAAAAGAGAAGCAGCGTTATCAGGAGAAAGAAGCTTTGATCGCGGATACTTATACGAATCTTTCCCATGATATCCGGACACCGCTGACATCTCTGGATGGATATTTTCAGCTTATGGAAGAATGCGAAAATGTCGAAGACCAGAGACGTTATCTGAATATTATTCATGAAAGAATACACAGTCTGAATGAAATGCTGGAAGAACTTTTCATGTTCACAAAGTTAAAAAATGAATCCTATAGTCTGGAACTGACGCCTTGCTGTATCAACCGGATTCTGAAAGAAACGGTGTTTTCCTATTATGATGACTGGGTAAGAAGGGGAATCCAGCCGGATATTCAGATTACAGAAGAACTGTTGTCCATAGCCGGAAATAAACAAGGACTCCACCGTGTTATTCAGAATGTAATTAAAAATGGCCTGGATCATGGAGAAAAGAAGATAAGTATTGTGTTAGAGCGCAAGCAGGAGCATGCAGTATTGCGAATCAGGAATCAGGTGATACATTCGGAGCAGATTGATATAGAACATGTCTTTGACAGATTTTATAAAGCGGATGTGGCAAGGAGCAAAACATCTACCGGATTGGGACTATCTATTGCAAAGGAACTTGTGAAACGTATGAATGGAGAAATCAGCGCAAAGACAGAGAAAAATGAGTTTATTATTGAGATGAGATTTCCGCTTTCTATCTAAAAAATCAGTAAAAATTGCACTTTATTGAGTTACAATGCTGAATTGCGAAAATTTAGATTTACCGAAACACTGAAATATGTTAATATGGTAGCAGTTATTTCAAAACTATAGATCAGATTGAAGGAGGTCTTTACATGATTAAATTGTACGAGAATGGCGTATATCTTCTCAATGGAACAGAGATAGTAGAAGACACAGGAAATGTGCAGGTTCCGCTGACGAAGGAAGAAGCCGCTCAGAACACAATGGCATATGGTATTTTAAAGGCACACAATACATCCGAGAACATGGAGCGTCTGCAGATCCGTTTTGATAAGCTGACATCCCATGACATTACATTTGTTGGAATTATCCAGACAGCACGTGCATCAGGACTTGAGAAGTTCCCGATGCCGTATGTACTTACAAATTGTCATAACAGTCTTTGTGCAGTTGGTGGAACAATCAACGAAGATGATCATATGTTTGGATTAACTTGTGCGAAGAAGTACGGCGGTATGTATGTACCACCGCATCAGGCAGTTATCCATCAGTTTGCCCGTGAGATGCTTGCAGGCGGAGGAAAGATGATCCTTGGATCTGACAGCCATACACGTTACGGAGCACTCGGAACGATGGCTATGGGTGAAGGTGGACCGGAGCTTGTGAAACAGCTTCTGAACAAGACTTATGATATTAAGATGCCGGGCGTGATCGGAATCTACTTAGACGGAGAGCCGATGAAAGGTGTAGGACCGCAGGACGTTGCTCTTGCAATCATCGGAGCTACATTCAAGAATGGCTATGTGAATAACAAGGTTATGGAGTTTGTTGGACCTGGAGTCAGCAAGCTTAGTGCAGATTTCCGTATCGGAATCGACGTTATGACAACAGAGACAACTTGTCTGTCTTCTATCTGGAAAACAGATGAGAAGATTCAGGAGTTCTATGATATTCACGGAAGAAGTGAAGATTACAAAGAACTGAATCCTGGAGCAGTTACATATTATGACGGTATGGTTTATGTGAACTTAAGCGAGATCAAGCCAATGATCGCAATGCCGTTCCACCCAAGCAATGTTTATACAATTGATGAACTGAACGCAAATCTGGCAGACATCCTTCATGATGTAGAGCAGAAAGCACTTGTAAGTCTTGACGGTGCAGTTGATTACTCTCTGCAGGATAAGATCAGAAACGGTAAGTTCTATGTAGAGCAGGGAATCATCGCAGGATGTGCAGGTGGTGGATTTGAAAATATCTGTGCAGCTGCAGATATCATCAAAGGAAAGAACATCGGAGCAGATGAATTTACATTCAGCGTTTACCCGGCAAGTACACCGATTTATATGGAACTTGTTAAGAATGGTGCAATTGCAGATCTTATGGAAGCAGGAACTGTTGTGAAGACAGCATTCTGTGGACCGTGCTTCGGAGCAGGAGATACTCCGGCGAATAACGCATTCTCTATCCGTCATACAACAAGAAACTTCCCGAACCGTGAAGGAAGTAAGCTGCAGAACGGACAGATCTCTTCTGTAGCACTGATGGATGCTCGTTCTATCGCAGCAACAGCAGCAAACAAGGGATTCTTAACACCGGCAACAGCAATGGATGTAGAGTACAAAGGACAGAAATATCACTTTGATAAGAACATTTATGCAAACCGTGTATTTGACAGCAAGGGCGTTGCTGATCCAAGCGTTGAGATTAAATTTGGACCAAACATTAAGGACTGGCCGGCAATGTCAGCACTTCCACAGAACCTGCTTGTGAAGGTTGTATCTGAGATCCATGATCCTGTTACAACAACAGATGAGCTGATTCCGTCCGGAGAGACATCTTCTTACCGTTCTAATCCACTGGGACTTGCAGAGTTCGCTCTTTCAAGAAAAGATCCTGCATACGTCGGACGTGCGAAAGAAGTACAGAAAGCTCAGAAAGCAATTGAAGCAGATGAATGTCCGGTAGATGCACTTGCAGAACTGAAACCGGTGATGGATAAGATTCACGAGACATATCCGGAAGTTGGCAAGGGTAACCTTGGTGTCGGAAGTACAATCTTCGCAGTAAAACCAGGAGACGGATCTGCTCGTGAGCAGGCAGCTTCCTGTCAGAAAGTACTTGGAGGATGGGCAAACATCGCAACAGAGTATGCAACAAAGCGTTATCGTTCCAACCTGATCAACTGGGGAATGCTCCCATTCCTGACAGAAGAAGATCATGAAGCACTTTCCTTCAAGAACGGAGATTACATCTTTGTTCCTAATGTGAGAAAAGCAGTAGAAGAGAAAGCGGATGTGATCAAAGCTTATGTTGTAGGTGATGAACTCAAAGAACTGAACCTTAAGCTGGGAGATCTTACAGACGCAGAGCGTGAGATCATTCTTGACGGATGTCTGATCAATTACTATAGAAATCATTAGTCAATCATTAAATATGATAAAATGAAAGAAAAGCGGCGAGATATGGGGAATGACCTGTATCTCGCTGCTTTTATCTTGCTAATTAAATTTTCACATGCTAGTATTAAAACGAAATAAAATGTAACACGTTAAGGTATAAGAATGAAAAAATCTGCTTATGAAATGTCTGATTTAGTTAGTTGTGCGGAACTTGAGAACCTTGGACATTGGGGCGATGGATGTATTATATGAAGACGGAAAGAATTATTTGTGGTAAAATAAAGCACAAGATTAGAAATATTGAAAATAGGCGGTAAATAAAATGATATTTGATACACATGCGCATTATGATGATGAGCAGTTTGACACAGACAGAGATGAGCTACTAAGCAGTATGGCAGCAGGCGGCGTTGGAACAATTGTGGATGCAGCGGCGACAGTAGAGTCCTGGGATAAGATAGTAGAACTCGCAGAGAAGTATTCATTTATATATGGATCAGTAGGTGTACATCCGGACGAAGTCGGTGCACTGAATGAAGAGAATTTCGCTCGAATGAGAGAATTATTAAAGAAAGAAAAGATCGTTGCGGTTGGCGAGATCGGACTTGATTATTATTGGGATAAAGAAGGGCATGATCTGCAGAAACATTGGTTCATCAGACAGCTGGATCTTGCGCGAGAGATGAACAAACCTGTGATGATCCATAGCCGTGAGGCGGCAGCTGATACGATGGAAATTATGAAAGAACATGGAAAAGGACTCAAAGGTGTGATACACTGTTATTCTTACAGCCTTGAGATGGCGCGAGAATATGTAAAGATGGGATATTACATCGGAGTCGGCGGTGTTGTGACATTCAAGAACTCAAAGAAGTTAAAAGAGATTGTAGAAGAAATTCCACTGGAGTCAATTGTTCTTGAGACAGACTGTCCGTATCTGGCACCGACACCATTCAGAGGAAAGAGAAATTCGTCCTTGTACCTGCCATATGTTGTAGAAGCGATCGCAGAGCTAAAAGGCATTTCTGCGGAGCAGGTGATCGAACAGACAGAGAAGAATGCAAGGGATTTATATCAATTATAAGAAATGGAGAGATGAGATGAAAGAACCAACACTTGGAAATCCACAGAATACGATAGAAGTATTACAGAAATATAATTTCGTATTCCAGAAAAAGTTCGGTCAGAACTTTCTGATCGATACACATGTACTGGACAAAATTATTGCGGCAGCAGAGATTACAAAAGATGATTTTGTATTGGAAATCGGACCGGGAATCGGAACGATGACACAGTATCTGGCATGTGCAGCGAGAAAAGTTGTTGCAGTTGAGATTGACAAGGCACTGATTCCGATTCTGGAAGATACGCTTTCAGATTATGACAATGCCCGGGTTATTAACAATGACGTTCTGAAAGTAGATATTGCAAAGCTTGCAGAAGAGGAAAATGGAGGAAAACCGATCAAGGTTGTGGCCAACCTGCCATATTACATTACAACGCCGATCATTATGGGACTTTTTGAGAATCATGTTCCGATCAAGAGTATTACAGTTATGGTTCAGAAAGAAGTTGCAGACCGTATGCAGGTGGGACCGGGAACGAAGGACTATGGTGCACTGTCTCTGGCTGTGCAATATTATGCGAAACCATATATTGTAGCAAATGTACCACCGAACTGCTTTATGCCTCGTCCGAAGGTTGGATCTGCGGTAATCCGTCTGGAACGTTATGAAGAACCACCGGTGAAGGTAAAGGATGAAAAGCTTATGTTCCGTATTATCCGTGCCTCCTTTAACCAGAGAAGAAAGACTTTGGCAAATGGACTGAAGAATTCGGCAGAACTTGACTACACGAAGGAAGAAATCGAGGCAGCGATTGAAGCACTCGGAAGAGGTGCATCTATTCGAGGGGAAGCCCTTACGCTGGAAGAATTTGCAAAGCTGGCAGATTTTCTTTATGATTGCAGATAAAATAATATTAAAGGAATTTACAAAGTTGCTGTTTACAAAAATGTAGTGGACAGCAACTTTATTCTTCTTCACTTTTTGATTCATAAAGATTTAATATTCAGTTAATTGTTTACTAGACGGATATCTAGTATAATTAAAAGATAAAAAGACATTAGAAGAAACAAGAGAAGGAGGAAGAGCCCATGGCCAAAGATATTAACAGCATATTTTTTGACATCACTCCGGAGATTGAAGAACTTGCTCTGAAATGTGAAACGAACAATGCAATTGACAAAGAACTCTATACCAAATACGAGGTAAAAAGAGGACTTCGAGATCTGAACGGTAAAGGTGTACTTGCCGGATTGACAAATATATCCGATGTGTGTGCAACAAAGATTGTAGACGGTGTATCCGTACCGTGTGCAGGTAATCTTTATTACAGAGGTTACAATATTAAAGATCTTGTAAGCGGATTCCTTGAGGCGAAACATTTTGGATTTGAGGAGATTGCATATCTGCTTCTTTTTGGAGAGCTTCCGAATCAGAAGGAACTTGAGAATTTTAAGGATATGATAGCTGACCGCCGGATGCTTCCACCGAATTTTGTACGTGACGTGATCATGAAGGCTCCGAGCCGTGATATGATGAACAGTATTACAAGAAGTATTATTCAGCTTTATTCTTACGATGACAAAGCGGATGATACAAGCATTCCGAATGTACTGCGTCAGAGTCTGAACCTGATCAGCCAGTTCCCAATGCTTATGGTTTACAGCTATCTTGCTTACAATTATAAAATGGGTGAAGATCTGTATATTTATGCACCGAAGAAAGAACTGTCTATGGCAGAGAATATTCTGATGATGCTCAGAGAAGATCGTCAGTATACAGAACTTGAGGCGAAGATCCTTGATATGGCTCTTGTTCTTCATATGGATCACGGCGGTGGTAACAACTCAACATTTACAACGCATGTTGTTACATCTTCAGGAACAGATACTTATTCTACAATTGCAGCAGCTATGGCGTCATTGAAAGGGCCAAAACATGGTGGTGCGAACGTGAAAGTAACACAGATGTTTGAAGATATGAAGACGCAGCTGACAGACTGGCAGGATGATGATCAGATCAGAGCTTACCTTGAGGCACTGCTGGAGAAGAGAGCGTTTGATAAGAGAGGTCTGATCTATGGAATGGGACATGCGATTTATTCTGTATCCGACCCAAGAGCGGAGATCTTCAAGAAGTTTGTAAAGCAGCTTGCATATGAAAAGGGCCACGAGGCAGAATATGCACTGTATGAGAAAGTAGAGAAGATGGCACCGGAGATCATTAGCGAGAGACGTAAGATGTATAAAGGTGTTAATGCGAACGTAGATTTCTACAGTGGACTTGTTTATAGCATGCTTGATCTTCCACCGGCATTATATACTCCAATTTTTGCGGCAGCACGTATCGTTGGATGGAGTGCACACAGACTGGAAGAGTTGAAGAATGTAGATAAGATCATACGTCCGGCTTATAAGCCGCTTGCACCATATCGTGATTATATCAAATTAGATGACAGGTAGTGAATGAACGATGAGAGATGAGTTTTATTTCCCTTCAAAGGATGGCAATACGGAGATCCACACGATTGAGTGGAAACCGGAAGGAGAAGTGAAAGCTGTCCTGCAGTTAAGCCATGGAATGGTGGAATATATTAAGAGATACGATGAATTTGCAGAATTCATGTGTAGTCATGGATATTATGTCGTTGGAAACGATCATTTAGGGCATGGAAAATCTGTGCAGAGCAAGTCGGAGTATGGATTTTTTAACGAAAAATATGGAAATGCATGCGTGATCGGAGATATGCATACACTTCGTCAGCGGACGATGAAGAAATATCCGGATGTACCTTACTTTATGTTAGGACATAGCATGGGCTCAAGTCTTTTGCGCCAGTATGTACAGATGTATGGAAATGGGCTGGCGGGAGCAATGTTTATCGGAGTTGTAGCAGATCAGCAGAGAGCGACACTTCAGTTTGGAAGAAGATTGTGTAGGACACTGGCGATGTTCCGTGGCTGGCATTATAAAAGTAAACTGGTGGATAGAATGGCAGTCGGTGCCTATAATAGGAAATTCAAGAATCCAAAGACACGCGCGGACTGGGTAACCAGTGATGAAGAACATCTGGAAAAATATATTTCAGATCCACTGTGCTCCTTTGTCTTTACAGTGAACGCGTATTATAGCATGTTTACCGGGATGCTTATAATGGAGAAAAAAGAAAGTATCTATATGATTCCGAAGCAGCTTCCAGTCCTTTTCGCAGCCGGTGCCGAAGATCCGGTTGGAGGATTCGGAAAAGGCGTAAGGAAGGTTTATGAGAAATACAAAGCGGCCGGAATCCAGGACATCAGTCTAAGACTGTATGCCGGTGATCGTCATGAACTGCTCAACGAGACAGATCGGGAGCAGGTATATGAAGATCTTCTCGAGTGGATGGAAGAACGTAGAAAAATAAATTATTAGTTTATATTTTTTCATAATCTGTTTATATTTTTTCGTATTCTTTAAGAAAGCACTCATACTTTTGACACATTTTCCGGATATACTAATATCAAGATAGTTGATAAGAGAAAATCAATTATCTTCCCCCCCTCATAAAGTTGTGACACAGGAAAGTGTCAACACTTTACTCTCATTCCTTTAGATAACTATAAACACAACGAAGCCCGTTAGCCGAAAGGTTAGCGGGCTTTCGCGTTGCAGTGATAACTTAGATGATGCCAGAATATAGGTGGTGTTATATATAAAACAATCCTGCACGACATCATATGAAAACACAAAAAGTAAGACCCGAGCACCTCACTGCTTCAGCAGATTGACAATCGGGTCTTCTTTTTATTATCTAAAGGAATGAGAGTAAAGTCGACATCCCGGCACACCGGGATGCCATTACTTTATGAGGGGGGAGATAGTTGTTTATCAACTATCTGAGTCTTAGTATAGACAGAAAATGTGTCAAAATTATGTTCAAACATTAAAAGAAAAATAAATAAAATAAAATAAACTTAATCCTGAACGCTTACAAACACTTCATAGACCTTCTTGAGTGATTTATGAAGATAAGGTTTGTACTCTTCCATAGAAACAGGTTTCTCATGAAGGATACAGTTGTAACTTGTTGAACTGATCAATTCAATTAGTGTAAAAAGTAAGAGATCCGGATTCTCACAGTTTACATTATATTTTACAAGTGAATTTCTGTAGTGATCATAAAATTGCCTGGACACTACAGAACCTGTTCCGACAGCATCCTGGAAAACTCCCCAGGAGAGATTCTTTGACAAAAATTTTAACAAGGACTGCTGTTTCTGGAAACGGTCAATAATATAGTCTGTTAAAAAAAGAATCTCTTCTTCTAAAGAATTAATCTCAGTTCCTTCAAGCTGCTTGTGTGCATCATCAAAAAGCTGACAGGCTTTGTATGCGATCAATTTATCTCTTAAATCATACTTGTCTTTGAAATAAAGATAGAATGTCCCCTTTGCCAGACCGGCCTGATTCACGATGTCGGATACAGTTGTTTTGGCAAAGCCTTTTCCGGTGAACAGGTCAAATGCAGTCTGGAGCAGTGTATTCATTTTCTGTTTTTTATTATCATCTACTTTTCCCATAATCTCAATGACCTCCTTTGTGTGTCTTTAGTGATTGTAATATATAATACAAACTTTGCCAATAAGAGGTTTTCATAAAAATACATTCTGTGAAAAATTCCTATTGTCTTTTTACTAGTATGGCACAAAATTCCTAAAAGTCAATAAAAATGACCATTTTTCATTTTTTAACAAAAAAATATTGACTAATGGTCATTTCGCGCTATACTATAAGAGACTTGAGTAGTGAGACAGTATAGGAGATGATACAAATGGTTAAAGTTGGCAAATGGATTGCCAAACACAGAGTTCTGATGTTGATCATCGGATTTCTTCTGATTATCCCGTCGGTCATCGGGATGGCAAAGACACGTGTAAACTATGATTTGCTCAGTTATCTGCCGGAGCATCTGGAGACAGTAAAGGGTCAGGATATTCTGGTGGATGAGTATGGAATGGGCGCTTTCTCCATGGTCGTGGTAGAGAACATGGACATGAAGGATGTTCAGAAGCTTGAAGATCAGTTCAGTGAAGTACCGCATGTAAAAGATGTACTTTGGTATGACGATGTAGCTGATATCAGTCTTCCGGTGGAGATGATCCCAAAGGATTTAAAGGAGGCGTTTTTCAAAGGCGATGCCACGATGATGCTTGTATTGTTTGATAATACAACATCTTCTGATGAAGCTATGGATGCTGTCGGACAGATGAGAAAGCTGGCGAATGATCAGTGCTTTATCAGCGGTATGACAGGAGTTGTTACAGATATTAAGAATCTGGCACTTAAAGAACTTCCGGTTTATGTGGTGATTGCAGCACTTTTAAGTCTGGTCGTACTTGAACTGACAAGCGGATCTTTCGTAGTACCGATTTTATTTCTGATCAGTATTGGGCTTGCGATTCTCTACAATCTTGGAAGCAACATTTTCCTTGGAGAGACTTCGTATATCACAAAGGCATTGACTGCGGTATTGCAGCTGGGTGTGACAATGGATTATTCCATTTTCCTCTTGAACAGCTACGAGGAAAACAAGAAGCGTTTTCCGGGAGAGAAAGAACGTGCCATGGGACATGCGATTTCCAATACATTTAAGTCTGTGGCAGGAAGCTCTGTTACGACAGTAGCCGGATTCGTAGCGTTGTGTGTTATGACATTTGCACTTGGCCGAGATCTTGGTATCGTTATGGCAAAAGGCGTATTGATCGGTGTGATCTGTTGCGTAACAGTTTTACCTTCTTTGGTTCTTGTATTTGATAAACCAATTGAGAAGACAAAACATAAACTGTTGCTCAGCAACATGGATAAGCCATCAGCTTTTATTACAAAGCACTATAAAGTATGGATCGTTGTTTTCCTGGTACTTTTATTCCCGGCTATTTATGGAAATAATCACACAAAGATTTACTACAACATTGCAGATTCACTCCCATCCACACTGGACAGTAATGTGGCGAATGCAGAACTTAAGAAAGACTTCGATATGAGTAATATTCATATGGTTATGTTAGATAGAAGTATGGATGCAAAACAGAAGTCGAAAATGTTCGATGAGATTGATTCTGTGAAGGGTGTCAAGTGGACGATCAGTATGAATTCGCTGATTGGACCGGCAGTGCCAGACTCTATGATACCAAATGATATCAAAGAAATGCTGCAAAGCGATGATTACGAGCTTGCATTCGTATGCTCGGAATATGAATCAGCAACAGAGGAAGTCAATACACAGATTGCATCGATCGATAAGATTGTAAAATCTTATGATAAAAATGCGATGGTAATTGGAGAAGCTCCTTTGATGAAAGACTTGGAGGATGTAACCAATGTGGATCTGGTAAATGTAAATGCACTTTCAATTGCAGCGATATTTATCATTATTATGATTATCTTCAAATCAATATCACTGCCAATCATATTGGTGGCAGTTATTGAATTTGCAATTATGGTTAATATGGCAATCCCGTTTTATCAGGGAACAAGCCTTCCATTTGTTGCAAGTATAGTAATTGGAGCAATTCAGTTGGGAGCAACTGTAGATTATGCAATTCTAATGACGACCCGCTATCAGAAAGAGCGTCAGCGTGGACGAGATAAGATGGAAGCAATCAGTATTGCCCATAAAACTAGTATGCCGTCAATTATCAGCAGCGGATTAAGTTTCTTCGCGGCAACATTTGGAGTAGCCTGCTACTCTCAGGTTGAAATGATCGGTTCTATTTGCACTTTGCTTGCGCGAGGAGCGATTATCAGTATGGTTGTTGTAATCCTGATATTGCCGGCGATGTTTATGATATTTGACAAAGTAATATGTAAGACGTCCATCGGATTCCTCGGTGGAAAAAAGTAGAAAGGATGTAAGAATCATGAACAAAAACAGAAAAATCAAACGTGGACTCACAACTTCTCTTGCCGTTGGAATGTCAGTAATGATGGGTGCTGTGCCGGTCTTTGCTGCAGGAACAAGTTCTGACGCAGATGCAGTTTATAAGGAAGAGACAGTTTATGTAAATGCAGACGCAACAGGAACAATTGATGAAGTAACAGTATCTAACTGGCTGAAGAATTCGGGCAGTGTATCAGGAAGCCTGACAGATGCAAGTACTCTGAAAGATATTAAGAATGTAAAAGGTGATGAAACATTCAAAGCATCTGGAGATACATTGACATGGAATACAGACGGTGAAGATATTTATTATCAGGGAACAACAGATCAGAATCTTCCGGTTTCTGTAAAGCTTACTTACTATCTGGACGGAAAAGAAATCAAACCGGCAGATTTGAAAGGAAAAAGCGGACATCTGAAGATTCAGGTGGATTATACAAATAAAGAGAAGAAAACAGTCAGCGTAGATGGAAAACAAGAAGAAGTTTACACACCATTTGTCATGATGACGGGAATGATCCTTCCGAATGAAACATTTAGCAATGTTACGATTGATAACGGAAAAGTTATTTCTGATGGAAGCAAGAATATCGTAGTCGGATTCGGAATGCCTGGCATGAAAGAAAGTTTGAATCTGGACGAAAGCAAAACAGAAGATCTGACAATCCCGGAAAGTCTCTGCGTGGAAGCTGATGTGACAGATTTCACAATGTCTTCTACATTTACAGTGGCACTTACCGATCTTCTTGATGACATTGATTTTGATAATATCGTAGATGTTGATTCACTGAAGAGTTCCTTAGATGAACTGGAAGATGCAGCACTTCAGTTAGTAAGTGGATCTGACACACTTGCAGACGGAGCCGGAACACTTGCAGACGGTGTCAACAGCTATACAGAAGGTGCGGATACTTTGAATGATGCAATTCAGAAGTACCTTGGAAGCAATGGAGAACTGAACGGAAGCGTGACAGAGTATGTGAATGGTGTCAATAAAGTTGTCAAAGGCGTGCAGGATTATACAGACGGAACAAATGCACTGGCTGACGGAGTTACAGCTTATATTGGCGGTGAACAGCAGCTGGCAGCAGGTGCCGCGAAACTGAGCCAGCTCAGCAGCGGACTGAAAACAGTACAGGGAGCGATCAGTCAGCTGAATGCAGCGATTGACGGAGAAGGAGCAGCGACAGAAGATATTCAGGTAGCAGCCGGCCAACTGGCAGCGGGAACAGCACAGCTGAAAGCAGCACTTGGAAGCAAAGAGGTTCAGGCACTTTTGGGTCAGGTAGGAAATATGTTGGCGACAGGAACTGAAATGATCAATCAGACAGAGCAGCTTGGAACAGCGCTGAATGATGGAATTGCAACACCGGTTCAGAATATTGCAGCTAACCTCACAAGTCTGAGTCAGCAGCTTGGAATGATTAACCAGCAGCTTGCTACTTTGGACACAACTTGTCAGAGTGCAGTAGATGATCTGAATGCAAAGATCAGAGATTATAATGATAAGGTTGATACAGCAAAAAATGCAGCAGCAAACAGCAAAGCAACAATTGATTCTGCAGTCAGTGAATTACAGGCGAAGAAAGATCAGACAACAGACGAGACTGCAAAAGCGGATCTTCAGGCAGCAATTGATAAATTAAATGCAGCAAAGAGCGCGGCAGACGGATTGAGCGGACTCGAGAAGGCAAGCGAAGTTAGTGTGACAATTCCAACAATTGATACAACAGCGATCCAGCAGGAGATGGGAGCAATCAGTGTGTCAATGAAAACATTTCAGCAGACAGCACAGACACTGACAGCTCAGCTTCCGGCAATGCAGGAGAAACTTCAGACAATCACAAGTATGAAGGATAAACTTCCGGCGGAAGCAATCGGACAGTTATCAGAATCTGTAGATCAGCTGGATGCAGGAATGCAGGGATTAAATATAGCAATCGGAACATTTTCATCTAACCTTGGTGAGTTAAACAAATCTGTACAGGCACAGTTCCCGGCAGCAGTTACGGGTATTCTTGAACTGAACGGTGGATTCTCACAGTTGAGTGCAAATAATGACGCACTTTTAGCAGGAGCCAACAAACTGAAAGCTAACAGTTCAACACTGGTAGCAGGAGTTCAGACACTTCAGAGCGGAACAAACCAGCTGGCAAGCGGACTAAATACACTGGGAAGCCAGATGTCATCCGGAGCGGCAAAACTTTCACTGAACAGCGCAGCCCTTCGTGAAGGTGCAGCAACTCTTCAGTCAGGAGCAAGAGAACTCGCAGACGGTATGGAGAAGTTCGACCGTGAAGGAACAAGCAAATTAAAGAGCACAGTAGAAGACGAACTTGGTGATGTACTTGACCGTTTCGATGCACTTACATCGGATGATTGTACTTATACAACATTCAGTGGAAAAGACAGCGGAATGGAAGGAAACGTGAAATTCGTAATCGAGACAGAAGCAATCGAGTAAATCGTATCATCTCTATAATATAGGAAAAACGGAGAAATCCCCGACCAGGATTTCTCCGTTTTGTTACTGTGTCAATCAGCGGAGTGATTGACACGGGAGTGAACAGTAACTCCGTTTTTCGTTTTGGAATTTGCCATCACAAGAAGGGATTGCAAAAAATACCATTATGTAGTAGTCTGTCTATAGAGATGCTATTGAATGCACAGTAGAACAAATTGATAGTAGAAATTATGGTATGTGGGGAAGATATGGAAGGAAATTTAACAAAGGGTCCTATTTTAAAGACCTTGACAAAGTTGGCGATACCGATTATGGCATCGTCATTTTTAGGGACATTGTATAATCTTACAGATATGGCATGGATCGGTCTGCTTGGTTCGAAGGCAGTTGCCGGAGTTGGTGTTGGAGGAATGTACACCTGGCTGTCACAAGGATTGGCATCTATGGCTCGAATGGGCGGACAAGTTCAAGTAGCGCAATGTATCGGAAAAGGAAATAGAGACGAGGCGAATAAATATGCGCAGACCGCAGTACAGTTAGCTACATTGATGGGATTAGTATATGCGGCAATTGTATTGCTGTTTTTACATCGATTGATCGGCTTCTTTCATTTGGATGATGCAGAAGCAATTGCGGCTGCACTTTCTTATACAAGAATTGCCTGCGGTTTGATCGTATTTTCATTTCTGACATTTACATTGACAGGTATTTATACTGCACAGGGAGATTCAAAGACTCCATTTATTGCGAATCTGATCGGGCTGGTAATTAATATGATCCTGGATCCGGTACTGATTCTTGGACCGGGGCCACTTCCTGAATTGGGTGTGGCAGGTGCAGCAATTGCGACTGTAACAGCGCAGGGAATTGTAATGAGTGTAATGATCATCGGAATCTTTGTGCAGAAGAAGGATAATGTATTAAAAGGAATTCGTCTGTTTGCAAGAATTCCGATGGAATATGTAAGTGGAATCTGCAAGATCGGAATTCCGACAGCACTTCAGGGAATGGCTTATTGTGTAATCTCAATGGTACTTGCACGTATGGTATCCGTCTTTGGTGCTGAGGCAGTTGCAGTACAGAGAGTCGGTGGTCAGATTGAATCGATCTCATGGAATACGGCGGATGGATTCGCTGCGGCGCTGAATGCATTTGTTGGACAGAACTATGGAGCCAACAAGATGGATCGTGTCAAGAAAGGATACAGAGCATCTTTATGGACAGTTGGTATTTGGGGATTGATAATTACAACAATATTTGTATTTGTTCCAAAACCAATCGCAAGAATTTTTTTCCATGAAGCAACAGCAATTGAAATCGCAGTAGATTACCTTATAATCGTAGGACTCAGTGAAGCATTTATGTGCGTAGAGCTTATGACGGTTGGGGCATTGTCCGGACTTGGAAAGACACATCTGTGCAGTGTGATTTCAATTATATTTACAGGAGCGAGAATTCCATTGGCAATTCTCCTTTGCAGAACAGCACTCGGACTTAATGGAATCTGGTGTGCAGTTTCATCGACATCCATTGTAAAAGGTATTATCTTTGTAGCAACATTCTTCTGGATTACAAGAAGTTCAAGAATACTTAAGAATAATAGCAGGCTTTGATTAAGAAAAGCCTGCTATTATTCTTTTATAAGAAACGATAAAGCATATATGAGAAAGGTGTTTAAGGGAAAATGGTAAAAGAAAAACAATGGGAAAATCATAGAACCAAAGTGATATCATGTATCGTATTTGGAGTATATCTTCTTTTGCTAACTTGGCTTGTGCTGTTTAAATTTGCATTTGCTATAGAAGAAATCCCACATTTGAGACAATTAAATTTGATTCCTTTTCATTATGAAACAAGCGTTAAGCCTATAATGCATATAAAAGAAGTGGTATATAATATACTTGTTTTCGTTCCGGCAGGAGTATATTTTACTGCATTTTTTGGAGAAAGAAAATGGTGGAAGGGGATTGGTGCATCATTTCTAATAAGTTTGAGCTTTGAGATTATACAGTGGATATTTTCAATTGGAGTAAGTGATATTACAGATTTACTTGGAAATACACTCGGTGGTGTATTGGGGACATTACTTTTTGTACTTTTTGGGAAAATATTATCCAAGAAAAGAATGCGTGTAATCAATGTAGTTGGAGCAGCGGTTGAAATCGTTGGAATTGCATTGTTGAGTGCGCTGTTTGTGGCAAATAAGTAAGCATGCAATATTCGTAGCATTTGGAAACGCAGTTTACGCATCTGCAACAACCGAAAGAACTGACGTTCTTTCGGTTAAGGGCATTCGCCCTATGTTCCCCAACCCTATCAGCCTGTTGCAAGCAAGCTTGCAAAACCTGTTAGGGTTTGGAAACGCAGTTTACGCATCTGCAACAACCGAAAGAACTGACGTCCTTTCGGTTAAGGGCATTCGCCCTATGTTCCCCACCCCTACCAGTTTATTGCAAGCAAGCTTGCAAAATCTGTTAGGGTCGGGGAACGCAGATACTAATTTTCAGAATATTCTGAATTGCATGAAATATATAAAAAACATTGACAATTAAAAACGGCTGTGTTAAGATAACATTCGTCGCTGAGAACGGCACTGAAAACTATAGAACGAAAGCTTACTTTAGAGGAAGGCGCGGAGGCGGACAGTCCCTGAGGAAAGAAAGTTCAAAAGAGCAGCTTATAAGAAGAACTAATAAAAACTCATAAGAATTGTTAAAAAGTGGTTGACAGAAAAGTTTGAATGTGATAACATAAATGAGCTGTCGAAGAGAAGCGGATGAGTGACTCACAAACAGCAAAAGAAAAATAAAAAAGTTCTTGACAAAGACAAAAGCTTTTGATAAAATATAAAAGCTGTCGCTTGAAAAGAACGACACAAACAAAGAACCTTGATAACTGAACAATAGACAACAACAACCCTTGAAAATTTCTTTAAGAGAAGATTTTTAAGAACGGTTTTTAAACAAACCAAAACAACAGTAAAAAGGGAAGAATTAGCTAGTTAGTTGGTTCTGAACTGGATACAAACACTTTTAACGAGAGTTTGATCCTGGCTCAGGATGAACGCTGGCGGCGTGCTTAACACATGCAAGTCGAACGAAGCACCTTGATTTGATTCTTCGGATGAAGATCCTGGTGACTGAGTGGCGGACGGGTGAGTAACGCGTGGGTAACCTGCCTCATACAGGGGGATAACAGTTAGAAATGACTGCTAATACCGCATAAGACCACAGCACCGCATGGTGCAGGGGTAAAAACTCCGGTGGTATGAGATGGACCCGCGTCTGATTAGGTAGTTGGTGGGGTAACGGCCTACCAAGCCGACGATCAGTAGCCGACCTGAGAGGGTGACCGGCCACATTGGGACTGAGACACGGCCCAAACTCCTACGGGAGGCAGCAGTGGGGAATATTGCACAATGGGGGAAACCCTGATGCAGCGACGCCGCGTGAGCGATGAAGTATTTCGGTATGTAAAGCTCTATCAGCAGGGAAGAAAATGACGGTACCTGACTAAGAAGCACCGGCTAAATACGTGCCAGCAGCCGCGGTAATACGTATGGTGCAAGCGTTATCCGGATTTACTGGGTGTAAAGGGAGCGTAGACGGAGTGGCAAGTCTGATGTGAAAACCCGGGGCTCAACCCCGGGACTGCATTGGAAACTGTCAATCTAGAGTACCGGAGAGGTAAGCGGAATTCCTAGTGTAGCGGTGAAATGCGTAGATATTAGGAGGAACACCAGTGGCGAAGGCGGCTTACTGGACGGTAACTGACGTTGAGGCTCGAAAGCGTGGGGAGCAAACAGGATTAGATACCCTGGTAGTCCACGCCGTAAACGATGACTACTAGGTGTCGGGCAGCAAAGCTGTTCGGTGCCGCAGCAAACGCAATAAGTAGTCCACCTGGGGAGTACGTTCGCAAGAATGAAACTCAAAGGAATTGACGGGGACCCGCACAAGCGGTGGAGCATGTGGTTTAATTCGAAGCAACGCGAAGAACCTTACCTGCTCTTGACATCTCCCTGATCGGCAAGTAATGTTGCCTTTCCTTCGGGACAGGGATGACAGGTGGTGCATGGTTGTCGTCAGCTCGTGTCGTGAGATGTTGGGTTAAGTCCCGCAACGAGCGCAACCCCTATCTTTAGTAGCCAGCGGTTTGGCCGGGCACTCTAGAGAGACTGCCAGGGATAACCTGGAGGAAGGTGGGGATGACGTCAAATCATCATGCCCCTTATGAGCAGGGCTACACACGTGCTACAATGGCGTAAACAAAGGGAAGCAGAACCGCGAGGTCGAGCAAATCCCAAAAATAACGTCTCAGTTCGGATTGTAGTCTGCAACTCGACTACATGAAGCTGGAATCGCTAGTAATCGCGAATCAGAATGTCGCGGTGAATACGTTCCCGGGTCTTGTACACACCGCCCGTCACACCATGGGAGTCAGTAACGCCCGAAGTCAGTGACCCAACCGTAAGGAGGGAGCTGCCGAAGGTGGGACCGATAACTGGGGTGAAGTCGTAACAAGGTAGCCGTATCGGAAGGTGCGGCTGGATCACCTCCTTTCTAAGGAAGAAAGAAGTAAAGCGTTTTACTGTTGTCTATTGTTGGGTTATCAAGTAACCTAAAATTTTTGGTGGCGATGCGCTTAGGGGTAACACCCGTTCCCATCCCGAACACGATGGTAAAGACCTAAGCGGCCGATGGTACTGCACTGGAGACGGTGTGGGAGAGTAGGTGGCCGCCAAATTAAAAGAAAGAAACTAAGGCAGAGACGCTGCCGAAGTTGAACATATAGATACAGGCACAGATGAGCAACAACTTATCGCCGCCAACCCAATCAGCAGGGCAGTGCTGTTATGATAGCTGGTTTCACCAGTGATTAGATATACAAAGAGATTTGTGTATGTAATGACTGATGAAAATATCAGTCGGATGAAGAACTGAATAAGAACTTCATCTTATGTACCTTGAAAACTGCATATAGTAAAAATCAATAGATTTAGATAAATATCTAATCAAGACATCCGAGGTAATGTTAACAACATTAACTTACAGTCTGAAGAAAACAGACTTAAAATAAATTGACTATCACCAACGCATACAACGCTATGTATGTGTGGACATTATCCCATTCCCGTGGGATGAGGTCGAGTTGGTTATGCTGATAAGAGCGTATGGTGGATGCCTTGGCACTAAGAGCCGATGAAAGACGTGATAAGCTGCGAAAAGCTTCGGGGAGGAGCAAATATCCTTTGATCCGGAGATTTCTGAATGGGGAAACCTACTTGAGCAAACCTCAAGTATCCTTAAGCCAATACATAACTTAAGGAAGGGAACCCGGTGAACTGAAACATCTAAGTAGCCGGAGGAAGAGAAAACAACATGTGATTCTGTGAGTAGCGGCGAGCGAAAACGGAAGAGCCCAAACCAGCGTGCGTGCATGCTGGGGTTCGGACCGCGGAATTGATTCAACGAGTTTAGCAGAACGGTTTTGGGAAAGCCGGCCAGAGAGGGTGAAAGCCCCGTAAGCGAAAGACGAGTTGACATGGCGGGATCCAGAGTACCACGAGACACGTGGAACCTTGTGGGAAGATGCGGGGACCACCCCGTAAGGCTAAATACTACTTAGTGACCGATAGCGCATAGTACTGTGAAGGAAAGGTGAAAAGGACCCCGGGAGGGGAGTGAAAAAGAACCTGAAACCATATGTTTACAAGCTGTGGAAGAGCTTTATATGCTCAACCGCGTACTTTTTGTAGAACGGTCCGGCGAGTTACGCTGGCTGGCGAGGTTAAGGACTAAAGGTCCGGAGCCGAAGGGAAACCAAGTCTGAATAGGGCGCATAGTCAGTCGGAGTAGACCCGAAACCGGGTGATCTATCCATGTCCAGGTTGAAGTTGCCGTAAAAGGCAATGGAGGACCGAACCCACATCCGTTGAAAAGGGTGGGGATGAGGTGTGGATAGGGGAGAAATTCCAATCGAACCCGGAGATAGCTGGTTCTCCTCGAAATAGCTTTAGGGCTAGCCTCATACGAGTCTTGCGGAGGTAGAGCACTGAATTCCTAAGGGGGCGTCAAAGCTTACTAAGGGATATCAAACTCCGAATGCCGTGTAGATGATGTATGGGAGTCAGACGATCCGAGATAAGTTGGGTGGTCAAAAGGGAAAGAGCCCAGACCAACAGCTAAGGCCCCAAAATGTGTGTTAAGTGGAAAAGGATGTGGGATTTCGAAGACAACTAGGATGTTGGCTCAGAAGCAGCCATTCATTCAAAGAGTGCGTAATAGCTCACTAGTCGAGAGGTCCTGCGCCGAAAATGTCCGGGGCTAAAACACACTGCCGAAGCTTTGGAATTGAGAATTCAATTGGTAGAGGAGCATTCTTAAAGGGACGAAGCAGTACCGGAAGGAGCTGTGGACTTTTAAGAAGAGAGAATGCCGGAATGAGTAGCGAGAGGAAGGTGGGAATCCTTCCGGCCGAATATCTAAGGTTTCCAGAGTAAAGCTGATCTGCTCTGGGTAAGTCGGGGCCTAAGGCGAGGTCGAAAGACGTAGTCGATGGATAACAGGTTGAAATTCCTGTACTATCCTGTAACAGAACTGTGGGGACACAGGCAGAGAGCGTGAGCCGGGAATGGAAAGACCGGTACAAGCGAGGTAGGAGAAGAGTTGGCAAATCCGCTCTTTAATCTGAAGACGTGATGTGGACTGAAAATAAGTAGGGAAGCACGTGAGCTGACTGTCAAGAAAAGCCGCTATTGTTTGCAGGATACCCGTACCGTAAACCGACACAGGTGGATGAGGAGAGAATCCTAAGGCCGACGGGAGAAGCATTGTTAAGGAACTCGGCAAAATGACTCCGTAACTTCGGGAGAAGGAGTGCCAGTAAGATGGCCGCAGAGAATTGGCCCAAGCAACTGTTTAGCAAAAACACAGGTCTATGCAAAACCGAAAGGTGAGGTATATGGGCTGACGCCTGCCCGGTGCTGGAAGGTTAAGGGGAGAGGTTAGCGCAAGCGAAGCTTTGAACTTAAGCCCCAGTAAACGGCGGCCGTAACTATAACGGTCCTAAGGTAGCGAAATTCCTTGTCGGGTAAGTTCCGACCCGCACGAAAGGCGTAATGATTTGGGCACTGTCTCAACAATGCACCCGGTGAAATTGAAATACCAGTGAAGATGCTGGTTACCTGCGCCAGGACGGAAAGACCCCATGGAGCTTTACTCCAGCTTGATACTGGGATTCGGTATTGCATGTACAGGATAGGTGGGAGGCTAGGAAATGGTAACGCCAGTTGCTATGGAGCCAATGTTGGGATACCACCCTTGCAGTACTGGGTTTCTAACCAGCAGCCGTGATCCGGCTGGGGGACAATGTCAGGTGGGGAGTTTGACTGGGGCGGTCGCCTCCGAAAGGGTATCGGAGGCGCTCAAAGGTTCCCTCAGAATGGTTGGAAACCATTCGAAGAGTGCAAAGGCAGAAGGGAGCTTGACTGCGACACCGACGGGTGGAGCAGGTACGAAAGTAGGACTTAGTGATCCGGTGGTATAAAGTGGGATTGCCATCGCTCAACGGATAAAAGCTACCCTGGGGATAACAGGCTTATCACTCCCAAGAGTTCACATCGACGGAGTGGTTTGGCACCTCGATGTCGGCTCATCGCATCCTGGGGCTGAAGTAGGTCCCAAGGGTTGGGCTGTTCGCCCATTAAAGCGGTACGCGAGCTGGGTTCAGAACGTCGTGAGACAGTTCGGTCCCTATCCGGCGTGGGCGTAAGATATTTGAGAGGAGCTGTCCTTAGTACGAGAGGACCGGGATGGACTGGCCGCTGGTGTATCTGTTGTCTTACCAAAGGCATAGCAGAGTAGCCAAGCCGGGAAGGGATAAACGCTGAAGGCATCTAAGCGTGAAGCCCCCCTCAAGATGAGATATCTCATAACGTCAAGTTAGTAAGACCCCTTGAAGACGACGAGGTAGATAGGGCAGAGGTGGAAGTGTGGTAACACATGGAGCTGACTGTTACTAATAGGTCGAGGGCATAACCAAAGCAGTGATAGGTTTGGATGATGATGTTGGTTTTAACTGTATGTAGTTTTGAAGGTACATGGAATATAGACAGGAATGAGAAGCAGTGTGAAAGCACTGTTTTTTTCTTTGCAATAACTTCCATAGAACGAAATGTATTAAGATATCAGATTAATAGATACAACAACCAACTCGATGTATTTTAACATCACTTGACTATATTTAACGAATATAGCTAAAAAGCAGAGCACAGTCTGTTTTTTGCTTGACAAATCACTCCTTTGTGGTCTAATATACGACTCATAAAGAATATCAATTCGTTTTGAGGAGGAGATTATTATTATGAAGATGTGGAAAAAAGCAGCAAGTGTTAATCCAGAATTAATTGATAAAAGAGAAAATTTATCAGTTGATTCTGGGTTATTTTTTGGAGGTAAAACACGTAACTTCTTGAAATAGTGTTATAAATCTTGAAATAGTGTTATAAATCTTGAAAATTTAATATTCATTAAATTGGAAAGTTTTGTTAACATAATGTTAAGAAACAAATACAAGAGATTACCGATAGACAGCAGAGGGGAGACAGAAATTATATTATCGGTTATGAAAAGGGATGGAGTTCGAAAAATGAGAGGAAAGGCAAAACAGAGAGTTAGTCTGATACTTGTAGTGACAATGGTACTTGGAACAGTATTAACAGGAAATACTGTATTTGCAACAGGAGAGAGCAGTGACGAACAAGATCGGATAAAAATTAACATTTCTAAAGATTCTGAACAAACTGTGGAACAGAATGTTACACAGACAATTCATGTGACTGCGCAGGGGCAGTGCTCGCAATCAGTCTGTCTGAATGTATATCTAAAAAACGAGGACGGATCTGCGGCAACAGATATAGATGCAGTCAATCTTCTGACAAGCAATCAGCTTACAGATAAAAACACACAGAAAACAATCGATGAGACATTGAAAGATTCAGTGACTCTTAATAATGGAACAAAGGCAAGTCCAACAGCAGAGTGGAAGAACGACAAGGACGATAATGGAACAGTTACTTCTAAATATCTGCAGATTACAATGCCAGCAGATGCAACAGCAATCAACTTTGATATGCAGCTTCAGTATCGTACAGATGAAGCAAGCTATACAAAGAAAGTGCTGGTTGAGGCAAAGGCATTCGAAGAGGAGCAGGATATCACAGAAGCAGCTAAGAGAGCAGACGAGAGTAAAGAGAATGAAGCGACAGTTGTCTGGGAAGGCCAGGCAGTAAGTCAATCAGAAAGCGAAGCTGCGGATGAGAATACGGACGGAGAAAATGCTTTAAATGCAGTTGCAGAAGAAAACCAATATACAGTTTACTTCCAACAAAGCAATATTGAGGATACCAGGTGGAATAATGCAACACAAATTTATATTTATGCATTTAATGATGGCACTGATGATTTGAAGAGCATCTTACCAATGGCTAAAGAGGGTGGATCAAACTTACCAAATGTCTGGAAATATACATTTAATAAGCAATGGAAAAATGTAATTTTCCTTAGAGAGAGTACTTGGCCAAATGGTAACGATAAATCTTCTCAGACTGTAGATTTGCAAATCGACTGGGGATTAAATCAACCTTGTTTTAAGTTAACAGGTGATGATGAACAAGGTACTGGAAAAAAGAATGCAGCTCAGAGTAAATATCAATATCAAGGAACTACCCAACCAGCAGATGGAATAACAGTATATTATGACGCTACATTATCTAAATTATCTTATGCTAAGACAGAAAATGTAAAGGGGACTGGAGATGGAATTCCACATTCAGAGAAGGGTCCAATTTACTTCTATGCTACAAAGGATACTGGTACTACATCTTATACAGGAAAAATGGAAATAGCACTAGAAGAAAATTATAAAGATGTATATAAAGTAACTCTTCAAAAGGGATATACAAAAATACGATTTGCTGCAGATCCAGTATATGATACGAACGTAGCAGCAAATGGTGATGCGACAGATTTAGTAGATATTCCGGAAAAGATGACAAAACCATGTTATTACGGAGATTCAAGTGACGACATTATCTATCAAGGCACTCAAGGAAACCGTGGCGGTTACTGGGGAGAGGCATATACAGTAAGAGATGCGGAAAGGGGAAAGAAGAATGCAACGGTTGTAGATGTACCAAATGCAACAGAAAAAAGAGATGCTGATAATTTATATGTAAATACGACAATTTATGATTACTACTCAGATTATGAACTGAACGGAAAAAACAGAGATAACTATCCAAAACAAGGTGATGTAACAAATAACAGAATCTATCAGCCGTTCCGTCAGTTCAACATGGCGTTGAGTGATTATTATGAAGATAATGGCGCAAAGTCACCATTATACTGGGGAAATTTTCAGAATTATTCAGATTCACATTTTAATGATATTGCTGAAACAATGGAGTTGTTTGGTTACGATAGTGATAGAAATAATGATTTATTTCAAAAATTCTTTTACGAGAATAGCTCTATGTGGGGAAGAAAGAATTCAGATACCCCATTATCAAATGGAAATAATGCCACCCAGGGATTGGTTGCAGATCAGTTAAATAATAATAGTCTACAATTAAAAACAGAAAGTAATGGAACGGTACTAGCTCCATTTTTTGACAAAGATTTTTTAAATGGAAATAACTCGAAAAATACAGTACTTGGAAAAGTATATGAAAATGTAACATTTCCATTTGTAAAAAAGGGAATGTACTGGACTTTTGACAGTGCTGATGACGAAGCAGACAATAGAAATCTTCAATTAAAATATGATGATACAGATAAATATTTCTTACAATCAAATACTAACCCAGTAAAGGGATGTACAACGACAGGACCAACAAATGATGGAAACTACTTCCCATTGAATTCAAGCGATCAATCAGGTGATGCTTCTAGAGATCAATCAGGTGATGCTTCTAGATTAAATTATGGATTTGGACAAAAGTTTGATTTGAAGTTCCGGCTTACATCAAATGGACAAGTGGTTAATCCTGATAATAATAAGAAAGAAAATATCAAATTTGATTTCTCAGGTGATGATGATGTATGGGTATTTATCGATGGTCAATTAGTTCTTGATATCGGTGGAGATCACGGTGTGGTAACAGGAAATATTGATTTTGCTGAGAAAAAGGCTACGGTTAGTAGCGTAAAGAACGCTTCTTCTAATGGATTTCAGCCAAATGTAGAAACTTCTTTTCCTAATGCATTCGATACAAAAGATTATTTTACAAAGGAACACACACTTACTATGTTTTATATGGAGCGTGGTCTTTGGGAATCAAATATGAAAATCACTTTCAACTTCCCACAGGAGAATAAGCTCACTGTAGAAAAAGAAGTTGATACAACAGGAGCAAATGATATTTTCAAAAAAGCTTTAGCAGATGTCGGAACATTTGATTTTGAGATAAAAAATCTTGCAACAAGTGGAGAGATTAAAGACGTGTCTGCTCCTAGCAGCCCGGAAGTAAAGAACGTATTTAATGACTATTCAAATAACACAAGTATTTCTGGAACAAGGGTGTGCAACTCAAAAGTTGAAGTGATTGATGATACTACAAATAGCAAAAAAGGAAAAATTATAAGCTACTATTATCCGGGCAAAAAGAATGCAAAAGATCCTCAATCAACAACAGATTCAAGATTGGTAAAAATCCAGGCAAAAGATGGTAATGGTAATACATTTGATGCATCAGATTCAAAAGGGTATAAATATTTACAGTTTGATGTATATAACATGGACGCAAATGCATCGGGAACAGATCCATTTGTTGCATTAGTTGATGCAAAGGGAACAAGGATAGGAGCATGGGCAAGCTTCCTTACTTACAATGGACGAAATAATAATATTGATAAGCAGACCTGGAAGACAATAAGAATCGATCTCGAAAAATTAAAAGCAAAAACATTAGATGCTGGAAATACAAGGGAATTTGATTTCAGCAAAGTGAAAGAAATCCAATTTGCTTACTGGAATGATGTGACGATTTATCTTGATAAGTTTTCATTTGTAAAGCCGGCCAGCGGTGAGAAGACAGGGTTTACAACAGAACAAGAAGACATTCCGGATTATGGTTCAATTAATTCAAATAAGCTAGAACCAGTGAATGGTTCATATTATCAGAATACAAAGGGAGATACAATCATCTACAGCGATGGACTTCTTAGTATTGGAAATAAAGAAAGTGCAATATTCAGCGATCAGTTCCGAAGAGGAAGTTATCTTTCCATTGTCGAGAAAAATGTTTCACCGGATGTATTTACTACAACGTGGTCGTTGTATGAAAATGGAGCGATTGTAAATCCAAGGGATTTGAGCAAAACAACTGATAAGGTAACCGGTGACATACAGACATCTGTTGAAAAACAATCAGGATATGAGGTAAATGATGGAAGAACAGAGAATATCAGTGTAGCGCCAAAACCTACTGAATCAACGATTGTATTCCGAAGTTATGCTAATCCTGATAGTGAAAATGCAGTGATTGATCTGAAAGCAAAATATGTGAATAAGCTGCGGACAGGTTCTATTTCTCTGAAAAAAGAATTAAGCACGGGAGAGTCAGAATCTCAACCAGAAAGAACGTATCAGTTTATAATTGAATACCGAAATATTGCAGGAATGAAACTGGAAGCGAATACAGGAACAGATGTTATTACGCAGCCGATTGAATTGAAAGCAGGACAGGAGAAAACGATTCAAGGAATTCCGGCAGGTACCGATTATACGATTTATGAAGTAATACCAAAGGATGCCGATTATAGTCTGGAAAAAGTTGAAGTTACAAATGATGGAAATGACAAGAATGTCAAAGCAGAGAACAATGTCGTTACAGGAATTGTAGAAGCAGATGAGGGTAACAATTCAACTAGCACAGCGGTTACATTTGTGAATACAGTTACACCATTGATTTCCATTTCCGGAACGAAGACTTGGGAAGGCGGAGTGACAGCAGGTACACCGGGAAATATTGTTGTTCAGATTCAGTATTTAAATCCTAAAACTAATGAATATGAACAAGCAAAAGATAAGTCAGGAAATGCGATTCCAAATCAGGTTGTTAAGAGTGATGCTAATTGGAAGTACACATTCACAGGATTATTGAAATATGTGGATTATGCAGCGAATGATAGAAAAGAATATAAGTACAAGGTTGTAGAATTAGGAACCTTAATAAGTTCGGAAGAACTTAATAATGGGAAACCAGATCCACAGAATCTAGCACATATAAAGCCAATAGCAGGATATTATCCGGAATATACGAAAGCTAAAGATGGAAGTTATAATATCACAAATAAAAAAACTGGTACATTGAAAATCATAAAGAAGACCGGAAAAGATAATTTCTTAGAAGGGGCAGAGTTTACGCTTTATACAGATTCTAATACAACGCAAGTTGCAAAAGACCACTCAGGAAATGAGCTAACAGGTACTACCGGAGAAAATGGGGAGTTAGTCTTCAATAACATTAAAGCTGGAACGGAAGAAACTCCGATTACATATTATCTGAAAGAAGTAAAGACAAAAGCCGGTTATGTGCTCTTAAAAGAGCCGATTCAGATAACACTTCCATATAAGTATGATGCGGGAGATATAGTGAATGGAAATAAAGTAACGAAAAGTGGTGTGACATGGAACCTTACTTACACTATCATTAATGATAAAGCATTCGATCTTCCGGCAAGTGGAAATAAAGGAATTTTCAAATTTATCGTAATCGGAATTACAGCAGTTCTGGTGGGTGGTTACTTGTTAACAGCAAGAAAGAAAAGCAGAAAGAAGAGAGTTTCAAGGAGAGGCTAAAAGAATCAATGAACCAGTATTCGTAGGGAATAGGGAGTCCCTTTGAATAGATTTAGAAAAAAAGAAGGAGAAGAGAGCAATGAAGAAAAATGTTTTGAAAAAATTTGCGGCGGCAGCACTTGCAGCGGCAACAGTAATGAGCAGTATGTCAGTGATGGCATTTGCGGATGAAGGCACCACAGAAGAAAAAGGTAGTGTTACGATTACGAAGTATATGAGTAATACTGGAGCTGGGGAGACATTGTTACCAGAGAATTATACAGGTGTTGCACCAACAGAAGAAGGGAATACTTTATTACAAGGGGTTCAGTTTGCTTATGTAGAGGTTGGTGAGAGAGTGCAGGTAGATACTGCGGGAGAGAATTCTTCACAGACAGAGACACAGTATAAGGTGAAAAATGCAGATTTTCTGGAAGCAATTGGCCTTGATAAAACAAAGGTAAATACTAATTTTACACAAACTGAATTAAATACTGCGATTAAAACAAAAAAAACTGATACAATTGCATTTGTAAAAGCTAATGCTATGGACGCTAATAAAAAGTCAACAGCAGCTGAAAGTGGAGAAGTTAAATTTGATAATTTATCTTTGTATAAGTTATATGTTTTTGCAGAAACAGATGCTACAAAAGCAGCATTGGCAAGCGATGAAAATAAAAAAGTAAACGTAACAAAAGTTTCTGTTCCATTCCTCGTTTCTTTACCGTTTACTGGAAAAGATGGAAAAACAGTAACAGATTTAAAAGTATATCCAAAGAACTCAACAGGTGAAGATAAGATTGATAAGGAAATTGTGGAAGGTACAAATGAAAAAGTAAGCACAACTGCTAATATCGGAGCTACAATTAATTACAAAGTAACTTATGAGATTCCGGTAGGTGAGAATGGATTAGAGTCTTTAGTTGTAACAGATAAAATGAGTAAAGGGTTAACATTTGGAAATAGTGTAGAAGTTAAAAATGGAACTACTACTGTAGCCCAAGAGAATTATACGATGGATTCACCTACTGATACAGATGGAATTACAACAATTACAATTACTTTTAATAAAGATTATTGTGAAACATTAGGACAAAATACAACACAGAACTTTACAATTACATATACAGCAACATTAAATGACAAAGCAGTTCTTGGACAGAGTGGAAATACAAATGATGTTTTTGTAACATATAAAAATACAGGTGATATTGATAGAAATACAGAGCATAAAAACACTAAAGTATTCACATACGGAATCGATCTTCTGAAAAATGGTGAAGGCGAAAAGAAGCTTTCAGGAGTTACATTTGCATTAACAGATGAAAGCGATAAAGAAGTATATGTTGCGAAAAAAACTCCAAATGATTTCTATACACCAGGCGGAAAGTCAAATGAAGTAACAACAGACGCCAACGGAAGAATCTACATCAGAGGTTTAAAACCAGGTACATACAAACTGACAGAGACAAAAACAAACGCAGGTTATGTACTTCTGAAAGATCCAGTAGTGATTGTGATTAAAGATGATAATGCAACAGGAGGAGCAGAAGCATTTGTAGGCAGTAAACCTGTTACAATGCAGAACGATCAGAAGAATTCAGGCAGCAAAACAGCCGAAGTACCACTCACAGTAGTCAACAGCAAGGGATTTGACCTTCCGGTTACAGGTGGAAGAGGTATTGCACTTTTCACAATCGTAGGTATCGCAATCGTTGCAGCTGCAGGATCACTCTTATTCATGAGAAAAAGATCCAAATAATTAATTAGATGCTCTCATATACATAATTAATACTATACAGGGAAACAGAAATGACTGTTTCCCTGTATTTGAAAGTGAGAAAGCACATTTCTTGTTTTCAAATACAGGGAAGGAGCAGGAAAATGAAAAATAAAATAATTAATATCTTTCTTGTGCTGATTCTGCTTTGTGGAATCGGCGTTTTGAGTTATCCATTTATCAGTAATATATTACAGGATAGAAAACAGGATCAGATTCTTACAGAATATAATGAAGAGATGGAGAAGCTGTCAGATGCAGAGATTGAGGAAGCGAAAGAAAAAGCAAAGCAGTACAATGACAGTTTGAGCAATACAGTTGTTATATCGGATCCATTTGATCCGGATGCGGCAGCTGATATGTCAGCAGATTATATTTCAGCATTGAATCTTGAGAAAAATGGAATTATGGCGTATATTGAGATTCCAAGGATTGATGTGTATGAACCTGTGTACCATGGCACATCAGAAGAAGTGTTAGCAAAAGGTGTTGGTCACCTGGAGGGGACATCTCTTCCAATTGGTGGAGAGAGTACACATACAGTACTTTCCGGGCATACAGGACTTCCGGAAGCGGAAATATTTACGAAGCTGGAATCTGTAAAAGAAGGGGATATTTTTCTTATTCATGTGCTGAATGAGACATTGGCATATAAGGTGGATCAGATTAAGGTTGTTGAGCCATCGAAAACAGATGATTTGAAAATCGTTCCGGGGTATGATTATGCAACATTGGTGACATGTACACCTTATGGGATTAATTCACATCGTCTTTTGGTAAGAGGCATTCGAACAGAATATACGCAGGATGTGAGTGATGAGGCAGCAGGACAGGCAGAGGAAGGTCCGGATGGCGGTGGCTGGAAAGCAATGTACGAAAAAGCCATTATAGAAGGCATTCTTTTTGCAGTGATTCTGGTTGTTCTGATCAATGTGATTGTGCGCAAGTTTGGGAAAAAGAATAAATCAGAAGTTGCGATTTATGATGAAAAAGAGAAGAAGGAAAAGAAACCATGCAAAAAAGCAGGAAAAAGAAGGAGAAGAAAAAGCAAAAGAACAGAACGCTGATGGCGATTATGCTGATAATTCTGTATCTTGGAGGTTTGTTTGTGTATGCAATCCCAGATTTACAAAAGGTTGCATTGCAGAAGGAGAACGAGAAAGCAGTGGAACATTTTAAAGAAGAGGTGGAAGGAAGCCAGTTGGATAAAAGTGGAGAAGAGAAAGACTCTACCTCTGCCGATTCCAACCAGATTCCAAAGAACGCCCAGCTCTACCAGGAGATGCAGGCATATAATCAGCAGATCTTTTCTGATGGTCAGTCAGGACTGACTGATCCATGGTCTTACGAGCAGGAGACATTGGATCTGTCGAAGTATGGGATTGATGACGGGATGATCGGGATTCTTGATATTCCGAAGATGGATGTGACATTGCCATTATATCTCGGCGCGACGCAGGAGAAGATGGCGAGAGGTGCGGTCATGCTTGGACAGACTTCATTTCCGGTACAGGATACAGACAGTAATTGTGTGATCGCAGCGCACCGAGGATGGAAGGGGATTCCGATGTTCCGCGAGATCGAGCGGTTGGAGATTGGAGATGAACTGACGATACAAAACTGTCAGGAAACATTGACGTATCGTGTGTCTGAGATTGAGATTATCCTGCCGGATGAGAGTGACAAGATCATGATTCAGCCGGGGCGGAATATGGTGACTTTGATGACATGTCATCCTTATACGCAGAATTCTAAAAGATATGTTGTGTATTGTGATGAGGTTGGAACACAGCCGGAGGCAGCAGTTGATGCAGCAGAAGAGGCGGACAGCAGCCAACAAGAGAATATCACCACTTCCGAGCAGAACAGAACGGAAGCGATAGAGGAAGATCAGCGTCTGATTGAGAGAGATACGTTATGGAGGAAAGCCGGTTATGCTGGAATCGGGCTGATCGGAGTATTGATTATTTTTGGATTTATCCCTAGGAAAAAGCATTGAGATGCGTTATACTAAGAAAGATGTGAATGAAAACATGGTACAAAGGAGATGGAGCAATGATTCGTTTTACATGGTATGAACTGCTTTGGCTGTTTTTCATCTATTCTTTCTTAGGATGGGTGCTGGAGACAGCGGCCGCAACAGTAAAACAGAAGAAGTTTGCGAACAGAGGTCTGGTGAATGGACCGTTCTGTGTGATCTACGGTATCGCCGCTCTGTTCATGACATTTGGATTACAGGAGCTAAGAGGAGTCTGGCTTTTTTTATTTGCGACGATTTATGCGACAGTGATTGAATGGGTTGCAGGGCATTTGATCGAGAAGGCATTTAAAGCCAGATGGTGGGATTACTCCAGGATTAAATGGAATCTGGACGGATATATCTGTATCCCGGCTTCTCTTATCTGGGGTGCTCTTGGATATCTCGTAATCCGCTGGGGAAACAGATTTGCGATCATAGCATTTAAAATGTTGCCTCTGTTCCTGATGAAGATCCTTGTATTGGTTCTTCTTGGAGTATTGGTTGTGGATATCCTCGGATCTTATCTGCTGCTTCGTGGAAAAGGGAAGAACCTCGCGCGGTGGGAAGCTACGAATGAAGGTCTGGATAAAGTCAGCAATAAGCTTGGAAGTGCGATTTCCGGATGGGTTGGGAAACGTATCCAAAAAGCGTATCCAAAAGCGAGGGAACTGATCCGCAAGGAAGAGGAAGCGGAGAAGGGGAAAGTATTTGCCGCAGGCTGTGGGTTCTATAAGATTGTGCTGTTGTTCTTTGTCGGAGCATTTCTTGGAGACATTACAGAGACGATTTTCTGCAGAATCACGGCAGGTGTGTGGATGAGTCGCTCCAGTGTGGTCTGGGGACCGTTCAGTATTGTCTGGGGACTGGCGATCGCACTTGTGACAGCAATGCTTTACAAATATAAAGATAAGAGTGACAGCTTCTTATTTATCATCGGTACGTTGCTCGGCGGAGCATACGAATATCTCTGTAGTGTATTTACGGAAATTGTATTCGGGAAAGTATTTTGGGACTATAGCGAGATTCCATTTAACTTAGGAGGCCGAATCAACTTATTATACTGCTTCTTCTGGGGAATTGCAGCAGTTGTCTGGTTTAAGAAGATCTATCCGTACATTTCCGCATGGATTGAGAAAATCCCGATGTTGGCAGGGAAGGTGCTCACCTGGTTTTTGATCATTTTCATGGTCTGCAATGTGGCTGTGTCATGTATTGCACTTGTTCGTTATGACGAACGTGGAAAGGGCGTTGTAGCGGAAAACAGCATTCAGAAATGGGCAGATGAGCATTACGATGATGCGAAGATGGAGAAGATTTATCCGAACGCAAAAGCGACAGAATAGAAAATAAGATGTAAACGAGAGGAAAATGGTATGATGGAGAATAAAAAGATGCGGGCAGAGCATCCGAAGAAAGAGCTTGCAGTGGATATTTTGTATGATATTATAGGAAGTATTTTGTTTGGTGCCGGAATTTATACATTTGCCGAGGGAGGAAATTTTGCGCCTGGAGGAATTTCAGGTATTGCTTTGATTATGAACAAGTTATGGAATCTTCCGGTCGGTACAATGACATTGATACTGAATATTCCACTGGTCATCATCAGTTACAAGACAGTAGGAAAGCGTTTTTTGATAAAGACTGCGAGAACAATGATTATTTCAACCATTTTTGTCGATCTTGTATTTCCGATGTTCCCATATTATACAGGGCAGCGTCTGCTTGCAGCGATTTACTCGGGAGCATTGCTTGGACTTGGAATGGTTCTTTTCTATATGAGAGGTTCTTCTTCGGGCGGAGCAGATTTCCTGACGATGACGATCAAAAAGAAGAGACCACATATGTCTCTTGGTCGACTGACGTTGTTGATCGACTTGATCATTATCTTGATCGGATGGCCGGTATTCGGTGATGTTGACTCAGTTCTTTATGGATTGATTGCAGTATTTGTCTGCTCTATGGTGATTGACAAGATCCTTTACGGAATCGGCGCAGGAACACTTGCGATTATCGTAACATCCAAAGGAGAAGAAACCGCGGAAGAGATTGGAAGAATCACCGACCGTGGTGTAACATCTTTGGAAGGAATGGGTACTTATACAAAGAGTAAGAGAAATGTTCTGCTCTGTGCATGTTCCAAGTCAGAAGCGTATCTTGTGAAAAATGCAGTTTACCAGGTAGATGACTCTGCGTTTGTAATGTTTACTGAGACGAGTGAGGTGCTTGGAGAGGGATTCAAGGAAAGTCTTGATGAGCTGTAAATAAAAGAGAAGAATATGAAATAGAAAAAGCTGCTGTCTGAACTGTTGCTTGCGGGATTTGTGAACAACAGACGGACAGCAGTTTTTCTATATGCTCTTTATGAAGAGATTCGTTTTCAAAGATATAAAAATGTTAATCTTCTTTTGCCCAGTCGAAGGAATATTTGACAGCCTTGTGCCAGCCTTTCAGTTTCTTTTCGCGGACTTCCGGATCAATCGAAGGTTCAAAGATCTGATCGATCGCCCAGTTCTCTTTGATTTCTTCAAGACTGTTCCAGTAGCCGACTGCAAGACCAGCCAGATAAGCAGCTCCCATGGCAGTCGTCTCAACGCAGACCGGACGGTGGACAGGTGCGTTGATCAGATCAGCCTGTGTCTGCATCAGGAAGTTATTTGCGCTTGCGCCGCCGTCTACTTTCAGGGAGGCAAGATTAATGTCGGAATCTGCTTTCATGGCAGTCAGGACGTCATATGCCTGATAAGCGAGAGACTCGAGGGTTGCACGGATGATATGGTATTTATTTACCCCACGTGTCAGGCCGACGATCGTTCCGCGGGCATACTGATCCCAATATGGAGCACCAAGTCCGGTGAAAGCAGGTACAACATAACAGCCGTTTGTATTTTTCACTTTCTTTGCCATATATTCGCAGTCGTCTGCGGAGTCAATCAGGCGTAGTTCATCACGCAGCCACTGGATCGCTGCACCGGCAACAAAGATAGAACCTTCCAGAGCATATGTAACCTTTCCGTCAAGTCCCCAGGCAATCGTGGTGACCAGCCCATTGTTGGAAAAGACAGGTTTCTCTCCGGTGTTCATCAGAAGGAAGCATCCGGTTCCGTAAGTATTTTTCGCATCTCCCGGTTTAAAGCAGGTCTGACCGAAAAGTGCAGACTGCTGATCTCCGGCAGCACCGGCAATCGGGATCGCTCCGCCGAGGACGGAAGGATCTGTCTCTCCGTAAATGCAGCTGGAAGGCTTCGGTGTCGGAAGCATACAGCGTGGGATCTGAAGTTCTTCGAGAATCTCGTCATCCCAGTCTAATGTATTGATATTGAAAAGCATGGTTCGTGATGCGTTGGAGTAGTCTGTAACATGTACTGCGCCTTTCGTCAGTTTCCAGATCAGCCAGGTCTCTACTGTACCAAAGAGCAGTTCTCCGTGCTCGGCACGTTCTCTTGCTTTCGGAATGTTGTCGAGAATCCAGCGGATCTTTGTTCCGGAGAAATAAGCATCAAGTACAAGGCCGGTTTTCTGACGGAACTTTTCTGTCAGTCCTTTTTCCTTCAAAGAATCGCAGAATTCAGCAGTACGACGACACTGCCAGACGATTGCGTGGCAGATAGGATCGCCGGTATTTTTATCCCACACAATCGTTGTCTCGCGCTGGTTCGTGATACCGATTGCAGCGATATCAGAAGGTTCTGCGCCGATGATGTTCATAGCCTCCACAGCAACTCCGAGCATGCTTGCCCAGATTTCATCCGCATCGTGCTCAACCCAGCCCGGTTTCGGAAAATGTTGTGTGAATTCTCTCTGTGTGACGCTGCAGATTTCCCCTTTTTTATTAAATAAAATGCAGCGGTTACTTGTGGTTCCGGCATCTAATGCCATAACGTATTTTGACATAATATGTGCCTCCTCATTCTAGTATTACTCAGAACAGTAATCGAGGTTCGTTCTGTTCTATATTCTAATAAGATAAGAATATCATAATCGGAATGGAGGTTCAATGGACGAAAGGTGCTGTAATAACTAAATTTTCGCATTTTACTGTATTTTACTGTATGCATGCTTGCAAATCTTTTTACGATACCGTAAAATAAATTTTGAATTGCTTTTCAGCAGTTCGCCTTATGCAACTAATAACGATACAGAGACATTAGAAAGTTTTATTTTCTTATGCATTTTTATAATAAGAAAGGCGGTATATTCCATGGGAATGATACGTGCTGAAAAGCTTGTATTTGAATATGATAAACGAGACGAAGAAGGTAATGTGATCGGATCCCATCGCGCCATTGACGGAGTTGACATTGATGTCCCGCAGGGGTCTTTTGTGGCGATTCTTGGACACAACGGTTCAGGAAAGTCTACCCTGGCGAAGCATATGAATGCGATTCTTGTCCCGACAGGTGGAACGATGTGGGTGGACGGAAGAGATACGAAAGATCCGAATGAGCTTTGGAACATCAGACAGAGCGCCGGTATGGTATTTCAGAATCCGGATAACCAGATTATCGGAACTGTTGTGGAAGAGGAAGTAGGATTCGGTCCGGAGAACTTAGGAGTTCCTACGGATGAAATCTGGAAACGGGTAGAGAACAGTCTGCGTGCAGTCGGTATGCTGGAGCGAAGAAAGGATTCTCCGAATAAATTGTCCGGAGGTCAGAAGCAGAGAGTGGCGATCGCAGGAGTGATCGCAATGGAGCCGAAGTGTATCGTGCTCGATGAGCCGACAGCGATGCTTGATCCGAATGGACGAAAAGAAGTTATTGAAGCGGTAGAGCAGCTTCGAAAAGAGAAGAATGTTACGGTGATCCTGATCACACATTATATGGAAGAAGTGATCGATGCGGATCAGGTATTTGTAATGGATGAAGGGCATGTGGTGATGCATGGTACACCGAAAGAAATCTTCAGCCGGGTGGATGAACTCAAGAAGTACCGTATGGATGTACCACAGGTGACAATGCTGGCAGACGCATTGATTCAAAAAGGAGTTCCGCTGCCGAAAGGAATTCTTAGAAGGGAAGAATTGGTGGATGCCTTATGTCAATTAAGTTAGAAAATATCAGTTATGTATATAGCCCGGGAACTGCATATGAGCATCATGCGCTGAAGGATGTCAGTCTTGAGATCCCGCAGGGACAGTTCGTCGGAATCATTGGACACACGGGTTCGGGAAAATCAACCTTGATCCAGCATTTGAACGGTCTGATGAAAGCAACCTCAGGGAAATTACTTTATGAGGGACAGAACATTTACGAGGACGGATATGATATGAAGAAACTGCGTACACAGGTAGGACTTGTGTTCCAATATCCAGAGTATCAGTTGTTTGAAGTTGATGTGTTAAGTGATGTGTGTTTTGGACCGAAGAACCAGGGACTTTCCAAGGAAGAGTGCGAGAAGCAGGCAAGAGAAGCCTTGGAGCTTGTAGGATTTCCGGAGAAATATTATAAGCAGTCCCCATTTGAATTATCCGGTGGACAGAAACGCCGTGTGGCAATCGCAGGAATTCTTGCAATGCATCCGAAGGTACTTGTTCTGGATGAGCCGACTGCCGGATTGGATCCGAAGGGACGAGATGAGATTTTAGATCAGGTAAAATTGCTTCATGAGAAGACTGGAATGACAGTAATTCTTGTTTCCCATAGCATGGAAGATGTTGCGAAATATGTGGAGCGCCTGATCGTGATGAATGATGGAGAGAAGATGCTTGACGGTACGCCGGAAGAAGTGTTCCGCCATTATAAAGAGCTTGAGGCTGTTGGACTGGCAGCACCACAGGTAACATATGTAATGCATGATCTGAAAGAAAAAGGATTTGATGTATCAGCAGATGCGACAACTGTGGAAGAGGCTGCAGACGAGATCTACAACTTCCTGAAGAAGAGACAGGAGGTGCAGTCATGATCAGAGATATTACGATAGGACAGTATTATCCGGCGCAGAGTCCGATTCACAGACTGGATCCGCGTGTGAAGATTGTCTGCACACTGATCTTTTTGATTTCTTTATTTGTGCAGAACAGTGTGCTTGGATATGCATTGGCATTTGTATTTCTTGCGTGCATGATTCACGTTTCTAAAGTCCCGGCAAAGTTTATCGGAAAAGGACTTAAGCCGATTGTGATCTTGTTATTGTTTACAGTGGCTATGAACTTGTTCCTTACAAGAGGCGGTGCAGTGTTATTCCATTGGGGAATCATTACGATCACAGAGACAGGACTTCGTACTTCTGTGTTCATGGCAGTTCGTCTTGTACTGCTTGTTGCAGGATCTTCTTTGATGACATTTACAACGACTCCGAACGGACTGACGGATGGACTGGAGAAGCTGCTTCATCCACTGAACCGAATCCATGTACCGGTACACGAAATTTCGATGATGATGTCTATTGCACTGCGTTTTATTCCGATTCTGCTGGAAGAGACAGACAAGATCATGAAGGCGCAGATCGCAAGAGGAGCTGATTTTGAATCAGGAAATATTATCCAGAGAGCAAAGGCAATGATTCCGATCCTTGTTCCGCTTTTCGTGTCTGCGTTCCGAAGAGCGAATGATCTGGCGATGGCAATGGAAGCCCGCTGTTATCATGGTGGCGAGGGGCGTACAAAGATGAAGCCTTTGAAATATCATTATCAGGACAGACTTGCTTATGCAATCACATGGGGATATCTGATCGCGATTGTAGTGATCGGAAGATTTGTGCCGTTTAAATTGTGGATTTTTTAGAATAAAATAAATAGAGAAGAGGGACGGAGATTTCTGTCCCTTTTATTTACGCGAGCAACGAGCCAAAGTCCGTGCTTGCACGAGACCTTGGCAATTGTCGCGATAACTTGAGAAACTCGCGGAGCGTGTTTCTCATAGTATAGGAGAAAGAACAGATATGAGAAGAATCAGATTGAGAGTGGCGTATGACGGGACAGCATACTGTGGCTGGCAGGTGCAGCCGGAAGTGCCGACGATTGAAGGCGAATTGAATCAGGCAATCTCCAGACTTACGAAGGAAGAGAGTATCGTGATCGGGGCAAGCCGCACAGATGCTGGAGTCCATGCGAAGGGAAACGTTGCTGTATTTGACACAGAGTCTACAATCCCGGCAGACCGATTTGCTTATGCATTGAATCCACTGCTTCCGGAAGATATCGTGGTTGTGGCATCAGATGAGGTGGCAGCAGACTGGCATCCGAGACATTGTGATACAGAGAAAACATATGAATATAAGATTTTGAACAGCAAGTTTCCGGATCCGATGAGAAGAAGAGACACGTACCATGTTTCTTTTGACCTGGATCTTGAGAAGATGAGAGAAGCAGCAGGATATCTGAAAGGGGAGCATGACTTTAAGAGCTTCTGTAATGTTCATACTCAGGTGGAAGATACGGTTCGCACGATTTATGATCTGGAAGTAGAGAAAGAGGAAGAGCTTATTACAATTCGTGTCCGTGGAAATGGATTCCTCTACAATATGGTCCGGATCCTTGCAGGTACGTTGATCGGAGTTGGAAGAGGAGCGATTGCCCCGGAACAGATTCCGGCCATTCTTGAGGCAAAGGATCGCCAGGCAGCAGGAATGACAGTTCCACCACAGGGACTGAGGCTTGTTAAAATTGACTACCTTGATGAAAAAAAGTAAATAATTTTTTGTAAAGGTTGACAATGAACCGTTTCGCTGTTAGACTAGACAGTGTGGTGATTGTCAGTAGACAGAACCAAATTTCAGGCAGAGACGAATTTTAAGCGTATGCCTGGAATTTGTTTTTGTAAAGAATAACGAAAAAAATCGCGTATTATGTAAAAGTATAAAAAAAATATAAATATTATTAACAAATTATAAAATATTTGATTGACTTTTATGTGCAGGTTTGTTATACTGAATCACGTAGAAAAGAGATAACATTGACGAATTGTTATCATTAAAGAAGGATTGTTACTGTTAGGCAGGCAAAACCAGATTTTATGAGCGTCACCGAAGGAATCAAGGGGGATGCCTTAAAGTTTGGCTTTTTTGTTATGAGGGAGTTTTTCCCAAAGTTAGAGAAAGGCCAATCGGATGGTTATAGACAAAATAATTAATAACAATATTGTATCTGCATTTGACGAAAAAGGCTTAGAAGTTGTTATCATGGGCCGCGGAATCGGATTCCAGATGAAGCGGGGACAGGAAGTTCCAGCAGAGAAGATAGAGAAGGTTTTCCGTATCAAGAGTCAGAGCATAGCAGAACAGCTCAAGGAATTGCTGGCGAAGATGCCGCTTGAGCAGGTTCAGATTTCGAACGAGATCATTTCCTATGCAAAGAAGACAATGAAGCTGAAGTTAAATCAGAGCATCTATGTTACATTGACAGATCATATCAGTTTTGCAATCAGCCGCTGTAAAAAGGGGATTCATCTTGAGAATGCGTTGCTGTGGGAGATTAAAAGATTTTATCCACAGGAATTTGAACTCGGAAGATATGCGGTAGAACTTGTGAAAAAAAGACTGAATGTAGAGATGCCTGAGGACGAAGCAGGATTTATTGCATTACATTTTGTCAACGCAGAGTATGGGACTGATATTCGGGATGCAGTACGGTTTCCGAATCAGGTGAAAGAGATTCTTGGAATCGTAGCAGATGAACTTGGGATTGAGATGGATGAAGGCTCGCTGCATTATGAGAGATTTCTGACACATGTGAAGTTCCTTCTTCAGAGGATTTACCGCAAGGAGTTACTTGAAGAGGAAGAGAACGAGATTACAGAGATGATGCAGAGAAAGTATCCGAGAGAGTATTCTTGCAGCAGAAAAGTTGCAGATTACATAGAAAAGACGGCAGACTGCAAGCTGTCAGGAGAGGAAGTTTTGTATCTGACACTCCATATTCGCCGTGTTGCGATGGCGGATTCGGAGGACGAATAAGGTTGCTTTGAACGGTAACAAAAGTGAAAGGCTGCATTGAGAAATGAACAGCCGCAGATGAACTTGGACTTTAGCGCATTGCGCTTTTGTCATAGATGGTTCTCTGGTTTGTGGAAGACCCGGAGGATCAGAGGTGATTTTGACCGGAGGACTCATTTGCCGGTTAAAATAAAAAGGGATTAAAAATGAGAGATTATTAAGGAGGGAATTCTATGAAATTCGTACAGAAATTAGGAAAAGCTCTTATGCTTCCTGTTGCTTGTCTTCCGATTTGTGGTATCCTGATGGGATTAGGATACGCAATGTGTCCATCTACTATGCAGGGTGGAGATGTAACTGGTATTGTTCAGCAGATCGGATTTTTCCTTGTAAAAGCTGGTGGTGCTCTTATTGATAACATGGCACTCCTCTTTGCAATCGGTGTTGGTGTTGGTATGTCTGATGACCATGATGGTACAGCAGGTCTTGCTGCACTTGCATCTTGGCTGATGATCACAAACCTTCTTTCTACTGGAGCAGTATCTGTTCTTAGAACACTGGAAGAAGGATCAACAGCATTTATCGCATTCAGCAAAATCGCTAACCCGTTTATCGGTATCATCGCTGGTATCATCGGTGCACTTTGCTACAACAGATTCAAATCAACTAAGCTTCCTGACTGGCTGTCATTCTTCAGTGGAAAGCGTTGTGTAGCAATCGTTGCTGGTGTTGTTTCCATTATCGTATCTGCAGTTCTTCTTTTCGTATGGCCGGTAATCTTCGGTGGACTGGTTGCACTTGGAAAAGGAATCGCAGGAATGGGAGCTCTTGGAGCTGGTATCTATGCATTCTTCAACAGATTACTTATCCCGTTCGGTCTGCACCACGCACTGAACAATGTATTCTGGTTTGATACAATCGGACTTGGAGACCTGTCACACTTCTGGGCTGGAGAAACATCTGCAGACGTTTCCTGGAGTCTTGGAATGTACATGTCAGGATTCTTCCCATGTATGATGTTTGGTATCCCTGGAGCAGCTCTTGCTATGATTCAGTCTGCAAAGAGCAATAAGAAGAAAGTTGCAATCGGACTTATCGCATCTGCAGCAATTTCCGCATTCGTTTGTGGTGTTACAGAGCCATTCGAGTTCGCATTCATGTTCCTTGCTCCGGCACTTTACGTTGTATACGCATTACTGTATGGTATCTTTACAGTAATCACAGTAGCTCTTGGATTCCGTGCAGGATTCTGCTTCTCAGCAGGACTTACAGACCTTATCTTCTCTGCTTCCCTTCCGGCAGCAGCTAAGACATGGCTCATCCTTCCACTTGGAATCGCAGCTTTCATCGTATTCTATGTTGTATTCCGTTTCGCAATCGTTAAATTCGATCTGAAGACACCAGGTCGTGAAGATGACGATGATGATGAAACAAAAGTTGTTCTTGCAAACGATGATTTCACAACAGTAGCTAAGATCGTTCTTGAGGGTGTTGGTGGAAAAGATAACGTTGAGTCTATCGACAACTGTATCACAAGACTTCGTCTTGTAATCAAAGATTACACAAAGGTTGATGAGAAGAAGATCAAATCTGCAGGTGTTGCAGGTGTTGTTCGTCCATCTCAGAAAGACGTTCAGGTAATCATTGGAACAAAAGTTCAGTTCGTAGCTGACGAGTTCAAGAAACTTTGCAAATAAGTTTAAATGATAATTAGGTTATCCGGGATAATGATGTGAAAGAATACGGATAACACACACATTAATAATCCCTTTTCAAAAGCGGAAGTGGAATCGGCGAAGAGCCGGGGACACTTCCGTTTTTATATATGTAAGACCACTTGACAAAAGGATTACAATAGTCTATCATCAAAACTACGAGAGTTATTCTGACTCTTATATAGAAGTTATATAAAGTTATATATGGAAGGCTATGAAGGGAACAAGTAACAGACAGAGCGGACACACAGAAAGCTGCCGGTTGATGAGAGGCGCGTAGATGACTGACTGCGAATACATCCTGGAGCTTCACACCGAAATCTGATGATGGAAATTCATATCTAATTACTAGAATTTAAATTCATAGATTGATATGGGGAACAGATCAGACAGAGAGTAGGCTGTGACGGAGTTGTGCTCGTTATTGCACGAATGAGACTGACAGACATAAAAGTAAGAATTTTATACTTACATCAGAAAAGAATGTTGTCAGTGAATTAAGGTGGTACCACGGTGATAGATCGTCCTTATTGCGTCATGCAGTAAGGACTTTTTTATATGCTAGGAAAGTTCTTTTTGGATATATAAAAAGGCCAAGCTGAATGATGCGTTATTAATGCTACTGGTCACAGTTTTTGTGCCAAGAGACATGTTATGAATATTCTGTAGAAGTAACAGAAAAATAAAACGAAAAGAGAAGGAGAAGGAAAATGGGAATTTATGAAGAACTTCAGGCAAGAGGCCTGATCGCCCAGGTAACAGATGAGGAAAGAATCAAAGAACTTGTAAATAATGGAAAGGCTACATTCTATATCGGATTCGACCCGACAGCAGACAGTCTTCATGTAGGACATTTCATGGCACTGTGCCTGATGAAACGTCTGCAGGAAGCAGGAAACAAGCCAATCGCACTGATCGGTGGTGGTACAGGATATATCGGAGATCCATCCGGAAGAACTGATATGAGAAGCATGATGACACCGGAGCAGATCCAGCATAACTGTGACTGCTTCAAAGAGCAGATGAGCCGTTTCATCGATTTCTCTGATGGAAAAGCGCTTATGGTAAATAATGCAGACTGGTTGCTTGATCTGAACTACATCGATGTACTTCGTGAGGTAGGACCTCATTTCTCAGTAAACAGAATGCTGACAGCTGAGTGTTACAAGCAGAGAATGGAAAAAGGACTCAGCTTCCTTGAGTTCAACTACATGATCATGCAGGCATATGACTTCTACGAACTGTTCCAGAATTACGGATGTAACCTTGAGTTCGGTGGAGATGATCAGTGGAGCAATATGCTCGCAGGTACAGAGCTGATTCGTCGTAAACTTGGTAAAGATGCAAGCGCTATGACAATCACACTGCTTCTGAACTCCGAAGGTAAGAAGATGGGTAAGACACAGTCAGGTGCTGTATGGCTTGACCCGAACAAGACATCCCCATTCGATTTCTACCAGTACTGGAGAAATGTCGGAGATGCTGATGTTCTGAAATGTATCCGTATGCTGACATTCCTTCCACTTGAAGAGATCGACAAGATGGATACTTGGGAAGGTGCACAGCTTAATACAGCAAAAGAAATCCTTGCATATGAGCTGACAAAACTTGTTCACGGTGAGGAAGAAGCGAAGAAAGCACAGGAGAGTGCACGTGCACTGTTCAGCCAGGGAAATGCTGATAACATGCCAACAACAGAACTGGAAGAAGCAGATTTCCAGGATGGAAAGATTGATATCCTTGCAGTTCTCGTAAAGAGCGGACAGGCATCTTCCAGATCTGACGCAAGACGTGCCGTAACACAGGGTGGTGTTTCTGTAGACGGAGAGAAAGTAACAGACATTACAACAACATATGCTCCGGCAGACTTCGACGGAGAAGGAAAGATCGTGAAAAAAGGAAAGAAAAACTTCCGCAGAATTGTTGCAAAATAATTGAAATGAAGTAGAGAAATAGTGGCTGTTACTGTAGCATTAAGTTGGATACAGTAACGGCCGCTTCTTATAAGGAGGAAACAAAAATGGCATTTAAAGAAGTAAAGATTGAGGAACTTTCATTTAACCCTTTTACAAAAATCAGCAAGGAATGGATGCTGATCACAGCAGGAGATGAAGAGAAGCATAATACAATGACAGCCAGCTGGGGCGGTGTTGGAATTATGTGGGGGATGAATGTGGCTACAGCATATATTCGTCCACAGAGATATACGAAGGAATTCGTGGATGCAGAAGAGATGTTTACACTTTCTTTCTTTAAGGAAGATTATAGAAAAGCATTAAATCTTTGTGGTTCCAAGTCAGGTCGCGACTGTGATAAAGATAAAGAAGCAGGTCTGACACCGTATTACACAGATGGAACAACAGCGTATGAAGAAGCAGATCTGATCTTTGTCTGCAGAAAGCTTTATGCACAGGAGATGAAACCGGAGTGCTTTACAGTAGACGGACCGGATGAAAAATGGTATCCGGGCAAAGATTACCATACAATGTATATGGGTGAGATCGTGAAGGTGCTTGTGAGAGAATAAGTAAAAGATTTCAGCTGGTCAGATTATGAAGTCGAAGAGCCGGAACAATTAAAATAAAGAGTAGTTACACTGCTTGCAAATAATAGGAGAACTCCTTTCAGTTGTGATAAGATGCAGTCTGAGAGGAGTTTTTTGTAGAATAGAGTAAATAAAAATGCTGTACAACTTGAAAATCTTGATAAAATATGGTAAAAATAGATATAGAAAATACCAGGAAAGCGGGCGGTAGAATGGAAGAAGTAAAAATAATAATACTGAAGGATGTATTGCCTTTTGTGGATCCGGTGGCAAGATCCCATGCAAGAAGAGTTCTGAAAGATGCAGAAGGATACAAGGAGCTTGTAATTGATTTTCGGGGAATTGAATTCATGGGGCGCGGCTTTGCGGATGAAGTATTCCGTGTATTTCAGGAAGAGCATCCGGAGATAAAGATTACACCGCTTCATGCAAGCACATCCATGTTAGCGATGATTCGCCATCTCGGAGGAAAACAACAATAAATGATATTTACAGATTCCTTGTAAACCGTTACAATAGGAAGTCGGGGCATTTGTCTCTGATATCTTATTATATAGAAGAAAAGGAACAAGGAAAATGGGGATTTATCTGATTGTATGCCCGCTGGTGTTTCTGGCGGGCTTTGTTGATTCAATTGCAGGAGGCGGTGGACTTATCTCGCTTCCGGCATATATGTTTGCCGGGATTCCGGTGCATAATGCAATCGCGACGAACAAGCTGTCATCTTCAACAGGAACGGTAGTATCGACAGCGAGACTGATTAAGAATAAGAAAGTAGACTGGGGATTTGTACCAGGAACAGTGATCGGAGCGTTGATTGGTTCTGTTGCAGGGGCGAATCTGGCGTTGATCATCAGCGACCATATTTTGAAAATGGTATTGGTTGTGATCCTGCCGATCGTAGCCTTCTGTGTGTTGAGAGACAAGAACATGGATGTGGAAGTTCCGGTCGGAATGACAAAGAACAAGCAGTATCTGATCGCGATTGTATGCTCTTTGGTGATTGGTTGTTATGACGGATTCTACGGTCCGGGAACAGGAACCTTCTTGCTGCTTGTATTTACCAAGCTTGCGAAGATACCATTGGAGAAAGCGACAGGAAATGTGAAGATTGTGAATCTTTCTTCCAATATTTCAGCGCTGATCACATTTATCCTGGCAGGGAAAATCCTGTGGGGACTGGGACTGGCAGCATCCTGTTTCAGTATCGCAGGGCATTACGTAGGTGCCGGAATGGTTGTGAATAATGGGGTGAAAGTGATTAAGCCGATTATTCTGATCGTGCTGGTACTGTTATTGGTTAAGGTTGTGTCTGGGATATAAGTAACTGTTCAGAGCCAAGCAAAATTTCATAAAACAGGTGTAAAATGCTTGCATTTTTAAGGCTGTTTTTGAAATTTTATTTGGCGGATACGCCATACCGACGAAATGCGTAGCATTTTGGAGGTTGGCTCTGAACAGTTACGAATATAATAAGGAAATAAAAGAAGCAGAATCATGGGTGGAAATGATTCTGCTTCTTTGTGCATAGGCTTAACTTTTATACAAAATAACATAAATTTGTCAATTTTTATAAACATTATAATATAATACTTACATCACTAATCTCAGCACTCTGGTCTTATCCAATATAAAAATAGAACATACCATAAACAGATGCGCCAGCAGCGTGCTGACGATCACACCGTTAGACGTAAGCAGGAATCCGGTATAGAATCCAAACCAGCAGACGAATCCGGAGTAACTTGCCATCAGGATAAGCAGTGGCAATTCTTCCCAGAAGCCGTGAAGTGTGCTTAAAAAGTCATCCATTGTAAAATCGAAGTAGATAAAGCGACCAACTGCAAGCGTGATGAAGTACATCATCAGTGAATCGTAGTTGTCATCATTGTAAATAAACTTAATATACAGAAGTATCAGTATAATATAAAAGGAAGATACCAGTCGGATGGACGCCTTCTGGTTGGAATCTATTTCTTCCAATGGTACAAATACAATATCAAGCCATCCATTTAAGATAACGGAGAAGCAAAGGAAGAGTAAAAGGATAATATCCTGATACTTCTGCCAATAGATGGACACGCCTGGAATCCTCTCGTCAATCACATAGTAAAGTGACAGAAAGATCAGCACGGAGGTGCTGGCGAAGACCATCTCAAAGAAACTTTCAATAATGCTTCTTTTTCGCTCCTGATGGTGGCGGTTGATACGACGGATTGCTTTGTGAGACAGGGAGTCATCCTGCAGTCGCTGGCGTGTTTTCAATTTGGCTACGCCAAGAACAATACCGATCACAACGGCCAGCCCGATCAGCGAGACGAGCAGGTAGATTCCGATGTATTCAAAGTTAAAGTAGTGTGTAACATAAGTTCTCATTAAAATGCCTTCTTTCAAATTCCTTAGCAGATGGTAAATGTTTCTAACCACCTTAATTTTAATTATAGCACGGTGATGCAAGGGATAATCAGGTTTATGGTTAGCGTATACTTATAAGATTTATAAAATAGTGGATAAAATTGAACCTAGTCAAACAAAATAAACTATGTTAGACTATCAATAGATTGATAAAAAGATAACAAGCATGGTATCTGTCAGAATGGATTGTCAGTCGTATGTAGTGCGAGTAGTAACCAAAACAGTTTACCAGGGAGTGGGAAAAGGACAGGATGAGAATAATGAAAGCAATTGTATTCGATGTAGACGACACATTATATGATTTATCAACTCCATTTAAGGAAGCATGCAGGGAGGTTTTCCCGGAAGATAAAGATCTGGATCTGGAAGGCGCATTTTTGGCAAGCAGAAGATACAGTGATTCCGTGTATGCACGATGTTTAAGTGGTGAGATGTCGATGGAAGAGATGTATATCTATCGATTCAAAAATGCATTTCTTGATTATGGGAAGAAGATTGATGCACTCAAAGCATTGGAATTCCAAGCAATTTATGAAGAAAAACAGCATGAAATCAAGATGACAGATGCAATGAGACAGTTGATGCAGAACTTGAAAGAGAAGGTGACTCTGGGAATCGTTACAAATGGTCCGGCGCAGCATCAGTGGGATAAAGTGAATGCGCTTGGTGTAACGGAATGGATTCCAGTAGGTCATGTATTTATATCAGGAGCACTCGGGGTAGCAAAACCGGACAAGAGGATTTTCAGTCGTGCGGCGGAAAGAATGGGGATTTTGCCGCAAGAGATCTGCTATGTAGGAGATTCTTTTGAAAATGATATTGTTGGGGCAAAAGCTGCAGGATGGAATGCAGTCTGGTATAATCATCGCGGACATCAGGCAGCAGGTGATGTAAAGCCGGATGCAGTGGTAAGAAGTGAGGCAGAATTGATTGCATGTCTGGAGAAGATCAGCACAAAGGAGTGAGCGGAATATGCAGAAGGAAGCCCAAATAATCAAGGTGATGGCTGCTCCGGAAGCTGGATGGTAAAAGAAAACCTTTTAAAAAAAGAAAAATAACAGCTGTAAGAGAAATATATTTCAATTACAGCTGTTATTTTCTTCTTATTCGTTATTCTTCTACTTTTTCACTTTTATCTTTCGGCAGAATCAGACTGAGCAGCAGTGATACTACGAACACACCTGCAACAGCATTTCCATTGAAGATATCTCCCACAGCCTGTGGGAAAGCGCTGAAGAAGTTCGCATCTGTTTGTGTAAGACCAACGCCGACGCAGAAAGCGAGAGATACAATGATCATTGTGCGGTCATTGAACTCGCAGTCTTTGAGCATCTTGATTCCTTCGTACAGGATTGAACCAATCTTCCATATTGGATAGTTAGACAGCGTCTGCTTCTTCATTTTTTCCGAGTCTGCGAAGCATTGTCTTCTTGACTGCACGGAAAATGTTTTCATAACCTGTGCAGCGGCACAGATGACCGGACATCATTTTACGGATCTCATCGTCTGAGAATTCTTTGCCGGCATTTAAAAGTTCAGTTGCACTCATGATGAATCCAGGTGTACAGAAGCCACACTGAACAGCTGCTTCGTCAATAAATGCCTGCTGAATATCGGATAACTCACCATTTGGTCCGGCGAGACCTTCAAGAGTAAGGATTTCTTTTCCCTCAGCCCACACACCGAGATAGATACAGGAGTTGAAGCATTCCCCATCAATGATTACATTGCATGCTCCACATTCTCCGACTTCACAGCCTTTCTTTACGCTGGTCAGACGGAAGTCATCTCTTAAAACATCTGTAAGTGATGCACGGACATCGATCATTTTCTCGACTTTCTTACCGTTGATCGTGCAGGTAAGTAATTTGTACTGTTTATTCATCGATCACACCTCCTGCCAATCTGATAGATTCTGTCAGTGCACGCTCTGCAAGAACAGTAGCGATGTGCTGACGGAATGCTTTGGATGCTCTCCAGCTGTCACGTGGATTGATATCTTCCAGAACAGCCTGACCAAATTCATGAACAACAGCTTTTGTAAGCGGTTTGCCCTTTGCTTTTGCCTCAGCAGAAGGCGCACGCATCGGAACAGGTCCTGCAACTCCGTAAGCAATTCTGACATCCTCGATCGTCTTCTTATCCTCAGAGAGTTTTACATTGACAGAACATCCTGTTGTTGCGATATCCATTGCATTACGCATTGCGTATTTAATGTAATGTCCGTGGTAGCCTTCGTATGCTTCCTTCGGAATGATGATCGCTGTCTGAATCTCTGCCGGTTTCAGATCAACGACTCCTGCTTTAATATAGAAGTCATGGATCGGGATTCTGCGAACTCCGTCCGGTCCTGTGATCTCAACAATTGCATCCCATGCACGAAGTGTTGAAGCGGAATCAGCGGATGTAACACCATTACATGTGTTTCCACCGATCGTTCCGATGTTACGGATCTGTGGTCCACCAACCATATCAACAGCTTCCCCAAGTACGTTGATATGCTTCTGGATGATCGGATCCTTTGTAATATGAGAGAAGCTGGTCAGAGAGCCAATGCGGATCGCACCGTCTTCTTCATAAGATATGCCTCTCATTTCATCAATTTTATAAATGCTTACAAGTTCTTTTCCTGCGCGACGTCCTTCACGCATCTGTACAAGAACGTCACTTCCGCCGGCAATGATCTGTGCTTCCGGATGTTCCTGTAAAATCTGTATAGCATGAGCTACGCTTTCAGCTTCATAAAGTGCTTTAAGATCATACATTTGCTTCTCCTCCTTCCTCAAACATATGTTGTTCCTTCATACTGCGAAACAAGTGGTGTGGATTCACCGGTGCATCATTTACATAGACACCTGTTGCCTGATAAACTGCGTTACGGATTGCAGGTGCAATGGAACATGTCGGTGGCTCACCAAGAGATTTTGTTCCGAATGCACTTGTAGGCTCCGCATTTTCTACGAAATAAGCGCGTAGTCTCGGGTGATCCATAAATGTGGATAACTTGTAATCGAGCAAGTTATTATTTAATGCTCTTCCGGTCTTCGGATCAAAGAGCAGGTTTTCAGAAAGTCCGAATCCGATTCCCATACTCATACCACCGTGTACCTGAGCTTCAGCAAGTGCCGGGTTGATAAGAGTTCCGGCGTCATGTACATTGACGATATCAAGCAGTTTTACCTTACACATCGGGATGTCAACTTCAACTTCTGCAAATGTACATCCGAAGGAGTAAGCATTGGACTTAATCTGTGCTGTACTTTCAGCTGACAGATGCTCACTGTGTGAAAGGCTGTAAAGTGCTTCTGTTGAAAGATCTCCAAGAGACATCAGAACACGGTTATCTGTGATACGAACAATCTGTCCGTCAATGATATCCAGGTTATATTCAGGCATTCTTGTCAGTTCATGCGCATATTTTAAAATGCGTTCTTTCAGAAGCAGCGCTGTCTGGCGAATTGAGAATCCGGCTGTATAAGTCTGACGGGATGCATAAGCACCTGTTCCGAATGGTGTAACGTCTGTATCCTGACAGGAAACAACGTGTACAGCTTCAAGCGGAACGCCAAGAATATCTGCAGTCATCTGTGAATATGCAGTATCAGCACCCTGTCCGATCTCTGTCTCACCGAGCTGAACCTGAAGAGAACCATCCTGATTCAATACCATACGGCAGGAAGATGTCTCAAGTGAGATTGGCCATACAGCTGTGTTGTACCAGAAGACTGCCATACCGATACCTCTGCGGATATCTCCTGTCTGGTTCTGGTATTCTTTGTATTTACGAAGGTAATCAGTAACTTCGATTCCTTTGTCAAGACACTGGTTGAATGTGTCGCTGTATAATTCATTTTTAGAAAATGCATCCTTGAATCCGACCGGCATCAGGTTTTTGCGGCGGAATTCAAGCGGATCCATGTTAAGTTTTGCACAAATGTCTTCTGTATGACATTCTACAGCCCACATTGCCTGCGGAATTCCGTAACCACGCATCGCACCGGCAACGGATTTGTTTGTGAATATCGTATAAGCATCAGCCTCTACGTTATCACAAGGATAAAGCTGCGGGAATGCGCCAACTCCTTTGGCACAGATACTGTGACCGTGAGATGCGTAAGCACCCTGATCAGAAAATGCTTCCAGTTTTCTTGCAGCAAATGTTCCATCCGGGCGAACCCATGAAATGATGTGGCTCTTGATCGCATGACGTACACGAGTAGAAACAAAGGTCTCCTCTCTTGGTACATCAAGTTTAATAAGATGTCCGTGAAGCTGCATGGACAGCCATGCACAAAGTGGTTCATACAAAACATCCTGTTTATTTCCGAAACCACCGCCGATGTAAGGCTTGATGACACGAATCTTACCCCATTCAACTCCGAGTGCCTGACCGACAACTCGACGTACGATATGAGGAATCTGAGTAGAACTTACAACCTTGATGCGGTCGCCTTCCATCTCAGCATAGCAGATGAAATTCTCAATATGACAGTGCTGAACGGTTGGTGTGCTGTACCAGCCTTCTACTTTGATCAGTCCAGGTTCTTTGATTGCTTCTTCGTAGTTACCTTTACTGATCGTTGTGTGTTTGAGAATATTGTTTGGATATTTATCATGAAGCTGAGGAGCATCCTCTTTCATAGCATCCATAACATCCAGAACAAATGGATATTCTTCATATTCTACTTTGATCGCACGAAGTGCCTGTGCAGCGGAAACCTCATCCTCTGCTACAACCGCAGCGATATCATCCCCATAAAATCTGACGCGGTCTGTAAGTACAAGACGATCGGCAACATCCTGATGTGATTTATCTGTGGACCATGGATGTCCGGCAGTTGGGAAATAATGCTTCTCCTTTAAATCAAAACAGGTAAATACTTTTACAACTCCAGGTATCTTCTCAGCTTCAGATGTGTCAATAGAAAGAACATGTCCGTTGGCAATTGTAGAGTGTAAAATACGTGCAATATAGGCACTCTTATCACAGAGATCATCTGTATACCTTGTACGTCCAATTACTTTATCGTAGGCATCTACACGAGTAACCTTTTTTCCTACATACATGTTATCCCCTCCTTAAACATAAGTTTGGATCAACCGTTTACGTAAAAATCAATATCCTGTTTCATCTGAAGATATTGGGCTTGGGTAATCACGATCTTTCCTTTATTTAGCGTCAGAAGATTCATCTCTTCCAGCTTTCTGATGTTTCTGTCCAGAGTTTTAATAGAAATCCCCACTTCTTCGGAAATGCGCGCTCGTGTCTGGTTAAGTACCAGAATCTCCGGTGCCGGGATCTTTTGTTCATATATTCCTGCTTTTTAAGTGGTAAGCTATTAAATAAATCCACGAATCTTCCTCCTCCTTTTTATTCATTATAGAGAGAAAAGCTGATACATTAAAAGGCCATGTGACATTTTTTCTCCGCTTTTTTGAATTATGGCGTTTTGGACAAAAAATGACTATAAATTAATTGTATTATAATGTTTTTTTGGCAAAAATGACAATAAAAATTGAAAAAATATTGATTTGTAAAGTTATCCACAAATTATCAACAAAAAAGATGAGTTATAAACAAGAAACACATTGCAATTAAAAGTGGACTGGGATATTCTGAGAACATACCAATTCATGAAGTTGGTGTTGGGCAGGTAAGAGGACTGTTTTATTTTAAATATCGCATCAAAATAAACGATGAAAAACAAATTACAAAACTATTTCCCAATGATCAGAACCAAAGGACAAGTGCTTGAAGAAATCCGGAATAGCCCGAAAATGTGGAAGACATTTTGCGGTTGGGAAGAAAAATACCAACAGGAATATCTTGACATTTGCACTGGTGTAAAAGGTGTAAAACTTCTCTATGATACCTATTTTAAAGTTATTATGAATCCGGATACCAGACCCGAAAGGTTAAATGATTTTCTATCAGAAATACTGGGAAGAAAAATTAGAATTTTAAAAGTACTTCCGAATGAATCAGCGCGTATTGCAGCAGAGAGCTCCTTATTGATTATGGACATTGTTGTTCAGTTTGAAGATGGCAGTATAGCAAATGTTGAAGTACAAAAAATGGGATATTTATTTCCCGGACAGAGAAGTGCCTGTTATTCTTCTGATTTATTGTTACGACAGTATAAACGAGTGCGCGCAGAATTAGGAAATTCATTTACTTATAAGAGAATTCAGAAAGTCTATACAATTGTATTATTTGAAAAGAGCAGCGCTGATTTCCGCAGGTTTTCGAAAGAAATATATATTCACCATTGCGAACAAAAAAGTGATACAGGAGTAGAAGTGAATTTACTGCAAGAATATACTTTTATATGTCTTGACATTTTTAGTGACATCATTCAAAATGAAAACAGAAAGATAAAAAACAGATTGGAAGAGTGGCTCGTATTTCTCAGTCAGGATGATCCGGAGATGATTATAAAACTTTTGAATCAAAATTCGGATTTTCAGAAGATTTATGAAGAAATCTATACACTCTGTCTTAATATGGAAGGAATGATGGAGATGTTTTCGAAAGAACTTGAGATTTTGGATCGTAATACAGTAAAGTTGATGATTGACGAGATGGAAGAAGAATTGGCACAAGTAAAGGCAAGTGTTGCAAAACAGGTCGAAGAACAAGTGGCAGAGAAGGTAGCCGAACAGGTGGCTCAAGCGAAGGAGAGCATTGCAAGAGAACTAGAAGAAGAGAAGCAAAAGATAGAAGAAGAAAAGCAAAGAGCGGAAGAAGAAAAACAAAGAGCAGAAGAAGAAAAACAAAGAGCTGATAAAGCAGAAGAGGAAAATATGAGATTAAGAAAGAAATTGATGGAATTGCAAAAATTGTAATAAGGTAGATACAAAAAATTAAAAAAACTTAGAAAAATTTAAATTTGTGCTTGCATATCTCTGATACGTATGATAAGATATAACTCGTGTCAGAGATAACACAAGACACGCGGGTGTAGTTCAATGGTAGAACACCAGCCTTCCAAGCTGGATACGTGGGTTCGATTCCCATCACCCGCTTTTTTTGTACCCGTTTTTAAAAAAGAAGGAGGCCAAGAACATGAAAACAGCAATTACAATCGCCGGAAGTGACTCTAGCGGAGGCGCAGGAATCCAGGCTGATATCAAGACAATGATCACCAATGGAGTATATGCAATGAGTGCGATTACTGCATTGACAGCGCAGAATACAACAGGTGTTACTTCTATATTAAATGCAACACCGGAATTTTTAGGACAGGAGCTTGACAGTATCTTTACAGATATCTATCCGGATGCCGTAAAGATCGGGATGGTTTCAGATAAAGAACTGATCAAAGTTATTGCAGCGAAGCTGCGTCAGTATGAAGCAAAGAATATTGTAGTAGATCCTGTTATGGTAGCAACAAGCGGAGCGAAGCTGATCAGTGATGATGCGGCGGATACATTGAAGGAAGAATTATTCCCGCTTGCAAGTGTACTGACTCCGAATATTCCGGAGGCAGAGGAGTTGATCGGAAGAAAGATCACAAGTGCAGAAGAGATGATCGATGCGGCGAAAGAAATTTCAGAAAAATATCACTGTGCAGTACTCTGCAAGGGGGGACATAACTTAAATGATGCGAATGATCTGCTGTATGCAGATGGAGCGTATCGATGGTTTAACGGAAAAAGAATTGATAATCCGAATACTCATGGTACAGGTTGTACATTGTCTTCTGCGATTGCTTCTAATCTTGCAAAAGGATTCTCATTGGAGGAGTCTGTGGAGCGTGCGAAAGAGTATATCTCTGGGGCACTTGCAGCAATGCTTGACCTTGGGAAGGGAAGCGGTCCAATGGATCATGGATTTGCTATCCAGAATGAATATACAAAAGAAGCAGAGGCATAAACTATGGAAAAAAGAACATCATTATTTGAGAACGGATTAATCTGGTTTGGAGCAGGAGTCTCCATTGCTGAGATTCTTACAGGGACATATTTTGCAGCTCTTGGATTTGGCAGAGGGCTGGCAGCCATTCTGGTAGGACATGTGATTGGATGTATCATGTTGTTTCTGGCTGGAGTGATTGGAGGTAAGACAAGAAAAAGTGCCATGGAGACAGTAAAAGACAGCTTTGGAAGTCATGGAGGACAGCTTTTCGCAATCCTGAATGTGCTTCAGCTTGTCGGATGGACTGCAATTATGATCTATGATGGAGCACTGGCAGCAGGAGGCATCTTTACAGTGGGACACTGGGTATGGTGTCTGGTAATAGGAGCATTGATCATTGTATGGATTCTGATCGGAATTACGAATCTTGGAAAGGTAAATACAGTTGCGATGGCAGCACTTTTTATTCTTACATTGATTCTTTTTAAGATTATTTTCTTTGATGGAACTGTAGTTACATCCATTACCGATGAGACATTTTCCTTTGGAGCAGCAGTAGAACTTGCGGTTGCAATGCCATTGTCCTGGCTTCCGTTGATCAGTGATTATACAAGAGAGGCGAAAGAACCTGTGAAGGCAACCGCAGTCAGTACAGTTGTTTATGGAGTTGTAAGCTGTTTTATGTATCTGGTCGGAATGGGTGCTGCATTGTTCACAGGAGAAAGTGATATCGCACAGATCATGGTAAAAGCAGGACTTGGAATCGCAGGTCTTCTGATCATTGTATTTTCAACAGTTACAACCACTTTCCTGGATGCTTATTCAGCAGGAATTTCAAGTGAATCCATCTTTGCAGGACTTAAAGGAAAATACGTTGCTGTAGTTGTAACAGTGATCGGTACCATCGGAGCAATTGTCTATCCGATGGACGATATCACAGATTTCCTGTATCTGATCGGCTCTGTATTTGCGCCAATGATCGCAGTGCAGATTGCAGATTTCTTTATTCTGAAAAAGAAAAAATCGGAAACCGGATTCGATTGGTGTAATCTGTTGATCTGGCTGGCCGGCTTCATTTTATACCGTGTTCTGATGAATATTGATATGCTGCTTGGAAATACACTTCCGGATATGGTTTTGACAATTCTTCTTTGCATGATCGTGGCAACAGTAAGAGGAAGAAAGAAAGCATAGCCTTTTAAAGGTCAGCGCGAAGCATAACCTTTGCGGTAAAGACTCCATCTTCATAAGTAAAATTACAAGAACCATCGTTCTTTTCTGCCATTCTGCGGACAGACTGGGTACCGATTCCCAGACCTTTTCGCTTGGTGGAATGGAACAGATGGTTCTTTTCTTTGATCGTTCCGTCAAAATTATTTTCTACCCGGATTAAAAGAATAGAAGCAGAATGTTGATAGATTTCCAACGATATCTGCTGCTGCGCAGCGGTAGTTTTGCGACTGGCTTCCAATGCATTTTCTAATAGATTGGAAAGAATAAGACAGAGATCCATTTCATCTACGGAAAGTTCTTTTGGAAGATCAACACGGGCAGCAAATGGAATTTCTTCTTTTTGAGCAAGCGCATAATAATATCCAATCACGTTATCGACAGACTGATTTTCACAGAAGTGATAAGTAAGGTTTGGAATTTTATCCATTGCATTTTGCAGGTATTCTTTGATCTTTTCTAAATCACCGTCTTTGGCCATGGTGGAAAGTTGTATAAAATGATGACGAATATCATGTCGAGCCTGTCTGGCATCTTCAATCGCACTTCTTAAATTCTCATATCGTTCCTGCTGTACAGAAAGAAAAAGATTTTCCTGCTGAAGTTTTTTGTTTTTATTCAGGATATTAGCCATCATTAAAAACATCGAGTAAAATAATGCAAGGATGAGTAGAAGAGCATAAACAATCACAATGTATCCACGCAGAAAACGCTGCGTGTGCAGGATGGTATTATATTTTGGAATCAAAGCAAGGTTCAATCCGATGACCAGAACCGGGAGAATCCAGAAAACATACCAGGTCGGAGCAAGATTTTCATCTTCTACTATTTCTTTGACTGAATGGGAGGCTGGATACCATACGAGAAGGACGAAAAGAATGCAGAAAAGATTATACAGGATCCCAAAAGTAGAAAAACCGGAAAATGCAAGGTGTTCAGAACCAAAATTCAACATTGCAGAAGCAGCTCTGGAAAGGCTGTTAAAGCAGGAAAAAACTGCACAGACGGCAAGAAAGATGCTGACAGATTTCCAAAGTGAAATTAATAAAGTGTTATGATATAGAACAAGTAGAACAAATAAAAGAGGAAGAAGAACAGATCTTGTTGACAAATGGAATCTATAGCATGCAAAACCACAAAAACAAGAGCATATAATAAGAAGCGGAAGCATCCAGACAGCCAGCTTCTTAGGTGTTTGCTTCAGAGATGATCTTACCGGCAGATAGGCAAGCAGCATACCAGGAATCAAAACTGTAAATTCCAAAGTCTGGAAAATTAAAGTCCGCATCAAAATCCCCCCTTTTGAAATAGATAATCCATAAAGTGTTGTCGTGCAGGTTTGCACAGTTCATATTAAATACAAACGTTTTGACATAGGATTAGTATACCACAGAATGTCGATTCGTGCCATTTTCAGACAGTTCATGCCAAAAATATTGAAAAATCCGGTATCAAAAATATAATGATAAGAAATATGATTGCCGATAATATAGCAAAATACAAATGAGGAGGAAAAACGGATATGAAAACAATAAAAAGGATAATGGCAGCGCTCATATGTATGACGATAGCACTTACGGGGATTCCATTCAGTGTAAAAGCGGCAGATTCCAGTGGAACGCTGGACACAAATATGGAGACGAACAGTGAATTATTTATTACATTGGAAGAAAATACAGATTATCGTTGGAATGTAAATGACAGTGGCGAGAAAGGAAGCGATGTACATTTGGATACCGGAGAAGGCGGTAATTGCCGTTTCCGTCTGGATAAAATAGAAAACGGATGGTATGGAATTAAACACATTAAGGTGAATGGAACAGATCGTTTCGCAGATGTAAAAGATGAAAGTAAAGATAGCGGTGCAAAGATACATGTATGGGAAAGTAATGATGAAAAAGTCAAAGGAAAAGAGCATCGTCAATTTGCATTTTATTATCTTGGAAATGATGCAAACGGAAATAAAAGATATTATATAAAGAATAGAAAAAGTGGAAGATGGCTTGGATACTCAGGAAATTTGAATAATAATAATCCCAATATTATTCAGACAGAAGAAAAAGATAGAAAAGTCTGGCTGGTTACAAAATCGGTGGTTCCGCTCACAGGAAAGGAAACTCAGATTTTAAAAGATGGAGATAAAAGTGTAGTTTCTGAAATCTATAAAGCAGAAACACATGAAGCAATAAACAGGCCTTCAAATGAGTCACTCCCAGGAACACAGTTACTTTTTCTAGAACAGGGGACCGCCAGTAAATGGAAACTGGTTTGGTATCCAGACTATCAGGCATATAGAATTGAAGCTATATCGGATGGAGAGAAAGATACCAATTATGCGATAGATGTCCTGGGAGAATCAGGTTGTGTAAATACAATAGTACATATCTGGAATAAGGAAAGTTTTGACAGAAATCAAAATACCAGCCAATTGTGGCGCTTCTTTAGACAGGATGATGGAACATATAAAATCATGAACGCCAGAAGCGGTATGTATCTAAAAGAGGGGATTGGCGAGACATGGATTGGTCATACAGCAACGGCTATGAATGTGTCAATTTTGGCAGGAAGTACAAATGATACGGCTTACGGTTACGCAGATGAATGGATGGCAGATATTCCAGATGATGCACTATTATCTTCTGTAAATATTCCGGCAACACATGATACAGGAACAGCAGGGGTTGTACAAGACCTTGTTGCAAGTTTATCACTCACATCTTGTCAGAATCTTTATTATGATGAGCAGTTGAATGTGGGAGCACGTAGTTTTGATATTCGTGGAAATGCAACAAAAGATAATGCTTCTGCGGCAGACGTGAAGATTATACATGGAGGCGATACATGGCAGTGTCAGGAAAAAGACGGAAGTGATCTTACATTACAGTCAATCTTTAATACATCACTTGCTTTTTTGGAAAAACATCCTTCAGAAACAATTATTCTTACGATAAAACCGGATGATGGTTCTACAGTAGGAATGGAGCATGCAGTTGCAGAATTTGTGAAAAATCATCAAGATAAAGTGTACACTGATGGAGACATTCCATCAATGAAGGAAGCTCGTGGAAAAATTGTACTTATTCGAAGATTTAAATTAACTCAAAATTATGAAGCCTGGCAGACGCGTGCAATGGGACTTGATCTTACCAATTGGGATGATGTGAGTTATAGAGATTATAAGTATGCATATAAAACATATGATGATGGAAAAAATCGAGTGTATATCCAGGATGCATATAATACATATGACTGTGATATTTATTCAAAGAAGTGGGAATATATAGCAGGAACAATGAAACAGACAACAGGAATAGATACAAGTCATCCAATTGATTCTAATTCATGGGTATTTAATTATACTTCCTGTGCAAATGGAATTCCGTTGAATATGACAAGAGATATCAATTCGGATTTATATAAAGATAAGGAGAATTGTATCGATAACCGATTCCTTGGAACAGTAATGCTTAACTTTATTGATGAACCAATGTCACGGTTGATCTATGAGACAAACAGCAACATGATATTTGAACCAAAACTTCCTACACCGGAAGTAGAGGTTGAATATGGTCAGACACTGGCAGAAGCTACATTGAAGGGGATTGAAAATGCACCGGCAGGAACATGGAAGTTTGAAGATGCAACCCATGTTGTAACAGATCAGGAAGTAACAGATCAGACAAAATTTGAATTGACCTTCCTGCCGGCAGATAATAAAAAATACAAAAATGTTACTATGTGGGTTCCGGTAAAAACAGTGAATAAGTCAGAAGTGATCACAGCGTATCTCGGATATGAAGAAATTTCCTATGGTGAAACTCCGAAGATGTCATACGTTGTTGCACCAACGGAAACACTGAGCGCAGATGAAGTGGAAGAACTTTTTGCAAATGTTACGGATGAAATGAGAATCCAGGAGACAGGACAGTCATTAAATGAGATAATCGATGCAGGAAGCTATAAGATTGATTGTCCGGAAACAGTAGGCGGATTCAAGGTAAACTGGATTCATTTGAAAGAATACGATCTTGATATCAATCCAGTGAACACAATGGAAACAACAGGTTCCAAAAGCAGTACAGCAGAAAATACTACATTCGAAAATGGAGCAGTCAGTAGTGCACAGAGAATCATTGTCCGTGCAGAAAAGAAAACAAAGACATATGGAGATGAGTTGACCAGCGCAGATCTTACATTTACGATCAGTGATTCAGAAAGGGCGAAACTTCTTCCAGGAGATACTGTTGAAAGTCTCGGACTGACATTGAAAGCAACAACCATCGAACCGGAAGATATTCTGACAGGAAGCATAACAGATGAAGATGGAGATGACATTCTTGGCGCATATGGAAACGCAGGAAGATATGTCATCCTGAAAGACAATGCGACAAATACGAATTATGATGTTGTAGTTCTTCCGGCATTCCTTAATGTATCACCAAAGGAAGCAGAGATAGAATGGAATGCGGCAGCACAGTATACATATACAGGAAATGCATGTGGAATAGAGGCAAACGTGAAAGCAGACAGCCTTTTAGAAAAGGATAGTTGTGCGATTAAAAAACTGCTCAATGCAGATCATACAGAAGTTGGAAATTACAAGGCGCTTGCAATAGGTTTGACCAATGAAAACTATATCTTTTCCGGCACAAACCGCGTGCATGTATGGGAATATGAGATTTTGCAGGCAGATCCGGAAGTGACTTTCCCGGCAGCAGAAGTGATTTATGGAGACAGCTTAAAGAAAGCAACACTTTCCGGTCAGTCGGGAGAAGGTGTATTCCGTTTTGCAGACGATACGACAATGCTTACAGTAGCAGAGGATCAAAGTGAACAAGAGATGATCTTCACACCGGCTAATCCGAACTACAAGACAGTTACGTCAAATATTTCTGTAACAGTAAAACCGAGAAGCATTACGATCAGACCGGACCGTATGGAGAAAGAATATGGACAGACGATCACAGAGTATACCTGGTCAATCAGTGATGGAAGTCTGGCAGGGGATGATCAGTTAGAGGATTTGAAAATAAATGTCACATTGACAGCAGGAAATGCAGAAAAAGAAAACTGTACGGTCGGTCTTTATGATATTACAGAAAAAACTCCGCTGACAGCAGATAATGCGAATTACGCAGTACTGTTTAAACCAGGAACGCTGCAGGTACAGCCAAAACCTCTGGGCGTTGCATGGAATACGGACGGAACTGTGATTTATACGGGAAAAGAAGCAAATGTGTCTGCAGAATTTACAGGGGTATTGTTCGAAGATAACTGCAAGGCGGTTGTAGAAGGTGGAAATGAAATCAAGACCGGAACATATACAGCCACCATTGTCGGAATGATTGGTGAACAGAGTGATAATTATGTGCTTCACGGAGAGGATACAGACTATCAGATAGATTACCAGATTGTGAAGAAAGAAGAAACAAAGAATCCAACAGATTCAAAGGAAACATCGACAGGTACTGCAGGAAAGAAACCAACAGGAACTTCAGTGTCAGGAAAACAGGTGAAAACAGCAAAGACAGGAGACAGCATTAGTTACATCTGGATTCTGATGATTGCAGGATCAATTGCAGTGATCGGTGGAATGATTTATGTTATTAGAAGAAGAAAACAGAAGTAAAATTAAAGTGAATCTATAAACGACAGATAGAAAGGTGTCAGGCATATGTGGAAGCTGTTATTTTAAACTTCGGCCTGACACCTTTTGTTGAAAAAAAGATAAAATTAGTATATTATGAAAACAGATGCGGTATATCTTAAACATGTAATAAAAAGTGTTTCTGACCGCAATGTGTTGAGAGAAAAGGAGAGTGAGAAATGAGTGAATTAAGTAAAAAAGCAAGAAATAGAACAAGGGTCCAGATGGTACTGACAATGTTGGTTATTGTCTCCATTATCAGACAATTCTTTTTAGGAAACTATCACAATATGTTTCTTGGGATTTTAACATTGATTTTGTTTATGGTGCCACAGTTTATCGACAAGAAACTTGGAGTGACAATTCCGGTTGGTCTGGAAACGGTTATTCTGATTTTTATCTTTTCAGCAGAGATCCTTGGAGAGATCAATGCATTTTATGTAAAGATTCCGGTATGGGATACTATTTTGCATACAACGAATGGATTCCTGATGGCGGCAATCGGGTTTGCGCTGATTGATTTATTCAACAGAAGTGATCGATTTTCAATTAAGATGTCCCCATACTTTGTGGCATTTTTTGCATTTTGTTTTTCAATGACAGTTGGTGTTTTGTGGGAGTTCTTTGAATTCAGTATGGATTGGTTTTTCGGATTGGATATGCAGAAAGACTGGATCGTTCCGGCAATCAATTCCGTGAAGCTGAATCCGACAGGAGCAAATATCCCAATCCATGTAGATGTTCAGTCTGTTGTGATCAACGGTGAGACGTGGAATCTGGGCGGATATTTAGACATTGGAATCGTAGATACAATGAAAGATCTTATGGTGAATTTTGTCGGAGCCGTTGTATTTTCTGCAATTGGAATTTTATACTTGAAACATCGCGGAAAAGGGAAATTGGCAGCTTCCTTAATTCCACAGGTGAGAGATACGGATGCAGAAGTATCTGAGAAATAGAAAACGTAAAGGACAGATCGATGAACAGTCAAAAAGAAATTAGAAATATAAAGATAAAAAACCAGTTAGAGCTCTGGCTGTTCTGTGCAATTATCGGTGCAGTTGCCGGCGGATTGGTCTGGGCACTTTTGAAGATCATGGCAGTCGGAATGAATCTTATCTGGGAATGGGTTCCGGAACATTTCTCATTACCATACTATACGATAGTGGTCTGTGTGATCGGTGCATTTTTTGTCGGTGTCTTCCGGAAGATGTTCGGAGATTATCCGGAGGAAATGGAAACTGTTATGGCAAAAGTGAAAACGGAAAAGCATTATGATTATAAAAATATGCTTGTCATGATGATCGCAGCAGTGCTACCACTTTTGATCGGAAGCAGTGTAGGTCCGGAAGCCGGGCTTACCGGAATTATCGTCGGAATGTGTTACTGGGCAGGAGATAATCTGAAGTTTGCCAGACAGCATGCGAAGGAATACTCCCAGATCGGGGTAGCAGCATCCTTAAGTGTTTTATTCCATGCTCCGCTATTTGGATTGTTTGAAGTGGAAGAGAACACTTTAGAAGAGAATAATTCAGAACAAACTGTTGTTCCGGCAGGAATTTCATCAAAGATATTTATTTATGGAATCGCAATTGCTGCTGCAACAGGTATTTATGCAGGACTTTCCACAGTATTCGGTTCAGGACTTTCCGGTTTTCCAAGCTTTGAGGCAGTTGAGATCGGAAAGATGGACTATGCATTAATACTTCTCTATATTATTGCAGGATGCGTGTTAGCTGTTTTTCATGAAAAGACACATCAGATAGCGAAGAAAACTGCGAAAAAGGTACCGGCAGTTCTTCGAGAAGTTCTCGCAGGAATTTGTCTTGGAATCTGTGGAATGTTAATCCCGGCAGTTATGTTTTCGGGAGAAGAACAGATGGGAGTGTTGATGAAAGAGTATAGTCAATACCTTCCGTTAGCACTGATCGGAGTTGCATTTTTGAAAGTGCTTCTCACAAATATTTGTATACAGTTCGGTTTGAAGGGAGGACATTTCTTCCCGGTTATCTTCGCAGGTGTATGTATGGGATATGGCGTGGGAATGCTGATCTGCGGAAATGCAGAGAGTCATCTTGTTTTCGCATCTGCAATTGTTACAGCGGCGCTTCTAGGTGGAACGATGAAAAAGCCGTTAGCCGTTACAATGCTTCTGTTTCTATGCTATCCGGTGAAATTGTTCGTATGGATTTTTGTGGCTGCGGCAGCAGGCAGCAAATGCCTATCCTTATTTGATAAGAGAAAAGTGGAAAACAAAAATTCCGTTGAGTGAAAACTCAGCGGAATTTTTTTACCCTTTTTGAGATGTCTTCCAGTTCTTCTTTGGAAAGTTCCGGGAGACGTTCTAATTTATCCAGGAACATCATTGCCGTTTCACGACGCTGCATCTCTACAATCTGTCCGTAATAATTGACAACAACACCGGTAACGATTGCAACAACGAAGATCGTGTAGATTGTAACAAGTACCGAAACCAGTTTGCCAATGAAAGTTATGGCAACAATATCGCCGAACCCGGCGGTAGAAAGTACCGCATAGCAATACCAGAGGGCATCTCCATAGTGGTTGATGTCAGGCTCTACCAGTTGAATGATGGCTGCGGATACAAAGAGAAATACGATATAACCGGAAAGAATCTGGGTTGCTTTCGTGCGTTTTAAGATCATCCATAAAAGTTTTAGCTTTTTCATATATTAATGGCTCCGTTTCATAAATTTCAGATAAATTAATTATATCATGAAATGGAGTCAAAAGAATAGTTAGATAAAATTTATTCTGCGGTTTTCATTTTACTGCCTTTATTCAGAATTCCATTAAAGCGGCTCATGAATGTGATTGTTGTGATTGTGGCTGCAACAATATCACTGATCGGTTCTGCAAGAAAGACTGCAAAAACCTTATCCTGAATAAAGAGTGGCAGGATAAAGATCAGCGGAATCAGTAAGATCAGTTTTCTTAAGCAGGCGAGCAGCAGACTGACCTTTGCCTGTCCCAATGCCATGAAACTTTGCTGACATGAAACCTGGAATCCGAGGGAGAAAATACCTGCCATATAGATTCTCAGCGCCCATGCGGTATAAGTGATCAGATCCGTATTGTTGGAAAAGATTCCTGCAAACAGCTTAGGAAACAGCAGCATGATCAGCCAGAAACAGCTGGTGAAAATCGTACAAACCTTAAATTGTGTAAAGAAGGCTTTTTTTACTCGTTCTTTATTGCCAGCACCGAAGTTATAACTCATGATCGGCTGACCGCCCTGGCAGATTCCCTGCAGTGGCAGCGTGGCAAGCTGGCTGACACTTGTAATGATCGTCATGGCTCCGACAGCAAGGTCTCCACCATATCTTGACAGACTGGAAGTAAAGCTGATGGAGAGAATACTTTCTGTAGAAAGCATGACAAAAGTGGAAATACCAAGTGCAAGGCATGGTAAGATAACATCCTTTTGTAATCTGAAATTTTCTTTTCTAAGATGAAGGATCGTCTTCTTCCCGGATAAGAAACGAAGAATCCAAATTGCACCGACAGCCTGACTTAAAACAGTGGCAAGTGCGGCACCTCTTACACCAAGATTGAATACGAAGATAAAAATCGGATCAAGAATGATATTGATCACAGCTCCGATCACAGTAGTCATCATACTGATCTTGGCAAATCCCTGTGTTGTAATAAATGGATTCATTCCCATCACGATTAAGACAAAGACACTTCCAAGGATATAGATTCTTGCGTATGCTACTCCGTACGGCAGTGTCTTCTCGCTGGCTCCAAAAAGTGTCAACAGCTGTGGTGCAAATGTAAAGAAAACTACAGTAAGTATGACAGCCATAAGGATGAGAAGTGCAAAACAGTTTCCAAGGATTTTTTCAGCTGTTTTATTATCTTTCTTTCCCATAGATATCGCAGCACGCGGAGCACCACCGGAACCTGCAAGCATAGCAAAAGCGTTGATCAGCATAAGGATCGGTGTAAATAATCCAACGCCGGTTAATGCTGCGGCTCCAACACCGGAAATGTGTCCGATATAGATTCGATCTACAATGTTATATAGAAGATTGATGATCTGGGCGATAACCGCAGGAATTGCAAGCTGTGCCAGAAGGCGCGGAATCTTTTCAGTCTCCATCGCCTGAGAATTTGATTTGCTATTCATATCTGTTTTCTCCTAAATAGATTTAAAGTCAAAGAAGATTATACATCTCATGTAATGGAAAAATCAATATTTTACCATATATGCATTACATGCTGCATTGCAAGGCTGACTACTGTAATTCCAACCCAGCAGGAAGCACCGAGAAGGATTGGCTTTCCACCAGATTTGACAAGCTTCACAACATTGCTGTTCAGACCGATCGCAGCCATAGCCATGATAATGAAGAACTTAGACAGTTCTTTCAGCGGAGCAAATACATCCGCACTTACCCCAAGGCTCATGCATACAGTTGTAATGACGGCCGCAATGATAAAGTACAGGATGAACATTGGAAAAGCTCTTTTTAAGCTGAACTTACCGGATGATTTTCCGTCTTTTGCGGCTGATTTCGCACGAATTAGTGAGAGCACAAGTGTGATCGGAATGATTGCAAGCGTACGTGTCAGTTTAACTGTGACAGCAGTATTAAGTGTCTCACTTCCAAGATTCCACATGCTGTCCCAGGTAGAGGCGGCAGCAGTTACGGATGAAGTATCATTGATCGCAGTTCCGGCAAAGACACCGAAAGCATTTCCGCTTGTTGTGTCGAAGCCGAGTGCATTTCCAAGCACCGGGAAAAGTACAGCAGCGATAATATTGAAGAAAAAGATAACAGAAATCGCCTGTGCGACTTCTGTGTCATCGGCGTCAATGACAGGCGCTGTAGCAGCAATCGCAGAACCACCGCAGATGGAAGAACCGACACCAACAAGGATAGATGTGTTGGAAGGAACATTCAGCACCTTGCGGAGCAGCCATGCAATGATCAAAGAGGTAGAAATTGTACTGACGATAATAGGAAGAGACTGCTTTCCTGTCTGTAAGATAACTCCGAGATTCATACCGAATCCAAGCAGAACAACAGCAGTCTGTAAAATAATTTTAGATGTCCATTTAATTCCTGATTCGGCTGTTCCTTTTTCAGTCCAAAAGCAGGTGATCATCATTCCGGCGAGAATCGCAATGACAGGTCCGCCGATTACCGGAAATGCTTTTCCAATCAGCCAGGATGGAATCGCAATCAGAAAGCAGACCAGAATTCCTTTGAAATTTTTTTGAATAAAATTCATGATAGTTTCCTCTCTTAAGTCTTTTGTTACTGTCGCACTATGGGCGTCAGCAACCGTATTTTTATGAAACAATTATAGATTATAACACGGATAAACAATAATAAAAAGTGTATAAATTCTACTATCTATAGGATGAAGGTGTCTGTCCGGTTTTCTTTTTAAAACAAGAACTGAAGTAGTATTGATTTGAATATCCTACTTTCGCACTTATTTCTTTTAGTGAAAGGTTCGTATTTTTCAATAGATTACAGGCCGTTTCAATCCGAATATCTGTGATTACATCCGAAATATTTTGCTGGCGTTGTTTTTTGAACAGAGCACTAAGATGAGCCGGACTAATATGAACATTGTTAGCAATTTCATTTAGACATAAGGTGTTGTCTTGATAATGTTGGTGTATATAATTGATAGTAGCAGTACAAACATGTTCTTGACGACTCTGTGCTGAAAGATTAATTTTATCAGATATTGTCTGGCATAAACTAGAAAGCCATTGGAAGATCTCAGTACTTGTTGAAAAAGAGTCAAGGTGTTGATAGGTTTTAATAATGTCTTTTTCCATGTCATTGCTTCTAATGCCCATATCGCAGAGAAATTTTAGTAAATGTCCCAAAAGCTGATAGATACGTATAAATATAAATTGTTTGTTTTTGTAGTTTTGTGTTAATTCTTCTGAAAATGAAAGAATCCACTTTTCTACTCCGTCCAGGTCATTTTCGCATAAAAGCTGTATTAACTTTTCATGACCGGAAACTTCATATAATTCAGCAGAGTAATCGTTGTCTATAGTATCACCCAGTGTAAATATGTTTTTCTGTGGAAAGAAAAAACGGTATTCCAGTGACTTTAATGCATTGGAATACGAAACAGATAAAGTCCACAAGTATTTGACGATGTTTCCTATTCCGATATTTAATTCGAAAAAGCTGTTTTTATAAAGTTGCAATAATTCTGTTAACAGTTCATAAGATGCATTATAGAAGTATTTCTGATTAGAATAATTGTGAGCAATCACCAATACGATTTCGTCAAAACTTGTTAAAGTATGAATCAGTGAAAAGTGCTCATTGAAAAGTTCTTTTATGGTATCAGACATACTCATTAGTTTTATGTGATACTCTTCAATGCCTTTTTTTTCTTTGATGTCTGTTGCATTTTGTATTTGAATTACAATGGCCTGATAATAATGATAGTCAAGATTCAACTGAAGATAATCGGCATAATTTGAAAGTGTATATCGAGCTTCATCACTTGAAGATTGTATTAATTTATGAAAAAAATTATCGATCATTATAGGGCGGCTTTGTTTTAATATTTCAAGATTCCTCTGTTCTTTATTAAGCATACTAAGAGCATTGCGAATGATTTTCTTTAGATAAGAATAATCAAGCGGTTTTTCTATATAGTCAAATGCACCGAGTCGTATAGCTTGTTTGGCATATTCAAATTTATCAAATGCACTGATAAGTATTATTTTTATAGATGAATTAATCTTTAGTGCATTTTGTGCAAGAGATAAACCGTCTAATTGTGGCATTTCTATATCGGAAATAATTAAATCAACCATATTATTTTGCAGATAATCAAGAGCCTGCTGTCCATCATAGGCTTTGCAAGCGACTTCTGCATTTAAATCAGACCAGTCAATGTTGTGGCAAATACCATCAACAGATATATGGTTGTCATCTATAATCATAATTTTGTACATTAGTAGTCCTCCAGTAATTGCGGAATTCTTATATAAATTGTGGTTCCAGTATCTTTGTTGCTTTCAACTCTGAGTGTACCATGTCCCTGTAAAGAGGAACATATACGTGAATTAATGTTACTTATACCGAAATGTTTTTCGTAGTGAATTTGTTTGGAAACAATACCTTCACGGAGTTCATTTAGTTTCTCAGGAGACATACCAATTCCATTATCAGAAATCATGATTTCTATCATATCATCATCATATCTAATAGAAATATCGATATGCATATGGATTCCATTTCCTTTAAAACCATGTTGAATCGAATTTTCCAATATAGGCTGTAGTGTGAACTTACAAATAAGAAAGTTTTCTATTCCTTCTTCCATATCTATATTCCAATCAAATAAATTATCTTTACATAATGCTTCCATTTCCATATATAATTGTGCAATTTCTAATTCTTTTTTAATAGGAATCAGATCATTGGAGGTGCGTAACAATCCTTTATAAAAAAGCGATAAATCAGCAAGCATTTTATTCGCTTTCGTGATTTCACCAAATGACAACAAATTTTGAACAGATGCTAAAATATTATATAGGAAATGAGGATTGATTTGTGATTGCAGCAACTGATAATTTAGTTTTTCCTCTTGTATTTTTAATTGAAGGTTATTCTCAAAGCTTGAATTCAATTCTGAAATCATGTTAGCACAGGTGACGGTTAGTGAATCTATTTCATCCAAGTGAGTTGAAGAAGATGGAACTAACTTGTCGATCTGCGTCGAATCTATGACATCGTCCATTTTGATTTCCGACATAGAATGAGACAAATGATTGATTTTATTTGTCATTTGATCAGCCACCCAGATAATTGAGAGCATAGTCAGAGGGACAATAATCATGAAACAAATGAAAATCATTTTTACGAGAAAGGATGAACTTTGGCGTATATAATAATCAGGAGTTTCAGTAACAAGAAATAGCTGGTTATGTACCGGTGTGGAAATTATCTCACATTTATCATATGAGAAATGTGATAGTCTCAAGTTTTGTGTGATTGCATGAAGTTTTTCATTGGATAAAGAACCCCCAATTTGTTTCTTATCTGTGCTTGATAATACAACACCCTCGGAATTTATTATATAAGAAAGAGAAGGATTGCCTTCAGAAAATGTGTTTAAGTAGTTGCTTAATTCTTCACTTGTTATGTGAACAGCCAAACAAGTTTTTTGTGAATTGATTTTTGCATACCTATAGCAGGAGAGTACTCCGGAAGGTTCTTCACCTTTGCTGACCATATAAGGGAAGTTAATGTCTTTGCGAAAAATCCAATTAGGAGTAAGCCCCTGTTTTGAAAAATCGCTCAACTGTACCTTATATTTTTTAAGGTCTGATAAAGAACAGAAAGTAAGACCTTCTTTTGAAGCAAAACTATCATCAGGTAAAAAGATATTTACATGATAAATATTAAAAGAATCAGCTGTTGAAGCAATATTATTCCGAACCGCAGAAAGTTTGTCGAGATAATTTGACATAGGTTGTTCTGCTGTTGTACATAACATACATAAATTAAAATGAATAGAATCTTCTAAATTTTCTATTTGAGTCATTCGATTTTCAAGCAGGTGCTGATTTTTTTCACAAGAAATTGCTGTTTCTTTCAGAATCTTGTCTTTAGCTATATTATAAGATATTTTATAAGATATTGTTCCCAATATAAGAAGGGGAAGTATGGCGCAAAGAATAAAGCAAATGATTAGTTTTAAGCGAAAGTGTTCTTTTATAGTATTGATTAGTGACGTAAATAGCTTCATATTATGGAACCGCTCCTTTCAGCTTCATTCTAATAAAAGAAATAATAAAACGCAATAATTTGATTTGAAAAATAAAAAAATTATAAAGTATGCGCAAAATAATATATTTATTTTTAAAGCATTATTTTCTATGATGATATTAACAAATAGTTGTAGATATTAGGTTGCATATTAAAACGCAGGAGGGAAAGAAATGAAAAAAAGAATAGTCAGTGTATTACTTATAGCAACAATGTCTGTTGGACTTTTTAGTGGATGCGGGAAGTCCGGAGGAAACACAGAGGTTAAGCAGAACGAGAATTCAAACAAAATCACCTTGATGACACAGGATACAACTTATGGAAAAGCTTTTGATGAATATATCCATAAAGCGGAGGAAGCAACGGGACTGGAAATTGAAACAATCGCATGCCCGACAAATACAGATGATCGTCAGGCAAAAATAACAACTATATTATCTTCAGGTGATGATAGCATTGATGTCGTTACAATTAATGATGAAATGATGAGTGGATTTAAAAATACAGGTTATCTAGAACCGCTTCAAGACACCGTCATGACACCGGAGATCATGGAAAATTTTCCACAGAAATATATGCAGGAAATGACAATGGTAGGAGACAATGTTTATTCAGTTCCTTGCTTTATGGATGTTCTTGCTTTCTGGGTTGATGAGGAAAAGATGGCAAATGCAGGTCTTACTGAGATTAAGACAAAAGAGGATTTTGAAAAATATGTAGAAGCTAATTCATCGGACGGTAAATACGGATATGGAGATGCGTGGGAAAAAACATATGTATTTAACTCTATCGGAACATTTGTGAATTTGTTTGGTGGAGACTACTACGATTGGACAAATCCTAAAACTCAGGAAGCTGTAAAATTCATGTATGATATGATGAAGAAAAAAGAGACACCTATTTCTCAGCTGGCAGATCAGTACGATCCAATGATGCAGAAATTTTTTGATGGAGAATATGCTTCTATCTTTATGTATGTAGGAGCAATACAGTCTTTTGTTAATTCAGGAAAGTATGGTCCGGATAAACAGCATATTGCCCCTATGCCGACATTTGAAAATAAGGCAGCTTATATTTCTACATGGGGATATGTTTTGAATAGTGCTTCAAAAAATAAAGCAGCGGCGCAGAAATTCCTCAAGTATGCTGCAAGTGAGCAGGGAGAACTTGATTATACAGAAATGACATCCAGACTTCCGGCAAGAACAGACGTGTTGGAAAGTGATGAATTAGCAGCAATGGATTTGCCTGGTTTAGATGAAATAAAAGAGTACGTGGACAATACAGAACTTCTTGCACGTCCTATGGCACCGCAGGCGATGGAGTTTATTAGTGAGATGGGATCTTTATTCCAGCAGTATGTATCTGACGAGTTAACATTAGACTCATTTTGTGAAAAAGCACAAAAGGCAGTTGATACATATGTAGTCAAATAATTAATATATTGTTTTACGTGTTTTACGGGAGGTAAGGACAATGAAAAAGAAGACAAAAGGATTGTGGATTGCATGGCTTCTGGTACTTCCGGTAGTGATTGTAAGAGCATTTACTACGCTCTATCCAATTATCATGACCTTTATAAACAGTACTTATGATATGAGTTTATTAAAAGGCAATAACTTTCAATTTATAGGATTAGAAAATTATCTTAGAATATTTGAAGATCAAAAATTATTATCTTCTATCGGATTTACTGTGAAATTTACGGTTGTATCAATGTTTTTCCATTTAGTATTAGGTGTGATTCTTGCATTAATGTTAAATATGAAGATCAAAGGTAAAAAATTCCTGCGTACAATAGTACTTATACCATGGGCAATGCCCATGGTAGTAGCGGGACTTGCTGCAAGATGGGCGTTTAATGATCAATATGGATTAATCAATGATTTGATTAGAAGATTTGTACCGAATTTTCATTATGATTGGCTTGTGCATGCAAATTCAGCTCAAGGAGCAGTTATTGCAGTTGATTTATGGAAGGACTTACCTTTCTTTGCAATTTTGGTGCTTGCCGCATTACAGTTTTTATCAGCAGATATTTATGAGGCAGCAAAAATCGATGGAGCAGGACCGGTACGAGCTTTTTTCTCAATTACACTGCCAAATATAATGAAGACAATACTGAGCCTTTCTATTTTCTTTACAATGTGGCGATTGACAAGTTTTGACTTAGTATATGCTATGACATCAGGAGGTCCAGGGGATTCAACATCTTTGTTAGCATATCGAATTATGCAGGAGGCTTTTACTAATTTGAATCTCGGATATGCGTCTGCAATAGCTGTCTGCCTGTTTATTGTTATGACAATTTTAAGTTTTATACAGCTTAGAGCAATCAAAAAGTTTGATTAAAATATAGAAGGGAGAGGTTGACAATGAAACCAAAAACAAAAAAAGTTTTGGCACCGATATTCAAATGGGGCTTGATTTTAATAGTTGCTTTTATTATTTTACTTCCATTACTTTGGATTTTTACATCATCTATTTCACCTGCTTCTGAGCTGTTTAGTTCACCGATTCACTATCTGCCAAAACATCCTACACTGGATAATTATATTAGAATTTTCACGCAGATGAATTTGGGTGAGAAGATTTTAAATACAGCAATTATTACTGTATGTTCGTTAATCTTATCAACAGTTATCTGCTTAATGGCAGCTTATGCATTTACTCGTTATTCAGGAAAAGGACTTACACTTGTATATGCAGCGATAGTGGCATCTGCTTTAATTCCGGGAATTGTAACAGCAAGACCGTTATATGATCTGATGAAAAGATTTGGATTAGTTGATACATTTCCTGGCTTGATCATCATGTATACAAGTGCATTGATTCCATTTACTATGTTGATTTTAGGTAATTTCTTAAGTGAAATTCCTATTTCATTAGATGAAGCAGCAGAAATAGATGGAGCGAATATGTTTCAGAAACTGTTTTATATCACGTTGCCTTTAATGAAACCGGCTATTGCAACAATATTAATCATTAATTTTATAAATTGCCTTAATGATTTATTCACTCCATTGTTTTTTGCACAAAAAATAGAAGTATTAAGTGTTGCTATTACAACTATTCCAAGGGAGACATCATATAGTATGCCATGGGATTTGATAAGTACAGTTGGATGTATTATCCTGCTGCCAATAGTTATTTTCGTACTTATTTTTGAGAAGCAGATCATGGAAGGTGTTATGGCTGGCGGCGTTAAGCAATAAGTGGAGGTGTGAATAATGTCAGATATTTTCAGATTAAGAAATGGAAGATCGAGAGCTATAAATGCTGAAAATCCAACTGGAGAAAAAGGAAAGGGTGGAATTGCAGCAAGTCATCTTGGCCCTTCAAGAAAAGGTAGTCCGTGCTTGAAAAATATTATGCCGAATGAAACGGTAGTATTAGCTGAAATGGATGGACCGGGTATTATTCAGCATATATGGATTACGGTTAATAATAAAACATCAGATGCGGATTGTTATGTACTCCGTGATTTAGTACTCCGCATGTACTGGGATGATGAGGAAGTTCCATCGGTTGAAAGTCCTTTAGGTGATTTCTTCTGCTGTGGTTTTGCAAGAGAATGTCTTGTTACATCTATGCCAATATCCGTAATTCCAAACAGAGGTTTTAATAGCTATTTTCAAATGCCATTTCGTAAAAAAGCAAGAATTACTTTAGAAAATCAACATGATAATCCAATTCCTGATTTCTTTTATCAGGTAGACTATTGTTTGTATGATGAGTTACCAGAAGATACAGCTTATTTTCATGCACAGTGGAGACGTCAAAGAATAACAGAACTGGCAAAGGATTATGTTATTTTGGATAATGTGAAAGGAAAAGGCCATTATATTGGTACATATCTTGCTCTGACAACACTTGAAAGATACTGGTGGGGAGAAGGCGAAGTTAAATTTTATATTGACGGAGATGAAGAATATCCTACAATATGTGGCACGGGAACAGAGGACTATTTTGGCGGGTCATGGAGTTTTGCTCACCAGGTAAACGGAAAGACGGTAGAACAGACTTATAATTCTCCATTTTTAGGATATCCGTATTATTCAGCACACGATGAACTGGTGCATAATCCATATCATAATGATGATTGTCCGCCAATGAGAGGATTTTATAGATGGCATCTGATGGATCCGATTTGCTTTGAAGAAAATTTAAAAGTTACTATCCAGCAGATCGGTGTATGTTATAAAGGACTATTTGAAAGACAGGATGATGTTGCCAGTGTAGCATATTGGTATCAGAGTGAACCGCATCAGGCTTTTAAACCGTTAATGAATAAAAAAGAGAGATGGCCAAGATAGAATGGTCTAAATCATTACAAATTGAGTGTAATTGTAAATTTAAAATTTTGTGAAGCCCATGAAATAAGGACTTCACAAAATTTTTAGAAAAGAATTAGCACTCAACCCTTTACAGTGCTAACAATACGTGCTATATTCCTAATAGAACACAGGAAAAGCAAATTTGTGGTTCAAAGGAGGGAAAGACCATGAATATCAATAAATTTACACAGAATTCATTACAGGCAGTTCAGAACTGTGAGAAGATTGCTGCGGATAACGGGAATCAGGAACTGGCGCAGGAGCATTTGCTGTATGCGCTGCTGACACAGGATGACAGTCTGATTTTAAAATTATTTGAGAAGATGAACATTCAGGGCCAGCTCTTTATTAACAGTATCGAGCAGGCAATCGGCAAGAGACCGAAGGTACAGGGAGGTCAGGCTTATGTCGGTCAGGACTTGAATAATGTGCTGATCCATGCAGAAGATGAAGCAAAGCAGATGGGAGATGAGTATGTCTCTGTTGAGCATCTGTTTCTTGCAATGCTGAAGTATGCAAGCCGTGAGTTGAAGCAGATTTTCCGTGAATATGGCATTAGCAGAGAGGGGTTCCTCCATGCGCTGTCAACAGTAAGAGGAAATCAGAGAGTTACTTCTGACAATCCGGAAGCAACTTATGATACATTGAATAAATACGGTCAGGATCTTGTTGAGAAAGCAAGAGATCAGAAACTGGATCCGGTCATCGGACGTGATGAAGAGATCCGTAATGTGATTCGTATCCTGTCCCGTAAGACAAAGAATAACCCGGTGCTGATCGGTGAACCTGGTGTAGGTAAAACTGCGGTTGTAGAAGGACTTGCACAGCGAATCGTCAGCGGAGATGTACCGGAAGGCCTGAAAGATAAGACAATCTTTTCGCTGGATATGGGAGCACTGGTAGCAGGAGCGAAGTATCGTGGTGAATTCGAGGAGCGTCTGAAAGCCGTTCTGGAAGAAGTGAAGAACAGTGACGGAAAGATCATTCTTTTTATCGATGAACTTCATACGATCGTCGGAGCCGGTAAGACAGACGGTGCGATGGATGCAGGAAATATGCTTAAGCCTATGCTTGCCAGAGGTGAACTGCATTGTATCGGTGCAACAACACTGGATGAGTATCGTCAGTATATTGAGAAGGATGCTGCATTGGAGCGTCGTTTCCAGCCGGTCTTGGTAGATGAGCCAACCGTTGAGGATGCAATCTCTATCCTGAGAGGACTGAAAGAGAGATACGAAGTCTTCCATGGAGTTAAGATCACAGATAGTGCGCTTGTTGCGGCAGTTACACTTTCGAACAGATATATTTCTGATCGTTTCCTGCCGGATAAAGCAATCGACCTTGTTGACGAGGCGTGTGCATTGATCAAGACAGAACTTGATTCTATGCCGACAGAGCTTGATGAGCTTCGCCGTCGTGTGATGCAGATGGAGATTGAAGAGTCTGCACTTAAGAAAGAGGAAGATCGCTTAAGTAAAGAGCGTCTGGAACATTTGCAGGAAGAACTGGCAGAACTGAAAGCGCAGTATGCAAGTAAGAAAGTACAGTGGGAGAATGAGAAGAATTCCGTAGAGCATGTGCAGAAGATCCGTGAGCAGATCGAGCAGGTGAACAAGGAGATTCAGAAAGCTCAGAGAGAGTACGATCTGAATAAGGCAGCAGAGCTTCAGTATGGTCGCCTTCCACAGCTGCAGAAACAGCTGGAAGAGGAAGAGGCAAAGGTAAAGGCAAAAGATCTTTCTCTTGTGCATGAATCCGTTACAGATGATGAGATTGCAAAAATCGTTTCCAGATGGACAGGTATCCCGGTTGCAAAACTGAACGAGAGCGAGAGAAACAAAACTCTTCACCTTGCAGATGAACTGCATAAGCGTGTCATCGGTCAGGATGAAGGTGTAGAGCTTGTAACTGAAGCAATCATCCGTTCCAAAGCAGGTATCAAAGATCCGACAAAACCGATCGGTTCCTTCCTGTTCCTTGGACCTACAGGTGTAGGTAAGACAGAGCTTGCAAAGGCACTTGCCCAGAGCCTGTTTGATGATGAGAACAACATGGTTCGTATCGATATGAGTGAGTACATGGAGAAATATTCCGTGTCCAGACTGATCGGAGCTCCTCCGGGATATGTCGGATACGATGAAGGCGGACAGCTGACAGAAGCAGTCAGAAGAAAACCATATTCTGTTGTGCTTTTCGATGAGATCGAGAAAGCACATCCGGATGTCTTCAACGTATTGCTGCAGGTACTGGATGATGGACGAATCACAGATTCCCAAGGACGTACAGTTGACTTCAAGAATACAATCTTGATCATGACTTCCAACATTGGTGCAAATTATCTGCTGGAAGGCATTAAAGAAGATGGTTCGATCGATGAACAGAGTCAGGAGATGGTAATGGATGATCTGAAAGCACATTTCAGACCGGAATTTCTGAACCGTCTGGATGAGATTATCATGTTCAAACCATTGACAAAGACAAATGTACGTTCCATCATTGACCTTCTGGTTGCTGATGTGAACCGCCGTCTGGAAGAACGTGAACTGAGTGTCGAGCTGACAGATGCAGCGAAAGACTTTGTTGTGGAAGGTGGATATGAGCCGATGTACGGTGCAAGACCACTGAAACGTTACTTGCAGAAGAATGTAGAGACATTAGCTGCAAAACTGATCCTTGCAGGAGATGTGGGACGTGGAGACACGATCTTGATCGATGTGAAGGACGGTAAACTGACAGCAGGTGTGAAGAAATAAAATACTAGTATAGTAACGATATAATATGTAGGGCTGTGAAAAATGAAAATTTTCTGGAGATTTTTGGAAAATTGAGTTTTTCACAGCTTTTTTTTCGTTCACCGAAGTAATTGATACAAGAGCAGACTCTATGTTAAAATAAGAAACTGACAGAATGCATATGCATACAACAAGAATTAATACTAAGAAAGAACTCAGGCAGAATTCCAGAAAGGAGGCTACCATGGCGCGCATTATTTTCCACATCGACGTCAATTCAGCATTTTTAAGCTGGACGGCGGTTGAACAATTGAAAAATGGATCAAAAGTGGATCTGCGGGAGATTCCGGCGATTATTGGCGGAGATCAGAGCTCGCGTCATGGAATCGTCCTTGCAAAATCATCACTTGCCAAATCCTATGGGATTCAGACGGGTGAACCTGTAGTAAATGCATTTCGAAAATGTCCGAATCTTGTGACAGCACCGCCGAATCATAAGATGTATCGAGAAAAGAGCCGGATGCTGATGGATTTCCTGCGGACATATACAAAGAAGATCGAGCAGGTCAGTGTCGATGAATGTTATATGGATTTTACAGAGCTTGTCGGGCGATATCCAACACCGGTGGACGGTGCAATGGAGATCAAAGAAGAAGTGAAGAAGCGTTTTGGATTCACGGTGAATATTGGAATCTCCAGTAATAAGTTACTAGCGAAGATGGCTTCGGATTTTCAGAAACCGGATCGGATCCATACGTTATTTCCAGAAGAGGTTCCGCAGAAAATGTGGCCACTTCCGATCGGAGAACTCTTTATGGCAGGGCGTTCAAGTGTGGAAGTCTTTAAGAAACTTGAAATTAATACAATTGGAGATCTTGCTCATGCGGATGTAAATGTAATTACGCTGCATTTAAAAAGTCATGGCCGGATGCTCTGGAATTTCGCAAATGGAATCGGGGATGATAAGGTACAGTATGAACCGGAAGAGGCAAAGGGAGTAGGAAATTCAACGACTCTGTCAGAGGATGCAACGACTTATGAAGAGGCGATAGATGTATTTCGTGAGCTTGCGCAGAGCGTGGGAAACAGGCTGAAGAAGGCAGGAAAGAAAGCCGGGATGGTGAGCATGGAGGTTCGCTATTATGATTTCAGAAATATGTCGCATCAGGTGCAGCTTCAAAAGCCGACGAATGATCCGGTTATCTTATGTGAGACAGCCTGTAATTTGTTCCGTGAAAGCTGGAGTGGAGAACCTGTCCGTCTGCTCGGAATCCGAACGTCAAAGTTAGTAGAAGAGAATGCACCGGAGCAGCTGACAATTTTTGATATTGAATTTCCAAAAGAACCGGACGAGAAACATAAGAAATTAAATGCCGCATTGGAACAGCTGAACAATCGTTATGGAAAGGGTGCGGTTGTGAAAGGCACATTTTATAAACCGGACAGAAACAAGAAAAAAGATGAAAATCAGAAGAGATAGAAAGAGGAACGTGCATTGAAAGAGAAAAATTATAATCTGGAATTGATTCGAATGATTTCTTTTATATTTGTTATTGTGATCCATGTATCAAACTATTACTGCAGAGCCTATGGCGATATTACGATTGGGGAGTACAGTTTTTCACTGCTATTAAATCTGCTGGCAAGGATAAGTGTACCATGTTTTTTCATGATCACAGGAGCACTTCTGCTTGGAAGACAGGAATCACTTCATAAACATGCAAAAAGAATCTTTCGTTTTCTAATTGTTCTGCTTGTGTGGAGTGTAATATATATGATCTGGAATGCAGTTTATATGGAAGATCCTTATCAAATCAAAGATTTATTATATAAGCCGGTAGAACAGCATCTGTGGTATCTGTATGCAATGATTCCGATCTATCTGGTACTTCCTTTTTTCCAGGTTATGTGTAAAGGGATGAACCTTCGGATGGAACGCGCATTTCTTGTGGTGATTACGGCAGCTGTTTTGTTCAATTATATTTCCACATTTTTTGATGAAAAGATGTATTATTCTGTCCCAATGGTGGGGGACAGAATCTATTCTTATTATGTATTTATCGGATATTATATATATAAATATCGTAAGCATGTGATGAAGGGGAAAATGATTCCGGCAGGTATTTTTGTAGTATGCATGGCATTAAATTATGGGCTGACTTATGCGGCAACCTTGCAGGATGGAGAACATTATGAACGTCTGCTGGAATATGGTAATCCACTGCTTGCACTGGCAGCAGCGATGGCATTTCTTATGTTAGTACGATTGAAAAAGAGCGAATTCAATCCGTCCGAACAGGCAAAGAAGTGGATTGACAGATTTTGTGGATGTTCCTTTGGGATTTATTTGATCCATATCATGTTTCTTGATGTTTATAAGAGAAATATTAAGCCAGAGACATTTTCAGCCTGGATCATGATTCCGGTAGTGAGTATGGGACTTGTGTTATTGTCATTTGGATGTGTCTGGCTGATTCGAAAGACGAAAACAGGACGAAAGATTATGTAGGTTTTTTTGCATATGCGGTGAGATTATGTTATTCTATAAAGGTTAAGACAATCGTTATTTGCCTGAAAGTCAATGATGCAGTACACCAGTTCAGAACAGGAGGGTTAGATCATGAAATTAGATAAATTATTAGAACGCCTGGACTACACAGTAGTACAGGGAAGTGATTCTACGGAAGTAACAACACTGATCAATGATTCAAGAAAAGTGGAAGAAGGATCTGTTTTCGTGTGTATCAGCGGAGCAGTATCTGATGGACATAAATATGCAGCGGATGTTGCGGCGAAAGGCGCGGCAGCTGTTGTTGTAGAGAAAGATGTCGAAGTGCCGGAAAATGTGACTGTAATTAAGGTAGAGGATACTCGTTATGCACTGGCTCTGATGTCAGCAGCTTACTTTGGATATCCGGCAGATAAGATGAAAGTCATCGGTATTACAGGAACAAAGGGAAAGACAACAACAACTTACATGATCAAGTCTATTCTTGAAGAGACAGGACATAAGGTTGGACTGATCGGAACAATCGAGGCAATTATCGGAGACAAGAAGATCCCGTCATGCAATACAACTCCGGAGTCTTATACGATCCATAAATATTTTGCAGAGATGGTAGAAGCAGGTTGTGACTGTGTTGTTATGGAAGTTTCTTCTCAGGGACTGATGCTTCACAGAACAGCAGGAATCCCATTTGAGATCGGCATTTTCACAAATCTTGGAAGAGACCATATCGGACCGAACGAGCATAAGGATTTTGATGATTACAAGAGATGTAAAGGTCTTCTGTTCAAGCAGTGTAAGCTCGGAATCGCCAATGTGGATGACAAGTATTTTAAAGATGTATTTAAAGGGTCTACATGTAAGATTGAGACATTTGGATTTTCACCGGAGGCAGATCTTCGCGCAGAGAATGTAGAACTGGTATCCAGACCAGGATATCTTGGTGTGGCATATCATGTTGCAGGCGTTATGGATTTTGATGTAGAGATTGATGTTCCGGGTAAATTCAGTGTTTACAATTCACTGACTGCTATCTCAGTCTGCCGTCATTTCCAGGTGCCGGTTGAGATGATCAAGGATGCACTCAAGAAGGCCAAGGTAAAAGGACGTATCGAGATGATCAAGGTGTCTGATGATTTTACACTGATGATCGATTATGCGCACAATGCGATGAGTCTTGAAAGTCTTCTGACAACATTGAAGGAATATAATCCGAAACGTCTTGTATGTCTGTTCGGATGTGGCGGAAACCGTTCCAAAGACAGAAGATTCGAGATGGGTGAAGTATCCGGAAGACTGGCCGACCTGACGATCATTACATCAGATAATCCGAGATTTGAAGAACCACAGGATATTATTAACGATATTAAAACCGGAATCGCAAAGACAGATGGAAAATATGTGGAGATCTGTGATCGTAAAGAGGCAATCAAATATGCGATCGAGCACGGCGAGCCGGGGGATGTTATTGTACTGGCAGGAAAAGGACATGAGGACTATCAGGAGATCTGCGGCGTGAAGCATCCGATGGATGAGCGCGTGCTGATCAAAGAAGTTCTGGAAGAATTAAAAGAGAAATAAGATTGTGTTTGCAGATGTTATTGTAGATATACAACATGAAAAACTGGATAAGATCTTTCAGTACCGAATACCGGAACGACTGAAAGACGAGCTGCATCCGGGGATGGAAGTAATTATCCCTTTTGGAAAAGGAAACCGGCAGATCAAAGGTTATGTGACTTCATTATCAGAGACTTGCAATTATGATCTGTCAAAGGTGAAGGAGATCACAGACATATCCAGAAACAGTGTGGCAATCGAAGCGAGACTGATCGCGCTGGCGGCATGGATGAAAGAGCAGTATGGCGGAACAATGATCCAGGCACTTAAGACAGTGCTGCCAATCAAGCAGAAAGAGAATGCGAAGGTGAAGAAACATCTCCGTCTGCTGCTTACTGAGGAAGAAAGTCGGGAGAAGCTGGCTTTTTATCAGAAAAAGAATCAGAAAGCAAGAGCGAGACTTCTGGAAGCTTTGATGGAAGTACCGGTTCAGGATTATGAGCTGGTGACGAAAAAATTAAATGTGACGTTGCCTGTGATCCGGGCATTGGAAGAGCAGGGAGTGCTGAAGATAGAGTCAGAGCAAGTATACCGTAATCCGGTGAAACAGGCAAAGAAATCACAACAGGAGATCATCTATACAGAAGAACAGCAGCATGTGATCCAGGGATTCCGGCAAGACTATCTGTGTGGAACAAGGAGAACTTATCTGCTTCACGGAGTGACCGGAAGTGGGAAGACAGAAGTCTATATGGAGATGATCCGCACTGTGGTCGGGCAGGGAAGGCAGGCAATCGTTCTGATTCCGGAGATCGCACTGACCTATCAGACAGTGATGCGGTTTTACCGCTGTTTCGGCGACAGAGTTTCTATCATGAACTCAAGACTGTCTGCCGGAGAACGTTACGATCAGATGATGCGTGCAAAGAGGGGCGAGGTCGATGTGATGATCGGACCACGTTCTGCACTTTTTACTCCATTTCCGGATTTGGGGCTGATCGTTATAGATGAAGAACATGAACCAACCTACAAGAGTGAGCAGGTGCCACGCTATCATGCAAGAGAAGTGGCAGTCCACAGGGCAGAAGTAGAAGATGCCAGTGTAGTGCTTGGAAGCGCAACTCCGTCCATGGAGGCCATGTACAGGGCAAGACTTGGTGAATATCAGCTTTACGAGATGAAGAACCGTTCCCATATGCAGCAGATGGCAACTGTGTATACAGTAGACATGCGTAAAGAACTGAAGAATGGAAACCGATCCATCTTGAGTGAGAAGTTGCAGGAACTGATCGAAGACAGATTGAATGCAAAAGAGCAGATCATGCTGTTTTTGAATCGCAGGGGATATTCTGGTTTTATTTCCTGCAGAGAATGTGGCCATGTAGTGAAATGCCCGCACTGTAATGTATCCTTGTCGGTACACAAAGGTGGAAAAATGGTCTGCCATTACTGTGGATATGAGCAGCCGAAGGTGACGGAGTGTCCGGAATGTGGTTCCCGGTATATCGGAGAATTCCGCGCAGGAACCCAACAGATCGAGGATATGGTGAAGGCAAGATTCCCACAGGCAAGAGTACTACGCATGGACATGGATACGACGAAGAAAAAGGATTCCCATGAACAGATTTTATCTGCATTTGCGAATGAAGAGGCAGATATTCTTGTGGGAACACAGATGATTGTAAAAGGGCATGATTTTCCAAAGGTCACGTTAGTCGGTGCATTGGCAGCGGATATGTCACTTTATACAGATGATTATCGTTCCGGTGAGCGAACATTCCAGCTTTTGACACAGGCAGCAGGCCGTGCCGGAAGAGGTGACAGACTGGGTGAGGTTGTGATCCAGACTTACGATCCGGAGCATTATGCAATCGAGGCTTCAGCAGCGCAGGATTATGAAGCATTCTATGAGAAAGAAATCCGCTACCGTAGTCTGATGGGATATCCACCGGTGGAGAACCTGATGGCAGTACTTGCGGCATGTGAAGATGAGGCACTTTTAGAGAAAGCGTGCAAGTATCTGAAGGAATACATTTTGCGGATCAAAGGGCAGGCACAGCTCAATGTGATCGGCCCGGCAAGTCCGGGAGTGGATAAGATCAAAGATATTTACCGGAGAGTGATTTACGTAAAAGCTCCGGAATACCGAACCTTAGTTGTATTAAAAGACAGGATGGAACAATATATAGAAATTAACTCAGGGTTTCAGAAAATGAGAATCCAATTCGATTTCAACCCGATGAATTTATAGAAAAGAGAGGAAAGAATAATGGCAATCAGAGAAGTAAGAGAGATGGGCGATGACGTTCTTGAAAAACAGTGTAAACCAGTGACGAAGATGACACTTCGTACAAAGATTTTAATTGAAGACATGCTTGATACGATGTATGAGAAGATGGGTGTGGGTCTTGCCGCACCGCAGGTTGGTATTCTCAAACAGATTGTAGTGATTGATGTCGGAGAGGGTCCGATCGTTTTGATCAATCCTGAGATCATTGAGACATCCGGTGAGCAGACAGGCGAAGAAGGTTGCTTAAGTGTGCCGGGAAAATGGGGAATCGTGACTCGTCCGAATCACGTAAAGGTACGTGCGCTGGATGAAAATATGGAGGAATTCGAGATAGAAGGAGAAGAACTTCTTGCAAGAGCATTCTGTCATGAGATCGATCACCTGGGAGGACACCTCTATGTAGAGAAAGTAGAAGGAGAACTGCATGATTCACCGGCCTACAACGAGGAAGATATGGAATACGAAGTGGAGGAATAATTGATGAGAATAATTTTCATGGGAACACCGGACTTCTCCGTGGGAACACTGGAGGCACTGGTGGGAGCAGGACATGAGGTATGTCTCGTAGTGAGCCAGCCAGATAAACCAAAGGGACGCGGTAAAGAGATGCAGCCAACTCCGGTGAAAGAAGCTGCGATGAAACATGGAATTCCGGTTTATCAGCCTAAGAAAATCCGTGATCCGGAATGTGCAGAGGAACTGAGAAAATATAATGCAGATGTGATGGTTGTCATTGCATTTGGTCAGATCATTCCGAAAGAAATCCTGGAGATGACACCATATGGATGCATTAATGTACACGCATCTCTACTTCCGAAATACCGTGGTGCCGCGCCAATCCAGTGGTCTATCATCAATGGCGAGGAAGTGACAGGTGTTACAACAATGCAGATGAACGAAGGACTGGATACAGGCGACATGATCCAGAAGGTTGAAGTGCCGATCACAGAAGATGAGACAGGAGAAAGCCTTCATGATAAGCTTGCAGAGGCAGGAGCAAAGCTTTGTGTAGAGACTCTGAAAGCTATTGAAGATCATACGGCAACTTTCGAGAAGCAGGGAGAAAGCCCGACAGAATATGCCAGAATGCTCGATAAGAAGCTTGGAAATATTGACTGGAATACATCCGCAGTACAGATCGAACGTCTGGTGCGTGGCCTGAATTCCTGGCCAAGTGCTTACACACATTGGGACAAAAAGGTAGTGAAGATCTGGAGAGCAAAAGCAGAGGCTGATGGCACGGTAAAAGCAGAGCCTGGAACAGTGTTGAGTGTAGAGAAAGATTCCTTTACTGTTCAGACAGGGGATGGCGTCTTACGAGTTCTGGAACTTCAGATTCCGGGGAAAAAGAGAATGGATACGGGAGCTTTCTTAAGGGGATACACAATTGAAAGCGGAGTTAAATTTACACAGGAATAAGAGGACTTCTGGAGGGGGACTGCAGATAGATAACAGGAGGTAGTTTTAGTATGTATTATGGATTTTATTATGACTGGACTTATATACTGGTACTGATCGGTGTGGTTCTCAGCCTGCTCGCATCATCCCAGGTGAAAGGAACATTTGCAAAATATTCGAAGATCCGCAGTTATTCAGGGATGACAGGACGAGAAGCGGCAGAACAGATCCTCAGAAGAAATGGAATCTATGATGTGCAGGTGACTCATATCGCGGGAAATCTGACCGATCATTATGATCCGAGAAACAAGACACTGGCACTTTCTGATCCGGTTTATAATTCAACTTCTGTAGCAGCAATCGGAGTTGCGGCACATGAGTGTGGTCATGCAGTACAGCATTTTGAAGGGTATGCACCTTTATCAATCCGTGGGGCACTTGTGCCGGTCGTAAATTTCGGTTCCATGATTTCCTGGCCATTGATCATTATCGGCCTGTTTATGAATGGCCAGATGTCCAGCTTTCTTATTGATATCGGAATTCTGCTCTTTATGGTAGCTGTGGCATTTCATCTTATAACACTTCCGGTGGAAATCAATGCTTCCAGAAGAGCGGTGAAGGTACTTGGAAATTCAGGAATGCTCCGTGAAGACGAAGTTGGTGGAGTGAAGAAGGTACTTCGGGCAGCAGCAATGACATATGTGGCAAGTGCGGCTGCAATGATTTTACAGCTTTTACGTTTGTTGATCCTGACAAATGGACGAAGAAGGAATGACTGACGTTGCTGGTCGCACATCGTGTGAACAGTAACTGACTGACAGCAGATAGAAAGAAAAATGCGGAGAATAGGAGATTATTTATGGGAAAGCAGATCAATGAACGCGAGGTTGTTCTTGAGATTTTGATGGAAATAACAGAGAATGGAGCATATAGTCATAAGATTCTTGGCGATGTTCTGTCAAAATATCAATATCTTGAGAAACGTGAGCGTGCATTTATCACCAGAGTTGTGGAAGGTACTCTGGAACATATGATAGAAATTGATTATATCTTGAATCAGATTTCTAAGACAAAGGTTAAGAAGATGAAACCGGTCATCCGTAATATTCTTCGCAGCAGTGTCTATCAGCTGAAATATATGGATAGCGTACCGGATCATGCGGTGTGCAGTGAGGCAGTAAAGCTTGCAGTTCGAAAAGGATTTTCAGGTCTGCGGGGATATGTGAATGGAGTTCTGAGAAATGTTGTCCGCAAGATGGAGGAGATCGAGTATCCAAAAGAAGATGTACAGAGATTGTCTGTGAAATATTCTGTCCCGGAATGGATTCTTTCTTTATGGAAGAAAGAATATGGGGAAGAGATCACAGAAAAGATGGCAGCAGATTTTCAGAAAGAGAAGCCGATTACGATCCGATGTTGTATGAACCGGGTTACACCGGAAATATTGAAAGAAAAACTGGAAGCAGAAGGAGCGAAAGTAGAAGCACATCCGTATCTTCCTTATGCGTTTTATCTTTCAGATTATGATTATCTGGAAGGTCTGGAAAGTTTTCAGGAAGGACTCTTTGCAGTACAGGATATCAGTTCTATGTTTGTCGGAGAACTGGCAGATCCAAAAGCCGGCGATCATGTAATTGATGTCTGTGCAGCACCGGGAGGAAAATCACTTCATGTGGCAGAGAAGCTTCAGCTGGCAGATGAAGTGGCGGCGAGAGAGAATGGAACAGAAAAAAAGACAGGACGGGTTGAAGCAAGAGATCTGACCGAATATAAGACAGATCTGATCTGGCAGAATATCGACCGTTCCGGACTTGGAAATATTTGTGCTGTATGCAAGGACGCTTCTGTATTTGATGAGTATGATAAGGAAACAGCGGATCTTGTGATTGCAGACCTTCCATGTTCAGGTCTTGGCGTGCTTGGCAAAAAACCAGATCTGAAATATCGCGTACAACCGGAAGATCTTGAAGAACTTGCAGATTTGCAGAGAAAGATTCTGACTTGCGCACAGGCAATCGTCAAGGATGGCGGCACATTGCTGTACAGCACATGTACCGTAAATCCGGGAGAAAACATGGACAATGTACACTGGTTCTTGAAAGAATACCCACAATTTGAACTGGACGATATTACAGAAAATCTTTGCAAGGAGTTACGAAGTGATGTGATCGAGAAGGGATGTATCCAATTCTTCCCGGGAGTTCACGATTGTGACGGATTCTTTATTGCAAGATTTAAGAAAAAAGCATGATTTTCAGGAAATGTGAAAAAATAGAAAAAGCAGACAAATAATGTGAATAACTCGCAGAAAAAACGAAATACAGGAGGAAAACTTTAAGATGAAGAAGGATATCCGTGCTTATGGATATGAAGAATTACAGAAAGAGATGGCGACGATCGGAGAAAAAGCATTTCGTGCAAAACAGATTTATGAATGGCTGCATGTGAAGCTGGTAGATCATTTTGATGAGATGACGAATCTTTCAAAGGCTTTGAGGGAAAAACTGGAAGAGAATTATGAGATTCTCCCGGTTGTTATGCTGGAGAGACAGATTTCCCAGATTGACGGTACGAACAAGTTTCTGTTCCGTCTCTATGATGGAAATGTAGTCGAAAGTGTTCTTATGAAATATAAGCATGGAAATTCTGTCTGTATTTCCTCCCAGGTCGGTTGCAGGATGGGATGTGCATTCTGTGCATCAACGATCGGAGGTCTGGTGAGAAATCTTTCTCCGTCTGAGATGCTTGGACAGATTTATCAGATTCAGAAGATAAGTGGTGAGAGGGTTTCAAATGTAGTGATCATGGGAACCGGTGAACCGATGGATAATTACGATAATTTCCTGAAGTTTATTCATTTACTTACAGATGAGCATGGATTGAACATCAGTCAGAGAAATGTCACCGTATCAACCTGCGGAATAGTTCCAAAGATGAAAGAACTGGCGAAAGAGCATTTACAGATCACACTTGCACTTTCACTTCACGGTTCCAATCAGGAAAAGCGAAGAAAATTAATGCCGGTTGCAAATAAATATGATATCACAGAAGTACTCGCGGCCTGTGACGAATATTTCAAAGAAACCGGCCGGAGAGTGAGTTTTGAGTACAGTCTTGTGCATGGTGTGAATGATACGGATGAGGATGCACAGGAACTGATTCATTTATTAAAGCACAAGAACTGTCATATCAATCTGATACCGGTCAACCCGGTAAAAGAGCGTGATTTTGTTCGTCCAAGCCGGAAAAGTGCTTTGAATTTCAAAAATAAACTTGAAAAAAGCGGAATAAATGTTACTATAAGAAGGGAAATGGGCTCTGATATTGACGGAGCCTGCGGTCAGCTCAGGCGCCGCTACGTAGAAACTGAAGGAGAATAGAAGGTATGAAGACATTTTCAATTACAGATGTTGGAATGGTGCGACAGGTAAATCAGGACTACGTCTTTACGACGGGAAAACCACTGGGTATTCTCCAGAACCTGTTCGTGGTAGCGGATGGTATGGGTGGCCATCAGGCAGGAGATTATGCTTCTAAGTGTACTGTGGAAGTGATGATCAAAGAGATTGCGAAGAGCGAGGGCGAGGATATCGAACGAGTTCTTGTGAAAGCAATCAAGGCTGCCAATCGTGAGATTATCAAAGAAGCATCCGGTGACGAACATCTGAAGGGGATGGGAACAACGGTTGTTGCCGCTACTGTGAAAGAACAGATGCTGTATTTTGCCAATGTAGGAGACAGCCGTCTGTATCTGATCAATCAGGGGATCCAACAGCTAAGTAAGGATCATTCTCTTGTAGAAGAGATGGTACGTCTTGGTGGAATTAAGCCGGAAGAAGCGAAGCATCATCCGGATAAGAATATTATCACAAGAGCGATCGGTGCAAAAGCTGATGTGGATGTGGACTTTTATGAACATCGTCTGAAACGGGGAGACATCATTCTGATGTGTACAGACGGATTAAGTAATATGGTGGAAGATGAAGAACTTTTCCATATTGTGCAGGGAAGCCGGGATATCGTCGAGGCAGGTGAGATGCTGGTGGAAGCAGCAAAAGAGAATGGAGGAACAGATAACATCGGAGTGGTATTGTTTGAGCCATTTGCAGATGAGGTGAGTGTATGATTAAAGAAGGAGTATTTTTAGGAAAACGATACGAGATACTTGGCCGTATCGGTTCTGGCGGAATGGCAGATGTCTATAAAGGCAAGGATCATAAGCTGAATCGTTTTGTTGCGATCAAGGTGCTGAAGAGCACATATCGTTCGGATGAGACGTTTATTAAGAAGTTTTTAAGCGAAGCTCAGGCAGCAGCAGGATTGATGCATCCAAATGTAGTTAATGTCTATGATGTAGGGCAGGATCGCGGTCTTTATTATATGGTCATGGAGCTTGTAGAAGGAATTACGCTGAAGGATTACATTGAGAAGAAAGGAAAGCTTTCAGCAAAAGAGACAATCAGTATTTCCATCCAGATGGTGACAGGTATTCAGGCAGCGCATAACTGCCATATCATTCATCGGGATATTAAGCCGCAGAATATCATTATTTCCAAAGATGGAAAGGTTAAGGTTACTGATTTCGGAATCGCGCGGGCTACGACATCAACGGCAACACAGGCAGTAACAACGACAGTGATGGGATCTGTACATTACACATCTCCGGAACAGGCCAGAGGCGGTATTGTAGATGAGAAGAGTGATATCTATTCAGCAGGTATCACGATGTATGAGATGATCACCGGGCATGTTCCGTTTGACGGAGATTCGACAGTGACGGTTGCTTTGAAACATTTGAATGAAGTGATCAAGTCTCCAGCAGAAGAAGTTCCGGATATTCCGTACAGCCTGGAGTGCATTATTATGAAATGTACGCAGAAACTGCCGAATAAGCGTTATATGAGCTGCGAGGAGCTGCTTCAGGATCTGAAGCATTCACTGGTAGATCCGGATGGAGATTTTGTAGTTCTTGATGGTGTGACAAAACGTATGCCGGCAGCATCTCAGGATACAGGACGGACCACGGTTGTTATGTCACAGGATGAACTGAATCGTATGAAGAATCGTCAAAATTATAATGATGATTATGACGACGATTACGAGGATGACTATGACGATTACGATGACCGCCGCAGAAGCCGTTATGATGATGACGATGACTACGACGACCGCCGCAGAAGCCGTTATGATGATGACGATGATTATGATGATCGCCGCAGAAGCCGTTATGATGATGACGATGATTATGATGATCGCCGCAGAAGCCGCTATGATGATGATGATTACGACGACCGCCGCAAAGACCGTTATGATGATCGCCGTAAGAAAAATGAAGTGAATAAAGACACGAAGAAGATCATGAAGATTCTTATGGTTGTTGCCGGTGTTGTGATCGCACTTTTGATCATGTTCCTTGTAGGAAATGCAGTGGGCGTATTTAAAGGTGGAAAAGGAACGACTACACAACAAACAGATTCAGAGATGGTAAAAGTACCGGATGTGACAGGCAAGACATATGAGGAAGCTCAGAAAGAACTGAACAAATATGATCTCGGAATCCATAAGTCAACTGCGCCTTCCGATACTGTTGCAAAAGGAAAGATCATCAGCCAGGATCCTGCTGATGGAAAGAAAGTAAAGAAGCATACAACAGTCAATGTTGTGATCAGCAGTGGTGAAGAAGCTAAAATGACAACGATTCCAAATGTTGTTGGAATGTCGGAAGCTGATGCAGAAAAAGCACTTCAGGATAAGAATCTTGTTGTGAAGAAAGGTGATCCGGTCTACAGTGATGATGTGGAACAGGGAGAAGTTGTTTCTGTCAGTCCGAGTGAAGGTGCAGAAGTAAAAGAAGGAACAACGGTCACTCTTGTAATAAGCAAGGGAAATCAGCCGGCAACAGTTCCTAAACTTACCGGAAAGTCCCAGTCGGATGCTGAAGCAGCACTTTCACAGGCAGGTTTGTCCGGAAATGCAACTGAAGATTACAGTGATACTGTAGAAGAAGGAGTTATTATTTCACAGGACACAGATGCCGGAAAAGAAGTATCTAAAGGTACAACAATCGGATATGTGGTGAGCAAAGGACCAAAGATGACGGTGGTTACAGTACCGGATCTTTCCTATAAAGACCAGAATACAGCGGAAAAACTGTTGAAGCAGGCAGGACTTACACCGGAGTATATTGGTGAAGATTATAGTGATGAATATCCAGAAGGACAGGTATTCTATCAGTCTGTTAGCAGTGGTACGCAGGTAGAAAAAGGAACAACTGTCCAGTATATGGTCAGCAAAGGATCTCAGCCATCAGATCCGGATAGTGGAGATTCCGGAAATGATTCCGGGACAGAAGAGAACACGAATCAATGATAACAGAGAGCAAGTATATGCAGGGAAAGATAATAAAAGGGATTGCCGGATTCTACTACGTGAATGTAGTAGAATCCGGAATTTTTGAGTGTAAAGCAAAAGGTGCTTTTCGAAAAGACGGAATCAAGCCGTTGGTCGGTGATGATGCTGTGATCGAGGTACTTGATGAAAAAGAAATGACAGGAAATATCACAAAGATCTTGCCGCGTAAGAATGAGTTGATTCGTCCGGCAGTAGCCAATATTGATCAGGCACTGGTTGTGTTTGCAGTGACAAAACCGAAACCACATTATAATCTGTTAGATCGTTTTCTTGTCATGATGGAACGAAAAGAGATACCTGTCGTATTATGTTTTAATAAGACGGATATTGCAAGCCATCCTGAAATTGCAGAATTGAAAGAAGTTTATACCGGATGCGGATATCCGGTAATCTTCACAAGTGCTAAGGAAGAAGAAAATATCAGTGAGTTAAAATCACTTTTAAAAGGAAAGACAACTTCGATCGCAGGTCCTTCCGGTGTTGGAAAATCATCCCTGATCAATCTTCTGCAGTCTGAAGTGAAGATGGAGACAGGAAGTATCAGTAAGAAGATTGACCGTGGGAAACATACAACAAGACATTCCGAACTGATCGTGATTGGAGAAGATTCTTATATTATGGATACTCCGGGATTCAGTTCTCTTTATGTCAATGATTTCGAAAAAGAAGATTTAAAATATTATTTTCCGGAATTCACACCGTTTGAAGGACAGTGCAAGTTCAATGGCTGTGACCATATTCATGAACCCGGATGCGCTGTAAAAGAGGCAGTTGAAGAAGGGAAGATCCATAAGATCAGATATGAAGATTATACGGAGATGTACCGTGAACTAAAGGAAAGAAAGAGGTATTAAGTTTATGAAAAATATTTTGGCACCATCTATTCTCTCAGCAGATTTCAAGATTTTAGGAGAGCAGTTGAAATTAACAGAAGAAGCAGGCGCAGAGTATATTCATTTTGATGTGATGGACGGAATGTTCGTTCCAAGCATTTCCTTTGGAATGCCTGTTCTCGCATCGATCAAGGGAGCAACAACACAGACACTGGATGTTCATCTCATGGTGACAGAACCGATTCGTTATGTGGAAGAATTCGTGAAAGCAGGAGCAGATATCGTTACAGTTCATTATGAAGCATGTGAAGATCTGCAGGCAACAATTGATAAAATCCATGCAGCAGGAGCGAAAGTGGGAATTTCTATTAAACCAAAGACACCGGTTGATGTACTGCTTCCATATCTGGATCAGGCAGAGATGTTTCTGATCATGTCTGTAGAACCGGGATTTGGCGGACAGGCATTTATTCCGGAATCACTGGAGCGTATCAGTGAATTGAGAAACCTTCTGAATGAAAAAGGACTTACAACTGATATTGAAGTAGATGGTGGAATATATCATAAAAACGTGGCAGAAGTACTTGCAGCCGGAGCGAATGTAATGGTCTCAGGTTCAGGCGTTTTTAAAGGTGATATCAAAGATAATACAGCAAAGTTTATGGAGATTTTAAACGGCAATGTGTAAGAGAACAGTTATTGTGAGCGGGGGAATGCTGGAAGAAGATTTTGTCCTTCCGATTCTTGAGGCAGAAGAGACAGAATTTATTATCGGAGTAGATAAAGGACTCGCATTTCTTTATGAACATAAGATCAAGCCGGATTACATTGTAGGAGATTTTGACAGTGTACCGGAAGAAGTAATCGATTATTATAGAAAAGAAGCAAGTGTACCGATCCGGGAGTTCAATCCGGTAAAGGATGCGTCTGATACGGAGATTGCACTTCGTATGTGTCTTGGACTCAGAAGAAAAGAAATCTGGATTCTTGGAGGAACAGGAAATCGTCTGGATCATTTCTGGGCTAATGTTCAGTGCCTGAATATTGCACTTGAAGCAGGATCTCAGGCGATGATCTTAGACAGTCATAATAGAATTCGTCTGCTTGATCATGGAATCGCAATTCGCAGAGAAGAAGCTTTTGGAAAGTATTTTTCAGTATTTCCGATGCAACTTCCGGTTGAGGATTTCTGTATCAGCGGTGCAAAATATCCATTGCAGAATCATTTGCTCTCATCAGGAGACAGCTTGTGTGTGAGTAATGAGTTTGCAGAAGGTGAAGATGAAGTGAAGATCTCTTTCGTGTTTGGAAAAGTGATTTTGATGGAGACGAGAGATTGAAATTCAAACTCCTTTATAGTGTGGTATTAGATGCTATTTGAGGGCTTCTTTTTTGGAAAAGTCCGTTACAATATACAGAGGTGTTATGTATATTGTAATGGACTTTTTGTATATATTCTAGAAAAATCAGGAGGTGTGTATGGTAATAGGAATTATAGAAGATGATAAATTGTTAAGAAAAGCATTAGATACATCTTTGAAAAATCAAGGTTATACAACGATTCTTGCCGCTTCAAGAAAAGAGGCAATTAAAAATATAGATAGTTCTGTAGATTTGTTGATCGTAGATATTGGATTGCCGGATGGGGATGGAATAAATCTATATCAGGAGCTTCAAAAAAATGGAAAAATTCCAGCTATTTTTTTAACTGCAAAAGATGATGAAAAAGATATGTTAAAAGCGTTTGATACAGGAGCAGATGATTATGTGGTTAAACCATTTTCAATAAAGGTATTACTAAAACGTATAGAAGTTGTTTTAAAGAGAAAGTCAAATGAAAATACTTTTCTGTGCGGACAAGTCATTTTGTATTCTGATAGAAAACAGGTTTTCGTCGGAGAGACGGAAATATTTTTGACAGTCAAAGAGTATCAGCTTTTAGAATATCTTATTATGAATCAGAATCAGGTTCTTACAAAAGAGATGATAATGGAAAATATATGGGGAATCGATAGTGAATTCATTGATCCTAACACAATTAGTGTTATGATCAGTAGATTGAAAAAGAAATTAAAGGATTCATCGAATGTTATCAGTAATGTATTTGGAATGGGATATAGAATGGGAGATTAGCATGGTTGTAGCAATTTCTACAGTACTTTTAATAGGTTTCATACTCGGAGGAAGTACTGTATATTTAGTGGAAAATCATTTAAGAGCGAAGGAAATGAATAAAATATATAAATTGACGGAATCCTTAATAAACGGCAATGAATTAGATGGTTCAGATATCGGGAAAGAAACGCTTTATTCCAAAACTACCAATCAATTAATCCGTTTACAGGAAATGTTAGAAGGAAGAAGAAAAGAGGCCGAAAAAAGTCGATATGAGATACAGAAATTGATTTCTGAGATTGCGCATCAACTACGGACACCGCTGTCAAATATAAAAAATTATACGGAATTGCTGCAAGAATCATTGAATGAAACGCAAGAAGTATTGAATGCAGAATACATGAAAGACTTGCGAATAAGTGAAGAACAATTATGCTTTTTGGTGGAGAGCTTTATAAAAACTGCCCGATTAGAGCAAGGAATCATACAAGTTCACATGCAAAAAGAAAATCTTGTCGAAACGATTCTAAATGCGTTGGGGCAAATACAGAAAAAGGCAGAAGAGAAAGAAATCTTTTTTCAAGTAGAATTGCCAGAGAAAATCATTTGCGAACATGATAAAAACTGGATGTGTGAGGCGTTTTATAATGTGTTTGATAATGCAGTCAAATATAGTAAAAACAACAGCACGATCAATATCACAATGAAACAGACAGAAATGTTTTATAAAATTCAAGTAAGAGATTATGGAATCGGGATAAGAGATGGAGAAGAAAATAAAATTTTTCAAAGATTTTATCGTGGTGAGCAGGCAAGAGGGCAGGAAGGATGCGGAATTGGTTTATATCTTTCCAGAGAGATTGTTCTATTACAAAAAGGGATGATGAAAGCAAAACAAATGAAGCCAGGGCTGCTTATAGAGGTAAATCTTCCGGTCGAGACAGTTCACATGCAGCTTGTAAGAAGTTTGTAAGAGGTACCATGTATAATAGATTATGGCTGAGTTAAAGGTAGCATTTACGAAAGGAGTTTACAGAAAAGATGGATATAATCAAAGCCATGAATCTAAAAAAATATTATACATCCGATACATATGAAGTGCGTGCTTTAGATGGTGTGTCGTTGACTGTGGAAGATGGTGAATTTATAGCAGTTGTCGGTACGTCAGGATGCGGAAAGACAACACTTATGAACATCTTAGGAGGTCTTGATACTCCGGATTTTGGAGGTGTCTGGATCAGAAATACAAGTTTAAAAGATCTTAACAAGGAAGAAAGAACGATATTCAGAAGAAGAAATATCGGATTTGTATTTCAGCAATATAATTTGATACCTTCTCTTAGTATACGTGAAAATATTGTCCTCCCAATGAGACTGGATGGCAAGGAAATCGATGTAGATTTTTTCAATGAGATTGTAGAAATACTAGGACTAAAAGATAAATTAGAACGTCTTCCATCAACGCTGTCCGGCGGGCAGCAACAGCGAGTTTCTATAGCGCGGGCATTATTGACGAAACCGGCTATTGTCCTGGCGGATGAACCGACCGGAAATCTGGATTCTGTTACAAGTATGGAAGTCGTAGGATTACTAAAATCCTGTGCCGCAAGATTTCATCAGACGACATTGATCGTGACGCATCAAGAGGAAGTAGCGCAGATGGCAGACAGAGTAATACGTATGTCTGATGGGAAAATCTATACAAGAGATTGTAACGATTGTTAGGAGGTATCACTATGTTTCATAAGAACATTCCAAATAACAATAAAGACATAATCCGATTCCTGGCTAAAAATTTTGCAGGCACAAAAAAGATAAGAAATACGATTTTATTTTGCTCAGTAGTAATCGGTATTGTTGCTATAACCATGGTCTTCGGAATCTCCTGTGGAAAAATACAGGCAGAAGAAATAAGATTAACCCGAGAAAATGGAACTGCTTCTTCGGGCAGAATAGAAGATGGAACAGAAGAACAATATGCAAAATTAAAACAACTGGATTATATAAAACGGGTTGGAAAAAGTATTTTTGTAGGTGAAGCTACAGACATTTCAGATGATAATGCAAAAACGATATGTGATGTAGTATGGGCTGACTCAGAAAGCTGGAACAATTTTTTGAAGCCTGCATATACCAATATAATTGGAAGCTACCCACAGAAAAAGGATGAAATTCTATTGTCTAAGCGGGCATTGAAAAAACTTGGTATTTCTGAACCGGAACAGGGAATGGAAATAAACTTAGATGTATACAAAGGTCTGTTCGAACATTCGAAAGAAAAATTCAAACTATGTGGATGGTATACGGACTCTGGAAATAAATTAGCAATCGGATATATTTCACATGACAAAATTAATGAGTTAAACCTGGAAAAGGGTCCCTATACTTTACTTTTCAGTCAGAGCAATCATTTAAGCAGAAGCAAAACAGAAGAAAAATTATATCAGGCATTGCCGATGAAGAGTGCAGATCAGAAGATATACGTTTCTGATACAGCACAATATACTGCCGTTTCTAAATTCGCAGGTGGATATGAGATGGTGATATTAGGAACGCTAGGTATTTTGTGTGGAATATATTTCCTTGTGCGTAATGTTCTTTGGATATCCATGAGTGAAGATATTCAAAATCTCGGATTACTCCACACGATTGGAGCCACAGAAAGACAGATCACAAAAATATACCGGAAACAAATGCGGTTACTCATGTTAAAAGGTTCTGTCTTAGGGAGTTTGATTTCTGCACTGATTTTGGTCTTATTGATACCGGAAGTATTAGGCTTTCATTTTTATCAGGAAATGGGAGGAAACACGATACTTTCCTTTTTCAGACCATGGATTCTTTTTCTTTCTGTTGTATTTGTAAATGGAATTTTGTGGATGGAATCAGAAGGCGTTATTAGAAAAATAACGAAGCTGTCTTGTATCGAGAGTGCCACTTATGATGGAAATATGGGTGACAAAAAAATAAAACATCCTGGAAAACTGGTGTTGAAACGCTCTGAGACAGGAGAAATGTTTTATATTGCATGGGGAAATATAACACGTCATAAAGCACGATTTATCATTACAAGTATTTCCATCTTTTTAGGAGTCCTGTCTTTTATTCTAATGAATGTACTTACAAATGGATGCGATTATAAGCATCTTCTTGAGAAACGCCCTGATTTTTTGCTGGCAGGAGAGTTTAGCGAATTTGGGAAAAGCCTGGGATATGGGGAAGAATATAAAACTAGAGAAATCGATGTTGATCCTTTACTGACACAGGGCGACGGTGTGGAACTGTTGTATGACAATGATTATGATGAATTTTCACCAATCTCTCAAAAGTTGGAGAAAAAATTACACAAGATAGATGGTATCGATTGGGAAAAATCTAATTTGATCGAAGGAGCTTATGTAACTACAGTTATGTCCAGAAAGGGCATCCGTCCTTATGACGAAGGGCTTTTTAATCTTACAGATGACAATATGGTGGAAGGATTCAGTTGGGATACTGTGCAGATTTTAAATGACAATCAAATCTTGTCGCTTGAGAAATACGTTCAGGATAATCAACTCAATATTGATTTGAAATCTTTGGAAGAAGGAAATGGCGTGTTGCTCATACATGATCATATGCTGACCCCGGAACAGCAAAAACTTGCAGATGAAGCAATTGGCGAACCGGTATACTTTAAAACTTTGCTCTCAAGAGAAGATGCGATTCGTAGAAAAGAACAAAGTAATTCTGAGAATAAAGAGAAACAACAGGAAGACGAATTCCCTCAAAAAGAATCTGAAACATTTACTCTATGTGGTTATTTGGATCGGCAAAACGATGATTTCCCGGAAATAAATCAATCCTGGCATGGGGAATGCAGCTTATACTATTTTATCAGTGAGAAAGGCTTTCAAAAGATACCAACTGAGAAAAAGATATTAACAATGGAATTAACTGCTGATCCGGAAAAAGAACCTTATGTTAAAACACAGATCAACGAGCTGATATCCGAGGAAAATAAGAAACGATCCGAAATGACAGAAGTATCAATGGATGAAGGAACCGGCGAAGCAGGAGTTTTTATTATCTGTAAATCAGATCTGATGCAGCAAAAAGAAACATATATGAGAGGAAATCGAATTCTCTTAGGTGCTGTAAGTATCATATTATTCATTGCGGGATTGACTAATTATTGTAATGTTGTATTTACCGGGATGTACACTCGGAGAAAAGAATTTGATATTATGAAAAGCATTGGGATGACCGATAAGCAAATGAAATTAATGCTCTTTGGAGAAGGCAGTTATTATTTTATGTGTGTGATAGGATTGTTGTTTACTGTAGGAATGGCAGCTTTGGTTGGGGTAAAGATTTATATGGAAAATAAATTGTCATATTTTACATTTCATTGGCCGATCCTTAGTACTGTAGGTGTAATGTTTTCTTTAGTGCTTATTAATGTTGTGGTTACACATTTCATATGTAAGAAGACCTGAAAGGGAAAAGCCTAAGTGGGAAGATACCATCACAAACCGAATGATGCACTGGTCATATACACCGGAATAGAAAGAAGCAGTAGGATATCGCATAGGCACAGTGGATATGATATACTGTGTCTATGCGATATAAAAGAAAAGTACAAATGTGAATTTATGGAGAGATTATGATGAAAAAATCATTATTCTATTCTGCAATAACGCTTGCAGTAACTCTTGTTATTGGAAAAAGAAATGCATAGATAATGGTGTTGTACAGCAATTATATTTGCGTTACAATTAAAGAGATTGGAGGTGAAATCGTGAAAACTCATAAATATTGGGCAGTGGGTGCATTAGCATGTATGGTTGCTACATTTTATACCGGCTTCAGAGGAAAGATGAAGGAACATAAGATTTTTGCGATTGGAGCAATGGGATGTATGTTGTTTTCTGTACTCTCTGGGTATAAGATGATTTCGGGCAAAGGTGCAGTTAAGAAAAGTGAAGAAGTAGAAAAGAATTAGAATATTTATGCAATTTGGTAACTTATATGAGGTGGATTGTAAGGTGGTTTTATGACAGTAATTACATTTGATGATAATTTAATAACAGGCAATAAGACAATAGACGAGCAGCATAAGGAACTGATTGATCGTATTCAGCAGTTTGTGAGTGCATGTGAATCAGAAGATGCAAGAGTAAAGGCAATTAAAATGCTTGATTATCTTGATGAATATACGGAATTTCATTTCAAAGAAGAAGAAAAACTGCAGAAAGATGTAGGTTATCCAGGCTTGGAGGAACATATAAAGAAGCATGAGGAGTTCAGGCATACTGTTAAGGTACTCTATGATTATCTGGATGAAAATGAGGGACCAGATGAAAAGTTTATGGAACAGGTAAAAATCAATGTTATTGACTGGCTGTTTGGTCATATCAAGACATTTGACAGATCTGTAGCCGAATATATAAATATATATGATAATCCTGACAGATTATAGAACTGTTTGTTACGCAATTATATTTTAATAATGTATGCCCCAGTCAGACAAAATACTTTCTGCAAAGCAGCAGATATGCTTGCAGATAAGTGTGGATGTGATGTAATTGCACGATTTGAGACTAATAGAGATGCTGTAGAAGGTGACAATTTAATAAAGTTACAAAAAAGGTATTCAGATGAGTGTTACGTATCTGAATATCTTTTTTTATAATTGTGCACATAATTAAATATATGCTTGACAGAATAAAAGGAATGATATAAAATCCTAATTAAGAATAAATCCTATTAAGGAGGCTGAAAAAAATTAGAAATACAATTCAAAGAGATATGGTACTTGATGCAGTAAATGAAATGCACCGTCATGTAACAGCAGACCAGATATATACATTTATAAAAGAAAAATATCCATCTATCGGAAGAGGGACTGTATATAGAAATCTTGGCATTCTTGTAGAAGAAGGCAAGGTTAGAAAAGTGGAAGTTCCAGATGGTTCAGACCGCTTTGACTTTACACTCGAAAATCACTACCATGTGGAATGCGTAAAGTGTGGAGAGATATTTGATGTTGATATGGATGTTATATCAGAGCTGGAGAAGAAAATAAAAGACACACATGGAATGAAGTATATAAGCCATGACATTTTTTTTAAGGGCATCTGCCAGGAATGTCAGAAGAAAGAAATGAAAGATGCATAGATTGGAGAATAAAAATGTTAGAAGTAGGAACAAAAGCACCGGATTTTGAATTACCGGATCAGAATGGAGAATTACATAAATTAAGCGAATATCTTGGAAAGAAAGTAATCCTGTATTTTTATCCAAGGGATAATACACCTGGATGTACAAAGCAGGCTTGTGGATTTTCAGATAGATACCCACAGTTTGTTGAGAAAGGTGCGGTTGTACTTGGCGTAAGCAAGGATTCAGTTGCATCACATAAGAAATTTGAGGAAAAACATGGACTGGCATTTACGCTTTTATCAGATACAGAGCGCAAGGTTATTGAATCATATGATGTATGGAAGGAAAAGAAAAACTACGGAAAAGTATCCATGGGTGTGGTCAGAACAACATACCTTATTGATGAACATGGGATAATAGTAAAAGCTAATGATAAAGTAAAAGCAGCTGATGATCCTGAAAAAATGCTGCAGGAATTAAGCTGATGAAGATTATATTATCACCCGCTAAAAAAATGAAAACAGACACTGATAGCATAGGTATATTATCATGTCCGGTATTCATGGAAAAAACAGAAGAGATACTTAGCTGGCTGAAAGGAAGAACCGAAGAAGAACTTCAAAAAATGTGGAAGTGCAATGACAATATTGCGGCACAGAACATAGAGAGAATTAATTCTATGAATCTGTATAAACAACTTACACCTGCTGTTTTAGCTTACGAGGGCATTGCCTATCAGTATATGGCTCCTGTAGTTTTTGAAAATGCTCATTTTGATTATGTGCAGGAACATTTGAGAATAATGTCAGCGTTTTATGGGGTATTAAAACCGATGGATGGTATTACACCATATCGACTCGAAATGCAGGCAAAGGCTGCAATAGGGCATTATAAAAATTTGTATGAGTTCTGGGGTGAGATGCTTTACAGGGAAGTAATGGATGACAGCGGAATTATCATTAATCTGGCTTCAAAGGAATACTCTAAATGTATTGAAAAATATCTGACTCCAGCAGACAGATATATTACTATTACTTTTTGCGAAAAGTCTGGTGATAAGCTTATCACAAAAGGCACATATGCTAAGATGGCTCGTGGTGAAATGGTAAGATATATGGCAGAGAATCATATAGAAAAACCAGATGATATCAGAAGTTTTAACAGACTTGGTTATGTATTCAGAGGCGGAATTTCGTCAGGTAATGAATACATATTTGAAAGAATTGTAGAATAACAAAAGGAAGGGATGATTGCATGAATAAGAAAAAATCAAATTCAAAAAAGGCAGTTATGATAGGCTGCGGATTCGTAGGCTCAGCATCTGTATTTGCGCTTATGCAGAGTGGATTATTCACTGAAATTGCCTTGATAGATGCGGATAAGAATAAGGCAGAGGGAGAGGCTATGGATATCAGTCATGGAATACCATTTGCCAGCCCTATGAAAATATATGCTGGTGATTATGATGATGTGGCAGATGCTGCGATTGTAATTATATCAGCAGGTGCAGGGCAAAAGCCAGGAGAAACAAGACTTGATCTGGTAAATAAGAATGTGGCAATATTTAAGTCCATTATTCCGGAAATTGCCAAAAGAGATTTTGGAGGAATCCTTCTGGTTGTAGCAAATCCTGTGGATATTCTGACACAGGTTGCAATCAAACTGTCAGGACTTCCGGAGGAGAGAGTTATCGGCTCAGGAACAGTTCTTGACAGTGCAAGACTTAGAAGCAAGCTTGGACAGCATTTATCAGTGGATAGCCGAAGCGTGCATGCATTTATAGTAGGAGAGCATGGAGACAGTGAAGTTGTGGCATGGTCATCTGCTAATGTATCCGGTGTTCCGCTTAGTGACATGTGTGAGATGAGAGGACATTATAACCATAAGGAAAACACGAAGGAAATCGCAGATGCTGTCAAAAACAGTGCCTATGAGATTATTAATAAGAAGCATGCGACATATTATGGAATTGCAATGTCAGTAAAACGTATCTGTGAAGTAATTATGCGTGACGAAAAATCAATACTTCCTGTATCGCACATGATACATGGAGTATATGAGATTGATGATGTTGTATTAAGTATGCCTGTCATTGTTGGTGCAGACGGAATTGAATCTGATATACCGATTAATCTTAGTGGAGAAGAAGCATTGAAGCTAAAAGAATCAGCAGACGCATTAAAGAATATAATTGACACATTAGAGCTGTAAATAGAAAGGGTATAGTTATTTAATTCCCATTTTCACCTTAGGGAAATATTACGAGGAAGATGGGAGAATTGATATCTTCCATCACGTTCTATGATGGGAATTGACTCTTGTGGTATGTTACTTTCAGCTATTCATAATGTAAATGGTGAAGAAAAGCTGAATCTTGTAATGGTAGATGATTCAATTCCAGCAGGTGCAAAACTCATACGCAATTCGTGTTAAATTTTCAAGGTACAAATATATTAATTAACGTGTCTTTTGCCCTTTAATCAGGATAGATAAAAAATTTCATCAAGAGCCTGTATTTATGACCTTTATCTTTTGAATATATGTAAGGACATTCTTTGAGCCGGCATAAAAATATTTTTTACAACAATTATTTTCAGTGTGACAGGCGCTGCTGATTTTTTTACAAGAACAATCGTGACAGTGACATTGAAAGCTGTATAATAACATTAACAGAACCCACCACGCCTCTGATTTTTCATGCGCAACCCGGTGGGACTTTCTTATTTATGGGGTGTTTTATGTGACAAGAGATGAAAATGAATATTCACAAAAATAAGATGCTATGGTATAATACAAGGTACTGTATTAGGGCTTCTTATGAGAGGCGCTGAAATATGGGAAAAGATTTAAAAGGTTACAAGAATGAAATCAGTATCGTTTTATACTACAAACCGGATTGCGAACAGGCGAATTGGTAGGATTGAAATCTAAGGATTTATAGGAGGAATATAGAAAGATGAAACTTGGAATCGTAGGATTACCGAACGTAGGAAAAAGTACACTGTTTAACTCACTGACAAAGGCCGGTGCAGAATCTGCAAACTATCCATTCTGTACAATTGACCCGAATGTCGGTGTTGTAACAGTTCCGGATAAGAGACTGGATGTGCTTGGAGAGATGTATCATACAAAGAAGATCATTCCAGCAGCAATTGAGTTTGTTGATATTGCAGGACTTGTGAAGGGAGCATCCAAAGGAGAAGGACTTGGAAACCAGTTTCTTGCCAATATCCGTGAGGTTGATGCAATCGTACATGTTGTAAGATGCTTCGAGAATACGAATATTGTGCATGTAGACGGAAGTATTGATCCGCTGCGTGACATTGAGACAATCAATCTTGAGCTGATTTTCTCAGATCTTGAGGTTCTTGAAAGAAGAATCTCCAAGACAGTGAAGCTTTCTAGAAATGATAAGATGGCGGCGAAAGAGCTGGATCTTCAGAACCGTTTGAAAGCACATCTGGAAGAGAATAAGATGGCAAAGAGCTTCGTGACAGAGGATGAGGATGAGCAGGCATGGCTTGCCGAGTACAACCTTCTGACAGCAAAACCTGTAATCTTTGCAGCAAATGTATCTGAGGATGATCTTGCTGATGATGGTGTGAACAATGCAGGGGTTCAGGCAGTTCGTGAGTATGCAAAAGAGGAAGACTGCGAAGTGTTCGTAGTATGTGCAGAGATTGAAGAAGAGATTTCTCAGTTAGATGACGATGAAAAATCAATGTTCCTTGAAGATCTTGGATTAGAAGAATCCGGACTTGAGAAGCTGATCAAGGCAAGCTATCATCTTCTTGGACTGATCAGTTATCTGACAGCAGGGGAGCCGGAAGTTCGTGCATGGACAATCAAGAAGGGAACAAAGGCACCACAGGCAGCTGGTAAGATTCATACAGACTTTGAACGTGGATTTATCCGTGCGGAAGTAGTAAGTTATGATGATCTGATGGCATGCGGAACTCATGCGGCAGCAAAAGAAAAAGGATTAGTTCGTCTGGAAGGAAAAGACTATGTCGTTCAGGACGGAGATATCATGCTGTTCAGATTTAATGTTTAACAGATACTGTTCAGATTTAATGTTTAACAGATATAGGGAATATGCTTGAAAACCGGTTAGATTCATTGTTTTCTAATTGGAAAAGCAGTAAAAACAGGAATCAGGAACAACTGGATTTGTTCCTGATTTCTGTGGATATGAAAGGAAATAACATAATATGCATTATAATATCAGCTTTCCGAATTTGGGGATTTATCTGGATCATGTAGGAAAAAGCATCAGCATCTTTGGCTTTTCCATTGCTTACTACGGCATGATTATCGGTGCAGCAATTTTGATTGGATTTTTGATTGCCACAGTGGAAGCAAAAAGAACAGGACAGAATCCGGAAGACTATCTGGATATGGGAATTGTCGGAGTAATTGCAGGAATTGCAGGCGCAAGAATCTATTATGTGATTTTCTCCTGGGATTTATATAAAGATAATCTTTTGTCTATCTTTAATCTCAGAGAAGGTGGTCTGGCAATTTATGGTGGCGTGATCGGAGCAGTGATCGCAGTTTTTGTGATGGCTGCTGTTAAGAAAAAATCACCATTTCAGATTTTGGATACAATTGCACTGGCGCTTCTGAATGGTCAGATGCTTGGACGTTGGGGGAATTTCTTTAACAGGGAAGCATTTGGAGAATATACGGATTGTCTGTTTGCGATGAGGCTTCCGGTTGATGCAGTAAGGCCGGGAGATATCACAGAACTTATGCGCGAGAACATGCAGAGAATTGACGGGGTCAGTTATATTCAGGTACACCCGACATTTTTGTATGAATCATTATGGTGTGCAGGACTTCTTATTATATTGTTTCTGTATAGGAAACATAAGAAATATGAAGGTGAGCTCTTTCTTATGTACCTGTTTGGTTATGGGGCAGGACGCGTGTGGATCGAGCGGCTTAGAACAGATCAGCTTGTTCTTCCGGGAATCGGATTTCCGGTGTCAGAACTTCTGGCAGGTTGCCTGGTGATTGTGACAGGAATTATGCTGATCTATTGCAGAAGGCATTGCAGAAAAAGAAATGAGAAGAAAAAAGTGGATCAGTATGAGCCGGTGCCAACAAAGATCAAAGGGAAAAAACCACCGAAGTGGGATGACCGGTTGTTTAAAAACAGATAGAATGATAAGAAAAAAGTATAGTGATTCATAAGCCAGAAGAGTTAATGTTCAACAGAAAGTACTCTTCTGGCTTTTTCCATTTCTGTCTGTTTTAGTTAATAATCCCCAATAATAGCACTGATAACTATTCTCAAAACACTGCTCTGTACACGAAAATATACAAAAGAGGATATTTATAACTCTAGACTTTTGTGACTTTTGGAGATATAATGAAACTACATGTGAATTAATTATACTTAACTCAGTGTAAAACCTATGTAACACCTAAGGAGGAATAAAAATGGCAAGAAAAATGAAGACCATGGACGGTAATCAGGCAGCAGCTCACGTTTCTTATGCATATACAGAAGTAGCAGCTATCTACCCGATTACGCCTTCATCCGTTATGCCGGAGCATATCGATGAGTGGGCTACTGAAGGAAGGGAGAACATTTTCGGACAGACTGTACAGGTTACAGAGATGCAGTCCGAGGCCGGAGCAGCAGGTGCTGTTCACGGATCATTAGCAGCAGGTGCTCTTACAACAACATTTACTGCTTCTCAGGGACTCCTTCTTATGATTCCTAACTTATATAAGGTTGCTGGTGAGCAGCTCCCGGGAGTATTCAACGTATCTGCCCGTGCACTTGCAAGCCACGCACTGTCAATTTTTGGAGATCATTCTGATGTTTATGCATGTCGTCAGACAGGAGCAGCTATGCTCTGTGAATCCAGCGTACAGGAAGTAATGGACCTTACTCCGGTTGCTCATTGTGCAGCACTTGAAGGAAAGATTCCATTCATCAACTTCTTTGATGGATTCAGAACATCACACGAGATTCAGAAAATCGAGACATGGGATTATGAAGATCTGAAAGACATGGTAAGCATGGAAGCAATCGACGAGTTCCGCGCACATGCACTTAACCCGAACCACCCATGTCAGAGAGGTTCAGCTCAGAACCCGGATATCTTCTTCCAGGCTAGAGAGGCTTGTAACCCATTCTATGATGCACTTCCGGGAATCGTTCAGAAGTACATGGATAAGGTTAATGAGAAGATCGGAACAGACTACAAACTGTTCAACTACTATGGAGCAGCAGATGCAGAGCACGTGATCGTAGCTATGGGATCTGTTTGTGACACAATCGAGGAGACAATCGATTACCTGACAGCTGCAGGAGAGAAAGTCGGAGTTGTTAAAGTTCGTCTTTACAGACCATTCAGCGCAGAAGCTCTGATCGACGCTATCCCGGATACAGTTAAGAAGATTTCTGTTCTTGACAGAACAAAAGAGCCAGGAGCACTTGGCGAGCCACTGTACCTGGATGTTGTTGCAGCACTTAAAGGATCTAAGTTCGATGCAGTTCCGGTTTACACAGGACGTTATGGACTTGGTTCTAAAGATACAACACCTGCTCAGATCGTTGCTGTATACCACAACGATGAGAAAGCTAAATTCACAATCGGTATTGAAGATGATGTTACACATCTTTCACTTGATGCTGGTAAGCCACTTGTTACAACACCAGAAGGAACAATCAACTGTAAGTTCTGGGGACTTGGAGCAGATGGTACTGTTGGAGCAAACAAGAACTCCATCAAGATCATTGGTGATAACACAAACATGTATGCACAGGCTTACTTTGATTATGACTCTAAGAAGTCCGGTGGTGTTACAATGTCTCACCTTCGTTTCGGTAAGAAACCGATTAAATCAACATACCTGATCCATCAGGCTAACTTTGTTGCATGTCATAACCCGTCTTATGTTAACAAATACAACATGGTTCAGGAACTTGTTGATGGAGGAACATTCCTTCTGAACTGCCCATGGGATATGGAAGGACTTGAGGAGCATCTTCCGGGACAGGTAAAAGCTTATATCGCTAACCACGGAATTAAATTCTACACAATCGATGGTATCAAGATTGGTAAAGAGATCGGACTTGGCGGACGTATCAATACAGTTCTTCAGTCTGCATTCTTCAAACTTGCAGCTATCATTCCGGAAGAAGAGGCTATTGACCTTATGAAAGCAGCTGCTAAGGCTACTTACGGAAGAAAAGGCGACAAGATCGTACAGATGAACTACGATGCAATCGATGCAGGTGCAAAACAGGTTGTAGAAGTAGAAGTTCCAGAAAGCTGGAAAGATGCAGCTGACGAAGGTCTTGCTACACCACACATCGCAGATGGCGGAAGAGCTGATGCGATTGCATTTGCTAAGAACATTCAGGCAAAAGTTAATGCTCAGGAAGGAAATACACTCCCTGTATCTGCATTTAATGATTATATTGATGGATCTACACCGTCAGGAACATCTGCATACGAGAAACGTGGTATCGCAGTAGATATTCCGGTTTGGAATCCAAATCAGTGTATCCAGTGTAACCGTTGTGCATATGTATGTCCGCACGCAGTTATCCGTCCGGTAGCTCTGACAGAGGAAGAAGTTGCTCAGGCTCCAGAAGGACTTAAGACACTTGATATGATCGGAATGCCGGGAATGAAGTTCACAATGACAGTATCCGCTTACGACTGTACAGGATGTGGATCTTGTGTGAATGTCTGCCCAGGCAAGAAGAATAAAGAGACAGGCGAAGTTGAGAAGGCTCTTACAATGGCTAACATGGAAGCTAATGCAGGAGAGCAGACATTCTTCGACTTTGGTAGAGAGATTCCGGTTAAACCAGAAGTTGTTGCTAAATTCAAAGAGACAACAGTTAAGGGAAGCCAGTTCAAACAGCCACTCCTTGAGTTCTCAGGAGCTTGTGCAGGATGTGGTGAGACACCATACGCTAAGCTGATCACACAGCTGTTTGGTGATAGAATGTATATTGCAAATGCAACAGGATGTTCTTCTATCTGGGGTAACTCTTCACCGTCTACACCTTACACAGTAACACCGGAAGGTAAAGGACCTGCATGGAGCAACTCCCTGTTTGAAGACAACGCTGAGTTCGGATACGGTATGCTGCTTGCACAGAATACAATCAGAGACAGACTGAAAGCAAAAGTTGAGAAGATCGCAGAGAAGACTACAGATGAGGCAGTTAAGGCTGCAGCAGCTGAGTATCTTGAGACATATACAGTAGGTGCTACAAACGGAACAGCTACAGACAAACTTGTTGCAGCTCTTGAAGCACTCGATTGCGATTGCGAAGAGAGAGCAGAAGTTCTGAAGAACAAAGATTTCCTTGCTAAGAAATCCCAGTGGATCTTCGGAGGAGACGGATGGGCTTACGATATCGGATACGGCGGAGTTGACCACGTTCTTGCAAGCAAGAAAGATATCAACATTATGGTATTCGATACAGAGGTTTACTCCAACACAGGTGGACAGTCCTCTAAGGCTACTAAGACTGGTGCTACAGCTCAGTTCGCAGCAGGCGGAAAAGAGACTAAGAAGAAAGACCTTGCAGGAATGGCTATGACATACGGATACGTATACGTAGCTCAGATCGCTATGGGTGCTGACTTCAACCAGACAGTTAAGGCAATCGCTGAGGCTGAGGCTTATCCGGGACCATCACTGATCATCGCTTACGCTCCATGTATCAACCATGGTATCAAGAAGGGTATGAGCAAAGCTCAGACAGAGGAACAGCTGGCAGTAGAGTGTGGATACTGGAATAACTTCCGTTACAACCCGGCTGCAGAGGGAGACAAGTTCTCACTTGACAGCAAGGCTCCGAAGGCAGAAGGATACCAGGACTTCCTGAATGGTGAAGTGCGTTACAACGCACTGAAGAGAGCTAACCCGGCTAAGGCTGACAAGCTCTTCGCTCTCAATGAGCAGGAAGCTATGGAGAGATACGATTACCTGAACAAACTGGTAACTGTATACGCTGCAGAAAAAGAAGATAAATAAGGATATTTCATGAGTGAATGAGATATGAAAAGAGGAGATCTCCGTAAGGGGATCTCCTTTTGCGTGAAAAAATGATGGGGTTGACCTGTTTCGCAATTTTTGATTACAGTGGTGCGCGAAGATATTTCTTCGGTGTCATTCCTTTATATTTTTTAAATGTTTTGATAAAGTAGCTTACATCGTTAAATCCACAGCTAAGTCCGATGTCTGCGATTGATTCATTCGAAGTAACGAGCTTGAAACAAGCTTGTTCTATTCTATAGTAATTCAGATAGTCAACAGGAGTTCTGTGGGTCATATCTTTAAAGTAGCGGCAGAAGTATTTTGAATTCATGCCGGCTGCCTGAGCCAGATCTTCCAGTGTGATACAGTCAGCATAATGGTTTTCAATCACTTCAAGAGCTTTCTTTAAATGTTCTATTTTTCGGCTATCCTTTTGACTGATGATTCGAACGTTTTCATACAATTTATTTTCCAAAATATAGCCTAAGAATTCGTACAGAGTACCAATCACCATAAGCTCGTGTCCTTCGGTACGCTTTTTGATATGTTCAAACATCATGGAGGTGATATGCTCTAAATTCTTTACGGGTGCTTTGATGAGGGGAGGGATAGTCAGAGTGTCGCTTCCGATCTTCTTAAGCAGACGTTCGCTGGCATGGTTTACTGCCATGAGCGATTCAAGGTTAAAAACAAGACATTCATAGACACAATCCTTAGGAGTTCCGCCATGAAGAAGCCCTCCTTTTATAAAAATAAGGTCTCCGGCTTCTGCAGTGAATTCATTTTCACCAATTGACATAAGTAATTTCCCTTTTAAAACACGAATAAGTTCGTATTCGATGTGCCAGTGATAAGACATGTCATACCGTGGATGATTCGGCGTAACATGATAAAATTCAATTGGAAAATCAATGGTTCCGTGATTACGCTCTTCTTTGTAATTAATGTATTTCATGCAATAATCTCCTTTAAAAATCTAAATAGTGTAAATACAAACATAGATATGAAGATATATGCTTGTAAATTGTACTTTGTTGTATAAAAGGTGAATATCTTTATATTTTTATTCTAGTATACCACAAGACAAAAAGAAAGGAAAGAACTATAATGATACTTAAAGAAGCGGTTCTGCGAAGGAAGATAAGCAGAGCAAGGCAAACAATTAAGGAGGAATGTAATTATGGCAGAAAGAAGATTAGTAGGATCTTATCCAGTAATTGGTATCAGACCGACAATCGATGGACGTAGAGGAGCTCTTGACGTAAGAGGATCTCTTGAAGAGCAGACAATGAACATGGCAAAATCTGCAGCAAAACTGTTTGAGGAGAACTTAAGATATTCAAATGGCGAGCCGGTTAAAGTTGTTATCGCTGACACAACAATCGGACGTGTAGGTGAGAGTGCTGCTTGTGCTGATAAGTTTAGAAGAGAAGGCGTAGATATCACAGTTACAGTTACACCTTGCTGGTGCTACGGAGCTGAGACAATGGATATGGATCCACAGACAATCAAAGCTGTATGGGGATTCAACGGAACAGAGAGACCGGGAGCTGTATACCTTGCATCTGTACTTGCTACACATGCACAGAAGGGACTTCCGGCATTCGGAATTTACGGACATGACGTTCAGGAAGCTGACGACACAACAATTCCGGAAGACGTTAAAGAGAAACTTCTTAGATTCGGACGTGCAGCTGTTGCAGCAGCATCCATGAGAGGAACATCTTACCTTCAGATCGGATCTGTTACAATGGGTATCGGTGGATCTATCATTGATTCTGATTTCATCGAGTCTTACCTTGGAATGCGTGTAGAGTCTGTTGATGAGGTAGAAATCATTCGTCGTATGTCAGAAGAGATCTATGACAAGGCTGAATTCGAGAAAGCTCTGAAATGGGCAAAAGAGACTTGCAAGATTGGTTGGGACAAGAACCCAGAAGAGCTTCAGGCTACTCCAGAGGAGAAAGAGGAGCAGTTCGAGTTCGTTGTTAAGATGGCAGTTATCATCAAAGACCTTATGAATGGAAATAAGAACCTTGACGAGAAGTTCTCAGAGGAAGCAATCGGACACAACGCTCTGGCAGCTGGATTCCAGGGACAGAGACAGTGGACAGACTTCTATCCGAACGGAGACTTCGCAGAGGCAGTTCTGAATACATCTTTCGACTGGAACGGAGCTCGTGAGCCATACATCCTTGCTACAGAGAACGACGTTCTCAACGGACTTGGAATGATGTTCATGAAACTTCTTACAGGACGTGCTCAGATCTTCGCTGATGTTCGTACATACTGGAGCCCAGAGGCAGTTAAGAAAGCTACAGGATATGACCTCGAGGGTGTTGCTAAAGAGAACGGTGGATTCCTTCACCTGATCAACTCTGGAGCAGCTTGCCTTGATGCATCTGGTGTTGCTAAAGACGAGAACGGTAACGGCGTTATGAAAGAATGGTGGAACGTTACAGAAGAAGACCAGAAAGCAATCATGGATGCTACAGAGTGGTGCATGGCTGACAACGGATACTTCCGTGGAGGCGGATACTCAAGCCGTTACGAGACACGCGCTCAGATGCCAGCTACAATGATCCGTCTTAACCTTGTAAAAGGACTTGGACCGGTTCTTCAGATTGCAGAAGGATGGACACTTGAACTTCCAGAAGAAGTATCTGATAAGCTTTGGAAACGTACAGACTACACATGGCCATGTACATGGTTTGCTCCAAGATGTGATGGTAAAGAGGGAGCATTCAAGACAGCTTATGATGTAATGAACAACTGGGGAGCTAACCACGGTGCTATCTCCTACGGACACATCGGAGCTGACCTGATCACAATGTGTTCAATGCTTCGTATTCCAGTATCTATGCACAACGTACCGGAGAAAGATATCTACCGTCCGGCAGCATGGAATGCATTTGGAATGGATAAAGAAGGCGCTGACTTCAGAGCTTGTAAGAACTACGGACCGCTTTACAAATAAGAAGGAGTCCTTTTGTTAGGAAATGTAAAAAGACTGTAAATGCAGTTTCGATACAGAACTAGAACAAAGAATGCGGGGGTGCTGCCTATGCAGGGCCCCTGTTTTAATACCGAGTAAAAGAGTATTAAGAAAAGAGGAAGATTATGGAGAAAAAAGTATTAGCATTTGACTTTGGTGCTTCAGGCGGAAGAGCAATGTGCGGAACTTTTGATGGTGACAAGATCAGCATTGAAGAACTTCACCGTTTTTCTAACGATCCGGTTATCCTGAATGGATCAATGTACTGGGATGTACTGAGATTATTTTTTGAGATCAAACAGGGTCTGATCAAAGCAAAAAAATGTGGAAAAATCGAAAGTATCGGTATCGACACATGGGGAGTTGATTTTGGACTGATCGACGAGGAAGGAAGACTTCTTGAGAACCCTGTACATTACCGTGATGCACGTACAGAAGGAATGATCGAAGAAAGTTTCAAACTGATCGATAAAGAGAAATTCTACCAGATCACAGGAAATCAGTTCATGGATCTCAACACAGCATTCCAGCTCCTTTCTCTTGTAAAGACAAGAAAAGAGCTTCTTGAGAAAGCTGACAAGATGATTTTGATGCCAGACCTTTTCAACTACTTCCTTACAGGGGAGAAAAAAGCTGAGTATTCTATCGCTTCTACAACACAGCTTCTTGATGCGAAAAAGGGCGAGTGGTCAGACGAAGTGATCGAAGCACTGGGAATTCCGAAACATATTTTCCCGGAAATCGTACCTACAGGTACAAAGATCGGTACTCTTACAGATGAAATCTGTACAGAGCTTGGTCTGGATAAGATTGATGTTATGGCTGTTGCAGGACATGATACGCAGAGTGCGCTTGTATCTGTACCAACATCAGAAGAAGATTTTATCTTCCTGAGTTGCGGAACATGGTCACTGCTTGGAACAGAGCTTGCAGAACCTATTATCAATGAGAAATCTGAGCATTACAACATCACGAATGAAGGTGGATATGGAAGAAAGATTTCCTTCCTTAAGAATATCATCGGATTGTGGTGTATTCAGGAAAGCCGTCGTCAGTGGATCCGTGAAGGAAATGAGTATGGATTTGGCGAGCTTGAGATTATGGCAAAAGAAGCTCCGGCACTCCAGAGCTTTATTGATCCGGATGCACCGGAATTCACACCAGCCGGAGATATTCCGACAAGAATCCGTGAATTCTGCAAGAAGACAGGACAGCCTGTTCCGGAAACAGTCGGAGAAGTTGTTCGTTGCATCAACCAGAGTCTTGCAATGAAATATCGTCATGCGATGGAAGAGATTAAAGAGTGTACAGGTAAAGATTATAAGACAGTCTACATGGTAGGCGGTGGAACACAGAGTGCTCTTCTTTGCCAGTTCACAGCAAATGCATGTGGATGCAGAGTAAGTGCAGGCCCAATAGAGGCAACTGTTCTTGGAAATATTGCACTGCAGCTCATGGCTTCCGGAGATATCAAATCTATCGAAGAAGCAAGAGAAATTATCAAACGTTCTCAGGACATCAAGATCTACGAGCCACAGGACAAAGAAGCATGGGACGAAGCATACGAGAGATTTAAGAAAATTTTAGTATAGTGCTTTGAACTAAGGGGGAATGAGTTGCCAGTCGCACATCGTGTGAACAGTAACATTATGGCTGGCAACGTAATAAAAAAGAATTCTTCAGAAACACTTGACTGTCAATCTGCTGTATGATTTAATAGAATGAGCAGTTAAGTTGGGCAAAATGCATAACGGTTCGCTGATTGGCCTGGGAGGAGAAGATTATGGCTGCTACTATTCGCGATATCAAGAAAAGGACAGGATTGTCCCTTGCAACGATATCGAAGTATTTGAATGGCGGTAATGTATTGCCGGAAAATCGTATCTTGATTGAGGAGGCAATCAACGAACTGCATTATGAAGTGAACGAGCTCGCAAGAGGGCTTGTTACCCACAAGACAAAGACGATTGGAGTTCTGGTTTATGATATACAGTGTCTTTTTGTAGGAAGTATGCTGCATTATCTGGGAATGGAACTTCATAAAAAGGGATATGGAATGTTGATCTGTGATTCCTGCAATGACGAGAAGCTACAGAAAGAAAATCTGCAGTTTCTTCTGAGCAGGAAAGTAGATGGAATATTGGTATTTGCGGTAGGAATGCATGGAAAGTTTCTTCATGCTGCGAAAAAAGCAAATGTTCCGGTTGTTCTGGTTGACAGATCATTCCAGGATGAAGAATATGATTGCGTTGAGGTTGATAACCGGACAGCAATCTATCGTGCAACAAATAAATTAATTGAGAACCATCACAAGAAAATAGCTGTGATTGCCTCTAATATTGAATATACCGGAAGGGAACGTGTGAAAGGATATTCTGATGCGATGAACCAGGCAGGACTGGAGATTCCAAAGGAATACTGTAAGCTGGGAAGGCATTCTTTTGAACATGGGTACAGAGGAATGAAAGAACTTTTGGAGCTTGAAGACCGTCCGACCGGTGTGATCTTAGGAAACTATAACACCATGCTTGGTGGAATTATGGCATTGAACGAATCAGGACTCTCCTGTCCGCAAGATGTCTCGCTCATCGGAGTGGATAATCTTCCGATGACCCAGGTGCTGCGCCCTAAATTATGGCTGATTGTCCAGCCAATGGAAACGATGTGCGAGAAGGCTGTAGCTATGCTCCTGGAGCGAGTAAATGGAGAGCAAAACGGTATGCCGGTAAAAATTAGTTTCAGTACCTCTGTAAGAGAGGGAGACTCAATACGAGACCTTGGATAGTGCATAAGCAAAATGCACAGAAAAGCGTGGGTTTTGTTGTGAAAATGGATAAAAATATAGTGAAAACAAACAAAAACGAACCGTTTCGCCCTAAAAACGGTGGGGAATCTTGACAAAATGTGGAAACAAAGCTATAATTTATTCATGTATCAAAGGTGTGCGGGGAAATCGAAAACACACTTTGAAAAACAAAAAATCTTAAAGCTTTGAAAGCGAACCGTTACGCTGAGGTTAAGAGGAATGGGGGTATCGTAAGAGTTAATCGACAATCCAGTCAACACCAGCAAAGTAAAAGATGGGAGGAAGAAAATTGGAAAAAATTAAACAAAATCCTTTTGTAAAAAAGGTAGGATTTAACAGAATTGTTTTGTGCTGTGTCCTTCTTCTGATGTACGGACTCTTCTGTGCACTGACCGGAGGAAGCTTCGCAGGAATGAACCGAATCATGAGCGCACTCAATTATGCTTATTTCCTTGGATTTTTATCACTGGGTGTTACATTTGTAATTGCTACAGGACAGATCGACTTCTCTATTGGACCGGTTATGTTCTGTTGTGCACTTATCTCAGGTTACACACTGACAACACATGGAATTTCAATGCCGGTTGCATTCCTGATCAGTATCCTTGTAGGATTTGCTTTTGGTCTCTTTAACGGATACCTGGTAGCTTACTGGTCAGTACCTTCATTCATTACTTCAATGGCAAGTATGAATATCGCAAAAGGTCTTGCATCAGTTTACACAAAGACACAGTCAGTCAGCTGGCCGCAGGCAGCAGATCCGGACAACGGATGGTTCAGAAATCTTGTAAGATATAACGGGGTCCCGGTTGGACTTGTTATTCTTCTGGTAGTTGCAGTTGTCTGTGCGATTATCCTGAACAAGACAAGAATCGGACGTTACATCCTTTGCCTTGGTAGTAACAAAGAAGCTGTTAGACTTTCAGGTGTAGATGTTAAGAAATGGGAAATGCTTGCATTCATTATCTGTGGAGTTCTCGTTGGAATGGGTGCTATCTTCTATGTATCTGCATATACAACAGTACAGCCTGGATACGGAGATCAGTACAACAACGAAGCAATCGCCGGATGTGTAATGGGTGGTACATCCATGGCAGGTGGACTTGCATCCATCAGCGGTACAATCATTGGTGTATTTATCATCGCTCTTCTTCAGGAAGGAATTCTGGCTCTTGGCTTTACAAAAGATTATCAGCTTATCATTACAGGTGTTATTGTTATCGTCGCAGTATTCAGTGACGTACTTGCAAGACGCAGAAAGAACTAATTTCTCTTCTATAATAAGAGATCAGCTTTATGAATGATGAACGAAATGTTTGATTGAAAGAAAGGCAAGGGTAATAAAATGGGCGAAGTTATATTGGAAATGAAAGGGATTGATAAATCTTTCCCAGGTGTTCACGCACTTGACCATGTAGATCTTGAAATCAGAAAAGGCGAAGTTCTTGCTCTTATGGGAGAGAATGGTGCCGGAAAATCAACTCTGATGAAAGTTCTCACAGGTATTTATACAAAAGATTCAGGAACAATTACATATGAAGGTAAAGAAGTTGAGTTCCATAGTGCTCGTGAAGCACAGGATAATGGTGTTATCATCGTACACCAGGAGCTGAACATGCTTGGTCATCTGACAGTTGCTCAGAACATCTTCATCGGAAGAGAGTTCAAGAAGGGTATCAAGATCGATGACAAGAAGATGAACGAAGAAGCACAGAAACTGTTCGACAGAATGAACGTTGATATTGATCCGAGAGAGACAATGTCAAAACTTACAGTAGGTAAGCAGCAGATGTGTGAGATCGCAAAAGCAATTTCACATGATGCAAAGATTATTATTTTTGATGAGCCATCAGCAGCTCTGACAGAGACAGAGATTGAACAGTTGTTCAAGATCATCCGTGACCTGAGAAGTCAGGGAATGGGAATTGTTTACATCTCCCACCGTATGGATGAGATCAAAGTGATCACAGACCGTGTTACAGTCATGAGAGATGGTACTTATGTTGGAACATTGATCACAAAAGACAGTACAAAAGATGACATCATCAACATGATGGTTGGCCGTGTTATTTACGAAGATCCGAAGGAGAAAAACATGACACCTCCGGGAGCACCGGTAGTTCTTAAAGTTGATCACCTGAACGCTGGTAAGATGGTACAGGATGTAAGCTTTGAGCTTCACAAAGGTGAGATCCTTGGATTCTCCGGACTGATGGGAGCTGGACGTACAGAGACAGCCAGAGCACTCTTTGGAGCTGACCCAATCGACAGCGGTGATATTTATATCAACGGTAAGAAGGTTACAATCAAGAGCCCACAGGATGCTGTTAAGTATGGTATCGGTTATCTGTCAGAGGACAGAAAGAGATATGGTATTGTTGTACAGAAATCAGTTGCTGAGAATACAACAATGGCAACACTTGAAAAATTCATGAGCGGTCCTTTTATCGATAAGAAGAAAGAGAACAAGATTGCTCAGGAATATGTTGAGCAGCTTGCAACAAAGACTCCTGGTACAGATCAGCTGGTAGTTAACCTGTCAGGTGGTAACCAGCAGAAAGTCGTTATTGCAAAATGGCTGACAAGAGACTGTGACATCCTTATCTTCGATGAGCCTACAAGAGGTATCGACGTTGGAGCTAAGAATGAGATTTACAAGCTGATGAATCAGCTGGCAGCAGAAGGAAAAGCCATTATTATGATTTCCTCCGAGATGACAGAGATCCTTCGTATGAGTGACAGAATCGTTGTTATGTGCGAAGGTAAGAAGACAGGTGAGCTGGATATTTCCGAAGCTACACAGGAAAATATCATGAACATGGCTACACGTGAGATTGAGTAGGGAGGGAAAAAGTAATGGCAAATAATACAACAAAGAAGGCCGGCTCTAATAAGTCATTTATTGACAGAATGGGAGGACAGAAATTCATCGTCCTGCTCGTTGTTATTGCACTGTTTATCTTCTTCTGTGCAATGAGCCCGAACTTCAGAAAATATACAACATTTATTAACATTCTGGACTTCTCCTATTATATTGTCCTGATGGCAATTGGAGTAGCCTTTCCACTGATGACAGGTGGTGTTGACCTGTCAATCGGTACTGGACTTGTATGTTATTCACTCGTTGGTGGATATCTGATCGTTCACAAAGGAATGCCTACAATCGTTGGTATCCTTGCAGCAATTATTCTTGGAATGCTGATTGGTGTTCTGAATGGTGTACTGGTAGCAATCATGGATCTGCCGGCATTCCTGGCAACACTTTGTACTTGTATGATTACTCGTGGACTTGGTTCCATTATCGTAGGTGGATTCGGAATCTCATGGCCGGCAGCAGCAGCACCGGGTGGATGGTTCAGAAGTATCTTCAAGATTCAGTCTGGCGGACAGAATATCCCGATCGGTTTCTTATGGGTAATTCTTCTGGTTGTTGTTATGACATTTGTACTGAATCATACAAGAATTGGACGTTATACACTTGCAATCGGAAGTAACAAAGAAGCAACAAGACTTTCCGGAGTTAATGTAAGATTCTATCATATTGCAGCATATGTAATCTGTGGATTCTTCGCAGGACTTGCTTCTATCGCATACTCCGCTATCTTCGCTACAGTTCAGCCAGGAAGTGGTGCTGGATTCGAGCTTGAGGCTATCGGTGGAGCAATCATCGGTGGTGTATCCATGACAGGTGGTGTAGGAAGCATCACAGGAACACTGTTTGGTGTATTCGTTATCTGTCTTCTGAAGACTGGTCTTCCATTCATCGGACTGACAGCTAACTGGCAGCAGATCATTACAGGATTTGTCCTGATCGCAGCCGTACTTGTTGATATTCTTAAGAGAAAAGCAGGAAAAGAGTAATTTTTTTCACTTAAATTTAGAATTTGTGAAAAATCACGAAAAAGCAATAACTAATTGCAAAACCATTGGTAATGTGTTATATTATTAATGTGTGCGGATAGATAGCAGCGGGGAAACATGCTGAAAAAAGTGTGAAAAAGAAAGCTGTTACTATAGAAGCTAAACGAAACAGACTGTATAAAGAGTTTTCGGACAAAGAAGCCTGGGCAAACTACTTCTGCAGAGCGATTTAAGAAATGCACGAAAGAGGCTCTGCCAGAGAGGCCCGGCATTAGGGAGAGGAAAACTGGAAGAAAACTCAGACAAGCAGTCACAAATTTATTTTGTCAGGAGGACATAATTATGAAAAAGAAAGTTTTAGCAGTTTTACTTGGTGGATGTATGGTAGTTGGAATGCTCGCAGGATGTGGATCTAAGGCAGATGACACTAAGAAAGCAGATGGCGACACTAAGACAGATGGATCAGGAGATTCCAAGGGATATCATTTCGAAGTTGTTGTAAAGAGCTTCCAGTCTTCATACTGGCAGGCAGCTGTACAGGGAATCAACCAGGCTTGTGATGAGCTCGGTGTTACAGCTAACACAACAGGACCGAACGCTGAGTCCGATATCGCTGACCAGGTTAACATGCTGAACAACGCAATCAACAAGAACCCAGACGGAATCGCTCTTGCAGCTTGTGACCAGAACTCAGTTATTGATTCACTGAAGTCAGCACTTGAGAAGAAAATCCCAGTAGTATGCTTCGACTCAGGTGTTCCGGACGCTCCAGAAGGATCTGTATACGCAACAGTTGTAACAGACAACGAGCAGGCTGGTGGAATTGCTGCTGAGCACATCTATCCAGCAATCAAAGACAGACTTGGAAAAGGACAGGTTCGTGTAGGTGAAGTTAACCAGGATGCAACATCCGCTAACATTTCTGAGCGTGGTATGGGATTCATCAACAAGTTCATCGAACTTGCTAAAGCTGATGGATATACAGTAGCAGTTGTAGGAAATGACTTCTATGTAAACCAGGTTAAAGACAACGGAGATCAGGCATCTGCAGACATTATCCTTGAAGTTGCAGTTCCGGCTCAGACAACAGTTGAGCTGTGTGCTACAGAGGCTTCTAACATCATGAACAAAGACGATACAATCGCTATGTTCGGATCAAACCAGGTATCTGCAGAGGGTGTTCTCACAGCTAACCAGAACCTGAACAAACTTGGAACAGACGAAGGAAAGATCGTTGGAGCTGGATTCGATGCTGGTTCAGTTCTTAAAGCAGCTGTTAAAGATGGTACAATGCTCGGTGCTGTTACACAGTCTCCTCTGATGCAGGGTAAAATCTCCATCGAGACTCTTGCTAAGATCTGTGATGGTGAGTCTGTAGAAGACGTTACAACAGATGGTTACTGGTATGATTCTACAAACATGGAAGATGCTGACATCGTTCCAAACCTTTATGACTAATTCATATCTGTAAAGAGAAGCTGAATTATTAAAGTGAAAAGAAAGGAATCGGGAAATTCCCGGTTCCTTTTTTAAAATAATATGTTATTATATCAAGGAGGAAGATAATATGTTAAAAGGAATTCCAAAAATTTTATCACCAGAACTGTTAAAAGTACTTGCTGAGATGGGACACAGTGACAGACTGGTCATCTCTGATGGAAACTTTCCGGCTGAATCAATGGGAAAAGACGCGATTGTGATCCGTTGCGACGGACACGGAGTACCGGAGATTCTTGATGCGATTCTTCAGGTGTTCCCTCTGGACAGCTATGTGGAGCATCCGGTAAATCTTATGGAAGTTATGCCTGGAGATACTGTGGAGACACCAATCTGGGATACATATAAAGAGATTATCCGTAAATATGATGACAGAGGTGATGCTGTTGTTGGAAACATTGAGCGTTTTGCATTCTATGATGAAGCTAAGACAGCTTATGCAATCATTGCAACAGGTGAATCAGCACTTTATGCGAATGTAATGCTTCAGAAGGGTGTTGTAACAGACTAGTCACATTTTTTAACGTAATGGAGGAACAATATGCTTGATCATGTAGAAAAAATATTTGCAGATATGAAGCCGATGATGAAAAAGTTGAAGAAGGCTTCTTATAAAGTAAATATGGAGGCTTTTATAGAGAATCATGGACATTATTTCCGTGAGATGACAGAATATACGGAGAATGCTTCTGATAAAGAGACGGCAGCCAAAGAGCTTGCAGTAGACTTTACAGATAAGGTTTATGATGCATATGTTTCTCCGAAAAAAGGAAAAATAGACAGTGCGGTTCAGACAGATCTGAATTTCTTTATGATCTATTATGTATTTCCGGCAATTCTTTTGACAGAGCATGACGATGCGAAACTGATTGCAGATCATCTCTGCAGCAGATGGGGGAAAAGTTTAAGAACAGTAAGATTCAGTATACAGATTATGATTCCCTATATGTTTCATTCCGTGAGAAGATATTTGGAATCTTTTAATACTTGCAAATCAACCTTACTTGTGATAGAATAATTAAGATTCATGTAATGGCATGAGAAGATTTTAGAAGCTATGTTTTTATGGTTTAATAAGTGTGCTGTTACGTTAGTGTGTAGGAGGTCATGGAAGATGGACATTTTGAAGATTGTTTTATACATTATCTTTGTTATAGACTGTATCGCATTATCAGCGATTATTCTTTTGCAGGAAGGAAAGTCAGCCGGATTGGGAACAATTGGCGGTATGGCGGATACTTATTGGGGACAGAACAAGGGACGTTCTATGGAAGGTGCACTTGTAAAGTCTACAAAGTTTCTTGCTATCCTTTTCCTGGTGCTTGCAGTAGTACTGAACCTTAAGGTTTTTAATTAATAACAGATGATGAAGTAAGTATAAGACATTCTATAATAAGACTATAGAATGTCTTTTTTTACTTTAAGTAGTGATGAAAGGTTACATCGTGTGAACAGTAACGATGAAAGGAAACAGAATGGATCAGACATTTGAAAAGAGAAAAAAAGTGATTTATGACTTTATTTGTGATGATTTTTATATCCCAATGAAAGTTAAAGAGATTGCGACAGTTCTTCAGGTATCGAAAGAACAGAGAAGAGAGCTTCAGGAAGTGTTGGATGCGCTCGTTGAAGAAGGAAAGATTACACTTTCTAAAAGAGGGAAATACAGTAAAGGGCAGACGAAGCGTATCACAGGAACCTTCCAGGCGAATATCCGTGGATTTGGATTTGTTATGGTAGAGGGTGAAGATGAGGATATCTTTATTCCTGGAGAGAATGTGAACGGTGCATTCCAGGGAGATGAAGTGGAATGTATTATTACAGGTGCGCCGGGCGGTAAGAGAAAAGAAGGAAAAATCGTAAGAATCGTGTCGCATCAGGTGAAGAAGATTGTCGGATTGTATGAGAAGAGTAAGAGTTTTGGATTTGTACGTCCGGATAATCAGAGATATCTGAAAGATATTTATATTCCGGCCGGAAAAGAGATGGGTGCCATGGACGGTCATAAGGTTGTGGTAGAACTGACATCTTATGGACAGGAACATGCTAAGCCGGAAGGAAAGATTGTTGAGATCATCGGTCATGTGAATGATCCGGGAGCAGATGTTTTATCTATTGTAAAGGATTATGATCTTCCTACAGAATTTCCGGAGAAGGTATTGAATCAGGCGGTTCGTGTTGGAAAAGATGTATCAGAAGCAGATTGTGCAGGAAGATTGGATTTACGTGACTGGCAGATGGTTACGATCGACGGTGAAGATGCGAAGGATCTGGATGATGCGGTTTCTCTGACAATGAAGGATGAGAATTATCAGCTGGGAGTTCATATTGCGGATGTTACCAATTATGTACAGGAGAAAAGTGCTCTGGATCGAGAAGCACTGAAGCGTGGGACGAGTGTTTATCTTGCTGACCGTGTCATACCGATGCTGCCGCATGTGTTGTCGAATGGCATCTGTTCTCTGAATGCAGGGGAAGACCGTCTGGCATTATCCTGCATTATGACAGTGTCTCCGAAAGGCGAGGTGATCGATCATCAGATCGCGGAGACTGTGATCCGGGTAGACAAGCGTATGAGTTATACAGGTGTATCTAAGGTGCTGGCAGAAGAACCGGAAGCACTGAAAGAAGATGAGGATTTTGTTCCGATGATTCAGAAGATGCAGGAACTTTCAACGATTCTCAGAGAACGACGTGGCAAGAGAGGTTCGATTGATTTTGATTTTCCGGAGACAAAGATTGAATTGGATGAGAAGGGGAAACCAATTAATATCAAACCTTATGAAAGAAACAGTGCAACGAAGATCATCGAAGATTTTATGCTTCTTGCCAATGAGACGGTGGCAGAAGAATATTTTTGGAGAGAGGTTCCATTTCTCTACAGAACGCATGAAGTTCCAGACGAAGAGAAGATAAAGAAACTGAGTACATTTATCAATAATTTCGGTTATCATATTCATGTGCATGATGAAGTAAAGCCAAAGGAGATTCAGAAACTTCTCAGTCAGGTGGAAGGAACCCCGGAAGAAGCTCTGATCAGCAGACTTACATTACGCTCCATGTGCCAGGCAAAATACACAACAGATAATACAGGACACTTTGGATTGGCAGCGAAGTATTATACACATTTCACTTCTCCGATCCGCCGTTATCCGGATCTCCAGATTCACAGAATCATTAAGGAGAACCTGCGCGGACGATTGAATGAGAATCGTATAGAACATTATGACAAGATCCTTCCGGAAGTAGCGAAGCAGTGTAGTGACAGAGAACGACTGGCAGAAGAGACAGAACGTGAAGTTGTGAAGATGAAAAAAGCAGAGTATATGCGCATGCATATTGGAGAAGAGTACGAAGGTGTCATTTCCGGTGTTACAAAATGGGGAATCTATGTAGAACTTCCGAATACAGTAGAAGGTCTTGTTCATGTTGTGGATCTGCGGGACGATCATTATAATTTTATAGAGCAGACGTATGAAATGGTCGGAGAGCATACAGGAAAGACATATAAACTTGGTGAAAAGGTGCGTGTCCGCGTAAGTGATGCAGACAAGCTGCTCCGGATAATTAATTTCGAGCTGGCATAATACTTGCAGGAGTGCGGTTAAAATAGATGAGTTAGAGGTTGGAATCAGATGGCAAAGACAGAGAAAAAACTTATTGCGAATAATAAAAAAGCATATCATGATTATTTTATTCTTGAGAAATACGAAGCAGGACTTGTGCTGCATGGCACAGAAGTAAAGTCTCTTCGTATGGGAAAGTGTAGTATTAAAGAAGCATTTATCCGTGTGGAAGATGGGGAGATGTATATCTATGGTATGCATATCAGTCCTTATGAGAAGGGGAATATCTTTAACAAAGATCCGCTTCGTGTGAGAAAGCTGCTTCTTCATAAGAAGGAGATACTGAAAATATTTGGTAAGATGAAAGAACAGGGAATTACAGTTGTTCCGCTGCAGGTTTATTTCAGCGGAAGTCTTGTAAAGATTGAGATTGGACTTGCCAAAGGTAAGAAATTATATGACAAGCGTGAGACGATCGCAAAGAAAGATCAGAAGCGTGAAGCACAGAGAGAATTCAAAGCGTTCAATCGATAAGGGATTGAAGCAGGAGCGAATAGAAAAAGCAATTGGATCAGAAACCAATTGCTTTTTTTACTTCATTGATATCGCCAGTAAATACAAGGCCACCCATTCCGGCTTCTTTTGCTGCATTGATGTTTGGCTCAAGATCATCAATAAAGAAACATTCTTCTGCCTTTAAATCAAATTTCCTGAGAAAATGACTGTAGATTTCAGGAGACGGCTTTGCAAGTCTGATCGGTCCGGAAAATAAGATTCCGTCAAACTGAGAGAGAAGTTCACTTCCTTCATAGTATTCTGCAAAATAGGTTGGAGCATTAGACAGCAGATAGATTGGTATATTGCGCTCTTTTAATTCATGGATAAATGTAATGGTATCCGGAAGTAAAGTAGTGCAGCGTGGCCATTCTTTTGCAAACCGGCGGATGCAGTCCTTCAAATGTTCCGGAACCTGATCGATGACTTCATTTATGTAACTATCATAATCAAGTGTGCCGGCGTCAAGCTCTGCCCAGCGTTTATAAACGATTTCGGATAAATAATCCAGTTCTTCTTCATGTGGGCAGAATTCTGAGAGGATCGCTTTTCCATCGAAACGTCCGATGACATTTCCAAAGTCAAAAACAATATTCTTGTATTTCATGACAAATTTCCTTTCTGAACAGTTACGTTTATTTTATTATACTGCGCAGAAAAGACAGATTCAAATAAAATATGTATTGCTGTTCATACGATGTGCGACCAGCAACTAATAGACAAAAAGAGAAAAACTGTCTAAAAATTATCTTGACATCTATTTTATTTATGATATACTTTGAGAGTCAAAGTATTTAAAAGTCAAAACAATTATGGTTCAGATCTGGAAAGAATCATATTGTGAAGAGTGACAATTATTTTGACAGAGTTGGAGAAGAGATATGATAGGAAGAATATGCGGGACAGGATCGTACATACCGTCCCATCGAATGGACAACGTGGAATTGTCCTCTCTGGTCGACACAAGTGATGAATGGATCCGGGAACGCACAGGAATTCAAAGCCGACATCTCGCAAAACAGGAGACGGTATCTTTTATGGCTGCAAAAGCAGCAGAAGAAGCTCTTGCAGACAGCGGGTTGAAAGCAGAAGAGATTGACCTGATCCTTGTAGCGACGTCTTCTTCAGAAACAGTATTTCCGAATACTTCCTGTGAAGTGCAGAAAGCAATCGGTGCAGTTCATGCATGGGGATACGATCTGAATGCAGCCTGTTCGGGATTTATTCTCGCATTGAATACGGCGCAGTCTTATATCCGTTCGGGTCTTGTTAAGACCGCACTGGTGATCGGTGCAGAGAAGATGAGCAGAATTGTAGACTGGAAAGACCGTGGAACTTGCATTTTATTCGGAGACGGTGCAGGTGCAGTGGTTCTCCGGGGAGAAGAAAGTGAAAGTGCAGAAGCAGTCTACACGGCCATGGCACATTCGGCAGGAGACAAGGGAGAGGCATTGACCTTACAATATGGAACAGAAGAAACGCCGGTAATCCGGATGGATGGACAGGCAGTTTTTAAGTTCGCTGTGAGAAAAGTACCGGAAATCATCGAAGAAATGTTGAAAAAAGCAGATGTTTCAAGAGAAGATGTGGATTACTTTGTTTTGCATCAGGCAAACAGAAGAATCATTGAAGCGGCTGCAAAGAGGGTTGGCGTAGAAATTGAGAAGTTCCCAATGAATCTTGGTGAATATGCGAATACGTCGGCGGCGTCAGTTCCAATCCTTTTAAATGAAATGAATCGGGATGGAAAGCTGAAAAGAGATCAGAAAATTATACTTGCCGGATTCGGGGCAGGACTTACATGGGCAGGATGCCTGATGGAATGGTAAATTCAAGAAAGGAAAACAAAATCATGTTAGAAAAAGTAAAAGAAATCGTAGCAGAGTCATTAAACGTAGAGGAAAGCACATTAAGTGAGACAACATCTTTCAAAGAGGATCTTGGAGCAGATTCCCTGGATCTTTTTGAGATGGTAATGGCATTTGAGGAAGCTTTTGAAGTAGAGATCCCATCTGAAGACCTAGAGCAGATCACAACAGTGGGGGACGTTGTAAAATATATCGAATCACACAAGTAGAAGTATAGAACAAGTAGAAAACGAAGCATTCCGGTTCCTTTCGGCAGCCAATCCGAGAGAACCGTTGATAGAGAAGTGATCAAGAAGGGAGTTCTTATGAGAACGAGAATAACAGAATTACTTGGAATTGAGTACCCGATCATTCAGGGCGGTATGGCATGGGTTGCAGAATATCATCTGGCGGCAGCAGTTTCAAATGCCGGTGGACTTGGACTGATCGGAACAGCAAGTGCACCGGCCGAGTGGGTCAGAGAACAGATCCGTGAGGCAAAGAAGCTGACAGATAAGCCGTTTGGAATCAATATCATGATGATCAGTCCTTATGCAGATGAAGTTGCAAAGGTGGCTGTCGAAGAAGGTGTCGCAGTTGTCACGACAGGTGCAGGATCTCCAGAAAAATATATAAAGATGTGGAAGGAAGCCGGAATCAAAGTGATTCCTGTAGTTGCTTCTGTAGCGATGGCGAAGAGAATGCAGCGTTGTGGAGCAGATGCTCTGGTGGCAGAAGGAACAGAAGCAGGCGGACACATCGGCGAGAATACAACGATGGTTCTCGTTCCGCAGGTTGTAGATGCAGTTGAAATCCCGGTGATCGCAGCCGGAGGAATTGCAGATGGAAGAGGAATTGCAGCGGCATTTATGCTCGGAGCAGAGGGTGTCCAGATCGGAACACGTTTTGTTGTGACAGAAGAAGCACAGGTGCATGAGAATTATAAAGAATGCATTTTGAAAGCAAGGGATATTGATTCTCGTGTGACAGGAAGATCTACAGGTCATCCGGTTCGTGCCCTTCGTAATAAAATGACGAAAGAGTATCTTGAGAAAGAACAGGCAGGAGCAACATTCGAAGAACTTGAACATCTGACACTAGGAGGACTCAGGAGAGCTGTTGTTGATGGAGATGTTCAGAGCGGAAGCGTGATGGCAGGGCAGATCGCAGGTATGATCAAGGAGAAGCTTACCTGTCAGGAAGTGATCCAGAAGCTGGTCTCACAGACAGATGAACTGATCGGAGGAAAAGGATTCTATGAGTAAGGTCGCATTTATTTTCCCGGGACAGGGAGCACAGAAAGCCGGAATGGGAAAAGATTTCTATGAAAACAGTAAGACGGCAGCAGAGGTGATTGACCGTGCAAGTGAACTGCTTGGACTGGATATGAAAGCACTCTGTTTTGAGGAAAATGATCTTCTGGATCAGACAGAATATACACAGGCAGCACTTGTGACTGTCTGTATGGCAATGGAGAAGGTATTAAGAGAACGGGGACTCGCCCCGGATGTCACAGCAGGCTTAAGCCTGGGTGAATATTGTGCGATTGCTTCAGCAGGAGGAATGAGCACAGAAAATGCAATCACAACAGTAAGAAAACGCGGGATTCTGATGCAGAATGCAGTACCGGGTGGTCAGGGAGCCATGGCAGCGGTTCTTGGACTGGATGCCGGAAAGATTGAGGAAGTACTGGCAGATCGAAGTGGTGTAATGATCGCCAACTACAATTGTCCGGGACAGATTGTGATTACAGGATGGAAGGAAGATGTGGAACAGGCAGCAGATGCACTGAAGGAAGCCGGAGCAAAGAGAGTCCTTCCGCTTAATGTCAGTGGACCGTTCCATTCTTCCCTTCTGAAGCAGGCCGGAGAAGAGCTTGGAAAAGAACTGGAACAGGTAGATTTTTCTGATCTCCAGATTCCATATGTGACGAATGTGACAGCAGAATATGTAACTGATATTACAAAGACAAAAGAACTGCTCGCACGTCAGGTGGCATCTTCCGTACGCTGGCAGCAGAGTATGGAACTTCTGATTGCGGACGGTGTAGATACATTTGTTGAGATCGGGCCTGGAAGAACACTGGCTGGTTTCCTGAGAAAGATAAACCGTGAGGTGAAAGTGTATAACGTCGGAACCTGGGAAGATGTAGATAAGGTGGTAAATGAATTATGTTAGACAGACTGACAGGGAAAGTTGCAGTAGTGACAGGTGCTTCCAGAGGAATCGGAAGAGCGATCGCACTGCGTCTGGCACAGGAGGGCGCAGCAGTAGTGATCAATTATAATGGATCGAAAGAGCGTGCGCAGGAAGTGAAGACAGAGATTGAATCTGCAGGTGGAACAGCGCAGATCATGCAGTGTGATGTGGCAGATGCAGCATCTTGTGATGAGATGTTTCAGACAATCATAAAAGAATTCGGAAGAATAGATATCCTTGTGAACAATGCGGGAATTACAAGAGACGGACTGCTTATGAAGATGGCAGAAGAGGATTTTGATGCTGTGATCGATACGAATCTGAAAGGAACTTTTCATTGTATCCGTGCAGTCTCAAGACAGATGCTACGTCAGAGATCCGGAAGAATTATTAACCTGTCTTCTGTATCAGGAGTTCTTGGAAATGCAGGACAGGCTAATTATTCCGCATCAAAGGCTGGTGTGATCGGACTCACAAAGAGTGCGGCAAGAGAACTGGCTTCCAGAGGAATTACCGTAAATGCGATCGCTCCGGGATTTATTAACACAGAGATGACAGAAGTACTTTCAGAGAAGGTGAAAGAAGGAGCAACAGCCCAGATCCCTCTTGGAAAGTTTGGAGAGACAGAAGATATTGCGAATGCGGCGGCATTTCTAGCTTCTGATGAAGCACGTTATATCACAGGCCAGACGCTGCATGTCGACGGCGGAATGGCGATGTAAGAATAGAAGGAGTAGGAAAATGAAGAGACGAGTTGTTGTAACCGGAATGGGTGCGGTGACACCGATTGGAAATACAGTAGAAGAATTCTGGAACGGAATCAAAACAGGTAAAGTTGGAATTGGTCCGATCACAAAATTCGATACAACAGATTATAAGGTTAAGCTGGCAGCAGAAGTGAAAGATTTCGTTGGAAAAGAACGAATGGATTTCAAGGCAGCAAAGAGAATGGAATTGTTCTCCCAGTATGCGGTTGCAGCAGCAAAGGAAGCATTTGCGGATGCGGGACTTGATATGGAGCAGGAAGATCCTTACCGTGTGGGAACAATCATCGGTTCAGGTATCGGAAGTCTCAGCTGTGTAGAGCAGAATTACGACAAGATCCAGACAAAAGGACCGGCGCGTGTAAATCCATTGATGGTTCCGTTGATGATCTCCAATATGGCAGCAGGAAATGTATCCATCCAGCTTGGACTGAAAGGAAAATGTACAGATGTCGTGACAGCATGTGCATCAGGATCTAACAGTATCGGAGATGCACTCCGTGCGATTCAGTATGGTGACTTGGATGTCTGTGTTGCAGGGGGTACAGAGAGCTGTATCTGTCCGACCGGAATTGCAGGATTTACTGCGTTGACAGCACTGTCTACAAATGAAGATCCGATGACAGCTTCACGTCCGTTTGATCAGGACAGGGATGGATTTGTCCTCGGAGAAGGAGCCGGGATCGTAGTTCTGGAAGAACTTGAACACGCAAAAGCGAGAGGTGCGAAGATTTACGCAGAACTCGCAGGATATGGCTCTACAGGAGATGCTTATCATATCACATCCCCGGCAGAGAACGGAGAAGGAGCCGGAATGGCAATGAAGCTTGCAATGAAAGAGGCAGGTGTGACACCGGATGAGGTAGATTATATCAATGCCCATGGAACAAGTACACATCACAATGACCTCTTTGAGACACGCGCAATCTATTATGCATTAGGAGATGCGGCCGAAAATGTTGTTGTCAACTCAACAAAATCTATGATCGGTCATCTTCTTGGAGCAGCAGGGGCAGTAGAATTTGTTGTCTGTGTAAAAAGTATTCTGGATAATTTTATCCATCAGACAGTTGGTACAAAGAATGTAGATCCTGAATGTGGATTAAACTATGCAGTAGGTGCACCGGTAGAGAAAGAAGTGAACTGTGTAATTTCCAATTCTCTTGGTTTTGGTGGACACAATGTGTCTCTTCTTGTAAAACGTTTCGAAGAGTAAGGAGAAGCGAAGATGAAGATGGAAGAAATATTGAAGCTGATCGAAGCTGTATCGGCTTCTACGCTCACAGAATTTAAATATGAAGAAAATGGAACAAAGCTGAATCTGAAAAAGGAACAGCAGAAGGTAGAAATCGTTCAGAATGCAGCTTCTATTCCGCTGACAGGAATTTCCGGTGGTGATTTCCAGGCAACTGTTCTTCCACAGAACATGGCTGTATCCGGAAGTTCTGAGAATGCAGATCCGGAAGAAAATCTTGAAAAAGAACCAGAAGGCAAGCTGATCATTTCACCTTTGGTTGGAACTTTCTACGCTGCACCGGCAGAGGATGCACCGAGTTTTGTCAAGGTTGGTGACAAGGTCGAAGTCGGACAGGTTGTCGGAATCGTAGAAGCGATGAAACTTATGAATGAGATTGAGAGTGAATGTGCTGGTACAGTTGCAGAAGTTCTTGTAGAAAATGGAGAACCGGTAGAATACGGCCAGCCGCTTTTTAGAATTGTTTAAGAAAGGGATTCAGATATGAATAGTTTAAATGTAGAACAGATTCAGGAAATCATTCCGCACAGACATCCATTTCTTTTGATTGATAAGATTGAAGATTATGTTCCGGGAGAATATGCAATTGGATACAAGGGTGTTTCTTATCATGAAGATTTCTTCCGTGGACATTTCCCACAGAAAGCAGTAATGCCGGGAGTTCTGATCCTTGAGGCACTTGCTCAGACAGGAGCTGTGGCAATCTTAAGTGTACCGGAGAATCAGGGAAAGATTGCATTCTTCGGTGGTGTACAAAAATGTCGCTTCAAAGGAATGGTATTTCCGGGAGATCAGTTGAAATTAGAGACAAAGATTATTAAAAGAAAAGGACCGGTAGGCGTAGGAGAAGCTGTGGCAACAGTTAACGGAAAGGTCGTTGTTACGGCAGAACTTACATTTATGGTTGGAGAATAAAAAAATCAGGAGCAGAAGAAATGATAGAGAAGATTTTAATTGCGAACAGAGGGGAGATTGCAGTCCGGGTGATCCGCGCCTGCAGAGAAATGGGAATCCGTACGGTTGCTGTTTACTCTGAGGCAGATAAAGATGCGCTGCATACCCAGCTCGCAGATGAAGCAGTCTGTATAGGTCCTGCTCCATCCGCAGAAAGTTATCTGAATATGCAGAATATCATCAGTGCAACACTTGTGTCCGGCGCAGATGCAATCCATCCGGGATTCGGATTCCTTTCTGAAAACAGCAAATTTGCAGAACTGTGTGAACAGTGCAAGATCACATATATCGGACCGGATTCAAAGGTGATCAGTGCTCTTGGAAATAAATCCGTTGCAAGAAATACGATGGTGGAGGCAGGTGTTCCGGTTATTCCGGGAAGCAAGGAGCCTGTCTATACTGTAGAAGAAGGCGAGAAGATCGCTGGTGAGATTGGTTATCCAATCATCGTTAAGGCAGCACTTGGCGGTGGAGGAAAAGGAATGCGTGTCGCACAGACACCGGACGAGTTCCAGACAAGTTTCCAGACAGCACAGAAAGAAGCGCAGATGGCATTCGGAGACGGAACAATGTATCTGGAACATTTTGTAGAACATCCGCGTCATATAGAATTCCAGATTCTTGCAGATAAGTATGGAAATGTGGTCCATCTTGGAGAAAGAGACTGTTCCATTCAGAGAAATCATCAGAAGATGATCGAGGAATCTCCATCAGAAGCACTGACACCGGAATTGAGACAGAAGATGGGAGAAGCGGCTGTAAAAGCGGCAAAGGCGGCTCATTATACAAATGCCGGAACAATTGAATTTCTCTTAGAAAAGAGTGGTGCCTTTTACTTTATGGAAATGAATACAAGAATCCAGGTAGAACATCCGGTGACAGAATGGGTGACAGGAATCGATCTGATCAAAGAGCAGATTAAGATTGCAGACGGACAGAGACTAAAGCTTCAGCAGAAAGACATCAAGATCACAGGTCACGCGATCGAATGCAGGATCAATGCAGAGAACCCGGAAAAGAATTTCCGCCCGTCTCCTGGAAAAATCACAGATGTACATTTCCCGGGTGGTGAAGGCGTACGTGTAGACAGTGCGATTTACACAGGATATGAAGTTCCGCCTTATTATGATTCCATGCTTGCGAAACTGATCGTACATGCGGACGACAGAGAAGAGGCTATCCGTAAAATGAGAAGCGCACTTGGCGAAGTTATTATTGAAGGTGTGGATACAAATATTGATTATCAGTATGAGATTTTGAATCATAAAAAATTCATATCTGGAGATATTGATGTGGAGTTTATCGGAGGAATGATGAATGAGACTGCATAATATGTTTAAAAAGACCGGAGAGAAGATCACTTCGATTCATTCACGAAACAGAAGAAAGCCGGAAGCACCGGAAGGAATCTTGAAAAAATGTAATAAATGCGGTGCGGCAATCTTAACAGATGAAGTAATCAACGGAAAATATATTTGTCCTAAATGTCATGGATACTTTCGTATTCCGGCATATAAGAGAATTGAGCTTGTGACAGACGCTGGCTCTTTTGAAGAATGGGATGCAAAGATCGATGAAGGGGAAAGACCAGAGAATCCGTTGAATTTCCGGGGTTATACAGAAAAAGTCAAAGCTTTAAGAGTAAAGACAGGGCTTGATGAAGCGGTTGTTACAGGAAAAGCAACAATCTGTGGATATCCGGTTGTGATCGGGGTCTGTGACGGAAGATTTATGATGGCCAGTATGGGACATGCGGTAGGAGAAAAGATTACCCGTGCAGTCGAGCGTGCAACAAAGGAGAGGCTTCCTGTTGTTCTTTTTACCTGTTCCGGAGGCGCACGTATGCAGGAGGGAATCATTTCCCTGATGCAGATGGCAAAGACTTCAGCGGCACTGAAACGCCACAGTGATGCAGGCTTTCTTTATATTCCGGTATTGACGGATCCAACTACGGGAGGTGTCACAGCAAGTTTTGCTATGCTTGGAGATATTATTCTTGCAGAACCGGGAGCTTTGATCGGATTTGCCGGTCCGCGTGTGATCGAGCAGACGATCGGACAGAAGTTGCCGGAAGGATTTCAGAGAGCAGAATTTCTTCTTGAGCATGGATTTGTTGATCGAATCGTAACCAGGGATGAGATGAAGGAAGTACTGAGACAGATTCTGAAAATGCATACGGTTATAGATGAGAAGAAAGAAGAATGTCCGGAAAAGAAAAAGGAGAACAGAAAAAACATATCTGCAGGAAAAGAAAATGTGTCAGCCTGGGAGCGTGTTTTGAAATCCAGGGAAAAAGAACGCCCGGTCGGTAAGGATTATATTGACAGACTGTTTACAGATTTTGTAGAATTACATGGAGACAGATATTATAAGGATGATCCGGCAGTAGTAGGCGGAATTGCGTATTTTCATGGAAAAGCGGTTACTGTGATCGCCCAGTGCAAAGGAAAGACAACGAAAGAGAATCTGGAACGGAATTTTGCAATGCCGTCTCCGGAAGGTTACAGAAAAGCACTGCGTCTGATGAAACAGGCAGAGAAGTTCCAGCGTCCGGTCATCTGTTTTGTGGATACTCCGGGGGCTTTCTGCGGAATGGAGGCAGAAGAGCGTGGACAGGGTGAGGCAATTGCCCGGAATCTGTATGAGATGTCAGCTTTGAAAGTGCCGGTTCTTTCAATTGTAATCGGAGAAGGTGGAAGCGGCGGTGCGCTTGCACTTGCAGTTGCAGATGAAGTGTGGATGATGGAGAATGCAGTGTATTCAGTACTTTCACCGGAAGGGTTTGCAAGCATCTTGTGGAAAGACAGCAAGAGAGCGTCAGAGGCGGCAGGGGTGATGCGTCTGACAGCAGCAGATCTTAAGGAACTTAAGGTGATCGAAGAAATAATTTGCGAGCCTGAAGTGTACCGGGAAGATACGATGGTTCCTGTGCTCTGTGAACTGGAAGAGAAGATGGAACATTTCCTTGAACAATATGGAAACCTTTCAGAAAAACAACTGACAGATAGAAGATACGACAGATTTCGTCGAATGTAAGAGATAGAAAACATGGTATTGTCTGAATTAAGATAGCAGACCAGAATGAAAGTGATCCCGGAAGATTGAATAGAGAAGAGCTGTTTGAAGAGATCAGAGAACAGTAGAAGACGAGGAGGAAAAAAGATGGATGCGTATAATACCATCAATGACATTCTGGTACATTTATTTAATGAAATCTGGGAGCTGGAGAAAAAGGCAATCATTACAGAGGAGTTTAAAGACATCACAAACAACGATATGCATATAATAGAAGCAATCGGTGTTTCAGGAAAGACAACGATGTCTGTAGTGGCAAAGAAGATGAAGATTACGGCAGGGTCTCTGACCACAGCGGTGAATGGGCTGGTAAACAAGAAGTATGTAATGCGTGCCCGCGGTGAAGAGGATCGAAGAGTGGTGTATATCTGGCTGACAGAAAAAGGGGAGAAGGCTTACTATCATCATGAGGAGTTTCACAGAGAGATGACAAATGCTGTGTTGAACAGACTGGATGAAAAAGAGATTCCGGTTCTTATGAAGACATTGGACGGACTTTCAGAATTTTTCAGGGGCTATTCTTCTGAGGAATAAATTGTGGAAACGATAACATGATAATTATTAAGGAAAATCAAGGAAAATTTGACGTTTTGTCAAAAATGAGTTACAATAATCCGTATCGTGAATAATTTATCATTACGGACAAAAGTCCTTGTCATTATTTCGCGTTAAGAATAACATTGTAATGAGGTAGTGCCAATATACTTGGGTGTATATTTTAGGAGGGAAACAAGTATGGTAACAAAGAAGACATCTTCAACAACAAAAGCTGAAACAGCAACAGTAAAGGCAGAGAAGAAAGAGACAGCAGCTGCGAAAGCGATCGAGACAAAGAAAGACACAACAAAGAAACTTGAAACAAAGGCAGCAGTGCTGGTAGATACACCAGAAGTTCAGGCAGAAGAAGTAAAAGAGACAGTGAAGAAGGCAGCTAAGAAGGTTGCAGCAAAAGCAGAAGATACAGCTGAAAAGGCTGTGAAGACTGTAAAGAAAGCAGCAGCTAAGAAGACAGCAACCAAGACTACAAAGAAAGCTGAGCTGAAGACAGAATTCTTCCTTCAGTTCTCTGGTAAAGAGTATACAGAGAAAGAGATCCTTAAGAAAGTCAAAGATGTATGGACAAAGGATTTGAAGAATAAAGTCGGAGACATGAAAGATGTTAAGATTTATCTGAAACCGGAAGAGTCAGCAGCATATTATGTTGTTAATGGAGATACAACAGGAAAAATCGATCTGTAAGATATAAATAAAAGATATAAGATCGCTTTCCGGACGTACCGGGAACAGGTTTACTTAAGAAAAGACAGGGAGTCAGACACAGCTGAATGCAGGTGAAGGACGGACCTGTCTTTTTAATATATTAGGAAAGTGCTTTCCTAATATATTAAAAACGCTCCGCTAAGGATGCGCACTGCGGCGTACAAGGTAGGTGTCGCAAGCGACCGCCGCAGGCGCAAGAATGTGCCTTTGCACATTCTTTGTTCTATATTAGGAAAGTCCTTGTAAACATTTCACCGGTGCAGAAGGCAGTGTGCCTTAAGGTGACAGGAATCTGGCAAGTGCGGTTTGAGAAAGGAGTATGTAATATGTACGAGAAAGAGATTGAGCAGCTGCAGGCAATGATTGATGAGAGTAACCGGATCGTGTTTTTCGGAGGAGCCGGTGTATCAACAGAAAGTAATATTCCGGATTTTCGAAGTGCAACAGGAATTTATCATCAGAAATATAAGTATTCACCGGAACAGGTGGTCAGTCATAGCTTTTTTATGAAATATCCGGAAGCATTCTATGAGTTTTATAAAGAGAAGATGATGATTTTGGATGCGAAGCCAAATGCTGCCCATCTGAAACTGGCAGAATTGGAGCAGGCCGGAAAATTGCAGGCTGTTGTGACACAGAATATTGACGGACTGCATCAGGCGGCAGGAAGCAGAAACGTCTATGAACTTCATGGAAGCATCCACAGAAATTACTGTATGAAATGTGGGAAGTTCTATGATGCGGAATATGTGAAGAATTCAGAAGGAATTCCGAGATGCAACTGCGGCGGGATGATTAAGCCGGACGTAGTACTTTATGAAGAGGGACTTGACCAGAAGACGATCCAAGGGGCAGTCGAAGCAATTTCATCAGCCGACATGCTGATCATCGGAGGTACTTCCCTTGTTGTTTATCCGGCAGCCGGTTTTATTGATTATTTTCACGGAAAACACCTTGTTGTGATCAATAAATCAGAAACAGCCAGAAGTGTCCGGGCAGAACTTGCAATATCGGCTCCGATCGGAGAGATTCTTGGTGCGATTCAGGTGAGTGACGAATAAAAATTTTTTTTCTGCAAATACTTCTGAAAAGGAGGATGCTGTCAGCAGCAGAAAGAAGTATGGGAAGAAAAAAGAAAAAGACGATCAATCTTACTAAACTTGAACCGGAAGAAAAGCTGAAGTATGAGATAGCAGAAGAATTAGGCCTTTTAGATCGCGTGATGCAGGATGGGTGGAAGTCATTAACATCAAAAGAGACAGGACGGATTGGCGGAATGGTCACCGGAAGAAGACGAGAGATAAAAAAACAGACAAAAATTGCGGATAAAAATGATGAAAGATAAACAAAAGTAAAATTTTGAATGACACAGCTTTTGACAAATAAGGATAAATTTGGTAAAATAGACAGAATGGGGAGAAATTATTTTGCGTTAGAATTCGCAGAGTTTTTGGAAAGTGATAACTTTGGTGGCATAAATGACAGAAAAAATTTCAATATTTGATGTGGAGATTTCCTGTATCAAGGCAAAAGAAGCGATGATGCAGGCAATCGGATTCATGAAAGACGATTCCGTCAATACCATTGAACTTGTATCGATGGAATCTCTGATGAAAGAACATGAAAATCCGGAATGGAAAAAAAAGGTTTCAATGCAGGATCTGGTCCTTCCGGGAAGTGTAGAGATTCTTGAGGCAGCGAAAACAGATGATGCAAGATTGCTGCGTGAGACGGATAATAAATTATTCTTAAGAATGTTTTTGAAATATTTACAGAAGAACCATCATAAGATCTATCTTCTGGCAGCCAGTCAGGAGGAACTGGTAAAAGCAGAGGAAGCTCTTGCAAGGTATAATCAGGGAATCCGTGTGGTAGGAGATGCCGTGATCCATCTGGAAGACGGAGAGTTGACAGATGCAGACAGGATCCATGGAATAGTGAATGCAGTCAATGGCTCAGAGGCAGATTGTATTTTATCAGTCCTTCCATCGCCGGCGCAGGAAGATTTTATTGAACAGAACCGGGCATTGATCGACACAAGAGTCTGGATTGGCTGTGGATCAGTTCTGATGCGCAGCTTTGACGACAGAAAGATGACAAGCCGGATAAAGAGAATGTTAGTAAAGAAAGTATTTCGCTATAAAGTAGAGAAGCAGAATTAGTCTTTGTGAAGAATGCTAAAAGATAAAAATGTGAATATTTCATAGATTCGACTAAGAAATGCATAAAAAAGATGGATTTCCTCTTTCTTTTTTTGCTGTTTTGCCTTAATATAATATAAGGGTATGTGTACGGATAAATAATGCATACAAAAAAATTGTGGAATATGCACATGCGTGTTACTACTTACAGTTTGCTGTAATCAGCAATACATCGTACAGAGTGGAGGAAAAAAGGATGATTTCGAATCAGATACTTCAAAACACTATTGAAGGATTAAAGGGAATATCAAGGGTTGATTTCTGTGTACTCGACACAGAAGGCAAGGAACTTGCAGCAACATTTGATATGGCAAAAGATTGTGGGGAAGCGGTTCTTTCTTTTGTTGAATCCCCGGCAGACAGCCAGGTGATCCAGGGATGCCAGTTCTTTAAGATCTTTGACGAACAGCGTTTGGAATATGTTTTGCTTGCAGATGGCGAGACAGAAGATGTGTATATGCTCGGTAAGATTGCGGCATTTCAGATCCAGAGTCTGCTTGTAGCCTATAAGGAGCGTTTTGACAAAGATAACTTTATCAAAAATCTTCTTTTAGACAACCTTCTTTTGGTTGATATTTACAATCGTGCAAAGAAATTACATATTGACACAGAAGTAAAACGTGTTATCTTTATTATTGAAACATCGCACGAGAAAGACAGTGCTGCACTTGATAATGTGAGAAATCTTCTGGGAGGAAAGTCAAGAGACTTTATCACAGCTGTTGATGAGAAGAATATTATTGTTGTGAAAGAACTCTCAGATAAGGACGGCAATAAGGAACTTGAGAAGATGGCGAAAGAGATGCTGGATACGCTCCAGGCAGAGGGAGGCGACGAGCAGATCCATATTGCATACGGAACCATCGTAAGTGATATCAAGGAAGTATCCAAGTCATACAAAGAGGCGAAGCTTGCACTTGATGTAGGTAAGATTTTCTTTGATGAGAAGGATATCGTTGCTTATACAACACTTGGAATCGGTCGTCTGATCTATCAGCTGCCGCTGCCACTTTGTAAGATGTTTATTAAAGAGATTTTCGAAGCAAAATCTCCGGATGACTTTGATGAAGAGACATTGACAACGATCAATAAGTTCTTTGAGAATAGCCTTAATGTATCAGAGACATCCAGACAGCTCTATATCCACAGAAATACACTGGTATACAGACTGGATAAGCTTCAGAAGAGTACCGGTCTGGATCTGCGTGTGTTTGAGGATGCCATTACTTTCAAGATTGCCTTAATGGTAGTAAAGTATATGAAGTATATGGAGACATTAGAGTACTAGAACCGTAGGAGTATAGATAAGTTTTAGGAGGAACATATGATTGAATTAAGGAATGTGACGAAGGAGTATTCCAAAGGTCACGCAGCCTTGAATGGAGTTTCCGTGAAGATTGAGCGCGGAGAATTTGTATTCATCGTTGGTGACAGTGGATCAGGTAAGTCTACATTGATCAAATTGATCATGAAAGAGTTGAATCCGACCGAGGGTACAATTATCGTCAACGGCCAGAATTTGAACCGTATGAAACACAGAAACATTGCTAAATACAGAAGAGGACTTGGAGTTGTGTTCCAGGATTTCCGTCTTCTGAAGGATCGTAATATTTATGAGAATATTGCATTCGCTTTGCGCGTGACTGAGACACCGACCCGTGTGATCAAGAAGAAGGTACCGGCAGCTCTGTCACTGGTAGGACTTGCACAGAAATACAAGTCATTCCCAAAGGAACTCTCAGGTGGAGAGCAGCAGCGAGTAGCGATTGCAAGAGCAATTGTAAATGAACCTGCCATTCTGCTGGCGGATGAGCCGACAGGAAACCTCGACCCGACAAACTCATGGGAGATCATGAGTCTGCTGAAAGAGGCGAATGAGCGTGGAACAACAGTACTTGTTGTTACACATAACCAGGAGATCGTAAACGAGATGAACGAGCGCGTCATTACTATGAAGCAGGGCGTAATCGTCAGTGATGAGAAAAAAGGTGGGTATATAAATGAGGATTAGTACATTTGGATACGTTGGAAAACAGGGCGTTAAGAATATCTGGAGAAACAAGATGTTTTCACTCGCATCCATAGCGACGATGTCAGCATGTATTTTCCTGTTTGGATTGTTTTTCTCGATACTTGTTAACTTCCAGTATATTATCAAAAGTGCAGAAGAAGGTGTTGCGATCACCGTCTTCTTTAATGATGACGCAACAGAGGAACAGAAGAAAGAGATTGGCGAACAGCTTGAGTCCCGTGATGATGTTTCAGAAGTGAAGTATGTGTCATCAGATGATGCATGGGCAGAATTCCAGAAAGAGTATTTTGGAGACAACCCGGAACTTGCAGAAGGTTTTAAGGATGATAACCCGCTGGCAGGTTCGGATAACTATGAAGTCTACATGAAGACGGTAAAAGGTGATAATAAGGATCTGATCGCGAAGAGTAAGTCTCTTTCAGCTACGCAGCAGGATCTGGTTAAATTTGCACAGAGTCTGGACGGAGTCAGACAGGTCAATAAGTCAGATGTTGTAGCGAACACACTTTCCAGTGTGAATATGCTTGTTGCATATGTTTCAATTGCAATTATCGCAATTCTTCTCGGAGTATCGATCTTCCTGATCAGTAATACGGTAACAACAGGTATTACAGTCAGAAAAGAAGAGATTGCAATCATGAAATATATCGGAGCGAAGGACTTTGTAGTAAGATCACCATTCGTGATCGAAGGTCTGATCATCGGATTATTCGGTGCAGTTATTCCGCTTGCTCTGTTATATTTCCTTTATGACAAGGCTGTAGTATATATTATGGAGAAGTTTAGCATTCTGAAGAATATCATTACATTCCTTCCGGTTGGAAATGTATATATCTATTTGTTGCCAATCGGGCTTGCAATGGGAATTGGAATTGGATTCCTCGGAAGTTACTTCACTGTTCGTAAGCACTTAAGAGTGTAATAGGAGATACCTATGAAAAGACGGATGAGAAAGGTGACAGCACTGGTTCTGTCAGTCGGAATGATGCTGTCAATGACAATTACTTCCGGTGCTGTGACAATTGATGAAGCGCAGAAAAAAGCAGATGAGCTGCAATCACAGAAGAGTGCAGCTCAGGCTGAAAAAGATACACTTGCTGCGAAACTTAATTCCATCATTGACCAGATGAACAAGACGCAGGAAGAATTAAGTGCCAAGGAAACTGAAATTTCAACAGCTGAGGAAGAGCTTGTACAGGCGAAGGTTGATGAGGATGATCAGTATAACAGCATGAAGAAGAGAATCAAATTCATGTATGAGGGTGGTAATACCCAGTTCCTTGAGATACTGATGTCCAGCAGCAATATTGGTGATCTGCTCAATAAAGCGGAGTATGTATCAAAGCTTTCTTCCTATGACAGAGATATGCTTGTTGCTTTTCAGGAAACGGTGAAAGTTGTAGAAGAAAAGGAAGCAAAGCTTAAAGATGAGTATGAGAAGCTGAATACATTACAGACAAGCTTGGTAAGTCAGCAGACGGAAGCGCAGAATCTGATCAGCAGTAAGGAAGCACAGATTGCGGAGATTCAGAATCAGATTACAGATAATGCGAACCTTCTTGCAGACCTCAAGGCGAAAGCAGAAGCAGCAAAACGTCTTCAGGAAGAGCAGGCAGCGGCGGCTGCTGCAGCTGCTGCGGCGGCAAAGAAGAACAATAGCGGAAGCAGTAGTAACGGAAGCAGTAGTTCCAGACCGGCTTCCAGCGGAAACGTGGTGAGCGGAAGTGGATATTTTACACATCCATGTCCGGGAATGACGTACCAGTCCAGTTATTTTGGAGAGGTTCGATCTTTCGATTCAAGACCACATAAAGGAAATGATTATGCCGCACCGACAGGAACACCTACATATGCAGCAGCAGCCGGAACAGTCATTACGGCAGGCTGGAGCAACAGTGCGGGAAACTGGGTTGTTATAAGCCATGGAAACGGATTGGTGACAAAGTATATGCATCACAGCTCAATTTGTGTGAGTGCCGGTCAGAGAGTGGAAAAAGGACAACAGATCGGATATGTTGGTTCTACAGGATATTCAACCGGAGCACATCTACATTTCCAGGTGGAGCTTAACGGAACACCAGTGAATCCAAATAATTATATGTAAGACAAAGGGATTCAAAATCTTCCTTTCATGTTTACATGAAAGTGATTCAAAGAATAAAGGGGGACAAAGTGGAAGATTCTGCTTTGTCCTTTTCTTTAAATAACAGCGAAAGGGACAGACAATGGAACAGAAAAAGAAAAAGGGATATGGAGCCGGGATTGTTACCGGAATTCTTGCAACAGTTCTTGTCAGCCTGCTTCTCCTTGGGGGATTCAAGGTCATTACGAACACAGCCGGCAGTTATGCATCAGGTAAAGTGACAGAAAAAGAGGTATCAAAAAAACTGAATAAGCTGAATGCTTTGATTGATAAATATTATCTGTATGAAGATGAAATTGATACAGATAAGCTGGCAGAAGGAATTTATTCCGGATATACGAGTGCACTGGGAGATAAGTACACTGTTTATTATGATGAAGATGAGACGAAAGCTCTGATGGAATCAACAAGCGGAACATTTTCAGGTGTGGGTGCAACGCTGACAAAAGATGCGGATACGGGCTATGCGACAATTGTAAATGTCTATGAAGACTCTCCGGCAGAGAAAGCAGGACTGAAAGCAGGAGATATCCTGGAGAAAATCGATGACCACGAGGTTGGTGATGAGCAGCTTGATACGGTGGTGTCCTGGATCAAAGGGGAAAAGGGAACAGATGTAAAGATTACAGTTCTCAGAGATGGAGAAGAGCTGGAACTGACTGCCACACGAGATACGATCGAAGTGAAGACAGTTTCGTATGAGATGAAGGAGAACCAGATTGGCTATATCAGAGTGTCTGAGTTTGATACAGTAACTTATGACCAGTTTAAAGAAGCGTTGGACGATCTTGAAAAGCAGGGAATGCAGGGTCTTATTGTTGACCTGAGAAACAACCCGGGCGGAAGTCTTGATACAGTTACAAATATGCTGCGTCTGCTTCTTCCGGAAGGTACAATTGTATCGACAAAGGACAAGAATGGAAAGACAGACGAAATCACTTGTGACGGAACTCATGAATTTAAGAAACCAATGGCAGTTCTTGTAAACCAGTACAGTGCCAGCGCATCTGAAATCTTCAGCGTTGCAGTACAGGATTATGGAACAGCGAAGATTGTCGGAGTTACAACGTATGGAAAAGGTGTTGTGCAGCAATTGATGGATCTGGGAGATGGAACCTGTCTGAAAGTGACGATTGCAGAGTATTATACTCCAAATGGAAGAAGCATCAATGGGAAAGGTGTTGAGCCGGATGTCGAGGTGGAGTATCAGTATGACGAAGAGAATCCCAAAGCGGATAACCAGCTGGATCAGGCATTAAGCACAGTACAGGAAGAAATTGTTGAAAGTACACAAAACCGATAGGTTGAAAAAGCCTCATTCTGATAAAATGTTAAAATGTGTGACAATTCAGATAAAAACTCTTGAAAATCAAAAAATGATGTGCTAATATTGGAAACAAGTTTTAGCAAACTAAAGTGCTGAACCAGAAAAAGGCTAAGAACAAGACTCTGATTCACAGAAACTGACAGGAAGTTGGCGTCACCGACTGAGAGCGCCGGACAGCGGAGCGGATTAAGGGAACACTTGGGAGCTGGCTGTCTGAACAGATGAAGTAGGGCAGCACGTGGAGCATACGTTACATGCAAAGAGTGGAATCTGGCTTACACAGGGATAAGATTTGAAATGTGAAGACTGAGATTCAATGCGGGTGGTACCGCGGATATTATGATTGTAATTTCCGTCCCGGGATACTGATGTATCCCGGGGCTTTTTGTATAGAAAAGTTCTTCTCGGGATACTGGAATCTGAAAGGAGAAGAATTATGGAATTTGTAACAGGTGTAAAAAAGAAGGAAACATTGGAACTGAGTGAACTTCTCGAAGAGGGAAGAATTGGAACCGAAGTGAAAGTAAATGGTGCGATCCATACGATCCGTGATATGGGAACAATTGCATTCATTATTCTCAGAAAAAGAGAAGGACTTGTTCAGTGTGTATATGAAGAAGATATTTCCAAATTTGACTTGAAAGATGTGAAGGAAGCAGATACAGTAGAGGTAACAGGTGTGCTTGTAGAGTCTGCGAAAGCTCCGAATGGGATTGAGATTCGCCTTGGTGAATTGAAGATCTTAAGTGAGCCGGCAGAGCCAATGCCGCTTCCGATTGCAAAGTGGAAGCTGAACACATCTCTGGAAGCAAAATTAAACTACAGACCGATTTCTCTGAGAAATATCAGAGAGCGTGCGAAGTTCAGAATTCAGGAAGGAATCGTAAGAGGGTTCCGTGATTTCCTTTATAAAGAAGGATTTACAGAGATCCATACTCCGAAAATCGGTGCCAAGAGTGCAGAGGGCGGTGCGAACCTTTTCCGTCTGGAGTATTTCCACAGACCGGCGATCCTTCAGCAGAGTCCACAGTTCTATAAGCAGATGATGGTCGGAGTATTCGACAGAGTCTTTGAGACAGCGCCAGTATTCCGTGCAGAGAAACACAACACAAAGCGTCATCTGAATGAGTACACAAGCCTTGATTTCGAGATGGGATATATTGATGGATTTGAAGATATCATGGCAATGGAAACGGGATTTCTTCAGTATACGATGGAGCTGTTGAAGAAAGAGTATGCAAGAGAACTTCAGATTCTGAATATTGAAGTACCGAAGACAGATAATATTCCGGCAGTAAGATTCGACGAGATCAAACGACTGGTATCCGAGAAGTATGACAGAAAGATCAAGAACCCATTTGACCTGGAACCAGAGGAAGAGACATTGATCAGCCGTTATGCGAAGGAAGAATGGGATGCAGATTTTGTATTCGTTACTCATTACCCATCAAAGAAACGTCCATTCTATGCAATGGATGATCCGGAGGATCCGACTTACACGCTCAGTTTTGACCTGCTTTTCAGAGGAATGGAGATCACAACCGGCGGACAGCGTATTCATGATTATCATGAACTTCTTGCGAAGATGGAGAAGCGAGGTATGACAGATGAAGGCATGGAGCAGTATTTAAGTGCATTTAAGCATGGAATGCCACCACACGGAGGTCTTGGAATAGGTATGGAACGTCTGACAATGAAGATGATGAACGAAGACAATGTAAGAGAAACAACATTATTCCCAAGAGACTTAAGTCGTCTGGAACCATAAGAAGAAAATACAAAAAATGGGTCAATCCCCCTGGATTGAACGAAAAAACTGTTGGATGTGAAGGTCTGAACTGAGAAAGAGAACTGCCCACAGGATGTTGTGGTCAGAAACTTAAGGAGTAGAAATGAGGGAGGATCTTTATGTTTAAGAAAAAAGAATGTTATCTTTGCGGAGGTAAATTGATTGATGGCCGTTGCAGTTCCTGCGGGCTGGATAACACAAAGCTGGAGAAAAAGAATTACAGGCTGAATGAGAGCAGCTTTGATCGCAAGAAAAAAATGACATATTCCCAGAAACGACAGAATGAGACTGGAGAGACAAAAAAACGGGAGAAAAAGCAGGATGCGGGACATCTCTGTGAGAGTCATAACGGACGGAAAAGAACGCAGACAGAATATCAGCAAAAAGAGAATCCGCGGATGGAAATCCCACAGACAGGGCAGATGCAGCTGGGTGGGCCGACGATATTTAATCCGGCAAGGAAGGTTCATGCAGGATCTTACGAGGAACAGAAAAAGGCAAGGAAAATCAGTGGAATTCTTGCGGGAATCATCGTAGCAATCGTAGCATTTACAAGCATTGCAGGTTCCGTTGGTGATTTCATTTCCTCATTTGGGGATGATTTTCATTCCTCAGATTATGACTGGAATGATGATGGCAGCGAAGTGGATTCTGAGTATGATCCATATATGAATACAACGAGAGAACTTTCTGAGACAGGAGCAACTTATGATTGTGTATTAGGATATGGGGAGTATGAGATCGGAGCACAGATCCCGGAAGGAACTTATGAAGTGGAGCTTGTCTCAGGAGAAGGCTCCATGCAGCAGGATGATCCTGAGAATTCGATTTATTACTATTCTTATTTTAGTGAAGATGAGTCAGATACGGATGCAGGAGATTATCTGGATGATGTGAGACTGTATACAGGAGGTCATCTGAAGATTGATACAGGACTGGTTGTCCAGTTTCATTCTGAGAATGCACAGACGGAACAGATGCAGCTGGAAGAAAATCCGCTGACGGAACAGGTAACATTGAAAGCCGGAAACACTTATACGGCGGGAACAGATTTCCCGGCAGGATGGTATGATGTGACCGAGGCATCAGGAGTCGACTGGGCGGAGCTTCATTACAAGATTTATCTTGGTGATTTTTATGATAAGGAAAATGAAAATCTCAATTATGAAAATTATGGACTCTGGTTTTATGATACAGATGGATCAGAATCTTATAGAAATGCAGTTTTCCCGGAAGGAACGGAGCTGGAAGTGGATGATGGGGACTTAATCTTGACGCCGTCCGGCTCAGTAAAAAACCAGAATTATGACAGTTTCTATGATATGTACCGCTACAGGTCGCAATAAGCTGAGAAATTTATGATACTGATTTTGGAAATTGTCAGGATTAGCAAAGACAGAGTAGAAAGAAAGGATGATTAAATTGGCAAATAAAATATCCGATGAAACAATCGAGTATGTAGGAATCCTTGCAAAGCTGGAACTTTCAGAGGAAGAGAAAGAAGCAGCGAAAAAAGACATGGAGCAGATGCTGGATTATATAGATACATTAAATGAACTTGATACAACAGGGATTGAACCAATGTCTCATGTATTTCCGGTACAGAATGTGTTCCGTGAAGATGTGGTGACAAATGGCGATAACAAAGAGGCAACACTTGCGAATGCACCACTTCGTAAAGAGGACAGTTTTGAAGTGCCGAAGACAATTGGTTAAGGGAGTGAGAGCAGATGGATTTATTAAAACTTACAGCCCTTGAACTGGGCGAGAAGATCAAAGCAAAAGAAGTAACTGTACGAGAAGCAGTCGATGCAGTGATTGGACAGATCAAAGAAGCGGAGTCAGAGATTCATAGCTTTGTGACGATAGATGAAGAAGGTGCTTATGCACAAGCGGAGGAAATTCAGAAGAAAATAGATGTGGGCGAACTGACAGGTCCACTTGCAGGAGTTCCGGTTGCAATAAAAGATAATATGTGTATCGAGGGACAGCTTACCACATGTAGTTCAAAGATTCTTTCCAACTTCAAACCGACCTATACGGCAGAGGCAGTTGAGAACCTCAGAAAAGCAGGAGCGGTTATCATTGGTAAGACAAACATGGATGAATTTGCCATGGGAAGTACAACAGAGACGTCTTATTACGGACCGACACGCAATCCGCACAACACAGCGCATGTTCCGGGAGGTTCTTCCGGTGGTTCCTGTGCGGCAGTGGCAGCATCCGAATGTTATTATGCACTTGGATCTGATACCGGCGGATCCATTCGTCAGCCGAGTTCTTTCTGTGGAGTTGTCGGACTAAAACCAACTTATGGAACCGTTTCCCGATATGGACTTATCGCATATGGATCTTCTTTAGATCAGATTGGACCGGTAGCGAAAGATGTATCGGATTGTGCGGCAATTCTTGAAACAATTGCATCCCATGATCCGAAGGACAGCACTTCCATGGATCGTGATGATTGTGATTTCACAGAAGCACTTGTCGATGATGTGAAAGGACTCCGTATTGGAATCCCAAGAGACTATATGGGAGAAGGTCTGGATCCTGAAGTAAATGATGCTGTGATGAAGGCAGCAAAAGTACTCGAAGAAAAGGGTGCGATTGTTGAGGCGTTTGATCTGCGACTTGTAAAATATGCAATCCCTGCTTATTATACGATCGCAGATGCAGAGGCAAGTTCTAACCTGGAACGTTTTGATGGTGTGAAATATGGTTATCGTACGAAAGATTACGATGGACTTCATAACATGTACAAGAAAACACGTTCAGAAGGATTTGGCCCTGAAGTAAAGAGAAGAATCATGCTTGGATCTTTTGTCTTAAGTTCAGGATATTATGATGCTTACTATCTGAAGGCACTTAGAACAAAAGCTTTAATCAAGAAAGAGTTTGACCGTGCATTCCGTAATTATGACATCATTCTCGGACCGGCAGCACCGACAACTGCTCCGGAGCTTGGAAAGAGCTTAAGTGATCCGATGAAGATGTATTTGGGAGATATTTATACAATCTCAGTCAATCTTGCAGGTCTTCCGGGAATGAGCGTTCCGGTTGGAAAAGACAGCAAAGGACTTCCAATCGGTATGCAGCTGATTGGAAATGTATTTGAAGAAAAAACTTTGATCCGTGCAGCATATACCTATGAGTGTGCGACAAAGAAGATGCATGAAACACCGGCAAATGTCGGTCTTATGTCAGAAAAGGAGGTGCGTTAACAATGGCAAAGCAGTATGAAACAGTCATTGGACTGGAAGTGCATATTGAGCTGGCTACAAAGACAAAGATCTTCTGTGGATGCAGCACAGAATTCGGTGGCGCACCGAATACACATACTTGTCCGGTATGTACCGGTATGCCGGGATCGCTTCCGGTGTTGAATAAACAAGTCGTAGAATATGCTATGGCAATTGGTCTTGCAACAAACTGTAAGATTACACAGGTATGCAAATTTGACCGTAAAAATTATTTCTACCCGGATAACCCGCAGAACTATCAGATTTCCCAGCTGTATCTCCCGATTGCCAGAGATGGATATGTAGAGATCGAGAGTGGTTCGGGAAAGAAGAAAGTAAGAATCCACGAGATGCATATGGAAGAAGATGCAGGTAAGCTGGTTCATGATGAGTGGGATGATACTTCACTTGTCGATTATAACCGAAGCGGTGTGCCACTTGTAGAGATCGTATCTGAACCGGATATGCGTTCCGCGGAGGAAGTTATTGCTTATCTTGAAAAATTGCGTATGATCGTGCAGTATTTAGGAGCATCTGATTGTAAGCTTCAGGAAGGTTCTATGCGTGCAGATGTCAACCTGTCTGTCCGTGAAGTCGGATCCGATCAGTTTGGTACAAGAACAGAGATGAAGAACCTGAACTCATTTAAGGCAATCGCACATGCAATTGAAGGCGAGCGTCAGAGACAGATTGAGTTGATCGAAGAAGGAAAACAGGTTGTACAGGAGACAAGACGCTGGGATGACAACAAAGAGCATTCTTATGCAATGCGTTCCAAAGAGGATGCACAGGATTATCGTTATTTCCCGGAACCAGACCTTGTTCCGATCGTGATCAGTGATGAATGGATCGAGAAAATCAAATCTCAGCAGCCGGAACTTCGTACGGAGAAGCTGGAGCGTTACAAGGAACAGTTTGATATTCCGCAGTATGACGCAGAGATCATCACAGGTTCTAAGAAAATGGCCGATCTTTTTGAGGCAACAACAGCAATCTGTGAGAAACCGAAGAAAGTTGCAAACTGGCTGATCGGAGAGACCTTCCGTCTGATGAAAGACAATGGAATGGAGCCGGAAGATTTAACATTCTCTCCGGAGAACCTGGCAAAATTAATTGATCTTGCGGAGGCAGGAACCATTAACAGTTCTGTGGCAAAAGATGTATTCAAGCAGATTTTCCAGGAGGATATAGATCCTGAGAAATATGTCGAAGAACACGGGCTTAAGATGGTGAATGATGAAGGTGCACTCCGTGAGACAGCTGCCAAAGTGATCGCAGACAACCCACAGGCAGTCGCAGACTTCAAAGGCGGTAAAGAGAAAGCAATCGGAGCACTGCTTGGACAGACAATGCGCGCCATGAAGGGGAAAGCAAACCCAGGAATGGTGAATCAGGTGCTGCGGGAGTTGTTAAAATAAAATTTGATTTGCCTGTTAGGATTCCTGTAAATGGAACAGATACATTTATTGACCTAATATTGAAATTAAGATTGATATATTGACAGCCTGGAAAATGTCTGCTATATTACAAGTAGAACACAGAGAAATAATAAACTATATATGTTCAAAACAATAAGAGATTCGGAAGGATGTGGAAAGAATGAAACGAGATTATTATGAAGTGCTTGGGCTGTCAAAGGGCGCAGAGGATAAAGAAATAAAGAGAGCATATCGTAAGCTGGCGAAGAAGTATCATCCGGACACGAATCCTGGGGATAAAGAAGCGGAGAAGAAATTCAAAGAAGTGACGGAGGCGTACTCTGTACTGAGTGATCCGGAGAAGAAGAAACTGTATGACCAGTTCGGTCATGCTGCATTTGATCAGAGCGGTGCTGCAGGTTCCGGATACGGAAATGCCGGTACAGGTGGCTTTGGAGGATTCGGCGGAAACGGCGGATTCAAAGGCGGTACTTACCGTAGTTATGGTGGACCGGGAAGTGGATATCAGGAGTATCATTTCGAAGGTGGCGACATGGATGATATGTTTGATGACATTTTCGGAAATATGTTCCATGGAGGAAGTGCTTCAGGTCGCAGCAGAAGGACATCAGGATTTACCGGAGGATTTGGAGGTGAAAGCTTTAGATCAAAAGGTTCTGATATCAAGGCAGGTATCACTGTAGGATTTGATGAGGCTGCATTTGGTGGAGATAAGGTTATTACACTGAGTAATCCGGAAAATCCGGGACAACCGGGACAGTCACTGAAGGTTCATATTCCGGCAGGTATTGATAACGGAAAGTCAATCCGTTTAAGAGGAAAGGGAATGCCGGGAACCGGTGGTGGTGAAGCCGGAGATCTTCTGTTGAAAGTAACAGTTGCTCCGAAACCTGGATATGAGCGGAAAGGTATGGATGTGTATACAACCGTATCTGTTCCGTATACAACAGCTGTGTTCGGAGGTGAAGCATTGGTCCATACACTGTATGGAGATGTTATGTGTAAGATTAAAGAGGGAACACAATCGGGTTCCAAGATTCGTCTGAGAGGTAAGGGAATTGTTTCGATGAAAGATTCATCCGTTCACGGAGACCAGTATGTGACGATTCAGATTGAAGTGCCAAGAAACTTAAGTTTGCAGGCAAGACAGAAATTAAAAGAGTTTGAAGAAATCTGTCAGGGGAGTTCAAGAACAGCATAAATAAATGAAAAGACCAGAGGCTTGTTTTACAAATTGAAACAAGAACCTCTGGTCTTTTCTGCTGTTTAGAATATTGCTGTAGCTGTTTAGAAGTTACTGTGAGCAGTAACGTTTTGCACAGGTACAATTTATAGCCACTGACTCAGAAATTTGAAGCCAGTAACAAACGAATTATAATTGGGATTCTGCTAGTCACGTTCCCAACGACCGGAAGCACCACATGGAAGAACCAATCCTGAATCTGTAACAGGAAGTCCGATCTCCTGAGAATCTACATGTCCGTTCCAAGGTTTTAATTCAGTTGAGATCATGTAGGTAAGTACGGCAGGAGCAAGTCCTGTTGTATAAGAATTCACAAGGAAGAACAGTGCATCCTTGGAAAGAATCTTTGTACAAAGCTTGATGAGTGGATGGATCATATCTTCAATCTTCCAGATCTCGCCTTTTGGTCCACGCCCATATGACGGCGGATCCATAATGATTGCATCATAAGTGTTGCCACGGCGGATCTCGCGTTCAACGAACTTCACACAGTCATCGACAAGCCAGCGGATCGGTGCATCTCCCAGACCGGAAGAAACCGCATTCTCCTTTGCCCATGTCACCATACCCTTAGATGCATCTACATGAGTAACCTGCGCTCCGGCAGCTGCCGCTGCAAGTGTAGCACCTCCGGTATAAGCAAAAAGGTTCAGCACCTTGACCGGACGTCCAGCATTCTTAATCTTCTCAGAGAACCAGTCCCAGTTAGTTGCCTGCTCTGGGAAGAGTCCTGTGTGCTTGAAACTAAATGGTTTTAAATTAAATGTGAGAGAACCGTAATGGATCTGCCACTGCTGTGGGAGACTAAAAAACTCCCATTCACCGCCACCCTTTTTGCTACGGTGATAATGTCCGTTCATCTCTTTCCAACCGCGGTTCTTCTTAGGAGTATCCCAGATGACCTGCGGGTCCGGACGGACAAGAAGATAATTTCCCCAACGCTCAAGCTTTTCGCCACCTGAGCAGTCAAGAATTTCGTAATCTTTCCAATTATCTGCAATCCACATGAATTAGTTAATCCTTTCTAAAAAAAATACTTGTAATCATTCAGAGACAATCTCAAAAAACGATACATTTTGAAATTGTTTCGTTTTATATCGTCTATAACATTTCTATTATAATCGAAAGCCCTATGGTAATGCAATGAAAATTTTCAGATTCAGAAATCAAGTGTTGCCAGCCGGTATTGTTCACACGATGTGTGAACAGCATTCTTATAACGGGACTGGTTAAAATGCACTATAAACCTACTAAACACATAGGAATATAAAAACAAAACGCCGAAAACATATAAAACCTATTGACGTAGTAGGTTAATAAGGTGTATCATACGCCTATCGAATCTGAGATGCGAAAAGTAACAACGTTACATCAAATGATAGATGGAGTGATAGGTATGATAAAAGTAGAACATGCAAACAAAACATTTTCCGGGAAATACGGTACAGTACATGCGCTGCAGGATGTCAGCATTCATGTAGAGAAAGGTGACATCTACGGAATTATCGGATTTTCCGGAGCAGGTAAATCAACTTTGATCCGGTTGGTAAATGGATTAGAGACACCGGATACGGGAAATGTTATAGTCCAGGGAGAAAATCTTGGGAATCTGAAAAAAACGCAGCTTCGCAAGCTTAGAAGAAAAATCGGAATGGTTTTTCAGCAATTTAATCTTCTTGAATCAAAAACAGTGTATCACAACATTGCATTGCCATTGATTCTTGAAAAGGCACCAAAGGAAGAGATTGATAAGAAAGTAAAAGAAGTACTCCGGTTTGTAGAACTGGAAGATAAGAAAGATGTTTATGTAAGCCAGCTTTCGGGAGGACAGAAACAGAGAGTGGGAATCGCAAGGGCACTGACAACAACACCGGACATCCTGCTCTGTGACGAGGCAACAAGTGCACTGGATCCACAAACTACAGAATCCATTCTGAAACTGCTTAAGAAGATCAACCGGGAGATGGGAGTTACAATCCTTCTGATCACACATCAGATGCAGGTTGTTCAGATGATCTGTAATAAAGTAGCAGTTATGGAGAACGGACAAGTAGTGGAGGCCGGAAGTGTGCTTGATGTATTCGGAAAGCCACAGGCACCTGTTACAAGAAGATTCGTTCAGACTGTAGTAAATGATCAGATTCCGGAAAGCATTCTAAGTCTTGTGAAAGAACAGAAAGAACATTTCTGGGTAGAGAGGCTTAAGTTTATCGGAAGTAGTGTAAAACGACCTGTGATTTCAGATATCTGTCATGTGGATGGAATTGTAGTAAATATTTTGGGAGCGACCGTGCAGGAATTGCAGGAGAATGTAATGTGTGTGTTCATTTTGCAGCTGATTGGAACGGAAGAGAAAATATTAGAAGCTGAGAAACAGATTGATGAGAATGGAGTAATCAGAGAAAGAGTGGAGGCGATTTAATGGAACAAGAGTATTTTGGAGTATCACTGGAAAAGTTACTGACCAGTGGTGGACAGACCTTATATATGGTTGCATGGTCACTGATTATTGGAACAATCATAGGAATTATTTTGGCACTGATCCTTGTGCTTTGCCGTAAGGGAGGACTGATAGAGAATCTGATCCTTTACAATATTGTAAGTATCTATATTAATATAGTAAGAAGTATTCCATTTGTGATCTTACTGGTAGCGATCATGCCACTGACAAGGGCAATTGTTGGAACGACCATCGGAAGTACAGCATCACTTGTTCCGCTTGTTATTTATATCAGTCCATATCTTGCACGCTTGATGGAAAATAGCTTACTGGAGATTAATCCGGGTATTCTGGAAGCGGCTGAAGCAATGGGGGCATCTACCTGGCAGACGATTCGGTATTTTCTGCTTCCGGAAACACTTGGATCTATCGTACTCGCATTGACAACAGGTACGATCGGGCTGCTTGGAGCATCAGCAATGGCTGGGTATGTAGGCGGAGGAGGTGTCGGAGACCTGGCACTGACTTATGGATATCAGAGGATGAATACACCATTGATGATTTTTACTGTAGTTGTACTGGTCGTATTTGTACAGATCCTTCAGCTTGCAGGAAATACAATTTCAAGAAAACTCAGACAACATAGATAATTGATTAAGAAAGAACGAGGAGAATTATATTATGAAAATCAAGAAAATTATTGCAGGATTATTAGTAGCGACAACAGCATTCAGCCTGGCGGCATGCGGAAATTCAGGTTCAGGAGATACGAAGAAAAGTGACGCGGATACATCAGAGAAAAAGGAAATCGTCTATGGAAAATCCCAGGGACCATATACAGAACTTTTCGAAGATGCAATTGTTCCAATTCTTGAGAAAGAAGGATATACCTTAAAAGCTGTTGACCTTTCAGATCTTCAGACAGCAGATGTTGCACTGAATGATGGGGATGTAGATGTCAATGTAGAACAGCATACAGCATACATGGACAATTTCAATAAAAGCTACAATGCAGATCTGGTTGCAATCAGTCCGATTCCAACTGTTCCGGCAGGAGTTTATTCAGAAAAATACGATTCTGTAGATGAAATCCCGGATGGTGCGAAGGTTGCAGTCCCAAATGATGCGTCCAACACAGCACGCTGCTATCTGATGCTTCAGAAAATCGGCTGGATCAAGCTTGACGAGAATGCTGATCCATCCACAGTTACACAGGATGATATTGTAGAGAACCCACATAATATTGAATTTACAGAAATGAACAGCATGACAATTCCGGCAGCAGAATCTGATTTTGATTATATTGCAATCACAGGAAGTGTCGTATATAATGCAGGCATTGATGCTTCTACAGCATTGGCCAATGAAGATATTTCAGATTATCTTGTACTTCAGGTTGTTGTAAAAGAAGAGAACAAAGATGCAGATTGGGCACAGGCAATCGTGGACGCATACCACTCAGATGAATTCAAACAGTATATGAAAGAAAACAATGATGGATTATGGTGGATCCCGGAGGAGCTTCAATAATTAAGAAAGGCAGTGATGAAAATGGATCAGACAGAAAAATTAATCCTGGAAGCAATCGATCAGCACAGAGATGAGATCATTGAATTTGCCAGAGATATATACGATCATGGAGAACTTGGATATAAAGAATTCAATACAGCAGAAAAATTCATAAAGAAGATGAAAGAATTAGGTCTGCGCACAGAAACCGGACTTGCAATTACAGGAACAAAAGCGTATTTAAATGAAGAAAAGAAAGATACAGCAAGCCTTGCACTTCTTGGAGAACTTGATGCACTTAGGATTCCGGAGCATGCTCATGCGAATCCAGAGACAGATGCGGCACATTGCTGCGGACATCATGCACAGATGGCTGGAATCTTTGGTGCGGCACTGGCTCTTACAGTTCCGGAGATCGCGGAAAAACTGGATGGACAGGTGGTATTTTTTGCAACACCGGCGGAAGAGTATGGTGAAATTGGATTCAAAAATGAGCTGCGTGCACAGGGAAAAATAAAATATGGCGGTGGAAAATGTGAGCTGCTTCGTATCGGTGCATTTGATGATATTGATCTTTGTATTACACATCACATTGCGCCGGGGGATGATATCATAGTAGGAAGTGGAACCGGAAATGGATTTGTATCTAAAGTGATCCGTTGTTTAGGTAAGGCAGCCCATGCGGCAGGAACACCGGAACAAGGTGTAAATGCTCTGTCGGCGGCGTCACTTGGTCTGCAGGCACTCGGTCTGAATCGAGAGACGTTCCGTGATGAGGATTGTGTCCGTGTCCATCCGATCATTACAAAGGGCGGCAACCTGGTAAATGTAGTGCCTGATGAAGTTGTAGTAGAGACATTGGTAAGAGCTAAAACAATCGAGGCATTTACAGATGCAGCGAAGAAAACAGACCGATCCTTTCACGCAGGAGCTACTGCAATGGGAGCGAAGGTTGAAATCACAACACTTCCGGGATACCTTCCGACACTTGCGGAAGAAGCACTCCCAGAATTAAAAAGAGCAGCAGAACTTTCTGCACCGGAAACAAATGTGATCGAGGCCTCAGGACATACGGGAGGATCAACAGATGTCGGTGATGTCCAGCACTTAATGCCTGTATATACATTTAATACAGGTGGTGTAAAGGGTGGACTCCATCAGGTAGAATTTGAAGTGACGGATGAGGAAGAAGCTTATATTGTCACTGCGAAGATGTTTGCACTTGGAGCCTATGGACTTTTGAAAGAAAAAGCAGCAAGAAGCAGAGAGCTTGTTAAAAATTATAAGCCGGTATTTGAAAATTCAGCAAAGTATGCGGAGTTTATGGATCAGTTTGATTCGAAAGAAGTATTGGAATAATTCTATACATTTCCCTACTTTTATGATATAATTTAAAAGTTATTTTAATGATTTATCGATTTAATGTGATGAACAGTCGACGCAATAATATCATAAAAGAAAGGAATTGAAGAAGTATGTTATCTACGATAGAATCAGTAAATAGTGCTGTGAATAACTTTATCTGGGGCGTTCCGGCTATGATCTGCATTATTGGAGTCGGGCTTTACTTAAGTATCCGGACCGGCTTCCTTCAGATCAGAAAATTTCCGTATGCGATGAAAGTGACAATCGGAAGGATGCTCCGCAAAAGAGATGCATCTGACGGTGCACTGACTCCGTTCCAGGCAGTTTGTACCGCGCTGGCGGCAACTGTCGGAACCGGAAATATCGCCGGGGTTGCCGGAGCAATCGCAATCGGAGGGCCGGGCGCAGTGTTCTGGATGTGGATCTCAGCACTTCTTGGAATGTGTACAAAGTTTTCAGAAGTTACTCTTGCAGTTCATTTCCATGAGACGAATGCGGAAGGAGATCGTGTCGGTGGACCGATGTATTATATCAAAAATGGTCTGAAAAAGCATTGGCACTGGCTGGCTTATCTGTTCGCTGCATTCGGAGTTCTGACTGTATTTGGAACGGGAAATGCAACACAGGTGAATACAATTACAACAGCAATCAATTCTGCACTTTTTAATTATGGAATCATAGAAAAGGATTCTGTTGGAACATTGAATCTGATTATCGGAATTGTACTTGCTATCCTGATCGGCATGATCCTTCTTGGAGGAATTAAGAGAATTGGTCAGGTTACAGAAAAGCTTGTTCCATTTATGGCAGCAATTTATGTGATTTTGGCACTTGGCGTTGTTGTTCTGAATTTCCAGAACATTCCGAGCGTATTTGGATCCATTTTCGAAGGTGCATTTTCACCGGCATCTGTGACCGGAGGCGCCGTGGGATCTTTCTTTATGAGTATGAAGAAAGGTGTTTCCAGAGGAATCTTCTCTAATGAGGCAGGACTTGGTACAGGTTCTATCGCACATGCATGTGCAGATACGAAAAAGCCTGTAAAGCAGGGATTTTTCGGAATCTTCGAAGTATTTGTTGATACCATTGTAATCTGTACATTGACAGCACTCGTTATTCTGTGCAGCGGTGTTCCGGTTGGATATGGAGAGGCAGCAGGAGCAGAACTTACTATTCTTGGATTTACATCCACTTATGGAAACTGGGTATCTATCTTTACAGCGGTTGCAATGTGCTGCTTCGCATTTTCTACGATTATCGGATGGGGATTGTACGGAACGAGATGTGTGGAATTCCTTCTTGGTACAAAAGCGAATAAGCCATTCATGGTACTCTATGCACTCGTTGCAATCGTCGGTGCTACAATGGAACTTGGACTGATGTGGAATATCGCAGAGACATTTAATGGTCTGATGGCAATCCCGAACCTGATTGCAGTATTCTTATTGTCAGGTGTAGTTGTAAAGCTTGTGAAAGAGTATTTTGCGGGGGAAGGAAAAGAAAGTTAAAAATAAAACTAGATATAGAAGATTTAAAGCTCTGGTGTTTTTTGAAATCACCGGAGTTTTTTTAATGGAGCAATAAAAAATATCTTATATCCCCCCACCTGGCTTGTGGATTTATTCTATTTCTTATACAATAAATTGCATTGAAAGAAAATAGACAGCGTGAGGAGAAAACGATGAAACGAAGAAAACTATCACAGGTGATCGTGGTAACATTAGCAGTCTGCATGTTGGCAGGTTATGTACTTACAGGCTGTGGAAGTAAATCAGACAATGCAAATAAAGAGACTACACAAAGCGGGTCTACATTAATCTATGGAAGTAATGATTACACAAGGATCAATCCGGCTATTGATGAGCATGGAGAGATTAATCTGCTTCTGTTTGACGGTCTGACAGCACATGATGAGAATAATGAGGTGGTACCGGGACTGGCAGAATCATGGGAGCTGGATGACGCGACAAATACTTATACATTCCATCTTAGGGATGATGTAAATTGGCATGATGGAGAGAAATTTACAGCAGATGATGTTGAGTTTACGATCAAAGCAATCATGGATCCGGACAATGAATCAGAGATTGCTTCTAATTATGAGGATGTTACAGCAATCAATGTGATCGATGATAAGACGATTTCTTTTACACTTCGGGATAAGAATGTGGCATTTCTCGACTATATGACAATTGGTATCCTTCCGAAACACTTACTGGAAAGCAAGGATATGCAGACAGATGAATATTTCCATAATCCAATCGGAACGGGTCCGTATAAGATTCAGGAGTGGGATGAAGGACAGAGTATTACACTTGTAAAGAATGAGGATTATTATAAAGGAGCTCCGAAGATTGATACGATCGTGTTTAAGATTGTACCGGATGATAATGCAAAGGCACTTCAGTTAAAATCCGGTGAAATCAATCTGGCAAAGGTGACACCGAAGGATGCACAGAATTTCACAGATGATGATACTTTTACAGTATATGATATGAAGACAGCAGATTACAGAGGTATCCTTTATAACTTTAATAATGAGTTCTGGCAGAGGAACAAAGATGCAATTCCGGCAATCAGCTATGCAATCGATCGTCAGAAGATAGTAGACAGTGTTCTTCTGGGAGAAGGAATTGTAGCTTATGGTCCGCTTCAGAGAAATAAATATAATAATGAAGATGTAGAGAAATACTCTTATGATCCGGCAAAAGCAAAAGAAGTGTTAGAAGCGGCTGGCTGGACATTGGGAGATGACGGAATCTATGAGAGAAACGGAGAGAAGCTTTCTTTTACAATCAATGTGATGGAAGGTGATCAGGTGCGCGCAGATCTTGCGGCTATCGCATGTCAGCAGCTGAAAGAAGTTGGAGTTGATGCAAAAGCACAGGTTCAGTCAGAAATCGACTGGGCAAATCAGGAAGCATTTTTGATCGGATGGGGAAGCCCGTTTGATGCTGATGACCATACATATAAAGTGTTTGGTACAGATAAAGGAAGTAATTACAGTGGATATTCCAATGAACAGGTAGACACTTATCTGACACAGGCAAGGCAGACAAGTGATGAGAATGAACGTAAAGAAGCATATGCAAAGTTTCAGGTTGCACTTGCAGAAGATCCGGCATATACATTCTTCTGTTATTGCGATGTAGATTATGTGACGAATAAGAAAATCCAGGGAATTACAAAGGATACAGTTCTTGGCCATCATGGTGTTGGAATTTTCTGGAATATAGAGGATTGGACAATCGAATGAAAATAGAAGAAATACTGGCAGTGAAGCATTTGTCAGTTGAATTTCAAACTTCAGATGGAAAGAAACAAGTAGTAAAGGACGTCTCCTTGTCGTTAAGACAAGGGGAGGTCCTTGCTCTTGTTGGAGAGTCAGGATGTGGAAAGACTGTACTGTGCCGATCAATTTTGAAATTACTGCCCAAGAGTGCGTCTGTGACAGGCGAAGCCATTCAATATAAAGATCAGAACCTGATCGGATATAATGAGAAAGAGATGCAACAGATCCGAGGACATGGAATCGCGATGGTCTTTCAGGATCCACAGAGTACGTTAAACCCGACGATGACAGTTGGAAGTCAGATGGAAGAGGCTATTTTGCTGCATGAAAAAGCTTTAAATCAGAAGAAAAGAGAGAAAGATTTCGAGAAAAATAAGAAGAAATCAGCAAAAGAGCGGGCAATCGAACTGATGAAGCTCGTTGGGATCAAAGACGCAGAGCAGCGTTATGATCTATATCCGTATCATTTTTCAGGTGGAATGCGTCAGAGATGTGTGCTTGCAACAGCACTTGCCTCAAATCCAAAGCTTTTAATTGCGGATGAACCGACAACAGCGCTGGATGTGACAATCCAGGCAGAGATTCTGAAACTGTTGAAAAAATTACAGAAAAAATTGAATTTAAGCATTCTGTTTATCACACATGATCTCGGAGTTGTTGCTCAGATCGCAGACAGGGTGGCAGTCATGCAGGATGGAAATATCGTGGAATTGGAAGAAGCAAAACAGCTTTTCACAGCTCCAAAACATTCTTATACAAAGAAATTGCTTCATGATCATCCTTATTATATGTATAGAAATGAATCAGAATTAAAAAGTGAGTCGAAATTGCATGAAAAACTGGTAGAGATCTCGCATTTGTCCTACGCCTATCCTTTGGATAGAAAAAGGACGTTTCAGGCAGTAAAAGATGTGTCCTTTGATATAAGAAGAGACGAGATTTTTGGACTGGTAGGTGAGTCGGGATCTGGAAAGTCAACGGTTGGAAAATGTCTGATGGGAATTCTAAGTCCGGAAGCAGAAACATTTTCTTATGATGGGATAAATCTTCTTGATAAAAAAGCAAAAAAGAAAAATGCGAGAAGACTGCAAAAAGAGCGGCAGATGATCTTTCAGGATTCAACATCTTCCTTAAACCAGAAAATGAAGGTAGAGAAGATCCTTGCAGAGCCATTGGAAATACATAAAGTATTTTCTGACAAGAAAGAACAACATGATTTTTTATGTGAAATGATGGAAGAAGTGGAATTGCAGGAAGAACAGCTTCACGTGTGGCCACCGGAGTTGTCAGGCGGACAAAGACAGAGAGTTGCAATCGCAAGAGCATTTGCAATGAAGCCGAAGCTCTTGATTGCAGATGAACCCATCGCTTCGCTGGACGTAACTACACAGGCACAGATGGTGAAGCTGTTTCGGCATTTACAAAGAGAACATGACTGTGCAATCCTTTTTATTGCGCATGATCTTTCAATGGTGCGTCTGTTGTGCGACCGTGTCGGAGTGATGAAGGATGGAAAACTTGTGGAGATAGGAGAAACCGAGCAGGTGTTTGAATATCCACAGCATTTATATACGAAGAAACTTCTGGAGGCGATTCCGATTCCGGAGATTTCAGGAGAGGAGCAGAGTGATGAAGAAACAATGGTTTAGAAAAATCGGACTGATCTTGCTATCTGTTTTTGTGCTCTCACTTCTTGTGTTTGTAATGTCGCGGCTGGCGCCCGGGGATCCGCTGGTTTCTTATTATGGAGAGCGTGCAGAGAGGATGTCTGTGGAAGAACATGAGCATGCAATGGAACGACTTGGATTAAACGAACCTATCCCTGTTCAGTATGTGAAATGGCTTGGAAATGCATTTCAGGGGGAGTTTGGAATCTCTTATAAATATAAACAAGATGTTCTTACCGTGATCGAGGGACGTTTAGTCAATACATTATTGCTTGGTGGAATTGGTTTTATCCTGACATTTGGACTGGCACTTTTGCTTGGAATTTTCTGTGTGTATTATGAAAATCAGCTTCTAGACCGGATTTTGCGTAAGGTGGGAACAATCACAAGCTGTATTCCGGAATTCTGGTTGTCACTTATATTGATTTTGATTTTTAGTGTGAATCTAAAGCTCCTTCCGGGAAGTGGGGCATATGATTTCGGACAATCGGCAAATCCGTTGAGCAGATTGACGCATCTGATTCTTCCGCTGACAGTTGTTGTGCTGAGCCACCTTTGGTATTATGCGTATCTGATCCGTAACCGATTGTTGGAAGAAACTAGAAAAGACTATGTTTTACTGGCAAAGGCAAAAGGAATGTCACGAAAAAGAGTATTGTTCTTTCACTGTGTGAAAAATATTATGCCATCATTCATCAGTCTGATGGCAATTTCACTTCAGCATGTGATCGAAGGGACGTATATCGTGGAAATGGTATTTTCCTATCCGGGAATCGGAACGCTTTCTTTTGAAAGTGCAAAATATCATGACTATAATATGCTGATGGTGCTTTGTGTATTTACCGGTATTTTTGTTATTGCAGGAAATGTGATCGGACAGTCTGTCAGTGAATGGATCGATCCAAGAATGAAAGAGATAAAAATGACAGGAAAGGCAGATAGGGTATAAGGTGGAGAAAATGAAAAAAGCGAAAAAAAATAATGCCGTTATCATTGCCGGAAGTATTCTTGCAGTCATTGTATTTGCCTGTGTTTTCTGTCGTTTCTTTATGACGAAAGACCCTACATACATGGATCTGAAGAACTGCAACATTTCACCGAATAAAGAGTTCTTTTTTGGAACGGATACGATGGGAAGAGATATTTTTTCAATGATTTTATACGGTGGTAGAATATCGTTGTTTATCGGGTTGATATCCACCGTGTTATCGACTACGATTGCGGTGATCTACGGATCCTTCAGTGGAATCGCACCGGAGTGGATTGATGAACTGATGATGCGTTTTACAGAAATTTTATTGAGTATCCCTTCCATTCTGTTAATTATCTTTCTTCAGGCACTGGCAGGAAAGAACTCGGTTGTTGCAATCACCATAGTAATTGGTCTTACCAGTTGGATGAATATCGCAAAAATGGTACGTACCGAGGTACGACAGCTCCGTGAGAGTGAATATCTGATTGCTGCAAAATGTATGGGGGGAAGCTTCTGGCATATTTTACGTGTGCATTTGCTGCCGAATTTTGTTTCGTCAATTATGTTTATGGTCGTGATGAACATCAGAAGTGCAATTATAGCAGAGTCAACATTGAGCTTTCTTGGGATTGGTCTTCCGATGGAAATTATTTCCTGGGGGAGCATGCTCTCGCTTTCTGAAAAGGCATTGATGACAAACTCCTGGTGGATCATTCTGATTCCGGGAAGCGTGCTTGTAATCACATTACTGTGTATTACGGAACTGGGAGAAGCTTTGCGTAAAAATGTGAATCAGAAAGAAGGAAATTTATAGAGAATTTCTATAGAATAGTTTGATAACCTATAGTAAAAATGTTATACTGAAAAACAGAAGCCTGGAGGTTGAAATACCTGAACGAATAGGTAAAGGAGAGCAATAGAATGGTAACAGTAAATGCTATGGGAGATAAATGCCCGGTTCCGGTAATCAAGACAAAGAAAGCATTAGATGCTTTGACAGCTCCGGAGACAATAGAAGTTCTCGTTGACAATGAGACAGCAGTGGCTAATGTGACTAAGATGGCACAGAGTACAGGCGCAGCAGTAACACAGGAGAAGCTTGGAGAGGATGAATATAAAGTGACAATTCAGGCACTTGCAGGAGAGGAAACTCAGACTGCGCCGGCGGGTGCGGTTTGCGATTGTGTTCCAACAGGGGATACGGTAGTTGTGATTTCTTCTGACAAGATGGGAAGTGGAAATGATGAGCTTGGTAAAGTGCTGATCAAAGGATGCATCTTTGCAATCACACAGCTTGATGAACTGCCAAAGAAGATGATCTTCTACAATGGTGGTGCCACGATCACATGTGAAGGATCTGACTCTCTGGAGGATCTGAAGAATCTTGAAAGCCAGGGCGTTGAAATCGTGACTTGTGGGACATGTCTGGATTATTATGGACTGAAAGACAAGCTTGCAGTAGGAACAGTTACAAATATGTATGACATCGTCGAGTCTATGAATAATGCAGGTAAGATTGTGAAACCTTGTTAGAAACATAGGAATAGTTACAGTAATTTGAAAATGTGATGGAAAAGCTGCTGCAACAGCTTTTTCGTATACCGAGGGAATTATTTTGAAAAAATATTCGAAAGGAAGTGGGCGAAATGAGTAAGGGACTCAAAGAGATTCATCTGACACAGATGACAAAGACAGCTGGTTGAGCGGCCAAAATCGGTCCTGAGACCCTTGCCCAGGTTCTGGGTAAGCTGCCTAAATTTTCCGATGAGCGTCTGCTTGTCGGTGTTGAGACATCAGATGATGCCGCAATTTATAAAATATCGGATGAGACTGCCATGATACAGACACTGGATTTCTTCACACCGGTTGTGGACGATCCGTATCTGTTCGGACAGATTGCAGCGGCGAACTCCTTAAGCGATGTATATGCAATGGGAGGAGAGCCGAAGGTTGCATTGAATATTGTATGTTTTCCAAATTGTCTGGATCCAGAGATCTTAGGGGAGATTTTGCGAGGCGGAGCAGACAAGGTGTTAGAAGCAGGAGCCGTTCTGGTCGGAGGTCATTCGGTGCAGGATGATGAACCGAAATACGGACTCTCGGTAACAGGCTTCGTTCACCCGGATAAGATTTATAAGAATTACGGGTGTCAGCCGGGAGATGTGCTGGTTCTGACCAAACAGCTTGGAAGTGGTATTGTGAATACAACAGTGAAAGCACAGATGGCTTCCGAAGCAGCCGCAGATGAAGCTGCGAAAGTAATGGCTTCATTGAATCAGAGAGCGAAAAGAGCAATTGAGAAACACACGATCCACGCATGTACAGATGTGACGGGATTTGGATTGCTGGGACATTGTACAGAGATGGCTGAGGCAAGTGACATGACTCTGGAATTATATCCGGAGCAGATTGAATATATGACAGAAGCGATTGCATATGCAAGGATGGGACTCGTTCCGGCAGGAGCATATAAGAACCGGGAGTTTGCAGCAGAAGGACTGGATGCAGGAGATATAGAAGAGGTCTATTTAGATCTGATCAGCGATCCGCAGACTTCAGGAGGACTTCTTGTCAGTGTCCCAAGAGAAGAATTAGATTGTCTGTTAGCAGACTTTGAGGCAGTGGGAATGGAGACGAAAGTTTCTGTTGTAGGCTGTGTTAAAGAGCGGCAGGAAAAACTCATCCAACTAAAAAAAGGAAAAATGGAAATGCTGTAAGAGATTTCTTGTTACTGTTCACAGTGCTTTGTGAGCAGTAACGGTTTCTTGCGGCATTTCGCTGTAGAAAGAGAAAATAAGGAGCAGCAGTAGTTGGAACAGTCAGATCAGAATAAGAAAAGAGAAAATTTGCAGAAAGAAAAGAATCAGATCTTTCGCCTGCTTCCGCGAGTAGATGACTTGATGAAGAAAGAAAATGTTCAGAGACTGGCAGAGAAAGAAGGATATGAGCGTGTTCTCGGAGCAGTCAGAGATTCTGTGGAGAATCTGAGAAATGAAATCTCACAAGGAATCAAAAAGGGAATCAGTGAGCATGAAGCGAAAGAAATGATTCAGAAATTTCTGTATGAGATAGAATCAAGTTCAAGGAAATCAGAAGTGAACCATCTTCTGGAACAAGAACAGAAAAAGGAGATCCAACCAGTTTATAACGGAACAGGAGTAATCCTTCATACCGGGCTTGGACGTGCAACGCTTAGTCATGAGATTGCGGAAAAACTGAAAGCAGTTGCAGAGAATTATTCCAGTCTGGAATATGATTTACAGACTGGAAAACGTGGAAACAGGACCGGATATGCAGAAGAATTGCTTTGTCAGATCACGGGAGCAGAAGCGGCAATTGTTGTGAATAACAATGCCGGAGCTGTACTTCTTGCCTTGAGTGCATTGACAAAAGGCGGAGAAGTGATCGTCTCCAGAGGAGAACTTGTTGAAATCGGCGGGAAATTCCGTATTCCGGAAGTTCTTGAATTAAGCGGTGCTATTTTGAAAGAAGTCGGGACAACCAATCGTACAAGGATAGAAGATTATAAAGCAGCAGTCAGTGAAAAGACGAAAGCATTTTTGAAAGTCCACACAAGTAATTACAGAATTGTCGGGTTTACAGAATCGGTAAGTGCAGAAGAATTGTATGAATTAAGTACTGGTCTGATAGAGTGCACGCAGGAATTGCCACCTGAAAACTTCGAGAATCATACGGAACGAAGCGGAATTCCAGTGATTGAAGATCTGGGCAGTGGTGTACTTATAAAACTGGACGAATATGGTTTATCCAAAGAACCAACCGTACAGGAAGAAGTAAAGGCCGGTGCAGATGTTGTTTGTTTTAGTGGGGATAAACTATTTGGTGGAGCACAGGCAGGAGTCCTTGTCGGAAAGAAAAAATATATTGATCAGATGCGTAATCATCCATTACTTCGGGCTCTTCGAGCAGATAAATTCACATTGACAGCGATAGAAGAAGTATTGAAATGTTATCTGGATCAGAAAGAAGCGGTTCAAAAGATTCCAACTTTGAGAATGCTGACAAGACCTGTGGAGGAAATAAAAGAGAAAGCAAGAGTCTGTGCTGATAGATGGAATCAAGAGGGAGCGTTGGTTCAGATTCAAGTGGAAAAATGTATTTCTAAGGCAGGCGGTGGAGCACTTCCCGAAACAGGGATTTCAAGTTATGGAGTAACATTGGAAGCAAACGAGATCACCGTTGAAGAATTAGAAAGCAGGATGAGAAATCTCTCAATTCCGGTGATCGGAAGAATAAAGGAAGGACGTTTCCTTCTGGATATGAGAACTTTCCCGGAAGAAGGAATCGAATATCTGGCGACACAGATCAGGCATGTTATGGAAAGAAAACATAACTAAGAAAGAAAAACAGCATTAAGAAAGGGACTGCATTAGATGGAAAGACATGTGATCATCGGAACTGCCGGACATATCGATCATGGTAAGACGACACTGATCAAGGCATTAACGGGAAGAGATACAGACCGTCTGAAAGAAGAGAAAGCACGTGGAATCACAATTGATCTAGGGTTTACATGGATGGATTTGACAGACGGAGAGCGTGTCGGAATCATTGATGTTCCCGGGCATGAGAAATTTATCTCTAATATGACTGCAGGTGTGGTAGGAATGGACCTTGTTCTTCTTGTAATTGCAGCAGATGAGGGGATTATGCCACAGACAAGAGAACATCTGGCAATTTTACGCCTTCTGGGTGTTGAGAATATCCTTGTTGTTTTGAATAAATGTGACCTTGTGGATGAGGAATGGCTGGAGATGGTAGAACAGCAGATCTGTGAAGAAATGCAACAGTTGCTTACAGTAGGTCAGAGAAATGATCAGGTAGAAGATAAGCTGGAATATAATGTGGACATTGTACGTGTTTCAGCAAAATCAGGAGCCGGAATAGAAGAATTAAGAAATCAAATCCTGAAATGTGTAAAAAAGCAGAAAGAAATGTGGAAAATCCCTGCATTTCCAAGACTTCCTGTGGACAGAGTATTTTCAATGAAAGGAAGCGGAACAGTTGTGACGGGAACACTTCTTGACGGGAAAATTCATTCGGGAGATCGGGTGATGATCTATCCACAACAAACTTCGTGCAGAGTTCGTGGAGTTCAGGTGCATGAGCAGGAGGCAGAAGCTTGTGAAGCAGGTCAGCGAAGCGCACTGAACCTGGTTCAGACGGACCGAAGACAGAGCAGTGATGGGAAGTTTGTGTATCGAGGAAATGTGATCGCACCGGAAGGAAGTATGAAAGTCAGCCGCTATGTGAATGCAAAACTGACACTTCTTCCACAAAGTAAAAGAAGTATTGAGCATCAGACTCGATTACATTTTTATAGCGGAACAACAGAAGTTCTGTGCAGAGCAGTTCCGTTGTCCTGTGAGAAAGTTGAGCCGGGGGAATCAGCCTATGTCCAATTAAGATTAGAAGAACCTGCTGCGTTTTGTCCGGGGGACAGGTTTATTGTCCGATTTTATTCACCACTCGAGACAATCGGTGGAGGAATTATCCTTGAAATGGGAGAAAAAAAAGAGCGAAAATATCATGATGGGGTTTTACAAAGACTGGAACTGTTGGAAAACAATCTTTGGAATCAAGAAAATAAGTGTTCAAAGGAAATCCCAGATCAAGAAAAGAGCCTGCAGGAACAGATTTCTTTAGAAAAGAGAATTATGGATGAATTGGAAAGCTGGTTGTCTGCTCATCCATATCGAAGAGGAATGCCAAAGACAGTTCTTTTCAATCAGATCAGCAAAGGGAAAAAGGAACAGAATCGGGAAATTCAGAAATGTCTTATACGATTGGAGGAACATGGAAATGTCGGTTGTATAAGGTTGCAACAGGAAAATTCTGGCATAGAGCTGATTTCTCCGGAGGGATATAAAGTAAAAGAGACGGAAGAAGTTTCTAAATTAAGAGAAATCTTTGCCAGTCAATCAGATGAGAATAAAGTTTTCTTTTTGAACAAAGTGGAATTGGAAACATTTTTTGAGTCAGCAAGAAAAACGAAAAAGAAAAGTGGAATACAAAGTCAGGATGAATTGATGGAAATTCTGAATTATATGCAGGAAGAAAACGAAATTACAGAGGTTTGTGAGAGTGTTTATACAACAACAGAGATTACGTTTAAAATTAGAACAGAAGTAAGCCGTATGTTATCTGTATCTAAAGTGATTACACTGAGTCAGGTGAAAGAAGTATTTCAGACAAGCAGAAAAAATGCCAGATTGATTTTTGAATATACAGATCGAATCGGATTTACAGCAAAAGAAGGTGCACGGACAGAACGCTTGGCAGGAAATAAATTGCAAAGAGAACAAATCAGAGGAAAGTAAGGGGAGAGTGAATGAACTTAAAACAACTGGAAGCGTTTGTGAAAGTAGCAGAAACAAAAAGTTTTTCGGAAGCGGCAAAGCAGTTATTCCTTACGCAGCCAACTATCAGTGCACATGTGTCTGCATTAGAAAAAGAACTGAATACCTGTTTCCTTATAAGAAATACAAGAGGAGTTGAGCTGTCAGAGAGTGGAAAAGAGCTTTATGCTTATGCGGTACAAATGCTTGAAATCGAAAAGACAATAAAAGGACGGTTTGGAAAAGAAATAAAACCGGAGGGAAATGTACTTCGTATTGGTGCTTCAACCGTACCGGCGCAATATATTCTTCCAAATGTAATGTCTACATTTCATGCAGAATATCCTGGCGAAAAATTGAAGCTTTTTGAGACAGACAGTAAAGGAGTTATCGATATGATTCTTTCCCATCATATTGATATTGGATTTACAGGAACCGTGATTGAGAAAGGAAACTGTAAATATCTTCCATTTTATGAAGACGAATTAGTTGTGCTTACTCCGGCAAATGAGAAATTTGTTGAAAAGCTTTGTGGTGGACAAATATTGGCGGATTGGATCATGGACGAGCCGGTGATCTTAAGAGAAGAAGGATCCGGAACAAAGAAAGAAGCAGAAAAAATGCTGGCAGAACAAGGGATTGATATGAAGAAACTGAAGCTTGCAGCATTGATGGAGAATCAGGAGACAATCAAAAGATCTGTAAGTAAAGGGATGGGAGTTACGATTTTGTCTAAACTTGCGGCAGAAGAGGAATTGAAAAATGGAACACTTCTGGCTTTTCCACTGGGCAGTCAAGGTGGAAAGAGAATGATCAACCTTGTCTATGATGCAGAATATCCGTTGCTTCCGGCAGCAGAGCGTTTTATAAAGATGATAAAGAGAATGTATTTGAAGAAAGAAAATACAGGGATAGGTGAATGCAAATAACACGCCCTATTTATAGAAAAAGCCTATAAATAGGGCAGATCCATTACGGATTCCTATTAGACGGAAACAGAAAAGAGAAGTATACTATAACTAGTGATTTGTATCTAAAAAGTAAACGATATAAACACATACAGAAAGGAAGAGAAGCCCTATGATCTACATGGATAATGCGGCAACTACATTGCAGAAACCGGAAGAAGTAAAAGAGGCGATTCTCTATGCTCTCGAGCATATGGGTAATGCAGGGAGAGGCGGAACAGAAGCTGCACTTGATGCTTCGAGAAGTATCTATGCAGTAAGGGAAAAGCTTGCAGATTTTTTCAATGCAGAAAGTCCGACAAGAATTGCATTTACTGCAAATTCTACAGAGAGTCTTAATATTGCATTAAAAGGTTTATTTCAACCGGGCGATCATGTGATCACAACAGTGCTGGAACATAATTCAGTATTGCGTCCGCTGTATTGGTGTCAGGAACAGGGAGTAGAGCTTACAATTCTAAACTGTGACGAAAAGGGAAATCTGTCATATGAAGAGATGGAGAATGCAGTGAGGGAAAATACAAAAGCAATTGTGTGTACCCATGCTTCAAATCTAACGGGAAATATGATCAATCTGAAACGGGTAGGACAGATTGCATCGAAGAAGCATATTTTGTTTGTTGTGGATGCTTCTCAGACAGCAGGTGTTTATCCAATTGATGTGCAGGAACTTGGGGTTGATGTATTGTGCTTCACAGGACATAAAGGTCTGCTTGGACCGCAGGGAACCGGAGGGCTTTATGTTAGGGAAGGTGTGGAAATTCGTCCGCTTCTGTGTGGAGGAAGTGGCGTGGATACTTATAACATGCATCATCCGTCCCAGATGCCGACGGCACTTGAGGCCGGAACTCTTAATGGGCATGGGATTGCAGGACTTGGCGCAGCAATTGATTATCTGAACCGTACAGGAATTGATGTGATCCGTGAGAAAGAACTTCATCTGATGCGCAGGTTTTATGATGGGATTTCTCAGATCCCGGATGTGAAAGTCTATGGAGATTTTACAGCAGAGGAAAGAGCTCCGATCGTGACTTTCAATCTGGGAGATTATGACTCTTCTGAAGTCAGTGATGAATTAAATGAAGTTTATGGGATTGCGACCAGACCGGGAGCACATTGTGCACCACTGATGCACAAAGCACTCGGTACAGTAGAACAGGGAGCTGTCCGATTCAGTTTTTCTCATTACAATACAGAAGAAGAGGTCGATTTTGCAATTCGTGCAATAAAAGAGTTGTAGAGAAAGAGAGGAAAAGGAAATGAATTTATTTGATTCAAAGAAGAAACTGGGAATCGCCGGTGTCGTAATGGGTCTGGTGGCAGCAACACTTGCTTATTTTGGTAACCCAGCGAACATGGCAATCTGTATTGCGTGTTTTGTACGTGATACAGCAGGAGCACTTGGACTTCATTCCGCAGAACCGGTACAGTATGCAAGACCGGAAATCATCGGAATCGTCCTCGGTGCATTTATTATTTCAATTGCGACAAAAGAATATCGTGCAACAGCAGGATCTTCCACAATCGTACGTTTTGTACTCGGAATGATTCTTGTGATCGGAGCACTTGTATTCCTTGGGTGTCCGCTTCGTATGGTGATACGTATGTCAGCCGGAGATCTGAATGCATGGGTAGCACTGATCGGATTTGCTCTTGGTGTTGCTACAGGCGTGTTTGCACTGAAGAAAGGTTTCAGCCTTGGGCGTGCACATGTGACAAATAAAGTGAGCGGAAGTGTACTTCCACTTCTTATGATCGGAGTACTTGTACTTGCACTTGGAACAAATCTTTTAAAGAGTAGTACAGCAGGTCCTGGAAGTATGCATGCACCAATCATTATTTCTCTGATCGGTGGACTTCTCTTTGGAGCATTTGCTCAGAAATCAAGAATGTGTTTCGCAGGAAGTATCCGTGATATCATTCTTATGAAGAACTTTGACCTGATCACAATCGTTGTAGGATTCTTCGCAGTTATGCTTGTATATAATGTTGCAACAGGACATTTTGTTCTTGCATTCAATACACCTGGAGTGATCGCTCACTCCCAGCACTTGTGGAGCATTCTTGGAATGTATGCAGTAGGATTTGCAGCAGTTCTTGCAGGAGGATGCCCGCTGCGTCAGCTTGTACTTGCAGGTCAGGGATCATCTGATGCAGGAGTAACAGTGATCGGTATGTTTGCAGGTGGAGCACTTGCACATAACCTTGGCCTGGCAGCAAGTGGAACAGCACTGAATGCTGAGACAGGTGAGATCGTAGCCGGAGCTGTTCCGCCAGCAGGTAAGATCGCAGCAATTATTTGTATTATTGTATGTTTTGTAATCGCATTTACAAACAAGAGAAGCGAAGCAAAATAAGGAGAAAATAGTTATGAGAGAAGTAGATGCAAGAGGATTATCTTGTCCAGAACCATTGATGCTGACAGCAGAAGCGATTAAAAGTGAAAATAGTCCGGTAAAGGTTCTTGTGACAGAACCACATCAGAAAACAAATGTGGAGAAATTTGCAAAGGATCACGGAAAGAAAACAACAGTAGAAGAAATCGAAGATGGATTTGCTGTTGTGATCGAGTAAAATGAAATAGTAAAAAGTCCTGCTCCCTTTACTGAATGTGAATTTGGTAAAGGGAGCATTTTAGTAATAAAAAATGTTTTCTATTTGTCTGGTTTCGGTTATAATAAGAGAGTTGAGAAAAAGGAAAGTGCGAGGATAACAGCATGTATATTTCAACAAAATATCTGCATGTATTTCTTGATATCGGAGATGCGCTGCTTTCAAGCGGGGCGGAGATATTTCGTGTAGAAGATACATTGAACCGTATGGGATATGCATGCGGTGCAACACAGATGAATGTGTTCGTGATCACATCGAGTATTGTTATTACAATGGAATTTCCAGAAGAAAATGTACGAACTCAGACAAGGAGAATCCGAAAGACCGGAGGAAATGATTTCGAGAAGCTGGAGAAACTGAACAATCTGAGCAGACAGTTTTGCCAGAATCCTATGTCTCCTGAAGAACTCAGGGAAGTCTTCGATCAGATTGACAAAGTTGTTCCGACACAGACAGGAAAACTCGCAGGGAGTATTCTGGCAGCTTTTAGCTTTGCGCTTTTCTATGGAGGAAATCTCTGGGATGCATTACTGGCCGGATTAGCAGGCATCTTAATCTGGGGAGCACAGAGACATATAAGAAAGTATTGCATGAATGAAGTGACGTTTCAATTTGTGGCATCATTTCTTACGGGATGTTTTATTTGTGTTATGGCGAGGCTTTTTCCGGCTCTGCACGTGGATAAGATTATGATTGGTGATATTATGTTATTGATCCCGGGATTGATGGCAACAAATGCGATCCGTGATATATTGATCGGAGATACGATATCTGGGGTTATGCGTTTTATAGAGGCAATGCTTCTTGCGGCAGTGCTTGCACTTGGATTTATCGGAGCAATATTTCTGATTGGGAGGATTGGTTGATGACGTATATTGTTCAATTATTTACAGGCGCAGCGGGTTCGGTTGCATTTGGCATATTGTTTCATATGAAGAAGAAACACCTTCCATTGGCGGCACTTGGTGGTTTTCTGGGCTGGCTGTTATTTATCATCTGCAGAGAATGCTGGGGTGGTGTGTTCTTCCCGACACTGGCAGCAGCTTTTGGAATCGACTTATATGCGGAGATACTTGCACGTAGTTGCAAGAGTACTTCGACATCATTTTTTGTGACATCAGTAATTCCGCTGATTCCAGGAAGCACACTTTATTATTGCATGAGAAGCGTTGTTGAGGGGGATTTACATCAGGCGTGGAATTATGGAAGAGATACATTTTTATATGCACTAGGGATTGCGGCAGGTATGAGTATTGCCTGGGCAATCTGTGATTTTTTGAGAAAGATAAAAGGAAAACAGGAGATCTCATAAATGAGAAAGAAAGAATTAAAACTTGTGGTGACATTTCACACAACTGCGGATGCGATGGCGATGGAAAAAGCGTGTAAGGCAGAGGAGGTACCGGGCAGACTGATTCCGGTGCCAAGAGTAATCTCGGCCGGTTGTGGACTTGCCTGGGCAGCACCGCTTGAGGCGGTAGAACAGATCAAGCATGTAATGCAGGAAAAGGGGATTGAGAGAGAAGAACTTCATGAGTGTATGGTCTAATCTTTGGATTCAAGGCAAAATGCGCATATTCTGTGTTGAACAGTGGAGCGATAGATATGGAAGTGAAAAGTAATCATGTTTTCGTTACTGTTCACTCCGTTCACAGTAACGTAGCCAAAATTCATTCCAAATTGCCTGCGGCAATGGAATTTTGGCGTGTATGTCTCGGGATTTTGGCATATTCATGCCAAAACACCTCGCGGGATAGTGGTGTGTGAACAGTAACATGTTTTCAAAAAAGAAACGAGAATATGAGAATGAACGTTGATTCTGAGGGCGGTTTGCGCTATACTCTATTCAGTAATAAAAGAAAAAAGGTTACTGTTCACACGGGAGTGTACAGTAACGAAAAAAGTGCTGCTCACAGATCAGTGGGAGCGGTAATGAAAAGACTGCTGATAGTTCGGCAGAGAAGGAGCATAATATGAGAATTACAGATGACATTTTATATGTAGGTGTAAATGATCACAACATTGATTTATTCGAGGGTCACTATATTGTGCCGAATGGCATGGCTTACAATTCCTATGTGATCAATGATGAGAAAATTGCGGTTATGGATACAGTGGATGCAGCTTTTGGCGATGAGTGGCTGAAGAATATTGCAGATGTATTGAATGGAGCAACACCTGATTACCTGATCGTTCAGCACATGGAGCCGGATCATTCAGCAAATATTCAGAAATTTCTGGAAGTATATCCGAATACAAAGGTGGTTGGAAATGCAAAGACATTTACAATGATCGGAAACTTCTTCCGTGACCTGAAACTTGCAGACGAGAACAAGCTGGAAGTGAAGAATAAAGATACACTGACACTTGGAAAACATGAGCTTACATTTGTATTTGCACCGATGGTACATTGGCCGGAGGTAATGGTAACATACGATAGCAAGGATAAGGTTCTTTTCTCTGCGGATGGATTCGGTAAGTTCGGAGCGCTTGATGTAGAGGAAGACTGGGATTGCGAAGCACGCCGTTACTATATCGGAATTGTTGGAAAATACGGAGCACAGGTTCAGAATCTTTTGAAGGTTGCAGCAACACTGGATATTCAGATAATCTGCCCGCTGCATGGACCGGTTCTTACAGAGAATCTGGAGCACTACATTGGACAGTATAATACATGGTCTTCTTATGGAACAGAATCTGAAGGTGTTATGATCGCGTACACATCTGTTTATGGAAATACAAAGAAGGCAGTTGAACTTCTTGCTGAGAAGCTGAAAGAAAAAGGATGCCCTAAGGTCGTAGTAACAGACCTTGCCCGTGAGGATATGGCAGAGGCTGTAGAAGATGCGTTCCGTTACGGTAAGATTGTTCTTGCTTCAACAACTTATAACGGAGATGTATTCCCGTTCATGAAGACATTTATCGAGCACTTGACAGAGCGTAACTATCAGAATAAGACAATTGGTCTGATTGAGAATGGATCCTGGGCTTCTATGGCTGGTAAAGTGATGACAGGAATGTTTGAGAAGAGCAAGAACATCACATGGCTTGAGACTTCAGTAAAGATTATGTCTTCTATGGATGAGCAGAATAAAGCGGATATCGAGAAGATGGCAGAGGAACTGATGTAAGCAATTGTGATTTACAGGAAAGAAAGATTCTGTTAGGATAGAATCAGATGGCGGAGCGGATGACCAGATATCAGCTGGCGTTTGCTCCGTTTCTTAATAAATACATCAATGATGAATTGTCTAAGCATTATGGAGGCAGAAGAGTAACTGGTGTGCTTCCTGGTCTTCAAAACCAGTGTGGGGCGTGGTACGTCCCGGGTGGGTTCGATTCCCACATGTCTCCGCCAAAAGAAAGGAAAAAGAATATGGGTATGAATCAGACGCCGGTGTCCGAACGAGTGCACATCGGCTTTTTTGGTAAGCGGAATGCAGGAAAATCAAGTGTGATGAATGCGGTAACAGGACAGAATTTTGCGGTGGTTTCTGATGTGAAAGGAACAACAACGGATCCGGTTTATAAGACAATGGAACTTCTTCCGTTGGGTCCTGTTGTGATGATGGATACGCCTGGAATTGATGATGAAGGTGAACTGGGTGAACTTCGTGTGAAGAAGAGCTATCAGGTGTTGAATAAGACAGACATTGCTGTTGTTGTGATTGATGGAACGTGTGGTGTCAGTGAAGAAGATCTCAAGATAACAGAGCGGATTCAGAAAAAGAACATACCTTATATAATAGTACTGAATAAATGTGAACGGTTTACACAAGAAGATGAGAGATTGCGGGTACAGGAAAATACCGCAAGTTATTTGAAAACAGAAAAAGAGAAGATTCTTCTTGTAAGTGCAGCGGATAAAAGCGGAATTTACGAGCTGAAGGAAGAACTTGGAGCGTTGAAAGGAAAGGAAGAGGAAGAACGAAAGATTGTTGGAGATCTTCTTGAACCATCCGATTTTGTAGTGCTTGTTGTGCCGATTGACAGTGCGGCACCAAAGGGACGCCTGATTTTGCCACAACAGCAGACGATTCGAGATATTCTCGATGCGGATGCATCTGCAATCGTTGTGAAAGAAACGGAACTTACAAAAACATTAGCTTCACTTGGAAAAAAGCCAAAGATGGTTATTACAGATAGCCAGGTTTTTGGAAAAGTTGCGAAAGATACACCAAAAGATATTTTACTGACATCCTTTTCTATTTTATTTGCAAGATATAAAGGGAATCTGGAAACGATGGTGCGTGGGGTAAAAGCACTTGATAGTTTAAGAGGCGGCGATAAAGTCCTGATCAGTGAGGGGTGCACGCATCATAGACAGTGTGATGATATTGGTACGGTGAAGATTCCACGCTGGCTGAAAGAGTATACAGGGAAGGAACTTATAATAGAGACTTCCTCAGGGACAGAATTCCCAGATGACCTTGGTTCATACAAAATGATCATTCATTGTGGAGGGTGTATGCTGAATGAACGCGAAATGAAATACAGGATCAGTTGCGCACAGGATCAGGGGATCCCGATTGCAAACTATGGAATGGTGATCGCATATATTCATGGAATATTGAAAAGGAGTCTGAGTCCATTTCCGGAGATAGAAAAACTCTTATAAAAGTAAAGAATGCATTACTGTTCACTCCCGTGTCAATCACTTCGCTGATTGACACGGAGGATGCGTGTTTTGACTTGAATGCATCTCGCCCTATCGCCAAAGGCGATTTAAAATGGCGAGATGCGTTGCTGGTCGCACATCGTGTGAACAGTAACAAGAATGCATTATAACGGAAATGACGCCGCTTTGCTGGATCTGCAACTCCAGCAGGCGGCGTCATTTCTATGGTATGTAATTGAGAGGATCCTTTAGTTACCAGACAGAAACATCTGCACACGAAACTGGGGAATTCCTACAAAGAGGCTGTGCGCTGACGGTACTGCTGCGGCAGGGATATTCTTGGGGAAAACATCCGGCGTTAGCGTACTGCATGATAACTGAAGTATCTGACCTGTAAAAACGAATAAAAAAAGACAGTTTCTCCTCGGTAAATAGGAAAACCGCCTTTGGTCTTACAAGTCAAGATAATAATATCATTCGAACAGAGTGATGTCAAGTATTTGAGAAGGAAAATTATGAGAATCTTAATTGGGATCTAGTTTAAACACATCATGTATTGAATAAAAAGGGAAAATAATGATATAAAACGAGTTTCTTCTATATATAATAGGGAATGAAACGGAAAATATAATAGGAAGTGAATCGATCAATAATCAAATATATATACATGAGAAAACACAAGAATAAAGAAGAAAAAGATTGTACTTGAAAAAAAACAAAAAAAGTACTTGCAATTTTGCACTCTCTCGGATATACTAAGAGAGCTGTGACATGATAGCAATGAAGCGCGAGGTTGCTGCCCGGCAAATGAATAAGCTGGTGCAGGTTTTCCGTGGAGCGAATGTCAAGTTAGGAAACTGGCGACAAGTCACTGTACGAATCAAAAACTGATTACTATTTGCCCCAATGGGATAACCAGGGTAGGAGTATGAAACAACGTGTGAGTTTCTCACGACACACACGGGAGAGTGTACAGTCACCGCTTGTCGTACTGATGTGAAAAGTACGAAAAGGAGGCGACTTTTTTTATGGCAAGTCAAGTAATGAGAATCACATTGAAGGCGTATGATCATCAGCTTGTTGATGCATCCGCAAAGAAAATCATCGAAACTGTAAAAAAGAACGGGTCACAGGTGAGTGGACCGGTACCACTTCCGACTAAGAAGGAAGTTGTAACAATTCTGAGAGCTGTACACAAGTACAAAGATTCCAGAGAGCAGTTCGAGCAGAGAACTCACAAAAGACTGATCGATATCATCACACCAACACAGAAAACTGTTGATGCACTTTCTAGATTAGAAATGCCAGCTGGTGTATTTATCGACATCAAGATGAAGTCCAAATAATAAGGACATCTTAATTTTAAACAGTATTCCTAAAATTTAGGATGAGCGCGAAAGCGTTCCGCTGTAAATCACAGGAGGTAATTATAATGAAGAAAGCTATCTTAGCTACAAAAGTTGGAATGACTCAGATCTTCAATGAAGAAGACGGAGTTCTGATTCCGGTAACAGTTCTGCAGGCTGGTCCTTGTGTAGTAACACAGGTTAAAACAGTTGAGAATGACGGTTACAGCGCAGTACAGGTTGGATATGTTGACAAGAAAGAAAAGATTGTCACAAAAGACAACAGTGGAAAGAAGTCCATCGCTCACAGAAACGGTGTGACAAAAGCTGAAAAAGGTCATTTTGACAAAGCAGGCGTATCCGGAAAGAGATATGTAAAAGAATTCAGATTTGAGAACGCTGAAGAGTATACACTTGCTCAGGAAATTAAAGCTGATATCTTTGCAGCAGGAGACAAGATTGATGCAACTGCTGTTTCAAAAGGTAAAGGTTTCCAGGGCGCAATCAAGCGTCACAACCAGAGCAGAGGACCTATGACTCACGGTTCCAAGTTCCATCGTCATGCTGGTTCTAACGGTTCAGCATCTGATCCAAGTAAGGTATTCAAAGGTAAGAAGATGCCAGGACAGATGGGTAACAAGAAGATCACTGTTCAGAATCTTGAGGTAGTAAGAGTTGATGCAGAGAACAATCTCATCCTCGTTAAAGGTTCTGTACCGGGACCAAAGAAATGCCTGGTAACAATCAAAGAGACAGTGAAGGCAAACTAGTCTGACAGCTAAGAAAGGAGGAACATACAGATGGCAAAAGTATCTGTTTACAATATCGAAGGTAAAGAAGTTGATACAATCGAACTGAACGATGCTGTATTCGGTGTTGAAGTTAATGAGCACCTCGTACACATGGCAGTTGTAAATCAGCTTGCAAACAATCGTCAGGGAACACAGAAAGCCAAGACACGTTCTGAAGTTTCCGGTGGCGGAAGAAAACCATGGAGACAGAAAGGAACAGGTCACGCAAGACAGGGATCAACAAGATCACCACAGTGGACAGGCGGTGGAGTTGTATTCGCTCCAGTTCCGAGAGACTATTCCTTCAAAATGAATAAGAAAGAGAAGAGAGCAGCTCTTAAGTCTGCGCTTACTTCCAGAGTAGAAGAGAACAAATTCATCGTTGTTGATGAACTTAATTTCGACGAAATCAAAACAAAGAAATTCCAGGCAGTACTGAACAACCTGAACGTTAACAAAGCGCTGGTAGTTCTTGAAGATGGAAACAAGAATGTTGAGATTTCCGCAAAGAATATCCCGGATGTTAAAACAGCACATACAAACACAATTAACGTATATGACATCCTGAAATACAACACAGTAATCGCTACGAAAGCTGTTGTTGCAGCAATCGAGGAGGTGTACGCATAATGGCAAACATTCAGTATTATGATGTAATCCTTAAACCAGTTGTAACTGAGAAGAGCATGGAGCTTATGGCTGACAAGAAATATACATTCCTTGTACACACAGAGGCTACAAAATCTCAGATCAAAGAAGCTGTTGAAAAAATGTTCAACGGTACAAAAGTAAAAAGCGTCAACACAATGAACCTTGATGGTAAGAACAAAAGACGTGGAATGACTTTCGGAAAGACAGCTAAGACAAAGAAAGCTGTAGTAGCACTGACAGAAGACAGCGCTGATATTGAAATCTTTGAAGGTCTGTAAAAAATAAGACATTATACGGTGCAAACCCGTGAAACAAATAATCAGAGCAAACGAAAGGAGAGACAGTAATGGGAATCAAAACATATAACCCATATACACCTTCCAGAAGACAGATGACAGGTTCTGATTTCTCAGAGATTACAAAGACAACTCCAGAGAAATCCCTCCTCGAATCCAAGAAGAGAAAAGCTGGCCGTAACGCACAGGGTAAAATCACAGTAAGACATCGTGGCGGCGGAGCTAAGAAGAAATATAGAATTATCGACTTTAAGAGAAAGAAAGACGGAATTCCGGCAACAGTTGTTGGAATCGAGTATGATCCAAATAGAAGTGCTAACATCGCACTGATCTGCTACGCAGATGGTGAGAAAGCATACATCCTTGCTCCAGAAGGACTTACAGACGGCATGACAGTTATGAACGGTGCTGACGCTGAGGTTAGAGTAGGAAACTGCCTTCCACTTTCAGAGATTCCGGTTGGTACACAGATCCACAACATCGAGCTGTACCCGGGAAAAGGTGGACAGCTGGTTCGTTCCGCTGGTAACAGCGCACAGCTGATGGCGAAAGAAGGAAAGTACGCTACACTGAGACTTCCTTCAGGAGAAATGAGAATGGTTCCGATCATCTGCCGCGCATCTATCGGTGTTGTAGGAAACGGTGATCACAATCTGATCAATGTTGGTAAAGCAGGACGTAAGCGTCACATGGGAATCAGACCTACAGTTCGTGGTTCCGTAATGAACCCTAACGACCATCCACATGGAGGTGGAGAAGGTAAGACAAGTATCGGACGTCCAGGACCGTGTACTCCATGGGGTAAACCGGCACTTGGTCTTAAGACTCGTAAGAAGAACAAATCTTCTAACAAGCTGATTGTAAGAAGAAGAGATGGTAAAGCGATTAAATAATCAGATTCACAAGGAGGTTAGAACCTATGGCTCGCTCACTTAAAAAAGGACCATTTGCAGACGAAAGCTTACTTAAAAAAGTAGACGCTATGAACGCTGCAGGTGATAAAACAGTTATAAAGACATGGTCACGCCGTTCTACAATCTTCCCATCATTTGTAGGTCATACATTTGCCGTACATGATGGAAGAAGACATGTGCCTGTATATGTTACAGAGGATATGGTAGGCCACAAGCTCGGTGAGTTCGTTGCAACAAGAACTTACAGAGGACACGGAAAAGACGAGAAGAAGTCAAAAGTTAGATAATTTTCATATATTTTGAAAGGAGGGTTCATCCATGGCAAAAGGACATAGATCCCAAATCAAAAGAGAAAGAAACGAGCAGAGAGATACAAGACCTTCAGCTAAGATTTCTTACGCAAGAGTATCTGTTCAGAAGGCATGTTTCGTTCTTGATGCCATCAGAGGCAAGGATGTACAGACAGCACTTGGTATTTTAGCATACAATCCAAGATATGCTTCAAGCGTTATAGAGAAGTTACTGAAATCAGCAATCGCAAATGCTGAGAATAACAACGGTATGAGCGTTGAGAACCTCTACATCGAGGAATGCTACGCAAACAAAGGACCGACAATGAAGAGAATCAAACCTAGAGCACAGGGTAGAGCTTACAGAATCGAGAAGAGAATGAGCCACATCACAATCGTGCTCAATGAGAGATAGGAGGACAATATGGGACAGAAAGTTAATCCTCATGGCCTGAGAGTTGGCGTTATCAAAGACTGGGATTCCAAATGGTACGCAGAAAAAGATTTCGCTGACAATCTGGTTGAAGACCACGAGATCAGAAAGTTTTTAAAGAAGAGATTATACAGCGCTGGAATCTCTAAGATTGAAATCGAAAGAGCATCCGATCGCGTTAAGATCATCGTTTATACAGCTAAGCCTGGTGTCGTAATCGGCAAGGGTGGTTCCGAGATCGAAAAGGTGAAAGCAGAGCTTGCACAGTTCACAGATAAGAAGCTCATCGTTGACATCAAAGAAGTTAAGAGACCGGACAAAGATGCACAGCTCGTAGCTGAGAACATTGCTCAGCAGCTTGAGAACCGTATCTCCTTCAGACGTGCTATGAAATCTTGCATGTCCAGAACTATGAAGGCTGGAGCACTCGGAGTTAAGACTTCCGTATCCGGACGTCTTGGTGGTGCTGATATGGCTCGTACAGAGTTCTACAGCGAGGGAACAATTCCGCTGCAGACACTTCGTGCTGACATCGATTATGGATTCGCAGAAGCTGATACAACTTACGGAAAAGTCGGTGTAAAGGTTTGGATTTACAAAGGCGAAGTTCTTCCGACTAAAGCAGATAAGGAAGGGAGAGATAGATAATGTTAATGCCAAAAAGAGTAAAACGTCGTAAACAGTTCCGTGGTACTATGAAAGGTAAGGCTCTTAGAGGTAATAAGATTTCTTACGGTGAATATGGTATCGTAGCTATGGAACCATGCTGGATTCGTTCTAACCAGATCGAGGCAGCCCGTGTTGCTATGACACGTTACATCAAGCGTGGTGGTAAGGTTTGGATCAAAATCTTCCCAGACAAGCCGATCACAGCAAAACCGGCTGAGACTCGTATGGGTAGTGGAAAAGGTACTGTTGAGTATTGGGCAGCAGTAGTTAAACCAGGCCGTGTTATGTTTGAGATTGCAGGAGTACCAGAGGAAACAGCTAGAGAGGCACTTCGACTTGCAATGCATAAATTACCTTGCAAATGCAAAATCGTTTCTCGCGCAGACTTAGAAGGCGGTGATAACAGTGAAAATTAATACATTTGTAAACGAGTTAAAAGGAAAATCCGTAGAGGAATTAAATGAAGAATTAGTAGCTGCTAAGAAGGAACTCTTTAATCTGAGATTCCAGAACGCAACAAATCAGTTGGATAATACAAGCAGAATCAAAGAAGTAAGAAAGAATATCGCTCGTATCCAGACTCTGATTACAGAGGCTAAAAGAGCATAGTGAAAGGAGCAGCAACCGTGGAAGAGAGAAATTTAAGAAAAACCCGTACGGGTAAGGTTGTCAGCGACAAGATGGACAAAACGATTGTTGTTGCTGTTGAAGACCATGTAAAACATCCACTTTACAACAAAATCGTAAAGAGAACTTATAAGCTCAAAGCTCATGACGAGAACAACGAGTGTAAAGTTGGAGATACAGTAAAAGTTATGGAAACAAGACCGCTGTCCAAGGACAAGAGATGGAGACTTGTGGAAATCATGGAGAAAGCGAAATAATTATTTGAAGGAGGTTTACCTGCATGATACAGCAAGAAAGCAGACTTAAAGTAGCAGACAACACAGGTGCGAAAGAGTTACTGTGTATCCGTGTTCTTGGCGGTTCTACAAGAAGATACGCCAACATCGGAGATGTGATCGTTGCAACTGTTAAAGATGCAACACCAGGCGGCGTTGTTAAAAAAGGTGATGTCGTTAAAGCTGTTGTTGTCCGTTCTGTAAAAGGCGCTCGTCGTAAAGACGGTTCCTATATCAGATTCGATGAAAATGCTGCTGTTATTATAAAAGACGATTTGAACCCACGTGGAACACGTATTTTTGGACCAGTAGCAAGAGAGCTTAGAGAGAAACACTTTATGAAGATCGTTTCTCTGGCTCCGGAAGTACTGTAAGGAGGTGCCTGAGAATGTCAACTATGAAAATTAAAAAAGGTGATATGGTTAAGGTTATCGCCGGAAAAGATAAAGATAAAGAAGGCAAAGTTATTGCCGTAGATAAAAAAGACGGAAGAGTCCTGGTTGAAGGCGTCAATATGCTGACAAAGCACACAAAGCCAAGCATGGCAAACCAGAACGGTGGAATCGTACATCAGGAAGGTTACATTGATGCATCAAACGTTATGTTACTTCATAACGGAAAAGCAACAAGAGTAGGCTTCAAGATGGATGGAGACAAAAAAGTTCGTTTTGCTAAGGCAACAGGCGAAGTTATTGATTAATTCAAGGAAGGAGGTCCAGGACTTTGAGTAGACTGAAAGAGCAGTATCAGAATGAGATCGTTGATGCAATGATCAAAAAATTTGGATATAAAAACATCATGGAAGTGCCGAAACTTGACAAGGTTGTAATTAACATGGGTGTCGGTGAGGCAAAAGACAATGCTAAACTTCTGGAGTCAGCTATTGCAGACATGGAGAAGATCGCAGGACAGAAAGCGGTTGTAACAAGAGCAAAGAATTCTGTAGCTAACTTCAAAATCAGAGAGGGTATGCCGATCGGATGTAAAGTTACTTTAAGAGGAGAGAAAATGTACGAGTTCGTTGATCGTCTGATCAACCTCTCACTTCCTCGTGTACGTGACTTCAGAGGAGTAAACCCGAACGCATTTGACGGAAGAGGTAACTATGCACTTGGAATCAAGGAGCAGCTTATCTTCCCAGAAATCGAGTACGATAAGATTGACAAAGTCAGAGGTATGGATGTAATTTTTGTTACAACAGCCAAGACTGATGAAGAAGCACGTGAATTATTGACACAGTTCAATATGCCATTCGCAAAGTAAAAAGGAGAGAAATTCATGGCTAAAACATCAATGAAAATCAAACAGCAGCGTGCACCAAAGTTCTCCACAAGAGAATACAGCCGTTGCAGAATTTGTGGTCGTCCGCATGCATATTTAAGAAAATACGGTATCTGCCGTATCTGCTTCCGCGAACTGGCTTATAAAGGACAGATCCCGGGTGTTAAAAAAGCAAGCTGGTAAGACGAAAGCAACTATATACTGTGAAATAACATAGGAGGAATCACACACATGACTATGAGCGATCCAATTGCAGATATGCTTACAAGAATCCGTAATGCAAACACTGCAAAACATGATACAGTAGATGTACCGGCATCAAAGATGAAACTTGCTATCGCAAACATTCTTGTTGATGAAGGATATATCGCAAAATATGACCTTGTAGAAGATGGAGCTTTCAAGACAATTCACATCACACTGAAATACGGTGCTGACAAGAACGAGAAAGTTATTTCCGGACTGAAGAGAATCTCCAAACCGGGACTTCGTGTTTACGCTAATACAGAGGATATCCCGAAGGTACTTGGCGGACTCGGAACAGCAATCATCTCTACAAACAAAGGTGTAGTAACAGACAAAGAAGCTAGAAAACTCGGCGTAGGCGGAGAGGTTCTTTGCTTCGTTTGGTAGGCATTGAGAACTTGGCGAGGTATTTTCGAGCCTAGTACGAAAGCCCATCCCGAAACTTGGCGAGGTATTTTCGAGCCTAGTTGAGTGGATGATTCATTGCAAAAGGTACGTTCTTTGAGCTTAGCGAGGCTACTTGCTTAGTGAAAAGAACTTCCTTATAAATGTAACTGAAAACAGAGAAGCCAACGCAGCTTCTCCGAGAATCTAAGTTAAGGAGGATAATGGTATGTCACGTATAGGAAGACTGCCTGTAGCAATTCCTGCAGGAGTAACTGTAGAAGTTGCTGAGAACAATGTAGTGACTGTAAAAGGTCCTAAGGGAACTCTTACAAAAGAGCTTCCAGTAGAAATGGAAATCAAAGTTGAAGGCGAAGAAGTAATCGTTACAAGACCGAGCGACTTAAAGAAAATGAAATCTCTTCATGGTCTGACAAGAACACTGATCAACAACATGGTTGTAGGTGTAACAGACGGATACGAGAAAGTTCTTGAAGTAAACGGTGTAGGTTACAGAGCTGCTAAATCAGGAAATAAACTGACACTGAACCTTGGTTATTCCCATCCAGTTGAGATGATCGATCCAGAAGGAATCGAGACTGTACTTGAGGGACAGAACAAGATCACTGTTAAAGGTATCGATAAAGAAAAAGTTGGACAGTTTGCGGCTGAGATCAGAGATAAGAGAAGACCGGAGCCATATAAGGGCAAGGGAATCAAATATGCTGATGAAGTAATCAGACGTAAAGTCGGTAAGACTGGTAAGAAATAAATAAGGAGAGTGTGAAAATGGTTAGTAAGAAATCTAGAAGCGAAGTTCGTAGAAAAAAACACATGAAATTACGCAACCGTTTCAGCGGAACAGCGCAGAGACCGCGTTTAGCTGTATTCAGAAGTAATAATCATATGTATGCACAGATCATCGACGATACTGTTGGAAATACTCTTGTTTCCGCTTCCACTCTTCAGAAAGAAGTGAAAGCAGAGCTCGAGAAGACTAACGACGTTGAAGCAGCAGCATACCTTGGAAAAGTAATTGCCGAGAGAGCAAAAGCTAAAGGTATTGATGAAGTTGTATTTGATAGAGGCGGATTCATTTACCAGGGTAAAATCAAGGCATTAGCAGACGCAGCAAGAGAAGCTGGTCTGAATTTCTAAGGAAGGGAGAACACAGATGAGACAGGAACGTATTGATGCTAGTCAGATGGAATTAGTAGAAAAAGTGGTATCAATCAAGCGTGTAACCAAAGTTGTTAAAGGTGGTCGTAACTTCCGTTTCACAGCTTTAGTAGTTGTTGGTGATGGAAATGGCCATGTTGGTGCAGGTTTAGGAAAAGCTACTGAAATTCCGGAAGCTATTCGTAAAGGTAAAGAGGACGCTATGAAGAAAATGATCAGCGTATCTCTTGATGAAAACTCAAGTGTAACACACGATGTGATTGGTAAATTCGGAAGCGCTTCCGTACTTCTTAAGAAGGCTCCGGAAGGTACTGGTGTTATCGCCGGAGGACCGGCGCGTGCCGTAATTGAGGCGGCTGGAGTTAAGAACATCCGTACAAAATCTTTAGGATCCAACAACAAACAGAATGTTGTACTTGCTACAATCGAAGGACTTAAAGCAGTTAAGACTCCGGAAGATGTTGCAAGACTTCGTGGCAAATCAATTGAGGAGATCTTAGGCTAATCAACCGAGAAGCCCGATCAAGCGCATAGGAGGTAAGATTGAAATGGCAAATTTAAAAGTTACATTAGTAAAGTCTACAATCGGCGCCGTACCAAAGCATAGAAAAACAGTTGAGGCTCTTGGACTTAAGAAACTCAACAAAACAGTTGTATTGCCAGATAATGCAGCTACCAGAGGTATGGTACAGCAGGTTAGACATTTAGTTAAAGTTGAAGAAGAGGCTTAATTAAGATAAGGAGGTAATGTCATGGACTTATCAAACTTAAGACCGGCAGACGGTTCAAAACAGAGTGATAATTTCAGAAGAGGCCGTGGTCATGGTTCAGGAAACGGTAAGACAGCCGGAAAGGGCCACAAAGGACAGAAGGCTCGTTCAGGAGCTACAAGACCTGGTTTCGAAGGCGGTCAGATGCCTTTATACAGAAGAATTCCTAAGAGAGGTTTCACATGCAGAAACTCTAAGACAATCGTAGGAATCAACCTTAGCGCACTTGAAGTATTCGAGGATGGCGCTACAGTATCCGTTGAGACATTGATCGAAAGCGGTATTGTTAAGAATCCAAAAGACGGAGTAAAAATTCTTGGAAATGGAGAGTTAACTAAGAAGCTTACAGTTCAGGCTAATGCATTCAGTGCAAAAGCAGCTGAGAAGATTGAAGCTCTTGGTGGAAAAGCAGAGGTGATCTAATGCTTAAGTCCTTGCGTAAAGCATTAAGTATTGAGGATATCAGAAAGAGACTTCTCTATACATTGGCAATGCTTATCGTTGTTAGGTTAGGATCACAGTTGCCCACTCCGGGAGTAGATCCGACATTTATTCAGAATTTTTTTGCACAGCAGACCGGTGACGTATTTAACTTTTTTGAGGCGTTCACCGGCGGCTCATTTACAAGAATGTCAGTATTTGCCCTGAGTATCACTCCATATATCACATCATCTATTATCATGCAGCTTCTGACAATAGCGATTCCAAAGCTTGAAGAGATGCAGAAAGATGGTGAAGATGGAAGAAAGAAAATCGCAGCGATTACAAGATATGTGACAGTTGGTCTTGCACTGATTGAATCTATCGCAATGGCTGTAGGATTTGGACGTCAGGGACTTCTGGAAGAATATAATTTCGTAAATTGTGCAATCGTTGTATGTACGCTTACAGCTGGTAGTGCATTTCTTATGTGGATCGGTGAGCGTATTACTGAAAAGGGAGTTGGAAACGGTATTTCTATCGTACTTCTGATCAATATTATTTCCCGTGTTCCGGATGATTTCGTGACACTGTATACACAGTTCATGAAAGGCAAAACAATTGCAAAGGCAGGACTTGCTGGTGTTATTATCCTTGCAGTTCTTCTGGTTGTAGTTGTGTTTGTTATCATTCTTCAGGATGGTGAAAGAAGAATTGCAGTTCAGTATTCCAAAAAAGTACAGGGAAGAAAAATGTATGGCGGTCAGTCAACACATATTCCGTTGAAGGTGAATACAGCTGGAGTAATCCCGGTTATCTTCTCTTCTTCACTGATGCAGACACCAATCGTGATTGCACAGTTCCTTGGAAAAGGAAATGGAACTGGAATTGGAAGTAAGATCCTTGCAGGTTTAAACTCCAATAACTGGTGTGATCCAGAGAATCCGATTTATTCAGTCGGACTTGTGGTTTACATTTTACTTACAATATTCTTTGCATATTTCTATACATCGATTACTTTCAATCCGATGGAGATTGCAAATAATATGAAAAAGAGCGGTGGATTTATCCCTGGAATTCGTCCGGGCAAACCAACAGTTGACTACCTTACAAAGATTTTGAATTATATCATCTTTGTTGGTGCGTGTGGTTTGATCATCGTACAGGTGATTCCATATTTCTTCAATGGTGTTTTCGGTGCAAACGTTTCCTTTGGTGGAACATCACTTATCATTATTGTAGGTGTTGTACTTGAGACAATTAAGAAGATTGAATCACAGATGCTTGTAAGAAATTACACAGGATTTTTAAATAATAAGAGATAACAGTTATTGATATTGTTTTCTATTAAACGTCTTTTAGCTCGCTTTGTTCTGTCCTCAATTGCAGGACGAACAGAGCGGGTTAAACTTGTATAAGGAGGATAAAGATATGAAACTCATCATGTTAGGAGCCCCAGGAGCAGGAAAAGGAACACAGGCAAAGAAGATTGCTGAGAAGTATTCTATTCCGCATATTTCTACTGGAGATATCTTTAGAGCAAACATCAAGAACGGAACAGAACTTGGTAAGAAAGCAAAAACTTTCATGGATCAGGGTCTTCTGGTTCCGGATGAACTGGTTGTTGATCTCGTTGTAGACAGAGTAAACCAGGAAGATTGTAAGAATGGATATGTACTTGATGGATTCCCGCGTACAATTCCACAGGCAGAGGCACTTGATCGTGCACTTGCTGAGATGGGACAGAAGATTGATTATGCGATCGATGTTGAAGTTCCAGATGAGAATATTGTAAACCGTATGTCTGGAAGAAGAGCTTGTGTTGATTGTGGTGCTACTTATCATATCGTATATGCTCCGACTGCAAAAGAAGGCATCTGCGACAAGTGTGGCGGAGAGCTTATCTTGAGAGACGATGATAAACCAGAGACAGTACTTAAGAGACTTGGTGTTTATCATGAGCAGACACAGCCGCTGATCGATTATTATACAGAAGCAGGAGTACTCAGAGAAGTTGATGGTACAATCGATATCAACGATGTATTTGCTGCAATCGTTCAGATCCTTGGAGAGTAAGTTTTGTTGATTTCATTCAGGAGGATTAAAAATGTCAAAAACTGACGTGATTGAAATTGAAGGAGTTGTAGTTGAGAAACTTCCTAACGCAATGTTCAAAGTAGAACTTGAGAATGGTCATATTGTACTGGCACATATCAGCGGTAAGCTGCGTATGAACTTCATCAAGATTCTGCCGGGAGATAAGGTTACACTTGAGATGTCACCTTATGACCTGAGCAAAGGAAGAATTGTCTGGAGAGACAAGTAAGAATTCTACACACCAAATAACGGGAATGCTGTTATTTACAACGTTCCGTATCTGAAAAGATAAAAAGATATTATTTTCTGAAAAGTATTTTTAGAAAATAATATCTTTTTTAATTTAGGTCTTGACTTTACCATATGTTTTGTGGTAAAGTATGAAATGGTCATTTTTGGAGAGGTGTGTCCAAAAATACCGGAATATATAGGCAGAGCAAAGTAGGGAAGGAGGATTTGACATGAAGGTTAGATCATCAGTTAAACCAATTTGTGAAAAATGCAAAATTATTAGAAGAAAAGGTAGTATCAGAGTAATCTGTGAGAACCCGAAACACAAACAGCGCCAGGGCTAAGGCATTGAACACTTGATGAGTGCAAGCGTAAGCGTAGCACGAATTTAGTGAGAAAGCCTATCAGGAGACTTGGTGAGCTATTATCGAACCTAGTCGAGTGATGCTACTGATGTTTTGTGCAATTATCAAGCGGCTGACAGCATGACACGCCAGGAGGTGTGTGGAGCTGTTTAATATACAGTAAGGATACATCGCATCTGTCCGCAGGTACCGACAGAGCATGTAGTCTGGGCATCTGACAGACGTTTGTCATCTTTATATTAAAGAGGGAAGATGCTATTGTATATTGCTTATAATACCCGGCATTTGCATTGGCGGATGAGAGTATGATCCGTGCCGGGAAAGGGTATGTAGTTTCCGTACATACCTGGGCTGGGATATCGGAAGGATACATTCCGGTAGGATGCAGCAGTAAATGAGTTACACCAGACTTCATTTATAAAAAGAAGAGACTCATTTCGCATTCGCAGCCTCAATTAGGGACAATTAACAAGAAAACCAGAAAAGAAAATGGAGGAAAGACACATGGCTCGTATTGCAGGTGTAGACTTACCAAGAGACAAACGTGTAGAAATCGGTCTTACTTATATCTACGGAATCGGTAGAACAAGTGCAGAACGTATCTTAAAGGATGCAGGAGTTAATCCTGACACTCGTGTAAGAGATCTTACAAGTGAAGAAGTAAAGAAAATCAGCGCAGTGATCGATGAGACTCAGGTTGTAGAAGGTGATCTTAGAAGAGAGATTCAGCTCAACATCAAGAGACTTAAAGAGATCGGATGCTACCGTGGAATCCGTCACAGAAAAGGACTTCCGGTACGTGGACAGAAAACTAAGACTAATGCAAGAACATGCAAAGGTCCTAAGAGAACTGTAGCAAATAAGAAGAAATAATATCGTATAAAATAAAGAAAGTAGGTTAGTTTAAATGGCTAAGAGAGTTGCGAAAAAAGTAACAAAAAAACGTGTCAAGAAAAACGTTGAACGCGGACAGGCACATATTCAGTCATCATTCAACAATACAATTGTTACACTGACTGACGCTCAGGGAAATGCTCTTTCATGGGCAAGTGCAGGCGGTCTGGGATTTAGAGGTTCAAGAAAATCTACTCCATATGCAGCACAGATGGCAGCTGAGACAGCAGCTAAGGCAGCATTAGTACATGGTCTTAAGACAGTAGATGTATTCGTAAAAGGACCGGGATCAGGAAGAGAAGCAGCAATCCGTGCACTTCAGGCATGCGGAATTGATGTAGTAAGCATCAAGGACGTAACACCGGTACCGCACAACGGATGTCGTCCACCGAAACGCAGAAGAGTGTAATTATACTCTGCTGTATGAGAAAAGCAGTTATTTAATAGTAAATGTTGACGCAGCGGCATGAGTACCGCTGGCATGTATAATATTAGGAGGATAGAAATGGCAGTAAATAGAGTTCCTGTTCTTAAAAGATGCCGTTCATTAGGAATGGATCCGATTTATCTCGGAATCAATAAGAAATCTAACAGACAGTTAAAAAGAGCAAACAGAAAGATGAGCGAGTATGGTCTTCAGCTTCGCGAGAAACAGAAAGCAAAATTCATCTACGGTGTTCTTGAAAAACCTTTCAGAAACTACTATGCAAAGGCAAAACAGCAGGAAGGAATGACAGGTGAAAACCTTATGATCATCCTTGAGTCAAGACTTGACAACGTTGTTTTCCGTCTTGGACTTGCTAGAACAAGAAAAGAAGCTAGACAGATCGTTGATCATAAGCACGTTCTTGTAAACGGCAAACAGGTTAACATCCCATCTTACCTTGTAAAGGCTGGAGATGTTATTGAAATCAAAGAGAACAAAAAAGGTTCACAGAGATACAAAGAGATTCTTGAAGCTACAGCTGGAAACATGGTACCAGAGTGGCTTGAGGCAGACGCTGAGAATCTTAGAGGTACAGTAAAAGAGCTTCCTAACAGAGAAGCAATCGATGTACCGGTTGACGAGATGCTTATCGTCGAGCTGTATTCTAAATAATAATTTGTAACTGTTCAGAGCCAAGCAAAATTTCATAAAACAGCTATAAAATGCTTGCATTTTTAAGACTGTTTTTGAAATTTTATTTGGCGGATACGCCACACCGACGAAATGCGTAGCATTTTGGAGGTTGGCTCTGAACATTTACAATAATTATGATTTGAAAGGATTGCGCAGGCATTTATGCAGGGCAATCCTAACTAATCTGAATAAGTTGATTAGATACAGTTTTGTACCCCCTCAACATATATTAAGCCCATAAGGAGGGTCTGTGTAGTGTTTGATTTTAATAAACCGAATATTGAAATTACAGATGTTTCAGATGACAAGAAATACGGAAGATTTGTCGTAGAACCGCTGGAGAGAGGATACGGAACTACGCTTGGTAACGCGCTGAGAAGAATTATGCTTTCTTCCCTGCCGGGAGCAGCAATCAGTTCTGTGAAAATCGACGGTGTACTGCACGAGTTCAGTTCCATCCCGGGTGTTAAAGAAGATGTGACAGAGATCATCATGAACTTGAAATCTCTGGCTATCAAGAACACATCTGAGTCTGATGAAGTGAAGACAGCTTATATCGAGTTCGAAGGAGAAGGCGTTGTAACAGGTGCTGATATCCAGTGTGACTCTGATATTGAGATTGTAAACCCGGAGCAGGTAATTGCTACATTAAGCGGTGGCAAAGACAGCAAGCTTTATATGGAACTTACAATCACAAAAGGAAGAGGATATGTAAGCTCAGATAAGAATAAGACAGAAGATATGCCAATCGGTGTTCTTCCAATCGATTCTATCTACACACCGATCGATCGTGTTAACCTGACAGTTCAGGATACACGTGTAGGTCAGGTTACAGATTATGACAAACTGACACTTGATGTCTGGACAAAAGGTACAATGGCTCCTGATGAGGCTGTCAGCCTTGCAGCAAAAGTGTTAAGTGAGCATCTGAAACTCTTCATCGACCTGTCAGAGGTAGCTCAGCAGGCAGAAGTTATGATTGAGAAAGAGGATGACGAGAAAGAAAAAGTTCTTGAGATGAGCATTGATGAACTTGAGCTTTCTGTTCGTTCTTACAATTGTCTGAAGAGAGCCGGAATCAACACAGTTGAAGAGCTCACAAACAAGACTCCGGAAGACATGATGAAGGTTCGTAACCTTGGTCGTAAGTCTCTCGAAGAAGTTCTTGCAAAACTGAAAGAACTCAATCTGGAACTGAACCACGGAGAAGAATAATATTCTATATCCGTACTATGATAAATTATCAGGACACTCATGTCCTGCACAGGCTGTGATTACAGTTTCGTGAATTGCAGCCCGCTGAAGATTGAATATCCTGGTGGTAAGCCCGAAGAGCACAGCAGGAGCATTTGATTAGTAAGCCCGAAGATGCATAACCAAATGTTAATTAATGGAGGAAATTTGAAATGGCAAAGTATAGAAAACTTGGCAGAACAGCAAGCCAGAGAAAAGCTTTACTTAGAAACCAGGTAACAGCACTTCTTAACAACGGAAAGATCGTTACAACAGAAGCTAAGGCAAAAGAGATTCGTAAGCAGGCAGAAAGCCTGATCGCTCTTGCTGTAAAAGAGAAAGATAACTTCGAAGAAGTTACAGTAATGGCTAAAGTAGCACGTAAAGATGCTGATGGCAAACGTGTGAAAGAAGTTGTTGACGGTAAGAAAGTTACTGTTTATGACGAAGTTGAGAAGACAATCAAAAAAGATAAGCCAAGCAGACTGCACGCTAGACGTCAGATGCTGAAAGTTCTCTTCCCTGTTAAAGAAGGCGAGAAGAGAAACATGAAAGATGTTGACATGGTTGCAAAACTCTTTGATGAGATCGCTCCAAAATATGCTGATCGTAACGGTGGTTACACAAGAATCGTAAAGATTGGTCAGCGTAAAGGTGACGCAGCTATGGAAGTTCTGATCGAGCTTGTTTAATTTGATAATATAGCTGATTTTTGACTCTCATATAGGACAGAAATGTCCTGTATGGGAGTTTTTTGCATATTACTAAAGTGTTTTTCATAGTTAAAATTGTCAAGTAAAAATTTGCTTTTGTGAAAACTGCACAAATGATGTTAAAAAAATAACGTTAAAACTTTAACAACTGGTACATTGACAATTAATTAACGAACTAGTATACTAATACCTGTAATCGGGAAACATAAAAACAACCCGATCGGATAAAACTTGCAGGTTACGAAAACAGTGACTATAAAAATGATTTATTCAAGTACAGGAGGAATACTCAGATGGCAAAGAAAGAGGCGGCAAAAACTGTAGAGACAAAGACAGTAAACACCGGATTCATTGATAACGTTGAAGCTCTTGAAGCAAAAATGAAAGAGATGCGCGAGGCACAGAAAATCTTCGCTACATTTACACAGGAGCAGGTTGACAAAATCTTCTATGAAGCAGCTATGGCAGCAAACAAGCAGCGTATCCCGCTTGCAAGACTTGCAGTAGAAGAGACTCAGAGAGGTATTCTCGAGGATAAGGTTATCAAAAACCATTACGCAGCAGAGTATATTTACAACGCATACAAAGATACAAAGACATGTGGTGTTGTAGAAGAAGATAAGGCATTTGGAATCAAAAAGATCGCAGAGCCAATCGGACTTGTTGCGGCAGTTATCCCTACAACAAACCCGACATCAACAGCAATTTTTAAAACACTGATCTGCTTAAAGACAAGAAATGCAATCATCATCAGCCCACATCCGGCTGCTAAAGCATCTACAATCGCAGCAGCTAAAGTTGTTCTTGATGCAGCAGTGAAAGCAGGAGCTCCGGAAGGAATCATCGGTTGGATCGATGCTCCATCACTGGAACTTACAAACACAGTAATGAGAGATGCAGATATCATCCTTGCAACAGGTGGTCCTGGAATGGTTAAAGCAGCTTACTCTTCAGGAAAGCCGGCACTCGGAGTTGGAGCTGGTAACACACCGGTTATCATCGACGATACAGCAGATGTAAGAATGGCAGTTAACTCAATCATCCACTCTAAGACATTTGATAATGGTATGATCTGTGCTTCTGAGCAGTCTGTAACAGTACTTGAAAGCGTATATGAGGAAGTTAAGAAAGAATTCCAGTACAGAGGATGCTACTTCCTGAAACCAGGTGAGGAGCTTGACAAAGTTCGTAAGACAATCATCATCAACGGTGCACTGAACAGCAAGATCCCAGGAAAATCAGCTTATGAAATCGCTCAGATGGCAGGCGTTGATGTACCGAAGAATACAAAGATCCTGATCGGAGAAGTTGAATCTGTAGATATTTCAGAAGAATTTGCACATGAGAAATTATCACCGGTACTTGGTATGTACAAAGCTAAAACATTTGATGAGGCTCTTGAGAAAGCAGCTCAGCTTGTAGCAGACGGTGGATATGGACATACATCTTCACTCTACGTACATCCGGCAGAGACAGAGAAGATTGCAAAACATGCAGCAGCAATGAAGACTTGCCGTGTACTGATCAACACACCTTCTTCTCACGGTGGAATCGGAGACCTTTATAACTTCAAGATGGCTCCGTCCCTTACACTTGGATGTGGATCATGGGGTGGAAACTCTGTATCAGAGAACGTAGGAGTAAAACATCTGCTTAACATCAAGACAGTTGCAGAGAGGAGAGAAAATATGCTGTGGTTCAGAACACCTGAGAAAGTTTACTTCAAGAAAGGTTCTATGCCGGTTGCACTGGATGAGCTTGGAACAGTAATGCATAAGAAGAAAGCATTTATCGTAACAGACTCCTTCCTTTACAAGAACGGATATGTAAAACCGATTGAAGATAAATTAGATGAAATGGGAATCCAGCATACATGCTTCTTCGAAGTAGCACCAGACCCGACACTTCAGTGTGCACGCAAGGGTGTTGACCAGATGAGACAGTTCGAGCCAGATACAATCATCGCTCTTGGTGGTGGATCTGCAATGGACGCAGGTAAGATCATGTGGATCATGTATGAGCATCCGGAAGCAAACTTCGAAGATATGGCTATGGACTTCATGGACATCCGTAAGAGAGTATTTACATTCCCTAAGATGGGAGAGAAAGCTTACTTCATAGCTATCCCAACATCTTCAGGAACAGGTTCTGAGGTAACACCATTCGCAATCATCACAGACGCTGACACAGGTGTTAAATGGCCAATCGCTGACTACGCTCTGCTTCCAAACATGGCAATCGTAGACGTAGACAACATGATGACACAGCCGAAGGGACTGACAAGTGCTTCAGGTATCGACGTTATGACACATGCAATCGAGGCATATGTATCTATCATGGCAACAGATTACACAGATGGTCTTGCTATGAAGGCTGTTAAGCTTGTATTCGAGAACCTTCCATCTGCATACGAGAACGGAGCAAACGATCCGAAGGCTCGTGAAGAGATGGCAAACGCTTCCTGTATGGCTGGTATGGCATTCGCAAATGCATTCCTTGGTGTTAACCACTCCATGGCTCATAAGCTTGGTGCTTTCCACCACCTGCCGCACGGTGTTGCTAACGCAGTAATCCTTACAGAGGTTATGAGATACAATGCAGCAGAAGTTCCGACAAAGATGGGAACATTCTCACAGTATCAGTACCCACATGCACTTGCAAGATACGCAGAACTCGGACGCTTCGCAGGATGCACAGGTAAAGATGATAAAGAAGTATTTGAGAACTTCATCGCTAAACTTGAAGAACTCAAAGAGAAGATCGGAATCAAGAAGACAATCAAAGATTACGGCATTGATGAGAAGTACTTCCTTGACACACTTGATGAAATGTCAGAGCAGGCATTCAACGATCAGTGTACAGGAGCTAACCCAAGATACCCACTCATCCAGGAGATCAAAGATCTGTACCTGAAATGCTACTACGGAAAATAAATCGCATTGCATAAGCAGGCATATGACCGTTAGAATCTAAAATATACGAAGAGAGACAGAATGATGTTGAAAAGCATTGTTCTGTCTCTTTTTTACGTGAGCAACGAGCTAAAGCTTATGATTGTTAATAAATAGACAATATATAAGAGACAAAAAATCTTGTTAAAAACTGCACAAACTTGCTCTAAAGGGGTTTTATTTCTAAAAATTGTGAGATATAATGACATCATCAAAACAAAGTAAGAGCCGTAAGGCAAAAGGAACAGCCCCGCAGAGCTGAGATAAAACAAGAGCAGACAAGAAGGAGCGTTCAAGATATAAGGAGGTCTATATTATGAAGTTAGAAGAAAAAAATCTCATCGTGAAACGTGCTTACAAATCAGTCTATAAATGTGATGATTGTATCGTGAAAGTTTTTAATGAAGGACATCCGAAGTCAGATGTATTTAATGAGGCTCTGAATACTGCAAGAGTGGAAGAGACAGGTCTGGACATTCCGAAGGTAAAAGAAGTAACTCAGATTGATGGAAAGTGGGCAATTGCTATTGAGTACAAAGCAGGTAAGACACTTGAGGACATGATGGAATCTGATATGAAGAATCTGGAAAAATATATGGAAGACTTTGTTGATCTCCAGTTACAGGTTCAGAGTAAGAAATCACCGCTTCTGAAAGGAATGAAAGATAAATTAGCTCGTCAGATCAATGGATTGAAAGATCTTGATGCGACTACACGTTATGAACTTCTGACAAGACTTGAGAGTATGCCAAAGCATAATAAAGTATGTCACGGAGACTTTAATCCGAGTAATGTGATCGTAGGAAAGAATGGAAAGATGACTGTAGTTGACTGGGCTCATGCAACACAGGGAAATGCAAGTGCAGATGCAGCAATGACATATTTGCTTTTCGCACTGAAAGATCAGAAAGTAGCAGATCTCTATCTGAAATTGTTCTGCAAGAAGAGTGATACAGCAATGCAGTATGTACAGCAGTGGCTTCCGATTGTGGCAGCAGCACAGTTATCTAAAGAAAATGAACTTGAAAAAGATTTTCTGATGAGATGGATTGATGTTGTTGATTATCAGTAGAAAATAGAGTTGTTTCTAAAAAAGAAGCGCTGGAAGATGAAAATGAAATCTTCCGGCGCTTCTTAATCTTCTTTTTATTATTTTACCAACTTGTAAAGAAAACGTTATCGCCAATTACAACACCGGTTCTGCTTGTCGATGGTGCGTACAGGAAGTAATAACAGTCGGCTACGGCAGCAAGACGAGCTCCGTTGATCGCATCCTGTGCAACCTGGATAGAAAGACTTCGTGGACCTTGCTTTAATACACGGTCTAAGGAACCTGTCCATACAGGAGCAAACTGTCCTTGGGCATAGATGACATCATGAATAGAATTCGGAAAGCGACTGCTATATACACGATTCATAATGACTGTAGCAACTGCAAGCATAGAGTCGTAATCATAGTGGGCCTCACATTGCAGGATTGCTGCAAGAAGTGTAAGGTCATCAGACGCAATGGCAGATCCGGAACTATTGGAGCCACCAGAAGAACTTGAACTTCCGGAGGATGAGGAACCTGAATTGCCGGAGTTCCCAGAGGAACTGGAAGTATTCGCTTTGTTCGCACTGGCAGCAGCCTCAGCTTTTGCGGCTGCTTCGGCTTTCGCAGCGGCTTCCGCCTGTTTCCTGGCTTCTTCTGCCTGACGAGCTGCCTCTTCTTCTTTGGCTTTCTGCAGTTTTGCATTTACCTCATTCAAATTAGTAGAAGTTGCAGCAGCTTTTGCCTGTAATTGTGTCTGCTGTGTCTGCAATTGATTCTGTAAATCTTTCATGGAAGCCTGCTGTGCTTCCAGGTCTGCTTTCTGATCGGCAATCTGCTGGTGAACATCTTTCAGATTGTTCAGAGCTTTGCGGTCGTAGTTACTTAAATTTTCAATAAAATCAGCTTTGTTTAGAAAATCTGACATATTTTCTGCTGAGAAAAGCATCTCAAGCATTGTAGCACTTCCGTGCTCATACATATATTTGATACGGCTTTTCATATCTTCATACTGCTGATCTTCGTTTTTCTGCGCTTTCTCAAGATCATCCTGTGTTTTGTCTATATCACTGTTGAGGAGCTCAACCTGCATCTCAGTATCAGATATCTTCTCACTCAGGGTGAGGATATCCTGGTTGATGCCTTTTAACTCGTTCTCAAGGGCAGAGGTCTGGTTTTGCAGATTGTCTATCGTGTCTGTAGCATAGACTGGAAGTGCAGAAAATACAATTGCAAGGGAACAAATGAGCGCGGTGCCCGTATGTAACTTGCTTTTTTTGTAAAATGCCATAATCTCAATATCCTTTCTTTAAATGACATTGCATAGTTGTTGAAAACCTATTATACTATAAAACAGAGAATTAATCAAATTGGCACGAAATATTTTATGATTGTTTTACGAAATGATTAAAAAGATATTGCTTTTTGTAACAATTGACGGATAGAAAATACAGAAGATAAGGAAAAAAGTATGGAAAAAAAGGAAATTAAGATTGTTGGATTAGATCTCGATGGAACACTTCTTACAGATAAGAAGGAACTTCTTCCTTATACGAAGAATGTGATCGGAGAGGCATTGCAGCATGGTACAGTTGTTCTTGTTGCAACCGGAAGACCATGGACAGGAGTTCCGGAAGAATTACGTGAGCTTCCGGGGATGGATTATGCACTGACTGCGAATGGGGCAAGGATTATCGAGACGAGAACCGGAAAGGTACTGGAAGAACATCTGTTATCCAAAGAAGCAGCAAAAAAAGCAATTGCAATCGGAAGAAAATATGACACTCTGTTGGAAGTTTATTTTGATGGGCAGGGATATGCTCAGAAAGATGAGATCGCGCAGGTGAGAAAGTATCATAAGAATCCGAACATGTGGGATTATTTTCTGAGAACACGAATAGCGGTAGACAGACTGGAAGATCTGCTGGATGAAAAAGAAGGGAATCTTGATAAAGTACAGATGTTGTTTGCAGATATGGAAGAGAGAGAAGAGGCATGGAAAGAGCTGGAGCGAGAAGGCGTCTTTGAACTGGTTGGCTCTCTTCAATATAATATAGAAATCAATGCAGTTGGTGTAAATAAAGGAACCGGACTTGTGAATCTTGGCAAGATGCTTGGAATCAGGCGGGAAGAGATCATGGCGTGTGGGGATGGCGATAATGATATCGCAATGCTCAAGGAAGTTGGATTTGGGGTTGCCATGGCGAATGCCGAAGAAAAGGTCAAAGCTGTAGCTGATTATATTACGGAGAGCAACAATGATGAGGGGGCTGCAAAGGCCATCGAGAAGTTTGTCCTGAAACGAGGAGGGGAATCATGTTAGAAGTATTAAAGGTTATCATTTTAGGAATTGTGCAGGGAATCACAGAGTGGCTTCCAATCAGTAGTACAGGTCATCTGATTTTGGTAGAGCAGCTGATCCAACTGAAGCAGAGCGAGGCATTTACGAATATGTTCAATGTGGTGATCCAGTTCGGATCTATTATGGCGGTCGTAGTAATTTATTTCCATAAGCTGAATCCATTTTCACCGACGAAGACGGAGAAACAAAAGAAGATGACAATTCAATTATGGATTAAAGTAGTGATCGGAACAATTCCGGCACTGATCGGAGGAGTGTTGCTGAACGACCTGATTGAATCAAAACTGAGTAATGCATATGTTGTTGCATTGATGCTGATCGTTTATGGTATTTTATTCATTATAATTGAAAAACGTAATGAGACAAGAGAACCGAAAGTAAAAAGACTCTCCCAGCTTTCTGTGAAGACAGTTCTTCTGATCGGAGTCTTCCAGATGATGGCGATGATCCCTGGAACATCCAGATCCGGAGCAACAATCGTAGGAGCGCTTGCACTTGGGGTTTCAAGAGGTGTGGCAGCAGAGTTTACATTCTTCCTGGCAATTCCGGTTATGTTCGGAGCAAGTGCACTGAAGTTGTTTAAATTCGGTCTGGCATTTACCCCGATGCAGGTATTCCTGCTTCTTCTTGGAATGATCGTATCCTTTGCAGTATCTGTTATAGCGATCAAGTTCCTGATGAAATATATTAAGAACCATGACTTCAAAGCATTTGGATATTACAGAATTGTACTTGGTATTATTGTATTTTTATTCTTTGGTATTCAGGCTTTATTCAAATAATATGCATATTATAGCTTTTCTTTACTGTTCACAGTGTATTGTGAACAGTAAAATTTTGTATTTGTGCAAGAAATAGTGCATAATTACCTCTTGCATTTTATAAAAAGCATGTTATAATTATAAACATGTTATGAATTTTTATGCAAAACAAGATAAAACAGGAGGGTCTTAATATGAAGAAGTTTTTATCAGTATTCCTCACTGCAGCACTGGCAGTCAGCATGCTGGCAGGATGCGGAAGTAAAGGAGAGACAGTAACAGCAAAGGTAATTGATATTGACCTTACAAATGAAGAATATGCATTTGGCGTGGACAAGAATCAGCCGGAGCTTCTTGAGAAGACAAATGAATTCATTGCAAAGATTAAATCAGATGGAACACTTGATGAGATCTGCAAAAAGTATTTCTCAGACGGAGAGCCGGAAGCAGTAAAATCAGCAACACTTGATACATCTAAAGATCAGCTCGTTGTAGCTACAAACGCAGCTTTCGAGCCATTCGAGTATACAAAAGGTGATGATTATTACGGAATCGACATGGAGATCGCACAGCTTCTTGCGGATGAACTTGGTAAAGAGCTTGTAATCCAGAACATGGATTTCGATGCGGTTTGTCTGTCAGTAAGTCAGCAGAAATGTGATATCGCTATGGCTGGTCTTACAATCAACGAAGAGAGAGAAGGATATGTTACATTTACAGATTCTTACTACTCAGCATCTCAGCGTCTAATCGTTCCAAGCAACGTTACAACATTCGACGACTGCAAAACAGCTGACGATGTTGCAGCTAAGCTCGCAGAGACAAAGTCTTCTGATCAGATCGGTGTTCAGCAGGGAACAACAGGTCAGTACTACATTGAAGGAAGCGAAGATTGGGGATTCCCGGGACTTCCTGCAAAATGTGTAACATACAAGAGCGGATCTCTTGCAGTTCAGGATATGCTCAACGGAAACATTCAGTATGTAATCATTGATGCAGCACCGGCAGCAGCGATCACAACAGCAATCAACGCAGTACAGTAAATGTTCGCAAAGATTTCGTAGACAGCAGCTAAAATAACAGAATTTATTTACGAGGAAAATACAGGCAGAAGATAATGCATGCATTTTCCTCTTTTTGGGGAAAGGAAACAAATGGGTAATTTTAGTCAGAAAGTAGACAAATTTATTGATATATTTCTGAATCAGAATGGCTATGTGAAAGTAGTTCAGGGTCTGCAGAACACTCTTTTGATCGCAATCACCGGTCTGATCATCGGTATTGTGATCGGTACTTTGATTGCTACAGTCCGTGTGATTCCGAAATATAAAACTCTTCCGAGAGTATTGAATCATATTTGCAGCTTTTACGTTGCATTATTCAGAGGAACTCCTATCGTAGTTCAGCTCCTTATTTTTTACTATGTACTCCTTCCGATCTTTGGAGTAAAGATTACCGGAGTGCAGGTTTCTATGGTTGTATTTGGTTTGAATAGTGGTGCATACATTTCTGAAATTATGCGAAGTGGAATTCAGTCTGTTGACCAGGGACAGATGGAAGCCGGAAGAGCGGTTGGACTCAGCTTTGGAACAAGTATGATGAAGATTGTGATTCCGCAGGCGGTTAAGAATATTCTTCCAACACTTGGAAATGAGTTTATTTCCTTGATTAAGGAAACTTCAGTAGTAAGTTTTGTCGGTGCAGCAGATCTTTATGTTGCCTTCAACTTTATCGGAAGTAACAGCTACGAATTCATGGTGCCATATCTTGTTATGGCGTTGATTTACATTGCACTTGTGCTTGTGATCACATTACTTGTTAAATTATTAGAAAGGAGCCTGAAGAAGAGTGATAGACGTAATTAATCTGCAAAAAAGCTTTGGGGACAAAGAGATTCTGAAGGGAATCAATGTTACGATCAATAAAGGCGATATCGTTGCGGTGCTCGGACCATCCGGCTCCGGTAAAAGTACATTTCTGCGATGCCTGAACTGTATGGAAGACCCGACAGGCGGAAGTATTATTTTCAATGGTGTTGATATCGCAGATATGAAGGTTGATATTAATGTACACCGCCGTCATATGGGAATGGTTTTCCAGCATTTTAATCTTTATAATAATAAAACGGTTCTTCAGAATGTTATGATGGCGCCTGCCTATTTAAGATGTAAGGATATCGACAAGGCGAAGAAAAAGAACCGTATGATCAAATTTAAAAATCTGTTCCGTGGAAGTAACAAGAAGGAAGAGTTAATTCCAATCACTGAGACAAAGGATCAGATTAAGAAAGAAGTAAAGGAGCAGGCAATGGCTCTTTTGAAGAGAATCGGCCTGGAAGACAAAGCGGATGTGTATCCGTCTACACTTTCCGGTGGACAGAAACAGCGTGTTGCGATTATCCGTTCCATGGCTATGAATCCTGACGTGATTCTTTTTGATGAGCCAACTTCAGCACTTGATCCGGAAATGGTAGGGGAAGTTCTTGAGCTGATGAAAGATCTGGCAAAAGAGGGAATGACAATGGTTGTTGTTACTCATGAGATGGGATTCGCCCGTGAGGTTGCTTCAAGAGTTCTTTTCATTGATGACGGTCAGATTAAGGAAGAAGCTGCCCCGGCAGAATTCTTTGAACATCCGAAAGATCCAAGACTTCAAGAGTTCCTTTCAAAGATTCTTTAAAAGAAAAATATTTTATCTATAGAATATCTGTTTGGTATTGTGTTACAATATTAAACAGATATTTTTATATATAAGGAAATCGTATTGAATGAAATGTAATGAAAAGGAAAATTGCAAAGTAGAATTTGGGGAATGTGAGAGATTACATGATATGGTAGAACCTCTTGTCGAGTGGTTTCGGGAGAATCAGAGAGATCTTCCATGGCGGAAGCATGTGAATGCGTATCGGGTCTGGATTTCAGAGATTATGCTGCAGCAGACGAGAGTGGAAGCAGTTAAATCTTATTACACACGATTCCTGGAAGAACTGCCGGATATCAAAGCGTTGGCTGAAGTGCCGGAAGACAGACTGCTTAAGCTGTGGGAAGGACTTGGCTACTACAACAGGGCGAGGAATTTAAAGGCAGCAGCACAACAGGTAATGGAAGAATATAATGGTGTATTCCCGGATACATTTGAAGAGATAAAAAAGTTGAAGGGAATTGGCAGTTATACAGCCGGTGCGATCAGCTCGTTTGTTTATCATCAGCAGAAACCAGCGGTAGATGGCAATGTTTTTCGTGTGGTTACAAGGCTTCTGGAAGACAGTGATGACATTATGAAAGCAAGTACAAGGACAAAGATAGAACATATGCTTGAACAGGTGATTCCGGCAGAGGCACCGGGAGATTTTAATCAAGGATTGATCGAACTTGGGGCAATCGTCTGTCTGCCGAATGGAGAACCAAAGTGTGAGAGCTGTCCGATAAGGGGATTTTGTCTTGCATATCAGGATGAATGCCAGATGGATTATCCGGTCAAGAAAAAGGCGAAAGAGCGAAGGATCGAGAAAAGAACGATTCTAAGATTCTGTGATAATGAGGAAATTGCGATTCGCAAAAGACCGGGAAAAGGACTCCTTGCAGGATTGTATGAATTTCCTAATGTAGAGGGACATTTGACACAAAAAGAAGTTATAGAATATGCAAAAGAGTCAGGTCTTACGCCGGTGCGCGTGAAGAAGCTGCCAGAGGCGAAGCACATTTTCAGTCATGTGGAATGGCATATGACCGGATATGAGATTTTGGTGGATGAGTTGGAAAAAGAATTTCAGAATCCGGAGATCATATTTGCGGGAAAGAAGGATCTTGAGAAACATTATGCGATCCCAAGTGCATTTTCTGCATATTTATAAATGAAGAGGATGGGAATACTGTGAAATATTATGCGGGCTGAAAATGAAAAATAGAGCTCACTCGGTTTTGTTGAAAAAAAGGGCGAAATATGTTATAATATCTCTCATAGTTTAAAATGCATACGGGAGAGTTTTAGCAGAAATGAATACAAAAACAGAATTATCGAAGCAGCAGAAAAAATCACAGGAAACAAAAGAAAAAATCTTTCAGGCGGCGAAGAAGATTCTTCAGAAGAACGGATATGAAAAATTGTCAATCAAGAATATCTGTGAAGAAGCAGGCGTGTTGAACGGAAGTTTCTATCATCACTTTAAGACAAAAGATGATTTGCTGTCTTATTATATAGAAGACCAGCCTACGATGGGACCGGATCTGTTGGAGGCACCGAAAAGTCTGGAAGATGTAAAGGACGGAATTGTCCGTGTTTATTTGAATTATGTAGCTTATTGCCGTGAGCTTGGTGTAGAATTTATGGCAGGGTATTATGATACAAAGAATCAGGCATTGAATCCGACGATAAGAACAGAACGTCCATATCCGATCGTGACAGTACAGGCTTATGTAGAGCAGGCTGCAAAGGATGGGATTATTAACATTAGAGAGAGTATTGACGAATTTACAACAGATATCCGGATGATCGTGATCGGAAATGTATTTGAATGGTGTCTGAGAGAGGGAAATGCTGATTTCGAGGGCAACATGAGTCGTTCTTTAAGGCGGTATCTGGACAGTACACTGGAGGAAGGTTGATGATTTATCACTTTATTGTGAATCCGCGGGCTCGTTCAGGGCTTGGCGAGATGCTGTGGAAACAGTTGGAACCTGAGTTGTGTAGAAAAAGAATCGATTATCAGATTCATCTGACAACAAAGAAAAAGGATGCAGGAAAGATTGCATCAGAGATTACGGAAGATGGCCAGGAGCACATGTTTGTTGTTCTTGGAGGCGACGGTACACTCAATGAAGTACTAAGTGGAATTAAATCACTGGAGAAAGTGACGTTGGGATATATTCCGATTGGATCAAGCAATGATTTTGCAAGAGGAACAGGAATCCCGGGAGATCCTTTTGAAGCATTGGACACAATTCTTTCACCCAAAAGGGTTGAAAAGATGGATATAGGTGTGCTAAAAAGGGAAGGGAAAGGAAGAAGATTTGCAGTGAGTGCCGGTATTGGATTTGATGCTGCAGTCTGTCATGAAGTATGTGTTTCAAAATGGAAACGTGTATTGAACCTTCTGAAAATCGGTAAGCTGAGTTATGCGGTTGTGGCAATGGATCGTATTATAAAGGATCGGCCGGTGAAACTTGAACTGACACTGGATGATGGAAGCATGAAAGTGTTTGAGAGGACTTATTTTGCAGCATTTATGAATCTTCCTTATGAAGGAGGAGGCTTTAAGTTTTGTCCGGACGCTTCCGGAAGTGATGGATTTCTTGATATTATGGTTGTGTCGGATCTGTCGAAGCTCAAGATTCTGTGTCTGCTTCCGACTGCTTTTTCAGGAAAGCATACAAGATTTAAAGGGGTGACGATATTAAAATGTCGTAGTGTAAAGGTAGTGACAGATCGTGCACTGCCGTTACATACAGATGGAGAACCTTCCTTTTTATCAAAAGAGATAGAAGTCTCACTGGAAAAAGAAAAACTTAATGTGATCGTTGAATAGAAGAAAGGTGATGAAACAGGATGCATATAGGGATTGTTTTAGCGATTGGGTTATGTATTGTAATAGGAATACCAGCTTTCTTAATTTTTTTGCTGGCTCCAAGGCTGTCGGGCAGAAAAAGAGTGCATCCGTTTCTTGGCGTAAAGTGGGCGCATAGAGGACTTCATGATAAGAAGCGTGGAATTCCGGAAAATTCATTTCCGGCATTTCGTGCGGCAATCGAAGCCGGAGATGGAATAGAACTGGATGTTCATCTGACAAAGGATGGCCAGTTGGTGGTTTTTCATGATGATACATTTGAAAGAATCTGTGGAAGACGGGGCAGAGTAGAAGATACTTCATATGAAGAGATGCAGAAGTACAGACTTGCGGAGACAAAAGAGCGGATTCCACTATTGTCAGAAGTACTGCAGTTGGTAGATGGAAAGGTGCCACTTCTGATCGAGGTGAAACTTCCTAACACAGATACAAAGATTTGCAGAAAATTGGATGAAGAACTGCGAAAATATCATGGCGAATACATGATCCAGTCCTTTAACAGCCTGGTACTTCGCTGGATGAAGAAGCATCGGAATGAAATCCCAAGAGGACAATTATCTGAGAATCTGACGAAAAACGACAGAACAACGCATTATCTCTTGAGATTTTGTGTGAAATATCTTTTGAGTAACTGTATGTGCAGACCGGATTTTATTTCTTACCGGTGGTCGGACAGAAAGAATCCGGGATTATGGCTGAACAGGGTTCTTTTTAAAACGCCGGCAGCGGCATGGACACTACATGGAGAAAAAGATGTTAAGGCGGCAAGAAGAAGCTTTGATATGTATATTTTTGAGATGAGTTAAAGAAGAGACAGATGTTGATAATTCATAAGAAAAAGAAAAGAAATGTTAAAAACTTATGAAGTCGGTTGAGATTGTGTTTTAAAAGTGCTATAATCGAGCCTATCAAAAAAGAACGTTAAATGAAAATAGCGTAGAAGTAGCAAGTGCTGTATCGGTTTGATGAAAAGCGGAGGAGTGTCAGATATGAAATGGAAGATAAAGTTCATAGAGACAATGAAAAGATATAAGCATGCATGGGTGTTTTTATATGCGTTAATCTATATGCCGTGGTTTTTATTTCTTGAGAAACATGTGACGATGAATTATCATGTGGTGCAGACAGCATTAGATGAAGAAATTCCTTTTATTGAATATTTTATTGTACCGTATATGTTATGGTTTGTATTTATCGCAGCTACATTTTTATATTTTTTCTTTACAGATGTACAGGGATTTTACAAACTGGCGAAGATTTCGTTTGCAGGAATGACAATTTTCCTTATTATTTGTTCCGTCTTTCCGAATGGTCAGGATTTGCGACCGGTTGTGTTTGAACGGGATAATATTTTTGTAGATGCAGTTCGGATGCTGTATCGGACAGATACGTGTACGAATGTATTTCCAAGTCTTCATGTGTTTAATACTCTGTGCGCATGTATTGCAATCCGTAAGAGTCAGGCACTTAAGAAACACAAAGCTGTTTGTATCGGAGCATATGTGCTTGGAGCATTGATCATAATGGCGACCATGTTCTTGAAGCAGCATTCCGTACTTGATGTGACAGGAGCATTTATTATGGCTTATCTGTTGTATCAGTGGGTATATGCAGAAGAGACGAAGAAAGTTCCGGGATATTCAAAGCGTCCGGTATTTCAGAATAAGTAAGAGTTAGAAAAAGAATTACAGGAAGTGCTTTTGGCTGATGAGGTCAAGGGCACTTTTTTGTATATTAGGAAAGTCCTTAGCATAGAATATAGCCGAATATACAGAAGTTTCTATAGAAAAGCATCTGGGGAAATGTTATAATAAAAACCAGTGAATTACTGTGGGCAGATTAGCCTGACAGTTACGAATAAAGTATTACATGAGATTTAGGAGGACTAGAGCATGAAGAAGGTTATGCTTACTGGTGACAGACCGACAGGAAGATTACACGTAGGACATTATGTGGGTTCCCTGCGTCGTCGTGTTGAATTACAGAATACAGGAGATTTTGATGACATTTTTATTATGATCGCAGATGCACAGGCATTGACTGATAATGCTGATAACCCGGAAAAGGTACGTCAGAATATTATCGAAGTAGCATTAGACTACATGGCTTGTGGATTGGATCCGGAGAAGTCTACTCTGTTTATCCAGTCACAGGTACCGGAACTGACAGAGTTATCATTCTATTACATGAATCTTGTGACAGTCTCAAGACTGCAGAGAAATCCTACTGTAAAGAATGAGATCAAGATGAGAAATTTTGAGGCAAGTATCCCGGTTGGATTCTTCACATATCCGATCAGCCAGGCAGCAGATATTACAGCATTCAAGGCTACTGTTGTACCGGTAGGAGAAGATCAGCTCCCGATGCTTGAGCAGACAAAGGAGATTGTACACAAATTTAATTCCGTTTATGGAGATACACTGATCGATCCGAAGATTCTTCTTCCGGAGAATGAAGCATGCCTTCGTCTCCCGGGAATTGACGGGAAGGCGAAGATGAGTAAGTCTCTGGGTAACTGTATTTATCTGTCAGAGGAATCTGAAGATATTAAGAAGAAAGTATTCAGCATGTTTACTGATCCGAATCATATCCGTGTGGAAGATCCTGGAAGTCTGGAAGGAAATACTGTATTCACATATCTGGATGCATTCTGTAAACCAGAGTATTTTGCGGAATTCCTGCCAGAATATCAGAATCTGGATGAGCTGAAAGCACATTATCAGAGAGGCGGACTTGGAGATATGAAAGTGAAGAGATTCCTGAACAATGTTCTTCAGGCAGAACTGGAGCCAATCCGCAACAGAAGAAAAGAACTTCAGAAAGACATTCCTGCAATCTACGAGATTCTTAAAAAGGGAAGCGAGAAGGCAGAGGCTGTTGCAGCACAGACATTGAAAGAAGTAAAAGATGCTATGAAGATCAATTATTTTGATGACAAGGCACTGATTGAGGCGCAGGCAGAGAGATTTTCAAAATAGAGTGTTGTTGGAACAGTTATAATGGAATTTTGAATCAGGTCAGGCGGTGCAAATTTGAGTTGCTTATATGTGAACTTGAATCCGGCACCGCCTTTGCTTGATTTTGGGTAAATTTTTGGGCGTCTGTTCGGAGAGGATCCTTTGAAGTGAGATTTTCCAAAGATACAAAAAGACTGTAAGGAAATTTCCTTACAGTCTCTATAGCGTGCGATAGAAGATTCGAACTCCCGGCCTTCTGATCCGTAGTCAGACGCTCTATCCAGCTGAGCTAATCGCACATTTTGTTGTTTGCTCTGTTGTATCGCTCACAACAAAAAAGATTATATAACGGATATTGGAAAATGTCAACACTAATTTTGAATTTTTTTCAAAAAAATTTGAAGCGGATTTTAGAAGCTATTTTCAATCTATCTTTTGTGCGCTACCGAGTGTTATTCTTCAATAATCTGAATCTCCAGATAGTCAAAGTCGATCTCATCGACAAAATTGTCCTGATAGAAACGAGCTTTGGCATGGCGCTTGAACTCATTGATCGTTGAGTCGAGCCAGATCGGCTTGCTCAGATCAAATTCATAGCAGATCTTGTCGAGTGCATGAAAGATCTTATGTGTACGTGTGTCGTCTGTCTCATCGCAGATAACAGTATCGCAAAGCATGCGGTTGTCTTTAAATTCTTTTCCCCATAAACGAAACATAATAGACTCCTTTCCGGCAGCAGAAGAAACTATCGGATCTTCTGAAAATACCTGTCTCTTGTATCCTAACATAAGAAAAACAAAAAGTCATTTCTTTTTTAGAGACTTTTTGGTATAGTGGAACGGTAATGTTACTGTTTGCACATCGTGTGAACAGTAACACGGTAATGGTAACAGCAATATAGTAATTGATAGAATGATTGGAGAGCAGTTATGATTAGAGAATGTACAGAGACAGACAGAGAAATACTGGGAAGTTATCTGGAAGAAGACAGTTATGGACAGGCAATCTTTCATCTGATTGATGAATTCGGATTTGAACAGAAATTCCAGTCCGTTTATATGGATATTGAAGAAGAACAGTGCAAAGGTGTTTATCTTATGATTTACAAAAATGTACTGCTTTATTCGAAAGAGAACCAGGTGGAAATTGATTTCCTGGAGCAGATGCTCTCTGTGCTTGTGCCGGAGATGGTGATTGGACGAAAGGATAATGTGAATATTGTAAGCTGGCTTCTGACAGACTACCGGATGGATACCGTAGATCAGATCCCGGAGCTTTGTGATGAGGAAGGCAATGCGTTGAAGAGGGACACCTGGAAGAAGGAAGGACAGGAATGGGGCGTCCTGTATAAGGAGGACTAGAAGAGCGATGAAGAGAATATTTATTGACGGACTCAGCGGAATGGCGCAGGGCTTGTTTGCGACATTGATCATAGGAACAATCATCCAGCAGATTGGAATGTTTGTTGGAGGAAATTATGGAGATTTAATTTATTTGATCGGGAAAGTTGCTGCAGCGCTTACAGGAGCAGGTATTGGTGTCGGAGTAGCAAGGAAGCTGGAGGCTCAGCAGCTTGTTACAGTTTGTGCAGCTGTTGTTGGTATGATCGGAGCATTCGCGGGGAAGATTCTGGCAGGTCAGGTGCTTGTAGATGGGAATATTGTATTAGTCGGACCGGGTGAACCACTGGGAGCTTTCGTGGCAGCTTATGTGGCAATTGAGATTGGGATTTTAGTTACAGGAAGAACGAAACTCGATATTATCCTGACACCATTGATCTGCATTGGTGTTGGTGCAGTTGTTGGTTTGTTTGTCGGACCACCGATTTCTTCCTTTATGAACTGGCTGGGTTCCTTGATTAACTGGGGAACAGAACAGCAGCCGTTCCTTATGGGAATCGTAGTTTCGGTCTTGATGGGAATGATCCTGACATTGCCGATCAGTTCCGCGGCTTTGGGGGTAATCCTGAATCTGTCAGGTCTTGCGGCTGGAGCAGCTACGGTTGGATGTTGCTGCAATATGATCGGATTCGCAGTTGCAAGCTACAGAGAGAATAAGATTGGTGGATTTCTGGCACAGGGAATTGGTACTTCTATGCTTCAGGTACCGAATATTATGAGACATCCATTGATCTGGATTCCATCCATTTTGTCAAGCGCAATTTTAGGACCTGTAAGTACAATGTTACTTCATATGACGAATAATGCAACCGGATCCGGAATGGGAACAGCCGGACTGGTTGGTCCGTTGATGACATGGCAGGTGATGATCCAGACAGAAGATCCGATGATTGTTCTGGTGAAGATCATTGTAATCCAGTTTGTACTTCCGGCAGTGATCACACTTGGAATTTCAGAATTTATGAGAAAGAAGGGCTGGATTCGCCAGGGAGATATGAAACTGGAGCTGTAGGCAGAAAATGGATTACAGAGATTGGAAAGATACTATTACAGTAACACTAAAATATCTCTAAAAAAGAAGTGAATTCTGTGACAGAAAAATGGGAGTATGTTATACTTAAGATATATAAACAGACCGGGGGATGACTGCTATGAGAAGTGAACAACAGGTAGAAGCTGCGCTAAAGAGTTATGAAGATGTTGACAGCTGGAAGACAATCATTTTCCTGTATAATGCAGCGTTGAAAGAAGTTGGTACAAAGCTGGAGATTCTTAATGATGAATTTCAGCATGTACATCAGTATAATCCGATTGAACATATTAAGACAAGGATCAAGACACCGGACAGTATTGTGAAAAAGCTGAAGAGGTATGGACATGAGACGTCCATAGAGAACATGGTTCGCTATGTGAATGATATTGCAGGAGTAAGATTGATCTGTTCATTTACATCAGACATATATCGTCTGGCAGAGATGATAGGGAATCAAAGCGATTTGAAAGTTCTTTCAATTAAGGATTATATTAAGAATCCAAAAGAAAGTGGATATAAAAGTTATCATATGTTAGTTTCTGTGCCGATATTTCTTTCGGATAGTGTAGTAGACACGAAGGTTGAAATTCAGATCCGAACCATTGCAATGGACTTCTGGGCAAGCCTTGAACATAAGATCTACTACAAATTTGAAGGAAATGCACCGGAGTATATCAGCAAGGATCTGCAGGAATGCGCGAAGATGGTATCAGAGCTGGATGATAAGATGCTTTCATTGAATGAGGCAATCCAGGAATGCATTGCCCAACAGGATAAGGATCAGATTCAGGTGAATGAAGAACTGATGAATGATGTGTGCAGAGATGTTCTTGGAAATAACAAAGAATATAAAGATTCGAAAGTACAGGAAAAAGTGACAGAGATTGTAACATAAGACAGTAATCTGTAGAAAATATAAAACTGTAATAAACGAAGTGAGCTGTGGGAAATGAGAGATTCATATTTTCACAGCTCTTGTTGTTAAAAGTGATTGTGTTACTGTTTATACGATGTGCGACCAGCAACGCATCTCGTTATTTCAAATCGCCTTTGGCGATGGGGCTTGATGATTTTCTATAGGTTCGGTATACTATAGCAATAGAAGAATGGAAAATATGAAAGATATTTAGCATAGAAAGATGAGGAAAATAGATGATGATAAGAAAAAAACTGGCAGTCTTGATGTTAGCTGGTGTGACTTGTTTAGCATCCGGCTGTGGAAATGTGGTCAAGGACGGGACAGAAGCACTTGGTGAAGGAAGATATGATGCGGCAGAGACGGCATTTGAAGAGGCAACTAAGAATGAGAATAAAGAAGTTGCGGCAGATGGATATCAGGGACTTGGGATGACTTATTACGAGCAGAAAGAGTATGACAAGGCATTGGAAGCATTTCAGACCGCATTGGATCAGGGAGCAGAGCAGACGCAGGAACTTTATAATCTGACCGCAGTTTGCGCAATGAAGACGGAAGATTATGCGAAGGCACTCGAATGTTTCCAGGCTGGAATCGCACTTGCAGAAAGCAAGACAGGAGATGACAAAACGAAAGCAGATACAGCACTTCTTCAAGAAATGGAATATAATGTGATTGTCTGCTACGAACAACAGGCAGACTGGGAAAATGCAAAGAGTGCGATGAAACAGTATCAGGCAGATTTCCCGGAAGATGATTCTGTGAGTAAGGAAGCAGAGTTCCTTCAGACAAGATAAAAAGGTTACTGCGGTCAGTAGCAGGGCAGGTTGCATATTAGCAGATCATGATAAGTAGATAAGGAAAAGAAAATATGATATCAATGGATGAAATAAAAGAGAGGGTAATTCTCATTGCGGTAGATACGGATGGATCTGATCAGGCAGAACGATCCCTGGATGAGCTTGGAGAGCTTGCGAAGACAGCAGGTGCAGAAGTTGTCGGCCGTATGATCCAGCCAAGAGAAAATATCCATCCGGGAACTTATATAGGAAAAGGAAAAATTCTGGAATTAAAGGAATTATTGTGGGAGACGCACGGAACAGGAATTATCTGTGATGACGAGTTGACAAGTGTGCAGATGGGGAATCTGGAAGCAGAACTGGATTGTAAAATCATGGATAGAACACTTCTGATCCTTGATATATTTGCAGCCAGGGCAGTGTCAGGAGAAGGTAAGATTCAGGTAGAATTAGCACAGTTAAAGTACCGTGCTTCAAGATTGGCAGGACTTGGAAAATCTCTTTCCAGACTCGGCGGAGGAATCGGAACAAGAGGACCGGGAGAGAAAAAACTGGAGATGGACCGCCGTCTGATCAGAGAACGTATCAGCAGACTGAAGAAGGAATTGAAAGATGTAGAGCGCCACAGAGAATTGATTCGTGGACAGAGAAAGCAGTCAGGACTGAAAGTAGCAGCGTTAGTAGGTTATACTTCAGCAGGGAAGAGCAGTATTGAGAATGCACTGACACAGGCAGGAGTATTGGAGGATGCGATGCTTTTCTCAACATTGGATACAACAACGAGAGCACTGACCTTGGATAATACACAGGAAATCCTTCTTACGGATACGGTTGGATTTATCAACAAGCTTCCACATCATTTAGTAGAGGCATTTAAGAGTACACTGGAAGAAGCAAAGTATGCGGATATTATTGTGCACGTAGTTGATGCTTCGAATCCACAGATGGATGCACAGATGCATGTAGTTTATGAGACACTCAGACAGCTTGGAGCAGAAGGAAAACCGGTCGTTACACTGTTTAATAAGCAGGACAAGGTTGAAAATCCGGTTAATCACAAAGATCTTCAGGCAGATTATTCCATTGCGACATCTGCGAAGACCGGGCAGGGAATGGAAGCGTTTAAGCAGGCGTTATTGGAGATTATCCGTAAAGAACAGATTTATATTGAACGTTTATATGACTTCAGTGAAGCGGGCAAGATTCAGCTGATCCGCAGTAAGGGACAGCTGTTATCTGAAGAATATGTGCCGGAAGGAATTGAGGTTAAGGCGTATGTGCCGCAGGATATTTATGGGAGATTATAAATAGATAGATAACAAAACCGTAAGAGAAGCAGGAAATGAGCTTCATCTTACGGTTTTTCTTATAAGAACAGAGGAAAGACTGTCCTTGGAGTTCGCGTGATATTATATAGTGTTTCTGTATAGTTAAATCCTACTGCAGATACGGTGTTGCCGGGCTCTCAGGGTAACTTCCCATGGAGACAAGCAGCTGAAGACCTACATCTCTTGCGGTAAGAACTGCATTCTTAACGGCATCCGCATCCCCGGTTACTGCGACAATCACTTCATTCGAATGGCTTGTTCCCTGGTCAGGAGTCATGTACTTGATGACTTCAACCGGGGAAGATTTCACAGCGAGGTCAGCCATGACTAGTCCAATGGCAGCAGGGGATCCGCAGAAGAATCCAAATGGTTTTCCAATCGGAGCGTTGAATGCCATATGAAGTGCTTTGTCTGCACAGGCAGAGAAAGTGAATTCCAGATGTCCGGCCTGGCTGATGTAGAGCTCACCGGCATATTTGCCGATATATTCAAGTGTAATATCAACAGCACGGCGCACATCAGAGACGTTGTCTCCGCCGATCACGATAAAACAACCGTGTCCGCCCCAGCCTTTTGTATCACGAGGAAGTTCGATGGAAACAATCTCCGTGTTCGTGGACTTGACAGCCTCGTCAGCTGCATTGATCTGTCCGGCTGCACCTGTTCTTGAACTGATCAGGCCAAGACTTTTATATGGCCTTTTTAGATTCATCTTCTCGAGAAGTGAAGGGTCAATTCCCGGGATAACAAGTCCGATTGTATCCAAAACAGTTGTTCCAACGAATTCAGTAAGAGAACAATCCTGTGAAATCTGTTCAATGTGATGTACGTCTATCATATAAATCCTCCATCTATTCCAATAATCTGTCCGGTCATATAAGCCGGCGTATCTGTGAGCTTCAGTGCAAGCTCGGCAACTTCCGCCGGATCGGCAAAACGTCCGGAAGGAATCTCATCCATAAGGTCTTGGCGTTCCTCTTCGTTCAAACGACCATTCATTTCTGTGTCAATCACACCGCAGGCGATTGCATTCACCTGAATATTACTCGGTGCAAGTTCCTTGGCAAGTGCTCGTGTCAATCCGTGTATTCCGGATTTTGTTGCGGAATAAGCAACTTCACAGGAAGCACCGACAGTTCCCCACATAGAAGAAATATTCAGAATCTTTCCATATTTTTTAGATACCATGTATGGAATGGCTGCGCGGCTGCAGTAGAAGACGGAAGAAAGATTCGTGGCAAGAATCTTATCCCAGTCATTGTCAGTCATGTCGGTCAGAAGTCCGAACCAGGCGATACCGGCATTGTTGATCAGAATATCAACGCCACCACACTCTTTTTCAATAATCTGAAAAATCTTCCGGACTTCGTCGGGGTTACTGACATCTCCAGGAACTGCTGTACAGGAACCACCGTCTGAGAGAATCTCATGTGCGAGTTCTTCTAAGCGTTCCACCTGGTGGACACAGTTGAGAAATACGTGATAACCGGCCTTGGCGTATGCTTTCGCACAGGCACGCCCGATGCCGCGGGAAGAACCGGTGATCAGTATGGATTTTTTATTCATAAAAGAAAACCTCAGTCTTTCTGAGCCCTTAAATAAGCGGCTGATTTGGAGAGTGATCATGATAAAATTCTAACGATTACTCAGATACATTAACTATAACATAAAATGGATTGGATTTCATTGTCTTTCGTAAATGGATATGCTAAAATTTTAGAAAAGGCGTTACTGGATACAGTAATTAGGATAGATTTGATGATTTCGGAAGAAGGAGAGAACACAATGGCAAAGACAAAGGTAATCTGTTTTACGAATAATAAGGGAGGAAGCGGAAAGACCACAACTTGTTCAAATGTTGGATTTGGCTTGAGAGAGCTTGGGAAAAAGGTTCTGATGATCGACGGAGATATGCAGCTGAATCTCTCCCTTTCTTTGTTTGACGAAGATACAGTGCTTGCATATGCACAGAGTGACAAAAATTTGTATGAAGCAATTAAGCGACAGGATGATCTGACAGATTATATCGTGAATACAAAATACGAAGGACTTGATCTGATTCCGTCTTCTACATTGATGAGTTCGATTGAATATGAACTTTTTACAAAATGGCAGAGAGAGTATATTTTGAAAAAAGGATTGAAGAAGATCCGCGAGTCAGAGGTTTATGATTATATTCTGATCGATGCACCGCCGACACTTGGTGGATGGGTGATGAATATCCTGTGTGCGTCCGATTATGTGATCCTTCCGGTAGAGGCATCTCCATGGGGACTGTTTGGTCTTGGAAATATGTTCGAATTCCTGGACAGTGTAGAAGAAATTGCACCGGATCTCAAGCTTGGTGGAATTGTGATCACAAAGGTTGATACAAGAAAGAATTATTTCAAACAGACATTAGAGACTCTGCAAGAGTTAGATGATGTGAAAGTATTTGATACTTACATTCGCGTGGACAGTGGAATTGAGTGGTCGCAGGATAATAATGCACCGGTGATCGCATATAAGAAGAGCAGTAGAAGTGCGAAAGAGTACATGGAATTAACGAGAGAGATTGCAGCTACATTAAAAGGATAAACCAGAAAGGCAGGCAATAGATGCATCAGGAACTGATCCGGGAACTGGCGATGATCACAGATGAGGAACGCCGGATCCTTGAAGGAAAACAGGAGATCGATCCACAGCTTTATACAGAAAAGAAGGAAATGGTTGTGGATAGTGCGAAACTTCTGAAGAAGGGGAAGTTGATCCAGGTCAGACCGCATACTCGCTTTGTACATTTCCCGGCGCATACACACAATTATATAGAAGTAATTTATATGTGCCAGGGAACAACGACACATATCGTGAACGGCAATCAGGTTGTGCTCGAACAGGGTGACCTTCTGTTTCTGAATCAGAATGCAGTACAGGAGATCCTTCCGGCAGGAGAGTATGATATTGCGGTGAATTTTATTGTCCTGCCGGAGTTTTTTAACACAGCGTTCTCGATGATCGGAGCAGAAGAAAACCAGCTAAAAGATTTTCTTGTCGGTGCATTGTGTGGAAGAGATGAAGAGACGTCTTATCTGTATTTTCATGTGGCTGATATTCTCCCGGTGCAGAATCTGATCGAGAATATGGTATGGACGATCTTCTATGACATTTCCAATAAGCGAAGCAGTAATCAGATCACGATGGGACTTTTGTTTCTTCAGTTGTTGAATTATATGGATAAGATGGAAGCCGGCGGACGCAAATTTGACACAGAGATTATGGCGAATGTGTATCGCTATATTGAGGATCATTTTAAAGAAGGCACGTTGTCAGAACTGGCGGTAGAGATGAAAGTGGATGTCTATTGGCTGAGTCGTGAGATTAAGAAGAAATCAGGGAAAACATATAAAGAACTTCTTCAGGAAAAGAGGATGCAGCAGGCAGTGTATCTTCTGATAAACAGCAGGATTGCGGTGTCGGACATTATAGAAGCAGTTGGATACGACAATACAAGCTATTTTTATAGAAAATTTAAAGAACGCTACGGAATCAGTCCGAAAGAATATCGGATTGAAAACATGAGTTAAGGATAAAGTATAGAGAGGATGCTATTTTTCACAGATGGCATCTTCTTTTTTTACGCGAATAGTAAACCGAAGACTATACTGAAGTGAGAGTTGGCAATTTGCATCAGTAACAACGTATGGAAACAGATAAAAATAAAAAAACGACGAAATAAAATTGCAAAAATAATATCAAAATAGCACTATGCACAAAAGAAGATAGGATGTATAATGAAACATATGTGAAAAATACAAAAAGGAGGGGCACGATGTTAGATATATCCTATTACGAAAAAACAGATGAGATTATTGCACAGTATACATGTGAAGAAAAGTCTTTGATCCCGATTATACAGGGGATTCAGGAAGAATATCGCTATCTTCCACCGGAGCTTTTAACTTATGTTGCGGAGAAACTGGGAATCTCCGAGGCGAAAGCTTACAGTGTAGCAAGCTTTTATGAAAATTTTTCTTTTGAGGCAAAAGGAAAATATGTGATAAAAGTATGTGATGGAACAGCCTGTCATGTGCGCAAATCTATTCCGATTCTGGAAGGACTTTACAAGGAACTGGGGCTTGGGAAAAAGAAACACACAACAGATGACCAGTTGTTTACAGTAGAGACGGTTTCATGCTTAGGCGCATGCGGACTGGCACCGGCCGTAATGGTCAATGATGAAGTACATCCGAAAATGACACCTGAGAAAATGAGCGAGCTGATCAAGAAGCTGCGGGAGGAAGAGGAATGAGGATAGAAAACAGAATGCAGCTCCAGTTATGGAGAGAAGAGTGTAAGGAAAAGCGGCAGAAAGAAAACTGCTGTATTCTGGTCTGTGGAGGAACAGGATGTCTGGCAGGTGGTTCAGATAAAATATATGCCCGTTTGAAAGAACTAACTTCCAATATGGATCATGTAACAGTCAAAATCGGTGAAGAAATCGCTCATGTGGGACTTAAGATGAGCGGATGCCATGGATTCTGTGAGATGGGTCCGCTGGTTCGTATTGAACCTTATAACTATCTGTATCTGAAAGTAAAACTGGAAGACTGCGAAGAAATTTTTGAAAAGACGATTCTTCATGGAGAACCGGTTACAAGATTGATGTATGAAGATAATGGTCATGTATATCAGACACAGGAAGAAATTCCATTCTATGCCAAGCAGACCCGTCTAGTGTTGAGAAACTGCGGTCATATTGATGCAGAGCATATTGAAGATGCAATGGCGGTAGGAGCATATGAGTCTTTCGAAAAAGCTGTGTTTGAAATGACTCCGGAAGCAGTGATTAAGACGGTTACAGATGCAGGTCTTCGTGGAAGAGGCGGAGCAGGATTTCCGGCGGGAAGAAAATGGTCACAGGTAGCGAGTCAGCCGGAAAAGATCCGTTATGTAGTCTGCAATGGTGATGAAGGAGATCCGGGTGCATTTATGGATCGAAGCGTTATGGAAGGTGATCCTCACCGAATGATCGAAGGTATGATGCTGGCAGCTTATGCGGTGCAGGCTCAGGAAGGATATATTTATGTCCGTGCAGAGTATCCACTGGCAGTACGAAGACTGCAGATCGCTATTGCTCAGGCAGAGGAGAAAGGACTTCTGGGAGATAATATCCTCGGAACAGGATTTAGTTTTAAATTACATATCAATCGTGGAGCCGGTGCGTTTGTATGCGGGGAAGGTTCTGCACTTACAGCTTCAATTGAAGGCAAGCGTGGCATGCCAAGAGTAAAACCTCCGAGAACAGTAGAGCAGGGATTATGGGAGAAACCAACAGTATTAAATAACGTAGAGACTTATGCAAATATCCCGATGATCATTAAAAACGGAGCAGACTGGTACAGCCGTATCGGTACACCGCAAAGTCCAGGAACGAAAGCATTTGCCCTTACCGGAAATGTAAAAAATACCGGATTGATCGAAGTGCCTATGGGAATAAGTTTACGTGAAATCATCTTTGATATCGGAGGCGGCATCAAAGACGATAAAGGATTCAAGGCAGTTCAGATCGGTGGTCCATCCGGTGGATGTCTGGTAGAATCCCAGCTTGACAGTAAGATGGATTTTGACTCACTGTCAAAGATCGGTGCTATGATTGGTTCCGGTGGACTTGTTGTTATGGATGAAGACACCTGTATGGTAGAGGTTGCAAGATTCTTCATGAACTTCACACAGAGAGAAAGCTGTGGAAAATGCGTTCCGTGCAGAGAAGGAACTAAGCGTATGCTGGAGATCCTGGAACGCATAGTTGCCGGAAACGGAGAAATGAGCGACCTCGATGAACTGGAAGAACTGGCAGACATGATTGAAAATACTGCCTTATGTGGTCTTGGAAAGAGTGCACCAAAGCCGGTCGTAAGTACGATCCATGCATTCCGAAAAGAATATGAAGAGCACATAATAGATAAGAAATGTCGTGCGGGAGTCTGTTCTAATCTTCGTGTGTTTAAGATTGATCCGGAGAAATGTAAAGGATGTTCAAAATGTGCGAAGAACTGTCCGGTAAATGCGATCACAGGAAAAATAAAATCACCATTTACAATTGATCATTCAAAGTGCATCAAGTGTGGAAGTTGTATCGATAACTGCCCATTTGGAGCTGTTTATACAGAGTAGGGAGGATAGAGATTTATGGGAATTATGACAATTGACGGACAGGCCATTGAGTTCACGGATGAACCTAATGTATTGTCTGTAATAAGAAAAGCCGGGATTGATATCCCTACCTTGTGTTATCATTCGGAATTATCTATCTATGGTGCCTGCAGATTATGCACGGTAGAAGATGACAGAGGGAAAACGTTTGCTTCATGTTCAGAAAAGCCGAGAGACGGGATGATTATTTATACAAATACACCAAGGTTGATGCGCTACCGAAAACTGATACTGGAACTACTTCTGGCTGCTCACTGCAGAGATTGTACGACGTGTATCAAGAGCGGCGAGTGTCATCTGCAGGAACTGGCGCACCGTATGGGAGTTCATGAGATCCGCTTTGAAAATGTAAGAGAGATACAGCCGATTGATACAAGTTCACACGCAATTATCAGAGATCCGAATAAATGTATCCTGTGTGGTGACTGTGTCAGAATGTGTGATAATGTACAGAATATCAATGCAATCGACTTCGCGTATCGTGGAACTGATGCACAGGTAATACCGGCATTTAATAAGAAGATTGCAGAAACAGACTGCGTAGGTTGTGGACAGTGTCGTGTTGTCTGTCCGACCGGTGCAATCAGTATTCATACCAATATTGATGAAGTGTGGGAAGCTTTGGCAGACAAGAATACAAAAGTGATCGCTCAGATCGCTCCGGCTGTACGTGTTGCAATCGGTGATAACTTTGGTTATGCCAAAGGTGAAAATGTGATGGGCAAACTCGTTGGAGTACTGCATCGTCTGGGATTTGATGAAGTATATGACACATCCTATGGCGCAGACCTGACAGTTGTGGAGGAATCCAAAGAGTTTATTGAGAGATTTACTTCCGGTGAGAAGATGCCACTCTTTACATCGTGCTGTCCGGCATGGGTAAAATATTGTGAGAATAAATATCCGGAATTCGTGCCAAATCTTTCAACATGCAGATCACCGCAGCAGATGTTTGGAGCTGTTGTAAGAGAGTATTATAAAGATCCTGAGAAAAATGAAGGAAAGAAGATTGTATCTGTATCAATTATGCCTTGTACGGCGAAGAAGGAAGAAATCTTACGTCCGGAATCTTATACAAATGGCAAGCAGGATGTTGATTACGTGCTGACAACAACAGAAATCGTAAGAATGATTCGTAAATCAGGAATTGTATTCGACAAGGTTGAGATTGAAGCGGCTGATGTACCGTTTGGTATCGGCTCAGGAAGTGGCGTGATCTTCGGTGTTACCGGTGGTGTTACAGAGGCAGTGCTCCGTAGGCTGCAGCAGGGACACAACAGAGTAGACATGGAGTCTATTAAAAAGAGTGGTGTGCGTGGGGACGATGGTATTAAAGTGCTGACTTATAATTATAATGGAAGAGAGATTAAGGCAGCAGTTGTAAATGGCCTTGCAAATGCAGATAAAGTATTGCAGCAGATTAAAAATCACGAAGCAGAGTATGATTTTGTGGAAGTGATGGCCTGCCGCAGAGGATGTATCATGGGTGGAGGTCAGCCGGTGAATGCAGGACCGAGAACCAGAAAAGCAAGAATGAAGGGCTTATATGATACAGATGTAAACACTCAGATCAAGAAATCAAATGAGAACCCAATGATTCTTTCCTTGTACGATACTTTGCTGAAGGGAAAAGAGCATGAGCTTCTTCATAGAAATTTCTCCGGTAAATAAAGTATCTGGTTGTGGAGAATTACATTTGAAATGAAGATATACATTTTCAACAAAAATAGTAATTGAAAATTGTACAAGGTGCAAAAGAGAACCCTAAAAACAAAATATAATGCAAATAAGGACGCTGTTTTTCGTAAATAGCGTCCTTTTTTTACATAAAAAGCGTGGGTATAATAAAGTCATAAGAAATGAACAGTAATAGAAAAATAACAAGGAGGCACCAAACAATGGGCAATTATTATCTGGCAGTTGATATCGGAGCATCCAGTGGACGTCATATGCTGGCATCCATGGAAGATGGAAAGATGAAACTGGAAGAGGTTTACCGTTTTCCAAATGGAATGGATAACAAAAACGGTACTTTATGCTGGGATGTAGATCGTCTTTTTACAGAAATCAAGAACGGATTGAAGAAATGTAAAGAGCTTGGAAAGATACCGGCAACAATGGGAATTGATACTTGGGGAGTTGACTATGTGCTTCTTGATGAGAAGGATCAGATCCTCGGAGATACAGTAGGCTATCGTGACAGTCGTACGAATGGAATGGATGAGAAAGTGTATGAAAAGATTTCCCTTTCCGCATTGTATGAGAGAACAGGTATCCAGAAGCAGATATTCAATACAATCTATCAGCTGATGGCTGTAAAAGAGACTCATCCGGAGTACCTTGAACAGGCAAAAGCAATCCTGATGATTCCGGATTACTTCCATTTTCTGCTGACAGGTGTGAAGAAAAATGAATATACAAATGCGACAACAGGACAGCTTGTGAATCCGACGACAAATGACTGGGATTATGAACTGATCGATATGCTCGGATACAACAAAGAGATGTTCCAGCCGGTATCTATGCCGGGAACAGTAGTAGGCGAATTTACACAGGACATTCAGAACGAGGTTGGATTCAACTGCAAGGTTGTTCTTCCAGCCACTCATGATACAGGCTCAGCGGTACTTGCGGTACCAACCAACGATGACAATGCCATTTATATCAGCTCCGGCACATGGTCTTTGATGGGAATTGAGAGAAAAGAAGCAGACTGCTCACTGAGAAGTATGCAGGCAAACTTCACAAACGAAGGTGGATACGATCACCGTTTCCGTTACCTGAAAAATATCATGGGACTCTGGATGATCCAGTCTGTAAAGAAAGAATTCACAGAGGATCTTTCTTTTGCAGAGATTTGTGAGAGAGCTTCCAAAGAGACGATCACATCTTTAGTAGACTGTAATGATGACTGCTTCCTTGCTCCGAAGAGCATGATTGAAGCTGTGAAGAAGTTCTGCCGTGATTCCAAGCAGCAGGTGCCTGAAACAGTGGGCGAGATTGCAGCAGTTATCTACAACAGTCTTGCAAAATGTTATGGCGATACGATCGAAGAGATTGAAGCATTAACAGGAAAAAAATACACTACAATCTATGTTGTCGGTGGCGGTGCCAATGCAGGATATCTTAACGAACTGACAGCAAAATATACAGGAAAAAAAGTTTCCGCAGGGCCTTCTGAAGCAACAGCAATCGGAAATATTGTTGTCCAGATGCTACATGATGGAGTGTTTAAAGACCTGCCGGAAGCAAGAACATGTGTTGGAAAATCGTTTGATGTAAAAATATACGAAAATGTGTAATTCAAATTCACAAAAATGGAGGAAGAAAAGATGACAAGATATGAATCAGCCAAAGAAATCTATGCAAAATTAGGAGTGGACACAGACGCAGCAATCGCGAAATGTAAAGAAATTCCGGTTTCTCTTCACTGCTGGCAGGGAGATGATGTAACAGGATTTGACCACGACGGCCCTCTGACAGGAGGAATCCAGACAACAGGAAACTATCCGGGAAAAGCAAGAACTCCGGAAGAACTGTTAGCTGATATGGATAAGGCAATGAGCCTGATGCCGGGTAAAAAGAAAATCAATGTTCATGCATGCTACGCAATCTTTGAAGATGGTGAATTCGTAGATCGTGATAAATTAGAGCCAAAACATTTCCAGAAATGGGTTGATTTTGCAAAAGAAAGAGGAATGGGACTTGATTTTAATCCAACATTCTTCTCACATCCAATGGTAAAAGACGGACTTACACTTTCAAGCCCGGATGAGGAAGTAAGAAACTTCTGGATCGAGCATGGAAAAGCCTGCATCCGCATTTCACAGTATTTTGCGGAGCAGACAGGAGTTCCTTGTGTAATGAATATCTGGACAGGTGACGGATTCAAAGATATTCCGGCTGACCGTATGGGACCTCGTGTACGCTACAAAGAGTCTATCGATGCAATCCTTTCCGAGCCATTTGACACAAACCTTGTAAAACCTTGTGTAGAGTCTAAAGTATTCGGTATCGGTGTTGAGGCTTATACAGTAGGGTCAGCTGAATTCTCACTGAGCTACGCTGCAATGAACAAAGACAAATGTCTGCCACTGATGGACAACGGACATTATCATCCAACAGAAGTAGTATCCGATAAGATTCCGGCACTGCTTACATTCTTCCCGGAGATTGCTCTGCATGTTACACGTCCGATCCGTTGGGATTCAGACCATGTAGTTCTCTTTGATGATGAGACAAAAGAGATCGCAAAAGAGATCGTTCGCTGCGAGAACGGAATTGACCGTACATATATTGCACTGGATTACTTTGATGCTTCCATCAACCGTATCTCCGCATGGGTAACAGGATTCCGCAGCTTCCAGAAAGCACTGCTTGATGCACTTTGTCAGCCAAGCGAGATGCTCAAAGAGCTTCAGGATACAAACCAGATGAGCAAGAAGATGGTTGTTATGGAACAGTGCAAGACACTTCCAATCGGTGATGTATGGGAAGAGTACTGCCGTCAGTGTGGTGTAGAAGCTGAAGGATGGTTTGATGACATTCAGAAATATGAGGATGAAGTGCTGTCTAAGAGAGCATAATAAAGAGTGAAAAAATGGGGGATATCAGGAAATTGATATGCCCCATTTTTGTTCGAAAATGCGAAGTTGGTCAAGGAATGGAGTATCCTTTTTAAATCAAATTCAGATATTCCAGCGCCTGGCGGATTCCGCCGTCTTCCAAGGCGCCGGTCACATAATCAGCCTGTGATTTCAAGTCTTCAGATCCATTTCCCATAGCAACCTTAAATCCGGCAGCTTGGAACATTGGCAAGTCATTATTGCTATCGCCGAAAGCAATAACATCCCTCTTTTCGTATCCAAGTACATTACTCATAACACTGATCGCAAGTCCTTTGGAACAGCCTTTCATGACAAATTCAATCGTTCTTCCAACAAAAGATCCACTGTGAATAATATAATCATACCATAGGGATAATTCCTGGCATAATTTCTCTGGATTACATCCGGGTGTGCGCTTGGCACTTATTTTGTTAAAGTGAAGATTATGTTCATTTCCACGAATAGGAAGCAGTTTGTCACCGAGTTCCTGAGTGATCAGATCAGCAAACCAGTCTATGTCACTTGTATATTCATCCAGATTATAGTACATATAATCATTGCCTTCCAGTACAGGGATAAAACCGTTTGCCTTAATGATCTCTACGGTCTTCCATGCCAGGTCGGTTGGCATCTCACGCTCAAATACCCGCGTTCCATTATATTCGATATATGCTCCAAGATTAGCGATAAGTCCGTCAAATCCAATCTCCTTCATAAGATATTCAGGAACAAAAGCGTTTGAACGACCGGTACAGATGAAAGTCTTATGTCCGTTTTTTTTCAACTGTTGAAGTGCAAGTTTTGTATCTTCTGGTGTTCCTTTTACAATATCTAAAATTGTTCCATCTGCATCAAAGAAAAGACATTTTCCCATTGTAAGTATTCCTTCTATATTATAGTATTATCTCTCACCTAAAAATCCCATAAATTTACGCACAGAGTAATTCAGGATAAGATCCTCCGGAATGTCAACTTTTCGAGCCAAAGCTTCGGCATACTGGAAGTCACCGATATGTTCGGTGCCGTGGCTGTCACTGGAGAACAGAACCGGATAATTAAAGTGCTTGGACAGATTCAATATTAAGAGATCAGCGTAGGTCGTATCCCCACGATATCCATCCGGACTTAAAGAACTGTTATTGATCTCAAGCAGAACATGGTTCTCCATTGCAGCACGGAAAAGCGCAAAATAATCTACAGGGAATTTTTCGTCATCGCAATGACCGATGATATTAACATTAGGATTCTCCATAGTCTTGATATAAGCACGGGTGTTCTCATCTGCTGTTCCGGATTTAAAAATTGGACGGTGCATACTTGCTATAACATAATCCAGAGACTCTAAAATCTCATCATCAAGATCCAGTTTTCCTTCCTGATCCAGAATATTTACCTCTGCACCGTAAAGCATTCTAACACCGAGACGCTTTGGTTGTGCAAATGCAAGGCTGCGGAAATAAGAAATGCGTCCGCCACCAAGCGTTTTCGGACCATGATCGGAAATTCCAAGCATCTTAAGCCCAGCTGCATTGGCAGCTTTTGCCATATCAGTCATGGTCGCACAGGTTCCGTGCCCGCTGGCGATGGAATGTGTGTGGACATCAAATTCATAAGAAGCCATATAATCCAACCCTTCTTTCTAATCGTTCGCGCGAGAGACACAGTGTCGATTAACGTGTCATGGTCGCATATATACCTTAATTATGCGGTATTTCGAGTGAAATGTCAATTAATTCGAGGCAAAATACAGAGAAAAAACAAATAAAACACAACACAAACCATGTTGGGATTTGTTGTAACTTTAGAGAAATATAATGTGGGATGTATTGTGTTTTGATTGACTTTGGGGGATAAATAAAGTATAATAAATGTTAATATTGGAAGAAAGGAGTTTAAGAGTAAAATGGGACTTTATACTTATGACAGTACTCCCATCCCGAAGTCGGACAGAATTCCAAAACTGGTAGAAAACCTGTATGCGAAGATGCCTGAGATTGAGTCGGCGAGAGCAGTACTGATTACGGAGTCGTACAAACAGACTGAGAATGAACCAATGATCATCCGTAGAGCAAAAGCATTCCAGCACATTTTGGAGAATATTCCGATTACGATCCGTGACCTGGAACTTGTTGTTGGAAGCAGCACACTTGCCCCAAGAGGATGCCAGACATTTCCGGAGTTCTCTTACGAGTGGTTGGAGGCAGAGTTTGATACAGTTGAAACAAGAAGTGCTGACCCGTTCTACATCTCTGAGCAGACGAAGAAGGAACTGAAAGAGGCGAATGCTTACTGGAAGGGCCGTACAACAAGTGACCTGGCTACAGCATACATGGAGCCGGAGACATTACTTGACATTGAACACAATATCTTTACACCTGGAAACTATTTCTATAATGGTGTAGGACATGTGACAGTTAAGTACGGTGAAGTTCTCGAGATCGGATTTTCCGGAATTCGCAAGAAAGCAGAAGATGAGCTTGCTTCTATGAAGGTTAGTGATGGTAACTACCAGACAAAATCACGTTTCCTTGAGGCAGTGATGATCAGCTGTGATGCTGCAATTACATATGCCCGTCGTTATGCAAAGCTTGCACTTGAGATGGCGGAGAAATGTTCTGATCCGGTAAGAAAGAAAGAACTTCTTATCATTGCACAGAATTGTGCGAATGTACCGGAGAAGGGTGCGACAGGATTCTACGAAGCATGTCAGTCCTTCTGGTTTGTACAGCAGCTGTTACAGATTGAGTCCAGTGGACATTCAATCTCCCCTGGAAGATTTGATCAGTATATGTATCCTTATTATAAGAAGGATCTCGACAGCGGCAAGATCACAAGAGAGTTTGCACAGGAACTGCTGGATTGTATCTGGGTTAAATTAAATGACCTGAACAAGTGCCGTGATGCGGCTTCAGCAGAAGGATTCGCAGGTTACAGTCTGTTCCAGAACCTGATTGCAGGAGGACAGAATGAAGATGGTATAGATGTTACGAATGATCTTTCATTTATGTGTATTACATCATCTATGCATGTATTCCTTCCAATGCCTTCTCTTTCTGTAAGAGTTTGGAATGGATCACCACATGAATTCCTGATTTATGCAGCAGAACTTACAAGAACAGGAATCGGACTCCCGGCTTATTATAATGATGAGGTTATTATCCCGTCACTTGAGAGCCGCGGACTGACTTTACAGGATGCGAGAGACTACAACATCATCGGATGTGTAGAACCACAGAAGTCCGGTAAGACAAATGGGTGGCATGATGCAGCATTCTTCAATATGTGTCGTCCGCTGGAACTGGTATTTTCAAATGGTGTGGACAAAGGTGTACAGATTGGTCCTAAGACAGGTAATGTTGAGGATATGAAGACATTTGACGAATTCTATGATGCTTATAAAGCACAGATGGATTACGCGATCGCACTGCTTGTTAATGCTGACAATGCCATTGATATGGCACATGCGGAGAGAGCACCGTTGCCGTTTCTTGCATGTATGGTTGATGACTGTATCAAGAGAGGAAAGACACTGGAACAGGGAGGCGCTGTATATAACTTTACAGGTCCGCAGGGATTCGGTGTTGCCAATATGGCAGATGCACTTTACGCAGTAAAGAAACTCGTTTATGACGAGAATAAGATCACGATGCATGATCTGAAGATGGCTCTTAGCACAAACTATGGAAAGGGCCTGAGCAACGAGGATGTTGCAGAGATGGTATCAGAGGTTGCTTCTGCAATGAAATCTGCCGGACAGCCGGTAGGTGAGAAAGAAGTTGCAGCAATCCTGAAAACTGTTGTTGCAGCAACAGAATCAGAACAGGTGAAGGCAAACGGCGAGAGAATCCTCAAGCTGATCGATGCAGTGCCGAAGTTCGGAAATGATATTCCGGAGGTTGATGCATTTGCAAGAGACGTTGCCTATACTTATACAAAACCACTGGAGAAATACAAAAATCCACGTGGAGGTATGTTCCAGGCGGGATTATATCCAGTATCAGCGAATGTACCGCTTGGCGGACAGACAGGAGCCACACCAGACGGACGTCTGGCACATATGCCGGTAGCCGATGGAGTATCGCCATCAGCCGGTAAGGATGTGAACGGACCGACAGCAGCTGCAAACTCCGTTTCCAGACTGGATCACTTTATTGCTTCGAATGGAACACTGTTCAATCAGAAGTTTCATCCGTCTGCACTGAGTGGAAGAGAAGGACTTGAGAAGTTTGTAGGACTGATCCAGTCATACTTTGATCAGAAGGGAAGCCACATGCAGTTTAACGTTGTCAGCCGTGAAACACTTCTGGACGCACAGGAGCATCCGGAACAGTACAAACATCTGGTTGTACGTGTAGCTGGATATAGTGCACTGTTTACGACATTGTCCAAGTCACTGCAGGATGATATCATCCGCAGAACAGAGCAGGGATTTTAAGAATAAGAGGGAGACAGCATGGAAGAATATCTGAAGACCAAAGGAAGAATCTTCGATATCCAGCGGTATTCCATCCATGATGGGAATGGAATTCGAACCATCGTGTTCCTGAAGGGGTGCGTGCTCAGATGCCGCTGGTGCTGTAATCCGGAATCGCAGCACTACGAGATCGAGACAATGATGGTGCAGGGAGAACCAAAAGTGATCGGTGAGGACACAACGGTTGCGGAAGTGATGAAGACGGTAGAAAAAGACCGTACTTATTATAGAAGAACCGGAGGCGGACTTACACTTTCCGGAGGCGAAAGCCTTTGCCAGCCGAAGTTTGCAAGAGACCTTCTGCGGGCAGCGAAAGAGTCAGGAATCACAACTGCGATGGAAAGTATGGGATGCGCACCATACAGCACAATCGAAGAGATTCTTCCATATTTAGACCAGTATCTGCTGGATATCAAACACATGAATCCAGAGAAACATAAAGAATTTACAGGACGCTCGAATGAACTGATGTTAGAGAATGCAAAGAAGATTGCAGACTCTCATATGACAGAGTTGAGCATCCGTGTTCCAGTTATTCCGGGATTCAATGATACAGAGCTGGAGATTCGTGATATTGCCGCATATGTCCGTAAGCTTGGCAATGTGAGAAGAATGCATCTTCTTCCTTACCACAGACTGGGACAGGACAAATATGACGGACTGAACCGCCCATACCTGATGGGGGATGTAAAACCACCGACAAATGAAAAGATGGAACGACTTCTGAAAGTAGCAGAAGAAGTTTCCGGTGTAGAGTGCCGGATCGGTGGTTAAAAATAAAAAACACAATCAGATAATCTGCACGAAGTCGAAAACAGAGAAAATAGTGAAAATAATCACAAGAAACAACAAAAACAACGGCTGTTCAAATTGACTAATGTGGGATTGTGTGGTAAAATAAGTTAAGAAACAACACAAAACAAAAGTTTTGACACGATTCCAAGGAGGAGAAAAAATGCAAAACGAATACGAAATCAAAAAAGAAATGTGTGAAATCGGAAGAAGAGTTTACAACCGTGGAATGGTTGCAGCTAATGACGGAAACTTTTCTGTAAAACTGAACGACCATGAGTTCCTGTGTACACCAACAGGTGTCAGCAAAGGATTCATGACACCAGAGTACATCTGTAAAGTAGATGAGAATGGTAATGTTCTTCAGGCAAATAAAGGATTCAGACCATCTTCAGAAATTAAGATGCACATGCGTGTGTACAGAGAGAGACCAGACGTTCAGTCTGTAGTACATGCTCATCCACTGTACGCTACAACATTCGCTATCGCTGGTATTCCGCTTACACAGCCAATCATGCCAGAAGCGGTTATCGCTCTTGGATGTGTTCCGATCGCTAAATACGGTACACCTTCTACAATGGAGATTCCGGACGCTATCGAGCCATACCTTCAGCACTTTGATGCAGTTCTTCTTGAGAACCACGGAGCACTTGCTTACTCAGACAGCCTTCTGAGCGCATACCACAAGATGGAGTCTCTTGAGTTCTACGCACGTCTGTTATGGCAGTCCATGCAGGTTGGCGGACCTCAGGAACTGAACGATGAGCAGGTTCAGAGACTGTACGAACTGAGAAGACAGATGGGACTTCCAGGAAAACACCCGGCAAACCTTTGCCCGAACGCTAAAGCTGGTAAGCCAAGCTGCCATTCATGCGGTGGAAACTGTGGCGGATCTTCAGCAGCAGCTCCAGAAGGAACAGATGCTGATCTTGTAGCTTCTATCACAAAGAAAGTTATGGAACAGCTGGGAATGTAATCTGACAGATTAGTAAAGGAGCAATGCTATGAATGAGCAGGAAATTACCAGTGCAGTTCAGGCTGTGCTGGATCAGATGAAGGAAGCAGCTCCACAACATACACACAAACATGTCTGTAAATGCAAAAAGCATCAGATGACATTGAAGCTTGCCAATGCCTTGATTGAAAAAGTTAAGGCAGAAGCGGCACGTGTGGGCGTGAATGCGGTTGTAGCAGTTTCCGACAAGGCAGGCAGACCTGTAGCCGTCCAGTGTATGGATGACGCCTACATAGCAAGCTTTGACATTGCGTTAAATAAGACATATACTTCCGCGAGCCTTAAGATGTCCACAGCAGAGTTAAGTCAGTTGAGTCAGCCGGGACAGCCGTTATACGGAATTCAGTTTACGAATGACGGTAAGATCGTGATCTTCGGGGGTGGAGAGGTACTCGAAGCTGATGGCAAGATCGTCGGTGCACTCGGAGTCAGCGGTGGAACTGCTGAGCAGGACACAGCAATCGCAGCTTACGGAAAACAAGTCTTCAAGGAGGTATTAGAGTGTCTATAAATGAACAGATGGTTCAGGACATCGTACAGGACGTTCTTGCAAAGATGCAGATCGCTTCTGATGTACAGGGAGACCGCGGTGTATTCAAGGATATGAACGAGGCCATTGAGGCAGCGAAAGCGTCCCAGAAGATCGTGGCTAAGATGTCACTGGATCACAGAGAGAAAGTTATCTCCAACATCCGTAAAAAGATCATGGAGAATGCAGAAATCCTGGCCCGTATGGGAGTTCAGGAGACTGGCATGGGAAATGTCGGACATAAAATTTTAAAACACCAGCTGGTAGCTGAGAAGACTCCGGGAACAGAGGATATCACTACACAGGCATGGTCAGGAGACAGGGGTCTTACATTGATCGAGATGGGACCGTTCGGAGTAATCGGAGCGATTACACCTTGTACAAACCCAAGTGAGACAGTTCTCTGTAACACAATCGGAATGTTCGCAGGTGGAAATACAGTAGTATTCAACCCACATCCGGCAGCAATCAAAACATCAATCTATGCAGTTAATCTTCTGAACGAAGCATCTGTTGAGGCTGGTGGACCGGACAACATTGCTTGTACAGTAGAGCATCCGACACTTGAGACAAGTAACATCATGATGAAACATCCTGCAATTCAGCTGATCGCTGCAACAGGAGGTCCGGGAGTTGTTACAGCAGTTCTTTCTTCAGGAAGAAGAGGAATCGGAGCTGGAGCAGGTAACCCACCGGCACTCGTTGATGAGACAGCAGATATCCGTAAGGCAGCTGAGGACATTGTAAACGGATGTACATTTGATAACAACCTTCCGTGTATCGCAGAAAAAGAGATTGTTGCAGTTGATTCTATCGCTGATGAACTGATGCACTACATGGTAAATGAGCAGGGATGCTACCTGGCTTCCAAGGAAGAGCAGGATGCACTGACAAATGTAGTTCTTGCAGGCGGAAAGCTGAACAGAAAATGTGTTGGACGTGATGCAAAGACACTGCTTGGAATGATCGGAGTTACAGTTCCGGACAATATCAGATGTATTACATTTGAAGGACCAAAGGAACATCCGCTGATCGCAACAGAGCTTATGATGCCAATTCTTGGTGTAGTAAGAGCGAAAGATTTCGACGATGCTGTAGAGCAGGCTGTATGGCTTGAGCATGGCAACAGACATTCCGCTCACATTCACTCCAAGAATGTAGATCGTATTACAAAATATGCAAAAGCAATTGACACAGCAATTCTTGTTAAGAACGGACCATCCTATGCGGCACTTGGATTCGGAGGCGAAGGCTTCTGTACATTTACAATTGCCAGCAGAACTGGTGAAGGACTTACAAGCGCAAGCAGCTTCACAAAGAGAAGACGTTGCGTAATGACAGACAGCTTATGTATAAGATAACGGAGGTATAGACAATGGAAATGAATTCTGCTAATGTAGAAGCTGTTGTAAAACAGGTACTTGAGAGCATGCTGGAAAAGAAAGTTCCAGAAGCAGCTCCGGCACAGAAAGCAGCAGGAAATGAAATTCCAAAGACAGCTCATGTAGCTATGCTTACAGCACTTGAGCATTTTGAGATCAAAGAGTATCCGATGCCGGAAGTTGGTGACGGAGATATTCTTGTTAAAGTTGAAGGATGTGGTGTTTGTGGAACAGACGCTCACGAATTCAAGAGAGACCCATTCAGCCTTATTCCTGTAGTACTCGGACATGAGGGAACAGGTGAGATCGTTAAGATGGGTAAAAACGTTAAAGTTGACAGCGCTGGAAAAGCTCTGAATCTTGGAGATAAAGTTGTTACATGTATGATCTTCAAGGATGATCCGGAGATCACAATGTACGACCTCAACAAACAGAACGTAGGCGGAGCTGATGTATACGGACTTCTTCCAGACGATGATGTTCATCTGAATGGATGGTTCTCAGATTACATCCTGATCCGTGAGGGATCTACAGTATTCAACGTAAGTGATCTGGATCTGAAATCCCGTGTACTGATCGAGCCATGTGCAGTACTTGTACATGCAGTAGAAAGAGCTAAGACAACAGGAATCTTAAGATTCAACAGCAGAGTTGTTGTTCAGGGATGTGGACCAATCGGACTGATCTGTATCGCAGTTCTTCGTACAATGGGTATTGAGAATATCGTAGCTGTAGACGGAGAGCAGAAGAGACTTGACTTTGCTAAGAGAATGGGAGCTGAGAAGTCAGTTAACTTCAAAGATTTCCAGGGAATCGATGCACTTGCACAGGGAGTAAAAGATGCATTCGGCGGACATGCTGCTGACTTCGCATTCCAGTGTACAGGATCACCGATCGCTCATGCAAACATTTACAAATTCATCCGCAATGGTGGTGGACTTTGTGAGCTTGGATTCTTTATCAATGGTGGAGATGCAACAATCAACCCACACTTCGATCTTTGCTCAAAAGAGATCACACTGGTTGGCTCATGGGTATACACTCTGAGAGATTATGCAACTACATTTGATTTCCTTAAGAGAGCAAAAGCAATCGGACTTCCGATGGATGATCTGATCACACACGAGTTCCCGCTCGAGCAGATCAATGAGGCTCACCAGACAAACCTGGCTATGAAAGGTCTTAAGATTGCAATCATCAACAAATAAGGTGAGAGAGTATGGAAGCAGTAGGTATGCTGGAAGTATTTGGACTTGCAACAGCATTTGCAGCGGCTGACGCCGGATGTAAAGCAGGAAATGTAAGACTGGAGAACTTCGATAAAAATAAACCTGCGAATGCAGACGAATTGCCTGTACCGTTGATCGTAATGGTCAAGTTCCGCGGACAGGTTGCAGATGTGGAGGCAGCACTTGAGGCTGCTACAGCGAAAGCAGAGTCAATGACAGGAATTGTCACAAAGTATAAGATCTCAAGACCGACTGAGGACACTGAGAAGATGCTTAAGCTTAACGCATTTGATAAAGGAACACCACATAAAGTAACAGACGAAGAAGTCGAAGAAATTTAGGAGGATATTACAATGGCAATGGCACAGCTTGCATTAGGAATGGTAGAAACAAGAGGACTTACAGCAGCAATCGAGGCTGCAGATGCAATGACAAAAGCAGCAGAGGTTACACTTGTAGGAACAGAGAAAATCGGATCCGGACTTGTAACAGTTATGGTTCGTGGAGATGTTGGAGCTGTTAAAGCAGCAGTTGAGACAGGTGCTGACGCAGCTGGAAGACTTGGAGAACTCGTAGCTACACACGTAATCCCAAGACCACACAACGACGTTGAGAAGATCCTTCCTACAGTATAGTTTGAAGTCAAACAGCTAGAAAAGGAGCAGTCTCATGGGAAAAGCGTATGGATTCTTTGAAATCCCAAGCGTTACGGCAGCAGTGGTAGCCGTGGATATCATGTGCAAGACTGCTGATGTGCAGTTCGTTACATGGGAGAAAAAACTGGGTGGAAGACTTGTCACGATCATAATTCGTGGTGATGTATCCGCAGTTGCGCAGGCCATTGAAGCTGCCGAGCAGAATGGAATCAAAAAACCAGTGAGCACAGTAGTGATCCCAAGTCCTCACGAGGAGATCTTGAGAATCATTAACACAAGTGTAAACAAGGTTGTATAGGAGGCAGCTACAGATGGCAGACGAAAAAGAAAAGAAAACAACAACAGCCAAAGCGCCAGCCAAAACTGTACGCAGAGTAAAAAAGACGGCGCAAAAGGTAGAAACGGTTCAGAAGAAACCGGAAGTTCAGAAGGAGGAACGCAGAATGTCACAGGAAGCATTAGGAATGGTTGAAACAAGAGGACTTGTAGCATCTATCGAGGCAGCAGATTCAATGTTAAAGGCTGCTAACGTAGCACTCGTTGGAACAGAGAAGATCGGATCCGGTCTTGTAACAGTTATGGTTCGTGGAGACGTTGGAGCAGTTAAATCAGCAGTTGAGTCTGGAGCAGAGTCAGCAGGAAGACTTGGAGAGCTTGTAGCTACACATGTAATCCCAAGACCACATACAGATGTTGAGAAGATTCTTCCACAGATCAAATAATAGTCAAAGGTAAATAAAACCGGTACTTTCAGGGGATTAAGCGCCGGGCGCTGATCCCCTGAGAGTGCTTAAATAAGTAAGTGGAGCAATCCACTTTGCGAGGAGACACAAATATGGATAACAGTAATGTGGAATTAATTACAAAAATGGTTCTCGAAGCAGTAGAGAAAAAGAATGCTGCTCAGTCTGGAGAAGGTTTTCTCGTTCCAATCGGAGTGTCCGCAAGACATATCCATCTCACACAGGAGCATGTCGAGATTCTGTTTGGAGAAGGCTACCATCTTACAAAGTTCAAAGAACTTATGGGTGGACAGTTTGCATCAAACGAAAAGGTTACAATTGTTGGTCTTAAATTAAGAGCAATCGAGAATGTAAGAGTTCTTGGACCAGTCAGAAAGAATACTCAGGTAGAGATTTCTGCAACAGATGCAATCAGCCTCGGTGTAAAAGCACCAATCAGAGAATCAGGAAATATTGCAGGAAGCGCACCAATCGCGATCATCGGACCAAAAGGTGCAGTGTATCTGAACGAGGGATGCATTGTTGCGAAGAGACATATTCACATGGCTCCGAAAGATGCGATGGCAGCAGGAGTTCATGATGGTGATATCGTATCTGTAAAAGCAGATAATGAGAGAGGAACCATCTTTAACAACGTACAGATCCGTGTAGATGACAGCTTTACACTTGAGATGCACATCGATACAGATGAAGCAAATGCAGCGCAGATTAAGAGCGGGGATACCGTGAGGATTGTATCATGTTAATGGGAAAAGTTGTTGGCAGTGTTGTATCAACACGCAAGAATGAAAACTTAGTCGGAAATAAATTCATGATTGTAGAAGTGGCAGATCATATGCGTCAGGGAGCAAAACAGATCATTGCAATCGATAAGATCGGCGCAGGAATCGGCGAATACGTTCTGGTTGTACAGGGAAGTGCTGCGAGAATCGGAAGTGGTATGCCGGAAGCACCGATCGATGCTGCAATCGTTGGAATTATTGACGAAGGATTAGGACTGGAGTAGTGAAATTATGGATATGAAAGAATTAAGCAGCATATTGCAGCAGAACGGTATCGTTGGTGCTGGTGGTGCAGGCTTTCCTACATATGCTAAATTAGATGAACGTGCAGAGACAATCATTCTGAACTGTGCAGAGTGTGAGCCACTGCTTCGACTTCACAGACAGCTCCTTGAGAAATATGCAAAGGAGATCATTGATACATTTCATATGATCGGCGAGACAGTCGGTGCGAAAGAAGTCATCATTGGTATTAAGAAAGCTTACACAGCAACGATCGAAGCTGTAAAGGCCGTTATGGGACAGTATCCGGAAGTAAGACTTGGACTGTTGGATGAAGTATATCCGGCAGGTGATGAGGTTGTTCTTATTTATGAGACAACAGGTAAAGTTGTAAGACCGGGCGGACTTCCAATCGAAAGCGGCGTAGCTGTATTCAACGTAGAGACAGTTTACAATGTATACAGAGCACTGAATGAGAAGACACCCGTTGAGGACAAGCTTGTATCAGTAGTAGCTGAGGTAGAGCACCCGATCACAGTTCGTGTTCCAATCGGAACACCACTGGAAGAGGTAGTAGCTCTTGCCGGCGGTGTAACTACAAAAGATGCAGTTTACTTCGTTGGTGGACCTATGATGGGTAATATCGGAACAGGAGCGCAGCCTGTTACAAAGACAACAAATGCAATCCTTGTTCTTCCGAAAGACCATCACATCATTCAGAAGAAATTAAAGAAAAACTCAATCGATATGAAGAGAGCAGCAGCTTGCTGTTGCCAGTGTACAATGTGTACAGACTTATGTCCAAGACATCTGTTAGGACATCCGATTGAGCCAAATAAATTTATGCTTGCAGCAACATGCAAGGATGTACAGGAGCCGAACATCTTCATCAATACGTTGTTCTGCTCATCCTGCGGACTTTGTGAGATGTATTCCTGTTTCCAGGGACTTTCACCAAGAAGTCTTATGGCAGAGTACAAGGGAGGTCTTCGTGCAAACGGAATCCGTCCTCCGAAAGTAGAAGCAAAACCTGTAGGACCGGAAAGAGAATACAGAAAAGTTCCGATGGAGAGACTTATGGCGCGTCTTGATCTTACGAGATATAACCGTGAAGCACCGCTTGATGAATCAGCAGTGCCGGTTAAGACAGTACGTATTCTGTTAAGTCAGCATATTGGAGCACCTGCTTCTGCAATTGTGAAAGCAGGCGACATGGTAACTAAAGGACAGATGATTGCTGAACCAGGAAAGGGATTAAGCGTTGGAATCCACGCATCCGTGAATGGTTTAGTTACAGAAGTAAATGAGAAATATATTGTCATAGAATCTCAGGAAGGACGTGCAGGCAATGAGTAAGGCTATTGGAATGGTAGAATATAAGACTGTTTCAGCAGGTATTACCGCAGCTGATGCTATGGTAAAGACTTCTGAAGTCAGCATAATCGAAGCACAGACAGTATGTCCGGGCAAATATATCGCGATCATTACAGGTGACTTAAGTGCCGTTAAAGCAGCAGTGGATAATGCAAAAGAGATGCATGGTCTTCACCTGATCGACAGTTTTGTGCTCGGTAATCCGCACGAGTCCATCTTCCCGGCAATCTACGGTGCTGCACATATTGAAGACGTATCCGCTCTTGGTATTATGGAGACATACGATGCATCTTCAATTATTGTAGCTGCTGATGAGGCTGCGAAGACGGCTATCGTTGATTTGATCGAGCTTCGTATCGCACGTGGTATGTGCGGAAAATCCTACATGCTGCTCACTGGTGAAGTGGCTGCTGTAGAAGCTGCAATCGAAAAAGCTAAGGAAGCAATCAAAGATAGAGGAATGTTCCTTGACTCTTCCGTTATTGCTCATCCGGATGCTCAGATTCGCGACGCAATCTTATAATGAACTCTGCTTTAATGTCTGAGGGAATTATAGTTCAATACCAGTAACATTATATTGGACTTAGGACAGGAGGCAGTTAGATGCTTGCGATAGAGAGAAGAAATGAAATATTAGAAAAACTGCAGAACGACAGACGAGTTGTAGTAAGTGAATTAAGCCAGATTTATGAGGTCTCTGAGGAAACAATCCGAAGGGATCTCGATAAACTGGTTCAGGACGGTTTCGCCATAAAAAGCTATGGTGGTGCCGTAATTAATGAAAATGTGAATATTGAGCTTCCGTTCAACATCAGAAAGAATCGCAATATTGTTGGTAAACAGCATATTGCGGAGCTTGTGAGTGAACAGATCAAAGACGGGGACAGCATCATGCTTGATGCAAGTTCTACAGCAGTGTATGTTGCAAAGACGCTTCTCGAACGGGGAAAGAAGAATCTTACCGTGCTCACGAACTCTGTTGAGATTATCATAGAGCTTTTTGGGGCACAGGATTGGAAAGTTCTTTCAACAGGTGGAGAGTCAAGAGAAGGCTCCTTTGCTCTGGTAGGTTATCAGACAGACAGGATGCTTCGTACTTATCATGTAGATAAGGCAATTATCTCTGCAAAGGGAGTTGATATGAACGCAGGACTTACAGATTCAGATGATCTGCATGCGAATAATAAGCGAACAATGTTGACAAGAGCAAAGGAAAGAATTCTTGCGATTGACAGCAGTAAGTTCGATCAAGTAGCATTTGCTGAGATAGGATCATTAGACCAGATTACAACTGTGATCACAGATGCGAAGCCGGAGACAAGATGGCTTCAGCATTTTGAAAAGATTGGTGTAAAATGTATCTATCCAAAGTAAGGAAGGGCAGTTATGAAAAGCTTTCAGATTAAAACTAGAGTAAATTTTGGAGATAATGCGCTGGATCGACTGGCAGAAGTGCCATATAAGAAGATCCTGATCGTTACAGACCCATTTATGGCGAAAAGCAAAAATCTGAACCTGATTCTCGATCCAATCAAAAAAGCAGGTAAGGAATATGATATCTTTCAGGATATTGTTCCGGATCCACCGATTGAGAAGATCAGTCTCGGTGTTAAGAAGATGCTTGAATATAAGCCGGATGCAATTGTTGCAGTTGGTGGCGGATCAGCAATTGACTCCTCCAAGTCAATCCGTGAATTTGCACTTCGCGTAGATCATTACGCAGAGGTAGGGCTGATTGCAATTCCAACAACAAGCGGTACAGGATCAGAGGTAACTTCATTTGCCGTTGTATCAGACCCGGCAGAGCAGAGAAAATATCCACTTGTATCCTGGGAATTGACACCGGACGAGGCAATCCTCGATGCAGAACTTGTAAAGAGTGTGCCAGCGGCGATTACAGCAGATACAGGAATGGACGTATTTACACACGCACTTGAAGCATGTGTAAGTACAGAGAGAAGCGATTTCTCAACAGCACTTGCAGAGAAATCAATTGAGTTGGTTGGAGTATTTCTTCTCAGAGCATATCTGGATGGAAATGATACTCATGCACGTCAGAAGATGCATTCTGCATCCTGTCTGGCAGGATTGGCATTCAACTCAGCATCTCTCGGACTGAACCATGGTATGGCTCATCAGTTAGGTGCAAAGTTCCACATCCCACACGGACGTGCGAACGCAATGCTTCTTCCACATATCATTGAATTCAACAGTGATATCAATAAACATAGTAAGAGTCAGAAAGAATATCTTCCGGCTGTTAAGCGTTATGCAACCGTAGCTCAGATCCTTGGACTGAGCAGCTACAATGAGATTATGACAGTCAGATCACTTGTAAACTGGGTACAGTTTATGTTAAAAGAGATGGATATTCCGCTGTCAATCTCTCAGATGGGTACAATCTCAGAGGAAGAGTACTTCAATGCAATCGACAGTATGGCAGATGCCGCACTCGAGGATGGATGTACAGCAACAAACCCGAGAGTACCAAATAAGGAAGATGTTATTGAAATCTACAAGAAATTGTGGAAATAATAAGTGTAAAAAGAAGTAAAAAAGAAGCTGCGTATTGTAGCTTCTTTTTTTACACTCTCTTTTGCTTCTATTTTTAGGCATGTTTTTAAAGTTCTCGGGTAACGGTACCTATTTATTAATTGAGTGTTATCTGAAAGAATTGTTGTATATACTATATCAAATACCTGGGAAATGGACAGGAAGCGCGAAATGAAATTACCTATTTATATAGAAGCAGCAATGGGAGTTTTTCTGGTAGTGATTCTGGCAATGGCAGGAAGAAACGGAATGATTCCTCAGAACCAGAAAAATAATGTTATGAAACAGTCAGAAGTAGAACAGAAATCAGATTATGACATGCAAAATGAAAAGGAAGCAGTTGCGGAAGAGGCAACAGATTCGATAGAAGAAGTTGCACAGACTGACAGCATAGCAATAACAGCACAGATGTGTTCTCCGGCCGGACAGTATCCGGTCATGGGGGAGAGTGTTGTTACGGTGGATGAACTTGCAGATTATTTCAATCAATCGGGATACGAATATCCGTCGGAAGAACTGGCAAAAGGTGGAGCAGATACCATAGAAACATTCTGCCAGATCTACTGTGAAGAAGCAGAGGCAGAAGACATCCGGGCAGAGGTTGCATTTACTCAGGCAATGAAAGAGACCGGCTTTCTTCAGTTTGGTGGAGATGTAAGTATTGAACAGTTTAATTTTGCCGGAATAGGAACAACCGGTGGAGGAGTGCCGGGGAATTCTTATCCGGATGTCAGAACAGGAGTGCGGGCACAGATCCAGCATCTGAAGGCCTATGCGACAGATGAACCGCTGAATCAGACTTGCGTGGATAACCGTTATGAATATGTGAAAAAAGCTTCCGCACCTTATGTACAATGGCTGGGACAGAAAGAGAACCCGGAAGGAGCCGGTTGGGCGACAGGAGAGAACTACGGGTATGATATTGCAGGGATGTTGCAACATTTACTTTTAAAAGAGCAAGGTTAAGAAGATATGGCTGGACTTCCGGCGGTGGTTATGATATTTTAAGATTTCTTAAAGAAAGGGAAATCCCTTGACAAATCAGCCTTTGACAGCTATAGTAGTAACAGTTAAAAAGTATTTAACAACTATGTAAAGATACAGGTGTTGAAGAAGAGGAGTACATCATTACTTCCCACAGAGAGAACCGTTCAGATTGCTAAGAGGATCTGGCTGTGAGACGGTTTGGAAAAAGGATGATGGAAGGTAGCTTCGGAGCCGGAATTCTGAAAGGTCGAAGAGGTTGGATAGGAGTTCCCGGAGTCGTTCACGTTACAGAACGAAGAGATGTATATGTAAAGAACAAGGTTAATACAAACAGTAACAAGTTCTTACATATATAAATAAGGTGGTACCGCGAGATTTTCGCCCTTTACGTGAAGTAGAGGGCGTTTTCTAGTTATAGAAGAAAGAGATATCCACTTTTAAAACAATGAGATTGTGGAAAACAACTACAAAATTAACATAATATGTGGAAAAAGGAGAACAATCATGAGCAAAGAACTCGCAAAGACTTACGATCCGAAACAGATCGAAGAGAAACTCTATGAGAGATGGTGTGAGAACAAGTATTTTCATGCTGAAGTAGACAGAAGTAAGAAACCATTTACAACAGTAATGCCGCCTCCGAATATTACAGGAAAGCTGCATATGGGACATGCACTTGATAATACACTGCAGGATATTCTGATCCGTTACAAGAGAATGGAAGGATATAACGCACTGTGGATTCCGGGAACAGACCATGCAGCAATCTCTACAGAGGTTAAGGTTACAAATCAGCTCAAAGAAGAGGGAATCGACAAGAAAGAACTCGGACGTGAGGGATTCCTTGAGAGAACATGGCAGTGGAAAGAAGAGTACGCAGGAACAATCGAGAACCAGCTGAAGAAGCTTGGTATTTCCTGCGACTGGGACAGAGAGCGTTTCACAATGGACGAGGGATGTTCCAAAGCTGTAGAAGAAGTATTCATCAACTTATACAACAAGGGATATATTTACAAAGGTTCCAGAATCATCAACTGGTGTCCGAAATGTAAGACATCTCTGTCAGACGCAGAGGTAGAGCATGAGGATCAGGACGGAAACTTCTGGCATATTAAGTACCCGATCGTCGGAACAGACCGTTTCCTTGAGATTGCAACAACACGTCCGGAGACACTGCTTGGAGATACAGCGATCGCCGTTCACCCGGATGATGAGAGATACAAAGATATCGTAGGAAAGATGGCAATCCTTCCGCTTGTAAATCGTGAGATTCCGATCGTTGCAGATTATTATGTAGACAAAGAATTCGGAACAGGTGCTGTTAAGATCACACCGGCACATGACCCGAACGATTTCGAAGTAGGAAAGCGTCACAACCTTCCGGAAATCAATATCATGAACGATGATGCAACAATCAACGAGAAGGGCGGAAAATACGCAGGAATGGATCGTTACGAGGCGAGAAAAGCAATCGTAGCTGATCTTGATGAGCAGGGATACCTTGTAAAGGTTGTTCCTCACATGCATGCAGTAGGAACACATGACCGTTGTGGTACAACCGTTGAGCCGCTGATCAAACAGCAGTGGTTTGTAAAGATGGATGAGCTTGCAAAACCGGCGATCAACGCACTGAAGACTGGTGAACTTCGTTTCGTACCGGAGCGTTTTGACAAGATTTACCTTCACTGGCTTGAGAATATCAAAGACTGGTGTATCTCCCGTCAGATCTGGTGGGGACACAGAATTCCGGCTTATTACTGTGATGAGTGCGGTGAATTTGTAGTTGCGAAAGAAGCGCCGGAGAAATGCCCACACTGTGGATGTACACATTTCACACAGGATGAAGATACACTTGATACATGGTTCTCTTCAGCATTGTGGCCGTTCTCCACACTTGGATGGCCGGAGAAGACAGAAGACCTTGACTACTTCTATCCGACAGACGTTCTTGTAACTGGATATGATATCATCTTCTTCTGGGTAATCCGTATGGTATTCTCAGGATATGAGCATACAGGAAAAGCTCCGTTTAACACAGTACTGATCCACGGTCTTGTAAGAGACTCTCAGGGACGTAAGATGAGTAAGTCTCTTGGAAATGGTATCGATCCGCTTGAGATCATCGACAAGTACGGTGCAGATGCCCTGAGGCTGACACTGATCACAGGAAATGCACCTGGTAACGATATGCGTTTTTACAACGAGCGTGTTGAGGCAAGCCGTAACTTTGCAAACAAAGTATGGAATGCATCAAGATTTATCATGATGAACATGGAGAAGAACATTGTAGAAGAACCGGAAGACTTCGTGCTCAAACCGGCAGACAGATGGATTCTTTTCAAGGTAAACAGCCTGACAAAAGAAATGACAGAGAACATGGATAAGTTCGAACTCGGTATCGCAGTCCAGAAGGTGCATGACTTTATCTGGGATGAGTTCTGTGACTGGTATGTAGAAATCGCAAAATATCGTATCTACCATGCGGAGGAAGATTCTCAGTCCGCAAACTGTGCTCTGTGGGTACTTAAGACAGTACTTGGACAGGCACTGAAGCTTCTTCATCCATTTATGCCATTTATCACAGAAGAGATTTATGGAGCACTTGTACCGGAGGAAGAGTCACTGATGATGTCAAGCTGGCCGGTATACAGAGAGGATTGGGAGTTCCCATATGCTACAGAAGTTATTGAGCATGTAAAAGCAATCACACGCGGAATCAGAAATATGCGTGCTGAGATGAATGTTCCGAATAACAAACGTACAAAGGTTTATATTATCAGCAGTGATTCAAAACTGCTTACAGCACTTGAAGTATTCAAGGAATCTGTAAAACCGTTGATGCTGGCAAACGATATTATTCTTCACTATGAGAAGAAAGATGTTGCTGATGATGCAGTATCTATCGTTGTTCCGGGAGCAACAGTTTACCTGCCGCTGGAAGACCTTGTAGACTTCGAGCAGGAGAGAGAAAGACTGAAGAAAGAGGAAGAGAGACTCAACAGCGAGATAAAGAGAGCACAGGGAATGCTTGCAAATGAAAGATTCACAAGCAAAGCACCTGCAGATAAAGTTCAGGCTGAGCGTGATAAACTTGAGAAATATACAAAGATGCTTGAGCAGGTAAAAGAGAGAATCGATAGTCTCAGATAACTGTGGGGGGAGAAAAGCTGCAAAAAAGCAGGAAACTGTAAACAGCAGTTTAGACACAGTATCAGGTATTAGACGGCAAAAAGTCGCACGGCAGAAAGGAGCTAAGATCCCATGCCGTGCATTTTGCCTATAAGAAAGAGGTTATAGATGAAGCGGATTCATATTAAAAAACCAGATGTCAAAGGATTTTTTACAAAGGTCAAAAATCTGAAACCAGAAGATATCAAGAGACACTATCAAGAGAAAAAAGCAAGACGCCAGAGGATCCTGGAAGAAAGAAGAAACAGTAAATTTGCGAAGAAGATGCAGCCGGTTTATAAGTGGATGAACAGATTTTCACTCGTTCTTCACTATCTGCTGGCCTGTGTTTTGAACTTTTTGATCGAGGTGATCTCAAGGCATTCCTTTTTTGAAGCATGGAGCTACATGACAGGAACACCACTCGTGTTTTTGTTTAACGCATTTTTAATATTTGCAACATTTATGATTGTGTATTTGTTCCGCAGACGTGTATTTGTCAGAATCCTTCTCTGTGTATTCTGGCTGTTTCTGGGAGCATGTAACGGGTATCTGCTCCTGAAGCGAGTGACACCGTTCAATGCGCAGGACTTGAAAGTTCTGTCAGATGCTTTGGAACTGACAAGCAATTACTTTAATGGCTTTGAGATCGTGATGCTAACCATTGGAATCGTTGCTGTTGTTTTGTGGGTGATTTCCATGTGGCGCCGCGGTGGGCAGTATACTGGAAAGATGCACCGCATTATTGCAGTGATCGCTGTTGTGGCATCCGGATTTGCCTATGTAGGGCTTACTGATGTTGCAATCGACAAGAGAGTGATCTCAAATTATTTTGGAAATATCGCATTTGCTTATGAAGACTATGGATTTCCATATTGCTTCGCAGCAAGTTTATTTAATACAGGAATCAATCAGCCGGCCGGTTACAGTGAAGAGACGATGGCGGAGATTAACAAGGATGGATGTCTTAACGTGAGTGAGACAAGCCGTTCGAAAGAGGAGCTGCCGAATATCATGTTTGTCCAGTTGGAATCTTATTTTGATCCGACAGAGGTAGAATGGCTGCGATTTTCCGAGGATCCGATCCCAAATCTCAGAAAGCTTTATGCTGACTATTCTTCCGGATATTTTAAAGTTCCATCTGTCGGAGCAGGTACAGCGAATACAGAGTTCGAGGTGCTTACCGGAATGAATATGCGTTTCTTCGGACCGGGAGAGTATCCATACAAGACTTATGTGAAGACGACACCTCTTGAGAGTGCGGCAAGTGCGCTTTCATCCCTTGGATATGGTGCAGAGGCACTTCACAACAACGGCGGTAATTTCTACAGTCGTGCCAAAGTATACAACAACATGGGATTCGACCATTATACAAGTAAGGAATTCATGAATATCTTAAAGACGACTCCGAAGGGATGGGCGACAGACGATATTCTTGTTCCGAACATCATGGAGTCTTTGGACACAACAGACGGAACAGACTTTGTATGTACGATCAGTGTGCAGGGACATGGAGATTATCCGACAGAGCCGACCTTGGAAAATCCGGAGATCAATGTAACCGGAGTGGAAGATGAAGGCAAGAGAAATGCATGGGAGTACTATGTAAATGAAGTCCATGAGATGGACAAATTCGTTGGACAGCTGATCGATGCAATCGAGCAGAGAGGGGAACCGACAGTGCTCGTATTCTACGGAGACCATCTCCCGACACTTGGTCTGGAAGCAAAAGACCTGAAAGGAAAATATCTGTACAATACGAATTATGTTATCTGGGACAATATTGGACTGGAAAAGAAAGATGGGAATATCGCTGCTTACCAGATTATGGCAGAAGTCTTTGATCGTTTGGATATTCATACAGGAACTATTTTCAATTACCATCAGCAGAGAAGACAGACAAAGAATTATCTTGCTGATCTGGAATTACTCCAGTATGATATCATGTACGGAAAACAGTATGTATACAAGGACAGTGGAGCTCCAATCACAGAAGGACATATGGTCATGGGGGTAAAGGATGCGACGATCACCAGTGTTGTGGAGCAGCTGAAAGGAACTTATAGCATTTACGGAGAGAACTTTACAAAACAAAGTAAGGTTTATATCAACGGAGAGAAGCAGACAACAAAATTCCTGAACAATACAAGACTGGATCTGAAAGAGTCAGAAATCAAAGATGGCGATCAGATCATGGTTGCGCAGTGCGGTTCAAGCAATACAATCTTCCGTACATCGAAGACTTATGAATATACAGGAGGCCAGCTTGTAGAAGTGACAGACCAGGATACGGATGTTGAGAATGGAAGACAGGCCTTTGTAGAACAAAAGGAAGAAAAGAAAAAATGACCTATAAGGAAATCGTAACCTATATAGAAGAAATTCCGAGATTTACAAGAAAGCACTCTCTGGCTCATACCAGAGAGATGCTTCTGTTTTTGGGAAATCCGCAGAATGGAAAGAAGATCATTCATGTAGCGGGAACGAATGGAAAAGGTTCTGTATGCGCTTATCTGGATGCGATGCTCAGGGCAGAAGGAAAAAGCACCGGATTGTTTACTTCACCGCATCTGGTGAAAATGAATGAACGGATTGTTCTGAACGGAAAGCAGATCAGTGATGAGGATTTCTGCGAAGTATTTGAAGAGACCATGCAGGCTGTCCGCAAGATGCAGGATGCAGGATTGGAGCATCCGACATTTTTCGAATTCTTATTTGCAATGGCGATGAAAGCTTATGACAGAGCAGGAATGGAATACATTGTCCTTGAGACAGGACTTGGAGGTCGGCTGGATGCAACAAGTTCTGTAGAACCGGTCGCCTGCGTGATCACATCGATCGGACTGGATCATATGGAATATCTTGGTGATACAGTGGAACAGATTGCGGGAGAGAAAGCAGGAATCATCCGGCCGGAAGTTCCGGTGTTCTTTGCACAGACAGCACCGGGAAGTGATTCTGTAATTGAAAAAACAGCAGAAAAAGAAGGCTGTTTCTGTAAAAAAATAGGGAAAGATGCGTACGAAATTCTTGGAATTGAAGATAAACATATTGCATTTTCCTGCGCAAGTGCTTATTATGGAACTACCACGTGGAAATTAAATAATATTGGAACCTATCAGCCGGGGAATGCACTGCTTGCGATGGAAGTGATGCGTTATCTTTTCAAAGAAAACGGTCATCTACAAGAGTGGAGAACAGCACTTGCAAGGGTGAAATGGGCAGGAAGAATGGAAGAGATTCTTCCAAAAGTATACGTTGACGGAGCACATAATGTGAGTGCCATTCAGGCATTTGCAAGAAGTGTTCCGAAGAATCCAGATGGAAATATTATTTTATTTTCGGCGGTAAAAGATAAAGAATATGAAGAAATGATTTCGTATCTATGTAAACATGCTGATGCGGAAGAATATGTAGTAACATTGATCGACGGAGATCGTGCGACAGACGCACACATTCTGGGTGAACTGTTCCGGAAATATACAGAACAGCCGGTGACTGTGATTGAATCTGTCAAAGAGGCAATGCAGTATGTATTGCGGATTCAGGGGAGAAGAACGGTATATTGTCTCGGATCTCTTTACCTGACAGGAATGATCAAAGAGATTATACAGGAATCTTTAAGCGGATGTGGGGAGGTTTGATTGCAGATGCTTAATTATGAAGAAGAACTCAAAAAATTCAAGCCAAGTCTCGAGGTGGACCAGATTGAGGAAGCTGTTTACAAGGAAGATCTGACAGATATGCAGGATATCGTAAAAGAGGTTATGGCAAAGAAAGAAAAAACGGTGAGAAGATAGAAAGATAGTGGTGGGTATAAATGGATTACACAAAGAAGATCATGTATCAGTCAAATTCCTGGTACAATGATGGACTGCGCAAAGCCCAGGTGAGAGATATGTCCGGGGCAATTGTTTCCTTGCAGCAGAGCCTGCAGTATAACAGGGAGAATATTGCGGCGCGGAATCTTTTAGGTCTTGTGTATTATGGCATAGGGGAAGTTTCAGAAGCTCTTGTGGAGTGGATCATCAGTAAGAATCTGTGCCCAAGAGACAATATTGCAGATTATTATATTAAAAATGTACAGAATTCAGCGAATGAATTAGAATCACTGAATCAGGCAATTAAGAAGTTTAACCAGTGTCTGGTTTACTGTCAGCAGAACGGGGAAGATCTTGCGATCATCCAGTTGAAACAGGTGATCGCGTCTCATCCGACATTTTTGAAGGCGTATCAGCTTCTGGCTCTGATCTATATACAGATGAATCAGAATACAAAGGCAAGACAGATTCTTATAGAAGCAAAGAAATTAGATACAACAAATGAACTGACACTGACCTATTTGCAAGAAGTTACAAAACAGCGTGGCAGATATGGGAAGAATGCAGAGAGAAGTTTCCGGAAACCAAAAAGTGCGACAGTAGAATACAGTCTTGGAAATGAGACGATCATTCAGCCGAAACGTTCTAAGATCCGGGATATGGCACAGCAGCTTGCATTTGCCAATATATTGATCGGAATGGTTCTTGGTGCTGCTTTGATCTGGTTTCTTGTTGCTCCGGCGGTGAATCAGAACCGCTCGGAGAAGTTAAATAATCAGATGCGTGCATACAGTGAACAAATCAACACACTGGAAGCACAGGTGAGTGCCCAGACAAGAACACTGGATCAGTATCGAACAGCCGGAGACGAGGCACAGAAAGCAGTTGATCAGGCAAAGGCAACATCTGACAGCTATGAGAAACTGCTTCAGGTTTCAAGTCAGAGCCGTTCCGGAGAATATAGTTATACGGATATGGCAGACGCGCTGCTTGAGATTACTAGAGATTCTCTTGGAGACAGTGGAAAAGAGATGTATGATACACTTTCTGATTCTATTTTCCCAACAGCATGCAGGAGAAGATATGCAGCCGGTGTAGATTCACTGGAATCAGAGGACTATGATCAGGCGATTGAGTACCTGACAAAGGTTGTGAAGATGGACGAAAGTTATAATGATGGACAGGCTATTTATCGTTTGGCACAGGCTTATCAGGGAAAAGGTGATACAGAGAATGCAAAGACCTGGTATCAGAAGATGGTAGATACTTATAATAATTCCAGATATATTGAGGATGCGAAAAAGCAGCTTGCAATTCTGAATGGAGATGCCAGTGCAGATACAAGTTCAGATACAAGTGCAGATAGTAGTTCAGTATCAGAGGACTCTGAAAATTCCGATGACTCCAATAGCTATGATAATTCTCAGGATAATGGAGATTACGATAATTCTGACAATACAGAGGATAACGAATAAGATTACGAAGGAAAAGGATATGCGAAGAAGCATATCCTTTTTTAGCGTACAGATTCAGGTAATTAAACGGAAAATGAGAAAAGCAGGAGGCATGAAAATATATGAGATATCAGGTAGAGGAAAATTGTCTGACGATCTATCTTCCAAGAGAGGTAGACCATCATAATGCAGATGAAATAAGGAAAGAAGCGGATGCAGTGATCAGCAGAAATCATATCAGATATGTGATCTTTGACTTTGACAGGACAGATTTTATGGATAGTTCAGGAATTGGAATCATTATGGGGAGGTATAAGACCGTCAGTCTGATCGGAGGAGAAGTCTGGGCGGTACATACGAACGAAAGAATCCGGAAGATTCTTACATTTTCAGGAGCAGCAAAGATTATGCAGATTTATGAGGGGGAAAAGTGATGGAGGCGAGTAATACACAGAATAATGAGATGGAGATCCGCTTTGACAGCAGATCAGAAAATGAGGGATTTGCCAGAGTATCGGTAGCATCCTTTTTAACACAACTCAACCCAACGGTGGAAGAAGTAGCAGATGTGAAGACTGCAGTGTCAGAAGCTGTAACAAATGCGATTATCCACGGATATGAACAGAGAGTAGAGAAAGTAAAGATACATTGTAGTATAGAAAACCAGCTTTTTACAGTAGAAATATCGGACCGTGGAAAAGGTATTGCAAATGTGGAAAAAGCAATGGAACCGATGTTTACAACAAAACCGGAGGATGATCGGTCAGGAATGGGATTTTCTTTTATGGAAGCATTTATGGATACTGTGGAAGTAGAGTCAAAGGTAGGGGAAGGAACCAGTGTAAAAATGACTAAGACAATAGGTAAAGGGAGCAGAATATGGACGACACAATCGCTTTAATCAGAAAGTCACATGACGGAGATAAAAAAGCGAGAGAAGAACTTGTCGAGAAAAATATAGGTCTTATCTGGTGCGTAGTAAAGCGATTTTATGGAAGAGGTGCAGAACCGGAAGACTTGTTTCAGATTGGAAGCATTGGACTGCTTAAGGCAATTGATAAATTTGATCTTTCTTATGAAGTACAGTTTTCAACCTATGCTGTTCCAATGATATCAGGAGAAATCAGGCGTTTTTTGAGAGACGACGGAATGATAAAAGTCAGCCGTTCATTGAGAGAGCTGTCCTATAAGAGTCTGCAGGCGAGAGAAAAGATGACCAGGATACTCGGGAGAGAACCGACATTGAAAGAATTATCAGAAGAGCTTCAGATAGATTGTGAGGAGATCGTCCAGGCAATGGAGTCTTCAGTGGAGGTAGAATCCATATATAAGCCGATCCATCAGAAAGAGGGAAGCGAGATTCTTCTGATGGATAAGCTGGAAGAAAAAGACAGACAGGAAGAAAAGGTGCTTGACCGGATTGTATTAAAAGAAGTACTGGAAACACTTGAAGCGAAGGAACGGACGATCATTTATCTGAGATATTTTGCAGGAAAGACGCAGGCTGAGATAGGAAAGAAAATGGGAATGTCTCAGGTGCAGGTGTCAAGGACAGAAAAAAAGGTGCTGGAGCGGATGCGGAAAGAAATGAAGCGGTAGAGTTTACCATCTTTTCCAGAAAAACAATCCAGCTCCGATTCCTTTCCCTAATGCAACCATTACCACAAACACTGCAAGATACCGGACAATTCTTGCCCGTCTCATAAAAATAGGAAACACATTCAATATTTCTGCAAGTGCCATTGCCCAGCAACCAACAAAAATCCCTCCGAAAAGTCCATAAATTGTAAGAAATATCATCTTTCCAGGAAGATTAACTTCAAAAATCTGAAACAGGTTTCCGAGGATCGCACCGGCTGCTACCATATCTTCATAAATTAAAATATGATTGCCGGTATGGGTACGATCTGCAAAATCTGAGATCACACCAAGTTCCACAATGAAAGAAAAGACACCGCCAGCTACTACCATTCCGGCACTTAAACCAAGCAATGCCAGGAAAATTGTCTGCAACAAGTTCATTTTCCGACCTCCAGTTCTTTCTTTTGCCGTGCTGCATTTTCCACCAGAGTTGTCTGGATATCATTTTCATAAAGACGCATCTGTATTTCCATCGGTGTAGGATCTACTGTAAAGCGTTTCTTACCAAAGTGATTAAAAAATATTAGAATTCCGATTGCAAGCCCTATGGAATACGTGACTTCCAGAACAGAAAAACCATCTGTCTTCTTTCCCATGATCAGTTCATAAATCTGACCAAATAGCTTCGTTACCCCAACATCATTATTGAATGCCATGATCGAGAAGGCAGATCCAAAGAAAATCACTGCTGATACCAGCACTACTTTTAAAATGTGCCAAAGAAGAGGTGGTGTTTTCTGATTTTCATAAGTAACGATAATATCTGTTTCGCCCAGATTCTGAATCTCCAGCCGGGGATACTGTTCATGAATACAGGCAATGATTTTCAACACGGAAATTACATAGCGCTGTTCTTTTTCCTCCCGGATCTTCAAGATCCGCAAAGTTTTTACTTTCATCAGGATGGTCTTGTCTGAACACTCCATACTCAGGAGATCTCCTAACATGATGTTTTGCTTTGATACCTCAACATTCCTGTCTGCTTTGAGATAAAGAGTTGTTGATTCAGATGCCATGGACGATCACCTCCAGTTTCTTATTCGGAGCAGAATATTTGTTACTGTTCACACGATGTGCGACCAGCAACGCATCTCGCCATTTTAAATCGCCTTTGGCGATGGGGCGAGATGCATTCAAGTCAAAACGCGCATCCTCCGTGTCAATCAGCGGAGTGATTGACACGGGAGTGAACAGTAACGAATATTTCACAAGATATCCTTCATCATTTTGCATTTTTTTCTGTCCATTCCAATAAAACAGACCAATAACAACTGCGCATAGTAAAAGGATTATTAAAGCAAACCATCTCTTTTTCGCTCTGTTTTTCATTTCATCAGACCTCCTGAAGTGTTTTTTTCTATTATTTGGTAACTGTTCAGAGCCAAGCAAAATTTCAAAAAACAGGTATAAAATGCTTGCATTTTTAAAACTGTTTTTGAAATTTTATTTGGCGGATACGCCACACCGACGAAATGCGTAGCATTTTGGAGGTTGGCTCTGAACAGTTACATTATTTGCAGCTTTAATAAAAATATACTTTTCGTTTTCATTATCTTGACAAGCAATAAATCCTGTACTAAAATAAATACATAAGCAAAACCGAAACGTTTCGGTTTTGGAAATAAGGAGGACGATACGATGCCATTAGTTACATCAGAAAAGATGCTTTTAGACGCAAAGAAGGATGGATACGCAGTAGGCGCATTCAATGTAGAGAATATGGAGATGGTTAAAGCAGTCATTGCTGCAGCGGAGGAGCTGAACGCACCGGTGATGCTTCAGACAACACCTTCTACTGTAAAGTACGGAACATTGGAGACATTTGCAGGAATCGTGAAAGCAGAAGCTGCGAAAACAAAGATCCCGGTATGCCTGCATCTGGATCATGGCAATAGCTTTGAACTTGCAGTTCAGGCAATGAAAGCTGGTTACACATCTGTTATGATCGACGGTTCCCACGAAGATTTTGAGAATAATATCGCAGTGACGAAGAAGGTTGTAGATGTAGCAAATGCATTTGGTATTCCGGTAGAAGCTGAACTTGGTAAAGTTGGCGGAAAGGAAGACGACCTTGAGGCTGATGCTGATACGAACACAGATCCGCAGGAAGCGAAAGAATTCGTAGAGCGCACAGGAGTTTCCTCTCTTGCAGTAGCGATTGGAACAGCGCACGGCTTTTATGTAGGAACCCCGGTTCTTGACAAGCCAAGAGTAAGCGCAATCAAAGAAGTTGTAGATGTTCCGCTCGTGCTTCATGGAGCTTCCGGACTGAGTGAAGAAGATGTAAGAGAATGTGTAGAGCGTGGAATGTGTAAAGTCAACTTTGCTACTGAGCTTCGTGTTGCATACACAGATGCCGTGAAGAAACTGCTTGAAGAGAAGCCGGAGACATTCGATCCGAAGAAACTCGGTGTTGTTGCGATGGAAGCTGTAAAAGAACAGGTGATCGCACGCATGAAGATGTGCGGATGTGATGGAAAAGCAAAATAAAACACGTGATAGCTTACAAGATACAGAATAAGGAAATAAGTTTATGGGTGCAACGATGAAAGACATTGCCCGAGAGACAGGGCTCGGACTTGCAACAATTTCTTCTTATCTAAATGGAGGAAATGTGCGTGAGAAAAACAGAATCAAGATCGAAGAGGCAATTGAGAAGCTTCATTTTGAGGTAAATGAAGTTGCAAGAGGATTAAAGACAAACCGAACGAAGACCATCGGAATCATCTTACCCGAGTTGAACAACATTTTCTTTTCAGAGATCATTACAGCAGCGGAAGATTTATTAAGAAGTCATGGGTATGCGACGATGATCTGTGACTGCAGATCCGATGTGAAGCGAGAAGAAGAGGCAGCAGAATTCCTTCTTCACAGAAGAGTGGATGGCTTGATCATGATGCCAACCGGAGCAGAGAAGAAAGTATTTGATAGATTTAGAAAATCCGGAAGACCGGTTGTACTGATTGACCGAAGGATGGAGAACGGAGATTGCGACTGTGTTCTTGTAGACAATGAAGGAGCAGCGCAGAACGCAGTGAAACGGCTGATGAAAAAAGGGCATAAGAAGATTGGTATGATCACAGGACCGGATAATGTGTATACAGCAAGGGAACGTCAACGAGGATATGAGCTTGCGATACAAGAATCATCCAAAGCTAGATCAGCACAACAATCAGATTTAAAAGGCAAAACAGATAGAACAGATACAAAACTTCTGGCAGATGGTAACTACACGATTGCCGGCGGAGCGAAAGCGATGCGCAAGCTTTACGAAGACAATCCAGATATGACAGCAGTCTTTATCTCCAACTACGAGATGACAGTCGGAGCAATGATGGAGATCAATGACCTTGGTATCAAAGTTCCGGAACAGCTGTCTGTGATAGGATTTGATAACATGGATTTTGCAAGAGCTGTAGTACCAAGGTTGACAATCGTGACACAGCCAACGGAAGAGATTGGACAAGCGGCAGCAAATCTGTTATTGAGTCATCTCGAAGATAAGGATGAAACATCAGATAAAACATCAGACAAAATAGAAACAACAGAGACAATCTGGCTGAAAACCGGATTCGTAGAAGGAGAATCAGTGGCGGACATTTCATAAAGAGGAGGAGACCATGGGAGAATATTTATTAGGAATAGATATCGGAACCAGTGCCTGCAAGATTGCAGTCTTTGCAAAAGACGGAACCGTCAAGGCAACCGGAACCGGTGATTATCAGGTTTATTACCCACATCCTGGATGGGCAGAACAGAATCCGGAAGAATGGTGGGAAGCAGTTTGCGATGCAATCCCAAGGGTGCTCATAAAAGGAAATATTTCCCCGGAAGAGATTAAAGGAATCGGAATCGATGGGCAGAGCTGGTCTGCAATCGCAGTAGATAAAGACGGAAATGTACTTACGAATACCCCAATCTGGATGGACACAAGAGCCACAGATATCTGTGAAGAATTCAATGAAAAGATTGGGAAAGACAAGATCTTCGAGCTTTGCGGCAACTCTTTGCAGCCGTCTTATACAACTGCAAAGATTATCTGGTATCAGAGAAACCTGCCGGAAGTCTATGCAAAGACTTATAAGATCCTTCAATCCAACAGTTACATTGCATACAAACTGACCGGTGTGATGACACAGGATCTTTCTCAGGGATATGGCCTTCACTGCTTCGATATGAGAACAGGAACCTGGAATGAAGAGATGTGTCAGGAATTTGGATTTTCTTCTGAGCTATTGCCGGAAATTCATGCCTGTCATGAAGTGATCGGTGAGGTAAATGAGAAAGCTGCGAAAGAAAGCGGACTGGCGGAAGGAACACCGGTCGTGGCCGGAGGACTCGATGCGGCATGTGGAACTCTCGGCGCAGGAGTGATCCACAGCGGAGAGACACAGGAACAAGGTGGACAGGCAGGTGGAATGAGTATCTGTACCGACCAGTATCGTGCCGATAAGCGGTTGATCCTTGGATTTCACGTCGTGCCGGATTGCTGGCTCTTACAAGGCGGAACAACCGGAGGCGGCGGAGTGATGCGCTGGCTTGAGCGGGAGTTCGGAGCGTACGAAAGAGAAGAAGGAAAACGTCAGGGAAAAAGCTCACTGGATTTATTTAATGAAGAGGCGGCAGCAGTAGCACCGGGAAGTGACGGAGTGGTCTTCCTCCCATATATGTCCGGTGAGAGAACTCCAATCTGGGATCCAAACGCAAAAGGTGTCTACTACGGATTAGATTTCAGTAAGACAAAAGGACACTTCATCCGTGCGGCAATGGAAGGAACAGCATATGCATTGAAGCATAACCTTGATGTTGCGGAAGAAGCCGGAGCGAAAGTAGAAGTCCTGCGTGCAATGGGCGGATCAGCAAACTCCTTGTTGTGGACACAGATCAAGTCTGACATCACAGGAAAACCAATTGTTGTTCCATCCTCTGACACAGCAACAACACTCGGTGCAGTGATCCTTGCCGGAGTCGGAATCGGAATGTACAAAGACTTTGACGAGGCGGTGAAGCTTACTGTTGAAGAGAAGCGTTCCCACGAACCGAATAATGAAAACAGAAAAGTTTATGATAGAAATTACGAAACATATATAGAGCTTTATAAACAATTAAAGGACACTATGGCGAAAAACCATGAATAAGAAATAAATTAACAAAAGACCAAAAAGGAGGATCTTGAAAATGAAAGCAGCAGTTGTATGCGCCAACGAAGACGTACAGTATCTTGATTACGAAGAACCGACACCGGGACCGGGCGAAGTTAAGGTCAAAGTAAAATGTTCCGGTATCTGCGGATCTGATATTCCACGAGTACTTCATAACGGAGTTCATTTCTATCCAATCGTACTTGGACATGAGTTCTCAGGAGATGTTGTAGAAGTAGGTGAAGGTGTAACAAAGGTTAAGGTTGGAGATCACGTATCCGGTGCACCGTTGAAACCATGTATGAAATGTGATGACTGTCAGAACGGAAACTTCTCTCTGTGCAAACATTACAGTTTTATTGGTTCCAGAGAGCAGGGATCCAATGCCGATTATGTAGTGATCCCAGAGCAAAATGCAGTTGTATATGATCCAGGCATTCCGTATGAACAGGCGGCTATGTTTGAGCCTGCAACTGTAGCGATCCACGGAGTGTTCCAAAATGATTATCAGGGCGGACAGTATGTTGCAGTACTCGGCGGCGGAACGATCGGAATGTTCACAATGCAGTGGTGCAAGATCTTCGGATCCAAGAAAGTTGTAGTTTTCGACATCAGTGATGAGAGACTTGAACTTGCGAAACGTCTTGGAGCTGACGAAGTTGTCAACACAACGAAAGAGAATTTCATGGAAGAGGCAATGGCGATCACAGGCGGCAAAGGATACGGATTTGTATTCGAGACAGCCGGACAGGTTCCGACCATGCATATGGCCTTTGAGCTTGCAGGAAACAAATCCCATGTATGCTTTATCGGAACACCACATGTGAATCTTGAGTTCACACCGGCAATGTGGGAGAACATGAATCGTAAAGAGTTCAAACTGACAGGATCCTGGATGTCCTACAGCGCACCGTTCCCGGGCAAAGAGTGGGAGCTGACAGCACATTACTTTGCAACAGGACAGCTGAAATTCGACAAAGGATTTATTTACAAAATGGTTCCGATGAGTCAGGCACAGGAAGCATTCCAGATGTTTAAGACACCGGGACTTGTACAGGGAAAAGTAATGCTTGTAAACGAAGATTAATCAGAGAGGGGGACAAGAGCTTTGATGTGTCAAAGCTCTGTACCGAATATGATACTTACAGTAACATTAAATGCAGCAATCGACAAAAGATATGTTGTGGAAGGCTATCAGGTCGGTGAAGTCAACCGTGTGAAAGAATGTGCGTACACGCCAGGTGGAAAAGGGTTAAATGTATCCAAGCCGGCATCTATCGCAGGAGCGGAAGTGGTCGCAACAGGATTTGTCGGAGGTCATGCAGGAAATTATATCGAAGACGCACTGAAACCATTTGGAATCAAGAGCGAATTCTATCATCTGGAAGAAGAGAGCCGATCCTGTATCAACATCTGGGATGAAGTCAATCACGTGCAGACAGAATTTCTTGAGCCGGGATTCACGGTATCTGAGGAAGAATTTAAGGGATTCGAAAAACATTTCACAGAACTGGTGAAGAAAGCAGATGTTGTTGCTATGTCAGGAAGTGTTCCAAAAGGACTTGACGGAACAGCTTATCAGCGTCTTGTAAGAATCTGCAAAGAGGCAGGAAAGAAAGTCATCCTTGATACAAGTGGAAAACTGCTTGAGATGGGAATCGAGGCAAAGCCGACGATGATCAAGCCAAACATTGATGAGATCCGTATGTTGACAGGAAAAAGCTGCGACAACTTCCTGGACATGGTAGATGCGGCAAAACAGATTCATGCAGATGGAGTCGAGATCGTAGCAGTGTCACTCGGTGGAGACGGTTCCTTTGTCGTATGTGACGACGGAATCTTTCGCGCACGTGTGCCGAAGATCGATGCGGTAAACACAGTAGGATGCGGAGATTCCATGATCGCCGGGTTCGCCCTTGGACTTAGCGAAGGACTTTCGGTTGAAGAGACATTGAAGAAAGCAAGTGCGATTTCAGCGGCAGCAGCACTCAGAGAAGAAACAGGATTCTTCGTAAAAGAAGATATGGAAAAGATCTATCCACAGGTGGAGATTGAGAAGATCGGTTAGATTAGATAAAAGGAGAATTATCATGGGTGAATTTATTAATCCGGCAGATGTGCCAAAAGTAAAATTCTACACAGGTGATGAAGCACCATGTATTGGAATGGGAACCTTTGGTTCCGACAGATTTACAGCAGATCAGATTGCTGAAGCAGTAGACGGAGCAATCAAAAGCGGATACCGCATGTTCGATTGTGCCGCATGCTACGGAAATGAACCGGAGATCGGTAAAGTATTTAAAAATGCATTTGATGAGGGAATCGTAGAACGTAAAGATCTCTTTATTATGACAAAAGTATGGAACGATATGCACGAACATGTCGAAGAAGCTTGCAAGAAAAGTATCGCAGATCTCCAGTGTGATTATGTGGATATGTATTATATTCACTGGCCATTCCCGAATTACCATGCACCAAAATGCGATGTAGAGTCAAGAAATCCGGATTCTAAACCATTCAGTGTGGAAGAATTCATGAATACATACAGACAGTGTGAAAAACTCGTCGAAGACGGACTGACAAGATTCATCGGAATCTCCAATATGACGATTCCGAAACTCGAAGCAGTACTTCCATTGATGAAGATCAAACCGGTTGCCTGTGAACTCGAGATCCATCCTTGCTTCCAGCAACAGGAACTTTACGATTACCTCGTAGCACACGATATCCAGCCGGTAGGGTATATGCCAATCGGTTCTCCGATGAGACCGGAGAGAGACATGTGTCCGGAAGATGTAGCAGATCTGCAGACTCCGGTTATGCAGGAGATTGCGAAGGCTCATAACTGTCACCCGGCGATCATTGCACTGAAATGGGCAAGACAGAGAGGCGAGATTGCAATTCCATTCTCACTTCACAATTATGTAAGCAACTTAAAAGCAATGACAGAAGATCCGCTGACAGAAGAAGAGATGGCAAAGATCGCAACCCTCGAAAAAGGAAACCGCCTTGTAAAAGGACAGGTGTTCTTGTGGCATGGAGCAAAAGACTGGCATGATCTCTGGGATGAAGATGGAGAAATCGTGACATTGTAAAAAATGAGATAAAATGATGTTGAGAGATACAGTTCTTGTAGGAAGTTGAGACTTTTACAGGAGCTGTATTTTAGTAGAAAAAAGGATCGGATTTTCTGCATGAAATAAAAAAGTTGACATGCACACATTTTTATGATAATATATCGCTCGTAACATTTTTGTAATAAATGTAATAAAAATGAAAATAATGCATAGTATTAATAAAGAATAGCAATTAAATGGTAAAAATTATGCAACAAAATTGTTAGGAGGGTATATGAAATTTAATAAAAATAAAAGGATGTTTCTGGCGATGTATACAGCAATGATGAGTGCGGTCATGCTGACGGGATTTGCAAGTTCCACGGAAGCACAGGAGCAGAGTGCTGTAGAATCAGAAGTGTCAACGGAGCCATCGGATCAGGAAGAAACTTTAGACGACACGCAGTCTGCCGGGAATGCAGGTACTGACTGGTGTGTATCAAAGGAAGTGATCGATGTGCAGTCAGGGATGATCGAGAATGTGAAGATCGCGGCAGTTGAAGCGAAGATAGCTTATGAAGCAAAGCTGGAAGAAGAGAGACGTGCGGCGGAAGAAGCAGAACGGATCGCCAGAGAGAAGGCAGAAGCAGAAGCGGCAGCAGCGGCACAGGCAGAAGCGGAGGCTGCACAGCAGGCAGAAAAAGAACTGCTGGCATCCCTGATCTTCTGTGAAGCGGGAAACCAGCCGTATGAAGGACAGGTTGCGGTTGGAGCGGTTGTAATGAACCGTATCAAGAGTTCCTCTTATCCGGATACGATGGAAGAAGTAATCTACCAGTCCGGTCAGTTCTCACCGGCAATGTCTGGATGGCTTGACCGCGTAAGAGCAAACCAGGGCTATACAGAGGCTGCGATGCAGGCGGCAGAAGATGCGCTTGCAGGAAGCAATCCGATTGGAGATTGTCTGTATTTCAGTGTAGGCGGTTACGGAACACGGATCGGAGATCATTTATTTCATTAGAATGCCCCACTCACAGTATCTGATCAAACAGAGTTGATCAGATACTGTGGAATCCTTTTCCGATAATCTCACTTGTATTAGAGATCAGAATAAACGCCTTTGGATCAGTAATCTTGATGAAATTACGCAGGCGGACAGCCTGGGTACGGTTGAGCGCAGTCAGGACGATCGATTTGTCCTGACCGGAATAAGCACCCGTTGCGTGAAAGACGCTGGCACTGCGGTTCAGCTCATGAACGATGAAATTACAGATCGGTTCCGGGTTGTCACATACAACATTAAAATATTTGGACAAATTGAAGTTCTCGATAAAGGTGTCTACCATGAAAGAACGAATCGTAAGTCCGAGCAAAGAATATAATCCAGTTTTGATATCGAAGATAAAGAATCCGGCAATAGTGATCAACAGATCAGAAAGCATAAGAGCCGGTCCGATATTGAAGCTGGAATATTTTTTTAAAATCATAGCAATAATATCTGTACCGCCACTGGAACTGCCAATGTTGAACAAAATGGCAGAGCCAAGAGCAGGAAGTGCAATCGCAAAACAAAGCTCCAGCATCGGCTGGTCTGTCAAAGGAGCTTTCATCGGGCAGACGCGCTCCAGAAAAGAAAGCGTTACCGAGAGCAGAATACTGCAATAAGCTGTCTTAGCTGCGAATTTCTTACCAAGAACAATCATTCCGATCACCAGAAGCGTCATACTGGCAACAAAGTTGAAATCACCGGCTGTCATAAGTCCTGTCTTTGCAATAAGAACAGCAAGACCGGTGATACCGCCAAAGGTAAAGTTATTCGTGAACTTGAAAAAGTAGGTACCGATCGCCATGATCAGTGTGCTGACTGTCAGTAAAAGAAAATGCTTCCCCTTGTCTAACATAAATAAATTCCTCCCCAAAAGAAAAATGATAGCTTTCGTGTGCAACATCCGCTATAAAAAGCTGTCATAAATGTTTGTACATATGATTGTAAGCGCTGAAAAGTGAAAAGTCAACGCATGAAGTTATCCAAAAAAGGAAATACTGAAATTAAGCAAAGTACGAAAACAGCATACCAAAATAGAACGAAAAGCACTGAAAAGGAGGTTTTAGAGTGTGGAACCAGAAGTTAGAAATAAGCTGGATCTTGCAGTAGAAATCCGTGATGTTTATGCAAGAGAAATTCTTGATTTCGCCGGAAATCCGGCCATTGAAGTAGAAGTTCTGGCAGGAGGAGAAATCATAGGAAAAGCATCTGTGGCAGGAAAAAATTATAATAAAAAAGAGCAGACAGAAAAACAGCAGATGGATATCGAAGGAAAAATCGAATTGCTTAACAGTCAGATTGCACCGGAAATAATCGGTGAAAATGTATTTGAACAAAGAAAGATTGATACAATTCTGAAAGAAAACGGAAATGAACAGACATCCTTTGCAATATCACTTGCAGTGGCGCGGGCAGCAGCGGCTGCAGAAAAAATTCCGCTTTACAGGTATCTTGGAGGTGTACGTGCAGTACATCCAAGTATGCCGCAGTTGGTCAGAAAAGAAGAAATTGAGATAGAAAAGATAAAAGAAATTAAGGTAGACGAGAGTACGATTCTTACGAAACTGTTTGAAAGAATATTAGAAGAACAGAATGAAGGGAAGAAGCTGCTTCTCAGTCAGGAAACAGCAGGAACAGAAGATAACTTTCTGGTAGATCTTGCAGTTGCGGCGAATATTACGATGATTTTGGCTGAAAACAGAGAAAGCGCTTATTATACAGTACTGAACAATCGATTGTTACAACTGGAAGAGAAGATTGGTGGATGAGGAGACCTCAAGAAATCAGGGAGAAATAAATAATGGGAGCATAGCTCCCAATTGTTATTTAGCGACTTTATTTTACACTCTCTAAATACATCTCTGTCAGTTCAACAGCATCTGCAATACACTGAGGACATGGGACAACTTTCCCCTTTCCAGAGACTCCCTTTAAGTCACGACAATAATAGGTTCCGTTCTTTTGGCGGAATTTTTCTGCAAATTGCTTTGTTTTCTTATAGGTATCTGCTTTAGTAGATTTTCCATTTTCAAGATTTCCAATGCTGTTATCCATTCCAATAACCATCATCATTCCAGTTACAGCTCCGCACATGTCCATCATGCCCATGCCAAATCCGAATCCCTCAGAGATTTTAAACATTGTTTCCTGGTCTACACCAAATTCCTCACAGAAAGAACAGGCTACAGCCTGTGCACAGTTATACCCTTTGTCATGTAGTTCTAATGCTTTTTCAACTTTTGTACTCATTTTTTCTCCTTGTGTTTAGAAATTCCAACTTATTTCTTTGATTTCAAATTGTTTTTATTATAACGCTCTTTTCTGTTTATGACAATTGGTATTACGGATTTTGAAAGAATTTGAAAGAATGAAATCAAAGGAAGAATATGATATTATAAAAATAAAAAACGGAATTTATAGAGAAAAGCACCTGTCAAAGAAGCTTTGCGTAACTGTATATTTCAAATGTATAAAGGGGGGCGAATGAGGTGAAAATTGTTAGAGGAATAGATTTTATAGAAGGAAGCAGAGAAGAAGAATTACCCAATTTTGAATCAAATTTTCCGTATATCGCTTCTCGTGTAGAATTAAATCAATATGCAGAAGATAGTATTCCATGGCATTGGCATAAAAGCGTAGAAGTGTTTTATGTAGAGCAAGGAAACCTGGAATACCGTACGCCTAACGGACATTATATTTTTCCACAAGGCTCAGGAGGCATGGTTAATTCTAATGTTCTTCATACAACGAAGCCACAAGAAGACAATACGGTACAGCTAATTCATATTTTTGATCCATCATTTATTGGCGGTGAAACAGGAAATATAATTGTGAAAAAATATATTATGCCAATTATCACATCTGGAGAATTGGATATGATTCCATTATATTCTAATAATTTGGAACAAAAAGAAATATTAGATCTTATAAGGAATGCATTTAATTTATCAGAAAAGGAATTTGGATATGAACTAAAACTGCGTGAGCGATTAACTGAAATTTGGCTATCACTTTTCAAAATGTCATTTTCTGTGATTGAAAAAAAGAAAACTAGTACGAGAGCGAACGACAGAATAAAATTGATGATGGTTTATGTTCATGAAAATTTTGCAGATAAAATTACTGTTTCTGATCTTGCAAAAGTTGGCTACATAAGTGAGAGAGACTGTTTTCGAGTTTTTCAAGAGTGTCTTCACATGACGCCGATAGAATATATTACAAACTATCGGCTGCAAAAAGCCTGCTATATGTTAGTACATAGCAAAGATACTATTTCTGCAATCAGTCAGGAGTGCGGATTAGGAAGCAGTAGCTTTTTCGGAAAGACTTTTCGAGAACATATGGGGATGACACCAATGGAATATCGAAAAAAATGGCGGAATAGTGATATATAAAGGCATTAAAAAGATATTTTATTCTTTAAAATTGCAGTATGATGATAATCAAGAACAAAACATATCTTTTATGAAAGGATAATGTTTGGATTGGAAGTGGTAGCATTCTCTTGCCGGGAGTTACAATCGGTAAAAATAATGTTGCGGCTAGCAATCCATGTAGAGTAATTCGTTGCATAAGGGAGTAGAAAAGAAATGAATCAGGTAAAAATTATTTTTTTTGATATTGATGGAACATTGTTGGAGATGGGAAAAACAGAGATAACACCGAATACGAGGAAGGCGTTATGTTCATTAAAACAAAATGGTATAAAAATATGTATCGCAACAGGGCGTTCGTTTGCTACCATACCAATGTTTGAGGGAGTTGTATTTGATGCGATTTTGGCATTTAATGGATCTTTCTGCGTTGCAGGTAATCAGGTAGTGGCAAAATGTCCTATTCCGAAAGAAGATATAGAAATAATTATTGAAAATGCAAAGAGAATGGAAAGACCTGTTTCTATTGCAACAGCGGAAGAGATTGTTGCAAATGGAAGCGATAAAGAATTAGAAGATTATTTTGCGATTGCACATCATAGGGTGAATGTATCCGAGAAATTCGAAGAATATGTGGACAAAGATGTGTTTTAAATTATGTTGGGATGTGACTTAGAAGAACGTAAGTATATATTAAAGGGAACGAAAAATGCCAAATTAGCAGCGTGGTGGGATAGAGCCATAGATATTATTCCAAAAGAAGGTGGAAAAGGAGCTGCGATTGAACAGGTTCTTGCACATTACAAATTCTCAAAGGAAGAAGCCATTGCGTTTGGAGATGGAGAAAATGATATTGATATGTTACTATCCGTTGGAAAAGGGATTGCAATGGGAAACGCGGCTGAAAAAGTGAAAGAAATTGCGACTGATATTTGTGAAAGCGTGACAGATGATGGGATTTATTATTATCTGAAAAGCCAGAAGATAATAAATGAGTGAAAGGTAGGTGGGAAAAATATCGCAAAAAAAACTATAATGCAAGTGTAAAGAAAAAGGAGGTAAAAAATAATGAGCAAAATGAAAAAATGGTTAAACAATTGGTTTAAGGAATCTGTAGAATTTTATGGTTCAATGTTTCGTTATGGAATTTATTATAGATAGGACAGAGGAAGAACACAAACTATGAACCGTACAGAGAATCAAAAAAAGCAAGGTATCATGAAATAAAGAGTTGCATCTTGGCAAAAAGGTGTAGCTCTTTTTTTGTGGAAAAATTGACAGAAGATAAGAGAATCGAATTGCAAGACTCTATCCCCTAAAATGCTGATATTTGTTGAAAAATCAGGCTTTTTGCAAGCAAAAATGAAAAGGCTATATATAGGTAGCCTGCGAAACTGGAATTGCCCATTTTGAGCCTGATTTTAAGAATAATGTCCTGACAGAGAGCAATGGAATGATTCTCTGCCCGGGATTCAAAAGGAATGGAAAAAATGCAGGAGAAAATCCACCGAATGCTGGTTACAGAAGCAAGCCGAATGGCAATGTATTAAAATTAGGTGGATGTAATTGAAGAAAAATATGATATCATATGAGTAATAAAACAGAATTTAAGGAGGAGACTGTAAATGAAATTATCAGATTTAGCAACAGGTTCTGATTGGACAGTGTGGATTGTCTTTGTGATATTTGCTGTACTTTCTATTATTTTACTTTCTGGACACGGAAGCTGGTTCATTTCTGGATATAATACAGCTTCAAAAGAAGAAAAGGAAAAATATAATGAAAAGAAGTTATGCAGAACAATGGGAATTGGAATGTCTATTATAGCAATTCTTCTATTAACAATGGGCTTGTTTGAAAATATTTTACCTGCATTTTTTGTATATATTGCATCGGGAATTATTTTGGTTGATGTTGTGGTAATTATCATTTTAAGCAACACGCTATGCAGAAAGTAACAATTTCCAGCTTGTATGTAAAAAACAGAAAAAATGTAGATATTGTGGCAAAGAATTAGATAGTAATTTGGAATGTTGTAGCAGTGAGTGAGAAAACAGCTATAGAAAGATAATTGAAAAAGATAGACATAAAATTAAGTATTTCATTTCGGGCATTATTTTAGGGTTTTTAGCTATGTTTTATGGTGTTGTGTTAAGCCGCAATTGCATGATTGGAAGTGGAATTATAGTAATGGGGGTTACAGTTGTTGTGCTTCCATTTACTACTCCAGAAACAACTGCTTTATTTGGAAATAAAAAGGCGAGATATATCGGAAGAATATTAGGTATGATACTTATAGCGGTTGGAATATGGGTAGGGTTTATTTGATGACAACTTCAGTCTTTAGAGCAAATTAATCAGAAGTTGAGAGGAGGTCTCTATAATGTTTATATTTTTATCTGTGTGTTCACTTTTAGTACCGTTACCTATGATTATATTGGGATATACGTGGAAAGATAACTCTCCTAAAGATCGGCAGGGGAGTTCGGGATATCGAACTACTATGTCAAGGATGAATGATGAAACATGGAGATATGCACACAGGTGTTGGGGCTGGATAAACTTTGTTTTAGGAATCATTCTGGTGATACTATCGATTTTTATTTTGATTTTAACGAAAGATAATACAAACTTTGAAATGATTTCTGTTTATTTGGTGTTTTTACAATTAGGAATTATGGTGCTTACAATTATTCCGACAGAATTTTTGTTGCATAAGCATTTTACAAAGCAAGGAATGAAAAAATAGCTAACTTCCAATTGGTGAAAATGAAAATCGGAATTTTATGAGGTGAGTTATGTAAAAAGCAAAAGCAATTAATATTTTGGGAGAATTTTGTGGCAAGCGTGATATAGAAGAATTTACACAAAATGTATTAGAAAAAAATTGGAATCAATCAGGCTGATGTAATGGTTTTATTTGGAGGAAGCATTATAGCCGGTGGTGATATTCTTGCTGAAGCCATTCAGAACGAAGTGGCAAAGAAAAATATTATTGTCGGAGGTGCTGGACACACAACAGAGACATTGAGAAATGTTGCTGGAACAACAGATTATTTTAGGGAATTTAGGTTATTCTATTTTGTAACAAGGAAAGATAGAAAGGTGTGGATGTTTATATGGCAAAGAAATTAGACTTAAACAAACCAGTATTTGAATTGGTTCAGGAATATCCTGAGCTTGTAGATGTTTTAAAGGATTTAGGATTTTCAGAGATTACAAAGCCTGCAATGCTTAACTCTGTGGGACGCATCACAACAATTCCAAAGGGAGCTAAGATGAGAAACATATCCATGATGAAGGTTGTGCCGGCACTTATGAGTAATGGGTTTGAACTTATTGGGAAGATGCCAAATATCTTTGCACTTGGAAAGAATAATGCAGGAGACGAGACCAGCAGTGAAGATGGGGCTTTTCAGGAAAATACAAGAGAAAAGATAAAGAGCTATTTAAAGCGACTTGGAGAAGGCGAAGACTTAGAGAGTGTGCGCAAAGACTTCGTAGAGAATTTTTCAGAGGTAGAGGCATCTGAAATTATGAAAGCTGAGCAGGAGCTAATTAAGGAAGGCACACCAATCACAGAAGTGCAGAAATTGTGCGATGTTCACAGTGCCTTATTTCACGGTGCAACAAAGGAAGAAAAGATTGCAAATGCAGAAAAAGCAGTAGAAGAGTCGCTTAAGAAAGAGGAGACATCTAAGAAACTGATGCCGGATGCATACAATCAGAAGCATGCTGCAGCAAAGACTCTTAGAGAAACTGTTGGACATCCGATGTATCGATGGGCTCTTGAAAACGAGAAGATAGCCGCATTGATTCATGAAATTCAAGGAGATATTGAGTCTGGGAATGATGTAGGAGAGAAGCTATCTGAGCTTCGACAGATTTCTATTCATTATGCAGAAAAAGGAGATCTTGTCTATCCGGTATTAAAGGTACGCTATGAGATCTCAGGACCTTCGGATGTGATGTGGACAGTGGATGATGAAATTCGTGATGAGCTAGCTGCACTTGATAAAATATCAGATTATGATGAAGAATGGATGAACCGACTTCAGACAGTTCTCAAACGAGCAGATGAGATGATCTATAAAGAAAATAATATTTTATACCCTATCTGCGCAGTGAATTTCAGCAGGGAAGAGTGGTATGGCATTTACGAGGATGCTAAGGACTATGCACCTGTGTTTGGAGTAGAAATGATCTGGGATGAGGCAGAAAAATATAGTGCTGATAAAAAAGCAAGAACAGAGGCGGATCTAAGCGATGGAGAAATCATATTAAGTGGTGGTCATATGACAGTTCCACAGCTGGAAGCACTTCTCAATACATTGCCTATCGAGATTACATTTGTGGATGATAATAATATCAATCGCTTCTTCAACGAAGGACCAAAGGTGTTCAAACGCCCTCAGATGGCGATTGACAGGGAAGTATTTTCTTGCCATCCACCTAAGATAGAACCGATGGTGCGAGCAATTTTAGATGATTTTAGAAATAATAAGCGTGACAGAGTTCCAGTTTGGATGGAGAAGAATGGAAAACCATTCCTTGTAACATATATGGCAGTAAGAGATAAGAAAGGCAATTATCTTGGAACGGTTGAAGTAGTACAGGATATGCAGTTTGCAAAAGAGCATTTTGAACAATAAGGAGGGCAAGGATATGCACCGAATCGTGTGATTGGATCAGGAACGGTTCTGGATACAGCAAGACTAAAAGAACGTCTCGGGGAGCATCTGGAAGTAGATAGTCGAAGTGTTCATGCGTTTATTGTTGGAGAACATGGAGACAGTGAGATTGCCGCTTGGTCAAGTGCCAACGTGTCAGGTATTCCACTCCATGATTTCTGCGAGATGAGAGGGCATCATGACCATGAAGGAGCTACGTCAGAAATTGCGGAGAAAGTAAAAAACAGCGCCTATGAAATTATTCAAAGGAAGGGTGCTACTTATTATGGAATAGCAATGTCGGTAAAGAGAATATGTGAAGCTATAATCAGAGATGAACGTTCGATACTTCCAATTTCAACAATGATGGATGGAGAATACGGAATCAAGGATGTAGTTCTGTCTATGCCAAGTATTGTAGGTGCAGAAGGATTTATATCAAAGGTTCCCATTTCACTATCTGAAGATGAAATCAAGGCATTACACAAATCAGCTGAAACACTGAAATCAGTGCTGGAAGAGGCATTGGAATAAAATTGTTGTGAAATCGCATACAGCGTATGTGGCAAAGGGGATGGGCGCATCCCCTTTTTTCTATAGTAAAAGTTTCATTTTTTTATCGTTAACTTCTATAAGATTTTCATCTTGCATACGACCAAGTTCTCTGGACAGTGCACTTCGGTTTACACCTAAGAATTCTGCAAGTGCTGTCTGTGTAAAGGGAACATGGAGATACCCTTCTGAGTCTGGCGCTAAACTATGCAAATAGATTAGAATTCGATCTCTTAAAGATTTCTGATTTGCAATTCTTAGTTTTAGATTTGAAAAAACATTTTGTGAGGCAAGTATTTTGAGCATGTTAGTGGTTAAATTCAGTTGGTAAGAGCATGGACAGGAAGAACCGCTTATAATACCTTTAAGATTAATTAACATAATGGTGCAGTTAGTCAATGCTTTTAGCTGTATTGGACTGTATGGTGTTTGCACGCATGCCAGGGCTTCTGCAAATGATCGACCACGTTCAAAATGATTCATATTGATTTTGCTGTAGTTTTCATTGATAAATGATCCTTCAACTGTTCCATCAAGCACAATTCCGGAATATAACAAAGGTTCTCCTAGGTGTTGAATTAATTCGTCTTTTTCAAAAGAGAGAATTGAGGCCTGGAGGAAGTTGAAAATTTGCGGATAGTGTTCAAGAGGAATTCCTTCAAATAGCTTTGCTTTCGATAGTATCGGAAGATACTTCTGATAATCATCTAGTTTCTTCATATGCTTATTACCATCCTTTCAAATGAAATTTTATCATATCATCGATATTGTTGCTACAGCAACAGAAAAACAAGAGGTCTATGGATAAAATAATAGATGTAAAGAAGAGAAAGAGAGGTGGTAACGATGAAAGAACAAGCTGGAAAAATTATAGATTTTGTAAGAGAAAACAGAACAGTGCCAGGGTGTACCATCTCGAAGCAAATCTATCATGAGAATGGCACAGGGATATCAATTTTTTGCCTGGAGAAAGTATTCTAACACCTATTCAACGGTCGGTTGGAGTTAGTGCAATAAAAGATTCTATATATAAAGAGATTGAATTTCGAAAGGAGACTATTATGAACGAGGTAATCAAGGCGGGAGAAGTATTTAAGTTAGCAGAGTTACTTCCATATCAGGAAGGAAAGATTGTAAATATGGATTTGGCGCATAATGACAAGATGAAATTTGTTGTTATGAGTTTTGATGCAGGAACAGGTCTTTCAGAGCATGCAGCTCCGGGAGAAGCCCTTGTGATGGCACTTGATGGAGAGGCTGTGATTGGATATGAGGGACAGGAGCAGGTAATCCACGCAGGAGAAACTTTTAAGTTTGATAAGTTTGGAAAGCACTCAGTAAGTGCAACAAAGCAGTTCAAAATGGCACTGTTATTGGTTCTTGAGTAAATATGAGGAGATATTGCTATGAACTATTTAGAGATTGAAAAAGTAATCGGAAGACAGATTATTGATTCCACTGCCCCATTGGAAAGCAGCAAGTGCATATAACGAATACTGTGAGCGAGGAGTGGCTTTTAGTCCATCCTCTGTCTTATTACAGTCAATGCGTAACATATATCCGGCAGATGTATAAATGTCAATGCTGTTGTGATACATGTTGTATTTTGCGTAAATGGTATTCATGTTGTGTCTCCTTCAAATCAATAAAAATATAGAAGCATTTCAATCAGTTCACCATGTCATTTTCATTTTATGTTATAATGTGTTATCAGATTTTTTTTGCCCTTGTATTTTCCATTATCAGAGTTCGTAAACTTATATGGGAAGATATAACACAAGGGAAACAATAAGGGAAAGCTCACCTGCGACAAATCCAGCGTTTTCAAAGGTTTACAGTGAATTTAATAACAAAATATAACAGTTATTAAATTTCCTAAAACAGGTGAAATCTCAATCGGAATATGAAGGAGGAATATTTCAATGAGCTTTTTTGAAAATACCCGTAAGCCACAAGGATTCGGCGGAAAATTGATGACAAAGATGATGAACAGCGGCCACTCCAGGCTATCGCAATGGGGGTTCTCGAATATCTCTGTAAATCCGGACGCTGAGGTGCTGGATGTTGGCTGCGGAGGTGGTGCAAACATTGCGGTCTGGCTGAACAAATGCAGGAAGGGCCATGTGACAGGATTGGATTATTCGGAGGTTAGTGTGGCAGAATCTCAAAAATTGAACGCTGCCGCCATTCAACAGGGAAAATGCAAGGTCGTTCAGGGAGATGTATCTGCCATCCCATTTCCAGATGCAAATTTTGATCATGTCTCAGCTTTTGAGACTGTTTACTTCTGGCCAGAACTGAAAAAATGCTTTTCTGAGGTAAATCGTGTTTTGAAAGACGGAGGAACCTTCCTGATTTGTAACGAGAGCGACGGAATGAATGCCTCAGATGATAAATGGACAAAGATAATTGATGGTATGAAGATTTATAATTGCGATCAACTTATCACCGCTTTAAAAGAAGCAGGTTTTATGGAAATAAAACCATATGCCGATGCCAAAAATCATTGGCTTTGTATTGTGGCAACAAAATAGATAAATTCCAGCTCGTAGAATTATTAAAAAATCAAGATTTACTTGAAGAACTGACCAAAGTAAAATATGAAGAGGAGTATTTATGTCAAAAAAGTACGCAGAAAGAAAAGATACTATTAAATCTGTGAGATTAGTAATTGACGCATATGATGGCAGAGAACTAGAAATTCCACTTGAAGTTTGGCAGGTCGATGTTATACGTGAAATGCTTGGCTTAAGTGTAGATACAACTAATTTAGATACTTATTGTATGCGAAGCAAAGAACAGACCAATGAGACTAATTACACAGACATTATTAATTATATGCTTTTCAAATATGATGAAACAATGGATAAACCTATTTTAGATGCGTTCAGGAGAAGATTACATTTTCAATCCGTGGTGTTAATATCTGGATAAAAAAGAAATGTCCTAACAGTATTCTTCATGTTTATGTGAATATGAATTAATCTGCTAAGGCATTTCTTTTTATTTGTATCTTTAAAATATCATTTGAAATAATCAATTTTTTAGCAAAGTATGTCTTTTTGCTACCATATGAGACGCATTTGTGCAAGATTTCCTCCTTCTTCAGATGTTTCGAACATATGATTGATTACCTTTGCTTTTTGGAAAAAAGAAAAAAGCCTTAAAACAGCGATTTTACGCAGTTTCTAAGACTTTTTAATACAGGGGATGAGAGAATCGAACCCTGTGGAAAATCCTCACACTCCCCGTAAAATAAGCATTTCTTAGATTGAGTTTTGACTACCTTTTGACAATATGGGGGATAAAAATAAGAAAGGAGAAATCGTTCAGCATGGTGTCATCTTTTTCAAGCATCACTTCATATCTTCTCTAAAATACATTATCATCTGGATAATGTGTCATAATATCTTCCACATTACAATCCAATATATTACACAGCTTATCAATGGTATTCACTTCAACATTCTGATCATGTCTTAATCTGTTCAGTTGAGAACGGTTCATATGATAATGCGTATACAAATCATATTGTGAAATGCCTTTGGGTTTCATTGTCTTCCATAATTTATCGTATTTAATCATCTCACGAACTTTCCGCTTTCTTTTAGGATTCTCTTGCTATGTAATTATTATTAGTGTAAACAAGGAAACATGAATAACCAATTATTACAATACTATTTCAGAAGGTGATAAATATTATGTATATTTTTTGGATTATGGATATACCAATACTGGCTCTTCTTTTTCTCGCATTAGGAACCATCGGAGCTTTGGGAAATTTATTATCAACTTTTATTGTTATTTTATCTTTTATGCTTACTGGTATTAATATAGTATTTAGTTTATACTTTTTATTCGATGGACCCGTAGCCATTAATCAAATTCTTATTAGTAGAATAACACGTATATTGTTGGGTATTTTTTTATCTTTTTTCCAATAATGTTGCTCGTGTTTTTATTGATTAGTGGAAAATTCCTAGATGTGAATTACATACATATTCTAGACCATTCAATAAGTAATATATATCAAAATCCAAAAGGATTTTTATTCGCCTCTTTAATTGGATATGGAATAAATTTTATCTTTATGATAATAATTCGTTTAGCTGATTGGTTAGAGAATACTCTTTCTATTGTTATTGATTGCTTAATAATATTTCTAATTTTTTTGCTCTTATATAACGGAAAAAATAAAACAATTGAAAGCCGAATAGCTTATTGTCAAAGTCAAAAAAATACACAATGTATTGTTCAAAATGATGACAATATATTTATTGCTATTAAAGCAAATTGGGAAAGCGGTACTGTGGATTTAAAAGATCCTATAGAATTAAAATTTTGGAATTATAAAGTAAAACAAGGGGATTACTTATATACAACTAACGAAAGCTATACGAAAAAAAAGTTACATATATTGAAGTATATAATGATTCTATATGGGGCTATATAAGGGAAGATAATATTATTAAAGAAGAATAACTCATGAATTCCCTAGTGATGTCAAGGAACAAGGCGAAGCCGATACGCCGTTAGGGCAGTCCTTGACAGAACAGACGGTATCCAATACCACCATGCTATATAGAGGACTTGAAAGGTCACGAACCTTGCAAGTCCTCTTATCTGTTATCTGGAAACTTTCCGTAGATAAAGCACTTCCTTTTCGACTTCGCGGACAAATTACTCACACAAGACAAGCTGACAATCACTTGCTACATAACTATTTTTTCAGACGAATAGGCAAACGAAGAGAATTTCCATTCATATTTTCAAATCCGGAACTCCAAAATGATTCAGCCCTTTTGATTCAATTCGATACCTTTTTGATACCTTTTCTGATACCTTTTGATTTTCCAGTAAAACAAAAAAGCCAGAAAAGCTTATAAATAAAGCATCCATCATAAACTCTCTCCTTCCTGACATTCATAGTTCAGCTCTTTATTACTAATGTTATTCTTATTTATTATTACTTTATTAGGCGTCGACTTTTTGACCCTCAGGGAGCCAGTATTCTGGCTATGCAGTGATTGTTTATATGACCGTCTATTTTCTAATTGGGGTGAATTTCTGTCCTTCTGATAAATCTCTTCTGCGGGAATCTTTATATACAAGTGATTTGGCTTAGAAAACCCACCAGATTCTCTTACCAGTAGTCCGGCTTCGTCCAATTCCTTTAATGCAGACTTTATGGATGACCTACATTTCCCTATATGTTTTATTAATAATACGAATCAATAGACTTGACGATTTTTTTTGAATGTATTAATGACCATTAACGATAAAATCGATTCTGTGCTAAAAATACGATGTCTAGACATTGCGTTTTGCCTTTACTTTTCTCAAAAAGGCAAAAAAATAGAACGTATAGTTTCCATACGCTCTATCCCATATTTCATATTAAATTTTTAAATTCTACAAACTTGATTTTTCTTATGCTCCGGTTCTATTTTACAACCACAGTGTGGACAATATTCTTCACTATTTATAGGTACAACCCTTAATGATTTGCCACAGAATGGACATTGATTTTTGATTACAATTATGATTAACCTATTATAAGTTATGCCACTTCAATTTTTGCAAATATCATTCAATCTGCAATACATGAAATTAAAATAACTATTCCTAAAAATGCAGGTACTCCTGCAAATTGTTCTAAATAATTTGAATGAATTCAATATTATGCTTTTTTCTCCTTAAATGGCTTCAGAAAGATCACCCATCCAAAGATCAGCAGATTCATTACCAGTGCAACAGGAATATCTCCCCAGTGGATTTGCTGATTCTGAAGTACATCCGCAGAGTACGTTCCTGAAAAAACTACCACCATATTATTATTCAGAAAATGAATAATTATCGGGACCCAGATATTCTGGGTTTTCATATAAGTATATGCCATAAAAATCCCCAGTGAAATACAGGTAACAAACTGGCTTGCCAGAGCCGCCAGCCCCATATCCGGCGTAGTGTAATAGAAGAAGTCTATTGGCAGATGCCATACAGCCCACACACAGCCCAAAAGGATTACGCCGCCTTTTAGTCCAAATTTTTTCTGAAGAAGAGGCTGAAGATAATATCTCCATCCGTATTCTTCTCCAAAGAATGCCACTACTGACAGGAAAAAGTTTACCAAAACAGTAAAAAATATGATCCAGGTAGTAGGATTTGCCATTATTTTGCCAAATTCAGAAAGCTGGCCGCTCAGAGCACAGGCAATCACAAATCTGAGAAGATATAATCCAATAAACAACAGGATCATACGAATAGATATATTCCAATGTTCGCTGTTCAGTCCATAGGATCTGCGCTTTTCTTTACCGGATTGCAGAAGAAGAATCCAGAAAATAACGCTGCCACCTATTATAACGTACTCCATGATCGGTGCCCACTGAGAATATGGCATGCTCATCAGATCTCTATTTTGGGGAGCCAGAACAGAAGCCGCCGTGCAGACAACCAGCACCGCCGTGAGTGCTATAAAGAATATGAAAAAAGCCGTTGGAAGATTTTTATCTCCTTTTTTGGTAATTAAATAAGCCATCATCACACCTGCTGCTGGATACAGCATCTGCGCATTTGGAAAAGCGCTGAGATCAAGACCTTTTCCATAGCCATACCACATCAGAAGTCCCATTACATATGTGATTCCGTATGCTATAATCACATAGATCAATAGCTGTTTTTTCTCTGTTTGCATAAATTTCATAATTTCCTCCTTGCAACTTCTAATTTGTTACTCACATGATATCATACTTTAGACACTTAGGCACAGGTTATTCCCAAAATTGGAGAAAACTTAAAACATTGATTTACTGCAAAGCATAACGAATCTTTTATTAAACAAGGGCAAGATGCGCCCTTGAGTAACTCTAATTTCCTTTTGGAAATCAGGATGCCTGGCAATCTTGATGGGGATTTCGCTCCCCATTCCTTCGAACTTGTATCAATCAACAGATTTTTAATGGCTTACTACTTGAGTAGACGCAGCTTTCCTTTATATCTGCAGAGTAGTCATGCCGGAAAGGGGAATACTATTTTGAAAAGAGAACGACATCAAAAAGCAGGAAAAAGAACTAACGGTACTATGACCATTAAAGGTTGTTCTTAGGAATATTTTTCTTTACATTCATTAATAGTATGTTATACTAGAATAAATCTGATAAATTTGAAACACTTACTATAGTTATTAGAAATGGAGTTTTCTATGGATTTACAAATGATACTATTTATTGCTTTAATCATTATTTTTTTTATAATTCCGTTACTAGCATTTATTATTAAATCTGCAGTAAAGCAAGGAATTTTGGAAGCTTATAAGATTATTAAAAATGATAAAGATAAAAATATTTTATAACTCTAATCTAAAATCTAGTATGTTCAATAAAAATCCTCTTTTTTAAAGAGTTGGATATTCTTCAATTATTTCTTGTTATTAGTTGTATGAGACCCATATAAGGTATCTACTTAATAGAGGAAAAGAGAATTATAGATGTTTTAAGGAAAAGTGGCTATTTTTAAGAATATATCAATCAACTTTGTTTTATTGTATTTTGATACTCTTGTGTTAATATCTGGATAAAAAAGAAATGTCCTAACAGTATTCTTCATGTTTATGTGAATATGAATTAATCTGCTAAGGCATTTCTTTTTATTTGTATCTTTAAAATATCATTTGAAATAATCAAATTTTTAGCAAAGTATGTCTTTTTGGTACCATATGAGACGCATTTGTGCAAGATTTCCTCCTTCTTCAGATGTTTCGAACATATGGTTGATTACCTTTTTGATTACCTTTGCTTTTTGGAAAAAAGAAAAAGCCTTAAAACAGCGATTTTACGCGGTTTCTAAGACTTTTTAATACAGGGGATGAGAGAATCGAACTCCCACAGAAAGTGCTAAAACCCCTGTAAAATCAATGATTGTTATGTTTCGTGTTGCATTTCGTGTTGCATAGACTCAAAATAGTCGATTGCAATCTTATTCATTTTATCTTCCATGTCCGGAAGAGTGTGACGGTAGACTTCTTTCAGTACCGAATCATTTCCCCATCCACCAGATTGCATGATATATGCATCTGGTATACCAAGTGCATGCTGGACAGAAGCGTTGTAATGCCTTAAGTCATGGAAACGAAAGTGCGGTATCTCTAATTTCTTAAGCAGATTTCCAAACAATGTTGTTAATGTATTCGGATTCATGTCTACAGTGTCGGTTGGTAGTTTCAAGAACTTTTCGATTACGAACGATGGGTAGTTCACATATCTGTCACCAGCATAAGACTTAGGTGCTTTTACAATCCATTCCCCCTCGTCATTCATAACCATTGTTTTTGTAACGTGGATTGTGTGATTCTTAATGTTAGACTTCTGCAATGCACAGATTTCACCTCTTCGCATAGCTCCAAACGCTGCGAGAAGAATCGGCACTTCCATGATAGTTCCTTCTGATGCACGAACAATCTTTTTGATGTCCTCTTCTGTAGGAATGTAAATATTGCTCCTAAGTTTCTTCGGAAGAGTGATATTGATTACGATTCCAGGACGAAATCTTTTCATTACCGCACTGATCAGACCGTTCATGTCACGAACAGACTTAGGTGACAGCTCTGTAGATGCATTATTAATCACTTTTTGAATTACGCTTTGGGTGAGTTCTTTCAGCTGATACTCCTTAAGCGGTACCATGCAATTGTGTTGCATGCTCTTGTACTTCCTGATACTGGACGGAGAGAGGACAGCGGACCGTTCCTGTATATACTTTTCCAGTGCATCACCGAAAGTCATTTGCACTTCTTCATCTTTCTTGATTTCTTTGTTATCTGCCCATTCAGCAGCCATTGCTTCAACTTTTCTTTTTCCTCTTGCCGATGGATCATCACAAGTGAAAGACTTATAGATTCTTTTCTGCTTCTGCTTTTTTGTTTTCGGATCAATAACTGGTTTTCCATCCTTATCCACCACATTTTCATAGTGTGAGAATACCAGACATCTCCATGATCCGGAAGGTAACTTCTTAGCTGTTGCCATATAATCATCTCCTTTTTATAAAAAATGGTATAAAAATAACAGCCTAGCAACAGAACAAGAGTTCTGATTGATTGACTGCTCCGAAGATGATACAATATTCATTGGATTTTGGAGTATCTCTTCGGAGTTACTAAAAGAAGCACATTGGCGTGTGTTTCTTTTAGTTGACCGTTCCTGTTGGCGCAGGAGCGGTTTCTTTTTTGGTATTAATTAAAAGAAAGTCTGCGAACTTCATTTGCAGTATTGGTATTACATTTGATTTCCTTTTGAACTCTCGTTCCTGTTTCTGTAGATTCGAATACTAAAAATGCAACGGTATCTAATTCCTGCTGTTTTGTCGTAGTAGTTGTGTTGACTTTTGTTTTCTTTCCGAGGGATGCGCCGACGACGGCACCGACAGGTCCAGCAACTGCAGCACCAATTAGTGCGCTGCCAGCACGACCGTGAGTTTTATTATTTCCGGTTGTTTTGCTGATTAAATTGTATTGAGGACCGTCCCAAATAAAATCAACCAGTTTAAAGTGTCCAGCGCCTTCCTGAAAAGAATTTCCGAAATAATATAAACCATTTCCATCTTTACGGAATTTTAAACCACCTATATTGTATTGTGTTTCAGCTTTTCTTAAGGCTTTGATGCGATCGCGCTCAGCCTTTTCGGCTTGTCGCTTCTCCCAGTCAGCTAAATGTTCTTCTGGAGTCTTTTTGGCAGTGGCTTCAAAGAAGCTGCGGTCGTCTTCAGTCAATGTAGAAATTTCATTATTTTCTATTTTTTGCCTTAAGTCAGCATATCTAGAAGCGTTATCCCAGCTTCCTTTTAATTTGTCTAAAAAACCCATGTTTTTTATCCCTCTCTTTCTTTTGCGAGACCTGTTCCTTACGAGCCACCACTGCTCGTATATATAATCCCTTGTGAGGTTATATCAAATTATTTCAACTACTACCAGATTCGGAATGAAGTATATAATATAGTTATCAACGGTAGTATATACTCCATACTTATCACGGTAGCAGCTGATACATTCTTCTAGATATTCTTCTGTAACATCTAGAAAGTCTGCAATTTCATATTTATTTTGACATCCAGCATTGAATGCGTGGATGATTCCCATAAGTCCGATCAGGCGGTTGTAGCCGTGCAACCGGGCTTGACGTTCCTGTTTCCGGTTCTCCAGTTTGGACTGATCTCGAATATCACCTGTGGAAGTATAGTAGTGTCCAAGTTCTTCAGCAAGAACATTGGCTTTCTGTCGTGATGTCTTAATATCATGCCGGATAGCAATTTTGTTTCCTTTTATTCTTCCATCTCCGCTTTGAAGTGGCTTTTCCTTTACCACTAATCCAATATTGCGAGCTTCGTCTAAAAGTATTTCATAAGAATTCACTTACAACACCTCCATCATAATTGTACTAAGCAATTTGTCCTATAAAAGTGGACTATGGAGATTAGAAGTTTTCGTCATCCATGATGTCATCATCATGTTGCCTCATCTCATCCGTTACTTCTATATCGGTACGTTCATGAGCTGCCTGGACGGCCAACTCTTCTTCCATTTGCTGGTTCATGAGCAAATTTTTTGAATAGGTGAAGACTCTTTTCTGATTTGGAGAAGAGAGCTTTTCATATATATCAAGAAGTTCTTTATGTTCTCCGTGAAATTTAGATACATTATTTTTGAATTTATCATAGATTTCTTTCGGAGCTTCTTTCCCGGAAAAATTTGTGTCTATCTGCTCCCAACCCATTAAATCACTAGGGGATGTCTGTAGCACATCAGCAAAAGCAAGTATTTTTGACTGAGGCAAGTCTACTACCCCTTTTTCTATTTTTGCAATCATACTTTTATCAGCATAACCCAGCTTAGTTGCTAAATCAGTCTGCGTTAATTGCAATTCTAATCGTCTCTTTTTTATGTTTTTATATAATTGAAGCATTTTGCGTACCTCCTTGATTTCAATATATCACAAGATTGAAAAATATTCAACATTTTTGTAAAAATGGTTGACACATATTCAACTCCGTGATATATTGATGATGTTGAATAAAGTTCAACCAGAAAGGAGGGGAGTTGCCTTGGCAGACATCAAACTTTTAAAAGAAAGAATTGCTGATAGCGGAATGACAGTCAAAGCCATTTGTGAAAAAAGCGGTATTCTTAGAGAAACATTCTACAATCGTTTAAAAGGTGGAGAGTTTACAGCTTCTGAAATCGTTGGATTAACAAAGACGCTAAAACTTTCAAGGTCAGATAGAGACAGAATTTTTTTAAACGAAAAGTTGAATTAAATGACACTTTAGAGAGGAATCACAGAAATGAACAACTTACAGATTACAGAGTACAAAAGCATTAGAGTGCTCACAACACAGCAGATCGCTGAAGCGTATGGCTCTGACACAAGAGTTATTTCAAACAACTTCAATAGAAATAAGGAAAGATATATTGAAGGAAAACATTACATCTGCTTGGAAGATGGTGAAAAGAGAGAGTTTGTTGACCATCATCAAATTGATGACGGTTCAAAGAAAGCATCGAAGCTTTATCTTTGGACGGAAAAAGGAGCTTTCCTTCATGCGAAGTCACTTAACACTGACACAGCATGGGAAGTCTACGACAGACTGGTTGACAACTATTTTGAGAAACCAAAAGTAGTTCCAATGACAACCGACCAGAAGATTCAGTTACTTGCACAGGGTAATGTGGAACTAACAGAGAAAGTAAATTCCATTGACAAGGATTTACAGGAGTTCAAACAGGACATGCCGTTACTTGCCTTGGAGTGTCAGAGAATCACATGGGCAAAGAATAACAAGATTGTTCCACTGATGGGCGGAAAGAGTAGTCCAGCGTATCGGAACAGGAGCTTGCGAACCAAAGTTTACAAAGACCTTGATAAACAGCTCAAAAGAGAATTCGGCGTTGACACATACAAGGCAATCAAGAGAAATCAGTGCAACCTGGCAGTAAAGATTATCGAAGCGTACAAGCTCCCAATGTTTTTGAAAGAAGAGATTGACGCTGAAAATGCGCAGATGAGTTTTGAAGTGTAGGAGGGAATCAAGATGAAAACTATTATAAATCGAGAATACGCAGGAGAAAAAGAAGCTTTTGCTCCGCTTATTGGATTCAAGGTAGTAAGTGTGGAAGATGGACCCACTAATGGTGATTTTGGAGACATAACTGTTCTTACATTGGTAAATGAACATCATGTAGCTATTGATGTAACTATTTCGGATGAAGCTATTTGGATCAGTGAGCCACACGCAGTTAAGGATGATTTAAGTGCTATCAGTGATGAGGACGCAAAAGTGTAAGAAATGTGGTTGGGTTCCAGCGATTGAGTAGGTGGCGTGAGGGGTACTGATGAAGAGAGGTGAAAGCAATGAAGAAAAAGATTATCAATAAGAGAGTCAATGGAGATTCTGAAGAGCTGCACGCATTGAAAGGCTTTAAGGTCTTAGCTGTTGGCAACGGAACAATTGGAGAAGAGTGTGCGTTGAGTATCATGCTGATGAACGAGAACAACGTTGCTGTTGATTTAAGCATTACAGATGACGGAGCGTATCTCAGCGAGTTTTACGCACTGACAGAGGACATGATCCCACGCACTTATGATGATTAGAGAGGTGAGAAGAGATGCCAAAATTAAAAATATCTGACAGGGAAAGGCAGAACAGAACACTTATTGCAATCATACAATCAGGCAAGACGATGGAAGACATCAACATGGGAAAACTTTCCAAGCTGACAGGAATCCCGATGAGTACTCTCTACCAGAGATTTGGTATGCCGGAAGATATTCGGCTTGGAGAACTGAGGGAGATCTTGAGGGTACTTAAAATTTCTGAATCAGAAAAAGAACGAATAGGAAGAGAAGTGATTTGAGCGTGGAAGATTGCTGCTACTGCAGATACAGAAATAGCTGCATGGAACGCAGCCGCTGTTATCCATGTACATCCTATAGGAAAGAAGGTGGAAAAAATGAATCAGATCGATATGATCGACATCCAAAGAAGAACAATCCAGATCATTGATATCAAGAGAAAGCCAAGAAGAATTGAACATGATGATAGAGAAGAAAAAAAGTCTGCTGTTATGACAGTAGTTGCGATGGCATTGGTAATCTTCTTAAGTATCGCAACATGGGTTATCTTCGGATATTAAAAAAGAGTGCCATGATAAAGGCGGCAACCTTCAGGCACTCGGCTATAAAACCAACTTAATAATAACATTTCAGAGAGGAGAAAGCAATGGAAGAAAGAACATTAGAGGTAAGTGTAGATAAATTTATAGAGCTGTGCAAGATAGATGCACGCATGGAAACACTTAAAGCTTACATTGAGAAAGCTGAGAAGAAGGGTGGATTCGTTGAACTTGATACTGTGAAACTCATCATTGGGGTGACGAAACATGAGAGTTTATAGAGGCATCGGACCGGAAGAGGGAACAATCGTAACAGAAGAGGAAGCGTTTGATTACGCATTGGAAAGATGTTTGAAAGGAACAGAAGAAGACCAGAGAGAGTTCAAGAAAGAACTTGTAGAGTGGTTCTTCTCCGGGAACTGGATAGACGAAGAAGGGAGTGGATTGTAATGCCACTTGCAAGCTACGAAGAACTTAGAAAAGTAGATATCAAGAAGTACTGCAAGAAAAGAGATGGACTCGATTATCTTAACTGGGCAACATGCATCAACCTTTTGAGAATGCATGGAGCAGACAAGGTTTACTGGGAACCAGTACCGGATCCAGTAACCGGTAGCAGCCTTAGAAAGACAGATGTAGAGTTCTCTGATAAGAACGGAAATAAAAACAGATGTTACGAGACACTGATTAAGGTTGTTATTGATGAGAACACGTACTTCATGCAGACACCTGTCATGAACGGAAGTAATCCGGTAAAGGATAATTCAATGACACAGCAGAGAGTATGGAACAGCATGTGCAGAGCATTTGTAAAGTGTGTAGCTATCCATACTGGACTAGGATTTGATCTGTGGCTGAAAGAAGAGAACCACAACGAACCATTCATTCCGGAAACATTAAAGAAACGTGCATCCGCTGCAAAAATCAAAACAATCAAGCAAATATGTACAAGTCATGGTGTCGATGGCGATGCCTGGGTTGCTGGCAATGGAAAGACTTGGGAAGAACTAACAGAGGAAGAAGCAGCCATGATGCTCAATGCATTGAAACAGAAGTATGGTGATGAGTAATGCGTTTCACTGGAAAACTCAAAGAACCAATTATCGACTTCGTAACGCATCGTCTGACCATTCTATTTGAGCCAAATGAGGACTTTCTCGAAACCTATGAGGAATTGAAAGGCAAAGAGGTTTTAAGCCTTGAAATCAAGCCATACAGGAAGAAAAGAAGCCTTGATGCGAATGGTTACTACTGGGTACTACTCACCAAGCTTGCAAAGGTAATGAACACATCGAATGCAGAGATGCATAACTTGATGCTGATTCACTACGGAGAGCCGGAGATCATTGAAGGAAAGCCGATATACATGACAGTACCGGATACGGAAGATGCGGAAAAGAAAGTGATGCAAGCAACAGAATATCATCTGATGCCAACATCACAAGTAAGGCAAGGTGTAGACGGTGTAATGTACAGGACTTACAAGCTTTTGAGAGGATCGAGCACTTACAACACAGAAGAGATGGCAAGGCTCATTGATGGACTTATCACAAGCTGCAAAGAAGCTGGAATGACGGATGCTGCGATTGCAACACCGGATGAAAAGAGATTGCTGAAAGAAAGGTATGGTGTGGATATTGGCTAAACGATTGAAGAGCGTATTCACAGAAGATATGAACCATTGCTACTTTACTGGTTATCCATATCCACATATTCACCATATCTTCTATGGAAGCAGACGAAAACTATCAGAGAGATACGGATTTGTGATTCCCCTTGCACCGTATCTCCATGAATTTCAAAAGGGGAGTGTACATGACAATCCGAATCACGGTTTGGACTTGGAGCTTAAACAGATGGCTCAACGATATTTCGAAGAGCATATAGGCAGCAGAGAAGAGTTCAGAGAGGTATTCGGAAAGTCTTGGCTATAACTGGTATTAACCTAGCGGATAAGGTTGATATATAAACTCCTAATGGCTGACTGAAACAGTATGTCACAATCCTTAATCAGAGCCATGATGATTCGTCTCCTCGGCTTGTCCGGGGAGAGAAAGGAGAACAATGCAGACTTACGATATTGACATATTAGATTACATCAGAACCGGACATGACAGAGCAATCACGAGAGCTGAATTGTCTGATCTGACCGGTATAGACGATAGAACGATAAGAGACATGATCCATTATGCAAGACGAGATATTCCGATTCTCAATATGCAAGATGGCAGAGGGTACTTCGTTCCAGACATGAACATCTTAGAAGAGAGAATGATGCTGATGAAGTACATCAGACAAGAAGAAAGCCGGCTGAAGAGTATCGGCTGGGCACTAAAAACAGCAAGGCGAACAGCCAAGAATTGCAACATGGAGGTAGACACAGATGAATTCAAACCGAAAAGGGAAAGAGGGAGAAAGAGAGTTAGCAAATCTGCTTAAAGACAGATACGGATATGATTGCCGGAGAGGGCAGCAGTTCTGTGGATCCAATGGAGATGCAGATGTAGTCGGTCTTCCTGGCATCCATATTGAGTGCAAGAGGGTAGAGAAGCTTAACATCTATGAAGCTGTGGAACAGTCCATAAACGATGCGAGAGAGGGCGAAATGCCTACGGTAATGCATCGGAAGAATCACAAGGATTGGCTGGTCACAATGACAATGGAAGATTGGATGAAATTATATGAAAGGCGATTACATAAAGATTAATCGGTCACTTCTCGAGTGGGGGTGGTACAAAGACAAAAACACTTCCAGATTGTTCATACACATGCTTTTAAAAGCGAACTGGAAGGACGGATTTTTCTTAGGAATTGAGATAAAAAGGGGGTCATTCGTATCTTCTTTAGCCAAATTATCTGAAGAAACTAACCTTTCAGTTAGAGAGATAAGAACAGCAATAAAACACCTAGAATCGACAGGCGAAGTGACAAGCAAAAAATATAACAAATTCAGCGTATTTACGGTAAATAATTACTGCTCGTATCAATCGAGTGACACGCAAAGTGACAAGCAACCGACAAGCAACCGACAAGCAAGTGACAAGCAAGTGACAACAATAGAAGAAGGGAAGAAAGGAAGAAAGAAAGAATATATAGATACTAACGTATCTATAAAGCAGCATAGCATTCAATCCATCATCGATGCTTGGAATCAACTAGAGCCTTACGGAATCAAAATGATTTACCGTATCAATCCTGGTTCTAAGAGATATACTTCACTGATTGCCTTGCTTGAGCAATTCGGAGAAGAAAAAGTGATACAAGCTGTTGATAAGGTCAAACAGAGTGATTTCCTTCAGGGAAAGACAGATGCGAGATTCTCACTGAACTTCGATTGGTTCATCAATCCGAATAATTTTGTGAAGGTGCTTGAAGGAAAGTATGATGAACGGCACGATAAGAAACCAGCAACGAAGAACAATAACAACTTTGAGAGAAGACATTACGACATGGATGATCTGGAAAGTAAGTTGCTAGGAAGGTGATTAAGAATGGCAGAAGCAAACAAAGGCTGGGCGGTATGCTCAGTCTGTGGAAAAGAATTTGAGATAGTCGGCAACCGAAAGAAGTGTTGTAGCAAGGCTTGCGGAGAAGAAAGAAGCCGAAGACAGTGTTGTGAGAGAGGAAAGGCAAGATACAGAGCCTTGAGTCCTGAACAGAAAAAGGAACTGGCAATGAAACGAAAGCAAGCCAAACCGAAGAAAGTAAAAGGCGCAATGAAACCGAAGTTTCAAAACGAGCTAGCAAGAGCTGCAGCGGAAGCAAGAAAACATGGAATGAGCTATGGCAAATACGTAGCGAATTGTGAAGGGAGAAGATATGGCTAAGACGATTGATGCAGAAGAATTTCTTTCCTGGCTGAACGAATCAGAGGAAGAATTGAAGAACACGATGGCAGATGAACTGAATCCGGACAGAAAGGACGAAGGGATCCTACTCACAACAGAGACCGTCAGAAAGTATGTCGAGAGCATGTGCAAGATTGACAATGCTGACAGTAAGCGTGGATGGATACCAGTGACAGAAAGACTTCCGGAAGATGAAAGAGATGTACTACTCACACTTGAGTCAACGAACGGTAACGGATACAGAGAGTACAGTGTAGGATGCTACATCCAAGTATTTGACGAGGACACAGAAAAGCACTGGCTTGACAGACAGTATGGATATCTAGAGTGGGATAAATACTCAAACGGACACGGTGGATGCTCACTGTACAGAGTGGCAGCATGGATGCCGATTCCGAATCTGTACAAGGGATAAAGACCATGAACAGACAAGAAAAAGAGGATCAGGCGCAGATTGAGTACCTGAGACGATGGAAAGAGAAGAAACAGAAGAGAAAGAATCTGTTAGAAAAACTGAGAAAGAGAGGCACGAAATGAAATACAAAGTTGGAGACAAGGTAAAAGTTAGAAGTGACTTAAAAACATCGGTGTTGTATGGCAGTTTATACGCAGTTGCTGAAATGATAAAGAAAAAGATTGTAACGATTACATACGTGTATGATGGTTGCTACAAAGTTGTAGAAGATGACTATGCGTGGACAGATGAAATGCTTGAGGGATTAGCAGAGGACGAACTGACAGCGGAAGAAGCAATTATACTTAGAGGCGAAATGTGTGAGGGAAGGAGTTGCAGTCGTTGCAAGCTGAGTGCCTATAACAATGGCACGGGTATTACCTGTAATGAATTAGCGGTAAAACATCCTGAACGATATATCGAAGTCCTCAAACAGTACAAGAAAGACCATGAAAAGAAAGAAATTGAAGTTGTGAAGAAAACCTGTTGCCTTGTAATAGACGAAAAAAGAACGGTTGTTCACGAAGAGGAAATTGACAATCATGATTCTTGCGAAGAAGTGCTGAAAAGATATTGCGAAGAGCATGACGGAAAGTTTTTTGCAATATGCGAAAGCAGATATGCGGTAAAGGAGTAAGTCATGAATATTGGAGACAAGATAGATTACATGATTCAGTGTTTGAAAGTCGCAAAAGCTGAGTACGATTACACAGCTGATTACATAGCAAAGAAACCAACTGAACAGTTAGAACTGTGGAATTTTCTTGATACACACAGAAGTCCAAACAAAGCATTAATTAAAGACAACTTAAAGAATGTGGCAAGAATGGGATTCCAGCTTGCAAATGAGGTGAAGTGATGGATGGACTAATTGTAAAAAAGAGATGGTTAAATCTTATCCTTAGTGGGAAGAAAACTATTGAAATAAGAGGTAGTAATACCAAGAAAATAGGACAGCCGATCTATTTACTGGAAAGTGGGACAAACCTTGTAAAAGGCACATGTATTATAGACTCTACATATCCAATATCCTGTTCTGATTGGTCTGAGGAAAGAGAAAAACACTGTGTTGACATATCTTATTCAGAGTTGAAGAAAAGGTATAAAAGACCTCATGCGTGGGTACTTAGAAATGTGAAACTGACGGAAGAAGAATGGAAGTACGAACATCCAAAGGGTGCGATTATATGGGTAAAAGATGTAATGCCGGCATATGAACTGCAAACTGGATATATAGACGTAATTTTTAGAAACAATATGTAATTTACAGAAAGGAGTACGGAGCTCCGGCCGGGCAAAGATATATCGGCTCCTTTCGAGAAGATGGAACAAAGAAAAAAGAAACTTAAGTGTGAGATTTATAGAGATTCAATGCAGAATTACAAGAAATATGCAATCCCACCAGCGCAGCTGATTATAGCTGATGTGCCATACAATGTCGGAAGCAACTTCTACGGAAGTAATCCAATGTGGTACGTAGGTGGGGATAACAAAAACGGTGAAAGTAAACTTGCAAAGAAAGCAGCGTTCAATTCAGATTTCAATTTCAATCTATATGAGTATTTCCATTTTTGCTCAAAGATGTTGAAGAAAGAACCTAAGAAAGCCGGCAAGCGTGGCAGAAGTTCTGATGCTCCGTGCATGATTGTATTTTGCAGTTTTGAACAGTTAAGCACACTGATCAACGCAGCTAAGAAACATGGCTTTGTGAATTACATACCGCTTGTATTTGTGAAAAATTACAGCCCACAGGTATTGAAAGCAAATATGCGTGTTGTAGGCGCTACGGAATACGCTTTGGTATTATACCGAGACAAACTTCCAAAATTTAGAAATGGCGCACAGTTTGATGAAAATGGAAAAACGATTCGAGGTACAGGACATATGGTATTTAACTGGTTCAAGTGGGAAAAGGATGGAAAAGATATTCCGAAAATTCATCCGGCTCAAAAGCCAGTGAGATTGTTAGAACAATTGATTCAGACATTTACTGATCCTGGAGATGTAGTTATTGATCCATGTTGCGGTTCTGGAAGCACGTTGAGAGCAGCTAGAAACCTGGGTAGAAGCGCATTCGGTTTTGAAATTGACCGAAATTTCTATGAAAGAGCTAAGAATGAAATGCTGAAAGTTGAAAAAGAGTCGCAGATGAGCCTTGAAGACTTCCCGGAGGTAATGCCGAAATGAAAGATTTGCGTAGGTGGTAAGAAATGAATATTGAATTAAAAGAGATAGACAAAGACACATTGAAAGTTGGAGATTGGGTCGGGATTGCAAGAGAAGTAAGCTACGGATGGGGTTTATCATTCCGGCATAGACTGATTTTTCCGGCACAAATTACAAGAATCACTCCAAAGCGAACCAAATTCTTTACGGATAAGTTTGGAGAACATGACAAAAGAGAAGTATTTTATGAGTGTGATAGTGAAGCTGAGAAAGAAACTTTTCTTGCTAAGGCATTTTGTGCTATTAAAAACGGAATATTTGAGTTAACCGAATTGAAAAGAAATAATTACATCGCAAGAATCAGCGATGAAGATTTGCCGGAAGTAGCTGAACACATGGAAGCAATTATGGAAATTATAGAGAAATACAAGGAGTAGCAATGTTTGAAGAATTATATAAATTCATATCCAGATTGCATTACGGGATAAAGTTCATGCCGGAAAAGGATTTTGACGAGCTTTTATCTCGGTGCGACTGGGAGCAAAGGATGTATGCATTGTGCTTTAGATATTTGTAAACGTGGAGAAAAATCATGAAAGCACCTTGACAATTGAATATTGATGGTTGGAATGGTATAATGATACAAAAAATGAAAAGGAATATATCTATATGCAGACAATAATCGAAAAAATAAAAGAGGTTTGTAAAAAACATCCTATTATAATTGTTCTGATAATAGCTATTGTGCTTTTAGTTGGTGCTCCTTTAATTATTCAAGCAATATACCATACGCCAGCACCGTGCGAATTATTAGAAGAAAAAATACCACCAGGGAGCTTGCTGACGTACATAGGATCTGTATTAACGTTCGGTGCAACATTTATGTTAAGCTTGTTAGTGTATCGTTCAAACAAAGAACAATATGAAAGAGCGAGCATTTCTGAGAATAAAGCAATGCTTGTCATTGATAATGATAGCGGTATGAAAACAGATGTGTTAAAATCTAGTAAAAAGGATAAATATGATATTTTTATTAACGTGAAGTTGAAAATATTGTCAAAGGCAATGATTTCCAGAATTCATGTAACGCATTTTTCAGCAAGTGATTTTGATCAACCAAGAGATGATGAACGTCAGTTTTATGCAGACTGTGGTAAAGGAAAAAATGTTACGTTTCAGTATAAGTCAAAGGATACATTAATGATAACATTTTGCTCAACAGACGAAAAACTTCGAAATATTTTATGTACATCAAAAAAACTATCTATTGGTTTTGATATAGTAATAACGTGCGAAGATGTGAAAACGATATTGACTATGAATATGAATTGCACTACATGTGAAATTATCGGAGAACAGACAATTATAGGAAAAATATTCGACATAGAAAATGCAAATTCTGCTTTTTTGGATGCGTACATAGCTTAAGAAGCTTACCAACCATCAATATTCGGTGGTTGGTATTTTTTTACGCTTTTTTAAGGAGAAAGGAACGAATTATGAAATTAACAGGAATAGCAAGAGAAGATTTAGAAGCGAAAGGTTTGGTGTTACCAAATAAACTTGAACTTGAATGCAGAGGAACAGCAATTCCGGACATTTATGCGAGTATAATCGGCAGAAAGAATGTTGATACCGGAGAATTCGAATCATTCTTTAAGATAGACAATAAAAATGGCAACACAGCGGAATTTGACAGATTCCGGGAGAACGTCACATTGTTAGAAAAAGAGCATACCGTCTTTAGTCGAGAAACGATAGAAGATAAGAATGTGATTGACTATTATGTTCCGTATGATATCCAGGAGAGCAGCAAGAATAGACCGACAGTGACGGACGAATTCCCGGAAAACGCTTATCTGACAGAAGGATATTACGAGTGCGAATATGAGCTACTTCTGACTTGCGGAGAGGCAACCAGAAGGCTTGTAATTCCGAAGAGAACAGTCAATGTTCCGATGATTTCATTACTGTCAAACATCGAAGATGAAATCACAGATATTCTCGATGGATTTCCAGACGAGGACAATGATTTCGCCGATGTTTTGGAGTTAGTAGACGAGCATTATGAAATTAAGATGTTTGATGACTGTGGAATTCCGGCAAATATTGAAATCAACCACGCAGATGATTTCGTGAATATGATTGTTTCAGCCAGACAGATCAAGTGTGAATTCAAGTATTCGGAGTGAAAAGATGGGATGTAAGAATTATTGCTGGTATGGAAAGAATGCTTGTTGTCTGGAATGTCAGATAAAAGACCAATGCAATATTCGGTGCGGTGACGAATATGCGGTAGAGTGCCCGTATTATGTGAAGGAGAATAAAGATGAAAATTGTAAAAGGTAAAGAACAGGAATATAAAGACTGGTATGAAAAAAACAGTGATCCATACGGTAGAGCGTGTTTTACATATGCTGAAAGATGGGCTGGAATGATGGAAGAGAAGATAAAAGCATCAGAAGATGATGAAATGAAAGTTATTGTTGATAATGCAAAGCAGCTGAGCTATGAAGCGGATACAGAGGGAATTACAGGATTTATGTACGGAGTAGCTGTCAGTATTCTTTCTCAATGTTGGGAATACGGAGAATGTCTAAGAAAATGGCACAACAAAGATTATGGATATGACGGTGACGGTGTTGTAAATCCGGCGGTCATAACTGTTGGTTGAAAAGGAAAGTAAAGATGAATGGTAAAGACTTTATAGGAGTGCTTGAAGAAGCCAGGCTAAAAATAGAGCTGTCAAATAAACGCATTTTGTTTATGCATCCGGAAGATATCGCAATACTTGATTTGGACAAGGTGAGCAGCAGCGTGTATCTTGTTGAAGAAAGAAGATTGGAACATGGGAAAGTAATAGCGATTACCGATGAAGAATTAAAAAAGATTGTATGGGATGCAATCAAAAACAATAAAGTGAAGTATCACAGAGGAAGAAGGAGATAAAGTGAGAAGAGAATCACTGATTCATAAAATCTTGAGGAAACTCGGTTTTATCAAGGACATTGAGGATGATAGGAAATTGAAAATGGAGATGTGCAAAAGAGCAATAAAGGCAAATGTATGTCCGGAGGATTGCGACATTTGTGCATGGGATACGAAAGGTGGAGTTAGTTATGAGAATCATTAGTCAGAGCGGATTACTGGATGTGCCTTATGAATTAATTGCAATTTCCCCGTATTCAGGAAATAGGGCAACAATCGTTGGATCGTTTCCGGGGAATGACCTCGGCAAAGGAGATAGAATTTATATTTTAGCTAAATATTCCACCGAAGAAAAAGCAATCAAAGCTATGGAAATGTGCAGAGAAAAGTATGCACAGTGTGAAATCAATAAGCATTTGATTCAGAAAGCAGCTGATAATTTAGAAGGTGTATCAATAACTTTTACCGGAGAAGTTAGAAATCAACTTGCAGACAAATATCTATTCCGGTTTCCGGCAGATGATGAGATTTAGAGAGCGAGGAAGAAATGAAAGAGCCAAGCGAAAAGAAAGCGATCATCAAAAAGATGATGAAAGAGGGAAAGACATATAAGCAGATTTCAGAAGAAACTGGACTTTCCTATAGCACTATTAGCATATACGCCGGTCAAATTAGAAGGAAAGAAAGAGAAGTACATAGCTTCAACGGAGACAGAACATCTTTGCATGACGTGTAAATACAGAGCATCTGATGCAAGAAAAGGCTGCGACTATATTTTAATCACTGACCATGAACGTGGTTGTGATCCGTCGGAATGTACAAAGTATGAAAAAGGAGTGAGATATCGTGAGATTAAGACCAAAGGTAAAGGCAAGTGAGTTTGCAAGATTCGGATTCAAGCCTTGCCGAGGACTTCCGAAAAGCGCAGAGAGTTACTATCTCTGCGTGAAGAACGGACACAGAGTGATGTTTGTGGACAGTAAGCATTTTACTGAAACTGAGTGGCCGATCAAAGATGCAAGGATACACAAGAATCCAAACTGTAAATTCAGTGACAAGCGGACAGCAACCGAGATTGAGTGCGAATTGGTTGTGAATGGCTTGTTGGAAGAGGTGATGGAATGAAAGAGAGATTAACAACATACCACTGTGGAAAAGCAGTAATTAAAGACAAGAACAAACTGTCAGAAGCTATGGAGAAGTTAGCCGAGTTTGAGGAAAAAGAAAAATGTGGAGAATGGATTGACGCTATCGAACTTGCGAAAATTGCTATTGCGCTGCAAAGTCAGAAGTGGATTCCATGCAGCGAGAGGTTGCCGGAGAAACCAAAGGTCGATTCTTCCGATGGTTACATTGTGCAGAGTAGGCACGTTATACAGCCATTTTCCGCTTATTGGGATGGCAGATGGTGGACAAACGATGATGATTATGTAGTGGACGGAGTGATAGCATGGATGCCACTGCCTAAGAGGTACAAAGGAGAATGATATGAGCAGATTAATTGATGCAGATGAATTTCAAAAACAGATAGTAGGAATGGCAATCTTGAACAATTATCCACCGGACAAAGCTAATGCACTTTGCAAATTGGTAGATAGCCAGCCGACAGCGGTTGATGTGGATAGCGTTGTTAATGAGTTGAAGAGGGAAAAATTTATTGAAAGCGAAACGGTTTTGTCGGATATACATCAAGGATACAATGCCGGGTTAGACAGAGCCATTGAAATTGTCAAGAGAGGTGGAAGAGATGAAAAATAAAGAGCAGACAAATGCTTGTTGCGGTTGCTTCGGAGCTGCGAATGGTGATTGTGATGAGTGCGCTAAGGATTGGAGTGATAAACAGTGAAAAGAAGTACAGACACACGCTGGAGTCCTGCAGAGATCCAGCAGAACCAAAAAGAACATTATGCTGCTATGGCAGAGCATCCACCTGATCGGAAGGCAAGCGAGAAGTTTCACCGGCCGGCATACCAAGCAGGCAATCTGATCAAAGTACAAGGGCAGCAGTTGTGGCATGGAGATGTTACTGGATATATAGCCAGAAAATACAAGATAGGGAGTGATACCATTGGAGACAATGACGAAGGAAAGGCTGGAAGCATACCGGAATAATAAGACAGAGATATTATCCTTGGACTATATTCTTAATAACAGGTGGCAATCAGAAACCATGTTGGGAAATGATGTGATCTTAGATTACAGTAAGGGATATCCAATGCCGCAGAGCATAGTTGGTTTTGACCAAGAAAAATATGAGCGGTTACAAGAACGTGATTTAAAGAGAAAAGAACGTCTGGAAAAGGAATGTGAAGAGGTAGAGCATTATGTTGAAGGAATCAAAGATGCGCAGCTACACAACATCTTCAGGATGTATTATATTGATGGTGTCAATGCAGTGAATCAGACAGAGGTAGCGAAGATGATTCATCTTGAGAGAAGTACGATAAGTAAGAAAATCGACAGATATCTTCAACTTTCACACAAATCACACGAATCACATATATAATAATACTTGAGCCAAAGGCTGAATTCCTGCGGCTCGTCCTCTCTTTATATGAAACCCAAGAAGCACCTGCGCAGGAATGTGCGGGTGTTTTTCTATGTTGAAATAAAATTTACTCTATAAAATAAAGCATGAGGTTGGAAAGGCATCAGAATAATGTTATAATCTTCTCATATACTTATGAGGAGGACGAGTAAGGTGAAAAAATATATGAATGATGTAATTAGCTTTTGGAAAAAACATTGGGGCAGCTTAGTGGCATTTATAATTTTGGAAAGCATAATAGCATTATTTATTGCTAGTTTCGTGCTAGATAAATGTATAACATTGTCAGTAATGAATGAATGGGTGAGCTTGATTGTTGGTATGGTTGCCATGATAATGGGTGTTATTTCATTGTTTTTAAGTTTCTATAACGTTGAACAATCCAATGATGTACAACGTGAGACTGTTGAAATTATGACAAAAGTTAAAGAAGAAATTCAATTGAAATTGAATGAATTACAATTGGATATGAATAAACAGTTTTCAGATATTAAGCATTACAACTATAGCGGTAAGAGCAAAGAACTCGAAAGCGTAGAGAATAGATTAGATGCCAGAAAGTGGGAAAAAATAGATGAATGAATATTTGAATAAATTAAACGTGGGAATGTTTATATGTGATAAATGTGATGAAGAGGAAGGGTTAATTACAGATATAAGAGGAATCAAAGATACTCTATATTTGAACGAAAACAATAAATCTAGTTTTTTATTGCTATGTGACTTTAATTTTATTGAATATGAGATACCGAAAGAAGGAGGGATGATTTCCTTTAGATTTTTTGTAAGAACACTAGGTGGATCTCCATCGTATGAGATGCCATTATTAGTTAGTGAAATGGGGCTAAAGAAAGACAATGAAGGAGTAATGACTCATCGATTCCCAGTTTCAATAAATATTGAAGATTTTGAATTTCCTAGAACTGGAATGTATGCAATAGAAATATATAAAGTTTTAGGAAAAGTGGATACTGTAAAAGAAGAGAAAAATCATGATCTGTATAGAAAAACAGAGAATTTTGTCAGTGCAATATCGATAGATGTAAAGAAAGAATAAATATAAGTTTAGTTACAAAATAATAGGCATCCGGTCAGATGACGGGGTGCTTTTCTAATCCCTAAAACCACGGATCATTAGTTCAGTGGTAGAACATTCGCCTCATAAGCGAAATGTCGTAGGTTCGATTCCTACATGGTCCATGAAATAAACCAGAATTGAAGGTGGTGAAGTGGCGAATGAACAAAATTTAGTTCCATTTACAACAAATCAAAGCCGTGAGGAAGCCGTGAAAAACGGACGTAAGGGCGGGAAAGCAAGTGGAAGGGCAAGACGTAGGAAGGCAGACTTCCGGAAGACGTTGAACCTACTGCTTACTGCGGAAATAGATAATGAAGAATGGAAGCCGGTTTTAGAGTCGCTTGGTGTTGAGTGTACTCTGGAATCGGCTTTGCTTATGGCTCAAATCAAGGAGGCAATGCGGGGAAATACAAAGGCTGCATATTTTGTTGCCCAGTATGCTGGACAGAATGCACAGACTGCTGCGGATGATAAAGAACAGCAACGCAGGACAGAACGGATGGAGGCGGATACAGAAAAGATCCGTAGAAGCTCCGGAAACACTGATAACGAGGATGAAGGAGTGGAAATCATAAATGACGCACCGAAAGAGACAGATCAGAATCTCGGATATAGTAATTCCGAAATATCTTCCGATATTTAATAACCGAAGTATCAAGCATATCATCCTGACGTCTGGTCGTGCCGGGACGAAATCCAGCTATGCAGCCATCCGGTCAGATTATCAACTTGTATCAGATGCCAATGGCTCTGTGGTTGTGCTGCGTAAGCATCATAACAAGCTGCGGAAAACAGTTTACAAGGAGATGCTCCGAGGAATCAACCGTTTGGAGATTCCGAAAAGTAAGTTCCGGATTACAAAGTCTCCAATGGAGATTACTTATAAAAGACATGGAACGACCATGTATTTTGCTGGATCAGATGGAATTGATGATACGAAAGGTATTATAGATGAGGATAAGCCAATCAAGTTGGTTGTGCTGGATGAGCTGACAGAGTTCTTTGATGATGGTGAGGGAGAGGATGAGTTAAGTAATATCGAAGCTACTTTTGTTCGTGGGAATAAAGGTGGTTTCCAAATGATTTATCTGTATAACCCACCGAAGAATCCAAATGCACCGATCAACCAGTGGTGTAAGAAGATGGAAAAACGTCCTGACTGCGTACATATCCATACAGATTACAGAGATGTACCTGCTGCCTGGCTAGGCCCTGATCTGATTGCTTCTGCCAAGGCAATGGAGGTTGCTGATCCGAAAATGTACAGATGGGTTTGGCTTGGAGAATCAGTAGGAGTAGATGAACTGATTTATTATATGTTTGGAGAAAGGCACAGACAGAAGCCAGATCCGGATAGAAGATACGACAGAATCTACATTGGTGGTGACTATGGACAGCAGAATGCAACAACATTTCAGGCATTTGGTCTTGATACTTACAGAAAGAAGTTTCCAGGACTTGGAGAGTATTATCACAGTGGTCGAGAGACTGGAAAACAGAAAAGTCCGTCAGAATATGCGCAGGATCTGGTTGAGTTCATGAATGAGCTGCATGAACAGTATGAGAACCGGATTTTTTATATTTTTCTGGACCCATCTGCCAAAGGTCTGGCGGAAGAGGTGAAGAGAGCTACCAGGAACGGATTGGATTATCAGGTATTTCTGCGGGATGCGGAAAATGATGTGGCTCTGGGAATCAGCCGGGTACAGAAGGTACTGGTATTTGATATCTTGTCGATTTCTCCGAAGCAGGAATATGCGGTGCAGGAGTTTGGAACATACGAGTATGATAAAAAATCCATCGAAAAGGGAAAAGAAGTGCCAGTGAAAGAAAGTGATCACTGCATGGACGCAATCCGTTATGTGGTTATGGGAGCCTGGAGCAAGATCAAACATTGGCTGCCCTTAGATACAGTCGGAGATGACGTGAGTGTAGGCGATATCAGCAGCACGGAGGTGAGAGAAGAGGATGAATATCTTTAATTATTTCAGAAAGAAGGGAATCGATACGGTAGATGCTTCATTCTATCGTAAGATTGATGAGTGGATCAGCTGGTACAATTCCAATGTCCGGCAGTTTACATTTTACAAGGTATATACCGGACGCGGTACAAGTAAACGATGCCGCAGAAAGAGCATGGGAATGGCAAAGAAGCTGTCTGAAGACATTGCAGATCTGCTTCTGAACGAGAGAGTTATGATTACACTGGAAGACGAAGCAACACAGGAATTTGTGCAGAAGGTTCTAGATAATAATCATTTTCTGGTTATGGGAAATGATTACCAGGAACGGAAGGCGTATTCTGGAACAGTGGCGTATATTCCTTATCTGTATAATGCGGTTGTACAGGAAGACGGAACGATATCGGCAGGGGAGATTGGGATCAACTATGTGGATGCCAAGAACATTTATCCGGTCAGTTGGAATAATGGAGAGGTTACGGAGTGTATTTTTACGTTCGTGCATACAGTCCGCCAGAAGAAATACGTGCAGATCCAGTTCCATCGGATTGAAGAAAAGGGAATGTATGTGATTGAGAACAGCGTTCTGGAATGCACAAAAGGCAGTACGGAATGGCGAGAGCTGACAGAACAGGAATGGAAACAGCTGAAACCATTTACAAATCTGGCAGCCAGAACCGAGACCGGATCCACAGAACCACAGTTTGTTATTGACAGACTGAATATCACAAACAATGCAGCTGAGTGCAATCCAATGGGAATTGCGATTTTTGCAAACGCAATCGATACTCTGAAAAAGCTGGACATGGAATTTGATTCTTACTGCAACGAGTTTGATCTTGGAAGAAAAAGAATCTTTGTTGCTCCGGAAATGCTGACGAACGAAGATGGATCTCCAACCTTTGATCCAGATGACAGCGTGTTCTATTCGCTTCCGGAAGATTACGATAAGAACCAGGCTGGTCTGATCAAAGAAGTAGACATGAGTCTTCGGGTAGAGCAGCACAGCAAGGCAATCGAGGATGATCTGAATTATCTGTCTCTGAAATGTGGATTCGGTACAGAAAGATACCGGTTTGATGGGGCAGGAGCAAAGACTGCGACAGAGATCATTTCTGAGAACTCAGATATGTACCGGATGCTGAAAAAGCATGAGACGATTCTGGAAGATGTCCTGGAGCGGCTGATCAGAATTATTATCCGACTCGGGATTGTGACAGGGAACGCACTGGATATAAATACAGATATTGTGATTGCTTTTGACGATTCTATTATCGAGGATAAAGGCGCAGAGCGGCAGCAGGACCGTCAGGATGTCAGCATGGGAGTGATGCGGCATGAAGAATACCGTGCAAAATGGTACGGGGAGACCGTGGAGCAAGCAAGGCAAAATCTACCAGAGCAGAATCAGGTGATGGAATAATATGCGAGATGATTACAAGAATCAGATGGCCAGTAAGATTGCTGGAAGATATCAAGATTTAGAACTTCGGATTATGAAGGATATTGTCCGGCGGATCAAGAAAACCGGAAAGATTACAGGCACAGCAGACTGGCAGATTAGCAGATTGCTTATTTTGGGTTATTCATCAGAAGACATTGAAAATGAAATCAAGGCAACGCTTAGTGCTTCTTACCCGGAGATGTTTGAGTTGTACGATAAAGTGATTGATTGGGAATATGTCCGCAATAAGGATATATACGAACAGATTAATGCAGAGTACATACCATTCGAAGAAAATGAACAGCTCAAGCAGATTACAGATGCAATCGTGCAGCAGAGTTTGGAAAATTTAGAAAATGTGACAAATTCTCTAGGGTTTTACTTAGATTACGGAGATGGAAAAAAGATTATAACACCGTTGTCGCAGGTCTATACAAATTATCTTGATTCAGCTTGCTTTGATATCGTGACCGGATCGTTTGATTATAATACAGTTCTAAGACGAGTAGTCACACAGCTGACCAATAGCGGATTACGGCAGATAGAATATGCATCCGGCAGAACCAATCGTGTGGATGTGGCTGCTAGGAGAGCTGTTATGACAGCGGTAAGCCAGATCACTGGGAAAATATCAGAGTATAACGCAAAGAAGCTAGGAACGGAGTATTTCGAGGTGGAGTGGCATGCAGGAGCACGACCAACTCATTCCGTATGGCAAGGAAGAATATGGACAGAAGAGCAATTACATTCTGTTTGCGGTCTTGGTACGGTGACAGGTCTTCTAGGAGCAAACTGCTATCATACCTATTATCCATTCATAAAAGGAATTTCAGAGAGGAACTGGCCAGATGATTGGCTGGAAGAGCAGAATCAAAAGGAGAATGATCCGAAGGAGTTCCGTGGTAAAGAATATACGCTATACGAAGCAAAACAAAGACAGAGGCAGATGGAAACAGCCATGAGGGCACAGCGTGAAAAAGTGTGTTTACTGCAACATGGTGGCGCTGATCCGAATGAAGTAATACTTCAAAAAGCAAAATATCAAGGACAGCTTAATGAGTATTCCAGATTCTGCCGGAAGATGAGCCTTACAGAAGAACGTGAGCGTATCTATTTGGATATGCGGGGAAAAGTAGCTCCAAGCAAAGCAGAATTAAAAGTGGCAAAGAATATAATGGGTACAGACAATCTGTTTGAAAAGAGCAAGGTAGTAAAAATGCTAGGCGTGGATAAAAAGAATGTCGATTTTGGAAAAATGGATGAAAGATCAAAGAAATCGGTATATAATGGAATTAAGAAAGTATACGATAAATTTCCACAGCTTAAAGGATATACGAACAAAGTATTGTATGATCCCAATATAACAGGCTATGCAATGAGCGAGTCTTTGTCTGGCGTTTTGAGAATTAGCAGTGAGTTTAGTGACTACAAGGAGCTAAAAAAGCGGTATGACCGAGATGTAAGAATGCAGTTTCATCCTGAAGGGACTGATGCGGACGCTATTATAATTCACGAAATGGGGCATCAATTAGATGGTTATCTTACACGAAATAGAGTTTGGGGAGGAAAAATAAGCATATACGGAACAACTCGAACGAGTGCAGCTGTAAAACGAGAAGTATTGCAACAATTAGGATATTTTGATTATATTCGTGTAGAGCGTGCGGAATGGTCCCGGATGGGATATAATGGAAGAGAGCTTAACGAAGCGTTAGAGTTTTCTAAAAAAGAATTTATTACTAAACATATATCAGAGTATGCAAATAAGAATGAAAGAGAGTTTTTTGCAGAATGCTTTTCAGAATATATGACTAGTAAAAAGCCAAGAGAAGCCGCTAGAATCTTTGGAGAGGTTTTAAAAGAGATTATGGAGGGATTGCAATGACGATGTTTGACATGAGCACACCAGATGTAGATAAAAAACTACAAGAAATTGAAGATGAAGATATGCGTAGTGTTATGGTTGAACAGGGATATTCAGAAGAGCAGATAAAAATTGCTATTAGAAATACACATCTGCTCGATGAAATAAATAGCCTGAAAGAAATTTTATGCGAACCAGAAGAGATTGTATCTACTTTGCAAGAAAAGGGTTGGGAAAAAGAAGAGATTGAAAAGTTTAAACATGAATTAGAAATTGAATACAACAAAGCATTAAATGCAGTTGTATAGTTGCCACCAGTCATAATGACCGGTGGTATTTTTGTACTCAATTTTAGGAGGTTTCAATGATAACTATTAAAATAACAGATCGCAGTATTCAGATGAACGGTCATGCAGGAAGAAATGGTCCTAACGGTGTCGATCGTGTGTGCGCTGCGGTATCAGCGCTTACATGTAATCTGATTAATTCATTAAAAGATCTGTCTAATGATCGGATAAGAGAGGATACTGGAAGTGGAATGACAATAATTGAATGGGAAAAACTATCAGATGGTGGAAAACTTCTGATGGATTCTTGGTTCCTTGGGGTTACAGATATTAACAGGGAATACAACTGTATAACATTTATGTAGAAAACATCCTTCGGGGTGTTTTTATTATGTCCAAAACGTGAAGACGGAAAAAGCTCAGAGCCTGTCGAGGCAAAACGGAGGTATGAAATGTATAAAAAAAGAATGATGTTACAGCTCTTTGAAGACGGCGCAGGAGCTGGCTCTGGTACACAGGGTGGAAATGCCGGGAATGGAGATGGTGGAAATGGATCCACTGGTGGCGCATCCGGAGCACATGGAACCGGAACATATACCTATGAACAATTGGAAGAGATTGCAAGTTCACGAGCGAAAAAGTCGGAAAGAGCAGCTCTTGCAAATTTCTTCAGAGGTCAGGGAATGACAGAAGACGAGGTAACTCAGGCAATTAGCCAGTTCAAAACAGAGAGAGCTAAAAACCAACCGAACGTAGCGCAGTTACAACAGCAGTTAGCAGAATCTCAGAACAAGGTCCAGCAGATGGAAAATGAAAAATTCTTGTCCAGCAAAGGAGTAAAGGTGGACGATCTGGACTATGTAACTTTTAAAATCTCCAAAATGGTAGATGATAAAACAACATTTGAAAAGGCAGCAGAGAAGTTTTTGAAAGAGAATCCAAGATATGCAGGCGGTAGCTCTTATCGTATCGCAGATTCTTCAGTAGGAAATGCATCCGATGGTTCTGGTGGAAATATGAATGCATCCATCAATGACAGAATCAGAGCTGCTGCAAGAAGATAATGGAGGCATGAAATGAATAGAAAAAGAATGAATTTAAGAATATTTGAAACAGATGTAAACATTATTGATCGTAGCGGAGCAGAGTCACTTATTCCTACGCAGGAAGCAAGCGAGATTATCCAGGGAACAATCGCACAGTCAGCAGTGCTGTCAAGAGGACGTAAGCTTGCAAATATGACGAGTAAGCAGTACAAGATGCCAGTCCTTGATATGCTGCCGATTGCTTACTTTGTAAATGGTGATAATGGCCAGAAGAAGACAACAAAGCAGGCTTGGGACAAGAAGTTTATTACAGCTGAGGAAATTGCTGTTATTGTTCCGATTCCGGAAGCTGTATTGGACGATGTAGAATATGACATTTGGGCAGAAGTAAAGCCAAGAGTAACAGAGGCATTTGGAAAAGTGATTGATGCAGCTGTGCTGTTTGGTGAAAATAAACCTTCTACATGGAGAGAAGATGTAGTTGCGACAGCTACAAAAGCGAATGCAGTTGTGACATTAGGAACGTCAGACAGCCTCTATGACAAAATCATGGCAGAGGATGGAGTGATCGCAAAAGTTGAAGATTGCGGATATTTTGTAAATGGTCACATGGCAGATATCTCTATGAGAGCTAAACTTAGAGGACTGAAAAATACAAATGGTGATCCATTGTTTAAACAGGATTTGCAGGGAACTACACAGTATGCACTTGATGGATCCCCAATGAACTTCCCAAACAACGGTGCGTTTGATAAATCAAAAGCTCTCATGATCTCCGGAGATTTCTCGCAGCTTGTATATTCTATCCGTCAGGATATTACATTTAAGCTGTTCACAGAAGGTGTTGTCCAGAATACGGACGGAACCATCGCATACAATCTTATGCAGAACGATATGGTTGCGCTTCGTGCAGTGATGCGTCTTGGATGGGAAATCCCGAACCCGATCAATTCACTGAAGACAGACAAGACCAAGAGATGTCCGTTTGCAGTTCTGAAATCCGGTGAGTAAGGGAAGGTGATGATCCATGCAGGTCACGTATGGATATTATGCAGACGAATATGGAGGAAGAACCATTCCGGAACAGGACTTTCGAAAAGCCGAAAGGCAGGCGGAAGCCTATATCCGGCATTTGACTTATGTGAAAGGTGATATCTTTGCTGTGGAAAATGACGCGGTAAAAGATGCTGTTTGCGCTGCAGCAGAGGTTTATTACAAATACAATGCACAGCAGCAGTCAGAAACCCCGTTGGTGAAGTCAGAAAATAATGACGGATACAGTGTCACTTATGTTACAGAGCAGACGGATGGAAAGACAGCAGAAGAGATTGTGAAGAAAAAGGTATATGATGCGGTATATCCTTATCTTCTTCCTACTGGATGGCTGTCAAGAAAGGTGGGGATGCGTTGTGATCACAAATATGGATGTGACTGTTTATAACAGGAAATACGATGAGACCACTCATTTTGATACCTGGTCCCGGACAGTCTTGCACGGCGTTCATGTTTATGTAGATCATAAGGCCGCAGTTTCAGATAACGGTCTGAACAGTGCGGAAGTCTATAAGATCCGTATTCCTGCGGATATTCCAGAAGCAGATCAGTATCTCCCGCCGGAAGAGTATGCCTGTTGTGGAGGCTTCGGAAACTGGACTATACAGAACGGGGATCAGATCGTGCTCGGTGAGTGCTGTCAGGAGATTGAGAAGCCGGCGGATTTGAAAAAGCTGTTCCAGAGGCATTGTAAGGTGACAAGCTGGTCAGATAACCGGTTTGGGACGCTTCCACATTGGAGGGTCGGAGGTGAGTAGATGGCTGGCAAGAAAGCATTTTCAATCAATACGCCACGTGGAAGTATCACCACGGTTACGAATTCAGACGGATCGGTAACGGCAGAACTGAAATGGGCACCTGGCTTTTCAGAGCGAAAAGAGGGTGCTTTTTCCAATGCACAGGAATTCGTCGATTCAGAATGCCTGCGCTATATGAATCCACTGACTCCGAGAAGAACCGGGATGCTGATCAAGTCCGGAACGCTTGGAACGGTGATCGGATCCGGATCAATCGAGTATATCACTCCGTATGCACGCCGCCAGTACTATGAACACAAGACAAGGTCAAAATGGTTTGAAACCATGAAAGCAAGCAAGAAGGATGTTATAAGGGAAGGGGCAGAGAAGATTGCAGGAAAATAAGAAGACGCCAATCATCGAAAGTATCCGGGAATATGTGAAGTCCTACCCAGGCATTAACAACCGGAAGATCAATATCGATTATCTCGGTGACGGAATGGAATACTCCATTGATCCGATCGGAGCAGATCCGATATACAAGAAATATGTGGATGGCTCCTGCCTGAAACAGTTCCAGTTCGCTCTGACAAGTAAGGAAGCTTATGACGGGGACGCCAGAACAGGAATCGCAAACAGCGGGTTCTATCAGGACTTCGAGGAGTGGACACAACAGAACAATATGAATGATATCGTACCGGAGCTGGACGGGCATGACGCTATTCGAGTAGAAGTGCTGCAGTCCGGCTATTTATTTAGCGCAGAAGCTGATCTGGGACGGTATCAGATGATTTGCAGAGCAATTTATAAATAAACAGGAGGTATGGAAATGACAACAGCTGATGGAAAAAAGAAATTGGTTGGAAGACATAAGCGAGTTGCGTTTATGGATGCAACAGGTGATGGGAAGAACTTCACCAGGATGACAGGATTTACTTCCATGTCAGACGGAAAAAACGCAACAGAATACAGCAGACAGTATGTGGACGAAGCAAGTGAGCGTTCGGACGTGGTTGGTTATGCACCATCTGTCGATTATGAGTTCGACCTGTATACAAACGATCCGGTACAAGCAAGAATCGCAGAAATTACAGATGATGAACTTATTGGATCAGACACACAGGTTACAATCGTGACTGTAGATCTGTTTGACGAAAAGCAAGTGGAAAACACATGTACCGCAAGAAAGCGTGACTGGAATGTAATCCCGGATACAGAAGGGGATGGAACGGACGCACTGATCTACAAAGGTAGCTTCAAGGCGTCAGGCAATATCACGAAAGGCACAGCCACTACTACAGACGGCTGGGAGACTTGTACATTTGCAGCAGAGTGAGAAAGAGAGGTTAGCTAATGGAAATTTTTAAATTTGGAGATCTTGAAGCGGAGATCGATTTTACAGACGCTGATTTCCTGGAAAACCTGGAAGAAGCAAAGGAGCTGTTACAGGAAGAAGCAAAGAAGACTCCGGTTACAGGGAAGACGGCAGACATCATCCGTGCCCAGTGCAGGTGCTATTTCAATTTCTTCGACAGAATCATCGGAGACGGGGCACATGAAGCAATGTTCTGCGGAAAGACAAGCCTGAACCTGTGCATTGAAGCTGCAGAGGCATTGAAAAAGTTCGAGGATGCGGACGCTGAAAGAATCAATGGAAAGTATAGTGAATATACCATACAGCAACATGGAAACAGGCAGCAGAGAAGGAACTATAATAAGCAGAAGAATAGGAAATACTCCAACAACAGGTAAGAGATGAACATTTTGATTGATAAGTTTCCGGAATTTGTATCAGTGGACGGAAAGGAATATCCGGTGGAGACAGATTTCCGGAAATGGATAAGACTAATGAAACTGGTAGAGGACGACAGTGTACCGGAGAATGTTAAGTGCGGACTAATGATGCAATGGTATACGGACGCAATACCGGACGATCTGGAAGCTGCAATTGATGCACTCGGCGAGTTCCTCGCCATGAATCCGGGTGAAAAAGAAGAAATTGCACCTGTGCAATCATCAAAACAGGTCTATTCCTACGAGGAAGACATGACATGGATCTACAGCGCATTCAGGGAAGTGTATGGTATTGACCTGCAGAAAATTGAGTATATGCACTGGTGGGAGTTTCAGACATTATTTACAGGGCTTCCGGAAAGCACAGAGATTAAGCAGAGAATGATGTACCGAAGTATAGATCTCAGAACTGTAAAGGACAAGGATGAGCGTAAAAGAATCAAGAGAATACAGGATGCCATTGCGCTGAAGAAGAGAAAGAGAAAAATGACAGACTACGAGATTGGGGATATGTTTGCGTGACAAAGAAAATGATGATCAACATCCCGACAGAACGCAAATGGTACAGGTGTCCTTATTGTGGAAAGAAACTGCTGATATACGAAGATACAGCCAAGTGCAATGGCGTGTATCTTAATTGTCGGGAATGCAGGAGAGAAGTGAAGATTAGGATTTAAGCACATGTGAGCCGTTGAGCCGTGCTATCAGAAAGGGTGATAGTATGGCGGACGGCTATTTGAATTTTGATACAAAAATTAATGAAAAAGGGTTCAACGACGGCATAAAGAAGCTGGGAAGCCTCGGGAAAAGCGGATTATCGGTTGTAACGAAAGCAACTGCAGGAGCAGTAGCTGCTATTGGAACAGGAGCGGCCGCAATCGTAAAGACATCACTTGATGTGGTGGCAAATATGGAGCAGCAGGTCGGCGGAGTAGAGACACTGTTTAAGGACAGTGCATCGACGGTAATTAAAAATGCCAATATGGCGTATAGGACAGCTCAGATTTCCGCGAATGAGTATATGTCCACGGTAACGAGCTTCTCGGCATCATTGCTGCAGGGGCTTGGTGGAGATACTGCGAAGGCAGCAGAAATTGCGAATACAGCACTGATTGATATGGCAGATAATGCCAATAAGATGGGCACGAACATGCGCGACATCCAGAATGCTTATCAGGGATTTGCAAAGCAGAATTACACCATGCTCGACAACCTGAAGCTGGGATATGGCGGTACACAGGCGGAAATGATCCGGCTGATCAACGACTCAGGTGTTCTGAACGAAAAGATAGAGGATCTCGATAACGTTACATTTGATCAGATGATCCTCGCAATCCATAAGATCCAGGAAAATCTTGGAATAACCGGAACATCTGCGAAGGAAGCGTCAACAACAATTGAGGGATCTGTTAATTCTGCGAAAGCTGCATGGGAGAACTTTGAAGCAGGCGTGATCAGCGCGAATGATCTTGTAGATACTTTCTGGACAGCTTCACAAAATATCTTCAACAATTTGGAACAGATTATTCCGAGACTTGGGAAGACTGGAATGGATGTTCTTGAATCATTATCTGGAAAAATCGGAGAAGCTGTGCCGCAGCTAAAAGTTTTTACGGATAGTGTTGGAAATTTGGCAGATAAGTTGCAGAACATGAGCACAGATGAGCTTATGAATCTCGGCAAGACGGTAGCGGTTCTTGCAGGGGCAGCTCCGGCATTTAGTGCACTTGGGAAAAGTGCCGGTACATGTGGCGATATCTTGAGTGGTCTGGGAGAAATAAGCGGCGGAACAGTAGCAAAGCTGAACAAGATGCCGGGAGATATCAAAAAACTCGGCGGAAAGATGAAAGCTGGCGCCAAGGCACTTTCTACAGCAAAAGATGCAGTGTTGATTCCATTTGAAGGAATGGAAGAACAGATTTCCGGAGTGCTTGGTAAAATAACGTACCATGTGAAATATTATGGAGCCGGAATTCAGAATCAGATCAGCAAATTAGGCGCACCAGTGACAAATGCAGTGTCTAAATTTACTGCGCCAATAAGAAAACTTGGATCGGTAATCGGTGGAAGTTTTGGAAAAGTAGGAACACAGATTTCCGGGTATGCAAGTATCATTGGAAATGCCTTTGCGCCGATTCTGTCATCGGTTGCCGGATTTATCCCATCCTTTATCAGTCTGCTGAATTTCGGGGCGGTCGCAGCCGTTGTTGTTGCCGGCTTGGGATTGATCTACAGTCAGTTTGGAACGCAGATTGATCAGCTGCTGCTTCTTGCGCAGACGAAAGGTCCGGAGATTATTTCCAATCTTGGAAATGGAATTACAGCAGCACTTCCGGGATTGATGGGGCAGGGCGCAACGCTGATTTTGGGATTAATGAATGCAATCACAGCGAATCTGCCGGCGCTTATTTCTACGGGCGCAAGTATTATAGCAACACTTGTGAGCAGTTTGGCAGAACAGCTCCCGCAATTGATTCCGGCAGCGGCAAGTATGATTCTGACACTGGTGGAGGCGATGATCAGCAATCTCCCACAGATTATCTCGTCAGGACTTGATTTAATGATGGGGCTCGCACAGGGGATCGCAAATGCAATCCCGCAGGTGACAGCGAAAGCGCCGGTCATTATTGGAAAACTGGCATCTACGATTATTACGAACCTGCCAAAGATCATACAAACTGGTATTCAGATTCTCACACAATTGGCGGTCGGACTGGTAAAAGGAATTCCGACCCTGCTTGGTAAGATCCCGTCCATGATCAGCCAGATCAAGAATGCATTCACCAGTGTGGACTGGGGAAGTGTCGGCGTTAATATTATCAAAGGAATTGCAAGCGGACTTAGCAGCGCGGCAAAGAGTCTGGCAGATGCAGCAGCAAATGCAGCAAGCAATGCCCTTGACTGGGTGAAATCAAAACTTGGTATTCATTCACCGTCCCGTGTGTTTCGTGATCAGGTAGGTAAGATGATGGCTCTTGGTATGGGAATCGGATTTGAGAAGAATATTCCAGTCAAGAGCATGAGCGCAGGAGTCAAGAGAGCTGTAGGAAGCCTGAAGAAGTCAGCTGAATTGATTACAAGCAGAAGCACATCCAACAACAGCGTGGATGGAATACGAAACCATCCGGTATGGGGCGGACCAACGGATCAGACGGATTATGACAGATTGGAGAGGATACAGATGAAAGCGGCCAAGACGATAGCGAAGAGACCAATATATCTTGGAACAGAGCGAATTGACAAGCCACTGCCGAAAGGAGCGGTACCGCAAGTATGATTGTATATTATGAAAATTCAAAAGGGGAGCAACTGAATCTTCTGAAGGCTCCCTATAGGACTATGAAGACAGACTGGTTTGATGCGGACTGGTCAGAGTCTTCTAACGGGTATGAAAAGACCGTGACAATTGACGTATTCGGGAAACGAAACGAATTCCGGTCGAATATGGAGCAACTCTATAAGATCATAGCAGTTGATGCGGAAAATGAAGTATATGGAAGGCTGTATGTAAATGGAGCTTATTTACGATGCAGGATATTAAAATCGGCAAAGGAAGGATGGAAAGGTTACGTCTATTCCGAGGTGGGACTTACCTTTCAGGCACCGGAGCTTGTGTGGGTGGTAGAAACTGGAAAACAATTCTTTCCACAGCCCGAAGAAGAGGCAGCTGCAGGTATTGATTTTCCGTATAATCATCCGTTCGACTTTGCAGGAGTGAAGCGCGGGACCGCTGTGTGGGAAGTAGAGCATATTATTCCGAGTGATTTCCAGATGATTATCTACGGACCATGCGTGAATCCAAGAATCTTAATCAATGATTATCCTTATGAGGTATTTGTGACACTGGAACGAAATGAATATCTTGTGATCGACAGCAGATCTTGTAAGGTTATGAGATATTTATCAAATGGAACTGTGCAGAATGCATTTAATGAGAGAGCGCTGGAACATAGCATATTTGAGAAAATTCCTTCCGGGCTTTTAAATATCAACTGGTCGGGAGACTTTGGTTTTGATTTGACCTTATTTTTGAACAGGAGGGAGCCGCCGTGGTAACACTGGCAGATAAGAATCTACATGAGATTGGATATGTGAAAGATGCTAATTTTACTGCAGATGTGAATGGAGAGTACGAGTTTTCAGTTCAGATCGCAAGATCAAACTGGTATCCGGAATTGAACTTTTCCAGTTATATATACATTGTTGGTACAGAATATGGTGGAATTATCGGTGAGATCCTGACGGATACCACACTTGATTATGTGGAAGTGAAAGGGATCACCTGGCGTGGATTTTTGCAGTACAAAGTGATTGAGCCGCCGGCAGGATCTGATTACAAGAAAGTAACAGGGGAAATACATCAGGTTATGAAAGCATTGATTGAACCGGAGTTTAGTGGCTTGTATGTAGTGTCTTCCAAGAATACAGAAATCACGGTCAGTAATTATCTGTTTGACCGCTACTGTACCTTGCTTGCAGGGATTAGCAAGATGCTGAAAAGCAAAGAGTATAGGTTGAACATCCGGTTCCTTCGGGAGCAGGGAGAACCGGGATATCTGCTGATAGAAGCAGTTCCTGTTGTAGATTATTCAAAAAAACTGGAACTGTCGAAAGACATGCAGCTGAATTATACAATGGATGATAAGCGGAATGGAGTGAATCATCTGATCGTAGCAGGAAAGGGAGAACTTCAGGAAAGAAATGTATTCCATCTGTATGTACAGAAAAACGGTAGTATTGGAAAAGAAAAATATTATACTGGGCTGGATGAAATCACGGAGGTGTACGAAAATACATCAACGGAGACGGATGAACTTGAGAAAAATGCAATTGAACGACTTCAGGACCGAATGAATAAGAAGACATTCAAAATGGATGTTGCAAGTCTTGGACTTCAGGTCGGTATTGGAGATATCGTAGGAGGCAGAGATTACCTGACCGGGATGTATATGTCAAAGCCTGTAAAGAACATCATCTATGAAATCACAAATGATGTAGAATCAATTACTTATAAATTGGAAGGAGAAGATGAAGAATGAAAATTGTATCTGGAAGAACCGGATCACCCCATGTGACTTCGCAGCAGTTCCGGCAGATGCTGGAAGGAATACTGGGACAGGACAGTTATATTCTCACGAGCGGAGAAAATTTAAAGCCGGAATTGAGTTCCAATAATCTGCTCAAGATCCGGAGCGGGATGATGTGCCATCATGGATGTATTTCCTGTGTGGAAATCGGAACTTATGATGAGGTCACTCTGACGAATGGATCACATGGAATGCAGAGAATTGACCTCGTGGTAAACCGGTATACCAGGAATGCGGAGACAGAGGTTGAAAAATGCGAATGGAAGGTGATCACCGGGACAGCAAAGGCGAGCAGCCCAGCAGTTCCGACATATACGAAGAGCAATCTTCAGGAGGGAGATCTTGTAGATGAGTGTCCGGTATTTGAAATTCACTACAATGGAATCAATGTTACGGAGGTGAAGAGCCTGTTGAGTGTAGTGGGATCACTTGCTGAATTAAATGGCAAATCATATGAGCTGATCAAAGTCAGTGATAACAGATATGTGAAGAAATACGCAGACGGACGCTTTGAAGCATATGGTCATATAGCAATCAAGGATCTTGTATTTGCAAATCAGATTGGATCAAGCGGTGTTTATTACGCTCAATATCAGAAATTAAATATTGGGATTACTGCTAAAACCATTTCATCTGTACAACACACGGCAAATAACTCTGGTGTTGTATGGACTGGCAATGCATCTGTGTCTGGAATCGACATGAAAGGAACTATCTTGCAATATGGTAATACTTCCAGAGCAACAGATTTAAACTATGATGTTAAGGGAACCTGGAAATAACTCACAATTCTTATTTCTAAGGAATTGGCAGTGGTTTTGGATTCACATCCGGCGCAGGTCGGGTGTCTTTGTTATGCGCTTTTATATATGCAACATAGAAACATGATTCAGAGAAAGGAAAAGATATGAAAATTATATTCAACGATGGTCAGGAGCTGACAGTGCAGGATGTATCCATTCAGGCTGATGGTGGTCTTCTGGTCAAAACAATCTCAGCAACAGAGGATGAGATCAAAGCAATTTTTTCAGACTCCATGACAACAAAGAAGATGACAGTCCGTGAGCGTGGATCAGAGCTTGCATGCTATGAAAATTATACGAAGTTTGATGCTGTTGTGAAGTATACAGCGGGCATTCTTGGAATTGTCATGTACCAGGAAGAGCAGGCACCGGAAGACCGAATCAAGGCACTTGAGAAAGAAAAGGCAGACATGAAGGAGAAGATTGACCAGTTAGAGGGCTGTCTTCTGGAAATGTCTGAGCTGGTATATCAGTAATGGTAACTCTATTAACCAATTTATTCATAATGCTACAAAACAACGGAGGTAAAGAAATGATGGCAATGTTATGGGCACAGCAGATTATGTTGGGAAAGAAAACGTATGAACAGGTTCCAAGACTTTTGAAAGATAAGGTAAAAGAGATCCTGGAAGATTCCGGAATGGGCGAACTTGTTACAGATGAGACACAGGAGTAGAGGTGAAAACAGATGGCAGTAAAAACAGCACAGTATATATTTAATGGTCAGACGATTAATCTGACATACAATTCAACATCAGGAAAATGGGAAGCGACGGTAACTGCACCAAGTAAATCCAGTTATAGCCAGACGGACCACGTTCTGGGCGGTACGGTAAAGGCTACAGATGTGGCAGGAAATACAACGACCGTTGATCAGAGCCATGCAACACTTGGTTCCTCTCTGAAGATCAGAGTCAAAGAGAAGGTAGCTCCGGTAATCAGTATCACTGCACCGACAGCCGATTCTTATATTACAAACGCAACACCGACCATCAAGTTTACGGTAACAGATGCAGATTCTGGTGTAAATTCCGGTACAATCGCAATGAAGCTGGATGGTACAGCCGTTACAGTTACAAAGACAGCAATCACAGGTGGATATGAATGCAGCTATAAACCGACTACCGCACTGAAAGATGGAAGTCACACAATTTCTGTGACAGCATCAGATAATGATGGAAATGCAGCTTCAGCGAAGACAGCAACCTTTACAGTGGATACAGTACCGCCGACTCTGACGATTACAGCACCGGCAGAAGGTCTTGTGACAAATAAGACAACTATTACTGTTACAGGTAAGACAGACGATGCAACATCTAAGCCGGTTACAGTTACTGTAAATGGTGCAGCGGCTACAGTTGGGACAGATGGATTCTTTAGCAAGGATGTAACGCTGACCAATGGTGCAAACAAGATTACGATCATTGCCAAGGACAAAGCAGGTAAGACTACAACGATCACGAGAAATGTAACGCTTGATACAGCCGCTCCGGTGATCAAGTCTATCACCCTGACTCCGAATCCGGTTGATTGTGGTAAGACCTTTGTGATTGCTGTAGAGATTACGGACTAGGAGGTTCTGTTATGGTTGTGAAGGCAACCGGCAAGGTAGACGGGAAAGAGGTTATCTTTGAACGGGCAGAAGGGGATCTGTGGAAAGTCACGATCCCCTATGATCTTGATGGGATGTATGTGGTAGAAGTGACTGCAGAAGACGAGGCGGGTAATATAGCATTTTGCACGAAGTTACTGTTAATCGTGGATCCAGCTACTCTATGCATCCATCTCATACCATATGAGTATACCGTGGAAGTAGTTCAGGAAGAATTTTGTGTGGATGTGGTTCATCCGTGTCATGGGAGGTGCTGTTGTGAATAGAGTAAGATTTATCCAGGGTGAGGACAAACATGTCAAACTGCTGGTAAGAAGTCCGAATAATGAACCATTTACCATTCTGGCAGCATCTTACAGTCTGTCACGGTTTGGAGAAGTTGAATCTCATGGAGAATGTGAGATCAATGGTCATTATCTGGATATTAAAATTGCACCAGTGCAAAAGGCGAAGTCTTATATACTGGAAGTTACTTATGTGGTTGCTGATTCAACGAGGAAAGTAAGGATAGAAGTAGAGGTGGTATGATGCTGACAATCACGGAAATCAAATTGAGCAAAAATCCTGTCGGGACAGGGGAAAAGTTTACCATATCTGTGCAGATTCAGGAGACAGCAGATTATCCGTATGACTATCCTTATGATTTCCCGGTATCCTGCACGGTCACAGCGAAACCGAAAGAAACATAAAAATGATTTTCAGAGGGACTGAATATTGTATCATCAAATTACCCTGAGCTGTTTAAATAAGAAGAAACTCGTTTGAATTAACTGACAACCGTGATATACAGGTGGTACACAAAAACACCGAAAACCCCGGAGTTTATGCGGCTCATGGAGGTATTGCTATGGCAGCAGGAGCTATCATTATAACGTTATTGGAGTTGATTGTCGGAACTATTGTAAATATCATATTGGGATGGAATGTATGGGACTACAGCAATCTTCCAGGAAATCTGCTTGGACAGATTTGTCCGCAATTTACGGTATTGTGGTTCTTCCTGTCGGCTGTAGCCGTCTATCTAGATGATTGGATAAGATACTTGCTGTGGGGAGAAAAACGGCCAAAATATAAATTTTAGAAAGGAAGGATTGAAATGATGGATAAGATTATCACATTGCTGTCAAGCAATTCATTTGTAAAAATTTTGCTGATAGCGGTTGCTCTAGATACGATACTTGGTGTACTCAGAGCGATTAAAGAACACAAATTCAACAGCTGCGTAGGAATCGACGGAGCAATTCGGAAAGCAGGAATGCTCCTGTCAGTAGGATTCCTTATGGCAACGGACGTGATTATGCATATTAATGTATTAGGCATGGTACCTGAGAAATATGTACAGATTCTTGGAATTGATAAGATGGGAATCTGCGAATTCTTCAGTCTACTATTCATATTGTACGAACTGGTTAGCATCCTCAAGAATATGACATTATGCGGACTTCCAGTACCAACCAAAATCAAGAAATGGATTCAGAAATTCCTCGATGATATGACAGAAGAGCTTCCGAAAGAAGCAGCCAAGGAATTGCACCAGTGCAAGAAAGGAGAAGAATCATGACAGAACAGACAATTAAAGAAACAATTAAGAGTTTCGCTTACGGACTTTCAGCAAAGGAAATCTCCGATAACGAAGGAACATCACTTGAAGTTATGGAGAAGTTCGCAGAGGAACACGCTGCGGAGATTGAGCAGAAGAAAGCAGAATTGAAGGAAGGTGGATGGTATGAGTAATCTGATTATTGACGTATCTTATCATAATGGAGTCATCAACTGGGAAAAGGTAAAAGCATCTGGTTGTGCCGGAGCTATTCTCCGCTGTGGATATGGAGATGATATCGCATCACAGGACGATAAGCAGTGGATTCGCAACCTTGCAGAGTGCGAAAGACTTGGAATTCCGGTAGGAGTCTATCTGTACAGCTACGCTACTTGTGACAGACAGGCGCAGAGCGAACTTGATCACATCTTGAGATTGATTAAAGGGCATACATTCCAGTTACCAATTTTCATTGATGTAGAAGAGCCGGGAACACAGAACTATGCTCCTAGATGCTGTGAAATCGTCTGCGAAGGACTTAAGGCGAATGGATATATTCCGGGAATCTACGCTTCACTGAGTTGGTTTAGCAACCATCTTGGAAGTGTACGTGGCAAGTATATTGAATGGATGGCAAGATACAAGAATCTTCCGGAAGATACATACAAGGGACAGTACGCAATTTGGCAGTATTCCTCAGATGGTTATGTAGATGGAGTCAGCGGAAGAGTAGATGTGAACCATTGCTACATGGAGTTTGGTGGAACTGTTCAGCCTGTTACACCGTCAGCACCTTCTAAGCCAGCAGAGAAGAAAGACTTAGGACAGGTCGATATTACATATCAGGCTTTCACGGATAGATGGTGGCCACCAGTAGTGAACAAGATTGATTGGGCTGGAAAAGGTGATAATGTTCCAATCAAGTGGCTTGCGATCAAAGTTAGCAAGGGAAGTATCCGTTGTCGAGTATACACAAGAAAGAGTGGTTGGCTTCCGTATCTTACATTCGGCAATAGCTATGATCTGAATGATAAAAAGAACGGAATCCTCGGAGATGGTTCAGAGATTCTTGCTATTGAGCTGTACTACATCACACCGGATGGATATAAGTACAAGATGGTTCATTACAGAGTTTCTGTTAGAGATAACTCTAACTTCTACGGTGAGCAGATCGACACGTTAAAAACCAACGGTGCAGACGGTTATGCGGGGGACAAGAAGAGATTCGTGGATAAGTTCCAGGCTTGGATTGAGTAGAAAAGATGCCCCAGAGCAGTTCGCTTTGGGGCTTTAATATTGTATCATTTTCTTCTATTTTCGTGTTGCATTTCGTGTTGCATAGTTTTCTAATATCGTATATTTTCACCATTTTATGAGAATTATTCTAATATGCTAGAATCCTAGAACCCTTGTATTTACTGGGAAAAACAAAAAACCCAGCAATCATAACGATTACTGGGCTTACAGGGGATGAGAGAATCGAACTCCCACCAAAGGTTTTGGAGACCCCTATCATACCATTTGACCAATCCCCTATTCAGTTGTCGCTTAACTCAAGCGACTTGTTAAGTATACCTTATGGAGTGATGAATGTCAAGAAAAAAATAAAGAAAATTCAAGAAATGTTTCAAGGATGGTTCTCTAATTCTGAATCAAATTATAACGCATTTATCCAAGCGATGCTTCGGGGGAATGTGAAAGAGATGAATACTTATATGAATGAAGTTGCACTAGCTACATTCAACAGTTTTGATACAGGAAGACATCCGTCAGGAAAAAGTCAGCCGGAGCGTTTCTATCATGGATTCGTTCTGGGACTTTTGGTAGAATTAAGAGATTGTTATGAAGTAAAGTCCAACAGAGAAAGCGGTTACGGGCGATATGATGTGATGTTAATACCAAGAGAAACGCCGGATCAGGCAATTATAAAAAAGGAAGAAGCGACCTCAAAATCACTTCTTCCTTTCTTTGTTCTCTTACAGAATTCCAAGATCCATCATTGCTTTTTTCAGAACTTCTTTATGTGCATCTTCCATCTCTGTCAGAGGTGCTCTAAGAGTTCCAACTTCTTTTCCCATCATGTTAAGAGCAGCCTTAACCGGGATCGGGTTCACTTCACAGAAGAGAGCATCAACCAGTGGAAGTGCATCTAACTGCATCTTGCGGCTACCTGCGATATCTCCTGAGAAAAATTTGTAGCACATGTCATGCACGTAAGCCGGAGCTACGTTGGAGAGAACGGAGATAACTCCGATTCCGCCAAGTGCGAGAAGCGGTACAACCTGATCATCATTTCCTGAGTAAAGATCAACGTTGCCATCACAAAGATGCATGATCTGTGCAACTGTGCTGATATTTCCAGATGCTTCTTTAATACCTACGATGTTCTCAACATCTTTCACAAGTGTTGCAACTGTCTGTGGCTGAAGTCCACATCCTGTACGGCTTGGTACATTGTACAGAATCGCCGGAATATTTACTTCATTACAAATTGCTGTGTAATGAGCAATCAGTCCGTTCTGTGTTGCTTTATTATAATATGGTGTAACGAGCAGAATTCCGTCAGCTCCATCTTCCTGAGCTTCTTTGGATAACTGGATCGCTGTTCTTGTACAATTAGAACCTGTTCCGGCGATGACCGGGATACGGTGGTTCACACGCTCAATTGCAAAACGGATTGTTGCTGCATGTTCTTCCTCTGTCATAGTAGCGGATTCACCTGTTGTTCCACAGATGACGATCGCATCTGTTCCGCCTGCAATCTGCTCCTCTAACATCTCATCTAATTTGTCATAATTGACCTCAAGATTCTCTTTCATCGGAGTAGCGATCGCTACACCTGCGCCTTTAAAAATTGCCATTCTTTTTATCCTCCTTCAACATGGTGAAACAAAGTATTACTGGTCACAGCAGGTTATTGGTTACTGTTCACTCCCGTGTCAATCACTTCGCTGATTGACACGGAGGATGCGTGTTTTGACTTGAATGCATCTCGCCCCATCGCCAAAGGCGATTTAAAATGGCGAGATGCGTTGCTGGTCGCACATCGTGTGAACAGTAACGGTTATTGCGCATAAGTTCCTTGTGAACGATAATTATAATAGCCATGAGCAGTAACTGTTTAATATACATCTATGCAAGAATGCGTAAACTGTAAATAAACATAAAAGAAACGGCAAGATGCGCCGTCCCAAAATATACATTATGTATAATTCAGATAGCTCTCCATCTTGCGATGACAGTCATGCCGCTATTCACGTCATGCCCAAGAACAAGAACTCAGGATTCTTACCCTTTCGGCATCTTTCCCTTTCCGATGAGTTCTTCTGTTCCTGACACATCCGTCACCTTACTTATGAAAAATGCAACCTCTATCTACGTTTCCGTGTTTAAGCAAATAATAACACCGAGGGTACAATGATGTCAACATGGTTTCTGGATTTCTTTCTTATTTATAGTACCCGGGTTATAAGTACACCTTATAAAAATTGATTATAATAAAGTATAACCGATTTTTTGACTTTTTTCTTATATATATGATATCATTAATTCGCTAGATGTGTGAATGACAAAGTTGTTTCATTTGCACTTTTTTTATGCTTGTATGTTTGTTTTTTGAAAAACAATCGCAAGAAACGACATAAGATAACAAGAGAAAATTGCGAGGATGAGAACCGCGATCCTTGGAAAAGGTATGTGGATAGGAAGGAGACCTACTGTGTTAACAATCGGTAATTACGTGAAAGTTAAGACACTGGAGGAGGCTTACGAGCTGAATCAGGCAAGAAACAGTCGTATCATGGGCGGTATGATGTGGATGAGATTAGGAAATGCAAGAGTGAAGACAATCATTGATATGTCGGAACTTGGTTTGAATGAGATTGAGGAGACAGACCATGTATTCCGCATTGGAGCAATGTGTACACTGCGCCAGCTGGAAGAGCATGAGGGGCTGAGAAAATTCTATGGGGACGGAATTGCAGAAAGCCTTCGTCATATTGTTGGAGTTCAGTTTAGAAATCAGGCAACAGTTGGAGGCAGTATCTATGGAAGATACGGATTTTCTGATGTGCTGACTGCATTACTGGCACTGGATACATTTGTGGAATTATATAATGGAGGAACTGTTCGACTTTCTGAGTTTGTAAACAGAAAAGCAGATAAGGATATTCTTGTATCCGTGATCGTCAGAAAGAGCAAGAGAAAATTCCGTTATGAATCAATTCGTCAGACAAAGACAGATTTTCCAGTACTGACATGTTCTGTCGTAACAGGAATTTACAGAGGTCAGGAGTCCTGGTTCTTTTCGGTAGGAGCAAGACCGATGAAAGCGGCATTGCTTGAAAAGCAGTGGGAGATCCCGAAAGATGCTACAGACGAGCAGCTCACAGAGTATGCAAAACGTGTGGCAGCAGAATTTACTTATGGAAGCAATATGCGCGGAAGTGCGGAGTACAGACAGCACCTTGCGGAGGTTCTGCTTCGCAGAGAGATGCGCTCAATTTTAGATGAATATAATGCGGAGGAGAAATAGGATGGAAGTACAGTTTACCCTGAATGGAAAGAAAGTAAGTACAGAGATCGCTGCAGATACAGTCCTTTTGAACCTTCTGCGTGATCTTGGATGTAAGAGTGTAAAATGTGGATGCGAGACAACAAACTGTGGTTTGTGTACAGTATGGATCGATGGAAAATCCCGCCTGTCATGTTCTGTTCTTGCAGCAAGCATTGACGGACATGAAGTGACAACACTTGAGGGTGTGGAGAAAGAAGCAGCAGAATTCGGCTCATTTCTTGCACAGGAAGGTGCGGAGCAGTGTGGATTCTGTTCCCCTGGATTCATTATGAACGTGCTCGCAATGTTTCGTGAATTGAAGAACCCTTCTATAGAAGAAATCAAAGAATATCTGGCAGGAAATCTGTGCCGCTGTACAGGATACATGGGACAGCTTCGTGCAATCCAGAAATATATGGAAGTCAGAAATACAGCAGTTAACATTACAGTAAAGAAAATGGGCGGGGAGGAGTAAGAATGGAAAGAATAGATAAAGTTCAGAATCTGATTCCTGAGAAACCGGAATTTGTCCACAGCAATCAGGAAAAAGGAGAAGCTATAGAATCCCTGAAGATTGTAAACCGTCCTGTCGTAAAGAAAGATGCTGCTGCACTTGTTACAGGAAAAAGTGTTTATACAAATGACCTTGCACCGTCAGACTGTCTGATTGTTAAAGTGATCAGAAGTCCATATGCACACGCATTAATTAAGGATATTAACACAGCACGTGCTGAGGCTGTACCTGGAATCGAATGTGTTCTTACATATAAAGATTGTCCGGATAAGAGATTTACAATGGCTGGTCAGACCTATCCGGAACCAAGTCCGTATGACCGTCTGATCCTTGACCAGAGAGTACGTTTCGTTGGAGATGCAGCTGCAATCGTGGCAGGAACTTCAGAGGAAGCAGTTAAGAAAGCGATGAAGCTTGTGAAGATCCAGTATGAGGTTCTTGAACCGGTACTTGATTTCCGTACAGCAAAGGATAATCCAATCCTTGTGCATCCGGAAGATAACTGGAGAAGCCTCTGCCCGGTTGGCGCAGACAACAAGAGAAATCTCTGTGCACATGATGTATGTGGAGATGGAGACGTAGAAGCAGTTCTTGCAAAATGTGATCACGTGATCGATCGCGTTTATCATACAAAGGCGAACCAGCAGGCGATGATGGAGACTTTCCGTACTTATACATATTTAGATGCATACGGAAGATTAAATGTCGTTTCATCTACACAGGTTCCGTTCCATGCAAGAAGAATCCTTGCTCATGCACTCGATATTCCGAAGAGCAAAGTACGTGTGATCAAGCCGAGAATCGGTGGAGGATTCGGTGCGAAGCAGACTGTAGTTTCCGAAGTTTATCCGGCACTTGTCACATGGAAGACAGGAAAACCGGCGAAGATCATTTACACAAGAGAAGAGTCTTTGATCGCTTCTTCACCGCGTCATGAGATGGAACTTCATGTACGTCTGGGAGCGGATAAAGAAGGAAATATTAAAGCAATCGATCTCTATACACTTTCCAACACTGGAGCATTTGGTGAGCACGGACCGACAACCGTAGGTCTTTCCGGTCACAAATCCATTCCACTTTATGGAAAGACAGAAGCATTTCGCTTTACATATGATGTCGTTTATACAAATGTTATGTCAGCAGGAGCTTACCGTGGATACGGAGCAACACAGGGACAGTTCGCTGTAGAATCAGCTGTAAATGAACTTGCAGAAGTTCTCGGAATGGACCCGACAGTGCTTCGTGAGAAGAACATGGTACGCCAGGGCGATAAGATGCCGGCTTATTATGGCGAAGTTACAAACAGCTGTACACTCGACAGATGTCTTGCCAGAGCAAAAGAAATGATCAACTGGGATGAAAAGTATCCATACCGTGATATGGGAAATGGAAAAGTACGCAGCGTCGGAGTTGCAATGTCCATGCAGGGATCTGGAATCTCAGCAGTAGATACAGGTGCGGTTGAAATCAAAGTAAATGATGACGGATTCTACAGTCTGATCATTGGAGCTACTGATATGGGAACAGGATGCGATACGATCCTTGCCCAGATGGCAGCAGAGTGTCTTGAATGTAAACCGGAAGAAGTTGTTGTATTCGGAGTAGATACAGACATCTCTCCATACGACTGTGGTTCATACGCATCCAGTACAACTTATGTAACAGGACAGGCAGTTGTTAAGACTTGTGAATCCCTTCGCAAGAAAATCTGCGAGCGTGGAGCAGAGTATCTCGGATGCAAGCCGGAAGATGTAGATTTCGATGGAGAATATGTAACAGAGCTGGCAACAGGAAAGCAGATTTCAAGAAGTCAGATTGGAAATAATGTAATGTGTTTCAGTAACGCACCACTTTCCGCAAGTGAAGCATTTTCCTCACCGGTATCTCCACCGCCATTCATGGTTGGTATGGCAGAAGTTGAGATCGACAAAGAGACAGGTGTACTTGAACTGATCGATTACGTAGCAGTCGTAGACTGCGGAACAGTTATAAATCCGAACCTTGCGCGTGTACAGGTGGAAGGCGGAATCGCACAGGGAATCGGTATGGCACTGTATGAAGATGTTGTATATAACGAAAAGGGAAAGAACTTCAGCAATTCCCTGATGCAGTATAAGATCCCGACTCGTCTTGATGTCGGAACAATCCGTGTTGAGTTCGAGAGCAGCTACGAGCCGACAGGACCGTTCGGAGCGAAGTCTATCGGAGAAATCGTAATCAATACACCGTCACCGGCAATCAGCAATGCAATCCAGAACGCGACAGGAGTGATCATTAGAGAACTGCCGATGACAGCGGAGAAAATTTACAGAGGAATTTCTGGGCGTTAGACTTGGAGTCGGGGAAGAATGAAGTGAAATAAGGAAGCTATCAACTACGATAACAACGAATGGAGTTGAATATCGTCGTTGATAGCTTTTTTACGTTGACATTGTTATTTTATTCTGCTATAGTAAATCCACATCAAAATCTCAGACGTATATTTTCTATATTTCATTTGTCTGAATGTGTTATCGAAAGGATAACTTTATCTCATATTCAAGGCTGTATCAGCAGGAGATTCCATTTTGATGAGTTACAAAATAACAAAAGAATAAGAAACCAGGAGGAAGCGTCTATGGGAAAAGCAGATGTTAATGTGAATATCTGGCTAAGTGAGAAGAAAAGATTTGCGAATTTATTTAATGGTGTGATTTATGGTGGAAGGCAGGTGATATTGCCAGAGGATTTGGAAGAAGTGAATCCTGTTTCATCTGTCAGTGTGAAAAATCGGACCGGGAAAACAAAAAACATGAAAAAATACCGCGATATCATTATGAAATGGCGAAATCAGGCTACACTTGTGTTACTTGCAAATGAATCACAGGATAAGGTTCATTATGCAATGCCGCACAAGGTAATGCTTTATGATGGAATGGATTACGAAACACAGATTCGGAATAATTGGAAAAACTTTAATGACCGACGAAAGCAGAATAAAAAAGCAGGTCAGTCGTTAGAGCATCTTACCGCAGGAGAATATCTGTCGCGATTTCGAAAAAAAGATCGATTGATACCGATTATTTCATTAGTCTTTTATTATGGTTCAGAACCGTGGGATGGACCTGTTGATCTGTATGATATGTTTCGGTTGGAAGGAACGAAAGAAGAGAAAGAAATTTTGGAGAAATATCTTCCCAATTATAAAATCAATCTTGTAGACGCAGAACGATTGGAAGATGTTGAAAAATTTTCGGATGATTTACAAGTGATATTAACTATGCTAAGATATAGGGACAGTAAGGAAGAACTGAAACACTATATTGATGAAAATAAAAAGTTTTTTCAGAATGTTGATTATGAAACAAGTCAGGCGATGAAAGCATTTTTGAACATGAAACAAATACCAAGTGAAACAGAGCAGAAGGAGGAGATGGTAGATATGTGTAAGGCAATACAGGAAATGTATGATGATGGAGTGAAAGATGGAATTCAGCAAGGAATAGCAGCAACTATTAGAACGTGTCAAAATTTGAATGCTTCTAGAATAGAGACGTTTAATAATGTTCGGAAAGAGTATAAATTAACAGAGGAGCAAACAGAGGAATACTTAAACACATATTGGAAGTGAGGCTGAAACAAATACCACGAAAAACAGAGCAGAATGAGGAGAAAGAGATGAACGCAGTAGAAGCTTTAGATGAATTACAGCGCAAAGCAAGACATGATGATAAATTAAGAGAACAGTTCATAAAGACAAGGGATGCAGAAGATCCTCTTGGAGGATTCTGCTCTGTATGTCGTGAGACGGGTTATGAACTTTATCCGATGGATATTGTGCAGGCGGGAGATGAATTTTATGCCGCAATGAAGCGCAGTACGAATGGTGGCGGAGAGAATTCACCGGTGCTTACAGGAGAGGATGACCCTTATGAATTGTTTTTTGCAGGACTACAAGAACTGTAAAAATAATTTTAGTGTATAAGCATTAGACATAAATGAACAGAAGTGATTACAAAATAGGAAGATTTATTGATGATAAAGATAATTCGCGTTGGAAGAGAGCGCTTACGAGAAGCGTACGAAATTGTGAATAAGGTAGACCAGGGGATGAACGTTCCGGAATGGTTTGTTGCAGAAACGTATGAAGAATTTGATTTCTGGATGAAGAAGGAACGAGGTCTTTTATATCTTGCTGTTGATGAAGAGGGCAAGGCGGGAGCTATGTTTTTCGTAATTTTACCGGGCGCTCACCCGGATAATCTGGGATATGATCTTGGAATGGAGGAAGAGAAACTGAAGCTTTGTGCTATGATGGATACGGCGGCTGTATTACCAGAGTTTCGAGGGCACTATTTACAATATAAAATGATGCAGCACGCGGAAGGTGATTTGAGACAGATGGGATATCGCTACCTGCTTTGTACGGTGCATCCGGAAAATGTTTTCAGCAGATCAAATGTCATGAAACAGGGGTATCAGAAGATGCTTACGAAGGAAAAATATGGCGGATTCTTAAGAGATATCTGGATGAAAAATATTATAGAATAAGAAAACAAACATCGGAATAAACATCTGATGTTTGTTTTCACAGAAATGCACTAATACGTTAATACGTGAAAAAGATAAAGCAAAATACTGATATAATATAGAAAAAAGAAAAGGTGTGTGGTATACTCTCGACATAGCCTCTGGCAGGATTGCAGAAATGCCGAGGCATTCCTGAATGGAAACTGATAGAGATATTTAACGGCAGGCTGATGAAAGGAGCAATAAAATGGAGACATATATGCAGATGCTTGGAAGACTTGCAAAGAGTGCATCCCGTGAGGCAGCAAAGCTTGGAACGAAGGCAAAGAACAGAGGGCTTCTCGCAGTAGCGAATGAACTTGTAGAAGAGAGAGAATTGATTTTACAGGAGAATGCAAAGGATATTGAAGCTGCGAAAGCGAAAGGCGTGAAGCAGTCTTTGATTGATCGATTGGCACTGACGGAACAGCGAATTGAAGACATGGCAGAAGGTCTGCGTCAGATTGCAGCACTTGATGATCCCATCGGAGAAGTGCTTGGCATGAAGACAAGACCGAACGGGCTTCGTATCGGAAAGAAACGCGTACCGCTTGGCGTTGTCGGAATTATCTATGAATCCAGACCGAATGTGACAGCAGATGCATTCGGACTTTGCTTCAAGACTGGAAATGCGGTAATTCTTCGCGGAGGAAGTGATGCGATCCATTCCAATCGGGCAATTACCCGTGTAATCAAGGAAGGACTCCGCAAAGAGAAGTTATCTCAGGATCTCATCCTTCTTGTGGAAGATACAAGCAGAGAAGTTGTAAATGAGATGATGAAGATGCATGGCTGGATCGACGTCCTGATCCCAAGAGGCGGAGCGGGACTCATTGCAAATGTTGTCGCAAACAGTACGGTTCCGGTAATTGAGACAGGAACCGGAAATTGTCATGTATATGTTGATGAGACAGCAGACATTAAGATGGCAACAGATATTATTGAAAATGCAAAGACACAGCGCCTTGGTGTGTGTAATGCATGTGAATCACTTGTGATTCATTCCAAGATAGCAGATGCAGCTTTGCCGAAGATTGTAACAAGACTGAAGGAACATGGTGTAGAGATACGTGGAGATGAGAGAGCACAGGCAATCAGTTCAGAGATTATTCCGGCAACAGAAGAAGACTGGGGAACAGAGTACCTGGATGCAATTATTTCTGTAAAGATTGTTGATTCCATCGATGAGGCAATCACACATATCAATACATACAATACAGGACATTCTGAATCCATTATTACAAAGGATTACGACAATGCATTGAGATTCCAGGATGAGATCGATGCGGCAGCGGTTTATGTAAATGCATCAACAAGATTTACAGATGGATTCGAATTCGGATTCGGTGCAGAGATCGGAATCAGCACACAGAAGCTTCATGCAAGAGGCCCGATGGGACTCGAAGCATTGACAACAACAAAGTATATTATCTTCGGAAACGGACAGATCAGGGGATAGTATAGATAGCAGGTTTTAAAATCCAGGTCAATTAGTGTAAGTTAAATAAACTTGTCTTTGACCTGGATTTTATGTATCATAATTCAAGTCAACTTATGATTTGGCTATAAGCTTGCCCGGAATTCACAAAATTACAATCCAAGTCAACAACATTTCTATAAAATCACATTCCCTCCCCCAAAAAGCATCCTATTAATAAAATAAGAAGAAAATAAAAAACTTATAAAAATAACAATCAGTGTTGACAAACAGAAATCGAGGTGCTATCTTAGTATCTGTAAGGTGTTAGCACTCAAAAACAAAGAGTGCTAATAACAAACAAAGATGAGAAGAAAGGGGAACACAGAGATGTCTGTAGAAGCTGAATTAAGTGAAAGAAAACTTACGATATTGAAAGCCATCATACAGAATTATCTGGAGACTGGCGAACCGGTCGGATCACGAACCCTTTCAAAATACACAGATTTGAAATTAAGTTCCGCAACGATAAGGAATGAGATGGCAGATCTGGAAGATCTTGGTTACATCTTCCAGCCACACACATCGGCAGGAAGAATTCCATCAGATAAGGGATATCGCTTTTATGTAGATCTTCTGATGGAGAACAAGGAGCAGGAGATCAGCAGACGAGAGGATGCACTTCTTGAAAAGACCGATAAGGTCGAGAAGGTACTCCAGCAGGCAGCAAAGGTTCTTGCTTCGAACACCAATTATGCGACGATGGTTTCCGCACCGGTCAACAGCCGGAACACATTGAAGTTCATTCAGCTATCACAGGTGGATGAAGAACAGATCGTAGCAGTCATCGTACTTGGTGGTAATGTGATCAAGAATAAGATCATTGAAGTTGGAGAAACCTTAAGTAATGAGAATCTGTTGAAGCTGAATATGCTTCTGAACACGACACTGAATGGATTATCCATTGATCAGATTACATTAGGTCTGATTGCCAGATTGAAAGAACAGGCTGGTATCCACAGCGAGGTTGTCGGTCATGTACTGGATGCAGTGGCAGAGATCATTCATGTAGATAATGACATGGAGATCTACACAAGCGGCGCAACGAATATTTTCAAATATCCGGAGCTTAGTGATAAGCAGAGCGCACAGGAGATCATCAGTGCATTTGAAGAGAAACAGCAGCTGGCAGATCTGGTGACAGAGACACTGGCAAGTGAGGAGAACAACGGCATACAGGTTTACATCGGAGATGAAACTCCGGTTAAGACCATGAAAGACTGCAGTGTTGTTACCGCCACATATGAGCTGGGAGAAGGTATGAAAGGAACGATTGGAATCATCGGTCCGAAGAGAATGGATTATGAACATGTCATGAAGACGCTGAAAACGCTGCAAAGTGAGTTGGATGCGATTTATAATAAAGAACCCAAAGAGTAATAATAGGAAGGTAGAAAGCTGGTGACAGAGAACATGAGCAAAGAAGATATGGTAAAAGAAGCTGTTGAAGAGGCAAAAGCAAAGGCTGCAAAAGAGCAGGCAGAAGCTGAAGAGACAGTAGAAACAGAAGATGCCCAGGGAGTTGAGGCTGAAGCGAAAGAAGCAACAGAGGAAGCAACTGAGACTGAAGGAGATTCAGAAGCAGCATCAGAAGGTAAGAAAAAGTTCTTCGGAAAGAAAGAGAAGAAGGACAAGAAAGACGAGAAGATCGAGGAACTCACAGACCGCGTTACTCGTCAGATGGCAGAGTTTGATAACTTCCGCAAGAGATCTGAGAAGGAGAAATCCCAGATGTACGAGATCGGAGCGAAAGATATCATAGAAAAGATTCTTCCGGTTGTAGACAACTTCGAGCGTGGACTTGGTTCCGTACCGGAGGAGGAGAAGAATGCTCCGTTCGTAGAAGGAATGGAGAAGATCTACAAACAGCTTATGACTACACTGGAATCCGTTGGAGTAAAACCAATCGAGGCAGTTGGTCAGGAATTCAATCCGGATTTCCACAACGCAGTGATGCATGTGGAAGATGAGGGGCTCGGTGAGAACATCATCGCAGAAGAATTCCAGAAAGGTTACATGTACCGTGAGAGTGTTGTAAGACACAGCATGGTAAAAGTAGCAAACTAATTTGATTTTTAACAAGATTCAGAGATTAGATAGAGGAGGAAATTTATCATGGGAAAAATTATTGGTATTGACCTTGGTACAACAAACAGCTGTGTAGCCGTTATGGAAGGTGGACAGCCAACAGTTATCGCGAATACAGAAGGCGCAAGAACAACACCGTCTGTTGTAGCATTTACAAAGACAGGAGAGCGTCTTGTAGGTGAGCCTGCAAAACGTCAGGCTGTAACAAACGCAGCAAGAACAATCTCATCCATCAAAAGAGAGATGGGAACAGATTATAAAGTAGATATTGACGATAAGAAATATTCTCCACAGGAGATTTCTGCAATGATCCTTCAGAAACTGAAAGCAGACGCAGAAGGATACCTTGGTGAGAAAGTAACAGAAGCTGTTATCACAGTTCCGGCTTACTTCAACGATGCTCAGCGTCAGGCTACAAAAGATGCAGGTAAGATCGCAGGACTTGATGTAAAACGTATCATCAACGAGCCTACAGCAGCTGCACTTGCTTATGGTCTTGACAACGAGAAAGAGCAGAAGATTATGGTTTACGACCTTGGTGGTGGTACATTCGACGTATCTGTTATCGAGATTGGTGATGGAGTTATCGAAGTACTTTCAACAGCCGGTAACAACAGACTTGGTGGAGATGACTTCGACCAGAAGATCACAGATTACATGCTTGCAGACTTCAAGGCAAAAGAAGGCGTAGATCTTTCTGCAGATAAGATGGCTCTTCAGAGATTAAGAGAAGCTGCAGAGAAAGCAAAGAAAGAGCTTTCAAGTGCAACAACAACAAATATTAACCTTCCGTTCATCACAGCAACAGCTGAAGGACCGAAGCATTTCGATATGAACCTTACAAGAGCTAAATTCGACGAGCTGACAAGAGACCTCGTAGAAAAAACTCAGGAACCGGTAAGACGTGCACTTTCTGACGCAGGAATCACAGCTTCCGAGCTTGGACAGGTACTTCTCGTTGGTGGATCAACACGTATTCCGGCTGTTCAGGAAGAAGTTAAGAGACTGACAGGCAAAGAGCCTAGCAAATCCCTTAACCCAGATGAGTGTGTAGCACTTGGTGCTTCCGTACAGGGTGGTAAACTTGCAGGAGATGCAGGCGCAGGAGACATCCTTCTTCTTGATGTAACTCCACTGTCACTGTCTATCGAGACAATGGGTGGTGTAGCTACAAGACTGATCGAGAGAAATACAACAATCCCGACAAAGAAGAGCCAGATCTTCTCAACAGCAGCAGATAACCAGACAGCTGTAGATATCAACGTTGTACAGGGTGAGAGACAGTTCGCAAGAGACAACAAGTCCCTCGGACAGTTCAGACTTGATGGAATCCCGCCGGCTCCACGTGGAATCCCGCAGATCGAAGTTACATTCGATATCGATGCAAATGGTATCGTAAATGTATCTGCTAAGGATCTTGGAACAGGTAAAGAGCAGCATATTACAATCACAGCAGGTTCTAATATGTCTGATGACGATATCGATAAAGCTGTAAAAGAAGCAGCTGAATTCGAGGCTCAGGATAAGAAACGTAAAGAAGCAATCGATACAAGAAACGAAGCAGACGCTATGGTATTCCAGACAGAGAAGGCAATCAAAGAGGTTGGCGACAAAGTCGATGCTACAGAGAAGGCAGCTGTAGAGGCTGACGTTCAGGCACTGAAAGATATCCTTGCAAAATCTGCTCCGGAGAACACAACAGAAGAGCAGGTAGCAGAGATCAAAGCTGCGAAGGAAAAACTGATGGAGAGCGCACAGAAACTGTTCACAAAGATGTATGAGCAGGCAGGTGCTGCAGCAGGTGCAGGTGCACAGGCTGGTCCTACACCAGAAGCTGGTCCGGCTCCGGATGGTTTCCAGGGTGATGATGTTGTAGACGGAGATTACAAAGAAGTCTAAAATATAGAAAAGATGCCGGTAAGACAGAAGAGAAACAGGCAGCAGGGCATCAGATAAATGAAGCATGAAGAGAAATTCTACGGAGCTTTGTAGCTTCGTAGAATTTCTTGAGGTTAAGAAAGAGATACAGAAAGGTTAGTATTTGTGTTATGGCAGAGGCAAAGAGAGATTATTATGAGGTGCTCGGCGTAAGCAAAGATGCAGATGATGCTACAATCAAGAAAGCATACCGCCAGCTTGCGAAGAAGTACCATCCAGATATGAATCCAGGGGATAAAGAAGCAGAAATAAAGTTCAAAGAGGCTTCCGAAGCCTATGCCGTTCTGAGTGACGCTGACAAACGTCGTCAGTATGATCAGTTCGGCCACGCTGCATTTGATGGCGGTGCCGGCGGCGGAGCAGGTGGATTCGGTGGCGGATTTAACTTCAATGGAGCAGATTTCAGCGACATTTTCGGAGATATCTTCGGAGATATGTTCGGTGGCTCCAGAAGAGGCGGCGCAAGCAATGGTCCTATGAAAGGGGCTAATATCAGAAAGAGCATCCGCATCACATTCGAGGAAGCTGTCTTCGGATGCGAGAAAGAACTGGATCTTGTACTGAAAGATCCTTGCGAAGACTGTCACGGCACAGGTGCAAAGCCTGGAACATCACCGGAGACATGTCCAAAGTGCGGTGGTAAAGGTCAGGTCGTATATACATCCCAGTCCTTCTTTGGAACCGTACAGAATGTACAAACATGTCCGAACTGCGGTGGTTCCGGTAAGATCGTGAAAGAGAAATGTCCGAAATGTGCAGGTACAGGATATACATCCAGCAGAAAGAAGATCAAAGTTACGATTCCGGCAGGTATTGATAACGGACAGAGCGTACGCATCCGTGAAAAAGGAGAACCGGGAGTTAATGGAGGACCGAGAGGAGATCTCCTCGTTGAGGTTAACGTATCCAGACATCCAATCTTCCAGAGACAGGATATGCATATCTTCTCAACCGTTGCGATTTCCTTCGCAGTGGCTACACTCGGTGGCGATGTGAAGATTCCAACTGTAGACGGAGACGTTCTCTACACAGTAAAACCGGGAACAAAGACAGATACAAAAGTACGTCTGAAAGGAAAGGGAGTTCCATCCCTTAGAAATACTCAGGTAAGAGGAGATCATTATGTAACATTAGTGATCCAGACACCGGAGAGATTAAGTGCAGAGGCGAAAGAGGCTCTGAGAAAATTCGATGAGCTCAGTGGAAATACACTTCATCAGCATGACAATCTTGCTACAAAATCTGAGAAATCAGAGAAAAAAGGCAAGAAAAAAGGATTCATGGATAAGATGAAAGAAGCCTTTGAAGATAAAGAATAAAAAGAGAATGATGAGAGCGGCAGCTGCTGACTGAGAGGTTGGTGGCTGCCGCTTTTTAGCATATCTAGCGATGTAAGTCGCTAATACGCTGAAGAATATGATATGGGAATAATTGAAAAGCAGATTCAGGGAATCAAGGTTAAATAGATGATTTATAGCAAGTTTCTCTTGGTCTGGTTTTCCAAAATCTTAACATGTGTCAAACATCCAGCAAAACTCATATCCAAAAAAATCCCTCCTAGAACATCTCCTTGTATTTACACGCGAAATCGGATATATTAGAAGATATTGGAAATGCGTTGCACGAAGCATCCGCAGGCATCGTAGTTGTGGGTTTTGTCTCCAACATCTTTACAAATATAGCAGAAAGAAGGTGACTTTCATCGTGAATCAGATCGTTTTGACAGGAATGGTGCTTTCTGTCGCACCGGTGGGCGAGTACGACCGCAGAGTTGTCATACTTACAAAAGAACAGGGGAAGATCTCAGCCTTTGCAAAGGGATCAAGAAGACCAAACAGTCCTCTAGTGGGAGCGGTGAATCCATTTACTTTCGGTGAATTCATGATGTATGAAGGTCGTTCTTCTTACACAATTCAGTCTGTAAATGTATCAAATTATTTTTCAGAATTGAGAGCAGATGTGGTAGGTGCATATTATGGCTTTTATTTCCTTGAGGTTGCGAATTACTATGCGAGGGAACGAAATGATGAGCGGGAACTTTTAAAATTACTTTATCAGACGATGCGTGCGCTGACAAATCCACATCTTCCGAATCAGTTGATCCGTTACATTTTCGAGTTGAAAGTGCTGACAATCAACGGACAGGGACCGCAGGTGTTCCAGTGTGTACAGTGTGGCGACCGGACGAGGCCGGCAGTGTTCAGCGCGGCGAAGGGCGGACTTGTGTGTAATGAATGTGACGGAGAAGTGAGAGACGGAATGTTTCTTGACGGTTCTACGCTGTATACGATGCAGTATATTGAATCCAGTACAATTGAGAAATTATATACATTTAACGTGAAGCCGGAAGTGTTGGAGAAGTTTGGACGTGTGATGGGACGGTTGATGAAGATGTATGTAGATAAGGAGTTCAAGTCTCTGGAGATACTGCAGACATTGCTGTGATATTTGGGGTATTATTTAAAAATTCTCAACAACATTTAAGACATTATGCAATTGTTGAATCATGAAAAAAATCATGCTATACTACGGTTATATCACCTGTTACATGACAGTGTGAAACGAGTGCATTTTGTTGTAAATGTAATAGTAGCAGAGGAAAGAAAAGAGAAAAATGATGGACGAGAACATTTTTATGAAGGAGAAGAAACCGATTTCTTTCGAAGACTACCTTGAATATGATGAGAACAGCAGGGGGAATCTTGGAGGAGAACTCCCTGTGATTGTATATCGGCTATTGGAATATTCTATAAAAGACGAGCTTGCGGTACGTTACGGAAGAGCAGAACAGGTTGAGATTTTCCGGAATGCGGGAAGGAAAGCGGGAGAATTTTTTGCACGTAAGATGCTGAATCTGAATCAGCCGCTGGATCAGTTTGTGGGTGAACTCCAGAAGAAGATGGCAGAAATGAAGATTGGAGTACTCCGTATTGAATCAGTAGACGAGGAGAGCGGGCAGATCATTCTGACCGTCTCGGAAGATGCGGACTGTTCGGGGCTTCCGGTGCTTGGTGAGACTGTCTGCAATTATGATGAAGGATTTATTTCCGGAATTTTATCTTTATACTCTGGAAAGGAATATGTAGCAGTGGAAACGGACTGCTGGGCTACAGGAGGCCGTGTCTGCCGTTTCCAGGCAGATGTAAGAGAAGGTGACAGTTAGTTATGGAAGAGAAAAACTGTGAGATATTATTTGAATATCTGAGGGATATTATATATGATTCCGAGAATGCAAAGTTGGATCTTGAACAGCTGGACGAACCTTTTTTGAAACTTGGAATGGGACTTCAATATTTGGATAAAGCAGTGAAAGAAATGAAGCATTATTCGGCGGAGATTTCAAAGGGAAATCTGTCAATTGAAGCACCGGGGCGAGATAATTTCCTCTGTGAGAATCTGAAGAATATCCATGCGAATCTGAACCATCTCACCTGGCAGGCAAAGCAGGTGGCGAAAGGGGATTATTCTCAGAGTGTTTCTTATCTGGGAGAATTTTCAGAAGCATTTAATACAATGACAAAGCAGTTGAAAGAACGAGAAGAGGAACTTGAAGAAGAGGCTTACAGAGACAAACTTACAGGGATTGGAAATCGTCATCTGTTCCATGAACGGGCGGAGACGATGCTTGCTACAGGAAAGAAGATTGTCTTTTGTTATTGTGATCTTGATCATTTGAAATATGTGAATGACTATTTTGGACATCAGGAAGGAGATCAGTATCTGAAACATTTTGTCGATATAGTGAAAGCAAACATTCGGCCGGGAGATCTCTTTGTGCGTCTTGGCGGTGATGAATTCTGTATTGTGCTCCTGAATTGTTCGAAAGAAATTATGAAGAAGAAATTTGAGCATGTGTATGAAGTATTCTGTAAGGAGGAAGACAATGACTATCCGAAGAGCTTCAGTTACGGTATTACAGAACTCCCTGAAAGACATGATATAGTTTCTACCGAAGAGATTCTGCAAAGAGCGGATGAAGTTATGTATGAATATAAGCGGAAACATAAAGAGAAGTACTTAAAACAGCTTGAAAAATAAGGCATTAGTAGTTATAATAAGTAACATTGATGTGCAAGGTGAATATTTTCTTAAGAAAATGTGGATAACTTCTCTGAAAATACTGACCAAAGTGCATAAGGTATATAAATAATGTAAATGATAAAAAAGAATGTGAGGAACATACAATGGTTGAAAAGACAATGGACAAGATCGTAGCACTCGCAAAGTCAAGAGGATTCGTATATCCGGGTTCTGAGATCTACGGCGGACTTGCCAACACATGGGATTATGGTAATCTTGGTGTTGAACTTAAGAATAATGTGAAGAGAGCATGGTGGAAGAAGTTCATTCAGGAGAATCCATACAACGTTGGAGTTGACTGTGCAATCCTTATGAACCCACAGACATGGGTTGCTTCCGGACATCTTGGAGGATTCAGTGATCCGCTGATGGACTGTAAACAGTGTCATGAGCGTTTCCGTGCAGATAAGATTATTGAAGATTATGCAGCAGAGAATGGAATCGAGCTTGAGAGCTCTGTAGACGGATGGACACAGGAGCAGATGGCAGCATTTATCGAGGATAATAACATTCCATGTCCGACTTGTGGAAAGCATGATTTTACAGATATCCGTCAGTTCAACCTGATGTTCAAGACATTCCAGGGTGTTACAGAGGATGCGAAGAACACAGTATACCTTCGTCCTGAGACAGCACAGGGTATCTTTGTAAACTTCAAGAATGTACAGCGTACATCCAGAAAGAAACTTCCATTCGGTATCGGACAGATCGGTAAGTCTTTCCGTAACGAGATCACACCGGGTAACTTTACATTCCGTACAAGAGAGTTCGAGCAGATGGAGCTTGAGTTCTTCTGCAAACCAGACACAGACCTTGAGTGGTTTGATTACTGGAAGAGCTTCTGCCTGAACTGGCTGTCATCTCTTGGACTGAAAGATGAGGAAGTACGTTACCGTGACCATGATCAGGAAGAGCTTTCCTTCTACAGTAAGGCTACTACAGACGTTGAGTTCCTTTTCCCATTCGGATGGGGTGAGCTGTGGGGAATCGCTGACCGTACGGATTATGACCTGACTCAGCATCAGAATGTATCCGGACAGGATATGACATACTTTGATGATGAGACAAAGGAGAAATACATTCCATACGTTATCGAGCCATCACTTGGTGCTGACCGTGTTGTACTTGCATTCCTTTGCAGTGCATATGATGAGGAGAATATCGGAACAGAAGAGAAACCGGATATGAGAACTGTACTTCATTTCCATCCGGCACTGGCTCCGGTTAAGATCGGTGTGCTCCCACTTTCCAAGAAACTGAACGAAGGCGCAGAGAAAGTATTTGCAGAGTTATCCAAGTACTACAACTGTGAGTTCGATGATCGTGGAAATATCGGAAAACGTTACCGTCGTCAGGACGAGATCGGTACTCCATTCTGTGTAACATATGACTTCGATTCTGAGGAAGACGGAGCTGTTACAGTACGTGACCGTGATACAATGGAACAGGAAAGAGTTAAGATTGAAGATCTGAAAGCATACTTCGAGAAGAAATTCGAGTGGTAAGATAAATAAGAAAAGCCCGGACTGTAGTTCACAGGTAAGCTTGTGGATTCAGTTTGGGCTGTTTCTTTATAGATTTTTTGAAATAGCATGGAAGATAGAATGTTACTGTTCACTCCCGTGTCAATCACTCCGCTGATTGACACGGAGGATGCGTGTCTTGACTTGAATGCATCTCGCCCCATCGCCAAAGGCGATTTAAAATGGCGAGATGCGTTGCTGGTCGCACATCGTGTGAATAGTAACGATAGAACAGGAGGAGAATGACATGGACAGAAAAAATGCATGGACAACTTACAGTAAGGAAGAGCTGGACAGATTAGAACAGGTGAATACAGAATACAAGAACTGCCTTGATGCCGGCAAGACAGAGCGCGAGTGTGTTGCACTGGCAGTTGAAAAGGCAAAAGCAGAGGGATATAAGGATATCAGAGATATCATTAAAAATGGAGAAGAAGTGAAAGCCGGAGATAAACTGTATGCCGTGTGTATGAACAAAACAATTGCGCTGTTTCATATGGGTACAAAACCGCTGACAGAAGGTATGAATATTCTTGGAGCTCATATCGATTCCCCGCGCATTGACGTAAAGCAGAATCCTTTGTATGAAAATGAAGAGTTTGCTTATCTTGATACACATTATTATGGTGGAATCAAGAAATATCAGTGGGTGACACTTCCACTTGCCCTTCATGGAGTGATTGCAAAGAAAGATGGCACAACAGTTCAGGTAAGTATCGGTGAAAAAGAAGATGATCCGGTCTTTGTTATCACGGATCTGCTGATCCATCTCGCGTCGAAACAGATGGAGAAAAAGGCTGCAACGGTTGTAGAAGGAGAGAAGCTTGATCTTCTGATCGGAAGCCGCCCGATTGAGCAGGATGAAACATTAGAAGAAAAGGAAAAAGAGGCTGTAAAAGCAAATGTAATCAATCTTCTGAAACAATATTATGACATGGAGGAAGAGGATTTCCTCTCCGCAGAGCTTGAAATTGTTCCGGCAGGAAAGGCTCGTGACTGTGGATTGGATCGCAGTATGGTGCTTGCTTACGGACAAGATGATCGTGTGTGTGCATTCACATCCCTCTTTGCAATGCTCGATGTGGAAGAAGTAGAGCACACAGCATGCTGTATTCTTGTAGATAAAGAGGAAATCGGAAGTGTTGGCGCGACCGGAATGCATTCTCGTTTCTTTGAAAATACAGTTGCAGAACTTGTGGCACTGACAGAAGGGGAGTCTGACCTGAAAGTCAGAAGAGCGCTGATGAATTCCAGAATGCTTTCTTCTGATGTGAGCGCAGCTTATGATCCGATGTATGCTGAAGTATTCGAAAAACGCAGTTCTGCATTCTTTGGAAAAGGACTTGTATTCAACAAGTTTACAGGTGCTCGCGGAAAGAGCGGTTCTAATGACGCAAATGCAGAATATCTTGCAAAGATCAGAAATGCAATGGATGCGCAGAGTGTTGCATACCAGTTCGCAGAACTTGGAAAAGTAGATGCCGGCGGTGGTGGAACAATTGCTTACATTATGGCAAATTATGGCATGGAAGTCATCGACAGCGGTGTCGCAGTGTTGAGTATGCATGCGCCGTGGGAAGTGACAAGCAAGGCAGATGTGTATGAAGCTTATAAGGGATATAAGGCATTTATTGAAGAAATGAGATAAGGGCAGAAAATTGTATATTAATCACAAAAAAATAGTTGTTTCCAAGTTCTTATAAAGCATGGACAACTATTTTTTTGTGCATGTTGTACATTACATGGAGATTAATGCAAATATGCAAAATGACAGCCTGATGGACGATGTGTTTACAATTTGTGAAAGATAGGTTAACCAATATGAAAAGTATACAAAAAGCATTTGTAAAAATTGTATATAATTACGAACAAAAGACTTGACTCATAAGTATAAAACCATTAAAATATTATATGCGAAATAAAATTATTTTATTTGTAAAAATTATTTTAGGAGGTCATTGATCATGGCAAAATGGGTTTATATGTTCACTGAAGGTAACGCAGATATGAGAAACCTTCTCGGTGGAAAAGGCGCAAACCTGGCAGAGATGACAAATCTGGGTCTTCCTGTACCACAGGGATTCACAGTAACAACAGAGGCTTGTACGCAGTACTATGAGGATGGCAGACAGATCAACGATGAGATTATGGCTCAGATCATGGAAGCTATCGATAAGATGGAAGGAATTACAGGTAAGAAATTCGGAGATAAAGAGAACCCGCTTCTCGTTTCCGTACGTTCAGGAGCTAGAGCTTCTATGCCTGGTATGATGGATACAATTCTTAACCTTGGACTTAACGAAGAGGTTGTTGAGACACTGGCAAAAGCTTCAGGCAACCCACGTTGGGCTTGGGACTGCTACAGAAGATTCATCCAGATGTTCTCCGATGTAGTTATGGAAGTTGGTAAGAAATACTTCGAGGAACTGATCGACAAGATGAAAGAAGAGAAAGGTGTTAAACAGGATGTAGATCTTGACGCTGATGATCTTAAGAAACTTGCAGAGCAGTTCAAGGCTGAGTACAAAGAGAAGATCGGTGAGGACTTCCCTACAGATCCTAAGGTACAGCTTATGGAAGCTGTTAAGGCTGTATTCCGTTCATGGGATAACCCAAGAGCTAACGTATACCGCCGTGACAATGACATCCCTTATTCATGGGGAACAGCTGTCAACGTACAGATGATGGCATTTGGTAATATGGGAGATGACTGTGGTACAGGTGTTGCTTTCACACGTGACCCTGCTACAGGAGAGAATGGTCTGTTCGGAGAGTTCCTGACAAACGCTCAGGGAGAGGACGTTGTTGCCGGTGTTCGTACACCTATGCACATTTCCGAGATGGAGCAGAAGTTCCCAGAAGCATTCGCACAGTTCAAAGATGTATGCAAGACTCTGGAGACTCACTACAGAGATATGCAGGACATGGAATTCACTGTAGAGCACGGTAAACTGTACATGCTTCAGACACGTAATGGTAAGAGAACAGCTCAGGCAGCTCTTAAGATTGCCTGCGACCTTGTAGATGAAGGAATGAGAACAGAGGAAGAGGCTGTTGCAATGATCGACCCTCGTAACCTTGATTCCCTGCTTCACCCACAGTTCGATGCGAAAGCTCTGAAAGCTGCTACACCAATGGCAAAAGCACTTGGAGCATCACCAGGAGCTGCTTGTGGTAAGATCGTATTCACAGCTGATGACGCTGTAGAGTGGGCTGCAAGAGGAGAGAAAGTTATCCTTGTTCGTCTTGAGACATCACCAGAAGATATCACAGGTATGAAGTCTGCTCAGGGTATCCTGACAGTTCGTGGTGGTATGACATCTCACGCAGCTGTAGTTGCTCGTGGAATGGGAACATGCTGCGTATCTGGTTGTGGTGACATCACAATGGACGAAGCTAATAAGAAATTTACACTTGGTGGAAAAGAATTCCACGAGGGAGATGCAATCTCACTTGATGGATCCACAGGTGCTATCTATGACGGAATCATCCCGACTGTAGACGCTACAATCGCTGGTGAGTTCGGAAGAATCATGGGATGGGCTGACAAGTACAGAACTATGAAGGTTCGTACAAACGCTGATACACCGGCTGACGCTAAGAAAGCTCGTGAGCTTGGTGCAGAAGGTATCGGACTTTGCCGTACAGAGCATATGTTCTTCGAAGGCAACAGAATCGACGCATTCCGTGAGATGATCTGTGCAGAGACAGTAGAAGAAAGAGAAGCAGCACTTGCTAAGATTCTTCCAGAGCAGCAGGGAGACTTCGAGAAACTTTACGAAGCTCTTGAAGGTAACCCGGTTACAATTCGTTTCCTTGATCCACCGCTTCATGAGTTCGTTCCTACAGAGGAAGAGGACATCAAGAAACTGGCTGATGCTCAGGGCAAAACAGTTGACCAGATCAAAGCTATTATCGACAGCCTGCACGAGTTCAACCCAATGATGGGACACCGTGGATGCCGTCTTGCAGTTACATACCCAGAGATTGCTAAGATGCAGACAAGCGCTGTTATCCGTGCAGCAATCAATGTAAAGAAAGCTCATCCGGATTGGAACGTAAAACCTGAGATTATGATCCCACTCGTTGGAGATATCAAAGAGCTCAAATACGTTAAGAAATTCGTTGTAGAGACAGCTGACGCTGAGATCGCAGCAGCTGGAAGCGACCTTGAGTACGAGGTTGGTACAATGATCGAGATCCCAAGAGCTGCTCTTACAGCTGACGATATCGCAAAAGAAGCTGACTTCTTCTGCTTCGGAACAAACGACCTTACACAGATGACATACGGATTCTCCCGTGATGACGCTGGTAAGTTCCTCGATGCTTACTATGATGCTAAGATCTTCGAGAACGATCCATTTGCAAAACTGGATCAGGTTGGTGTTGGCAAGCTCATGAAGATGGCTATCGAACTCGGAAAACCGGTTAATCCAAACCTGCATGTAGGTATCTGTGGAGAGCACGGTGGAGATCCAAGCTCTGTAGAGTTCTGCGACAGCATCGGACTTGACTATGTATCCTGCTCACCATTCCGTGTACCGATTGCTCGTCTTGCAGCAGCACAGGCAGCAATTGCCAAGAAGAACGCTTAATTATAGTTGTTAGTAGATTATACATAGAAGCTTCTTTGGAAGTACACTGACAAGTGAATTAGAAAAATAGAATCTCCCCTCATATCTGATGGAATCAATTAGATTTCATTCGGTGTGAGGGGAGATTTTTTTGACTTTATATTGAGAAAGTGTTATTTAGGGGAGGATTTGGAAGCGGTTCAATGATTTGATTAGCAGAAATTCTATTTGTTATATTTGAAATAAATAAACCGGTTTATTTATTAGGAAGGAGGCATTTATGACAAGAAAGATAAATGTTATTAGTGCGTTTTTTAAGAATTCTTTACGGTTAAAACTGTGCAAATTGCACTAAAAAAGGAAATGAAAATTGTATAACACGACAAAATAAACAAAAAGTGATTGACAAAACAAATATATAAATATATTATTAATTTAACAGTTGTTATTTAACAAAAAAATGAACCGGTTCACTTTTGGAAAACAGAAACCATTTAATAACAGGAGGATGTATATGAAAGCAAAAAAAATATTAGCTATGACGGTAGCTACAGCAATGACAGTTGGTATGCTTGCAGGATGTGGATCTACAGGAGAGAAGAAAGAAAGTGGTTCAGATAGTGAGCAGATCACATTAAATTATTGGACATGGTTCCCAAGTAAAGATCAGATTCAAGAAACAGTTGATGCGTTTGAAAAAGAGAATCCTAATATTAAGATAAATATGACAGTAATGGAAAGCAAAGCTTTCCAGGAGAAAGTCCCGCTTGCATTAAGTACAGAGGAAGATATTGATGTTATTGGAGTTCAGCCATCAGCATTTGCAGAAGAAGTTCAGGATTATCTAGCAAATCTGGATGAATTAATGCCAGATGTTGTTGGTGCAGATTGGAAAGATGCTTATTCAGAAAAATGTCTTGAGCAGGGAAATCAGCTGACAAGTGGAGACACAAAGATGCTTGTGCTTACAAATTCTGGTTCGATGGTAGGATTTTATAATGCAGCTCTGTTAAAGGATATCGGAGCAGAAGTTCCAAAGACATTTGCAGAGTACAAAGCAGTGGCAGAAGCATTTAAAGCTAAATATCCTGACAAATATGTAAGTGTATTTGCCGGAAAAGACTCTTGGGTTGTAGACGAGATGATGCTGACAGTTCTTGGCCAGCAGGGAGATTATTATAATAAGTGGAGATATGAAGGTGCTCCTGTTGACAGTGAAGAATATAAACAGGCAATCAACGGATTAAAGAAATATTTTGATGAAGGAATCTTCTCAGCAGACGTTCTTGACCTGGATTATGCAAGTGCAACAGAGGAATTTACAAATGGTGATGCTCTTGTTTACTATATGGGTTCATGGGAAGCACCATTATTATCTAAGACATTAAGAGAAGGAAATGGAATCAAACTTGAAAATGTTGGAGCAATGGCTCTTCCGACAGCAGAGGATAATGGACAGCTTACAGTACGTTCCTATATCGACTCCGGAATCGGTGTAGTTGATTATTCAGAGAAGAAAGAAGCTGCAGCTAAGTTTGTTGCTTACCTTACATTAGGAGATGGAGCTGACATCTTTGGAAAACAGCTTACAGGAACTTCCGCTAAAAAGGATTTTACAGTAGATGCTTCTTTATTTGATACAGATGAATCCAAGGCTGGATGGGATACAGTTGTTGATTTGATTAATACAGCTACAGCTGACAGAAATAACGTTTCAGGATATTCTGATATCGAAGGTGCTGCAGTACAGAGTGTACTTAACGGATCTGCAACTACAGAGAGTGCATTGAAAGATCTTCAGAAAGAATGGACAAGTGGAAAATATTAATCAGTAAGACAATTGAGAATCTGATGCTAATATAAAAAGGGGACTTTCAGCTGCATGACTGTTATGAAAAACAAGTAAAGCAGTTGATCGTCCCTTTTTCTACAGGAATTGAGGATATAAACATGACAAGTAAAAAAACAAAATTGAAGGTGACGAAAAGAAATAACAAGGCGGGATTTTTATTTCTTCTTCCATTGATTGTTATTTTCATAGGATTATTAGGATATAGTTTTTATTTTCTAATTTTAAATAGTTTTAGAGATGTAACGATAACATTTCGCAGATCCGAATTTGTCGGCTTAGCGAATTATCAAACAATATTCAAAGATAAAAGTTTTTGGATATCACTTTTAAATACTTTTATTTTATCAACGGCTAACATTTTTTGTGGTTTAACTTTTGGATTTATTATATCAATCATACTGAATTTCAAAATTAAAGGAAAAAGATTTTTCCATGCATTGTTTTTTATTCCGTCAATGCTTCCGATTGCATTGATGGCAACAGTTTTTGGATCAATGCTCGAGTATAAGAATGGTATTGTGAATCAGATTTTAAGAGGAGTTGGACTTGGTGCACTTGCGCAGAGATGGCTTGCAGATCCAAAACTAGCAATGGGAGCTGTATGTTCCGTATCTATTTTTATGATAGGTATTCCGATTATGTATTACACAGCTGATTTGACAACAATCAGCAGAAGTATTTTGGAAGCAGCTACAATTGATGGTGCAGGTATGAAAGATCAGTTATTATTGATTATTTTCCCTGTTTTGAAAAATACACATAAAACAATTATTCTTTCCATGCTTCTTGGTGGATTTAGAGAAATGGAACGTGTTTATTTGATGACAGATGGAGGTCCAGGCGGAAGCACTGAGATTATCGGAACCTATATTTATCGTGCTACACGATCAGCGGGATCAAATATAGGGCTCGTTTGTGCAGCTGCGATTATTGTATTAATTGTTGCATTTATTATTTCATTTATTCAGTTAAAGATGACATCAAAGAATGGGTAGGTGTTGGATATGAGAAAGAAAAAAGAAAAAGACTATGAACTCGAACAAGATTTATTTGCAATTTCAAAAGCGAACAGAAGAGTAATGATCGTCTTCCTTATCATAATGTTAGCTTTGTGGTGTGTGCCTATTTATTCTTTGTTGAAAGACTCTTTAAAGGTACATGGAATAGAGAACTACTGGTATGTTCTTACAAATGAAGTAAATGGTGTTCCATTTTACCAGTACTTTGTGAATTCCATTATCAATGCTGTATTTGCATCTGCATTACTGGTTCTGATCTGTTCATTTTCAGGATTTGCATTTTCTAAAATTGAATTTGCGGGAAGAAAAGTGATTTATAATCTGGTTTTAATGTGTCTTGCAATTTCAGGACCGATTTTGATTATACCGTTCTTCTATATTTATAAGACTGCACATTTGTATAATACACATTTAGCAATTATTCTTTCGGAGTGTTTGATTACAATTCCGTTTGGAGTACTCATGATGAAAAACTTCTTCGATGGACTTCCGACTGAGTTGATGGAATCAGCAAATGTTGATGGTGCGTCTATCCAGCGTTGCTTTTTCAGTATTTATTTACCATTGGCAAAACCAGCGATCATTAACCTTGCTGTATTGCAGATTATGTGGTCTTTCCAGGATTTCCTTTTCCCATTGATGTTCCTTACGAAAGACAAGGCATATACAACAACGGTTGCAGTGAATGCATTTAAGGGAGCTTATGGAATGACTCCGCAAAATTTGGGACGATATAATGCAGCTCTTGTATTGATATCTATTCCAAGTATCTTGATATTTACTTTCGCACAGAAATTTATTGTAAATGGAATTACTTCAGGTGCGGTAAAAGAATAGACATGAAAGGTTTAATGCTATGAATAAAACATTAAAATATATTTCACCGGCAAAATCATTTACAGAAGCACTACCACTAGGAAATGGATCTCTTGGAGCAATGGTTTATGGAGGCGTTCCGGAGGAAAAAATCACTTTAAATTATGACACATTTTGGTCAGGAACAGGACATAGAGAAGAAAAAGAGATTGATTCAAGTACACTTGAGCAGGCAAGAAAATTAATCTTTGAAGAAAAATTTTGGGAAGCAGAAGAGTATATGAAGAAGAATATGCTCGGATTTTATAATGAATCTTATATGCCTTTAGGAATTCTCAGTTATGTGTTTGAAAAGGTCGATGAACCAAAAGAATATGTGCGATTCCTTGACCTAGAAAATGCTATATTTACTTCAAAATTCAAAAATCATGAAACAGAATATATCTCTAAGATGTTTATATCAAATCCGGCAAAAGCACTTGTAATTAAGATTACAGCCAACGGAATGGACAAATTGGATTTGAAAGTGAAGCTTGATAGCGAAGTGCAGCATACAATCAAGACAGAAAAGGATTGCTGTTTGTATGTAAGCGGAAATGCACCGTCTAATGTACAACCTAATTATGTTGCTTGCGAAAATCCGATTGTATATGATGAGAAGAATCCAGGAATGGCATTTTGTTGTTATTTGCAGGTTACTCATAAAGGTGGAACGGTTAGTGCAGATTTAGACGGTTTGAAAATTCAAGAAGCTGAAGAAGTAGTGTTTTACTTGACAGCAGCGGATGGATATAAGAAATACAATCAAAGGATTGAAACGAATCCAGAAGTGTGTGAAAAGAGCTGCGGTAATCAGATTCAGAAGTTGAATTCAAAAACATATAAAGAACTTGAGGAAGAACATATAGCAGATTATCAATCTGTTTATAAAAATGTATCACTTGAATTAGAAGAAATAGAAAATGATTTACCAACAGATGAACGTTTGAAACGTGTTCAGAATGGAAAACAGGATTTGGGGTTGTCATGTCTGTTTTTCCATTATAATCGTTATCTGATGATAGCATGTTCACGAAAAGGAACCCAACCGGCAAATTTACAAGGTATTTGGAGTGAAAGTATAAGACCTGTATGGAGCAGTAACTGGACAATCAATATTAATACCGAAATGAACTATTGGCTTAACGGGCCATGTAATCTAATTGAAAGCTTTACAGCATTTGTAGATTTCGTCGAAGAATTAAGTCATGCCGGAGAAGAAACAGCAAAGAAACAGTGTCATTGTTCAGGTTGGACAGCAAATCATAATGTTGATATATGGAGACAGACTGGTCCAGTAGATGGCGAACCTAAATATGCGTACTGGCCGATGGGCGGTGTATGGTTGTGCTCACAAAGTTATGAATACTATAGATATTCAAGAGATTTGGAGTACTTGAAAAATAAAATATATCCATCATTGAGAGGATCTGTTTTGTTTTGTCTTGATTGGTTACAACAAAGAGAAGATGGCCTTTATTATACAGCACCTTCTACCTCACCAGAAAATACATTTAAAGATGGGGAAGGACATGCTTGTGGCGTGAGTTACATGACAACAATGGATTTAGCAATTATAAAAGAATTATTTGCTAACTATTTGGAAGCATGTAATGTTCTTGGAATCAAAGAGGATTTGATCGAACAAGTGAATGAGCGCAGTAAGTTATTACCAAATTATCAGATTGGAAGAACAGGAAAGATTCAGGAATGGATTAAAGATTTCGAAGAATTTGATGTTGGACATCGACATTTCTCTCCGGTATTTGGATTCCATCCGGGACACTCAATAAAGAAAACAGATACTGAATTAGTAAAAGCATGTCAGAAGTTCATTGAAGAAAAGGTTGCAAACTATAAACAGCAAATAGGATGGAGTTGTGCATGGCTCATTAACTTGTGGGCAAGATTAGGTGATGGAACGAAAGCTAATTACTACTATGAAGAGTTGTTACGGCAATCAGTTTATAACAACCTTTTTGACCTTCATCCGCCATTAGGTGAAACGGAAGGAGAAAGGGAAGTATTCCAGATCGACGGTAATTTTGGAAGTGCAAGTGCTGTTGCTGAAATGCTTTTGAGTAGTGAAGATGGAAAAATTACTATTCTTCCAGCATTACCAGAGAGTTGGGAAAGCGGAAAAGTAAAAGGTCTTCTGGCTGTAGGTGGAGTTGAGGTGGATATCGCATGGAAAAATAAAAAACCAATTTCGATTTCACTTTGTTCTTCTGTAGATCAGTCTATAAATATTTTTTATGGAAATAAGAAGTTAACGGAAAAAATAGAATTAAAAAAACAGGAGCAGCAAATCATAGATCTGCACTCCTGTGAATGGATTTAATCATGTTAATTGACGGATGCTTTCCTTATAATGCATGGTTGGTTTGTGCATTATCGTTTTTGGATAATCAGAGTAGTCACCACAAATACGTCTGTAAAGAAGTTTTCCAGCCTCTGTGCCCATGACATTAGTAGGCTGTTCAGCAAAAGACAGTGGTGGATTTACTACATTTGCAAGTGGAAAGTTGTCAAATCCAATAACCGAGATATCATCTGGTATTTTTAATCGTAAATAGTTAATTGCAAGATAAGCACCAATAGTCATATCATAGTTACTGATGAATATGGCTGTTGGTCTTTTTTGGAGTTTGCACAAACGCATCATAGCTTCATAACCACCGTCTATACAGTAATCTCCGCATTGAATATAATCATCTGTAATTGTTAAACCAGCGTTTGTCATCGCTTTTTTATATCCATTTAGACGTCCATTACTAGTATAATGATTCGGACTTCCGGTGATAATAGCAATATCTTTATGTCCCAAATCAATTAAACGTTGAGTAGATTCATATCCCGCCAGTTCATTATCAAGAACGATGCAATCTGTTGCATGATCTTGGATTTCCTGGTCAAGTAGAATCAATGGAATATTACTTTTCTGAATCATTTCAATTTGTTTACCATCGGAGGCGTACGGAATCAGAACGATTCCATCAACCATACGATCAATTAGATACTGAGTTTTTCGCAATTCCATTTCTGCATTGTTGTGGCATTCGCACACAATAACACTATATCCTAAAGGTAATAATGTTGATTCGATTGATGAAATCATAGAAGTACAAAATGTAGAATCTAACATTGGCAACAAAATAGCAACAGAGAAAGATTTTGCATTGCGTAGTCCTTTTGCGATATTGTTTGGATGAAAATCAAGTTCTTTGATTGCTTCTTCTATAGCTAAACGAGTATTTTCTTTTACAGTTTTGCCATTAATGTATTTAGAAACTGTACCGACAGAAAGTCCGGCACGAGCGGCAACATCTCGAATTGTTGAAGCCAATATAATGCCTCCCTTCATAAATATGATAATTATATAAAAATTTTAGCATAATTAATAAAAGAAATCAAATGTTATAAAAAATGCTTTCTGAATTTTAAACATATCGAATTCAATAGGTTTAAAGTAGAATTAATGATATAAGCAAAAGTAAATGTCCCAATAATCAGTAGATCAATGAATGATTTGCTGATGTTTCTTTATATGAATGAGTTAATCTATGAGATAATATAAGAAAACTGCAAAAATGTTAGAGCTCGCTTGAAACAAAAAACAATTATTTTTGAAAATTAAGGGGATATTTTCGTTTTGAATCCGTCTAATCTATGTAAATAAAAGCTGGCTGGCAAAAAGGGGGTACCAAATTGACGAAGGAGGCACTTGGAGAATTGATTCTTTCATCAGAGCGACAATTGTATGCAACAGCAAAAACAATTTTGTCAGATGACCAGGATTGTGCTGATGCAATACAAGAATCGATTGTGAAAGCATTTTCTAAAATAGATACATTAAAAAAAGATCGCTATGCAAAGACCTGGTTGATGCGGATATTAATCAATGAATGCTATAACATTGCAAGGCGCATCAACGTCAATGAACCTTTGGATGAAGGATATGCAGAAAATATGAAGCAACCTAAAGAGAATCGGGATTACAGTGAATTGTATAGAGCTGTAAACGAACTGAAAGAAGAACTGCGGATTCCGGTGATCCTTTATTATATGGAGGAGTTCAATATAAGAGAGATTGCTCAGATCCTTGAGATATCCGAAGGCGCTGTACAAAAGAGACTTGTAAGGGCGAGGAAAACGCTGAAAAAGAAGATTCAATTGGAGGAGATTTTTATATGAGATTAGACGAATTAAAAAACGACTTTCCAGATATTCCGGATTTTGTTCACGATATGATTCAGGAAGAAGTAGAAAAACAAGTAAATTCATCAAACCTTACACCAATGCAGAGAAAAAGCAAGTTAAACCGAAGTATAAGTAGGGTAGCGGCTGCGGCAGCTGTGTGCATTATTGCAACATCAACCGTTGCTTATGCAGGAACAAAGCTTTATCATATGTACCTTGAAAAACAGGGAAACTACGGTACTTTAACTACTATAAAATCAGATGAGAATTCTGAAGACGTAAAACTTCCAGAAGAGATTCATGAAATCTCTGTCACATCAAACTATATTCCGGAAGGGATGGAATGGATCGCCGAAGGGTATAAGTTAGGCTATAAAGATACACTTGATACAGCAGGGATAACCGTTGATACTGTTTTGATGGATGAGAAGAGTCTGGATAAATCATTGTTGGATAGAAATGTTATAGAAAGTGAAAATCATGTTTTCGGATCCTATGATGGAATTTATCTCAAATACAATACAATAAATGGAGAAAACTCATTTGATCAAAGAATTTATCTTCTCTGTCCGAAAGAATATCGTGTTTTGACACTCTATATTGGAAATACAATTTCAAAAGAAGAAGCATATAAATTTGCTGAAAATCTTGTGATTACGGAAGAGGATGAAATGATCAAAACTGCTGACATGATTACCTGGAGTGATATTATTGAACCGACAGTCTATGCAGATAAAATAGATGTAACAAATGGTCAGCTGTCGGTTCGTCAAATTGGAGAAGCTTTTAATTTAGATTCTTATGCTGAAGATAATAACGGAAATAACATTACTACAGATAAGGTGACAGCTTGTGTAGATAAAGTACAGATCGCAGATAATTTACAGCTTTTAGACAGTGATAAAATTCCGAAAGTCTGGAAGACGGCAGTTGATGCAAACGGAAAACTGGTACAGAATCATTTATCATATATAAAAAAAGGTGATGGTGTAAATAATCTGGATTCAGTTGTAAGAGAAGAAAACATGGATCAGAAATTACTGTTTTTGACTGTCACATACACAAATATATCAGAGGAAGAACTCAATCATATGCTCTATCTAGGCACGCTGATTGCTCTTTCGAAACAGAATGATGGCACGTATACTATTTACATGCCTGGTACAGAAGCTGGTGAGGATTATGATTATTATATAAGTGACAGTGTTGCCAAAACAGCTGAAATGACTTATTCCAGCGTACAAGATGACTATGGTCAAGGGAAGAATTATATTCCATCGTTAAAGCCTGGTGAGAGTGTTCAAGTCAATATGGCATGGATTGTTAATGAAAAAGATATTAAGAATTTATATTTGAATCTGAATGGAACAGGAGGATGTTATGAAATAACTGAAAACATGTGTCATACAGGAGTCGTTTATGTTGGGAAGGAATGACGGAAGGAAATAGTTGTGAAGAAGAAAATAATAACTTGTGCGGGTGTTTCTTTTGTCATTATATTCGTGTTACTATCTGTTAATTTCTTACAAAGCGGAACAGGTAGCATAAGTAAAGAGAATATAGAAAAAGAAAATGAATTAAAAAAAAGTCTTGATGTGGTAGCCCAAGAAGAGGAGCCAGATGAAGTATCTAAAGAATTTGCAAACAAACTAGGAGTTGATGCAAAAAATGTTGTTTCTACAGGAAAGCAAATAGCAAGTACGAAGTATAGTTTTACAGTTTTATCTTGGACAAGAGGAAAAGAGTATCCTGGTTATGTACTTCCAAAAGGAAAAGATCTTTCCAATTATCCGGGAGCTGAATTAGATGAGCAGGGAAATATCACGAATGATTTCTCTTATATTGTAGTTAATCTTTCCGTGAAAAATCAGAGCGATAAAAAGATAGAGAACGATCTTATCTGGGGTTATATTCGACTGAGATTCCTCTTTCCACCATCAGAATATGAGGACTATGTGGGAGAAGTGTCTTATCTAGGTGAAGAGACACCAAGGGTTCTAAATCATAATTACTATGCTGAGACTTTTGAACCAGGAGAAGAAAAACAAATGGCATTGATTTTTGTTGCAAACGATGAATTATTGAAATCTGAAGCAATTTATTTGGAGATCAATCCAACGGGAGCTGTTATTGATAATCCGGAGTATGATATCCGTCGTTATATTATATTGAATTGATGATACAAAGTGAAACTGAAGTAAATTATAAAATGTAAGCTGTGAAAGAATGCGAAGAATTTTCTCGCAGCTTATATTTTATATAAGTCTTTCCCACCGATAGCGTCACCTTTATTTTCTATTTGAAAATATAACTCAAGAAAGAGGGAAAAGCATGAAACAGATTTTTAAGACAGAGATGAAACGGGCAATGAGAGGAAACGGGATGGCATTATCCATACTAATAGGAATCCTTATTGGAACTGCGCATGTAATTCAGGAAATCATTCCCGCCTATCGAGCTAATCTAACGAATTTCTATAACGAATTTCCAATTCTGTCGCCACATAGTGCTGTGGAAACATGGATGGCTGGAAGTCCGTCGAATTTGGAAGGATTTATATTCTTCTTAATTCTACCTATCCTTGCAAGCCTTCCATTTGGAACTTCTTATTTTGAGGACTGCAAAGAAGGAGTAATAAAAAATATTTATATGAGAACAAAGAGAGAAGATTATCTCAAAGCAAAATATGCTGCTGCTTTTCTGAGCGGGGGAATTGCAGTTCTTGTTCCATTGATTTTCAATTTAATGTGCAGTCTGGTTCTTCTGCCAAACTTAGCACCGCTTTCAACAATGGGAGATAATATACTTACACCGTTGATGCTGTTTTATAAGATTTTCTTTACGCATCCTATGATATATACAACGTTTTTTCTGGTAGTTCAATTTTTGATGTCAGGAATTTGGGCTTGTGTTTGTTTATCTGTAAATTTTTTGTCAGATTATAAAATTGTTGTATTGATCTTTCCGTTTTTTGTACAACTGATTCTGCATGTTATCTGTACAATTACAAATAATATTGCTTATTCCAGTGTATATTGGGTTCAGCCGGGACATGGAATCGTCGCATGGTGGATTCCAGTGGTTTCAATGGGGATTGGAATTCCAGTAACGTTCTTTGTATTTATGAAAAAAGGGGCGAAGGAAGATGTATTCTAAATCAAAACAGACATTTTATCATGTGAGAGATTCTTTGATAAAACATAGATGGCTTCTGACAGCTGAACTGATCTGGATGATAGTTTGTTCTTTTTGGACAGTGTCCGAGCAGGAGAAGATGTATCAGTTTTATAATCTTTCGGCCAGTACGATAGACTATGTTATTGCACAGCAGGGAGCAATTTATAGTGGATTGACCATATTTCCGCTTGTACTTTTTTTCGTAATCAGATGCAAACAGGACAGTCTGAACATTCAATATATCTTACGGTATCAATCGAGAAAAAGAATGTTTCAGCAACAACTGAAGGAGAGTCTGGTATATGCTGCGGGGATTTCTTTTATAATTATCCTAATGGCTACATTTACTGGCTGGATCTTTAGCAGAAATCTGATCAATTGGGATACTATGGAAAGTGTTTATTTTGGTCAGACAGGAAACGTTGTAAAGTCCCATTTTTTATCCGTGGCCGTCGTTATCTGGTTGATGTATGTTTTAAAACTGATCTTACTTTTTGTAATGGTAGATATTTTTTTGTGGTATCCAAAGACTCTGTTTTTTATTTGGATTGTTCTTTTGGTTCCACTCGGAATAGAGGCATTTCACCATGGAAAGATCTATTTTAGCCTGTTCGCAGTCTGGCAGACATCATGGAATACGCCTGGTAAGTGGCTGGGAATTATTCTGATTGGAATTGTCGTTTTATTCATCGAGAAACTGATAGGGGAAAAGATGATTGAGCGGAGAGATATCTGGAGATAGGAGATGAGGCCATGTGGAAAGTTAACCTGAAAATATTTTTTAAAGAAAGTTGGAAAAAGTATGGCTTTGTATTTTTGATGGTTCTCGTGCAGTGTGTAGGTTTTCGTAATCTGATCCAACAATATAATACTGTGAATGGACAGGAGTGGAAACTTCACTTTTGGGATTATGTAATCTGCTTTTTTCAGGGGACAGTTCCTTATACACAATCGGAAGGAAAAGAGACTTTTAATATTCCACCGTACTGGTCCTTGTATTTGATTTATTTTGTTTTACTGATCGGAAAACTGACAGGACAGCTCTCAAAAAAATACGAACAGCAAATGCTCTTGAGCCATGTTTTAAATCATGATAATTTACAACAATTAAATATTCAGTACATAGAGTATAGCGAAAGGGAGCTACCAAAGAACGGCTTTCGGTATGGCAGAAATACTTTATCAATGGGGAATACCTTCGATCTGCAGAAATGGCAGAGGAACAGAATTACAATATGATCGATGGAAGAATCAACAATCTGCTACCGAAAAAGGAGAATCCAGAAGTACCAAAGAAGAGGAAATCTGTCCTTTTGCGTTTGTATAAACACCGCTGTGAGGTTGCAAAGAAACAGGGAAAGCCAATGCCGAGGCGGTATCAGGGGATGGAGATGGAGCGGAATCGTAAATAGGTAAGAAATGACAAAGGGTGTGGGAGAAATCTCATTGCCCTTTTTCGAAAAAGAATTGTGTGATATATATAAAATAACCAAGTGAGAATTGTAAGTCTTGCTGAAAATATAAATGAATCGTTGAAAATATTGTGCATAAAATGGAAAAATGATAAAATCAAAAATGTGGTGAATATAAGACATATTATTTTTGAGGAACAGAGTGATTTAGGGAATAGTATGTCTTTTTAGCATGTTCAATTAGTAGATTCGATTTCGTAAGTTTAAGATCAAGATATAAATATTGAAGGAGCAATATGAAAATACAAAAATATGTGAAAAAAGATATTATAAAAGTAACCTCAATTTTAATTTTACTACTAGGATTATTGACTATTTTATATTTGTCAGAAATACAAAGTATATCAGGATATGTTGTACAAATTAATTATCCCAATAATATTGCTATAAAAGACGAATTTGAGAATGTATATTGGATAAAGCCATTTGGAGATTTTGAGGATAAATATGAGATAGGGGAGGAGGTAAAAGTATATTATTATCCGAATTCAGAAGATGGCTCCAATGAAAATACATTATCCCATTCTATTGTATTCAGTAGATGATGTTGCTATTTATGAAGGAGGCAACTAAATGAGAGCTAAACAAAAATTTAAATTGAGTGCTACTATTATAGGAATATGCTTTTTGTTACATGGAATACCTGTATTTGCAGCCGAATCAAGTGAAATGATTGAGTTTGATTTAAAGACTAATGAGATGAAGACAGTAGAAATTGAGGAACAAAATAGTGATTCAGTTGACTCATACATTCCAGAGGGAATCAGTACTGGAATTCAAACATATGGAGCGATTATTGATGGTGATGATAGGTATAGAATTCCTGCTAATTTATCAAGTACTACTTTCCCATATTGCTCTTATGGTGTTGTGAGTTGTACTTGGCCCAATGGAGCAAGTTCATTTGGAACAGGATGGCTTTTTGGTCCGAACGATGTGGCAACAGCTGCGCATGTTGTATATAGTCAAGAGAATGGTGGATATCCTTCTTCTATTATTTTTTATCCCGGGGTTAATAACAGTGGATCAATAGTAGGGGCATCTTATAAGGCAACAATTGCGGTGCTACCGGCAACGTATCAAAGCGAACGTGATGAGACGAAAGATTATGCTTTTTTATCTTTAAATTATAATTATCTGTTGAAGTATCAAATATAAAGAGTGAAAGGTCGAGTAAGCCAACTTCATGGGAAGATGTTTCTATTGACAAAAAATATGATACAAAAGATATATACATATCATCAATGGGGCATCTGCCAGAGTTCATTCCATTTTAAAAATAAACGTGTGGTGAAACGTAATGAAGAAAAAAATAATATATGTCTTATGCATTTTGGGTGTGCTTTTGGCGTTATTAGGACTAAAAAAAAGAAATGACACAATGTATTCTTCGGGGGTATACCATCTTAACAGAAGCGGGATAGTAGAATCTATAGATAAGAATATTATAGTTGTTCATTTGGATAAATTGAATGAACAAGATGAGGATTTTAAAAATGTCAATACATTGCAATTAGATTGTAGAAATTGTAGTTATGAATTAGAAAATTTAAAGGAAGGTACAAAAATTATATTTTACTATTTCCCATATAATGCGGACGTTCGACCACTTAAAGTCGAAAATATCTATGTGATAAATGAAAAAGAATCTAATATTGATTTGACGGAGAAAGCCGGACAATTATTTAATTCCTATCGAGATAAAACAGATGAGTCTATTTATGCAAGAGGTAAATCTGGTGGCGTTATTACTACAAAGGATATTGAACAAGCTACTGAATTCTACATTTTAGCAGGGTATGAACAGTCAGACGCTGAAGATAAGGCAGTAGAATATATGTTACGACGCGATGCGACTTATCAAAGAGCTATTGCAGCGGGATATTCTGTGTCTGATGATGAAATCAATGATTATTTAGATGATTTAAAAGTTACAATAAATGATTCGATTAATAGTGAGGAGGCTCAGGCTCTTATAAGTCAATTTGGTTCGGAAGAAGGATATTGGCAGCATGAATTTGAAGTTTATAAGATAAATTTACCAATTGAAAAATATTTAGAATCATTAAAACAAGAATATTTGAAGAATAGTATTTCTACACAATCAAATAATCAAGAGGCAGAAGAAACAATAGAAAATTATAATCGTTATATTGAAGAAGTTCAATCAGAGTTAGTTAAACAAGAGCAATATGAAATATTTAAATGATCAATATCATGTCAACATGAAAGACTTTCACGTACGGTTCCGTAAGAAGTTTGAGGTGAAAATTTTCTTACCTACTTGATTGAGAGGTTGGCTAATCAACTAATGCTTAGCCTCCTACTCGATTGCCATGAACTGCCAGAGAGGATACGAAAGGGGCATGATACCCCATTCCCAGTCAGAAGAGTGGAAATTCCAAAACCAGACGGAGAAATGCGAAAGTTAGGAATTCCTACCGTCATAGATTGCATCATCCAATAGGCAATATTACAACAGTCGATGCCGATTTATGAGCTGAAGTTCACGAATGGAAGTTTTGAATACCGTCCTGGACGGAGTCCAAAAGACGCGGTTCAGAAGATAAAAGAATACGCAGAACAGGAATATACAAATACAAAAACGGAAGAAGAGCAGAATAAAGAAAAAAGAGAGGAGGTTATAAAGGAGTGATATGAATAATAATAAGATTCAAAAAATTTTCCACTATATAATAGTTCTTTTGCTCGTGATTCTTTGGTCTATTATGATGTTCTTTCCTGAGCACATAGATACTATGAATTTTAAAATATTTTTTTCTATTTCACTTGCTTGTACCATGATTTACTCTTTCTGTAGAAAGAAATACTTTTCTATGCAAACATACTGTAAAACAGAAAAATTTGTTTTTACTTTTTTAATAATACTGCTTTTTTTAAGGTTTATATTTTGGAAAAATTAAGTTATAGAAATAGTTCTGTCTATAGTTGAAGCGGCTATTGAACTGCTCCCCGTCAAGTAGACAATTGAAAAAATATAAATTTTTCCTACCAGCAGAAATTTATCTGCTGGCAGTTTTTATGCAGCTTGCAAGTAAATTTCATGTTTTTCCATTGGTGTTAAAATTCCAAGATTCCTTTGCAAACGTTTGTTGTTGTAGTAATCTATATAATCTTCGATCATTTTTACGAGAGTACTTCTATCAGTGAATCGTTTTCCATAGTATCGCTCTCTCTTCAGAATTCCCCAAAACCCTTCCATTGGTCCATTGTCGATACATTTAGCAACTCGCGACATGCTTTGTATTATTCCAGCATTTACAAGTTTTGTATGAAATGTCCTGTTCGTATATTGGAACCCCCTGTCACTGTGAAACAGTGGCTGCGCACCAGGATTTCTAAGTAAAGCATTGTCTATCGTATCAAACACCAAAGCATTGTTGTTCTTATCACGAATAACATACGAAACAATCCGTCTATCATATAGATCCAGTATTGCACTTAGATAAACTTTATGCTTTTCCAATCCAATATAATAATGGAATTCTGTCACATCAGTGAGCCATTTTTCATTTGGTGCTTTGGCAGTGAACTCCCGATTAAGTATGTTTTCCGCTATATACTGAGGGTTTGCAGCCTGTCTTGTGCCTCCGTTGTTAGAATACTTGACAGTTGATTTTATATTAAGTTTACGGCAAATGCGTAGTACACGTTTATCGTTTACATCAATACCATGATATCGTTCCAAATCATCTCTGATTCTTCGATAGCCTTTATCCGGTGAGTCTGTATGAATCTTTTCTATCTCGTCAGCAATAAGCCTATTCTTTTGCTCACTTTTAGGAATTTCTCTGTGTAGCCATTTATAATAAGCTGCTCTAGAAACATTACCAAGTTTACAAAGTGCAGCAACTGAATAATTATGATCTTCATGTTCTTCTTTGATTGCCTGATATATATGTTCATGACGGACCAGGCTTAGCCCCGCCTCCTCTCTATTTCTTCGAGTTTTTTTAAAAAAGATGCCTCCATTTCAGCACGTTCTTTCTCTGCTTTTAAAATTTTAACTTCAGCACGCAGCTTTTCTAATTCACTCATTTCATCGGGACGTTTTCGTTTGCCACGGTTATCTCTTAAAGCTTCCACTCCACCAGCTTCATATTTGACTATATAATTGCGAGCCTGTTGATAGGACACCTGGTATTGTTCTGCTGTTTGGGCATAATTACGATCATGTGCGATACAATACTGTACTATTTCAACCCGTTCTTCAAAAGTGGTTTTTCTTCCTTTGGTCATGACAATGCTTCCTCCTGTTCCAGAAGATTTTAATTCTACATGACCATTATACTTCTTTATCCAAGTTTGTAACTTACCTTTTGAACGGATCTCGCATTTTTTGCAAATATCATTTTGAGAACCATGGCCTGCTAAATAATCTAAGACTGCTTGTTGTTTCAATTCTTTGGAATATTTTTTATTTCCTTTCAATGTGAATGCATTTACTCCCATAGATTCATAGTTTCGAATCCATTGTTGGACAGATGCAAGACTTACATCAAACATATCGGCAATTCGCCGTTGGCTTTCTTTTCCATCCAGATATAGATTTACAGCATATGTCTTATCCTCAACAGATACTTTTCTTTTAGACATAAAATATGCAGAATCGAAAGGATTCTTTGATTTTAAAGCAGAAAGGGAATTATATTCCATTGTTAAAGCATGGTGAGAGTGTTCAAGTCAACGAAGAGAGAGGATATTGTTGCCCGAGAACTGCAAAAACAGGAAATCTATACAGAAAAAAGAACCGACAATTGTGGTATGCTCCCCGTCAAGAGGACAATAAAAAATAATAAATTTTTGTATCGTCAGCCATGCTATGGCTGGCGATATTTTATGCTGCTTTTGTATATTGCTCATGATATTTCATTGGTGTCATTACATGCAGTTTCCTTTGAAGTCGTTGGTTGTTGTAGTAATCTATGTAATTAGCTATCGCAGTAATCAAAGAGCTTCTGCCATTAAAACGCTGTTTATAATACATTTCTCGTTTTAGAATTCCCCAAAACCCTTCCATTGGTCCATTGTCAATACAGTGGGCAACTCTAGACATACTCTGCTTCATATGATGTTTTTTTAATCTAGTATAAAACTGTGCGCTTGTATATTGAAAGCCTCGATCAGAATGAACTAATGGGTGTGCATCTGGCTCCTGACGGACAGCCTCATCAAACGTGTCCATAACTAATGGATTATCATTATGATCGCTGATTTTAAAGGAAACAATCCTTCTATCATATAAATCTAAAATAGCACTCAGATAAACTTTATGAACTTCTATTCCGTTGTAGTATTTAAATTCAGAAACATCTGTAAGCCACTTTTCATTCGGTTTTTCGGCGTGAAATTCACGGTGTAAATAGTTTTTTGCTATGTGATCAGGATTTCTGTCTCCTCTGGTACAACTCTTAGGTTTCCATTTAATATTTGATTTTATATCGTATTTCCTACAAATACGAAGTACTCGTTTATCATTCACATGAATTCCTTTATGTCCATCTAATTCATCACGAATCCTTCGGTATCCCATATCTGGATGCTGGTTATGAATCCTTTGGATTTCAGTGGATAGTCTTTCGTTTCGAAGTTCATTATTACTTTTCGGATATTTTACCCAGCGGTAATACGCAGAACGTGTAACATTAAGATATTTACAAAGTCTATCTATGGGATAATGCTTAGTAGACGATAGTTTTTGGATGGCTTCATATTCGGCTAACCGATGGATTAAAGATAGCGACCCCTCCTTTCCAGTTCTCTGACTTTTTTTAACAGATCATTCTCCATTTGTAAGTCTAGATTTCTTCTTTCCAGTTCAGCTATCTTGTCACGTAGCTCTTCTTCAGGTGTTCTGCTTGGAAGAGAAGCTATACGACGTCCACGTCTGTCTTCCAGACCCGCTTGACCCATCTTTTCGTATCGTATTACCCAATTGCGTACTTGTTGATAGGAACAATCATATTTGAGTGCCATTGCACCATAATTCTTATCATTTGCAAGACAATCTGTTACTATTTTTAATCTCTCATCAAGTGTAGTGTTCTTTGCTTTTTTCATGTAAGCACCTCCAGTGGATGTTTTTAATATTCCACCAGAATTATACACCTTAATCCAATCGGAAAGCTGTTTGTGTGAACGAATTCCGTATTTTGTGCAAATATCCTGAAGAGATCCTTCTCCGTTAAGATAATCATTTATAGCAGATATTTTTAAATCTTTTGAATAAGATTTGTTTTTCGGTTGATTGAGTAATCCAGTTGGTCCATCATACTGATAAATAGAAATCCAATTTCGAATACTATGATGATCAACTCCCAATTCTTTTCCTGCTTGCCGTATGCTAATTTCTCCTGCAAGGTAGCGTTCGACTATTTTTACTTTTTCTACTGGTTCTATCTTACTCTTTCTGAACATGAAAATACCCCCATATAGGACTTTTATATTTCATTGTCCTATATGAGGGTAGCATATCATTGTTTTGAATAACAATTCTGGGTTCTTTTTTTAGAAAGCGATTTAGTTTCACATTATTATTTGATATTTTTTTCTATATTCAGACGGGGAAAGCCCGCTTTGTTTCTTGAAAATACGGCTAAAATATAGTGGGTTTTCATATCCGATCGCTCGAGAAATTTCCGATATATTAAAAGAAGTATTTCGTGGCTTTTCACTGGAAAGCCGGTGCGTCAGAATTAAGAGTTCCATTAAATAATAAACACAAAGTTCTTCGTACTCACTTTTGCAAAAACGTAATTCATTTATAATAGATGTAAAAATTCGTTTATATTCAAGAGAAGTACCGGTATAAATTATATGCATATCATCAGAAATACCATGCTGTCTCAAAATATTCGTTATATTATTCCCAGTAAAATGAACCCAGTAAACTTCAGTTTGGTCTACACCATAATAGTAGTAGCGTTGCTCTTCTTTGGGGCGGTAGATCACCATATTTCCGGCATTTACAATTTCTTTCTTACCATGAAAATAAAATTCTCCTTTTCCTGAGGCAATATAAATAAGTTGGAAATCTAATCTTCCCCGAGGACGGTGTGTTGGTAACTTTTCGACGGTTTTCAGACGATATGTGCCGCAAAATCTGTTAGCAGAAAAATCCGTGCAGTTAAAGAAAGAAAATGACCACTTAGAGGGTACAATCTGTATTGATTTAGAAACTGTTAGACTGTGGGATAATCATGATCCTTATTTATATCATGCGTATGTAGAACTTAAAGCAGAAGATGGAAGTTTAGTAGAAGTAATTCCTTACGATATTGGTTTCGGAAGAATTGAGATTATTGATAAGATTATTTATTTAAATGGAAAACGCCTGGTTATTACAGGAGTAAACCGTCATGAGTGGAATCCAAAAACAGGAAGATGCATTGGATTAGAAGATATGCGAGCAGATATCGCATGTATGCTCAGAAATAATATTAATTCGGTACGCACCTGTCACTATCCGGATCAGATACCGTGGTATTATATGTGCGACAATGCAGGAATTCAGACCGGGAATTTGCTTTTTCATGCCTTCCTTATACAGCATCTGAAATTGAAAATGCTTTGCATCATGAGGAATTACCACCAGCAAGAAGAACAGTTTTATGCGTATACGGAGCAGTCAGAGGAGTCGGAGGTATCGACAGCTGGGGGAGTATTTGGAAGATAGTTGGTGATGTTTGATGACTAGATTGGCAATAATTCTATGTAGGTCAATGAAGATAGGGGAACTGTTACCTGAGAAAAGTCAACAAATTTGTAACCCGCTACACCATCCATTGCCTTTGTCACATAAGCATGTTAAAATACAATAAAATACTACAATATTATTTGTAGGGTGCGTGGGGACACACTTTACAAGAATTTACCATCACGAAGAACGAACTGTTTTAAGTGAGGTGGTATTTATGAAAAACTTGAAGGAATTAATAATTCTTCATTCAAACGACATGCACGGAGATTTTCTGGCAGAACAGATTGATGAAAAGCTGGTAGGTGGTGTATCTCTTCTCTCAGGATATGTGAACATGGTGCGTAATCAGGAAAAGAATGTGCTTTATGCTATTGCCGGTGATATGTTCCGTGGTTCTGTTATCGATTCCGAGTACAAGGGCGTATCAACCATCGGTATTATGAATCTACTTGGGCCTGATGTGGCAACGATTGGTAACCACGAGGTTGATTATGGTCTGGCGCATTTGCTGTTTCTGGAGAAATGTGCAAACTTCCCGATTATCAATGCCAACTTCCATATCCGCTCTAATCATAAGCGACTGTTTCAGCCTCACTATATTGCTGAAATAGATGGCATGAAGATACTTTTTATTGGAATAATAACAGAGGATGTACTTGCACAGACAAAAGCAGAAGAACTGATTGGTTCCTTTGTGGATATCAGCGAAGCAGCACAGGAAGTAGGCAATATATGCAATGCTTACAATGCCATTGATATTGATTTCACAGTACTTCTGACACACATCGGATTCGAGGAAGATAAAAAGCTTGCAGCTTTACTGGATCCAGCCTGGGGTGTGGATGTAATCATCGGTGGGCATTCACACACGTTTCTGGAAGAACCTGCACTTGTTAATAATATCTATATCGTGCAAGCCGGTACAGGCACAGATCAGATCGGACGCTTTGATATTATGGTAGATACTGATCTTAATGCAATCGATACATTTACCTGGCAGTTGATTCCGATCAACAACGATACTGCGCTAAAAGACGAAGCTATGGAACAATTTATAACACAGTATAAGCGGGAAACTGACAAGAAGTATGATCGTATTGTAACAAGATTCACCAAATGTCTGACGCATCCACTCCGCAATCAGGAAACAGCTCTTGGTAACCTGATCGCAGATATTCTGAAAGACAGCCTTGGAATTGATCTGATGCTTCTCGGTTCCGGTGAAGTCAGAAGTTATGAATTGGGACCTGTCGTACATTATCACAGCCTGGTAGAATGCCTGCCATATGATGAAGCTGTCTATATGCTGAAAGTAACCGGAGCACAGTTAGAACATATGCTACGTTTTATCCTGCGCGAAGAAGCCTTTCTTGGAGAACATACGGAGTTCTATCAGTTCTCCCACGGTATGCAGATTATATGGTCGCGTAAAGAACAGGTTTTCCGGAAACTTAGTCTCAATGACCAGCCTATTGAAGAGCATCAGTTATATTCTATTGCTCTTTCAAAATATCACTTTATGAATATCTCTGATTTTATGGATATTTCACTGGAAGAAACGAAAAAAAATGCACTTCCTCGTGTACTGGCCACATCAAGTCGAGATATTGTAGAAGAATATATGATGGTTACACCGCATCTTTGCCGTGAAGTTGAAGGACGCCTGATTGTTGTAGATTGATCCATTATTTGAATTAAGTTTTTCGCATGAATCAAGAATTGCCAATTTGTAACAATAAAACCCAAAACATTGGCACTTGATTAAAAAATAGAATCTCCCCTCATACCTAATGGAATCTAATTGGTTCCGGCAGATATGAGGGGAGATTCTATTTTTATGATTTTGCAATTCCAAGAGAACTGTTTTGGTTGCATTTGTTGACTTGCTTTTTGTTTTTACAGTTAGTTCCTAGCGTATCGTTACCCGAGAAGCGCAAAACTGCAAAGCAAGTCAAAGAAGAGAGGCATACCGTTACCCAAGAATTGAAAAATTGAGAAGCAAAGTCAACGAATGGATCATTGCCTGTTAGAACCGGAGCAAATGGAATCGGGAATCCGCCTGGGAGTCACTAGTGCATTTTATGAATCATCATATGTTATCGCAAGAGCCTATCAAAACGGGGTTTTTTATCTGCGGATTAATCCGTAAAATCAATATTCCTTGACATTTTAATAAAATAGTTTATACTTAAAATAGTTTGAAATTCAAAATAAAATACAGGAGAATTGAAAATGAGTATAAACAAACAATTAAAAATAGGTGATCTGACTGCGAAGCTCCCGATTATCCAGGGCGGCATGGGAGTAGGTGTCAGCAGAAGTTCCCTTGCAGGTGCAGTGGCGAAAGAAGGCGGAGTTGGAATTATTTCGACAGCGCAGATTGGTTATGATGAAGAAGGGTTTGAGAAGGATCAGGCTGCATGTAACAACAGAGCAATCCACAAGCACATCAAGCGAGCAAAGGAACTCGCGCAGGGAAATGGTCTTGTCGGTGTAAATATTATGGTTGCACTGAAGCATTATGCGGAGCATGTGAAAGAGGCCGTGGCAGCAGGTGCAGATGTGATCATCAGTGGCGCAGGGCTTCCGATGAACCTGCCGGAGCTGGTCAGTGAGACTTGCAGAACGAAGATCGCGCCAATCGTTTCTTCTAAAAGAGCTGCGCAGCTGATCTTGAAAATGTGGGCGCATAAGTATGACAGAACAGCAGATTTTCTTGTTGTAGAAGGTCCGAAAGCCGGAGGACATCTTGGTTTTTCAAGAGAGCAGTTAGATGAGATTGATACGATGGATTATGATGAGGAGATCCGTCAGATCATTGCCTGTAAGGAAGAGTATGAAAAGCGATACGAGAAGAAGATTCCTGTGATCGTTGCTGGGGGAATCTTCGACAGAGCAGATATTGATCACGCATTGGAACTTGGAGCAGACGGAGTCCAGATTGCGAGCAGGTTCGTGGCAACAGAAGAATGTGATGCGTCAGAGGCGTATAAGCAGGCCTATATCAATGCAAAAGAAGAGGATGTCCAGATTATCCAAAGTCCGGTTGGAATGCCGGGGCGTGCTCTTCGCAATGCATTGATCGAGCGTGTCGAGAAAGAAAAAGAGCCTATTAAGAAATGTTATAATTGCTTAGCAAAATGTAATCCGGGAAAAGTTCCGTACTGTATCACGAAGGCGTTGATTGATGCGGTCAAAGGTGACGTGGAAAATGGACTTGTGTTCTGCGGAAGTAATGTCGGACGGATCAATCAGATGATGAGTGTACATGAGCTGATGCAGGAACTTGTGTCTTAGATAAATGGGAAGAATCCAAAGTCATATTGAGGAAAATTAAAAAAAGAGAGAATAGTGTGAAACAAATTTAAAATATCACATTATTCTCTCTTTTTATGATATACTTAGATGATATCAGATATGAAATAATGAGATGATTTATTAAAAATAGAAGTAACTTACAAGGAGTAGCAAGGATGAAGATGCAGAATAACGATACAAAAGATGAAGGACTGAAAGGAAACGAGAAGATTGAGGAAGCAATTTTTGCACTCCAGCAGGAACCATCTCAGGAACTTTTAGCACATGCGTTGACAATGATCCGTAGACGAATGAAAGAAGAAGGACAATTGATTCTTGCGGTAGAGCCTTCTGTTGCAGAACAACTGAAGATACAGGCAGTGAAGACAGCTGATGGAAAGAAGTGGTGGAGTGCATTTACAAGTTTTGAGGAAGAATTAAAAGGTTCTAATAGTGTGATGTCTACATTTTTGACAGCAATCGAACCATTATTCCAGTCTGCTGTACAGGAGAATGAGATTGAAGGTATCATTCTGAATCCATGGAACCGGACAATCATGCTTGACAAGACACTGCTTCGACTGATTCTTGGAGAAAGTGGAAAGTGAGAACAAAGCGAAAAATGACAGTAACTATAATATGTATTTTATTTGCAGTGTTATTTGCCTGGTATGGATTCTGGATGAGCGGAAATGGATCTGGGACGGGATTCTTCCTGATCTGGTTTGTATTGGCTGCATTGCTTGGAGGATGCGCAGCAATTACATTTCTGGATGGATGGGCAAGACTTCCGATGTGGATGATGTGGATATTAAGGGGAATACTGCTTGTATTTGTAGTTTCCTTTGTGATTATCGAAGGATGCATTATCAGTCAGATGCATGCGAAGGCAGATGAAAATCTGGACTACATCATAGTGCTTGGTGCACAGGTGAGAGCAGATGGACCGAGCAAAGTGCTGAAGCATCGTTTGAACACAGCAATCGATTATCTGGAGAAAAATCCGGAGACAATCTGTATTGTGTCAGGTGGACAGGGGTATAACGAGCCATGTACGGAAGCGCAGGCGATGGCTGATTATGTGGAAGCGGCCGGAATTGAGAAAGACCGTTTGATTCTGGAAGACAAATCGAAGACAACAGAGCAGAATATAAAATATAGTAAAAAATATATGAAAAACGGAGCAAGTGTGGGAATTATCACAAATGATTTCCATATGTTTCGGGCAATGCAGATTACAAAAGGTGAGGGATTAAAGTCAGCGAAAGCAATTGCTGCAGGCTCGAATCCATTGTATCTGCCAAACAATATGCTTAGAGAATATCTGGCAGAATGGAAGTATCTGATCAGGTCAATCTTATAAAAAGCAAGAAAAGAGAGATGAAAGAAACAAATGGGTAGACGAGAATTAGAAGAACGAATCGAGAAAAGAAGAGAGGACTTTGTAAGAAACAGTCTTCTTTCAGATGAATTTATTGACTTTGTACAGGAGAATTTAAAGCCGGTCAATACGATGATGGCTTATTATCAGTGTGCGATCATGGAAGTTGAGACGAAATTTAAGGTGCTGAGCGAACAGTATTCGCTGGAGTATGACCGCAACCCGATTGAGAGTATTAAGACGCGTGTAAAATCTATGGAGAGTCTGCTGAAGAAGATTCGTCGTAAAAATATTCCATTGACGATTGATGCAATCGAAGAAAATATTCAGGATATTGCCGGTGTGCGTGTGATCTGCGCTTTTCAGGATGACATTTATAAACTTGCGAAATGCTTCCTTGATCAGGACGATGTAATTTTAATTCAAAAAAAAGACTACATTGCAAATCCAAAGCCAAGTGGTTACAGAAGTCTTCATCTGATCGTGAAGACTCCGATTTTCTTAAAAGAAGGAAAAAAGATGATCACAGTTGAAGTGCAGCTTCGTACGATCGCGATGGATTTCTGGGCGAGCCTGGAGCATAAGCTTCGCTATAAAAAGAGTATTCCGGAAGATCAGAGTAAGTATCTGGCAGAAGAGATGATGGACTGTGCACAGATCAGCTCAGCTCTTGATGAGAGAATGCAGAAGGTGCGTGATGTGATCATGCAGGCGGAGGAAAAAGAGGAAGAAAAAAGTAGCGGCGTGGAACCGTTAATGCTTCGAGGATTGACAGAGCGGATAAGACAGAAGAATCTCTGATGTAGACAGGCGGAAGATGTTTGAGACGAACAGAAAGCTGTCGAGATATGCAGAGATTTGTAGGGATAAACAGAGAGCCGGAGGGAAAAGATTATGATCAATCGAGAAGATATGCTGGCGCTGACCAGACGAATGACAGTGAAACGGACATCGATCACTCGGATCGCCGGGGGATATATGGATATAGACGGATTTATAGATGGAACATTTAACACCAGTTTCCTGAAATTAAGCCCGGCAGAACAGGAGAAGAATCTGGCACTTGCGAAGAAAGTGCCGTTTGCAAAAACAAATAAAAATCTGAAGGAATATAAGTTTTCTGATGATCAAAGAAATCCGGACAGTATGTGGAAGCTTCTGATGGGGATGCGTGCCTGTGGCTTGAAAAATGATGCTCTGATGGAGACATTTTATGAGATTATCGGGGAACATTACCAGGCAGATGAAGATTATGCAATCTATGTTTTTCATGACAGATATGACATTCCGGCGAAGGGGCTGGATCATATACGTCAGGGAGAATCAGAACGAATGTATGAATACATTTTATGCGTGATCTGTCCATTAAGCGGAGAATATGAACCGGGCGAACCGGAATGCGGTTTCCTGTTTCCTGCATTCGTAGATGGAGGCGCTGCAATGAATTACGTGGATATTTACCAGGAAGACGAAGAATACCCGCATGAAGAACTGCTTGAACTGCTTGGAGTGGAAAGGAAAAAGTTATGGCAGAAACATACAAGTCAGGAGAAAAAGTAAAATACCGGTTGGCAGAGGCAATGAAAGAATGCATGAAAAAAGCTCCGGTCGAAAAGATCACTGTGAAAGAGATCACAGAAGAATGCGGAGTGACACGTCAGACCTTTTACCGGAATTTTCAGGATAAATACGATTTGATCAACTGGTATTTTGACAAGATACTGATTGAATCCTTTGAACATATGGGAGAGGGACAAACAGTCTATGAAAGTCTTGTAAATAAATTTCAATACATTCAGAAAGAAACACTTTTCTTTCGTGCGGCATTTAAAAATGACGACCAGAACTGTTTGCGTGATCACGACTTTGAACTGATCACACAATTTTATACCGATCGTATCGAAGGAAACACCGGGAAAAAGATGTCCGACAAGATTCGCTTTCAGTTAGAAATGTACTGCCAAGGCTCCATTTACATGACGGTCCAATGGGTTCTCGGCAATCACAAAGCCACCCCCGAAACCCTGGCTAGATTCCTCTCCGAATCCATGCCCGCAGAACTAAGAGACGTCTTTAAAGAACGTGGATTGTTGTAGATAGATTTATTTCTACACACAAAAAAATGTGCGAATCATTTCACCCCTTCGTATATTCCGTAAATCTATTTCTATACACAGAAAATTCGGAAATGTGGGATAAAGTGAATCTCCGAAGAAGGATGACGCATCGAAGATGGTGAATGTGGAGTGTGCTTGATAATACTTGAAAAACTTAAGGTTACGTTAAAGAAAGGTTTGGAAACTGTCTGAGCGGCAGTGAGTTTTCCAAACCTTTCTTTGTATTTAGTAATCTTAAGTTTTTCCTAGAATTATCAGTACACGTAACCCTGAGCCAGATTCGATGCGTCATCCTTTGAAGGAATCACAGCTTATCACATTTCAGAATTTTCGTCCGTGTATCAGAAATCAATTTACATAAGCTTTCTAAAGAGCTCTTTCAGATCCTCTACACTTGCATCTTTCGGATTACCCGGTGCACAAGCATCAGCGTGAGCAGACTCAGCGAGGAACTGCAGGTCTTCTTCTTTCAGAGCTTCCAGTTTTGTCGGGATTCCAACGTCAACAGAAAGTTTCTGAACAGCATCAACAGCAGCTTTTCTGTATTCTTCAACAGACATGTCGTCAACACCTTTAACGCCCAGTGCTCTTGCGATTTCACGGTATTTCTCACCTGTACAATCTGCATTGTATTCCATAACGATTGGAAGCATCATAGCACATGCAACACCGTGTGGAGTATCGTATACAGCACCAAGTGTATGAGCCATAGAATGAGCGATTCCAAGACCTACATTAGAGAATCCCATTCCTGCGATATACTGTCCAAGAGCCATTCCTTCACGGCCTTCTTTTTCATTTGCAACAGCGCTTCTTAAAGATTTTCCAATGATCTCAATTGCTTTGATATGGAACATATCTGTCATTTCCCAAGCAGCTTTTGTTGTATATCCTTCAATTGCATGTGTCAGGGCATCCATACCTGTGGAAGCTGTAAGTCCCTTTGGCATAGAGGACATCATATCCGGGTCAACAACTGCGATAACCGGCATGTCATGTGGGTCAACACAAACGAATTTTCTCTTTCTTTCAACATCTGTGATAACGTAGTTGATTGTAACCTCAGCAGCTGTTCCGGCTGTTGTTGGAACTGCGATGATCGGAACACAAGGTTTTGTTGTCGGTGCAACACCTTCAAGGCTTCTTACATCTTCAAATTCCGGGTTTGCGATGATGATACCGATTGCTTTGGAAGTATCCATAGAAGAACCACCACCGATTGCAACGATGTAATCTGCATCAGCTTTCTTGAATGCTTCTACTCCGTGCTGTACATTTTCGATTGTTGGGTTTGCTTTGATATCAGAATAAATTTCGTAAGCAAGTCCATTTTCATCAAGAATATCTGTTACTTTCTTTGTAACTCCGAATTTGATCAGATCAGGGTCAGAACATACAAAAGCTTTCTTAAATGCTCTTGCTTTTGCTTCTGTAGCGATCTCTTTGATTGCGCCTGCTCCATGATAAGATGTTTCATTTAACATAATTCTGTTTGCCATGATTTTCGATCTCCTTTTTTAAAAACAGATTTTCGGGAAGCTTTAGAGATATTCCCGATGTACTATGTCTTTATTTTAACAAGCGTAAATAAAAAAGAAAAGTTACAAAAGGTTGAAAATGTAACATTTTAAGCTTTTTTTTGTGGAAAAGTTTTGAAAATTATAAAGGGTTTATTAAATTATTGTGAAACAAGCACAGAAAATAAAATCGAATACTAGACGAGATGAAGAGAAAGTTGTAAAATCTAATTATAGTTTTGAATCTGGAAACAGATCATTTACGGAAGGAGACAGGCATTATGGAAAAATTAACAGACAACTTAAAGAAGGTAATACTGGCTGGAATCGGAGCGGTTGCTACAACTGCAGAGAAGTCAAAGGACGTTCTTGATGATATGGTAAAAAAAGGCGAGCTTACAGTGGAGCAGGGCAAGGTTCTGAATGAGGAACTCAAGCATAATCTGAAGCAGACAGTAAAGAACAATGTGAATGTGAAAGTCAAAGTCACTACACCGGAAGAGTTGAGCGAACTTCTCGACAAGATGACACCGGAGCAGTTAGAAGCACTGAAGGCTCAGATCAAGGCGAAAGAGTCAACCGTAGATTCGGAAGCAGAAGAGGTAGATGCAGAAGATACAGCGGAAGATGTTGAAAATGTAGATGATGCAGAAGTTGTTGAGGAAGAGACAAAAGAAGAGTAAAAATATTAGAGAAGCTGCCGAAAAGCGGCTTCTCTGCTTTCTCAAGAAAGAAAAAAGTGACTATTACTTTTGAACTATCAGCAAGGGATACTGAAGAAAAGAGGAACTCGTCACCGAGACAGCAGGAGAATACAGATATGAGTGAGAAAGAAAAGGGAACAAATAATTCAAGATTTAGAGAGATTATTTCTGTACTTCGAAAACATAATATTACACGTGGACTTAGTCCGAAGAAACTTCGTTTGATCATGGAGGATCTTGGTCCGACTTTTGTGAAGATCGGACAGATCATGGCACTCCATTCTGACATTCTTCCAAAGGCCTATTGTGATGAATTGATGGAATTATGTACGGATGCAAGACCGATGCCCTTCGAGGAGGCAGTGTCTGTAATCGACGAGTCTTACGGACGCTCCTGGAAGAAAGTTTTTTCATCAATCGAAGAGACGCCAATCGGTTCTGCATCAATTGCGCAGGTACATAGAGCAGTCTTAAAGTCAGGAGAAGAGGTTGTCGTTAAGATTCAGAGAAAAGGCATTTATGAGATGATGGCGCGGGACATTGAGTTTATCCGTAAAGCAATCAAGCTGATGCCGCCGATCAGTCTGAAAGGAATGGCTGATTTTGATCTTGTGCTTGACGAACTCTGGTCAGTGACAAGAGATGAGATGAATTTCCTGACCGAAGCATCGAATATCGAAGAATTTGCCAGAAGAAATAAAGATGTCAATTTTGTTCAGACACCGGTTCTGTATCAGCAGTATACGACCGTTCATGTGCTGGTGATGGAATATATTGATGGTTGCGGTATTGATGAGAAGGATAAGCTGCTCGAAGATGGCTATGACCTGAAAGAAATTGGAAGCAAACTTGTAGATAACTATATTAAGCAAGTAATGGATGATGGGTTCTTCCACGCTGATCCGCATTCCGGAAATGTTAAGATCCGTGATGGAAAGATTGTCTGGATTGATATGGGTATGATGGGACGACTGACAGAGCATGACCGTGAGATGATCACGCTTGCGATCGAAGGCGTTGCACTGAATGATGTTGGTCTGATCCTAAAGGCGGTTCTTGGACTGGGTGAATTCAAAGAACGACCGGAGCAGAGAAAACTTTATGAAGACATTGAAGGATTGCTTTTGAAATACGGAAGTACCGATATGGGCAAGATTAATGTGGCAGAGGTCATGACGGATCTGATGGAAGTCATGAAAGAAAATAAGATCATGATGCCACATGGACTGACGATGCTTGCCAGAGGACTTACGCATATGGAAGGTGTACTTTCCAATATCGCACCGGATATCAATATGGTGGAGATTGCCAGAGCAAGACTTGCTGCGGATTTTCTTCACAATTTTAACTTTAAGAAGGAATTGAAGAACACAGGAAGAAGCCTTTTGAAATCTGTGCGGAAGATGATTGACCTTCCATCCATGACAACGGACTTAATGGATGAATTCATGAAAGGTCAGTCAAAAGTAAACCTGGATCTGCGTGTGTCAAAGGATCTGGCATTTCTTTTAAGACGACTTGTAAGGAATATTGTTATGGGTCTGTGGGTCATGGCACTTCTGATCAGTTCAAGTATTATCTGTACAACGGATATGACACCGAAGTTTATGGGAATCCCGGCACTTGGTGCGTTCGGATATCTGATGGCAGTGGTGATTATGATCTATGTATTTGTGAAACATATTTTCTCGAGGAAGTAAAAAAAGAATAGAAAGCAAAGGAAAAGAGAGATGAAATTTTCGTCTCTCTTTTTTATATATTAGGAAAGTCCTTTCCTAATATATAAAAAACGCTCCGCTCAGGATGCGCACTGCGGCGTACAAGGTAGGTGTCGCAAGCGGTCTACGTTTCCACTTCGGTCCTTGCTAAACAAGCGCCACTGGCGCTTAGCAACGCCGCAGGCGCAAGAATGTGCCGAGGCACATTCTTTGTTCATGAGAAAAATATATAAGTTTAAAACAGATAAATGAGAAAAGTTCTCAAATAATAAAAATCCAATTGACTGTATAATAGACATCCTGTATACTTACGGAGTTAGTTAGACTAACATGAGTTAGAAAAGTATAACCAGGAGCGATTACATGAAATTAAAAAATATAAAATGTTTACTTGCAGTCTGTCTTTGTGCATCGGCCCTGTTGGTCGGATGCGGACAGAAGACAGCAGATAAATCCGAAACATCGTCAGAAAGTGCACAGAATCAGTCGAAGGATATTCAAGAAGCATCCAGAGATGTTTTTGCAATGGATACCTATATGACAGTGACTGCGTATGGAGAAAATGCAGAGGTAGCTGTTGATGCGGCACAGGCAGAGATTGAGCGTCTGGACGCACTTTTATCGACAGGAGATGCAGACAGCGAGATCGCAAAACTGAACGCAGATGGAAGTGCAGAGCTTTCCGAAGATGCAGGTTATCTGACGGAACGCGCATTGGAACTTTATCAGAAGACAGATGGGGCGTTTGATATTGCGATTTATCCGGTGATGGAAGCATGGGGATTCCCAACACAGAACTTTCAGGTTCCGTCACAGGACACATTGGATCAGCTTCTTCCACTCACTGATGCGGGAAATATTTCTTATGACAAAGAAACGAAAAAGATATCTTTCGGTGTAGAAGGAATGAAAATCGATCTCGGAGGAATTGCAAAAGGATATACCTCATCCAGAATTATGGACATTTACAAAGACAATGGAATCACAAGTGGATTAGTGAATCTTGGCGGAAATGTGCAGGCACTCGGAACAAAGACGGATGGAACGAAATGGAAGATTGCAGTGCAGAGTCCCGATGACACAGAAGATTATCTGGGAATTCTGAGTGTTCAGGATAAGGCTGTTATCACTTCAGGGGGATACGAACGGTATTTTGAACAGGATGGTGTGACGTATCATCACATCATTGACCCAAAGACCGGATACCCGGCAGAAAGTGGACTTGTCTCTGTAACAATTGTAAGTGAGGATGGAACACTGGCAGATGGACTGTCTACTTCACTTTTTATTATGGGAAAAGAGAAAGCGGCAGATTTCTGGAGAGAACATAAGGATGATTTTGATGCAATCCTTATGAGTGATGATGGGACGCTATATGTAACAGAAGGGCTGGAAAATGATTTTTCAACGGAGAGAACAGTTGAGATCATTCGATAGAAAAGTGTAAGACAGAGTAGATTTTGGAGGAAAAATGGATTTAAAAGAAACAGGAAAGAAGCTGAAACCATTTGCACCGGTACTTTCGGTAGCAGTTGTGGCATCCTGTGTAGCAGGCACTCTGAGTGGATATCAGCCACCGGTTTATGCAGCGCAGGAGCAAACGAATTCTGTAAAAGAAGAGACTACAAAGTCAGAAGAGCAGGAGCAGGCGGTAAAAGGTTCTTTTGATCTGACGGATGGTGTTTATAAGGGAACTGGAACAGGTTATGTAGGAGAGATCACGGTTGCGGTTCAAATCAAAGACAAACAGATCGTTGCAATCGATATTCTGAGTTCTTCGGATGATGCGGCATTTTTTAAACGCGCACAGGCGGTGATCGATAAGATCATCGAAGGACAGACATTGGAAGTTGATACTGTTTCAGGGGCAACCTATAGTTCCCGGGGAATCATCAGTGCGGTGAAGAATGCACTGACAGGAGAAAAAGACAGCGGAACAACAGGACAGTCACAGTCTGGTGGCGGAGCGGCAGCAGGAAGTTCTACTTCTGTCGCAACAGTGGAAGACCCGGCAGCATATAAGGACGGAACTTATTACGGAACAGGGACTGGATTTGGCGGAACACTGAAAGTAAAGGTTGAGATCAGTGGCGGAAAGATCATAGACATCCAGATTATGGAGAATCAAGATGGAAGCGAATACATTTCCAAAGCCTCTGCACTGATCAATGCGATCATCAGTAGTCAGAGCACCAATGTAGATACCGTGTCTGGAGCAACGTACAGTTCGGTTGGAATCATCCAGGCAGTAAGAGATGCATTAAGTCAGGCGGCAGTGAGTGGAAATGGAGCGACTTCGGATTCTTCAGAGACGAATGGCTCGAACAGTTCTTACAGTCAGGATCAGAGTACATCCACAACCGGAACAGTTCCATACAAAGAAGGAATCTATTATGGAACAGCGGAAGGATACAGTGGAGATGTATCGGTAGCTGTGGTGATCCAGGAGCATACGATCAAAGCGATTTTAGTCACAGAGACATCAGATGATGAAGCATTTTTCAACCGCGCAATGGATGTAGTGAAAAATGTGCTTAAAAATCAGAATACAGATGTAGATACTGTATCTGGTGCAACTTACAGTTCTAAGGGACTTATCGGAGCAATCAAGAATGCTTTGAAACAGGCGGAGAAAGTAACGAATGGAGAATCCATTGAAGAGAAAGCAGATACAACGGAACTGGAAAATGCAGTCAAGTCAGCAGAAGCACTTGTGATGGAGGAGTATACGCAGAGTAGCTGGGCGGTTCTGAGTCTCCGACTGAATGATGCAAAAGAGCTGTTGGAAACAGCTGCGAATGAAACAGTGGAACAGCAGGCTGTTGACAAAGCGGTGGAGAATCTGAACCTTGCAGTTGCACAGCTTGAGAAAAAGAAGTCAGATCAAGAGGAAGAAGTGAAGACAAAATACATCGATGGAACTTATGAGGTGAGTATACCGTGTAAACCGGATGAGGATGAAGATTTTACAGAGTATCAGCTTTCTATGAAGGTGACAATACGAAATGACAAAATTGTATCCATTACTGACGTGTCAGGAGATGGGGATGCAGCAAATGACAGCTATATCAAGAAGGCGGCAAATGGAACTTCAAGCAAAAAAGGTGTCGTTTCCCAGATTATTACCAAAGGAATGCCGGAAGAAATTGATACGGTATCCAGAGCAACCTGTTCTTCGAATGCGATTATTGACGGATGCAAAAAGGCACTGGAAATGGCTTTAAGACCAGAAGAGACGGAGGCGCAGTAGGATGAAAGAGTTTATCGTAAGACTGTTTAGTCTGCTGGCAATCGTCGGTGTCCTTTTCGGATATAACGAAGTGTTGGATGTCCGTGCAAAGGATGAGGAAATCGCAAAACTGAATGCACAGTTGGAGGTACAGTCATCTGGTGCCAGCAGTGATTCTGAGTCAGGGAGTGATTCAGGAGATGGAGCAGGATACAAGGATGGAACCTATACCGGAGAAGCGGATGGATTTGGCGGAACGGTTGCGGTAGAAGTTACTGTAAAAGATGGAAAGATTGAAGCGGTAGAAGTGACTTCCGCCGAGAAGGAAGACAGTGCATATCTTGCAATGGCGGAAGATATCATTCCAAAGATCATAGAGGCGCAGAGTGCAGAAGTTGATACGATCAGCGGCGCAACGTTCAGTTCGACAGGAATTAAAAATGCAGCAGAACAGGCATTAGAACAGGCGGTAAAGTAGTTTGAAGAAGTTGAATATACATAATTTGAAAGCAAAAGAAATTAAAAAATTGCATACTTGGCTTCGTGCCTTGATTCAGATCCTTTATTTTCTGTTTCTGCCATCTGTGTATACAGCGGCATTTGCCGGCGTGAAATACATTTTTACACAGATAGGAGCAGGCGAGGTAATCGGGCTGACCTCTTTTGTAACGGTGCTTATAGTTCTCTGCGCGTATACGATTCTTTTCGGAAGATTCTTCTGTGGATTCGCATGTGCATTCGGAAGTCTTGGAGATGGAATTCATGCATTTTATATCTGGTGTTTTAAGAAGAAAAAGAAAAAGCCGGTGCTGCTTTCAGAAAAGATCACAGAGAAGTTAAGCTATTTGAAATATCTGGTGTTGACCGTAATCGCAGTACTTTGTTTTGCAGGAATATATGGAAAGGCAAAAGGGACAAGCCCGTGGGATGTTTTTTCTATGCTGCATGCAGGAAATTTCCATTTGCAGGGATATTTGCCGGGAGTGATATTACTACTTCTTATTATTGTGGGGATGTGTCTGGAAGAAAGATTTTTCTGTCGGAATCTGTGTCCGATGGGAGCAGTATTCTCATTGCTTCCGGTGCTTCCGTTCTTTGCATTGCACCGCGACAGAGAAAATTGCATCAAAGGCTGCAGCGGATGCACGAAGAAATGTCCATCCGGGATCGGACTCCCGGAAGACGGATCACTCAAAGTCGAGGGAGATTGTTTCCAATGCCAGAAATGTATTGATACCTGTCCAAAGAAGCATATCCATACAGGAATCAAAGGTCTGAAGGGAAATGAATTCTGGTTTACGATTCTTCGGGCAATTCTGTTACTTGTAATTATGATCTGGGCAGGAGTGTAATAGATGAAGAAAAAAGATCTGTTTTTAGGAGGCGGAATCCTCTTTGCGGCATGTGTACTGTTTCTTGTGATGAATCTGATGCAGTATGTACAGGCAAAGGAAAACGGACAAAAAGAAAATCAGGAAAAACAGGTTGTGATCAAGGTGGACGGAGAAGTTTACGGAAGATATGCTTTGGATGAAGACCAGGTGATCGAAGTGCAGGAAGGAGATTTTTACAACCGTATCCGGATTGAGGATGGAAAAGCTTACATGGAAGAGGCTGACTGTCCGGATGGATATTGCGAAGAGCAGGGGAAGATCAATAACCGGACACAGACCATTGTCTGCCTGCCTCATAAGCTGGTTGTAGAAATAGAAGAAGTTGAGAATTCTGATGATTCTCAAAATGAAAAGGAACATTTACCGGATACAATTTCTAAATAAATCAATTGTTCGACTGTAAAGGAGAATGTATGAATAGAAATAAAAAACTTGCGAATATGGCAATGCTTGTTGCGCTGGCAATGATTTTTAGTTATGTGGAAAGCCTGATCCCAATTAATTTTGGAGTGCCGGGGATGAAGCTTGGAGTGGCTAATCTGGTCACTGTTACAGGTCTTTATTTTCTGGAAATTCCGGAGGTACTGGCGGTATCGGTACTGCGTGTACTTCTGACAGGATTTCTTTTTGGAAATGGAATGTCGATCATTTACAGTCTGGCAGGGGCGGTTGTCAGCCTTCTTGCCATGGTACTTGTAAAGAAGATGGATGGAATTTCCATTGTAGGAGTCAGTATCACTGGCGGCGTCTTTCATAACATAGGACAGATTCTTGTTGCGATGGCAGTGGTGGAGAATCTGAAACTGATTTATTATCTGCCAGTTCTTCTTGTGGCAGGAACAGTGACAGGGTTCGTGATTGGAATTGTCGCAGGAAAGATTTTACCGGTTGTGAAGAAAGAAGCTGTAAGGACAGTATAGATAATAATACTTTTTGATTACGGGTTAGCAAAAACTAACTTGATAATATATTCCATGCGGAAGCAGGAAAGCAGAACTGCGACAGGCAGGATCTGTATGTAACTATTTTAGTTAAAAAGGAGGTTTCTATGAAAAACAAAGAAATGAAAGTAAAGGCAATGTCCATGGCAGTGGCAATGTCTATGGTAGTAGGACTTTGCCCGTCAACGATCTTTGCGGCAACAGGAAGTCAGACTGCAAAGGATGGAACTTATACAAAGACGGCTCATGTAACCAGAACAGAAGATGACAGTGACGATGAGTGGGAAGAATATGATGTAGAAGTAAGCTTGAAAGTAGAGGATGGAAAATTCTCTGAGATCACAGTTACACCGAAAGAAGGATATGACGAAGGAAATGCATCCTACTTTAATAAAGCATATTCCAAAACAAAAGGATTTAAAACAAAGCTTGAAGGCCAGGCCGCTACAGAAGATACAATTAACAGCTGGGATACAGTTTCCGGTGCAACACGTACTTCTGATGCAATTAAAAAAGCTGCACTTGAAGCAATCCAGTCAGCTCCGGTAGCAGGGGAGACAGTTACCATTGACACAGCAAAGCTGGAGTCAGCAATCGCAGCGGCTGAGAAACTGACAGAATCTGATTATACAGCAGACAGCTGGAGTGCAATGCAGACAAAATTAACTGTAGCGAAGGCAGCTCTGAAAGCAAAGGAATCCCAGAGTGCAGTGGACACAGCGGAAGATGAGTTGAATGCAGCAGTGAAGGCATTGAAAAAGGCAGAAGTTGCGAAAGAAATGTATGTGTTGATGAATATTCCATATTCTGAATTTTATGCAGCTGATCAGGTAGCAGGAGCAGACAGTGTATCCTCCGCTACAAAAGCGAAAACAAGATCAACACTTGTAGCTGGATCTTATCATGTAAACAGTGATGGAACAGATATTACAGGTATTACATATCCGGTTAAGATTAGTGATGCATCTGTATTGAAAAACTATACACAGATCACAGATGACAGCAAGCTTTCTATTACAGTGAATATGAAAGGAAAAGAGACAACAACAGAATATAATGGAAAAGATGCGTTATTCGAGAGCGCAAGCTATTCTTACTATATTTTAAGTGAGACTCCTTCCTATTATAAGGAAGCAACAGTAAATGCAGATGGTTCCCTCAGCTTTAGTGAAGTGAAAGGTGCAACTGCACAGAAGTTGAGTGATGCATCAATTGATTTCACAACAGATACAAAGTATGGAGATTATGAATTAGATGTAAATGGACTCCCAGAAACAGTTAATACAGTATATGGAGTTGTGATCAGCACAAAAGAAGGAGACAACTACGGACTTCGTCATCTTGAAAATATCTGGAAAAAGAAAGAACTGGCATGGAGTACAGGATTTGTGACAACATCTCATGGAAACACACTGGACTCAAAAAATTATGAAAAGATGATGGGTCAGACAATCAATAAAATCACATATTACACAGATAATGGAATCTATGAGATTGATGCAGATCAGTATGTGCCGGTTAAATTCAATGGAACTATCGCAGCAGAGAATGCAGATGTTGAAAGTGGAAAAGTAAATGTAACTGTAGAAGGCCTTCCTGACGATTATCAGGCAGAATATACAGTTGAAGGTCTTGAGGATGTTCAGGTAAAAGACGGAGTACTTACCTATAAGACAAAAGGCGCTGAGATAGGCAAATATACTCTGAAAGTATCTGATAAATCCGGAAAATATGCAGATCTTACGACAGATTTTGAATTGACAACAGAAGCTGTACCGGTTGTATTTAACAGTGAAAGTGCAGCACTTGTAGCGGCAGAAGGATATGCAGCAGAGGATGTAACTTCTTATGTAAAGAATATCGAATCCGTAACAGTTGACGGAACAGAGTATGCGGCAACAGGAAAACGTGCAGTGAAGATCATCAAAGAAGATGGAACAATTGATACAACTGCAGCTCCGTTTAAGAATGCAGAAAATGGACAGGAATTTAAGATTACAGTGAAAGCAACAGGCTATGCAAAGGATTGTGAATTCACTTATACTTTATCACAGGAGAGTGAGTATACTTACGCATATGTAGGACTTAGCTGGGCAGAGTACTGGGCTGCTGAAAATGTGCAGGCAGCAGGAGATACATCTTCTTCAGATGCAAAGGATTCAAAAGGAGAGTCTGACAAGGGTGCATTCGATACTGTAACAAGAGCTACAGTAAATCATGGACTTCACAGAGGTTCTTTCCAGTGCAACGCAGTAATCAAGGCGGAAAATGGAAAAGAGTATGCAGTAGAGTACTGGACAGATGGAACTACTGCAGTTCTGACAGACGGAAGCAAGATTACATTTAACAGAGGAGAGATTACAGAAGAATCCGGTGCAACAACAAAGATGACAGAGTATGATGTACTCGGACTGAAATATGTGCCGGTGAAAGTAAAAACATCTGATCTGGATGCACTGAAAGCAAGCTATCGTGTGATCGAAAACGGAAGTGAACTTGCGGGAGGATATTCAGAAAAGAATTTGGTAAGCTATACAGGACTGGTTGCCAATGTAACAGAGAATACAAACGGTCTGAAAACAGCAACAAAGAATGAGGATGGATCTTTCAGTTTCTCTGCAAGAGTGAATAATGGATCAGAGTCCGGAATCAAAGATCAGGCACTCAAGACAGCACCATCAGCAGAGGAAGCAGGGCTGACAGTAAAAGAAGCAAGCGGATCTTATGGAGAATTCTTAAGAGTTGATCTGACAGGAAATTATGGTGATCTTGGATCAAATCTCCAGACTGTTACATGGACTTACTATGGAGATGACAGCACATATACAAATGCAAAAGCTACTTATGGAACAAAATTTGCAGCAGATAACTGGATGCACAAAGCAATGGGAATCCAGCTTGGACTGACAGATTCTCTTCGTTGTACACTTCCGAAAGGAACGGATGGAACAGGATATTGGACCATTACACTGACAGCACTTGGATATAATGACGTGACATACAAATTCCAGGCAACAGAGGAGAACATTGTAAAAGCATCTGAGGATAAAACAATCACAACAACAGAGCTTGAGGCAGCTATTGCAAAAGCAGAAGCCCTGAAAGAAGCTGATTATACAGCGGAAAGCTGGGCATCTATGCAGATGGAACTTCAGGAAGCAAAAGATGAATTGAAAAATCCAAAAACTCAGGCAACTGTAGACGAGGCAGTAAGCCACCTCAACGCAGCTGTTGAAGCACTTGTTAAGGCAGAGGGAGATAAGACAGAAGAGGATAAGAAAGACGACGATAAGAAAGAAGAGCCGGCAGCAGTTGATACTTCTTCCCTTGAGAAAGTAATCAGTGATGCGGCAGCTCTTAAAGAAGCTGATTACACAGTTGACAGCTGGAAGGCATTGCAGAGTGCACTGACAGACGCTAAGAGCGCATTAAATGCAAAAGAAAGCCAGGAAAAAGTTGATAAAGCAACAGATGAGTTGAATGCAGCAATCAAAGCACTTGTAAAGAATGGAAATCAGGCGGGAAGTCAGAATGGAAGTGCAACTCCGACTGTTACAAAGAAGGCAGGAACAACTACGGATGGATCAGCTTCCAAAGGAACAAGTGGATCAAAAGCCGCAAAGACAGGTGATCCGGCAAATGTTCTTGGCTTATTAGGACTTGCATTCTCCTCACTCGGAGCAGGAGTTGGCGGATTTGCATGGAAGAGAAAAAGAAAATAAAGACAAGAAAATTGAGAAAATTTTTCAACAATTTCGCGAAAAAGATTAAAATAGTGCATTGACACTATCGCTTTAAAGTGATAAACTCCTAGCAAATGGAATAACGCTTTAAACCGATGAAGCGGAGATCAAAGTAATTATGCGCGCACAGAGAGTCCGGGAAGCTGAGAGCCGGATCGAGATGCAGGTTGCCAAATGGACCGCTGAGGGCACAGTCAAAGGATTTGAGAATCCGAGTACTCTGTGACGTGTGGGCATACGTCAGTTGCCGGAGATATGTTAGTATCTTACAGAGCGCAGGGGAGTGTACCCGTGAATCAAGGTGGCACCGCGGAAAAGATTTAGATTTACCGTCCTTGACAGAATAGGAATATTCTGTCAGGGACTTTTTTTCTACCATAAACATATATTTCCTATCGGGATAAAAGAGAAATTTATTTTGCAGCATAACTTCAAGGAGGAATACACATGGACAAGACATTAGAACAAATCAGATCCTACGCTGAACAAGGCAGATACAAGCGAGTTCCGATCAGCAAAGAGCTGTATGCAGATGCATTTACGCCGATTAGTGTGATGCGGACGCTGCGGGCGGCAAGCAAGCATTGCTATCTGCTGGAAAGTGCGGAGGACAGACAGCAGTGGGGAAGATATTCCTTCCTTGGATATGCACCAACGATGGAGATCACTTGTACCGATGGGCGTGTGATCATCAGCGAAGGGCATGAAGATGAGGATAAGACCATCCGGGAAGTTTTAACCGACCATCCGGGAAAGGTTCTAAGAGAAATTCTCGAAGCATATAAAAGTCCGGTTGTTCCGGGACTTCCGCCATTTACAGGAGGGCTTGTTGGATATTTTTCTTATGACTACATCAAATATGCAGAACCGACATTGAAGCCGGTTCTGGAAGAGAAGAATGAGACTACAGGAAAGACAGCAGCAAAAACGGCAGTAAGAGATTTCCGGGATGCGGACTTGATGTTATTTGACCGTGTCATCGTATTTGACAATTACAGACAGAAGCTGATCCTGATTACAGGCGTGAAGCTGGAAGGTGATCTGGAAGAAAATTATGCGAACGCGAAGCAGGAATTAGAAGAGATGGAACGATTGATCCGAAGCGGGGCGCAGGCAGATTTCCGACCACTGGTTTTAGAAGAAGCGTTCCATCCGGGAGTGGATAAAGAAGATTATTGCAAGATGGTTGAGAAAGCTAAGGAATACATTTATGAAGGTGATATTTTCCAGGTCGTGTTATCCAATCCGCTGACAGCGAAGGCAAAAGGAAGTCTTTTTGATACCTACCGGGTGCTTCGAACCTCGAATCCATCTCCGTATATGTTCTACTTTTCAAGTGATGATATTGAAGTGGCAGGGGCTTCACCGGAAACGCTGGCGAAGTTAGAAAACGGACAGGTGTGCACTTTTCCTCTTGCTGGTACAAGGAAGCGAGGAGTGACCGAAGAGGAAGATCAGGAATTGGAGAAAGAGCTACTTGCAGACGAGAAAGAGCTTGCAGAGCACAACATGCTTGTAGATCTTGGGCGAAATGATGTCGGCAAGATCAGCCAGCCGGGAACAGTTAAAGTTGATAAATATATGGAAATCCAGAGATATTCCCATGTAATGCATATTGGTTCCACAGTAACAGGCAAGATTCGGAAAGATAAGGATGCGCTGGACGTAGTAGATGCGATTCTCCCGGCAGGAACGCTTTCCGGAGCACCGAAGATCCGCGCATGTGAGATTATCGCAGAACTTGAACAGGAGAAGAGAGGTATCTACGGAGGAGCAGTCGGCTATCTCGATTTTGCAGGAAATGTAGATACATGCATTTCCATCCGTCTTGCTTATAAGAAAAATGGATACATTCGTGTACAGTCAGGAGCCGGAATCGTAGCAGACAGTATCCCGGAAAATGAATTCCAGGAGTGTTTAAATAAGGCAGGGGCAGTACTTCAGGCAGTGGAAACTGCGAAAGGAGGATTGGAATGATACTATTACTTGACAATTATGACAGCTTTACCTATAACCTATATCAGTTTATCGCAGGAGTAGAATCAGAAATAAGCGGCATACAAAAAGATCAGACGAATTCAGAAGTAAAGGTTGTTCGAAATGACCAGATCACACCGGAAGAGATTCTGGAACTTGCACCGGAGGCACTGGTGATCTCACCGGGGCCGGGCAAACCTTCTGATGCCGGAATCTGTATCGAAGCAATTCAGAAGCTGAAAGGAAAAATCCCGATGCTCGGCGTTTGTCTCGGACATCAGGCGATGGCGGAAGCATTCGGAGCAACGGTAGGTCACGCCGGACAGCTGATGCACGGGAAGACATCACAGCTGAAAGATGTAAAGACAGACAGTGTTCTGTTTCAGAATCTGACACTTCCAATCCAGGTGGCAAGATATCATTCACTCGCAGTTAAGGAAGAGACACTACCGGAAGAACTGATTGTGACAGCGCGAAGCGAGGACAACGAGATCATGGCGATGGAACACAGAGAATATCCAATCTTTGGGTTACAGTTTCATCCGGAATCTGTGATGACACCGCAGGGACTTCAGATGATAGAGAATTTTATTAACTATGCAAAAGCATTGAAGGAGAATTAAGAAATGATAAAAGAAGCAATTATAAAATTATCAAAGAAAGAAAATCTCATCTATACAGAAGCAGAAGAAGTAATGAATGAGATTATGGAAGGAAAGGCATCGGATGTTCAGAAGTCAGCATATCTGACAGCACTTTCCATGAAAGGTGAGACAATCGATGAGATCACAGCATCAGCAGCGGGAATGCGTGCACACTGCATCAAGCTTTTGCATGACATGGATGTGCTGGAAATCGTAGGAACAGGGGGAGACGGAGCAAATTCATTTAACATTTCAACAACATCCTCCTTTGTGATTGCGGCAGCAGGAATCCCGGTCGCAAAGCATGGTAACCGTGCAGCATCTTCTAAGTCCGGTGCGGCAGATGTACTTGAAGCACTTGGAGTGAAGATCGATGTCGCACCGGAGCGCAGCACTCAGCTTCTCAAAGACATTCAGATCTGTTTCTTATTTGCACAGAATTATCATATTGCGATGAAATATGTCGGACCGATCCGTAAAGAACTTGGTATCTGTACCGTATTCAATATTCTTGGGCCACTGTCTAATCCGGCAGGAGCGAACATGGAACTGATGGGAGTTTATGATGAAAGCCTTGTAGAGCCACTTGCAAGAGTCATGGCGAATCTCGGAGTCGTCCGCGGAATGGTCGTTTACGGACAGGATAAGTTAGATGAGATTTCCATGTGTGCACCGACTACAGTCTGTGAGATTAAAGACGGAACATTTACAAGCTATGAGATCACACCGGAGCAGTTTGGTTATGAGAGATGCGAAAAAGGTGCACTAACAGGAGGAACACCTCAGGAAAACGCACAGATCACATTGGATATCATTTCTGGAAAAGAGCTGGGAGCAAAGAGAAATGCTGTTTGCCTGAATGCAGGAGCAGCAATCTATCTTGCAGGAAAAGCAGATTCGATCGAAGCAGGTGTAAGAAAAGCAGAACAGATCATTGACGAAGGACTTGCACTGAAGAAGCTGGAGCAGTTTAAAGAAGAAAGTAATAAATAAAAAGTCTGATCCCCGGCTATGCAGGGGAGAATGGAAGAAGCAACTTGAAAGAAAAAGAGGAACAAATAGTATGAATATACTCGAGAAAATTACCGAGCGCACGAAAGAGCGGATCGAAGAAGAAAAGAAAATAGTTCCATTAGAAGAGGTTCGAAGGCAGGCGGAAGAAAAAGGAATTAAAGATCAAATCCCAGTATTCGAACAGGCACTTCGGGCAGACGGATTATCCTTTATCTGCGAGGCAAAGAAAGCGTCACCTTCCAAAGGATTGATCGCACCGGATTTTCCATATGTAGAGATCGCCAGAGACTATGAAGCAGGCGGCGCGGCAGCAATCTCCTGTCTGACAGAACCGTTTTGGTTCCGGGGCAGTGATGCGTATCTGAAAGAAATTGTGCAAAATGTATCCATTCCGATACTCAGAAAAGATTTCACCTGTGATGAATACATGATTTATCAGGCGAAAGCAATGGGAGCCTCGGCAGTACTTCTGATCTGTTCGGTATTAGAAGATGGCAGGTTAAAAGCGTATCATCAGTTGGCAGACGAACTCGGACTATCTGCTTTGGTAGAAACACATAACGAAGAAGAAATCTTAAGAGCACAGAAGATCGGTGCAAAGATTATCGGTGTAAATAACCGGAATCTGAAAGATTTCACAGTGGATATCAAGAATAGCATTCGGCTAAGAGAAATGGTCAGTTCGGAAACAGTTTTCGTATCTGAGAGCGGTATCCGCGGAGTGGAAGATATGAAAGCACTTTATGAAAATGGAACCGATGCGGTACTGATCGGAGAACTTCTGATGAGAAAATCTGATCGGAAAGCAGCACTGATGGAGTTGAAGCAGCAGACAGGAAGGCAGCTAGATATGAATTAGCGGAAGATATAGTATGAGACAAGAAAAAATGAACATGCCCAAGATTAAGATCTGCGGATTAAGCCGCCCGGAAGATATTACCTATATAAATGAGGCAAAACCGGATTATTGCGGATTTATCATCGATGTGCCAAAGAGCCGGAGAAATGTATCCATTTCGAAAGTTCGTGAACTGGTTCAAAATCTTGAATCGCAGATTTGCCCGGTCGGAGTATTTGTCGATAAAGACTGTGGCGAGGTCGCACAATTATTAAATGAAGGAACCATTCAGATCGCTCAGCTTCACGGGCAGGAAGATGAGGCATATATAAAGAAGTTGAAAAGTCTGACAGACCATCCGGTGATGAAAGCATTTTCGATTCAGGAGAAAAAAGATCTTGATGCGGCGGCAGCGAGCAGTGCAGATCTGATTCTTCTCGATCACGGAAAAGGCGGAACTGGCGAGACATTTGATTGGAGTCTTTTGGAAGGCTGGACAAAGCGGCCGTATTTCCTCGCAGGAGGACTGAATCCGGAGAACATACCGGAGGCAATACAGCGAATACATCCTTGGGGAATTGACCTGAGCAGTGCAGTGGAGACAGATGGAAAGAAAGATCGTGAGAAAATTCTTCAAGCTGTGAAAACTGTGAGAAATTTTGAAAGCAGTAAACATTTTTTGAAAAACAAAAGAGTATACAAGTAAATGAATAAATTTACCAAAACAATAGAAACAAGAAAGAAGGAGAGACAACCATGACAAAAGGAAGATACGGAATCCATGGTGGACAGTACATTCCGGAGACACTGATGAATGCAGTGATCGAATTGGAAAAGGCGTACAACTACTATAAAAATGACAAAGAATTTAATGACGAACTGAATACATTATTAAATGAATATGCAGGCAGACCGTCTCTTTTATACTATGCAGCACGTATGACAGAAGATCTTGGCGGGGCGAAAATTTATCTGAAACGAGAAGACCTCAATCACACAGGTGCCCATAAGATCAACAACGTGTTAGGTCAGGTTCTTCTTGCGAAGAAGATGGGAAAGACAAGAGTGATCGCTGAGACCGGTGCAGGACAGCATGGAGTTGCAACAGCGACAGCAGCGGCTCTGATGGGAATGGAATGTGAAGTCTTCATGGGAAAAGAAGATACAGAGCGTCAGGCACTGAATGTATACAGAATGCGTCTTCTCGGAGCACAGGTACACGCGGTTACAAGTGGAACTGGTACTTTGAAAGATGCTGTTTCGGAGACGATGCGTGAGTGGACAAGAAGAATTGATGACACACATTATGTACTCGGATCCTGTATGGGACCGCATCCATTTCCGCAGATCGTGCGTGATTTTCAGGCAGTTATATCTAAAGAGATCAAGGAGCAGATCCTTGAAAAAGAAGGAAAACTCCCGGATGCAGTGCTTGCCTGTGTCGGCGGAGGATCCAATGCGATCGGTGCATTTTATAATTTCATTGAAGATGAAGGCGTGCGCCTGATCGGATGCGAGGCGGCAGGACGCGGCGTGAATACAGCAGAGACAGCTGCAACGATCGCGACTGGTAAGCTTGGAATCTTCCACGGAATGAAATCTTATTTCTGTCAGGATGAGTACGGACAGATCGCACCGGTTTACTCAATCTCAGCCGGACTGGATTATCCGGGAATCGGACCAGAGCATGCAGATCTTTATGATAAGGGAAGAGCAGAATATGTAGCAATCACTGATGATGAGGCAGTCGATGCATTTGAGTACCTTTCTAAATTAGAAGGAATCATTCCGGCGATCGAGAGTGCGCATGCAGTTGCATATGCAAGAAAGCTTGCGCCGACAATGGGAAAAGACCAGATTATTGTAATTAATATTTCAGGACGCGGAGATAAGGACTGTGCAGCAATCGCACGTTACAGAGGGGAGGATCTTCATGAGTAGAATACAGGAAGCATTTAAAGGGAAGAAAGCATTTATACCATTTGTCACATGTGGTGACCCGGATCTTGAGACAACGAAACAGATTGTCTATGAGATGGAGAAAGCAGGGGCGGCGTTGATCGAGCTTGGAATCCCATTTTCCGATCCGACAGCAGAAGGACCGGTCATTCAGGGCGCAAACCTGCGTGCGCTGACAGGAGGCGTGACTACAGATAAGATCTTCGATATGGTAAAAGAAATCCGTCAGAATACACAGATTCCACTTGTTTTTATGACATATGCAAATGTTGTGTTCTCTTACGGAACAGAAAGATTTCTTGAGAAAGCGAAAAATGTCGGAATGGATGGTCTGATTCTTCCGGATGTTCCATTTGAAGAGAAAGAAGAATTTGACATCGTGTGCAAAAAGTACGGAATCGATCTGATCTCATTGATTGCACCGACTTCTCATGACCGAATCCGGATGATTGCAAAAGAAGCATCGGGATTCGTATATTGTGTTTCTTCACTTGGTGTAACAGGAACAAGATCCTCGATCACGACGGATATCGGAGCAATGGTGAAGCTTGTAAAAGAGGAAAATGATATTCCATGTGCGGTTGGATTCGGAATCTCCACTCCAGAGCAGGCGGCGAAGATGTGTCAGAACGCAGACGGTGCGATCGTTGGAAGTGCAATCGTTAAGTTGTGTGAGAAATACGGAAAAGACTGCGTGCCGTATGTTGCAGAATATGTAAAGAGTATGGTTGAAGCTTGTAAATAAGTGAAAAGGATATGCGATTCGAAATCCGAGTATTCTTTTGATAATAATAGGAAAATACCTCTTTTGATAAGGAGTCAGATGTGGTATCATAGAAATTAGATTTGTTGCTTGATCTATGATACGAATCCGAAAGGAGAATACGAATGAAGAATCGAAAACAGCCTTTATTCAAAAGCTTTGGCTATGCCTTTGAAGGAATCTGGACAGGGATTTCAAAAGAGAGGAATATGAAGATTCATTGCCTTGCAGTGATTCTTGTAACAGCAGTTGGAACCTTTGTAGGATTAACACCGATGGAATGGTGTATCTGTCTTCTCCTTTTTGGAATGGTGATCTCACTGGAACTTGTGAATACGGCAGTGGAAGCTGTTGTCGATCTTGTGACAGAGGAGAGAAAGCCACTTGCTAAGATCGCGAAGGATACGGCAGCTGGTGCAGTGCTTTTTACGGCAATCATGGCTGTGATCATAGGGGGTATTATATTTATACCTCATTTCATTGCACTACTGTAATGTAAAGAAAAGCAACCAGAAAGGAAAACAAAGAGATGGATGAGAATAAAGTAATTGTCAGTACAGAGATGAAGCAGGTATTGGTGAATCTGCGAAATCTCGAAGAGATTTATGTGATCATGTCAGGTGTGACGAAGATGCCGTTTGTCCTCTGTGATGAAGAGACATTTGATGACGAGGTTCTGGTATATTATCAGGAAGAGTCTGCAAAGGAAAAGGCAAAGACGCTTGCAGAAGATCGTTATCATGTAGGAATTGCCAAGATTGAAAAGAATGTCAGACTTGGATTTTTTACAAACCTGTATACAATGGGCGTGAATGCACTGGCAGTGAATGTTGGTACAGAGGAGGAGATCAGGGTTCAGCTGGAACAGCTTGTAGTTCGTAAGAATAAGGAAGAACTGCCTGACGGAAAGAAACTGATCGAGAATCCGGAGCTTCATCTGACAGCAATGTATCTGATGCAGGAGATGCACCGCAATATCGGATCGGAGATGCCGGAGAATGTGAAGGAACTTCAGGAAGAGATGATGGCGCATTATAAGAAAGGAACCTTTATCGTAGGAGTTCAGGAAGATAATCAGGTTCCACTTCTGAGACAGCCGGACGGAAGTCTGTATCAGCCGATCTTTACAGATATGATAGAATTTACCAGATTTGCACAGGGCAAGAAGATGAAGACAGCAGCAATCCCGGCGGATAAGATTCCGGAGATACTGATTCCGGATGCAAAGGGAGTTGCAATCAATCCATTTGGTGTGAATGTACGTCTGGATATTACAAAAGCAAATAAGCAAAAGCCAGAAGCGTAAAATGAAGAGAAGTTAATTTAAATCAAAAGAAAAACTTTAATTTACTAAAATAATCACTAAGTAACATATTCAACAAAAAAACAGGATAAATATTGTTGAATATTACAGATTGACTGTTGGAAGTGAGTATGGTTATACTATACGTGGTTAAAAGAGAAAAGCGCACGATAGAGTGTTACTGGTAAAGCAGGCATAAACTATCCTTAATAAGTTCACCAGATAAGGTGGATTTAGTTATTGAGGATTAGTTTATGCTTTTTTTGTTGCGCTAACTCTATGAGAAATTTTATACGAGGAGGATTACAGATGAAAGACAAGATTTTTGGAGTATTGCAGAGAATCGGAAGAAGTTTTATGCTTCCAATCGCAATTCTTCCGGTAGCAGGACTTCTGCTTGGAGTAGGAAGTTCATTTACAAATGCAACGATGATTGAGACATATCATCTTCAGGCAATTTTAGGCGAGGGGACAATTCTGAATTCCCTGCTCACAATTATGAGCAAAGCGGGAAGTATTATTTTTGATAACCTGCCGATCATTTTTGCTGTCGGTGTAGCAATCGGTATGGCGAAGAAAGAGAAGGAAGTTGCGGCACTTGCGGCAATGATCTCTTTCTTTGTAATGAATGCAACAATGAATGCCATGCTTCTGATCCGTGGAGATCTTCTTGCAGACGGAACACTTGGAGCCGGAGTTCTGGAAGGAACTGTGACAAGTGTCTGCGGAATCCAGACATTACAGATGGGTGTATTTGGCGGTATTATCGTTGGACTTGGAGTAGCAGCACTTCATAATAAGTTTTACAAAATCCAGCTTCCGAATGCACTGTCATTCTTCAGTGGATCAAGATTTGTTCCGATTATTTCAACATTGACTTATGTGGCTGTCGGAATCGTACTCTATTTTGTATGGCCAACCGTTCAGAATGGAATCTATGCACTCGGCGGACTTGTAACAGGAACAGGCTATATTGGAACATTGATCTTTGGTATTATTAAGAGAGCGTTGATTCCATTTGGACTTCACCATGTATTCTATCTTCCATTCTGGCAGACAGCGGTTGGAGGAACAATGGAAGTTGCGGGACAGCTTGTACAGGGCGGTCAGAACATCTTCTTTGCGCAGCTTGCAGATCCATCCACAGTACATTTCAGTGCGGATGCGACAAGATATTTTTCCGGTGAATTTATTTTCATGATCTTTGGTCTTCCGGGTGCGGCACTTGCAATGTATCAGTGTGCAAAACCGGAGAAGAAGAAACAGGCAGGCGGACTTCTGCTTTCTGCAGCACTTGCATGTATGATGACCGGAATCACAGAGCCACTGGAATTCTCATTCCTGTTTGTAGCACCGATCCTTTTTGCGGTACAGGTGATCCTTGCCGGATCAGCTTATATGATCGCACATATGTTAAATATTGCAGTAGGACTTACATTTTCCGGTGGATTTATTGATCTGTTCCTTTTCGGTATCCTTCAGGGAAATGCTAAGACAAGCTGGATCAGAATCATCCCGGTTGGAATTATTTATTTCTTCTTATATTATATCATCTTCCGTACTTTGATTCTGAAGCTGAATCTGAAGACACCGGGAAGAGAAGATGATGATGCGGAAACGAAGCTGTATACAAAAGCTGATTATAAAGCAAAAGTAGATGGAAATGATGCAGATTCTGAAAATGAAATGACACCGGAAGATCAGAAGAGCGCACTGATCACAAGAGGACTTGGTGGAAAGAAAAACATTTCTGATGTAGACTGCTGTGCGACAAGACTTCGTTGTACGGTAGTAAAGCCGGAACTGGTAAATGAAGATGTCTTAAGAATGACATCCCCATCCGGAATCGTAAGAAAAGGACAGGGAATCCAGGTAATCTACGGACCGGCTGTTTCTGTGATTAAATCCAATCTGGAAGATTATCTGGAGAAAGCTCCGGATGTGGAATATCTTCCGGAAGAAAACGAAAACAGCGCAGAAGAAACGAATAAATGTGCAGAAACAAAAGATGAAGCGAAGAAAGATGAGAACAAAACTGTTGCAGCCGGAACTGTAAAGAAAGAGCTTTGCTATCCATTCACAGGAGTGGCAGCACCGATCGAAGAAGCGTGTGACGAAGCATTTGCAGGGAAAATGATGGGAGACGGTTATCTGGTTCGCCCGGAAGAGGGAATGGCTTATGCGCCGGAAGATGCAACTGTATCTTTTATCTTCCCATCAAAACATGCAGTTGGTCTGACTAGTGATGACGGAACCGAATATCTGCTTCACATTGGCGTGGATACTGTAAATCTGGATGGAAAAGGATTCGAAACTTTTGTAAATGACGGAGACCGAGTAAAAAAGGGTGACAAACTGATAGGTTTTGATATAAAATATATCCAAGAGCATGCAAAATCCGATGAATGTATGGTTGTATTTACAAGTCTTCAGGAAGGTGAAGAGATAAGAATGTCTAAGAGCGGAAAAGTAGAGAAGCTTGAGAAGACAGCAGAAATCGTAAGCTTGAATTAAGAGAAAGAAAGAGAGGCTCCGGGGGGATGTATCGAGTCATTAAAGTTCTGAATAATAATGGGATTCTTGTATATCATGTTGAGACAGGGAAGGAGATGATCCTTCTCGGAAACGGTGTGGGATTTGGAAAGAAACCTACAGAACAGATCGAGAAACTTCCCGGAGCCAAAGTATATTCCCTTGTCACAAGAAGAAAGCAAGAGTCTGTTCTGAAAACAGTCAATGGAATCCGCCCGGAGTTTATTGAGGCAACAGGAAAGATCATTGAAGAAGCAGAGAACGTGTTTCAGAAGATCAATCATGAGATGCTACTTCCGTTGGCAGATCATATTGCGCTTGCAGCGAAGAGAGCGAAGGAGAACCGCCAGCTTCCGAATCCATTTACACCGGATATCCGTGTGTTGTTTGGAGAGGAGTATCAAGTGGCCCTGAAAGGGCGGGAAATTATACAGCAGCTGACAGGATATGAAATCTCAGAGGATGAAGTCGGATTCATTACGCTACATATCCATGCAGGCCTTTCTGATGAGGCAGTATCCCAGACTCTGGATGCGACCAGGATTGTAAATGAAGGGATTGCCATGATTGAACAGGAATTCGATCAGAAGCTGGAGAGCGGCTCACTTGGATGTACACGTCTGATGAGTCATATGTATTATATGATTCTGAGAACACGTAAGGGTGAAGGGACGAATGCAGACTTTAATGAGTTCATTTTTCAGAATTACCCAAGGACCGGAGAGGCGGCGAAGAGAGTGTGTGACTATATGTCCAGACAGCTGAAACAACCGGTCGCAAAAGAAGAAATCGGATTTCTTGCAATCCATATCCAGCGGGTTATCTCGCCGGATACGGTATGACCGTGTGCTCTTGAAATACTGTATACTATGATATATAGTAGTGGATAAGAGCGAAAGGGGAATCCGCAGAATGTATAAGATTCTAATCATAGAAGATGACCTTGTGATGGCAGGGGCAATTAAAAAAGAGATGGAAGCGTGGGGAAATGAAGCACGTTATGTGGAAGATTTTGCAAAGGTTCTTGAGACATTTGCAGAGTATGGTCCACATCTGGTGCTTTTGGATATCACGCTTCCTTTTTATAATGGATATCACTGGTGCAGCGAGATCCGTAAGATATCGAGCGTTCCAGTGATCTTTATCTCTTCAGCAGCGGATAATATGAATATTATCATGGCGATGAATATGGGCGGAGATGACTTTGTGGCAAAACCGTTTGACTTAAGTGTACTGACAGCGAAGATTCAGGCTCTGCTGAGAAGAACGTATGATTTGTCAGGAAAAGTGCCGATGCTGGAACATAGAGGAGCAATCCTGAACCTCTATGATACAACAATGACCTATAATGGAGAAAAGATTGAGTTGACAAAGAATGAATTTCGTATCTTACAGACATTGATGGAGAATAAAGGACGCGTGGTCAGCAGAGACACGCTGATGACAAAGCTGTGGGAGACAGACAATTATATCGAAGAGAATACATTGACAGTCAATGTCGGAAGACTTCGGAAAAAGCTGGAAAAAGCGGGACTGGAAGGCTTTATCAAGACGAAAGTCGGCGGTGGATATATCATCGAGAAGGAGTAAAAATGTTTTTACAATATTTGAAAAGAATCCGCTTTGTGCTTCTGTGGAGTTTGCTGTGTGTGGGAATCTTTTTTCTGATTTTTGTGCTGGAAGAGATTAATCTGAAGGCAGCGGTTTATCCGACAGTGTTGTGTCTGGCATTTGGATTACTTTTTCTTCTCTGTGGATATTTGCGGTATAAGAAAACCGGGCAGAAGCTGGAACATTTGCTGCAAGGAGAAGGACCTTATGAGGATTCACTTCCGGTGGCACAAGATGGAATTGAGTCAGGATATCAGGAGCTGATCAGAAAAGAAGAGCAACAGCAAAGAAAAGAACATGCCAGATGGGAGAAGTCCGGTCAGGACATGGAGGACTATTATGCAACCTGGGTGCATCAGATCAAGGCACCGATCGCTGTGATGAATGTATTACTCCAGCAGGAAGATACTGAGACGAATCAGAATCTGAAAGCTGAACTGTTCCGGGTGGAGCAGTATGTGGAGATGGCACTTGGGTATGTGCGTCTTGACAGTGGCACGAAGGATCTGGTAATCGCACAGTATCCTTTGGATGAAATTGTAAGAAAATCGATCCGTAAATATGCAGGACAGTTTATTCGAAGGAGAATCCGTCTGATCTATGAAGGGACAGATCAGATTGTTTTGACGGATGAGAAATGGCTTTCGTTTATCATTGAACAGTTGTTGTCCAATGTGGTGAAATATACACTGAAAGGAACTGTGACGATTATTGTCAGTGAAGAAAAGAAATTGACAGTTACAGATACCGGAATGGGGATTGCACCGGAGGATCTGCCGAGAATCTTTGAAAAAGGATATACGGGATATAATGGAAGAATGGAACGGAAATCAACGGGAATCGGTCTGTATCTGAGTCAGATGGCGGCAAAGAAACTTGGGCATCAGATTACAGTTGAGTCAAAGTTGGGGGAAGGCAGCAGTTTTACGATTGATTTGGCAGAGTATCCATTGAGATCAGAGTAAAACACTAAATCACACAGAGAGAAACAAGTGACAAATTTGTCACATCAGACAGCTGGAATGTCACAGAAATCAATGTCGGCATTCTGGCTGTATTGCTATACTGAGGATGTTGAAAGAAAGAAGAGGAGGTCGTAAGAAATGACAGTTTTGGAAGTAGAAAATTTGAAAAAAATATACCGTCCCCGTTTTGGCGGTAATCAGGTACAGGCACTCTCTAAGGTGACATTCTCAGTAGAAGAGGGCGAATATGTAGCAATCATGGGAGAGAGTGGTTCGGGGAAGACGACATTACTGAACATGCTGGCAGCATTGGATAAACCAACCGAAGGGGAAGTTTATCTGGATGGAAAACCGTTATCAGCAATCCGTGAGAAGGATCTGTCCAAGTTCAGGAGAGATCATCTTGGGTTTGTATTTCAGGATTTCAATCTTTTGGATACATTTAATCTAAAGGACAATATCTTACTGCCATTGGTACTGCAGGGAGTTGATTACAGGAAAATGAATGTCAGGATGATGCCAATCGTGAAAGAACTTGGAATTGCAGGACTTCTAGAGAAGTATCCGTATGAAGTATCAGGAGGACAGAAGCAGCGTGCAGCAGTGGCGAGAGCGCTGATCACAGATCCGAGACTGATCCTGGCGGATGAGCCGACCGGGGCACTCGATTCGAAATCAACGGATGAATTGCTCGGGGTATTTGAGCGGATCAATCAATCGGGACAGACGATCCTTATGGTAACACATTCTGTCAAAGCAGCGAGCAAGGCCGGGAGAGTGTTATTTATTAAAGACGGAGAAGTTTTCCACCAGGTATATAAAGGCGAACAGACAGATGAACAGTTCTATCAGAATATCTCAGCGACACTTACAATGCTTGCGACAGGTGGTGAGAGACAATGAAAAGTGGACTTTATCTGAAACTTTCCGTCAATGGAATTAAGAAAAATAAGAAGCTGTATCTTCCTTATCTGATCACTTGTATCTGTATGGTTATGATGTTCTATCTGATCGATTATCTTGCAGTGAGTCCGCAGTTTGCCAAGATCAAAGGTGGGGATACTATGCAGATGATCCTTGGATTTGGTTCTGGTGTGATCTCAATCTTTTCTCTGATCCTTCTGTATTACACAAATTCATTTCTGATCCGCAGACGACAGAGAGAGTTTGGGTTGTATCACATCCTTGGAATGGGAAAAATTGACCTTGTAAAAATCATGGTTCTTGAGAATCTGATCATCAGTGTTCTGACGATTGCAGGAGGAATCGTGGGAGGAATCCTGTTCTCTAAATTAGGGGAACTTCTGGCAGCGAAGATACTTGGAAGTAATGCCGGACTTTCTATGAAAATCAGTGTTCCGGCACTTGTGGCTACGGCACTGTTATTCCTGGTCATTTTTGCATTAATCATGCTTCGGATGATCGTGTCCGTCTATCGGTTAAAACCTGTAGAACTTTTAAAAAGTGAAAAGACAGGAGAGAAACCTCCGAAGGCAAACTGGATCTTTGCAGTACTCGGGTTGCTTCTGCTTGGTGTGGCTTATTATTTATCCCTGACAATCAAAGATCCGCTTGTAGCGATGATCTGGTTTATGGTTGCCGTCGTGCTGGTAATCCTTGCAACGTATCTGTTATTTATTGCCGGCTCGGTCACATTTTGTAAAATAATGCAGAAAAAGAAAGGATATTATTATAAAACAAATCATTTTATTTCACTTTCATCCATGATTTACCGTATGAAACGAAATGGGGCAGGATTAGCGTCTATTTGTATTCTGTCCACAATGGTTCTGGTTATGGTATCTTCTACAACCAGCCTGTATCTGAGTATGGAACATGGCTTGAATCTTCGATATCCGAAATCTGTCCAGATTGAGATGTACACGAAACCGGAGCAGACGGAAGAAATGAAAGAGAATCAGAATGGACAGATTATAGAGCTTGTACAGAAGGTTTTGAAAGAAAATAACCAGACCGCGGAGAATCCGGAGAATTACCGGATGCTTACAGTCAGTGGAATTGTTTCAAAAAATGAAATCTATTTTAATCCGGAGAATGCTCCGGGAGTCAATGAAGTGAATACATTTGATCATTTAAAAATGTTCTATGCTCTGCCGTTGGAAGCGTATAATCGGATCATGGGGACGAATCTGGAGCTTGCTCCCGGGGAAGCGTATCTGTATGCGAAAGATTCCGATTTCCCCTATGATCAGATCACGGTGGAGAATTCCGGGACATGGAGGATTAAAGGACATTTGGATAAAATGATTTCAAATGGAAATAATATGGCAAATATGAACAGCAGCTTCTATCTGGTGGTTTCCGGACTGGAAGATATAAAAGCTTTGGAAGAAGGAAATGTTTCCGTTTACGGTGTCAATGGTTCTTATGAGAAATGGTACTACAATTTTGATCTGTCCTGTGGAGATGAAGAGCAGATCCAGATTCAAAACGAGATTGACAAGAAAATCAATGCATTGGCTGAACAGGAATCAGAGGAATCAGATACCCTATTTTTTGGAGCTTCTACAGACAGCAGAGCCGCATCAAGAGCTGATTACCAGGCTTTGTACGGCGGTCTGTTCTTCCTTGGAATCCTTCTTGGAGTCGTATTCATTCTTGGAATGGTGCTGATCATTTATTATAAACAGATTACAGAAGGCTATGAGGATCAGGACAGATTCCAGATTCTGATGAAAGTGGGGATGACACAGAAAGAAGTGCGTCAGACGATCAATTCTCAGGTAATGACAGTATTCTTCCTGCCTCTTGTGGCTGCCGGAATTCATACGGCATTTGCATTTCCAATGATAGAAAAAATGGTGCATCTGCTTGCTTTTTCTGACAGAAAATTCCTGATTCTGGTGACAGTGTGCTCCTATTTAGTATTTGCATTATTCTATATCATTGTCTACATGGTGACTTCGAAACAGTATTACAAAATTGTTAGCGGAAAACAGGAAGAAAGTCTTTTTTCTTAATTCAAAGAGTGATAGAATAGAATTATCAGAAAAAGGAGGACTTGCTTATGATGAATCACACAATTATTACAATTGGAAGACAGTTCGGAAGTGGCGGTCATGAAGTAGGAAACAGACTGGCAGAGAGACTGAACATTCCTCTTTACGATCACAATCTGATTCGAATGGCAGCAAGAGATCTTGGAATTTCGAACGAAGATGCTGGAAGAGTAGATGAGATGAGACTGGGAAATGTGTTATCAAGCTATTATATTGGAATGGGTGATTACACAACATTTATGCTTAGTCCTGAGGCCGAGAAGCCATTGAGTGACAAAGTTTTTGAGACGCAGTCAGCAATCATCCGCAAGCTGGCAGAACGTGGACCTGGAATCTTCGTGGGACGCTGCGCAGATTATGTTCTTGGGGATTATTCAAATGTTGTGAATACATTTATCTATGCTTATAAGGATGATAGAATCAATCGAATCATGGATATCTATAAGCTTTCCGAGAAAGAGGCTGTAGATAAGATTAAGAAGATTGACAGAGAGAGACGCCTGTATTATGAAGGTAGAACAGACCGTAAGTGGGGCAGTATTGAAGCGAATGCAATTCTGCTGAATTCAAGTCTTCTTGGAATCGATGGTGCGGTAGATGCACTTGAGGCGATTTATCATAAGTGGGAAAACAGATAACAAAATAAGCAGAAAAAATGAAATAATTAACAAAAATTAAGAGGGTGTCGTTTAGTGCGACACCCTCTTTGCTACGTCTTTATTCTGGAATCTGTATTTATTTCATCATGCCGGCAAGAATCTGATTGACTTCTTTACCATCAGCTTTGCCTTTTACCTTCGGCATGAGTTCTTTCATGATCTTACCTTTATCCTTTGCTGTAGGAGCATCGATACCAAGATCTGCAAGAACGGATGTGATCACTGCTTTGATCTCATCTTCGCTCATCATCTTTGGTGCATATTCTTCAAGAACAGCAAGACGCTTCTGAGCCTCTTCAATCAGATCTGTACGATCTTCAGGTGTCATATCAATTGTTTCTTTTAACTGTTTGATTTCTTTTAAGATTACCTGTCCTTCTTCCTCTTCTGTCAGGTCGGCACGTTTGTCGATAGCTTTATTCTTCAGAGAGGAGAGCAGAAAGGAAAGTGCGGCTTTTCGTTCTTTGTCTCCTGCCTTCATTGCAGCGACCATAGCGCTTCTGATTTCATCAATTTTGCTCATTTTAGAGTCCTCCTTATAATTTAATATGCTTGAAATAGTTACAATTATTGAAAAGAGCGGATTGCTCTTGATTCATAAGATAAATTTTAGCAGATGGTGGTTTATATTGCAAGAGTGCACTCTGTTTTGTGAAAATATATAAAAAAATGCATGAAAAGCATAAAAAATCAGAAAATTTACGAAAAGTAAAAATATAGGTTGACAATATTGGGCTCGAGGAGTAAACTACGTGACATAAAAGCAAAGGCGCTTTGAGAAACAGATCTCAGAGTGCCTTTTTCTTTTAATAAAATATGGTACCTATAGATTTGCCGCGAACAGCAGCAAGTCTCAATGACACAAAGGCGTGTCTTACAGCAAGAACTGATTCAGGGGGATGGTTCAACGAAGCTGTGAGATATGTCTTTTTAGTTTCTAGGTATGAGGAGGAAGTAGTATGACACAAGAAATTATTACTCAGATTACAGACACAGTCGGAACAGAAGTGTTCGGCATCTGGTTCCTGATCGGAGCTGCATTTGTATTCTTTATGCAGGCAGGATTCGCTATGGTAGAGACAGGATTCACCAGAGCAAAGAATGCCGGTAACATTATCATGAAGAATCTGATGGATTTTTGTATTGGAACAATCGTGTTTATTTTCCTTGGATTTGGATTGTTACTCGGGGAAGATGCACTTGGCGGACTGGTAGGAGTTCCAACACTTGGAATCTTTACGGATTATGCAAACTTTGACTGGTCTAATTTTGTATTCAACTTGGTTTTCTGTGCGACAGCAGCAACAATCGTATCAGGAGCTATGGCAGAAAGAACAAAGTTTCTTTCCTATTGTATTTATTCCGCAATGATCTCCGCAGTTGTGTATCCGATCGAAGCACACTGGATCTGGGGAGGCGGATGGCTTTCACAGCTTGGCTTCCATGATTTTGCAGGATCTTGTGCAATCCACATGGTAGGTGGAGTAACAGCATTTATCGGAGCTGCAATGGAAGGAGCCAGAATTGGTAAATTCTCAAGAGATAAGAATGGAAAAGTAACAAAAGTCCACGCATTTCCAGGACATAACCTCGTAATAGGTGCTCTTGGATGTTTCATCCTCTGGTTTGGATGGTATGGATTCAACGGTGCGGCAGCAACAACAGGCCCACAGCTTGCATCTATCTTTATGACAACAACAATCGCACCGGCAACAGCAACCGTTGTATGTATGATCTTCACATGGCTTCGTTATGGAAAACCAGATGTGTCTATGTGTCTGAATGCATCCCTCGCAGGTCTGGTAGCAATCACAGCACCTTGTGATGTGACAGATGGATTAGGAGCACTGATCATTGGAGCAGTTGCAGGAGTTCTCGTAGTATTTGGCGTTTGGTTCTGTGATAATGTAGTGCATGTAGATGACCCGGTTGGTGCCGTAGCAGTTCATTGTTGTAATGGTATTTGGGGAACAATCGCAGTTGGTCTTTTTGCAACAACAAATGCGCCGGAAAGCACACTGAAAGGTCTGTTCTACGGCGGTGGATTCGGACTTCTCGGAACACAGCTTCTTGGTGTAGTAACAGTTCTTGCTTGGACAGTTGTAACAATGACAATTATCTTCAAAGTAATCGATATGACAATTGGACTTCGTGTTTCAGAGGAAGAAGAGATTGTTGGTCTGGATTCCAAGGAGCATGGTCTTGCATCAGCATATGCAGGATTCAGCATCATGGATATTACGGAAGGTGCAATGAATGAAAATGAAAACACAGATCTTGGTGTAGCAGATTATGACGCAGCATCTCCAATCCAGAGAGCAGCAGCTGTACCTGTAGCCGGACCGGTAGATGCAGATACAGGAATGCATAAAGTAGTTATTATCGCAAAGCTTTCTAAGTATGACAGGCTGAAATCAGCGTTGAACAATCTTGGTGTTACAGGAATGACAGTTACCCAGGTTATGGGATGCGGTATCCAGAAAGGTGCCGGCGAGAAATATCGTGGAGTTGAGATGGACGTAACCGTTCTTCCAAAGGTAAAAGTAGAAGTTATCGTTGGAAATATTCCGGTTGAGAAAGTCATCGAAACAGCATCCAAGACACTGTATACAGGACATGTCGGTGATGGTAAGATCTTTGTATACAACGTGCAGAAAGTAGTAAAAGTACGTACAGGAGAAGAAGATCTCGAAGCATTGAAAGATGTAGAATAATACTTGATAAAAAAAATAATCTCCCAAAAGCAGTAAAGACTGTTTTTCCGGAGATTATTTTTTATGATTATTGAACGATTTTTTGAATAATTTTTTTTATAAATAAGATTGAAATCTTATATACTACTATATTTAATAAGAAGTAACAGCGTAAAAAACAACACAGGATGGTAAAAATTACCTAAAAATTTTTTAGATTATCATATAATTTGAAAAGAAAAATGTGAAAAAAATACTATTTTATGTAAAGAGAGTTAAATAAATATAAAATTTTTCTTTAAAAAGCTAAAAAAATGTGATATAGTGTAATACAAACATATGATATTGAAATTCAGGAGGGAAAATTAAGAATGAACAATTATATGTATCTGGTTCCAGTTGCAGCTGTCATTGCTCTTCTTTTTGCAGCATATCTTGCAGCAAAGGTTAGCAGACAGGATGCCGGAACAGAAAGAATGAAGGAAATTGCCGGTGCAATCGCAGATGGTGCACGTGCTTTCCTGACAGCAGAGTACAAGATCCTTATTGTATTCGTAGTAGTACTTTTCGTACTGATCGGATTAGGAGTAGGTAACTGGGTAACAGCAGTTTGCTTCGTAGTAGGTGCTCTGTTCTCAACAATCGCAGGTTACTGCGGAATGACAGTTGCTACTAAGGCAAATGTCAGAACAGCTAACGCAGCTAAAGAGAGCGGAATGAACAAAGCTCTTTCCATCGCATTTTCAGGTGGTGCCGTTATGGGTATGTGTGTTGCTGGACTTGGTGCACTTGGTGTCAGCCTTGTGTACATCGTAACTAAGAATGTAGATGTATTATTCGGATTCAGCCTTGGTGCTTCTTCCATCGCATTGTTTGCACGTGTTGGTGGTGGTATCTATACAAAGGCAGCAGACGTTGGAGCTGACCTTGTAGGTAAAGTAGAAGCAGGTATCCCGGAAGATGATCCGCGTAACCCGGCTGTTATTGCTGACAACGTTGGAGATAACGTAGGTGACGTAGCAGGTATGGGAGCTGACCTTTTCGAGTCTTACTGTGGATCTCTGATCTCAGCACTGACACTTGGTGTTGCAGTAAGCGAAGTTTCAGGAGTATTATTCCCACTTGCAATCGCAGGATGTGGTCTGATCGCTTCTATCCTTGGAACATTCTTCGTAAGAGGCGGAGAGAACACAAATCCTCAGAAAGCTCTTACAAAAGGAAGCTATGCTTCTTCAGCAATCGTAATCATTGCTTCTTTAGCACTTAGCTGGGTGCTTTTCGGAAACATGAACGCAGCAATCGCAGTTATCGCTGGTCTGATTGTTGGTGTTATCATTGGTAACATCACAGAGTACTACACATCAGCAGATTACAAACCGGTTAAAGGAATCGGAGAGCAGTCTGAGACAGGTGCAGCTACAACAATCATCAGTGGTCTTGCAGTTGGTATGAAATCAACAGCTATCCCGCTGCTTCTGATCTGTGTAGGTATTTTTGTTTCTTATAATGTATTTGGTCTGTATGGAATTGCTCTTGCAGCAGTTGGTATGCTTTCTACAACAGGAATCACTGTTGCAGTTGATGCATATGGTCCGATCGCAGACAACGCTGGTGGTATCGCAGAGATGTCCGGTCTTGATGAGTCCGTTCGTGACATTACAGACAAGCTTGACTCTGTAGGTAATACAACAGCAGCTATGGGTAAAGGATTTGCTATCGGTTCTGCAGCACTTACAGCTCTTGCGCTGTTCGTATCTTATGCAGAGACAGTAGGTCTGAAATCCATCAACCTTCTTGACTACAAAGTAATCATCGGTATCTTTATCGGTGGTATGCTTACATTCCTCTTCTCAGCATTCACTATGGAGTCTGTATCTAAGGCTGCATATTCAATGATCGAGGAAGTTAGACGTCAGTTCCGTGAGAAACCAGGCATCATGAAAGGTGAAGAGAAACCTGACTACAAGTCATGCGTTGCTATTTCTACAACAGCAGCACTTCACGAGATGCTTCTTCCAGGTTTGATGGCGGTTATCGTTCCTGTAGTAGTAGGTGTTCTTCTTGGAGTTGACGCTCTTGGCGGACTTCTTTCAGGATCCCTCGTAACAGGAGTTCTTATGGCGATCTTCATGTCAAATGCAGGTGGTGCATGGGATAACGCTAAGAAGTATATCGAAGAAGGAAACCACGGCGGAAAAGGTAGTGAGGCTCATAAGGCAGCCGTTGTTGGAGATACTGTAGGAGATCCGTTCAAGGATACATCAGGTCCGTCTATCAACATTCTGATCAAACTTATGACAGTTGTATCACTTGTATTCGCTCCACTGTTCCTTTCTATCGGAGGACTTCTGTAATACTTTTGTCATTCATATATGGATGACATTAAGAATATAAGTTGAAAGAAAACGTTCTCCGGGGATTTCCCCGGGGGACGTTTTTTTTCTGTGTTGCTTTTACTTGTTTTGTTATATAACTATAAAACTGGCTTGTATAAATATTTTAAAACTGGATATATCTAACAGACCAGGGCGCTGATATAATAAGGCGGTATGTTGGGAAAATTCACTTACAAGTCTCACGGATGTTCGACTTGAATACTCAACATAAGAGATAACAAACAGGAGATTTACAAAATATGAAAAACGAAAGTATCAGCACAAAGAAAATCGTAATGACTGCATTTTTTGCAGCTATTATTTATCTGGGAATCCAGTCTTTCCGTATTCCGCTTCCGGCGGCTGTCGGAACACCATTTCTGCATTTCGGACACATTTTCGTAATGCTTGCAGTATTAATGCTTGGACCTAAGCTTTCAACTGTGGCAGGAGTTCTCGGACTTCTCGTCTTTGATGTATTGAACGGTTATATTCAGGCAATCCCGAATGTATTCGTCAGCACAATTATCAAATGTCTGCTTGTGGGCATGATCTTTCAGTCTCTGAAGAAAAAAGCTCAGGGAGATGCGAAGAAGGAATATGGTTATGCAGTCCTCTGTGCGGCTATCTACGGCATTACGAACATTATCGTAGACTTTATCTGGTCAACAGTTGAACTGGTTGTTCTTGGAAGTTCCTGGAGTGCAGCGTTGGCGGCAGAGATCACATCTATCCCGGCTACGATCATCAATGCAGGATTTACAGTAGTAGGAATTGCGATTCTGTATGTTCCGGTGAAGAAGGCTTACCAGAGAATCCTTGGAGCATAGGAAATTAATAAGCCAGGAAGTCAATGTCATAGCACATATGTCTGATAATCAAAAAGGAGAATTATTAAGTTGGATATTGCAAAGATACAGATCTTATTACAGGAAGCAGAATTAGACGGTTGGTTGTTTACAGATTTCCAGGGACATGATTTTATCACAAAAGAGTTTCTTGAGCTTGGAAATCGTTTCTGCACAAGAAGGATGTTCTATCTGATTCCGACGCAGGGTGAACCAGTCAAGGTGCTTTCAGCAATTGAGCCGCATCTCCTTGATCATCTTCTGGGAGAGAAAATGTTATATCATGGAATTGAAGGACAGAAGAAAGTGCTGTCAGAATTATTGAAGCCGGGTATGAAGATTGCCTGCCAGTACTCTCCGGGTGGAAATGTCCCGACAATCAGCTCTATGGATGCCGGCCTGATCGAGTATCTTAGAACTTACGGAATCGAACCGGTTACAAGTGCAGATATGATGCAGCATTTCGGTGCGGTACTAACGGAACATCAGATCGAGACACACCGACAGGCTGGAGTTATCATACATAAGATTCTTACTGATACATTTTCTTGGATCAGAGAGAATATAGATGCAGGTAATTATATTGATGAGTATGCGATGCTTCAGCAGATGCAGGAACTGATAGGGCAGGAGAATATCTATATGGATTCTCCGCCGTTTTTCGGAGTTGATGAGCATGCCTGTGATCCGGGATATGAACCGAAAGAAAATGGTTCGAAGCAGATTCGTGAAGGCAGCAGATTGATCATAGATATTGCCGGACGTCTTCCGGAAGAGGATGCGGTATATTATGATGTATCCTGGTGCATGAATGTCGGAGAAAAGATTGATCCGGAGTATGAGAAATGGTTTCAGATCGTATATGATGCGCGGGAAGATGCAAGACAGTTTATTCAGGCGAGATTAGATGCAGGAGAAAAAGTCAGAGGATATGAAGTGGATCGAAGGCTGAAAGAAAGATTCGAACAGCTTGGATGTGCACAGTATCTGATGCACCGGACAGGACATAATATCGGTCACAGATGTCATGGAATTGGTGCCAATCTGGATGATTATGAAACACATGATGACCGCTGTCTGCTCCCTGGTACGATGTTTTCCATAGAACCGGGACTGTATACAGATAAGTATGGTGTGAGACTGGAATATGATGTGCATATTACTTCGGAGGGAGAAACGAAAGTGTATGGACCGGTGCAGGATGAGATTCTTGTGATTTGATCAAGGGTGAAAGAAATATAGTTGAAAAAGTGAAAGAAATGGCGAAGATTTGTACCAGTAAGGTGTAAGCTTCGTCCTTTTTGTTAAATACAATTCTTGATAATGTATAATAGGTGTAGTATTCTTATTAGAAATAATACATCAGTAAAAGAAATAAACAGGAGGTTATTCAAAATGAAACAAGTAGAGACAACAAGAGAAGCAATAATCAACAGACGAAGTGTTCGCAAGTATAAAACTGATATGATTCCAAGAGACATAATCGAGCGAATTGTAGAGGCGGGGACTTATGCAGCAAATGGAAGAGGACACCAGGCATCTATTATTCTGGCAGTGACAAATAAAGAATTACGAGACAGACTTTCAGAGATGAATCGTAAGATTGGTGGATGGGATGAAGGATTTGATCCGTTTTATGGAGCACCTGTGGTATTGGTTGTACTGGCAGAGAAAGACTGGCCAACACATGTGTATGATGGAAGTCTTGTAATGGGTAATCTGATGCTGGCAGCACATACAGAAGGAATTGGAAGTTGTTGGATTCATCGTGCAAAGGAAGAGTTTGAAAGTGAAGAAGGAAAACAGATTTTGTCTGATCTTGGAGTGACAGGAGAGTATGAAGGTATCGGACACTGTATACTTGGATATCCGGATGAAGAAATAGAAGAGGCGAAACCCAGAAAAGATGATTATGTTTTCTGGGTGGAGTGATAGCCCATAAATATAATAGAGGGTTACTCACCATAGCTTCAAACTATGACAAATGCATAAATTTATATATTTTTCAAAATAAGCATGGAATGATAAGATAATTGCAGATAAAACATCACTTACAAAAATAAAAGGAGAATTAATTTATGAGCAAATATCAGACACCATGCAGATATGATTTTGTGGGAAGTTTTTTGAGACCGGAAGAGGTTAAGAAAGCGAATGCAGATTATCAGGAAGGAAAGATCAGCGAAGCAGAAAAGAATCAGATCATTGATAAAGCGGTTACAGAAGTTGTAGCAAAGCAGAAAGAGCTTGGATTTCATGTGATCACAGACGGAGAGTTCAGAAGAACTTACTGGCATCTGGATTTTATGTGGGGATTTGAAGGTGTCGGTCATGAACAGACCGGCAGCGGGGTACAGTTTGATGGAGAGCTGGCATCACTGGAAGATACTTATCTGACAGGAAAGATAAAGGCAAAGGCGCATCCGTTTGTAGAACATTTCAAATTCCTGAAACAGTTTGAGGATGAGAACACAGTTGCAAAATATACAATTCCGGCGCCGGCGCAGATGTTCCAGCAGATGATTATTCCGGTCAACTATAAAAATACGAGAAAATATTATGAGACAAACAAAGAACTGATCCACGACATTGGAACAGCTTATCAGGAAGTGATCCGTCAGTTCTATGAAGCAGGATGCAGAAATCTTCAGCTTGACGACTGTACTTGGGGAGCAATTGTCGGGGATGCGGCAAAGCAGAGATACAAACTTCTTGGAACGGATATTGAAGATGTGAAAAAAGAGCTTCTTGAAGTGAATAACCTTGCACTGGAAGGAAAACCGGAGGATATGGTAATCACTTCCCACATCTGTAGAGGAAATTATCATTCAACATTTTTTACAAGCGGACCGTATGATTCTGTAGCAGATTATGTCTTTGCAAAAGAAAATGTGGATGCATTATTCCTTGAATATGATGATGCAAGATCCGGCGGATTCGCTCCGCTTGCAAAGGTGTCTCCGGATAAAAAAGTGGTATTAGGGTTAATTACAACGAAGACACCTCAGCTCGAGGAGAAAGAAGTTGTAATCAAGAGAATTCATGAAGCTACAAAATATATCCCATTAGACAGACTTTATCTCAGTCCACAGTGTGGGTTCGCTTCCTGTGAAATCGGAAACAAACTGACAGAAGAGGAACAATGGGCAAAGTTAAAGCTTGTGAAAGAAATTGCAGAAGAAGTCTGGGGAGAGTAATAAGAGTTGAGTTGCTGCTTATACAGAGTGTAAACGGCAACTCAATTTTTATGCACAATACTTCTTCAACATTCTTCTGGCTATTTTTTCATCTTCTCCATGAATAACGAGGAGAAACGGAAGACCAAGCTGGATCGTGGCGAGTTCAGAAAGATCTTTTCCGTTGATATCTACGCGATTGTGGTTCTCAAGATCCTGGATGCGCACATCCGAAGAAAGATTTTTACAAGTGTGTGAAAAAGTGAGAAATTGTCCGGTTGTGAGAAATTTAATATTTTGCTTGATCATGATATCGCCCCTCGTAAATGAATGTGTTTGATTTTTTCGTCATTCAGTATATAATAAATAACAAAGAAATAAAAATACATATTTGTTATGACAGATATACATTTTTTATATGATTTATCAGATGTGGTTTGACTCCCACCTCTGCAGGTGGAGAGTAACAGATTAGTGTCAGTTTAGGGGGGACTTATGGAAATTACTTATGATTATTACCGGATTTTTTATTATGTAGCAATGTATAAGAGCTTTTCTAAAGCGGCGAAAGTATTGATGAGCAACCAGCCGAATATTACTCATTTTATGAATAATCTGGAGAATCAGCTTGGGTGTAAATTGTTTGTCAGATCTAATCGAGGAGTTACGCTTACAGCGGAAGGAGAGAAGCTGTATCAGCATGTTTCTGTTGCATATCAGCATCTTCATGCGGCTGAAGCGGAACTTGCAATGGAGCGAAGCATGGAGAGCGGAAGTATCACGATCAGTGCGAGTGAGATTGCACTTCATCTTTTACTTCTTCCTATACTGGGGCGCTTTCATAAGCAATATCCGGGTGTTCGGCTGAGACTTCTGAATCATTCCACGCCGGAGGCAGTTGAGTCCGTCAAGAACGGACTGGCGGACTTTGCAGTTGTGACTACGCCGCTTCAGGCAAAGAAACCGTTGAAAAGTACTTCTTTAATGTCTTTTAAGGAAATTGCAGTGGGAGATCATTCTTTTCAGGGGAAAGAAAAACCAATGAGGCTGAAAGACTTAATTGAGAATCCGTTGATTTCTCTTGGGCAGGGAAGCACAACCTATGAGTTCTATTCCAAATTTTTCCTGGAGAATGATCTGGTTCTATCTCCGGATACGGAAGTTGAGACGATCGATCAGGTGTTGCCGCTTATTATGAATGGACTGGGCATTGGATTCCTTCCGGAGCTGTTCGTAAGACCAGTGATCGAGGAAGGAAAGGTCTGTCAGATTCCACTAAAGGAGAATATTCCGGAGAGAGAAATCTGTCTGGTTGAGAATCATACATTTCCACCAAGCATTGCGGCGGATATGTTCAAAAAAATGTTAGTTCTGAAATAAGGTATTGTTTAAGAAGATATTGCGGATCCAATCTATTCCTATGTAGAAAATATATATCAGGTATGTGAATAAAACAGTATGCGCCGGTTTGACTTTGAAACCGGCGCTTTCTATATTAATAAGTGGGACTTTGTTCTGTTTAACAAGCAAAAGACAAACAAAGAAATAATAAAGGAAGTGTAAGTATGCAGACAGTATTACCACGTGAAGAAGCTGTAGAAGCGGTTATATCTAAGGTTCTCGGTTCACAGGAGGCTTGTGACCGGTTAAATGAAGTGTTTTATGAGCATTTGGAAAACTATCAGGAGATAAATGACGATGGCGACAGACATTTTGCAGAGGTCTTGCTCCAGGCGTATAAAAATGGAGATGTCAGCGCGTTGCTACTTGAATTGTGCGGAGGAAGTATGTTTGATCTGCTTCGGGACGCATATCTGATTCCAAAGAAATTTCATGGAAAATCAGGAGAGAATCCGGTTCTCCTGACTGATGTAGAGGGAAAGCTTCTGGAGAGTAAGAAAAGGGAAGTAACAGCTCATGAATATGAAAAGTTCCATGAGACGTACAGGCAACATCAATGTGCACCTAGATCAAAACTGTATCTTGCTGACGGATATGACATAGTTCGTTCCTATACAGAGGGCATGCAGATTCAGGAGAAAAAAGAGAACAAGAAGCGTGGCGTGATGGCGTTATATGCATTACCGGATACCAGAAAGCTTGGACTGACAGAAGCACAGGCCTATGCAGTTGTCTGGGATACTTTCCAGAAGATTCAGAAACAGGCTCCGAGAGTGGAAGTTTATTATGGGCAGGATACCGGTGAGAAGCGTCAGAAAGGATTTGACGAGATAGGAGTTTTACTTCCAATTCATGGATTTGAGAAACGAATGCTTCATCATCTGGATGAGATTGATGGGATTGTTCTTTCATGCAGAGAGAAGATGATGAAAAAGGCCGGAGCGGAAAGCCTTGACCTGGAATAAAGAGGAAGTGAATGAGATGCAGACACAGAAAATAAGAAAAAATCATATGGATATTCTCTGGCATGAATACACAGATAAAGGTGGAGAAGAAATACCGGTAACACAAGCAAGTTTGACGGAGAAAGCATCAATTGTCGGAAGAGTGGGGATTATGCTTCTCTCCTGTGGAACCGGAGCTTGGAGAGTGAGAAGTTCTATGAACGCACTAGCAGAAGAGATGGGGATAACGTGTACAGCGGATATTGGTTTGATGTCGATTGAGTATACCTGTTTTGATGGTGATGATGGATTCACGCAGTCTTTGTGTCTGACGAATACAGGCGTGAATACATCTAAGTTAAACAGACTGGAACACTTTATCCGTGAGTTCGAACAGGGCGGACAGGATATGTCTGGTGAACAACTGCATAAGCTGCTGGATCAGATTGAAGAGATTCACGGACTATATTCTCCAATTGCATTGGGAATGGCAGCAGCATTGGCATGCGGTGGATTTACATTTCTGCTTGGCGGTGGATTGATTGAAATGTTCTGTGCATTTGTCGGTGCAGGGATTGGAAATTTTATCAGGTGCAAATTGAGTAAACATCATTTCACATTATTTTTGTGTATAGCCTCATCTGTTTCGGCAGCCTGTCTGGTTTATGCGGGACTCTTGAAAGCAGCTGAGATTTTGTGGGCGATTCCAATCCAGCATGAGGCGGGATATATTTGTGCAATGCTATTTATTATTCCAGGTTTCCCTTTTATCACAAGTGGAATTGACCTTGCAAAATTGGACATGCGTTCTGGCATGGAACGACTCATGTATGCACTGATTATTGTTTTGGTAGCTACAATGTCTGCATGGATCATGGCACTAGTCTTAAATTTACAACCTGTGGATTTCCTGAAACTTGATCTGACGCAGGAAGAATGGATTATTTTCCGGTTACTTGCAAGCTTTTGTGGTGTGTTTGGATTCTCGATTATGTTCAACAGTCCTACACGCCTTGCGGCAGTGGCGGCAGGAATCGGTGCTATTGCCAATACATTGCGATTGGAACTGGTTGATCTGACGGCATTGCCTCCGGCGGCAGCAGCATTTGTCGGAGCATTAACAGCCGGACTTCTGGCAACTATGATTAAAAATCAGGTCGGATATCCGAGAATCTCTGTCACGGTTCCGTCGATTGTAATCATGGTTCCTGGATTGTATCTGTACCGTGGATTTTATAATCTGGGAACAATGAATCTTTCTGTATCAGCTTCCTGGTTTGCGGCGGCAATACTGATTGTTGCAGCTCTTCCGTTAGGGTTGATCTTTGCAAGAATTCTTACGGATAAGACATTTCGGTATTGCACGTAAGAAGAATATATACAAAAAAGGAACAGCTCACAAAGAGCTGTTCCTTTTTTAAATAAAATAGAAAAGAATTTATTTCTTTTTATCTTTTTTCTTGTCTTTGTCTTTCTTCTTTCCGGAAGATTTCTCGTTGTCCTTATTCTTCTCGCTATCCTTCGCTTTTGCAGAGAATTTCTTATCTGCTTCAGCTTCCGGCTGATATCCGTTGATATCATATTTCTTCTCATATTCCTCAAAGGCTGTAAGATAAGTTTCATCCTTCAGCTTGCGGACACTCTTTGTATATTCATGAATATCAAAGTTAGAAGAATCAAGCTCGAGAATCGCTACAGCAACGTTAGAACAGTGCGCTGCGATACGCTCGTAGTTTGTAAGCAGGTCATTAAAAGCAAATCCGGTATTCAGATCACACTGACCATTTCTAAGTCTCTTAATGTGACGAAGTTTCAGATCATTACAGAGAATACCAATCAGTTCGCGCAGAGGTTCAACCTTTGCAGCAGTCTCAAGATCTTCATCTACAAAAGAATTTACTGTAAGATCAACAATCTCAACCAATGCCTTCTCAAGCACATTCAGCTCATAAGTAGCAGATTCAGAGAAGGTGCGGGACTTTTCATGAAGTTCCTGGGCAACTCTGGAAATGTTGACTGCGTGGTCACCAAGTCGCTCGAAGTCACTGATCGTATGAAGGAACTTGGAGGTCTGTTTCGCCTGCTCAGGTGTCATATCATGCATACTTAACTGCATCAGATAAGTACCAAGTTTATCCTCGTACTTGTCGATCATGTTTTCCTTTTCCTGGATCTTATTGAACTTGCTGTCGCTAAAGTCTGTCAGAAGTTCGAAAGCGCGCATGAGATTCTTGCGGGCATTCTTTGCCATACCGTTAACAGCCATCTGGCTCTGACTGATCGCCAGCGGTGGGTAATCCAGAAAACGTTCCTCAAGCAGATCAAAATCAGCCTGCTCTTCGTTGTCTTCGTCTGTATCCTTGATCAGGAAGAAGACAAGCTTCTCAATCTTGCTGATAAATGGAGCAAGGATCAAGATCGTAGCGATACGGAATACCGAGTTCAATAAAGCAATGTTGACAGGACTCATGACCATGTCCATAAATGTAAAGTGGACAGCGGCATTTACTGAGTAAAATACGATAGACCAAAAGATCATTCCGAATAAGTCATTCAGCAGGTAAATAAGTGCTGTACGCTTTCCGTTCTTGTTCGTACCGATAGAAGAAAGCAGTACAGGACAGGCAGCTCCGACACCGATACCCATTGTAATAGGCAGTGCGGCAGCAAATGTAATAGAGCCTGTGATTGATAATGCCTGAAGGATACCGACAGAAGCAGATGCACTCTGAAGCACTGCAGTAAATGCGATACCAACAAGAATACCCATAAATGGATTCTTAAACATTGTCAGAAGGCTGACAAAATGTGGGTTCTCTTTCAGAGGTGAAACTGCACCACTCATTGTCTGCATTCCGAACATCAGGATCGCAAAACCAAGCATAATGTCACCGATATCGGAATAAGGTTTCTTCTTTACGAATGTACGGAAGATGATACCGATGATCGCAACGATCGCAGAGATTGTTGCGGTGGACAGAAGCTGCGCAATGCCACTGGAGCCATCAATGTAAGAAAGACATAAAATCCAGCCTGTGATACTTGTTCCAATGTTGGCACCCATAATGATTCCGATTGCCTGAGCAACTTTCATCATACCGGAGTTTACGAATCCTACGACCATAACAGTTGTAGCTGATGACGACTGAATGATCGCTGTTACGACTGTACCCAGCAGCAATCCTTTGATTGGGGAGTTTGTGAGCTTGTATAAGATAAGTTCCAGTTTGTTACCGGCAACCTTCTTAAGACTGTCTCCCATGAGTGCCATTCCGTACAGGAAGAGGGCAACTCCGCTGAGCAAGGACAAAACCATTGTAATTCCCATTTTCTTTTTTCCTTTTTCTTAAGTTATTAAGTTGACATGTTACGTCTTGCAAAAAATTACGTACATGGCTATTATAAAACACTTTACCCAGAGTTTACAATTATTTTCTTTAAACTTTACAGAAAAATATTGATTGCAAATTACAGAAAAATTGTAGGGATAAACAAAATATTGATCTTAAGCAAAAAAGTCCTTGACTTGTTCATGGATAATTTCCATCAGATGAGTTCTCGCTTCCACGCTCGCCCAGGCAATGTGTGGTGTGATCAGCAGGCGTTTACTGTCTTTGAGCTTGAGCAATGGATTATATGCGGACATTGGTTCCTCACAAAGGACATCTAATCCTGCTGCGGCAATCTGATTTCTGACCAGTGCATTATATAATGCCTGCTCATCGACGATCGGTCCTCTTCCGAGATTCAGAAAAATACAGGAAGATTTCATTTTTTCAAACGTTTTGCTGTTGATCAGTCCTTCTGTATGCTCGTTGAGTGGAGCGTGGACGGAAATAATATCAGACTGCGTAAGCAATGTCTCAAAGTCAACCTGTTCATAACCTTCCTGCGCCGGAGCACCGGAGGCGGAGTAGTAAATGACTTTCGCTCCAAATGCACGTGCAATCTCAGCAACACGTCTGCCGATTGCCCCAAGACCGATGATCCCCCAGGTTTTTCCATGGATTTCTGTGAAATGTTCTGCAAAATGAGTGAAAGAGACATCATTTACATAGTGCTCTTCTTTCACATAATCATCATAATAGCGCAGCTTTTCTAATAGAAAGAGAAGCATTGCAAATGTGTGTTGTGCGACAGTCTCTGTAGAGTAGCCGGCAACATTTCTCCAGGCAATTCCTTTTGAATCAAGATATTCCTTATCCAGGTTGTTCGTGCCTGTGGCTGTGACACAGACGAGTTTCAGATTCTTTGCAGTTCCAATAGTCTGCTCATTGACCGGAACTTTATTTAATATGATCACATCGGCATCCGTGACACGCGCCGGGACTTCTTCAGGTGAAGAAAAGCTGTACTTTACAACTTCACCGAGTTCATCATATGCGGAAAGATCAATATCCTCTCCAATTGTTTTGACATCTAAAAATACAATTTTCATTTAAAATCTCCTTGTTTCATAATCAGTATTAATTATTTTATCGTAACTGTTCAGAGCCAACCTCCAAAATGCTACGCATTTCGTCGGTGTGGCGTATCCGCCAAATAAAATTTCAAAAACAGTCTTAAAAATGCAAGCATTTTACACCTGTTTTATGAAATTTTGCTTGGCTCTGAACAGTTACATTTTATCATAAAAAGAACATAATTTCCTATATTTTACCACATACTAATTAAAATATAATTATGGAGGAAATGTGCCATGAAAGCCACAGGGATAGTCCGGAGGATAGATGATCTTGGAAGAATCGTAGTTCCAAAAGAAATAAGAAGGACATTGCGGATCCGTGAAGGTGATCCACTGGAAATTTTTACAGACAGAGAAGGGAAGGTGATTTTAAAGAAATATTCTCCAATCGGTGAATTAGGAACACTGGCAGGGATTTATGCAGATAGTCTTTCGAAGACACTTGATTGTACAGTCTGTATCACTGATACAGATCAGGTGATCGCGGCAGCAGGAAACGGGAAGAAAGAACTTCAGGAAATGCTGTTGAGTGCAGAGCTGGCAGAAGTGTTTCAAGAAAGAAAGACCGTGTTGAAAAAGAGCAGTGACGCTGAGTTTGTAGCAATTACAAAAGACAGGAGTGAATACAGCGAGGAAATAATCAGTGTGATTCTCAGTGAAGGTGATATTGCAGGTGGAGTGATCTTTCTGCAGAAAAATGAGAAAAAGCATTTCGGAGAGATGGAAAAGAAGTTTGCGGCAGGCGCAGCAGATCTGCTTGGGAGGCAGTTAAGTTAAAAGTGTCATATTTTTCCGGGAGGATGCATAGAATAGTATCAGTGGAAAACCGGACATGCATCGAAAGGAAAAGAAAATGAGAGAAAATCATGGGAAAAAAGGGATAATATACGCAGAAAATTTAGTGAAGGCATTACTTTGCGCCTATCTGGTCACAGGAATGTTTCTGTTAATTCTTGCACTTCTCCTTTATAAAGCAGGATTGAGTGAAGAAAATGTGAATCTGGGAATTATTCTCATTTATGTAATAGGAACTTTCTCGGGAGGCTTTGTGATGGGAAAACTGGAAGGCCAAAAGAAGTTCCTCTGGGGGCTTGGAACCGGAGTGCTCTATTTTGTTCTATTACTGCTCATCTCATTTGGAATGTACCGTGAGGTTTCGTCAGGGACAGGCGATTTGTTTCTGACATTTGTACTTTGTACCGGAGGCGGAATGCTCGGAGGGATGGTCTCATGAAGAAAAACCAGACGGATGTGTGAAAAAATACTTTAAAAACCTGGCTGTGTGTGCTATAATAACGAAAGCAATATGTGCGAAGTTAGGAGGAGTAAAAATGAAACACATTAAAACACTGAATACACAGACACTGAACAACACAGTTAAAAAAGGTGGATGCGGAGAGTGCCAGACATCTTGCCAGTCTGCATGTAAGACATCCTGTACAGTAGGAAACCAGACTTGCGAAAACGCAAAATAAGAAAACCTGAAAGTGAAGATAATGTTGCTGCAGAGTTGCTTTGAGCGGTGATACTGCCTGCAATTATGCGAAAAACAGCAACAGGATTACAGGTGAGGCAGCGGTGCAAATCGCTGCCTTAAGCATGTTTTAGACGTATCTGCTTAGAGCTGCATTGTGAAAATGCCGGGCTTTGAACAGTTACAAATAGATTTACAAATACATATAGAAAGCGAGGTATCCACGTGATACATCAGTACCAGAACAATGGATATAATATCGTCCTCGACGTGAACAGCGGAGCTGTACATGTTGTGGATCAGGAAGCGTATGATGTCATCGAAGTGCTTAATCGCATGAATGAAGATCATACAGTGGAGACATTGAAATCTCCGGAAACAGCAGAAGCATTGAAAAAAGAGCTTGGAGAGAAATATTCTGAGAAAGATCTGCTGGATATTTTAGAGGCAGTAACAGAACTGACGGAACAGGGACGTCTGTTTACAAAAGACATTTATGAGAGCTTTATCGACGTTGTAAAGCAGCGTAAGACAGTTGTTAAGGCTTTATGTCTTCATATTGCACATGACTGTAACCTTGCCTGTAAGTACTGCTTTGCGGAAGAGGGAGAATACCACGGCCGCAGAGCTTTGATGTCTTACGAGGTTGGTAAGAAAGCACTTGATTTCCTGATCGCGAATTCAGGAACAAGAAGAAACCTTGAGGTTGACTTCTTCGGTGGTGAGCCGCTGATGAACTGGCAGGTTGTCAAAGACCTGGTTGCTTACGGAAGAGAGCAGGAAAAACTTCATGACAAGCATTTCCGTTTCACACTTACAACAAACGGAGTTCTTTTGAACGATGAAGTTCAGGAGTTCGTGAACAAAGAGATGGACAACGTTGTCATCAGTCTTGATGGAAGAAAAGAAGTGAATGACCAGATGCGCCCGTTCCGTAACGGAAAAGGAAGCTATGATCTGATTGTTCCGAAGTTCCAGAAGCTGGCAGAGAGCCGTAATCAGGAGAAGTACTACATTAGAGGTACATTTACAAGAAATAACCTGGATTTTTCCAAGGATGTAGAACATTTCGCAGATCTTGGATTCAAGCAGATGTCAATCGAGCCTGTAGTAGGTGATGACACAGAACCATATGCAATCCAGAAAGAAGATCTTCCACAGATCTTTGAAGAATATGATAAACTCGCAAAATTCCTGATCGAGCGCGAGAAGAGCGGAAGAGGATTCAATTTCTTCCACTTCATGATCGATCTCGAAGGTGGACCGTGTGTGTCTAAGCGTCTGTCCGGCTGTGGTTCAGGTACAGAGTATCTGGCAGTGACACCTTGGGGAGATTTCTACCCATGTCATCAGTTTGTAGGACAGGAAGAATTCCTCATGGGAAATGTCGATGAGGGAATTACAAAACCGGAGATTGCGGAAGAATTCCGTGGATGCAGCGTATATTCCAAGGAAAGCTGCAGAACCTGCTTTGCCAGATTTTACTGCAGTGGCGGCTGTATGGCGAATTCTTACAAGTTCCACAATACGATCCATGATACTTACGAAGTGAGCTGTGAGATGGAGAGAAAACGTGTGGAATGTGCGATCATGATAAAGGCTGCTCTGGCGGATGAAGAACAATAAAGTTAGAGAGCAGTAGTCAAGAAAGGAAAGAAAGAGATGAAGAAAGGTAAGAGTATTCTCAGCCTCATTCTCGTAATCGCAGTTACAGCACTCTTCGGTATGACCTGTGTGCTTGGACTTGATTTAAAGGGAATGGGAGCTGCGAAGAACATCAATCTCGGTCTTGACCTGGAAGGCGGAGTCAGCATTACATATCAGGTAAAAGGTGACAAGCCATCTCAGGCAGACATGGATGACACCGTGTACAAGCTTCAAAAACGTGTGGAGCAGTACAGCACAGAGGCACAGGCTTATCAGGTTGGAGACAACCGTATCAGTATCGAGATTCCGGGTGTGAGCGACGCAAACAAGATCCTGGAAGAACTTGGACAGCCGGGTTCACTGTACTTTATCAAGCATAAAGACAGTGAGGGAAATGAAAACTATTCCCTGACAGCTTCCGGATATACACTGAATAAGTCAATCGACGAACTGAAAGATACAGACTCCATCGTACTGACAGGTACAGAAGTAAAGACAGCTTCAGCCGGAGTGCTCAACGACTCAACAACAGGAAATAAAAAGTATGGTGTTGATCTTGAGTTGACAGATGAGGGTGCAGAGAAGTTCAAGACAGCAACAGAAGAAGCTTATAACAATAACCATGACACAATCGCTATTTACTATGATGGTTCTCTGATCAGCGTGCCAAGCGTAAATGCAGTGATTGAGAATGGAAAAGCTCAGATTTCAGGAAACATGGATTATGACGAGGCTGATAACATCGCTTCTACAATCCGTATCGGTGGACTGAATCTGGAACTTGAAGAGCTTAGCTCAGAAGTTGTAGGAGCACAGCTTGGACAGGACGCTCTGAAAGGAAGTCTGATCGCAGGTATCATCGGTCTGGCAATCGTATGTGTATTCATGTGCTGGGTATACCTCCTTCCGGGACTTGCATCCAGTCTTGCACTGATCCTTTACACAGAACTGATCTTAATCCTTTTAAATGCATTTGACATCACACTGACACTTCCGGGTATTGCAGGTATCATCCTTGGTATCGGTATGGCGGTAGATGCGAACGTTATCATTTTCGCCCGTGTGAAAGAAGAGCTGACAGCAGGAAAGAGCGTACACGCTTCACTGAAATCAGGATTCCAGAAAGCAATGTCCGCAATCGTTGACGGAAATATCACAACACTGATCGCAGCCGGTGTGCTGTGGCTTCGCGGAAGTGGTACTGTAAAGGGATTCGCCCAGACACTTGCACTTGGTATTGTCGTATCCATGTTTACAGCACTCGTGATCACAAGACTGATCATCTTTGCATTCTATGGAGCAGGCATCCGCAATGAGAAAGTATACGGAAGACATCTGAAAGAACGTAAACCAGTTGATTTCCTTGGAAAGAAAAAGATTTTCTTCATTGTTTCCATCATCCTTTGCCTGGCCGGACCGGTCATGATGGGCGTGAACCATGCAAGAGGAATCGGTGCGATGAACTACAGCCTTGATTTCGTAGGCGGTACTTCAACAAATGTAACATTTGATAAAGAATATACTCTCGAAGAGATCGACAGCCAGATGATCCCAAGCCTGGAAGAGATCACAGGAGATAAGAATATTCAGGTTCAGACAGTAAAAGACAGCAATCAGGCAGTCTTCAAGACACAGACACTTGATCTTGAGAAACGTGAAGCACTTGCTTCTTATCTGAATGAGAACTACGGGGTAGAGGCATCTGATATCGCTACAGAGAATATCAGCTCAACAGTAAGTTCCGAGATGAGAAGAGATGCTGTTATAGCTGTGATCATTGCTACAATCTGTATGCTGCTTTACATCTGGTTCCGTTTCAAAGATATCCGTTTCGCAACAAGTGCTGTTGTCGCACTGATGCATGACGTACTTGTAGTTCTTGGATTCTATGTGATCGCAAGAGTATCTGTCGGAAATACATTTATCGCATGTATGCTGACAATTGTCGGATATTCTATCAACGGTACGATCGTTATCTTTGACCGTATCCGTGAGGCGCTGGCAACAAAGAGCCGTACAGAAGATCTGAAGGATCTTGTAAACCGCTGTATTACTCAGACACTGACAAGAACGATCTATACAAACTTTACAACATTTGTCATGGTCGTTGCTCTGTATATCCTTGGTGTAAGCTCCATTAAGGAATTTGCTGCACCTCTGATGGTAGGTATCATCTGCGGTGGATATACATCCGTATGTATCACAGGTGCACTGTGGTATGTGATGAAGACAAGACTTGGTGAGGAAGCGAAGGCTGCGAGAGCAGCTTCCGGCACAAAGACAGTTTCTGTAAAAGCAGCAGACAAGAAAGAAGGAACTACTTCCACAGAGAGTAACGCAGCAGATACATCTGCAGACGACAGCTCCAAGAAGAAAAAAGGAAAGAAGACTTCTTTCAAGAACAAAAAGAGTAAAAAACGCTAAGAAATAAATAGCAGCCTGGAAACAGTAACGAAATAGAATCTGCCGTATCGAAAATGAAAAATGATTTTCGATACGGCAGATTTTTGCTATAATAAGAAAATATGATACTGACAGACTGGGAGGGTATTTGGATGGAGAAATGGTTCGTCGCAATGAAAAAGGCGGATTTTAATGGAATAGCAGAGAAATATCAGATCTCCCCAATCATTGCACGACTGATGAGGAACCGTGATGTGATCGGAGATGAAGCAATTGATTTTTATCTGAATGGAACAGTGGAGGATCTGTATGACGGTTTACTGATGAAAGATATGGATCGTGCAGTAGATATTCTTAAGGAGAAAATAGAAGAAGGAAAGAAAATCCGTGTGATCGGTGATTATGATATTGATGGAGTCAATGCAACGTATATTTTGCAACAGGGGCTTGCAGGACTTGGGGCAGATGTCGATACGGATATTCCAGACAGGATCAAAGACGGATATGGATTGAATCAGATGCTGATCGACCGTGCACTGGAGGATGATGTAGACACGATCATCACCTGTGATAATGGAATTGCGGCACTGAACGAGATCGCTTACGGAAAAGAAAATGGGATGACGATCGTTGTGACAGATCACCATGAAGTTCCGTATCTGGAAGAAAATGGGGAGAAAAAATATCTCCTGCCACCGGCGGATGCAGTGGTCGATCCGCACAGAGCAGACTGTGAGTATCCATTTAAAGGGCTGTGCGGCGCAGCTGTAGCGTATAAGCTGGTTGAGGTTTTGTACAGAGTGTCTGGAAAGTCAGAGCAGGCGGTAGAGCATCTGCAGGAAAGCCTGATGGAAAATGTTGCGATTGCCACGATCGGTGATGTGATGGATCTGGTTGGAGAGAATCGTGTCTTTGTGAAAAAGGGACTTGAGCTTCTGAAGACAACGAAGAATGAAGGGCTTCACGCATTGATGCAATGTACAGGGGTAGATACAGCGAACCTGAATACTTATCATATCGGATTTGTGATCGGACCGTGCATCAATGCCGGCGGAAGACTGGATACAGCCAAGCGTGCACTGGAACTCCTTAATGCATCGAACCGGAGAGAGGCAGTGACACTGGCAGCAGATCTGAAAGAATTAAATGACAGCAGGAAAGAAATGACCGAAGAAGGTGTAGAAGAAGCTGTCCGGCAGATTGAATCAAGTTCCTGGAAGGACGACCAGGTGCTGGTCGTGTATCTTCCAGAGTGTCACGAAAGTATCGCTGGAATTATTGCGGGGAGGATCAAGGAACGTTATTATCGTCCGACCTTTGTACTGACAAAGGGAGAGACAGGAGTGAAAGGTTCCGGACGGTCGATCGAAGCCTATGATATGTTTGCGGAAATGAGCCGCTGCAGGGAATTATTTACGAAGTACGGTGGACATAAGTTGGCAGCAGGACTTTCTCTGGAAGAGGAAAATGTCGAAGTTTTCCGGAAACGGATCAATGAACTGGCAGATCTGACAGAAGAGGATCTGCAGATGAAGGTGTCGATCGATATGCGGCTTCCATTTCCATATATTAATGAAGAGCTGATCCATGAGCTTAAGATATTGGAGCCTTTTGGAAAAGGCAATGGGAAACCGTTATTTGCAGAAAGTAAACTGCGTGTGATCCAGCCAAGAATCTTCGGAAAGAACCGGAATGTGCTGAAATGCAGACTGGAGGACCAGCAGGGAAATCAGATGGAAGCGGTTTATTTCGGAGAAGTGGAAGACTGTCTGCGGCAGATGGAAAAGAAGCAGATCATGTCTTTTACATACTATCCATCCATCAATGAGTACATGGGACGAAGAACAATTCAGCTTACAATTGTCAATTATCAGTAGATAATATCGAAAAAACCGTACAAATTGCTTAAAATGAAGAAGAATGGGAAGTTCTTATTTGAAAAAGGGAAAAATAGTGATATACTAAATCATATTAATTGTTCAGAACTAAGGCGTTTTGTGTCTAAAATTGTCGGATATGCCATACTGACGAAATACGAAGCATTTTGGAAGTTGGATCTGAACAGAACACAGGATGAATGAAGGGGGAAGATGATATGGCAGGCACTCGGGAATATGAAGATCTGAATAAAAATCTGGAGATAGTGGACGGGCATGCAGTAAAAGCGCCGGAGGATTATCAGGATCCGGAGGAGTTATATCAGGCCTTAATAGCTCGTGTGCGTAAGTATCATCCATCTGCAGATATTACGATGATCGAGAAGGCCTATCAGATAGGCAAAGAAGCGCATAAGAATCAGTTCCGTAAATCCGGAGAACCTTATATCATCCATCCACTCTGGGTGGCAATCATACTTGCAGATCTCGAGATGGACAAAGAAACAATCGTGGCTGGAATGCTTCATGACGTGGTAGAAGATACGACAATGACACTCGATGAGATCTCAGCAGAGTTTGGTGAAGAGGTGGCACTTCTTGTAGACGGCGTTACCAAGCTGGGACAGTTGAACTATTCCCAGGACAAGCTGGAGGCCCAGGCAGAGAACTTAAGAAAGATGTTCCTTGCGATGGCGAAGGATATCCGTGTTATTATCGTGAAACTGGCAGACCGTCTGCACAACATGCGTACGATGGAGTTTATGACACCGGCGAAGCAGAAAGAGAAATCAAGAGAGACGATGGATATCTACGCTCCGATCGCCCAGCGTCTCGGTATTTCAAAGATCAAGACAGAACTCGATGACCTTTCTCTGAAATATTATCAGCCGGAAGTTTATAATCAGCTGGTTCATGATCTGAATGCACGTAAGACGGAACGTGAAGAATTTGTGCAACAGATCGTTGCTGAAGTATCAAAGCATATGAAGAATGCGGATATTGAAGCGAAAGTATACGGACGTGTAAAACATTTCTTCAGTATTTATAAGAAGATGGTGAATCAGAACAAGACACTTGACCAGGTGTATGACCTGTTCGCTGTCCGCATTATCGTAGATTCAGTGAAAGACTGTTATGCAGCACTTGGTGTGATCCATGAGATGTATACGCCGATTCCGGGACGTTTCAAGGATTATATTGCTATGCCGAAGGCGAATATGTACCAGTCTCTGCATACAACGCTGATCGGACCTTCCGGACAGCCGTTCGAGATCCAGATCCGTACAGAAGAGATGCATAAGACAGCGGAATATGGTATCGCAGCACACTGGAAATATAAAGAGACAGGCGGAAGCAACACGAAAGGACTGAACACACAGGAAGAGAAGCTGAACTGGCTGCGTCAGATCCTGGAATGGCAGAGAGACATGTCTGATAACCGTGAGTTCTTAAGCCTGCTGAAAGGTGACCTGGATCTGTTCCAGGAAGATGTATACTGCTTCACACCGAACGGGGATGTGAAGAACCTTCCGAATGGCTCCACACCGGTTGACTTCGCCTATGCGATCCACAGTGCAGTCGGCAATAAGATGGTTGGCGCCAGAGTGAATGGCAAGCTTGTGAACATTGATTATAAGATTCAGAACGGAGACCGAATCGAGATCCTTACATCTCAGAATTCCAAGGGACCGAGCCGTGACTGGCTGAATATCGTCAAGAGCACACAGGCAAAGAGCAAGATTAATTCATGGTTTAAGAAGGAATACAAAGAAGATAATATTATCCGCGGAAAGGATCTGATCAGTGCCTACTGTAAGAGCAAGGGCATCAATCTGCCGGATATCATCAAGCCGAAATATCAGCAGATCGTTCAGAAGAAATACGGATTCCGTGACTGGGATGCAGTACTTGCAGCAATCGGACACGGCGGACTCAAAGAAGGTCAGGTTGTGAACCGCCTGCTGGAAGAGTACGAGAAAGAGCATAAGAAAGAGATCACGGATGAGAATATTTTGGAGAAGATCTCAGAAGCGAATAAACAGAGAGTACACATTGCCAAATCAAAGAGCGGAATCGTAGTTAAGGGAATCAATGATATGGCAGTACGCTTCTCAAAGTGCTGTAATCCGGTGCCGGGAGATGAGATTGTCGGTTTTGTAACAAGAGGGCGCGGAATGTCGATCCACAGAACAGATTGTATCAATATCATCAATCTTTCTGATGTGGAGAGATCCCGTCTGATCACAGCAGAATGGGAGGATAATGATCTCGAAGAAGGCGGTCAGTATCTTGCAGAACTGAAGATATTTGCAGACGACAGAAGAGGACTTCTGCTGGATGTATCAAAGGTATTTACTGAAGAGAAGATTGACGTGAAGTCCATGAATACTCGGACGAGCAAGAAGGGTACGGCGACAATGGAGATGGGATTTGTTGTACACGGAAGAGAAGAATTGAATCGTGTGATCGGAAAGCTCAGACAGATTGAAAATGTAATTGATATTGAGAGAACAACAGGCTGATGGAGGAAAACGAATGAAGGTTGAAAGTATTGTACTGGGGTCAATTGGAACGAATTGCTATATTGTAACTAATGAAGAGACAAAGGAATGTTTTGCAGTGGATATGGCAGAATGTCCGCAGGAATATGTCAATTATATCAAGAACAATGGACTAGAAATGAAAGCATTGTTTCTGACACATGGACATTTTGACCACATCATGGGAATCGATGATTTCCTTAAAGCCTTTCCTGTGCCGGTTTACGCAGGCGAAGATGAACTTCCGGTGATCGAGGATGACCGCCTGAATGTTTCTTGTATGTACGGACCGAAATACGCATTCCACGGAGCACAGCCTGTAAGAGACGGTCAGGTGATCGAGTGCGCAGGAATTGAAGTTGATGTACTTCATACACCGGGACATACAGTAGGAGGATGCTGCTATTACCTACCAAAAGAACATAGATTGTTCAGTGGAGATACGCTGTTCTGTGCTTCCATCGGAAGAACAGACCTACCGACAGGAAGCAGCAGCCAGCTGGTCCGCTCTGTACAGGAGAAGATCATGACACTTCCGGATGATACAAAGATCTATCCGGGACATATGGAAGAGACATCAGTTCAGTTTGAGAAGGAGCATAATCCATTCATATGATAAAGATAGAAAGTAAGAAGAACAAATTTACTTATAACGTATACCATGTCACGAAAGCATTTTATCCAAAAGAGGATATCGTGCAGACAGTAGATGAGAAGCAAGAACCACTGGTGAAGATACATTTGCCGGAAGGGACTTGCTTTTCCCTTGCACCGGAAGAATGCGTGCAGACAGAAGATGTGCAGGAAGAGAAACGCGATGTAACGAAGAAAGTCTATCAGTTTCTCTCAAAGCAGACAGGACAGGAACTTGCCTGGGGAATGCTGACCGGAGTCCGTCCGACAAAGCTTGTAATGCAGAAAATCGAGCAGGGAATGACAAAAGAAGAAATTTTTGGATTTCTAAAAGAACAATATTGTGTTGGTAATAAAAAAGCACAGATTGCGTATGAGATTGCATGCCGTGAAAAGGCACTTCTTGATCAGTTGGACTGTAAAAATGGCTATAGCCTGTATGCAGGAATTCCATTCTGTCCAAGCATCTGCTCCTACTGCTCATTCAGCTCTTCACCAATCACTGAGTGGAAAGATCAGGTCGAATGTTACCTTGATGCGATGATCAAAGAATTGAAAGCTACAGCAAAGCTGATGCAGGGAAAGACGCTGGATACCGTATATATCGGCGGCGGAACACCGACAACACTCGAGGCAGATCAGCTTGACCGTCTGCTTGGAACGATCCGGGAGAATTTTGACCTGGAGCATGTGCTTGAGTTTACAGTTGAAGCCGGAAGACCGGACAGCATCACACGAGAAAAGCTCGAAGTGATCCGCAAATATCCTGTAACCCGCATCTCTGTCAACCCACAGACAATGCAGCAGAAGACACTGGATCTTGTCGGAAGAAAACATACGGTAGAAGATGTAGAACAAATCTTCCACCTCGCACGTGAGCTTGGATTCGATAATATCAATATGGATCTGATCGCCGGACTTCCGGGAGAAGATGCAGCAGATATGCAGGATACACTTGAGAAGATCGAGAAGCTTCATCCAGACAGCCTGACAGTACATGCACTCGCAATCAAACGTGCGGCGAAGTTCGGCCAGGAAGGAAGAACAATGGACCCGGGGACTGAGATCACACAGATGGTCGAGGCGGCAGCAGTGTCAGCAGAACGCATGGGACTTGTGCCATATTACCTGTATCGCCAGAAGAACATTGCCGGAAACTTCGAGAATGTTGGATATGCAGAGCAGGACAAGGCTGGGGTGTATAACATTTTGATCATGGAAGAGAAACAGGCCATCCTTGCTTGCGGAGCCGGAGCATCCACCAAACGTGTATGGAATCTACCAGACGGTTATCACATCGAAAGATGCGAGAATGTCAAGGATATCAAGCAATATATCGCTAGAATTGATGAGATGATTGAACGAAAAAAAGCACTTTTTGAGAAGGATTGAAAATGAAAAATACCTCCCTAAAAAGGGCTGGTACATTATTTGTACATTAAATTAGTTCAAAAATCTGTGAAAATCAGTGCTAAATAATACCAAATTTACTATATGACGTACAAGAAAACCTAATAACCTTACCTTAAAAGACGAATTCATTATGCTAAATGAGTTCGTCTTTTTTTCTGTTATTGTTTAAAACTTGCGAAAGGAGGAGGAAAAATGACATGTACAGCGTTAGGAGGAAACAGCAGATGTTAAAGATACGATTAATGGGAACGAAAAGTGATATTAGATGGTTTCAAAATTTTTTGCAGATTGATTCTGACATAGAGGTATTAGAATTATCAGATATCTATCCGAATAAAGGAACAGATAGATATTATAGATCATATGCAGAAGTAGAAAGAAAAGATGGCAACGCAGGCCGCCCAACAGAGAATGGAAAAAGCAATCGGAAAAAGCAAATAAAGGCACCAGTTCCACCGATCAAAGCAAAGTATCCTATCATGGATTGGAAGAATCTTCCGTTTAATACAGCAGTCTGGAAAGAATCCGAAAGACTTGCAGGAAAAGAAGGATATAAACATCCGGTGCGTGTCGTATATAATCCAAAAACAATGACCTATCGAACCATCTTAAATAAATCAAAGTTCCAAGTGAAAGAGGAGTGGGATTTGTCCGGAACGATTGAACAGTGTATTATTCGATATGCATCAAAATTAGATGGAGATCAGATGAATGAAATCTTGTTGGGGTTGGAAGAAGGACTGACTGATGAGCAGGTGAAGTCTTATTTTAAGTTGCCAGCAGATCAAATGAAGCAGTATCGAAGAGAACAGCTAGAGAAAGAATAAAAGAATCTAAAGCGGAAAGGAGTTTGTCAATTCTTTCCGCTTTAGATCTATTAGTGAATCGCTTTTATTATTAATCTTCTTTTAAACTAATGTAACGGTACACAGTGGATTCAGAAAGTTCTAATTGTTTGGCAATTTCTGAGATAGCACCTTTCATACGCGGAATTCCTTGGTTTGTAAGTTCCCAAACGATTTCCATTTTTTCCTGTCTGGTCATGCGTTCAGGCGGAATATTAGAATCAGCAATCGTTTTAGAAATAATAGATTCTGCAAAAGAAACAATTGGAACATCTAGATTTTCTTCTACCATAGTGGTAGATCCAGTAATAGTTTCTCCCATTGTCATGGAAACTCCCATTGGTAAACAACCGACAAATTGCTGAGCCGCTTTCATGAAATTTGTGATAATGGTAGTATCTGTATTTAAACAAAGCATGCCAATTAGTTCACCATTATTTTTTATATAAAAAGTAGAAGCGATAAAATCCTTTCCTCTCGCTTTTGCAGTGTAATTTACCAAATAGTCTTGTGTCGTATACGCTTGATTGTTTGTGACTTGGAATGCAAAGTCTGTAAGCGAACTTCCAATGGTTCGTCCAGAGTGGAATCCGTTTTGAATTGCAATAACAGAATGTTCTGGATTAGACACATCATGTAGCACAATTTCGGTGTTTTCACCTAATATTTCACTAAAAAAATTGACAATAGGGACGAAAATGGAAAGAATCTCTTTGTTAGTCATTATGAATACTTCCTTTACTGTTTTTATAATTTTAATATACATGTTATACAAAAATAAGTCAATAAAATTGTAATAATAGTAAAAAACTATTTTTTTAATAAGAAATTATTGTAAACAAAAACGTAGGGGTGTAAGATGTGATTAACAGAAAAAAATAAGGGAGGTGAACCTAATATGAAGGAAAAAATTGAATCAATGAAAGCTCCAGCAGCAATTGGACCATATTCACAGGCAGTGAATAACGGTGGATTGGTATTTGTATCAGGACAGTTACCAATCGATTGTGAAACTGGTGAATTTGTATCTGATGACGTATCAGATCAGACACGTCAATCGCTCGAGAATATTAAGTCAATTTTAGCCGAAGTTGGATACGATATGGATCGGATTTTAAAAACAACTGTATACCTTCAAGATATGAACGATTTTTCGGCAATGAATCAGGTTTATGAGACATATTTTACAGCCCCATATCCTGCTCGAGCAGCATTTCAAGTTGCAAAGCTTCCGAAAGGTGCAAAGGTAGAGATTGAAGCAGTTGCAATGTGAGTGTTTACGAAAACGAGTAAACTAAAGGAAAGATGAGAAGAGGTGCATCTTATGGATGAAAACAAAAAATTAGAGTTTCGTGGTAGTAGTTTTATGGCATTAGTTCCATTTGCAATCTTTATTGTTATTACAATTGCATTATCATTCTTTAATGCGGCTGATACAAACATGATGATCGGCGCAGGTGTTATCGGTTTGTTAGTCGGAATGTTTTTCGCAAAGAATCTTAATGATTATTGGGACATTATATTGGAAGGTTTAGGTTCAAAAGTTGCAATGACAGCAGTAATGTTGTGGTTAGTTGTAGGAATTTATGGAAATATTTTGAACCGTGGACAGATTGTAGAAGGTTTGGTTTGGTTAAGTGTAAAAATTCATGTTAGTGGAGCAGCATTTACAGTTGCAGCATTTATCTTTGCGGCAGTATTTGCAATGGCAACAGGTTCTGGTTTCGGAACAATTTCTACAATGAGTTTTATTCTTTATCCAGCAGGTATTTTGTTAGGATCAAATCCGGCAGTATTGGCAGGTGCAATTCTTTCAGGAGCAGCAGTTGGAGATAATATTGCTCCAGTTTCAGATACAGCAATTATCGCTTCTTCCAGTCAGGAATATCAGAATAGAGAAGGAGTTGCTGATATCGGAAGTACAGTAAAAACAAGAGCAAAATTTGTTGTTATTGCAGGTGTTATTTCCATTATTTTATTCTTTATTTTTGGTGGTGCAGGTGAAGCAACAGATGCAAAACAGGCAGAAATGCTATTAGCTCAGTATCAGAATCCGAAAGGACTGTTACTTTTAATTCCGACAATTCTGGTTATTGCGTTAGCAATCAAAGGCATTAATATTTTTGCAGCATTAGGAACAGGAATCATTACAGCATCCGTAATTGGTCTTGCAGCAGGATTATTCCCAGCTTCAGCGTTATTCTCAATGAAAGACGGTGCGATTTCAGGAGCAATTCCTGAAGGTGTTGCAGGAATGACAACAGTAAGTATCGTATTGATTTTGGTTGTTGCTATGGGAAATATGCTTGTTAAAAGTGGTTGTATGGAAGCAATCGTTGATTGGATGAATAATACGATAATCAAGACTCCTAGAGGCGCAGAAGTAGCTATTTGGGTATTAGCAACAATTTTTGGTATTTTGATTGCAGCGATTAACACAATTGCAAATATTTGTGTGGCACCATTTGTTAATGCAGTAGGTAAGAAGAATAATCTTCATCCATATAGACGTACAGATATTCTTGCAACAACAATTTGTTCCTTCCCATTCTTCCTTCCATTCGGAGGATGTGTACTGTTATTGTTAGGTGGAATTTCTTCCATGATGGATACATACCCATTCCTTCCTAAATTAGGTGGAGCTGATATGATGTTTACAACATTTTATAGTTGGGCAATTTGGATTGTAATGCTTATTGCATGTTTGACAGGATGGGGACGAGCTTTTGAAGGCGAGAATGGAGAATATATCCCTGCAAAAGAAATGAAAAAGAATAAGTAATAGACATACTAAATAAGAAGCAAGTAAATAAGGAGGTTTTTACTATGCATGAATTGTCACAGATGATTAAAGACGATATGAAGCCAGCATTAGGCGTAACGGAACCGGGCGCAATTGCATTTGCAGTAGCAAAGGCAAGAAGTTTCACGAAGGGTGATATTAAGAAAGTTAATGTTGCAATGAATAGTGGAATGTACAAAAATGCATTTACTTGTGGAATCCCAAACAGTAATGAAGTAGGTAATGTATTTGCAGCTGCATTAGGTGTAGTAGCAGGAAATGCAGACAAGGGATTGGAGTCTCTTGCAGATGTTACACCTGAAGATAATGTAAAAGCGCAGGAAATGATTGATCAGGGCAAGATTACAGTTGAACTGAGTGGCATTACAAGTCGTATTTTTATTGAAGCTACAGTGGAGACAGAAGAAGATAAGGCAATCGTAACAATTCGTGATTCTCATACTAATATCACAAAAATTATAGTGAACGATAAAGTCGAATTGGAAACAGAGGATGAGAAAAAGACAGAAGAAGATGGCGGTGAAGAAGAATCTCATTCTATTCATAAATATACTTTACAACAATTATACGATTATGTAACAACAGTAGATATTGAAGAAATTCGTTTTATTAACGAAGCATACAAAGTAAACCTGGAATTGTTCCATGAAGGTTTGGAAAATCCAAGAACAACATTTGCAAGACAGTTGTTAGCTATTAATAAAGGAAAAGAAGTTTCTGACGATGAGCAGAAAACAGCATCTTTGATGTGTAATGCAGCAATTGAGGCACGAGTTATTGGTTTGGATAAACCTGCTATGAGTATTACAGGTTCTGGAGCACATGGAATTATCGCTACAATGCCATTATATGCAGCGTATAAAGTAAATGGATACACAGAAGAACAGTTGCTTCGTGCAACAGCCTTGAGTTATCTTGTATGTATGTACATAAAAGAGTATTCAGGACGATTATCAGCATTCTGTGGCTGTGCTATCGCTGCAGGTTCTGGTATGGCATGTGCACTGGTTTATTTACGCGGTGGAACAGTCGAAATGATGGCTCATACATTGAATAACATGGCAAGTAGTATTACAGGTATGATTTGTGATGGCGGAAACCAGGGATGTACAATGAAGGGAGTTGCAGCGGTAGATGTAGCGTATAAATCAGTTGAATTTGCAATGAATGGTATTTATATTTCAGAAGTGCATGGAATTAATGGAAATACACCGGAAGAGACTATGCGAAATATGGGACTGATTGCTTCACCTGGAATGGTTGGCACAGAGAAAACAATTGTTGAGATTTTTGAAGACAAGCTGAAAAAGTAATATTTTTTAATTTTTAATCCCAAAAAGAGGCGGATATCAATGGAACAACCCAGAGATATTCGCCTCTTTGGAAATATTATAACATCACATTATTTTTTACAATAATATCATATATTGCTTCGAAGTCATTTTTTTATTTGATTAATAAGATCACCTTTCATCATTTCTAAGTTAGTCATAAAGTTCCCCTTTTATCTATACGATGATTCTTGTAATCATTGTACATACAGACATTGAATAGATATGACTCTACTATACTTAACTTCAAATTACAAAGCAAGATTTTAAAGAAAATGCAATAAAGTGTTGCATGTTCCGGTAAAAATTTGGAATGTGCAATACTAAAATAACAGCTGTACACATGTTTTTTAGCAGACTTATTATATATAGCATAATCAAAGCAGAAAATGTAATAAGTAGTATAGCAGCGTGTCGGACAGTTATACCATCAAGAGATAACTTCCATAAATATTTCTCCAAGAACTGGTGAACTTCCTTATCTGTAGTAAGCCAAGTATTATCATGGGAACTATCAGTGTTCTTCCTTTCATGGATATGTAATTTGCCATTGAAAATCTTATATTCTCTTTTGTAAGCCCCATCTTTGTTACTATTATAGGTGGTGTTTATAATAAATCCATCATTCGAGTCAAGAAGTATTTGACAGTTGTTTTTTGTCAATTTAATTAATCTAAGTTTATCAAAAGTATCCATTTTCACCTATCAGAAATCATATTTTTTAGGATCTAGTCCAGAAGCTATAAGCAGTTTCTTTCGTTCTTCAGGATCCATAAATTCTAATTCAGTAGGATCCAGTCCGGATAATTCCAATTCAGTTTTTGTAGTATTTTGATCTTTCATATTATTACGTCACCTCACGTTAATATTAGATAGCCATTGTGACATAATTATGATAGAGGTGTGTATAAAAATTTGACAGAGAGTGTTGCTTTTGTCAGAAGAAAAATACTAATAGGGATTTGGGCAGTGATTATAAGTACATATGTAAAGATGTTGATAAAGAAATATACTGCGAGTTGTAATTGGAAAATTATTAATAAGAAGAGCAGATGGTTTCTTTAGACCATATGAATATTCCAGTCTCGGTGTCCATACAGTCCGGTGATAAGGAAACCGATTGGCAATTATGAAGAATACAAGAAATCTCACAAATGTAAAGCCTGCTTATGCCCCGCAAAGCGGCTCTGGGCTTGACATTCGTTCGATTACTTATGAGTATTAATCAAGCCAATCAATGGTGGTTTCCGCTCCGGAATACCGGTTTCCATATTACCGGAATTTGGGTTTCTTGAGACAAGAATATACAATACTAAATTATCAAAAGAGGTTGATAATCATTTGAAAAAACAAGCACAACTTGATGAGAAAAGTGAAAAAATAGTAGATAGATTTTTGAAACAGCACACGAAGCCGGAAATATATGGATTGATTTTGTTATAACCAGTGGAGCACCAAAACACTCAGAAGCTATAGAAGAGTTTAAAGTAAGTTATGAAGAGAATCATTTGAGTGTAAAGGATATCAAAGTATATCTTGATATTTTTGATATTCATAAAGATAGAATGAAGCAGCCGAAAGATAATGAACTTTTAAACGGAAATAGAGCTGAAAGTGAATTAGGAGGAGAATAATGAGTAAACAATTGGTTTTTACAAGGAAAAGATCTCCGAATAAGAAATTGAAAAAATTTATAGAAAAGTATCAATTGACATGTAGTTATAATAGTAGATCAAAAGAAATATTTGAAAATGAAATAATGTTGACAAGCGTTACAAATAAAACTTATCATGTATTATTATATGATGATGAGGATTCAAAATTAGAAATTGATATAAAAATTTTTTTTATGGTGAAAAATATGAACAATTTAAAGCAACAAACTAGAAATCATTTGGAAAAGGTGTTTTCAAAAATTAATATTGAATATGAGCAGATAAATTTGGATGATGATGATATAAACTATATAGTATCATTCACACCGAGGAAACTGAAAGACAGTCTTGGATCTATTGAATTCTTAGCTTTTTACTCTGGCGAAAATAGTGAATTAGTAGTAATTTGTCCTAATATTTACAAAATAAGAGAGCAGGATAGTACACTTAGTATTTTAAATGCATTGAATAATGCAAATCAAAGGATATCAAGTGGAAGTGTAACTTTGAACGATAATGTTGTCATATATAGATGCATAAAGCGTTTTAAAGATATAGAGGATATTAAGGAGCAAGATATAAAAGATATTTTAGATAATGTTTTGATTGCTATTATTTATACACATGAAGAAATAAAGGAAATTAAAAAGGGTGAAAAATAGTATATTTATTTTCAGCGTGGGAATTGCAGTGTCATTATTTAGAATATACATGCAGTATAAACCGGAAGAAGAACTGATTTTTGTTATGGCTGTAATTAATGTCATTGCATTTAATTATGTGATTTTATTGATAGGAACTGATACGTTAGAATTGATAAAAGAGAAGTTAAATAAAAGTTCTTTATGTTTTGAACAAAAAGATAAATATGTAAAGAAAGTACAATATCTTATTAGATTATTTTATTGCTTCATTTTTATTGGGATGAGTGTTGGGTATATATGGAAAATAAGATCCGCAACGTGGAATGATATTATCTCTATCATGGCATTGATTGTTTCAATTTCTGCGAATGATATATCAAGTTATATGAGCGAAAAAATATATACTATGATTTAATTAATCCGGATGCGGGAAAGCCGCACGTCCGGAATTCTGTGAGGGATATAGCTGGTAACGGATGTATCTACTCGATCCATGAAAGTTATACGTGGTGAGTAGCGGGCAACGATTTAAGAAGCTATTTAAACTATAATTATATAGTCGGCTGAGATGTGATAAGAACAATAACGAAACACTTATTATTAAGAAGAGGATAGTATATGAGTTTGACATGGATGGAAAACGGATTTATTTGCAAAGATTTATATGCGCCGTTCATTCTGGAAAAAGATTTTGATTATTTTGATGATTTAAAAAAGAAGTATAAGCTTGTGATTCAACAGGCAGAAGGCGCAGGCGCCGATGATGATAGCCTTAAGATACTTAGCGAATTCAAAAGCAAAATTTTAAAAGCATTAAAGTGTTATTATAAAGCAGATATCGAGAAATGTAATAAAATCATAAGAAATCTTATTAAGGATGTAGGAAAAGATTCGTTTGCGGTTAACACATTGGATAAAAGTTATGCTTTTCCAGGTGGTTTAGGAACAGAACTACAACTTTTTAGATGTCGAAAGGGAAACCCTTCTAATGCATATCAGGCAAAAGATATGTTACATTTGCCTCAGAAACTAAGGGAGAAATCAGGCAACTATCGTTTTAGTATTCCTGGAAATCCAAGTCTTTACTTGGCAAATTCATCGTATGGATGCTGGATAGAAACAGGATTTCCTTCTGAAAATGAATTTAATGTGTCACCGGTTCTTATGGATGGAACACAGAAGATTCTAAATTTGGTGATTTCTATAAGAGATTTTCATGCTTTGAATGGTTTTGAAGATAGGAGAGTTCACTGTTGGTTGAAATTATATATGCTTACAATTGCAACATCCTATAGGATAAAAGAAGCAGATAGAACATTTAAATCCGAGTACATAATTTCTCAGTCAATAATGATGGCATGTAAAAGATTAGGATATGATGGTGTGGCATACTATTCCAAAAGAGTTAATGATGAGATTTTTGCATTGTGTGCAATTAATCTAGCACTTTTTGTGGATTATGAAGGTAATTATTCAAAAATTGTTGAACATATGAAAATGGATGATGCATTTAATTTTGGTTTGTATAAGCAACTTTGTGCATCTCTTACATATAAAAATTATGAATTACGTTCGATGAGATCTGGATTTATCACAAACATAGGTAACTATGATAGACAAAATCCATACACTGAAACAAAATTTTTTGATTTTGACAAATACATGTTTACTTCGTGGAGAGATAAGCCTAATGGGAAAGGAAAAGATCAAATTCCATGGGGAGTACCAGTTGCTTAATGATTGATATGGCTTACAGAGAATTATTATTTAAAAGCTTCAGCCAGGGTTAATAATATCCCTAGAGGTATCAAAAACAATTGAAAAGGAGATAAAGAAAATGGGACATGTTATTGCACGAATTTTAGATGAACTATTAACATCTTTCAAAAAGAATTATAAGAGACCAAGAGTATGGATCGGATTATTGAGTGTATTTTTCTGTCTGGTTCTGTTGTTTCCATATGTCGATTCTAACATCTTTTATTACTCGAGAATTCAAAATAGAATTGATGTATTAGAAAGTGTCATGGAACTGGATGAAGCAAAGATAAACAAGAATTTATTATACAAGGAAGAGTATCAAAGTATATTACAAGAGATCGGACAGCAGAAAGAATATACAGTGAATTCCATATGGAACAGATTTTTTTCATATATCGAAAAAATAGCATTGCCACCTGTGAAATCTAATCTGGGAAATAGTATAATTAAGTTCATTACTGGGGCATTGTGGTGTATTGTGCTTGATATAGGAATTTTATTTTCATCCATTAAAATTTCTGAAAAAATCTTAACGCTCATATTAATGTTAATCATTACGATGGGTGTGGGAACATTTTTTGCATTAATCCCAGTAATTGTTATACCTTGGATAAATTATATTGGAATTCCTGTGATACAACTGATTCTGATTATTTTGTGGTTCGATGCTATAGGGAAAAGCTCTGGGAACTGATTTGTCGAATGTAAGGGCGAGCATGTATATTCCGTTCCGAGTGAACCACTTGCACGGTCAAACTGAGCCAGTCCAACGGAGGATGCATTGCCATAAAAGGTGTCAGGCACCAATGTGATCAACCTAGTGTCAACTTAAGACAAGTGCCTGTTCAAGTTAATGGCTGACAGTGTGAAAATGAGAAAAGAGGAAGGCAGATTTGAAAAGAAGACGCACTTTAATAGGGCTTCACGGAAAAGCCATATGAAAAGCTATTGATTATTAGAATGCGACTTTTTTGTTGTTAAAATGTGTCCTGCCTATTGCTTTGTTCTTTTTTCGTCGGAATGTTCTTCCAGGCATAATCTGAGATCTGCATCGGAGAGATTCCTTATATAGTCTATCAATTGCAGATAAATCGAAAAGATTACACAGGATTTTGGGAACTATTGTTTTGATACGTCCGATGATAAATGCCCGGTTTGCTTGGTATCGATATTTATTCGTACTTTTAGCGGTAATCTGAATTTCTTCATCAACTTGATTTTTAATAAGAGATGACAGATTTGAAAGAAGTACGTTGATATAAAATTCTTGAAGTACCGAAGTGGTTGTTGCCCCGGAAAATTCTTCAATAGCAAGACGACTTTTCAATTCCTTATATTTTGTTTCGACCGGCCAGCGATAGAAGTAAAGCTCGCGGAACATCTTCTGAGAAATATGTGAATCAAAAAGATTGGTGGCAAGATACTCTTTTGTTCCATCACCGAGAGTAACTTCGATGACTCTTATCTTGATATTCTCAGTTCCGTCTTTTGTGTTGCCAGGAAGAACAGTGATTATGTCGCCAAAGCATTTCTTGGCAATGTTATAATTCTGCTTCAAGCGCATAAGGCAAAGGTGCTGATGCTCGACACAGTAACGAAACATATCTTCAGAATAATAGCCACGATCAAAGATTATAACGCTGTTTTGATAGATATTTAAATCTTCTAAATTATGCAAATGCTCTAAAGCAGCAGAACGTTCAGATGCAAGATATCGCTGAAAAGAAGCATGGACGATATAATCATCAAGAACATCATAAACAATGGAACCAAGTCCCATAGTAAAACGGCGGCTTGGATCAGGATATCCAAACATTTCACCGAAGAATTCGAAATTCGATTTGGAATTAGGCAATTCTATTTTGGAACCATCAATGGCAAATAAATGATATCCGTTCCAAAGTTTACGAGATGGGAGCTGCTTATAGAATAAATCAACCGATAAATAGTAGAGCTCTTTGAATAAGGCAGGGTTAATAAATTGGCGAGCCTTTGACAGAGCCTGCTTTGAAATGTCAGGGAAATCAAGGCATTCAAGATCTTCCCGAATACGGGAAAGATTTTGAAACATGGAGGCTTTTGAAGTATAAAGCAGATACATAATTACCTGAAAAAGAGAAAGTTTTCGTTTGCGAACAAAATGATTTTTTACACGATGTGGTTCCAGTTTTTCTGGGGTTGTGATATAATCCTTAATGGATTGGATGATATTTTTGCAGATGTCAATTCGATTCATATGATATACCTCCTAAAGTGTAATTAAGGTTCGTGGCGAGACGAACAATTCCTTAATTAATAGGTCGCGAAGCGACCTCACTTTTAGGAGGTTTTGTCAAGTACTTTTTTGTAAAAAAAGAAAAGAATTCCTTCAAATGCCCATGAAATCAGGGCTGAAGGAATTCTAAAATTTTTCTAAAATTCTTAAGTTGACCACAGTGGTGTCAGGCACTATTAAATTTCTATAGTTTTCAATTATCATATAATAGCAGAAAAGGCGGCGCTCATGAAAGAGAATATAAAATTACTAATGGTAATTTATATATTCATGAAGCGAAAACAGATGGATCATATGATGAATCTTGGATTGCTACAGATGAGGAAGTTCATCGGTTCTTGTCAAAATATTTATGGAAACTTTCTCTTAATGATGTAATTATATGAAAAAATATGCTTAGAAAATGGAAAAGACAAAGGAGCTGGTTACAATTGTATGTACTCAGCTCCTTTGTGTATAATAACACAAGGAATGATTCATCAACCGGTATCCTAAGCTAAAACAAGGAATGAATCCCTATAGGAACATAGAATATTTTGAGAAACGAAAAGAATTCATCAGGAGAAAAAGAAAAATAGCAAAGAATCGAGTTGTCGCTGCTAATCCTACTTATGTATAAAAGGATTAGTAGTCATCAAGGCTCGAGCCGTATACAGGGAAACTTGTAAAAATATAATGGATGGCTGCAACTTTTTTCATATGACTTTTGTATATAAGGTAAAGAGATGAAAAGAAGGTGGGAGGTGGAACGTATTGAGTAATTATTATGATGAGAATGAACTAATTAGACGAATCCAAAAAGGAGATGAATCAGCGTTAGCAATAATAATTTCGGAATATCATGCTTATGTCGGAAAAATTGTATACAGTATCTTAGGCAGTTACTCTCATAAAATTGATCTTCAGGGTGTGGTTAATCAGATCTTTTTTACCTTGTGGCATAAAGCTAATAAAATTGATCCATCGAAAAGCGTTACAATAAAAGGTTATTTAGGCACATTGGCCAGAAATACAGCTATAAATGAAAAGAAAAAATGCATACCAGATTACCAGATAAATGATGAGGTCATAGCAGATATTTCCGATGATTTTAACCAGGTTGAATTGAGATTACTGCTGGCGAATGCTCTGAGGAAACTGAATAAGGATGAGCAGTTAATATTAGTTCTGTTTTATTTTCAAAATGAGAAAATAGCCGATATTTCCCGCATTACAGGTATTCCGGCATCCACAGTAAAAAGCAAACTCAAACGCTGCAAAGAGAAGATGAAAAAATTTTTGGAAGAAGGAGGAAATCAGTATGAAAATTTCGTATAACGATATGTTTACTAACATTTCAGATGTTGCTTATGAAATATTAGAAGAAAATGATATGTTTAATGATGAAACCGATGATATGTTTTCTTCAGATAGAACTTGTAAAGATGTAACAGATATGATCCATGATCAGAAAATCGTGAGAAAAAGGCATTTTGCTATCAAGAGTGTTTTACTGGTTGCAGCTCTTGCTGCAATGTCGTCTATTCTTGCTATTGCTCACAACTACGGTGCAGCATTAATTGATGACAGCAACCGGCATTTAGTTGGAAAAGGACTTCATGGAGAAGGACAGATAATAGGAGCTGATGAAGAGATAGAGGTTCCGGATGAACCTTCAGATGGAATTTGGGAAACAACAGCTCGTATTAAATCATACAAAAACGTAAGCATTAGTCCAAACAGTATAACAGAATTTGCTGTATCCGGTGACGCCGGACAATATATTACTCCGGAAATTATATTTGGCAACAATGATTTAGTCATTTTTGAGCAGGAAGACGGATCAGGCTGGGAATTAAATGAGGGAGAAACCTTAATGATTCAGGCAACGGAATATGAAGCGGAAACAAACGGTGGAAATGGTCAGGAAATCATGTATTTTTATATCTGTGACGGTGAAATATTAGATGGAAAATCAGAGCCTCGTAAAGAATTAAATCAAACCTTTGAATTAACTGCAGAAAAATCCGGAGAATATTATATCTGTCTTTTAGGTGTAAGCTCAGATCCTATATCTTTAAAGGAAGGAAAAATAGTTATTAAATAGTAAAAAACGGTTATGAGAGAGAGTGCGATTACCAGGTTAGGTGATCGCACTCTTTCTCATTTTTTTATTATAGGAAACTTCAATTTCTTTTAAAATTATGCAACTTTTTTTAATGTTCCATTGTATATATAGGTAACAGGAAGTGTGGGAAAGTAAACGCTCAACAGCGAGTACATTGAAAAATTGAGAACCGCCGTAATTGGCGGTTCCTGGCTACTGTTGTTTTCGAATCCCTTCTGGAAGTTTTTTAGACCATGGTAACAGGTCCTCAAGAAAGGTTCGATCTTTTTGTTCCATATGTTTTGGAATCTCCTCCAGGAGATATACAAAATAATCATATGGCTTTAAGTTGTTTGCCTTTGCAGTTTCGGCAATACTATAAATGATTGCTGAAGAATGGGCACCATTGATCGTGTCAATCATCTGCCAATTTTTCTTGCCGATACAAAATCCTCGTATTGCTCGTTCACTGGCATTATTATCAATAGGAACTTCTCCATCTTCCAGAAACACACGTAAATACTTTTCTTGATTTAAGATGTATGTGTACGCTTTACGGAGCTGTCCACTTGTCGGAACAGTTGGTTCCATCTTTTTAAGGTACGCAAATAAGGCATCAACTAATGGTTTTATAACCAGTTGTCGCTGCATAAGTCTTTCTTTCGAAGATAACTCATTAAGTTTACCTTCTTCGCGATAAATCGCTTGGATCTGCTTGATTACCAGAAAGGCATCGGATTTGTTTCAATGGGCTTTTGGAATAACAGTGAGCGTCTCATCAAACTTCCTTCTGGCATGAACCCAACATCCTGCAATCTGTAAATCCTCACGTTCTTTTTCTATCGTGTGATAGACTTGATATCCATCAGTTACACAGATACCAGAATAATTGCAGAGAAACTCTCGTGGATGTGAGCAGTTTCGTGTTTTGTGATAATCATACAGGACGATCTGTTTATCGGTATATAAATGTCCTGAACGATAGACCCACATATAACTCTTGGATCCGGCTGAACGTCCATCACGATTCACTAAAACCGGTGTTTCATCTGCTTGTATCACATGATAATTGTAAAGCTCTTGATGAAGGTAATCATACAACACAGCAAGATAACTTTCGCCCAATCGTATCATCCAATTTGCCATGTTTTGACGTGTGATGGTAAGACCATAACGAGAGAATTCTTGTTCTAAGCGATAAAGCGGAACGGCATTTACATACTTTCCATCCATTTTTGCCAAACTCTGCCACCAATTCTTCATCTGTCAGATAGTGATTGATTATATTTACTGGAAGATCTTTGATATCAGCTTCTTTTTTACCAACAGCCTTTGCCTTTCGAGCTGGTTTATTTTCCAAAGTATCTGGTTCCTCCGCATCTAAATCAGATACAGCTTCATTGAAGAAAACAATGGTTCCATCAACTTCCATGAAACAGATTTGTGAAGTATCCGTCATCTTCTCAGAAGATCTTCCAAATCTATTTTTATTTGCAAGTGTGATTTGCTCGATCAATACTTCCATTAATATTTATTGAGGGACATTATGATCAGGTTAGAAAATATTTAAAGAGTAATATTAGAAATATCGAGGAAGGAACTATAGTGTTGATTACTTGTTATGCAAGTAAATTAAAAAGATTTAAGAAAAATGATAAAGTATGGTTTGTCTCTACTGCAGAAAATGGGTTGTCATATTGTTATAGAGGAAAGGACTATGGTTTTGAATTTGACATAACAGAATCAGAAATTGATTTCTATAATTGTTCCAAGTTGGAAGTTATGGAAAGAATAGAAAAATGTTTTTCAACACTTATGAGGGGAGGACTATGAATATAAAAATATTTGATGTTTATAATATACGAGCGAGACTGTCTGTATATATTATTATTATAGCACCTGTTATTTTGACATTGTACGCAATGTATGAGCCGGTTCGTAGTTTTAGTTTTTCAGTTGTATTTATCGCTATTTTATGTGCATTTTCTAATTATCTTTTTGCACTCCAACGATATATACAAAAAGATAAGATATATGGAAATACGACTGCTAAATATCTTTATTTGGAAGATGGGCATATAAATGCTTGCACTAAAAAGCGTTATTATAGAAAACTTAGCTTAATGGATGAAGAATTTAGTATTTTTGACACGCCAACAAATAGTATTGAGTTTAAGGAAGCATGTGCCAGTGCCATTCAATGGTTGCGTAACAATACACGAGAGAATAGACTTGTTCAAGAAGAAAATATGTTATGGGGATTTTATAAAAACTTATTAAATTTAAAAATAATTGGGATCATTTTTTCTATTATTGCCATAATTATTCTTATAACAATTTCGTTACTTATAAATATGAAAGATTTTTTTTTATTCTTCATTAAATATGGGGGTACTTATAATAGATATATCCTTTTTGTTATTTTGGGTTTTGGGAGTTAATAAAAAGATATATACTGTTCTGGATGAAAAGTATGCTTATGCATTGCTTGGGGCTTTAGATACAATGTCAAATAACGGATAATTTGCGGGTTCAGTAAAGCTTATTCCTAACATTAAAATTTATCCAAAGTTTTCGAGTATGACATTTTACTGTATAAGGATTGCAAGATAAAAAAGGCTATATCTTGTCAAAACAAAACAACTCTGGTAAAATCATTGTGGGCACTACTTGAAAACGGTAGGCGGTTAGTCCTTCAACAGAGGGACTGGATCCTCTGATTACATAGAAATCCTTTATGGGAAATCTGGGAAAGGAGGGCAAACTTTATGACTGATTTTGAACTGCTCTCCATCGTACTGATGATACTTGGTATCGTAGTATCGATTTTGATTGCATACATAGATCATACAAAAAAGTAACCGCCCCGGCCAAGGAAACGGTTACTTTTTAAAAAGTATACATATATCTTTGGACTAACCGCTTATCGGTAGTGCCTTTTTCTATTTTCATTCTATCAGAGATAGAGGAAGTTGTCAAATTTCTTTTGAGTTTGGATAAAGCGAAAGTGCTATAAGAAACATCTGGCAATGCCATTAAGCTAATTGTTCGATAAAGTGTTTGGTAGATAATAAATGTCAAAATCTGAAAATGGGTATAGAAAATTGAGAGAAAATCAGTAAAAAAGGCATGCCAAAAAGACAGATAAGAAATCTGTCAAAAAAATAATATTTGATTAAAAGAAACTATCGATATCCAAAATGAATAGCACCAATTCCGCGTAAAGGACGTGAAAATTATTGAAATTCACTTTTGACAGCATGAATATATTTAGCTATGAGTTCTATAATTCGATTTTCCGATGATCGTCCACGAATAAAATATTTTCTGGAAATCTTAAGTGCAGAAGAAAAATCGACTTCATATTGATATTTGTTAGTGCATGTAAATTTTCAGTTTAAGATGCTTCTAGGGCTATTTCAGACTGAAAATCAAGGAATAATAAAAAACGATTGTATAGCTGTAAAAATCCACGTTGAATTTTACAGCTTTTTATGTATAATAGAAGTAGCAAAAACAATTTAAAATCAAAGGAAGGAGCTGAAAGAATATGGCAAATATTTTACCGGTATCGGATTTGAGAAATTATAATGAAGTCTTGAAAAACTGTCATAAAGGAGAACCGGTATATCTGACTAAGAATGGCAGAGGACGTTTTGTTGTTATGGATATTGAAGACTATGAGCGTGATCGTGCAGAGAAAAAGCTTCTGATGAAGTTGCAGGAAGCCGAAGAAGCAGTGAAAGATGGAGAAGGTTGGCTGGATCTGGATGAGTTGAAAGCTCTTGTGGGGGAATAAGATGTTAAAACTGCGGATCAATCCGATTGTTGCAAAGGATTTGAAGAATATTCGGGATTATATTGCTGAGGATAATGAAGAATATGCTGCAAAGACGATAAAAGAGATTTATGGTAAATTTGAAAATCTTCAGATGTTTCCGGGAATGGGGTCGGATCTCTCTAAACGGGTCAGCTTTCGGACAGACTATAAATATGCGATATGGGAAGATTATGTGATTATTTACAAGGTCGGTAGCGAATATGTAGAGATTTATCGTGTGGTGAACCGCTATCAGGATATTACAAGAATTTTTGATTGATGAGATAGATAGAAGTCTTCATACAAATTTAACTAGAAAATTTCTTGAACTATTTTTGAAATTGTTGAAGATAGAGAATGTCAATTGGTTGCAACTACGCATGATTCAAACCTGTTGGATTTAGAACTTTTAAGACAAGATGAGATATGGTTTGTAGAACGTCAGGTAGACCATTGAAATTAGTTGAAACAATGAAGAATTACAAATTACAAATTATAAATTATAAATGAATTATGGCGAGGCAAGATGCCTTGCCATAAATTGCATAAGAATAAAGGTGCGTTGGAAATATGGCAGGGAGAGATGGGGCACGTGGATATGCATATCAAGCACTTGTGGCAGTGCTCAAGTGTTTTCAGTATGACTCATGGAATCAAATAAAGGTTGAGCCGTTAACTAATAATGATAAGGTTGATATTTTATTGAAAAAAGATGAGGTGCTGATAAAAGCTATTCAAGTGAAATCTAGTGTTAATAAATTTGAAAAACCCGATATTGAAAAATGGATAGATGAAATAAAAAAAGACATAAAGGCTATGGATTATGAAGTGGTCTTAGTAGGAGATAATTTAACGAAACCTGCGAGAGAATTTATTCAAAAAAATAACAATGATAAAAACAATCATGTTTATATTGAAATTATCGAGGGAGGCGAACGGGGGATAGAGAAACTTACCAAGAATTATGTTTTGGAATTTTTAGAATGTTATAATTCTAAGTGCAGTATTTCGGTAAATCAAATAGATGACATAGCAAATAAAATTTTTGCAAAACTCATGAAAATTAGCACGAATGAGAATTGGTTTTCAAAAAGTGATTTAATCAATACAATCGATAGAAATATGACATCTAATACAATTCAAAAGAAGATGTGGCATGCGATTAAGCGAGTTATATTCAGCATTGTTTGTGTTGCAGTGTTTTATATTTCAATATATGTGTCAAAGGGTTCTCTTATTCCAATGTTATGCGTTGTCTTCTCGGATGTAATGGTTGCAGTTATATGGGGACTTTTGAAGTATAGCGACATTCATTTTTGGAAGAATTTGGGGGATGATAATGAGTGGTTTTGTTCTCGAAAATATGATTCCGAATGTAAAAGTATTGCTGTGAATATTAATAAAGATGGTATGTCACACAAGCAGAAAGTGTATATAGAAAATTTATTGGCAGAAAGAATTGATAAGATAGAGGGAGTAATAAAATTTTTCTCTGGAAATACAGAAAAAAACCATATTGCATTTAAAACTATAGATATTGATAGTGGTCGGGAAGTAAAAATAGATGAGATAGCTTATGATACAGATCGTGAGTATAGTGATAAAACTTATTGGGATGAGGTGGAATTGCATATCGATAATATAGTTTCTAAAGATAGTAGAGCGTGTGTTTGGTCGGGCACAGTTATTAAATCTTTTAGAATATATAATTTTGACCAATTCAATTATTTAAGGTTGGGTGAAATAAGAATATTGCCATATGAAATAACATGGTTAAAAAATGAGATTGTTCAGAAGGTGTGGCGTTATATAAATAATTTGTTGACTGTATATTTGGGCGGCTATGATATAAATAATTTGTGGAAGCATATTAAAATAAAAGTAATTGGATTCTGTGAAAGACTGATTTGTAGATTGATAGGAGTATTATTACTCTGCTTAATTATTGCTGTTATATTAGGTGTTTTGTACGGGCAACTATATTGGGTGATTGAATTTATAAGATATATTTTCTAATACAAAATAGACGGTTTAAAAAGGGGAGAAATCCAATAAAGCAGACAGCAGTTAATGAAATCCAACAGGCAAAAGTGGACAGTTTATTATTACTAAGAACAAGTGTATCTGATACAATACAAGAACTTGTGAGTAGATAGATATTCATATCATCAAACAAAAGCAAGGAATATCAGTAAAGAAAGTATAGAACAGAAAATAGCGAAAAATTTTCTGTTTTTTTGACTGCCAGTCACGACGGTTCTTGATTTTTGAAATCAGGTCTTACTAAAAATAATGGTGAATCTTGAGGGTGATAAACATTTATTGTATAATTCTTATTAACAAAAGGGATACCGTTTTAGTAATCGGACAATAGAGTTAGGGACATGTTAATTTAGCGAGGTGAAATATGAATCTTAAATCAATTACATTGCAAAATTTTAAAGGCATAGAAAATTTAAATATTGAATTAGATGGAAAAACGACAGTGATTTTTGGAATAAATGGTGTTGGAAAATCCAGAAAGAGAAAACCCGTTGGAAGGGACAGGAGTGGTTTTGATTGATGAATTAGATTTGATGAAGCAGAAGCGTTAGCTGACATATTAGATGAAAAATCCAATGGATATTCAGAAGGAGTAGTAAAAGCGAGAGTTCTGATTTCCCGGGGGAGAAGATATGAAATGAATCTACAGAAAGTCTCCGATTTCAGTGATTGGTGCTGAAACCGGAGACTTTTAGGTTTAAAATTTCTGGAAATTCACTATTTCGTGCGCCGACCTCTTGCCATCCTTGCGGGATACCATTTTTGAAACCATGCTGTGAAAATCCCCATCAATATCGGGATTAAATTATTCACAATGATAAGCAGATTTTCTACCCCGGCCTTCCTAAGCAGAAAGGTCCAGATTACTGTCAGTACATATAACGTGCCCCATGCTGCTGCGAGAATATAATTTGTCTTCATGAAGAGCGGATTTTGATGTGCACTTTCACCGCCATAATTATATTTTACATACGTAGCGCATAAAGGTTCTTTTGTCAGACACGAAAGCAGCCAGAACAGTCCGAACACAAGATATCCTACATTCGTGGAAATAGCTCCATTTTCGGTTATATTTGCTGTTGCAGAAAGTACAGCAACGGTTACGATAGAGAGTTGATCCCAGATTACAAATCTATGATCTCTCATAATAAGCGGTACAGCTGCCGTGATAATAAGCGTGATCAAAGCGCCTGTTTCGGGATTGATGGAAACAGCAATCCAAAAGGCAATCCAAGGAAGAAGCATTGTTGCCATAGAAGGCTTTTTCAATTCCATAGTATTCAGAGAGTTTTCTTCTGTTTTTTTGACTGCAGATGAGTTTCCAAAGAATTTATCCCAATCAATCATTAAGGAGAAATCACCGGATACCGTATACATCTGTCGCCCCAAAGCTTCTGCGCCTCCGATTTCCCCACGGGAAATAGCTGACCATACAGCAAAAGGCGTGTCAATGCGTGTAGTTGGAGAAAGGCTTCCATCTGTAAAAACCTCGCTTCCGGCCTTGTTAAGTCGGATCTGATATGTATGCTCCAAATCGGTAAAATGCATCTCTAGTACGCGTTCTTTTCCATCGTAGGCGTCTTTGTTATAAAGAGCAGCCATTTGTCGGATAAACACAAGATCATCAGGTTCTTTCTTTCCGGTCGTTTTGTTGATTCCCCAACTGGCATCCGCCATTTTTTCGAATACATCCTTGGGATATAAAGGCGTATGGAGTATTTCATCAGTTTCTTTAGAGATGGCTCCAGTTCTTGCATATTCGGATCCGGCACATTTTACCGCAGTGAGATATTCATCTGTTCTTGCTGACAATTCTTTTACACGAAACAATTCTCCTTGACCACAAAAAACAGTCGTATAATTCCCTTTGCCGAGGATATGATCAAACATTCGCAACACACTGTCATTAGCACATGCCTTTTGCCTTCCATGTCATATCTGGCTTCATGACTGCCGCTTCCATATCCATCCTGCCCTGTACTCATAAAAGGAAGACTCATAGGAAGTTGTCGATCGATCAAATTCTTTAAGATACCAGGAACATTATGAAAAAGGCATTTCAATTAGAACAAAAATAAACAGAATCAAAAGTAGTTGACATTTCGTATTACGAAAGTATAATAGTATAGGTGAGAGAAAGGAGATTACCTATGGCTAAGATGGGACGTCCGAAGTCAGACGTGATCAAAGATAAAATTGTGACAATCCGAATGTCTGCGGAGGAACATCAGAAACTTAGGGACTATTCTGAGAAGCATCAACAGACGATAACGGAAACCCTTAAAGAAGGAGTTGACTTATTATATAAGACTCGTGATTAAGGTGTATTTTTTATGAAAAACATTACGAAATCAAGAGATTATAGTAGTGAAATGATAGAACGAAAAGGAGAAGTGCTATGGCATTAAAGAAAAAACCGGTAACAGGAATGAAAGATATTCTTCCTGCAGAGATGGAGATCAGAGATTATGTGATCGGTCTGATCAAAGATACATATAGAAGCTTTGGATTCTCATCCATTGAGACTCCATGTGTAGAGCATATCGAGAACCTGTGCAGTAAGCAGGGGGGAGATAATGAGAAGCTGATCTTCAAGATCTTAAAGCGTGGAGAGAAGCTGAGACTTGCAGAGGCGAAGGAAGAAGCTGATCTTGTAGACGGAGGACTCCGCTATGACCTGACACTTCCGCTGTCCAGATATTATGCAAATCATTCAAATGAACTTCCGGCACCGTTCAAAGCACTTCAGATGGGAAGTGTATGGCGTGCCGACCGTCCGCAGAGAGGACGTTACCGTCAGTTTATGCAGTGTGATATCGATATTCTTGGCGAGCCGTCTAACCTTGCTGAGATCGAGCTGATCCTTGCTACAACATCTCTGCTTGGAAAACTGGATTTCAATAACTTTACGATCCGTATCAATGACCGCCGTTTCCTGAAGGCAATGGCAGCTTACAGTGGATTTGAAGAGAAAGATTATGACAGCGTATTCATTACACTGGATAAGATGGACAAGATCGGTCTTGATGGTGTTGCAGCAGAGATGAAGGAAAATGGATATGCAGAGGAATCTGTTGAGAAATATCTTCAGCTCTTCAAGGAGATTACAGGAGATGTAGAAGGTGTGCGCGCATGTAAGGAGAAACTTCAGGGATTCCTTCCGGAAGATGCGGCAGACTCTCTTGAAATGATCATCACAAGCGTTGAAAGTGCGAAGGAAGCAGATTTCCGTATGCTGTTTGATCCGACACTGGTACGTGGAATGTCTTATTATACAGGAACTATTTTTGAGATTTCTATGGATGAGTTCGGCGGATCTGTAGGTGGCGGCGGACGCTATGACAAGATGATCGGTAAGTTCACAGGACAGGATACACCGGCAGTTGGATTCTCTATCGGATTTGAGCGTATCGTTATGCTTCTGATGGAGCGTGGATACAAAGTTCCGACAAGCAAAGAGAAAAAGGCATTTTTGATCGAGAAGAATATGCCGAAGGAAGGTATGCTCAAGGTTCTTGATCTTGCGAAGAAGGAGCGTGCAGCAGGCCGCCAGGTAATGATCATGAACATGAAGAAGAACAAGAAGTTCCAGAAGGAGCAGCTTGCAGAACAGGGATACACAGATATTACAGAGTGCTACAGAGATTCTGTTGATAACTTATAGAAAAAAGGGAAAGGAAGTAAATAACCATGGCTGAATCAATGCAGGGGCTTAAGAGAACACACCGTTGTGGTGAACTCTCAGCAGCCAATGTTGGGGAAACTGTAACTATCATGGGATGGGTACAGAAGAACAGAAATAAAGGAGGACTTGTATTTACAGACGTAAGAGACCGTTCTGGAATTATACAGGTTGTATGTGAAGAAGGCACTACAGATGCAGCAATCATTGAAAAAGCAGCGTCTTTACGTGCAGAGTATGTAGTTGCTGTTGTCGGAAAAGTTGAGAGACGTTCCGGCGCAGTGAATGATAAGATCACAACAGGTGAGATCGAGGTGATCCCTAGTGAACTTCGTGTACTTTCTGAGTCACAGACACCTCCGTTCCCGATTGAAGAAAACTCAAAGACAAAGGAAGACATCCGTCTGAAATATCGTTACCTTGACCTTAGAAGACCGGATCTGCAGAGAAATCTTCGTATGAAGAGTCAGGTTATGACACTGACACGTCAGTTCTTCTCAGATGAAGGATTCCTTGAAGTAGAGACTCCGATGCTTGGAAAGACAACTCCGGAAGGCGCGAGAGATTATCTTGTGCCAAGCCGTATTCATCCGGGATCTTTCTACGGACTTCCACAGTCTCCGCAGCTTTACAAACAGCTTCTGATGTGTTCAGGCGTAGACCGTTACATCCAGATTGCAAGATGTTTCCGCGATGAGGACCTTCGTGCAGACAGACAGCCGGAATTCACACAGATCGATATGGAGCTTTCTTTTGTTGACGTAGATGATGTTATCGAAGTAAATGAAAAGTATCTTAAAAAACTTTTTAAAGAAGTACTTGATGTAGATGTGCAGCTCCCAATCCAGAGAATGACATGGCAGGAAGCAATGAACCGTTATGGCTCTGATAAACCGGATCTTCGTTTCGGAATGGAACTCAAAGATGTATCTGATGTAGTGAAAGACTGTGGATTTGCAGTATTTACAAGCGCACTTGAGAATGGCGGAAGCGTTCGTGGTATCAATGCCAAAGGACAGGGAAGCATGCCGAGAAAGAAGATTGATAAGCTGACAGCATTTGTTAAAGATTACGGTGCTAAGGGCTTGGCTTATATTGCGCTTCAGGAAGATGGAACAGTAAAATCTTCTTTCGCAAAATTCATGACAGACGAGCAGATGAACGCACTTGTAAAGGCAATGGATGGAGAGCCGGGAGACCTGCTTCTTTTTGCTGCTGACAAGAATAAAGTAGTATGGGATTCTCTTGGAGCACTCCGTGTTGAGCTTGCAAAACAGCTTGAACTTCTTGATAAAAATGAGTATCGTTTTGTATGGATCACAGAGTTCCCACTGCTTGAGTGGAGCGAGGAGCAGAATCGTTTCGTTGCAATGCACCACCCATTTACAATGCCGATGGAAGAAGATATCCAGTATATCGAGTCTGATCCGGGAAGAGTTCGTGCGAAAGCATACGATATTGTTCTGAACGGAAATGAGATTGGTGGCGGTAGTGTCAGAATCTTTCAGGATGATATCCAGGAAATGATGTTCAAGGCACTTGGCTTTACAAAAGAGCAGGCTTACAGCCAGTTTGGATTCCTTCTGGATGCGTTTAAATACGGAGTTCCGCCGCACGCAGGACTTGCTTACGGTCTTGACCGTCTTGTTATGCTTATGGCAAAACAGGACAGCATCCGTGACGTAATCGCATTCCCGAAGATCAAAGATGCATCCTGTCTGATGACAGAAGCACCGACACCGGCTTCCGAGAAGCAGCTGGAAGAGCTTAGCCTTGCTGTTGCTGTAGAGGAGAATGAGGAAGAGACAACAGAAGAATAAATGGTGATTTTTCTGACAATATCAAAAGAAATTTAAAATATAATAAAATTTCTCTTGACAAATAGAAAGTGAACGACTACAATAAAACACATCAAAAGCAAAAACCGATGAGAAAGAGAAGTAGGTTTTAGAAGAGATCACAGAGAGCAGCAGGTGGTGGGATTGCTGTATGGATTCTGATTCTGAATGGACTTTCGAGGGCGGCCTGAAATGAAAAGAGTAGGAACCGCCGGGAACCGAACCCGTTATCAATCAGGAGCGTATGTTAGTACGTGAGAAAGTGGACGAACGTCAATTTGAGTGGTACCGCGATAATAATGAATTTTATTACCGTCTCAAGCAATAAGCTTGAGGCGGTTTTTTGTATATCAGGAAAGTTGATTTATAAAAAGAAATCCACAGTTTATTGACAAGAATCCCAAATCGGCTCCTTTGCTTTTGCAGAAATATTAAAAAGAAAAAAGGAGACAACAATTATGAAAAAGAGAGTATTAGCAGTTATTTTAGGAGCAGTAATGACAATGAGCCTTGCAGCATGTGGATCATCTGATGCAGGAAAGACATCTTCTGATGATGGAGAGAAGAGTTACACAATCGGTATTTCACAGTTTGCAGAGCATGGTTCTCTTGATAATTGCCGTGAGGGATTTTTAGAAGGACTGAAAGAAGAAGGAATCGAGGAAGGCAAGAACCTGACAGTAGAAGTGAAGAATGCAGCAGCAGATCAGGGAACAGCAAAACAGATCAGTGATGGATTTGTTTCAGACAAAGTGGATCTTGTATGTGCAATCGCAACACCAAGTGCACAGGCAGCTTACAATTCAGCAATGAACTCCGACATTCCGGTTGTATACACAGCAGTTACAGACCCGGTTGCAGCAAAGCTTGCGAAAGAGGATGGAACACCTGCAGGAAATGTAACAGGAACAAGTGATGAACTTCCGATCAAAGCGCAGCTTGAGATGATCCGTGAGATGCTTCCGGATGCAAAGAATATCGGAATCCTTTACACAACAAGCGAAGCAAACTCTGTATCCGCTCTTGCAAAATATAAAGAGCTTGCCGGAGACTATGGATTCACGATCGTTGACAAAGGAATCGCACAGACAGCCGATATCTCTCTTGCAACAGATGAACTTCTGACAGAGGTTGACTGCCTGACAAATCTTACAGATAACACAGTAGTTGCTTCCCTTGCAACAATCCTTGATAAAGCAAACAAACAGAACATTCCGGTGTTCGGAAGTGAGATCGAGCAGGTGAAAATCGGATGTCTGGCAGCAGAAGGACTTGACTATGTAGCACTTGGAAAACAGACAGGTAAGATGGCAGCAGAGATTCTGAAAGGTGAGAAGAAAGCATCTGAGATGAACTTTGAGACGATTACAGAACCAGGTTTCTATGTAAATGAAAAAGTTGCTGAAAACCTTGGGGTTACAGTTCCGCAGGATCTTGCAGATGAAGCGGTAGAGAGCTTTACAGAGATTACAAAATAGTATTGAAACAGAGAGGTTAACACATTATGGGGATTTATATTACGATTTTAGAACAGGGACTGATCTATGGAATCCTGGCGCTTGGGGTATACATCACTTATAAGATCCTGGATTTCCCGGATCTGACAGTAGATGGAAGCTTTCCACTTGGAGCCGCACTGACAGCGACGATGATCACAAGAGGCGTTCATCCAATCCTGACACTGCCGGCATCATTCCTGATCGGTGTGCTTGCCGGAGTCTGCACAGGTCTGATTCATGTAAAATTCAAGGTAAGAGATCTCTTATCCGGAATTATCATGATGACAGCACTGTGGACGATCAACTTAAGACTGGCAGGAACAGCAAATGTTCCAATCTTTGGAGATGACAGTATCTTTGATAATGCATCCGTAAATGGAATCTTCCATGATGGCCTTTCAAATTACAAAGTACTTGTGATCGTGCTTGTGATCGCAGTGATCAGTAAAGTATTATTAGACCTTTACATGAAGACAAAATCAGGTTTTCTGCTCCGCGCAGTAGGAGATAATGACGTATTGGTCACATCTCTTGCAAAAGATCAGGGCAATGTGAAAATCTTAGGACTTGCAATTGCAAACGGACTTGTTGCTCTTTCGGGAAGTATTTTCTGTCAGGAACAGCGCGTATTTGAAATTTCGAGTGGAACAGGTGCAATCGTAATCGGTCTTGCAAGTGTTATTATAGGAACAAGCTTATTTAAAAATGTATCCTTTATGAAAGCAACAACAGCAGTGCTGATCGGATCTGTGATCTATAAAGCCTGTGTTGCAGCAGCGTTGAAGTTCTTTGAACCACAGGACATGAAACTGATCACAGCAGTATTATTCCTTGTGATCCTGGTGATCGGTGGAGAACGCAGAAAGAAGGTGAAGAAGAATGCTCGAGCTTAGAAATATTGAAAAATACTACAATCCGGGGACCATCAATGAGATGTGCCTGTTTGACAAATTCAATTTGACCGTAGACAAAGGAGAATTCGTCTCCGTAGTCGGAAGTAATGGTTCGGGTAAGACTTCTATGCTGAACATACTCTGTGGAAGTATTCCGGTAGACGGTGGACAGATCCTGATGAACGGGGAAGATATTACAACCAAGAAAGAATTCAAGAGAAATCAGAAGATTGGACGTGTTTATCAGAATCCGGCAATGGGAACATGCCCGACAATGACGATTCTTGAAAATATGTCTCTTGCAGACAATAAAGGAAAATTCTTTGGCCTCAGTTCCGGAATCAATAAGGCGCGTAAAGAATATTATCGTGAGATTTTAAGCCAGCTTGGACTTGGACTTGAGAATAAAATGGATGTGAAAGTAGGATCTCTTTCCGGCGGACAGCGTCAGGCAATCGCCCTTCTAATGTCTACGATGACGCCGATTGATTTCCTGATCCTTGATGAGCATACAGCGGCTCTGGATCCGAAAACAGCAGAGCTGATCATGGAATTGACAGGAAAGATCGTAGAAGAGAAAAAGCTTACAACGATCATGGTCACACATAATCTTCGTTATGCAGTGGAATACGGAAACCGCCTGCTGATGATGCACCAGGGTGGAGTTGTGATGGATCTCAAAGGAAAAGAAAAAGAAGAACTTCAGGTAGAAGATATCTTGAGCAAGTTCAATGAGATCAGTATAGAGTGTGGAAATTAAATACTCAAAAATACAAAGAAAGGATTGATAGCTGTCACTCAGACAACTGTCAATCCTTTTTTAAAGCTTTTTATTCGTCCCATCCTTCGTAGAATCGGATATTTACGGAAATATTTCTTACAATCTCATCTTCAGCAAGTTCAATATCTTCCAGATCAGATACATGTGGGAAGATTGGATCCTCTTCTTCTAATTCAACAGTGATCCATGTTCTTGCAGCTTCGTTTGCATTGTCAATCGCGTCGTCCAAAGTTTCTCCGGATGCCTCGCAGCATTCGAGATCCGGGAAATGTGCGTCATAGCCTCCATCTTCCTTCTTACGGAATACGGCTGGATATATAAATTTCATTTCATAATTCCTCCTGGTTTCTAAAACATAATCTGTTACTTAGTATAGTTGATAAAAAATAAAATGGCAAGAGGGGAACGTTTTAGATATGAAAAAAGCACTTAAATCTTTAAAGATCTAAGTGCTTCAGAGCGACAGACGGGGTTCGAACCCGCGACCCCAACCTTGGCAAGGTTGTACTCTACCAACTGAGCCACTGTCGCATAGGATTGTTCCCAATGAACAATCAATATGAAATTAAGATGTTGAGAGCGACAGACGGGGCTCGAACCCGCGACCCCAACCTTGGCAAGGTTGTACTCTACCAACTGAGCCACTGTCGCATAACTTATTGTTCCGACGAACAATAAATATGTTACTACAAGATCGTTAAAATGTCAACAGAAAAAATAAAAAAAATTAGAGGAAATGAAAAAAATTAAGTCTAAGACTTCCTAGTGAAAGAAAATCATGCTATACTGTGGTTACTGTGACTTAACACAACAGATGTGAAAAGAAGGATGTTGTAAATCTTTGTTCTATAATAAAAGAACAAATTACACAGAAATAAAAGATGAAAGAGGTGTCCATAATGAAAACAGTAAAGGTAGCAATTCTCGGACTTGGAACAGTAGGATCCGGTGTCTATAAACTGATTCAGAAGCGTGCAGATGTGATGGAGAAGACAATCGGCGCTCAGATGGAAGTGAAGAGGATCCTTGTTCGTAATATGAATAAGAAGAGAGAGGGTGTAGACGCTTCTCTTTTAACAGATAATTGGAACGATATTATTGAAGATGAGGAGATTCAGATCGTAATTGAAGTTATGGGCGGTATAGAGCCGGCGAAGACGATGATCCTTGAGGCGCTCAGAGCCGGTAAGAACGTAGTTTCTGCGAATAAGGACCTGATCGCAGAGGAGGGACATGTACTTCTTGCAACAGCTGAAGAGAATCATGTGGATTTCCTGTTTGAGGCAGCAGTTGCCGGAGCAATTCCGATCATTCGTCCGATGAAGCAGTGCCTGGCAGTAAATGACATCTCTGAAGTTGTCGGTATCGTGAATGGTACTACAAACTACATCTTGACAAAGATGACAGAAGAAGGAATGGATTTCTCAGACGCACTTGAGAAAGCACAGGAGCTTGGATTTGCTGAGGCTGACCCGACATCGGATGTAGAAGGTCTTGATGCAGGACGTAAGGTGGCGATCATGGCTTCTATCGCGTTCCATTCCAGAGTCGTATTTCCTAACGTATTTACAGAAGGAATCACAAAGATCACAGCGAAAGATATCGAGTATGCGAAAGAATTTGACAGTGTGATCAAGCTGCTTGGCGTAGCACATAACACAGAGAGTGGAATTGAAGTAGGTGTTTACCCAATGATGATCCATAAGGAACACCCGCTTGCATCTGTAAGAGATTCCTTTAATGCAGTTTTTGTTCATGGAGATGCAGCAGATGATGCAATGTTCTATGGACGCGGTGCAGGAGAGTTCCCAACAGCCAGTGCAGTTATGGGAGATGTGATCGATGTTGCGAGAAATATGGCATATGGCTGCAATGGAAGAATCAGCTGTACATGTTATAAGAACCTTCCGGTAAAAGACATTGGGGATGTGAAGAATAAGTTCTTTATCCGTATGCAGGTAACGAATGAACCAGGTGTTCTTGCTGCAGTTGCAGAAGTATTTGGTAATCATAAGGTTAGTATCACAAGAGTTGTTCAGGAACATACACAGCCACATCAGGCGGAGCTTGTTATTGTAACTGAGAGTGTGAAAGAGAAATACATGAAGCAGGCGTTAGAGGAGCTTCTGGCACTGCCTAGCATTCTGGAAGTGAGCAGCATTATCCGCGAGTATTAATCAGAAGAAGTAGAAATCAGACAGAAGCTTACAGGTTTATCAGATGTGATGTTTACTGTTCACACGATGTGCGACCAGCAACGCATCTCGCCATTTTAAATCGCCTTTGGCGATGGGGCGAGATGCATTCAAGTCAAAACACGCATCCTCCGTGTCAATCAGCGGAGTGATTGACACGGGAGTGAACAGTAACGATGTGATGTTTCTATATGAAAGAAGAATCATTGGTCAAGAAGGAGAAAAATAGTTGAGTTACGCAGATAAAGTATTTATTGATATGTGCAGAGACATTATAGAGAATGGAACAAGCACAGAGGGTGAGAAGGTACGCCCAAGATGGGAGGACGGAACACCGGCATATACCATTAAGAAATTTGGAGTGGTCAACCGCTATGACTTGTCTAAGGAATTTCCGGCACTGACTCTTAGAAGAACCGGGATCAAGAGCTGTGTGGATGAGATGCTCTGGATCTGGCAGAAGAAGTCGAATAATATTAATGATCTGAACAGTCATATCTGGGACAGTTGGGCTGATGAGGATGGTTCGATCGGAAAAGCTTATGGTTATCAGATGCAGGTGAAGCATCAGTATAAAGAAGGCATGATGGATCAGGTAGACCGCGTGATTTATGATTTGAAGAATAATCCGTATAGCCGTCGTATTATGACAAATATTTACGTGCATCAGGATCTTCATGAGATGAATCTGTATCCATGTGCATATAGTATGACATTTAATGTGACAAAGGAAAAAGATAGTGACAAGCTTACACTAAATGGAATTCTTAACCAGCGTTCTCAGGATGTCCTTGCGGCAAATAACTGGAATGTGTGTCAGTATGCAGTATTGCTTCATATGTTGGCGCAGGTATGTGACATGAAGGTCGGAGAGTTTGTTCATGTGATCGCAGATGCACATATTTATGACCGACATGTTCCGATGATTGAGGAACTGATCTCAAGAGAACCGCTTCCGGCACCGAAGTTCTGGCTGAACCCGGAAGTGAAAGACTTCTATGATTTCACACCGGATGATGTGAAACTGGAAGGATATGAGACACATCCGCAGATTAAGAATATACCAATCGCTGTGTAAAGGAGAAGAAGTATGCAGGCAATCGTAGCAGCAGATAATAATTGGGGAATCGGTTACCAGAACAGACTGCTGGTGAGCATTCCATCAGATATGAAGTTCTTTCGTCAGAAAACAACAGGAAATGTTGTAGTTATGGGACGAAAGACACTGGAAAGTTTCCCGAACGGACTTCCTTTGAAGAATAGAGTGAATATTGTTCTTACGAAGAATAAAAATTATCAGGTGAAAGATGCAGTGATCGTTCACTCAGAGGAAGAACTTTTAGAAGAATTGAAGAAGTATCCGAGTGAGAAGATTTATGTGATCGGTGGCGAGAGCATTTACAAGATGATGCTTCCATATTGTGATATTGTATATGTAACAAAGATAGACCGTGCATTCCAGGCAGACACTTATTTCCCGAATCTGGATCAGATGGAAGATTGGAAGATGACGGAAGAAGGAGAAGAACAGACTTGTTTTGATCTGGAATTTGCTTTTACAAAATATGAGCGCTGCTAAAGCAGATGCTGTGAAAGTGGAAAAGCGTAAAAGTGAGAAGATGAATTTGAAGATGAAGAAGAGAAGAGTAAGAGACTTTCTGCTTGCAGGAAGTCTTATTCTTGGAATGATGCTGACCGGGTGTGGAATGTCCGGGCAGCAGACAGAGCAAAACGGGGGAAAAGAACAGAATAAAGTAGAAAATGAAAAGATTAGTGTTGTAGCGACAATCTTTCCGCAGTATGATTTTGTGCGTCAGATCGCGGGAGAGAATGTGGAACTTAAGATGCTTTTAAAACCGGGTGAGGAGACACATTCTTATGAGCCGACGCCACAGGATATTATTGCGATCCAGAATAGTGATCTGTTTATCTATGTGGGCGGCGAGAATGATGCCTGGGTAGAAGACATTCTTGAATCAATGCCGGACAACGGAAGAAAGACTCTGAAGCTGGTGGATTGTGTTGACACAGTGGAAGAGGAACATGTGGAAGGAATGAAAGAAGAGCGTGGTCATGATCATGACGAGGATGATGCGGAGCATGAAGAGCACGAAGTGGAGCATGAAGAGGATGAAGCAGATCATGAAGAGCATGGACAGGAAGAAACACATTCTGTACATGAAATTGATGAACATGTGTGGACATCTCCGTTAAATGCGGTGAAGATCGTCGAGCAGATCAAAGAAGAGCTCTGCGAGATTGATTCGGAAAATGCATCTGATTATGAAGAAAATGCAGAAGCTTATGTAGCACAATTGAAAGAATTGGATCAGGAATTTCAGGATGTGGTGGATCATTCAAAACGAAAGCTGATGATTTTCGGAGACAGATTTCCGTTCCGTTATTTTGCAGAAGCGTATGGTCTGGATTATTATGCAGCATTTTCAGGATGTGCTTCGGACACAGAGCCAAGCGCAGCTACAATGGCGTTTTTAATCAATAAAGTACAGGATGAGAATATTAAAACAGTATTAAAAATGGAACTTAGCAACGAAAATATTGCGAAAGCTATTGCAGAAGCAACAAATGCTGATGTAAAAGAATTTTATAGCTGTCATAATCTGACAGCAAAGCAGTTTGCAGATGGAGAGACATATCTGAGTCTTATGGAGAAAAATGTTGAAACATTAAGGGAGGTGCTGAACTGATGGCGTTGATCAAATGTGAAAATGTATCCATTGGATACGAAGGACAGATGGTCGTACATGACTTGAATTTTGAGATTAATCAGGGAGACTACCTCTGTATTGTCGGAGAAAATGGTTCCGGAAAAAGTACACTTGTAAAGAGTCTTTTGGGGCTGAAGAATGTGGACAAAGGCAAGATTGTTTTTGATGATGGATTAAAACAGACAGAGATCGGATATCTTCCACAGCAGACAGATGTGAAGAAAGATTTTCCGGCCAGTGTTTATGAAGTGGTTCTTTCCGGCCGGTTGAACAGCAGAGGGATGAAACCGTTTTATACAGCAGAAGATAAGAAGCAGGCGTGGGAGAAGATGGACATGCTTGGAATCCGTGACCTCGCAAAACAATGTTTCCGAGATCTGTCAGGTGGACAAAGACAGCGTGTTCTGCTTGCAAGAGCATTGTGTGCGACCAAGAAACTCTTGCTTCTTGATGAACCGGTCACAGGATTGGATCCAATTGTGACAGCAGAATTCTATCAATTGATCAGTCGAATCAATAAGGAATCCGGGATTGCAGTTGTTATGGTTTCACACGATATCGAGAGTGCTGTAGAATATGCAAGTCATATCCTTCATTTACAGGAAACAGTGCTGTACTTTGGAAAAGCAGATGGATACGAGAAGAGTCGTGCCGGCAAAACATTCTTAGGAGGTGAGACACATGTTTGATGCAGTGATTGAGATGTTGTCTTATCCTTTTATGACAAGAGCGTTCCTTGTTGGATCACTGGTTGCATTATGTTCTGCATTACTGGGTGTCAGCCTTGTATTGAAACGGTATTCGATGATTGGGGATGGACTTTCTCATGTGGGATTTGGTGCCATGGCGATTGCGGCTGCGATGAATGCCGCTCCGCTTACAGTAGCAATCCCGGTTGTTATTGTAGCAGCAATTCTGCTTCTTCGAATCAGCGGGAATGCAAAGATCAAAGGAGATGCGGCAATTGCACTGATTTCTACAACGTCACTAGCAGTTGGCGTTATGGTGATCTCATTGACAACAGGAATGAATACGGATGTATATAATTATATGTTTGGAAGCATTCTTGCGATGAGTGCGGAGGATGTGAAATTAAGTCTTGTACTTTCCGTTTTTGTACTCATCCTGTTTATTGTTTTTTATCACAAGATATTTGCGATTACATTTGATGAGACATTTGCCCGTGCAACAGGTGTAAAAGCAGGAGTTTACAATACATTGATCGCTGTACTTACAGCAGTGACGATCGTGCTTGGAATGCGTATGATGGGAGCATTATTGATCTCGAGCCTGATCATTTTCCCGGCATTGACATCAATGAGAGTGTGCAGGACATTTAAAAGTGTTATAATAAACGCAGCAGTAATCTCTGTGGTGTGTCTGATTGCAGGAGTAACTCTTTCATATGTTGCGGCAACCCCGGCGGGAGCCAGTGTTGTTCTTGCCAATCTTGTAATGATGGTTCTGTATACAGTAGTTGGAGCTGTGAAAAATCATATGCGATAGATTAAATAAGATCAAGAACTCGACGTTGACAAGATATTTTTTAACACTTATAATTAATTTACGCTTTACGCAAATACGAAGACAGGGAGTAGTACACAGCTTGTGGATGTACAGAGGCTTATCTCTGAATTCAGGTGATGACATGGATAGATCTGGCTGTTGACACAGGTACTGTGAACGGTAAATACTGGATATTCGCCCTGGGCATGAAGGTCATGCTTGGGGCTTTCTTTTTTGAAAAGGGAGGTATATAGATTGAAACAGATTTCAGGAAACAAATTACTTGTAAGAGCGCTGAAGGAAGAAGGCGTGGATACCATTTTCGGCTATCCGGGAGCATGTACGATTGATATCAGTGATGAATTGTACAAGCAGGATGATATTCGGATCATTCTGCCAAGACATGAGCAGGCACTGGTTCATGAGGCAGATGCTTATGCCAGAACAACGGGGAAGGTAGGTGTCTGTCTTGTTACAAGCGGACCGGGAGCTACAAACCTTGTTACAGGTCTTGCAACAGCGAATTATGACAGTGTACCTCTCGTATGTTTTACAGGTCAGGTAGCAAGACCATTGATCGGAAATGATGCATTCCAGGAGGTTGATATTGTAGGAATTACACGCAGTATTACGAAATACGGTGTTATTGTACGAAACAGAGAGGATCTTGGAAGAATTATTAAAGAAGCCTTTTATATTGCAAGAACAGGAAGACCGGGACCGGTACTGATCGATCTTCCAAAAGATGTGATGGCAGAACTTGGAAGTGCGGATTATCCGGATACAGTCAATATCCGTGGCTATAAGCCAAATACGAATGTGCATATGGGACAGTTAAAACGTGCGCTTAAGATGCTGAAAAAGGCAAAGAAGCCGTTATTCCTTGCAGGAGGCGGTGTGAATATTGCACGTGCGAATGAGGTGTTTACAGAAGTTGTAGAGAAGACAGAAGTTCCGGTTGTCACAACGATCATGGGACGTGGAGCAGTTCCGACAGATCATCCACTTTATATAGGAAACCTTGGAATGCACGGAGCATATGCTTCGAACATGGCAGTCAGCGAATGCGATCTTTTATTCTCGATCGGAACACGTTTTAATGACCGTATTACAGGTAAGCTGCATGAATTTGCACCGAATGCACAGATCGTTCATATTGATATCGATACAGCATCTATTTCAAGAAATATTCATGTTGACGTGCCGATCGTTGCGGATGCGCTTGAGGCAGTTACGAAGATGAATGAATATGTAGAGCATTGTGAGACAAAGAAGTGGAGAAAACAGATTGCCGAGTGGAAGGAAGAACATCCTTTGACGATGAAGAACCGCGTGGATATGGGACCGCAGGATATTATTGAAGAGATCAACCGTCAGTTTGACAATGCGATCATTGCAACAGATGTAGGCCAGCATCAGATGTTCACAACACAGTATATTGAGATTACAAAGAACAAGCAGCTGATCACTTCCGGTGGACTTGGAACGATGGGATATGGTTTCCCGGCTGCGATCGGAGCGAAGCTTGGTAATCCGGATAAGGATGTTATTGCAATCTCCGGAGACGGTGGTATGCAGATGAACATTCAGGAATTTGCTACAGCAGTATTGGAAGAACTTCCATTGATTCTCTGTGTATTTAACAATGAATATCTTGGTATGGTACGTCAGTGGCAGAAGCTGTTCTATGGAAAACGTTACAGTATGACGAACCTGAAATCAGGAGCACTTTTCCGCAGAACAAACGGGCAGGAGATGCCGGAGTACACACCGGATTTTGTGAAGCTTGCAGAGAGCTACGGAGCCAAAGGAATCCGTGTTATGAAGAAAGAAGATATCGCAGCTGCATTTGAAGAGGCGAAGAAGAATACAAAGACACCGACACTGATCGAGTTCGTTATCAATCCGGAAGAACTTGTATATCCGATGGTTCAGCCGGGCGGAACACTTGAAGATTTGATCATGGATTGTTAATCGATTAGAACAGAAAATATAGGTTAGCGAGGAAGAGATATGGATAATAATATGAAAAAGAGATGGATTTCTCTCTATGTAGAAAACCAGGTTGGTGTACTTTCGAAGATTTCCGGTTTATTTTCCGGGAAATGTTATAACCTGGACAGTCTGACAGTTGGAACAACAGAAGACCCGACCGTTTCCAGAATGACAATTGCAACAGTCAGCGATGATGAGACATTTGAGCAGATCAAGAAGCAGCTTAACCGTATGATTGAAGTAATTAAAGTAATTGATTTTACAGACGTATTTGTAAGAATGAAAGAGATCCTTTATGTAAAAGTCTTAAAATGTACACCGGAAGATAAGGTTGAGATCTTTCAGATCGCAGAGACATTTAAGGCGAAAGTAATCGATTACGGAAAAGACAGTCTTCTGGTTGAGTTTGTACAGACTGCGACAAAGAATGATGCAGTTGTGAAGTTGATGAAGGAAGAATTTAAGAGCATTGAAGTTGTCCGAGGCGGAAGCGTTGGAATCGAGTCGATCAGTATGATGGAAAGATAATTAATAAAAAGAAATAAAAAAGTATCAGAAGCAAATTTAAAAGTTTCTGATACTTTTTTATTTATATGTTTTTTTGATTTTGTATCCATTTGTGATTTGCTATTACAAACGGAATAATACTGTTGCAATATTAAAGTAGATCAGGATTGAGAAGGTATCCACCAGTGTTGTGATCAGTGGAGAAGCCATGATCGCAGGGTCGAGATTTACTTTCTTGGCAAGAAGTGGGAGGGTACATCCAACCAGCTTTGCCATGATCACGGTTCCCATCAGGGAGCAGGCAATCACAACTGCAAGTCCTGGATTGTGATACTGTATAAAGATACGTACACCGTTGGCAACAGCAAGAAAAGCACCGACGATCAAAGAGATACGGAATTCTTTGAACATGACTTTGAAAAGATCTGTAAAACGAATCTCATCCAGTGCGATTCCACGGATGATCAGTGTTGCACTCTGGGAACCACAGTTTCCACCGGTATCCATCAGCATTGGGATGAAGGATACGAGAAGAGGGATGGCTGCGAATGCATTTTCATATCTTGTAATGATCGTTCCTGTGATGATGGAAGTGAACATCAAGATCAAAAGCCATGGGATACGGTTCTTTGCATGCTGAAGAACGGATGTTTCAAAATATGTCTTCTCACTAGGGTTGATGGCAGCCATCTTTGTGATATCCTCTGTGGCCTCATCTACCATAACATCCATAGCATCGTCGAATGTAACAATACCAACCATGCGGCCGTCCTGGTCAATAACAGGGAGCGCAAGCAGGTTATACTTTGTGAACAGCTGTGCAACCTGTTCCTGATCAGAGTGTGTATACACGGAGATGATCTCTGTCTCCATCAGGTCTTTGATCGGAACATCGTCATCTGTTGTCATCAAATCTTTTGCACTTACGATACCGACCAGTTTTCTGCGTTCTGTGATATAGCAGGTGTAAATGGTCTCTTTATGGATTCCGGTCTTCTTGATATGTGCCATCGCCTGTCCGACAGTCATTTCCTCACGCAGGTCTACATATTCCGTTGTCATGATACTTCCGGCACTGTCTTCCGGATAGTTCAGCAGCTGGTTGATCATGCTACGGTCTGACGCGCTGACGGTAGCCAGAATTCGCTTTACAAGGTTTGCCGGGAGTTCTTCCAGCATATCGACCGTATCGTCCATATAGAGGTCGTCTAAGAGCTCTTTCAGCTCTTTCTCAGTAAACATTGTTACCAGATAAGTCTGCATGGAAGTGTCCATATTGGAAAATACTTCAGCAGCTTTATCTTTTGGAATAAGACGAAAAGCAAGAGCCAGTTCTTTATCACTTAAAGTTGAGAGAAGAGAGGCTATGTCCACTTCGTTCATTACATCGAGAATACTTCTGACAGCTTTGAATTCGCGCTGCGCCAGAAGCTTTATAAAAATATCTTTGTCCATGATAATTACCTCGCATTATTTTATTTTTGTCTATTGAGCCACATATGTGGTAACTACTGGCACCAGAGTCCATAACCTCACCTCCCTTGTTCGTATTTTTATGAGAAACAAAAAACTCCATCATTGCCTGAACAATGACGGAGTCGTATTGACTTCTTATAAAATGCATCGTTCAAGCTTTAGTATCACAGGGCATATCAATTGCATTAGGTTGTGCCTTCTCGACACAGCCTGCTGACCAACTAATCGTGTCTCCACAATCTCGCGGCAGCAATCTCCGGGTCCTATCGAATGCTTGAAGCATGTCAAATATCCCAATCCCTGTGGTAACCTCACCTACCGAAATGATGTAGTTGTGTTGTTTTTACCATAGATTATTGTATCCCACGCAGCGGGGCGTGTCAAGGAAAAATGCGATAAATCTGTGTAAATTGGTGTAAAAAGAAAGAAAAAAGTGGAAAAAGATGAAAAGACAAAAAGGATATCTGTCAGAGTAATCATTACTTCTGGCAGATATCCTTTTTGTTTTCAATCCTTGCGGATCTGATATACAATTTTCCCATTCACTTTTTCCTCAGTGATCATTTTTTGCTTTACCATATAGGGAAGAATTGAATCAAGAAATTGTCTTGGATTAGTCACATTGATTTGTTCCTGCATAAATGGTTGTTTTGCCGTCAGATCTTTCACATATGGTTCAAGAGCTGTGCGGGTCATAGGACCATTTTTCTTCAATGTCTTTTTGACTTTGGAGATTCCTTTGGAACTGAGCATATTAGCAAGATCGCTTCCCTGTCTCATCGTACGCCACAATCCCCATCCGTAGACGATCATTGTAGCAACTGCAAAGAGAAGTACATAAGGAAGATATTTCAGAATCGTATGCATCATTTCCGTTTCTCTCCTTTCCAGTAGATCAGGTGATTATCATGAAGGATCTCAAGGTATTTGATCAGTCTTGTCAGCGGCTGTTCCATAGAAGGAAACTCTGCTTCAAGCTCTTTGGAGATTGCATGTACATCCTTTTTATCATCGATGGAGTTCCACACAAAAGTTCCAAGCTTGTCTAACTTGATTTCACTTACACGGGGACGACGGAAGAAGCGCTGAGCCAACTTGTGATAAAATCCCTTCCATTCGATAAGGACGGTAATAATACCGTCCTCACCTGTTTCATATTCAATTTCCGGATTCTTCTCCGGGATAAAGTCAAGATAGTTTTTACTGTCTTTCTTTTTCATTGAATTATTTTTCCTTATCAGCTTTCATACATACAACGTACAGAAGTACGAGTAATGCAATGTAAAGCACCAGACTGCCAACCTGTGGTAAGTGGAATGGCAGAATGATCTTAGAATCAATCTTAACTACTGCAAATACAGCAAGAAGGATACCGATGATACCTTCTCCGGCGATCATACCGGATGTAAAGAGAAGACCTCTGTCTGTACGTGCTTTTTTCTCTGCCTCTGTACCTTTTTTCTTCTCAACGAAGATACGTACAATACCACCAGCCATGATACCTGCGCTCAGAGAGAATGGAAGGTACATACCAACTGCGAATGGCATAACCGGCATCTTAAGGATCTCAACAACGATTGCAACAAATACACCGATCAGGATCATAGCCCATGGAAGTTCCTCATTCATGATACCTTCAACGAGCATCTTCATCATTGTAGCCTGAGCTGCCGGAATCTTTTCTGTTCCGTATCCCCAAGCCTCATTCAGAAGGTAAAGAACGAATCCGATTGCTGCAGAAGAAGCAACAACACCGATGATCTCTCCAATCTGCTGTTTGGAAGGTGTAGCACCTACGATGAATCCTGTCTTTAAGTCCTGAGAAGCATCTCCTGCGATTGCTGCAACGATACAGATGATACCACCGATAGAGATGGCTCCAACCATACCTGTAAGTCCTGTAGTACCTGTAACTTTCAGGATTACTGTAGCAAAGAGCAGTGTAGCGATTGTCATACCTGATACCGGGTTGTTAGAAGATCCGATCAGTCCAACCATACGAGAAGATACAGTTGCAAAGAAGAATCCGAATACAACGATGATCAGGGCACCAATCAGGTTAACCGGGAAGATTGGAAGAATCCAGATCAGAACAGCGATCACAAGGCTAACTCCGATCAGTAATGGGAATGGGAGATCCTGCTCTGTACGAAGCTGTTTGCTGGATCCGGCATTCTTTTTCATACTTCCAATGGCCTGCTTAAATGTTCTTACGATCAGAGGAAGGCTCTTAATCAGACTGATGATACCACCAGTTGCAACAGCTCCGGCTCCGATGTATTTGATGTAATTAGCCCAAAGAGCAGAAGGACCATCCACAAGTAATTCATTTACAGTAACTGAAGCAGGGAAGATTGTAGCATCTCCACCGAACAGTGCGATCATTGGCATAAGTACGAACCAGCTGAGTGTACCACCGGCGAACATGTAGCTGGAGATCTTCGGTCCACAGATATATCCTACACCGCCAAGTGCCGGAAGAACCTGCATACCAACCTGTGCTCCACTGTAATTCTTGAATGCGTGTCCGATCTCACTTGGGAAAAGCTGCATTCCGTCTGCAAGGAATTTGTAAACGGCTGCGATACCAAGTCCTGCGAATACTGTACCAGCCTTAGATCCACCTTCTTCTCCGGCCAGAAGAACTTCTGCACAAGCAGTTCCCTCTGGGAAAGGAAGTGTTCCGTGCTCTTCAACGATAAGAGCCTGACGAAGCGGTACCATGAAGCATACTCCGAGTGTTCCTCCGAACAGGGCGATCAGAGCGATGGAAAGGATGCTTGGGAAAGCGATCTTTCCCTCTTCAGCCCAAAGGAATAATGCAGGAAGTGTGAAGATAGCTCCTGCAGCAACAGACTCTCCGGCAGAACCGATTGTCTGTACCATGTTGTTCTCGAGAATAGAATCCTTACGGAGAATCACACGAATGATTCCCATAGAAATTACGGCTGCCGGGATGGAAGCGGAAACTGTCATACCAACGAGAAGTCCGAGGTATGCGTTAGCAGCTCCAAATACGATTGCCAGAAGGATACCAATCAAGAGTGCTGTCACCGTAAACTCAGGAACGACTTTGTCTGCTGGAATATACGGCTTGAATTCTTTCTTGTTGTTGTCCATTTTTTCAATGTCCTTTCTTTTGTTTTTCTACTATCCTGCTGTCCCCACAACAGATAGCAACGCCTTTTGTTAATATAAAAAATTTTTTATTAACATAGCTTTATGATTATAGCATATTAAAGTGCTAAAAGAAAGAATAAAACGTAAAAATGTTATGGAAATATGTTACAAATATAAAATTTTCATAAAAAATGGTAGATTTTAGGACATAATAAAACTGAAAAATGAGAAGAAATTTCAGAATTCTTGATATAAAAAAGGGTTTTACTAATAATAACAAGAAATGGAGAAACACACACGAATATAGAAATGTATGATGCCAAGAAGAAAAAAATGTGGTAAAATATAATGGATTATGTAGAAACAGAAAAGAACGGAGGTCAACAGTTGGAAGCTTATACAGGGTTTGCGGCGGTCTACGACATTTTCATGGATAATGTACCTTACGAAGAGTGGGGCGAATACATTCACAGTCTTTTAAAAGACCGTGGAATAGAGGATGGCATTCTTTTGGATCTGGGCTGTGGCACAGGAACAATGACAGAGAAGCTTGCGGATTATGGATATGACATGATCGGTGTGGATAATTCAGAAGATATGTTGGAGCTTGCGATGGAGAAACGTATGGAGTCAGGGAAGGACATTCTTTATCTGCTTCAGGATATGCGTGAGTTCGAATTATATGGAACAGTAAGGGCGATTGTCAGTGTCTGTGATTCGGTCAACTATATTACAGAACCGGAGGAACTAGAAGAAGTATTCCGTCTGGTGAACAACTACCTGGATCCAAAGGGAGTCTTTTTGTTTGATTTTAATACTGTATATAAGTATAAAGAGGTCATGGGAGATACTGTGATCGCGGAAGACAGAGGGGAATGTAGTTTTATCTGGGATAATTTCTATTATGAAGAAGAGCGGATCAATGAGTATGATCTGACTCTGTTCATTCAGGAAGACGCAAGTGAAGATTTGTATCGGAGATATCAGGAGACACATTACCAGAGAGGGTATACCTTAGAAGAGATGAAAGAGTTGGTAGAACGTTCGGGGCTTGTTTTTGAGGCGGCATATGACGCAGTTACACACGAGGAACCGACAGAGAAGAGCGAGAGAATCTATATCGTTGCCAGAGAATCCGGGAAATGAATTGGATACAATTCTTGAATAGATAAGAAAGACGAGGAGAATAAGACATGAATGATTATATTGTAAGAGCAACAGCAGGAAATGCACAGATCCGTGCATTTGCGGCAGTGACAACAAACCTGGTTGAGGAGGCAAGAGAGCATCACGGAACAAGTCCGGTTGCGACAGCAGCGCTGGGAAGACTCCTTACAGGTGGAGTGATGATGGGAAGCATGATGAAGAATGATACAGACATGCTGACAATCCAGATTCAGTGTTCCGGTCAGATCGAAGGTCTGACTGTGACAGCGGACAGCAAGGGAAATGTAAAAGGATATGCATTTAATCCGGATGTGATGCTTCCGGCGAAGAACGGAAAGCTTGATGTCGGTGGAGCACTTGGACAGGGTGTCATGACGATCATCAAAGATATGGGACTCAAGGAGCCATATTCAGGCCAGAACAATTCTGCAGACAGGAGAGATCGCAGAGGATCTTACTTATTATTTTGCAACATCTGAACAGGTACCGTCTTCTGTCGGACTTGGAGTTCTGATGAACAAAGATAATACAGTGAAATGTGCAGGTGGATTTATCGTTCAGGTAATGCCTTTTATCGAGGATGAAGTGCTTAATAAGCTGGAGGCAAACATTCAGAAGATCCAGTCTGTAACATCCATGCTGGATAACGGACATACACCGGAGCAGATGCTTGAGCAGGTTCTTGAAGAACTTGATCTGGAAATTACAGATACAATGCCGGCACAGTTCTATTGCAACTGTTCTAAGAAGAGAATCGAGAAAGCAATCATCAGTATCGGAAAGAAAGAGATTCAGGAAATGATCGATGAAGGTAAAGAGATTGAAGTGAAGTGTCATTTCTGTAATACAGCATATAAGTATACAGTAGATGAATTGAAAGAATTGTTAAAACAGGCTCGATAAGTATTGCCGGGGCTTTTGCCCTGACATCATATAATAGAAGATGGGGTGAAGATGAGATGAAAAATGGATTTGTGAAGGTTGCGGCAGCGACACCGGATATCCGCGTTGCGGATGTGGAATTTAATACACAGAATATCATCAATGCTATGGAAGAAGCACAGAAAAATGGCGCGAAGATTCTTGTATTTCCGGAGCTTTGTGTGACAGGATACACCTGTAGTGATCTGTTCGACCACAGCGTACTTCTGAAAGCTTCCAGAAAAGCATTGCTTGAGATTGCAGAAAATACAAATGACAAAGATATGCTTGTATTTGTCGGAGCACCGCTTGAAGTGAATGGAAAGCTTTATAATGTAGCTGCGGCAATGAATCAGGGCGAGATCATCGGATTTACGACAAAGACGTTCCTGCCAAACTATGGTGAATTTTATGAGATGCGCCAGTTTACTCCGGGACCACAGACAGTGAGAGAGATTACATTTGAAGGAAAGAAAATTCCATTCGGTCCGCAGATTCTCTTCCAGGCAGAAGGAATGGAAGAACTGGTAGTGGCAGCCGAGATCTGCGAGGATGTCTGGTCACCGGTTCCGCCGAGTATTCAGGCGGCACTTGAAGGTGCAACAGTGATCGTCAACTGTTCCGCAAGTGATGAGACGATCGGAAAAGATACTTACCGTCGTGCACTGATCTCCGGACAGTCTGCAAGACTGATCTCTGGATACATTTATGCAAATGCCGGAGAAGGGGAGTCAACTACGGATCTTGTTTTTGGCGGACACAATATTATTGCTGAAAACGGAACCGTTCTGAAAGAAAGCAGTAGATATGTAAATGAAATTATTTACTCAGAGCTGGATCTTCAGAGAATTACAGGTGAGAGAAGAAAGAATACGACATTCCAGCCATTGGATGAAGAGACTCTGGTACGTGTTCCATTTACCGTGGAAGAGACAAAGACATTTTTGACAAGAACATTTCCGAAGAAGCCGTTCGTTCCTTCTGATGAACAGACCCGTGCACAGCGCTGTGAGGAGATCCTGACGATCCAGGCAATGGGACTGAAGAAACGTCTGGCTCATACGAATGCAAGAACTGCTGTTGTCGGCATTTCCGGAGGTCTGGATTCCACACTTGCACTGCTTGTAACGGCACGCGCATTTGACATGCTTGGAAGAGATAAGAAGGATATCATTGCTGTGACAATGCCTTGCTTTGGTACAACAGACAGAACTTATCAGAATGCCTGTGAGATGTCGAAGAAAGTCGGAGCAACTTTGATCGAGGTTCCGATTGCAGATGCCGTGAATGTTCATTTCCGTGACATCGGACATGATCCGGAAGATCACAGTGTAACTTATGAAAACTGCCAGGCGAGAGAGCGTACACAGGTGCTGATGGATATCGCAAACAAGACTTGGGGAATGGTTATTGGAACAGGCGATCTGTCAGAGCTTGCGCTTGGATGGGCAACTTACAATGGAGATCATATGTCTATGTACGGAGTGAATGCTTCTGTACCGAAGACACTGGTTCGCCATCTTGTAAAATATGCTGCGGATGATACAAAAGACGAAGCTCTTAAGAATGTACTTTACGATGTACTTGATACACCGGTAAGTCCTGAGCTTCTACCGCCGAAGGACGGAGATATCGCGCAGAAGACAGAAGATCTTGTAGGACCTTACGAACTGCATGATTTCTTCCTGTACTTTATGCTTCGTTTTGGATATGAGCCGAGCAAGATCTTCCGTATTGCATGTATGACATTTGATGGTGAATATGACAAAGAGACCATTTTTAAATGGCTGGAAACATTCTGTAGAAGATTTTTCTCTCAGCAGTTCAAGCGTTCCTGTCTGCCGGATGGACCGAAGGTTGGTACTGTGGCACTTTCTCCTAGAGGGGACTGGAGAATGCCAAGTGATGCCTGCGTGGCAGTATGGATGAAAGATCTTGAGGCTTGCAGAGTATAAGAAAATAAAAATTGCGGGATGCAGGAAACATGCATTCCGCACAAACTTGGGGAAAGAAAAGGAGAGGATAAGATGCAACTAATCAGAACAGAGGATGCGGTCGGCAGTGTGCTTTGCCACGACATTACCCAGATTATTCCGGGAGTTGTGAAGGATGCGGTTTTCCGTAAAGGACATGTAGTGACAGAAGAGGACGTTCCGGTACTGCTTTCTGTAGGAAAAGAACATCTTTATGTATGGGAGAAGCAGGAAGGCATGCTTCATGAAAATGATGCGGCAGAGGTGCTGCGCCAGGTCTGCCAGGGAGAGCATATGAATGCATCTGAGGCGAAAGAAGGAAAGATCGAACTGACTGCACAGTGCGACGGCCTTCTGAAGATCAATCGCGAGAAATTGAATGAAGTAAATGCGCTCGGTCAGATCGTGCTTGCATCCAGACATGGCAATTTCCCGGTGAAAAAGGGAGATAAGATCGTAGGCATGCGTGTTGTTCCGCTAGTGATCGAGGAAGAGAAGATGAATCATGTGAAAGAGCTCTGTGGGGAAGAGCCGATTTTCACAATTCTTCCGTTCCATCAGATGAAAGTCGGAATTGTGACAACAGGAAGTGAAGTTTATCATGGAAGGATCACAGATAAATTTACTCCGGTCGTAAAAGCAAAATTAGAAGAGGCAGGCATGGAAGTACTTGGAAATGTACTCTGTGACGATGACTCTCAGATGGTAACAGATGCGATCAATGAATGGATCGCTAAGGGCGCGGAATTTGTAGTCTGTACAGGCGGGATGAGCGTTGATCCAGATGACAGAACACCGTTATCTATCAGAAATGCAACGGATGAGGTGATCACTTACGGTGCGCCGGTACTTCCGGGTGCAATGTTCATGCTGGCTTATAAAGGAGAGATTCCGGTTGCAGGTCTTCCGGGATGCGTAATGTATGCAAGAAGAACAATCTTTGATCTGGTGCTTCCGAGAATTGCAGCAGGCGAGAGATTAAGTGTGGAAGATTTCACAGTGCTTGGAGAAGGCGGACTTTGCCTGAACTGTGAAGTATGTACTTATCCAAACTGTGGATTTGGAAAATAATAAGATGAAGGAGAATTGGGGAATGAATTCATTTTATGTAAATCTGAAGGCTGAGCTTGCAGAAGCAAAAGAAGAGCTTTGGGCACAGACGCAGATTGACGGTGCAGAAGCTGGAAAGAAAACTCTGCTGAAAGGTGAACCGAAGGATACAGACAGTGTTTTTGTAGATGAAAAAGGTGAACGTATTTTTCAGGAGCGTATCAGCCGTCCGGCGAAGCTGGTGATCTGTGGGGCAGGTCATGTATCTATGCCAATCATTCGCATGGGAAAGATGCTTGGATTCCATGTTACGGTGGTAGAAGATCGTCCGAAATTTGCAGATGATGCGAGAAGAGCAGAGGCTGACCAGGTCTATTGCGAACCATTTGAAGATGGTCTTGCAAAGATCAAAGGAGATACAGATACATGGTTTGTTATTGTTACAAGAGGTCACAGATATGACACAGATTGTCTCAGAACAATCCTTGGAAAGCAAAGAGCTTATGTTGGAATGATGGGAAGTAAGAGAAGAACTGCGATCGTAAAAGATCAGCTGGAGGCAGAAGGGTTTGAGAGAGATGTGCTTGAAGCAGTCCATACGCCGATTGGGTTGAAGATCGCTGCTGAGACGCCGGAAGAGATCGCGGTGTCTATTATGGCAGAAATCATTCAGATTAAAAACAGCCGTGCAAAGAGCGGCGGATATTCCAGTGAACTTCTTGAAGAAATTCTGAAAGAAGATGAGTGTGGAAAAGTGCTTGCGACAATTATTTCCAGAAAAGGTTCTGCACCACGTGGCGTAGGAACAAAGATGCTTGTATGCGGAGATGGAAGGATCATCGATACAATTGGTGGAGGATGTGTGGAAAGTGAGATTATTCAGAAAGCACTCCTCATGATCCGTACGGAACAGGAAGGATTCCAGGTATGCAAGGTAGACATGACAGCAGAGGCAGCCGAGGATGAAGGTATGGTCTGTGGCGGCGTTGTTGAGGTTATGCTCGAAAGGGTAAAATAAGCGCTCTGGAAAAAGTAAGAATGATAGTAGTAATTGAGATTGGAGAATAAGAAAGATGGATGATATCAAAATTTTAAAAGGAAATATTATCTATACAAAGACGAAAGATGAATTTGAGATATGCGAACACGGTTATCTTGTGTGTAAAGATGGAAAAGTAGAAGGAATCTATCAGACACTTCCGTTCCGACTTGGAGGGGAACCAATTGAGGATCATGGAGATTGTCTGATTATTCCGGGAATGACAGATCTGCATATACATGCACCGCAGTATACATTCCGCGGTACAGGGATGGATCTGGAACTTCTGGAGTGGCTGGAGACGAATACATTTCCAGAGGAAGCAAAATACAAGGATGTATTATATGCGAATGAGGCGTATGCGAAGTTTGCCAAGAACTTGAAACATAGTTCAACAACAAGAGCATGCGTCTTTGGGACAATTCATAGAAGATCGACACTTGTTCTGATGGATCATCTGGAAAGAAGCGGTTTGGTCACGATGGTCGGAAAAGTGAATATGGACAGAAATTCACCGGATGAACTTCGTGAAGGTACACAAGAGTCTGCGGAAGAGACATTGGAATGGATGAAGGATGTGCAGCATAAAAAGTATAAAAATACGCTGCCGATCCTGACACCTCGTTTTATTCCGAGCTGTACGGATGAGCTTCTAGATATGCTGAAGATGGTTCAGATGCGTTACCAGATTCCGGTGCAGTCACATTTATCAGAGAATTTATCAGAGATCGAATGGGTAAAAGAACTTTGTCCGTATGCAGAGTTTTATGGAGATGCATATGATCATTTTGGTCTGTTTGGAGCAGATGCACCGACGGTTATGGCGCATTGCGTATACAGTACGGAAGAAGAGATCCAGAGAATGAAAGAGAACGGTGTGTATGTAGCACATTGTCCGGAATCAAATGAGAATCTTTCTTCCGGAATTGCACCGGTAAAACGTTATCTGGAAGAGGGACTTTCTGTAGGACTTGGAAGTGATGTCGCAGGGGGATCGACAGAGAATCTTTTCCGGGCAATGGCACATGCAATTCAGATGTCAAAGATGCGCTGGAGACTTGTCGATCAGAAATATCCGGCATTGAAGTCAGAAGAAGTATTCTATATGGCAACTAAGGGTGGCGGATCCTTCTTCGGAAAAGTCGGAAGTTTTGAAGAAGGATATGAATTCGATGCTGTTGTATTAGATGACAGCAGACTTGAATCCTCCCGTCAGATGAGTGTGAAAGATCGTTTGGAAAGAATGATTTATCTTGCTGATGAGAGAGAAGTAAAGGCAAAATACGTCAGAGGAAATAAAATCATATAAAACACATGAAAAAACCTCAGGTCCGGGTGTTGCAGCACCGTTCTCTGAGGTTTTTTCATTTTCTATTTTAGGAGTTTTAAGTAATTGACTTATTCAATCGATTTTTCAATATTAAAGGTGGATTCTTGTTCCAGTCTCACCAAGAATTCCGTCTTTTGCTTTCTCAAGCAGTGTGATCAGTGACTGTCTTCCAGGTTTGGATTCAGCAAAGTCAAGAGCTGCCTGTACCTTAGGAAGCATAGAACCAGGAGCGAAATGTCCTTCTTCTACATACTGTTTCGCTTCATCAACTGTCACATCGTCAAGCCATTTCTCATCCGGCTTTCCGTAGTTCAGTGCAACTTTCTCTACAGCAGTCAGAATGATAAGGAAGTCTGCGTCGAGCTCTTTGGCAAGGAGAGCACTGGCAAAGTCTTTATCAATAACTGCACTTGCACCTTTCAGGTGGTTGCCCTGGCGCATAACCGGGATTCCACCGCCGCCACAGGCAATTACAAGGTCACCGGAGTCAACCATTGTACGGATTGTACCGATCTCAACGATCTCCTGCGGCTTTGGAGAAGCTACAACACGACGGTATCCGCGTCCTGCATCTTCTTTCATGATATAATCATATTTTTCAGCCATGACATCAGCTTCTTCCTTAGAAAGGAATTTACCGATTGGCTTGGATGGTGTCTCGAAAGCCGGATCATCAGCATCCACGCGAACCTGAGTGATCATTGTAGCAACCGGGATATCATGGATTCCTCTGTTGAACAATTCTTCTCTCAGAGCATTCTGCAGGTCATATCCGATGTAAGCCTGGCTCATTGCAACACATACAGAAAGTGGTGTGTTTGGCTGTTTCTCATCCTCATGTGTTAATGCGATCATAGCGTTGTTGATCATACCAACCTGAGGACCATTGCCGTGTGCTACGACTACTTCGCAGCCTTCCTGAATCAGGTCTACGATCGCGCGTGCTGTAATCTTAACAGCAGCCATCTGCTCAGGAAGAGTATTGCCAAGGGCATTTCCGCCGAGGGCAATGACAATACGTTTTTTCTTTTCCATTTTAGGATCCTCCGTATTTACTGTAAAGGTATTGTACAGGTCTGAAAGATTCAGGCCTGTACAATAAGTTACTAATTAAGGTAACTGTGAAACTATTTTTGTCTGAGAAATTTAAATTTACTCAAAAATTCTGGACATTCCTCTTTCTTCGAGCTTCTTCAGGATTTCCTGTGGGTTCTCGAATTTAGCAAGGAAGATCATAGCTGCGATGATGTATGGTTTGAAGCTAGCTTCTTTGTAAAGTGGATCTCTGTAACGATCGAATACGGAAGCGTCAACTTCACCTTCTTCACAGCTTACGCCTGAGATGTCAGCTGGCAGACAGTGCATGTAAAGAGCTTTTCCGTCTTTTGTTGTAGCCATGAGCTCTTCTGTACAAGCCCAGTCTTTGTGCTCTGCATTCTGAGCAAGAAGTTCTTTCTCAAGAGCTTTGATACCTTCTGTATCTCCGTTTCCATAAAGCTCTGTACGTTTTTCCATAGCTGCAAATGGAGCCCAGCTCTTTGGATATACGATATCAGCATCTTTGAATGCTTCAGCCATGTTGTTAGTCTTCTTGAAGGATCCGCCTGATTTCTTAGCGTTCTCTTCAGCAATTTTCTCAACATCCTCGAATACTTCGTATCCTTCTGGATGAGCAAGAACAACGTCCATTCCGAAACGTGTCATCAGACCGATGACTCCCTGTGGAACAGAAAGTGGTTTTCCGTAAGATGGTGAGTAAGCCCATGTCATAGCAAGTTTTTTGCCTTTCAGGTTCTCAACTCCGCCGAACTCATGGATGATGTGAAGCATATCAGCCATACACTGTGTTGGGTGGTCAATGTCACACTGAAGGTTTACAAGTGTAGGTTTCTGCTCAAGAATTCCGTCCTTGTTTCCTTCTGTTACAGCGTCAACAACTTCGTGCATGTATTTGTTACCTTTTCCGATGTACATATCATCACGGATACCGATAACATCAGCCATGAAGGAGATCATGTTAGCTGTCTCACGAACTGTCTCACCATGAGCAACCTGAGATTTTCCTTCGTCAAGATCCTGAACCTCAAGACCAAGAAGGTTACAAGCAGAAGCGAAAGAGAAACGTGTACGTGTGGAATTGTCACGGAACAGAGAAATTCCAAGTCCGCTCTCGAATACCTTTGTGGAAATGTTGTTCTCTCTCATGTAACGAAGAGCATCAGCTACTGTAAATACAGCTTCGATCTCGTCGTCTGTTTTCTCCCATGTAAGGAAGAAGTTACCATTGTACATCTCTTTGAAGTTGAGTGCGTTCAGTTTGTCAATATATCCCTGTAATTTTGCGTCCATCTTTAAAATCCTCCTGATTAAAATGAATTATTTGTTTTTAGGTTTATTAGCCAAGGCGGTTCCGGCCGGAAATTATCCGGTCAGAACGCCATAGGTTCAATGAATTGGTTGCGTGATCACACGCAAGTGCGTTAGCAAATACTGAATTACTCAGCGTAAGACAGTGGAAGTGCAGCGTATACTGCAGCACATGTTACGAGATCCTGTTTCCATGTCATCTCGTTTGGTGCGTGAGCCTGAGCCTCAGCTCCAGGTCCGAATCCGATACATGGGATTCCGTTTCTACCCATGATAGAAACACCGTTTGTAGAGAATGTCCACTTATCTGTCAGAGGACGAGCCTGACGCATCTCAAGTGTGTCAGCAGCACCGATTCTCTGATCTCCGTAAAGTCCTGTGTAAGCTTTCTCAAGAGCCTTAGTTACTTTGTGATCCTTCGGAATAGCCCATGTTGGGAAGTAGCACTCGATCTCGTATACACATCCTGTGTAGGACGGACGATCATAGTTGTACATAGAAACAACAACGTCATCACCGTATTTCTTAACGCTTGGCAGGTTACGGATCTCATCTAAGCAGCTCTCCCATGTCTCTCCGAATGTCATACGACGGTCAAGAGATACAGCACAGGAATCTGCTACTGCACAACGGCTTGGTGATGTGTAGAAGATCTGAGATGTTGTAACTGTTCCACGTCCAAGGAAACGAGCCTCTTCGTAGTCAGGGTTGAATTTCGGGTTAAGCATTTTAACAAGACCTTTGATCTCTGTCTCGTCAGCGTCATCGTTCTCGTTAAGAGCACGAACATCCTGAAGAATGTCAGCCATCTTGTAGATCGCGTTGTCTCCACGCTCCGGAGCAGAACCGTGACAGGAAACTCCCTTAACATCGATACGGATTTCCATACGTCCTCTCTGTCCACGGTAGATACCACCGTCTGTAGGCTCTGTAGAAACTACGAACTCCGGACGAATCTTGTCTTCGTTGATGATGTACTGCCAGCAAAGTCCGTCACAGTCTTCTTCCTGAACTGTACCAACAACCATTACTTTGTATCCTTCTGGAATGAGTCCGAGATCTTTCATGATCTTTGCTCCGTATACACCAGATACGATACCGCCACACTGGTCAGATACTCCACGTCCACCGATCTCTGTCTCTGTCTCGTATCCATCGTATGGATCGAATTTCCAGTTATCGATGTTACCGATACCTACTGTATCGATATGTGCGTCAAATGCGATGATCTTGTCGCCAGTTCCCATGAATCCCATAACATTTCCCTGTGGGTCGATGACAACTTCGTCAAATCCAACTTTCTTCATCTCAGCAGCGATTGTCTCTACGTGAGCTTTCTCATCACAGCTTTCTCCCGGATTTTTTACGATAGCACGAAGGAAAGCAGTCATGTCTTTCTCATAGCCTTTTGCATACTCTTTGATTTTGTTAAGATCCATTGTTCTTCTCCTTTTGAAATAAAATCTTGTTTTGGTGTTACAGTTTCTTCTTATTGTATTGCGAGAAATGATTATCTCTCATTTCCGTCCCAGACAATTGATTTGTATCTATCCGGATCAGTGTCTCCCTCAGTAGAGAAGAGAAGTACTTTTGAGTTCTCATCCAATCCGAGGTGCTCTCTGAGCGGTTTGTACTCATCCATTGTCATGATGCACGCAAGTGTTCCAAACGGTGCGGCTCCGGATTCTCCGGAAGTAACAGGCTGATCACCTTTGAAAGGTGCAGCAAGCATACGCATACCTTTGGCAGCAACCCAGTCAGGTGTTGCGATAAATGTATCAACGTGGTTTTTCAGGATATCCCATGAAATTGTGTTCGGCTCTCCACAGGCAAGACCAGCCATGATTGTAACCATGTCTCCGTCTACGATGCGGATAGCTCCGTCCTTAGCACATGCTCCTTTGTAAAGGCATGCAGCAGGCGCAGCTTCAACAACAACAACTTTCGGTGGATTTTCCGGATAGCGGTTAGCGAAGAATCCCTGAACTGCTCCGGCAAGTGAACCAACACCAGCCTGAATAAATACATGTGTCGGACGCTCACATCCAGCTTCATGAAGCTGATCATCAGCCTCGTTAGCCATTGTTCCGTATCCCTGCATGATCCATGCCGGAATCTCTTCATATCCGTCCCAGGCTGTATCCTGAACCATTACGCCGTTCTCTGTCTTCTCTGCCATAGCGTTAGCCATACGAACACATTCGTCGTAGTTTTCCTCTTCGATTGTAGCTTTCGCTCCTTCTTTCAGGATGTTGTTCAGTCTTGTCTGAGTTGATCCCTTCGGCATAAGTACTACAGCTTTCTGTCCAAGCTTGTTCGCTGCCCATGCAACACCACGTCCGTGGTTACCATCTGTTGCAGTGAAGAAAGTAGCCTGTCCGAATTCTTTACGCAGTTCGTCAGATGTAAGAACGTTGTAAGGAAGTTCTGAAACATCCTTTCCTGTCTGCTTTGCAATGTAGCGAGCCATTGCGAAAGATCCGCCGAGTACTTTAAATGCGTTCAGTCCGAAACGATAAGACTCATCTTTTACATAGACCTCTTTCAGTCCAAGGTATGCAGCCATGTGATCCAGTTTTACAAGTGGTGTAACACTGTACTGCGGGAAGCTCTCATGGAATGCGCGAGCTTTCGCTACATTCTCAAGTGACATTACCTGAAGCTGAGAGTCATCTGTTTTTGGCATTTCGTTTACTGCCCATTTGATAGTTTCCATTATAGTGACCTCCTTAAATTAATACGTGTCATTTGCCCATGTAACTGTAAAGTGTGAATTTCGATATCCCCAAATACGAAGAAACTTTATCGCCGGACTTTGTAATAAGGAAAGCACCGGCATGATCCAGATACTGGACAACAGCAACTTTGTCATCTTTGTTCATCATTGCAACTGGCTTTCCGACCTTTGCAACGGCCTGCTCGATTAACAAATCCAGAAGTTCATTTACATTATGTGTGATCTGCCGTGGCGAATCACCTGTAAGATCCGGAAGATTGTCTTTCGTAGCGATCAAAGACTGAATTGCTGTACTCGCAGCTGTAAAAGCTGTGATGTCATAGTTTAATGAGAAGATGTATGAGATTGATCCGTCATCGTCTCTTATATAGAAGGTACTCGATTTCAGGATCCGTCCATCTTCTGTTTTAGTAAGATAGGAAAGCTTATCATGAATCGTTGACGGATCCGACTGAAGTGTCTCAAGAACAATTCCTGAAGGACCATCTCCGGTCTGTCGGTTCGATACATGTCCGTTCTCGATGTACACGATCGATTTCTCTAGATCTTTTGTCTTCAAATCATGAATTGCAATCTCACAGGAACTTCCAAATTGAATTGCAAGTCCGTGTGCAAGCTGCTTAAGAAAATCTAAGGTATGGCGCATATGTCCACCTGCCTTTCTACATGCTTTCTGTCTTCATAATCCCATAATATCATAAAAATCACGATAGTCAATACCTTTCCTAAAAATTTTTTAGGTAACAAAAAACTTTTTTAGATTTCTTGTTGCATTTAGACAATTTAGATGTTATTCTATGTGTATCAGAGACGTTGATGTACGAAATGCACATAACAGGCAGATGGCATTTTAACATCAAAGTGTAGAAATTCATAAAAAGGAGAGGTTACAATTATGTTGATCTTAGGTAATGGTAGAGTTGTGACAAGAAACCCTGAATGTCCTTATATGGAAGAGGGCGCAGTAGCAATTGATGGTAAAGTAATCTGTAAGGTTGGACCAACAGATGAGTTGAAGAAGGCTTATCCAGATGCAGAGTTTATTGATGCAAAAGGCGGAGTGATTATGCCGGCATTCATTAATACTCATGAACATATCTATAGTTCTTTTGCAAGAGGACTTGCTATTAATGGATACAATCCAACAGGATTGCTCAGCATTCTTGAAGGAATGTGGTGGACACTGGATAGAAACCTGACACTGAATGATACTTATTTAAGTGCTATGGCTACTTATATTGATTCTATCAAGAACGGTGTAACAACAGTATTTGACCATCATGCAAGCTTTGGAGCTATCAAAGGTTCCTTATTTGAAATTGAGAGAGCAGCGAAGGAAACAGGAATTCGTTCCTGTCTCTGTTATGAAGTTTCCGACAGAGATGGAAAAGACAAGGCCAGAGAGTCTGTAATGGAGAATGCAGAATTTATTCGTCATGCACTGAAGGATGACAGCGGAATGATCGCCGGAATGATGGGTATGCATGCACAGTTCACAATCTCAGATGAGACAATGGAACTTGCAGCAGCAAACAAACCGGATGAAGTTGGTTATCATATTCATGTTGCAGAAGGAATTGAAGATCTGCATCACTGCCTGAAACATTATGGAAAGAGAATTGTTGACCGTCTGATGGACTTCAATATTCTTGGGGAGAAGACACTGCTTGGACATTGTATCTACATCAACCCACATGAGATGGATCTGATCAAAGATACAAACACAATGGTTGTTCATAATCCGGAATCCAATATGGGAAATGCCTGCGGATGCCCTCCGACAATGGAACTTGTACACAGAGGAATCCTTACAGGACTTGGAACAGATGGATATACACATGATATGATGGAATCCTTCAAAGTGGCAAATATTCTTCATAAACATCACCTTTGCGATCCAAATGCAGCATGGGGAGAAGTTCCGAAAATGCTGTTTGAGAACAATGCAAAGATTGCAGGACGTTATTTCGACCAGAAGCTCGGAGTTCTTGAAGAAGGTGCAGCAGCAGATGTGATCATTGTTAATTACAATCCGCTGACACCAATGAATGAGAATAACATCAATGGTCACCTTGTATTCGGAGTAACTGGACACGATGTTGTGACAACTGTTGCAAACGGTAAAGTATTGATGAAAGACAGAAGACTGACAGAGATTGACGAAGCGAAAGTTATGGCAGACTGCAGACAGGCAGCAGCCGAACTTGGAAAACGTATCAATAGTCGTTAGGCTTAGATTGACGGATACTGTTCATTAATGTTAACATATATAACAGATGTGGACAGTATCTTTGATCGCACATTTCGTCAAAACTAACCGGAAAGGACAATAAAATAATGAAAGAAAAGAAATCAGAAGCACCTCGCAGAGGAAACGAAGAACTGTTTAAGTGGGATGGTAACCCGACATTTGGTCAGATACTTCCGCTTGCTGCCCAGCATGTACTTGCAGCAGTTGTAGGATGTGTTACACCGGCAATTCTGGTTGCAAATGCAGCGAATAATGCAGGCGGAAATGTAAACATGGGTCTCTTGATCCAGATGTCACTTGTATTTGCAGCATTATCAACATTCCTTCAGCTGTATGGAAATAAGATCCATCTTGGATCCGGACTTCCGGTCATCATCGGTGTAAGTTTTGCTTATGTTCCGACAATGACAGCAATTGCAGCACAGGCTCAGGACGTTAACACGATTTTTGGCGCGATGATCGTAGGTGGTATTGTAGCAATTATCGTTGGACTTACTATTAAGCAGATCAGAAAGGTGTTCCCACCACTGGTAATCGGAACTGTTATCTTTGCAATCGGTCTGTCTCTTTATAAGACAGCTATTAACTACATGGCAGGAAACTCCGCGAACACATATGAAGTGATCGTAGAGCAGAGAGGTTAGACAGCAGCACTTGTTTATGGTTCCTGGCAGAACTGGCTTGTATCTCTTGTAACACTGGCAATCGTAATCGGTCTGAACCATTACGGAAAAGGACTTTTCAAACTTGCATCTATCCTGATCGGTCTGATCTGTGGATATGTACTTGCATTGTGCTTTGGAATGGTTGATTTTTCAGCACTTTCAAACGCAGGTTGGTTCCAGCTTCCACAACCGTTCGCTTTCGGTGTAAAATTCGATATCTCAGCGATTATCCCGCTGGCGATTTTGTTCCTTGTCAATTCCATTCAGGCAATGGGAGATTTCTCCGCTACAACAAGTGGTGGTATGGATCGTCTTCCTACTGACCAGGAGCTCAACGGTGGTATCATCGGTTATGGTATCAGTAATATCGTAAGTGCATGTTTCGGATGTCCTCCGACAGCAACTTACAGCCAGAACGTAGGTATTGTTGGTTCTACAAAAGTTGTAGCAAGAAAGGTATTTTCACTTTCAGCATTTATCCTTCTGATTGCAGGACTGATTCCGAAATTCTCAGCACTTCTGAGAACAATTCCTCAGTGTGTACTTGGTGGAGCAGTAGCATCTGTATTCGCAGGTATCGCAATGACAGGTATCAAGCTTCTTGTAAGTGAAGGTATGTCTACAAGAAATACAACAGTTGCAGGATTATCTATTGCAATCGGTATGGGTGTATCCTTAAGTAACGGATGCTTAAATCAGATGACATCAACAATTTACGATGGATTAGGAATGACAATGGGACTTGAGAACTTCCAGTCCATCATCAATAACACATTTGCATCATCACCGGTTGTACTGGCGACAATTTTTGCAGTTATTTTGAATCTGGTTCTTCCGAAAGATCCAAAGCCGGAGGCAAAATAAAAGGAAACAGATCTTTGAGAAAAGACAGGTTCTTGGGGAATAATCTGTCAGTGATTTCAAAGATTTAATCATTACGGAAGAACCTGCCGATGGCAGGTTTTCCGTGATAAAAAAAAAGAGAGGTAAAAAGTATGAGTGAAATTATGAGACCTATGTCATTTGAACAGCTTTTAAACTGGACATTGACAGAGTACAAAGAGAATGGAACAGTATTTGGAGAGCGTCATCCATATCATGCGGACAGCAAGTTCAACCGCACAATCTTCGGACGCGATCTTGAGACACCAATCGGACCGGCAGCAGGTCCAAACACTCAGCTGACACAGAATATTATCGCAGCTTACTACACAGGAAGCCGTTTCTTTGAGCTGAAGACAGTTCAGGTAATGGACGGAGACGAGCTTGCAGCATGCATCAACAGACCATGTATCAAGGCTGATGACGAGTGCTACAACTGTGAGTGGTCTACAGAGCTGTTTGTTCCACAGGCAATGGAGGAGTACATCAAAGCATGGTTCCTTCTGAAAGTGATATCAAAAGAATTCGGACTTGGAAGCATGGACGGATTCCAGTTCAACATCAGTGTTGGATATGATCTTGCCGGAATTAAATCAGAGAAGGTTGACACATTCCTGAACACAATGCAGCATGCACAGGATTCAGAGATTTTCAAGCACTGCAAGGCTTATCTTCTTGAGCATGTTGACCTGTTCGAGAAAGTGACAGCAGAAGATATCGAAAGCATTTCCGGTGATATCTGTAATTCTGTTACAATCTCTACACTTCACGGATGCCCTCCGGAAGAAATTGAGAAGATCGCAATGTATCTGATCACAGAAAAGGGATTCCATACATTTATCAAATGTAACCCGACACTTCTTGGATACGAGTATGCAAGAAAGACAATGGATGACATGGGATACGATTATATCGCATTCGGTGACTTCCACTTCAAAGACGACCTGCAGTACGAGGATGCTGTTCCGATGCTGAACAGACTGATCGCTGTCTGTCAGGAAAGAAACCTGGAGTTTGGTGTGAAGATCACTAACACATTCCCGGTTGATGTAAAACAGAACGAACTTCCAAGTGAAGAGATGTATATGTCAGGAAAATCTCTGTATCCACTTTCCATCTCCGTAGCAAATATGCTGGCAAGAGATTTCGGTGGAAAACTGAGAATCTCCTATTCAGGTGGTGCTGATTTCCATAACATCGAAGGAATCATCGATGCAGGAATCTGGCCGGTAACAATGGCTACAACAATCCTGAAACCAGGCGGATATGACAGACTTTGCCAGATTGCAGGACTTCTTGAGAAAGAAGGCGTTGTATTCACAGGTATCGACGCTGCCAAGACAGAGAAACTGGTTGAAGAAGCAAAGACAAGCCCATATCATGTAAAGGCTGTAAAACCGCTTCCGTCCAGAAAGATCAACAAACAGGTTCCGCTGATCGACTGCTTCATCGCTCCTTGTAAAGAAGGATGCCCGATCCACCAGGATATCACAACATATCTGCAGCTTGTAGAAGCTGGTAAATATGAAGAAGCTATGGATGTTATCACAGAGAAGAATCCACTTCCATTCATTACAGGAACAATCTGTGCACATGCTTGTATGGGCAAATGTACACGTAACTTCTATGAGTCACCGGTACATATCCGTGAGATGAAGCTTGAGGCAGCTCAGAACGGATACGAAGCACTGATGAACAAGCTGACAGCACCTGCAATCACAAAAGAAGGTAAGGCAGCAGTGATCGGTGGAGGACCGGCTGGTATGGCAGCTGCTTACTTCCTGCGCAGAGCCGGAATGGCAGTTACAGTATTTGAGAAGAACGACGCTCTCGGCGGTGTTGTTCGCCACGTGATCCCAGAATTCAGAATTCCGGGAACATCTATTGATAAAGATGCAGCACTTCTTGAGAAGATGGGCGTTGAAGTTCGTCTGAACACAGAAGTAAAAGATACAGCAGCACTGAAAGCAGAAGGATTTACAACAGTGATCCTTGCAGTAGGAGCTTCTGAGCCTGGAGTATTAAGACTTGAGCAGGGTGAAGCTAAGAATGCACTCGAGTTCCTGGCTGACTTCAAGGCAAATGACGGAAAACTTGATATCGGTAAGAACGTTGTAGTTATCGGTGGTGGTAACACAGCAATGGATACAGCAAGAGCAGCAAAACGTACAACAGGCGTTGAACATGTATATCTTGTATACAGAAGAACAAAACGCTATATGCCGGCAGACGAAGAAGAGCTGGTAATGGCAGTAGAGGACGGCGTAGAATTCATGGAACTCCTTTCTCCTGTTAAACTTGAGAATGGAAAACTGATCTGCGAAGTTATGGTTCTTGGCGATATGGATGCTTCTGGAAGAAGAGGCGTTGTTAAGACAGGAGAACTCAAAGAGATCCCGGCTGATACAGTGATCGCAGCTGTTGGTGAAAAAGTTCCGACTGCTCTTTACGAGGCAAATGGAATCAACGTAAATGACAGAGGACGTGCTCTTGTAAATGAAGAGACATTAGAGACAAACGTAGAGAACGTTTACGTTGTTGGTGACGGACTTGGCGGACCGGCTACAGTAGTAGAAGGTATCCGTGATGGTCTCAAAGCTGCTCAGGCAGTGATCGGAGAGACTCTTGTAAGAGATTTCGATGCAGAGACAGATGAAGCTGTTGTATACGAGAGAAAGGGTAACCTCGAAGACGTACGCGAAGACAGCACAGAGGCTAAGAGATGTCTTAACTGTGCAGGAATCTGTGAGAATTGTAAGGAAGTTTGCCCGAACAGAGCAAATGTAGCAATCAAGGTTCCGGGACTGGAGAAACATCAGATCATACACGTAGATTACATGTGTAATGAGTGTGGTAACTGTAAGAGCTTCTGTCCATACGACAGTGCTCCGTACCTGGATAAATTCACATTATTCATGGACGAGAACGATATGGCAGACAGCAAGAATCAGGGATTCACAGTACTGGATAAAGATGCAGTACACTGCAAGGTTCGTTTCTGTGGAGAGATCCTCGACTGGACACTTGGAGAAGAGACAAAGATTCCGGAAGCACTTCAGAAAGTAATGGAGACTGTTTGCAAGGACTACACATATCTGTTAAGATAATAGCAGAAGGTTTATGTGAGATTGCTCCGGTGGAAATTGAGTGAGACCAGAGTGATAATATGTGAGATAGATAGCTCACAGGCATCTGCCTGTGGGCTATCTTCTTTTCAAAAGACGCAGAAATATAGAAAGAAGGGATCTGTAAAATGATAAGCTATTTCAGAGATGACAGACTTTGTGAAGCAGACTCTTTCTTATCGGTAGTAAAGCCTGACGATACAGAATGTCCGATGATAGCTGCTGTCGGTGCGGGAGGAAAGACCTCTACATTGAGAAGGCTTGCAGAAGAGTATGCGCTGATGGGGAAAAAGGCAATTGTTCTTACAACAACTCATATGAGAGAAGAGACGACTCCATGGAGTTGTGTGGCTGAAGAGGAAGAGTGGATTTGTAAAGGGAACGAGCTGCTTGAACGAGTGAAGGAATGCCTTGAACAATATGGACAGGTCTGGATTGGGGCAAGAGCGAAAAAAGGGAAAATGAGTTGCGTTCCGGAGTTGATTCTGGCAGAGATAGAAAGCTGGAATGTGCCATTACTTGTTGAAGCGGACGGAGCAAGGGTGCTGCCGTTAAAAGTACCGGGAGAACAAGAACCTGTGCTCCTGCCACAGACAACACATGTATTTTCTGTTTATGGAATGGACGCTTTGGATCAAAAGCTGGAAGAAATCTGCTTTCGAAGTGAAAAGGCGGCAGAGCTTCTTGGAAAACAGCCGGAAGATCAGGTGACAGAAGAGGACATAATAAAGATTGCCTGTCATGAACAGGGCGGTCGAAAAGGCTGTCCAAAGCAGGCAGAGTATATTGTTGTGTTGAATAAGGCAGATACAAAAGAACTGCAGGAAAGAGCATGTAAGATTGCAAAGTGTTTACATGAAAATGGAATTAAAAATATATTTGTGACATCTTATAAGCTGTAATAAATATTGTAGAAAAAGTGCAGAGATTATTCTTGAACGTAAATAAATTAGAAAATAACGGAGAATCATAGAAGATTCTCAGGAAAATAGATGGGAAGTATTGAGATGAAGATATTGATTAAAGGTGCGGGAGATCTGGCAACAGGAATCGCATCCAGATTATATGGCGCAGGGCATCAGATTATGATGACAGATATTGCTGTGCCATTGACGGTCCGCAGACTGGTTGCATTTTCCAGAGCAGTTTATGAAGGCGAGGCAGTTGTAGAAGATATGACAGCACGCCTGGCAAAGAATCAGGAAGAAGCAGAGAAGATCATGGAACAGGGAGATATCCCTGTGATCGTTGATCCAAAGGCAGAATGCATACAGTGGTTTCAGCCGGATGTAATCGTGGATGCCATCCTTGCAAAGAGAAATCTCGGAACAAAGATCACAGATGCACCATTTGTGGTCGGAGTCGGACCTGGATTTACTGCCGGAGAAGACTGCAACTGCGTTGTAGAGACAAAGAGAGGACATACACTGGGCAATGTGATCTGGGATGGAAGTGCAATCCCGAATACCGGAGTTCCGGGAAATGTCGGAGGATATTCCATTGAGCGTCTGATTAAAGCATCCGCAGATGGAGTGATCGAACCGAAGGCTGTGATCGGCGATCTGGTACGAAAAGGACAGATTGTTGCAATTACAGGCGGAGAGCCGGTTTATGCGTTGATGGACGGTATCGTTCGCGGAATGCTTCAGCCAGGTGTTCAGGTGACGAAGGGACTGAAGATTGGAGATATTGATGCTCGTGCAAAGCAGGAGCATTGCCGGACAATCTCAGACAAAGCAAGGGCGATCGGCGGAGGTGTGCTCGATGCAGTCTGCAGTTATGAAAAGAGCAGAGGAAAATACGCATTGATCTTGCTGGCGGCAGGTCAGAGTGTTCGGTTCGGTTCAGATAAACTCAAAGCTGTTGTAGAAGGTGAAGCAATGTATGAAAGTGCGATCAGCCGGTTTGAAGCATTTCAGGGATTCAAGTCTTATGTAGTGACAGGAAAAGAAGAGATTACACTTTCAGCAGAGTCAGCAGGCTGCACGGTGGTATGCAACAAAGAACCGGAGAAGGGAATCTCTCTTTCTGTAAAGCTCGGTCTGACAAAGGCAATCGAGGATGCGGAAGAAAATGGAACACCGCTTCGAGGAGTCCTGTTCAGTGTCTGCGATCAGCCAAGATTAAAAAAATCCACGATTCAGAGAATCATAAATACAGCATTTCATAATCCGGGAAAGATCGTTTGTGCAGGAGAAGGAACAAGAAATGGCAATCCGGTTCTTGTGGGATAAGAGATTCTTTGATAAACTTTTGGAGTTAGATGGAGATATCGGTGGAAAGAAGATATTGAAAGAAAACTTAGATTCGCTGAAAATTGTGCCGGTACAGGCAGGAGAACTTCAGGATATTGATCGCAAAGAAGATCTCGGAACGGCATAATGATAGAATTGCTGGTTGCATATAGTGTGAACAGTAATAAAAATAGCAGCGTGAGCTGAAAGGAGAATGCAAATGCGGGTAGGAGCAGTGATTGCGGCAGCAGGAAAATCTGGTGGATATAAGAGTTATGATAAGATGAAGTCGGTGGATGGAATCCAGGTTCTGCGTCAGATGATTTTAAATTTCAAGAGAGCAGACGTGGATGAGATCGTGCTGATCACAGGATACCAGGCGGAGCAGGTGGAGAAGAAACTGGCGAAGCTTGGTGCAGTATTCCTTCGCAGTGAAGATTATGAGAAGGAAGAGATGATCACGTCAGCAGTTCGAGGGATGAACTACCTGAAACCGCGCTGTGAGAAATTCTTCTTCTGTCCGGCAGGAGTTTCTCTTTTCACAGAAGATACCGTACGTGTGTTGATGCAAAAAGCGAAAGAAAATGAAAACGATCATGAGAAAGTCTATGTACCTGTCTGGGAAGAACGAAAAGGACATCCGATCCTGATGGATCGCAGTATGATCGATCAGTTTGCTTCTTATGAAGGTGAAGGTGGACTTAAAGGCGCTATGGATGTGCTGAATGTAGAACGCATTTTCGTTCCGGTGGAAGACAACGGTGTAGCGATTTACTCCGGACAGGGAGAACCTTTCCGTGAGATTTTCAAAGAGAAGGAAAAGGAGAGAAGAATCCGTCCGAGAGTGAAGCTTCAGTTGGAGAAGAATGAGAACTTCTTCGGTCCGGGAATTGTATTCCTTCTGCGTCAGATTGATACACTTGGTTCGGTAAGAGACGCCTGTGCAAAGACAGGAATGTCTTACAGCAAGGGCTGGAGCCTGATCAGAAGTGCAGAGAAAGAACTCGGATATACCGTCGTAGAGCGAAGTCCGGGAGGCAAGCATGGCGGTGTAGCCAGTGTAAGCGAAGCAGGGAAAGACATACTCAGAAAATATGAACTGCTGGAAAAAGATGTGGTGAAATATGCAGAGAAGAGATATAAGGATATCTTTGAATCATAATTCAGTCAATGAAAAAAAGTTGTGTAAATCACAACTTTTTTTAGAAAAGCGATTGTTGAAATAAAACAAATCGGTTATAATTAGAACATCATTTAGAAAGAAAAGACAGGAACAATCTTATGAACAAGGCGCCTGTCAGGAGGAGGTAGGATGAAAAAGAGAATTTTAGCAGTAGTGATGGCAGCCGTAATGGTGTTTTCTATGGCTGGATGTGGATCCAAAGCCGACGAAAAGACAGACGACACAGCAAAAACAGAAGCAACTGACAACAAAGTCAGTGATGAAGAAGAAACAGAGATCCAGGTATTTATTGCAGCCAGCTTAAAGAATGTAATGGATGAGCTCGTAACACAGTATAACGAAGAGCATCCGAACGTAAAGATCACATACAATGCAGACAGTTCAGGTACACTTCTGACACAGATTGAAGAAGGATATGAGTGTGATATCTTCTTCTCAGCAGCACAGAAGCAGATGGACCAGCTTGAGTCCGACGGTCTTGTAGTAGACGGAACAAGAGCGAATGTTGTAAATAACCAGGTAGTAGTTGTGACAAGAAAAGACAGCGGAACAAAGGTAACAGGACTTGATAACTTAAGCGAAGCAGAAAGCTTTGCACTTGCCGGTGGAAGCGTACCGGTAGGTAAGTATACAAGAACCGCACTTATGAATATGGGTGTTCTTCCGAAGGTGGATGATCCTTCAGCAATCACAACAGAAGAAGTATCAGAAGCACTTGGCGGACTTGAGATCAGCGAGCAGGACAACGTAAGCAAGGTTCTTTCCGCAGTAGTGGAAGGATCTTGTGAAGTTGGAACAACTTACTACTCTGATACATATGGATTCGAGGACGAACTCGATATTCTTCAGACAGTAGGGTATGATCTGACAGGAAATGTAATCTATCCGATCGCACGTGTAGTAAATGATGAGGCTGATGATGCACAGAACGCAGCAGCAGATGATTTCATCAAGTTTGTTCTGTCAGACAATGCAAAGAAAGTATTTGAGTCTTATTACTTCGATACAAATGTAGAATAAAGATAGTGTGATAGTAACGGATGTGTTACTATAGAAGCAGAGGGTTACTGTTCACTCCCGTGTCAATCACTTTGCTGATTGACACGGAGGATGCGTGTTTTGACTTGAATGCATCTCGCCCCATCGCCAAAGGCGATTTAAAATGGCGAGATGCGTTGCTGGTCGCACATCGTGTGAACAGTAACAGTAGAGGCTGCCAGAAATGAAAAGTTTCGGACAGCCCTTTTCTTATAGTTGTAAAGGAGAGTGAATGATAGAATGGATGAAATGATGGAAATCCTGAAGAATCTGGATTGGAGCCCATTATTTATTTCAATAAAAACAGGAATCGTAGCTACGATATTTTCCTTTTTTCTGGGAATCTATGCGGCACGTAAGGTTGTGAAGACAACTCCGGGGAAAAAGGCTATTATAGATGGAATACTGACCTTGCCAATGGTACTTCCGCCGACAGTGGCCGGCTTCTTTCTGTTACTGATCTTCAGCAGGAGAAGACCGTTTGGAATCTTTTTATTTGAAAATTTTGGAATCAAAGTAGTACAGACATGGCTTGGATGTATCATTGCTGCCACAGTAATTTCATTTCCACTGATGTACAGAAATGCCCGTGCAGCGATGGAACAGATCGATGTGAATCTGATCTATGCAGGAAGGACACTCGGCATGTCAGATACAGAAATCTTCTGGAAAGTAGTGATCCCGACCGCAGGACCTGGAATCGCATCCGGAACGATTCTTACATTTGCCAGAGCACTCGGAGAATATGGAGCGACATCTATGCTTGCCGGAAATATTCCGGGAAAGACAGGAACAATCTCGCAGAAGATTGCAATGGTCATTCAGGACGGAGACTATATGACAGCGGGCGTGTGGGTTGCGATTGTCATGGTGATTGCATTCCTGGTGATCTTCCTGATGAATCTGATCTCGGGCAAGAAAATGAAGAATGTCAAGAGGTGGTAAGAGATGGCGATAGAAGTAAAGATTCAGAGAAAACTGAATACATTTGAGCTGAACATAGATTTTAAAAGTGATTCTAAACGAATCGGAATCCTCGGCGCATCCGGATGTGGAAAGAGCATGACACTAAAGAGTATTGCAGGAATCGAGCCGCCGGAGAGCGGATTGATCAAAATTGAAGGAAAGACAGTTTACGACAGCGAAAATAAAGTGAATTTAAAACCGCAGAAGCGTAACATTGGCTATCTGTTTCAGAATTATGCACTTTTCCCTACAATGACGGTGGAAAAGAATATCGCCGCCGGATTAAAAGGGAAAAAGCAGGAGAATGCAAAGCGTGTGCGTGAGATGATTGAGAAATTTCAGCTAACAGGACTGGAAAAACGATTCCCGGCAGAGCTTTCCGGAGGTCAGCAGCAGAGGGTAGCCCTTGCGAGAATCATGGCTTATAAACCAGATGTGATTCTCTTAGATGAACCATTTTCAGCACTTGATATGTATCTGAAGGACCGTCTGCAGCAGGAATTACAGGAACTTCTCGAAGATTATGAGGGTACTGTGATCATGGTGTCTCACAGCAGAGATGAAGTGTACCGGTTCAGTGAAGAACTGCTGATCATCGACCAGGGGCAGATTGTGGCAGCAGGGAAGACGAAAGAATTGTTCCAGAATCCGCAGAGAAAAGAAGCGGCACGGCTGACTGGATGCAAGAATTTCACAAGAGCAGTTTATGTGGATGAGCATACCGCAGAACTGACAGACTGGGGGATTACGTTGTGTACAGAGCAAAGAAATATCCCAGAAAATATCAACTATATCGGTTATCGTGCGCATGATTTTGTCCCGATCTGGGGAGAAGGTGGAAAGAATCAAATTCCATTTAGATTGGAGAGTAAAGCAGTGCTTCCGTTCGAAGATAACTATTATCTGAAGCCTGCAAATGAAGAGGCAGATCCGCCTGTGATCTCCTGGTTTGTGCAGAGAGAGAATCAGGAGAAAATCCGGGAAAAAGGAATGCCGGATGCGCTGGAGCTGGTGGAAGAAGATGTGTTGTTCCTGGAATAGCATCTTCCCATATAGACGATTTTTGAGTGAACCGTTACGTTTTGAAAGAAATGTAAAAACTCCTTTTCAGGATATTTACATCAGGGAAAAACTAGTATATAATAAGCACGTTTTTCGAAAAAAGGAGGACATCATGAAATCAGTACAGAATGATATGACTGTTGGAAGCCCAATGAAGATGATCTTAAGTTTTACATTTCCAATCTTTCTGGGAAATGTTTTCCAGCAGTTTTATAATATGGCGGATGCTGTGATCGTAGGTAAGTTCGTTGGAACGAAAGCGCTTGCAGCAGTTGGAAGCACAGGAACAATCATGTTTCTGATCTATGGATTTGTAGTTGGAATGACAGCCGGATTTACTGTTCTCACAGCGCAGAAGTTTGGCGCAGGAGACATGCAGGGGATGCGGCGCACCGTTGCGGGGGCAGGAATCCTCTCATTCTTGATCGGACTGTTTCTTACGGTTACCTTTATGTTATTTATGAAACCGCTGTTACATCTGATGCATACGCCGTCTGATATCTTTGCAGATGCATATAAGTATATTATGATCGTCAGCGGAGGAATCCTGGCGCAGATGCTTTATAACTTGTTATCCAGTATTTTAAGAGCACTGGGAAACAGTAAGATTCCATTGTACTTTCTGATTATCAGTGCGTTGCTGAATATCGTGTTGGATCTGTTTTTAATCATTGTGTTTCAGATGGGCGCACCGGGTGCGGCAATCGCGACGGTAGTAGCACAGGGCATATCAGGTGTACTCTGTCTTATTTATATTATGTGGAAGATTCCGATTCTTCATCTGAAAAAGGAAGACTGGCATGTTGGCGGACAGATTTATGCGATCCAGTTAAAGATCGGACTTCCGATGGCATTGCAATATTCTATCACGGCAATTGGAACTATGATGGTTCAGTCTGCCCTGAATATTTTGGGATCTACGCTTGTGGCGGCATTTACTGCGGCAAGTAAGATTGAGCAGGTTGTGACACAGGCATATGTAGCGATGGGAACAACAATGGCAACTTACGGAGCCCAGAATATCGGAGCCGGAAATGTACCGAGAATCCGTCAAGGTTTCAAGGCGTGTACAATTCTTGGTATCGGTTACTCTCTTGTAGCAGCAACATTTATCATGACAGTAGGAAAATACATGACCTATCTGTTTGTCTCAGAGGATGTGGATATTATCATGAGTTCTGTGGATATCTATCTGAAATGTATCGGACTTTTCTTTATTCCGCTTGCAATTGTGAATATCTACAGAAATGGAATTCAGGGACTCGGTTACGGCCTGCTGCCGATGATGGCCGGTGTTGCTGAACTGATCGGAAGAGGTGTGGTAGCATTGATCGCAGCGAAGGAAAGAAGTTACCTTGGAGTATGTCTGGCAAGCCCGGCAGCATGGGTGCTGGCAGGAGGCCTCCTGATCGCGATGTATTATTATATTATGAATGTTCATATGAAGAAGATATTTGGGGATTATAATCAGAAGGTCTGATTATTTACAATGTGCATTGCATCGCGGCTCGCATTCAACCATTTGGATTTCTCAGTTTCAAAGCGTTCGAAAAGCCAGGCAATGGCTTCATCCATTCCTTCATCGGAGAGCGGAAATGTCTTCTGTTCTTTCTTTTCTTCCGGTGTATCTTCAAAGCACCACGGTTCTGGATAAATGAATACGGTGAAGGTTGTGCTGCTTTTTCCGTCATCTCCGCGAAAGAAATAGCGCATTCCATGATGTGTACCTGAAAATGGTTCTTTCTTAAGTCCTCCGTAAGGAATCAGTTTTTTATCAATCATAGTAATACAATGTCCTTTCGAAAAAAGTAATTTGTTTTGTTATTGCGTTTTTGAAAAAAGGAAGCCAGAAGTCTGGCTTCCTTTTTATTATAGTGGAATGCGTTTTCTTCTGCAAGAAATGATTTATTCCATCGCTTTTTTGGCAAATTCAGTTGTAACAAGTTTTTCATAAGGAGCGCGTGAATCCAGTTCTCCGGCACTTTCCAGAATATCCTGAAGCAGCTCGAAACTCTCTTTTTCAAATATAAGATCTGCTTTCCAGGTATCCTGTGTATAATAACGGTTTACAATCGCTGTGATGGTTTTAAGATCTGTTTCAGGAAATTGAGGGGCAATCACGGAAGCAATCTCCTCTGGCGTGTGAATCTGAACAAAATCCATACCTTTTTGAAGCGCATTTGTAAAGGATTGGATAATCTCAGGATGTTTGTCAAGATAGCTCTTCTTTGCGCTGTAGGCAGTGTAAGGAACATAGCCGCTGTCAGTACCAAGTGAGGCTACAACATATCCTTTTCCTTCCATTTCCAAAGCGGTTGCACTTGGCTCGAATTCAACAGTAAAGTCTCCACTTCCCTCTGAAAAGGCGGCAGCAGTGGAACCAAAATCAATTCCCTGGTTGATGTTGAGGTCTGTTTGTGGATCAATTCCATTTTTCTTTAAAATATATTCAAATACCATTTCCGGCATACCACCTTTTCTACCACCAAGAACATCTTTCCCCTTTAAATCAGTCCACTTAAAATCTTTCATCTCTTCTCTGGCAACAAGAAAATTACCGGCGCGCTGAGTCAGTTGGGCAAAGTTGACGACAGAATCGTTAGCACCTTCGTTATATGTGTAGATGGATGCTTCTGATCCCATGAATCCAATATCAGCTTCACCGGAGATGACAGCAGTCATTGTCTTGTCGGCTCCAAAACCAGTTACGAGAGTAAGTTCAATTCCCTCATCTTCAAAATATCCATTTTCAATGGCAACATACATAGGGGCATAGAAGATAGAATGGGCTACCTCGTTCAATGTCACAGAGACAGGAGCAGAACTGATATCTGATTTGGTTGTGTTGGATCCGGTTTCTGTTGTGTCGATTTTGGAATTTGCATCATTATCTTTGGAAGAATCAGAACCGCAGGCTGATAACAGTCCAACAGTCAGAGCAGAAGCGAGTATTACGGAAATCAATTTCTTTTTCATAAATCCTCCAGAGTGATATAAGATTCTCGTTTAAAATATGCAAGAAAAGAGAAGATGTGTCAAATTCTACTCCAAAGGGGTGTTCATTTTGGAAAATATCCTTTATGCTTAGTGTAAACAGAAAGTAGGTGAAATGTATGGATCTTGTTAAAATCGGAAAATATATTGCAGGGAAAAGGAAAGCCCTGGGAATGACGCAGAAACAGCTTGCAGAAAAATTAAATATGAGTGACAAATCAGTATCAAAATGGGAACGAGGCATTTGCTTACCTGATGTGTCGGTTTATATGGAACTATGTGAGATATTGGGAATCAGCATAAATGAATTTCTTGCAGGGGAGGATATTGACGCAGAAAATGTAGAAAAAAAGTCAGAAGACAACATTATACAAGTTACGAAAGACAGTAAAAAGAAACAGAAAAATTTAAAGAGCATTTTAGCAGTGGTAACGACATTTGCAGTAATCATGGTTCTGGTTTTAGGAGCAGTTTTCGTTCATAAGGTGATGCAGCCGAAGAATTATATTACAGCAGTTGACCGGACAAGTGCAGAAATGAAAACCGCAGAATTATTGTCGGGAGCAGATGGGGCATATCTTTTTAATTTTTATGCAAAAGAAGAGTATAAGACATTGACAATTTATTTGTCAGAGTATCAGGCGGGAGAATTGATTAATAAAAGTAAAGTGGCAGATTTGGACTATGATGGGATCGAATCGGCTAAAAGAGGTGTGATTGCTGTGATACCGGATTTTGAATTGTTTCGAGTGAAATTGATCATAGCAGACGATTATTCTAAATGTTCTACAGATTTTCCGATTCTGGAAAATGTAGAAAACAGAGAATATTATGGAAGAAGTGCGACACAAGTGGAAGGTGAAGTTCCGATTCAGCGGGATACAGAACAGGGTCTGATGGCATTGATTTACGGAGAAGATGGATTGGAAGCAATTCCGGTAAAAGAAATGGAGCAGGGAAATTTTAGGGAAAAGAATGATTATGTCTATTATCTGTCCTTCCGGTTTGGAAAATAATTACGTAAATGAAAATATGAGAGGTAAGATGAGATGAAAACAAGAGAAGAAGCTGCTGCCTATGGATTAACTTTCCCGGACAGCTATGAAGACAGGCCTTTTAAAGACCAACGATGGCAGGTGATCCGTGTAAAGCCAGGGAAAAAGATATTTTTGTGGATCTATGAAAAAGACGAATTGATCCATTTGAATGTAAAGACGGATCCGAGATGGAGGGATTTCTGGCGTGCAGCGTATCCATCGGTAATTCCTGGATATCATCAGAATAAAGAGCATTGGAACACAATTATTCTGGATGGATCTATTCCGGACAAGGATATTGAACGGATGATCGGTGAGAGCTATGATCTTGTGACAGACAGTCCTACAAAAAGAATTTATGAAGCTGTAAAACGGATTCCAAAAGGGCATGTGGCAACCTATAGACAGGTTGCGAAAATGGCAGGAAATGAAAAGATGTCAAGAGCAGTTGGAAATGCGCTTCATAAGAATCCGGATCCGGATCACATTCCATGTTTCCGTGTTGTGAATGCGAAAGGCGAGCTTGCCGGAGCATTTGCATTTGGCGGAGCAGATGTACAGGCAGAGCTTTTGAGAGAAGACGGTGTGGAAGTAGTAGATGGAAAGGTTGATCTGACAAAGTATCAGATGGATGATCAGATGGAAGAGTAAGATAGTACTGTTTCTTTTGGGAAAGATAGTGTATAATACTTACGAGTGATTGCTGTTCGCAAAGTACTGCGAACAGCATCTTTGTATAGTGCAAAGAGCAGGAAAGAATACATCATTATGGTTTTGCTTTTGAAGGGAAAAAAGTGTTGATCGGATAAGAAATGGAGAAATGAATGAAAATTAAGAAAGTGGCAGTCCTCGGCGCCGGAGCAGTAGGCTCTTATGTAATCTGGGGATTATCGAGCAGAAATGACATAGAGCTTGGAGTGATCGCAGAAGGAGAACGAGCAGAGAGACTGAAACAGAATGGATGCACAATTAACGGAAAAATATACCATCCCGAAGTATGGAACCCCGGAGAAACAGACGCTGTCGATTTACTGATTGTTGCATTGAAGTATGGCTCACTTTCGGCGGCATTGGAAAGTATTCAGAAAGCAACCACGGAGAATACTGTAATTATGAGTCTGATGAACGGGGTAGACAGTGAAGAGATTATTGCAGAAAAAGTAGGAGTGGAGCATCTTCTTCCGGCAGTGATCAAGGTCGCTTCACATAAGGAAGAAGATGGCTATCACTTTGATCCTGAGACAACAATCGGAATTATTTTTGGCGAACTTACTGCACCTTACGATAGTGATCGCATCAGGGCAATTGAAGAACTGTTCAAGGATACCGGAATCCATTTCCGGGCGACAGAGTATGCAAGAGAAGAGATGTGGAGCAAGTTTCGGCTGAATGTCTGTAACAATCTGCCACAGGCAATTCTCGGCGCGGGAGTTGGATGTTACCGTGACAGTGTGCATATGAAGGCAATCAGTGATGGACTGAAAGGAGAACTGGAAGCAATTGCGCAGGCGAAAGGAATCGATCTGAGTAAGACTGAGGCGTCTTCCGGGCGTGGAAGTGCAGTACCGCCATCTGCGCGTTATTCTACTTTGCAGGATTTGGATGCAGGAAGACACACAGAGATTGATATGTTTTCAGGTACACTGATCCGTATGGGAAAGGAACTTGGAATTCCGACACCGTATAATGAGTATACATATCATATGATTAAAGCACTAGAAGAGAAAAATGACGGACGGTTTAATTATACAGGAGATGAAGAACCGACCTGGTCAAAATAAAACAGGGAACAATTTGTGGCAGAGGCAGGTTATGAAAAAATATTGAAACAGTGATGTTGAAACAACATAAAAAGGTGAGGTAAATTAAGATGAAAGAATTATACGAAGCAATCGAAGCAAAAATTAAAGCAAGCGGTTATCCGAGAGCAATCTCCGGAGAAGATGTATACAACGACATCTGTGACCAGATTGACGGAAAAGAGAATGGAAGTTATGTATTGTTATCCAAGTTCGAAGATGATGTGATCTTTGAATATCATATCACGATTCAGGATGAAGATTTCAACCTGGGGATTTTGACAATGCGAACACCGGAAGGCGTGTTTGAGACAGATTTTGATGCGGAATAAAAGGATGAATATGTTATGAAGAAAATCAGCAGAGTTTCAACTATAATTAGCGCAATCATGCTACTTACTTATATTATTGTTCTTATCAGCATCTGGAGCAGGATTACTGATACAGTACCGACACATTTTAATGCAGCAGGAGTGGCAGATAGTTATGGAAGCAAAAGAAACCTTGCATTTGAACCAGTTCTTGCCGCGTTTCTGTTGTTATTCCTCTCATTGATGGAAAGAATTCCGGCAATCTGGAATTTCCCGGTGGCTGTTACAGACGAGAACAGAGAAAGATTGTATAAGATTGCCATGATAATGATGGGCGGGATTAAGGTTCTGGTTACTGCCCTGCTGATTGATGTTGGAGTCAGCAGTCTTGTGGAAGGATATCCAATCTGGCCGATGTATATGATGCTTGGAGTGATGATAATATTGATTATCGTATCGACTGTGCAGATGGTTCGGGCGAAATAGTGTGGAATAAGAAAATAAATAAAAACCCTCTTGTGCAATATGTTTATCCAAAATCTTAAAAAAATATAAAATTTATATAAAATCCTTCTTGAATTTAGCATGATGAAGTGCTAAACTCTTAACATAAAAAAACAGAGCGCGATCTATTTATTGACGAGAGCATCTGGATTATAGTTAAGAAAGAAGGAAAGAAAATGAACGGAGTTATAATGATGGTCATTGCCATCGTTGTATTAGGTGGAGGATATCTTTTCTATGGAAGATATCTTGAGAAGAAATGGGGAATTGACCCGAATGCAAAGACTCCTGCTTATGAACTGGAAGACGGCGTAGATTATGTGCCGGCAGATACGAATATCGTATTTGGTCATCAGTTCGCATCTATCGCAGGAGCAGGCCCGATCAACGGACCAATCCAGGCAGCAATCTTTGGATGGCTTCCGGTACTTTTGTGGATTCTGATCGGAGGTGTTTTCTTCGGAGCAGTGCAGGATTTTGCATCCATGTATGCTTCTGTAAAGAACAAAGGACGTACAATCGGTTATATTATCGAAGAGTATATCGGTAAACTTGGAAAGAAATTATTTCTGTTATTCTGCTGGTTATTCTGTATTCTTGTTGTTGCTGCATTTGCGGATGTAGTTGCAGGAACATTTAACGGATTCGTAGCCGATGATGCCGGAGTTGTAAGCAAAGTAGCAGCAAATGGTGCTGTAGCAACAACATCCATGCTTTTCATTGTAGAAGCCGTAGCACTTGGCTGCATTTTGAAATATGCAAAACTGAATAAATGGGTTAATACAGCAATTGCAATTGTTATGCTTGTCGCAGCGGTAGCACTTGGACTTTATTTTCCAATGTATCTGACAAGAGAGACATGGCATATCCTGATCTTTATTTACATTCTGATTGCCAGTGTCGCACCGGTAACAATGCTGCTTCAGCCACGTGATTATCTGAACAGTTACTTGCTGATCTTTATGATTGCAGCAGCAATTGTCGGAGTATTTGTAGCAAATCCATCCTGTAACCTGAAAGCTTTTACAAGCTTCAATGTAGATGGAAGTTATATGTTCCCAATTCTGTTTGTAACAATTGCATGTGGAGCTGTATCAGGATTCCATTCACTGGTATCTTCAGGAACTGCTTCTAAGCAGATTAAGAGTGAGAAGAACATGCTCCCTGTATCTTACGGAGCAATGATCATGGAAAGTATGCTTGCTGTAATCGCACTGATCGCAGTTGCTTCCTTCGCTGATGGCGAGGCAGCAGCACAGGGACTGACAACACAGCCACAGATTTTTGCAGGAGCAATCGCAAACTTCCTTGAAGTGATCGGCTTACCGCATTCACTTGTATTTACACTGATCAACCTTGCAGTATCAGCATTTGCATTGACATCACTTGATTCCGTTGCACGTGTCGGAAGACTTTCTTTCCAGGAATTCTTTATCGATGATGACACAGATATGGATAATCTGCCATTGTACAAGAAAGTAGCAACCAATAAATATTTCTCAACAGTTATTACACTGGTACTTGCATACTTACTTGCAAAGGTTGGATATGCAGAAATCTGGCCACTGTTTGGATCAGCAAACCAGCTTCTGTCAGTACTTGCACTGATTGCATGTGCAGTATTCCTTAAGAAGACAAAACGCCAGGGAGCAATGCTCTGGATTCCAATGGTCTTTATGATGGCAGTAACATTTACAGCACTTGGAATGACAATCTGTAAACTGGGAGGTCAGTTTATGACAACAGGTCTGAGCCTTGGAAATACATTACAGCTGATCTTTGCTGTTCTGCTTCTTATCCTTGGAGTAATCGTAGCAATTCAGGGAATTAAAAAGCTTACAGAGAAGAAAGAAGCTCAGGCAGATAAAGTTGAGGAGACAACCATTCTGGAATAAGCAGAATAGTTAATAAAGAGTAAGAGACAAGATCTTCATGCAGACTTAAAATGTCTGGCATGAAGATCTTTTTTCTAGTTCTATTTAATTGTACTCAAATAGAAACAGGTTAAAGTATAGAAATTTTACATTTGTCGGGTGTATACTAAGTCGTAATGTGAAAAGACAATCTAAGTAGTAACAAGATCAGGGGGAATATAAATGAACGCGAACATAAATCAAAAACATATGTTCAGTAATAAGATGATCCGTGCTCTTTTAGTACCAATCATACTGGAACAGTTATTGAATTCCATCATGGGTACCGCGGATACGATGATGGTTAGTAATGTGGGATCAGCAGCAATCTCAGCGGTATCGCTCGTGGATTCCATTAACATATTGGTGATTCAGGCATTTTCCGCATTGGCAGCCGGAGGTGCGATCGTCTGCGCCCAGTACATTGGACAGGGGAATAAAGAACGGGCAAATGAGTCTGCACGACAGGTACTATTTATCATCACTCTTATATCAGTAGCTGTCAGCGCATTTTGTCTTATTTTTCAGAAACCGTTACTTCACCTGATTTTTGGAGCAGTTGAAGCAGATGTTATGAGAGCATCTGAAATCTATTTCTTCTACACTGCATTATCATTTCCGTTTATTGCGGCGTATGATGCAGCGGCATCGATCTTCAGGGCACAGGAGAACACGAGAGATCCGATGCTCATCTCAATGGTATCAAACGTGATGAATATTGTCGGAAATGCAATTATGATCTGGGGCTTCCATATGGGAGTCGCGGGAGCTGCACTGGCAACTTTGATTTCACGTATTTTCTGTGCGGTCGTAGTATTGGCAGAGCTTCGTCTGGATCGTCAGCCAATTGTGGTACGAGATTATCTGAAAATCCGTCCGGACTGGAGAATGATCCGCAGGATCCTTGGAATCGGAATTCCATCCGGTGTGGAGAACAGTATGTTCCAGTTAGGAAAGCTGGCGATTCAGTCCACAGTATCAACACTTGGAACAACAGCAATCGCTGCGCAGGCAATGACGAACATTCTGGAGAATCTGAACGGAATCGGTGGTATCGGAGTCGGAATCGGATTGATGACAATTGTAGGTCAATGTCTGGGAGCTGACCGGAAGGATGAGGCAGTTTATTACATCAAAAAGCTTTGCGTGATTGCTGAGATCGTTATGGCTGCGAGCTGTGTGATTGTTTTTGCACTGACGAAACCAATTACGATTCTCGGCGGTATGGAACCGGAGAGTGCGAAGATGTGTTTCCATATGGTAATGTGGATCACGATTGTAAAACCGCTTGTATGGGTTATGTCATTTGTTCCGGCATATGGATTGAGAGCAGCAGGGGATGCAAAATTTTCTATGATCACATCCTGTTGTACAATGTGGGCATGCAGATTCTGCCTGTGTGTATTTCTGATCCGTGTAATGGGATTTGGCCCGATGGGAGTATGGATCGGAATGTTTGCGGACTGGACGGTCAGAAGTATTATTTTCACCTGGCGATTCCACAGCAGAAAATGGCTGGAGCATAAAGTAATTTAAATAAGAAGAGAAATCTGAACAAAAAGAGAAATCCAAACAAAAAGAGAAATCCAAACAAAAATAGAAACAGCAGGGTTACTGTCGGGAAAGCATTTTAATAATAATGCTTTTGGCAGTAGCCTTGCTGTTTCTTATATCTGCTATTTTTTAAAAAGAAGTTTTAGTATATTTATAGATTTATGTCTGGTATATGATTCCTGAAAATTACTCTTCAGGTGCAAGCTCTGTTGTCTGCTTCTTTGGAGGCATAATCAGTGAGAAGATAAGGAATGCGATCAACGCAGCAACCAGTCCAGGTACGATCGGCTGATTGAAGTGCAGACCGAACAGATTTCCTTTGGAAACATGCTCCAGGTATACTACAACAATAGTTCCGGCGATCAGAGAAGCCATGGTTCCTGCCTGGGAAGCTCCTTTCCAGTAATGTCCGAGAACATATGGGAAGAAAGAACCTGCGGCACGAAGGGTGAAGGCAAACATCAGGATTGTAACAATACTTGAAGTATTAAATAATGCAATCAGAGTAGCAAAAACACCTACAGCTGCCATTGTAACACGAGTTACGATCATGATCTCTTTATCAGATGCGCTAGGCTTAATCACAATCTTGTAAATATCATTTGCAAAGATCGATCCGGCACCAAGAAGGTCTGAGTCAGCACTTGACATTGTGGCAGATACGATACCTGCAAATAACAATCCGCAGATAATTGCCGGCATTGCTTCCATAGCAAGAACCGGAAGTGCATAACGGGCACCAACATCCTGGAAGTCCGCAGCATTGAATTTGCCCATGTTGATCAGTGCAAGTACGATGATTCCCATAAGTGTCGGAACAAAAGCGTAGATAAAGTTTACGATCGCAGCAAGGACAGATCCCTGTCTTGCTGCTTTTCCGTCTCTTGCAGCGTAATATCTAGATACAGCTTCCTGTCCTACAGTAAATGTAGCAACATACATGATTGTTAAACTGATAACATCCATTACATTATAACCTTTAAACATGTCAAATGTTTCAGCAGGAACATTAGCTACAACATTGTCCCATCCACCGGCAAGATTCATTCCAAATGGAAGTGCGATGATCATTCCGATCACGATCAGGAATACCTGAACAAAGTCAGTAAGTGTAACACTCCAAAGACCACCCATGATCGCATAAATTGTTACAACGACACCTACGATCAGAACGGCTGTTTTATAATTCAGATTCAGCATAGTAGACAGAATAACGGAAGATGCGATAAACTGTCCGGCTGTTAGTCCGATCAATGGAACAAACATGATCAAAGATGTAATGATTCCTGAAGGTTTTCCATAACGACGGCGGAAATATTCAGGAACGGTTTTAACCATTGCTGCACGGAATTTAGGTGCAAGGAATGTAAGAATCACAAAAGCGAATCCCATTGTGATAATGTACCATGCGGCACTGAGTCCGTGACTTTCCATACCCTGCTGAACAACACCGAGAGAACTTCCTCCTCCGATCTCAGTAGCAGCAAGCGTTCCGGCCATCAAAAATGGTCCGAGTCGTCTTCCGGCAACAACGAAGTCTGTGTTGGATTCAATCTTCTTGGATGACAGATAACCGATCAATAACATAACAAGAAGATAAATAACAACGACAGCGGTTACAATAATGTTTGACTGCATAAAATCTCCCTCTTTCCTTTAGTCAAATTTGAAAAAGGTATCAGGAAATAGCGAAACCTGACACCTATGTTCATGCGAATAATTATACCATAAAAACTTTCACACGCAACCTGAAAAGAGAAAAAACTTGTTAAAATTTATCGATATTTCCGGAAGATAATCGATTGGTATGGTAGATGTTAACAAAAATAATAAAAGGCGAGAGGACAGCGTGAAAAAGAACATTTTTTAGGGGGTGGACATTTGACGTTTCTATTATTACAATTATAATAATCGACAGAAAAGAGGAATTGTATATGACACAGATAGATGCGTTAAAAACAGATGAAATACGGAATTATGAGATAGAACATCAGGAAGAAGTGCGCCGCCTTGCAGGCGAGTGTATGGTAATTTTGGAAAATGACGGAGTCCTTCCACTTCAGGCTGGTACAAAGAAGATTGCATTATTCGGAACAGGAGCAAGACATACGATCAAAGGTGGAACAGGATCCGGTGATGTAAATGTACGTGAAAACATTTCGATTGCACAAGGGCTTGAGCGTGCAGGATTTGAATTTGTAACAGAAGGCTGGCTGGATCAGTATGACAGACTTTATGCGGATGCGCAGGAAGCGTATGCGAAAAAGTTAAATGAATTTACAGAGAAAACAGGAAAACCATCGATGCTATATGCCTTCGAGAACCCTTTTGAGGAACCGGAACAGCCGGAGATTACAGAAGCGGATGTAAAAGAAGCGGATGCGGCAATTTATGTAATTTCTAGAAATTCCGGAGAGGGAAAAGACCGCAGGGCAGAGAAGGGAGACTATTATCTCAGCGACAGAGAACTTCAGAATATCCGTTTTATGACAGAACACTATAAGAACTGTATTGTTCTTTTGAATGTAGGTGGAGTCATTGATCTGACTGCATTGAAGGCAATTGAAGGTGTACAGGCAATTATGCTTGTGGGACAGACAGGAAATATGGGAGGTTATGCAGTTGCTGATGTGCTGACTGCTAAGACGATTCCTTCAGGAAAGCTGACTGATACATGGGCAAGATCTTATGAGGATTATCCATCCTCTGCAACATTTAGCCACAGGGATGGAAATCTTGACGACGAATATTACAGTGATGGAATCTATGTCGGATACCGCTATTTTGATACATTTGGTGTGATGCCTCTATATTGCTTTGGATATGGAAAAAGCTATACAGAATTTGAAATAAAAACAATGAATGTAACAGCAGATGAAAAGCAGGTACAGGTTGAAGTTGAGGTTACGAACATTGGTGACAAATATCCTGGAAAAGAAGTTGTTCAGGTTTATTATTCCGCACCGGATGGAATCATGGAGAAACCAACACAGGAACTTGCAGGATTTGCTAAGACTAAATTGCTTGCGCCGGGAGAAAAAGATGTCGTGACGATCACATTTGCAACGACAGACATGGCATCTTTTGATGCATATGATGCGGCCTGGGTTATGGAAGAAGGGGAATACACGATCCGCGTAGGAAACAGTTCACGTAATACGGAGGCTGTGGCAGTCATCGACCTTGATGAGCAGGTGACAACATTCCAACTGAAACGTCTGATGCGTGATACAATTGCAGTCAGAGAGCTTCACCATATGATTCCGATTTTCGATATTGAATTTGATTTCGGTGTGCCGGCGATTCCATTTAGAATTATGCTTCAGGCAGAGAACTTTAAGAAAGAACTTGTAGAATATGAAGTGATGCGCAGGACACTTATGGATAAGAGGAAAGATGAAGTTCTGACGCTGGAAGATGTAAAAGCAGGCAACGCGACTCTGGATGAACTGACAGCGCAGCTTACCGTGGAAGAAATGGCAGAACTTTGTGTTGGAACAGAGAGAAGAAATGGCGACGGAAATGTAATTGGTTCAGCATCCTCCTGTGTGCCGGGTGCAGCAGGAGACACCACTTCCAGTTTACTTGAAACACGAAAAGTGCCGAATCTTATTCAGGCAGATGGACCGGCAGGACTTCGTTTAGAGACACCTTGTACTGCCATTCCAATCGCAACAACACTGGCACAATCCTGGGATATGGATCTGATTCATAGAATGGGAGAGCTTGTCGGAGAAGAGATGAAGCAGTTACATGTAGATCTATGGCTCGCACCTGGCATGAATATTCATCGTAATCCGCTTTGTGGACGAAACTTCGAATACTATTCTGAGGATCCTGTATTGACAGGTCTTTGTGCTGCTACAGAGACGAAAGGTGTTCAGTCTCAAAAAGGAAAGGGAACAACAATCAAACATTTTGCAGGAAATAATCAGGAAGACAACCGTATGTTTACGAATGCACATATCAGCGAGCGTGCGCTGAGAGAAATCTATCTGAAAGGATTTGAGATAGCTGTAAAGACAGCACAACCATATGCAATCATGACTTCCTATAATCTGATCAACGGAGTTCATTCAGCAAACAACTATGACATGCTGCAGAACATCGCACGTGATGAGTGGGGATTTGAAGGTCTTGTGATGACAGACTGGTATACTTCACAGGATACAACAGAGATGGGAATGGTATCACCATCCGGAAAATATAGTCATTCTAGCAGTGTACAGTGCATTAAAGCAGGAAATGACCTTCAGATGCCGGGATGTCAGCAGAATGTGGATGATATCGTAGAAGCAGTGAACGAAGGAAAAGAAATTACCAAGGCAGATTTACAACGCTGTGCGAAACATATTTTAAGTGTTGCACTTAAGACAATGTAAAACCACCTTGGTAATGTGGGGAATGAGAGTTTTTTTCGTATTACTCAAAAATTAATAAACAATATCGTATAAGATCAAGCCTTTTGTGTCGCAGGATGCAGAAGGCTTTTCCTTTCCTTCCAGGATTGCATTGATACATTCGACGGGTCTTTTCCCTATGCCGATATCCAAAAGCGTTCCTAGAATAAATGGAGCCATCTGATAGAGAAAATCATTGGCTGTCATACGAATATAAAGCGTAGACTCTTCTGTAACAAAAGTAATTGTTTTTATTTCTTTTTCGGTTCCTTTCTTTTTTCGAATCGAAGAGAAATGTTTAAAATCATGCTTTCCAAGTAATGAGTGGGCAGCGGTTTCCATAAGAAGAATATTTGGAAGTTCTGCTGTTTGTTCAGGTGGCAGATCAAATAATGAATCTGATAACAGATCAGTTAATCGACCGCGATAGTTTTTGTGGAACAGGTCATAGATCGGTGATAAATCCATGGCATATTCATAAGTGATCTCGCGTGCATTTAAGTCTGCTCGAAAGCGTTCGGGTGTTGATACTGCATCTAAAACGGCAATATCCTGTGGAAGATACTGGTTCAGAACAGTTTTAAATTCTGCAGGAGTCAGTTGGCTTTCCGTAAGAAAATTGACTGTGAGATTCCGAGCATGAACTCCTGGTTCTGTTCGGAATCCGGAAAATAAAGTAACAGGAGTTCCTGTTACTTTTTCTAATACATTTTCAATTTTATAAGATACTGTGCGATCATTGTGGTCTTTTTCCGGGCGTTTCCAACCAAGATAACGTGTACCGTCATATTGGAGTGTTAAGTTAATATTCTGCATATATCGTTCTCCATTTATAAATAATGTCTGTTTCCAGACAAGTCATCCTTTGTATTTTAACTGATGCAGATGGAAATGTATAGAGAAAAGAAAAGAAATAAGACTGCAAAGGCGAAGAGAGTGATTCTGATTTTATTTAAAATGTTTCCGAAAGATATTTTTGGTCATTTCCATCATGCGGTCAATTTGATTTTGTTCTTCTTTGCTTTTACCTTCTTTTAATACTTCAAGAATTAATGAAACTTCATCCGGATTGAAACGAAGTCCCTGTCGGTTTGCATTTGTGATAAGTGCGAGCATGACCGGGGCAAGTTCATTTCCGGATTTTCCTTTCGTCTGTTTCGCGGCTGTCCTGATCAGTTCCAGCTTGAGCGGATCGATCGTTTTCATTGCAGGATGGTTCATCCAGTTTTCCATTGTTAAGATCTCCTTTCGGTGAGTTATTGTTTATAGTGTCTTCTGGCTCTTCATCAGAAGGTGGAGCAGATGAAAAGAATTGTGTAAACATATCTGCCATAGACATCATCTCTTTTATGTTTTTGAAAGTAGAAAAGAGCTGTTTTTCTTCTGATGTGAGATAAGGTGACAGATGGTCAAAAATAGAATCTGCGTTGTCTTGAAAAAGATTTTCTATTCCTCGTCCAGAAGAAAAGTCACAGGCAGAAAGTGCATCATAACTGACAGGAGCCTGATGGTGAAGAACATTTTGCAGTTCGATGAATTTAATGAAGACGGCAAGCATGCTCTGTGTAGCTGGCGGGAAAAGAGGAAGGAAAAGTTTCAGCATGCGAAGTCCGGAAGCAGTTGCTTCGTCAAAGGGGGTCATAGGCGTCGGTGTTTTCAAAAAAATAAACCCTCCTGACTTTCAGCTGAACTGATACATATATATGAAATGCAGAAAAAATATATTCCTGTTCATGAATATAGATGTGTGAAAAATCGGATCATGCGTATACTGAATTAAAGACCTTTTGTAATCAGGGGCATATCTTAATAATAAGAAGAGGAAAGGAAAACGAAAATGTCCAGAAAGTTAATTATTGATGGGAATGCAGTATATGAAATTGATGAGAAGTGTATGTTAAAGAAAAAGCTTGGAGAACTGAAAGAAAAGAAGATAACATCAGACGAGAAGAGAGCGGAACAGAGTGTTGTTACCGGAAAACCGAATCGTTTGAAAAGATAAGCCAGAAGGGGCATGCGGTTTTTCCGCATGCCCCTTCTGAAGTGGAAGAAGGAACAGATATCAGCATCCGCCACAGTTGCAGCCATTACCGCAACCGCCGCATCCGAATCCATTATTGCCCCATCCGCCGCAGCAGCAAAGAAGAAGGATGATCCACAGACAACTGTCATTGCCGCAGCCATTACCACATCCGCCACAACCATTACCACCCCAGCCACCGCAGCAGCAGAGGAGAAGGATGATCCAAAGGCAGGAGTTATTCAGTCCGCATCCATTTCCGTTTCCGCCACAGCCGCAGCTGTTTGCACATCCGTTGTCACAACCGCATCCGCAGTTTGTAGCTGTTAATTCACTCATTGTTAAATCCTCCGAAAGATTTTTTGATTTACAATGTTATAGTATGCGGAGAAAAAGAAAATGTGAGATGAGAAATTATTTGTAGTGATAAAGAAGTGAAGTGGCAAAAATTATTCGAGCAGCCGGGAAAAATCTAAAATTCCCCAGCCGGATTCAGTTCCCGGAATCTGCACACAGGAAGCGTGAAGTTTTAATTTAACTTCTGCATTGGTGAGAAACGGGTATTTTGAAAGAAGACAGGCAATTGCACCGGAAACAACAGGAGCAGCCATGGATGTTCCTGTTTTGGAAAGATAAGGCGGAGCATTTGGAAATTGAGAGTAAAAAGCATTGCAGCTTACAATTCCTGTGCCGGGGGCAAAAACATCAGGTTTGACAATGCAGTCATCTGTAGGACCGCGGCCGGAATAATTGAGAGGATGCCTTTGGGTGTGGATCAGAGGAAAAGTGTCGGGAACACCAACAGTGATAACTTTTGGGCTGCTTCCGGGAACTGTGACGGAACCGGGAGCAGGTCCGTAGTTGCCGGCAGAGACAACTACGACGAGTCCAAGATCCCAGAGGGATTCCACAGCATTCAATAAAAGAAGTTTTTGATGAATGGAAAGATCCGGTCGTGTACCTACGGAAATGTTAATGATCCGGATATGGAATTGCGTGTAGATATCACGGATCCATTGAATTCCATTTATGACATTTTTGATAGATCCGTTTCCATTCTGATCCAATACTTTCCCAATAATAAGATTGCAGAAGGGAGCGATTCCGGCATAAGTTCCGGAAGAGAGAAGTCCGCTTCCCGCAAGAATTCCGGCTACATGGGTTCCGTGTCCACTATTGTCGATGAGAGGGGAGAAATGAGAGAAAGAAAAAAGAACTTTTTCGGAAGAACCAGTGGTACTGGAAAAATCCCGAAAAGAAAGGATACGACCTTTAAAATCAGGATGAGGAGAAATTCCGGTATCAAGAATAGCAACAGTGACATTTTGTCCGAGAAATTTGTGTTCCTTTGTGTCCGGACACCAGTAGTGAATGGATTGTTTTACCCATTTCATGAAGGAAAAGCCTTTGTTTTTTCTTTATTATATGCCTGATATTAAATTGGTGTAACTGTTCAGAGCCAACCTCCAAAATGCTACGCATTTCGTCGGTGTGGCGTATCCGCCAAATAAAATTTCAAAAACAGTCTTAAAAATGCAAGCATTTTACACCTGTTTTATGAAATTTTGCTTGGCTCTGAACAGTTACAAATTAGTGATAAAGATGTCTGCACTGGAACAAACAAAGCGTCCGTTTGCCAAGCATAAGCTCAAGAGCAAGCTCTTTCGCTTAAGGGCGTCCGCCCTATGATAAAAAAGTTGCCGGCTCTCTTATATAAGCGAGCTTATAACGTGAGCCATCAACTTTTTTATCGCATGGCAAACTGTAAAGAAAAAACACTTGACACCATCTTGCGTTTCGTGTATGATAGCAGAGGTGAAGATAATGAATAAGTTTTTAGAGCAGGCATTATTGTTTGATTTCTACGGGGAATTGCTTACAGATCATCAAAAGGAGATTTATGAGCAGTTCGCGCTGGAAGATCTTTCGCTCAGTGAGATTGCTGAGATGAAGGGGATCAGCCGCCAGGGTGTACATGATCTTGTGAAGCGGTGTCAGAAGACACTGGAAGGATATGAGATGAAGCTTCATCTTGTAGAAAAGTTCCTTTCCGTGAAGGAGAAGGTCAGTAAGATTGATGATACACTTGCTGAGTGGGAACGCGAGAAGAATGACCCGGAAGAGATGGTGAAGCGGATCCGTAAGATTGCGGATGCGATCATAGAGGAGTTATAGAATGGCATTTGACAGCTTAAGTGAAAAACTTCAGAATGTATTTAAGAACCTGCGAAGCAAGGGAAGACTGACAGAGGATGATGTTAAGGCAGCTCTGAAGGAAGTTAAGATGGCGCTTCTTGAAGCAGATGTAAACTTCAAGGTTGTTAAGGGCTTCATAAAGGATGTTCAGGAGAGGGCTGTTGGTCAGGATGTGATGAACGGACTGAATCCGGGACAGATGGTGATCAAGATCGTTAATGAAGAGCTGGTTAGGCTTATGGGATCTGAGACAACAGAGATCAAGCTTCAACCGGGCAGTGCGATCACAGTGATCATGATGGCAGGTCTTCAGGGAGCAGGTAAGACAACAACAACTGCAAAGCTTGCAGGAAAGTTTAAGTTAAAAGGTAAGAAACCACTTCTGGTAGCATGTGATGTTTACCGTCCGGCTGCAATTAAGCAGTTGGAGATCAACGCAGAGAAGCAGGGCGTAGAGATGTTCTCCATGGGAGACAAGAATAAGCCGGCGGATATTGCGAAGGCAGCAGTTGAGCATGCAGCAAAGAATGGTAACAATATTGTGATCCTTGATACTGCAGGACGTCTTCATGTAGATGAAGATATGATGGCAGAGCTTCAGGAGATTAAGGAAGCTGTGGAAGTTCATCAGACCATCCTGGTTGTCGATGCGATGACCGGACAGGATGCGGTGAATGTAGCAAGTTCCTTTAACGATAAGATTGGAATCGACGGTGTGATCGTCACAAAGCTTGACGGAGATACACGAGGCGGTGCTGCATTGTCTATCAAGGCAGTGACAGGAAAACCGATCCTTTATGTCGGCATGGGAGAGAAGCTTTCAGATCTGGAGCAGTTTTATCCGGACAGAATGGCATCCCGAATTCTGGGAATGGGAGATGTCCTTTCCCTGATTGAGAAGGCAGGCGCTGAGCTTGATGAAGAGAAAGCCAAGAAGATGGCTGATAAGATGAAGAAAGCTCAGTTTGACTTTGAAGATTATCTTGACAGTATGGAACAGATGCGTAAGATGGGCGGTTTGTCCAGCATCATGGGAATGCTGCCTGGAATGGGTAATCTCGGAGGTAAGATGCCTGATCTTGATTCCGAAGAGAATGAGAAGAAGATGGCTCAGATGGAAGCAATCATCTACTCCATGACTTTGGAAGAGAGAAGAAACCCGGATCTGCTGAATCCATCCAGAAAGCACAGAATTGCCAAGGGTGCAGGTGTGGATATCGCAGATGTGAACCGTATGGTAAAACAGTTCAACGAATCCAGAAAGATGATGAAGAAACTTCCTGGAATGATGGGTGGCAAAGGTGGAAAAAGGGGCAAATTCAAGCTTCCCTTTTGACATATAAATGAAACAATAACAAAAAATTAAGAAAAATTATGAGGTGAAAAAAATGGCAGTAAAGATCAGATTAAAGAGAATGGGACAGAAGAAGGCTCCTTTTTACAGAATCGTAGTAGCAGATTCTAGATCTCCAAGAGACGGAAGATTCATCGAGGAAATCGGAACATACGATCCGAACCTTGAGCCAAGCGCAATCAAAGTAGACGAGGAAGCAGCTAAGAAATGGCTCAACAATGGTGCTCAGCCAACAGAAGTTGTTGGAAAGATCTTCAAAGCAGCAGGAATCGAGAAATAATCGAATCTGTATGAGTAATGTCTGTAGCTGAGTGATCAGCTGCAGATAAATAACGATGTCTCCGCGGAGGGCGAGTATCATGAAAGAATTAGTTGAAGTTATTGCAAAGGCACTGGTAGATCAGCCGGATGAAGTCTCAGTTACTGAGAAAAAGGAAGGCAGAACTACTGTACTGGAACTTCATGTAGCAGATGGCGACATGGGTAAAGTGATCGGTAAGCAGGGTCGTATTGCAAAAGCAATCCGTTCTGTTGTTAAGGCAGCAGCAACAAAGGAAGACAAGAAAGTCGTTGTCGATATTGTTTAAGAACAGTATCAGGACGAAAGAAAAAAGTAACAGAGTCATTGCTTGGTAAAGCAGGGCTTAAAAAAGGGACAGCCTTCATAAAGAAGAGACTGCCCCTTTCTTTTTACGCGAGCAACGAGCCCAAGTCCGTGCTTGCACGAGACCTTGGCGACTGCCGCGATAACTTGAGAAACTCGCGAAGTGTGTTTCTCATAGTTTCATAAGAAAGGAATCAGGAATGGAACAATTTCTTCAGGTGGGAGTGATTTCTTCCACACATGGTCTGCGTGGTGAAGTTAAGGTATTCCCGACAACGGATGATGCTGCGCGTTTTCAGACATTGAAAAATGTTGTCCTTGATACAGGAAGGGAAAAGTTGGATCTTGAGATTCAGTCTGTTCGTTTTTTCAAGCAATTTGTAATTGTGAAATTCAAGGGCATTGATAATATCAATGATATTGAGAAATATAAAGGAAAAAGTCTCTTTGTAACAAGAGAAAATGCTGTCGAACTGGAAGAGGACGAGTATTATATCGGTGATCTGATCGGTATGGAGGTCTATACAGATGACAGTGAGGAACGCTTTGGAGTACTCAAAGACGTGATGGAGACAGGAGCAAACGAAGTGTATATCATTACTTCTGAGAATCACGGAGAAGTGCTGCTTCCTGCAATTCACGAGTGTATTTTGGATATTGATGTAGAAGCGAAGAAGATGAAAGTGCATCTGATGGAGGGATTACTGTAATGAATTTCCATGTATTGACTTTATTTCCGGAGATGATCGAGCAAGGTGTGAATACAAGTATTACAGGCCGTGCGATCAACAATGGACTTCTTTCGATCAATGCAGTAAATATCCGTGATTATGCATTTAATAAGCATAACAGTGTGGATGATTATCCATATGGCGGCGGTGCAGGCATGTTGATGCAGGCAGAACCGGTGTATCTGGCTTATGAGGCTGTGAAAGAGCAGATCGACAAGAGAAAGCAGGAGAACATCAAGTCGGAAGAAGTCACGTCAACGGAACCAGCGGATTGTTCTGAAGTGCGCAACATTGATTTGCAGGATGAAAATTCGAAGAAGCGTCCACTGCGTGTAGTCTATCTCTCTCCACAGGGAGATGTATTTAACCAGAAGATGGCAGAGGAGATGGCTCAGGAGGAAGACCTTGTGTTGCTTTGCGGTCATTATGAAGGAATCGACGAACGCGTTCTGGAAGAAATCGTGACAGATTATGTTTCCATCGGAGATTATGTACTGACCGGAGGCGAGCTTCCGGCAATGGTCATGATAGATACGATCTCAAGACTGGTTCCGGGAGTGCTTCACAATGATGTCTCAGCAGAATTTGAGTCATTTCAGGATAATCTTCTGGAGTATCCGCAGTATTCCAGACCGGAAGAGTGGAGAGGGAAGAAAGTTCCGCCCATCCTTCTGTCCGGACATCATGCGAATATTGAAAAATGGAGAAGAGAGCAGTCAATCCTTCGTACAATGGAGCGGCGCCCGGATCTTCTCAAGGAGAGTAATCTGACGGATAAAGAGAAGAAATGGATCCGCCAGGTGAAACGGGAACGCAAAGAAGCAGAAAAAATGAAATAGGGACTTGAAAAAAGCCCGGAAATATGGTAAACTACAAAAGTTGTGAAAAGAAGCGCGATGGTCCTCTGGCACAAAAGTGAAGTGTTAAGAACGTCAAATATTAAGGAGGTCACACAAAATGAACGAAATCATTAGAAAAATCGAAGCAGAACAGTTAAAGGAGAACGCACCTGAATTTCATGTTGGTGATACAGTAAAAGTATATGCCAAGATCAAAGAGGGTAACCGCGAAAGAATCCAGGTTTTCGAAGGAACAGTCCTGAAAAGACAGGGTGGCGGAGCAAGAGAGACTTTCACAGTAAGAAAGACATCTAACGGAATCGGTGTTGAGAAGACATGGCCGGTACATTCTCCACATGTTGAGAGAGTAGAAGTTGTTCGCAGAGGTAAAGTAAGAAGAGCGAAACTGAACTACTTAAGACAGCGTGTTGGTAAAGCTGCTAAGGTAAAAGAATTAGTAAAATAGTAACTATGAGAGGGACAATTACAGAACTTGTATATTGTCCCTTTTCTTATAGCTTACGCGAGCAACGAGCCAAAGTCCGTGCTTGCACGAGACCTTGGTGACTGCCGCGATAATTTGAGAAACTCGCGGAGCGTGTTTCTCATAGTTGGGAAGGAAAATAAGGAACCTATGGGGCAGAATCTGAGTTTTCGAAAGAATAACAGAAGAAAGAAAAAGAAGAAGCCGCAGATGAAGAAGAAAAACCATCTGAAATTTACAAACCGAAGTAAGAAATTAAAGTTTGAAAAGAAGAATTATCATATAACAAAGAATTCTTTGATTCTTGCAGGAGAGATACTATGTGTTTGTCTGGTGGCAGTACTTTTGATTGCATTTTTCGGGCATCGTGTAAGCAATGCAGGAGATGCCATGAGTCCGACAATTGAAAATGGAGAGGTTGTTCTTGTAGATCGTCTGATCGTGGATATGAAGACACCTTCCAGAGGAACTGTGGTGGCATTTCGACCAGACGGAAACCGCGAAGTTCATCTTTTAATTAGAAGGATTGTCGGTCTTCCGGGAGAGACTATCCAGATCAAGGATGGAACTGTTTATATTAATGGGAAAGAGCAGAAGAAACATATTCATGTATCAGAGATAAAAGATGCGGGGATAGCTTCTGATGAGATAAAGCTTGGCAAAGACGAGTACTTTGTGCTCGGAGATAACGAGGAGTCAGGCGAAGACAGCAGATCTGAGACGGTCGGAGTGGTAAAGGCAGATGAGATCTATGGAAAGGTCTGGTTCAATGTAAGCTCCGGGGAACATTTCGGATTTGTAAAAAGATAAAATAGAATGAAAAAATAACAGGAGGAATGCAATGCATTTTCAGTGGTATCCTGGCCATATGACAAAGGCCAGAAGAATGATGCAGGAGAATATTAAGCTGATCGATCTGATTATTGAGTTGGTTGACGCAAGAGTGCCGCTCAGCAGTCGTAATCCGGACATTGATGAGCTTGGAAAGAATAAGGCGAGACTGATTCTTTTGAATAAGGCAGATCTTGCGGAAGACAGAAGAAATGATGAGTGGATGGAATATTTCAAGAAGCAGGGATATTCTGTCGTGAAAGTGAATTCTAAGAAAGGCGGCGGAATCAAGTCGATCCAGTCTGTGATCCAGGAAGCATGTAAGGAGAAGATGGAACGTGACAGAAAGCGTGGAATCCTGAACCGTCCGGTACGTGCCATGGTGGTAGGAATTCCGAACGTAGGAAAATCTACCTTTATCAATGCGCTGGCAGGAAAAGCCTGTGCAAAAACAGGAAATAAGCCTGGAGTGACAAAGGGAAAACAGTGGATCCGTCTGAATAAGAATGTAGAACTTTTGGATACACCGGGAATTCTCTGGCCGAAGTTTGAAGACCAGACAGTAGGTTTGCGTCTTGCGTTTATCGGTTCGATTAAAGACGAGATTCTTCAGACAGAAGAACTGGCAAGTGAGCTTGTGAAATTTTTAAATCAGTCATATCCGGGAGTTCTTGAAGAGAAGTACACGATAGAATCTTCAGAAGATAATTATGAAGTGTTAAGAAGAATTGCAGAAAGCAGACACTGTCTGGTCAGAGGAAGCGAATTAGATGTGGAAAAAGCAGCGGCAATTCTTTTGGATGATTTTCGTAATGGCCGCCTTGGAAGGCTTACACTGGAGCTTCCAGAGGAGAACTAATACGGTATGAAAGAAATTATAAAAGAACTGGCTGGATGGCTTCTGTATATTGTACTGATCATTGCTCTTACCTGGACCGTGGTTACCTTTGTGGGGCAGAGAACAGAAGTCAGTGGTTCTTCTATGGAAACTACACTGTCAGATAAGGATCAGCTGATTGTTGATAAAATGACTTACCGCTTCAGAGATCCGAAACGATATGACATCGTAGTATTTCCATATCAATACCAGGACAATACCTATTATATTAAGCGGATCATCGGGCTGCCGGGAGAGACAGTACAGATTTTATCCGGAATGGTTTATATTGATGGGATGCGTCTGGATGAACATTATGGGAATGAAGTAATGGAGAATCCGGGCATTGCAGAAGAACCATTAACACTGGGTGAGGATGAATATTTTGTACTTGGAGATAATCGGAATAACAGCAGCGACAGCAGAGCATCCGATGTTGGTTTAATCCATAGAAAAGATCTGATCGGAAGGGCATGGATTCGCGTGTGGCCATTGAGTCAAATTGGGGTGATACATCATGAGTAAAAGTATTAGTGAGATCAAGATAGAATTTGAACAGGCAGGAGAACAACAGTGGGAAGCACTTTGTCAGGAATACGAGACGGATTCCAGAACAGGTGTAAAAAATCTGACAGCAAGATATCGGAAGAAGCAGCAGGCACTTGTTCAGGAGAGAGAACGCCTCGAGGTAATGAAAACATTCGAGAGAAAATATGCGGATTATAGTTTTATCTGTGGAATTGACGAGGCAGGAAGAGGTCCTCTGGCAGGACCGGTAGTAGCCGGTGCAGTGATTCTCCCAAAGGATTGTGAGATTCTCTATCTGAATGATTCAAAAAAACTGTCTGCTGCAAAGAGAGAAGAGTTGTATGATGAGATTATGGAGAAAGCGGTTGCAGCGGCAGTAGGTATGGCAAGTCCGGCGAGAATCGATGAAATTAATATTCTACAGGCAACTTATGAGGCAATGCGTGAAGCAATTTCAAAGCTGGCAGTAGAACCAGGGATTCTTTTGAATGATGCTGTGACGATTCCGGAGATGATCATTCCGCAGGTTCCGATTATTAAAGGAGATGCGAAGAGTGTGTCTATTGCAGCGGCAAGTATTCTTGCAAAAGTGACAAGGGATCGGCTGATGGTAGAATATGATAAAGTGATGCCAGAGTATGGATTTGCAGGCCATAAAGGATATGGATCCAAAGAACATATTGAGGCAATCAAGAAATATGGACCGACACCGATACATAGAAAGACATTTATCAAGAAGTTTATTTAATGATATCAGGGTTGTATAAAAGAAAGAGCTGCCAATGGCAGCTCTTCTTAAATCCGAAAGTTCGACGGATTAGAAGAGGGGAATCAGGTAGATGAAGGATCCGAAAAAAGAAAAGAATAACCGCAAGACAGGTGGAAACTATGAGCAGGCAGCAGGTTTTTATCTGGAACAGCATGGCTATCAGATACTACAGTACAATTATCGCTGTCGCATAGGAGAGATTGATATTGTTGCAAAAGAGGGGGAGAATCTGGTATTCTGTGAAGTGAAGTACAGAACTGGTCCTGGCAAGGGGAGTCCGCTGGAAGCTGTAGATGCAAGAAAGCAGAGAAAGATATTTCAGGCAGCAATGTATTATCTGACGGAATATCATATTAGTGATGTCCCATGTAGATTTGATGTGATCGGTATTGAAGGGACAAGGATCCAGCTGGTGAAGAATGCATTTTGCGGATAGAGAAGAAAGGACAGAATATGAGTTTAGGATTGATTTATAAGAACGCGGCACATATTTTTGATGAAGTAGAAAAGAAAACTCCTTATCTGGAATATCCATTGTTTCAGGAGACGGGCATTGTAACGAGTGCTTTTTCTACACGACTTGGAGGAGTCAGTGAGGGCTATTATTTTTCTCTGAATCTAAGCTTTGATCGTGGAGATGACCCGGCAAGGGTATTAGAGAATTTTAAAAGAATCGGAGCATCAATGGGTGTTAATGTCGAAGATATGGTTCTGTCAAAGCAGACACATACAACGAATGTCCGTGTGGTTACAGAGGAAGATAAGGGAAAAGGTGTTATGCGGGAACGCAATTATACAGATGTGGATGGGATGATCACAAATGTTCCGGGAATCTGTCTTGTGACTTCCTATGCAGATTGTGTACCACTTTACTTTGTGGATCCGGTGAAAAAGGCAATCGGGCTGAGTCATTCCGGCTGGAGAGGAACTGTTGGAAAGATTGGAAAAAATACTGTTCAGCTGATGCAGGAGAATTTTGGATCCAAACCGGAAGATCTGCTTGCAGCAGTAGGACCATCGGTATGTATGGATTGCTATGAGGTCAGTGAGGATGTAATTGAGCAGTTTAAGGAAGCTTTTGAAAAGAAATACTGGGAGGATCTTTTCTATAAGAAAGAGAACGGAAAATATCAGTTGAATTTATGGAAGGCAAATGAGCTGATCTTCCTGGAAAGTGGAATTCTGCCGGAGCATATGGCAATCACAAATGTTTGTACACATTGCAATAGTAAGATCCTATATTCTCACCGGACGATGGGGAACAACAGGGGAAATCTGTGTGCATTTCTTGCATTAAAATAAGGAGGTTAAAAGTATGTATCTGACAACAGTGAAAGAACTTGGAACAGCATTACTGACAAAGGGGACAGCTTTTGCATTGGCCCAAACAGCAACGCAGACGAATAACAGTTCCGTCAATGATGTGCTTGATTCTGCACAGGAAGTAACAGCAAGTACAGCAGATGAAGTGAATCGCTTTGTACAATATTTTAATGATAATATTCCGAATCTGATTGCCTTTGGGTTGAAGGTGATTTTCGCGATAGTATTTTACCTGATCGGATCTAAGGTGATATCTGTTATACGTAAAGTGGTAGGCAAATCAATGGAGAGATCCAATGCGGATGTTGGAGTTCGTCAGTTTGTTGATTCTATGTTGAAATTTGGGTTATACGCACTTCTGATCTTTATGATCGCAACAAAATTTGGCGTGGAATCTTCTTCTGTAGCAGCGATCATCGCTTCCGCCGGTGTGGCAATCGGTCTGGCATTACAAGGGAGTCTGTCGAACTTTGCAGGAGGTATCTTGATTCTTCTTCTCAGACCATTTGCAGTTGGAGATTATATTATTGTGAATTCAGAGGGAATCGAAGGAACTGTAAAGGTAATTCAGATCTTCTATACAAAGATGACAACAATCGATAATAAGACGATCGTTGTGCCAAACAGTATTCTGACAAGTAATAGTCTGACAAATGTAACAGCAAGACCGGAACGTCAGCTGGATCTTAAAGTAGGAATTTCTTATGAATCTGATCTGAAGAAAGCAAAAGAGATCGTAGAGAATCTTCTACTGAAGGATGAAGATGTTATTCAGGATGAAGAGATTAAAGTGTTCATATCAGAACTTGCAGACAGCAGTGTTGTGATCGGACTTAGAGCCTGGGTGAAGACAGAAGCTTACTGGGCAACGCGCTGGAGAATCCTTGAGGAGATTAAAATGTCTTTTGATGAGGAAGGCATTGACATCCCATATAATCAGTTGACAGTTCATATGGCAAATCATTAGTTATTATTTATTAGAATGATAAAAGTCTATAGAAGTTGATTAAAAAAGAGGTTGAAATTTATATCCAAACGCGATATAATAACAAAGGTCGTCAGAATTGACGACCATATGCCGAAATAGCTCAGTTGGTAGAGCACTTCACTCGTAATGAAGGGGTCGTCGGTTCGAGTCCGATTTTCGGCTGAAGAGTAAAGACCGTTGTTGATTTCAGTTGTATCTGGAATCAGCAGCGGTTTTTTATATATTAGGAAAGTTCTTTCCTAATATATAAAAAACGCTCCGCTCAGGATGCGCACTTATAACGAACTTAGAACGGATACGAAAAAGCATCTTGACGAAGGAAATGAAAATGGATACAATATTGTTACGAGTTTATAAAAAAAGATGAAAAATTTTCTCTAATAAAGTAAAAAGAAATAAAATTAATTCTTTTAAAACAAGATTAGACAGAAGCAGAGAAATAGAAAAAATACAGAGGGTGAAAATATGGCATCAGTACAGACAAAAGATTACATTGTGCAGTTAATTAAAGAGGAGATTCTTTCAGGAGTTATGAAACCGGGAGAAGAGCTGGCACAGGAAGCACTTGCAGAGCGTCTTGGTGTTTCAAGAATGCCGATCCGTGAGGCATTACAGAATCTTGTTCAGGAGGGATTTGCGGTACGTCTTCCAAACCGCCATATCCAGGCAGTAGTTTTGAGCGCACAGCAGATTCATGATGTATTTCATGTGATTGCAGCGATGGCAGCAGAGAATACGATCTTAGTTGCAAAGAAAGAGCAGATGCTTCGAAGGAAAAATGTGGAACAAACGAGTCAGACAGAATTCGAAGAAGATGGACAGAGCAAGCTTTTCCTTGAGCAAGAGATTGAGAAAACTCCAAGCGAGCAGCTTTTCCAGATACTTTCCGGCATGGAGAATGCGTTGAGACCAGAGAAGAAGGCAGAGTGGGAGATGGTTTATCAGGAGAGACTCATCAGTTTGTTTGAGAATCCATATCTGTCACAGCTTCAGGGGAAGACGATGGATGGTTATGTAGCTTATGCAATTGAGAAAATGGGAGATAAGCAGCAGAAGTTAGAGCAGCTTCGCCGTATCACAGAAGGTATTGCAGAGAATAGTGAGCAGAAGATCCGAATGGGACTTCGAGAATACTATCTTTCTTATGCTGATGCTTTTGTAGAAAGATGGGAGAAGAAGGCAGAAGAAACAGAAAAAACAGAAAAATAGGTTGAATTGTTATAGGGGTGATTACATACGTATGTAGGTTGTAATCACCCCTTTTTCTATAAACAAAGTTTTATCTAGATTTGTTAGTGAGCAATTGCTATGGTAGCAAAGGCACCTCATGTTCGTCATTTCGTACAAGATGTGTTAAAAAAACACTGGATTATATCGCAAATATGATGATAAAATATAAATCAGATGATGGGTTAGAAAATTGGAAAGGGAGGACGATGGAAAAAGCACGACAAGTAAAAAGAGTCCTGCTGCAGGCAATTAAGATTGCGGTGGGCAGCAGTGTAGCAATTTATCTAGCGCATATACTGGGATTGGAGTATGAGGCATCTGCCGGAAGTATCACACTGCTTACGTTGGTAACAACAAAATGGGAGACGGTGAAATTATCTTTTTATCGTATGGCGACATTTGTTTTGGCGGTAGTTCTGGCGGCGTTGACATTTGGACATATGACGAGTTCCTGGCTTGCGTATGGAATCTATGTATTTCTGATCGTTGCGGTCAGTCATAGTCTTGGATGGTCGGCAACAATTTCGGTAAATGCCGTTATCGGCACACATTTTCTTATGACAAGAGATTTTAGTCCGGAGTTTATTCGCAATGAGCTGTTTTTAGTAATGATTGGAATCACAATCGCGATTGTACTGAATTTGTTCTATGATTATGAAGGACAGAGACAGGATCTGATTCGTTATATGAGGGAGACAGAGAATCAGCTACAGATTCTTTTGTGTGAACTTGCAGCGTATCTTCATAATAAAGATATGGAGATTAATGTCTGGGATCAGATCATCGCCTTTGAGGGGAGAATGCATGAATTTATCAAGGCAGCGTATGATTACCAGGATAATACATTTCATTCGCATCCGGGATACTATATAGATTACTTTGAAATGCGTCTGGCGCAGCTGCAGGTACTTCATAACCTGCATTATGAGATCAAGAAGATCCGTAAGATGCCGAAGCAGGCACTTGTGATCGCAGATTATATCATGTATATGGCAGATTATGTTGTTGAGATGAATATTCCAGATCAGCAGATTGAGAAGTTGGAAGAGATTTCGGAGCAAATGAAGCAAGAAGAACTTCCAAAGACGCGCGAAGAGTTCGAAGGACGAGCACTTCTGTATCATATTTTGATGGATCTGGAGGAATTTCTTGTATATAAGAAGCGATTTGTGAATGGATTGGATGAGAAGAAGCTTCGTATCTACTGGAAACAGGAGATGGAGCAAAAAGATAGCGCAAACGAGTTGCAGAAATGATGAAAAGAAACGGATTAAAGTCAGAAGAAACAAAAACAAAGCATTTTCTGATTTTAATCCGTTTTTATTAATTATAATATGTTACTGAAAGAATCAGATTTTTCCCGGGAATAATGTGCCGGCTCTTCCGCCTTTTACAATATCATAAAGGACTTCCGGATGCTTTCCGTTTGTAACAATTGTGTTTGTTCCCTGGGAAGTGGCAAGGGATGCGGCCTGAAGTTTTGTACGCATTCCGCCTGTTCCACGTCGGGAACCTGCGCCACCGGCTAAAGCATAGACGCTGTCATCAATTGTATCAATCTGATCGATTAGCTGTGCATTTGGATACAATCTTGGATCGTGATCATAAAATCCATCAATGTCGGAGAAAATGACCAGATGCTTTGCGCGGCAGAGTACTGCAACGACAGCTGAGAGCATGTCGTTATCACCGAAGAGACGATCCTCGGATTCGATTTCTTTATAGCTTACGGAGTCATTTTCGTTTACAATCGGGATTACACCCATCTCGAGAAGCGCATTGAATGTATTGATCAGATTTTCCTTTTTTTCTTCTTCTTCAATATCATCTGCATTGAGCAGGATCTGGGCAACTGTCTTGTCATAGTCACCGAAGAACTTGTCATACAGATACATCAGACTACACTGTCCAACTGCAGCAGCAGCCTGTTTCATACGCATACTGTCTGGTTTAGCAGTCATGTTCAGTTTATTTCTTCCGACTGCGATCGCTCCGGAGGAAACGAGTACAACTTCATATCCCATGTTCTGGATATCAGAAAGTACACAGGCAAGACGGTCTGTTGTACGAAGATCGCTCTTTCCGGCGTCATTGGTAAGTGTAGATGTTCCAACTTTTACTACGATTCGATTATTATAAAGTCCCATAATACATAACTCCTTGCTGAATATCTTTTAAAATAATTTCCGGATGTCAGTTAACAACCAGCCTTGTCTCCTCGACTGTTTTATAGTATCATACAGTTATCAATTACAAAAGCGAATGTTTCTCATGGATTACATGACAAAATTAAATATAAAGTAAGTGAAGAGATTTTTCGTAGCGAAAACAGATGGGAAAATGTAAAGCGAAAGGAGTGTTAAATTCATGGATGGAAGTATTCAGAAATACATGGCATTTGTTAAGACAGTAGAGTGTGGAAGTTTTACAAAGGCAGCGGAACAGTTGAGTTATTCCCAGTCCGGGATCAGCCGAATGATCAATGATCTGGAAAAGGAATGGAAGGTAGTTCTGCTTGAACGAAGCAAGTCAGGAGTAAAGCTTACAAGCAGCGGGATGAAGTTACTTCCTTATGCGGAACGGGTCTGCAGAGAATACGAGAAACTTCAATTGGAAGTTGATGAGCTTCAAGGGTTAAAGTCAGGATTGATCCGTATCGGTACATTTTCCAGCGTAGCAACACATTGGCTGCCGAATATTATCAAGGAATTTCAGAAAAATTATCCAAACATTGATTACGAGATGCTTTTGGGTGATTATACGGATATTGAAGAATGGATCATGGAAGGGCGAATTGACTGTGGATTCACAAGATTGCCGGTAAGGGATGAGATGGATACAATTTTCCTGGAGCAGGATAGGCTGCTTGTCGTGCTTCCGGAAGGACATCCGCTGACAGAACTTCAGAAGATTCCGGTCAGTGCGCTTTGTGAGGAACCGTTTATGCTATTGGAGAAAGGTGCTAAGGCAGAAGTTTCTGAGATCTTTGAAAGAAGTAATTTAAAGCCGAAAGTACATTTCACAACATGGGATGACTACGCGATCATGGCGATGGTTGAGAGTGGGCTTGGAATCAGTGTTTTGCCGGAACTGATTTTGAAACGGATTCCGTATCGAATTGTTACACGAGAACTGGAAATCCCGGCGTATCGTAATATAGGACTTGCCATGCGTAACAGAAAAGGTGCAACTCCGGCGGTGAAGCGGTTCCTGGAGTATCTGCAGTATAGATAATAAGAAATGTGAAACTTTTAGTTACTGTTCACTCCCGTGTCAATCACTACGCTGATTGGCACGGAGGATGCACGTTTTATCTTGAATGGCATCTCGCCCATCGCCAAAGGCGATTTTAAATGGCGAGATGCGTTGCTGGTCACAGGTACTGTGAACAGTAACAACTTTTATGAAGTGGTATGTTCTGAATGATAATTTGCTTGATAGAAGGAAATATATGAGAGTATAATGTTACTATTATGATAAAAAGGGCTTATTCTATGACCGACATTATAAGAGTCATCAGCAATCAGAGAAGAGCACAAAGATTGAAAGAAGGAGAAAAAGATGGCGATTAAACATATTTTATTTGACTTAGACGGAACACTTTTACCGATGGTACAGGACGAATTTGTCCGTTTTTATATGCCGCTTCTTGCAAAGGCATATTTGAAGAAAGGCGTGGAAATGGATCCAAAAGGATTCATTGGTGCAGTATGGAAAGGCTATGAGGCGATGGTGAAAAATGATGGTTCCAGAACAAATCGAGAGGCATTCTGGAGTTATATTGATGAATTCCTGCCGCTTTCTGTGGAAGAATCAGAGGCAATCGCAGATGCATTTTATGAGGATGAATTCAATCAGGCCAAGTGCACGACACAGCCGACACCACTTTCAGATATGGTTATAAAAGAGGCGAAGAAGAAAGGCATTGAAGTTTATCTTGCAACGAACCCGATCTTTCCAAGATGTGCAACAATGAATCGTATCGACTGGGCGGGACTGGATCCGGAAGATTTTAAGATTATTACAACATATGAAGATCATGTATATTGTAAGCCAAATCCGGAATATTTCCGTCAAATTTTGGAACAGTTTGAGCTTGATCCGTCAGAGTGTCTGATGGTTGGAAATGACGTGGAGGAAGATCTTGCGATCCGTGCGCTTGGAGTTCCTGTATTTCTTATCACAGATACGATGGAGAATAAGAAAAACCTTCCGATCGACTCCGAATATCAGGGCTCGATGGAAGAGTTACTGGAATTTGTAAAAGAATTGCCGGAAGTGTAAGAGCGCGGTGAGAATGTAAAATAAGAATGAAAGATAATCGTTTAATATTGCGAAACACCTTGAGGAGGTATTAGTAAAAAATCTCTTCAAGGTGTTTTGTGTTTATAGGAAGCTGAAAACAAGCGTAAGAAAGGCGCAATAGAGAAATTTGTTTTACATGGATTTAACATAAATCATATCAGAATGTAAAGCAGCATTTGTAAAATAGAACAGAAAAATGGAAAAGAATGTTGTCAGCTTTGTATTTAAGATGACAACAAAGACTCAGAGAGGGCATTATTATATGATTAAAATTTATGTGATGGATACCAATGTTCTGATTCAGTCCCCAAATGCGCTTTTTAGTTTTGAGGATAATCTGGTCGTTCTCCCGATGGTTGTATTGGAAGAACTTGATCATTTGAAAAAAGCAGATGGCGAGACAGGAGCCAATGCAAGAAAATGTATCCGTCTGCTTGAAGAACTGCGTCAGAAGGGGAATCTTCTGGAGGGTGTATCCCTTGAGAATGGAGAAATCTGTTGGGTTGAAAAGAATTTTGTAGATGTTGAACTTCCGGTAGATTTATCTCTGGAGGTCGCAGATAACAGAATCTTAAAGGTTTGCCTTGGATTAAAGAAATCAAGAAAAGAACAGGTTGTTCTTGTGACGAAAGATATCCTGCTTCGAATTAAAGCACAGGTGTTGGATCTGTGTGCAGAAGATTTTATTTCCGAGCAGGTGATAGCTCATGACAGACAGTATACCGGAAGATGTGAAGTTTATGCACCGGATGAATTGTTTAAGGATTTTAAGAAAAAGGGAATACCGGTGGATGAAGTTTATCAATTAGATGAGAATGAGAAAGCATTTTGTCCTAATCTTTTGGAAAATCAGTTTGTGATCATTAAATCAGATCAGGCAAGAAAGAAGACACATCTTGGAAGAGTGGAGCATGGAATCCTTCGGAAACTGGAATTTAGAAAGAGTTCTCCGTATGGAATTTCTCCAAGAAATGCAGGACAGTATTTCTTACAGGAAGCTTTGATGCAGCCAGCAGAGAAAGCACCGCTTGTTATTGTCAAAGGAATGGCCGGAACAAGCAAGACATTTTATTCTCTTGCAGTAGGTCTGGAAAAATTGATGAATCATCCGACAGGCGAATACAGAAAGATTCTTGTCTGTAGACCGAATGCGCAATTTGACGAAGGAATCGGATTCCTTCCGGGAGATGAACAGGAAAAGATTTCTCCGTTGATGCGCCCGGTCCTTGATAACCTGGAGCAGTTGCTTGATTCGAATGAGGACGAGCGTTATAAAGACGAAGAGGTATTGCGGGATAAAGTGGAGGAAATTTATTCCAGAGGTTTCATTCAGGCAGAGGCACTGAATTTTATCCGTGGCCGGTCGATCGTCAAGACGTATCTGATCATTGATGAAGCGCAGAATACAACGCCGGATCAGATCAAAGGCATTATCACAAGAGCAGGAAAGGATACGAAGATCATTCTTTTAGGAGATCCGAATCAGATAGACCGTCCGTTCCTGGATGAGAGAACCAATGGTCTGAGTTATGCGGCAGAACATATGAAAGGAAGTCCATTGTGCTGGCAACTGACGATGACAGCAGAAGAATGCGAACGTTCAGAACTTGCAATGGAGGCAGTAAAAAGACTTTGAAAACAACATATAAAGAGATTCGGGAGATAGAAGAAATAAATCTGTTGATCGAACAGGGAAATGCTACTTTAAAAGAGCTTGGATATACAGAACATTCCAAAAAACATGCCGCAAAAGTATCAGATACTGCAGGCAAGATTCTGACAGAGCTCGGATATGGAAAACATAAGATTGAACTTGCAAGAATCGCAGGTTATATGCATGACATCGGAAATAGTATTAACAGGCATGATCATGCACACAGCGGTGCACTGCTGGCATATCAGATATTAAAGGATACAGAGATGTCATTGAAAGATGTTCTGGTAATTATGACAGCAATCGGTCACCATGACGAGGCAACCGGAGATGCTGTGGATCCGGTATCAGCTGCACTGATACTGGCAGATAAGACAGATGTAAGACGAAACCGTGTACAGAATCCGGTTCCGGCAACATTTGACATACATGACAGGGTAAATTATGCAGCCCTGTCAACGAAGTTGACAATTCAAAAAGAGAAGAAAGTAATTCAGATGGAACTGGAGCTAGATGATGAAATCTGCACCGTTATGGATTATTTTGAAATCTTTCTGGAGCGTATGATCATGTGCAGAAGAGCGGCAGAACGCCTTGACTGTAAATTTAAGCTAATTGCAAATGGCAACAAAATGTGTTAAAGGATGGAGAAAATTAAAATGAGTAATGTATACATGAACCGTGAATTATCCTGGTTGAAGTTCAATGAAAGAGTATTGGAGGAAGCAGAAAACCCGGAAGTACCGCTGTGCGAGCGTATGACATTTGTGTCAATCTATCAGAGTAATCTGGATGAATTCTTCCGTGTGCGTGTCGGATCACTTCAGGATCAGATGCTGATCAGTACAGAGATCAGAGAGAATAAGACAAAGATGACTTCAGCAGAACAGATCCGTGCAATCATTAAAGAAGTTAAGAAGCTGAATCAGAGAAAAGATAAGGCTTATGAGAAGCTGATGAAGAAGATTGAAGAGTACGGAATTACATTGATTAATCATGCTTCTGCAAAATCAGAGGAGAAAAAATTTCTTGAGAAGTATTTTATGAAGGAGATCATGCCTTTAAGTTCACCGACAATCGTCGGTAAGAGACAACCATTTCCTTTCTTAAAAAATGGAGAAATTTACGCAGTCGTTGTTCTTGAGACGAGAAATAAGAAGGAAAGAATCGGAATCATTCCATGCTCCAACAATATGCTGACAAGAATGGTTGAACTTCCCGGTGGAAAAGGAAGATATATGCTCATTGAAGATCTGATTCTTCATTATATTGGCAAAGTCTTTAAGGGATACAAGGTAAAGGGGAAATCTTTATTGAAGGTCGTAAGAAATGCGGATATCGATGCCGATGCGGCTTATGATGAGGATCTTGATTATCGTGAGTTTATGGAAGATCTGATGAAGCAGAGAAAGAAACTCTCTCCGGTGCGTATTGATCTTTCCAGAGAGATGGATGAAACTGTTGTAGACGCATTGTGCAGATACCTGGATGTAACTCCGGATAGAGTATTCCGTAGTGAAGCACCACTGGATGTTTCTTTCGTGTTCCAGCTTCAGGATCTTCTGCGCAGAAATACAGAGCTCTTCTATGAAAAGCGCGTGCCGCAGAAGAGTCCGGAATTCAAGGATGGACAGAGCATTTTACAGCAGATCACACAGGAAGACAAGCTGTTATCCTATCCTTATGATTCTATCAGACCTTTCCTGAAAATGCTGACAGAAGCAGCAGAGGATGACAGTGTCATTTCCATTAAGATGACATTGTACCGACTGGCAAAACAGAGTAAGGTCATCGAGGCACTTTGCGAGGCGGCAGAGAATGGAAAAGAAGTAGTTGTTCTCGTAGAGCTTCGTGCACGTTTTGATGAGGAGAATAATATCCGCTGGTCCAGAATGCTCGAAGAGGCCGGATGCCAGATCATCTACGGACTGGAGCATTATAAAGTACACTCCAAGCTGTGCCTGATCACACGCAGAGGGGAAAATGGAATCCAGTACATCACACAGATCGGAACAGGAAACTACAACGAGAAGACCGCAAGACTTTATACAGACCTCTCTCTTATGACAGCGAATGAGCAGATTGGAATGGATGCCGCAAGAGTTTTCCAGGCACTGGCTAAAGGTGAAGTAGTTGAAGATATGGAACATTTACTCGTTGCACCAAAATGCCTTCAGTCTAAAGTGATCGAGAAAATCGAGGAACAGATCCAGAAACAGAAAAATGGAGAGACTGCATACATCGGCCTGAAAATGAATTCTCTGACAGATAAGCGTATCATTGATAAATTAATCGATGCGTCTAAGGCTGGTGTGAAGATTGACATGATCGTCAGAGGTATCTGCTGTCTGATCCCAGGTGTGGAAGGTGAGACAGAGAATATTCATGTGATCAGTGTTGTCGGAAGATTCCTGGAACATTCCAGAATCTATATCTTCGGAAATGGAGAAGAGGCACAGTATTATATCGGATCTGCTGATTTCATGACACGAAATACAGTGAAGCGTGTAGAGGTTGCAGCGCCAGTTTATTCCGAACGATTAAAGAAACGTCTGCAGGATCTTTTTGATTTGATGTTAAGTGATAACAAAAAAGCGCGAAAGGAGGATGCAAAAGGAGCCTATTCTGTGGTAGAATGTAAGGGACAGCCAATTAACTCACAGGAACTTCTTTACCAGGAAGCCTATGCGAAAGCAGCAGTGAACAGTAGTAATCAGCTGGAGGGGCTGTACAACAGACAGAAAATAAGGTGATAGAATGATCTATAAATTCGGGGAACGTCTGACAGAGATCAGTCAGGAAGAATGGGAGAAAGAAAAGTGTCCTGCTGTGTTCCTCACAGATTCCAATCATGCGGAGGAGACATTGGCAACAGTAGGGATCATATATGAAAGTGAGATCCAGATTGCGAAGATCGGATTCTGTAAGATTGAGAATCAGCAGGAATGTATGGTAGGAACTTTCTGCATTCCAAAGCTTCTTGATGTATTAGGAAGCAGATACCGAATGTACATGTTTGTAAATGAAAATAATGTTGTTATCGTAGATGATGAAACATTTTCTGAGCGGCTTATTAATAGGATCAAGAGGAAACGAATGCATCAGGGTGAGACGAAAGAACGTTTCCTCTATAATTACATAGCAGAATTCATGAGCAGGGATCTGGAGATCCTTGTGGCCTATGAGCGTAGACTTCTTCGGATGGAAGAGGATGTGTCCCAGGATCATACAGATACGATCCAGAACCGACTGATGCCGATCCGAAGGGAACTTCTGAATCTGAGAAGCTATTATGATGAGATGATGGACTTGACAAAAGAGCTTGAAGAGAACGAGAATGGATTGTTTTTGAATGATCAATTGAAATATTTCGGAACACTTACTGACCGTGCAGACCGTCTGATGAGCCGTACTTCTCATCTGTTGGAATATGCCCGTCAGGTAAAGGAGGCTTACCAGTCTCAGATTGATAATAGACAGAATAACAATATGCAGTTTTTAACAGTGATTTCTACGATTTTCTTCCCACTGACATTGATCACGGGATGGTTTGGAATGAACTTTAAAGATATGCCTGGACTTGAAAATGGATATCCGGCGGTAATGGCACTTAGTATTGTCATTATCGTGATCTGTATTTTGATCTTCAAGAAAAAGAAGATCATCTAAAAAACTGAAAAAACTGTAAAAATAGCGTTGACAATCCTCGATTGAATGCTATAATGATGGTCAGAAGAAGTTAAGGATTATAAAGCAACATAGTTCTTAGCCGATAACACGATGACGAGACGAGTAGGATGTGGAATGTTACAGAGAGAGATACATTTGCTGGAAGTATCTTAGCAGGAATCATTTGAAGACTACCTCTGAGTGGCCCCAATCCGGTCCGGTGATTCCGTTATAATCATGAATGAAGTGGTTTTAAAGCAGTACATTTACTGTGATCTTGAAAACAAAAAGGGTGGAACCGCGGATAGTAAAGTAATTGATAATCAGACTTTATCCGTCCCTTGCATGTGAGTGCAGGGGATAGATAGAGTCTTTTCTTTTTCCATAGAATCCCCGAATGAAAGCATGCATAGTTACTTGAAGAAAATAGGAGGAAGCGAAAATGATTATTACATTAAAAGATGGATCAAAAAAAGAATATTCAGAAGCAAAGTCAGTGATCGACGTTGCATTTGACATCAGTGAAGGACTTGCACGCGCAGCCTGTGCAGGAGAAGTAGATGGAGAGGTTGTAGACCTTCGTACAGTTCTTGATAAAGACTGTGAACTGAACATCCTTACAGCAAGAGATGAGAAGGGACTGGCAGTACTTCGTCACACAGCATCCCACGTAATGGCAGAAGCAGTTCAGACACTTTTCCCAGAGGCAAAGGTTGCAATCGGACCTTCTATTGATACAGGATTTTACTATGATTTCGAATGTCAGTCATTTTCAAGAGATGACCTTGACGCTATCGAAAAAGAAATGAAGAAGATTATCAAAAAAGGCGCAAAGATCGAAAGATTTACAAAATCAAGAGAGGATGCGATTGCATTTTTCAAAGAGAAAAATGAGCCATACAAGGTTGAACTGATCGAGGATCTTCCGGAAGGAGAAGAGATTTCCTTCTATTCTCAGGGAGACTGGGTTGACTTATGTGCAGGCCCGCACCTGATGAGCACAAAGGGAATCAAAGCATTCAAGCTGTTATCATCTTCAGGAGCTTACTGGAGAGGTGATGAGAACAAGCATATGCTGACACGTATTTACGGTACAGCTTATGCAACAAAGGATGAACTGAAAGAGCATCTGACACAGTTAGAGGAAGCAAAGAAACGTGACCATAATAAACTTGGTCGTGAGATGAAGCTTTTCACAACGGTAGATGTAATCGGACAGGGACTTCCGCTGATCATGCCAAACGGTGTTATTATCATGCAGGAACTGCAGCGCTGGATTGAAGATGAAGAGGCAAAACGTGGATATATCCGTACAAAGACACCACTTATGGCAAAGAGCGATCTTTATAAAATTTCCGGACACTGGGATCACTATAAAGAAGGAATGTTCGTTTTAGGAGATGAGGAGAAAGATAAAGAAGTATTTGCTCTTCGTCCGATGACATGTCCATTCCAGTATTATGTATACAAAGCAGAGCAGCACAGCTACCGTGATCTGCCACTTCGCTACGGTGAGACATCTACACTGTTCCGTAACGAGGATTCCGGAGAGATGCATGGTCTGACACGTGTTCGTCAGTTCACGATCTCTGAGGGACATTTAGTAGTAAGACCAGATCAGATGGTAAAAGAGTTCAAAGATTGTATCGCACTTGCACAGTATTGTCTGCAGGTTCTCGGAGTAGAAGAGGATGTAACATATCACCTTTCTAAATGGGATCCAACAGATACTAAGAAATATATTGGAGCACCGGAAGTATGGGAAGAGACAGAAGGTCATATCCGTACAATGCTTCAGGAACTCAACATTCCATTCGTAGAGGATGTCGGAGAAGCAGCATTCTACGGACCGAAGGTTGATATCAATGCGAAGAACGTATATGGTAAGGAAGACACAATGATCACAATCCAGTGGGATGCGCTTCTTGCTGAGCAGTTTGATATGTACTATATCGATGAGAATGGTGACAAACAGCGTCCGTACATCATCCACCGTACATCTGTGGGATGCTACGAGAGAACACTGGCATGGCTGATCGAGAAATATGCAGGAATGTTCCCAACATGGCTGTGTCCGGAGCAGGTTCGTGTGATTCCGATTTCTGATAAATACAATGATTATGCAGCGAAAGTGGAAGCACAGCTTAAAGAAGCTAATATCCGCTGCTCAGTAGATGGACGTTCCGAGAAGATGGGATACAAGATCCGTGAGGCTCGTCTGAACAGAGTTCCATATCTCTTAATTGTTGGAGCGAAGGAAGAGGAAGAGCAGAAAGTATCTGTAAGAAGCAGATATCTTGGAGATGAAGGTTCTAAGGATCTTGGAGAATTCATCGAAGCAATCAAGGATGAGATTGCAAAGAAAACAATCCGTAAGATTGAAGTAGAAGAGTAAGAATAGTTACCCGAAACAACAAAAATAAGAATCTCCCGAAGAAGTTCAAGTATGAAAATACTGATTTCTACGGGAGATTCTTATTTTATGCTATATTGTAACTGTTCAGAGCCAACCTCCAAAATGCTACGCATTTCGTCGGTGTGGCGTATCCGCCAAATAAAATTTCAAAAACAATCTTAAAAATGCAAGCATTTTACACCTGTTTTATGAAATTTTGCTTGGCTCTGAACAGTTATGTCATATTATAATATCCGGCATAAATACCATTTTTCTCAAGCAGAGTTTCATGTGTTCCGCGCTCTGCGATACCATTTTCTGTAATAACAATAATCTCATCTGCATTTTTGATCGTGGACAGACGGTGTGCGATTGTGATGGTCGTTCTGTTCTTGGACAGTTCTTCCAGACTGTGCTGGATCCAGCGTTCACTCTCGTTATCAAGAGCACTGGTTGCTTCATCAAGGATCAGGATCGGTGGATTCTTTAAGAAGACACGGGCAATCGAGATACGCTGTTTCTGACCACCGGAAAGTCTTGCGCCGCGCTCGCCGACGAATGTATCGTACTGATCAGGCAGTTCCATGATAAAGTCATGGATGTTTGCACATTTTGCTGCTTCGATGATTTCTTCTTCTGTCGCATCCGGCTTGCCATAGGCAATGTTGTCGCGGATGGAACCGGAGAAGAGGTAGACATCCTGCTGAACGACACCAATCTGGCTTCTAAGACTCTTCAATGTAAGAGAGCGGATATCCTGTCCGTCTACTGTGACGCGTCCGCCAGTTACGTCGTAGAAGCGAGGCAACAGGGAACAGATTGTTGTCTTTCCACCGCCGGATGGACCGACCAATGCAACTGACTTCCCAGCAGGAATCTCGATCGATACGTGAGAGAGAACAGTCGTTTCATCGTCGCTGTAATGGAAGGAGACATCTTCGTAGCAGACACGGCCTTTCACATCTTTGAGTTCTACTGCATCCGGTGCATCCTGAATCTCAGGTTCGGTTTCCATAACATCAAGGAAACGGCGGAAACCGGAAAGCCCTTTCTGCATCATTTCCATCAGCTCTACGAGAATCTGGATCGGGCTGATAAAGATTCCGATATAAAGAGCATACATCGCAAGATCAGCAGCTGACATTTCATTGTTGGCAATCAGATAGCCGCCGTATACAAGTGTGACTAGATACATCATTCCCTGGAAAAAGAGATTGGAGCTCATGAATTCGCCCATGCATCTGTAATTGTCTTTCTTGGAGACAAGGAAGGCGTGATTGCTCTTCTGGAATTTTTCCTTTTCGATCTCTTCATTTGTAAAAGACTGGACAACGCGGATCCCGGATAAAGTATCTTGAAGGCTCGCATTGACATCACCGATTTTTTTTCTGTTTTCCATAAAGGTGCGCTGCATCTTCTGATTCTGTCGGAAAGAGAAGAGGAACATCAAGATCACAAGTACGATCAGCGGAAGAGCCAGCTTCTTATTAATTAAGAAAAGGAAAATAAAGGATCCGACGATCTTAACTAATGAGATAAATAAGTTCTCCGGGCCATGGTGTGCAAACTCGGAAATGTCGAACAGGTCACTGACCAGCTTACTCATCATCTGACCGGAGTTGTTCTGACTGTAATAGGAAAAGGACAGCTCTTCATAGTGTTCGAAGAGTTCCTGACGCATATCCCGCTCCATCTTAGCGCCCATGATATGTCCCTGACAGCTGACATAATATTTGCAGAAGCTTTGGATGACATACATCATAAAGAGTCCGATCGCAATCCACGGAAGCGCCTGCAGGATAATTGCTTTATCCTGAGTAAAAAGTGTCTTGGTCGCACTTCGTAGAATCTGCGGATAAGCAAGATCCACAAGACTGATAATGGCTGCACAGAGAAGGTCAATAAAAAAGACCGTTTTGTATGGGCCATAGTAGTGGATGAATTTTTTTAGTGTATTCATAAACAAATAAATCCTCCTTCGTATTTTTTCTTATATACATTAGTTTAGCATAAGTAAATATTCTTGACAAGAAAGTCGGGGTATGATAAAAATGTTATTACTGTTAAAAACAATGCAAAGAAGTGGAAAAAGTCAGGAGAACGATCAATGAATTTATATCTTGCCCCATTGGAGGGGATCACAGGACATATTTATAGAAATGCATTACATCAGTGCTTTGACGGATTCGATAAGTATTTTATTCCGTTTATCAGTCCGAATCAGAAAGGACATTTCAGCACAAGAGAGAAGAAGGATGTGATGCCGGAGCATAATCAGGGAATGTATGCAGTGCCGCAGATTCTTACGAATAACGTGGAAGATTTCTTGTGCACAGCTCAGAAACTTGGAGATTACGGATATAAAGAAGTGAACCTGAATCTTGGATGTCCGTCTCGAACTGTTGTGACGAAGGGAAGAGGAGCGGGATTTTTGGATGAGCCACAGAAGCTGGATCGATTTCTGGATGCGGTTTTTGAGAAATGTAATCTGGAAATCTCAATCAAAACAAGAATCGGAATGGAAGATCCGGAGGAGTTTGAGACAATCCTTCCTATCTATAATAAATATCCGCTGAAGGAGCTGATCATTCATCCGCGTGTGCAGAAGGAGTTCTATAAGAACACACCAAAGCTTGATACATATGCATGGGCAGTGGAACATAGCGAACATCCGCTTTGCTATAATGGGGATATCTGTTCTGTGGAGGACATGGAACAGTTGAAAATAAGATTTCCACAGACAGATACTGTGATGATGGGGCGCGGCGTGCTGGCCGATCCGGCACTTGGAAGAAAGCTAAAAGGCGGAAGTGCCGCAACGATAGAAGAGCTAAAGAAATTCCATGATGTTCTCTATGCGGCATATTGTGAAGAAATGTCAGGAGACCGAACGATTCTTTATAAGATGAAAGAAATGTGGTTCTATTTTCATCCCATCTTTACAGATGGAAGGAAGTATTTCAAGAAGATTAAGAAATGTGAGAAATGTGTAGTATATGAATCTGTAGTGAAGGAATTGTTTTTGAAAGAGAATATTCTGGAAAAATGATTTACGCGAGCAACGAGCCAAAGTCCGTGCTTGCACGAGACCTTGGCGACTGCCGCGATAACTTGAGAAGCTACAAATGATTTGAAAGAGGTGACAAAAAGAAATGGACGCTATTTTACAATTAGATCAGAACATTCTGCTTTTTATTCAGGAATATATCCGTCATGACTGGATGGACTGGTTCTGGAAAGGAATCACACATCTTGGAGACTTTGGAATTTTTTGGATTCTTCTTACAATCGTTCTGCTGATTCCTAAGAAGACGAGGAAGGCAGGGCTTGCATCAGCGCTTGCACTTATTATAGGAACACTGATCACAAATGTGGCGATAAAGAATGTGGTTGCCAGAATAAGACCGTATGAAGTGATACAGGAATTAGATCTTATGATTGAGAAACAGAAGGATTTTTCCTTCCCTTCCGGTCATACATGTGCATCTTTTGCATCAGCATTTGCAATCTACAAGTGCAAGGAAGTGTTTCCGAAGAAATGGAGAACTGCGGCAATGGTATTGGCTACTTTGATCGCATTATCGAGATTATATGTAGGGGTACATTATCCGACCGACGTTCTCGGCGGATTGATCGTCGGACTATTCTCGGGCTGGGCAGGATGGAAGATTGAAGAGCTGATCATGAAAAAGAGAGCAGAGAAAAAGAAATCTGCTGATAATAAGTGAAGGACAGGAATTTAAGAATCTGTCGTCAGATAGAAAAAGGATTTGATTCATCTGGGTTTTGCCAGATACGATCAAATCCTTTTTTGAGTCCACTTTAGAGTGTGACTTTTAAAATTTTGCTATTTATTTTTCTCTTTCTGATTCTCCAGTGCAGCTTCAACGAATCCCTTGAACAGTGGATGCGGTCTGTTTGGTCTGGATTTCAGCTCCGGATGCGCCTGAGTTGCGATAAACCATGGATGAGAAGGAATCTCAACCATCTCTACAATACGGCTGTCCGGTGAAAGTCCGCAAAGGGACATTCCGTTTTCTTCAAGAACTTCACGGTAGTCATTGTTTACTTCATAACGATGACGATGACGCTCTTCAATCTCTTTCTTTCCATACAGTTTATAAGCAAGGGAGTTGTCTTTAAGTACACATGGATAAGAACCAAGTCTTAAAGTACCACCAATATCTTCAATACCAATCTGATCGGACATGATGTGGATGACCGGATGAGTTGTATCTGGATTGAGTTCCATGCTGTGTGCGTCTTTGTAACCGATGACATTTCTTGCAAATTCAACGATAGACAGCTGCATACCAAGGCAGAGACCAAGGAACGGAACGTTGTGTGTACGGGCGTATTTGATCGCTGTGATCTTACCTTCTACACCACGATGGCCAAATCCACCAGGAACAAGAATACCGCTTACGTCAGAGAAGAGTTCTTCAGCATTTTCTTCTGTTACAGTTTCGGAATCGATCCATTTGATATTTACTGTTGTGTGTGTGTAAATTCCGCCGTGCTTTAACGCTTCTACAACACTGATGTATGCGTCATGAAGCTGGATATATTTTCCAACCAGTGCTACAGTCACTTCCTGTGTTGGATGACGAAGGTTTTCAACCATCTCAGTCCAGTCTGTAAGATCCGGTTCCGGGCAGTCAAGATGCAGAGACTCGCATACAACCTGTGCCAGATGTTCTTTCTCCATGGCAAGTGGTGCCTCGTAGAGATATTCTACGTCCAGGTTCTGAAGTACATGGTCAGCCGGGAGATTACAGAACAAAGAAATTTTGTTTTTCATTGCATCATCCAGTGGATATTCGGAACGGCAGACAATGATATCCGGCTGGATTCCCATTCCCTGAAGTTCTTTTACACTTGCCTGTGTTGGTTTTGTCTTCATTTCCTGAGATGCTCTTAAATAAGGAATCAGCGTAACATGGATCAGGATAACATTTTCTGCTCCGCGTTCATGCTGAAACTGACGGATGGATTCAAGGAAAGGCTGGCTTTCAATATCACCAACAGTTCCACCGACCTCAATGATAGCAATCTCAGTATCTGTTGCAGCCGGATTACGGTAGAAACGGCTCTTGATCTCATTTGTAATATGAGGGATTACCTGAACAGTTCCTCCACCGAAATCTCCGCGGCGTTCTTTCTGAAGAACGGACCAATAGATCTTTCCTGTTGTAACATTGGAATTCTTTGTCAGGCTTTCATCGATAAATCTTTCGTAATGACCAAGGTCAAGGTCAGTTTCTGCACCGTCATCTGTAACAAAAACTTCTCCGTGCTGTACCGGGTTCATTGTACCTGGGTCAATATTGATGTAAGGATCGAATTTCTGCATAGTTACAGTGTAACCACGCGCTTTCAAAAGTCGTCCCAAAGATGCAGCTGTAATTCCTTTTCCAAGACCGGATACAACTCCGCCTGTAACAAATACATATTTTACTGCCATAGTGTCTTTCCTCCTTCGTGAATAGTTGTTATCAAAAAAAATACTTTCCAAGTATACACCTATTCAGAAAAAAATTACAATACTTTTTTGATAAAAACATAGAAAAAAGATGGGATGAAGTGATTTTGACGAAGTAATGTAAAGAAGGAAGGCGAAAAAGCTTTGTAAAATGGGAGAAATGCAGAAAAAAACCTCTCAGACAGCAGGTGGTTATACCTGAAACCGCAGAGAGGTTTTTGTGATATCTTTCTGTATTGGTAAGGATTTGTCTTTAGCTTAAAATCTGACGTTCGTTCACAGCTTCACTTGTGAGCTGTACACCAAGTTTTTTAAATGTCTTGATATCAACACTTGAAAGCATTACGGAAGTATGAGCCTGGCATCCTTTCAGTTTTGGAAGCTGGGAGAGTGCAAGCTCAGCAATCGGATTGACAGCAGCACTTGCGGAAAGTGCAATCAGGATCTCGTCTGTGTGAAGACGAGGGTTCTTGCTGTTCAGGTAATCCACTTTCAATTTCTGAATCGGTTCAATTGCTTCCGGAGAGATGATATGGACATTGTGGTCGATGCCGGCAAGTTCCTTCAGTACGTTTACAAGAAGGGCAGCGCTCGCACCGAGCAGGTTGGAAGTTTTTCCGGTGATGATGCGTCCATCTTCAAGCTCCAGTGCGGCAGCAGGTCCGCCTGTCTGCTGAGCACGCTCCAGTGCTTTGACAGCAACTTTTCGGTCAGAAACAGTAATTCCTTCCATATTCATAAGAAGCTCGATCTTCTCAGCTTCCTTCTCAGAAGCATCACCTTTCAGAAGCGCATTGAGTGCTGCATAGTAGCGTCGGATGATCTCCTGGCGGGAAGCTTCACGGCAGGCTTCATCATCACAGATACAATTTCCGGCCATATTTACCCCCATGTCTGTAGGTGATTTGTATGGGCTGGAACCGTAGATCTTCTCGAAGATTGTATTTAAAACAGGAAAAATCTCTACGTCGCGGTTGTAGTTTACAGTTGTTACACCATAAGCTTCAAGATGATATGGGTCGATCATATTTACATCGTTAAGGTCAGCTGTAGCAGCCTCATAAGCGAGGTTTACCGGGTGCTTCAGCGGCAGATTCCAGATAGGGAATGTCTCGAACTTCGCATATCCGGCTTCGATTCCGCGCTGGTGTTCCTGATATAACTGAGACAGGCAGACAGCCATCTTTCCACTTCCAGGTCCCGGAGCTGTTACAATAACAAGCGGATGTGAAGTCTCGATATAATCGTTCTTTCCGTAACCATTCTCACTGACAATCAGTGGAATGTTGGACGGATATCCCGGAATGTTGTAATGAATGTATACAGAGATTCCAAGGTTCTCAAGACGGTTCTTGAACAGAAGTGCACTTTCCTGTCCGGAGAACTGTGTGATTACTACACTTCCAACGAAAAGTCCCTGCTCACGGTAAGTACCGATCAGGCGGATCACGTCTGAATCATAAGTGATACCAAGATCCCCACGAATCTTATTCTTTTCAATGTCTTTTGCACTGATTGCAAAGACAATCTCAGCCTGGTCGCTGAGCTCCTTTAAGAGACGCAGCTTGCTGTCAGGTTCAAATCCCGGAAGTACACGGGAAGCATGATAGTCATCAAAAAGCTTTCCACCGAATTCAAGATAGAGTTTGCCACCGAATTTTCCGATACGCTCGCGGATATGTTCGGACTGCATTTTCAGATATTTGTCATTGTCAAATCCAATTTTCATCATTTTATCTTCCTTACTATAAATTTTGCCGAACTGTTATTACTATTATTAACAGATAAATCTGTTATAAACAGGCATTACTTTTCTAGTATACTATGAAACGGCACGTTTTTACAATATTTTCATAATCTTTTTATTGATTTATGGAAAACCACTATTTATAATGGTAGGAAGTAGTTGTTTTTTTACAAATAAGGTAAAAGATTTGCTGGAAAATAACCACTATTTAAGTTTTGGAGGAAAAAAATGGAGAATAACAATAAAAACAAAGGCCCGAACAAGAACCGACAGGGTTGGGGAATTATTTTGTTCACTACCTTGGTGGTTACTTTTGTTGTTATGGGCCTATATTCTATGATGCAGGGCGGAAGCGCTTCTGAGATCAGCTATGATAAATTTCTGAAATTAGTTGATAATGGAAAAGTAGAGTCTGTCACATTTACCAATTCAAGGATCAATATCGTTTTGACAGATGACGCCAGAAAGGAAAAGGCAGAGGGAAAACTTACAGAAGTAAAGGATAATGAGAAAGCTTCTGCAGACCAGAGTGATAGTTCAGATTCTAAGGAAAGCGAAGATCAGGAAAATGTTATGGACAGTCTGCTTGGCCAGATCAGTCAGATGCAGGGTAGCTCCAAGAGCAAGGAACCGGATTATTACACAGGAAATGTATCAGATGACACACTTGTAAAGCGTTTAGATAAGGCAGGGGTAGAGTTTAAATCCCAGATTCCGGATACGGCAAGTTCACTGATTATGGATGTCTTCATCACAGTGATCCTTCCGATCGTACTTCTTGTATTCATGTTTAATTTCCTTATGAAGAAGATGTCTAAGGGCGGCGGCATGATGGGAATCGGCAAGAGCAATGCCAAGATGTATATGGAGAAGCAGACAGGTGTGACATTCTTAGATGTTGCAGGTGAAGATGAAGCGAAGGAGTCTTTGCAGGAAGTTGTTGATTTCCTGCATAATCCTGGAAAATATACAGGTATCGGAGCGAAGCTTCCGAAGGGAGCACTTCTTGTAGGACCTCCGGGAACAGGTAAGACACTTCTTGCGAAAGCAGTTGCAGGAGAGGCGAAGGTTCCGTTCTTCTCCTTGTCAGGATCTGCATTCGTAGAGATGTATGTCGGTGTAGGTGCTTCCCGTGTGCGTGACCTGTTCAAACAGGCACAGCAGATGGCTCCATGTATCGTATTTATCGATGAGATCGATGCAATCGGTAAGAGCCGTGACAGCGCACTTGGCGGTGGCGGTAATGACGAGCGTGAGCAGACATTAAACCAGCTTCTTGCAGAGATGGATGGATTCGATACGAATAAGGGACTACTTGTTCTTGCAGCAACAAACCGTCCGGAGGTACTTGATCCGGCGCTGTTGAGACCGGGACGTTTTGATCGCCGTATCATAGTAGATAAGCCGGATTTGAAAGGTCGTGTCGAGATTCTTAAGGTTCATGCGAAGGATGTTAAGATGGATGAGACAGTCAATCTGGAAGAGATCGCGCTTGCAACTTCAGGAGCAGTTGGATCAGATCTTGCCAATATGATCAATGAGGCTGCAATCACTGCAGTTAAGCATGGCAGACAGGTTGTCAGCCAGAAAGACCTCTTTGAGGCAGTGGAAGTTGTACTTGTAGGTAAAGAGAAGAAAGACCGTATCATGAGTGCAGAAGAGCGAAGAATCGTATCTTATCATGAGGTTGGACATGCGCTTGTTACAGCACTTCAGAAGAATACAGAACCGGTACAGAAGATCACAATCGTTCCTAGAACAATGGGAGCACTCGGTTATGTAATGCAGACACCGGAGGAAGAGAAGTTCTTAAATACGAAGAAAGAACTTGAAGCAATGATCGTTGTTGCACTCGGTGGACGTGCAGCAGAAGAGATTGTATTTGACACTGTTACGACAGGTGCATCGAACGATATCGAGCAGGCAACGAAGATCGCCAGAGCAATGATCACACAGTATGGTATGTCAGAGCGCTTTGGTCTGATGGGACTTGAATCTGTTCAGAGCCGTTACTTAGACGGTCGTGCAGTTCGTAACTGTGGAGAAGCGACAGCAGCGGAGATCGATGAAGAGATCATGAAGATGCTCAAAGCTTCCTATGAAGAAGCAAAACGCCTCTTGAGTGCGAACAGAGATGCTCTTGATAAGATTGCAGCCTTCCTGATCGAGAAAGAGACGATCACAGGGAAGGAATTCATGAAGATCTTCCGTGAAGTGAAGGGAATCCCTGAACCGGAAGAAGCAGATGGAGAAAAGAAAGAAGAGCAGGAGTCCGGAAGAATCCTGATGAAGCCGACAGAGACACAAGCAGCAGAGCCAGAAACAGTGAAAGAACCGGAAACAGAAAAAGAGCCGGAAACACAGGCAACAGAAATACAGTCACAAGAAACGGTGGCAGAAGAAAAGTCAGAGTAAGAGCTGATTATCAATATTAAGAGTTTCGCAGATGGAGAGGAAAAGTCATTTGCGAAACTCTTTTTCTTTGATGAAAACATGTTATAATGAAATGAGGCAAAATGTGCCAGGGTATATCAGATGTGAGATGACTCCCATCTGATATAGCCTCCGGCAGGATTGCAGAGATGCGCAGAAGAAGTATGTCATGCATTGCATGACGCGCATCTCGCAGCAAGAATGCAGAGGCATTCTTGAATGCAAGGCACAGAAGATGCAAAACATCAATCAAGACAGTAGCAAAAAAACAGGAGACATTGGGATGACAAAAGCAGTATTTTTTGATATAGATGACACCATTTATGATTACATTGGAGCGCATAATAATACGATGCCGGTGATGAAAGAATGGGCATATGAGAATTTAGGCATAGCAAAAGAAGACTTGGAGAAATATGTTGCCGAGGCAAGGGTGAAGGCAGATGACAGAGCCGGAAGAGATTATGCGGTGAACCATAATCGCCTGGTGAGATTTCAGTGTATGCTGGAGACACTTGGAAAGCCGGTTTTCCCATATGCGTATGAGATGTATAATCTGTACTGGGATACATTGATCGATCAGATTATTCCATCTCCTGGAATTGAAGAGTTGATGAAAGAATTGAAACAGCGAGGCATTTATATCGGTATAGGATCCAATATGACTTCAGACGTCCAGTATCGGAAGATATTAAAGCTTGGATTAGGTAAGTATATTGATGGAATTGTGACAAGTGAAGAGGCTGGCGAGGAAAAACCGCATCGAAAACTTTTTGATCTCTGTGTTGAAAAAGCAGGAGTGATGGTGGAAGAAAGTATCTTTATCGGAGACAGCATCGCACATGATGTGACAGGAGCACAGAATATAGGAATGCCAGTGATCTTGTATCGGCCGAAGGAAAATGTGAATGAGATCGAGTGGCTTCAGACAAAGAAGGGAAAATGTCCGGTCATTGCACATTTTTCTCAGTTTTTTGAAGCAGAGAAGATGTTATAAGAAATGAAAAAGATGTAAAAGAAACTTTAATAGGAATAAAAAGGAGACATAAGAAAAAACATGAAACTGGTCGAAAAAGTTCCAAAGGATCTATATAAAATATTTGGAAGTAAATATATGGAATTCTATATGCAGTTTCTGGTAGCGCTTTATGAGGAGAGCAGTCAGTCTTATTCTCTTCTCGGGCTTACGGAACGAGAGTGTCAGATGATCATGAATGAACGACTGGCGAAGATGGCACTGGACTGGAGTGAGGCAAGAGTCGATGAAGAAGGAGAATTGATCACCAGAGCCAACATGGCATCAGTCAGTCTGAAGCATTTTGAAGACTGGGGATGGCTTAGAAGGGATTATGATGAAACGTTGAATAGTTATGTCGTTTCATTTCCGGAATACAGTCAGCTGTTTGTAGAATTATTTCAGAAATTATACAGTGAAAATGACGGTAAGGAACGAGAGAGTGTGCTTACGGTATACAGTCATCTCTATACCTATAGTTTAGACAAAGAGAAGAATAATGAGATTTTAAAAAGTGCGCTTCATACATCAAGAGCACTTCTGCAGATGCTCGCGAACATGCAGGAGGGAATGCGAGGTTATTTCGATGAACTGTCAAAGCAGAGAAGTTTCCGAGGAATCCAGGAAGTACTTGTGAAAGAGATCAATAACAGTGATAGCAAAAAATATGCGATATTGACTACAACAGACAGCTTTTATCGATACAAAGAAGCTGTAAAAGAGTTGATCGAAGAAAATCTGGAAAAGACAGAAGCAAGAAAATATTCATTTGAAACAGAACTCTTAAGTGAAGAAGAAAATACGAGAAAATCTTATCGTCTGCGAAGAATGATCGAGATCTGTGAAGAGGCGACAGATATGCTCTATAAGATTTCGAGAGAGTTTGATGCGATTGAGCGCAGATATAATAAGCTGATTGAACAAAAGACAGTATTTGCAAGCCGTGCCGCAGCAAGAATCCGGTACATTATGATGGAAGGTGTAATGGAAGAAGATCAGACAGTCGCACTGATTAATCTGATTAATGAAAGTGGCAAGTCGGAAGAGATTCTGGATAAGTTGTCTTCAAAACTTAGGTTTTCGGAGCCATATAAGATTATGACAGAGAAGAGTCTGTATCAAAGACGTGAAAATCAGAAGGAAAAGTTCACTCCACAGGCGGTAACACCTGAGAAATCACAGGAAGAGAATATGACAGAATTTGTCCTGGAACCACTGTATACGCAGAAAGAGATCAGAGATTTCCGAAAGAAAAATGAACAGAATGGAAAATTCACAGTGACAAAAGATACTGTAAAATCAATAGAAGATTTGGAGAAGTTATTTATGGTATGGCAGCATGCAACAGAATCTGCGGACAGTAAGGCACAGATTGAAGTGGCGCAGGAGATGGAGAATGAGGCTGGTTTCCGATTTTCAAAACTTACGATAGAGGGAGTAGAATCAGATGGTTAATTATATGGAAGAATTGTCAGTGACAGAAGCTGATAACCTGAAGAAAACAATTGCTGCATTATTCAGACAGACATGTATTTTACAGATGAAATATGATCCTGTAACACTTGTCCCAAGAGACAATCTGCATTATGAGATCTGTACAAGACATAGAAAGTTTATTGAAGACTATCTGTCTGTTTTAAGCTGTGAATTAGTGCATGACCCACAGGAACACATTTACCGTTTACATGGAGATGGAATCGCAATAGAAAAGATAAATGCCACCGTTACAAAAGTAATCTTACTTGTTAAATTAATTTACAGAGATAAGATTTTAGGAGAAGGCTTGAAAGCTACAGTGACGAATCTGGCGGAGATTCGTGAATATGGAAAGAATACGAATCTGATTAATTATAAGCTTACGATGGGTGAGTGGAAAGAAGCTTTATATGTGATGAGTAAGCATCAGATCATTGAAGTGCCGGGAGCAATCCAGAATGTTGAGGATGAGACTCCGATTTATATCTACAGCACGATCAATCTATATTGTGGAAGTATGGATATTACTGCGTTGATCAAAGAATATCAGGAAGATCAGTACGCAGAGGAAGAGATTACAGAAGAAGTTTCTGAACAGGAAATCCAGGAAGAAGCAGAGGGAGGTGTGGAAGATGAAAGAGAAACAGTCGAAGAAAATATTTACTAGAATGTTAATGAATAACTGGGGCGGTATCAGTCACAAAGTGATGGAGTTCCATGAGTATGTGAATCTTTTCAGTGGGAAAAGTGGATCTGGTAAGTCTACTGTTATGGATGCGATCCAGGTTGTTTTATATGGAAGTATATCTTCCACATTCTTGAATAAAGCGGCAGATGACGCGAAGAACAGGCGTAGTGTTCTAAGTTATCTTAGAGGAGCGCAGAAAGACGGTTCCTTTAACCGAGAAGACCAGGACTTCTGTTCTCAGATCGTCTTGGAGATTAAGGATACAGGAAAGAATACACATACTTGTATTGGTGTTTCATTTGAGGTTGGAAAGGCAGATACAGACATCAGGAAATATTGTTTCTTCAGTCATTCCGGAAAGATTCCGGAGGATGAATATTTGACAGAAGAAGGTGTCCCGTATACAATCGCGAAACTTAAAAAATTGGTAGAAGCAAGGATAGAATCGGCTGACAACAGAGGTCGCGGAGATGTGAACCGTGTATATCCATCGAAAGAAGCGTATTTGAAAACGGTTTATGATGCAATCTTTGGTTATGTAGAGCCGGGCCGTATGATGACAATGGAGAAAAGCGCGATTGCACTTCGTATGACGAACGGAACGGGACAGTTTATCAAAGATTATATGTTCCCAAAGAGCAAGGAAGATACAGTTGCAACAATCAGTGATCAGCTTGGCGCTTACCGTGAGATCAAGGAACGCGTAGAAGATCTGGAGCAGAGAATTAAAATGCTTGACGAGATCAGTCAGCATAATCTAGCCTTGCAGAAAGCAAGAGCTGATAAGATCTATGTGGAACAGATCTTAAAATATATTGAAATAGAAAATTGTAAAGCACATTTGCAATCGAAAGAGGATGATCTGCAGGATATTCTCAAGAAGATTGAGGAAAAAGAAGAAAAGAGAAAATCTTATTTGGCAGAGAAAGATGCTTATACGAAAGAACAGGTAGAAGTCGAGGCAGAACTCAAAGCCAGCGATTATGGACAGAAAGAGAAGGAGCTAAAGGAGATTGAAAATACGATCCAGCTTCTGGCAACGAATTCAGAACAATGGAGAGATATCGTAAAAGGTCTTTCCGCTTGGGAGGAAGACGATGAAGTCAGTGCTTATGTGAGCAATCAGGCGCTGCATAGAATTGATGATATCCGAGATGGTGTTGTGAGTGAAGATTCGATTGAAAAGCTAAAGCAATATTTAAGTGATGCACTCGACAATATTAATACAGAATTAGGTGATGTCCGCGAAAGAATCCGTGAGAATCAGAAAGAACTTCAAGAGAAGCGGGAGATGGTAGAAGACCTCAAAAATGACAGAAAACCATATCGTGCGGAATTGAAGCGTGCAAGACAGGAATTACAGAATATACTTAGTACTCAGTATGGAAGAACGATCCATGTAAATATCTTTGCGGACTTGTTTGATATTACGGATGAAGAGTGGAAAAATGCAATCGAAGGACGTATGGGACGTGTGAAACACAGTCTGGTGACAGCACCTGAATATACGTTAGATGCTGCGAAAGCATTTCGCAAAATGAAGCAGATGAAGGGGATCGAGGATGTCGAACTCATGGATACTGCGGCAATCGTGAGAGACAAGCCGAAGGCAGATGAGAATACACTGTACGAGTGTGTGCGCGCAGAGGAAGCTTATGTAGATACTTGTCTGAAGCGATACTTAGGCCGCATTAAGAAATGTGAGACGGTGGAAGAACTTCATGAGACGAGAGATGGTGTCACAAAGGACTGTTATTCCTACAGCAATTACATTTTCAGACATTTAAGAAAGAATGATTATGAGAAATATGCCTGTATCGGAACGAAAGTGTCAAAGGCGAAACTTCTTGAGTTGGAAGAAGAAGCAGCGAAGCTGAAACAGGAAGTGGAAGAGGACTGCCGTGTTGAGATGGCACTGCGTGCAGCACAGAAATTCGAGTGTCTGAACCAGAGCACAGAACAGATCTTACATCTTTCAAAAGCAGCGGAACAGCTTCAGGATTATTACGAGAAACAGGAAAAATTACGTCTGGAAGTAGAAGAATTGAAACGAGGCGACCGGACCGTCGAACTGAAGAAGAAAAAGCAGGAATTACTGGAGTTGCTTAAGAAAAATGCAGAGATTCTTGATAGCATTCAAAGTGAAGTAGTACAGTATGCGAAGATACAGGGACAAATCGAGAGTAATATCAAATCATTTTCAGAAAAGATAAACTTCCTGACAGAGGGATTTGTTGTCAACGAACAGCTTCAGAATGAAGTAGCAGATGCGTTAAAAGTACAGAGCGAAGCAGCTTATAAGAGAGACAAGACAAAAGAAAAGGATGCTTTGGAAACGTTGGAAGAGACGGAGAGAGAAGAACTGCAAAGAAGTAGAAATAAGTTCAATAATGCTTATCCGGCCTATGGTTTTACAGGAATAGAACATGAAAATGATGTGTATGACAAAGTGCTGAATCAGTGCAGGAAAGATTTCGAACCGAAGTACAAGGAAGAATTCGATAAGCAGTATAATCTGGTTTACTATACATTGCGTGAAAATGTGATTGCTTCCATTCATGGTGAAATCAAGGCGGCTTACAGACATAAGAAAGAGATCAACCGTCTGCTTGCGAAGATCAAGTTCTCAGATAGTATCTACCAGATTGATATCATACCGGCTCAGAATGAAAATGGACAGTTTTATGAGATGCTTACAGCACCTGAACTAGACAGCAAAGTGTTCGATGACTACGGATTTGAAGGTCAGTTAAGTCTTGGTGAGGATGAGTTCTATCAGAAGTATGAAGAAGATATCAAGCGTCTGACTGAGAAGTTCATGCCTCCGAAGGAGGAAGATGCAAGATCCTTAAGCCAGTATCGTCAGCAGATGGAACAGTATGTGGATTATCGTAATTATCTGACTTTCAGTATGTATGAAAAGGTGGAAGATGAGAATGGAAATATCCGCAAAAATGCAGTCGATGATATGGCAGGCCGTGACTCCGGAGGAGAGGGACAGAACCCGAAATATGTCGCGCTGCTTGCAGGATTTGCGATGCTCTATATGCAGCAGACAAACCGTGATTCTAAGATCCGTCTGGTGCTTCTTGATGAAGCATTTTCCAAGATGGATAAGGAGCGAAGCGAAGTGTGTCTTCATTATGCGAGAGAGCTGGAGCTTCAGCTGATCGTATGTGTACCGGATGAACGTCTACAGTCTCTGATACGAAATGTAGACTGTGTATACGGTTTCCGAAGACATCAGAATCAGGTATCTATGATGCACATTGATAAAGGGGATTACCTCGATATGGTTGAGGGAAATGAATAAGGAAACGGTTATCGTACCGTATGATACAGAGAAAGCAGCAGGATCAATCATTCTGCTGCTTTCTGTATTCTGACGGTGTTATCCCAAATTGTTTTTTGAATGCAGTATGAAAATGACTCTGGCTGGAAAAGCACAGAAATTCGCTGATCGTACTGATAGATTTATCTGTATACTGCAGTAATTCTCTACCTTCTTCCAGTTTGCAACGTAGGATAAATGCACTGACAGAGAATCCAAGTGTTTTTTTAAAATAGGCAGAGAAGTAGGATTTGCTGAATCCGACGTAATCAGCAACATCTCCAACGGTGAGGTGCTGATTCACGTTCTGCTGAATATAACGAATTGCTTTCTGCATGCGCTCGTCTGTTGAGATGGGCGTTTTTGATTGTGCCACCTTTTCTGCAAAAGTATAACTGACTTTTCCGAGAAGATCAGTTAACCGGTCCGCACTTGTCAGTCGTTCAGAAGATTGGATGAAATAATCAGAGAGCTGATATGCAGTGTCATAATCCAGTCCTCCTTCAATTGCAGCACGGGTACATAAGGTCGTTGTGATGATAATATTATTTTTTAACTGACGTAGAGCAGTAGAGCCTGTGACACCGATATGAAAGTTACTTTCGCTATACATAAATTCCTTAAATCCTTCGCAGTTACCTGTGCGGACAAGTTTCAAAAGCTGTTCTTCAAGAATATATGTCTGGTTGTGTTGCTCATTTTCCTTTTTATGATAAGTTTCTTCCAAAAGAAGAGAGGCATCGGTCGTAACATCATTTTCAGAAAATGTCTGCCCAACAGAAGTAAGCTGGTCGAGTGAAATGGTTTCTTCGTGCAGACAATAATTTAAAAAGATACATTTTTTCAACAGAGAAGGCAAGGATAGACATGGAATCTGACGAAGAAAGGAATTGAAATCAAGGCGGCTGTCGTTTGATACCATGTAGTCTTTGTATAAATGTTGCAAGTCGGAATCAGAATAAGGTACAGTTGTGATCGGACCAAAAACAATGTAACTGTTTTTCCAGTGATTTAATCTAAGAGAGCAAAACATGATTCCATATTCAGTCGTACAGTAAGTGATACGGTCAGAACCGGAAAAAAGTTCCCGAAGATATTGGAATGGAGGATGAGTCAGTTCGTTTTGCTCCGGCATGCAGAAAATACATTTTTCATCCGAAAAAAGATACATGGGGATATTCGAGTCTGGGTAATAAGCTTTTATGAAATTAATCAGGGAATATATTTTTTCCATAAGTTTCTGCCTCTGTTCTATGTGTGAAAATGCTATGTACGTTACATTCTATCAGCGTAATCGAAAATATTTTCCAAGTCAATAGAAAAATAGATAATAAAAGTGTAAATATATAAATAAAAGTTTAAAAATGAAATAAATACGACCGTTTTCCAGTTATTATAAAGCCATGATGAAAAACCGATAGAACAAGCAAGAAGTAAGAAATCATAAAAAATGGAGGTAATAGCATGGAGAAAGAGAAGATTCAGAGTCTGATTTCACAGATGACACTGGAAGAAAAAGCCGGAATGTGTTCCGGAGCAGACTTCTGGCATCTGAAAGGAGTGGAACGTCTTGGAATTCCATCCGTTATGGTAACAGACGGACCGCATGGACTGAGAAAGCAGGCACAGGGAGCTGACCATCTTGGAATCAACGAGAGTGAGAAGGCAATCTGCTTCCCGGCAGGATGTGCGACAGCATCCAGTTTTGACCGTGAGCTGATTCGCAAACAGGGAGAACTGCTCGGTCAGGAATGTCAGGCAATGGATGTCAGTACAATCCTCGGACCTGCAATGAACATCAAACGTTCTCCACTTTGTGGAAGAAACTTTGAATATTATTCAGAGGATCCACTCGTATCTACAGAGATGGCAGCAGCACTGATCAAAGGAGTCCAGAGCAAGAATGTTGGAACAAGTGCAAAGCATTTCGTTGCAAACAATCAGGAAAAACGCCGTATGACAAACTCATCTGATATGGATGAAAGAACCCTGAGAGAAATCTATCTTGCATCTTTCGAGGGTGCAATTAAGAAAGAAAAACCATGGACGGTTATGAGTTCCTACAACCGTATTAATGGTGAATTTGTAGGAGACAAAAAAGAGTATCTGACAGAGATCTTAAGAGAAGAATGGGGATTTGACGGATATGTTGTTTCAGACTGGGGTGCAGTAAATGACAGAGTATCTTCACTTGCAGCAGGGCTTGACCTTGAGATGCCACCTGGAGATTATGAGGATGACCGACTGATCGTGAAGAAAGTTCAGGAAGGAAAACTTGATGAGAGCGTAGTCGATCAGGCTTGTGAAAGAATTCTTAACATTATTTTCCGTTACACAGAGAATCGTGATGAGAAAGCTGTATTCGATTATGAAAAAGATCATAAAGCAGCGGCTGAAATCGAAGCGGAGTGCATGGTATTATTAAAGAATGAAAATGAAATTCTTCCACTGACTTCTGATAAGAAAATTGCATTTATCGGAAAATATGCAAAGACACCTAGATATCAGGGCGGCGGAAGCTCTCACATCAACAGCTGGAAAGTAGAGTCAGCACTGGAAGCGGCAAAGGAGATTCCGGAGCTTGCAAATGTGACTTTTGCAGAAGGATATCAGGATGAGAAAGATGAAGTTATCGAAGAGCTCCAGATGAAAGCTGTAAAGGCAGCGGCAGAAGCTGATGTGGCAGTTCTTTTTCTCGGACTTCCTGATAACTTTGAATCCGAAGGATATGACAGAAAGCATATGAATCTTCCGGATTGTCAGAATGAGCTTGTAGAAAAAGTGCTTGAAGTACAGAAACACGTAGTGGTTGTTCTTCACAATGGTTCCGCAGTCATTATGCCGTGGAAAGATCAGGTGGAAGGTATCTTAGAAGCTTATCTTGGAGGAGAAGCAGTCGGAAAGGCTGTTGCAGAAGTGCTTGCAGGAAGAAAAAATCCTTGCGGACGACTGGCAGAAACATTTCCACTTCGTCTGGAAGATACACCTTGCTATCTGACTTATGGAAAGGGATATGATAATTCTGATTACAGAGAAGGCGTGTTTGTAGGATATCGTTATTACACATCCAGAAAAATGGAAACAGCGTTCCCATTCGGATATGGTTTGTCTTATACGACATTTGAGTACAGTGATCTTCAGGTTGACAAGAAAGAAATGTCTGACAAAGATACTGTAGAAGTAAGTGTTAAAGTAAAGAATACCGGAGATCGTGCAGGTAAGACAGTCGTTCAGCTTTATGTAGAAGCACCTGAGACAGAAGTTGTCCGTCCAGTCAGAGAACTGAGAGGATTCGAAAAGATTTTCTTAGAAGCAGGAGAAGAGAAGACAGTCACATTTACACTGGATGAGAGAGCATTTGCTTACTGGAATACATTGATCCATGACTGGTATGCAGAGGAAGGAACTTATAAAGTGATGATCGGTGAAAATGCAGATCAGATGTGTGTAGGGGAAGAAATCACAGTACATCCTACAAAAGAACTTCCAAAAACATATTCCTTAAATACTTGCCTTGGTGAACTGATGCGTGATCCAAAAGCACAGACTGTAATGGCACCATTTATGCAAGGAATGGCACAGAATGATGCGGCAATGGATATGGCAGAAGCAAATGAAAATGATCAGTCAGGAGTTGTGAATCAGGAAATGATGGCAGCGATGATGGAAGGTATGCCGCTTCGTCAGCTTCTAAGCTTTGTTCCGGGAATTAAGAGAGAGATGCTTGAGCAAATGGTAAATGCGTTGAATCAATTATAGGATGAGATTGTAACAAAGAGTTGTTATTCACAGTAAGCTGAGAATAACGGGATAAGGAAAAAATAAGAGAGGGACAAAAATGGCTAAAACAAAAAAAGAACTTGGCCTGGACTCAATGGGAGTTCAGAAATCAATGAGACTTACAGATTATCTTGGTGATGGTCTCGGACAGTTACCGCTGAATATTATGAGCTGTCTGGTTGGACAGTTGACTTACTTCTATACAGAGAAGGTTGGACTGGCAGCAGGAATGGTTGCAACGATGCTTCTGATCGCAAAGATTTTTGATGCATTTTCAGACCTTGCAATGGGAAAAATCATGGATAATGGCAAATCACCAAAGGGAAAATGTCGTCCTTGGTTTGCAAGAATGGCAATTCCGGCATTCGTATCTATCGTTTTATTGTTTACCGTACCTAAAAATATGGGAAGTGGATTACAGGCAGCATATGTACTGATCACGAACGTACTGATTACAGCAATTGTATACACAGCAGTGGCAATTCCTTACAGTGCTTTAATGGCGATCCGTACGGAAAGTTCTGAAGAACGTGGTAAAATGGGAATCTTTCGTGCAGCATTTGGATACATTGCCGGAATGGTAATTGCAATCCTTTTAATTCCTATTACGAATATGCTTGGTGGCACACAGAGTGCATGGATTAAAGTGGCGGTTGTCTTTAGTTTAATTTCCCTGCTGTCATTGCTTATTCTTTATAAAACATCAAAAGAAAATGTGCAGATTGCAGAAAAAAGTGAAGATGAGAATGTACCATTTGTAGAAGGAATCAAAATTCTTTTCAAAAATAAATACTGGGTGATCATGCTTGCACTTCAGTTCTTGATGAATATTTCTTACAGCTTAAGTGCATCTGGTGGTACCTATTATGCAAAATATATTCTTGGAAATGATAACATCGTAGCACTTCTCGGAGCAGTCGGACTGATTCCTACATTCCTCGGATTCATCCTGACAGGACCGATGGCATCTAAGTTAGGTATGACAAAAACTTGTATGATTTCCTGTGCGATGGGAGCAGTAGCCTGTCTGGTGAGAGTATTTACACCATACAGCCTTATGACATGTGTTGTAGGTGGAGCAGTAGCAACATTTGCTAACATTCCTCTGATGTGTCTGTTTGGAGCAATGGTAAATAACTGTGTTGAGTACAATGATTATAAGTTCGGAAAACGTATCGTAGGTATGACAAATAGTGCGAACTCTTTCGGAATGAAGATCGGATCCGGTATTGGAGCATCTCTGATCGGATGGCTTCTGGCAGCAGCTGGATACAATGCAGCACTTGCAGCTCAGCCGGCATCAGTAGATACAGCAATCTTCACATTCGGTATCTACATTCCACTTGCACTTTTCGTAATCATGTTTATCCTTCTTTTGAAGAATGACCTTGAGAAGAGATATCCTGAAATCGTAGCTGAACTGCAGAAGAGAAAAGAAGCAAAATAGATAATAAATAGCAGATAGTAGTATGAGGGGACGGAGCTGACACCAAGTTTCTGTCCCTTTTTGGCTAAAGGACTTTTTGAGGATATAAAGATGGAGGAATTATAGATGAAATTATATGATCTTAGAACAGAATACAGAGAAAATCCAATCGGACTGACAGACAAGGCACCAAGATTTTCATGGAAAATAGAGTCCGAAGAGCAGAATACAATCCAGACAGTATATGAAATTAATGTAACAGATGAGAAGGGTAACGTTGTCTGGAACAGTGGAAAAAAAGCATCAGATCAGTCCGTTTTGATTTCTTATGAAGGAGAAAAACTGGCAGATGAAATGCTTTATAAAGTAGAGGTATCTGTGGCAGATAACCATGGAAATGTAGAAGCAATTGAAGGAACATTTGAGACAGGAATTTTTAACAATACAGAGTTTATCGCAAAGATGATCACAAGTGATTTCCCTGAAGAAGAGACAGCATGCCCGGTATTTGGAAAAACATTTGCAATTGATAAAAAGGTAAAGAAAGCCCGTCTGTATGCAACTGCACATGGTGTATATGAAGTGACACTGAATGGACAGACAGTCGGTGATTACCGTATGGCACCGGGATGGACAAGCTATCACAACAGACTGCAGTATCAGATTTATGATGTGACAGAGCAGCTTACAGCAGAAAATGAAATTGCGATTACAGTTGGAAACGGCTGGTATAAGGGGATCCTAGGATTCACCTGTGAACCAAATCGTTATGGCACACAGGCAGGAGTATTTGCAGAGCTTCATGTTGAATATGAAGATGGAAACAAAGATGTAATCGCTACCGATGAAACATGGTCTGTAAAAACAGGAGAGATCCGTTACAGTGAAATTTACATGGGTGAGACAATCGACACAGATGCACCGAAAATCATAGAAGGAAATGTTGTTGTTAAAGATTTTGACAAAGGAGTATTAACAGCACAGGAGAATGAACCTGTTCGTATCACAGAGAAAATTGTGGGTAAAGAGTTGATTGTGACACCAAAAGGTGAAAAACTCGTTGATTTTGGACAGATTGTCACAGGTGTTGTTGAGGTTCATGTGAAAGGTGAAAAGGGCCAGAAGATTGTACTCCGTCATGCAGAGGTACTGGACAAAGATGGAAACTTCTATCCGGAGACACTTCGTCAGGCAAAATCAATTGATACATTTATCTGCAACGGAGAAGAGCAGATTTTCCGTCCGCATTTCACATTCCACGGATTCCGTTATATCTGTGTGGAAGGAATGGAAGAATTTACAGCAGATCAGTTTATTGCCTGTGTGACACATTCTGATATGGAAAAGACAGGTGATTTCCATTGTTCTAACAAAAAAGTAAATCAGCTGCAAAGTAATATTATATGGAGCCAGAGAGATAATTTCCTTGATATCCCGACAGATTGTCCGCAGAGAGACGAGCGTCTTGGATGGACCGGAGATGCGCAGGTATTCTCCTGGACAGCGGCATTTAACAGAAATACAGCATTATTTTACAAAAAATGGATGCGTGATGTGGCAGCAGAATCTTCTCTTGAAAAGGGTGTTCCGCATGTAGTGCCGGATATTTTGGATTCCTACAGTTCTTCTGCATGGAGTGATGTAGCAGTTATCGTTCCGTGGGTGGTTTATCAGATTTATGGCGATAAAGGTATTCTGGAAGAAAACTGGAAATGTATGCATGAGTGGGTAGATTACATCAAGAACAACTGTGAAGAGAATGGTCTCTGGCAGAGCGGATTCCAGTACGGAGACTGGCTTGCACTGGACAAAGAAGAGAGCGCAGACAGAACCGGAGCAACGGATAAATATATGATCGCAAATGCGTACTATCTGTATGTGACAGAGCTTGTAAAGAAAACAGCAGAGGTGCTGGGAAAAGACGAAGAAGCGAAAAAGTATGCGGATCTTTATGAAACAACTTTGGATGCATTCCAGAGAGAATACTACACAGAGACAGGACGTATCGTAAGCGAGACACAGACAGGTGCAATTATTTCCCTGTATTTTAATCTTGCAAGAGAAAAAGACAGAAAACGCATTTTAAATACATTGCTTAGCAATATTGCAAATCACAAAAATCATTTAGCTACAGGATTCGTTGGAACACCATATATCTGCCATACACTTTCTGAAAATGGAGCTCATGAAATGGCTGCAACTCTCTTCATGAAAGAAGATTATCCGTCATGGCTCTATGCAGTAAACATGGGAGCAACAACAATCTGGGAGCGTTGGAATTCAATCAAACCAGACGGAACATTTGATGAATCAGGAATGAATTCTCTGAACCATTATGCGTATGGTTCTGTAGGAGACTGGATGTATCGTAAAGTTGCCGGATTATCTCAGTTAGAGCCGGGATATAAGAAATTCCAGGTAAAACCAATGTTTGTAAAAGGCATTGAAGAGTGGGGCACAGAGTTTGATTCTGTTTACGGAAAGATTGTGGCAAACACATCCTGCAAGAATGGAAAAATTCATGTCCATGTAGAAGTTCCGGCCAATACAACAGCTGTGATTGTTCTTCCGGAAAAAGAGGAAGTACACGAAGTTGGTTCCGGTGTATATGATTACGAATATAATACAGAGACAAGTCTTGTTGTAGAGCGATTTAGTATGGACAGCACACTTGGCGAAATCGTTGCAGAACCGCTTGCAGTTGAGATGTTCAACCAGATGGCACCGGGAATGCTGGAAGGTCCAATGATCCAGTTCGCTTATGGAATGACACTCGCAGAACTGCTGGGAGCTGCGCCACAGGCAAAACCGATGTATGAGGCAGTAGTGAATGCACTGAATCAGAATACAATTATGTAGCAGCATGCGGTTTTGTCCCAAACATGAAACTTTATTTTCATGAAGTTGAAAAAGCACGACCATGTATCCTGATCGTACCGGGTGGTGGATATGCAGTAGTTTCTCCATCTGAAGGTGAGATCGTAGCAAAGAAGTTTTATGAGATGGGATATCAGACTGCATCTGCAAAACCAAATGCAGTCATTCTTTCCTATCCGGTGATCACATCAGGTGACTGTGCACATAGAGGTTCCTTTACAGCACTTTTGGGAGCCGATGCTTCTGAGGAAGAACTGGAATATATATCTCTGGAAAAACAAGTGACAGAAGATATGCCGCCATGTTTCTTGTGGCAGACGGCGACAGATGAACTGGTTCCGGTTCAGAATTCCTTCTTATTTGCACAGGCGCTACAGGAAAAGAAGATTCCTTATGCATTCCATGTATTTTCAAAAGGGAAGCATGGATTGTCACTTGCTGATGAAGCATGGGCAAATGAAGAGTTTGGAGAACCATATACATTGGAACAGACTTTTGCACTGGGGCAGGCAGTGAACGATGGAACATTTCCTGTATCGGAAGAAGCGAAATAGGCTTTGAATGAGATGGTGAAAATGTTCACCGGACAGACAGAACGTAAGAAAGAACAGGAAAATGAAGAAGTAAAACAGTGGCCGGAGCTGGCGGATGAGTGGATAAGGATGACACTTTAAATAGCACAATGCGTTAGTATCCTTACTTGGCAGAAAACAGGATTCATGCTATCATTAAAAACAACGATAGCATGGGTTCTGTTTTACGTGAGAAACTCACAAACCGTGTTTTTCATGGTTTAAATTAAAAGGAGATGCAAATGACAGAATTAAGAAAGCTTCCAATCGGAATTGAAGATTTTTATTATGTAGATTTGCAAAAGAAGGAGCACAGTTTTTTATAGTTACCCATTCGCCTATTCTATTAGGTATACCAGATGCAGACATCTATTGTTTTGACAATGGGCGAATTCATTTATGTGAATATGAAGAAACAGAGAGTTATCAAATAACGGAAATGTTCATAAATAATAGGCAGATGTTGCTTGATAGACTGCTCACAGATTAGTGCTGATGAAAATCGAAGGATAAAATATGGAATTGAACGAAAAGAATCTGCCATTGGCAAAATGGCTGATCGATAAGACGAATACAAAGGACTATCGTATAGGAAATCTCTCAGGAATGAAACATCCAAAGGTGGATGGGAATCTTTTGAAAACAGTAGGTGGCAGAGATGAACTGGTCAGACAGGCAAAAGTTTTGGAAAGAATTCCAGCATTAGGCGGAGAAGAATATCTGCATTTTGACTGGAGAGAAATGAATACAGATATTACGAGGATTGATTATAGGGTAGAAGTGGTTCCAAGATTATGTGAGCTGATCGGAATCATGGATCCAAGAGAACGCCAGTTACAGGCAATTTCAAGAATATGTAAACTGCAGGTGGATGTATCCGAAAGCTGTCTAAGCGCTTATTGTGATCATGTGTTAGAACAGCTGAATAAAGGAAATACGAAAGAGTTATCCAAAGCGGAGGATGAAGAATTTCTTAAATGCCTGAAAGCTTTAGCTGATCTGAAAGAACCGGAATGGAAGCGTGTGTTCAGCTCTAAAGTATTTGAAAAGAAAAATGATATCACACCATCTAAAGTTTTCGAACGCATTTATCAAGGTGCAGTTATTGAAGCTTTGAAATACTCTCCGCAATATGACGAGGGAATGTCAGATGATGAGATACTGGCAGCACATGGAATATTAAGTTATTCTCAGACATTAGAATGGAAAGGTGCCGTGGAGTATTGTCTGACAGATCGCAGTGGCATAGCGAGCGAGGAGAAAATTGACACTTCTTCGAATTATTATGGAACAGTACTTAATGCACAGACATTAGAGCATGCCGTTCCAACTTTACGAAATGATGTTGAAAAAATTATTGTAATTGAGAATAAAGCGAATTACGAAAGCATGGAATATGATCCAAAAGTTTTATATATCTTTTGTCATGGCTACTTTTCGCCAAAAGAAGTTCGCTTTTTGCAAATGTTAATGAAGACAGCACCGGAAGAAATCCAGTGTTATCACTGGGGAGATATGGATTACGGTGGAATACAGATCTTTTTATACAATGAGAAAAATATTTTCCCAAATCTGACTCCATGGAAGATGGATGTTCTTTCTTATGAGGATGCTTTGAAAAATGGAAAAGGCATTAAACTAAACAGTGAGAAGAAGAAAAAATTAGAGGCATTAAATGCTGGACAATTGGAAGCGTTGAAGCAATGTATCCTGGAAAGTGAAATGGAAATTGAACAGGAGATGTTAATAGGATAACTTGAGAAACTCGCAGAGCGTGTTTCTCATAGTTCTATTTTATTTTCAGTTCTCCAATTTCTTGGTGACATCCCATAGACATTTTTGAATGCACGTGAAAAATGCAACTGATTCGGATACCCTACGGCATTCCCAATATCTGCAATTGACAGTGAAGTGATCTTCAAAAGCTCTGCAGCCTTAGTCATACGATAACTGATCAGGAATTCCTGTGGAGAACGTCCAATCGTATCGTGAAAAATTTTTCCGAAATAACTTCGATTCAATCCGCAGAATGCGGAAATATCTTCTACAGAAATATCATTCTGAAAATTCTGTTCAATGTACGAAAGAGCTTCTTTGACATAAAAGTCCCGAATACTTCCGTTTTGCTTTACGTGAACTGTTGCAGCAGAACGCATAAAATAATCTAAAAACAGATAAAGGTGTCCGATCAAATGGAATGGGGATTCTTCAGAATGCCGACTTAGATAAAGCATTTCTTCCATCATCTGATTGCGAAGTTCTTTTGAACTGGCATGATAAACCGGATGATTCAAACTCAGACCTGCGGTTGTAACAATCTCACGGGCACGAAGACCATCGAATTCTACCCAGGTGTATTCCCACGGAAGCGTGGAATCAGCAATATAAGTATTGACCTGTCCCGGAAAAAGCATGAAGCCCTGTCCGCTTTTTACCTGCCAAGTGATGGTGTTTCCGTTTTCATCATCTGCAAGTAATGTTCCTGTTCCGGAAATTACATAATGGAAAAGGTAATGATTTCTTGCGGCAGGACCAAAAGAATGTGCCGGTGCACATTGTTCCCATCCATATTGATATAATCCAAGATCAACAAAATTTTCATTTGGAAATACAGAAAAAAGTAAATCGCTCATTTAAATCACCTCTGATATCATTATATATCAAAATGCTAGATAACTTCAATATATGAGAGGGAAAATTGCATTTTGCTATAAAACATAAAAAATACAGATATTTATAGTCGCATAAAGATATGTTAGAATTTATTTATCAAATAGAAAACCCGAATAAAGAGACAAAAATATTCCGGAATGTGTCAAAATGAAAGGTGTATGGTAAAAGGAAGGAGTAATGAAATGTATAAGAAGAGCAATCGAATCATTTGCATGGGATTGATACTTTGTATGACTTCGGCAATGATACTTGGAGGCTGCGGACAGAAGAGTGAAAATAGCGGAAAGATAGAAATCGAGCTTGTGCAGTATAAACCGGAGGCAGTAAAAACCTTTGAGAAGATTGAAGAAGAATTCAATGCAACTCATGACGATATTCATTTGACGATTGAATCTCCGAATGATGCAATGACAGTACTTAAAACACGTTTTATCAGAGAAGATGCTCCGGATATTATCGGAATCGGTGGAGATGTCAATTTCTCTAACTTTATTGACTCTGATATGTTGATGGATATTTCAGATTATGAAGGCCTGGACTCTATTAAACAGGCTTACCTGGATATAGACAAAGCGCTTGAATTTGTACCGGAGGATGGCGTGTATGCCGTTCCATATGTGGCAAATGCAGCAGGAGTTCTGTACAACAGAGCAATGTTTGAGGAATATGGCTGGAAAATTCCGGAAACCTGGGATGAATTTATAGCCCTCTGTGAACAGATCCAGAGTGAAGGAATCCAGCCATTGTATTTTGGATTTAAAGATACATGGACTTGTCTTGCACCGTGGAATGCGATCGCCGTTGATCTTGCACCGGCAGATGTCTGCAGCCAGGTGAACAAAGGAGAGACAACATTTTCAGATGAATATAGAGAAGTAGCAGAAAAGACACAGGCATTGCTTGCCTATGGGCCAAAAGATCCATTTGCCTATGATTACAATGGAGCTTGTACAGCATTTGCAAACGGAGAATCTGCAATGTACACGATCGGAAGTTATGCAATCCCACAGATTCAGACAGTAAATCCAGATATGGATATCGATTCCTTTGTAATGCCGGCTAATAATGATGCATCAGAGAACAAGCTGAACTCTGGTGTGGATCTTCAGTTCAGTGTTATGAAAGATTGCGAGAACAAAGAGGCAGCGTATGAAGTGCTTGATTTCCTTTTGAAAGATGAAAATGTACAGAGTTATCTGGATGAACAGAAAGCGGTTCCTTGTAAGGAAGGAGATTTTGAACTTGCTTCAACACTTGATGGAGTGAAATCTTTCATAGAAGAAGGAAGAATGGCAGATTACCAGGATCATTACTATCCTTCAGAGATGTCAGTAGATGCGCAGATTCAGACATTTCTTATGAAAGGGGATGTGGATGCATTCTTAACAAAGTTTGATACAGACTGGAAGAGATATAACCGTGATATCATCCGCAAAGTGGAAGATTACGAGAAAGAGCATGCGGACGAAGATTAAGGAAGGGGAATTCAAGCATGGGAAAGAAATCAATGAGTGGAAGAAAAATGACCTTTCTTCTGATAACAATTCCGATCGTGGCACTGTTTTTCTGTTTTAATACATTGCCACTGATCAAAGGTGTGATTTACAGTTTTACGAATTTCAAAGGTTATGGAAGCTTTGACTGGGTAGGACTTAGAAATTATCAGGATCTTTTTACAGACAGCAGAGTCGGAGGTTCTTATCTGTTTACATTTAAACTTGCAATTGTAGCTACGATTGTGACAAATGTAATCAGTTTGATCCTTGCACTTGGACTGAATAGTAAGATTAAATTCAAGAGTGCGTTTCGTGGTGCCTACTTTATTCCAAATGTTCTCGGAGCGTTGGTTGTAGGATACATTTTCAATTACTTTTTTACATACATTTTTCCGGCTTTCGGAGAAATGCTTGGAAGCAAGACCCTTTCTTCCAGTATGCTGTCTAGTACAAAACTGGCATGGATCGCAGTTGTAATCGTGTGTGCATGGCAGTCGATTGCGATGAATACAATTATTTATATTTCAGGACTGCAGACAGTTCCGGAGGATGTTTACGAAGCAGGAGCGATTGACGGTGCAACAGGATGGAATAAGTTCAGACATCTGACATTCCCTCTCATTATTCCATTCTTTAGCATAAATATGGTACTCTGTGTGAAAAACTTTCTGATGGTATTTGATCAGATCATGGCGTTGACCAAAGGAGGTCCGGCACAGAGTACAGAATCCATTTCTTATCTGATTTATAACAATGGTATGAGTGGCGGTCAGTTTGGATTCCAGAGTGCAAACGCAGTGATATTCTTTATCGTTATTGTTGTAATTTCTGTATTACAGATGACAATCACAGGGAAAAAGGAGGAACAGCTGTAATGGAAAAAATGAAAATAAAAGAACGAGTAAACTGGCCTGTAACGATTTTACTTTTACTTGGTTTGATTACGGTTGCTTTTCCACTGTATATGACAATCGTAATTGCACTGAAGAAGCCTTCTGAGATGACGAATAGTATCAGCGGAATCCTTTCCTTGCCAAGTCATTTGAGCCTTGATAATTTTGCTGAGGCAATGAGAGTGACAGATTTCTGGCATTCTCTCGGAAACAGTGTATTTATTACACTTGTAACAGTTGTCCTTTCAATTCTGATTCATTCACTGTTGGGGTATGCAATCGGAAGAAATAAGAAGAGTAAATTTTACAAATTCATTTATTTCTATGTTGTCAGCGGAATGTTTGTTCCATTTGCAATTCTGATGATGCCTGTTGTAAAACAGACGGCGCAGATGGGACTGGCAAACAGAGCAGGAGTTATTATTCTGTACGTTGTATTTTATATGCCTATGAATGTATTGCTTTATTCAGGATATTTGACAAATATCCCGTTGGCATTGGAAGAAGCAGCCTGCGTGGATGGTGCGAGCACATGGAAAACGTATTGGAAGATTGTTTTCCCAATCATGAAACCAATGCATGCGACAGTTGCAGTTTTGACAGCACTTGGTACATGGAACGATGTAATGACACCACTCGTCATCATGTCCGGTTCAGGAAGCGGAAATACACTTCCACTGGCACAGCTAAACTTCCAGACACAGTTTGGAACAAATTATAATCTGGCATTTGCCTCCTATCTGTTGGCACTGCTTCCGATTCTGATCTTCTATCTGATCTGTCAGAAGCATATCCTCAACGGAGTTGTTAATGGAGCAGTGAAATAATAAAAAGTAAAAGATAGCGAAGCGAGAACAGACAGTAATGCAGATCTTGCTTCGCTAAAATGGAAAACAGGAGTATTTAGATATGGGAATTATATATTGCGAGAAAGACAGAACATTTACTTTACAGACAAAAAATACGACATATCAGATGCAGGTGGATCGCTATGGATTTTTGTTACATCTATATTACGGGAAGAAAACCGATGGATGTATGGACTATCTTCTGACATATTATGACAGGGGATTTTCGGGAAATCCATATGATGCAGGAGAAGATCGTACGTATTCAATGGATACACTTCCACAGGAATTTCCTTGTTACGGGAACGGAGATTTCAGAAGTACAGCATTTGCAGTAGAAAATGCAGATGGAAGTATGAGCTGCGACCTTCGTTACAAGAGTCATGTAATCATTGATGGAAAATATAATCTGGAAGGACTTCCGGCAGTTTATGCAAGTGAGGAGGAAGCACAGACACTGGAAATCTTAATGGAAGATCCGGTGACGGGAGTTAAGGTGGTGCTTCTTTATGGAGTGCTTCCCGCACAGGATATTATTACAAGAAGTGTAAGTGTGAAAAATGAAAGCAGTGGCAAAATCTATTTAAACAAAATTGAGTCAGCAAGTCTGGATTTTCTTTACGGAGATTATGAGCTTCTAACATTTTATGGTAGACATGCGATGGAGCGAAATGTTCAGAGAGTTCCGGTTGTGCATGGAACACAGAAAATCGGAAGTGTCAGAGGAACCTCCAGTCATCAGTACAATCCGATGATGATCCTTGCAGAAAAAGAAACGACAGAAGACAAAGGAAATTGTTATGCAATGTCCTTTGTATACAGTGGATGTTTCCAGGGAGAAGTGTTGAAAGATCAGTTAAACCAGACAAGAATGATGCTAGGACTTCAGGAAGAAGCTTTTCGCTATCCGTTGGAAACAGGAGAAATGTTCCAGGCTCCGGAAGTGATTTTATCCTATTCCTCAGAAGGAATGAATCGCTTGTCTCAGAATCTGCATCATTGTATCAGACAACATATCTGCAGAGGCAAATATAAAGAAGAAATTCGTCCAATTTTGATCAATAGCTGGGAAGCAGCTTATTTCGATTTTACCGGAGATACAATCTATGAGCTTGCCAAAGCGGCGAAGGAAGTCAATATTGACATGCTTGTTATGGATGATGGTTGGTTTGGAAAACGTGATGATGATAATAGCGGACTGGGTGACTGGTTTGTGAATGAGAAGAAACTTGGTGGCACACTTGGAAATCTGATCAAGAAAATTAATGATCTGGGTGTGAAGTTTGGTATCTGGATCGAGCCGGAAATGGTTTCAGAAGATAGTGATCTTTATCGGAAACACCCAGATTGGGCATTGACGGTTCCGGGTAGAAATCCGGTCAGAAGCAGAAATCAGCTTGTATTGGATTTTTCAAGAAAAGAAGTTGTAGATGAAATTTATGATCAGATTTGCAAGGTGTTGGATCAGGGTAATATCGAATATGTAAAATGGGATATGAACCGAAGCCTGATGGATGTTTATTCTTCTGTAACAAGAGATCAGGGAAGAGTGTTACATGATTATGTATTGGGACTATATGATTTCCTGGAACGTCTTGTGCAGAGATATCCGAATCTGCTGATTGAAGGCTGTAGCGGTGGAGGTGGAAGATTTGATGCCGGTATGATGTATTACACTCCGCAAATCTGGTGTAGTGATAATACGGATGCAATTGACAGATTACGGATCCAGTATGGAACATCCTTTGGTTATCCGGTATCGGTAGTAGGTTCTCACGTGTCAGCAGTGCCGAATCATCAGACAGGAAGAAAGACCCCACTTCATACAAGAGGTGTTGTTGCAATGTCCGGAACTTTTGGATACGAGCTGAATCTTATGAAACTTTCTGAAGAAGAAAAGCAGGAGATCAGAGAGCAAATCGCAGAATATAAGAGCTATGCGTCGATTATTCAGAACGGATTGTACTATCGTCTCTCAAATCCGACAACAGAAGAAATCTGTGCATGGGAGTTTGTGCATACAGATGAGAAAGAACAAAGTAAAGTTCTTTTAAATATAGTTATGCAGGTGATTCATGGAAATATGACAGTAAATTATGTAAAACTTCAAGGGCTTGAAGAAACAGCTGTATATCGAGAAGAAAAGAGTGGAAAAAGATACACCGGAGCTGCACTTATGTATGGCGGCATGCCGCTTCCGATAGAGCCGGGCGAATATCAGGCATATCAGTATTGTTTTGTGAAAGAGTAAAATAAATTGGTTGACGATGGAACAGAAAATGGTGAAGAATGTGAATAATACAGAAAAAATCTTTGCACAGCGTATGGAAAAACATCAGGATGAATTACGCTGGCTTTACATGGAGTTGTATGGAAATGATGCAATGTATGCAGAACTTTGTGAGCAGATGCATGATTACTACTTGAAGCGTAGCACAGAGTTGAAAAAAAGAGATATTAAGAAAGAAAAGAATCCTGACTGGTTTAAGGAAAAAGAAATGCTTGGCATGATGTTGTACATTGACAACTTTGCCGGTAATCTGAAAGGTGTAGAAAAAAAGTTAGCTTATCTGAAAGAGTGTAATGTAAATTGTCTTCATCTTATGCCTTTTCTGGATACTCCGAAAGGAAAATCAGACGGTGGATATGCCGTGGCAGATTTTCGGAAAGTAAGACCAGATCTCGGTACAATGAAAGATCTTGCCAGATTGACAGAAAAATGTCATGAAAATGGTATGAATGTATGCATGGATTTCGTGATGAATCATACTTCTGAGGAACATGAGTGGGCAAAACGTGCACGAGCAGGCGAAGGAGAATACATGAGCCGTTATTTCTTCTATGATAACGGTGATATTCCGGCGAGATACGAAGAAACTGTTCCACAGGTATTTCCTACAACTGCACCGGGAAATTTCACATGGCTTCCGGAAATCGGGCATTATGTGCTTACGACGTTTTATCCATATCAGTGGGATTTAAATTACCGTAATCCAAGAGTATTTAATGAAATGATGTATAACTTTCTTTTTCTTGCGAATCAGGGAATGGATATTATCCGTATCGATGCAGTTCCTTACATCTGGAAAGAGTTAGGAACAAGCTGCAGGAATCTGAAAGAAGTACATACGATTGTCAGAATGATGCGTATGATTGCAGAAATTGTCTGTCCGAGCGTGATACTTCTTGGCGAAGTGGTTATGGAGCCGGAAAAGGTGGTGCCGTACTTTGGTACAGTTGAAAAACCGGAATGTCATATGCTCTATAATGTGACAACAATGGCGACGACCTGGAATAGTATTGCGACAAGAGACATCCGGCTTTTGAAGAAACAGATGGATATAGTTAGCCGTCTGCCAAAGCAATATACATTTTTGAATTACCTTCGTTGTCACGACGATATCGGTTGGGGGCTTGATTTTGATACATTGAAACAATGGGGAATGGAAGAGCCTTCTCATAAGCGTTATCTGAATGATTATTTCACCGGAAAGGTAGCAGACAGCATCAGCCGTGGAGAGTTATATAACGATGATCCTGTAACTCAAGATGCACGATTTTGTGGAACAACAGCATCCATGTGCGGAATTGAAGCAGCGGGATTTGAAGGAAATGCAGAAAAGATGCAGACGGCAATTCAAGAAGATCTCATGCTCCACGCTTACATGTTGACACAGTCGGGAATTCCGATGCTTTACAGTGGTGATGAGTTAGGACAGGTAAATGATTATAGTTATAAAGATGATGCTGAAAAAGCATCTGATTCACGTTATCTCCACAGAGGAGCATTCCTGTGGGAACTCGCGGATAAGAGAAAAGATCTTTCTACTGTACAGGGACAATTGTTCCAGATGTTGAACCGATTGGAACAGATCCGAAGACAGGAAAATGTCTTTTCCCAGGAAGCAGAAGTATATACATATGATGTTCACAATGACAGTATTTTAGGAATCCTCAGAGAGTATAAGGGAGAACGATTTATTGCACTGTTTAATTTCAGCGAAAGTGAACAGACTGCGTGGATGCAGGAAGAAGGCATTTTCAGAAATCTGGTGAATGGTGAAATTGTAGAAGTGAAAGATCCAGTTTTGAAAGGCTATGAATTTGTTTGGATGAAATATAAAGCATAAAACAAAATGTAAAATATAGATAAATAGATTGAAATACTGAAAGAAGAATTGTATAATTTTATCTATAACAACAAAGGAGGATCTTTGAAATGGATCGTTTGAAAGGTAAAGTAGCTATTATTACAGGTGGTAACTCAGGAGTTGGAGAAGCAACAGCAAAGATGTTCGCCAAAGAGGGCGCAACTGTTGTTATCACAGCGAGAAGAGAGGCTGCACTGGAGAAAGTAGCAGAAGAGATTAAGGCAGCAGGAGGAGAAGTTTTCGCTGTTTCAACAGATATCTCAAAGAAGGGAGATCCGGAGCGACTGATGGATCTCGTGATCGAGAAATATGGCAAGGTAGACATTCTTGTGAATAATGCAGGAATTCTTGAGGAAGGACTGAAACCAATCGATCGATTCTCAGACGAAGATCTTGATCGTATCGTAGAGACGAACGAAAAAGGAACTATGCGTTGCATGCGTGCTGCATCACAGAAGATGCAGGCAGGAGCATCTATCGTAAATGTTGCTTCTATCGCTGGAGTGAAAGGATGTGGCGGAGCTGCTTATGTAGCATCTAAAGCAGCAATCGTAGGAGTGACAAAGCATACAGCACTTCGTTTCCAGGCAACAGGAATCCGTTGTAATGCAATCTGCCCGGGAAATATCATTACACCAATGACATCAGGAACAAATCCGGCAGCACTTGACCCGGATATGATCGGTGCAATGTCAACACACAGTAATCTTAGAACACCATCTTGTACAGCAGAAGATGTAGCAAATGTAATCCTGTTCTTTGCAAGCGATGAATCAAAGGCGATTACAGGACAGGCAATCGTAACAGATTTCGGAGCTATGCTGTAAGGAAAATAAGATAGCAACTATTTAAAAAGGACAGAAAGGTTTCGCTTTGTTAACCTTTCTGTCCTTCTTTGTATATAAATAAAAAAGAATGTTGCAAAATGAAACATAAAGGCGTATATTAAAAGAAAAAAAGCGGTGATTCTATGAAAACAAAATTTAACGAGTATTTGACAAAATTACGTAAATCCCGGGTCTACACTCAGGCGCAGATGGCAGAAAAACTGGGGATTTCCAGATCGACTTATACTAATTATGAGAATGGAAACCGAACACCGGACTTTGAAGTACTGGAACGAATAAGTGAGGTGTTAGCCTGTTCCTTAGATGAATTATTTGGAAGAAAACCAACTTATGTTGCAAGTTGTGACGTGGTAAAGGAAGACAGCATTCTGTACAATGTATCTGGGATACAAGAAGAAAAACCTAAACTTGCAATAGGAGTACAGGACTTTCGCGATTTGCGTGAAAAACAAGCCTATTATGTGGACAAAACACAGTTTATTGAACAGTTTTTAGAATCCTGGTATCAGATTACATTAATTACAAGACCGAGAAGGTTCGGTAAGACACTTAATATGTCAATGTTGGCAGAATTTCTTGACTGCACAAAAGATTCCTCCGATTTATTTTGTGGAACAAAGATTACAAAATCTGTCCACTACAAGGAGCTCAATCGATATCCTGTTGTATTTTTGTCTTTCCTTAACGTGAAAGCGGGGGATGCAGAATCTTTGTGTTATGCATTGAAAGATACTGTACGTGCGGAGTATGAGCGCTTTTATCAGATGGTTAATGATGGAAGACTGTCAGAATTCCAGGTGAAAGAATTCAATATGATTTATAATAGTTTATGTCAGGAAAGCATCGGAAAAGAAATAGAAAATCATGTAATTCGTTCAATTGCTGTTCTTTGTCAGGCACTGAGTACGTATTATGGAGAAAAAGTATTTTTGCTGTTAGATGAATATGATACTCCGTTTATGTCTGCAAATTCCGAAGGATATTATGATGAAGTAAGAGCCATGTTGAATCGTTTTCTGGCAACATCCCTGAAAGGCAACGATTATCTTCAAAAGGCAATTCTGACAGGAATTCAGAGAATTGCGAAGGAAAATATATTTTCGGGTCTCAATAATTTAGTTGTTTGCACAGTGCAGGATGAAGATTATGATGACTGTTTTGGTTTTACAGAGCAAGAAGTAAAAGAGCTGCTTGCTTATTGTAAAGCAGAATTTTCAGATGAGCTGAAAAAGATGTACGATGGATATCATTTTGGCAGTACAGATGTATATAATCCATGGTCAATATCGTGTTATGCGGCAAGAAGAAGGATGGATTCTTATTGGGTTAATACAAGCGAAAACAGTATTTTACGTAATGCACTTGAAGTACAGGGAAGGTCTTTTGAGAAAGAATATGAGACCTTGGTCACAGAAGGTGAAGTAGAAGTGACAGTAGATTTTTCAATGACTTATTATGAAAAAATGGACGAAGCAAATTTATGTGGACTTCTTGTAAATGCCGGAATTGTAACAATTACAAAAGAAATCGAAGAGGACTATTACCGACTTCGGGTTCCTAATCTGGAAGTGTGGAAAGTGTTCAAAGAATTAACAGCATGTCATCTGAAAATCGATGAGAGACATATGGAAAAGATGTTAAATGCTCTTAAAAGAAAGGATATGGAACGTTTTGCAGAAGAGTATCAGGGAGTTCTTTTGGAATTGCCATCTTATCATGATCTGAAAGATGAGAATAGTTACCATATGATGACGCTTGGAATGTGTGCATTTCTTAGAAAGGATTATGATATCAAAAGCAATCGGGAAACCGGAGAAGGCAGAAGTGATATCTGTCTTTATGCAAAACATGACAGATATCCAAATTTAATTTTGGAATTCAAGTATACCAAAGATGAAAAAGACGATTTAGAAAAGCTTGCAGAAAAGGCACTGGAACAGATAAAGGAAAAACAATATGACGCAGAGATGACCGGAGAAGTGTGTTATGTTGGACTGGCACATTGCGGGAAAAGAGTTACTGTTCACTCCCGTGTCAATCACTCCGCTGATTGACACGGAGGATGCATGTTTTGGCTTGAATGCATCTCGCCCCATCGCCAAAGGCAATTTAAAATGGCGAGATGCGTTACTGGTCGCACATTGTGTGAACAGTAACGGAAAAGATCTTGTATCAGATGGAGAGAAAACGGTTGACATCTATCAGACAAGCTTTTATACTAATCATGTGAAGAAAACACGGGGAGCTTGTGTACCAGGCTGAGAGGAAGTTGAGAACTTCGACCCATAACCTGATTTGGATAATGCCAACGTAGGAATGTATAAAGCAGTACTTTAGAGAGATACATTTGTTGGTATCTCTCTTTTTTACTAATCAGGCAAAATTGAAGATTGGAGTAAGTTGAGATTGAGCGAGAGTTCATGAAGGGGTGCACCACCACGGGTACATTTCTTTCGTGAACTCTTTTTTCAATTATCCGGAAAGGAGTAGTTATGATTACAGTAAATGGAAAGCAGATCCAGCTGACATCTGAAATGAGTGTTGCTGATTATCTGGAGCAGAACAATTACCAGATTAATAGAATCGCAGTTGAAATGAATGAAGAAATTCTTCCGAAATACAGCTATTCAGAGACAATGCTCAAAGACGGTGACCGTCTGGAGGTTGTGACATTTGTAGGAGGAGGCTGATATCAGATGGCATCAGAAAGAATATTAAGCAAAGAAGAAATCGAAACAGCGCTGAATGAACGCCATTCGCCGGAAAAACAGAAGCTTTTATCAGCCGGTCAGGTGACGATTGCCGGACTTGGTGGACTAGGTTCTAATGTAGCGTATTCACTTGCACGAATTGGAGTAGGGCATCTGCATCTGATTGATTTTGATGTGGTGGATATTACCAATTTGAATCGGCAGCAGTATTTCATGGAGCATATCGGAATGTATAAGACCGATGCGCTAAAGTCACTGCTTTTAAAGATCAATCCATATCTGGATATTCGTACAGATTGTGTGAAGGTGACAGAAGAGAATTTGAAAGAACTGTTTGCGGATGCTCAGATTGTCTGTGAAGCATTTGATAATCCGGTAGCAAAAGCAATGCTGGTGAATGGAATTCTGGAGCATTTTCCGGAGAAGAAGCTTGTGTCTGCAACAGGTATGGCAGGCTATGAAAGCAGCAATATAATCAGTACTAAGAGAATGATGAAGAACTTTTATTTATGTGGAGATCGTGTGACAGAGCCGACTTATGGGAATGGATTAATGGCTCCACGAGTTGCAATCTGCGCAGGGCATGAAGCAAATATGATCACACGTTTGCTTCTTGGAGAAGAGGATGTATAGAAAGACATCTAAATGAATAAAAAAGAAAGAAGGATTTAAGTTATGAATCAGAAAGATACATTTACACTTGGAGGAAAAGAATTTAGTTCACGTTTTATTCTGGGATCAGGAAAATTTTCGCTTGATCTTGTGAAAGCATGTGTAGAAAAAGCAGGAGCGCAGATCATTACACTTGCGCTTCGTCGTGCAAATGAAGGAGGACTTGCGAATATTTTGGATTATATTCCGGAAAATGTAACACTTCTTCCGAATACATCAGGAGCAAGAAATGCAGAGGAAGCAGTTCGTATTGCAAGACTTTCCAGAGAAGTTGGTTGTGGTAACTTTGTAAAAATCGAAGTTGTCAGAGATTCCAAATATCTTCTTCCTGACAACTATGAGACAATCAAGGCAACAGAAATTCTTGCAAAAGAAGGCTTTGTAGTTATGCCATATATGTATCCGGATCTGAATGCGGCAAGAGATCTGGTGAATGCAGGGGCTGCCTGTGTAATGCCACTTGGGGCACCGATTGGTTCTAACAAAGGACTTTGTACAAAAGACTTCATCCAGATTTTGATTGATGAGATTGATCTGCCGATTATTGTAGATGCAGGAATCGGACGTCCATCTCAGGCATGCGAGGCAATGGAAATGGGAGCGGCAGCTGTTATGGCGAATACAGCAATCGCAACAGCAGGAAATGTCGAGGAGATGGCTGAGGCATTCAAGAAAGCAATTGAAGCAGGAAGAAGTGCTTATCTTTCAGGTCTTGGAAGAACAATTGAACGAGGTGCAAGTGCATCTTCACCATTGACAGGATTTCTGGAAGACTAGGAGGCAGTTGAGATGAATGATACACATGTTAATGAAAGTATTTTAAGTGAAGAAATACTGGAAGATCAGAAGAAAAACAGAATCGATCATATGACATATCTTCCGGGAATGGAGGATATCGGATCAGAAATCATGGATCAGGTGATCGAGGCAATGGAAGCCTATGATTATAGCAAATATACCGCAGCAGATGTGAAAAATGCACTTGCACATTCCGAACGTACTCCGGAAGATTTTAAAGCATTGTTATCACCGGCAGCCCTTCCGTTTTTGGAAGAGATTGCCCAGGCAGCTCAGAAGGAGACAAGAAAACATTTTGGAAACAGTGTGTATATGTTTACACCGATTTATATTGCAAACTATTGTGAAAACTATTGTATTTATTGTGGATTTAACTGTCATAACAAGATTAACCGCGCACAGTTGAATGCAGAGGAGATTGAGAAAGAAATGGCAGCAATCGCAGAGACAGGATTACAGGAAATCCTGATTCTGACAGGGGAAAGCCGCAACAAATCTACAGTAGAGTATATTGGAGAGGCATGCAAGATTGCAAGAAAGTATTTCAAAGTGATCGGTCTGGAAATCTATCCGGTCAATTCAGATGAGTATGCGTATCTGCATGAATGTGGAGCTGATTATGTGACAGTATTCCAGGAAACATATAATTCAGATAAGTACGAGACGCTTCATCTGGCAGGACATAAAAGAATCTTCCCATACCGTGTCAATGCACAGGAGAGAGCAGTGAAAGGTGGTATGCGAGGAGTTGGATTCGGTGCGCTTTTAGGACTGGATGATTTTAGAAAAGATGCTTTTGCAACAGGATATCACGCATATCTGTTACAGAGAAAATATCCACATGCAGAAATCGCATTTTCCTGCCCAAGACTTCGCCCGATCATCAATAATGACAGAATCAATCCGATGGATGTTCATGAGCCACAGCTTCTGCAGGTTGTCTGTGCATATCGTCTGTTTATGCCATTTGCAAGCATTACAGTTTCAACAAGAGAGTGTGCGCGTGTCAGAGATAATCTTGTAAATATTGCGGCAACTAAGATTTCAGCAGGGGTAAGTACAGGAATTGGAAGCCATGTGGATGATATCGAGGATAAGGGCGATGACCAGTTTGAGATTTCAGATGAACGTTCGGTAGATGAGGTTTATGATGCATTATTGAAAAATAATCTCCAGCCGGTTATGAGTGATTATATTTATGTGTAAGATGAAATGCAATTTATCGGAGATGGATTTGAAAATTATAGCTGTCAGTAATAGAAAACTGTGCGAAAGACCATTTTTGGAGCAGATTGAACGGGTTTGTCAGATGAAACCGCAGGCAATTATTTTGCGTGAAAAAGATCTGTCAGAAGAGGAATATCGGATTCTGTCAGAAGAAGTTCTGTCTGTTTGCAAGAAATATGAGATTCCGTGTATTTTACATAAGTTCTGGAAAACAGCATTGGAATTGGAATGTACATCTGTACATCTGCCATTGCCGGAATTAAGGAAACTTCCGGAAGGTGTGAAAGAACAATTTCAAAGAATCGGTACTTCCGTTCATTCAGTGGAAGATGCAAAGGAAGCAGAAAGACTTGGTGTGTCTTACATGACAGCAGGACATATTTATGTTACAGATTGCAAGAAAGGTTTGGCACCGAGAGGGCTTGGATTCTTAAAAGATGTCTGCAGTACTGTGAATGTTCCGGTATATGCGATTGGTGGAATCAAGTTTGATGAAAAACAGTGGGAAGAATTGAAACAAAATGGTGCTTCCGGAGGATGCATTATGTCCGGAATGATGGAACTATAAACCATGAGATATCATGAAATAGAATTAATGAAGCAATACAAATTAACTTGACCTGAACCGGGCTTTACATAGTATAATAAATGCACTTGATTACGAGGATTTATGAAATTGTAATTGGGTGCATTTTTTGCATGAAAAGAATTACGATTGATAGAAAAAATCAGAACAGCAAGAAGGTAAAGACAGGGTTACTGTTCATTCCCGTGTCAATCACTCCGCTGATTGACACGGAGGATGCGTGTTTTGACTTGAATGCATCTCGCCCCATCGCCAAAGGCGATTTAAAATGGCGAGATGCGTTGCTGGTCGCACATCGTGTGAACAGTAACAAGACAGGAGGAAAAAGATGCAGGATGAATTACATAATAAATTAGCACATTTAAAAGAGTACATAAAAGAACTGGACAGTGTTGCGATTGCATTTTCCAGTGGAGTTGATTCTACATTTTTATTAAAGGTGGCACATGAGATATTGGGAGATAATGTGATGGCGATCACAGTACAATCCGGTTCCTTTCCAAAGAGAGAACTAAATGAGGCAATTGCATTTTGCAAAAAAGAAGATATTCGTCATAAGGTCTGTCAGGTGGATGAAATGAAGATTGAAGGATTTTCTCAGAACCCACCGAACAGATGTTATTTATGCAAGCATGCACTGTTTGAAAAGATTGGAGTAATTGCAGAGAAAAATGAAATTGCTTATGTTGCAGAAGGTTCTAATATGGATGATCTTGGCGACTACAGACCGGGGCTTCAGGCTGTGGCGGAATTAGGAGTAAAAAGTCCACTGCGCGAAGTAGGACTTACAAAAACGGAGATTCGTGAATTGTCAAAAGAGATGGGACTTTCAACCTGGGAAAAGCCATCTTTTGCCTGTCTGGCTTCAAGATTTGTATACGGAGAAACAATCAGCAAAGAGAAGTTGATCATGGTGGAAAACGCGGAACAGTTATTGCTTGAACATGGCTTCCGGCAATTTCGTGTCCGTATGCATGGAAGGATGGCGAGGATCGAAGTAATGCCGGAAGAGTTTTTGAAGTTGCTTCAGGAAGAAGTCCGTGAGGATATTGTAAAACAATTTAAGCAGTTCGGATTCACTTATGTTACAATGGATCTAACAGGGTACAGAATGGGAAGTATGAATGAAACCCTGGATAAGAAGAATTAGAATGAGGCGAAAAAGATGGAACAAAAGGAAATGATAGATCTTTTAAGACAGGTAGCATCCGGAACAATGGATGTAGAACAGGCAGCTTTGAAGTTAAAAGAAGAGCCTTTTGAAGATCTTGGTTTTGCCAAGATTGACCATCACAGAGCCATGCGCCAGGGTGTGGCAGAAGTGATTTATGGAGAAGGAAAAACACCGGAACAGATTTTCCGGATTGCAGAAGCAATGAAGGAAAAGGGACAGAAAGCAGTCCTGATCACAAGAATGAATAAGGAGTCAGCAATTTACGTGGGAGAACGCCTGGAACTTCAATATGATGAAGCCAGCCGGATTGGGTTTATAGGCGAAGCACCAATAAAAGATGGAGACGGGAAAATAGTTGTGGCAACAGGCGGGACAAGCGATATCCCTGTTGCAGAAGAGGCTGCAAGAACAGCAGAGACACTTGGAAATGAAGTGGTCCGTTTATATGATGTAGGTGTCGCAGGAGTACATCGTCTGCTTGGACATCTCGACGAATTAATGGAAGCTCGTGTCATTATTGCTGTAGCCGGAATGGAAGGAGCACTCGCCAGTGTGATTGGAGGACTGGTGGATTGCCCGGTGATCGCAGTTCCGACAAGTGTTGGATATGGAGCATCTTTCGGTGGCGTATCAGCACTTCTTTCTATGTTGAATTCTTGTGCAAGCGGAGTGAGTGTTGTAAATATCGATAATGGATTTGGCGCGGGATTTCTTGCGAGCCGGATCAATCACATAGAGAGGAGAACGAAGGAATGAGGACATTATATTTAGACTGTGGGATGGGAGCAGCAGGGGATATGCTGACGGCTTCATTATTGCAATTGTTTTCAGAACCTGTAAAACAGGTGAAAAAGTTGAATGATCTGAAAATCCCGGGGGTAAAATATCAGTTGGTGGCGTGTACAAGAGGCGGAATCAGAGGATATCAGGTCCGCGTGTTTGTGAAAGGACAGGAAGAAGAGAATCCTCATATGCAGACGGAAGAGCAGATCGGACATAAATCAGAAGAACCAGAGAAGCATACACAAGAACACGGACATCACTCAATGTCTCAGATCGTTCGTCTGATCAATCGGTTAAAAATTGAAGATCAGGTAAAACAGGACGCAGTTGCAGTTTATAAATTGATTGCAAAGGCGGAAGGAAAGGCGCATGGTCAGCGCATGGATGAAATCCATTTCCATGAGGTTGGGACGATGGATGCAGTGGCTGATGTTGTGGCTGTCTGCTATTTGCTGAATGAACTTCAGGTGGATCAGATTCTTGCATCACCGGTTCGTGTCGGATATGGTCATGTGAAATGTGCACATGGAATCCTTCCGGTGCCGGCACCGGCAACAGCGTATCTGATGAAAGAAATTCCAATGTATGCAGGAGACCTGGAGGGAGAATTCTGTACACCGACAGGAGCCGCACTTCTGAAGCATTTTGTTAAAAAGTATGAACAGATGCCGGTTCTGCAGATGGAAGAAATCGGTTATGGTTTTGGAAAAAGAGAGTATGAAAGACTGAACTGTGTGCGTGCGATTCTTGGAGAAACGCAAGACAAGGTAGAAGAAGAAATCCTAGAACTGTGCTGTAATCTGGATGATATGACTTCGGAAGAAATCGGGTATGCGACAGAGCTTCTGATCAAAGAAGGCGCATTGGATGTTTACACATCCTCCATTCAGATGAAGAAAAACCGGCCGGGGATTCTGCTTACATGTATGTGCAGGGCAGAGCAGAAAGAGTATTTTCTACAGCTGATATTCAAACACACTTCAACACTTGGTGTCAGAGAGTATTTTTGTAGAAGATATGGACTTAAGCGGAAAATAGACGAAGTGCAGACAGAATATGGAACCGTTCATGTGAAGAGAGCATCCGGATATGGAGTGGTGAAAGAAAAACTCGAGTATGATGATGTTTCCAAAATTGCAGAAGAACATAGCTGGTCTGTAGCAGAGGCAAGAAATAGGATCTATGGAAAATTATAATTTTAATATACAGGAAGAATTGAAAAAGCTTCCGGGAAGGCCGGGAGTCTATCTGATGCATGATGAGACGGATCAGATTATCTATGTCGGAAAAGCAATCAGCCTGAAAAACCGTGTGCGGCAGTATTTTCAAAGCAGCAGGAATAAAGGGGTTAAGATCGAACAGATGGTAACACATATCCGCCGCTTTGAATATATTGTGACAGATTCGGAACTGGAAGCACTTGTTCTGGAATGTAATCTGATCAAGGAACATCGGCCCAAATATAATACGATGCTGATGGATGACAAGGCCTATCCATTCATCAAGGTGACAACAGGAGAGGAATACCCTCGTATTATGCTGGCACGTCAGATGAAAAAAGATAAGGCACGTTATTTCGGTCCCTATACAAGCTCACAGGCGGTGCGTGATACAATTGATCTGATCCATAAGCTGTATCATATAAGAAGCTGTAATCGTTCACTTCCAAAAGACATTGGAAAAGAGCGTCCGTGTCTGAATTATCATATCAAGCAGTGTGAGGCACCGTGCCAGGGATACATTTCCCGGGAAGAATACCGGAAATCCATTGATGAGGTGATCCGTTTTCTAAATGGAAATTTTGATATGATTTTAAAAGATCTGGAAGATAAGATGATGGCCGCTTCGGAGGCACTGGAATTTGAGAAAGCAATCGAATATAGAGAGTTATTAAATAGTGTGAAAAAGGTGGCTCAGAAACAGAAGATTACAGATTCCAGTGGGGAAGACAGAGATGTCATGGCAGTTGCATGCCAGGACGAAGATGCAGTTGTACAGGTCTTTTTTATCCGTGGCGGAAGATTGATCGGGAGAGACCATTTCTATCTGAGAATCAGCGAAGAGGATAAAAAATCGGAAATTCTTAACAGTTTTATCAAACAGTATTATGCAGGAACCCCTTTTCTTCCAGGTGAGCTGATGCTGCCGGAAGAAATCGAAGAGCAGGAACTTCTTGAATCCTGGCTGAGCGCGAAGAAGGGGCAGAAAGTAACGATCCGTGTGCCGAAGAAAGGTACAAAAGAAAAGCTGGTAGAACTGGCGGAAGAGAATGCGAGGATGGTTCTGTCTAAAGATAAAGAGCGGCTAAAGAGGGAAGAAGGACGTACGATTGGTGCAGTGAAGGAGATAGCATCTTTACTGGGGCTGGAAAAGATCGTCCGTATGGAAGCATATGATATTTCTAATACAAATGGTTTCGAATCGGTAGGCTCTATGGTTGTCTATGAGAAAGGAAAACCAAAGCGGAATGATTACAGGAAGTTCAAAATCAAGAGCGTGAAAGGACCAGATGATTATGCGAGCATGCGAGAAGTTCTTACGCGTCGTTTTACACATGGATTAAAAGAACGTGAGGAGAATGCGGAAGCTGGGAAATTTACAACATTTCCGGATTTGATTCTGATGGATGGAGGCCGTGGACAGGTAAATATTGCATTGCAGGTGCTTGATGAGTTGAAGCTGAATATTCCGGTCTGTGGTATGGTGAAAGATGACAATCATAGAACAAGAGGATTATATTATAATAATGTGGAAATCCCGATTGACCGCAATTCAGAAGCATTTAAACTGATCACAAGAATTCAGGATGAAGCCCATCGGTTTGCAATCGAGTTCCACAGGCAGCTGCGTGGCAAAGGGCAGGTACATTCCGTTTTGGATGATATTGAAGGAATCGGTCCGGCCAGAAGAAAGGCATTGATGCGGCATTATCTGAGCCTGGATGCAATCCGGAGCGCAACAGTAGAAGAACTGGCGCAGCTTCCGTCAATGAATGAGAAGGCAGCAGAATCGGTTTATCAATTCTTTCATGATTAAGGGTTTTATCGAAAAGAAAATCATGATATACTTATGTACAGGCGATGGGACATGTAGGGAAATGTTGGATTTATGCGAGCAGTAAGTATCATATATCTCTTGAGCTTATCAAGGCAGCATGTCTGAAACGAAAAGAGATACAGGAAAAGGAGATTACAAGATGAGTGGTGTGAAATTAACCGATATCGTTGAAAAGATGAATCTGAAAAATCTCACTCCGGAAGTAGATATCACAGAACGTGAAGTTCTTGTTCCGGATGTGAACAGACCGGCACTTCAGCTGGCAGGATTTTTCGATCATTTTGATCTGAATCGTGTACAGATTATAGGGAATGTAGAGTGTGCCTATCTGGAGACTTTGGAAGAAGAGAAAAGAGTTGAGATTTATCAGAAACTTCTGGAACATAAAGTACCATGTATTATTTTCAGCAATGAACTTCAGCCGGATGAAAGCTTCATTGAGATTGCTCAGAAAAATGATATTCCGGTATTCGGTACATGTAAGAAGACATCCTCCTTTATGGGAGAACTGATCCGTTGGCTGAATGTAAAACTTGCTCCGTGCATTTCCATTCATGGAGTGCTTGTTGACGTATATGGTGTCGGAGTTCTGATCATGGGAGAAAGTGGAATCGGTAAGAGCGAAGCAGCTCTTGAACTAATCAAGCGTGGACATCGTCTTGTGACGGATGATGTGGTTGAGATCCGCAAAGTCAGTGACGATACACTGGTTGGTTCTGCACCGGATATCACAAGACATTTTATCGAGCTGCGTGGTATCGGAATCGTGGATGTAAAGTCTATGTTCGGTGTACAGAGCGTAAGAGAAACACAGAATATCGATCTGGTCATTACTCTGGAAGACTGGAGCAGAGAGAAAGAATACGACAGACTTGGTCTGGAGGAGGAATATACAGAATTCCTTGGAAACCGAGTTGTCTGCCATAATATTCCGATCCGTCCGGGACGTAATCTGGCGATCATCGTAGAATCTGCTGCAGTTAACCACAGACAGAAGCAGATGGGATACAACGCTGCACAGGAATTGTACAAACGTGTGCAGGAGAATCTGGCAAAGAGAAGAAAATAAAACAAAAGAGAAACAGAGGATGCGGTACAAATGTTACAGAGTACCGCATTCTTATGTGAAATATAAAAAGAAACGGAGATAGATTTATGAAATATTGTTTTGGTGTTGATATCGGGGGAACAACGGTTAAACTTGGTCTGTTCAGTGAGGCAGGTGCTATTGTAGAGAAATGGGAGATCGTGACAAGAACTGAGAATGAAGGTGCGGCGATTCTTCCGGATGTTGCAGAAGCAATCAATGGTAAGTTAGAGCAGCACGGCATTGAGAAAGAACAGGTTCTTGGAATCGGTGTCGGTGTGCCGGCTCCTGTTACTGTAGATGGAATTGTCAACGGTTCTGCGAATCTTGGCTGGAAATATAAGAATGCGAAGAAAGAGCTGGAAGAACTGACAGGATTGACAGCAGAGTTTGGAAATGATGCGAATGTCGCAGCACTTGGCGAGATGTGGAAAGGCGGCGGTGTTGGTTACCGCAATATGATCATGGTCACACTTGGAACAGGTGTTGGAGGTGGCATTATCATCAATGGAAAGATCCTGACGGGAGAGAACGGAGCAGGTGGAGAGATTGGTCATATGTGTGTGAATCTGGAAGAGACAGATACTTGCGGATGTGGCGGACACGGATGTCTGGAGCAGTATGCATCAGCAACAGGTATCTCTCGTCTTGCAAGAAAGAAGATGGAGCATGAGACACGTGCAACAATCCTGACAAAAGAAGATCTTTCTGCAAAAGCTGTTTTCGATGCAGTCAAAGAAGGAGACGAAGTTGCGATTGAAGTTGCGACAGAGATGGGAAATTATTTAGGACATGCAATGGCAGATATGGCAGCAGTACTGGATCCGGCTGTATTTGTAATTGGCGGTGGAGTGTCCAAAGCAGGAGAAGTTCTGCTTTCATTTATCGAAAAACCATTTATGGAAAAAGCGTTCTTTGCAAATAAGAATGTGAAATTTAAGCTTGCTACTCTTGGAAATGATGCAGGAATCTGCGGAGCAGCTAAGCTGGTACTTGCGGATTGATAAAAGTATAACAAGTGCAGAATAAATAGTAGAAAGAAAAAAGAGGAGATTTTTACAGATGTTGGATATCTGTGAAATCCCTCTTTTTTCTTTGGGAAATCTATTATACAAGCACTTTTTTGAAACTAACTTTAAAGTATATGGTTTCTGCAATCGCTGTGAGTCCCCAGGAGAAGATGTACAGCAGATACAGAGATGGAATTGTATGGAAGTAAGCAAATACCGTATAGATCCATATAATACGAAATACGCAGGATCCCATGATAACAATAAATGTAGGAGCAATGCTCTTGCCGATTCCTCTGGAAGATGCAATCGCACAGTCCATAAAGGCGCTGAATGCATAGGAGAATCCCATAATCCTAATTCTATGCATGCCAGCTGCGATAACGGCTGGTTCTGTGGCAAACAGAGACAAGAATGGGCGCCCAAAGAAGAAGAGTGCTCCTCCGAGAAGCAGGCCTGCACTGAAAGAATAAGTAAGTGTTACGAGATAGCATTTTTTCATTCTTTCTTTATTCCCGGCTCCCCAGTTCTGGCTCATGAAACTGGAACAGGCCACGTAGAAGGCAAACATAACATTGTAAATCAGATTGTCTGCATTCGCAGCTGCAGCATTTCCGGAAACCATAATCGCATCAAAGGAGTTGACTCCGGATTGAACAAAAAGGTTTGCAATCGCGAAAATCGCATTCTGAAGACCGGATGGAACACCGAGATAAAGAACTCCTTTTCCATAAATGTTATGATAACGCAGATTGCGCAGACGAACTTTACATTCATCATCGCGTCGCATCAGATGGATCAGGATCAATCCTCCTGAAACGTACTGTGCGATTGCACTGGCAGTAGCAACTCCGACAGCAGCCATATGGAATACGATAACAAAGATCAGATTCAATAGGACATTAAGTATTCCGGCAAATGCAAGGTAATACATCGGACGCTTTGTATCCCCACGGGCGCTTAAGACACCGTTGCCGAAATTATAAACCGCCGTGGCAGGCATGCCAAGTGCAAAAACTTTCATGTAGAGAACAGCCTGATCGAGCAGTTCGGGCTTTGTATTCATCATGGAAAGCATTGGTCCTGCAAAAAGCAGACAGATCAGACAGACGAAAATACCTGCCGCTGCACAGATAATGAGTGCAGAGTGAATGGTTTCTTTTGTAGCTTTCTTATCACCGGCACCGAGTTTATTGGCAACCTGGACGTTGACACCACTTCCGAGCCCGATCAGAAGTCCCGTGAACAGTGTGACAAGTGTAGTTGTCGAGCCGACAGAACCAAGTGCTTTGTAATCTGCAAAATGTCCGACAACAGCGACATCACTTAAGTTGAACATCACTTCCAAAATCTGGGAAAATATAAGAGGAACACTGAAGAAAAACATGTTTTTCCAAAGAGATCCCTGAGTCATTTCAATTGTTCGCTTTCGTCTTTTCGTTATTTCATTATTCATTCCCAAATACCTCTTTACCAGATAAAATAATGAAAGAAAACAGATAAAATTACAAAAAAAACATCACTCCCAAAAGAAAGCAATGAAAAATAACGTATTGTATTGTGTATTAATAAATCTTTTGGATGCCCCAAACATCCGTATCTGTTGTTACTGTTCACACGGGAGTGAACAGTAACTATCTGTTTTCTGGTTAAAATCCGATGATTCTTATATACAGTGTAGCATGAAAAGTGCGGGGAAACAACAGGAAAAACAATAATTTTTTTCAATGATTCTTTTATTTTTTCAGATGAATTTAAGCCTTGAAAATAAATTTTTACAACAAAAAGATTAAAATAAATCAAGAAAAAGATTAAAATAGACTCTTGATTTCTGATTTCAGAGGACTATAATGTCAGAGTAAACAAAATACAGTTCACCAAAATTCGTTGATGAGAACAAAACCGTATCCGTCATTATTTTCAGAGAGTCTGTGGCTGGTGTGAACAGACAATAACCGGGTAAGGATATCCTCTCTAAGAAGCGGGCTGAAAGCAGATGAACATGTTGCAAGTAAACCTCGCCGGGATCCACCGTTATATGGATAGCATATGTTGGTATGTGAAGTGTCGCAGAATTAATTTTTGCGGAATTAGGGTGGTAACGCGGATTATATTCGTCCCTTTTCAGATTGAGTTCTGGAAAGGGACTTTTTTCTTTGAATATATCTCAAGAAGAATACAAATTTTAGGTGAACAAGAATCCTAAGGAGGTATTGTAATGAAAGCATTACAAAAAGTCAGCAAATTTTTATCAGATTATACTTCAGTGGTTGTTATTGCCATTGCAGTAGTGACATTCTTTGTCCCGACAATGATGGGATGGGTTAACAACGCTTTGTTTGTCGATCCGGTATCCAATAAATTTACCTGTCAGTCTATTATTATCGGAGTGATCATGTTTAGTATGGGTCTGACATTAACAACAGAGGATTTTAAGATTCTGGCGCAGAGACCGTTTGACATCTGCATCGGAGCTATCGCCCAGTATCTGATTATGCCATTCCTTGCATTTGCACTGACAAAGGCATTGAATCTTCCGGATGGAATCGCTTTGGGACTGATTCTTGTTGGATGTTGTCCTGGTGGTGTGTCATCCAATATTATGTCTTATCTGTGTGGAGGAGACGTAGCATTTTCCGTAGGAATGACAACAGTTTCAACACTGCTCTCACCAGTTATGACACCACTTATGGTTTCACTGCTGGCAAGTGGTACACATATTTCAATCAAAGGATTACCTATGTTTGTATCCATTATTGAAACAGTTATCTTCCCGGTAGCAGTAGGATTCTTACTTAACTATCTGTTAGGAAAAAATAAAACATTCAAAGAACTTCAGAAAATTATGCCTGGTATTGCAGTACTTGGACTTGCATGCGTTGTCGGCGGTGTAGTATCTTCACAGGGAAGCAAATTCTTTGAGTCCGGTGTTGTAATCTTCGTAGCAGTATTTCTTCATAATGGACTTGGATATCTGCTTGGATACGGAGCTGGTAAACTCACAGGAATGAATACAGCGAAGAAGAGAACAATCTCGATCGAGGTAGGTATGCAGAATGCAGGACTTGCAACAAACCTTGCAACAACAACAGCACAGTTTGCATCCACACCGGAGTCAGCAATCATCTGTGCAGTATCTTGTACATGGCATTCTATTTCAGGAACACTCCTTGCAGGAATGTTTGCATATTATGATAAATTCAAAGAGGACAGAGAATCCAAGAGTGTGAATACAAAAGAAGAAGCAGTATAAAAAGAATGAAATGATAAGGCAGAGGTAAAAAATAATTGATTTAGAGGATGGTTTGACACAACGAACAAGAAACGTTCGAATGTGAGAAAACCATCCTTTTTTCTGTGTTGCATGGTGAGGAAAATCATTTTATAATAAATAAGGCAAGGGATTCTATCTGAACATAAGAAAGTAATCAGAGTTCGAAATAAAAGAGAAATACAAGAGGGGAAATGCAAATGGAAGAAAAAGAAAATACAGAAAATGCGGAGATGGGAAAACGAAAACATTCTCATGATACAAAAATAGTAATAAAGTATTATTATGAAAGGATCCGACAGAACACGGAAAATTTTCTGAAATGGATGGGGCTTTCTGTTTTGACAGGTCTGGTTGTAGGCGGTGCGAGTGCAATATTTGCAGGATGTATCAAGGCAGCAACGGAATACAGGGATACACATAATTGGATTTTTATGCTTTTGCCGGTTGCAGGAGTTCTGATTGTATTTATGTATGAGAAGATAGGAAGGCAGGACGGAGGAACGAATCAGGTACTTGCTACAATTAAATCAAAGGATGATGTTCCGTTTCTGTCAGCACCATTGATTTTTGTGTCAACATTATTGACGCATCTTACCGGTGGCTCGGCAGGAAGAGAAGGTGCGTCGATACAGTTTGGTGGAAGTATTGGAAATTGGCTTGGAAAACTGGCTCATTTAGATGAATTTGATCACCATGTGATGATCATGTGCGGAATGAGTGCAGCGTTTGCAGCCGTGTTTGGAACACCGATGGCAGCAGCAGTTTTTGCAATGGAAGTTGTGAGCGTGGGGGTAATGTATTACGCAGCACTTCTTCCGTGTGTGATTGCAGCTATCATTGCAGCAGAGTTTGCAACAGGAATGGGGATTGATCCGGAGACATTTCCGGTACATTCTATCCCGGGACTTACTGTGGAGTCAGGACTTAAGATGGCACTGATCGCAGTGGGGTGTGGGATTTTAAGTATTCTATTCTGTATCTTGCTAAAAACAGTAGGGCAGTTGTATGCAAAGTATCTGAAAAATCCGTATATTAGAATTGTTGTTGCAGCAGGAGTGATCATTCTGATCACAATATGTCTGAATACAAAAGATTATATGGGAGCAGGTAGTGGATTGATCGCAAGAGCTATTGAAAAGGGTGAAGCAAGACCACTTGATTTTTTATGGAAAATGTTACTTACAGCACTTACGATGCGGGCAGGATATCGTGGTGGTGAGATTGTACCGGCATTCAGTATAGGTGCAACATTTGGATGTGTTGCCGGTGGAATACTTGGATTTTCACCGGAATTAGCAGCGGCAGCCAGCATGGTTGCACTTTTCTGCGGAGTGACGAACTGTCCGATTACGGCAATGCTGATTTCATTCGAACTGTTTGGATTTTCAGGAGCAGCATATTATCTGATCGCGATATCAATCAGCTATGCGGTTTCCGGATATTATAGTTTATATAAAGATCAGACGATTGTATATTCTAAATATAAAGCAAGATATATTAACCGTAAAACAAGATAGCAGAATATTGTATCAGAGAGATACGGATAGGATGACAAGAGCAATCAGTTATATAAGTATGCGAAAAGGAGAGGCGTTTTGTATAGCCTCTCCTTTTTAGGTGTACCTTGCGGCGCATAATTTACTTATTGAGTGGTACTTCCACTTTCAGTGTCGCTACCAGTAGTGCTGCCGGAAGTATCAGTATCACCTGTAGTTGTTCCGGTTGTTCCACCAGAGTCTCCGCCGGCAGCGGGTTCGGTTGTTGTTCCACCAGAGGAAGAATCCGGTGATGATGTTGCTCCAGAAGAATCGGTACCTGTAGCAGGTGTGGTTTCATCAGAACTCTCGGTGTCATCTTTCTCATAGTATTCTGATGGCGCAAAATAGTGACCACTACAGCTCTTAGTCGGAACATTGTCTTTTGAAAAATACTCTGTAATGGCAGGACAACTGCTTGTGGCAAGGAGTCCTGTTTTAGTACAAACCGTCTTTTCTTCGACAGAGGATGGAATTTCAAAGTCCTTGTACTCAAGGCCTTTTGTATCCTGGATACGTTCCATGATATTTCTCCAAAGTTTCTGATGCCAGTTCTGGCTTAATCGATCCATTGTCTTATGCTCATCATATCCACCCCATACAGACGCTGTATAATAAGGCGTAAATGCTGAAATCCACAAGTCGCGGCTTTCCTGGCTGGTACCTGTTTTAGCGGCAACAGGCATGTTGCTCAGTCTTGCAGAACCACCGGTTCCACCGGCACCGTTGACAACGTCTTCCATTGCACTTGTCAGAAGATAAGCAGTGGAGTCTTTTAAGACTTCATGTGTCTCAGGGGTTGTGTTATCGAGAAGAACATTTCCTTCATGATCCAGAACCTGTGTGTAAAGAATCGGTTTCATGTAAGTTCCACCATTGGCAATTGCTGCATAGGCAGCTGTCATCTCGATATTATATACACCGTTTGTGATACCACCAAGAGCTTTCGCCTGTGAATATTTATCATCTTCAGTCAGTGTTGTAAATCCAAAATCAAGAAGATAATCATAACTTTCCGTTTCACCAACATAGTCAGTTAATGTCTTAACGGCAAGGACGTTCATAGAATGTTCGATTCCATAACGGACACGTGTCGGACCGATATATTTTTTATCCCAGTTGTTTACGGACTGTCCGTTTTTATATTCATATTCTTCATCATCAATTGTTGTTGCAAGAGTGATCTTTCCTTCGTTAAGTGCCGGTGCATAAGCAGCAAGAATCTTGAAACAGGATCCAGGCTGTCTTGCAGAATCTGTGGCACGGTTTAGAGAAAGACTGGATTTCTTTTCGCCGCGTCCACCGACGATGGCTTTCACCTGTCCGGTATACTGATCCATCACAACAACAGAAGCCTGCGGCTGAGGTGAGAGCTCAATTCTCTCATCAACAGTGTCTCCGTCAGCCTCATTGATATTGAGCGTTGATTTAAATGCATCAACTGCTTCCTGTGCAGCTTCTTCAGAACCGTAGAGAAGAGGAGTGTCATATCCCCATGCAGTCTGAATATAAGAAGCAAGTTGTTCTTTGCTGTAGTTCTCAGAAGAACCATCTGCCCTGTGGATAGTAAGTGCGTAATCAAGCCCATATTCTGTATCACCATTGAGATAATCCCCTACATTAGCAACTTCGTCATCACAGATGGCCTGAATATCAGCATCCTGTGTAACGTTGATCGTAAGGCCGCCGCTATAGAGCAGATTATATGCCTGTGTTTCTGTATAACTCTTCTCAGTTACAAGATCATCTACAACCTGATTTATGACAGCATCGATGAAATAAGTGTAAGGTTTGGATGCAGTTGTATTTGACGCTGTTTCGGAAATGCGGTCATATACATTATCAGCCATAGCCTCATCGTATTCATCCTTTGTGATAGAGCCTTGTTCCTTCATGTTTTTCAGTACTTTTTCCCGTCTTTTTGCATTATTCTCCGGGTTGCTAACAGGATTCAGATTCGACGGACTCTGAGTGATCGCTGCGATAACTGCACATTCAGAAAGAGTCAGGTCTTTTGCATCTTTATTAAAGTAACGCTGTGCGGCTGTCTGAACTCCGAGGCATCCCTGACCTAAATTGATTGTGTTCATGTATGCTTCAAGAATCTCTTCCTTACTCATCTCTTTTTCAATCTTTAGTGCAAGGTACTGTTCCTGGATTTTACGTTCAATTCGCTGATACTTACTCTCATTGATGAAATTAGGGAATACATTATTTTTGATCAGCTGCTGGGTTAATGTGCTGGCTCCTTCTGTGAAATGGAAGCCATGTGCAACACCATTGACACCGGCACGGATAATTCCCTGGATATCAATACCATTATGCTTGAAGAAACGTTCGTCCTCGATCGCAACAAAAGCTTTTCCCATGTATGGTGAAATCTCGTCATATTTCTTGTAAACACGGTTAGAATCAGAGTCTTTGAGTTGCTCAAGCAAAGTTCCATTGGAATCGACAATATTCGTTGTATAGCCCTGTGGCATAATGTCCTTTGCTGTGACTTCCGGTGTATTGTCAATCACTTTTTTTACATATATGCCAACTCCGGCTGCCCCAATGACGATCAAAAGCAGAAAACAAATAATGAGGGCTTTGAAAAAACGTACGCCGACTCGCTTCTTTTTCCTTTTCTTTTTAGAAGAAATTCGCTTTTTTCTTCTAGAAAGATTCGATTTTCCGTAATTCACGTATAATATCCTCCTTTATTGACTTCTATGATTATATCAAATTTACCGATGTAAATAAAGGTAAATTTGAAAAGTTCAAATTTTCCTGAAAATCTTAAGAAAAAATACAGTTTTATATAGAAAAGCATGGTATATTAGATAAAGAAATATTTTCAAATATAGCAAAAATAAAAAAGGAATGGGAGACTGAAAAATGGAAATCTACCATACAATATATAAGGGCGGAGACGGAGAAATTGTTGAAAAGAAATCCAGATTTATTGCAGAAGTGCATCCGGTCACATCAGAAGAAGAAGCCATGGAGATTTTAGAGCAGACAAGAAAGCAGTACTGGGATGCGAGACATCATTGCTGGGCTTACATTATAGGAAGGAATCCGGCGGCAGAAAGAATGAGTGATGATGGAGAACCGGCAGGAACAGCAGGAAAACCGATTTTGGAGGTGATCCGTGGGAGAGAACTGACGAATGTACTTGTAATTGTTACAAGATATTTTGGAGGTACGCTTCTTGGAACAGGTGGACTGGTCAGGGCTTATACAGCAGCAACGATCGAAGGATTGAAGAACAGTGAGAGCATTGCAAGGATTCATGGGGTGAAACTCGGAATTGAGACGAATTATACGGATTTGGGAAAAATTCAATATCTGATTGCAAATCGAAATCTGGATCAATTAGAACCTGTTTACACAGATAAGGTTGAAATGACAGTGTTTGTTCCGACAGATGAGATGGGCAGCCTGCGGGCTGAACTGATGGAAGGGACAAACGGTCAGGTGGTTCTGGATGAAGAGACAACCTGTTGGTTTGCAAGGACAGAAGATGGAATTAAGATTTTTGATGAAGAATAATTCTCATAGAAGATGTTGTTTTGTGAGATAGAAAGGACCCCCTGCCGGAATATCTGGCAGGGGATCCTTTCCTTTAAGTGTGTGTCATATAACATTCAATAAATCTACTTATACTGAATAGATATGTTCTATGAGAATTCTGGTTCGATCAGACCAAATGAACCATCTTTTCTTTTGTATACTACATTGACTTCATCAGTCTCGGCGTTGGAGAATACGAAGAAGTTATGTCCGAGAAGTTCCATCTGAACACAGGCATCTTCTGGAAACATTGGTTTAATACCAAACTTCTTTGTACGAACGATACGGACTTCATCGTCTTCTGTTGTCTCTTCTTCTGAATCAAAGAATTCTTTTCTGAAGCTGTTACCTGATGGAGCATATGATGTAGGATGTCCCTGATTACGAGCAACCAGTTTGTTCTTATATTTGCGAAGCTGGCGTTCGATGATCTCTTCTACAAGATCAATGGAAACATACATATCATTGCTTGTCTGCTCAGAACGGATAATATTTCCTTTGACTGGGATTGTTACCTCAATTTTCTGACGTCCTTTTTCTACACTGAGCGTTACATTGATTTCTGTTTCAGGAGTGAAGTACCTTTCAAGTTTTCCTAATTTCTGTTCGATAGCATCCTTTAATCCCGGTGTTACCTCGATGTTTTTTCCGCTGATAATAAATTTCATGCTGCTCAACTCCTTTGTTCAAATTATACAGAAGAATGATTAGATTACTTCTGTATCATGGTTACATTATAACATGAAAAAGATTTTCTGTATACAATAAATCGTCCTAAAATTATGAAAATTTTCAAAACTTTAGGACGATTTTAAAATTATCAGATAATTAATGAATACTATTTTGATCGGCGAGCATAAGTTTCAAACACGAATATTATTTATTGATCGTGCTGCGTTTTCTCATTCTGGAATCCAGAATCTTCTTGCGGATACGCAGATTTTCCGGTGTTACTTCAAGAAGTTCATCGGTATCAATAAAGTCAAGTGCCTGTTCGAGGCTGAGAACACGCGGAGGTGTCAGACGAAGTGCTTCATCTGCGCTGGAAGAACGTGTGTTAGTAAGATGTTTTGTCTTACATACGTTCAGTTCGATATCTTCAGCTTTACCATTCTGTCCGATAACCATACCGGAATATACTTTCTCACCGGCTCCGATGAAGAGAGTACCACGCTCCTGGGCACTGTACAGACCATAAGTTACGGATTCACCAGTCTCAAATGCGATCAGAGATCCCTGTTTACGATACTGGATATCTCCTTTGTATGGTGCATATCCTTCAAAGCTTGTGTTGATGATACCATTTCCTTTTGTATCTGTCATGAACTCACCACGGTATCCGATCAGTCCACGTGCCGGGATAAGGAATTCGAGACGAGTATATCCACCGTTTGACGGAGTCATATTGCGGAGTTCACCTTTTCTCTGACCGAGTTTTTCAATAACAATTCCAGTGAACTCATCAGGAACATCAATATAAGCAAGTTCCATAGGCTCAAGTTTTTTGCCATTTTCATCTGTGTGATACAGAACTTCAGCTTTACTTACTGCAAACTCGTATCCTTCACGACGCATGTTTTCAATAAGAACAGAAAGGTGAAGCTCACCACGACCGGATACTTTGAAGCTGTCTGCATTTTCTGTCTCTTCTACTCGAAGGCTGACATCTGTGTTCAGCTCACGGAAAAGACGGTCACGCAGATGACGGGATGTAACGAATTTACCTTCCTGTCCTGCAAACGGGCTGTCGTTTACGATAAACTGCATGGAAATTGTTGGCTCAGAAATCTTCTGAAACGGAATGGCTTCCGGATTCTCAGGAGAGCAGAGAGTATCTCCGATGGAAATATCTGTGATACCTGATACAGCAACAATAGATCCGATTGTAGCTTCTTTTACTTCTACACGGTTCAGTCCGTCGAATTCATAGAGTTTACCAATTTTTACACGCTGCTGTTTGTCAGGATCATGATGGTTTACAACAACCATATCCTGGTTCACGGAAATTGTACCGTTTTCTACTTTACCAACTCCGATACGACCAACATATTCATTGTAGTCGATCGTGCTGATCAGCATCTGGGTTGGAGCTTCCGGATCACCTTCCGGAGCAGGAATGTAGTCAAGGATTGTCTCGAACAGTGGTTTCATATCCTGTTTCTCGTCAGAGAGATCAAGGACAGCAACACCAGCTTTTGCAGAAGCATATACAAAAGGACACTCAAGCTGCTCATCTGAAGCACCGAGATCGATAAAGAGTTCAAGAACCTCATCAATTACGGCATCCGGTCTTGCTTCCGGACGGTCAATCTTATTGATACATACGATAACAGGAAGTTCCAGCTCAAGTGCTTTTCTCAGAACGAATTTTGTCTGAGGCATAGCACCTTCAAATGCATCAACAACAAGTACAACACCATTTACCATCTTAAGAACACGTTCTACTTCTCCACCGAAGTCAGCATGTCCAGGTGTGTCAATGATATTGATCTTAACACCATTATAATGAACGGCAGTATTCTTAGAAAGGATTGTAATTCCACGTTCACGCTCAATGTCATTAGAGTCCATGACACGTTCTTCTACTTCCTGATTCTCACGGAATACACCGCTCTGTTTTAAAAGCTCGTCAACCAGAGTTGTCTTACCATGGTCAACATGGGCGATAATTGCAACATTTCTCACATCTTCACGTTTTGTTTTCATAATCTAAACACTCTTCCTTAATTATACAAAAAATATTTATCTGTAACATAACTTCATTATTTTATCACAAAAAATGAAATTTACAAGAAAAAGTTTGAATTCGATTTCAAGTACGAAAAAGGTCGAATACTTTTTCTGTAAAAAATAGTTCTATTTCATTACAATAAGACATACATTAGGTAATGACTTAAAATACCAGCCAGAGGAAGGGAGAATTATAAATTATGTCAGATAAGATTATTGAAAACAACCAGGTGACAGTTATTGGAGAGGTGGTATCAGAGTTTACATACAGCCATGAGGTCTTTGGAGAAGGTTTCTATATGGTAGAACTTCTTGTAAAGCGGTTAAGTAACTCTTGTGACCGGATTCCGGTCATGATATCAGAACGTCTCATTGACGTAACACAGGATTGCCGTGGAGAATATTTAATGGTGTCTGGTCAGTTCAGATCCTATAATCGTCATGAGGAGACAAAAAACAGACTGGTTCTTTCTGTGTTTGCGAGAGAAATAGAATTTATCGAGGAAGAACCGGATGGAGCAAGAACAAATCATATACTTCTCGAAGGATATATGTGTAAGCGTCCGGTCTACAGAAAAACACCTCTTGGAAGAGAAATTGCAGATATTCTGCTGGCAGTGAACAGACCGTATGGAAAATCTGATTATATTCCATGTATCTGCTGGGGGAGAAATGCAAGATATGCTTCAAACTTTGATGTAGGGGAACATGTCAGAATATTCGGAAGAATCCAAAGCAGAGAGTATGTGAAGAAATTGTCAGAGACACAAACAGAGACAAGAATCGCATATGAGGTCTCCGTCAGTAAACTGGAGTGTGTGGAAGAATTCTAAGGGTGGATTGTTTCATTATTTAAAACTTTGTGAAAAGGATATCATATATTGAGATAACAACTCAAATGTGATATTCTTTTTTATATGATATTTCGGAAAATAAGAGTGTAATGAAAGAAAAAACAGGTAATGCTGATAGACAGTAGTTCTGAAAAATCATGGAATACTTGAGGTTTCATACAGGAGGAAGATACAGATGGTTAAGATATTAATGCACGGATGCAACGGAAAAATGGGACGCATGATCACAGAAATTGTGAAGAATGAAGAAGATGCAGTGATTGCGGCAGGCGTCGACAAGTTCACAGGAATTCCAAATGATTATCCGGTATTTGAGAAGATCACACAGTGTGATGTGGGTGTAGATGTAGTGATTGATTTTTCCAATGCGGGAGCAGTAGATGAATTGTTAGATTACTGTGTGAAGAAGAGTCTTCCGGTTGTTCTTTGTACAACAGGGCTTTCAGACGAACAGTTAAAGAAGGTAGATGAGTGTTCTGAGAAGATTGCAGTTCTTAAGTCTGCGAATATGTCAATGGGAATCAACCTGTTACTGAAACTTTTGAAAGATGCTGCCAAAGTACTTGCACCGGCAGGCTATGATATTGAACTTGTTGAGAAACACCATAATCAGAAGCTGGATGCGCCAAGCGGAACGGCACTTGCATTGGCAGATTCTATTAATGAAGCAATGGGAAATGAATACGAGTATGTGTATGACAGAAGTCAGGTGAGAAAGAAGCGAGACGCAAAGGAAATTGGTATTTCAGCAGTTCGTGCAGGAACAATCGTAGGAGAACACGAGGTGATTTTTGCAGGAACAGATGAAGTGATTGAATTTAAACATACTGCATATTCAAGAAGCGTATTTGCCAAAGGTGCAGTCGAGGCAGGAAAGTTCCTTGCGGGACAGCCAGCTGGCATGTATGACATGGGGGATGTTATTCAGTTTTAGTACTGGATGAATAATAGCCGGTAAACCGGCGGGAACAAGATCCGGTAAATAGATCCCTGTAAGGGGAAGATTTCGGGTCTGGAGGAGATTGTATATGGAAAATATGGAAAACCGTTATTTAGACAGGTTGTCGGATCTTTATCCGACAATTGCAGCTGCATCTACGGAGATTATTAATCTGCAGGCAATTTTAAACCTTCCGAAGGGGACAGAACATTTTCTGACGGATGTACATGGAGAAGATGAAGCTTTTTCTCATGTTCTGAGGAATGGGTCTGGTGCCGTGAGAAGCAAGATTGAAGATGTTTTTGGTAATACAATGAGTGTAAAGGACAAAAAAGCACTGGCAACATTGATTTACTATCCGAAAGCGAAGATGGAACAGGTGAAGCGGACGGAGTCGAATATGGATGACTGGTATCGAGTGAATCTGTATCGTCTGATAGAAGTAAGTAAGCGTGCAGCAAGTAAATATACAAGATCTAAAGTGAGAAAATCACTGCCGAAGGATTTCTCTTATGTGATCGAAGAATTGATTACCGAGAAAGCGGAAGTCAGTGACAAAGAGTCCTATTATAATGAAATTATTTCTACAATCATTAGAATCGGACGGGCAGAAGAATTTATTGCAGCAATTTCAGAACTGATCCAGCGTCTGGTTGTGGATCATCTGCATATTGTCGGTGATATTTATGACAGAGGACCGGGACCGCATCTTATTATGGATAAGCTGCTGAAATATCATTCTGTTGATATCCAGTGGGGAAACCATGATGTTGTATGGATGGGAGCAGCGGCCGGACAGTTGGGCTGCATTGCAAATGTGATCCGTATCTGCGCCAGATATGGAAACCTGGATATTATAGAAGATGGTTATGGTATCAATTTGCTTCCACTGGCTACATTTGCTATGAGGATGTACAAGGATGATCCATGTACCTGTTTTAAATTGAAAGGCACTGACAGACCGGAATCTGATGAGATGCAGATGAATCTGAGAATACATAAAGCGATTTCAATTATCCAGTTTAAAGTAGAAGGTCAGATTATAGAGAGGCAGAAAGGATTCCATTTGGAGAATCGTGCGTTACTGCATAAGATTGATTATCAGAAAGGTACGATTAATCTGGAAGGAAAAGAATATAAGCTCCTGGATACAAATTTCCCGACAATAGATCCAAAGAACCCATATAAACTGACTTCTGAAGAGGAAGAAATTATGGATCGTCTGGTGCATGCTTTTGTGGGATGTGAAAAATTGCAGGAACATATGCGTTTCCTTCTTGCGAAAGGTGGTTTGTATAAGGTATATAACAATAATCTGTTGTATCATGGATGTGTACCGTTAGATGCGAAGGGGAACCTGAAAGAAGTAGAAATTTTCGGAAAGAAATATCGTGGAAAGGCCTTGTATGATGTGTTGGAAAGTTATGTGAGAAAAGGATTTTTTGCATTGGATCCAAAGGAGCGGGAAGATGGAAAAGATACAATGTGGTATATCTGGCTACATCCGGACTCACCGTTATTTGGAAAGAACAAGATGGCGACCTTTGAAAGATATTTCCTTGCTGAGAAGGAAACACATATAGAAAAGAAAAATCCATACTATGCTCTGCTTGAAAATGAGACAGTTGTGGATAATATCATGATAGAATTTGGATTGGATCCAAAAGAGGATACACACATTATAAATGGTCATGTGCCGGTTAAGAGAAAAGATGGCGAGAGTCCGATCAAGTGTAATGGTAAAGTAATGGTTATTGATGGGGGATTTTCAAGAGCATATCAGAAAGAAACCGGAATTGCAGGATACACGCTGGTTTATAATTCGTATGGATTACTTTTGGTAGCACATGAACCATTTGAGTCTACAGAAGCAGCAATTAAGAAGGAAAATGACATTCATTCAGAGACAGTAGTAGTGACCAGAGTGAACGAGAGACGTCTTGTTGGTGACACCGACGCTGGAAGGAAATTAAAAGAACAGATTAAAGATCTTGAATGGCTGCTGGCGTCGTACAGAAATGGTCAGATTATAGAAAAACTGTAAATAATTGTTTATGCTGATTATAGCCTCCGGCAGGATTGCAGAGGTGCGCAGTAGAAGTATGTCATGCAATTGCATGACGCGCACCTCGCAGCAAGAATGCCGAGGCATTCTTGAATTAGGACTGAAGATAGAAAGGATTACTAGAATGGAAAAAGACTTAAATCTTCCGGAAGGAACAGAAGTAACAGAACCGCTGAAAATCTATCTGAATGAGATTGGACAGATCCCTTTGCTGTCAGAAGAAGAGGAAAGGGACCTTGGGTGTAAAAGTGCTTCAGGAGATGAGGATGCAAGAAGAAAGCTGGAAGAGGGGAATCTACGCCTGGTGGTATCTCTCGCAAAACATTATACTGGAAGAGGGATTACACTCATGGATCTGATCCAGGAGGGAAATATTGGTCTCATGCATGCAGCAGAGAAATATGATTATACAAAGGAAAATAGATTTTCCACATATGCATCCTGGTGGATCAAAGAAGCAATGCAGCGGGCAATCGATCAGCAGTCACGAGAAATCCGTGTGCCGGTTCATGTTGCAGAGAATATGAAGAAAGTACAGAAAATTTCAAAAGATCTTCAGCAGAAATTTGGAAGAGAGGCTACACCGGAAGAGATAGCAGAAGAGATGAAGGATAAATCACCGGAATTTGTAAAAGAGATTTTGTCATATCTTCAGAATCCGGTTTCACTGGAAACTCCGGTAGGAGAAGATGGGGAGAATAATCTTGGTGATATGGTTGAAGATAAGGATGCAACAACGCCGGAAGATGCTATGAATCAGCTTGTGCAAAAAGAAGAAGTACAGGAATTGTTAGAGTCTCTTAATGACAGAGAACGTCAGGTGATCCGTTTGAGATTTGGTTTGGAAGATGGAAAAACACATACGCTGGAAGAAATCGGTGATGAACTGAATGTGACAAGAGAACGCGTACGCCAGATTGAAGCCAGAGCGATGGAGAAACTTCGCAGCAAAGCGACAAAACTGTAAAAAATTTCTTTTGAATAAATATTGAAAAATTGCAGATAGTAAAGACACAATATTTATTTGAAAGGAAGACAAAAATGAGGAGAATAAGAAAATTGCTTGTCTGTGTGATGTGCGTACTGATGCTTTGCAGTCTCGCTGGTTGTGGAAACAACACAGGAACAGCGAATGACAATCTCAATGATGCGACATCCGGTGAAAACTATGATGGAAGTGGAGAAAATGGTAATAATACCGGAAATAATGCGGGAGACCAGAATGGAGATAGTATCCTAGATGACGCGGTTGACGATGTAACGGATGGCGTGGATGATGTTACAGACGATATCACAAATGGTGTTGATGATGCAGCCGATGATCTGACGCAGGAGAATGGCGTGCAGAACAAGATGCAGAATAACGAGTGATCAATATGCCGTAGGCCGGAAACGGAACTGCGGCATTTTTCTAAAAGAAGGAGAGACAGGATGAGATTCAGACCATGTATTGATATACATAATGGAAAAGTGAAACAGATTGTGGGCGGAAGCCTGAAAGATGAAGGAAATCAGGCCAGCACAAACTTTATGTCAGAACTGGATGCAGCATGGTATGCAAGACAGTATCAGAAAGATCACCTGAAAGGCGGCCATATAATTCTTTTAAATCCAGTTGGATCAGAATACTACGAGGCGACGAAAAAGCAGGCGATGGGAGCTCTGGCGGCATACCCGGGTGGAATGCAGATCGGTGGTGGAATTACAGCAGATAATGCACAGGAATATCTAGATTCAGGAGCAAGTCATGTGATCGTGACTTCTTATGTGTTTCAAGACGGGATTTTTCATGAAGAGAGACTGCAGAAATTAGTAAATGCAGTTGGCAAAGAACATGTGGTTTTAGATCTTAGCTGCAGAAGAAAAGATGGTAAATTTTACGTGGTTACTGACCGCTGGCAGAAGTTCACAGAACTTGCATTATCACACAAGGTGTTAAATGAGCTTTCAAAATATTGTGATGAATTCCTGATCCATGGTGTAGATGTGGAGGGGAAAGGTGCCGGAATGGAAACAGAATTAGTAAGGATGCTTGGGAGCTGGGACGGAATCCCAATCACTTATGCCGGTGGAATCGGATTAATGGAAGATCTGGAGAGATTTCGAAAAGAGAGCGGCGGAAAAGTAGACTTTACAATCGGAAGCGCTCTTGATCTGTTTGGAGGAAAAATTCCATATGCAGAAGTTTGTAGTTACTGTTCACTCCCGAGTCAATCACTCCGCTTGTAAATCCGCAGAATGTTAACACTCTATGAAGTTGTTGAATTCAAGAGCGGATAGTGATAGAATGTAGAACAGAGTGGAATTTCAGACCAAAATCAAAATTCAGAGAAGGAGTAATTGCGGAAATATGAATATTATAGAAAAGATTTTCGGAACTCACAGTGAGAACGAGCTGAAACGAATTTATCCGATCGTAGACCGCATCGAGGCACTGGGGCCGGAGATGGAGGCGCTTTCAGACGAAGAACTTCGAGGAAAGACAAAAGAATTTAAAGAACGACTGAAAGAGGGAGAGACTCTGGATGATATCCTTCCGGAAGCATATGCTGTAGTAAGAGAAGGTGCTTACAGAAGTCTTGGAATGCGCCATTATAGAGTACAGTTGATTGGTGGTATTATCCTGCATCAGGGACGTATCGCAGAGATGAGAACTGGTGAAGGTAAGACTCTTGTGTCCACACTTCCGGCATATTTGAATGCCTTGGACGGAAAAGGTGTTCACATCGTCACAGTTAATGACTATCTGGCGAAGCGTGATGCTGAGTGGATGGGAAAAGTACATGAGTTTTTAGGACTCAAAGTCGGTGTTGTTCTCAATGAGATGAACAATGACGAGAGACGAGAGGCTTATAATTGCGATATTACTTATGTAACGAATAATGAACTTGGATTTGATTATCTGAGAGATAACATGGTTATCTATAAAGAACAGCTGGTTCAGAGAGGATTGCATTATGCAGTTATCGATGAGGTCGATTCCGTTTTGATCGATGAGGCAAGAACACCTTTGATCATTTCCGGACAGAGTGGAAAGTCTACAGCTCTGTATGAAGCCTGTGATGTTCTTGCAAAACAGCTGGAACGAGGTGAGGCAAGCGGTGAATTTTCCAAGATGAATGCCATCATGGGAGAAGAAATCGAAGAGACGGGTGATTTCATTGTTGATGAGAAAGAGAAGACAGTTAACCTGACAGAAGATGGTGTGAAGAAAGTAGAGAAGTTCTTCCACATCGAAAACCTTGCTGATCCGGAGAACCTGGAAATTCAGCATAATATTATCCTTGCACTCAGAGCACACAATCTGATGTTCCGTGATCAGGATTATGTTGTAACTCCGGATGGTGAAGTTATGATCGTCGATGAGTTTACAGGACGTATCATGCCGGGACGTCGTTACTCTGATGGTCTGCATCAGGCAATCGAGGCGAAGGAACATGTGAAGGTAAGAAGAGAGAGTAAGACTCTGGCAACAATCACATTCCAGAACCTGTTTAATAAGTATGATAAGAAGAGTGGTATGACAGGTACTGCGATCACAGAAGAGAAAGAGTTCCGTGATATTTATGGAATGGACGTTGTTGAAATTCCGACAAACAAGCCGGTACAGAGAGTGGATCTAGAGGATGCTGTTTATAAGACAAAGAAAGAAAAATACGAAGCAGTTGTAGAAGCTGTTAAAGAAGCGCATGCAACAGGACAGCCGGTGCTGGTAGGTACAATTACAATTGAAGTATCCGAACTTCTCAGTAAGATGCTGAAGAAAGAGGGAATCAAGCATAATGTACTGAATGCAAAATATCATGAGCAGGAGGCTGCAATCGTAGCTGATGCCGGACTTCATGGAGCGGTAACGATCGCAACCAATATGGCTGGCCGTGGTACTGATATCAAGCTGGATGATGATGCGCGTGCGGCAGGCGGTCTGAAAATTATCGGTACAGAGAGACATGAATCTCGTCGTATTGACAATCAGCTGCGTGGACGTTCCGGACGTCAGGGAGATCCAGGAGAGTCCAGATTCTACATTTCTCTGGAAGATGATCTGATGCGACTGTTCGGTTCAGAAAGACTGATGGGAATTTTCAATACACTTGGTGTAGAAGACGGTGAGCAGATTGAACATAAGATGCTTTCAAGTGCAATTGAGAAAGCACAGAAGAAGATTGAGAGCAATAACTTTGGTATTCGTAAGAATCTGTTGGAGTACGATCAGGTAATGAACGAGCAGAGAGAGATTATTTACGAAGAGAGACGCCGTGTTCTTGATGGAGAAAGCATGCGTGATACAATCTACAGCATGATTACAGAATATGTGGAAAATATGACAGATCGTTTCGCTTCTACAGAGGCAGATCCGGAAGAGTGGGATATCAAAGGATTGGATGTGAATCTTCACAATGTGATTCCACAGCTTCAGCTCCCATCTGAGAAGGAATGCCAGAGTATGAGTCAGAAGGAGTTAAAGCATCTTCTGAAAGAACGTGGAGTGAAGGCTTATGAGAACAAAGAAGCAGAGTTCCCGGAGGCAGAGCAGCTTCGAGAAGTTGAGCGTGTTGTACTTCTGAAAGTGATTGATGCAAGATGGATGGATCATATCGATGATATGGATCAGCTGCGTCAGGGAATCGGTCTTCAGGCTTATGGGCAGAGAGATCCACTGGTAGAGTACAAGATGACAGGATATGAGATGTTCGGTGAAATGACAAATGCAATCGCTGAGAACACGATCCGTACATTATTCCACATTAAGGTTGAGCAGAAAGTGGAGAGAGAAGAGGTTGCAAAAGTAACTGGAACAAACAAAGATGACAGCGCAGTCCGTGCACCGAAAAAGCGCGAGGAGAAGAAGATTTATCCAAACGATCCATGCCCATGCGGAAGTGGAAAGAAGTACAAACAATGCTGTGGAAGAAAAAACAAATAAGCTGAACAGTTACAATAATTTAAAGTATATATATGAAAGAGGTGATTAAGGTGGTTTTACTGGATGAACTGAAGTCAAGACTGACTGCATATGAAGAACCGCTGAAAGATTTGAGGGATTCACTTTGACCTCGCTTCAAAGAAGCTTAGGATCGAAGAATTAGAAAAGAGACTGGAGGAACCAGGATTCTGGGATGACCCGGAGGTTTCCCAGCATGTAATGAAAGAATTGAAAGGTCTTCAGGATTCTGTAAAAGAGATTGAAAAATTATTTACAGATTATGAAGACATGCTTCTTCTGATTGAAATGAGTGCAGGAGAAGACGAGGAGCAGGAAGCCGCAGAAGAGATTGAAGAGGAACTTGGAACATTTGAGGAAGTCTTTGAGAAACTGCGAATCAGCACACTTCTGATCGGACCGTATGATGCAGATAATGCAATCGTGACACTTCACGCAGGTGCGGGCGGTACAGAGGCAATGGACTGGACAAGTATGCTCTATCGTATGTACAGCCGCTGGGCTGAAAAGAGAGGATATGAAGTCGAGGTGCTGGACTATCTGGAAGGAGATGTAGCAGGTATCAAGGGAGTTACTTTTGAGGTTAAGGGAGAAAATGCTTATGGCTATCTCCGTTCCGAGAAAGGTGTACATCGTCTGGTACGTATTTCTCCATTTAATGCAAATGGAAAACGACAGACATCATTTGCATCCTGTGATGTAATTCCGGATATTGAAGAAGATATCGATATCGAGATCAACGACGATGATATCCGTGTCGATACTTATCGTTCCAGTGGTGCCGGCGGACAGCATATCAATAAGACGTCATCTGCAATCCGAATCACACATCTTCCGACAGGAATTGTGGTTCAGTGTCAGAATGAACGTTCCCAGCACATGAATAAAGATAAGGCGATGCAGATGTTGAAATCCAAACTGTATGTACTCAAACAGCAGGAACAGGCAGAGAAGATGTCAGACATCCGCGGAGAGGTTAGAGATATTAATTTCGGAAATCAGATCCGTTCTTATGTCATGCAGCCATATACACTTGTCAAGGATCACAGAACAAACGCAGAAATCAGCAATGTAGGTGCAGTAATGGATGGAAATATTGATCCTTTTATTAACGCATATTTGAGCATGGATGCAGAAGCACAGAAAGGAAAGAAAGCAGAATGATAAATGTAGCAGTAATGGGATACGGTACAGTAGGATCAGGAGTTGTAGAGGTCCTCAGAACCAATGGTGAACTCATCAATGAAAGAGCTCAGGATGTGATAAATGTAAAATACGTTCTGGATCTCAGAGATTTTCCGGGTGATCCGGTAGAAGAGATTCTGACACATGATTTCGAGACAATCGTAAATGATGCAGAAGTAGACATTGTTGTTGAGACAATGGGAGGTATAGAGCCTGCTTATACATTTGTAAAACGTTGTCTGGAAGCAGGTAAGAACGTTGCTACATCCAACAAAGCTCTGGTAGCAAAACATGGAGCAGAACTTCTTGAGATTGCTCGTGACAGAAGTATCAATTTTATGTTTGAAGCAAGTGTTGGTGGGGGTATCCCAATCATTCGTGCACTGAATTCCTCTCTGACAGCAGATAGAATCGACGAAGTGACGGGAATCCTGAATGGAACAACAAACTATATGTTGACAAAGATGTTCTTTGAGAGTGCTGATTATGATGAGGTGCTCAAAGAGGCGCAGGAGAAAGGATACGCGGAGCGTAATCCGGAAGCAGATGTCGAGGGACATGATGCGTGTAGAAAGATTGCGATTCTGACATCTCTGATCGCAGGACAACATGTGGATTTTGAGACAATCCATACAGAAGGAATCACAAAGATCACAACAGAAGATATGAAGTATGCCAAGACGATGGATATGGCAATCAAGCTGCTTGCATCCAGTAAAAGAGAAGGGGAATCTTTCTCTGCAATCGTTGCACCGATGCTTCTTTCCAAGAATCATCCGCTGTGTAATGTGAATGATGTATTTAATGCAATTTTTGTTCGTGGAAATATGCTTGGTGATGCAATGTTCTACGGAAGTGGAGCGGGTAAGCTTCCGACAGCAAGTGCTGTAGTTGCAGATGTTGTAGATGCTGCAAAGCACCTTCACAGAACTGTTGTAACAAGATGGGAGAGTAACACACTCGAACTTGTTCCGAATGCGGATGCGAAGAGAAGATTCTTCGTCAGAATTCATGGAGAAGAATCTGTACTCAAATCCCGTGTGGACGAAGTGTTCGGACAAGTTGAATTTGTCAAAGCAGATGATGTCGAGGGAGAATTCGCTGTTATCACAGGCGAGATGACCGAGGCGGAGTATGCACAGAAGGCAGAAGAGATGCCGGAAGTTGTGAAGATGATCCGTATGGCAGATTAATTTGTATTTGCTTCATTGGATTCTGAAAGTATAGTAGAAAGAGCCAGAGCAGGTACCACATATGGTAACTGTCCTGGCTCTTGTGTTACATACGGCTCAGTGTATTGTTATGGTACGCAGAACTAAAGGTAACGTCCTCTCCCAGCCATTGAGGTGCGGGATAGGTGTTAGCTGTTTCTTCGTCCGGGAATTCGATTTCGGCGAGAATCAGTGGAGCAAGGTCATCATGGAAGATATCTAATTCAAGAAAAAGCGGAGTGGAACAGAAGTCTGCGTTTTCCGGGCAGACACAACTCATAGGAATGACATAGCGTGTTTTATGAATGATGCGTCCGTCGACTTTTTCTTTTAGATGCTTATAACTTTCTTTGGTAAGAGGAAGGTTATATTCTTCACGGGCCATAAGCCCCTTGGATTTGTAGGTGAGAACATAATCGTCATCCTCTCTGCGTATCCTTACGACAGGAGCAGTGCATAAGTAGCCTTGTTCCAGCTCTTTGTGTGGATAATCGAAAGGAGAAAATGGCAGTTCTTCAAGCTTTTGTATTAAAAATTTGCGTTCTATTTCCATAACTAAATATTCCTCCTGGTGTTGATTAGTTATACTATAATAATATGAAGTGAGTGTCAAAAGTAAATTTTGCCACTCACTGATGTAACCTGATTGCTCCATTGCTATGCAATTCCCACAATCCTCGAATACCTCAAACTTCCATAAAATGGCGTGTTCACACCATTTTATTCCGTTTTCGGTGTTCGGCGTGTCAATAAGTATAAATTGCTTATTTGTGCGAGCACAAACGCAATTTATACTTTTGACACTTACATCATAATACGTGAAATATAAAAAGGCAATGGTGAGATGAGTACTATCTTGACTTGACGAACGACTTATCCACGCAGTAAAATGAAATCATTGTTGAGATATCATCGGAAAGCGAGGAAGTATTGGATGAAGAAAGTAGTTGTATTTTTAGCAGACGGTTTTGAAGAAGTAGAAGGTTTAACTGTAGTGGATCTTTTGAGAAGAGCAGGAGCGGTTGTAGAGACAGTTTCTGTTATGGGAAAACTGCAGATTGACGGAGCACATGGAATACAGGTGGAAGCGGATGAATTGTTTGAGAAAGCATTTTTTGATGACGCAGAACTTCTTGTACTTCCGGGAGGTATGCCGGGAACACTGCATCTAAAAGAGCATAAAGGTTTGGCAGACTTACTTTGCAAGTTCAATGAAAAGGGAAAGAGAATCGCAGCAATCTGTGCAGCTCCGACAGTATTCGGAGCACTTGGATTGTTGAAAGAGAAAGCAGCATGCTGTTATCCGGGGATGGAAGAACAGCTGAATTGTAAAGAAGCAAAGTTCTGTTCCTTTGTCACAGATGGAAATATCACAACAAGCCGTAGTGTGGGAACAGCGATACCATTCGCACTGGAACTGATCCGTCAGCTTTTTGGCAATGAAAAAGCTTCTGAAATAGCAGAATCTATTGTATATGAGGAATAAAATTAGAAAAAGTAGTCAGAAAAATGTAAAAAAACATGTAAAAGATATAGGAAAGTGGAAAAAACACTGGAAATATGAGACTTTATATGCTATACTGTTTCAATGACTGCGAATGTATACTTTTAAGAAATTAATTCGTTCGATAAGTAAAGAATTTGCTTATAAACAAGGAGGAAGAAAATGAGTTTACAGGTAGAAAAATTAGAGCATAATATGGCAAAGCTGACAATCGAAGTTTCAGCTGAAGAAGTAGAGAAGGCACTGCAGGCAGCTTACTTAAAAGAGCGCAGCAAAATCAGCCTTCCAGGATTCCGTAAAGGAAAAGTTCCGCGTCAGATGATCGAGAAGATGTACGGACCGGAAGTATTTTATGATGAGGCAGCAAACCGCATGATCTCTGAGGCATATGCAAAAGCATATGATGAGAGTGAACTTGAGATTGCTTCCCAGCCGACAATTGATATCGTTCAGCTTGAGAAGGGAAAATCATTCATCTTCACAGCAGAAGTTGCAGTTAAACCGGAAGTTAAACTTGGAGAGTACAAAGGACTTAAAGTTGACAAATACTCTACAAGAGTAACACAGAAGGAAGTTGACGAGGAAATTGAGAAAGTTCGTGAGCAGCATGCAAGAATCGTTGAGGTTACAGACAGAGCTGTAGCAGATAAAGATGATGTTACACTTGATTTTGAAGGATTTGTTGATGGTGTTGCATTCGAAGGTGGAAAAGGTGAGAACTATCCACTGACAATCGGATCTGGTTCTTTCATTCCGGGATTCGAGGAGCAGCTGATCGGAGCTGAGATTGACAAAGAAGTAGAAGTTAAGGTTACATTCCCAGAAGATTATCATTCAGAAGATCTGAAGGGTAAAGAAGCTGTATTCAAATGCACAGTACATGCAATCAGAGCAAAAGAGCTTCCGGAAGTAGATGACGAGTTCGCATCTGACGTTTCCGAGAAGGCTGAGACACTTGATGCTTACAGAGCAGAAGTAAAGGCTCAGATTAAAGAGCGTAAAGAGAACGAAGGAAAGGCTAAGAAAGAAGATCAGGCTGTAGAGCAGGCAGTTGCTAATGCAGAGATCGATCTTCCGGAACCAATGGTTGACCTTCAGGCTAAGCAGATGGCGGATGATTTTGCACGCCGCATTATGCAGCAGGGACTCAGCGTAGAGCAGTACTTCCAGTTCACAGGTCTCTCAGAAGAGAAGATGATGGAAGAGCTTAAGCCACAGGCTGAGAAGAGAATCAGAACAAGACTTGTTCTTGAAGCAATCGTAGCAGCAGAGAATATTGAAGTATCTGATGAGCGTCTTGATGAAGAGTTAGCTAAGATGGCTGAGTCTTACAAGATGGAAGTTGAGAAGCTGAAAGAGTTCATGGGTGAGAACGAGAAGAAGCAGATGAAAGAGGATATTGCAGTACAGGATGCAGTTACTCTGATCGTTGATGCATCTGTAGAAGGCTAATCATTTATTAGATTTCTTGAGAGGGTGCGCCTGTATATCAGGTGTGCCTTTTCTCTTTCTATAAGAAGTGAGAGGATGAGGACTGATCCGGGAGTAAGGATCAGAACAATAATTATGTGTTGCTGGCAATAACTATTGCAAATAGCGACAATCATATAGAAAAGGAAGGATAGCATATGAGTTTAGTACCTTATGTCATTGAGCAGACAAGCCGCGGAGAGCGTTCCTATGATATTTATTCAAGACTTTTAAAGGAGCGTATCATTTTCCTCGGAGAAGAAGTAAATGATGTGTCAGCAAGCGTGATCGTTGCACAGCTTCTGTTCTTGGAGGCAGACGATCCGGATAAGGATATCCAGCTGTATATTAACAGCCCGGGAGGATCTGTAACAGCAGGTCTGGCAATCTACGATACAATGCAGTACATCAAGTGTGATGTTTCAACAGTATGTATCGGTATGGCAGCCAGCATGGGCGCATTCCTGCTTTCTGGTGGAAAGAAAGGAAAGAGATTTGCCCTTCCGAACGCTGAAATCATGATTCATCAGCCATCCGGTGGTGCACAGGGACAGGCAACAGAGATTCAGATTGCAGCAGAACATATTCTTCGTACAAAGAAGAAATTGAATGAGATCCTGGCAGCAAATACAGGAAAGCCGCTGGAAGTGATCCAGCAGGATACAGAGCGTGACAATTTCATGTCTGCAGAAGAGGCGAAAGAGTACGGTCTGATCGACGAAGTAATAGTAAACCATTAATTGGTTATTGAGGTGACAGAATATGGCAGGAAAAAAGACTGAGGATATCGTAAGATGCTCGTTTTGTAATAAGACACAGTCCCAGGTTCGTAAGATGATCGCAGGACCGAACGGAACCTATATCTGTGATGACTGTGTTGCTATTTGTACCGAGATTATTGAGGAAGAATTAGATTTTAATGACAGAGCTGCACTTGACGATATTAATCTCCTGACACCGGAAGAGATGAAAGCTTTTCTGGACGAATATGTGATTGGACAGGATGAGGCGAAGAAAGTTCTTTCTGTTGCAGTTTACAATCATTATAAGAGAATTCTGGCAGAACAGGATCTTGGAGTAGAACTTCAGAAGAGTAATATCCTGATGCTTGGACCAACAGGATGTGGTAAGACACTTCTGGCACAGACACTTGCGAAAGTCCTGAATGTTCCATTTGCAATCGCAGATGCTACAGCACTGACAGAGGCAGGATATGTAGGAGAGGACGTTGAAAATATTCTCCTTAAGGTGATTCAGGCAGCAGACGGAGACATCGAGCGTGCAGAACACGGAATCATTTACATTGATGAGATTGATAAGATCACAAGAAAATCAGAAAATCCATCCATTACACGAGATGTTTCCGGAGAAGGTGTTCAGCAGGCACTTTTGAAAATCATCGAAGGAACAGTTGCGTCTGTTCCACCGCAGGGCGGAAGAAAGCATCCACATCAGGAGTTGATCCAGATTGATACAACGAACATCTTGTTTATCTGTGGTGGTGCTTTTGAAGGAATCGATAAGATCATTGAGACAAGAATCGATAGAAAATCAATCGGATTCAATGCAGAGATCGCATCAAAACATGAGTACGATATGGATGTACTTCTTCAGGAAGCGCTTCCACAGGATCTTGTAAAGTTTGGTTTGATCCCTGAGCTGGTCGGAAGACTTCCGGTGACAGTATCATTGGATCTTCTGGATAAGGATGCATTGATACGCATTCTTACAGAGCCAAAAAGTGCGATCGTAAAACAGTATCAGAAGCTTCTGGAGTTGGATGGCGTGAAGCTTGAATTTGATAAAGATGCTCTGTTAGAAATAGCAGAGACAACATTGAAGCGTAAGACAGGTGCGAGAGGTCTCCGTGCAATCATGGAGAATATCATGATGGATACGATGTTTACAGTACCGTCAGATAAGACAATCAAGGAATGCCGCATTACGAAGGAAGCGGTTCTTGGAGTGGAAGAACCGAAGTATACTCGTGATAGTGAGGAAAGAAAATCATTCCTGACATCTGAGAGCAAATAGTAACTGGATACAGGAATCCTGCAAACAGTTGCGGAGTATAAAACGAGGCGGGAGTGATGGGAGTACCATCCTACCCGCCTTTTCTAACGAGGAGGAATTGAATTGGACAACGAGACAAGAAGTCTCCCTATGGTTGCCTTAAGAGGATTAACAATCATGCCGGAGATGATCGTTCATTTTGATGTGAGCAGAGAACGCTCCATCGCTGCAATTCAACAGGCAATGGTTGAAGAGCAGGAGATATTTCTGGTTGCCCAGAAATCAATAGAGACAGAGAACCCCGGACAGGATGATGTCTATGAGACTGGAACAGTTGCATCTGTGAAGCAGCTGATCAAGCTGTCAAAGAAAGTTGTAAGGGTTCTCGTGGAAGGAAAGAATCGTGCGGTTCTTAAGAAAATTGAAGAGACAGATCCTTATCTTCGTGCAGAAGTAGAAGTTCTGGAAGAACAGGAGATCACGATTCCGGATGATCTGAATGCGGAAGCAATGATGCGCGGATTGAAGGAAATTATTACAGAATATGCAGCAAAGAATGGAAAGATTTCCAAAGAATCTGTTGCAGAAATTCTTGATATTACTGATTTAAAACGTCTGGTAAATGAAGTGGCTGCGAATATTCCATTGAAGTACAAGGATCAACAGGAACTTCTGGAAGAGCTGGATTTCTGGAGCAGATATGAGAAATTATCATTGAAGCTTGTGAATGAGATGCAGATCATGGAAATCAAAGAAGAACTTCAGAGAAAAGTAAAGAGCAAAGTAGATAAGCATCAAAAAGAATATCTTTTAAGAGAACAGCTGAAGGTGATTCGCGAGGAATTAGGTGAAGATACTACATTTTCAGATGCAGATGAGTTCGAAGAAGCATGTAGCAAATTAGATGCACCGGAAGAAGTAAAAGAAAAGCTCCATAAGGAAATTGGACGGTTTAAGAACACGATCGGTTCTCAGGCAGAAAATGGAGTAATCCGTACTTATATTGAGACAATCCTGGAGATGCCGTGGAATAAACGTGCCGAAGATAATACAGATATTAACTATGCGAAAGAAGTTTTAGAGGCAGATCATTATGGATTGGAACAGGTGAAAGAAAGAATCCTGGAATTCCTGGCTGTCAGAACACTGACACAGAAGGGAGAAAGCCCGATTCTTTGTCTGGTGGGACCTCCGGGAACAGGTAAAACTTCTATTGCCAAGTCCCTGGCACGTTCTCTTAAGAAACCGTTTGTGCGCATTTCTTTAGGAGGAGTACGTGACGAGGCTGAGATCCGTGGTCATCGTAAGACGTATGTCGGAGCGATGCCAGGAAGAATTGCAAATGGAATTCGCACAGCAGGTGTGAAGAATCCGGTACTCCTTCTGGATGAGATTGACAAAGTAAGTACAGACTATAAAGGGGATACGTTCTCTGCACTTTTGGAAGTACTAGACAGTGAGCAGAACAGTAAGTTCCGCGATCATTATCTGGAAGTGCCACTGGATCTGTCAGAGGTTACATTTATTACAACAGCGAATACCTTACAGACGATTCCAAGACCACTCCTGGACAGAATGGAGATCATCGAGATTACAAGTTATACAGAAAACGAGAAACTTCATATTGCAATAGAACATCTGATTCCAAAGCAGCTGGAAAAGCATGGGATTACAGACGAACAGCTCAGATTTAGCAAGAAAGCAATTTGGAAGATCGCACATAACTATACGAAAGAAGCAGGTGTTCGTCAGTTAGAACGTGAAATCGGAAATATTTGCCGTAAGGCGGCGAAAGAGCTTCTTACAACCGAGAAAGAGAAGATTACTGTGACAGATAGAAATCTTCATAAATTCCTTGGAAAAGAGAAATATTCTTATCAGATGGCAAATGCAGCACCGGAGGTCGGTATCGTACGTGGACTTGCATGGACAAGTGTCGGAGGAGATACGCTTCAGATTGAGGTGAATGTAATGCCGGGTAAGGGAGAGATCATGCTGACAGGACAGCTTGGAGATGTAATGAAAGAGTCCGCCCGTGCCGGAATCAGTTATATTCGATCTGTAAGCAAAAAATATGCAATCGCAGAAGATTTCTTCGAGAAGCATGATATTCATGTGCACATTCCGGAAGGTGCAGTTCCGAAAGACGGACCATCAGCCGGAATCACAATGGCAACAGCAATGCTTTCTGCTGTGACAGGCAAGAAAGTTCGCGCAGATCTTGCAATGACAGGAGAAATCACCTTGAGAGGTCGTGTGCTTCCGATCGGAGGATTGAAAGAAAAACTTCTTGCTGCTAAAAATGCAGGAATACAGACCGTGCTTATTCCAAAAGAGAACACAGCAGATGTGGAAGAACTTTCTTCTGAAATTACAAAAGGATTGGAAATCATTCCGGTTGAGACAATGGAAGAAGTCTTAAAGAAAGCACTGACAAGATAAAAAGATTGCTTCTGACAGCAGATTGCAATAGAATAGAAAGAAAGGAGGAGTAAACGACATGGTCATTAAAAATATAAATCTGGAAACAGTTTGTGGAATCACAAGCGTTCTTCCGGAAAACGATAAGCCTGAGATCGCATTTGCGGGAAAATCAAATGTAGGAAAATCATCACTGATTAATGCACTGATGAACCGTAAGTCTTATGCAAGAATTTCAGCAACACCGGGAAAGACACAGACAATCAATTTCTATACGATTAATGAGGAAATGTATCTGGTCGATCTCCCAGGGTATGGATACGCAAAGGTTTCTGAGCAGGAAAAGATTCAGTGGGGAAAACTGATCGAGCGTTATCTGCATACATCAAAACAGCTTAAGGCAGTATTCCTTTTGATCGATATCCGTCATGATCCATCTGCGAATGATAAAATGATGTATCAGTGGATCCTGGATCAGGGATATCAGCCAATCATTATCGCAACAAAGCTTGATAAGATTAAACGCAGTCAGGTACAGAAGCATATTAAAATGCTGAAGACAGGTCTGCAGCTTGTTCCTGGAACAAAAGTAATTCCATTCTCATCCCAGACAAAACAGGGAAGAGATGAGATTTGGGAATTGATTGAGACAGAATATCTCGGATATGGAAATGACGAGGGGGCAGAGGATGACAAATAAGCGCCCATACTGGCAAGTTGCCGTAAGCTTGCTTTTCAGCATAGCAGCAACAGTTGGATTTATACTGATCGGATGGAAATTACTTGGATTTCTCATGCCGTTTGTGGTTGGATGGATCATTGCATCCATCGCCACACCGGTTGTTAACTGGTTAGAAAAACGTTTGAAGATCAGAAAAAAATTAGGCTCCGCATTGATTATTATCGGAGTCCTGGCGTTGATGGGGACGCTGGGCTACTTTGCTGTCAGTTGGCTGGTTTCAGAAGTCAGCAGTCTGATCAAAGACTTCCCGGAAATGTATGTGCAGCTCGAAAAAGGACTCCATCAAATTGGAATTTCTATGTCCGGAATTTTTAGCAAACTGCCGGATGGAATCCAGAATGGATGGACGACAACTGTTGCGAATTTGGATGACACGATGGGAAATCTGATGTCAAAAATCAGTGAGCCAACGGTAAGTGCCGCAGGAAATATCGCAAAGCGTGTGCCAAGTTATCTGGTATCAACAATCGTTGCGGTTATGTCTTCTTATTTCTTTATCTCAGAGCGAGAAGAAGTTGTGACATGGGTCAAACAGATTGCGCCAAAGTCAGTAACTGAACGAATGATCATGGTGATAGATAACCTGAAATATGCGGTTGGTGGATATTTCAAGGCACAGTTTAAGATCATGGGAATTGTATTTTTGATTTTGGCTGTAGGACTTGGATTTTTGAGAGTCCATTACTTTGTATTGTCTGCATTTTTGATCGCATTTCTAGATTTCCTACCATTTTTTGGAACAGGAACTGCGATGATTCCATGGGCTATATATGCAGTCTTTATGGGAGATTATAAACGTGCGATTATGCTTGTTGTGATCTATGCAATTACGCAAATTGTCAGACAGCTGATCCAGCCGAAGCTTGTCGGAGACAGTGTCGGATTGAATCCGCTGGTTACACTGCTTTTGATTTATATTGGATATCGAATTGGTGGTGTGATCTGGATGATCCTTGCTGTTCCGGTTGGTATGGTCATTATAAATATGTGTCAGGCCGGTGCGTTTGATTATATTTTTGATGATATAAAGACGCTGATTGTCGGAATCTTGAAATTAAGAGACGAAGAGTAGTGTAGTTAAGAAACAAGGAAGTAATTGAAAGGAGAAAAATATATGAGCAATTATGATGTAATTATTATCGGTGCAGGACCTGGGGGAATCTTTGCAGCTTATGAGCTGGTAGAGAAAGCACCGGAATTGAAGGTGGCGGTATTTGAAGCCGGCAATCCACTGGAGAAGAGAAAATGCCCAATCGATGGAAAGAAGATTAAGAGCTGTGTGAACTGCAAGACATGCGCGATTATGAGTGGATTCGGTGGAGCAGGAGCATTTTCAGATGGAAAATACAATATCACAAATAATTTTGGTGGAACATTGTATGAGTATATCGGTAAAGAGACAGCAATTGAGCTGATGAATTACGTAGATGAGATCAATGTGAAATTTGGTGGTGAGGGTACAAAAATGTATTCCACATCAGGAACACATATTAAGAAACTCTGTATGCAGAATAAGCTGAATCTTTTGGATGCATCTGTTCGTCATCTTGGAACAGATATCAACTATGTTGTTCTTGAGAATCTCTATGCAAAGTTGAAAGATACTGTAGAGTTCCGTTTTAACTGTCATGTAGATGATGTGGAAGCGATTGACGGCGGATATCGCGTGATTACAAAGGATGGTGTAGATGAATGTAAGAAATGTATCGTTTCTGTGGGAAGAAGCGGAAGTAAATGGATGGAAAAAGTATGTGAAAATCTCGATATCACAACAAAATCCAACCGTGTAGATATCGGAGTTCGTGTGGAACTTCCAGCAGTTATTTTCTCACACCTTACAGATGAACTGTATGAAAGCAAGATTGTCTACAGAACAGAGAAGTTTGAAGATAAAGTCAGAACATTCTGTATGAATCCGAATGGAATCGTTGTAAATGAGAATACAAACGGAATCGTTACAGTAAACGGACATAGCTATGAAGATCCGGCGAAGCAGACAGAGAATACAAACTTTGCGCTTCTTGTGGAGAAACATTTTTCAGAGCCGTTCAAAGACAGTAATGGATATGGTGAAAGTATTGCACGCCTGTCTAATATGCTTGGAGGTGGCGTTCTTGTACAGCGCTTTGGTGATCTGATCCGAGGAAGAAGAAGTACACCGGCACGTATTGCAGAGAGTTTTCTGACACCGACACTTTCCGCAGAACCGGGAGATTTGAGCCTTGTATTGCCGAAACGTATTCTTGATGGAATCATTGAGATGATCTACGCTTTGGATAAGATCGCACCTGGAACAGCAAATGATGATACACTGCTCTATGGTGTAGAAGTTAAGTTCTACAATATGGAAGTGAAACTGGATGAACATCTTGAAACAAAACACAAGGGCCTGTATGTGATTGGAGACGGAAGTGGAGTGACACATTCATTGTCCCATGCATCAGCAAGTGGTGTGTTCGTAGCAAGAGAGATTGCAGAAGAAGTGTAAATTGATAGAAGTTAATAGTTAAAATAAAGGGGAGTTTTTCATTTGCAGAAATTACATGAAGTGTGTTTGTGTATTGCAGGTGAAAAACTTCCCTTTTTTCTTATGTATAAAAAAGAAACTTGAGTTTTTGTTGTTTTTACAAATAAAACAGTTGGATTTTGTTGATTCTTAATTAAAGCGTGTTGAGATTTATTGGAATCTCCTTGACAGAAAGGCATATAGATAGTATTATTTATAGTAAGAGAGTTTATAGCTGAGACTGGGTTACTGTTCACTCCCGTGTCAATCACTTCGCTGATTGACACGGAGGATGCATGTTTTGGCTTGAATGCATCTCGCCCCATCGCCAAAGGCGATTTAAAATGGCGAGATGTGTTGCTGGTCACATCGTGTGAACAGTAACGAGACTGGCTGTGAACAGAGAATGTTAGTGGATTAACATACAGGATTGTATGAATGAGAATTACAGAATCTATGTGAAAGAGAGGAACTGACAGATGGCGAATGATCACGGAGAACAGATTAGAATTGTACAGGAAACAGTTGCAGGTAAGGAGATTACATTTGCACATGTAATGGGAGGTCCGGCTCCGATTATTTATCAGAAACTCGGATTAAATCCACATCTGGATTATCGTTCTTCTGCAATTGGAATTATGAATATGACTCCACCGGAGTCAGCAGTTATCGCATCTGATATTGCAGTGAAAAGCGGTAATGTTTATCTTGGATTCGCAGACCGTTTTACAGGCACACTGATTATTACAGGAGAGATTTCTGATGTTACATCTGCATTGACAGAAGTTGTGGATTATTTCAGAGATTCTCTTGGTTATGTAGTCTGTGATATTACAAAACGATAGGAAGTGCGCTTATGGAACGGGAACGTATAACGAGAGAAGAGCTCATGGAGCGTCTGTTTCATGATGACTATGAGAATCTGAAAGGAAAGAAGCTTCGTATGACTCGTGTGCGCGTGCCGGGGAAGGAAGTCTGCATGGCGCATATTATCAGTAGATCAGATGAGGTTATTTACCAGAATCTGGGATTACATATTGGAACTCATGAAGGTGAGGATCACACAGGAGAGTCTATCGGACTTCTGCGTTTTACACCGTGGGAAGCAGTTGTGGTTGCTGCAGATGTAGCATTCAAGAGCGCAGATGTTGAGATTGGATTTATGGACAGATTCTGCGGGACACTAATTCTGACCGGCGGATTGACACAGGTACAGACAGCGGTGGAAGAAGTAGTTCGATTTTTTAATGAGAGACTTGGCTTTGCAGTGTGCGAGGTTCATAGAAGTTAAGAAGACAGAGGCGTAACAGGATGAAAAAGATATTTTTGATGGGGAGAAGTGAAGCGGGGAAGACTTCACTGACGCAGGCTCTTAAGGGAGAAGAACTGCATTATGTGAAGACACAGTATACGAATACAGAAGATGATACGATCGACTCTCCGGGAGAGTATGCAGAGTCTAAGCATTTCAGTGTTGGACTTGCCTGTTTTTCATTTGAGGCAGACGTGATTGCTATGGTGCAGGCTGCAGATGAACCGTTCAATCTGTTCGGACCTGGAAGCAGATGTTTTATCCAACGTCCATTGATCGGAATCATTACAAAGATTGATTCACCGTACGCAAATGTTGATATGGTGAGACTTTGGATGAAGAATGCCGGATGTGAGCGCATTTTCGAAGTAAATAATAAGACGCGGGAAGGTATCAAAGAGCTCATAGATTATCTGAATGAGCCTGTGGAAATACTGACATTGGATCGTGCCAGATATAAACAGTCATTGGGATTGAATGACTGGGATCCACTACCGGAAGGTGTAGAGTATCCGGATGGCATGTAGATATCAAAAGATTAAGGTGACTGTTCAGAGCCAACCTTCAAAATGCTACGCATTTTGAAGGTGTGGCGTATCCGCCAAATAAAATTTCAAAAACAGTCTTAAAAATGCAAGCATTTTACATCTTTTTTTGAAATTTTGCTTGGCTCTGAACAGTTACAGATTAAGAAAAATTAAGAAAGATATCCCTCTTGAGATATTTCTGGAAGATAGAATATGCTATAATGATTATGTAGCAATCAGTTCAATCAACAGAATGACATCAGGAGGGATTTTTATGTTATGGACAAGAAGTGAATTAAAGGGAAGAGCAAAGTTCCTGTTGAAACAGAATTATTGGTATTCTGTTCTTGCAGCATTGATTTATACGTTTCTTTTGGGAAATGGATTTACGCATTCTTATAATATACTAAAAAATAAGAATAGTGAGGTGGAAACTTCGATACAAGGTTTTCATCCGATTCTAATGTTTGGGATTGCAGCAACTGTAGCAGTTGTGGTTGTAATTTCATTTATTGTATATCTGGCTATTGCCTATTTCCTATGGAATCCAATGACTGTCGGCTGTTGTAAATTTTTCAAAAATGGAAGAGACGGAAGACAGGATGTGAAAGATATTTTCCGTATGGTAAGAGATTGCAATAAGACAGTACGTATGACAATGCTTCTGAAGACAATTTATCTTACATTGTGGTCACTGTTATTTATTGTTCCCGGTGTGATCAAAGGATATGAATATGCAATGGTACCGTATCTTCTGCTTGACCATCCGGAGATGAGCAGACAGGAGATTTTTGCGGAGAGCAAACGAATGATGATGGGGAATAAATGGGATGCGTTTGTGCTGGATCTTTCCTTTATCGGCTGGCATTTGCTGGGGGCATGTACGTTTGGGATCTTAACTTTTCTTTATGTAAATCCGTATCAGTATTATACAGAGGCAGAGTTGTATCATGTGCTGAGAGATAGAATGTAAATATAGATTCATATTATGAAACTTAGAATAAAAAGTTCACGGCTGGTTGTATATGATCAGCTGTGAGCTTTTCTTTTGCAAAATAAAAATAGAAGACAACTCAATATTTTCTATTGACATTAAAAACCAATGTGATAAACTTGTTTATACAGGAACTGTTCACAAGTGAACAATTCACTGGTAAACAGTTCCTGCGTGTGAAGATAGAAAGGAGGATTACAATTTTGTGTGAAGAACATTTTCATATCGGTCCACAGGTACATAAAATGGATCGTTCCATTTCAAAATTACTTGAGGCGAGAGTAAAAGCGGAAGGGTTGGATGAAGTAACCCTTATGCATGGATGGATTTTGCGTTATCTCTATGAACATCAGGATGCAGAGATTTATCAGAAAGACATAGAGAAGTATTTCGGAATCTGCCGTTCGGGAGTGACGAATATCATTCAGGCTTTAGAGAAGAAAGGACTTGTCTGTCGTGCTTCGGTTGCGAGTGATGCAAGGCTGAAAAAGGTTATGCTGACAGAGGCAGGACGCGAAAGTCACGAAAAGCTTGGAGAGATTTTCAAGCGAATGGACGCAGAACTGGAAGAAGGAATTACCGAAGAAGAATTACAGGCATTTTTGAGAGTGACTCATAAGGTTCATCTCAATCTAAGAAAAATGAGAGGAGAGAATTCATGATTCGTACTTTATTAAAAGAAGTAAAAGAGTATAAGGCAGCATCGATCGCGACACCGATTTTCATGATTCTTGAAGTTTTATTTGAGACATTGATCCCGTTTTTGATGGCATCGATCATTGATAAAGGGGTTAATACGGGTGATATCCACCACATTTATAAAGTGGGTGGAATCATGATCGTAGCAGCATTTTTAGGCCTGCTTGCCGGAATGGCGGGAGGACGTTATGGAGCAAAGGCTTCTACAGGTTTCGCAAAGAATTTGAGAAATGCAATGTTTGATCGGATTCAGACATATTCGTTTGCAAATATTGATCATTTCAGTACAGCAGGACTGGTAACGCGTCTGACAACAGATGTAACAAATGTGCAGAATGCGTATCAGATGATGTTACGTATGATGATGAGAGCACCGGCAAGTATGGTATGTGCGATGGTGATGGCATTTGCGATCAATGCAAGGCTGGCAAGTATTTATCTTGTGGCAGTCTTGATTCTTGGAATTATTTTGTTTTTTATTATCCGTCATGCAACTGCATATTTCCAACAGGCATTTCCGAAATATGACGCATTGAATGAGTCTGTTCAGGAAAATGTTTCTGCAATCCGTGTTGTAAAGGCATATGTAAGGGAAGAGGAAGAGACAAGTAAATTTAAGCGTGCAAGCAAGAATATTTATGATATTTTTGTAAAAGCAGAGAAGAATGTTATCTGGAATGCGCCAATCATGATGTTTACAGTTTACACCTGTATTATTTTAATCAGCTGGTTCGGTGCGAAGATGATTGTTGTGGATTCTCTTACAACCGGAGAACTGATGAGTCTTCTTGCTTATTGTATGAATATTCTTATGAGTCTGATGATGCTTTCGATGGTTTTCGTCATGATTTCCATGAGTATGGCAAGTATGTGCCGTATTGCGGAAGTGCTGAATGAAAAAACAGATATTCACAATCCAGAGCATCCGGTATATGAAGTCGCAGACGGAAGCATTACATTTAAAAATGTAGACTTTTCTTATAAGAAAGACAGTGCAGAGAAGGTTCTCAAAGACATCAATCTGGAGATTCGTTCCGGAGAAACGATTGGAATTATCGGAGGAACCGGAAGTGCGAAGACAAGTCTGGTCAATCTGATCAGTCGTCTGTATGATGTGACGGACGGAGAGATTCTGGTTGGTGGAAAAAATGTAAAAGAATATGATCTTGAGGTGCTCCGTAATCAGGTGTCTGTAGTGCTTCAGAAAAATGTCTTATTTACAGGAAGTATTTTAGACAATCTCCGTTGGGGAGACAAAGAAGCGACAGATGAAGAGTGTATCCAGGCATGTAAACTGGCCTGTGCAGATGAATTTATCGAGCGCTTCCCGGATAAATATAATACGCATATTGAACAGGGCGGAAACAATGTGTCCGGTGGTCAGAAGCAGAGACTCTGTATTGCAAGAGCATTGCTAAAGAAGCCGAAGATCCTGATTCTTGATGACAGTACAAGTGCTGTTGATACTGCAACAGATGCGAAGATCCGACGTGCATTCCGTGAAGAGATTCCGGATACGACAAAGCTGATCATTGCACAGCGTGTATCCAGTGTTCAGGATGCAGACCGTATTATTGTGATGGATGAAGGAAAGATTCATGGATTCGGAACACATGATGAACTGCTTGTGTCAGATGAGATTTATCGCGAGGTATATGAGTCTCAGACACAGGGAGGCGGAGATTTTGATGAAAATGGAGGTGAAGCATAATGCGCGGACCAATGGGAAAACCAAAGAATAGAGTGGAAAATCCTGGGAAATTACTTAAACGTTTGATGGATTATATTTTCCGGGATTATAAATTTCACTGCATTATAGTATTCATCCTTATTTTTGTAGGAGTTATTGCAAATGTTCAGGGAACAATGTTCACAAGAGATTTGATTGATAAATACATTACACCGTTTTTATTGTCCAGTGATACACCGAACTTTACACCGCTTGCACATGCAATCGGAAAAGTTGCTTGCTTTTATGGAGTCGGAATCGTGGCAACTTATACTTACAACCGAATTATGATCAATGTGACACAGGGAATGATGATGAACATGAGAAATGATCTGTTCAGTCACATGGAGAAACTTCCGATTAAATATTTCGATACACATGCGCATGGCGATATTATGTCAATCTACACGAATGACATTGATACACTTAGACAGATGGTAAGCCAGAGTATTCCGCAGATTATCAACAGTGGATTTACAATTGTCAGTGTATTTATCAGTATGTTGATCTTGAATATTCCACTGACAGCAGTGACGATGGTTATGGTTGCGATCATGATCTGGGGAACAAAGAAAGCTGCCGGACAGAGTGGAAAATATTTCCTTGAGCAGCAGAAGAATCTTGGTAAGGTCAACGGATATATTGAAGAAATGATGAACGGCCAGAAGGTTGTGAAGGTATTCTGTCATGAAGAAGAAAGTAAGACAGAATTCAAAAAGTTGAATGAGGATCTGTTTGTAAGCGCAGACCGTGCAAATACTTATGCAAACTTCCTCGGTCCTATGAATGCGCAGATTGGAAATATCAGTTATGTAATGTGTGCAATCGTTGGAGGTGCACTTGCTCTTAACCATGTCGGTGGATTTACATTGGGCGGTCTGGCAAGTTTCCTTACATTTAATAAAAGCTTCAGTATGCCGATCAACCAGGTGAGCCAGCAGCTGAATGCGATTGTTATGGCACTCGCAGGTGCGGAACGTATCTTTACACTTCTGGATGAAAAAGTGGAAGTGGATGAAGGTTATGTTACATTAGTTAATGCGAAAGAAGAGAATGGAAAACTGACAGAAAGTGAGAAACGTACTGGCCGCTGGGCATGGAAACATACACATCAGGCAGATGGTTCTGTTGATTATGTTGAGTTAAAAGGGAATGTTGTATTTGACGGAGTGGATTTCGGATACAATGATAACAAAATCGTCCTTCATGATGTGAAGTTATATGCAGAACCGGGGCAGAAGATTGCTTTCGTAGGTTCAACAGGAGCCGGTAAGACGACAATTACAAATCTGATCAATCGTTTCTACGATATTCAGGATGGTAAGATCCGCTATGACGGAATTAATATTAACAAGATCAAGAAAGCAGATCTTCGACATTCTCTTGGAATCGTATTGCAGGATACACATTTGTTTACTGGTACAGTGAAAGATAATATTCGTTTTGGAAAGCTGGATGCAACAGATGAAGAAATCATTGCAGCAGCAAAGCTGGCAAATGCAGATGGATTTATCCGCAGACTTCCGGAAGGGTATGACACGGTGATCACCGGAGATGGAGCAAACTTAAGTCAGGGACAGCGACAGCTTCTTGCGATTGCCCGTGCGGCAGTAGCAGATCCACCGGTATTGATTCTGGATGAGGCAACAAGCTCGATCGATACCCGCACAGAGCGTATTATCCAGGAAAGTATGGACCGGCTGATGCATGGGCGTACTACCTTTGTGATCGCACACCGTTTGTCAACAGTTCGTAATTCTGACTGTATCATGGTACTTGAACAGGGAAGGATTATCGAGAGAGGTACACACGACCAGTTGATTGAAGAGAAAGGTAAGTATTATCAGCTGTATACAGGAAATGCAATATCAGCGTAGAAGAAAGTAGAGATAAAAAAGAACTGAACCCAGATAATTAATGTCAATGGGTTCAGTTCTTTTTGAAATAGAAATCAACGTTCAGTAAAATCTAAAGCTTCATGTGCGAGTTTACGTTCAGCTTCCCCAGCAGAACGGTATTTCAAAAGAAAATTCACTTCATTTTTTGTAAGAAGAATGTCGTTTTCACTATTTTCAATTTTAATACAGAAATAGTTTTTTACTTCAACTGATGATGGATTCTTTGCATTGCAGTACTGAGTGATAAGCGAGTCGACAGAGGTGTGATAGATCCAGGATAGTTCAGCAAGAAGTTGAAGGTTTGGTTCACGTACGCCGGTTTCATAATTTGAATAAGCCTGATGAGTGATATGCAGCTTTTTGCCGATCTGAGCCTGCGTGTAGTTATATTGCTTTCTCAAACGCCGTAGATTATCCGCAAGTTGAATATTTGCCATAGTTTCACCTCCGTTTCTATCATCCGTTAAGGTTCAAGGATGTCTTTTCCCTCAATGAGATATTCATAAGAAACGTCGAAGATCTCAGTTAGAGCTTTCAATTCTATGTCTGTAACGTAACGTTTGTTGGTTTCTATTCTTGTAATTACATTTTTGTCCATATCATATCCGCGCAATTGGAGTTTGTAAGCTAAAAGTCTCTGTGACATATGGCGTTGCCGACGAAGTTCAATGAGCCTTTTGCCGATCAGATTCTTCTCTCCGGTAGTAGGTGTTCGTTTTGGCATAGTTCTAATCCCTCCTGCAAATAGTGTGAACAGGTTTGTCTCGTTTTTTGCACTTTTAATGATTTTACATGGAATTGAGTAACCAAATGGTTGGAATAATGAGACAAATGGAAAATAATTGTATGATTTGTAATGATTGATCTCCGAAGATAGTGTATAATGTATTCCAAAGATATTTTAGAGAACTAGGAGAAAATACACCATGTATGAAATAATGACTGCCGATGAAGCAATCCGGCTGATTCGGGACGGAGACTGTATCTGTGTGAATTCATTTGTCGGAATAGAGAATCCAATTGAACTTCACGAAGCAATTTACAGAAGATACCAGAAGATGCAGTCCCCAACACATCTGACAATGATTTCCAGTGCCGGTTTTGGTGTCTGGGATGATGAACATAATGCAGAAGGATACATCAGAGAGGGTGCTGTGGACAAGCTTATCTGCGGGCATTTTGGAGCAATGCTCAGTACAAAGAAACTAGTTTTAGAAGACCGGTTTGAGGCATACAATCTTCCGCTTGGATGCATTTCACATGCAATCCGTGCACAGGCCGGAGGTCTCCCGGGTGCACTTTCAAAGGTTGGCTTGGATATATTTGTAGATCCAAGAAAAGAAGGGCCTGGAATTAACAGAATCTCAATTGATGATTCACTGGTCAGGCATGTGGAAGTGGATGGAGAGGAATTTCTCTATTATAAATTACCGAAAATTAATATTGCACTGATTAAAGGAACAGCAGCAGACCGAAAGGGAAATATTACTTTTGACGATATGTTTATGTCCGGTGATGCGCTGTCTATTTGTCAGGCAGTAAAAGCGAATCGCGGCAAGGTGATCGTACAGGTAGACCGCCTGGTGGACACCCCGTCACGACCGAGAAATGCAATTATTCCGGGCTGTCTGGTAGATGCGATCGTTGTGGCAGAACCGGAAGCAAGAAATGAAGCCTATACAGCACTGACTGGAAGCTTTGAGATTCCATATGAAGAGTGGAACACATGGAGTGAGCGTTTAGATTCTGTCTCAGTGAAACAGTCAAAGAACAGTACGGTGGCAAATATCATCGGAAAACGTGCATCGAAGGAATTACGTGTAGATGATATTGTAAATATTGGAATCGGTATTCCGGAGATGGTTTCTCGTTTTGCAAGAAAGAGTGGAATGCTTGATATGGTGACATTGACGGTTGAATCCGGAGGAATCGGAGGATTTCCGGTTTCAGGAGAAGCATTTGGAGCAATGATCGGTGCGGCATCTGTCTATGATATGGCAAACCAGTTTGACCTTTATGATAATGGTGGCCTCGATGTCTGCTTTATGGGCGCGCTTGAAGTGGATAAAGAAGGAAATGTGAATGCACACCGTGGACCGGGAGCGTTTGCCGGAATCGGAGGATTTGCGAATATCACAGCTAAGACACCAACCGTTGTTTTCTGTTTCAGCTTTACGGCAAAAGGACTGGAAGTTTCACAGAAGAAGGGGATTGTTGAAATTGAGAAGGAAGGTTCTATTTCAAAATTTGTAGATCGAGTCAAGAGTATCAGTTTTTCTGCCAGACGTGCGATCGCAAATGGACAGAAGGTACTTTATGTGACTGAACGCTGTGTATTTCGCCTGACACCGAAGGGGTTGAAATTGATAGAAGTATATCCTGGAATCGATGTGCAGAAAGATATTTTAGATCTTCTGCCATTCGAAGTGGAAGTATGATATAGAAAATCAATGCAAAATAAGATGAAGATTTGTTAAAATAGTTCATGGACTTCATCACGTTAAATTGATACAATTTATCCACAGGACAACAGAAAGGACATTATTATTATGGAAAAAGGTACAATTTTTAAATTTCATAATGATCTTGATACAGATCAGATCATCGCATCCCAGTATCTGCTTCTGCCGAACTTAGATGAGATGAAGAGCCATACATTTGAATCATTGGATCCGGATTTTGCGAAAAAAGTAAAACCGGGAGACTTCGTAGTCGGAGGAGAGAATTTTGGTTGTGGATCCTCCAGAGAGCAGGCACCGGGTGTGCTCAAAGCACTTGGAGTACAGGCTGTCATTGCAAAATCATTTGCAAGAATCTTCTATAGAAATGCAATCAATATCGGACTTCCGGTCATTGTCTGTAAGGAGCTTCCGGATGAGGTGAAGACAGGTGATACAATGGAACTTCGCATGTCTGACGGAACAGCTGAGGCGAATGGAAAGACTTATTCCTGTACAAAGCTGCCGGAGTATATGCAGAATATTCTGAATCAGGGTGGACTGATTGCTTCACTGAATAAGGAGGACTAGAACTATGGGAATGACAATCGCAGAGAAGATCATCGCTGCTGCAGCCGGTGTGGACAGCGTAAAACCGGGAGATATTCATACAGTAACATTGGACAGAATGATGAGTAATGATGGAACGACGCATCTTACTGTGGATATGTATAATAACAAATTAAAGAATCCTCGTATTGCAGATCCGAAGAAACTGGTATTCATTGTGGATCATAATGTGCCGTCAGACAGTCCGAAGACAGCGGCATCTCAGAAGAAGATGAGAGATTTTGCAAAAGAGAACGGAATTGACTTCTGGGAAGGAAAGGGTGTCTGCCATCAGGTTATGATGGAGAACTATGTCCGTCCGGGAGAACTGATCTTCGGAGCTGACAGCCATACTTGTTCTTACGGAGCACTCGGAGCGTTCGGTACAGGTGTCGGATGTACAGACTTCCTTTATGGAATGGTGACAGGACAGTCCTGGGTACTCGTTCCAGAATCAGTGAAATTCAATCTGATTGGAGAACTTCCGGAAGGTGTTTATGCAAGAGACCTGATCCTGACAATTATCGGTCAGGTTGGTGCGAACGGATGTAACTATCAGGTGATGGAGTTCACAGGAGAAGGAGCAAAGACACTGAGTATCAGTGATCGTATCGCACTTTGCAACATGGCAGTAGAAGCCGGAGCCAAGACAGGTATCTTCGAGGCTGATGAAAAAGCAATGGAATACCTGAAAGAGCATGGCCGTGAGCCGAAAGCTGTATTTCACAGTGATCCGGATGCGCATTATATCAGAGAGTATACAATCGATCTTTCTAAAGTGGAACCGGTCGTGGCAAAACCTGATTTTGTAGATAATTTAAGTCCGGCAAAAGAAGTGCGTGGAATTAAGATTGATGAAGCATTTTTAGGTTCCTGTAATAATGGACGTATTGAAGATCTTCGTGTCGGAGCAGAAGTCATCAAAGGAAAGAAAGTTGCAGATAAGGTCCGTTTCCTTGTTGTTCCGGCAAGCCAGACAATTTACCGCCAGGCTCTTAAGGAAGGACTTCTTGACATTTTCATGGAGGCAGGCGCAATTGTAATGAATCCGAACTGTAGTGTCTGCTGGGGAAGCTGCCAGGGAGTTATCGGTGAAAATGAAGTTCTGATCAGTACAGGAACACGTAATTTCAAGGGTCGTGCAGGACACCCAAGTTCAAAAGTATATCTTGGATCCGCAGCAACAGTTACAGCATCAGCAATTAAGGGCGAGATCGCACTTGCATCTGATCTGTAAGGTGATGGGAACAAGAGATAATTTACACAGAGAAGAACTTATATATTTTGAGGTGAACTATGGATAAATTTACAGGAAAGGTGTGGGTACTCGGAGATGATATTGATACTGATATCATTATCCCGACAGAGTATCTTGCACTGAAAACAATTGACGATATGAAACAGTATGGATTCAGTCCGCTTCGTCCGGAGCTGGCAGGACAGATCCAGAAAGGTGATATCATCGTTGCAGGAAAGAACTTTGGATGTGGATCTTCCAGAGAGCAGGCACCGGAGATCATCAAAGCACTTGGAATCCAGTGTGTGATCGCAAAATCATTTGCAAGAATCTTTTTCCGCAATTCAATCAACAATGGTCTGCTTTTGATCGAGCAGCCGGATCTGTATGATGATATGAAAGAAGGCGACACAATTGATGTCGTGATGAATCAGCATGTAGACTATAATGGCAAAGAATACCCGATCGCTTCTCTGCCGGAGAATCTGATGAGCATCATTCAGGCAGGCGGACTTGTAAAAGCTATGCGCAAGCTGAATGGACTTGAGGATTGAGCAGAAAGGAGAGCATGATGGGCGAGACGATTATTGAAAAGATTATCAGACATAATACAGGAAAGGCAGTAAAGCCGGGAGATATCGTGACAGTCAATGTTGACAGATGCATGATCCATGATATTTTCATTCCTTTTGTAGCAGATAAATTTGAAGAGATGGGATTTACAAAGCTTCATGATCCGGATAAAGTGGTTTTAATTTATGACCACCTGGTTCCGGCAAGCCAGCAGGATGACACAAGACATTTCCACAAAGGAGATGAATTTGTAGAAAAATATGGACTGACTCACGTACATAGAAGCGACGGAATCTGTCACCAGTTGATGACAGAAGCTGGATATGTGAAACCTGGAGATATCGCATTCGGAACAGACAGCCATACGACAACTTATGGTTGTGTCGGCGCATTTTCATCTGGAATCGGTTATACAGAAATGGCAAGTATTCTCGGAACCGGTACAATGTGGATCAAAGTTCCGGAGACGATCAAAGTTGTGATTGACGGAGAACTTCCGGAAAATGTAATGTCCAAGGATATCATTCTCCGACTGATCGGAGATCTCCGTGCGGACGGAGCAACTTACAGAGCACTGGAATTCTCGGGAAGCACGATTGAGAATATGTCAGTTGCAAGCCGTATGACAATGGCGAATATGGCAATCGAGGCAGGAGCAAAATGTGCTCTTTTCACACCGGATGAGAAGACGGCAGAATATTGTGAGATTGAACTCAATGATTACCAGAAGAGCCTTGTTGGAGATGAAGATGCTGTTTATATGAAGACAATGACATATAAGGCAGAGGATTTCGTTCCGGTTATGGCATGTCCGTCCCAGGTTGATAAGATCAGAAATGTCAGTGAACTGGAAGGAACAGAGATTGACCAGGTATTTATCGGATCCTGTACAAATGGACGTCTGGAAGATCTCAGAGCTGCGGCAGAAGTACTCAAAGGGAAGAAAGTTGCGGACTTTGTGAAGCTGATCGTTACACCGGCAAGCCGCAAGATCTACAGACAGGCACTGGCAGACGGAACCCTGGATATTTTGGCAGAAGCAGGTGCGATCATTACACATCCGGGGTGCGGATTGTGCTGCGGAAGAACAGGAGGAATCCTTTCTGACGGAGAACGAGTTGTAGCAACGAATAACAGAAACTTCCTTGGGCGTATGGGAACATCTAAGGTAGAGATTTATCTTGCAAGTCCGAGAACTGCAGCGGCATGTGCAGTTGCCGGGAAGATTGTGAATCCGGAATAAGATAATATAGAAATATAAAAAGCTATCGATTACAACAATTAAGATGAAATGTGTTGTGATTGATAGCTTTTCTGACATTAAGTGCTATTTAAGGTCTAAAAGTATTCTATTAAAGGACAACAGGATAAAAAAATAAAAGATTTGTTGTAACTGTTCAAAAAGCCATGGTAGAAGCTTATTATCCTCTTAAAGACAAGTCGACTTGGGATATATAACAGGTTTTCAGAGAGCATCGATCATAGGTGTGATCAGCATAGTGCAAGCATGGACTTTGACTCGTTTGATCGCGTAAATGCAAAAGGGAAAGCGATTCTTTAACCGCATTCCCTTAATTATAACTGCTTGGAATTAATCTCCCAAAATGCTATACGTATTTCGGATACTTACAGAATATCAATATATTCCCCGGCCAGTGCCTTATTCATACTTCTTACTGCACAGAACTTTCCACACATACTGCAAGTATCGCTGTGGTCGTCCTCCGGTTTTCTGCTGTCGCGGATTGCTTTTGCAGTTTCAGGATCCAGAGCGCATTCAAACTGTGCATCCCAGTCAAGAACACGGCGGGCATCTGCCATCTTATCATCGATATCTCTTGCTCCAGGAATTCCTTTGGCAATATCAGCAGCATGAGCTGCAATCTTAGAAGCAATGATTCCCTGTTTTGTATCTTCAACATTTGGAAGAGCAAGGTGTTCAGCCGGTGTTACATAGCAGAGGAAGGAAGCACCGTTCATTGCCGCAACAGCTCCACCGATCGCGGAAGTGATATGGTCATATCCAGGAGCAATATCTGTAACGATAGGTCCAAGAACATAGAAAGGAGCTCCCATACAGATGGTCTGCTGCACTTTCATGTTAGCTGCAACCTGATCAAGCGGTACATGTCCAGGTCCTTCTACCATAACCTGAACATTATGATCCCAGGCACGTTTTGTCAGTTCGCCGAGACGTACAAGCTCTTCAATCTGGCATACATCTGTAGCGTCAGCCAGACATCCAGGACGGCACGCATCACCAAGTGAGATCGTCACGTCATATTCTTCACAGATATCAAGAATCTCATCATAGTACTCGTAGAATGGGTTCTCTTCTCCTGTCATGCTCATCCATGCGAATACAAGGCTTCCTCCACGGCTTACAATGTTCATTTTACGTTTATGCTTTTTGATCTGTTCAATTGTTTTTCTTGTGATTCCGCAGTGAAGTGTAACAAAGTCAACACCGTCTTCTGCATGCATACGGATGACATCAAGGAAATCCTGTGCAGTCAGAGTTGCAAGATCTCTCTGATAATGAATGACACTGTCGTATACAGGAACTGTACCGATCATAGCAGGACATTCAGAAGTCAGTTTGCGACGGAATGGCTGTGTATCTCCATGGCTGGAAAGATCCATGATCGCTTCCGCACCGAGTTCTACTGCGCTCATTACTTTCTGCATCTCAATATTATAATCTTTGCAGTCACGGGAAACTCCGAGATTGACATTGATCTTTGTGCGGAGCATGCTTCCGACACCTTCCGGGTTCAGTGCTTTGTGGTTTTTGTTCGCACAGATCGCAACTTTTCCTTCTGCGACAAGCTTCATCAGTTTGTCAGTTTCCATATGTTCTTTTTCAGCTACTGTTTTGATTTCCGGGGTGAGAATCCCCTTGCGGGCTGCATCCATCTGGGTTGTGTAGTTTCTCATGTTGTTTTGCCTCCGTTCTTACATGTGAATTGATAAATATTATGACGTCAGCAAAACACGGACAGCGTACACGAGAAAAGCTACTACCTCCTGCACATGAACGAATGTGGACAGGAGATGTAACTATTAACCTACACTTCCAGTGAATGAGTAGAAAAATTATGCTGACGCCTTCAGCGGAGAGATGTTAATAACTGGAAAATAAAGAGGTTATTAACGGAAAACTCCGGTGATTACAGATTGATTCTGCATTTTCTTGTGCGGTACAAGGTGGTGTCCCCAATGTATCGCATAGAACAACTTATGAAGTCGGGAAAAGCTGTGCCATTACTCCACTTTTCTGGAATACTGAAATCAGCAGGAATGCCAGGATACTTCCGGCTACTGTTGAGATCAGGAATGGGATCACATAGATAAATAATCCTGCCGGTGCTGCTCCCATAAGGAATAAAGCAACCGGATAAGCAGCAATTCCTCCGAGAATACCTGTTCCAAGTGCCTCTGCAAGACAAGTAAGGCTTAAATTCTTACATTTCTTGTAAACAAGTCCACAGCAGAGAGCTCCAATCATACTACCCGGGAAAGCCATCAGACTTCCGATTCCAAGTATGTTGCGTAGAAGGCTTGCACAGAATGCAATTCCAACGCCCCAGCCGGGACCAAGAAGTACGGCTGCAAAGATATTTACCATATGTTGAACCGGTGCACATTTACTTCCGGCTACAGGAAAGCTTAAAAAGCTTCCAACGATGGCAAGAGCGGTGAGAACACCTGCAAGTGCCAGTTTTTTTGTGTTTGTTGTCTGTTTCATAACTTGAGTCTCCTTTCAAATGAAAAAAAGGATCCTCACCTGAGTGAAGATCCTACCAGCTGTCCGAAGTAAAAAGAGATGCAAGGGCATCTCAATCATTACATGGTATCAATTCCCTCCGTTGGCATTATCCAAATCAGGTTTAAACGGGTCGAAACGGTAACACGTCTCCTCTCAGCCGGTTCTGACCAGCTCCCCTTTGACAATATTTAATTCTTTGTCTGATGTAATTATGAACCGAAATCAAATAAATTTCAAGACATTTTTTTGAAAATATAATATTTGAGTGAATGTATAGTTGCTGGTCGCACAACGTGTGAACAGCAACTATGTACCCAAGAGGGAGAGGAAAAAATTTTATTTGGCGGATACGCTACACCGACGAAATGCGTAGCATTTTGAAGGTTGGCTCTGAACAGTTATTGATTTGTATTGAAAAATAAGAATAAAAACAATACAACTTTGAATTTATATACATTTTCAAGTGAAAAAGATTGGATATCCTGCGGATTGTATTGTAACATGTATTGTTGTATATTAAGTGCATAAAGAGAATGTACTGATCGGATCGATGAAAATCAGAGGTTACTGTTCACTCCCGTGTCAATCACTCCGCTGATTGACACGGAGGATGCATGTTTTGGTTTGAATGCATCTCGCCCCATCGCCAAAGGCGATTTAAAATGGCGAGATGCGTTGCTGGTCGCACATCGTGTGAACAGTAACAATCAAAGTGTCGTATGACAGTAATGATAGTCGATTGTATAGAGAGGTCATAAGCGAATGAAAAAATTTGAGAAAATCGTAACCTGGATACAGGAGGAAGTAAGAACAGGAAAAATGATTTCCGGAGAGAAAATTCCTTCTGAGCAGGAATTGTCCGAACAATTTCAGGTCAGTCGCCAGACCGTACGGCGGGCATTAGAGGAATTAGTAAAACAGAATATTGTAGAAAGCAGACGTGGCAGTGGATCCTATATATGTGAAGAAGCGGGCTCGATTTTGGGAAATATAGAAAGAAAAAGATCAGATCACGAAGAAAAGCGAATCGCAGTGATGCTGACATACATTGATACATATATTTTCCCAATTATTGTTCGGGAAATTGAGAAAAAAGTTACTCAGGCAGGCGGAATCCTTCAGATTGCGATGACAGATAATTCGGTTGCAAAAGAGCGGATGCATTTAGAAGAATTTTTGAGAACAAGAAGAATTGATGGATTGATTGCAGAACCTGTGAAAAGCGGGCTTCCGAATCCGAATTTAGATTTATATCAGAAATTACAGAAATCAGGAATACCGGTTTTGTTTGTGAATAGTTTCTATGAGAATCTCACAATTCCGCATGTCAGTCTGGATGATGAGAAAGCAGGCTACATTGCAACGAAACACCTTTTGGAATGTGGACATACAAGAATAGCAGGAATCTTCAAGGCGGATGATGGGCAGGGAAGAATGCGATATGCAGGATACACAAAAGCACTCATGGAACATTCACATAAAATCAAGAATCGGCAGATTTTATGGATCGATTCAGAAGATATCCGTGAGATGGAGCTGGTAAGTGAAAGAATTTTAAAGCGGTTAAACGGATGTACAGCCTGTGTCTGCTACAATGATGAGATTGCAAGTAAGTTGATTCAAATCTTGCAAAGTGCAGATTTGCAGGTGCCAGATCAGATTTCAGTGATTGGAATTGACAATTCCAATCTTGCAAGATTTTGTGAAGTACCAATCACATCGGTAAATAATCCGGCAAATGAGATTGGAAAGTGTGCAGCACAGATTATATTGGATAAGATTGATAAAAATATGGAAATGTACTCAGCGGAATTTGCACCGGAACTTGTGATGCGAAATTCTGTGAAATTATATAATGAAGTCATGTAGACAGCAGACGAAAGGAGAAGAACAATGTTAGAACAGTTAAAAAAAGAAGTGTATGAGGCAAATATGCTGCTTCCAAAATACGATTTGGTTACATTTACATGGGGAAATGTAAGTGGAATCGATCGAGAAAGCGGACTTTTTGTTATTAAACCAAGTGGAGTTGAATATGATAAGCTGACTCCGGAAGATATGGTAGTTGTTGATCTGAACGGAAATAAAGTAGAGGGACGTTACAATCCATCTTCCGATACACCGACACATGTTGTTCTTTATAATCGTTTTCCAAAAATCGGTGGTGTTGTACATACACATTCTGCATGGGCAACAAGCTGGGCACAGGCAGGAAGAGATATCCCATGTTACGGAACAACACATGCAGATTACATCTACGGAGAAATCCCATGCGTGCGTAATCTGACGAAAGAAGAGATTGAGGAAGCATATGAGAAGAACACAGGAGTTCTGATTGCAGATGAGTTTGAAGCTAAGAAGAAAGATTATATTGCAGTTCCGGCAGTTCTTTGTAAGAATCATGGTGTATTTACATGGGGTAAAGATGCACACGAAGCAGTTCACAATGCAGTTGTTGCAGAAGAAGTTGCAAAGATGGCAGCAAGATGTGAGATGATCAATCCGCAGGTAAAACCGGCTCCGCAGGAACTTCAGGATAAGCATTACTATAGAAAACATGGTGCGAATGCCTATTACGGACAGAATACAGCAAAATAATAACTGTCAAGTATAACATAATAACAAATTAAGTGATAAATAAAAAATAACTATAAACATTTTATAACAAGGAGGACACAAAAATGTTAAAGAAGAAAGAGTACAAATTCTGGTTTTGCACAGGTTCACAGGATCTTTACGGAGATGAATGTCTGGCGCATGTAGCAGAGCATGCCAAGATTATCGTAGAGAAGCTCAATGAGTCTGGAGTTCTTCCATATGAAGTTGTATGGAAACCAACATTGATCACAAACGAACTGATCCGTAAGACTTTTAATGAAGCTAATATTGATGATGAATGTGCCGGTGTCATTACATGGATGCATACATTCTCACCTGCAAAATCATGGATTCTTGGACTTCAGGAGTTCAGAAAACCATTGCTTCACCTTCATACACAGTTCAATATGGAGATCCCATATGACACGATCGATATGGATTTCATGAATGAGAACCAGTCAGCACATGGTGGACGTGAGTTCGGACACATTTTCACAAGACTTGGAATCGAGAGAAAAGTTGTTGTTGGACACTGGTCAGACGAGAAGGTTCAGGAGAAGATCGCTTCCTGGATGCGTACAGCAGTTGGTGTGATCGAAAGCAGCCATGTACGTGTCATGAGAGTTGCAGACAACATGAGAAATGTTGCTGTTACTGAAGGTGACAAAGTAGAGGCACAGATTAAATTCGGATGGGAAGTAGATGCTTATCCGGTAAATGAAATCGCAGAGTCTGTAGATGCTGTAAGCGCAGCAGATGTAAATACATTAGTAGAAGAGTATTATGACAAATATGAGATCCTTCTTGAAGGAAGAGATCCGGAAGAGTTCAGAAAACATGTTGCTGTTCAGGCACAGATTGAGCTTGGATTCGAGCGTTTCCTTGAGGAGAAAAACTATCAGGCAATCGTTACACACTTTGGAGATCTCGGTGCACTCAAACAGCTTCCTGGACTTGCGATCCAGCGTCTGATGCAGAAGGGATATGGATTTGGAGCTGAAGGAGACTGGAAGACAGCAGCTATGGTCCGTATCATGAAGATCATGACAGAAGGCATGAAAGATGCAAAAGGAACATCGATGCTGGAAGATTATACATACAATTTTGTGCCTGGAAAAGAAGGAATCCTTCAGGCTCATATGCTTGAGATCTGCCCATCTATCGCAGACGGTCCGATCAGCATCAAGGTAAATCCACTTTCTATGGGAGACAGAGAAGATCCTGCAAGACTTGTATTTACATCAAAAGAAGGAAAGGGTATTGCAACATCACTGATCGATCTTGGAGATCGTTTCCGCCTGATCATCAATACAGTTGACTGCAAGAAAAATGAAAAACCAATGCCGAAGCTTCCGGTAGCAACAAACTTCTGGACACCGGAGCCGGATCTCGCAACAGGAGCTGAAGCCTGGATTCTTTGCGGTGGTGCACATCATACAGCATTCTCTTATGATATCACTGCAGAACAGATGGGTGACTGGGCAGCAATGATGGGAATCGAAGCTGTATATATTGATAAAGATACAACAATCCGTAATCTGAAAAATGAACTCAGATGGAATGAACTTGCATTTAGAAAATAAAAAATCATTAAGAGGATAACCTTCAATACTTAAAAATTCATCGAAAAATCATTGAAATGAAGAAAACGAAAAGGTATAATATCTAATTAGAAAAAAAGTCTCCGTAAATCTGTCCGCTAAGAAAATGCAAAGCAAACAGATCTGCGGAGCAAAAAGGAGTTTAAGTATGAGTATTAAAATTGGTATTTTAGGTTATGGTAATCTTGGAAGAGGCGTTGAGTGCGCAGTAAAGCAGAATGATGATATGGAGCTTGTGGCAGTGTTCACAAGAAGAAATCCGGAAGATGTCAAGATTCTGACAGAGACTGCGACAGTTTGTAATGTAGCAGACGTAGAAGACTGGAAAGATAAGATTGACGTTATGATAATTTGCGGAGGAAGCGCAACAGACCTTCCAAAACAGACACCTGTTTACGCAAAGATGTTCAATGTGATCGATAGTTTTGATACACATGCAAGAATCCCGGAGCATTTTGCAAATGTAGATGCAGCCGCAAAAGAAGGCGGACATGTAGGAATCATTTCCGTGGGCTGGGATCCGGGAATGTTCTCACTGAACAGACTGTATGCGAATGCAATTCTTCCAGATGGAAATGATTACACATTCTGGGGCAAAGGTGTAAGCCAGGGACATTCTGATGCAATCCGCAGAGTTGAAGGTGTCAAAGACGGAAAGCAGTACACAATTCCGGTAGAGGCTGCACTGAAAGCAGTAAGAAACGGAGAGAATCCGGAACTTACAACAAGACAGAAACATACAAGAGAGTGTTTCGTTGTACTGGAAGAAGGAGCAGATGCGGCGAAGGTAGAAGAAGAGATCAAGACAATGCCGAACTACTTCTCAGATTATGATACAACAGTACACTTTATCAGTGAAGAAGAACTGAAAGCAAACCACAGCGGAATTCCGCACGGTGGATTTGTACTCCGCAGCGGAAAGACAGGATGGGATGGTGAGAATAAGCACCTGATCGAATATAGTCTGAAACTTGATTCCAATCCGGAATTTACATCATCTGTACTGATCGCTTATGCAAGAGCAGCTTACAGACTGGCAAGCGAAGGACAGAGCGGATGCAAGACAGTATTTGATATTGCACCTGCATACTTAAGCGCAAAGAGCGGAGAAGAGCTTAGAAAACATATGTTATAAAATCGGATGCGGCGATGACTTACTTAAATGAGTTATACGCCGCATTTTTTATAGGAGGGCAAAAATATGAGAGGAAAAGAAGAGATTAAGAAAACAATCGAAGAAGGAAAAGCGGTGCTTGGAATTGAGTTTGGTTCTACAAGAATCAAAGCAGTTTTAATTGATGAGGATAAAAGTCCGATCGCATCCGGAAGTTATGACTGGGAGAATCAGCTTGTAGACAATATCTGGACATACAGCATGGAGAAAATCCAGAATGGTCTTCAGGGATGTTATCAGGATCTTGTGAAAGATGTAGAAGCAAAATATAATGTGAAGCTTACAAAATTTGCGGCACTCGGAGTCAGCGCAATGATGCATGGATATCTTGCGTTTGGTGAGAATGATGAATTGCTTGTTCCGTTCCGTACCTGGAGAAATACGATCACAGAAGAAGCTTCTGAAAAACTGACAGAGCTCTTTTCCTATCATATTCCGCAGCGTTGGAGTATTGCTCATCTGTACCAGGCAATCTTAAATGGTGAAGAACATGTAAAAGATGTTCGTTATATTACAACACTTGCAGGATATATCCATTGGAAACTGACCGGCAAGAAGGTGCTCGGAAATGGTGATGCAGCAGGAATGTTCCCAATCAACATAGCTACTAAGAAATTTAATGAGAAGATGATGGATCAGTTTGATGAACTTACAGCAGAGAAGAATTTCCCATGGAAGATCCGTGAAATCCTTCCGGAAGTTCTTGTTGCCGGAGAAGACGCAGGTGTATTGACAGAAGAAGGCGCAAAACTGCTTGATCCTACAGGAACACTTCAGTCCGGAATTCCAATGTGTCCTCCGGAAGGAGATGCCGGAACAGGAATGGTTGCAACAAACAGCGTTGCTGTCCGTACAGGAAATGTATCTGCCGGAACAAGTGTATTTGCAATGGCAGTACTTGAGAAAGACTTGACAAAGCCTTACGAAGAAATTGACCTCGTAACAACTCCGGCCGGAGATCTTGTAGCGATGGTACACTGTAATAACTGTACATCAGATCTGAATGCATGGGTGAATCTGTTCCGTGAATTTGCAGAGAGTATGGGAATGACAGCAGATATGAACCAGATTTTTGGAACACTTTATAACAAAGCATTAGAAGGAGATTCCGATTGTGGCGGACTTCTGGCTTACAACTATTTCTCAGGAGAGCATATTACAGGATTTAACGAAGGAAGACCGTTGTTCGTTCGTAAACCTGACAGCAAATTTAATCTTGCAAACTTTATGAGAGTGCATCTTTATACTTCTCTTGGAGCATTGAAGACAGGAATGAATATCCTTCTGAAAAAAGAACATGTTGCATTGGATCGAATGATGGGACATGGCGGATTGTTTAAGACAAAAGGTGTTGGACAGAGAATCCTTGCAGGAGCAATCGATACACCGGTTTATGTTATGGAGACAGCAGGTGAAGGTGGTGCATGGGGAATCGCACTGCTTGCCGATTACCTTATTAAGAAAGAGGACAAGGAATCGCTGACAGATTATCTTGAGAACAAAGTATTCCATGATGCAGTGGGAACAGGAATGGATCCGGTTGCGGAAGATGTGGAAGGATACGAGAAATTTATGGAAACATATGCTAAGGGTCTTGCAATCGAGAAAGCAGCGGTTGAAAATCTATAGTTATGTGTGTTGCTGGACGGTGGCAGATGAAGTGGAAATGATATTTTCAAGGGGCTGTACATGATATCCCATCTCTTCCCATCTGGTCAGTAGTTCATCCAGGATTTCAGCATTAGTGGAAGATGTGCTGTGGAGCAGAACGATAGCTCCGGGATGAATCCTTCCGAGGAGTTTGGAGAAAGCTTCTTCTTTGGATGGCTGGTTATCCTGATACCAGTCTACATAGGCGAGACTCCAGAAGAAACTTTTGTAACCAAGTTCTTTTGCCATTTGAAGATTAGCTTCACTGTATTTTCCCTGAGGAGGCCGATAGTATTTGGTCATATTCTTTCCGGTTACGTTTTTATAGGCAGTTTCTACATAGTCCAGTTCTTTTTGGAAATCTTCTATAGAAGAAATATGGGACATGTCGGGGTGATGCCAGGTATGGTTTCCCACGGTGTGTCCTTCTTTTATTATCTGTCGGATCAGTTCAGGCTCAGAGTCAATGTAGGTTCCGACAACAAAAAAAGTGGCTTTTACCTGATGTTTTTTCAGTGCATCAAGGATGGCAGATGTATTTCCGTTTTCGTAACCGGCATCAAAAGTAAGATACAGAACTTTTTCAGACGTATCCTGTGCGTAATAAGCATCCATAGATGCAAGTTCCTGGATCGAAGCATTTCCAACAGGAGTTTTGCCTTCTTCCTGAAAACTTAACCCCCAGTTTCCTTCTGAAGAAAGTGTGAGATCAGGAAGGGCACAGGAAATCGTCCGGGGAATAGAAGTCACGGAGTTCTGGTTGACAGGAGAGGGGCGAGCCGAAGTTGACTCATTAGAAAAAGCGAAAATCTGTTCTTTAAGAAATCCAGCTCCAATACCTGAAAAATAAGAGAAGATAAGAAATAAAATACAATATTTTTTTGATTTCAAAGGGTGTATGGGAAAATGGATACATTTCCGGGAAAGAGAGAGTTTCATTCGTTCACCTCGGAAAATCGTTAATAGAATATATGAAATTGTATTTCTTTTTATACTTGTTGAGCAGGCAAAGGAATGATATACTAATCCGGTAATTGTATTGTATCCCGCAAGTTGGGAATGATAACAAGGAGGAATTGAATAATGAAAACAAAGAAACATGACACTCGTTGGATGGTTAGTGTTGCACTTATGGCAGCGATCGTGATCGTACTGGCCAATACACCGCTTGGTATGATCCAGCTCCCTATCATTAAGGCAACAACAGTTCATATTCCGGTGATCCTCGGAGCAATTCTGTTAGGACCTGGTGCAGGAGCAATTCTTGGAGCAGTTTTTGGTATATGCTCTCTGGTCAGTAATACAATGGCTCCGACACTCTTATCCTTTGCATTTTCACCATTTTTAAGTACAACCGGAATTCCTGGGGCGTTGAAGGCAATCTGGATATCTGTTGGATGCAGAATTCTGATCGGTGTGGTAGCAGGATGGCTGTGGGTACTTTTTACAAAGATTAAACTGAATCAGTTTATTGCACTTCCGATTGTGGGATTTGTTGGTTCAATGGTGAATACTGTCACTGTAATGGGAAGTATTTATTTCCTGTTTGCACAGCAGTATGCCGAGGCAAAAGAAGTTGCACTTACAGCAGTCTTCGGTCTGGTGATGGGAACTGTGACAGCATCTGGTATTCCGGAAGCAATCGCAGCAGCAATTCTCGTTCTTGCACTTGGAAAAGTACTTGTTGTAGTTTTCCGCAAGATGAACCTTGGGGCTGTGAATGTGGAATCTGCAAAATAACAGACGAATTTAAAAATAGAAGAAAGTAATGAATCATGAAGAAGTTAAATGAATGTGGAATTAAGGCTGTTATCAGCTTATAAAGTTACAAAATAGTAACAAAACCACAAGAAAGCAACTTCTTCATGTTGTTTTTTTGATGAATTTTAATTGCTGTTGTAGTTGATTAAGTGTCAGGTGTGTATTATAATAAAGCTATATGATATGCAAAAACTGTTGGAAGATCAGAACAGCAGAAAGAAGAGGAGAAAAATATGGCAGAGGATTACAGAAACCAGGCAATCGGCGTATTTGAACTGGAAAGTGAGTGTATCTGTTTTGTAGCACTTGATGCGGCAGCAAAAGCAGCAGCAGTAAAGATTCAGGGTGTGGAGAGAAATCGTCTTGCGGCAGGAGCCTGCGTGAAGATGAGAGGAAGTGTCTCTGACGTGAAGGCTGCAATGGAAGCAGCACTGGATGTAGCCAGACCGTTGACGAAGATTGTTTCCCATACGGTGATTGCATCACCTTCTGAGGATACGGAAAAAGCAATTGCAATGACAATTAATAAATAGGTATTTGTTCAATTGTCTGTTGTACATATGAGAAGAGTATTGTTTTGTGAGGAAATCAGAGAAGGAAAAGAAAGGGAAATAAGATGAAGAAATATGGAGCATATGGCCTGGTAGAGGTAAAAGGAGAATCCAATGCGGTGATCGTAGTTGACCGCATGTTAAAGACTGCAGAAGTAGAGTATGTGACACAGGACACAAAGTGCGGTGGACATGCACTTGTTTTTGTAGGTGGCAGTGTATCAGCAGTAACAGCAGCGGTTGATGAAGTGAAAAATAATGCACCGTGTAAAGTTATACAAACTGCTGTAATCTCCAATCCGTCTCAGGAGATGGTTGACATAGTAGAAATGTTTAAGAATAGATAAGAGTTAGGATTAAGTAAAATGGAAAGAGCAATCTTGTTTTTTGATATTGATGGAACAGTGTTGAGTGAAGTGACAAAAGAGGTACCGCAAAGTGCGATTGAGGCAATGGAAAAAGCACGAGCGGAAGGACATCTGCTGTTTATTAATACAGGCAGAACAATCTGTAGTATTCCGACAGAGGTGAGAAAATTCCAATTTGATGGGTATTTATGTGGCTGTGGGACATATCTTACAGAACATGATGAAGTTTTGCTAAAAAGCTCGATTGAGAAGCAGAGAGGTATAGAACTGCTGCGAAAAGCAAAAGAATGTAATCTTGGTGTTATTGCGGAAGGACAAGAGGATTGTTATTTTCCTGGGCACATATCACGATTTGACAGGTTAGAATCTACAAGAAGATATTTTGCATCTAGAGGAATAGGAATCGAACAGTCTTTAGAGAGCGAAAGATTTGAATATGATAAGTTATTTGTTTACGTAGATGATAAGAGTGATTTTGATTCTTTTCGTGAGTATCTTGGAGATGACATGGAAGCACTTGACCGTGGCGGAAAGGCCTATGAGGTAATTCAGAAGGGATTTTCTAAAGCGACAGCATGTCAGTTTATTATGGAAAGATATGACATGGATGCAAGTCGTGCGTATGTCTTCGGAGACAGCAGTAATGATCTGGCGATGTTTGAATATGCGGAGCATGCGATTGCGATGGGCAGACATGATTCGGTATTGGATTCATATGCTGAGTTTGTTACAAAGACAGTGGAAAATGATGGAATTGCATATGCCATGAAGCATTATGGATTAATTTAACAGAAAATAGAAAACAGGATCTGTCAGTAAAGATAAAACTGGCGGATCCTGTTTTTTATATATTAGGAAAGTCCTTTTCTAATATATAAAAAACGCTCCGCTCAGGATGCGCACTGCGGCGTACAAGGTAGGTGTCGTAAGCGACCGCCGCAGGCGCAAGAATGTGCCAAGGCACATTCTTTGTTCATAAAGTATTTCTGTTATACAATACCGGCACCGTCAAAGAAGCTGACATCTGTTGGATATACATAGCTGTCTCCAATGTCATGAAGAAGTACAACATTCAAGTGATTATTCAGGTTCTTTTTATCCAAAGAAATTGCATCAGTCAGTACATCAATCGGTAAATTAGAGTTGTCCGGAAGTTTATAAATCTCCAATGCCTTTTTGATCTGTTCTGCGCATCCGGATGTGGTTAATCCTTTCTCTTCTGCAATCTTTGTAATCTGATACATACCAATTCCAACAGCCTCTCCATGGCTTTCGCGCTCATAATTGAAGTGCTGTTCAATCGTGTGCGCAAGTGTGTGTCCAAAGTTCAGAAGAATACGTTCTCCAAGGTCAAACTGATCGGCTTCGACAACGATTCTTTTGATATCAACGCAGCGTGCAATAATCTGTGTCAGCTTCGGCTTTAAATCATCGAAGGAAGTATGTTTACATAAAAGCTCAAAAAGCTCTTTGTCTTTGATGCATCCATATTTGATCACTTCGCCCATTCCATCACTGATGAAATGATCTGGCAATGTATTTAGCACATCTGGGTCAATGATGACTGCCTTTGGGTGATAAAATGCACCAACAAGATTTTTTCCCTGTGAAAGATCTACCGCAACTTTTCCACCAACGGAAGAATCGACTTGCGCAAGAAGTGAGGTTGGAATCTGTACAAATTTGATTCCACGCAGATAACTGCTGGCAGCAAATCCGGCAAGATCACCGATCACACCGCCACCAAGTGCAATGAGCAGGTCACTTCGTGTTAGTTTTGCATTTATTAATGCTTCATAGATCTTAGGCAGAGACTGGAAACTCTTAGTAGGTTCGCCGTGAGGCAGAACAAAAGAGTAGCATTCAAACCCTGAGTCAGACAATGCTTTTGTGATAATTTCTCCATAGAGAGGAAAAACATTGTCATCTGAAACGATCATGATTTTTTTTCCGGAGAACACTTCGCTTACAAGTTCTCCGGTTTTTGCAAGGATTCCATTTTCAATATGGATCGGATAAGAATTCGGTCCAAGATCAACTGTTAATTTCATGACGATCTCCTTAGAATTTTTTACCGACTACTTCGGCAATTTGACGAACTTGCTGAAGCAGAACATCATATTTCTCAGGTTTCAAAGATTGGGCTCCGTCACAAAGGGCAGCTTCCGGATTGTTGTGAACTTCAATCATAAGTCCGTCAGCACCTGCAGCAACTGCAGCCTTTGCCATAGGCTCAACAAGCCACCATTTTCCGCCGGCATGACTTGGGTCAATAACAATTGGAAGATGTGTCTTGCTGCGAAGAACAGGGATACACTGAAGATCCAAAGTGTTTCTTGTAAAAGTCTCAAAAGTACGGATACCACGTTCACAGAGAATAACATTTTCATTACCGGATGCCATGATATACTCAGCGGACATGATCCATTCTTCGTATGTGGCATTCAGTCCTCTCTTTAACAGGATTGGGCGATCAACTTGTCCTAATTCTTTGAGAAGATCAAAGTTCTGCATGTTGCGGGCACCAATCTGGATCAGGTCAACCTTCTCGTTGAATACATCCAGATACTTGGAAGACATGAGTTCTGTGACAATAGGAAGTCCGACTTCTTCTCTGACTGCACAGAGAATATCAAGTCCCTCAAGTCCGAGTCCCTGGAAAGCGTAAGGACTTGTTCTTGGCTTGAATGCGCCGCCGCGGAGAAGATTTGCTCCGGATGTTTTTGCTTTTTGAGCAATCTCAAGAACCTGCTCATAGGATTCTACAGAACAAGGTCCTGCAATCAGTCCTAAATGTTCACCGCCGATCTTAACACCGGAAACATCAATAATAGAGTCTTCCGGATGAAATGCGCGATTTGCAAGCTTATAAGGCTCCTGTACATGCATAACTTTGTCAACACATGTGTCAATTTCAAATTGTCTTGGATCGATCAGTGTTGTATCTCCGATACATCCGATGATCGTCATTCCGGTTCCCTGAACCAGATGAGTGTCAAGTCCGCGCTTTTTTACAAGATTTTCGACACGGTGTATATTTTCCTCAGAAGTATGAGGTTTCAAAACAATAATCATTTTTTATCATCCTCCTTAATATTCGTACTGTAAAATTTTAGTTGTTTAAAGTGCGAAAACATATGTATCATAAAACATATACAATTAGATGTCAATGTCTTTTGGATTATTTGAAGAAATATATCAAAAAAACATGCAAAATAGTGTGATTATTTCATGAATAATCACATTGACGGATAGAGTGCGCAGTGCTAATCTAAAAAGCGTGTCATGTGAAAAGAGAGTTCTCCAGGCATGAGATTGACAGAAACTGACGAAAGAATTGTTTCTGGAACTTGACATGTAGGCTTACATATTAAAAAGAGGTAAAACAAATGAAGATTTTAAAACAGTTTGGTGTGATATTCGGTGTTTGCTGGGTCAGTCTTGTAATCGAACATTATCTGCCGTTTTCTTTTCCGGCGAGTGTGATCGGTATGATTTTATTGTTGATCTGTCTGCTGACCGGGTTCTTAAAGATTGAGCATGTGCAGGAAAAAGCAGATTTTTTATTAGGAAATATGGCATTCTTTTTTGTACCGGCAGGAGTAAGTATCATTAATTATTTTGACATTTTAAAAAGTACAGTGCTTCAGCTTCTTGTAATCTGTGTTGTATCCACGATTGTAACATTTGCTGTGACAGCGTATGTAGTTACGCTGACAGTGAAATTGATGGAGAAGAAAAAGGGAGGAAGGAAAGCATGAAAGAATTAATGACATCTCCTTATTTTGGAGTAGGGTTGAGTGTAGTAGCATTCTGGATAGGAGAAAAGCTGCATAATAAATTAAAGACACCGATCTGTAATCCACTGATCGTTGCGATTGTATTGATTGTAGGAGTCCTTTTGATTTTTGATATTCCATATGATAGCTATGATGTGGGCGGGGCTTTAATCAATATGTTCCTTGCTCCGGCAACAGCATGTCTTGCGGTTGCAATTTATACAAAAATTGATGTTTTGAAGAAATACTGGCTTCCAATTGTAGTTGGATGTACTGCAGGGTCAGCAGCATCTATGGCAAGCGTGTTTGGAATGTGCAAATTATTTGGACTGGATCAGAGCATGACAGTTTCACTGATTCCTAAGTCAGTGACAACACCTATCGCAGTGAGTATTTCTGAGCCGGCAGGTGGTGTAGTGCCGATTACGGTGGTTGCTGTTATTTTCACGGGGATCCTTGGAAGTATTCTGGCTCCGACGCTGATCAAAATATTCCATGTGAAGGATTCTGTGGCAGCAGGACTTGCGATCGGTGCATGTAGTCATGCGGTCGGAACATCAAAGGCAATTGAAATTGGTGAGATCGAGGGTGCAATGAGCGGTCTTGCAATCGGAATCTGTGGAATTATTACAGTGCTGTTTTCAATGCTTATTATGTAGGCGAATTTAATAATCATGAAAAGAATCGATTTCATCAGGATTTTCGTATAGAAACATTGCCTGAAAGAAATCGGTTCTTTTTTTGAAAAAAATAAGGATTTCACGCTTCGGTCATGACAAATGTGGAAACTTATGTTATACTCTAAGTTAGGTTAGTGCCATTATACTTTGAATTATGGTTTGTGTGAAAAAGACAGAACAGGCACTGAAAGATAGAATTTAAAGGAGCTATACGGTATGAAAAGAGTATTGTTAAAGCTGAGCGGAGAAGCTCTTGCAGGCGAGAAGAAGACTGGATTTGATGAGGCAACTTGTATCGGAGTTGCGAAGCAGGTAAAACAGCTTGTAGATGAAGGTGTGCAGGTAGCAATCGTAACAGGAGGAGGAAACTTCTGGAGAGGAAGAACAAGTGAGACAATTGACCGTACAAAAGCAGATCAGATCGGTATGCTTGCAACAGTTATGAACTGTATCTATGTGTCAGATATTTTCCGTCATGTAGGAATGAAGACAGAAGTATTCACACCTTTTGTATGCGGAGCATTTACATCTCTGTTCTCAAAGGATGCGGCAGTTGCAGCACTGGAAGAAGGTAAGGTGATCTTTTTCGCAGGTGGAACAGGACATCCATATTTCTCAACAGATACAGGTGCAGTTCTCCGTGCAATCGAGATTGAGGCAGATGCAATGCTTCTTGCAAAGGCAATTGACGGTATCTATGACAGTGATCCGAAGGTGAATCCGGCAGCAGTGAAGTATGATGAAATTTCTATTCAAGAAGTGATCGATCAGAAACTCGCAGCAGTTGATCTGACAGCATCCATTCTCTGTCTTGAGAATAAGATGCCGATGCTTGTATTCGGACTTAATGAAGAGAATAGTATTGTAAATACAATGCAGGGAAAATTCACAGGAACAAAAGTTACTGTATAAACTATTTTAAATAGCGGAGGAATTACAGCATGAATGAAAAAAACAAAATCTATGATGATAAGATGACAAAGACAATTAACAATCTGGATGGAGAACTTGCTACAATCCGTGCAGGGCGTGCAAACCCACATGTACTGGATAAGCTGGCAGTTGATTACTACGGAACACCAACACCGATCCAGCAGGTAGCGAATGTATCTGTACCGGAAGCACGTATGATCCAGATCCAGCCATGGGAGAAGAGCATGCTCAAGGCAATTGAGAAAGCAATTCTTACATCTGATATCGGAATCAACCCGACAAATGATGGAACATCTATCCGTCTAGTATTCCCAGAACTGACAGAGGACCGCAGAAAAGAACTTGCGAAAGATGTTAAGAAAAAAGGTGAGGAAGCGAAAGTTGCTGTACGTAATGTCCGTCGTGATGGAAATGTTGCTTTCAAGAAACTGAAAGGAACGGAAATTTCTGAAGATGAGATCAAAGATCTTGAAGATGAACTTCAGAAGATCACAGACAAGTATGTTGCTAAGATTGACAAGATGGTAGAGGCGAAGTCCAAGGAAATCATGACAGTCTAAATCGAAAAACAGCAGAGCTGAATTGTCAGATTGTAATGTGGAAAAACTGTTTACAGATTATTTGTACGCAGATAAGTTTTTAAGAACATGGAGGCTTATTTAAGGCCTCCATTTCTTCTTTAAAGAAAGTTGCGACAGAGAGGATAAGAAAATGAACGTACCACAGCATATTGCGATTATTTTAGATGGAAACGGACGCTGGGCAAAATCAAAAGGAATGCCGAGAAATTACGGACACGCACAGGGAGCCAAGAACGTTGAGAAGATCTGTGAAGAAGCATGGCGTATGGGAATCAAGTACCTGACAGTCTATGCATTTTCTACAGAAAACTGGAGCAGACCACAGAATGAAGTGGATGCACTGATGAAACTTTTAAGAAATTACATGAAAACATGTCTGAAGACAGCGGCAAAGAATGATATGAAGATCCGTGTGATCGGCGATATTGAACCGCTGGATGAGGATATCAAGAGCCGGATCAGAGAACTGGAAGAGGCAACAGCCAACAATGGAGGGCTTAATTTTACAATTGCTCTGAATTATGGAAGCCGTGATGAGATCACAAGAGCAGCCAGAAAGCTTGCGAAGGATTGTGCGGCCGGCAAGGTAAATCCGGACACGATCGATGAATCATTATTTAATTCTTATCTGGATACAAATGACATTCCGGATCCGGATTTGATGATCCGTACAAGCGGAGAACAAAGATTATCGAATTATCTGCTTTGGCAGTTGGCCTATTCAGAGTTTTATTTTACAGATATTCCGTGGCCGGCATTTACGAAAGAAGAGCTTATAAAAGCGGTGGAAGAATATAACCGCAGGCATAGAAGATTCGGCGGAGTAGAGGAGGCGGAATAAAGATGTTTAAAACAAGGTTACTAAGTGGAATACTATTAGTGATCATCGCGCTTGTCACAGTGATCACGGGCGGAAACCTGCTCTTTGCAGTTTTGTTATTAATCAGCCTGATCGGAATGACAGAGTTGTATAAAGTATTTCACATAGAGAAGAAGGCACCAGGAATTGTCGGATATATTTTTGCAATCCTGTATTATGGGTTATTATATTTTAAACCGCTTCTTCCGGGAGAATCCTTAAACTGGTTTGTTATGCTGTTTATGGCTTTTTTGATCTGCCAGATGGCGGTTCTTGTATTTGCCTATCCGAAATATAATACACAGCAGATTTTTGCCGGTTTTTTTGGAATGTTCTATGTGGCAGTGATGCTCTCTTACATTTATCAGACAAGAAATCTTCCGGGAGGAATCTTCTCGGTATGGCTTGTATTTGTATGCTCCTGGGGATGTGATACTTGTGCATACTGTGTCGGTATGTTGATCGGAAAGCACAAGCTGGCACCGATTTTAAGTCCGAAGAAATCAATAGAAGGTGGAATCGGAGGAATCCTTGGTGCAGCATTGATCGGAGTATTGTATGGACTTGCAATTAACTACTGGGGAAATGCGGCAGCAGATTTATTGCAATATGCGATTATTGGTGCGGTCGGTGGAGCAATTTCACAGATTGGAGACCTGGCAGCTTCTGCGATCAAGAGATACCACAACATTAAAGATTATGGAAAACTGATTCCGGGACATGGAGGAATTCTTGACCGTTTTGACAGTGTTATCTTTACAGCACCTATTATTTTCTATCTTTCCCTGTTTCTGTAAAAGGAGATATATGTGTGATAGATGCGTTGCTGATCCACAGTTTTGTGGATTGTAACATAAAAGCAGAATAGAGGTAAAAAGTTACGATGAAGAAAATTGCAATTTTGGGATCTACAGGATCCATAGGAACACAGACATTGGAGATTGTCAGGACAAATGGCGATCTGGAGGTTACAGCACTTGCAGCAGGGAATAATATTGATCTCCTGGAGAAACAGATCAGAGAATTTAAGCCGAAACTGGCAGCAGTTTGGAAAGAAGAAAGAGCAAATGAATTAAAAGACAAAATAAATGATCTGGATGTTAAAGTAGTAAGCGGTATGGATGGACTGCTTGAAGTAGCGAGACAGCCGGAGTCAGAGATTCTTGTGACAGCAATTGTCGGAATGATTGGAATTCTTCCTACAATTGAAGCAATTAATGCAGGAAAAGATATTGCTTTGGCAAATAAAGAGACACTGGTCACAGCAGGACATATCATTATGCCGCTGGCAAAGGAAAAAGGGGTTTCTATTCTTCCGGTGGATAGCGAGCACAGCGCAATCTTTCAGTCTCTTCAGGGAGGACAGCAGAAGGCTCTGCACAAGATTCTCCTGACGGCATCCGGTGGACCATTTAGAGGAAAGAAACTGGAAGATCTGGAGAACATCCAGGTAGAGGATGCATTGAAACATCCAAACTGGGCAATGGGACGCAAGATTACAATTGACTCATCTACAATGGTGAACAAAGGTCTTGAAGTGATTGAGGCGAAATGGCTCTTTGGAGTGGATGTAGATCAGATTCAGGTTGTTGTGCAGCCACAGAGTATCATTCATTCAATGGTGGAATATGAAGATGGTGCAGTGATCGCACAGCTTGGAACACCGGATATGAAACTTCCAATCCAGTATGCACTCTATTATCCGGAACGTCGTTATCTTCCGGGTGACAGACTGGACTTTTCGACACTTCAGCAGATCACGTTTGAACAGCCGGATCTGGAAACATTTTATGGATTGAAGCTTGCTTTTGAAGCGGGAAGAACAGGAGGTTCCCTTCCGACCGTGTTAAATGCGGCAAATGAGAAAGCAGTTGCGCTGTTCCTTGACAGAAAGATTAAGTATCTCCAGATTCCTGAAATTATTCAGGCGTGTATGGAAGCGCATAAAAATATTGCGGCTCCAACTGTTGAGGAGATACTAAAGACAGAACAGGAAACATATGAATTTATTAAAAACAGGTGGTAATGTATGGGCATAATCTTGGCAATTCTGCTATTCAGTGCGATTGTAATCTTTCACGAATTAGGACACTTTCTGCTTGCAAAGAAGAATAAGATCCGTGTGGATGAATTCTCTCTGGGTCTTGGACCGACTATTTTTGGAAAACAGTTTGGAGAAACAAAATTCAGCTTAAAGCTTCTTCCGTTTGGCGGAGCCTGCATGATGGGAGAAGATGATGTGGATGATATGTCTGAAGGGAGCTTTAACAGCAAATCGGTCTGGGCAAGAATGTCAGTAATTGTTGCAGGTCCAGTGTTTAATCTTATTCTTGCATGGATCCTCTGCATGATTATTATTGGCTGGACGGGATATCGAGCACCGATTGTCAGTAATGTGACAGATGGATATTCAGCGCAGGAAGAAGGTATCGAACCGGGAGATGTGATCAAGAAGATCGGAGGAAAATCAGTTCATATCTGGAACGATATCAGTCTGTATAATATGATGCATGCGGGAACAAAAAGTGTAGAAGTTGAGTATGAGCGTGACGGTAAGGATTATACAGTTGTGCTGGAACCAAAACAGAATGAGGGAGATGCTTTTCCTCTGCTTGGAATTACAGGTGGTGAGATGGTTCGTCCGGGTCTGTTTGGAACAGTTCGATACGGAGCATATACGGTGAAGTATTGGATCACATATACAGTTGACAGTCTGAAAATGTTAGTTGGTGGAAAGGTAGGAGTAAAAGATCTTTCCGGTCCGGTTGGAATTGTCAGTGCGGTAGATAACGTTTATCAGGAAGCAGCTCCGGCAGGCATGGTAGTAGTGATTTTAAATCTTCTCAATATAGGAGTACTTCTGACCGCCAACCTGGGTGTGATGAATCTGTTACCGCTTCCGGCGTTGGACGGTGGACGTCTTGTATTCCTTATCATTGAGGCCGTTCGTGGAAAAAGAGTACCGCCTGAGAAAGAAGGCATGGTACATTTTGCAGGATTTGTGCTTCTGATGGCATTGATGGTTGTTATTATGTTTAATGACATTCTGAAACTTGTGTAGAAAACAGGAAAGAATAGGAGTTTCCCGCATATACTGGAAAAAGGAAACGAATCAGATGTGGGAGACAAACTATGAAACTTTTTCAACCGATACAAGGTTCAATTGAAAGCAAAGAAACGCAGGAGAATCTGATCGATCGTGGTCAGCTGCAGGTAAATGTTACATCTTCTGTGAATGCATTTCCAGTAAAAGAAGCACGGATTTCCATCTCTTATACAGGAATTCCGGAAAGTATATTAGAGCAGGTAGTCACGGATTCTTCCGGTCAGACAGAACTGATTGAATTGAATGCACCACCGGAAGAATGGAGTCTGGATGAGAACGAAGAACGTCAACCATATTCAGAATATACATTGAATATTGAAGCAGAAGGATTTGAGTCGATCAGTGTTTCGGGAACAGAGATCCTGGCAAACACAAAGGCAATCCAGAATATACGCATGAAACAAAAGGATCAGAGCAGGGAAGAAGAGCAGGTATTCGTCATCCCTGCTCATACTTTATATGGAAATTATCCTCCGAAGATTGCAGAGGAAGAGATTAAGCCGGTAAATGAAACAGGAGAAATTGTCTTGAGCCGTGTGGTTGTACCGGAATATATTATCGTACATGATGGATCTCCGCGGGATTCTACAGCACAGAATTATTATGTGAAGTACAAAGATTATATAAAAAATGTCGCATCAAGTGAAATCTATGCAACCTGGCCGGCAGACACCATAAGGGCAAATGTGCTGGCAATTATGTCATTTACTTTAAACAGGGTTTATACGGAATGGTATCGAAATAAAGGGTTTGATTTTACAATTACATCATCAACGGCATTTGACCATAAATGGATCCCGGAGCGCAATATATTTGAGCCTATTTCAGTGATTGTGGATGAACTGTTTGCAGACTATCTGTCACGGCCGAATGTGCGCCAGCCAATCCTGACACAGTATTGTGATGGCCGCAGGGTGAGCTGTCCAAATTGGTTGACACAGTGGGGGTCAAAAAGTCTGGGAGAACAGGGATTTTCTCCGATTGAAATTCTAAGGTATTATTATGGTGACGATATGTATATCAATACGGCAGAAGCAATCTCAGGTATTCCGTCCTCCTGGCCGGGATATACACTGGAACAAGGTTCACAAGGCCCCAAAGTGCGTCAGATACAGGAAGAACTGAATGTGATTGCAGGTGCATATCCGGAAATCCCCAAATTGACGGAAGATGGAATCTATGGACCTGAAACAGAAGCGGCTGTCCGGAAATTTCAATCTATATTCGGTCTTCCGGTAACAGGAGAGATAGATTATAAAACATGGTATAAGATATCGGAAATTTATGTTGGCGTGTCAAGAATAGCAGAGCTTTCATAAAGTACAGGAACAGTTCAGACAGGAGACAGTGAAATTAATGGAAAGAGACAGAAGACGAAGGAAAAAACGACGAAGAAATAGAAAAACAACAAGAAAAGGATTCGTGTTTCTTGTGCTTCTTCTTGTGATCATCGGAGTGGCAGGTGTATTAAAGATGACAAAAGTAGTACCAGGATTATTCCGTGAGTCTGGAAATGTCCTTTTGTCTGATTCTGGTCAGAAAATAGAATTTCCGGAGTTAAATGTATCAGAAGAAGATGTTGCAGATGGTTTTTATTATCAGCAGCTGTCGGAGCAGGAAAAACAGGTTTATCGTGAGATCCTGCAGGGGGTTCGTTCCATGGAAGAGACCATTCTTCTTCATGCAGGCGAGAATGACGAGGCAGGAAAGATATACGAATATCTGATGTATGACCGGCCGGAATTGTTCTGGTGTGACGGCAGCTCAAAAATGACGGTATACAAAGACTACACAGAGTTTCATCCGTCTTATATCTGCACACCAGATCAGAGAGAATCCAGACGGGAGCAGATTGAAAATGCGGCACAAGAGGCACTTGCAGGTGCACAGGGATGTGAGACAGCGTATGAGAAGATCAAGTACATTTTCAAATATCTTGTAGATACTGTGGATTATGATCAAAACGCATTGGATAATCAGAATATTTATAGTTCTTTGGTTGGGAAAAAATCCGTCTGCGCAGGATATTCCAGGGCAGCGCAATATCTGTTGAAACAGATGGGAATAGAATGTATTTACGTTGTGGGAACAGTAAAAGAGCAGGGGGCACATGCATGGAATATAGTGAAATGTAATGATAAGTATTATCAGATGGATGTGACTTTCGGAGATCCGATCTTTCAGGAGAATGAGACGGGAGAAACGCTGCCTCATGATCTTGTGAATTATGAGTATCTATGTTGTACAGATGAAGAAATTTTTACAGATCATCAGCAGGATGATTTTGTGCCGTATCCGGTGTGCGATTCCAATGATCTGGAATATTATCGAATCAACGGTCTGTACTATGAAACATTTGATGAGAATGAAATCTATGAAAAAATGAAAGCAGGGATAGAACAGGAACAGGAAATGTTTGCTATCCGCTTTTCGGAAAATGCTGTTTATGAAGTTGCAAAAGAGAAAATTATAGATAATTTGATTCCACAGGCGGCGCAGTTTCTTGTTGACTTTAGACAATTGGAAGAAGTGAAATATACGTATGCCGTGGATGACAGAAAGCGGATCATAATGATCTTCTGGTATTCATAAAAATGCATAAAATACCATTTATAAGTAAAAAATACCAATATATATTAATAAAAGTACTAAGTTATTCATCAAAAATGATGTTGAAATGTCTCTCATGCTGTAGTATAATCTTTACAATTTGAGAAAGAGGGCGCTCTGGGATAAAGACTCCATGAGCGCCTTCCTTTTGAGAAAAAATATTTTTACGAAGGGAAAGGGTGAACAGATGAAAGCGTTTCTTATTTTGGAAGACGGTACTGTGTTTACAGGAACAAGCATTGGTTCGACGAGAGATATGATCAGTGAGATCGTGTTTAATACTTCAATGACAGGATATCTTGAGGTACTGACGGACCCTTCTTATGCGGGACAGGCAGTGGTTATGACATATCCGCTGATTGGTAATTATGGAATTACACCGGATATGGAGTCATTAAAGGCATGGCCAGATGGATATATTGTGAGGGAGTTATCCAGAATGCCAAGTAACTTCAGATGTGAAGGTACAATTCAGGATTTCCTCAAGAAATATGATATTCCGGGTATTGCGGGAGTTGATACTCGTGCTCTTACAAAGATTTTAAGAGAAAAAGGTACCATGAATGGTATGATCACAACAAACGAGAATTACGATCTTGATGAAGTAATCTCTAAGTTGAAGAATTATAAGGTAGAAGGTGTTGTCTCCAAAGTTACATGTGAGGAGAAATACGTTTTAGAAGGAACAGGTAAGAAGGTTGCACTTCTTGATCTCGGAGCTAAGAAAAACATCGCAAAATCTTTAAATGATCGCGGCTGCGAAGTGACCGTTTATCCGGCCGATACAACAGCGGATGAGATCATCGCATCTAATCCAGATGGCATTATGCTTTCCAATGGACCTGGAGATCCGGCAGAATGTACATCAATTATCAAAGAAATCAAAAAGCTTTATGAAACAGATATCCCAATATTTGCCATTTGCCTTGGACATCAGTTGATGGCACTTGCAACAGGTGGTACAACTTACAAATTAAAATATGGACATCGCGGAGGAAATCATCCGGTGAAAGATCTTCAGACAGGCAGAGTCTACATTTCTTCACAGAATCACGGCTATGTTGTTGATGAAGACAAGATTGATCCAAACGTTGCAGTTCCTGCATTTAAGAATGTAAATGACGGAACAAACGAAGGACTTGCATATGTTGGAAAGAACATTTTTACAGTTCAGTTCCATCCGGAAGCATGCCCGGGACCACAGGATTCAGGATACCTGTTCGATCGTTTTCTTGAGATGATGGGAGGAGAGAAATAATGCCAAGAGATAATAGTATCAAAAAAGTATTAGTTATCGGTTCTGGTCCGATCGTCATCGGACAGGCTGCGGAGTTCGATTATGCTGGAACTCAGGCCTGCCGTTCACTGAAAGAAGAAGGGATTGAGGTTGTACTTCTCAACTCAAACCCTGCAACAATCATGACAGATAAAGATATCGCAGATCGTGTTTATATCGAGCCACTGACAATTGAGGTTGTTGAGCAGCTGATCAAAAAGGAAAAACCAGACAGTGTACTTCCAACACTTGGAGGACAGGCTGGACTGAACCTTGCAATGGAACTCGAAGAGGCTGGATTCTTAAAAGAGAATAATGTACGCCTGATCGGAACAACATCTGAGACAATCAAGAAGGCAGAGGACCGTTTGGAATTCAAGGCAACAATGGAGAAGATCGGTGAGCCGGTTGCAGCTTCTCTTGTTGTAGAAAATGTAGAAGACGGACTTGCATTTGCAAATAAGATCGGCTACCCGGTTGTTCTTCGTCCTGCTTATACACTGGGAGGAAGCGGTGGTGGTATCGCACATGATTCTCAGCAGTTAGTAGAGATCCTTGAGAATGGTCTTCGTCTTTCCCGTGTTGGTCAGGTTCTTGTTGAACGTTGTATCGCAGGATGGAAAGAGATCGAGTACGAGGTAATGCGTGACGGAGCCGGAAACTGTATTACAGTATGTAATATGGAAAATATTGACCCGGTTGGAGTTCATACAGGAGACAGTATTGTAGTTGCACCATCTCAGACACTGGGCGATAAAGAATATCAGATGTTACGTACTTCCGCATTGAACATTATTAGTGAGTTGAATATCACAGGTGGATGTAACGTACAGTATGCATTACACCCAGAGACATTTGAATATTGTGTAATCGAGGTAAACCCTCGTGTAAGCCGTTCTTCTGCACTTGCTTCCAAAGCAACAGGATACCCGATTGCGAAGGTTGCAGCGAAGATCGCACTTGGATACAATCTGGATGAGATTAAGAATGCAATCACACAGAAGACCTATGCAAGTTTTGAGCCAATGCTTGACTATGTAGTAGTTAAGATCCCGAGACTTCCATTCGATAAATTCATCAGTGCAAAGAGAACGCTGACAACACAGATGAAAGCAACCGGAGAAGTTATGAGCATCTGTAATAACTTCGAGGGAGCTCTTATGAAAGCAATCCGTTCTCTGGAGCAGCATGTAGACAGTCTGATGTCTTATGACTTCACAGATCTGACAGATGATGAACTGATCGATCAGCTGAAGAAAGTAGATGACATGCGTATGTGGAGAATCGCAGAAGCATGCAGAAGAGGAATCTCTTACAATCTGATCCACGAGATTACAAAAGTTGATGAGTGGTTTATCGATAAATTTGCGATCATCACAGAGATGGAGACAGCTCTGAAGACACAGGAACTTACACCGGAGCTTCTTGCAGAAGCAAAACGTATCGAGTTCCCGGATAATGTGATCGCACAGCTGACAGGTAAGACAGAGCAGGAAATTCACGATATGCGTCATGCAAACGGTATCGTTGCAGCATATAAGATCGTAGATACTTGTGCAGCAGAGTTCGCCGCAGAGACACCATATTACTACTCTGTATATGGAAGCGAGAATGAGGTTGAACAGACAAAAGATAAGAAGAAAGTACTTGTTCTTGGATCCGGTCCGATCCGTATCGGTCAGGGTATCGAGTTCGACTTCTGTTCTGTACATTGTACATGGGCATTTGCAAAAGACGGATATGAGACAATCATTGTAAATAATAACCCGGAGACAGTAAGTACTGACTTTGACATTGCTGATAAGCTGTACTTCGAGCCACTGACAGCGGAAGATGTAGAGAGTATCGTTGATATTGAGAAACCGGATGGAGCAGTTGTACAGTTTGGTGGACAGACAGCAATCAAGCTGACAGAAGCACTTATGAAGATGGGAGTACCGATCCTTGGTACATCTGCAGAGAATGTAGACAAAGCCGAAGACCGTGAGCTCTTTGATGAGATTCTTGAAGAGTGCGAGATTCCACGTCCGACAGGTGGAACAGTATTCACAGCAGAAGAAGCGAAAGAAGTTGCCAACAGACTTGGATATCCTGTATTGGTTCGTCCTTCCTACGTTCTTGGTGGACAGGGAATGCAGATTGCAATCAACGACAATGATATTGATGAATTCATCGGAATCATTAACAGAATCGCACAGGATCACCCAATCCTTGTAGATAAATACCTTCAGGGAAAAGAGATTGAGGTCGATGCAGTATGCGACGGAACAGATATCCTGATCCCGGGTATCATGGAACATATCGAGCGTGCAGGAATCCACTCCGGAGACAGTATTTCCGTATATCCGGCACAGAGCCTGACAGAAGGAGCGAAAGCAAAGATTGCTGAGTATACAAGAAGACTTGCAAAATCACTCCATGTTATCGGTATGATCAATATCCAGTTTATCGTGTGCGGCGAAGATGATGTATATGTAATCGAAGTAAACCCACGTTCCAGCCGTACAGTACCATATATCAGTAAGGTGACAGGTATCCCGATTGTTCCTTTAGCAACACAGGTTATCACAGGAAAGAAGATCAAAGATCTTGGATACACACCGGGACTTCAGCCGGAAGCTGATTATGTAGCGGTTAAGATGCCGGTATTCTCATTTGAGAAGATCCGCGGAGCTGATATCAGCCTTGGACCTGAGATGAAGTCTACAGGAGAGTGTCTTGGAATTGCAAAGACATTTGATGAAGCACTTTACAAAGCATTTATCGGAGCAGGAATCAAGCTTCCGAAGCATAAAAACATGATCATGACAGTCCGCGATGAAGACCATGCAGATGCAGTAGAGATCGGAAGAAGATTTGAGAAGATTGGATACCATATCTTTGCTACAAGCGGAACAGCACGTGCGCTGAATGAGGCGGGAGTAAAGGCTACTCCGGTTCGTAAGATCGAGCAGGAATCACCGAACCTTCTTGACCTGATCCTCGGACATAAGATCGATCTTGTTATCGATATCCCGGCACAGGGTGCAGAGCATTCAAGAGATGGATTTGTAATCCGTAGAAATGCAATCGAGACAGGTGTGAATGTACTGACTGCAATTGACACAGCATATGCATTGATCACAAGTCTTGAGAATACAGATATTAAGAAACTGTCACTGATCGATATTGCGAAGGTGCAGTAAGATTTGTTGAACCAGGATTCTTTCAATTGGGATCTAAAATTTAATTGAATGGTCGCAATGCCAGTTCTACTATTACCACGGGTATCAGCCCGCTTTACCTCATCCCTTTGAAAGTATGTAACATAAGAGCAAGAACAGTTTACCGTATGTGGTGCCTGTTCTTGCTCTTATTAACATTCTGAACAAAGTGTATTCGGAAAACAAATATTATCAAGGCTTCAGCAACATTACGAAACGATTATTCTACTATTTCCAATCTTGCAAGGTCAACGGGTGAACCGATTTATATAACAAAAAATGACGAGGATGACGGAGTATTTATGAATATTGATGCCTTTGAGAAAAGGGAACAGGCATTGGAATTTCGTGCGAAAATCATGCAGGCAGAAGAAGAAAGGTTAAACGGAGCAAAGACAAGAAGTATCTCCGAAGCAAGAAAGGAATTGAGAGAACGTGCAGGAACAATATAAAGTTGAAATTCTTCCGATTGCATGGGAAGATTTGAAAAGTGTTGAGGATTATTATTTACTTCGATTCGGTGTGGAATCTGCAATGAAAGTGACGAATCAGATATTGAACAGTAACTCTTCAACTTCCGTAATTAAAGAGCTGCTTGTCACTCCTATATAAACGAGGTATAATGAATTTATCAATAAGCAGTCTTTTTAAAGAACGAAAATAAAGTTATTTCACATAGTACTTTTTATAAAATCAGGACTGCGGAAAAGGAGGACTCAAATATGAAGATAGACATGCACTGTCACGTGAAAGAGGGGTCCATAGACAGCAGGGTAGGGATTGAGGAATATATCACGATACTCAAGGAACACGGATTTCAGGGAATGGTGATCACGGATCACGACACATATAATGGCTACCGCTACTGGAAAAAGAATTTAAAAGGAAAGAAACATACCGATTTTGTGGTACTCAAAGGAATTGAATATGATACGAGAGATGCAGGGCATATTCTTGTAATTATGCCGGAGGGTGTAAAGATGCGTCTACTTGAGATGCGTGGAATGCCGCTTGCACTTCTGATCGATTTGGTTCACCGCAATGGTGGAGTTTTGGGACCGGCACATCCATGCGGAGAAAAGTACATGAGCTTCACTCATGCGAGAAGATACTATCTCTCACCTGAGATTGTTAAACGATTCGATTTTATTGAGACATTCAATTGTTGTGAACCGAAGGATTCTAATGCCGGTGCCTTAAAACTGGCAGAAAAATACGGTAAGGTGATGACCGGTGGAAGTGATTCCCACAAGACAGACTGTGTCGGACGGGCATATACAATCTTACCTGAACCGGTCAAAACGGAGACAGAGCTGATCTCTTTGATCCATAAGAAGACTGCATTCAAGACAGGTGGTGTCTATTATAATAAGACGACAAAAGAGAAGATCGGGAAGGTAAATAAGCTCCTTGTATATTCCTTCTGGGTATACAACAAGAGCGGCGAGCTGATGAAACGTCGTGGGCGGAATAAGAAAATGGAAGAAGAACATCCATTTGATCCGATTGATCCAATCGAACTGTATTATCACTCATAATTGTTTTTGGATAGTTACTATGCTTTCCTGTAAGCCCCAGGTGAAATACCATATTTTCTCTTGAAAATGCGGTTAAAGTAGGACAGATTGTCAAAACCACTGGCATCAGCAATCATCAGAATAGAGTCATCGGATGATTTGAGAAGTCTGGCAGCCATTGTAAGTCGGTAATCATTTAAGTATTCAGTGAATCCGATTCCCATGTGGGCTTTGAAGAACTTCATGAAATGGGATTTACTATAATAAGTAAGTTCAGCCATGTCATCAATCGTTAGTTTTTCTGTATAATGATTTTCTACGTATTTTAAAACAGTTTTCATTTTCTCCAAAGATTTGGAATTGGAGGAAGTGGAGACTGTTTTTTTCTGACGTTCAGAGATCAGAAGAAAGAAAAAGTTAAACAGAGAACTTTTCACAGCAAGCTGCCATCCAGGTGTCTGATCAGCACAGACAAGGTCAATCTGTCGGATACAATTGCTTAAGGCTTCAAAAGATCCGAGAGCCGGAGTGAGAAAATATTCAATGGGAAGAGAACCGTCAAGAAGCGGAACGATGTATTGAATCATGCACAGATCGTTTGCTCCGGAAGAAAGTAAATCTGGTTTGAAAATAATATTTTCATATTCCATTTTAAAAGTATCATCCTGTTCGATGGCATGGAGACATCTAGGGGGAATAATAATAATATCTCCACTGTGAACCAGACGCTTATCAAAGTCCACAGAAACAAAACCCTGCCCTCTTTTAATGACAACAAGTTCCAACTCATCGTGCCAGTGCAGTGGTACTCCAGGGAAATCGAGAGGGATCGAGCAGAGATAAGTATTATAAGGAAATTCTGCGGATGTATGCGCTTTTGTTTCATGGTAATTCTGATATTCGTTAATGTTCATGTAAAAATGAGATCCTTTCAATAAAATGTTATCTGACACACCTACTGGTCAAACTAGATTGAATTATAAGAATGATAGTATTGTACAATAAAGTGCAAGTATATTGCAAGATATTTGAAGATAATCGTATTAAAATACAATCATAAGTTGAAAACAAAGAAACAAAGTATGTAACATAAAAACAGAATCAGATTTGAAGGGAGATTATTCAAATGAACATTCAGGAAACATTACAGCAGAAACTTGGTAAAGAGATTGCACAGGCTTCCAATGAAGAAATCTACGGAGCACTTCTTAGTATGGTGCAGGAAATGGCAGGAGAAAAGGAACGTACAGATAGTAAGAAAAAACTTTACTATATTTCCGCAGAGTTCTTGATCGGAAAACTGCTTTCTAACAACATGATCAACCTTGGTATTTTTAATGAAGTAAAAGATGTACTTGCACAGAACGGTAAGAATATTGCAGAGATCGAAGAAGTAGAGCCAGAGCCGTCACTTGGTAATGGTGGACTTGGACGACTGGCAGCATGTTTCCTTGATTCAATCGCAACACTTGGACTTGCAGGAGACGGTGTCGGACTGAACTATCATCTTGGACTTTTTAAACAGGAGTTTAAAAATAACCTTCAGAGAGAAACTCCGAATCCATGGATTGAAGAAAAATCCTGGCTGAAAAAGACAGATGTTGTTTATCCGGTATCTTTCAAAGGACTTAATGTAAATGCGAGAATGTATGATATTGAAGTAACAGGATATAACAATAAGACAAATAAATTACATCTCTTTGATATTGACTCTGTAGATGAGACAATCGTAGAGGATGGAATTGCTTTTAATAAAGAAGACATCGAGAAGAACCTGACACTTTTCTTATATCCAGATGACAGTGATGAGAACGGAAGACTGCTTCGAATCTATCAGCAGTATTTCATGGTAAGTGCAGGAGCACAGCTGATTCTTGATGAATGTACAGCAAAGGGATGCAACCTTCATGATCTTGCTGATTATGCAGTGATCCAGATCAATGATACTCACCCGACAATGGTAATTCCGGAACTGATCCGTCTTCTTGTAGAGAGAGGATTAGACATGGATGAGGCGATCGAAGTTGTTTCTAAGACATGTGCATACACAAATCATACAATCCTTGCAGAGGCACTGGAAAAATGGCCTGTATATTACCTGAAGAAGGTAGTTCCGCAGCTGATGCCGATCATCGAAGTGTTGGATGATAAAGTAAGAAGAAAATATGAAGATGAAAGCGTTTCTATTATTGACAGAAATGATACAGTTCATATGGCACACATTGATATCCATTACGGATTCAGTGTAAACGGTGTTGCTTCTCTTCATACAGAGATTCTGAAAGAGACAGAACTGAATAATTTCTACAAGATTTATCCAGAGAAGTTTAACAATAAGACAAATGGTATTACATTCCGTCGCTGGTTACTACATTGTAATCCGGCTCTCACAGAGCTTCTTGATGAACTGATCGGAGAGGGATACAAGAAAGATGCAGCTGAACTTGAGAAACTTCTTGCATTTAAGGATGATGAGAAGGTTCTTGACAGATTAGTAGAGATTAAACATACAAATAAAGAAGCACTCTGCAAATATCTGGAAGAGACACAGGGAGTAAAAGTAAGCCCTGATACAATCTTTGATATTCAGATCAAACGTCTGCATGAGTACAAACGTCAGCAGCTGAATGCATTATATATCATTGATAAATATCTTGAGATCAAAGCAGGAAAGATTCCGGCTGCACCGGTGACAGCTATCTTTGGAGCAAAGGCAGCACCGGCTTATGTGATCGCAAAAGATATCATTCATTTGATTCTTTGTCTGCAGGAGATCATCAACAATGATCCAGAGGTAAGTCCATACCTGAAGGTTGTTATGGTTGAGAATTATAACGTAACAAAGGCTGAAAAATTAATTCCGGCTTGTGATATTTCTGAGCAGATTTCACTTGCATCTAAAGAAGCCAGTGGAACAGGTAATATGAAATTCATGCTGAACGGAGCTGTAACACTCGGAACAGAGGATGGAGCAAATGTTGAGATTCATGAACTCGTTGGAAACGATAACATTTTTGTATTCGGTGCATCCAGTGATGAAGTAATCGAGCATTATGCAAAGGCTGATTATGTCGCAAGAGATTTCTATGAGAAGAATCCTGCGATCAAGGCAGCAATTGACTTTATTACAAGCGAGGAAGTTCTGAAAGTTGGAGAGAAAGAGAATCTTGAGAGACTGCAGCATGAGATTATCAGTAAAGACTGGTTCATGACTCTTCTTGACTTCGACAGCTATAAAGAAAAGAAAGAAGAAGCATTGAGAGCTTATGCAGATCAGAAAACATGGGCTAAGAAAGCACTTGTAAATATTGCAAAAGCAGGGTATTTCTCATCTGACAGAACAATCGAAGAGTACAACAGAGATATCTGGCATCTGTAAGAGGAGGAGAAGAACGTGAAAAGAGCGAGCGGAGTATTATTACCGGTATTTTCATTGCCATCAAAATACGGAATTGGCTGTTTCTCAAAAGAGGCGTATAAATTTATTGATCAGTTAAAAGAGGCTGGACAGAGTTACTGGCAGATTCTGCCGCTTGGACCGACTGGATACGGGGATTCCCCGTACCAGTCTTTCTCCACATATGCTGGAAATCCATATTTTATTGATCTGAAGACACTGATCAAAGAAGGACTTCTGACAAAAAAAGAATGTAAAGTGTATGATTTTGGAGAGCAGGCAGGCAGTATTGATTACGAAAAAATCTACAATTCAAGATTTAAAGTGCTGAAAAAGGCATTTGAGCGTTTCGAAAAAGATGAAGCATATGATAACTTTATCAAAGAAAATGCGTATTGGCTGGATGATTATAGTCTTTACATGGCAATCAAGGACAGCAAAGGTGGAATTAGCTGGAATGAATGGGAAGAAGCCCTGAAAAACCGCGAGGAAGCAGCACTTGAGAATGCGAGAGAAGAACTTGCAGAAGAGATTGATTTTTACAAATTCCAGCAGTATGAATTCGATAAACAGTGGTCACAGCTTCACGCTTATGCAAATGAACAGGGAATTCAGATCGTTGGAGATATTCCGATTTATGTTGCATTTGACGGTGCAGATACATGGGCATCTCCGGAGTTATTCCAGTTTGATGAAGAGAATAATCCGGTGGCAGTAGCAGGATGTCCTCCGGATGATTTTTCTGCAACAGGACAGTTGTGGGGCAATCCGCTGTATAATTGGGAATATCATAAAAAGACAGAATACGACTGGTGGATTAAGAGAATCCGTCATTGTCTCAAATTATATGATGTAGTAAGAATTGATCATTTCCGTGGATTTGACGAATATTATTCCATTCCTTATGGAAATAAGACAGCAGTGGATGGAACATGGATGCCTGGCCCGGGAATGGATCTGTTCCGTACAATTGAAGAAAAACTTGGCAAATTGAATATTATTGCAGAAGACCTTGGATTCCTGACAGAAAGTGTACTTCAGATGCTATCCGACAGTGGATTCCCGGGAATGAAAGTAATACAGTTTGCATTTGATCCAAATGGAGGCTCTGCATATCTCCCGCATAATTATCCGGAAAACAGTGTTGTATATACGGGTACGCATGACAATGATACAACAAGAGGATGGTATCACAGTACAGATAAAGCGACGCGAGATTTTGCAAAAGAGTATATGAATGCACAACGCCTGGATGAAGATGATCTGGCGTGGGATTTCATCCGACTTGCAATGAGCAGTAAGGCGAACCTTTGCGTAACTCCGATGCAGGATTTACTGAACCTGGATGGAAAGGCGAGAATCAATGTACCGTCTACACTTGGCGGAAACTGGACCTGGAGAATGGAGAAGGGACAGTTTGATGAAGAGACGGTGAAGAGACTGAAACGTATGACATGGTTGTACGAACGTCTTCCGAGAGAAGTTGAAAAGAAAATAAAATAGTAAAAGAGAGAGACTGTGTTGAGCATGGTCTCTTTTGTTTTTTTGATTATTATTCAGACGTTTGCAAAACAGCTGTTTTGGCTATCGGATCTATTTGTTAGAGTTGGGGAACGCAGTTTACGCATCTGCAACAACCGAAAGAACTGACGTCCTTTCGGTTAAGGGCATTCGCCCTATGTTCCCCAACCCTATCAGCTTACTGCAAGCAAGCTTGCAATAGCTGTTAGTGTTTGGGAACGCAGACACTAATTTTCAGAATATTCTGAATTGCATGAAATATATAAAAAACATTGACAATTAAAAACAGCTGTGATAAGATAACCTTCGTCGCTGAGGAACAGCAAAGAAAACAACAGAGCAACGGAAGATAAAAGAAGACGCGGAGGCGGGACATTCTTGATCGGAAGGAAACTGGAAGATTTAAAAATCAATGAAATAATTGAAAAATAAATCAAAAAAGTTGTTGACAAAGAGTTCTGAAAGTGATATCCTAAATAAGCTGTCGCGTGAGACGGCAAAGGAAAGCTCGAAAAGAGCGGCAAAGAAAAATAAAAAAGTTCTTGACAAAGACAAAAGCTTTTGATAAAATATAAAAGCTGTCGCTTGAAAAGAACGACACAAACAAAGAACCTTGATAACTGAACAATAGACAACAACAACCCTTGAAAATTTCTTTAAGAGAAGATTTTTAAGAACGGTTTTTAAACAAACCAAAACAACAGTAAAAAGGAAAGAATTAGCTAGTTAGTTGGTTCTGAACTGGATACAAACACTTTTAACGAGAGTTTGATCCTGGCTCAGGATGAACGCTGGCGGCGTGCTTAACACATGCAAGTCGAACGAAGCACCTTGATTTGATTCTTCGGATGAAGATCTTGGTGACTGAGTGGCGGACGGGTGAGTAACGCGTGGGTAACCTGCCTCATACAGGGGGATAACAGTTAGAAATGACTGCTAATACCGCATAAGACCACAGCACCGCATGGTGCAGGGGTAAAAACTCCGGTGGTATGAGATGGACCCGCGTCTGATTAGGTAGTTGGTGGGGTAACGGCCTACCAAGCCGACGATCAGTAGCCGACCTGAGAGGGTGACCGGCCACATTGGGACTGAGACACGGCCCAAACTCCTACGGGAGGCAGCAGTGGGGAATATTGCACAATGGGGGAAACCCTGATGCAGCGACGCCGCGTGAGCGATGAAGTATTTCGGTATGTAAAGCTCTATCAGCAGGGAAGAAAATGACGGTACCTGACTAAGAAGCACCGGCTAAATACGTGCCAGCAGCCGCGGTAATACGTATGGTGCAAGCGTTATCCGGATTTACTGGGTGTAAAGGGAGCGTAGACGGAGTGGCAAGTCTGATGTGAAAACCCGGGGCTCAACCCCGGGACTGCATTGGAAACTGTCAATCTAGAGTACCGGAGAGGTAAGCGGAATTCCTAGTGTAGCGGTGAAATGCGTAGATATTAGGAGGAACACCAGTGGCGAAGGCGGCTTACTGGACGGTAACTGACGTTGAGGCTCGAAAGCGTGGGGAGCAAACAGGATTAGATACCCTGGTAGTCCACGCCGTAAACGATGACTACTAGGTGTCGGGCAGCAAAGCTGTTCGGTGCCGCAGCAAACGCAATAAGTAGTCCACCTGGGGAGTACGTTCGCAAGAATGAAACTCAAAGGAATTGACGGGGACCCGCACAAGCGGTGGAGCATGTGGTTTAATTCGAAGCAACGCGAAGAACCTTACCTGCTCTTGACATCTCCCTGACCGGCAAGTAATGTTGCCTTTCCTTCGGGACAGGGATGACAGGTGGTGCATGGTTGTCGTCAGCTCGTGTCGTGAGATGTTGGGTTAAGTCCCGCAACGAGCGCAACCCCTATCTTTAGTAGCCAGCGGTTTGGCCGGGCACTCTAGAGAGACTGCCAGGGATAACCTGGAGGAAGGTGGGGATGACGTCAAATCATCATGCCCCTTATGAGCAGGGCTACACACGTGCTACAATGGCGTAAACAAAGGGAGGCAGAACCGCGAGGTCGAGCAAATCCCAAAAATAACGTCTCAGTTCGGATTGTAGTCTGCAACTCGACTACATGAAGCTGGAATCGCTAGTAATCGCGAATCAGAATGTCGCGGTGAATACGTTCCCGGGTCTTGTACACACCGCCCGTCACACCATGGGAGTCAGTAACGCCCGAAGTCAGTGACCCAACCGTAAGGAGGGAGCTGCCGAAGGTGGGACCGATAACTGGGGTGAAGTCGTAACAAGGTAGCCGTATCGGAAGGTGCGGCTGGATCACCTCCTTTCTAAGGAAGAAAAAAGTAGAGAGTTTTTACTGTTGTCTATTGTTGGGTTATCAAGTAACCAAAACTTTTGGTGGCGATGCGCTTAGGGGTAACACCCGTTCCCATCCCGAACACGATGGTAAAGACCTAAGCGGCCGATGGTACTGCACTGGAGACGGTGTGGGAGAGTAGGTGGCCGCCAAATTAAAAAGAAAATAAACCGAGAGGTTCTGCGATAAAGCTGGTCTTCACCAGTGATCAGAGTTTAAAAGAAAGCTTTTAGTCTCTGATGACTGATGAAAAAGTCAGTCAGATGAAGAACTGAATAAGGACTTCATCTTATGTACCTTGAAAACTGCATATAGTAAAAATCAATAGATTTAGATAAATATCTAATCAAGACATCCGAGGTAATGTTAACAACATTAACTTACAGTCTGAAGAAAACAGACTTAAAATAAATTGACTATCACCAACGCATACAACGCTATGTATGTGTGGACATTATCCCATTCCCGTGGGATGAGGTCGAGTTGGTTATGCTGATAAGAGCGTATGGTGGATGCCTTGGCACTAAGAGCCGATGAAAGACGTGATAAGCTGCGAAAAGCTTCGGGGAGGAGCAAATATCCTTTGATCCGGAGATTTCTGAATGGGGAAACCTACTTGAGCAAACCTCAAGTATCCTTAAGCCAATACATAACTTAAGGAAGGGAACCCGGTGAACTGAAACATCTAAGTAGCCGGAGGAAGAGAAAACAACATGTGATTCTGTGAGTAGCGGCGAGCGAAAACGGAAGAGCCCAAACCAGCGTGCGTGCATGCTGGGGTTCGGACCGCGGAATTGATTCAACGAGTTTAGCAGAACGGTTTTGGGAAAGCCGGCCAGAGAGGGTGAAAGCCCCGTAAGCGAAAGACGAGTTGACATGGCGGGATCCAGAGTACCACGAGACACGTGGAACCTTGTGGGAAGATGCGGGGACCACCCCGTAAGGCTAAATACTACTTAGTGACCGATAGCGCATAGTACTGTGAAGGAAAGGTGAAAAGGACCCCGGGAGGGGAGTGAAAAAGAACCTGAAACCATATGTTTACAAGCTGTGGAAGAGCTTTATATGCTCAACCGCGTACTTTTTGTAGAACGGTCCGGCGAGTTACGCTGGCTGGCGAGGTTAAGGACTAAAGGTCCGGAGCCGAAGGGAAACCAAGTCTGAATAGGGCGCATAGTCAGTCGGAGTAGACCCGAAACCGGGTGATCTATCCATGTCCAGGTTGAAGTTGCCGTAAAAGGCAATGGAGGACCGAACCCACATCCGTTGAAAAGGGTGGGGATGAGGTGTGGATAGGGGAGAAATTCCAATCGAACCCGGAGATAGCTGGTTCTCCTCGAAATAGCTTTAGGGCTAGCCTCATACGAGTCTTGCGGAGGTAGAGCACTGAATTCCTAAGGGGGCGTCAAAGCTTACTAAGGGATATCAAACTCCGAATGCCGTGTAGATGATGTATGGGAGTCAGACGATCCGAGATAAGTTGGGTGGTCAAAAGGGAAAGAGCCCAGACCAACAGCTAAGGCCCCAAAATGTGTGTTAAGTGGAAAAGGATGTGGGATTTCGAAGACAACTAGGATGTTGGCTCAGAAGCAGCCATTCATTCAAAGAGTGCGTAATAGCTCACTAGTCGAGAGGTCCTGCGCCGAAAATGTCCGGGGCTAAAACACACTGCCGAAGCTTTGGAATTGAGAATTCAATTGGTAGAGGAGCATTCTTAAAGGGACGAAGCAGTACCGAAAGGAGCTGTGGACTTTTAAGAAGAGAGAATGCCGGAATGAGTAGCGAGAGGAAGGTGGGAATCCTTCCGGCCGAATATCTAAGGTTTCCAGAGTAAAGCTGATCTGCTCTGGGTAAGTCGGGGCCTAAGGCGAGGTCGAAAGACGTAGTCGATGGATAACAGGTTGAAATTCCTGTACTATCCTGTAACAGAACTGTGGGGACACAGGCAGAGAGCGTGAGCCGGGAATGGAAAGACCGGTACAAGCGAGGTAGGAGAAGAGTTGGCAAATCCGCTCTTTAATCTGAAGACGTGATGTGGACTGAAAATAAGTAGGGAAGCACGTGAGCTGACTGTCAAGAAAAGCCGCTATTGTTTGCAGGATACCCGTACCGTAAACCGACACAGGTGGATGAGGAGAGAATCCTAAGGCCGACGGGAGAAGCATTGTTAAGGAACTCGGCAAAATGACTCCGTAACTTCGGGAGAAGGAGTGCCAGTAAGATGGCCGCAGAGAATTGGCCCAAGCAACTGTTTAGCAAAAACACAGGTCTATGCAAAACCGAAAGGTGAGGTATATGGGCTGACGCCTGCCCGGTGCTGGAAGGTTAAGGGGAGAGGTTAGCGCAAGCGAAGCTTTGAACTTAAGCCCCAGTAAACGGCGGCCGTAACTATAACGGTCCTAAGGTAGCGAAATTCCTTGTCGGGTAAGTTCCGACCCGCACGAAAGGCGTAATGATTTGGGCACTGTCTCAACAATGCACCCGGTGAAATTGAAATACCAGTGAAGATGCTGGTTACCTGCGCCAGGACGGAAAGACCCCATGGAGCTTTACTCCAGCTTGATACTGGGATTCGGTATTGCATGTACAGGATAGGTGGGAGGCTAGGAAATGGTAACGCCAGTTGCCATGGAGCCAATGTTGGGATACCACCCTTGCAGTACTGGGTTTCTAACCAGCAGCCGTGATCCGGCTGGGGGACAATGTCAGGTGGGGAGTTTGACTGGGGCGGTCGCCTCCGAAAGGGTATCGGAGGCGCTCAAAGGTTCCCTCAGAATGGTTGGAAACCATTCGAAGAGTGCAAAGGCAGAAGGGAGCTTGACTGCGACACCGACGGGTGGAGCAGGTACGAAAGTAGGACTTAGTGATCCGGTGGTATAAAGTGGGATTGCCATCGCTCAACGGATAAAAGCTACCCTGGGGATAACAGGCTTATCACTCCCAAGAGTTCACATCGACGGAGTGGTTTGGCACCTCGATGTCGGCTCATCGCATCCTGGGGCTGAAGTAGGTCCCAAGGGTTGGGCTGTTCGCCCATTAAAGCGGTACGCGAGCTGGGTTCAGAACGTCGTGAGACAGTTCGGTCCCTATCCGGCGTGGGCGTAAGATATTTGAGAGGAGCTGTCCTTAGTACGAGAGGACCGGGATGGACTGGCCGCTGGTGTATCTGTTGTCTTACCAAAGGCATAGCAGAGTAGCCAAGCCGGGAAGGGATAAACGCTGAAGGCATCTAAGCGTGAAGCCCCCCTCAAGATGAGATATCTCATAACGTCAAGTTAGTAAGACCCCTTGAAGACGACGAGGTAGATAGGGCAGAGGTGGAAGTGTGGTAACACATGGAGCTGACTGTTACTAATAGGTCGAGGGCATAACCAAAGCAGTGATAGGTTTGGATGATGATGTTGGTTTTAACTGTATGTAGTTTTGAAGGTACATGATATATAGACAGGAATGAGAAGCAGTGCGAAAGCGCTGTTTTTTTTGTTAAACAATTTGAGTTTATAATGAAAAATGAAAAGAAATAACGTAATATAGAGGTAGTAGAATAAGAAAAAAGGAGTGTGTCAAAATGGCAAGAATCGATCACGCAGCAATCCGCACGAAATCATATGAAGAAGCACAACATTTTTTTGAAGATGTATTTGAGATGCATATGTGGAGAGAAATCGGTGAAAAACCGGGAAGAAAATGCTGGTACAAAGAAGGTATCCAGCTTTGCGAAGTAGAGGAGCTGGATGCAGCATCAGAAAATGGATATGATCATATTTCCATTGCAGTAGATTCAGAGGCAGAGATTATGGAGAAAATCAAAGCGTATCCGGTAAAAGCAATCAATGACCATTGGTTTTCGCTTCCAAACGGAACAAAGATTGAGCTAAAACCGCTGGCAGAGTGGAAAGTAGATGCATAAAACCTCACAAGGAGATTATGAAGTATGAGATTAAGAAATATTATGATTGTTGTAGAAGATATCGAGAAATCGAAGAAATTTTATTATGATTTATTTGGACTTGATGTAATACTTGATAATGAAGGAAATGTCATTCTGACAGAGGGACTTGTTCTTCAGGAGAAAACAATTTGGAAGAACTTTCTGGAAAGAGATATCATTTCAGAGAGCAATTCCTGTGAGTTATATTTTGAGGAGAAGAATATCGAAGCCTTTGTCGAAAAACTGGACAAACTTTATCCAGATATAAAATTTGTGAATCGTTTGATGACGCATAGCTGGGGACAGAAGATTGTTCGTTTTTATGATTTGGATGGAAATCTGATAGAGGTTGGAACACCAATGTAAAAAACCTGCTTAATAGTACTAGTAAAAAGAAAGAAATCGACAGGATGAAAATGATAAGCTCATTTAGAAAACATCCTGTCGGTTTCTTTTGTTTACGCGAGCAACGAGCCAAAGTCCGTACTTGCACGAGACCTTGGAGAATGCTGCGATAACTATCTGATCATCCCTAGAAATGCTTCATGAATCTGTGTGTCCTGATCTAATTCCGGATGAAATGCAAATGCCATCTGATTCTTATATTTCACTCCGACAATACGATCCTCTACAATACTGAGGATCTCAGGTGTATTTCCGGACGTGTCTGTATGAACAGATTCTACATAAGGTGCTCGGATGAAAGTCATAGGAATTTCACCGATTCCGGAAGCTTCTGCATTCGTATGGAAGCTTCCAAGCTGGCGACCATAGGCGTTTCGCTTGACTGTCATAGGAATGGTTTCAAAATAGGTTTCGTCTTGTTCAGCAATGTCAGAAGCCAGGAGAATCATTCCGGCACAAGTGGCCAGAACAGGCATTCCGGATTGAATCTTTTCTTTTAAAGGTTCGAACATGTTAAGATCGTGTAAGAGTTTTCCCTGAACGGTGCTTTCACCGCCGGGAAGGATAATCCCATCAAAATCTTTTTGCAGATCAGAAGCCTGTCGGAGTTCAATGGTATGAACTCCAAGCTTTTGAAGCATTTGTTCGTGTTCTATGAATGCTCCTTGAAGGGCAAGTACTGCGATTGTCATCTTATTTTCCTCTTTCTGCCATGAGAAGTTCAATTTCCTGTTCGTTGATGCCGACCATAGCTTCACCAAGGTCAGATGAAAGTTCAGCGATCAGTTTTGCATCTGTATAGTTTGTAACGGCCTGTACGATAGCAGCAGCACGTTTCGCCGGATTTCCGGATTTGAAGATACCGGAACCGACAAAGACTCCCTCTGCGCCTAACTGCATCATAAGAGCAGCATCAGCAGGAGTTGCAACACCGCCGGCAGCAAAGTTTACAACAGGAAGTTTTCCGTTTTCATGTACGTAAAGGACAAGATCATAAGGAACCTGCAACTGTTTGGCTGCCTCGAAAAGTTCATCTTCACGCATACTTACAAGTTTGGAAATTTCACTGTTCATTTTGCGCATATGGCGAACTGCCTGAACAATATCACCGGTTCCCGGTTCACCTTTTGTACGGATCATAGAAGCTCCTTCATTGATACGTCTGAGTGCTTCGCCAAGATCTTTTGCACCGCAGACAAATGGAACACCAAACTCTCTTTTGTTAATATGGTAGACATCATCTGCAGGTGAAAGGACTTCGCTTTCATCAATATAGTCGATTTCAATTGCCTGAAGTACCTGAGCTTCTGCAAAATGTCCGATTCTGCATTTGGCCATAACAGGGATTGAAACAGCTTCCTGGATTCCTTTGATCATCTTCGGGTCACTCATACGGGAAACTCCACCAGCAGCGCGGATGTCAGCCGGAATTCTTTCCAGCGCCATAACAGCACATGCACCGGCAGCTTCTGCAATCTTTGCCTGTTCCGGAGTTGTAACATCCATAATCACTCCACCTTTTAACATCTGTGCCAGATTTTTATTCAATTCATAACGTTCATTATTTGTACTCATTTTTAAATCTCCTTTTCTTTACTAATTCGATAGGTAATAGTATAATGACAAAGTGACTATATAAAAATACTCAGTTTTGATATATTCAAAAAGGTCAGAATGGAGAAAAAAGTAAATATGTTGACGTATAATTTTGAAAATATAGGGTCAGATACGCTTTATCAATATTTGTATAAATGTATCAAAAATGACATTATTCAAGGGAAAATTAAGAGTGGAGAAAAACTTCCATCAAAGCGTGCACTTGCAAAAAATCTGGCTATAAGTGTAATTACAGTAGAAAATGCTTATGGGCAGCTTGCAGCAGAGGGATATATTTATTCTGTTCCAAAGAGTGGATTTTATGTAGCAGACCTGCGGGATGACAGAATGAAAAGCGAGAGCGGTTTATCAGAAAATAGGATTTACAGCAATAAGTTAAACCTTACCGGTGGAAAGAATGCTTATATCGCAGATTTTACGAGTAATCAGACGGAACAGAGTGCATTTCCATTTTCTATTTGGACAAAGACGATGCGGGCAGTAATGAATGACTATCAGACTGAATTGATGCTTAATCCACCGTGTGGCGGAGTAATGGAATTAAGACAAAGCATTGCGGATTATCTGAAAGCATTCCGAAATATGACGGTGCGGCCGGAACAGATCATTATTGGTGCTGGAACAGAATATTTGTCCAGTCTTTTGATTCAGCTTTTGGGAAAAGAATTGAAATATTCAGTTGAAAATCCGGGATATCATAAAATCGCAAAAATTTATCGCAGTATGGGAGCTTGTTATGAGTATATAGAAATAGAAGAGGACGGACCGAAGGTAGAAGAACTGGAAGAAAAAGAAATCAATGTGATACATTGTTCTCCGTCACATCATTATCCAACGGGAATCGTAATGCCAATCAGTAAACGCTATGAACTGCTAGGCTGGGTGACAAAAACGAAAGATAGATATATTATAGAAGATGAATATGACAGTGAACTTAGATTGAACGGTAAGCCAATTCCATCGCTTCAGAGCATTGATGTATCGGGAAAAGTGATTTATATGAATACATTTTCCAAGACTTTGTGTTCAACAGTGCGAATCAGTTATATGGTGCTGCCGGATGAATTGGCAGAACGATTTTACAGAGAACTTTCTTTTTATTCCTGTACAGTATCAAATTTTGAACAATATACGTTAGCGCAGTTTATGAATTCAGGGGCATTTGAGAAACATATTAACCGGCTGCGTAATTATTATCAGCAGAAGAGAGACCGGATCCTGGAAGCATTTTTACAGGGAGTATTGAAAACTAAAATCAAGATTCTGGAAGAAGATGCAGGAGTACATTTTTTAATGAAAGTAGATACAAACCTGAGTGAAGAAGAATTTCTGGATAAAATGAAGAGCAAAGGAATTAAGCTGGCTGCATTGTCATCCTATTATCATTCAAGTGAGAAGAAGAAAAAGTATGAAAATATTTATGTTATGAATTATTCATTTGTTGATTGTGAAAAAATGGAATATGTTGCAAAGATGATAACACAAGTGGAATGACATGGAGAAAAGTATGGAGGGAGAAAGATAAAATGACTTTGCGAAAGAAGTTAATGCTCTCTTTTTTGATACTGGTGCTTTTGATGGGATCAATGATTGGATATTTTTCTTATCAAAATGCAAAAAATCTTGTATTGGAAAACAAAGAACAAGAGATGGCTGATACAATTAACAGAATTGATATCTCTATTAATAGTCAGGTTCAGCAGATCAATCGTCTGGCTGAAAATGTAAAATCCAGTCAAATCGTGAGGGCATATTTGAAAAAAGAGATACATACGCAGGAAGAAACAGAAGAATTAAATGATTGGATGGAAGGGCTTTTAAATCTTATATCAAGCTGCTCAGATTTGATACTGATGAATGAAGATGGAACCGTGTATTACAGCTATTCAGGCTGTCAGGCAGTGAATGATAAAAGGCGGATGGAAGTATATGAGAATGCAGCAAGTAACCTTGTTGGAGATGGTACCTGGACGGAAAAAGGAAGTTCGCTTTGTCAGAAAAATGCAGAAGAAGTAGTAACATTTATAAGTTCTATCAATAAGGTAATTCTTGCGATAGAATTGAATCCGGAGACGTTTGGACTTTTGATGTTGAATAATTATAGTACCTTTCAAAATCAGTACACTTATCTGGTGGATTGCGCCGGAAATGTTCTGTGCTCGAATAAGACAAATATTTATGATTGGGGAGATGTCGTAACAAAAGGGATGGAAAAAGGAGTTAGAAGATATGAATTCAACTGGGATAATAAGGATTATTTTGCCTGTAGGCAGTATAATGGACTGACCGGATGGGAGACTTATTCAGTGGTTTCGACAGATGATTTCTTTCCACAGGCAAAGAGACTTCGAGAAGCAATTATGGGCCTTGTTTTGCTAGCAATGCTGGCGGCAGGAGTTGGAATTTTTATTTTGTCCTATACATTTACAAGGCCAATCGGGAGATTGAAAAATGCTATGAAACAGGTCGAAGCAGGAGATTTTGAAATACAGGTAGAATCAAAAGCACATGATGAAATAGGAATGCTGATTCAGTCTTTTAATTATATGGTCAGTAGATTACGCCAATTGATTATGGAAGTATACCAACAAAAACTGGCACAGAAGAATGCAGAACTTACAGCACTTCAGGCTCAGATCAATCCACATTTCCTTTACAATACATTAGATTCTATCAATTGGATGTTAATTGAAAAGGGAGAATGGGAGATAAGTGATGTTGTAGTATCTTTAGGAGATATTTTGAAATATTCACTTCATGGAGAAGAGATGCTTGTACTTTTTGAGGAAGAATTAAAATATATTGAAAGTTATCTTTGTATTCAGAAGAACCGATTAGAAGATCGTCTGACAGTTCAGATAGAAATAGATGAAGAAGCAAAGCTGTGTTTTGTTCCGAAGCTGATTCTTCAGCCGATTGTGGAGAATGCGATTCTGCATGGAATTGAGAAGAAGAAGGAGATGGGCAGAATCCAGATTCAAGCGATCGTCAGAGAAGGAACTCTTGAGATACGTGTAACAGATGATGGAATCGGTATGCAGCCAGATCTTTTGATGAGGTTTAGGGAGAGTATTATGTCAGATGAAATCAGTGGAAAGCATATTGGAATGCGAAATGTACATCGTAGAATCCAGCTGCATTTTGGAGAGGCATATGGATTAAAAATTGACAGTGAATGGCAGAAAGGGACAACCGTTACTATTCTTCTCCCGGTAGAAGAAGTGGATCAGGCAAAGGAGGTTACAGAAGATGAAAATCGTAATTGTAGATGATGAACCGAAGATCAGGAATGGTCTATCAAAATTATTGTCATCCAGACCTGGATTTGAGATTATAGGTGTATTTGAAAATGCCATGGAAGCGCTGGAACAGTTGTCTGTTTCTTATGCGGATGTGATTATTACTGATATTAAGATGCCGGAGATTAATGGTCTGGATCTGATCAATCGAATCCGTGAAAAGGATGAGAATACAAAAATTATTATATTAAGTGGTTATAGTGATTTTTCTTTTGCACAGAGAGCAATAGAGCTTGGTGTGACCAGATATCTGACAAAGCCTACAAATGCCAGAGAATTGATTGGAATTCTGGAAGAAATTGAGAAAAATATTCAGAAACCTCGTAGTGAAGAAAAACAAGAAATGAAAGTGACAAATCTTTTTGTTCAGAAAGCGATGGACTACATTTCTATGAATTATTCACAAAAGCTGACCTTGACAAAGATTTCAGAACAACTTTGTATCACGCCCAACTATTTGAGTGAGTTGTTTAAAAAACATACAGGTCAGAATGTATCTGAATATATTATAGATTACCGGTTGGAGAAAGCTTGTCAATTTCTTAAGAATCCGCAGCTTAGAATAGGAGAAGTTTCAGAAAAAGTGGGAATTAACGATGTTCGTTATTTCAGCAGTATGTTTAAGAAAAAATATAATCTTACGCCGACAGAATACAGAAACAAACAATAAAAGATAAAAACCGTAAATATTAAACAAAAGTAGAAAGTTATCACATTGAAAATGCAACAAAATGTACTAAAATTGAAGTATAAGATATCAATGCGCAAATGATATATCGAAACAAAAATAAAAAATAATGGAGGTACATTATGGGGGCTTTTCAAAGACAGATAGGCGATATGGTAGAATTGACACCGGAAGGTGAAAAGGAAATCCATAAATACAAAAATAATTATGCAGATGCGACAAAACCATTGAGTTCAAAAGAGCGTAACTGGTCAGCATGGGACATGGGAAATCTGTGGATTGGTATGATTGTATCTATCGCAGTATATCAGGTGGCAAGTGGACTGATCGTATCTGGTATGTCATGGGCACAAGCATTGTTAACGATTGTATTAGGACATACACTTGTTATGATTTTTGCAGTTGTTCTTGGACATTTCGGTACAAAGTATGGACTTGGTTATCCGATGCTCAGTAAAATGGTGTTTGGATCAAAAGGAACTGTAGTCCCGTCAATTGTCCGTGGAGTACTTGGGTGTTTCTGGTTCGGTGTTCAGGCATGGATTGGCGGTCAGGCACTTAATGCAATTATCGGAGCAATCATTCCAGCATGGCATGGACTTGGATTTAAAGGTTTATTTATTTCATTCTTATTATTCTGGGCAATGAACGTATATATTGCAGGATCAGGATCCAGTGCGTTACAGAAACTGGAAAAGTTTGCAGCACCGGTATTGATTGTGTTGAGCTTTATCGTAATCATCTGGGGAATTAGAAGTGCAGATTGGAGTGTGTCGAAACTTCTTTCTGACCCATCTCTTCAGGGAGATCCGTCCAAGAATTTCTGGACACTGTTTTTCCCGGCATTGTCTTCAATGATTGCATTTGACGGTGGTATTGCACTGTCTATGGCAGATTTCACAAAGAACTGTAAAACACAGAAGGCACAGGCAGTAGGACAGCTTGTCGGGGCACCTGTAATGACAGCATTCATTTCCTTTGTAGGAATTTGCGGAACAGCAGGAGCAGCAATTGTATTTAAAGAAGCAATCTGGGAGCCGGCAGTTCTTGTAAGTAAATTTGACAATCCGTTTATTGTAATTATTTTCTCGTTGTTCATTATTATGGCAGTACTGACAACAAATGTTGCAGCAAATCTGGTTCCACCGACAAATGTTATCGCAACTTTATTTGCAAAGAAAGTAAGCTACAAAAAGGCTGCTTTGATTGCAGCAGTACTTGCTTTATTTGCTCAACCGTGGAATGCACTGGCAAGTGCGTACGATTTGATTTATAATGTATGTGGAATGCTTGGAGCGCTGCTGGGACCTATCTCAGGATTATATCTGGTATCCTATCTGTTTGAGCATAAGACAGAGGTTGATATGGTTGATATGTACAAGGAAGACGGCGGAAAATATTATTATTCAAAAGGCTTTAATGTACCGATCATCATTATTTTTGTGGCAGCAATGATCATTATCTTTGCCGGAAAATATATTGCACCACTGAAATTTATCTTTGACAATGCATATGTAGTAGGAAGTATCGGTGCAGGTCTTGCATACTTTATCTATATTAAAGCAGCAAAAAGAGGTTAGAAACAGCACTCATCAGGCAAAAAAATCACCGCAGCTATGGAAAGCATAGACTGCGGTAGAAGCATAACTGAAACTAAGAGAGGAGTGGAAGTATCATGAAAACACTTGTAAAAAATGGAATGATCGTATCACCGGAGGACACTTATGAAGCAGATGTCCTGATTGAGGATGGTGTGATCGAATGTATCGGAAAGAACTTGGAAGCAAAATTTGGGGATGCAGATAAGGTGATCGATGCGAAAGGAAAATATGTTCTTCCGGGAGGTGTTGATGTTCATACGCATATGGATATTGATGTCGGAATCGCGAGAGCAGTAGATGATTTTTATACAGGTACTGTTGCAGCCGCATGCGGCGGAACTACAACAATCGTAGACCATATGGGATTCGGACCGGCAGGATGCCCGCTACATCATCAACTGGATGTATATCATGGACTGGCAGACGATAAAGCTGTTATCGATTATGGATTCCATGGAGTAGTCCAGCATGTAGACGAGTCTATTTTAAATGAGCTTGAGACAATGATGGATGACGGAGTCCAGAGCACAAAGGTTTATATGACTTATGGCTATAAGATTGATGATGATGGTATTTTAGAAGTTCTTAAGAAGATGAAAGAACTGCATGGAATCACAGCATTCCATTGCGAGAATCATTATGTGGTAGAGCATCTGAAGAAAGAATATGGTGATGCCGGAAAGACAGCGCCGATCTATCATGCAAAGAGCAGACCGAATCTTGCAGAAGCAGAGGCTGTAAGAAGAGTCCTTTATCTTGCGAAGCTTGCAGGTGATGCACCGGTGTATATTGTACATCTTTCTTGTAAGGAAAGTCTTGAAGCAGTTGAAGAAGCAAGAAGAAACGGACAAAAAAACATTTTTGTAGAGACATGTACACAGTATCTGACACTTACAGAAGACAGATATAAAGATCCGGATGGATTGAAATATATTATGTCTCCACCGCTTCGTACACAGCAGGATCTTGATGCGCTGTGGAAAGGATTAGAGGCAGGAGAGATTCAGATCGTTGCGACAGATCATTGTCCATTCAATTATGCAAAAGAGAAACAGGACGGCAAGGATGATTTCAGAAAATGTCCGAATGGAGCTCCGGGAGTTGAAGAAAGAATGATTCTTCTTTTCTCAGAAGGTGTAATGAAAAACAAAATCAGCATCAACAAGCTGGTAGAAGTTGCCTGCACAAATCCGGCAAAGGTATACGGAATGTATCCTAAGAAGGGAATTATTGAACCGGGAGCAGATGGAGACCTTGTGATTATTGATGCTGATGCAAAACAGACACTGACTCACGAGATGATGCACGGAGCTGTTGATTATACTTCTTATGAAGGAACAGATCTGCACGGAAAGATTGATCTCGTAATGCAGAGAGGAAATATCATCGCTGAAAATAATGAATTTAAAGGTAATCGAGGAGATGGAAAGTATCTCTACAGAAAACCTTTTTTAGGAGATTTATAATCGAAAGCCAGAGAATCTGAAATATACAGAACTCAAAAATAAAGGATAATAAGGCATGGAAGATACCAGGAAAAAAAAGAAAATAAAAGCTGAGACAGGCATTATTGTTGCAGTATTACTTATCATTGTTGCAGTAATCGAAGGAACTACTTACCGAAAAATTATTCCGGCCAATCATCCGAAAGTTGTTGTAATTCTTCCGGGAGATACAAATGATCAAAGTTGGAATACGGGAAATTATGAAGGAATTCTTGCAAATCAGAACAAAGATAAGAAAATTGATCTGGAGTATCAGAGTAATGTCGAAGAGAAAGACTTTGAGGCAGTGATTCGTAGATATGCAGAAGATAATTATAATCTGATCATACTTGCAGGATCACAGTTCGAGGAGGTTGTTTCTTCTGTGTCAGGAGATTATCCGAAAGTTGATTTTTGTATTTTAAATGGCCGATCGGCATCAGGTAAAAATACATTTTCTGTTTATCCAAAAGAAGAGGAAGCAAGCCATCTGGCGGGAATCATTGGTGGAAATCTGACGAAGACAGGAATACTTGGCATCATTGCCGGTTATCCGAATGAGGCAATGGAGACCTTGCTGGATCAGTATGAAAAGGATGTTCGTCAGCTGGCTGCGGATAGAAAGCTTCCGAATGCAACAGTACTCAGGGCCTATGCGAATAGTTGGGAAGATGAGGAACTTGGAAAAGAGATTGCAAACCAAATGATCGGAAAAGGTGCAGATGTTTTATTTATTTACGCAAATAAAGTTGGAAATGGCTGCATTGAGGCTGCAAAGGAAAATGGAGTAAAGGTGATTGGATTTTCGGAGAATCAAAATGATCTTGCTCCGGGAACGGTTGCAGCATCGATTAAGTTTGATTTCGGAAAAATATATTCCTGGATTTTGGATCATTATATGGATGGAAAACTCAATGGTAATGAAGTTTATGGAGTAGGTATCGAAGAAGAAATTTTTATTCCGATTTTTACAGATGAAGTATCGAAGGAAGTACAGCAGACGGTAGAAAATAATATGAAATAATAAGAGAACCCCTAAAACAGAACCGTTCACGGTAATGTTTTAGGGGGCTATTTGTAGTTATATATATTAGACCATTACATTAGATCAGATGTGTACTTTCAAGCTTCTCCATAAATGCATCGTTCATCTTTATGATCGGTTTTCTGAGCAGAAGACCAAGCAGCAGTGACGGTGCAAGGTAGATTGCCAGTTTTCCAATTTCTGCTGCATAAGTTGTTCCGTAGAACCCTGCAATACATTCACGCATCGCATTCATGCTGTGTGTGAACGGCAGAAGTGGATAAACAACCTGGAAAAACTTCGGTGCACACTGGATCGGGAATGTTCCACCACTTCCTGCAACCTGCATTACCATCAGGACAACGGCAATTGCTTTACCGATATCTCCAAAGGAGACAGTCAGTGCATAGATCAGATTCACATAGACAAAGCTTGTAAACATACCGGTTAGTATAAACATTACCGGATGCTTACACTGAATACCAAGGAAGAAAAGATCTCCAAGACAGATGAGTGCACTTTGCATGAAACCGATAATGATCAGAAGTAGGATACGTCCGATATAGAGCTGATATTCTTTCGGATGGAATAGTTTCTTCTTTGTAGAATCAGCTATAGTGACTTTTAGCATGGCAGCCATAACAACAGCACCTACCCAGATCGCAAGAGTAGAGTAGAATGGAGTCATTGCAGACCCGTAATTTTCAATTGGATAAATCTTTTTCTCATCCAGTTTGACCGGAGAGGAGAGGAAAGAGGCGATTGTCTCCGGATCTTCTGATAACAGGTTTGTCACAGCGGAAAGATCCTTTGAATCCTCGGAGGAAAGTGTTGCAGCCAGTGAAGTTAATTTTCCGGAGGCCTCATTCAACAGTTCAGCGGAATTCGAAAGAGTCTTCTGAAGTCCTGTCAGTCCGTCGGAAGTAGAACCTGTGACACCAGCAATGTTCTGAATGCTCTTATCAAGATCTCCAAGCATGGAAGAAATGGAGCCTGTTGTGGAATCCAGATTGGCAGAAAGGCTGTCCAAATTTCCTTTTACATTATTCTCATATGTTGTCTTAACTTCTGTGACAGATGATGTTGCCTGAGCGATCAGGGTGTCAAGTTCGCTTTTTAATTCAGCAGCATTTGCAGTAGCTGTAGGAAGTGCTTCGGCAGCAGCATTTATTTTATCGCGGATTGCCGTCTGACGATCAATTGCCAGCTGTATCTTCTGGTTAATGCTGGCAACAGCATCATTTAAAATCGTGAGCTCAGGGTGTTCATTTGCAATCGCTGTCAGAGCATCAGACAGCTTCGTATATTCATCAATTACAGTTTGTACACGACTGCTGACAGAAGTCAGGGCATTTGACGCAGCCTGGGCATCGCTATTATAGGAGTCTAATGCTTTGTCAACAGCATCAGAAACAGCGGTGTAAAAGCTGGCGTTTTGTGTCAGAGCATCAGAAATTGTCTTTGATGTACCGGATACTAAAGATGTCAGGGAACTTAAATCTGAATTTTCCAGGGAGCTGACGCTGGACTTTGTACCAGAACCACTTTCCTGAAGGAATTCCGTTGTTGTGTTTAACATTGTGATGGCTGAATCAGTCATATCGGATAAAGACTGAACGGTTCCGGCAACAGAACCAAGATCGGTTCCCATCTGATTTAAGTTATCGATCAAATGATCAACCATAGAGTCATCCCCGGCTTCCTGTGCAGCAGAACTTACAATCTGAAAAGCATCCAGTGCAGTCTGTGCGACGGTTTCAATAAACGTTTCGTTAATTTGCTTTTGGACAGCAGTTGCTCCTTTTCCTGTAATGATCGGAGCAATTGCATTTTCTTTTTCATTTTGATAATAAGTCAGATCCGGATGTTCTGTAGTTGAGGAGAAAACACTCATCATTTTCTGGCTGAAATCTTTCGGAATGACGATCGCTGCATAATATTTTCCGGATTTTACACCTTTCTGTGCGGATTTAGAATCAGTGAAAACCCAGTTAAATTGCTTATTTTTATGCAGAGAAGAAAGAATCTGATCCCCCATGTTGATCTTTACAGCGATAAGTTCTCCGGTGTATCCTTCATCATCACTTGCAACGGCAAGTTTCAGTTCGCCTGTGTTACCGTATGGATCCCAGCTCGCTGAGATGTTAAACCATGCATAGAGAGTCGGAATTACAGTGATTCCCATGATAACGATCATAGCGATAACATTTTTGTGAATCTTCATCACATCATTTTTAAAGATTAAGAAAATATTCTTCAAATTATTCCGCCTCCTTTCCACGGAAGTTTTCAAGCATCTCTTCATAGGACATACCGGCCATTTCTTTTTGTTCCTCCAGTTTTGTATGGATATATTCTATAACAATCAGCCATACAGAGATTGCGATAATAGAGATAATCCACAAAGTCAGGAACACGATCTTTGATTCGAGACTGAACATCAGAATCAGGAAGATCAGAGGGATGATCGCAATGGCAAGGAAGCCGATACGAACCATCTTCCGGTAATTGTTTTCAAATTTCTGTGCCCGTTCAGCTGTTACGAGGCGAAGGTCTTCGATGGAAAGAGATGCCTGTAAGAGCATGGAAAGCTGTGTACTTCTGCTGAGTTCTGCTTCGTGTGGTTCGCACATCATAAATTCTGTCTCTGCCAGTTTCTTGTCGAACAGATGGTTCAGTCCGGAAAGAGCCGGGCGTAGTCCAAGTCCGATAAGCAGAGAGATCGGTACATAGCACAGAAGCAGGATCAGAAGATCGTTGCGGAAGTTGGAACCGTAGAAACCGGCAATTGCTTCACGCATAGCATTCACACCATAGGTAAATGGAAGAAGTGGATGCAGTTTCTGGAAAAATGCCGGTGTCATCTCAATCGGGTAGGTTCCGGAAGAACCAGGAATCTGCAGGATTACGAGAATAACACAGAGCGCTTTACCAATATGCTTAAATGTAAGTGACAGCGCATAAATAATATTTACATAAACAAAGGAACAAACCATTCCTGTCAGGATAAATTGTGACGGATGATTACATTGAACTCCCGGAAGGAGTGTATCACCAAGGCAGACAATGAATCCCTGAATAAGACCAACAACCATATACAAGAGCCAGCGGCCAAAATATAATGTTGTCGGTCCATAGCCATGCATGGAGCTGTCTTTATCTACTTCCATCTTGAAGATTGCGATCAGTACGATACCACCGACCCAGATTGCAAGGTTGGAGTAGAAAGGTGTCATCGAAGAACCGTAATTATCGACAGCATAGTATGTCTCTGTATTGATCTCTACAGGAGAAGACATGAAGGAAGCAATTGAATCTGCATCAATGCCTTCTAAAGAGAGCAGTTTCTGATAAGTAGCCGAACTTGTGATGGCATTGAGATCTGTCTGAAGTGTGTTTAATTTATTCTCAACAGCTCCTAATGCATCTTTTGTTCTGTTCAGTAATTCAGTTGTATTTGATAATCCTGTAGTCAGCTGATCAAGCATGCTGTTCATCTGATCAGAAGTGGCAGGAACACCGTTAAGCATTCCGGTTACCTGACCGGTCAGAGAGGAAAAGGTATCCAACGTCTGGTTGAGCAGTGGTAGGATATTCTGATCCAGAGAAGAGCGGAATGTATGTAGATTATCAATATTTTCTTTTGTAAGAGCAGCAAGCTGTTCCTGGGTTGCTGTGGTTGTATCCAATGCATCCTGTATTCCGTCATTTCCTGTCTGCAGGCTGCTGATCAATTCATTATTCCGCTGGTTCTGTGCCTGAAGTGTGGAAATCTTTGCAGTGATCTGATCACCAATTGTTCCAGGAAGCTGGCCTGCGAGATCTTGCATGTCTGCAAGAATGTTTGCATTTAATTCGTTGACCTGATTGGCATAACCAAGAGCGGTACTGACAGAAGTATTTATCCTGCCGGCAGCAGTCGCAAGATCAGTTATTCCGGCAGATGCGGAGCTGTTAGCTTTTCCAAGCAGCAGTTCTCCGTCGGAAAGTGCCTGAGAGAGTGAAGAAGAAAATTCTCCTGCGGAGGATCTTGTTGTCTGCATGATCTTGTCTGCATCAGACAGTGCATCTGCACCGGAAGAGGCAGCAGTTCCGAGTGAATCGGCTGCATTTTTCGCATTCTGTATCAGCGCATTTGTATCAGCTGAACCAGCTTGAAACTGATCCAGGAGCTGAGCATATTCCTGAATATTGTTCTCAGCTTTGGCAAGCAGACTGTTGATATCCTCAGTTGTGGAATCAACAAAGTCAGAAATATTGAATACAGATTCTTTCAAAAGTTCTGCAATTGTTTCAGATGCAACAGAGGAAAAAGTATTGTTTATTTGTGTCTGGATCGTGCTTGCACCTGAACTGGTGATCTTTGGCGCAATTGCATTGAGTTTTTCATTGATATAGTATTCAAGTTCCGGAGTTTCAATCTTTCCGGACAGGACACTTAGCAGGGATTCGCTAAAATCTTGCGGAATAATGATTGCTGCATAATATTCGCCGGATTTAACTCCTTCAATAGCAGCATCTTTGGAAACAAACGTCCATCCTAACTGGTCGTTTTCCTTTAACTGGTCAATAATCTGGCTGCCGGCATTGATCGTCAGATCATCGTGTGTGGCATCGGTGTCCAGATTTGCTACTGCTACCTTGATGCCGGAAGTATTGGCATAAGGATCGATATTTGCTGCAATATTGAACCATGCGTAGAGTGAGGGGAGAATAGATACTCCGATCAAAACAAGTATTGCTGCCGGATTACGGAGCAGGCGTTTCATATCGCGGCGAAAAATCCGAAATGCGTTTCTCATGGATAAAACTCCTTTTCTTAAAAATATTTCTAGTAATAGATACAATGTTGATTTTCATGTCAAAAAGTATTATATTAATGTAGAAACTAATTTACAACCATTAATCAACACTGGATATGTCTAATAATAGACGAAAGATTGAAAAATGTCTAGCAGGTGAACAAAATCATTCATTTAAGCCATAGAAACGTTACTGTTCACTCCCGTGTCAATCACTCCGCTGATTGACACGGAGGATGCGTGTTTTGACTTGAATGCATCTCGCCCCATCGCCAAAGGCGATTTAAAATGGCGAGATGCGTTGCTGGTCGCACATCGTGTGAACAGTAACATAGAAACAGAGTAGAGAGTTATTGGTCAGTAGTACTGTAAGTTATAAAGGGGGGGAAGAGAAGATGCAGAAGAAGACAGATCGCAGAGTCAGAAAGACAAAAAGTCAGCTTAAAACAGGCCTCGCTCAATTGATGAGGGAGAAGAGTATCAGAGAGATTACGGTAAAAGAATTGGTAGATGCGGTGGATATCAATCGTTCTACCTTTTATCTGCATTATTCTGATATACCGGGGCTGCTTGCAGAAGTTGAAAATGAAATGATGGAAGAGATGCAGCGCGCAATCCGTGAACATCCAATTGATCCGGGAAAAGATAGCGTTTACTATTTTATTCAGGATTTATTTCATGTGCTTGATGAAAATCGTCAGATTGCAAGTGCGCTTGTAGGACCACATGGGGATATTGGTTTTGTACATAAGTTAGAGCAGCTTTTAGAGGAAAAGAGTCGGGAGTCACTTGCAGCTCTTGTACCGGAGAAATCAGGTGAAATGAAATATTTTTATTCTTATTGCCTGAACGGTTGTCTCGGTTTTGTGAAAACATGGTTGGAAACAGGCGAAAAGGAAACACCGGAATATGCAGCAGAGATGGCTTATCGAATGGTTGTAAGTTCAGTTACAGCATTTTATGACACTAAAGAAGGAAGAGAGGACAACTAAGAAATGAAACGAGAGAAATTTGGCTCACGTCTGGGATTTATCCTGATCTCAGCGGGATGTGCCATTGGCTTGGGAAATGTTTGGCGTTTTCCGTATATTACAGGAAAGTATGGAGGAGCAGCATTTGTTCTGATCTATCTGCTGTTTCTTGTTCTGTTGGGATTGCCAATCATGGTAATGGAATTCGCAGTGGGTCGTGGAAGTCAGGCAAGTATTGCACTATCCTTTGACCGTCTTGAACCACTGGGAACAAAGTGGCACTGGTATAAATGGTTTGGAATCGGTGGAAACTATCTTTTAATGATGTTCTACACAACAATCGGCGGATGGCTTCTTCTATATACAGGAAAGATGGCAATCGGAGAGTTTAAAGGACTTGATGCGGATGGTGTGACCGGAGTATTTACATCACTTCTTGGACAGCCTGTTACAATGACAATCTGTATGATCCTTGTTGTTGTGCTGTGCTTTGGAATCGTCTGTATGGGACTTCAGAAAGGTGTAGAGCAGATCACAAAGAAAATGATGATCCTCCTTTTCGTGTTGATGATCATTCTTGCAGTGCGTTCCGTGACATTGCCGGGAGCAGAGAAAGGACTGGAGTTCTATCTTCTTCCTGATTTTAAGAAAGCAGCAGAAGCAGGATTGAAAGAAGTTATTTTCGCAGCGATGGGACAGGCATTCTTTACATTAAGTCTTGGAATCGGTGCGATTGCGATCTTTGGAAGTTATATCGGAAAAGAAAGAACTCTGACAGGAGAAGCAGTCTGCGTAACAGTTCTGGATACATTAGTTGCATTGATCGCTGGATTTATTATTTTTCCGGCCTGCTTTGCATTTAATGTCCAGCCGGACAGTGGTCCGAGTCTGATCTTTATCACACTTCCGAACATTTTCAATGCAATGAGTGCAGGGAGAATCTGGGGAACAATTTTCTTCCTTTGTATGTTTTTCGCAGCATGCTCTACGATCATTGCCGTGTTTGAAAATCTGATCGCATTTGTGATGGATTTAACGAATTGTTCAAGAACAAAGGCGGTTGTGGGAAATCTGATCGCGATTATTGTACTTTCCCTTCCATGTATTTTTGGATTCAACATATGGAGCGGTTTCATGCCTCTGGGAGCAGGAAGCAGTATTCAGGACCTTGAGGACTTTATTGTAAGTAATAACCTGCTTCCGATCGGAAGCCTGATCTACCTTCTGTTCTGTACAAGCCGCTATGGTTGGGGCTGGGATAAGTTCCAGAAAGAAGCGAATGCAGGAAGTGGAATCAAGTTCCCAGGTTGGGCAAGATTCTATGTATCCTATATTCTGCCATTGATCGTATTATTTATCTTTGTGCAGGGATATTGGAGCAAATTTGTTGGATAAAGTAATAACAATATTGTGAAATAAAAAACGCTGAAATAACCAGAAATTCATTGCCATTCTATTAGTGATAAGTTATAATTTAACTAATGGTTTTGCAAGAGATTTACAACTGTTCCAAACGGAAAGAATACGTTTCAATCTGAATGCAGCAGAGAGATGTCTCATAGCAATAAAGACATGGATTTTGAATAGAATATAAACTCTGACGGCAAGGAAGTAAGAGATACCGAGCGGGAATAGTTGTAAAGAAGCGTTTAGACAAAAAAATATTTTGTGATTTTAACAGACTCTTTTTCCGTTGGGGAAGAAGGGTCTTTCTCTTTACCAGGGAAATAAAATGGGAGGATCAGCAATATGTTAAAGGTAGCAATTTACGGAAAAGGTGGGATTGGAAAGTCCACGATTACATCGAATCTGGCAGCAGCATTTGCCGCTATGGGGAAGCGCGTAATCCAGATCGGATGTGATCCGAAAGCAGATTCAACGATCAATCTGTTAGGCGGCGAGCCACTTCGTCCGGTAATGAATTATATGAGAGAAGAGGATGAGGAGCCGGAAGAATTAGATCAGATCGCAAAGGAAGGATTCGGTGGTGTGCTCTGTATCGAGACAGGCGGACCGACACCGGGACTAGGATGTGCAGGACGCGGGATCATAGCGACATTTCAGTTATTAGAAGACTTGCGGTTGTTTGAGACATACAAACCGGATGTTGTTCTGTATGATGTGCTTGGGGATGTTGTCTGTGGCGGATTCGCAGCACCGATCCGGGAAGGATATGCAGAGAAGGTTGTTATCGTTACATCCGGAGAAAAGATGGCATTGTATGCGGCTAACAATATTTCCAGCGCAGTGCGTAATTTTGAAGATCGCAGTTATGCAAGAATTTTTGGATTGATCCTGAATCATAGAAATGTGGAAAATGAGACTGAGAAGGTACAGGCATTTGCAGAAGAAAAAAAGATTCCTATTGTTGGTGAGATTCCAAGAAGTGATGAGATTATACGCTGGGAAGATCAGGGGAAGACTGTGATCGAAGGCGACGCAGATTCTGAGATCAGTAAGAGATTCTTTGAACTGGCAGAAAAGCTGTTAGAGGATGAAACAGAACGTGTGAGATAAAATATAAGTCGAGGGAAAATATATGAAGAAAGCATATTTTTGTACAGCGGAAGAACTGGAACAAAGAGGAAAGGATAATCTTCCGAAACAGTTTCAGTCAGGGGAACATTTAATCTATAGTTCGCCGGCTACGCTTGCCTTTAACTCTCCAGGGGCAGAAGGGTTCGGAGTGAAAAGAGCAGGACTTGCAGTGCCGGGATCGATCATGCTGATCGTGGCACCGGGGTGCTGTGGAAGAAATACGTCCATGATCAGTTCAATGAAAGAATATAATAACCGTTTCTTTTACCTTTGCATGGATGAGACTGATATTGTAACAGGGCGTCATCTAAAGAAAATCCCGAAAGCAGTTGCATCAATCTGTGAAAGTCTTGAGAAGAAACCATCCGTTGTGATGATCTGTATTACCTGTGTGGATGCCCTTCTTGGAACAGATATGGAACGTGTCTGTAGAAAAGCGGAAGAAAAAGCCGGACTTCCGGTGCGTCCATGTTATATGTATGCATTGACACGAGAGGGACGAAAGCCACCAATGGTTCATGTGAGACAGTCTCTGTATTCACTTCTTGAACCAGGACATAAAAAAGGAAATGTAGTAAATCTGCTCGGATATTTTTCACCACTCGTAGATGACTGTGAATTATATACACTGCTTCAAGAGGCAGGTGTGAAAACGATTCATGAGATTTCGAGATGTGAAGATTTTGAAGAATATAAGAAAATGTCTGAGGCAAATTTTAATCTTGTTCTTCACCCGGAGGCACGATTTGCAGCAGAGGATTTTCATGACAGATTAAAGATTCCATTTATCGAACTGCGCAGACTTTATCAGATTGATAAAATTGGAAGCCAGTATCAGGCATTTGGCGCAGCACTTGGAATAGAATTTCATGCAGAGGAACAGAAAAAACAGGCACAGAAAGCAATTGAAAGTTTTCGTAAAGTCTGTCCGGACCCGGTATTTGCTGTTGGGGAATGTGCAAATGCGGATCCGTTTGAATTATCATTAGCATTGGTGAAATATGGATTTAAAGTAGCAGAAATCTACGGAACGATTACTGGGGAGAACTTTATTTATATCAGACAGTTGAAAAAGTTAAGTCCACAGACAAAGATTTTTTCCAATATGGAACCGACGATGCTCTACTATGATCCAACGGAAAGTGGCGTGACACTGACAATCGGAAAGGATGCCTGTTATTATCATCCGAACACAAAAGGAATCCATTGGAATGAGGAGAGACAGCCTTTCGGATATGCAGGCGTGAGAAGACTGTTTGAGGCGCTTGAACTGGCTGTGACAGAACTGGCAGAAGGTAATGTTTTGCAGAAACAGGTGGAAGTGATCGGTTCTAAATCACAAGAAGCAATTGCAGAACAGAGTCAAGAATCACTGTTCAAAGAGGAAGTGGACAAAAAAGAAGACGTTTATGTACGTGGCCTTTGGAAAGGACTGACTCCATTTGCACCGGATCAGTCAGGTGCAGCGTCCGTTTTCTATGAACTGGGAGGAATTCTTGTTATTTGTGATGCGGGAGGCTGTACAGGAAATGTATGCGGATTCGATGAACCGCGCTGGTTCGGGGAACGTAGTGCGATTTTCAGTGCGGGCTTGCGTGACATGGATGCAATCCTTGGAAGAGATGACAGGCTTGTTGCGAAACTTACGGATGCAGCAGAGAAGATTGATGCAAATTTTGCAGCGGTGATCGGCACTCCGGTTCCGGCTGTGATCGCAACGGATTATAGAGCATTGCAGAGAATGTGCGAGAAGAAGACAAATCTTCCGATTCTGACTGTAGATACGAACGGAATGGAACTGTATGATGTGGGAGAAGAGAAGGCATGGCTGACTTTATTCAAGACATTTGCAGGAAAAGATGTAGCATCACAGAAGGAAGCTTCAGAAGAAGACGATTCTTCTAAAAAGATGAAAATCGGAGTTCTCGGTCTGACGCCACATGATGTCAGTGACCTGAATATAGAAGAGAAGTTCCGGAAATCAGAAAATGAGAATACGCATTATATTTGCTATGGAATGAGAGCAGGTATTGATAAAGTAAAGACAGCAGGATCTGCAGATAAGAATCTGGTTGTAGCACCGGCGGCATTCGAGACAGCAAAATATCTGGAAAAAGAATTTGGCACACCGTATGAAGTGGGATATCCATTCGTAGATGAATTGATACCTGAACTTGGTTATGAAAGGAAAAAGATACTGATCATTCATCAGCAGGTGATTGCAAATGCCATCAGACAGGAAATTCGTACAAGAAGTGATGAACAGAATACAGAAGTTACGGTGGCAAGCTGGTTTATGATGAAATCCGAGCTCTCAGAAGAAGGAGATCTTTCACTGAAAGAAGAGATGGATTATTGTAAGCTTGTTCAAAATGGGAACTATGACATTGTCTTTGCAGATGAAAATATGAGAGGCCTGGTACCGGGATTCAAAGGAATATTTGTTAATATACGGCATTTTGCAGTCTCAGGAAAACTGCAGGAGTCATAACGGGAGGAAAAAGTCTATGGAGAAGGAGATAACGAAGAAAATCCGTGTCTATGGAATTGTACAGGGCGTAGGATTCCGTCCGACCGTCAGCCGACATGCAGATTCCTGTAAGATCAGAGGAAGTGTCAGTAATCGTGGACCTTATGTTGAAATTTTCGCACAGGGAAGCGAGACGGCAGTGAATCTGTTTATTGAGAAAGTTCGTACCTGTCCGCCAAAACGTGCCGCGATTCTTAAAGTTTCAGAAGAAATACTGGATACAAAGGAAAAATATCCGGACTTTTCTATCATAGAAAGCGAGAAGACAAAAGGAGAGATCTTTATTTCTCCGGATATTGCAATCTGTGAGGAATGTAAGGAAGAATTGTATGATTCCAAGGATCGCAGATACTTACATCCGTTTATTAATTGTACGTGTTGCGGTCCGCGGCTTACGATTCTGGATGCTCTTCCATATGACAGAGAGCGTACGAGTATGAAAGAATTTCCGATGTGTCCGGAATGTGAGGCAGAATATTACAATCCGGAAAGCAGAAGATACGATGCGCAGCCGGTTTGTTGTAATGCGTGCGGACCGGAAGTTTATTTGATCAAAACTTCTGATAGAACGATAGACATGAAAGGTTCTGATGCAATTACGGAAGCAAGAAGAGTGATTTCCGAAGGCGGAATCGTAGCAGTGAAGGGAATCGGAGGATTTCATCTTTGCTGCGATGCATCAAATGAGGCAGCAGTGGAACTGTTAAGAAAGAGAAAACGCCGCCCGGCGAAACCGTTTGCAGTGATGGCAAGAAATCTTGAGGTAGTGCAAAGTGTCTGTGAGTTGAGTAAGGAGCAGGAAGAAATTCTCACTGGACATCAGAAGCCGATTCTTCTTTTGGTGAGGAAAGAGATAGAAACGAAGCAGCTGTGTTCATCTGTCGCACCGGGCAATCCAAAAGTAGGAGTGATGCTTCCATATGCGCCGGTGCAGTTACTTCTATTTCAATATCCGGATGGAATCAAGATGCCGGACTTTCTCGTAATGACCAGTGGAAATGTATCCGGTGCGCCAATCTGCAGATCGGATGAGGAAGCACACGAAGAGCTTTCGGAATTTTGTGACTGCATCTTGTCTCACAATCGAAAAATTCGTGTGAGAGCAGATGATTCCGTGATGGATTTCTATAAAAACAGACCATATATGATTCGCAGATCAAGGGGATATGCGCCACTTCCGATCCAGACGTCAGGAAAATGGAAAGGACAGGTATTAGCTGTCGGCGGAGAATTGAAAAATACATTCTGTATCGGTGTGGATAGTAGATTTTATCCTTCGGCTTATGTGGGGGACTTAGAAGATTTAAGAACGGTAAATGCATTGAAAGAGACAATACAGCGGATGGAAACATTGTTAGAAGTGGAACCAAGCGTTGTCGTTTGCGATATGCATCCCAAATATAATTCGACGGTGGTTGCGGAAGAACTGGGACTTCCTGTTTTGAAAGCGCAGCATCATTATGCACACATCTTATCTTGTATGGCAGAGAATGACTGGATGGAACAGGTGATCGGAGTATCTTTTGACGGAACCGGCTATGGAACGGACGGAACCATATGGGGTGGAGAAATACTTCTGGCAGATCTTGACGGATTCCGGAGAATCGGAAGTATTGAACCATTTTTACAGGCTGGAGGCGACCTATCAGCAAAAGAAGGATGGCGTATCGCAGTTTCTTTAATCTGGCAAATATCTGAATCAAAAGATGAGGCGATGCAGATCATTCAGAAACTTGGTCTTTGCAAGGAAAAAGAAGCGAAAGTTCAGCTTGCGATGCTTGAGAGAAAGATCAATGCAGTAGAGTCAACCAGTGCAGGAAGATTATTTGATGGAATCAGTGCGATACTTGGAATTCGAAAGAAATCTTCTTTTGAAGGAGAAGCTTCCATGGCATTGGAATTCGCAGCAGAAGCTTATGAAAAAAGATCTGGTGAGAAGAAAATAAATGTCTTAGACGGGCAGAAGTGTTTAATTGAATCAGCAGACGACGGAAGAGAACTTCTTCTGACAAGTCGACTGGTGAGGGCAACAGTCGAAGTGGTTAGCAATATTGGCGAAAATGCAGTGGCAGAAGATACATTTGATCAGGACTTAATAGAAAAGGCAGCTTATGAATTTCATAAAGGACTTGCAGAGCAGATTGTCACAGCGTGTGTCCATGCTGCAGAGAAAACCGGATGCCGGACAGCAGCGCTTAGTGGCGGTGTATTTCAGAATGGATTACTGCTTCGTCTGACGGAAGATGGATTAATTGCAAATGGTTTTCATGTGCTGACACATCAGATGATTCCGCCGAATGACGGAGGAATTGCGCTTGGTCAGGCATTTTATGGAATGAATCATGAAAGAAAGGAATAGAAAATATGTGTGTAGGATTATCAGCTAAAGTGGTTCGCATCAGTGACGGAACTGCAGTGGTAGATGCAGGTGGTGCGAAAAGGGAAGTGTCTTCAGAGTTATTAGAAGATCTGGAGCCAGGCGATTACGTGATGGTGCACGCCGGAGTCGCAATTGCAAAGATCACAGAAGAAGATGACGAAGAGACCGATCAGCTTATGGAAGAACTGCTATAGAGCAGTGAACAATGGGGTGAAAAGAATAAATGATGATGCAGGATATAACAAAAAATCAAACATCTGAAAGAAATGAGAAACAAAGAAAAACAGCGAGGGAAATCATCGAGCAGTATGATGGCCCCCCGGTTCGCATTATGGAAGTGTGCGGAACACATACACATGAGATCTTTCGCCTTGGAATCCGCAAATTACTTCCAAAGCAGGTGGAACTGATCTCAGGACCGGGATGTCCGGTCTGTGTGACACCGGTTGGGTTTATTGATGAGGCAGTGTGGCTTGCACTTCAAGCAGGTGTGACAATCTGTACTTTTGGCGATCTTGTCCGTGTACCGGGAACAAAGATGAGTCTTGCGGGAGCGAGAGAAAAGGGCGCAAAGATCCAGATTGTTTATTCACCGGCAGATGCAGAAAAATATGCGAGGTTACATCCGGAGGAACAAGTCGTATTCCTGTCCGTTGGTTTTGAGACAACAACACCTTCTTCTTGCTTATCAGTAAAGAAAGCGAAAGAAGAACAACTAGAGAATTATTCTATCCTGACGGCAAATAAGACGATGCCGGGAGCTTATGAAGCATTAAAAGGAAGTGCAGATGTGTTTCTTTATCCGGGACATGTAAATGCAATTACCGGAACGGCATTGTGTGAATCTCTGACAAAGAAGGGAGTCAGTGGAGTTGTAGCAGGATTTACTGCGAAAGAACTGCTGACAGCATTGGCTGTTTCATTGAAACGCTACCAGGAAGGAAAACCATTTTTTGTAAACTGCTATCCAAGAGTAGTAACAGCAGAAGGAAGCAAAGAGGCACAGCGTCTTGTAGATGAACTGATGGAATCCTGCGACAGTGAATGGCGTGGTCTTGGAGTGATTCCAGATTCCGGAATGAAGCTTCGTAAAGAGTGGGAAATGTTTGATGCAAGAGTGAAATATCAGATTCCGGAAATGGAAGGAAGAGCAAATCCGGCTTGTCGTTGCGGAGATGTTTTACAGGGAAAATGTAAGCCATCAGATTGCAAAGTATTTGGAAAAGTCTGTACACCGCAGCATCCGGTAGGAGCATGCATGGTTTCAAATGAAGGTGCGTGTTCCGCTTATTTCATGTACGGAGTATAGAAGAAAATAGAAATGGTTACTGTGAACAGTGACGGAAAAAGAGGAAATAATATGAGCGAAAAAATAGAAAGCCAGACAGTTACAATGGCACACGGAGCAGGCGGAAAACAGACTTCAGAACTGATCGACAAAGTATTTGCAGCACATTTTGCAAATCCGGATCTGACAGCAGATGATGCAGCCGTATTAAATCCGCCGGTTGGGAAAATGGCAGTGTCAACAGATGGATTTATCGTATCTCCGGCATTTTTCCCGGGAGGAAATATTGGAAAACTGTCTATCTGCGGAACAGTAAATGACCTGGCCTGTATGGGGGCAAAACCATTATATCTGACTTGTGCATTTGTGATTGAAGAAGGATTCCCAATGGAGAAACTGGAGCAGATTGCGGAAGCAATGGCTAAAACAGCGAAAGAAGCAGGTGTTCGCATCGTATCAGGAGACACCAAGGTCGCCGGAAAAGGACAGGTAGACGGAGTCTTTATCACAACAACCGGAATGGGACAAATTGAAGATGGCGTACAGGTTGGCGGAGAGCTTGCGAAGCCAGGAGATGCAGTTATCGTAACCGGAGATATCGGCCGACATGGATGCACGATCCTTCTTGCGAGAGAAGATTTCGGAATCGAGGCAGATGTGAAGAGCGATTGCGCCCCACTTTGGAAGACGGTGGAGGCTGTTATGGACACGACACATGAACTTCATGTGATCCGTGATGCGACAAGAGGCGGTGTCGGAACTGTATTATACGAGATTGCAGGACAGAGCCAGGTTGGAGTACAGATTGATGCAGCAAAAATCCCGGTAGCTACCGAGGTGCAGGGAGTCTGTGGAATGCTTGGACTTGAACCACTTTATCTTGCCTGTGAAGGAACAATGGTGATCATTGCTCCGGCGGAACAGGCAGAAAAGATCGTAGAGACACTTCACCAGTGTCCATACTCTCAAAATGCAGCAATCATCGGAACAATCACAGAAGAAAACCCAGGCAAGGTAATACGCATGACAGAAATCGGAACCCAGTCCCTCCTCCCACAGCCAGGTGGAGAGTTGTTGCCTAGAATATGCTAAACCAGTTCCGAAATGCGGAGAAAGTTGTCTCTTCATGCGCTGCAAGCTAGCTTGCATAAGCAAGAAGAGACAACTTTCTCCATATGGCGAACGCCATACAGCGAAATGAAGCGTGAGCGGAATTGAGCTGTAGCATGAGGAACGGAAGAGAGCGATATAACAAAATGCGGAGAAAGGAATCGAAATGGATACAAGAGTAGCAGTAATCTCCATAATTGTGGAAAATCCGGAAGCGATCGTTACACTGAATGATCTTCTTCATGAAGCCGGAAATTATATTATCGGGCGTATGGGGATTCCATATAGGGAAAAAGGAATTAATATCATCAGTATTGCAATTGATGCACCGCAGGATATGATCAGCAGTCTTTCCGGAAAGATTGGAAGATTAAAAGGTGTGTCAGCGAAGACTGCCTATTCAAACATCATTACAAAAGCGGAGGCACAGAATGATTAAAATTGCAGTATATGGAAAAGGTGGAATCGGAAAATCAACAACAGTCTCCAATGTGGCAGCAGCACTGGCTGAGCAGGGATTAAAGGTTCTTCAGATTGGATGTGACCCAAAGGCAGATTCAACGATTCTGCTCCGACATGGGGAAGAGGTTCCGACCGTACTTCAGATGTATCAGGAAAAGAAACAGAACCTGAAACTGGAAGATATTGTGAAAATTGGATACAAAGGAATTGTCTGTGTAGAAGCAGGAGGCCCGACACCGGGACTTGGGTGCGCAGGACGCGGAATCATAACTGCACTGGAAAAACTAGAAGAGACAGGTGCATATGAGAAATACCAGCCGGATGTAGTGCTTTATGATGTGCTCGGAGACGTTGTCTGTGGTGGATTTTCTATGCCGATGCGAAATGGGTATGCAGACAAGATCTTTATTGTTACATCTGGAGAAAATATGGCGATTCACGCAGGTGCGAATATTGCTATGGCGGTAGAAAACTTTAAGAATCGCGGATATGCCACACTGGGAGGGCTGATCCTGAATCGAAGAAATGTCCTGCGTGAGGAGGAGAAAGTAGAAGAACTGGCGGAAGATTTTCATACAAGTATCGTAGGAACTTTGACAAGAAGTGATCTTGTTCAGCAGGCAGAAGAACAGAAAAAGACCGTTCTTGAAGCATTTCCGGAAAGTGAAATGGCAGAAGAATATCGTATACTTGCCAAAGCAATCCTGATGAAAGTGAGAGAAAAACAAGAGGTGTCAAATGCTTAGAAAAGTTGGAGAATCAGCCTGGCCGATCAGTGAGAAAGATGCGGTTGTCAGCATAAAAGACGCATCCTATCCAATTCCGTTCCCACAAGGGCTGGAATTTAATTCACCGGCACATGGCTGTTGGAATATCGTTCATACTGGAATGCTGATTCCGGAAGCACATCAGATTTATGTCTGTGCGGACAACTGTATGCGGGGCGTTGTGCTTACTGCAGCAGAGATGCATGCAGAAGACAGATTTTCCTTTGTGATCGTGGAAGAACAGAATCTGCTGAATGGAGACCTGGAAGATCTGACAATCGAAGGGACGGCAGATCTTATAAGAAAATTAAAGAAAATGCCGAAGGCGATTCTTTTGTTTACAGTCTGTATTCATCATTTTATCGGATGTGATCTGGAAAGAATTTACAGAGAATTGGAAGAACAATTCCCGGAAATCACATTTCTGAGATGCTATATGGATCCAATCATGCAGAAGCACGGACCGACACCGGATCAGAAACTCAGAAAAGCAATGTATGAGTCATTGGATTCAGAACCTGATAAAATGGATACAAAACAGATTTCTATTTTGGGAAGTGACTTTGCCTTAGATCAAAGTAGTGATCTGAAAGAATTGTTACCAAAAGCAGGTTATACAGTTAGGGAATTGCAGAGCTGCAGAACATGGGAAGAGTATAAAGAATTGGGAAATGCAGGAACATTTCTCTGTTGTTATCCATCTGGAAAATATGGGATAGAACTTTTGGCAAAACGACTGGACAGAACATTTCTTTATCTCCCACTGAGTTTTGATTATGAAGAAATCAAGAAGGAAGAAGAGATTTTGTGGAATACTTTAAAACCTGAAGACAATCAGGAACTGTTACCATGGATAGAAAAGAAAATTTCACTCTGTGAGGCGGCATTAGAACACACGAGGCAAGTGATCGGAAACACACCGATTGCAATCGACTATACATTCCATCCGCGTCCGCTTGGATTGGCGAAACTGTTACTGACACATGGGTTCAACGTAGAGACGGTGTATCTGGACAGTATAAGTCCAGAAGAAAAAGAAGCTTTTGCGTGGCTGAAAGAGAAGAAACCGGAGTTGGAACTTCGTTCAACAGTCCATGCGAAAATGCGTCTGCTACATGAGGAGCATGCAACGGATAAGATTCTGGCAATCGGCCAGAAGGCAGCATGGTTTACAGGAAGCCGATATTTTGTAAATCTTGTTCAGGGAGCAGGGTTACAGGGGTTTGACGGAATCCGCAGGACTGCCGAACTAATGGAAGAAGCATTTTCAGAAGAAAAAGATCCAAAAACGCTTATTGTAAAAAAAGGATGGGGGTGTACAAGCTGTATATGAGACAGGCATATCGAATTATACCGATTTATACCTCAGATGTATCCGGAGTCTGTTCTGCACTATATGAATTAGGTGGGATGGTTGTTATACATGATCCTTCCGGTTGTAATTCCACTTATAACACGCATGATGAAATCAGGTGGTACAATCAGGACAGTCTGATCTTTATTTCCGGATTAACAGAGATTGATGCAGTGATGGGGAATGATGAAAAATTCTTATCTGATATCAAAGAAGCGGCAGGTGAATTACATCCGAAATTTATTGCTCTTGTAAGTTCACCGATTCCATTTATGAATGGAACAGATTTTCCGGCTTTGGCGAAAGTGCTTGAGACAGAGACGGGGATTCCGGCCTTCGCAGTGCCAACGAATGGAATGCATGATTATGTGTATGGTGCAGGAAAGGCACTGGAGGAAATTGCGAGAAGATTTGTTCCGGAGCAAATGGAAGACAGAAATGGTTCAGAACGTACAGTAAATCTGCTTGGAGCAACACCTCTCGATTTTGGTCCGATTTCAAAAGTAGAAGAACTAAAAAAGAATCTTGAGCAGTATGAGTGGAAGGTGATTTCCACATGGGCGATGGAAGATTCTTTGGAAGATCTGGCACAGGCAGGAAAAGCGGAGATGAATCTTGTGATATCCTCTGTCGGGCTTAGGGCAGCGAAGATGCTGAAAGAAAAATATGGAACGCCTTATGTGATTGGAACACCTTATAAAGAATATGCGGAGAGAATCAGTGAAGCTTTGGAAAAACGCATCCAGATTCCCGCTATAGAAGATCGGAGAAGAGAGAATTTACAAGGAACTGGTAACTCTGAAAAAATAATTACGTTGATCGGAGAACCGGTTACAATTGGATCTCTTGCTGCAATTATCGAAAGAAGATACCATTATAAAACAAGGATACTCTGTCCCTTAGAGAATGCAGAAGGATTGCTGGGAGAGCATGATCTGAAGATATGCGGTGAAGAAGAGATGGAAAACGCCCTGAAAAACGCTCAAATCGTAGTAGCAGATCCATTGTATCGCCCAATCTGCCCGGTTGAGTGCGAGTTTTATGAGAGAGCGCACATAGCATTTTCAGGGAGAATGTTTCTAAAAAATAAATAAGTAGGGATGACAGATTGATACTGTCACCCCGTCTTTTTCAGATACCACTTTTCTATCAGACCGATTATCGCATACAACAGCACTGCAATGATACATAGAATGCAGATACTCATCAGAAGCCAGTCAAGTTTAAATACCTGGCTGGAATAGATGATCAGGTATCCAAGTCCGCTTCTTGCGGCTAGAAATTCACCGATGATAACTCCGACAAGACAAAGTCCAATATTGACTTTCATATTACTGATGATTGCCGGAATGGAACCAGGAAGAACCACCTTGGTCAGCGCATGCCTGCGTTTTCCATGTAGTGTGTAGATCAGACGAATTTTTTCCTGGTCGATCGTAGAAAAACTGGTGTAGAGGTTCAGGATACTTCCGAAAATTGCAACGGACATTCCGGCAACAACAATGGTTGTGGTATTGGCACCCAGCCAGACAATAAGTAAGGGCGCCAGGGCAGATTTTGGCAGGCTATTCAGGACAACCATGTAAGGGTCAAGAATTTCGGAGAGTCCATGGAAACACCAGAGGAGGATTGCAATCAGAATGCTGGTAAGTGTGACCAGAAGAAAGCTGACAAGCGTCTCATACAAGGTGATTCCAATATGGTGAAAGACAGAACCATCCTCTGTCATTTTCAGAAAACAGGTTACGATACGGGAAGGGCTGCTGAAGATAAAGGAATCAACAACTCCGGTATCGGCACAGATTTCCCATTGTAACAGGAATAAGAAAAGAATCAGAATCCGCAGAAAAACGACCATCCGTCGGCGTCTGCGGATTTTTTTGAGAAAACGAAGATGCTCAGTTGTCATGGTTTAGCTCCTTCCAGATTTGATTAAAGTAGTGTTTGAATTCAGGTGCATTCCGCCGATTTAAAGGTGTGTCTTGTTCTAATTTAAAGAAAATCGGAATTTCGCAACGGACATTGGCAGGACGGTTGGTGAGGACAATGACCCGGTCGGAAAGGCTGATTGCTTCCGATAGATCATGAGTGACAAGAAGTGCAGTCTTTCCACTCTGTCGGATAATCTGGCCGATGTCGTCGCTGACGGTGAGCCTGGTCTGATAATCCAGAGCGGAAAAGGGCTCATCAAGCAGTAAGAGTTGCGGATCAGGCAGCAGAGTCCGAATCAGGGCGGCACGCTGGCGCATTCCTCCGGAAAGCTGGGAGGGACGTGCAGAAGCAAATTGTTTTAAACCATATTGTTCGAGAAGCTCATACGCACGTTTTTTGGTTGCAGTATTCAGTGTGCCGCAGATTTCCGGACCGAGGGTGACATTCCGGTAAATACTGCGCCAGTCCAGTAAATGATCGTGTTGGAGCATATAGCCAATCAGGGGAGAATTTTCCTTGAGAGGGATACCATTTAACAGGATTTCTCCTGCATCTGGCTTCATCAATCCACAGATCAGGGAGAGAAGTGTAGATTTGCCACATCCGGAAGGACCGACAACTGCTGTGAAGGTTCCAGGTTGCACGGAAAAGGAAAGATCAGATAAAGCCCTTGTTTCTGCGTCCAATGTGTGATAAGAATAATATATGTTATGAAGTTCCAGAAGAGAATTCATTGAAGACTCCATTTCAGTAGTAGTTAATGTTATGATATGTAAAAATAATCCTGAGAGTGAATCAATGAACATGTCAGGCGTTTTAGAAAAAAGGAATGATTGATCTGGAACAAAGATACAGGAGAATGATGAAAATGAACTTACAGAAAATAAACTATCAGAAAGAACTGGAGAAGCTTCTGACAAGACTGGAAAAGGAAGAAAAAGTACCAACTCTTTTATTACATAGTTGCTGCGCACCGTGCAGTAGTTATGTATTAGAGTATTTATCACAGTATTTTAAAATCACTGTCTTCTATTATAATCCAAATATTTATCCGGAAAGTGAATACACAAAGCGTATCCTGGAACAACAGAAATTGATTGAAGAGATGCATTTCCGGTATCCGGTATCATTTTTAGCCGGTAAATATGACCGCGACCGGTTCTATGAGATGGCAAAAGGGCTGGAAGAAGTGAGAGAGGGCGGTTCCAGATGCATGGGATGCTATGAACTTCGTCTGAAGGAATCCGCAGAAATTGCAGTAGCCGGAGGATTCGACTATTTTACAACAACACTTAGTATAAGTCCGATGAAGAATGCACAGAAGTTGAATGAAATCGGACAACGTGTCGGTGAAGAATATGGTGTACAGTATCTGCTTTCTGATTTCAAGAAGAAGAATGGATATAAGAGATCCATCGAATTGTCTGGAATCTATGGTCTTTACCGTCAGGATTATTGTGGATGTGAGTTCTCCTATAAAGCACGTCAGGCAGAAAAATGTGTGTGAAATGACGGAAGAAGTGATTAAAATAGCAGAAAATAAGAAAAAATCTACAGAATTCGTCGAAATCAGGTATATTTTGCAAGTTTGTAGTAGACATTTGACACTTTAGTGTGATAAACTAATGGGCAAATACGATATAATAGAAAAGGGGAAAGACAGATGGCACAGTTATGGGGCGGTCGTTTTACAAAAGAGACAGATCAGCTGGTTTATAATTTTAACGCATCCATCTCTTTCGACAAGAGATTCTATGAGCAGGATATCCGAGGAAGTATTGCACATGTGACAATGCTTGCAAAGCAGGGAATTCTGACTGAGGATGAGAAGAAGCAGATCATTGACGGACTGAACGGAATCCGTGAGGATGTGGAAAACGGAACACTTGAGATTACAGATAAATATGAAGATATTCACAGCTTTGTTGAGGCAAACCTGATCGACCGGATCGGGGATGCAGGAAAGAAGCTGCATACAGGAAGAAGCAGAAACGACCAGGTTGCACTGGATATGAGACTTTATACAAGAGATGAGATTATTGAGCTTGACGTACTCTTGAAAGAGATTCTGGAAGTTCTTCTGAAACTGATGAAAGAGAATGTCGAAACTTACATGCCGGGATTTACACATCTTCAGAAAGCACAGCCGATCACTCTTGCACATCATATGGGAGCTTATTTCGAGATGTTCAAGCGTGACAGATCCAGAATGAAAGACATTTATAAGAGAATGAATTACTGTCCGTTGGGAGCCGGAGCGCTTGCCGGAACAACTTATCCGCTTGACAGAGAGTACACAGCAGAGCTTCTGGATTTTGCAGGACCGACACTGAACAGTATGGATTCTGTATCTGACAGAGATTATCTGATCGAGCTTTTGTCAGCAATGTCAACTGTGATGATGCATCTGAGCAGATTCTCGGAGGAAGTAATCATCTGGAATTCCAACGAATATCAGTTTGTGGATATTGATGACGCTTACAGTACAGGAAGCAGTATCATGCCACAGAAAAAGAACCCGGATATTGCAGAGCTTGTCCGTGGTAAGACAGGAAGAGTTTACGGAGCATTGACCTCTCTTCTGACAACGATGAAGGGAATTCCGCTTGCTTATAACAAAGACATGCAGGAAGACAAAGAACTCGTATTTGACGCAATTGATACAACAAAAGGATGTCTGGCGCTCTTTACAGGAATGCTTAAGACAATGAAGTTTAACGATGCACGCATGGAAGAGAGTGCGAAGCATGGATTTACCAATGCGACAGATGCAGCAGATTATCTGGTGAATCATGGAGTTCCGTTCCGCGATGCACATGGAATCGTTGGACAACTCGTACTGTACTGCATTGAGCATAAGAAAGCACTGGATGATATGACAATGGAAGAATTCAAAGCCATCTCACCGGTGTTTGAAGAAGATATTTATGATGCGATCAGCATGAAAACCTGTGTAGAGATGAGAAATACGATCGGTGCACCGGGAAAAGCGGCAATGGAGAAAGTGATCGCAATCGAAGAAGCTTATCTTGTGACAGAGTAATGAATCATTACAGCGAGCAAAAATAACTGAATGTTTTCTTTCATTATATAATGGGAATTGAAAAAGAACGTTTGGATAGAAAATAGAAAATAAGAAGAAAAGGGAGAAGAAAACAATGGAGCAGAAATTAAAAGTAGGTATCCTTGGAGCAACAGGTATGGTAGGACAGAGATTTATTTCTCTGCTTGAGAATCATCCATGGTTTGAAGTTGTAACAGTAGCAGCAAGCCCGCGTTCCGCAGGTAAGACATATGAAGAAGCAGTAGGTGACCGTTGGAAAATGGATACACCGATGCCGGAAGCAGTTAAGAAGCTGGTAGTCCTGAATGTAAATGATGTAGAGCATGTAGCATCTACAGTTGATTTTGTATTCAGTGCAGTGGATATGTCTAAAGACGAGATCAAAGCAATTGAAGAAGCATATGCGAAGACAGAGACACCGGTTGTATCTAACAACAGTGCACACCGCTGGACACCGGATGTACCGATGGTAGTACCGGAGATCAATGCAGATCATTTTGAAGTGATCAAAGATCAGAAGAAACGTCTTGGAACAACACGCGGATTCATTGCAGTAAAACCAAACTGCTCAATCCAGAGCTATGCACCTTGCCTTGCAGCATGGAAAGAGTTCGGACCAAAAGAACTGGTTGTTACAACATACCAGGCAATCTCCGGAGCAGGTAAGACATTCAAAGACTGGCCGGAAATGGTTGGAAATATTATCCCATTCATTGGTGGAGAAGAAGAGAAGAGCGAGCAGGAGCCGCTTCGTGTACTTGGTAAAGTAGAGAACGGACAGATCGTGAAAGCAGAGCTTCCGAAGATCACATGCCAGTGCGTGCGTGTACCGGTTCTGAACGGACATACAGCAGCAGTATTCATCAACTTCGAGAAGAAGCCTACAAAAGAGCAGCTGATCGAGAAGCTTGTAGCATTCAAGGGATTCCCACAGGAAGCAGAACTTCCGAGTGCTCCGAAGCAGTTTATCCAGTACCTTGAAGAGGACAACCGTCCACAGGTAACAGAGGATGTGAACTACGAGCGTGGAATGGGCGTATCTATCGGACGTCTGAGAGAAGATACAATGTTCGATTACAAGTTTATCGGACTGTCCCATAACACAGTAAGAGGTGCAGCAGGTGGAGCAGTTCTCTGTGCAGAGGCATTGACAGCAAAAGGATATATTGCAGCAAAATAAGAAAATAGAAAAAGGCAGTGGCAGTACAAAAATAGTCACTGCCTTTTATACGTATACAAATCGGGAAGGCAGCTGCCAGTCCGATGAAAGAAAATGGGGATAAAAATAAAAATGGTATGAGCAGGAGGATTTTATGGAGAAGGAGAAAAAAGGAAGAGCGATTGCACTACTTCCAATAGGAGTGTTTTTGATCATTTTTCTCGGTGCGGGAATTGTGTTCAAAGATTTTTATGCGATGCCGGCGATCGTTGCGTTTTTGATTGCATTGTTTGTTGCATTTTTGCAGAATAAAGAATTGAGTTTTAACAAGAAGATTGAAGTGATTGCCAAAGGTGTTGGTGAGGAAAACATCATTACGATGAGCCTGATCTTTCTCTGCGCCGGAGGTTTTTCAGGTGCAGTTACTGCAGCAGGTGGGGTAGACAGTACAGTCAATTTAGGATTGTCATTGATCCCGGCACATTTTGCAGTTGCAGGTCTGTTTCTGATCGGATGTTTTATTTCGGTCTCTATGGGGACTTCCATGGGAACGATTGCAGCACTTGCACCGATCGCAGTTGGAATCAGTGAAAAGACAGGATTTGCACTTAGTATCTGCATCGGAGCAGTTGTGTGTGGAGCTATGTTTGGAGATAACCTTTCTATGATCTCTGATACAACAATTGCAGCAGTTAAGACACAGGGATGTGAAATGAAAGACAAGTTTAAGGCAAACTTTTTCATCGTTCTTCCGGCAGCGATTATTACAGTATTAATCTTCTGGTTTGTAACAAGAAATATGAATTTCCATTTGGAGGAAAACTTAAGTTACAGCCTTTGGGAAGTTCTTCCGTATATGGTTGTTCTTCTTGGAGCACTTATCGGAATCAATGTATTTGTTGTTTTGATCAGCGGAATTGTGATCTCCCTGATCGTAGGTGTAAGCATGGGACATATTGCACTTTCTGAAATGTTCCAGGTTGTTGGAAATGGTGTGACATCAATGTATGACATCACAGTTATTTCTATCATCGTAGCATGTATCGTATCACTTGTGAAAGAGCATGGTGGAATCCAGTTCATTCTGAATCTGATCAAGAGCAAGATCAATGGAAGAAGAGGAGCAGAATTCGGAATCGCACTTCTTGCCCTTTTTGTTGATGCATGTACAGCAAATAATACGGTTGCCATTGTTATGACAGGACCGATCGCAAAAGAAATCAGTGAAGAGTTTGATGTAGATCCGAGAAGATCAGCCTCACTTCTGGATATGTTTACATCTGTAGGCCAGGGTATCATTCCATACGGAGCACAGCTTCTGTCAGCAGCAACACTGACTGGATTGACACCGCTTCAGATTATTCCGAATCTGTATTATCCGCTTCTTATGGGAGTATGCGGAGTTTTGGCAATCATCTTCCGGCCACAGAGTAAAAAACTACAGTAAAGTAAAGTGGTAACTTAAAAAAGCAAAAATAATATATTTTCTTGTGGTATAAGAAAAGTTGTGTTATACTTGCAGACAAGAGTGATTTTCACTGGAAACTAAAAGTAAGAAATCAAGATAAAAGAGGGATGTAAGGATGAATCTATTATACAAAAGCACCAGAAATTCAGACAAGACTGTTACAGCTTCACAGGCCATCTTAAAGGGACTGGCTGATGATGGAGGACTGTTTGTTCCTGTATCCGTTCCGAAGCTGGATGTAACAATGGATGAACTTAAAGACATGTCATATCAGGAGACAGCTTATGCAGTTATGAAACAGTTCTTTACAGATTTTACAGAAGAAGAACTGAAACACTGCATCAACAGTGCTTATGATTCAAAGTTTGATACAGAAGTGATCGCACCACTTGTGAAGGTGGGAGATACTTATCATCTGGAACTGTTCCACGGAGCAACGATCGCATTTAAAGATATGGCACTTTCTATCCTGCCGCATCTGATGATCACTTCCGCAAGAAAGAACCAGGTGAAAAATGATATCGTGATCCTGACAGCAACTTCCGGAGATACAGGTAAGGCTGCACTTGCAGGTTTTGCAGATGTTCCGGGAACAAAGATCATCGTGTTCTATCCAAAGGGAGGCGTAAGCCACGTTCAGGAATTACAGATGGTGACACAGAAGGGAGAGAATACTTCTGTTGTAGCAATCCATGGTAACTTTGATAACGCACAGAGCGGTGTGAAGGCAATCTTTGAAGACAAAGAGCTGGCAGCAGAATTAGATGCGAAGGGATATCAGTTCTCATCAGCAAACTCCATCAATATCGGACGTCTTGTACCGCAGGTTGTTTATTATGTATATGCTTATGCAAAGCTGCTTGAGAATGAAGAGATCCAGGCAGGCGAGGAGATCAATGTTACAGTTCCGACAGGAAACTTTGGAAATATCCTTGCTGCATATTATGCAAAACAGATGGGCGTGCCGATCGCAAAACTGATCTGTGCTTCCAATGATAACAAGGTTCTCTTTGATTTCTTCCAGACAGGTGTCTATGACAGAAACAGAGAATTTATCTTGACATCTTCACCGTCCATGGACATTCTGATCTCAAGCAACCTGGAGCGTCTGATCTACACAATCGCAGGACAGGATGCACAGAAGGATGTAGAGCTCATGACACAGCTGAAAGAAAAAGGTGTGTATGAGATCACAGCTGAGATGAAGGAAGGTCTGAAAGACTTTGTCGGAGGATTTGCGACAGAAGAAGAAGTGAAAGAGACGATCCATGACACATATCAGAAGACAGGATATGTGATGGATACTCATACAGCAGTTGCAGCACATGTGTGTGCACAGTATCGTAAAGATACAAAGGACGAGAAGAAATGTCTGGTTGCTTCCACAGCAAGTCCGTACAAGTTCGTACGCAACGTTATGACAGCAATTGATCCGAAGTATGATGAGATGGAAGACTTTGCACTGATTGATGAGCTTGAAAAAGTATCTGGCTTCCCGATTCCAAATGCGATCAAAGAAATCCGTGATGCAGAGGTTCGTCATACAACAGAGTGTGATGCAGATCAGATGAAAGAGACAGTAAAAAATATTCTTGGGGTGTAAAAAATGGATAACAGCATGTGGGGATTTATAGGTATTTTTGTTCTATGTTGTGGAATTTACGCATTGTATTCCTTTGTTATAATGAAAGTAAAGGGCGAGATCAATGCATCAATTCTCCTGGGAAAAGATTATACTTATAAAAAATGTAAGGATAAAGAGGCTTATATAGCAAAAACAGCTCCGGCACTTTTTGCCTTTGGACTGGTATCTGTGATCTATGGAGTGATCGATGTGATTCACTGTTATGTTCATACAATGACAATAGTAGATACAGTTGCAATGATTATTTTCCTTATTGTATTGATCTGGTTCGGTGTTTATACAAGAAATCTCAGAAACAGATATTATTAAAAATGTCAGTTCCGTTTCTTTTGGCTGACAGAAACTATGAGAAACACGCTCCGCGAGTTTCTCAAGTTATCGCGGCAGTCGCCAAGGTCTCGTGCAAGCACGGACTTTGGCTCGTTGCTCGCGTAAATGCAAAAATCCACATATTTACAGTTGTAAAAATGATGTGGATAGAGTATAATAGCAATAGGTTAAGAAAGAAGAAAAACCTGAAATGTGCGAGAACCCTGATATTTTGAACCTACATTATTTAAAAAGGGATTCCGATAAGACTGAGTAATATGCCAGGCCTCCGTTTTTGCAGTGGACGGCAGAAAAGCAGGATGAGGTTGCCCACCTAGCCGTGGCTAGGACTCAAAATACAGGGAACGGCATTTTGGGGATTAGACAAAAGATAAAGTTAAGGGACAGCTGAAGAGATTCGGCTGTCTTTCTTTTTTGCTTGAATATTGAGAATAGTTATGGTATTATCCATGAAGTAACAATTTCGTGACGGCTGAGAAGAAACATAAGCCGTTCTGAGTATTTAACTTGGGGAGTTAAAGAAAATGGAGAAATTTAATAAGATAAAAGAGCGCGGATTGCGAATTGCAGCTACCGTGAGTTCGCATCACACGGGAGCTTTCGCAGCACAGGCGGCATATTTCTTTGTGCTTTCATTGATTCCTATCTTTATGTTGCTTTTAACAATGGTACAATTTACACCAGTGACGAAAGCGGATGTGATGGAGGCTGTACTTCCGGTATTTCCATCCACAGTCAGCCCGATGATTGAAAGTATTGTGAATCAGGTATATATGACATCTAGTTCAATCATCCCTGTGACAATTTTAGTTGCATTGTGGTCAGCTGGAAAGGGTGTACTTTCAGTAACCTATGGATTGAACTGCATTTATGAAAATACAGAGACAAGAAATTATTTTTATCTGCGTGCAAGAGCATGCCTTTATACATTTTTGTTCCTTGTGGCAATCATGCTTTCACTGGTACTTTCCGTATTCGGTAACAGTATCAGTGTGATCGTTTATGAACATGCACCATTTTTAAGCAAGGTGATTCACAAGGTTGTTCAGCTGCGTATTTATTTTACGCTTCCGTTGTTGACATTTTTCTGGGATTTGGTATATAAGTTCCTTCCGAACCGTGGAGCAGCAGGGAAGACTACACTTCGGAAACAGTTGCCGGGAGCGTTCTTTACTGCCTGCGGGTGGATGGCACTTTCCTTTATCTTTTCCATCTATTTGGATATTTTTAAAGGATTTACTAATATGTATGGTAGTTTTACAACAATCATTCTTGTTATGTTGTGGTTATATACGTGTATGTATATTATTCTGCTTGGGGGAGAAATCAATGCAATTTTAGAAGGGGTTAAAAGCAGAAAATAAGAAAAACACAAAAAGTACACAAATAATTGACAGAAGAATACTTAAGGCGTATACTACAAGCGTATGAATATGCCGCAATGTAAAGATTGGGTAGATAATAGACAGAATTGATGTTATTAGCGGTATAGCCTCTCAGATACAAGATGGAAGTCAGAAGTCTTTTGATGTAATGAGTGTCTCTATATATTATATCGAAAGATTTTTGAAATAGTAAAAATTGTTTTTTATAATTAAAATGGTTTTTGCGATAATTTATAAGAAGGGGGGTTAGAAGTCATACAAAAGAGACTTATACTCATAATTAAGAAAGGAAGGAAAGATTTGTTATGAAAAAGAGTATGAGAAAACTCCTTATTTCAAGCCTTACATTAGCGATGTTACTGGTTAATTCGCTGAATGTTTTTGCTGCTGAAACAAGTGAGGATCAGACGACAAATGTTGACGTACCGCTTGGAGTGACATCTGAACATACAATGGATGTAGAGTCTATTCCGGCAGAAACAGCAGAGGCCGTTTTGAATGTGACATTTGCAACAGTAAAAGGTGAGTATGTTGGAAGCACAACAGTAAAAGAGTCAGCTGCAGAAGGCGAGGGTCTATTAAAGACATTTGAACTTGGAACAGATTTCCAGCTGCCAGAAGGATATCAGCTCGTATCATGTGTACCACAGATGACAAAGATTAAAGTAGCTTATGGCACACTGCGTGTACGCATTATGATCGTAGAAAAGATTCCGACTGTAGATCCAGAACCAACTCCAGATCCAGAGCCAACTCCAGATCCGGAGCCAACTCCAGATCCAGAGCCAACTCCAGATCCAGAGCCGACTCCGACTCCAGATCCAGAACCAGCTCCAGATCCAGAGCCGACTCCAACTCCAGATCCAACTACACCTGTAAATCCTACTCCGGTAAAACCAGCTGTAGAAAAGGATAATAACAAAACAAATGACAACACAAACAAGAAAGTAGATACAGCAGATAAGAAAACAACAAAGACAGAAGCTCCTAAGACAGGAGATACAGCTAATATCGCAATGAATGTTTTTGTAATGGCTATTTGTGGTGCTGCAATTGTTACTGTTATTTTCAGAAAGAGATTTACACGTAGATAATAAGAATTGTCTTGATTTAAATTAAGATAATACATAATTGCCAGAAGCGTCTAAACAGATGCTTTTGGCAATTTTCTTTTTATCAAACAAAAATTGTACACTATAATAGGAGCTCATTTAGACTTGACAAAAAGAAATGCTGTGTTAAAATAGACTGGTAAATTCACTTAGAATATAAAAAGTTTATTAGATTTGAAAAGCGAAGATCGTGCACAGTAGAGACCTGTTTTCTTGCAGAGAGAGAGAATCATCGGCTGAAAGTTCTCTTAAGTTCAGATAGCGATTGAAATTCACACGTGAGCTGCATTTTTGAAAGGAAGCATCTAAGGGACAGTCAGGAGAACGGATATGTCCGGATGTGAAAAGTAGAGAATGTCGTATGTTGTACGTTACACAACTTAGAGTGCCTGTAGATCAGACTGCAGGAATCAGGGTGGTACCGCGAGTGATTCAGACCTCGTCCCTTTTGGGATGAGGTCTTTCTTTATGAAAATATTCATCCCTGATAAGTGAGTTAAGAAAGGAGAAAACGATGAAAGAAAGACTGGAACAGATTAAAGCGGAAGCAGTCGCAAGAATTCAGGAGGCTGACGTTCCGGAGAAACTCAATGACGTGCGTGTAAAGTTTCTTGGTAAAAAAGGTGAACTGACAGCCGTATTAAAAGGAATGAAAGATGTTGCACCGGAGGAACGTCCGAAGGTTGGACAGCTTGTGAATGATACAAGAGCAGCAATTGAGGAACTCTTAGAGGAATCTAAGACAAGAATGGAGAAAGCGATTCGTGAAGAGAAGCTGAAAGCAGAAGTAATCGATGTTACACTTCCATCTAAGAAGAACAGTGTAGGACATAGACATCCGAACACAATCGCACTGGAAGAAGTAGAGCGTATCTTCGTAGGCATGGGATATGAAGTTGTAGAAGGACCGGAAGTTGAGTATGATCTGTACAACTTTGAGAAGCTGAACATTCCGGCAGATCATCCGGCAAAGGATGAGCAGGATACTTTCTATATTAATAAAGATATCGTACTTCGTACACAGACATCTCCGGTACAGGCCCGTGTGATGGAGCAGGGAAAACTTCCGATTCGTATGATCGCACCGGGACGTGTATTCCGTTCTGACGAAGTAGATGCAACACATTCACCATCCTTCCATCAGATCGAGGGTCTTGTGATCGACAAGAACATTTCCTTCGCTGACCTGAAAGGAACACTTGAAGTATTCGCAAAAGAGCTGTTTGGACCGGACACAAAGACAAAATTCCGTCCACATCATTTCCCATTTACAGAGCCAAGTGCTGAGGTTGATGTAAGCTGCTTTAAGTGTGGCGGCAAGGGATGTCGTTTCTGTAAAGGATCAGGCTGGATCGAGATTCTTGGATGTGGTATGGTTCATCCACATGTTCTCGAGATGTGCGGAATTGATCCGGAAGAGTACAACGGATTTGCATTCGGTGTAGGACTGGAGCGTATCGCTCTTCTGAAATACGAAATCGACGATATGCGTTTATTATACGAGAACGACATCAGATTCCTGAAACAGTTCTAACGAGCGCGATAAAATCTTCAAGCGGCGCGAATGCGGCGCGACAACGGCGCAGAGCCGTTGGATTTTAGAGCCGCCCCTTTGATGAAATTAAACTAAAAAAGGAGATATAAAATGGATACTTCATTATCATGGATCAAAGCGTATGTCCCGGATCTTGACGTGACAGCGCAGGAATATACAGATGCAATGACTCTGACAGGAACAAAGGTTGAAGGATTCGAGGAGCTGGATGCAGACCTTGACAAGATCGTTGTGGGTCAGATTGAGAAAATTGAGAAACACCCGGATGCGGACAAGCTGGTAGTTTGCCAGGTGAATATCGGAGCTGAGGTTATTCAGATCGTAACAGGTGCAAAAAATGTGTTCGAGGGAGCGAAGGTTCCTGTTGTATTAGACGGTGGACGCGTTGCAGGCGGACATGAGCCGGGACAGAGAGTTGCCGGTGGAATTAAGATTAAGAAAGGAAAACTCCGTGGAGTTCCAAGTTACGGAATGATGTGTTCTATCGAAGAACTTGGTTCTACAAAGGAGATGTATCCGGAACAGCCGGAGAATGGTATTTACATTTTCCCGGAAGATACAGAGGTTGGAGCAGATGCAGTAGAGCTTCTTGGTCTTCATGATGTTGTTTTCGAGTATGAGATCACATCAAACCGTGTAGACTGCTACAGTGTAGTAGGTATCGCACGTGAAGCAGCTGCTACATTTAATAAAGAGTTTAAACCACCGGTTGTGACAGAGACAGGAAATGATGAGGATGTCAATGATTATGTAAAGGTGACTGTAGAGAATACAGATCTGTGTTCCAGATACTGCGCAAGAGCGGTTAAGAATATTAAGATCGGACCATCACCAAAGTGGTTACAGCGCAGACTGTCATCTGTTGGAATCCGTCCGATCAACAACCTGGTTGATATTACAAACTATGTAATGGAAGAGTACGGACAGCCAATGCATGCTTATGATCTTGATACACTTGCAGGACATCAGATCGTAGTTAAGAATGCACAGGATGGAGAGAAGTTCGTTACACTGGATGGACAGGAAAGAACAATGGACAAAGATGTTCTGATGATCTGTGACGGAGAAAAAGCTGTTGGAATCGCCGGAATCATGGGAGGAGAGAATTCCATGATCACAGATAACGTGAAGACAATGCTTTTTGAGGCAGCTTGTTTTGACGGTGTGAACATCCGTAAGTCCAGTAAGCGTGTCGGACTTCGTACAGATGCTTCCGGTAAGTTTGAGAAGGGACTTGATCCGAACAATGCGATGGCAGCACTGAACCGTGCCTGCCAGCTTGTAGAAGAGCTTGGAGCTGGTGAAGTTGTCGGAGGAGCAATTGACGTATACAGCAAGAAGAAAGAGCCTGTACGTGTTCCATTTGATGCAGAGAAGATCAACCGTATGCTCGGAACAAATATTTCTGAGGAAGATATGCTTGGATATTTCAAGAAAATCGATCTTGATTACGATGCAGAGACAAAAGAAGTGATCGCACCGACATTCCGTCACGATCTGTTCAGATTAGCTGACCTTGCAGAGGAAGTTGCAAGATTTTTCGGATATGACAATATCCCGACAACACTTCCGTCTGGAGAGGCTACAACAGGTAAGCTTCCGTTCAAGCTTCGTATTGAGCAGGTGGCAAGTGATATTGCTGAGTTCTGTGGATTCAGCCAGGGAATGTCTTACTCCTTCGAGAGCCCGAAGGTATTTGACAAGCTTCTTCTTCCAGAAGATTCCAAGCTTCGCAATGCGATTTCCATTATGAATCCACTTGGAGAAGATTACAGTATCATGCGTACAACATCCTTAAACGGTATGCTGACTTCTCTTGCAACAAACTATAACAGAAGAAACAAGAATGTTCGTCTGTATGAGATGGGTAATATTTACATTCCGCAGGAGCTTCCACTGACAGAGCTTCCGGATGAGAGAATGCAGTTTACACTTGGAATGTATGGAGATGGAGATTTCTTCAACATGAAAGGCGTAGTGGAAGAGTTCTTTGAGAAAATCGGTATGAAGGGCAGAGAGAAATACGATCCGAATGCAGGAAAGTCATTCCTTCACCCGGGACGCCAGGCAAACATCATTTATGATGGAAAAGTAGTTGGATATCTCGGAGAGGTTCATCCGGAAGTTGCTGATATCTATGGAATCGGTGAGCGCGCATATGTTGCAGTTTTGGATATGCCTGAAATCATCCCATATGCTACATTTGACAGAAAATACACAGGAATTGCAAAATATCCTGCAGTAACAAGAGATATCAGTATGGTTGTTCCGAAAGAGATTCTTGTTGGACAGATTGAAGATGTGATCGAGAAAAAGGGCGGCGCTCATTTAGAGAGCTTTAACCTGTTTGACATCTATGAAGGTGCTCAGATCAAAGCAGGATTCAAGTCAGTTGCTTATTCTATCGTATTCCGTGCAAAGGATAAGACACTGGAAGAAGCTGAAATTACAGCAGCAATGGATCGCATTCTTTCCGGTCTGGAAGAACTTGGTATTGAGTTGAGAAAGTAAGAAGAGAGGGTAAGAGCATTGAAAACAAGTGATTTTTATTATGATCTTCCGGAGGAACTGATCGCACAGGATCCTTTGGAGGACCGCTCTTCCTCCCGCCTTATGATACTTGATAAAGAGACAGGGAAGACAGAGCATCATGTATTTCGTGAGATTATCGATGAACTGAATCCAGGAGATTGTCTGGTTATCAATGATACGAAAGTAATTCCGGCCAGACTGATCGGAGCAAAGGAAGACACCGGAGCAAAGATAGAAGTGCTTCTTTTAAAACGAGGAGCAGATGATGTCTGGGAGACATTGGTAAAGCCTGGAAAAAAGGCAAGACCGGGAGCAAGAATCAGCTTTGGAGACGGCCTACTTGTCGGAGAAGTTATGGATGTAGTGGAGGAAGGAAATCGTCTGATCCATTTTGAATACGAAGGAATCTTCGAGGAGATTCTGGACCAGTTAGGACAGATGCCGCTTCCACCGTATATTACACATCAGCTTCAGGATAAGGACAGATATAATACTGTCTATGCGGTACACTCAGGTTCTGCGGCAGCACCGACGGCCGGACTTCATTTCACACCGGAGCTTTTGGAAGAGATTCGCGCGAAAGGTGTGGAGATCGCACCGGTTACACTTCATGTCGGACTTGGAACGTTCCGTCCGGTGAAGGTAGATGATGTGGAGCATCACCATATGCATTCAGAATTTTATATGATTACTGAAGAGTCTGCACAGAAAATCAACCATGCAAAAGAAGTAGGACATCGTGTCATCTGTGTCGGAACAACAAGCTGCAGAACAATCGAATCCGCTGCCGATGAGAATGGAAGATTAAAAGAATGCAGTGGTTGGACAGAAATCTTTATCTATCCGGGATATCAGTTCAAGATTCTGGATGCGTTGATCACGAACTTCCATCTGCCGGAATCTACACTGATCATGCTTGTTTCTGCATTAGCCGGAAAAGAGCATGTGATGGCAGCGTATGAGGAGGCAGTAAAAGAAAGATATCGTTTCTTCAGTTTTGGGGATGCGATGTTCATACGATAGAAAGGGACAACCTATGTCAGAAAATGATTTTATCATTGTAGATGAAGAAGAGACAAACAAGGAAGACAACAGACAGGACACTGGCAGGGAAGAAGAAAAAAAAGAAGTGACAACTTCTGACCATTCTGAAAAAGATGATGACGGATATGAGAGAATATGTTTTATTTGTCATCGCCCGGAGAGTGTGACTGGGAAGATGGTTGAGCTTCCGAATAATATCGCAGTATGCCCGGATTGTATGCAGAGAAGCTTTGATATGATGAACAATAGTTCTATGGATCTAAGCAGCATGATGAACATTCCGGGGGTACACTTTATGAATCTTTCTGATCTTGAAAATATGCAGCCAAAGGCACAGAAGATCAAAAAGAAGAAGAAAGAGCCGAAAGAATTCAAACAGCTGGATATTAAGAAAATTCCGGCACCACATAAGATCAAAGCACGTCTGGACGAATATATCGTTGGACAGGAGTATGCAAAGAAAGCAATCTCTGTTGCAGTTTATAATCATTACAAACGTGTAGCAACAGGAACAATGGATGAGATTGAGATAGAGAAATCAAATATGCTCATGATTGGGCCTACAGGATGTGGTAAAACATATCTGGTTAAGACACTGGCGAAGCTTTTAGATGTGCCGTTGGCGATTACAGATGCAACATCTCTTACAGAGGCAGGATATATCGGTGATGACATCGAAAGTGTTGTTTCCAAGCTTCTTGCAGCAGCAGACAATGATGTCGAGCGTGCGGAACAGGGAATCATTTTTATCGATGAGATCGATAAGATTGCCAAGAAAAAAACTTCCAGTCAGAGAGATGTGAGTGGTGAATCTGTGCAGCAGGGAATGCTCAAACTCTTAGAGGGAAGTGAAGTTGAAGTTCCGGTAGGCGCGAACAGCAAGAATGCGATGGTTCCACTGACAACAGTGAATACAAAAAATATTCTGTTTATCTGTGGAGGTGCATTCCCGGATCTTGAAGACATTATCAAAGAGCGTCTGCAGAAGAAAACGTCGATGGGATTCAATGCAGAACTAAAAGATACAGTCGAGCATGATGAAGAGCTGCTTTCTAAGGTGACAATTGAGGATTTAAGAAAATTCGGTATGATCCCGGAGTTCTTAGGACGTCTTCCGATTGTATTTACATTAAAGGGTCTCGACAAAGAGATGCTTGTCAAGATCTTAAAAGAGCCGAAAAATGCAATTTTAAAACAGTATCAGAAGCTGCTGGCATTAGACGAAGTGAAGCTTGAGTTTGATGACAGCGCATTAGAAGCAATTGCAGAAAAGGCAATGGAAAAAGATACCGGAGCCAGAGCACTGCGTGCAATCATTGAGGAATTTATGCTGGATATTATGTATGAGATTCCGAAAGATGATAATATTGGAGAAGTAACAATTACAAGAGCTTATATAGAAGGTACCGGCGGACCGGTTATTCAGTTGAGAGGCCAGGCAGTACCGAGATTAGATGGATAAAGTGAGATTTTAGAAAGAGAAGTTTTGTTCAAAAATCTGAAAACTGATTGGGGAATTAGTTTAAAAAAATCACAAAAAGGAAGAGAGAAAAATGGACACATACAGATACTTACTGGATTTAGCAATTATTCTTATATCTACAAAATTACTTGGACTATTAACAAGACGAGTACAGATGCCGCAGGTTGTTGGCGCACTTCTGGCGGGATTGATCCTCGGACCGGCAGGATTTGGAATTCTGGCAGAGACTTCATTTATCCATGAAGTCGCAGAGATCGGAGTTATCGTTCTGATGTTTACCGCAGGTATGGAGACGGACATCAAGGAACTGAAAGCAAGCGGAAAAGCTTCTTTTGTTATTGCGCTTTGCGGTGTTATTGTTCCGCTGATCGGCGGTTATGCAGTGGCGTGGTTCTTTAACCGGCCGAGTATGGCAGGAAGTAACCTGTCATCCCCTGTCGTTCTTCAGAATGTCTTTATTGGAGTTGTACTCACAGCAACGTCTGTAAGTATTACAGTAGAGACATTGAAAGAATTAGGAGCATTGAAGAGCCGTTCAGGAAATGCAATCCTTGGTGCTGCGATCATTGATGACGTTCTCGGTATTATCGCACTGACAATCGTTACAAGTCTTGCAGATGATTCTGTAAAGATTGGAATGGTTCTGATTAAAATCGTGGGATTCTTCGTATTTTCAGGTGTTGTAGGATTTGTTTTCTATAAGATGTATAAGAAATGGGTTGACGGAGCTGAGAAGGAACTGCATCGTCATACGATTATTGCATTTGTATTCTGCCTGCTTATGGCATTTATCGCAGAAGAAGTTTTCGGTGTTGCAGATATTACAGGTGCATATATCGCAGGATTAATTATTTCCAACGTACAGAGATCCACTTATCTGGAGTCTAAGTTTGATACGTTGTCTTACCTGCTTCTGTCACCGGTATTTTTCGCAAGTATCGGTCTGAAGGTAAACCTTCCACAGATGTCAGTATCCATCATTATGTTCGCAGTTGTTCTTACAGTTGTGGCAGTTCTTACTAAGATAGTCGGCTGTGGACTTGGTGCAAAGATTTGTGGTTACAAGAATTATCAGGCGAAACGAATCGGAGTGGGAATGATCTCCCGTGGTGAGGTTGCCTTGATCGTAGCAAGTAAAGGTTCCGCACTCGGACTTATGAGTTCTTCCATCTTAGGACCAGTTATCGTAGTGGTTGTTATTACAACAGTCATCACACCGATTCTTCTGAAAGTAGTGTTCGCTCCTGGAACAGGACCGTCAACACAGGTAGAAGATGCTAAGAAGGTTACAAGCTACTATGAGAATCGAGAAGATAACAGATAGAACAAAAGAGAAAAGAATCGATAAAAGATATTGTAGAAACTTTGAGGTCATGGGACAGTTAAAGCTGTCTCATGACCTCAAATGTGTTATAGAGGTTTAATTGTCCGTATCCCCATTCACGGTTAGGGTATTCCATACTGTCTGGTCGGATGGCTCCAAGAACAAGAAGGCTTTTGATCTGGAATACATCGATGCCGGGCATTTTGCGTTCATAGAGCTGCCATTCTAACATAAGTGCGACTGCCCCGGCGGTGATAGCGGCTGCGGCGCAGGAGCCGCTGCGCACGGCAAAACGGTCTCCTGGAAGAGCTCCTTTGATATTAATCCCGGGAGCAGTGATGGAAGGATTTTCAAAGCTTGTTCTTGTATAGCCGCGTCCGGATGCCTGGGCGACTGCACCATTGCTGCCGTCGTAATAAGAGACCGTCAGAGGACTAGGGGCATTGGCCGGGTTTGTAAGAGTCGTGTAAGGATCTGATTCAAGGAAATAGACTTCTCCGTCTAAAAATTCTGTGACAGGAAGCCAGATATGGAAATCACCATTAATCAGGCGGGTCGGTTCTACGATGATTTTCCAAATGCCTTCTGCCGGAGTACGGAAACGGAAGAAGATGAGTTCAGAGCTTGCTTTTTCGACCAGAAGCCGATAGTCAACAGAGACGCGAGTCTTTTCAAAGAGAAAATCAATGTCGGCGCTTGTGCCTACATGAAATGGAATTTTGGATGTATTTTCCCCGGACGGTGAAATAATTGAAATTGAGAAGAGATTGGGAATCAGTACCCAAAGTTCTAAAGTGAATCCGGATACATTTTCACCAACTCGGATTTCTACAGTTTTACGGTCATTTTCTGACTGGATCGTATTGAAATAATGATGACGTTTGTCTGCTTCATTTCCCGTGCCAACCACAGCAATCCGGTCGGGCATCAGACTGTAGCTGCCAAGTAATGCGGGAAGCGGAAGCGTGCCGACATGACCGCCAAGATTAGAGCCTATAGTGATACACATGACAAGTGGAAGCCCCAGTTCATCTGCCAGATCATTCAGATATTTTAATCCAAGGATCAGATCTGTTTCCTGATAGCAGACGGCTGTTTCCGGGATGCAGTAATAATCCCGCAGATATTGCTTCGCTTGTTTTAATTTGACAACAGCGAGAGTAGATTCCGGAGCGGCTCCCAGAAACTGTTCGTCAGCGTCAGCATTTCCGGCAGCGAGACTGGCAATATAAGTTCCATGTCCGTCGATATCGACAGAAGGGACCTGTGACAGTGGGGAATCAGAAGAAAGTGCCAGATCAATCTCTTCCTTACGGTATTCACTTCCGTAGAAGAAGTCTCTGGGTGGAGTTCCGCTTTGGATAGTCTGATCCCAAATTGCCGCAATTCGCGTGGTACCGTCCAGATTGCGGAAAACTTTGTTTTGATAGTCAATCCCGCTGTCAAGAAATCCAATCAGAACTCCTTTTCCTTTTAATTGAAGTGCCGGATAGTTCTGCACGGGAAGGATGCCGGTCTGGTTCAATGTCTCCATAGCGACAGGAGCAAAACAATTCGGAATGGAATTGTAAGAAAAACGCGCCAGAGAGATTGGCTCTACAAGTTCTTTGGAAAAGTAAATGCACTGATATCCAAGTCCGGCATCCTGGGTGCATGGATCTTTTTTCAGAAGTTCATTGAACAGTGGAGTGCGCAGCGGATTACTGATGAAGTCGCGTGTATCTTCGGAGAGTATCTGTTCCCTGCAAGTTTCAAGATCATTCATAAGATGACTCCTGAGTTGAGTTGTAGAAAGGATATGCAAGAAGGATTCTATTTATGAAATTAGTCTAAAAATAATAGAAAATGACTTCAAAAACTGGAAGAATACGATATAATAAGACCAAGAGAAATTGTAGATCACCTTTTTGGTGGTTGAGATGATACAGCAATGATAAGAAGGGAGATTTCAGTATGAAAGATTTTTTTGAAGATTTAGGAAAACGTCTGAGCGAGACAGCAGAGGCAGTGACAGCAAAGGCAGGAGATGCGATTGAGATACAGAAATTAAAAGCGCAGATCAGAGAACTTGCAAGAGGAAATGCAGAAGATCTGATGGAACTTGGTCAGAGTATTTATGACAGATTTGAGAATGGAGAAGAACTCGATGAGGCTTCCAAGGGACTGTGCGAGGCAATTGCAAGCCGCAAGGAAAGCATAGAAGAGTATGAGAATAAGATTGAAGGGCTCAAAGGCGCGTGTGAGTGTACACGGTGTGGCAAGATGGTTGCGAAAGATATGGCTTTCTGCCCATACTGCGGATCACCTGTAACAGAGGAAGAAGATATTTTTGAAGCGGATGATCTGGCTCAGGAAGTAAGAGAAGAGGCAGAGGAAGCAGAAGAGAGCGTTACAGAGGCTGCGGAAGCAGCAGTTGAGGCGGTTACTGAGGCCGCAGAAGAAGCAGTGGATGCAGTAGAAGAGTCTGTGAAAGAAGAGACAGAAGAATAGTTTCAAGGAATTAAGGGAGAATGGAACGTGAAGGTTGTTATATTAAGTTTTACACAGGCAGGAACAAGACTTGGTGAGAGAATTGGAAGTCAGTTCCGGAACGAAGGGATTACGTGTCAGAACTATGCACCTGCCGGATATGCATTCGCTGACGTTCTTCCGTTTCCGGAGAATCCAAAAGAGCTGATCAGGGAAGGATGGGGAGAGACATCCTTCCTTTTTATTGGTGCAGTTGGAATTGCAGTGAGATATATTGCACCTTATGTAAAGGATAAATTCACTGATTCAGCGGTCGTAGTCATGGATGAAAAATCAGGATATGTGATTCCACTGCTGTCAGGACATCTCGGGGGTGCGGTGGAACTTTCCAATCAGCTTGCAGTATGGACCGGTGCAGTTCCGGTACAGACAACAGCGACTGATGTTCAGGGGAAATTTGCAGTAGATGTTTTTGCAAAGAAGAATCACCTGTATCTTACAGAGCGCGAAGCAGCGAAGCAGATATCAGCCGCAGTGCTGGATGGAAAGCAGGTCGGTCTGTGGATCGGTGAAGGACTGGTATTTGAACAGGAAGATTTTCAGAAAATCTGTTTAAAAGAACTTATACTATGTGGTTCACAGGAAGAATTGTACTCCTTTGCAGAGGAACATCCTGTGATCGTGATCACAAAGACCGCAGAAGAAGGGAGACAGTTCGTGGAATCCCTGGCGGGTTCTCTGTGGGGAGATGTCAGGAATAACGTATGTGGATGTGAGCGTAAGCCATGCATTCTCCTTTTGTATCCAATCAATATCACGGCAGGAGTAGGCTGTAGAAAACAGATTTCAAAAGAACTTTTTGAAAAGGGTCTAAACGATGTTCTGGAAGGGTATGGACTTGAACCTACGCAGTTAAAACAGCTTGCATCGATTGATCTTAAGAAAGAAGAACCTGCGATTTTGGCCTATGCGCAGAAATATAAAGTACCGTTTGCAACTTATCCGGCAGAACAGTTAGAGAAGATTACAGAGGTATCAGCCACATCACGGTTTGTGAAACAGGTGACAGGTGTTGACAATGTGTGTGAGAGAGCCGCACGGACAGCAGATGCTGACGGAGAACTGCTGTGTCCCAAGTGCATAAGAGAGCAGATGACGGTGGCATTGACAGAGACAGAAGTAACACTTCAATTTTAAAACGAAAGAAAGTTCCAGAATCTTTCCGACATTCTGGAACTTTTTTTCTACTAAAGTATCTGTTCTTTTGACTGGAGTGCATCATATCCTGTCTCACGGGTGCGGATCTTCATGGCACTCCGGATTTCATAGCTGAAGATCTTACCATCACCGACTTCACCGGTATAGGCAGCTTTCTGGATTGCTTCGATTGTTTTTTTCTCCCATTCTTCGGAAGAGACAACAATTTCAAATTTGATTTTCGGCTGCATGAAAATCTCAATCTCAGAACCACGGACAATCTCCTTATAACCGCGCTGTGCACCACATCCCATGACCTGGGAGACAGTGATACCATTGACTTCTATTTCATTTAAGGCAGCCTTGACATCCTCAAATTTCTCTTCCCGAACGATAGCTTCTACTTTAATCATCATTTTAAAAATCCTCCTGTATTAATGAATATATAAATTTTGGACAGATTATATTAGTCGAATCCGTTGAAGGACGGATATGCATTTTCACCATGTTGGGAGATATCCAGTCCAAGAGCTTCTTCCTTCTGATCTACGCGCAGTGGAGTGAAGATACGGATAATTCCAATGCAGATCAGAGTACCGACAACTGCAACAGCCGCAGTGATGATAATGCTTAATACCTGTGCAACGAAGAGATGAACATTACCGAAGACCAGTCCGTCCCATCTTGCGACAGAGTTAATAGAAGTTTTTGCAAAAAGTCCGGTGGCGATTCCACCCCACACACCGCCGATTCCATGGCAGCCAAATGCGTCCAGTGCATCATCTATTTTCAGTTTATGCTTAATGAAGTTCATTGTAAAGTAGCAGATCGGGCTGACCAGTGCACCGATGATATAGGAAGACCAGATCGGAACAAAGCCAGCACCAGGTGTAATAGCAACCAGTCCGACAACCAGTCCGGTAGAAGCACCGACCAGAGTAGGCTTCCCGTCTTTGATCACATCGATCAGCATCCAGGATACGAGAGCAGCTGCGGAAGAAATTGCACTTGTCATAAATGCATGAGCTGCAAGTCCATCTGCCGCCAGGGCACTTCCTGCATTGAATCCAAACCACCCGAACCAGAGCAGGGAAGCTCCAAGTACAACAAAAGGAATATTATGGATACGGTAAGATGTTTTTTCGTATCCTTTTCTTCTGCCAAGATATGTTGCGAGAACCAGGGCGCTGACACCGGAACTGATGTGTACTACATTTCCGCCTGCAAAGTCAACGGAGCCGATTGCTGCAAGGAATCCGCCCTCTCCCCAGACCATATGAGCCATCGGATAGTAAACAAGGAAAGACCACAGTGCAATAAATGCAAATAATGCCTTAAATCTCATCCTTCCGACCACAGCACCGGTGATCAGTGCCGGAGTAATCATGGCAAACATCATCTGGAATGCAGCAAATACAAGATGCGGAATGGTATCCGCATACGGACCGGCTTCCCAGCCGACATCATTTAAAAAAGCCCAGCGGAAATCTCCGATAATTCCGGCGTGATTGCTGCCAAAAGAAAGAGAATAGCCAAACATGGTCCAAAGAAGAACAGATAGTCCCATGATCGCAACGCAGGCCATCATTGTGTTACATACATTTTTTCTCCGCACAAGACCGCCATAGAAGAAGGCAAGTCCCGGTGTCATAAAGAAGACAAGCGCAGTGCAGATCATCATAAAAGCAGTGTTTCCGGTGTTCATTTTCTAAATCCTCCCAATTCATCTGATAATGCAAAAAAGACGCCTGATAGAAAGGCAATCTCTTACCTTTCTGTCAGACGTCTTTGTCTTGCATATTAAGATATCACGGCTTTTGGAAAAATGCAAGAGAAAATTTTGTGGTTGCCGGTCGCACACAGTATGAACAGTAAGTAACTTATGCGGAACAAGTTGAAGAAAACAAGTTTTTGCTTTATAATCAGTGACAGAGTAAAAAGAAAGGGTTCGATGGATGATTATGAAAGAGCATACGCATTTCCGTGAGGACGGAACAGAATATACCCACGTGCATCATAACGGAGATGGGGTGGCAGAGTCACATGTACATCATCACGATCATGGCGGCACAGGACATGTTCACCGTCATGTACACAGTGCAGAAGAAAAGAAGAAGGTAATGAATCGTTTATCCAGAGCAATCGGACATCTTGAGGCAGTGAAGCGAATGGTGGAGCGCGATGAAGATTGCAGTGAAGTATTGATCCAGCTTGCGGCAGTTCGTTCTGCAATCAATAATACAGGAAAAGTGATTTTGAAGAATCATCTGGATCATTGTATTGTGGAAGCTATTGAGCAGAATGATATGGAGACAATCCGTGCTCTTGACGAGGCAATCGATAAGTTTATTAAATAAATGTAAATGTGGGTGATTTGATGAAGAAAAATATTCTTATTTTTGCCGGTACGACAGAGGGACGACAGCTGGCAGAATACGCCGTTAAAAAAGGAATTCCCTGTATCGTAAGTGCTGCGACAGAATATGGGGAAGAACTATTGGAAAATGATCTGCAGTTGCAAAAAGAGAAGAATAAGAAGGCAGAACTTCGTGTAATCCACGGACGTATGGATCAGCAGGAGATGGAAGCATTCTTTGAAAAAGAGCAGGTAGGGCTTGTCATAGATGCGACGCATCCGTTTGCAGTTATAGTGACGGAAAATATACAGCGGGCATGTAAAAACAGCGGAATAGAGTATTTACGATGTTTAAGAGATTTTTTGACAGAAGCAAAGGCAGTCAGGTCAGAAAAGTTTGCTTGTGAAAGAACAAATGCGATTACTAAGAGTGACAGTTCTGTAGTCTGTGTGAATAGCGTGGAAGAGGCCGTGGACTATCTCGAGCAGACGCAGGGAAATATACTGATAACAACAGGCAGTAAAGAACTGGATAAATATACTCGTTTGACAAATTATAAAGAGCGGTGCTATGCAAGAGTACTTTCCGTACTCCCTTCAGTGATGCAGAGTATAGATCTCGGATTTTCAGGGAAGCATTTGATTGCAATGCAAGGCCCGTTTTCCAGGGAAATGAATCTTGCACTTCTTCATCAGACAGAGGCAAAATATTTCGTAACAAAAGAATCCGGAAAGAATGGAGGATTTGCAGAAAAGCTTGAAGCAGCAGAGCAGGCAGGTGCAGTTCTTCTCGTAATTGGAAGGCCGATAGAAGAAGGCTTGTCGGTAGAGGAAGCAGAACAGGAGATGAGAAAATGGAACAGGGATTGATACACATTTATTGTGGAGACGGAAAAGGAAAGACATCAGCGGCAATTGGACTTGCAGTCCGTGCTGCAGGAAGTGGACTTAAGGTTTTATTTACCCGGTTTTTAAAAAATGAATCTTCCGGAGAACTGGCGATTCTCGATGATATTTCTCAGATTAAAGTACTTCATCTTGAAAAGTCTTATGGCTTTTTTAAAAATCTTTCCGAAGAGAAAAAGCAGGAAGTAAGGGAAACTTATCTGCGGTTATGGAGAGCGATTGAATTAGAGATTCTTACAGGAAGATATGATGTGCTTGTAATCGATGAGTTTATGGCAGCGTATAAGTATGATTTGATTCCGAAGGAGGAAGCAATCGAGTTCCTGGAGAAGAAACCAAAAGAACTGGAGATTGTTCTGACTGGACGAAATCCGGATGAAAAGCTTGTAGAACTGGCAGATTATGTGTCAGAAATCAAGAAAGTGAAGCATCCGTTTGATCAGGGAATCTACGCGAGAAAAGGGATTGAATATTGATGAAGGAAATCGGAAGAACAAGATCGGGACTTCAGATGGGATATACGACAGGAAGCTGTGCGGCAGCGGCGGCAAAAGCGGCAGCAGAGATGTTATTGTCGGGAGAAGAGATTCGCCAGGTGAGACTGCTGACGCCGAAGGGGATTGAACTGTATCTTGAGTTGGAAGAGATCATGCGTAAGAAGTCAGAAGTTTCATGTGCAGTGCGAAAATACAGTGGAGACGATCCGGATGTGACGAATGGAATACTTGTTTATGCAACAGTTCAAAAGGTAGAGAAGAAGAGTAAAATAAATTCGGAGAATAGTGTGGATCTTTCCGAGAAAATCAATCTGGATGGTGGTGTTGGAATCGGTCGGGTAACGAAGCCTGGACTGGAACAGAAAATCGGTCAGGCAGCAATCAACAAAGTACCGCGGAGAATGATCTGTGAAGCAGTGGAAGAAGTTTGCAGGAAGTATGAGTATACAGGAAATCTGCAAGTGCGCCTATCCGTGCCGGAAGGGGCAGAGGTTGCGAAGAAGACATTTAATCCAAGACTGGGGATTGAGGGAGGAATCTCAATCTTAGGAACAACAGGTATCGTGGAACCAATGAGTGAGAAGGCACTGACGGATACGATTTATCTGGAAATGAAGATGCTCAAAGAAAATGGAACAGATTGGTGTTATGTTGTTCCGGGAAATTATGGGATGGACTTCTTACGGAAAAAGCTGCATGTGGACACCGCACTTTCAGTAAAATGCAGTAATTATGTCGGCGAGACAATTGAGGATGCAAAGCTTCTTGGAATGAAAGGAATCTTGTTGATCGGACATATAGGAAAGTTTATTAAGCTGGCCGCAGGAGTGATGAATACGCATTCCAGACAGGCAGATTGTCGAATGGAAGTACTTGGTGTGCATGCAGCAATGAATGATGCAGATGCAGCAGTTGTGCGGGAAATCATGGATTGTATCAATACAACCGAAGCAATGGAAATACTGCGCAGGGAGAAGTTGATTGAGCCGGTGATGGAAAGTGTGATGAAACGTATTGAATTCTTCTTAAAGAACAGAGCAGGGGAAGAAATGGAAATCGGTGTGATTTTATTTTCAACAGAGGATGGCATTCTTGGAAAGTCAGAAAATGCGGATGAGTTGTTAAAGAAGATACAGGAGAATAGATGAAACAAGCAGGAAAATTTTATGGAATCGGAGTGGGACCGGGAGATCCTGAATTAATGACATTAAAAGCAGTTCGAACAATCAGGGACTGTGATGTAATAGTACTTCCGGTTTCAAATAGAGAATTGACAGAGCCGCTACTGCTAGAACAAAATGAGATGGAAAATAGAGCAGCAGGATATTTAGAAAGCTGTACAGCTTATCAGATTGCAGTGCAGACAGTTTCAGAGCTTAAGGAAAAGCAGATTCTTTTTCTCCCAATGCCAATGATCAAAGATAAGGAAAAGCTGAGAAAGATTCATGCACGGGGAGCAGAAGTGATAGAGCAGTTTCTTGAGAAAGGATGGAATCTGGCATTCCTGACGCTGGGAGATCCAACGGTTTATTCTACATGTATGTATATAGAGCAGATGATCGAACAGGATGGTTATCAGGTTGAGACAGTTTCAGGAATCCCATCTTTTTGTGCAGCAGCTGCAAGACTGAATCAGCCACTTGGAGAACAGGAAGAGCAGATTCATATTTTACCGGGCTCTTATGAGGCAGGAGAAGGTCTGCAGTTATCGGGAACAAAGATTTTGATGAAGACCGGAAAAAAGATGGGACAGATAAAAGAGTTTTTACAGGGGAGCAGTCAGGATATCTGTCTTGTAGAAAACTGTGGAATGGACGACGAACGTATTGTCCGATCAGTGGAAGAGATTTCAGAAGATGCGGGATACTATTCCCTTCTAATTGTAAAAGACAGGAAAAGATAGAAAAGGCAGGAAGAATTATGATTACATTTGTAGGAGCAGGTCCGGGAGCAGAAGATCTGATCACAGTACGCGGACAAAGACTTTTGAAGGAGGCAGATATTGTAATCTATGCAGGTTCACTTGTGAACCCGGGATTACTTAAACTGTGTAAAGAAAGTTGTGAAATATACAACAGTGCAAAGATGACATTGGAAGAAGTACTGGAAGTAATGGTAAAGGGACACGGAGACGGAAAAGAGATCATTCGTCTGCATACAGGAGATCCTTGCCTTTATGGTGCGATCCGTGAGCAGATGGACGAGCTGAAGAAGCTTGAGATACCATATGAAGATTGTCCGGGTGTCAGTTCATTTTGCGGAGCTGCGGCAGCACTGGAAGCAGAGTATACATTGCCGGGGATCTCTCAGTCTGTCGTGATCACGAGAATGGCGGGAAGGACACCAGTGCCGGAGAAAGAGTCAGTCAGAAGCTTTGCGGCACATCAGGCGACGATGGTTTTATTCTTGAGCACAGGACTGTTAAAGGAACTTTCAGCAGAATTGATCGAAGGCGGATACAGCGAAGATACACCGGCAGCGATTGTTTATAAAGCGACCTGGCCGGAACAGAAAGTACTTCGCTGCACAGTAGGAACGCTGGAACAGACTGCACGCGAGGCGGATGTCACCAAGACAGCGCTGATCGTAGTCGGAGAAGTGCTTGACGGGACTTATGAGAGATCAAAGCTTTATGATCCGACATTTACGACAGAATTCAGACAAGCATCCTGTTCTAAGAAGGAATTAGGACAAACCGGAGAGAATCAAAGCACAGAGATGAGACAGGAAGCAGAGGGACAGAGCAAATGAGTACAGTATATGTAGTAGGACTCGGACCGGGAGCAGAAGAGCAGATGACAGTGCGTGCACAGAAAGTATTGGAGCATTGCCCTGTTTTGATTGGTTACAATGTTTATATTGATCTTGTGAAAGAGCAGTTTCCTGATAAGATATTTTTGAGCACTCCGATGCGGAAAGAACCGGAACGCTGCAGAATGGCTTTTGAAGAAGCAGAAAAAGGTCAGGACGTTGCAATGATCTGTAGTGGAGATGCCGGAGTGTATGGAATGGCAGGATTGATCTTCGAGATAGGAAAAGAATACCCTTCCATCCAGATTGAAGTGGTTCCGGGAATTACAGCGGCATCCGGCGGGGCAGCAGTGCTTGGCGCACCTTTGATGCATGATTTTGCTGTAATCAGCTTAAGCGATCTTCTGACACCGTGGGAAACGATTGAGAAACGTCTGCATGCGGCAGGAATGGCTGATTTTGTCATCTGCCTTTACAATCCGTCAAGTAAGAAGCGCGCAGATTATCTGCAGAAAGCCTGTGATATACTGCTTCAGTACAGAGATGTGGGAAATATCTGCGGTTATGTGAAGAATATCGGACGTGAAGGAGAAACATATCAGATTCTGTCATTGAAAGAACTTAGAGATACAAAGGTGGATATGTTTACAACCGTGTTTATCGGAAATTCAAGGACGATGGAACTGAATGGGCGGATGGTGACACCGAGGGGGTATAAACTGTTATAAGAAAAAAGAAACGGGCAGGCCACAACAAGAAGTGTGGTAAAAACCCGTTTCTAGATTTTATTATAGCAGATAGAAACCAAAAGAATCAAGGGAAAAATAGTTATATAGTGGGAGATGAAATGGAATCACGACAAATTATCCTTGCGGGAATAGGAATGGGATCTAAAGAATTAATTACGGCAGAAGTTAGAAAATTGATAGAAGAGGCTGATTGCCTGATTGGAGCAGAACGAATGCTTGCTTGTGCAATCAAGCTTAGAAATTCTGAGGAAAAGTGTACAAGAGAATGCACCAAGTATCAAGAATATAGAACGGAAAAGATCATATCTTATCTTCAGAAACACAAAGAGTATAAGCAAATTGTAATTCTTCTTTCCGGAGATACAGGATTTTATAGTGGAGCGAAGAATTTGCGGAATCAGTTGCTGGAAAAATTGAGCCTTGTTGAGGAAAAGAAAATAAAAATCCTCCCCGGAATTTCCTCACTTTCTTATCTTGCATCAAAAGTCGGTGTTTCATGGGAAGATGCAAAAATCCTGAGTCTTCATGGAAAAGACATGAATTTTGTACAGACGATTCACAGACATTCGAAGACCTTTCTGCTTCTCGGAGGAAAAGACACGGGGCGTCATTTCTATGAGACATTACTAGAGTATGGCTTAGGGGACGTGCAGGTTCATGTGGGATGTCAGATGTCTTATGAGGAAGAAAAGATACTTTCGGGCAAATTGTACGAGATGAAGGCAGAAGATTTTGAAGGGCTTTGCGCAGTTCTTGTAGAAAATCCATCTTATTGTAAGGCGGCCGGTATGCATCTGAAAGATGAAGAATTTCTCCGAGGAAAGGTGCCAATGACGAAGTCGGAAGTGCGTTCTGTCAGTATAGCAGAGCTTGAATTAACCGAGGATGCAATTGTGTATGATATCGGCGCCGGAACAGGTTCCGTTTCTATTGAAATTGCACGTGCAGGTGAGCAGATCCGTGTGTATGCGATTGAGAAGAATCCGGAAGGGGTGAAACTGATCGATCAGAATCGGAAGAAATTTAGGACAGACGGAGTGCGAATCATAGAAGGGCTTGCGCCACATGCAATGGAAGATTTAGAAGCACCAACACATGCATTTATCGGCGGGAGTTCCGGAAACTTAAGAGAGATTGTTCAATTGCTTCAGAAGAAAAATCCGGATGTGCGAATCGTGATCAATGCGATTTCACTTGAGACAGTCAGTGAAGTGATGGGGCTTGTGGAAGAGGGAATCCTTCCAGATGCGGAGATTCTACAAGTGAGTGCAGCAAGATCAAAGGTTCTTGGAAGATATCATATGATGATGGGACAGAATCCGGTTTATATTATTTCCGCAGGTGGAAGAAAGCCTAGACAGGTATAAGATGAGAGAAAAGGAAACAAACAGACAGGAGAATCATGAGAAAAATGAAAGAGAATGCTTGCAATAATAAAAATCAGAAAAAAAATCCAGGATTTTTGTTGTCTGCTGTTTCCAGTAACAGCGGAAAGACAGCTGCAGCCTGTGGTCTGATGTCTACGTTTAAGCAAAAGGGAAAGCGTGTATGTGCGTGTAAATGCGGCCCGGATTATATAGATCCTATGTTTCATAGAGAAGTTCTTGGCGTTGATTCTAAGAATCTGGATCTGTTCTTCTCGGAAGAAGACATTTTGAAAGAGGGATACCTAAAGCATACGAAAGATGCGGATATTACTATAACCGAAGGCGTTATGGGGTTCTATGACGGAATGTCACTTGATTCTGTAAAAGGAAGTTCTTATGATGTCGCACAGACGCTAGGATTGCCAGTGATCCTTGTGATTAATGCGAGAGGTGCAGCAATGACACTTGTAGCTACGGTGAAAGGAATCGTTGAATTTCGTCCGGATAGCAATATTCGTGGAATTCTCTTAAACAGAGTATCCGCAATGCTATATCCAAGATTAAAAGAAATGTTGGAGAATGAACTGGCGAGAATCGAGCATGACGAGATTAAAATTGTCGGTTACATGCCGGAAAATGAAGCTTTTCATCTGGAAAGCCGTCATCTGGGACTTGTAACACCGCAGGAAATGGAAAATCTGCAGGAGAAGGTAAGACAGGCGGGAGAAATTCTGGCAAAAACAGTGGATCTTGAATTGTTGGAAAAGATTGCCGGTGAAGCAGCAGTATGGAAAACAGAAGTTATTGAAGAATCGGAGAAGGTTGGAAATTTAAAAAATAAGAACGATCCAGTTCGAATCGCAGTGGCGCGTGATGAAGCTTTCTGTTTTTATTACAAAGATAATCTTGAACTATTAGAAAGCCTTGGCTGTGAAGTGATAGAATTCAGTCCGCTTCATGATAAAAAAATTCCTGAAAATGTGAAAGGAATTCTTCTCGGTGGCGGTTATCCTGAACTGTATGGAAAAGAATTGGCAGAAAATCAGAGCATGCTTGAATCAATAAGAAGAGCATTGGATGATAAGATTCCATGTCTGGCAGAGTGTGGTGGTTTCATGTATCTTCATGAAGAGATGGAAGACACCGCTGGAAATGTCTGGAAACTAGTTGGGCGAATCAAAGGGAGAACCTTTCCGACAGGTAAACTGGTTCGATTTGGATATGTGAATTTACAGAGAAGTCCTGATGAGAATCCAATCTCTGAGTTTAAAGAACAGATGAGCTTAGCGAACAGCTGGATTCTTCCGGGGGAGAACATCCGTGCACACGAGTTTCATTACTGGGATAGCACAGACAGTGGGAATGACTGTCTTGCTGTCAAGCCGGATGGAAAGAGAAGATGGGAATGCATGCATCTGGAAGAGAATCTTGTAGCCGGATATCCGCATTTATATTACCCATCTTGTAAAGAATTTGCGGAGCATTTTGTAGAAAAATGCAGAAGCGGTTACAGAGAATAGAACAAAGAGAAACAGCAACAGATGTCGTTATAATAACATCTGCTGCTGTTTTTTTAGGCTCTATGAAATATCCAGATCAATCGGTTCGTCCAAATGTTCGGAAACATATTTTCCATTTTTCTTCCGCTGCCTGACGCACTCAGTCAGAAGATATTCAATCTGACCGTTTACGGAACGAAAATCATCTTCTGCCCAGGCTGCGATTGCGTCATACAGTTTAGCGGAAAGACGGAGAGGAACCTGCTTCTTTTTATTATCTTTTTCAGCCATTTCTAGTACAGACTTCCGGAATTAATGATCGGCTGTGTGTCATGGTTTCCACACAGAACAACAAGTAGATTGGATACCATAGCAGCCTTACGTTCTTCATCCAGCTCTACGACTTCTTTCTCGCTTAATTGATCCAAAGCCATTTCAACCATGCCAACTGCTCCGTCTACAATCATCTTTCTTGCATCAATGATAGCAGAAGCCTGCTGACGCTGGAGCATGACAGCAGCGATTTCCGGTGCATAAGCAAGATATGTGATTCTTGCTTCGATGATCTCAAGCCCTGCGTCTGTCACTTTCGTCTGGATCTCTTCGCGGATTCGCGCTGCAACAATCTCACTGGAGCCACGGAGACTTCCCTCATCAGCCTTTCCATCACCGGTTGTATCGACATCAGGAGCAGTGTCATATGGATAGATGCGGACAATATTACGAAGAGCACCATCACACTGAAGTGAGAGATATTCTTTGTAATTATCAACATTAAAGACAGCTTTCGCAGTATCTACAACACGCCATGTTACGGCAATACCAATCTCAATCGGATTTCCGAGACAGTCATTGATCTTCTGACGGGAGTTGTTCAGTGTCATAACCTTGAGAGAAATCTTTTTGCTTGAAGACTCTTCAGTGGTTCCTGTTGTAGAAACACCCAGGAGACTGGAAAGATTTGCTCCCTTCTTGGAATTGTTATCAACATCTCCACTCTGACTCAACTTTGTCTTGGAAGCAGGGTTTACACTGGTACAGAATGGATTGACAAAATAGAATCCGGCTTCTTTCAGTGTACCGATATAATTTCCAAAAAGTGTAAGAACCAGAGCTTCCTGTGGTTTCAGCACCTTCAATCCAAGAAATGGAACCCATCCGATGCACAGCCAGATAATGCTGACAACCAGTCCAGCGATAACCGGTGGAGCTGAGAATTCATGTTCCAGTGCGATTGCGGACAGAACGCATCCTGCTATTGCAATCAGATAGAGCAGACAAAATAGTAAAAGCATTCCCATTCCATTTTTCTTATTTGATAATATTTTTTCATTCATAGTGATTCCTCCTCTGGAAATAAAATGAAATTTATTTGATATCATTATGATATCACTTTTGAAAAAGAAGTCAATAATTTTTGGATAAAACCAAGAAATTTAACAAAATCAATGCAACCGCAAATCAAGTCTACAAAAAGAAAAAGCTGTGAAAGATAAGCAATTTCATCTTTCACAGCTTCTATTCATATATTTATTCTATCAATCCCAGAATTTTGGAATACAAGAACAATCTTACAGCTGAGGACCTGCAGCAACAAGTGCTTTACCAGCTTCATTTCCTTCGTATTTAGCGAAGTTCTTGATGAATCTCTGAGCAAGGTCTTTTGCCTTAACATCCCATTCAGCAGCGTCAGCGTATGTGTCACGAGGATCAAGGATTCCTGTGTCAACACCCTCAAGCTCTGTAGGTACCTCGAAGTTGAAGTATGGGATTGTCTTTGTAGGAGCTTTGTTGATTGCTCCGTTAAGGATAGCGTCGATGATTCCACGAGTATCTTTAATGGAGATACGTTTTCCTGTTCCGTTCCATCCTGTGTTAACAAGGTAAGCCTTAGCTCCGCTAACTTCCATCTTCTTAACAAGTTCCTCTGCATATTTTGTAGGATGCAGCTCAAGGAATGCCTGTCCGAAGCAAGCTGAGAATGTTGGTGTAGGCTCTGTAATTCCACGCTCTGTACCAGCAAGTTTTGCTGTAAATCCAGACAGGAAGTAGTACTGTGTCTGATTCTCTGTCAGGATAGATACCGGAGGAAGTACTCCGAAAGCATCTGCAGACAGGAAGATTACATTCTTAGCTGCCGGTGCAGAAGATACTGGACGAACGATGTTCTTAATGTGGTTGATCGGGTAAGATACACGAGTGTTCTCTGTTACGCTCTTGTCGGCAAAGTCGATCTTTCCGTTCTCGTCAAGTGTAACGTTCTCAAGAAGAGCGTCACGAACGATTGCGTTGTAGATGTCTGGCTCAGACTCTTTGTCAAGGTTGATAACCTTAGCGTAGCATCCACCCTCGAAGTTGAATACTCCGTTGTCATCCCAACCGTGCTCGTCATCACCGATGAGGAGTCTCTTAGGATCTGTGGAAAGTGTTGTCTTACCTGTTCCTGAAAGACCGAAGAAGATTGCTGTGTTCTCTCCGTTGAGGTCTGTGTTAGCTGAGCAGTGCATGGAAGCAATTCCCTTAAGTGGAAGGAAGTAGTTCATCATAGAGAACATACCTTTCTTCATCTCTCCGCCGTACCATGTGTTAACGATAACCTGCTCTTTGCTTGTGATGTTGAAAAGTACAGCTGTCTCAGAGTTAAGTCCGAGCTCTTTGTAGTTCTCAACTTTAGCTTTGGAAGCATTGTAAACAACGAAATCTGGCTCGAAGTTCTCAAGTTCTTCCTCTGTTGGCTGAATGAACATATTTGTTACGAAATGTGCCTGCCAAGCTACTTCAACGATAAAACGGATTGCCATACGAGTATCTTTGTTAGCACCGCAGAATGCATCTACAACGAAAAGTCTCTTGTTAGAGAGCTCTTTGATTGCGATATCTTTAACAGCTGCCCAAGCTTCTTCTGTAGCTGGGTGGTTGTCGTTCTTGTATTCATCAGATGTCCACCAAACTGTATCTTTGGAGTTCTCATCCATAACGATGAATTTATCTTTAGGAGAACGTCCTGTGTAAACACCTGTCATAACATTGACAGCACCGAGTTCACTTTCCTGTCCTTTTTCAAAACCTTCAAGTTCCGGTTTTGTCTCTTCTTCGAATAATAATTCGTAGGAAGGATTGTATACGACTTCTGTTGTTCCAGTAATGCCATACTTACTTAAATCAATTTTTGCCATCTTACATATACCTCTTTCTTTCTAATGATAGAATAAAATGCTGCTCATGCAAGCTTTTCATATCCTTTTTTAATTATACATATTATGTGAAGAAAATCAATAAAAATCCCGTAAATTTTTTAACAAAGAACTGGGAAAAATGAAAGATTTCATATTAAAAATGCAAGAAGAAAAAAGAAAAATGTCAAATAATGAAAAATTACAAGGAAAATATGACAGATTCCGTTGCTTTTTTATATATCAGAATGAAAAAAATTATGATAAAATAGGAGAATAATGCCAGAAAATGCGAAAAAACTGGCTTGTGAAGTTAGAAAGACAAACTATAGATCAGAAGAAAATAATAAGAAAAGCAGACATAACAATGGTAGATGATGAAAGAAAAACGACAAAAAATGAAAAGATGTCGATGAAAGAAAATGAAAGATTATTGATTGAAAAATTCAAAACGATAAAACCGGTGGAGAAATCCTATGAAGAACAGGCAAAAAGACGATGGAAAACAGTTGCAAAACCACTGTTCAGCTTAGGAAAACTGGAAGATGCCGTGATCCGAATGGCAGGAATCCGAAGAGAAGCAGATTTTGAGATTAAAAAGAAAGGCTTGCTGATCTTTTGTGCGGATAATGGAGTTGTTTCAGAGGGAGTGACCCAGACCGGACAGGAAGTGACCGCAATCGTTGCGGATAATTTTACAAAATGTGCGACGAGCGTATGTATTATGGCAGAGACCGCCGGAGCGGATTTATTTCCAATTGATATTGGAATGGTGACAGATGTTCCGTCGGTGACAGATCCGAAAGACAAAGTGATGTACGGAACAAAGAATATGGCGATGGAACCTGCAATGTCAAGAGAACAGGCTGCACAAGCCGTTCTTATTGGCATACGAAAGGTCAAAGAGTTGGCAGAACAAGGGTATGATCTGATTGCAACCGGTGAGATGGGGATTGGAAATACAACGACCAGCAGTGCTGTTGTGTCCGTTCTGCTTGATGAAAGTGTGGAAAATGTGACAGGGAGAGGCGCAGGCCTTAGTTCAGAAGGGCTGAATAGAAAGATTCGTGCAATTAAGAGAGCAATTGAAAAGCATCAGCCGGACAAGGAAGATGTTTTAGATGTTTTGTCCAAAGTCGGAGGGCTTGATATTGCCGGAATGACAGGTGCATTTCTCGGAGGTGCGATCTATCATATTCCGGTTCTGATTGATGGGTTCATCTCTTCTGCAGCAGCATTGTGCGCAGTGCGTATGGTTCCTGAGACGGCGGATTATATCCTGGCATCACATTGCTCCGGAGAGCCGGCGGGGCGAATGGTCTTAGAAGAGCTGAAACTTCCATATCTGATTGATGCGAAGATGTCTCTTGGAGAAGGCAGTGGTGCAGTTGCAGCAATTCCACTTCTTGAGATGGGTGTGAATGTTTATCGGAAGATGAGTACCTTTGAAGAGATTAAAGTAGAGCAGTATGAAGAACTTAAGTGAAGATGAGGAGTAAGAAAAATGTGGTTATTGAACGCAATGATCATTGCAATCGCTATGTATTCTAAGATTCCGATGCCGCGGGTAGACTGGAATGAAAAAAATATGAGATATGCGATGTGCTTTTTCCCATTGGTCGGAGTTATAATTGGAGTATTGGAAATAGTTGCCGGGAATCTGATCACAATATGGAAGGGAGAAGGAACTTTCTTTTATGCAGTTGTATTGACTTTGCTTCCGGTTTTTATAACAGGAGGAATTCATCTGGATGGATTCGCAGATACAATGGACGCAAAAAGTTCTTATGGAGACCGGGAGAAGAAGCTGGAGATTCTGAAAGACCCTCATACGGGAGCATTTGCGATCATCAGTCTTTGCTGTTATTTCCTTCTGTGTGTGGGGATTTTTAGTGAAATGCGAACAGAACGTTTATTTGCGGCAGCACTCGTGTTTGTGTTCTCGCGTTCGCTGAGTGGAATTTCTGTTGTGACGTTTCAGGCAGCGAAGAACAGTGGACTGCTTCGGACATTTCAAGACGGTGCACAGAAGAGAAATGTAAGGATTGTATTGATCTTCTGGCTATTTGCAACAGTAGTCGGATTCTATCTGACAGCAGGTTTATGCGGAGTGGCAGCAGCAGTTGTCGGACTTGCTGTTTTCTTTTATTATGATCAGTTTAGCAGAAAACAGTTTGGAGGTATTACAGGTGATCTTGCCGGATACTTCCTGCAGTTGTGTGAGCTGTTTATGCTGGCAGTGCTCTGCATTATTCTAGAAATGTTATTGCATATCAATGTTTTATGATAGATGCTTTATTATAGAAATGAAAATGAAATAAAATAGATTTTTTTGGAGTGATTTATGGAGCTTATTTTGATCCGGCATTTGAAGACACCGGGCAATGAAAAGAGACAATATATCGGAAGTACAGATGAAGAACTGTCAGAACAGGAAGTACTGAACTTTAAACAGAAATATAAAATAGATAGCTATCCACAGGTACAGCAAGTGATTGTCAGTCCAATGAAGAGATGTATTCAAACGGCAGAGTTGATTTATCCAGAGGTGCAGATACAACAGGAATCGTTGCTGAAAGAATGTGATTTTGGTATTTTTGAAGGAAAGACATATGAAGAGCTGAAAGACAGAGCAGAATATCAGGCATGGCTGGATTCCGGTGGAACGATTGCATTTCCGGAAGGGGAGGAGCAGAAGGAATTCCGTTTACGTTGTGTGAGAGGCATGCTCTGTCAGGTTGATAGATTATGTGAAGAAAATGTAGAAAGTGCAGCCTTTGTCGTTCATGGAGGAACGATTATGGCGGTGCTGGAACAACTGGCGGAAGACCAAAAAGATTTTTATCACTGGCAGGTGGAAAATGGCAGAGGATATAGAATGCTTGTTGACGAAGAAGAGTGGAAGTCCGGCGTTCACAGATTTTATGAAATTCAAAAACTGGGAGGCGCGATAGAATGAATGGGAAGATGACAATCTTGGCATGCATTACAGGATTTCTGTTAGATTGCATTTTCGGAGATCCGGTCTGGATGTACCATCCGATACGCGTGATCGGAAACCTGATCAGTGTGTTGGAAAAAGGATTGCGGAAGTTGTTGTGCAGTCGGATTCCTGCATCAGAACAAAAGAAGAAAAATAAAAGAGAAGTTCTGGCAGGAGGGATTTTATGGATTCTGACAGTTTTGTTATCCTTTCTTGTACCAGCGGTACTCTTATTTGCTGCAGGAAAGGTTCATCCGGCAGTACGGTTTCTTTTGGAAACCTTCTGGTGTTACCAGATATTTGCGGCGCGGTGTCTTGTAGGAGAAAGTAGGAAGGTTTATCAGAAATTAAAAGAAGACGACTTGCCTGGTGCAAGAAGAGCTGTATCCATGATTGTCGGAAGAGACACAGAGAACCTTACAGCAGAAGGTGTGACGAAAGCTGCGGTAGAGACAGTGGCGGAGAATACTTCCGACGGCGTGACGGCTCCGCTTTTATTTCTTCTGATCGGCGGCGCACCGCTTGGATTCTTATACAAAGCAGTGAATACGATGGATTCTATGCTTGGATACAAAAATGAAAAATATCTGTATTTCGGAAGAATACCAGCAAAGATGGATGATGTGTTTAATTACATTCCGGCGAGGTTGACAGCGTGGTTTATGATTGTTGCAGCATTTTTGACAGGAATGGATGGAAAGAATGCATGGAAGATTTACTTACGGGATAAGAGAAAACATGCAAGTCCGAATTCCGCCCAGTCAGAGGCGGTATGCGCCGGAGCGCTTGATGTACAGTTAGCCGGGGATGCGGTTTATTTCGGGAAAGTCTATAAAAAGGATTATATCGGCGATGCAATCCGTAAGATTGAACCGGAGGATATTCTTCGTGCCGGGAAATTAATGTATATGACAACGATACTGATGATGGTTGTCTTTGGAGGTTTATTGTTATGGATTTTTTGATTCGATTTGCAAAAATGGAAGATGCAGAAGAACTTCTGGCGCTCTATACACCGTATGTAACGGATACAGTGATTACATTTGAATATGAAGTTCCGTCACTGGAAGAATTCAAAGATCGAATGCGTCAGACGATGAAAAAGTACCCGTATCTGGTCGCAGAACAGAATGGCGAGATTCTTGGATATAGCTGTGCAGGGGCATTCAAAGGTCGTGCAGCATATGACTGGGCAGTGGAAACAACAATTTATATAAGAAAAGACCGGCAGAAAACCGGAGTTGGTAAAAAGCTGTATGAGGCACTGGAGAAAGTACTGCACGCTCAGAACATTTGCAATCTATATGCATGCATTGGATATCCAGAGGTTGAAGATGAATATCTGACAAAGAACAGCGCACAGTTCCATGCACATCTTGGATACCGTATGGTGGGAGAATTCTATCATTGCGGATACAAATTTGACCGCTGGTATAATATGGTCTGGATGGAAAAGCTTTTGGATCCGGAGATTAAACATCCAAAGCCAATCAAATGGATGGAAGAGAATCGCGAGGAGCTGGAGGCAGTACTTTAAGGTTAAAAACGAAACACATAGAGAAGTAGGAGTAAGATTCATGGAATATGTACACGGAGGAGACATTTATACATATGGAGATGTGCTGGATTTTTCAGTTAATGTAAATCCTTACGGTCCGTCAGAAGAAGTTCTTGAAGCGGCAAAAAGATCGATGGATGAAGTGAGTCTTTATCCGGACAGTCAATGCAGACGGCTCAGAAAGAGACTGGCAGAGAAAAAAAGTCTGCCGGAAGAATATTTCCTTTTCGGAAATGGAGCAGCGGAGCTATTCTTTTCTATTGTTCTTGCAGAAAAACCAAAGAAAGCATTGCTTCCAATTCCGGCTTTCGCAGAATATGAACAGGCACTTCGGACGGTAGACTGCGAAATCATTTATCATGAGTTGAAAAGAGAGAATAACTTTGCATTGACAGAAAGCTTTTTGGAAGAACTGACAGAGGATATTGATCTTGTATTTTTATGCTCCCCATCGAATCCGTCAGGCCAGGTGATCGAACCGGAGTTGATGAAACAGATCCTTACGCGATGTGAAGAAAAGAAGATTCGTCTTGTTTTAGACGAGTGTTTTATCGAATTTCTGGAAGAAACGCAGAAATATACCATGGTGAAAAAGGTGACGGATCATCCGAGCCTTTTTCTCGTACAGGCATTTACAAAGATGTATGGAATCCCGGGATTAAGACTTGGATATGCGATGACATCAGATGCAAAGTTGCGAGAGAGCATGCAGCAGATCCGTCAGCCGTGGAGTGTGTCGGTTCCGGCGCAGGCAGCAGGGATAGAAGCACTGACAGAGAGAGAAGAACAGAGAGTTCAGAAAATACGAAACAAAATCGTGGAAGAAAAAATGCGCATGGAAAAGAAAATGCGTGAGTTTGGGATTAGATTTATTCCAACAAAGGCAAATTTCTTCTTATTATATAGTGAAAGCTCATTGTTTGAACGATTGTTAGAGCAGGGGGTTTTGATTCGAAATTGTGAGAACTATAGAGGGTTGAAGAAAGGCTGGTATCGGATTGCAGTGCGGACAAAAGAGGAAAATGATGTTCTTTTACGGGCACTTGAAACAATCCTGTCAAAGCAGTGAAGGAGGCGAAAAATATGGCGAAATCAATTATGATACAGGGAACGATGTCGAATGTCGGAAAGAGCGCACTGGCAGCAGGTCTTTGCCGTGTCCTGAAACAGGATGGATACAAAGTTGCACCTTTCAAATCCCAAAATATGGCACTCAATTCTTTTATCACAAAAGAAGGACTGGAGATGGGAAGAGCCCAGGTGATGCAAGCAGAAGCTGCAGGGATTGAACCGGAAGCAATAATGAATCCAATTTTACTTAAGCCGACGAATGATACAGGCTCTCAGGTGATTATTAATGGTAAACCAATCGGAGTGATGGCTGCAAGAGAGTATTACCGTCATAAGAAGGAATATATTCCGGCAATTATGGATGCATATCATGAGTTAGAAAAAAAGTATGATATCATTGTAATTGAAGGGGCCGGAAGTCCCGCAGAAATTAACCTGAAAAAAGATGATATTGTAAATATGGGAATGGCAAAGCTTGCAGACGCACCGGTTCTTCTTGTCGGAGACATTGATCGTGGTGGAGTATTTGCCCAGATCGCCGGAACTGTAATGCTTCTTGAAGAGGATGAAAAAGCGCGGATCAAAGGAACGATCATTAATAAATTCCGTGGAGATGTATCCATTTTGGAGCCGGGACTTCGAATGTTGGAAGATAAGACGGATATCCCTGTAACGGGAGTAGTTCCGTATTTTTATTTAGATCTGGATGAGGAAGACAGTCTGACGGAACGATTTCAGAAAAAAGAAAAACCGGGACTGATTGATCTGGCAGTGATCCGATTCCCAAGGATCTCTAATTTTACTGACTTAGCACCTTTAGAAGCATTGGAAGAGGTGAGCGTGCGTTATGTTTCATCTCCGGCTGAGTTTGGAAATCCGGATGCGGTGATCCTTCCGGGAACAAAGAATACGATCAGCGATCTTCTGTGGATGCGTCAGAATGGATTAGAAGCAAGAATTCTGAAACACAGCGCACAGAACAAACCGGTCTTTGGAATCTGCGGCGGGTATCAGATGCTTGGAATGGAAATCTCAGATCCAACAGGAGAAGAGTATGGAGGAACTGTACAGGGAATGGGACTTTTGGATACAAAGACCGTGTTCCGCCCGGAAAAACACAGAACCAGAGTACATGGAACATTTGGCGAGATGAAAGGAATCCTGAAAGAGATGGAGGGACTTCCTTTCGAAGGATACGAGATCCATATGGGAGAGACGATTCTTGATGAGCACGCATCCGGGCTTATAACATTAGAAAATGATTCTGATACGCTACAACAAGGACATCCGGATGGTTCACAGAAGGAAAATGTCTATGGCTGTTATGTGCATGGAATCTTTGATTCACCGGAAATGTCAGGTGGGTTTCTCTCCGCTTTATTGAAAGAGAAAGGCTATGATCCGGAGACGGTACAGGCAGTAGACTGGAAGTCTTATAAGGAAGAACAGTATGATAAGCTTGCAGATATCGTTCGTGCTAGTCTGGATATGAAAGAAATTTATAGAATTATTGGATTGTAGAGTTTGTAATGAGAGAGGGGAAAGTATGGTTACAGATTTAACGAAAGAACATCCGAATAAGACATTATGGCGGTTCCTTCTGCCAATGTTGTTCAGCGTGATGTTCCAGCAGATTTACAATATCGCAGATAGTATGATTGCAGGAAGATTTGCAGGAGAAAATGCGTTGGCAGCAGTCGGCGCATCTTATCCGATCACAATTATTTTCATGGCATTTGCCGTGGGAATGAATCTGGGGGCATCCGTAGTCGTATCAAGACTGTTCGGAGCGGAAGACCGGGGCGGTGTGAAGCGTGCGGTTACAACAGCATTTCTTAGTTCTATGGTGCTGGGAATCATACTGACATTATTCGGGTATTTCTTTAATCATCAGATGATGAGATGGATCCGCACACCACAGAATATTATGGCAGATGGAGTTTTATATTTGAAAATTTACATTTTCGGAATTATCTTCCTGATGCTTTATAATGTGTGTACCGGAGTATTTACAGCACTCGGGGATTCTAAGACACCGTTATATTTTCTGCTAGGATCCTCAGCTGGAAATATTATTCTTGATTACATCTTCGTAGCAAAATTCCAGTGGGGTGTGAGCGGTGTTGCCTGGGCAACATTTATCGCGCAAGGTGTGTCAGCTGTGCTCTGCATTAGTAACACTTCTCGGAAGATTGCAGAAATTTGCCGGGAAAGAAAAGCAGCCGTGGTTTGATAAGAAATTATTTGCACAGATCATGGCGATTGCAATTCCAAGCATTCTTCAGCAGAGCGTATTGAGTGTAGGAAATCTTTTCGTGCAGGGAATTGTAAATCAATTCGGTTCAGCAGTTGTTGCGGGATATTCGGGAGCGATCAAGCTGAATACATTTGCCATTAATATCTTTATGACACTTGGTTCCTGTCTATCCAGTTATACGGCACAGAATATCGGCGCGGGAAAGAAAGAACGAATTCCATTGGGATTCCGTACCGGAGTGAAATTGTCAGAGCTTACGGCATTACCGTTTGTTATTCTGTATTTCATTTTCAGTCGTCAGATGATGGGGCTATTCTTAGGTGCGGAGAGTGTAGAGGCTATCAGCGCAGGAATGGCATTTTTGAAAATAGTATCGCCGTGGTATTTTATGATTGTAATTAAGCTGATGACAGATGGAATTATCCGAGGCTCCGGAGCGATGGTTTATTTTGTGGTTGCAACAGTTCCGGATCTTATTTTGAGAATCGGATTTGCATTGATTTTGACAAAAAGTTTTGGAAGTACCGGGATCTGGATGGCATGGCCATTTGGTTGGATCGTAGCGACCACATTAACATTGATCTTTTATAGAAAGTTGGGATATAAGAATGATAAAAGCAGTGATTTTTGATATGGATGGGGTTTTGATCAATACAGAACCGCTTCATTATCAATGTTGGGTAGAAATTTTTAAAGAACGATATGGAATTGATTTGGATTATGAGGTATATAAGCCATGCATCGGATCTACAAGACTCCATTTCATGAATCTGATCAAAGAAAATTATGGAATCACATTTGAAAATCTTGAAGTTATGAATCAGATTATGAAAGAAAAGAAGGATGAAATTATTGCAAGAGACGGATTTCCTGAGATGCCGGGAGTTGGGCAGATGCTTTGCTGTCTGAAAGATGCGGGGTATCGCCTGGCCGTGGCCTCTTCTTCTCCAAAACCTGTAATCACAGAGACGCTGGAAACGCTGGATCTGATGAAATATTTCGATGTCGTGACAAGTGGAGATGAAGTGAAGAATCCAAAGCCGGCACCGGATACATTTCTCTTTGCAGCGAAACAGCTGGGCGTACCGGTAGAGGAGTGTATTGTAATCGAAGATTCAACGAATGGAGGAAAGGCTGCTAAGGCGGCTAAGATGCCATGTATCTGGATGCATAATCCGGATTCCGGAGACCAGGAGATACCGGATGCAGTGCTCGAGATTACGGCCTGGACAAAGGAGAATATAGAAAAAATCATGAAGCTTTTACATTTTGGTCAAGAAAAAGTGTAAAAATAAATGAGCGATATAAAATTTTTTTGAGTAGAATACTTAAAAATAGTAGACCTGGAAGTATTATTAGGATGTGATTGAATGAAAAAACTGAAATTTATATTTGGCAAGCTTAGTGTTCTCTATTACATTTTGTTTTTGCTCGTGACCTGTGTACTTTGCAAGTACGGAAGCATCAGACAGCTGAAGTTTGCATTTTTGGCTTTAGGTATCCTTCTGGTACTCAGTCTTTGTATCTGGATCGGCTGCCTGATCGCGGAAAAGGAAAACCCTTTTAAAATGAAAGGTGCATTTAGGAAAACAGTGTTTGGTACAGAGCTTCTGATTTTGCTTGCAGTTACAGTTGGATGTATTTCTTATATCGTATATACAGCGATTCCTTATAATGGCGCATTGTCCTGGAAGGTAGACAGCCTGTTTAAGACAAAGAAAATAGAGTATGAACATAACAACTTCTTTCGTGATGGCGCAGAAGGACTGATAAAAGATATCAATAAGAAACTGAAACTTCCGGAGGAGTTGTATATTACAGACAGTTTCGAGGTGTCTTTTGATAAAGACGGAACGATAACCCGCGTGTCGGCCTATCTCTACGGACAGAATGAAAAGGGAAAAGATAAGACCTATCTGATTGATTATGATATCGATAAAAGTGATAAGATTGTTGTGCAGATCGCAGGTTACGCAAATGCAGATTATGATGACGATAAGAAATTAGATCCGATGTTTACCATTCTGGAAAAATCAGATTGTAAGATGCAGGTGACACAATGGAATCTGAATTATGCATTTGCAGATAATCTACCGGAATATGAGATTCTGTATTATGGAAAACGCTCCTTCGATTCTTCGGAAGGTCTCGTTTATCTTCCGGGAGATGTGGATGGTGACGGAGAAGTCAGCGGCATGACCGATTTCACAGCTCTGGATCGCGGTGGGGAAGCACTTGGATATGAAGTGTCTCTGTATCTTCCGCAGGATGAATCTGTAACCCCGGTGCGTTACATGATGGAACCGGAATATATCAGTCTTGATACGATTAGCCAGAATGAGCAGGCGGAGAAAGATTCGCAGGCAAAAGAACAGGGAAAAGAGAATAATACCTGGACGGTTGATACGGACGGAAGCGGTGTTGTCCGATTCTTCTTAAACGAACAGAAAGGCTGGAAACTTTCAGTTGTTGATGCGGCTCTTGGAACACGTTATTACAAACTGGAAACTACGTCAGATGGTGGATATAACTGGACAACAGTAAATGAAGATCCATTCGACGGAAATGGCGGAGTAGGAGAAGGGATACAATTCTTCAACGAACAGTTTGGATTCATCGGTCTAAGTGGGGCATCACAGACACATTCATCTATTTATGTTACAAAAGACGGTGGAAAGATGCTGAAGGAGATAGAGCTTCCAATGGATACTGTGACGGAATATCCGCCGCATATGCAGGAATATGGCCTCACGCTTGAAGATTATCAGTATCTGGAAATGCCACAGCAGGATGGAGAGAATTACACGATCCATGTGATGAGCCAAAGTGGCGAGATGGAAGGTCTTGTGTTCACATCAGAAGATCAGGGTGAGAACTGGAGTTTTACCGGAGTGTTTGATGAAAATGACTTATCATAAAAAACCAATAACTTTGTAGTATATCAAATGGCTCCGCGTGTACATCTAAAAACTATTCACCAAGCTATGTATTAAAAGCAATGGAAATTCCAGAGGAAGAAATTGAGTGCTCTGTTCGAATCAGTTGGGGATCAGATACTTCAGAAAATGAGTTGAAGGAAAATTTGGTTAAGTTGATAGACACAGCTAAGCAGATAAAAGGTTAATGTCAGGGAGGCAATATGAACCCTGAAATGAATATGAGAATTATATATAAAATATGTCCGGAAAACGAGGATCAAGGAAAACTAGATCAAGCAAGAGCCTTGTGGAGAGCAACGGTGGATATACAGATAATTTATGGGTGCCGCATTACGGCACCCATAGGTAAATAAAGGGAAATAGATTTAACCCATCATAGCTTCTTTTGCTTTTGCAATATCAGCAGCATCTTTCATTGGGAAGAGTAAGTTGGCGATAATCGCTACGATACAGATTCCAGTTACTGCATCACTGAATACGAACTTCAATACGGATGGAAGCTGTGCCACTGCATCTGGATGGAGAGTTTAATGATTCAAATATTTGTTGACTTCTTGACGACAGTTGTATATAGCCTTTTCTTCGTCAATTCCTGTTAGATGACCTTCTTTTACTACGATTTTTCCATTGACAATCGTATAATCAACAGTGCCCTTGAAGCCGACTGTGCCGAGCATGGATTTTACATCCAGGTCGGCCCCTACAAGCTCAAGACGATTTCTCCGAATCATGAATAAGTCTCCAGCTTTGCCGATTGAGAGAGAACCGATATCGTTTCTGCCGAGGATTTTAGCGCTGCCGTTTGTGGCAATCTTCAGAAGATCATATCCACTCGGAGCAAGCTTGCTTGAGTTCAGTCTGTGCAACAGGAACGCTACACGAAGTTCCTCTAACAGGTTAGAACCGTCATTGCTTGCACTTCCGTCTACTGCAAGACCAACCGGTACACCTAGTTTTAACATATCCGGTATCCGACAGATACCGGAAGAAAGTTTCATGTTGGAAATTGGGCAGTGAGCTACGCCGGTTCCGGTCTGTGCCAGAAGATTCAGTTCCTCATCATTAAAATGAATTCCATGTGCATACCAGACATCATTTCCAACCCAGTTCATGTCTTCCATATAGGCAAGCGGTCGTTTGCCGTATTTCTCAAGAACATAATTCTCTTCATCAATTGTTTCGCATAAATGTGTGTGGAGGCGTACGCCCAAATCTCTCGCAAGGATTGCTGACTGACGATACAGTTCTTCGCTTGCACTGAACGGAGAGCATGGAGCTAGAGCAACCATTTCCATGGAATTTGGAGCAGGATTGTGGTATTTCTCTACGGATTTCTGAGAATCTTTCAAGATCTTATCCACGTTCTGTACCACACTGTCAGGCGGAAGCCCACCGTCTTTCTTGCTCAGATCCATGCTTCCGCGGGAAGCGTACATACGAACCCCGAGCTCTCTTGCAGCAGAAAACTGTGCGTCCAGAAGCGCATCGGAATTACCGCCCGGAAATACATAGTGATGGTCAAAACAAGTTGTACATCCGGATTTTAATAGTTCACCCATTCCTGTTAAGGAGCTGTGGTAAATCGTATCCTGATTCAGATTTTTCCAAATCTCGTACAATGTTGTAAGCCAGTCGAACAATTCCATGTTCTGAACTTGCGGAAGATTTCGGCTGAACGTCTGGTAAAGATGGTGGTGAGTATTGATTAGTCCTGGATAAACGAGACATCCCGTTCCGTCAATGACTTCGTCTGCGGTCTGCGGTTCTATTCCGATGTATGTAATGATGCCGTCTTGCATCAAAAGATTGGCATGTTCTAAAACAGCGTCCTGGCTGTCACAGGTAACAATTGCATCCGCATTTTTAATTAATAAGCTGCTCATATTACAACCTCCTGTATTTGTTTTATTCTTTGTTAATAACAAAGATATAACTGTTGAAATAATGACAGAAATCTCGCGAAATGTATAAGAAGTTCAATTCTAACCGCCGGCGAAAATATGGGAATTGATAAATGGATGACAGGATATTTATGACAAATAAAAAACTGCCGTGACAACTGACTGCAAATTTTTGGTTTCCCAAAAACTTGTAGTCAACTGTTACGGCAGTTGGTAGACACGCTCATCCTATCATGAACTTATACAAGTCAATTTCTATGATGTAATATATAATGGATTTAGTGGTGTGTCAAGGGAAAATTAATAAAAACGTCAAAAAAGATAAATAAGAGATGGGAAATTGGTTAAAGTGTACAATGAAGATTGTGATTAGTTGATAAAACATCAATATCAACCCAAGTACGGTCTCTTTTGATTATAGAATAAATAGTCTGCATCTCTATTAGAATTGAAATATCAAAAGGAAAGTGTTAGAAACTATTAATAGTACAAAGTTCATTTAAGAAGTTGAAAGGAGAATTTCTATGGAAAAGAAAGGTTACAGTAGCAGAAGCTGGTTTGGATCTGTAAATCATTATGATTCACATGGGAAAAAGGTAGGGCATAGCAGCCCGGGAATGTTTGGAAGTTGGAGTCATTATGATGATTAAGAGCAGTACGGAATATAGAGTGGTGCATTATGACAAATATGTTCAAAGCTTTCATGGCATTTCAAATGTTTAAAAAGAAGAAGGATGAAGAGGAAAAAGAGGAACGAGAAACCCAGTTAGATAATGAAAGAGTAGCTATGCAGAATCATTTAGAGGTAACATTAGCTTCAAAAATCCGTAGGCTTCAAAATTTATATAACAGAATTTCGGTGGAAAGTGGATACAGAGAGCAAGTTATGGATAATACATATATGGTAAATGATTTGTGGAATTACAGCATTGGAGAGTTTATACTTTGCGAAGGTTTTCCGGATCATATGCAGGAGAGAGAACGAAAGACACGATTCAATTCACAAAAGACTATTGTGATTTTATCCGCGAATTCAGTGCGTATCTATTGTATCAATTTCCTGATTTAGATGTTTTATCAGTTGAAAAGAAGTTGATTAATGATATGTTGGAGCAAAGCAATATATTTTTAGGAAAAGATGATCCTTATGAGGATTATCAAATGCCACAGTTTGTAAATCCGTTGCTATGAACGGACATGTATAAACAAAATAAGAGAGCAAAAGGACAGGTTTGGATAATAGGATCTGTCCTTTTATAGAATAAACAGGGATTTTTATTGCACAGTTCCAGATTTAGACTATACCTATCAAATAAAATAAATGAACAGATTTTGAGGAATGGAGGAACTGGCAATGAAGGGATTTAATACAAGTGATGGATACATGGGATTGGTAGAAGGCAGATATATTTTATTTGCCAGTGAATCTGATTACTATGAGTACATGAATGATTAGTCCGAAGGGAGAAAACGAAATGTTTTTACCAGGATTAGTAGTGGCGGGAATTGTTTACTTGGTATATTGCATGATCTATAAGTAATTATATTGTTCGGCGTATGAGTGCTGGTCGTTTATATGACAAGATCGGAAAGAGCGCTTATGCAAAAGTTGAGTTGGTAACACCAGTAGGAACAATATGTAAGGTTTGTAAAAAGAGCCTCAAAAATGAAAAGAAGGAGATGGAGATAACGAAAAATGTGTTCATCCAGAACATGGTGTGATTGATTATTTTATAGAGAATCTGACAGGTATAAAGAACAGCCAGGTTAAAAATGCTCCTAAGCTGGAAGAAGCTCTGGGACGAGTTGAGATTGAACCGGAAGGTAACTTCCATGACGGATTGGATGATGCTGTTAATATAGGATATCTAATAGAAAAATTGGAATTGAATCCAGAGTATCAATTGGTAAGTTACGAAATGCCGGATAAACCGTCAGAGCGCTTGAGCAGTACGCTTGGAGAACTATTTGCTGGGTTGGATTTGCGATTTACATAATAAGATGCACTATATGTCGTTGCTTATGATATACTAATTCTACAGCTATTCAATAGTTTGGTAAAAAAGCAGAATATATCAAGATCAAAGGCGAAATGAAGGAACTTGATGTTGGCAGGGTCTTTAGGAAAATAGTAAAACAATATATAGTGAGATGCTGCGTTATAGATTCAGAGCTATATCAAGTGTATTTAAATGAACTTAAAAGGTTGGCGAAAGAAGACGATGTAATCATAGACGTGATTGCACGCAGACGGTTTGGGAAAGAACCCGTTGAAGAAGTCGCTGTACCAGGGGTGATTAAAGTTTATCAAGACAGATTTTATATGGAAAATCAGTGGAATATATGTGTTAAGGCTACCGTAATTGTGGAGTAACAGGGGAGTGGATTAGATGAAATTATTAGGAAATATACTTTGGTTTCTTTGTGGCGGGATAATCGGAGGTCTTGCATGGATCATTGCAGGATGTATATGGTGTGTCACAATTGTTGGAATTCCTATAGGTTTGCAATGTTTCAAATTTGCATCCTTAGCATTTTGGCCTTTTGGAAAAGAGGTTGTATATGGGAATGGAACCTTCTCATTTCTTGTGAATTTAATTTGGATTGTTTTCTTTGGATGGGGAATGGCTCTTGGAAATATTGTCTTAGGATGTATGTGGTGTATCACGATTGTAGGAATCCCGTTTGGAAAACAATTCTTTAAAATGGCACGTTTGTCTTTTATGCCTTTTGGTGCAAATGTGCTTTAGAACAACCTTTTTATATAAAAAACAGTCAGGTGAAAATGGCTCCGAAGTCGAATGCAGCACTGATTCATATGATTGACTGGCTGGGAGAGTGCGAATATGAAATCTACGCCTGGAGCTGAAATCGAGCCAGAGGGTAACTTTCATAATGGATTGGATGATTCTGTAAATGCAGTTTGTCTAGATACAGGACGGGAATATTATGTTGAAAAATCTTGAAAATAAGGTGGGAAAACGAAATGATTGATTTACAATATGCGAAGAAAGCTTTTGAAAACTATTTGAATGATTATGACCAAAAAAATGAAAAGATAAAGTTGAAGATTGTGCATACTTATGGAGTGATGGAATGCAGTAAAAAAATTACAGAAGATATGAAACTGTCCGCAGAAGATTGTGAGCTCGCTCAGATTATTGGATTGTTACATGATATTGGAAGATTTGAACAATTGAAATGTTACAACAGTTTTGAACCGGGAACGATGGATCATGCAGCATTCGGTGTGAGAATTTTATTTGAGGAGAGACTGATTCGGCGTTTTGTCGAAGAAAATAAGTGGGATGAAATTATAAAAACAGCAATAGGACATCATAGTGATTACTGCTTAAAAGGAATTACGAATGAGCGAGAATTGATGCATGCTCAAATCATACGTGATGCAGATAAACTTGACAATTGCAGAGTGAAGCTCGAAACAGCAATTGATATTCTCATGGGAGTTACTGCAGAACAGGTAGGAATGTCAGAAATTACGCCAGAAGTTATGCGGCAATTCAAAAATCATAAATCAGTTCTATTAGAGACAAGAAAGACAAAGATGGATTATTGGATATCTTATCTTGCATATTTTTATGATATAAATTTTAAAGCGACATATGAAAGTATAAGAGATAACCATTATGTGGATAAAATTATAGGAAGGATTCCGTATACAAATCCAGATACTGGAAAACAGATGGAACAAATAAGAAACGAAATGAATCTATATATTCAAAACGCTATAAATGAGAATGGAAATTACAGATAAATATAATTGAGATTTTGAAGGCGGTTTACAATTTTAAGCATAGAACAGAAGATGAATGATATATGTAAGGTGGTAGGAAATGGGTTATTACATAACAGGAGATTGTCATGCACATTTTGATAAGTTAATCTGGTTGGCGAGATTTAATAAAAAACTTGGAAAAGAGGATGTGATCATTTTATTGGGGGATGTCGGATTAAACTATTTTGGAGCTGACAAAGATCGGGAAAACAAAAAAAACTTGCGGATTTTCCAAATTATTTCCTGTGTATTCATGGAAATCATGAGGAAAGACCTTATCATATACAAACTTACAGAACACAAATCAGGCGTGGAGGAGAGGTATATTATGAGCCGGAATATCCGAATATATTATTTGCAAAAGACGGAGAAATTTATGATTTTGATGGGAAAAAGGCGATTGCAATAGGTGGGGCATATAGCCAGGATAAAGAATACCGACTTATAACAGGTCTTCCATGGTTTCCGGACGAACAACTAGATGACAAAGTAAAAAGTCAAGTAGAAAATAAATCTGCCGACAGAGGAATGGATGGATGAAATTGTGAAAATTGAGAGGGAGGAAGGATAGGTGCATTTTTATATTACAGGTGATACACATCGGAGCTTTGATCGTATTGAAGATTTTTGCTATGAATATGAAACTACAACAGAGTGGTATGCAGGACATTATCATGTGGAATGTGAAGAAGGTGGAGTCCGGATTATGTTTGAAGAGTATGATGAGATTATGTAGGGCGAAATAATGGAAATTATGTATATTTGATAGGAATAATATAGCCCTATGGAGAACTTAGTATTATGGGGATTTATACAGATGAGAAACTAGTGATAGAGGCTTATGATAAACTTATAAACGAAGATGGAAGGTGTATGGCTCTGGAATATCCGGAAGAACCTGAAATATATAAAATTCCATTAAATATATTTCTTGGAGAAGAAGTGCCATGGGCTGAGATGATTGATGGAAAATTGTGCTTTTATGTAGAGGATAATATAGAGAATCTTACGATCGATCAGATTAGATCACAGGTGAAAAGTACAAGCCTTTAAGGAAGAATTATGATATGGAGAGCGATGCGTAATGAATTATTATATCAGTGATTTACATTTGTTTCATGAAAATTCGATTAAGTTTGATGAAAGACCATTTGACAGTCTGGATGAAATGCATGAGACGATCAAGAAACGATGGAATAGTAAAATAACAAATGGAGACAGGGTATTTATTCTTGGAGACATAAGTTATAGAGGTAAAAATGAAGATTTGATTGCTTATATTTCTACATTGAAGGGACAAAAAATACTTGTGAAAGGAAATCATGATGATGTGTCGGATTATAGATATCATCAGCTTTTTGCAGAAGTTTGTGATTATAAAGAAGTTCATGATTCAGCTAATGGAAAGAATTATAATCTCGTTTTAAGCCATTATCCAATTTTTAGTTGGAAAAGGATGGGAAAAGGATTCATTTTATTATATGGTCATACGCATGACAGTAATGAGGATACTTATTATCAAAGCTGTTTGATGAAAATGGTGGAAAGCGATTGTCAGCATGTGTATAAAACAGAAGTTAAAGCAATAAATGTAGGATGCATGAAACCCTGGATGAATTATGAACCGCGAACATTGACAGAATTATTGTCCTATCCACAATGAATTAGATGCTAGAAGGGAGACAGTTTTATGGCTACATATGTTATTTCGGATATTCATGGACAGTACAACATGTTTATAGAATTACTCGATAAGAGTGATCTAAAAGATACGGATACTTTATACATTTTGGGAGATGTGCTTGATAGGGGTCCGCATCCTATTAAGACAATAAGAAAGCTTATGGAAATGCCAAATGCAATATGCCTGGTCGGTAACCATGAATTTATGGCGATGAAATGTCTGGAATTTTTGATGAAAGAAATTACAGATAAGTCCATAGAAGAGTTAGACGATGAAATGCTGGATAATCTGGAGACATGGCAATATAACGGAAGTAGATCAACGGTTGATGAGTTCACTCAGATGGATTTCGAGTCTAAAAAGGATGTGATTGATTTTATAAAGGAATTCCTGATATATGAAGAGGTGTCAGTCAATGACAAAAACTATCTTCTAGTTCATGGAGGTTTGGGGAATTATTCTCCAGAAAAGGATATAGACGATTATTCACTTCATGAATTGATATGGTCGAGAGCAGATTATAATATACAGTATTTTTCAGATAAATATGTTATAACAGGACATACGCCGACACAAGCAATTAGAAATAATCCAAATCCAGGATATATTTATCGGCAAAACAATCATATAGCAATTGATTGTGGTGCTACCTATCCGGGCGGAAGACTTGCTGCTATATGTCTGGACACAGGCGAAGAATATTATTCTGAACCTAATAAAATGGGAAGTGATGCTATTGGCTTATGATGAAAAAGATGTGGCTGCTAAAACGCATTATGAAAATAAGTATTTTTCTATTGATGTTCCAGAAGACTGGATTGGGTACTGGGACGTAATTGAGGAAGAGAATTCATTATATGTTGACCAGATATTGTATAGGCTGAGTTATAAACCACCAGTAGAAAATTATGGAGGTGGTACCGAGATATACATATTGGATATAAGTGATACAAGTGTTCCGCTGTCTGTTTATAGAGCAAGTATTCCAGATTATGCAGAAGAGAGTAGGGGGTGTATCATTCACTGAAAGAGATTCTCCACTGAAAATCCCCTCAATCAAGAAAATAATATATCATCAGTGCATTATACAGCTCCTGACTCTGAAACCTGTTCGCAAAACTCTTTCCTGTAAGCTGTTCTACTCTCTGTAATCTGTATTTCACAGTGTTCTTATGTGAAAACAGTTTATCAGCTGTTCTCTGCAGATTACAGTCACACTCGAAATAGGCCCACATTGTCTCCATCAACTGTGTATGAGCTTTCTTCTCATACTGTATGATAGGATCAAGCACTTCATCCGCAAATCGCTGCATTGGCGCAGTGTTCTCATACGACATCAGCATACGGTAAAATCCCATCTCATCATAGAAAATGATTTCATTTTTCCTGTTAATATGCTCCAATACAGAGTTCATTTTAGATGTCTCATGAAAGCTCTTTTGCAATTTGGATATGCTTTCACATTTTTCACCTATGTTGAGAGTGTATTCAATTCCGTTCAGGTCATTTTGCAAAAACTCACCAAACTGTTCAAAAATTTCTATTATCTTCCTGCGATCATCTGTACAGTCTTTCATAAAACCTATGATCCTGTCGCCATAGCAGGAAATGATTGCAGGATAATCACATTCAGCAAAATATTCTTTTAGAGTCTGTGCATAGTTTCTTATCTTGTCATTTGTAATTCCCTGATTTAATTCATTGCATGTCTCTTCCGAACTTTTTTTACATAGATGTAACACGAAAACCTGTTCTAACATCTTTGGATCATTTCCCATTTGCCTGCATTTCTGCTCGATACTGGATGTATTGATACAGTTTCCAAAAATAATCTCTGCAAGCAGACTGTCCTCTATATCTTTTCTGTCATCCAGATATGATATGGCGTGTCCCAGTTCCTCAAAAAAGTCTAAAAGTGGCACATTCCAAGGCATGGTGAAAAGCGGAAAATCATTATTTTCTGCTAAATCTATTACCTTTTGGTTAATCTGTGTTACATAATTCTCGCCCATCAATAAAAGAGCACACGACATATTAAGTTCAATTGCCTTTTTTATTGTTTGATACAGATCAAAATTTTTTCGCTGTGTTACCGGAGCACTTACTATTAAAAGTTCGTTTCCACGTACCCATTTCTCAAAATTAATATTCTCTGCCTTATAAGACCAGCGTATGCCCTTTTCCATGCCACCTGATCCGGCTATTACATTTGCCTGTGACATTGTCGTAAGTGATAGAAGATCCTTGCACTGAAACATTGTTTTCCCACCTTTTATTTCAGCAGGTCAATAGCTCCTGTTACCTTTGCAGGAATTTTTTTGAACAAAAATTCACCGTGTCTGACAGAAGCAGTGATTCCTGCTCTCTCACATATTGCTTCAAATTCTGATTTTGCATCAAGCACGATAAAGTTTGCAGGCTTATTTTCCTCGATTCCGTAGTGATCTGTAATATTCATGGTCACAGCTCCGTTCGTTGTCACAAGATCAAGAACATTCGTAATCTCTTCGGGTGACATCATCTGTGCCAGATGGATTCCGTGATCGAGAATCATCATCATATTTCCGTTTCCAAGCGGATACCATGGATCAGACATGGAATCCTGTGCAAAACATACATTGATCCCGTTGTCATAAAGCTCCTTTACTCTTGTGATTCCTCGTCTCTTCGGATAGGTATCCTGACGTCCTTCAAGATATACATTCTCAGTAGGACAGGAGATGAAATTGATGCCTGATTTTTTGAAAAGCTTCATCATTCGGAATGCATAACTATTATCTGCTGAACCAAAGGAACATGTGTGGCTGGCTGTAGTTCTTGTGCCTATACCTTCCATAAGTGCCAATGCATTCAACAACTCCAAAAAGCGGCTCTGCGTATCGTCTGTCTCATCACAATGTACATCGATAAGCTTATTATATTTGACAGCCAGTTCGATTGTCTTGTGGATTGATTTTTCACCGAACTCTCGGGCCAGTTCAAAATGAGGTATCGCGCCAACACAGTCAGCCCCCATCTTAAGTCCTTCCTCTACCAGTTTGTCACCGCCCTTGTATGCGTACATTCCTTCCTGAGGAAATGCAACAATCTGCAGATCAAGAATATCTTTTACTTCATCTCTTACTTCAAGTGCAGCTTTAAGACCCGTAAATGTCGGATCTGTCACATCAATATGTGTTCGGATAGCCTGAACACCATGCAGCATTTCTTTTCTTATTCCACTGTAAATACGTTCCTTCATCTGTGCAACAGTCATATTTCCTTTTGATTCACTCCAACGCTGGATTCCTTCAAAAAGAGTTCCCGATCCGTTTTCCTCACCGAGGCTTGCTGTAAATACATAATCAAGATGCAAATGTGGATCTACATATGGTGGAACCACCAGTTGTCCATTTAAATCTACTTCTTCACATCCCACAGTTTTTTCCTGTGGTATATCTGCTGCGATTTTTTTGAAAATTCCATCTTCAACTAATATAGAAACAAGTTCTTTTTGACCTTTTAGCCTTACATTCTTAAATAATTTTGAACCCTTCATACCGTATTCCTCTTTTCTTATTAACAGTAATGATTTGAAATAATGTCATTACCGTTAGGTTGCTATTTGTTCTTTACGCACAAATCATAGCATCCGGTCAGAATACAGTCAATAAAATGCAAAATCAACGCTTTTATTTTATTCTTGCGTACAAAAAAAGTCAATTCACTTTGTGCGTTACACACAAAATACCGGTATCTCGCTGTCTTTTTATTGTTTTGCATATGAAAATATTAAGGAATTCTTAGTTTTCATCTGCAACAGTTTTTCTATTTGAAGACTCTAGTGTATATAACCTATAATAAAGATAATGTGAAACTATTCATAGACTTCATGAACCAATACAGGTGATTCATAAAAATGGTTATAAGAATCTTCAAATGAAAAAGATGATTCGAGAGGAGGGAACGAATGAAGGATAAAGAAAATTCAAGGGAAATACAATTCAAAGAGGAATTGGTTCGCAAGGCGAAGAATGGAGATACGAAAGCATTTTCCCTGTTATATGCCGGCGTTTGCAAGGAAATGTATAAATTCGCATTATATATGATGAAGCATACAGAAGATGCAGAAGACGCGGTAAGTGAGACCGTTATATCTGCATTTGAAAATATTGCGAAGCTCAAGAATGAGAGTAGTTTTAAAAGCTGGATCTTTACAATTTTAGGAAATCAATGCAGAAAAATGTTGGGAAAGCGTGGAAATCATGTGTCAGAGGAAGAGACACCAGAGGCTGGACACGAACCGGACTATGAGCAACATTTTGATGTGAAGGAGGCATTCGCAAGGCTTGAGGAAGAAGAGCGTATGATCCTTTCGTATTCTGTATTCGCTGGATATGGAAGTGAGGAAATTGCGCAGATGCTTGAGATGAATGCAGCAACGGTTCGATCAAAGAAAAGCAGGGCACTTGGGAAGATGCGTAAGATGTTGGAAGCAGGATGATCTATAAGAGCTGGAGTTGAAAAAAATAGAAGAAGGAGGCGGAAAAGATGGAAGAAAATAGAGAAAAGAACAATAAGAAGATTGAGAATGAAAAGCGTTTAGAACAAGATTTGAGACAGATGGCAGATGATGTGATCCTTCCGGACTCACTGGAGCCGGAGGCAATTCAGAAAATGCTTCAGGCAAGACAGGAAGAAAAGCAGCAGGGATCAAAAACGAAAAAGAACAAAAAGAACTGGAAACGTATCGTTCCGATCGCAGCGGCGGCATGTGTCTGTGTGATAGTTGGAGCGACAGTTGGAATCAAGCAGATCAACAAAGGAAACAACAAAACATTAGATGCAGCGACTATCGCATCAGCAGCAGATCAGAAAGAGACAACCCAGACACTTATAACAGCGAAAGATTATAAAGAAATTGAAAAATGTATCAAAGAATATAATAAGCAGATGGCACGGGATAACAACAGTATGGCTATCGGACTGTATGAAAGTGCGTCTTCGGCAGATGCAGCAACAGCAGAAAGCAGTAATGTTAGTGACACGGGGGGTTATTCGGATACGAATGTCCGTGAGAACGGCGTGGGGGAAGCCGATATTGTCAAAACCGATGGAAAAAACATTTATACACTGTGTCGGAGTGTTGTGACAATCACAGCTATTGACAATGGGTCCATGGAAAAGCTGGCCTCGATCGAACTGGATGCAGAACGCTATGTAGAAGACATTTATGTACAGGATGATAAATTAGTTCTGTTCGGTACGTTAGGAAGACAAGTCGGAAATTCAGAGGATTCAGAAGCTTATGATGGATATTATGAGAACAATACGTATGTCCAGGTATATGACATCAGTGACCCGTCAAATCCGAAAGAGATCGGTAACATGGAACAGAGCGGAGGATATAATACATCCAGGATTGTTGATGGATATGTCTATGTGCTTAGTCAGTTCCATCCTTACGAAGACAATGTTACAGCAAGAGATCTGTGGTATATTCCGGAAGTGCAGGGAAAATCTATTGAAGCAGAAAATATTTATATGCCACAGGAAGCAGAAGGAAATGAATATACGATCATTACAGCATTTTCATTAGATGATCCGTCAGAAAAAACAGACAGTAAGGCAGTCTTTGGTTATTCAGATGTGTGCTATGTAAGCGAAAATAATATTTATATTACAAGTAATTATTATGAAGATTCAGATGTGAGCAGAACGCTGATCCGCAAGATTTCTTATACAGACGGAAAGCTTGCTGGTGTTGCGCAGACGAAGATCAAGGGAATGCTGAACGATTCTTTCAGCATTGACGAGTATGAAGGAAACCTTAGATTAGTTACAACAATTGATGAAATTTATTCGAATGATGATATTATGCCGTTGAATGAGACCGCAGATGAGACGGCTGATAAGAATGGAACAACGGATAAATCAGATGCAAGTAAGGTGACTGAGAAGGCTGTGGCAGAAAATGTAAAGGATGCGGTACCTGGTACAAATTCACTTTATGTGCTGAATGACAAACTGGAGATCATTGGCTCCATTCACAATCTGGCAAAAGATGAAACAATCTATTCCGCAAGATTTATGGGAGATACAGGATATTTCGTTACTTATCGGCAGGTGGATCCATTGTTCTCGGTAGACCTTTCAGACCCGGAGAATCCGAAGATTCTTGGAGAGCTTAAGATTCCTGGATTTTCCGAATATCTGCATCCATATGGAGACGGAAAACTGCTTGGCATCGGGATGGATGTAAGTGAAGATGGATTTACAACAGAAGGTGTGAAACTTTCGATGTTTAATGTTACAGATCCATCCAATGTAACAGAGGAAAATAAGTATACGATTGAAGAAAGCTATGGCACAGATGTAGGATACAATTATAAAGGTGTATTTGTAGATGTTCAGAAGAATCTGTTCGGGTTTGTTACCTATCATGATGGAGTGACTTATCAGTTGTATACGTATGACGAGGCAGAAGGATTCAAAGAAGTCATGAGCAGACAGCTGAGCGGATATGAAGGCAGTAGAGGACTGTATATTGGTGACGTATTCTATCTTGTAAGCGGAAATATGATAGAATCATATTCTATGAATGGATTTGAGAAGATGGATGATATTGTTCTGTAGATAACTTGTAACTGTTCAGAGCCAACCTCCAAAATACTACGCATTTCGGAGGTTGGCGTATCCGCCAAATAAAATTTCAAAAACAATCTAAAAAATGCAAGCATTTTATACTTTTTTTGAAATTTTGCTTGGCTCTGAACAGTTACAATATTTTGGATTGACAGTTTGTAAGACGAAAATTATACTAATAGGAGATGGAATTTGTTTGAAATTGTAGTTTTGTAATAAGAGAAAAGGGGTTAGAAATTATGAGTTCCAGAAATAAAGGAATTTGCTTTATTATATTGTCGGCATTTTCATTTGCGTTAATGGGTGCCTGTGTCAGGCTTGCGGGGGATGTGCCGTCCATACAGAAAAGCTTTTTCCGAAATCTGGTTGCATTCTTTGTTGCACTTATAATGATCGTGCGAAGTGGTGACGGATTTGAAATCAAGAAGGGAAACTTAGGTTATATGGTTTTGCGTGCAACATTTGGTACGTTGGGAATCCTTTGTAATTTTTATGCGGTAGATCATCTGGTACTTTCTGATGCATCTATGCTGAACAAAATGTCTCCGTTTTTTGTTATTTTATTTTCGTTTCTTCTGTTGAAAGAGAAATTGAAACCGGCGCAGGCAATTGCAATATTTGTTGCATTTATCGGAAGTTTGTTTATCATTAAGCCAACCTTTGCAAATATGGAACTCTTTCCGTCAGTAATCGGTCTGTGCGGAGGAATCGGTGCCGGCATTGCGTATACAATGGTAAGAATTCTTGGTCAGAGAGGTCAGAAAGGAAGCTCTGTTGTTCTGTTTTTCTCAGGGTTTTCCTGCCTCGTGACACTTCCGTATCTGTTATTTAATTTCCATCCAATGACAGGAGCGCAGATTCTGGCACTGTTTGGTGCCGGACTTGCGGCAGCAGGAGGACAATTTGGAATTACTGCAGCATATTATCATGCACCCGCGAAAGAGATATCAATCTATGATTATTCTCAGATTATTTTCTCTACGATTCTCGGATACTTTCTTTTTGGACAGGTTCCGGACAAGTACAGTGTGCTTGGATATGTGATCATTCTCACAATGGCGGCATGGATGTTCTTCTATAATAAAAGACCGGAAGAAAAAGAATAGAAACTGTTTGAAGCCAAATATATTTCAGATGAAAAGGATTATAAAATCATGGATTTTGCAAGACTTGAGAAAAATATTATAGATGTAATAAAGGAAGAACAGGCGAAGCTGGGCTACCGTAAGGAGAAGATTCGTCTGTATTATCCGCTGAGTTCTCTGAATCATTTCTTTCAGTTAGATGTGGATGAGACAGGAATGCAGGAAAAATTGAGCCGGTTTTCTGAGTATGAAGAAGGGAAGCTTGGAAGTGTTGAAGTGACAAATAAGGGGGAGCGGTTCTGTTTTCATATTCCGGAGGAAGGTGCAGAATATGTACACAATAATATGAAAGAGAATGAATTCATCAAAGATCTGATCGGGTTGATCTCTCATCATGGCTGCAAGATGGAAGATATCTTTGAACTGTTTCGTCAGCATTCGGATCAGATTACGATCGAAGAGATGCACAGCGATGAATTTGATTATATGATCTGCTTTGAAAATGATCCGGAGGATACTTACCGGTATTGCTTTAAAGATGAAGGATGCCATATCATTTACCATAGATTCCTGCCGGAAGATTATGAAGAATTTGGATTTGGAAAATAACTGTCAGGTCAGACAAAAAGGAGAAAAAAGTGAAGCTTACAATACTTGGAACAGGAAATGCAACCGTTACGGAGTGCTATAACACATGCTTTGTGATCAGTGATAACGACCGTCATTTTATGGTAGACGGTGGTGGCGGAAATACGATTCTTCATCAGTTGAAAGCAGCGGGAATTAACTGGATGAATATGAGAGATATTTTTGTGACACATAAGCATATCGATCATCTTCTTGGAATTATCTGGATGATGCGTATGATTCTTCAGAATATGAATAGAGGAAAATACGAAGGAGAAGCTACAATTTACGGACACGAAGAAGTAATCCGTATTCTGAAAGAGATGGCAGGTGAAGTTCTTTCGGCGAAGGAGATGAAATATATAGATGATCGTCTTCACATGGTCGTAGTAGAAGATGGAGAAGAACGTGAGATTATTGGAAAGAAAGTAACATTTTTCGATATTCATTCTACAAAGGCAAAACAGTTTGGATTTTGTATGCAGTTAGATGAGGATGAGAAACTGACCTGTTGCGGAGATGAGCCGTACAATGAACTGGAGCAGAAATATGCTGAGAACAGTACATGGCTCTTGCATGAGGCATTCTGTCTCTTCGGACAGGCGGATGAATTCAAGCCATATGAGAAGCATCACTCCACAGTAAAAGATGCATGTGAGATGGCATCAGACCTGAATGTGGAGAATCTGATTCTGTATCATACAGAAGATAAGAATATTGAACACAGACAGGAGTTGTATCTGGAAGAAGGCAAAGTTTATTATGATGGAAATCTGTTTGTGCCGGATGATCTGGATGTGATAGAACTATAAGAAATTTAATCCCACAGCAAGTTTGTTATATGCTATACTTTGTTTATAATCAGGTTGAATTGATAAATTCAGGGAGAGGTGAAGGAGAATGCTTGAGTTAGTAACAGGAGGCAGCGGAAGCGGAAAATCAGCTTATGCGGAAAGCCGGATCTGTGAATGGAACAGGCAGGATCCGAAGCCTCTCTTTTATATTGCAACCATGTATCCTTATGGGGAAGAGACAGAAAAGAAGATTGAGAGACATCGGATGCTTCGTAAAGGGAAAGGATTTGAGACATTAGAGTGGTATACAGGACTTAAGCTACATTTGGAAGAGGGATCATTACAAGGCTCAGATGTGCTTCTCGAATGTATGTCGAATCTCGTGGCAAATGAAATGTATATGGAATCCGGTGCAGGATGTCATGCAGATCAAGCCATTCTGGAAGGAATCCGAAAATTGAATCAACAGTGTTCGAATCTGGTGATTGTGACAAATGAAGTGTTTTCTGAATCGGTTCCGGATTCGCCGGAGATGAAAGAATACAAAAGGATTCTTGGCAGGATTAACTGTGAAATTGCAGCGATGGCAGATCAGGTGACAGAAGTCATTTATGGAATTGCACAGCAGAAAAAGGAAACGGATACGATGGTCAATAGAACAGAAAAACCGGGCGTGGACAGTAACAAATCAGGAGAGTTTGTGATGTGTCAGAAAGAAAATAGAGCTCATATAATTATAGGTGGTGCATTTCAGGGAAAAACACAGTATGCAACGAAAATTTATCCGGGACTTGGGCTGACAGACGGATTCAATTGTCCGCTGGATGAGATTGAAAATTGTGTGGCAATCAATAAATTCAATTCTTTTACAAGACGCTGGCTTTCAGAAGGAAGAACAAAGGAAGCGTTACTGACGATACTTGAGAACAATAGAAGCCTTCAATTATTAATTAGTGACGAGATAGGATACGGTCTTGTACCTATCGATGATTTTGAAAGAGAATACAGGGAATTTCACGGGCGTGTCATGACGGAACTTGCAGAACAGGCAGATTGTGTAGAACGTGTTGTGTGTGGGATTCCGCAGAGAATAAAGTGAAAGGAAATTAGAGATGCTTTCAGAGATAGAACAGGTACTTCCTTCTGAAATAGAGAAGAGAAGTTTTGAGATTATAACAGAAGAATTAAAAGAGATGGGAAAGATTCTCTGTCCGGAGACAGAACTGATCGTGAAACGCTGTATTCACACAAGCGCTGATTTTGAGTATGCGGACAGTCTTGTTTTTACAGAAGGTGTTGTGGAGAAAGCAAAGGATGCTATCCGCAGAGGTGTGCCGATTATTACAGATACACAGATGGGAAAAGCAGGAATTAATAAGAAACGTCTGGCAGAGTATGACAGTGAAGTGCTTTGTTTTATGTCGGATGAAGATGTGGCAGAGATGGCGAAAAAGAATGGCACAACAAGAGCGGTGGCAAGTATGGATAAGGCAGCTGCACTGGGAAGAGAGGCTATCTTTGCAGTTGGAAATGCACCGACAGCTTTAGTACGGCTTTATGAGTTGATCAAAGAAGGAAAGATTAATCCGGAATTAATCATTGCAGTTCCGGTAGGGTTTGTAAATGTCGTGCAGTCAAAGGAACTGATCTTAAGTCTGGAAGATACACCGTCGATCGTGGCACGGGGAAGAAAAGGTGGAAGCAATATTGCCGCATGTATTTGCAATGCTTTATTATATCAGATGTAAAACAGATGCAAAAAAACTTTGTTAGAACTTGTTAGAAAGATAGAATAGTGGTATTATAAGACTGTTTGATTAGAAAAAAGAATAGAGAGGGAACAAAACGTGACCTATAAAGAAGCAAGGGTATATTTGGACGAGATGTCGAAATACGGAAGTGTACTTGGCTTAGATACGATTCGAGGTCTGTTGCGTGAGCTTGGGAATCCACAGGATGACTTAAAGTTTATACACATTGCAGGAACGAATGGCAAGGGATCTGTGCTTGCATACACTTCAACAATATTAAGTGAGGCAGGATACAGAACCGGGCGCTATGTCTCACCGACAGTAATCTCTTATCTGGAGCGGATTCAGATTGACGGAACATGGATTCCGGAAGATGAATTTGCAGAATTGACAGAGAATGTAAAAGAAGCTATTGCCCGGATGGAGGCGGCCGGAGAGGAATCTCCGACAGTCTTTGAAGCAGAAACGGCAATAGCTTTTCTGTATTTTAAGAAGAAAAAATGTGATCTGGTCGTACTGGAGTCCGGTCTGGGAGGAATTCTGGATGCGACGAACATCATCGGAGCACCGGTGTGTGCAGCATTTGCAACGATCAGTGTGGATCATCTTGGTGTGATCGGAGATTCGTTGGAAGAGATTGCGCAGAACAAGGCTGGAATCATTAAGCCTGGATGTGCAGTAGTATCTGCGAAGCAGAAAGAAAATGTCCGGGAGATTCTGAAAAAAACTGCAGAAGAAAAAGGATGTCCTTTCACAGAAGCGCAGCCTGAACAGATGATGATTTTTGAAGATTCCTACCACGGAATTACATTTTCTTATAAAGAATATGAAAAGATGCATAGTCCGCTTGCAGGCCAGTGCCAGAGAGAGAATCTTGCAACAGCGCTCGAAGTTATCCGCTGTCTGAACAGATTGGGGTATCGAATTACAGAAGCGCAGGTGCGAGAGGGGCTTTCAAAGACGAGATGGACAGGACGATTTACCTGCCTGTCAGAGTCCCCGTTATTTTTCGTAGACGGAGCGCATAATGAAGACGCAGCATTAAAGCTGAAAGTGACGGTAGAACGTTATTTTTCGGATTATAAGAAAATCTTTATCATGGGAGTCTTTAAAGATAAAGAATATGAGAAAATCACATCTATTCTTTGCCCGTTGGCAGAAAGTATATATACTGTTAGTCTTCCAAATAAGGAGAGGACGCTTCCGGCAGAAAAGCTGGCAGAAGTAGTGAAGAAACATTGTCAGAAAGTGAAAGCTGAACAGACCATCCGAACAGCTGTTGAGGATGCAAGTAAAGAGGCAATGACCCAAGGCAAGGATATTGCGCAGAAAACTGTGATTCTTGCATGCGGATCCCTGTCTTATCTTGGGGAGGTTCAGCGGATCGTGTTGAATAACCGGCAGTGAGATATAGGAGAGAAATATAAAATGATAGATCATGAAAAAGTAGAACAGGCAGTCCGTCTTTTGTTGGAAGGAATCGGTGAAGATGTGAACCGCGAAGGTCTTATAGATACACCTGACAGGATCGCCAGAATGTATGAAGAGATATATGGTGGAATGGAAGAAGATGCGGGAGTTCATCTTATGAAGACATTTACGGTAGAAAGCAGTGAGATGGTGATAGAGAAAGATATTACATTCTATTCAACCTGTGAGCATCATTTACTGCCTTTTTATGGAAAAGCCCATATTGCCTATATTCCGGATGGTAAGGTGGTAGGACTGAGTAAGCTGGCGCGTACGGTAGAAGTATTTGCAAGAAGACTTCAGCTCCAGGAGCAGCTGACAGGACAGATTGCAGACGCATTGATGGAGTATATGCAGCCGAAGGGAGCTCTCGTTATGGTGGAAGCAGAGCATATGTGTATGACAATGCGCGGAATCAAGAAACCGGGAAGTCAGACAGTTACATTGGCACGGAGAGGTGTGTTTGAGACAGACCCGACATTAGAAGAAAGATTCTTCCGTATGCTTGGAAGATAAAGAATACGTAAAGGAAAAGAAGTGAACAGACTTGAAACAGGAAAATATGTATCGGTTAAATGAAGTGGTCCATCACTGGATCTATCAGGATTATTATGGAAGAATCAAGCGGTTAGAGAAGGAGCGTATCTTTTGCTGTCATCAGATGACACATCTTCTGGATGTAGCAAGGATCGCATATATTAAAAATCTGGAAGAGAACCTTGGGTTTGAGAAAGATGTGATCTATACGGCAGCAGTACTTCATGACATTGGAAAATCATTTCAATATAAATGGACAATTCCGCATGAAGTAGCTGGAGAAAAGATTGCAAAAGAGATTTTAACAACATTACCTGAAGATGCACAGTTTACAGAAGAGGAACAGCAGCAGATTCTTTTGGCTATCCGTGGTCATCGCAGAAAACATGAGGGAATGGAACCGATTGAGGAATTGTTTTATGATAGTGATAAACGCTCGCGTATGTGCCATTCCTGTCCGGCACAGAAACAGTGTAACTGGACGGAAGAAGAGAAGAATATGGAGATAGAGATATGAGAATTGGCGGAAAAGAATTTGACCTGAAAAAAAATACCTATATCATGGGAATTCTGAATGTAACACCGGATTCCTTTTCTGACGGAGGAAGATACGACGGACTGGATCGTGCGATCGAACATGCGAAGCAGATGATTCAGGAAGGCGTGGACATCATTGATGTCGGTGGAGAATCAACTCGTCCGGGACATGTACAGATTACAGAAGAGGAAGAAATTGCTCGTGTTGTTCCGGTTATCAAGAAACTGAAAGAAGAGTTTGATATTCCGGTATCGATCGATACTTATAAAAGTGCAGTTGCAGCAGCGGCAATCGAGGCGGGCGCAGATCTTGTAAATGATATCTGGGGATTGAAATATGATCCGGAGATGGCAGGATTGATCGCAAGAACAGGAGTAGCCTGCTGTCTGATGCACAATCGTGACAATACAGAATATCAGGAGTTCCTTACAGATTTTATGGAGGATATGAGAGAATGTGTGGAGCTTGCAAAGAATGCAGGAATTGCGGATGATAAGATCATTCTTGATCCAGGCGTTGGATTTGGCAAGACATACGAGATGAATCTTGAAATTATTGATAAACTTGAAATTATGAAAGAACTTGGATATCCGGTACTTCTTGGAACTTCAAGAAAATCAGTGATTGGTCTGACACTGGATCTTCCGGTAGAAGAACGTGAAGAGGGAACGATGGTTACAACAGTTTACGGAGTGCAGAAGGGTTGTGCATTTGTCCGTGTTCATGATGTGGAGAAAAATAAGAGAGCAATCCGTATGACAAGAGCATTAATGAGAGAACATGAGGTATAGAGGACAGATGCAGAAGAAGTTCGATGAAATCAGAATTGAAGATCTGGAAGTGTTTGCAAATCATGGGGTGTTTCCGGAGGAAAATACGTTAGGACAGAAGTTTGTTGTCTCAGCAGTGCTTTTTACAGATACCAGGATGGCGGGAAAAACAGATGATCTGACAGCGTCCATCCACTACGGAGAAGTTAGTGCATTTATTACTGAATTTTTACAGAAAAATACCTATCAGTTATTAGAACGTGCAGCGGAAGAACTGGCTGAAGCGTTGCTTCTTGAGTGGGACAGAATAGAAAAAATATCTATAGAGATCAAGAAACCATGGGCGCCTGTAAGACTTCCGTTGAAAACAGTCAGCGTGAAGATAGAGCGTGGATGGCACACAGCATACATTGCGTTAGGATCTAACATTGGGGACAGTAAGATGTATCTGGATAATGCAGTAAAGGCATTGAATGAACTTCCGACAAGTAAAGTTGAGGTCGTATCTGAATATCTTGTGACACCTCCCTACGGAGTGACGGATCAGCCGGATTTCCTGAACGGCTGTCTGAAACTTCGCACGCTACTTTATCCATATGAGCTTTTAGCTGAATTGAACAGAATTGAGAAAGAAGCAGGAAGAGAGCGAATCATTCACTGGGGTCCGAGAACATTAGATCTGGATATTATTTTTTATGACGATCTTGTTCTTGAAGAGGCGGATTTGTGTATTCCGCATGTAGAGATGCACAAGAGAAAATTCGTGCTGGAGCCGTTGGGAGAGATCGCTCCGTATAAGCGTCATCCGATCAATGGAAAAAGAGTTTGTGAGATGCTTGCTGAATTGAATGAAAAAGAGAATTAATCGAATTATTAAAAAGGCTTATTACCAGTTATGATAAAAGGTGATAAGCCTTTTTGATGTAAAGTGTGAAGAAATATGTTACAATATCCGAGGTTATGAAAAGGAACCAGAGGGAAAGGAGAGGGCGAAATGTTAGAAAAAATGTTTAAGCTTTCAGAAAACAAAACAGATGTAAAAACAGAAATTCTTGCCGGAATTACGACATTCATGACTATGGCGTATATCCTGGCGGTGAATCCGAGTATCCTGTCAGCAGCAGGAATGGATTCAGGTGCAGTATTTACTGCAACAGCATTAGCTGCATTTATAGGAACACTTCTCATGGCTGCACTTGCGAATTATCCATTTGCACTGGCACCGGGAATGGGACTGAATGCATACTTTGCCTATACAGTTGTTATCGGTATGGGATACAGTTGGGAATATGCATTGACTGCAGTATTTGCAGAAGGTATTATCTTTATCCTTCTGTCTGTAACAAATGTACGTGAGGCAATCTTTAATGCAATTCCGAAGAATCTGAAATCTGCAGTTAGTGTAGGAATCGGATTATTTATCGCATTTGTAGGTCTCCAGAATGCACATATCGTTATGGGTGGTGCTACATTAGTTGAATTGTTCTCTTTAGATGGATATAATCAGCTGAATGGTGTGAGTGCAACAATGAACGATATCGGAATCACAGTTATTCTTGCGCTTGTTGGAATTTTGATCACTGGAATTCTTGTAATCAAGAATGTGAAAGGAAATATTCTTTGGGGTATTTTGATCACATGGGCAATCGGTATTGTTTGTCAGTTCGCAGGAATTTATGTTCCGAATGCAGAAGTTGGATGCTTCAGCCTGCTTCCGGATTTCAGTCACGGATTATCTATTCCAAGTATTACACCGATTTTCTGTAAACTTCAGTTTAAGGGAATCTTTACTTTGGACTTTGTTGTAATCCTTTGTGCGTTCTTATTTGTCGATCTGTTTGATACGATCGGAACACTTGTAGGAGTTTCTTCAAAGGCAGGAATGCTTGACGAAGAAGGAAAACTTCCAAAGATCAAAGGAGCGCTTCTTGCAGATGCACTTGCAACAACAGCGGGAGCTGTTCTTGGAACATCAACAACTACAACATTCGTAGAGAGTGCTTCAGGAGTATCTGAGGGAGGAAGAACAGGTCTTACAGCAGTGACAACAGCAATCTTGTTTGGTCTTGCATTGTTCCTGTCACCAATTTTCCTTGCAATTCCGGCATTTGCTACAGCACCGGCACTGATCATTGTAGGACTTTACATGCTGACGAATATTACAAACATTGATTTCAATGATTTGTCAGAAGCAATTCCTTGCTATGTATGTATCATTGCAATGCCATTCTTCTATAGTATTTCAGAAGGAATCTCAATGGGAATCATCACATATGTGGTTCTGAATCTGTTAACAGGAAAAGCAAAAGAGAAGAAACTAAGTCTTCTGATGTATATTTTAGCAATTCTGTTTGTTTTGAAATATGCATTCCTGTAAATGGGATTGAATGACGTCAGAAAGATATCAAAATAAAAATAGAAAAAATCAAGAGCTGGACAGAAGTATATTGAAAACTTCTGTTCAGCTCTTTGTGGTTGAAAAATGTCTGAGCAACTCTTTTAGAGCAGTTGCTCAAAGGTGTCATAAAATGTTGGGTAAGACACATCTACGCATTTACTGTCAAGAATCTTTGTAGTACCTTCTGCAACAAGTGCAGCAATACTGAATGCCATTGCAATTCTGTGGTCTAACAAAGTATGAATAGAAGCACCATGAAGAGGTCTTCCGCCATTGATGATCATTCCGTCTTCAGTAGGTGTTACATCACAGCCCATTGCTTTCAGATTATCTGTTACAGTCTCAATACGATCTGTTTCCTTGACTTTCAGTTCAGCAGCATCTTTGATTACGGTTGTTCCTTCTGCTACAGCTGCCATGACCGCAATAACCGGAATCTCATCGATCAAAGTTGGGATGATGTCCCCTTCGATTGTAGTTCCATGCAGTCTACTTGTGCGGACAAGAACATCTGCAATTCTTTCCCCACCTTCTGTACGTTCGTTAAGGAGGGTGATATCACCACCCATATCTTCACATACTCTCAAGATTCCTGCACGTGTCGGGTTGATTCCTACATTTTCTACAAGAATTTCAGAATCAGGGACGATCAGTCCGGCAGCAATGAAATAAGCAGCGGAAGAGATGTCTCCCGGAACTGTGATTTTCTGTCCGTAAAGTTCTTCACAAGGACGGATGATAGCGGTTGCTTTGGAAGAACCAATCTCAAAAGTAGAGCGGATATTTGCACCGAATTCTTTCAGCATTAATTCTGTATGGTTTCTGGAAAGACTCGGTTCTGTGACAGAGGTCTCTCCATCTGCGTAAAGACCGGCGAGCAGCAGACAAGATTTTACCTGCGCACTGGCAACCGGCGAATCATAATGGATTCCATGAAGCTGCGCAGGGGTAATATAAAGCGGGGCACATCCATTGCGGAGAATACTGGAAATATGTGCGCCCATCTGTGTCAATGGTTCAATGATTCTTTTCATTGGGCGGGAGTTCAGTGATTCATCTCCGGACAATTTAGAGTCAAACGGCTGTCCGGCGAGAATACCGGAAATCAGTCTCGTTGTTGTTCCGCTGTTTTCCACATCAAGGATCTTCTCCGGAGCACTCAGTCCATGCAATCCCTTTCCGTGTACGATAACGGAAGAATAATCGCTCTCAACTTCAATCTCAATACCAAGCTCTCTGAAACAACGGATAGTCGCGAGACAGTCGGCACCAGAGAGAAAGTTGTGGATCTGCGTCGTTCCGTTTGCAATTGAGCCGAACATAATGCAGCGGTGGGAGATGGATTTGTCTCCCGGTATTGTAACTTTTCCTTTTAATCCTGTAATATTACATAATTCCATAATCTTATTCCTCATTTCTGCTATCAGACTTCATAAATGACATAGCGGTATTTCTGCAAAAGTACAGAAGCTCTGTTTGCAGAATCTTCATCATAAAATTCAATACGAAGAACTCCTTCCTCGAATTCACGGTTGTGGATGATTCCGATATTCTTGATACTGATATTATTACTTGCAAGAATTGTGGCAATCGTAGCAATTCCACCTGTTTCATCGATGATATCACAATAAAGTGCAAACTGCTTTTTGATCGGTCCTGCAGATCCGTTCGGCATGGAGTTCCTGTAATCTTTGGAATTCTCAAACAGAGCGTACAGGGCAGGTTCATTTCCTTCATCCACAAGATTCTTTGCATGTGAAAGAGCTTCAATATATTCACCTAAGATCTGGGAGATGTTCTCACTGTTTTTCAGACAGATCTGCTGCCACATGACCGGGGAGGAAGAAGCAATTCTCGTAATATCTTTAAATCCCCCTGCGGCCAACGCTTTCATCATCCCTTCCTTCGAATCCGTATCATGTACAAAATTCACAAGTGTGGATGCAATAATATGCGGCAGGTGGCTGATCGTTCCGGTAATATGATCGTGCTCGTGGTAATCCAGAATAACAGGAAGAGCTTTTAGAGATGAAACAAAGTCTTTGTAAGCATCCACTTTTTCTTCCGCTACTTTAGCAGAAGGAGTCAGGATATAGTATGCATTTTCAATCAAATGAGCTTTGGAATTCATAAATCCGCTCTTCTCAGAACCAGCCATCGGATGTCCGCCAATGAAATTTGCTTCCATATCCAGACGAATTACCTCTTCGTGGATGGAAGTCTTCACGCTTCCGACATCTGTGAGAATACAGTTTTCATCCAGGAGATCTTTCAGCTGGGAAAGATAGGCAGCATTGTAAGTGACCGGTGCACAGAGGAAAATGTAGTTACATCCCCTGAAATTGTCATCAATGGATGAACAGGAAGTATGAATCGTGCCTTCCTGGATTGCCAGTGCAAGGGATTCTTTATTTTTATCGAATGCGATGATGTCGTAATCCGGATAATACTGGCGGATTGCCTTTGCAATAGAGCCGCCGATAAGTCCAAGTCCGATAAATCCAATTTTTTTAGCATTCATAGTTGTAAAATCCTTTCTGTTGTTGTGCAAAACATATCTTACTGTTCAGAAATCTTAAATCAGTAAGAAACATATATTCGTATTTTAACACTTTGCTCTGTAAAAGTAAATTATTATTCACAAATGCCTCTGCTTCTAATCTTTGACCAGATAACTTTGTGGATAAAAGTTAAAATTGTATAAAATGTAAAAAATAGTTGTAATTAATCAGAATATTTAGTACAATATACCCATGGTATGTATATCGACGACAAAAAACGATGTGCATAATAGCTACATAACAAGGAGGCAGCAGTATGAAGGTTTACAGAACAGATGAAATCAGAAATGTGGTATTACTTGGTCATGGTGGAAGCGGAAAGACAAGTCTTGCAGAGGCGATGCTCTACGTATCAGGTGCAACGAATCGTATGGGAAAGATTTCCGAATCCAATACGGTGAGCGATTTTGATAAAGAGGAGCAGAAACGTGGATTTTCAATCAGCACAAGTCTGGTACCGATCGAGTGGGAGAAAGCGAAGATCAATATTCTTGACACACCGGGATATTTTGATTTTGTCGGAGAAGTAGAAGAGGCAGTCAGTGCAGCAGATGCAGCGGTTATCGTAGTATCTGGTAAGGCAGGAGTACAGGTTGGAACGGAAAAAGCATGGGAGCTTTGTGACAAATATAATCTGCCGAGAATGATCTATGTGACAGAGATGGATGTGGATGATGCAAGTTTCCGTCAGGTAGTAGCAGATCTGACAGAGAGATATGGAAAGAAAATCGCACCACATTTCCAGCCGATCCGTGAGAACGAGAAACTTGTAGGATACATTAATATTATTAAGAATGCCGGAAGAAGATATACAGGCATTGGACAGAGAGAAGAGTGCGAGATTCCGGATTACTGTATGCCGAACCTTGAGATTTTGAGAGATTCTCTTATGGAAGCTGTAGCAGAGACAAGTGAAGAGTTTATGGAGCGCTATTTTAATGGTGAGGAATTCTCTGTAGAAGAGATCCGTGCAGCCATGAGAACAGAAGTAATGGATGGAGATATCGTACCGGTTGCGATGGGATCCAATGTCCAGGCACAGGGAGTAGCCAACCTGCTTTCAGATATTGTTCGTTTCTTCCCGAGTCCGGATAAGAGAACCTGTGCAGGAATCAACCGCAGAACAAACGAGATCTTTGAAGCGAATTATGATTTCGCAAAAGCAAAATCAGCGTATGTATTTAAGACAATGGTGGATCCATTTATTGGAAAATACTCTTTTGTAAAGGTATGCTCCGGAGTACTTAAAGGAGATGATGTACTTTATAATGCAGACACAGACGCAGAAGAGAAACCAGGTAAACTTTATACCATGTGCGGAAGTAAGCCGAGCGAAGTGACAGAGCTTTTTGCAGGCGATATCGGAGCAATAGGTAAACTGACAAATACAAGAACAGGAGATACTCTTTCTGTAAAGGGAACACCGGTATCTTATGCAAAGACAGATTATTCTGTACCATATACATATATGAAGTATCGCGTAAAGAATAAAGGCGATGAAGATAAGGTATCACAGGCTCTTGCAAGAATGACAGCAGAAGATGTTACATTGAAAGCTGTGAATGACAGTGAGAACAGACAGTCTCTTCTTTATGGAATGGGTGAGCAGCACCTTGAGATCGTAGCAAGTAAACTGGCGGCAAGATATAAAGTAGAGATCACACTGGAGACACCAAAAGTTGCATTCCGTGAGACGATCCGTAAGAATTCTGACGTTGATTCCAAGTATAAGAAACAGAGCGGCGGACATGGACAGTACGGACATGTTAAGATGAAATTCGAACCATCAGGAGATCTCGAAACTCCATTTGTATTCGAAGAATGTGTTGTTGGAGGAGCAGTTCCGAAGAACTATTTCCCGGCAGTAGAGAAAGGTCTGCAGGAATCTGTAGTGAAAGGACCTCTTGCCGGATATCCGGTAGTTGGTGTGAAAGCTACTTTATACGACGGATCCTATCATCCGGTAGACTCTTCGGAGATGGCATTTAAGACAGCTACGATCCAGGCATTCAAGAAAGGATTTCTGGAAGCATCTCCGGTACTTCTTGAACCAATCGCATCCCTGAAAGTTACAGTTCCGGATGATTACACAGGAGATATCATGGGAGACCTGAACAAACGCAGAGGACGTGTGCTTGGCATGACACCGGTAGCCGGAGGAAAGCAGGTTATTGAAGCAGATATTCCAATGACAGGACTGTTTGGCTATTGCACAACACTTCGCTCCATGACAGGTGGAAGAGGATCTTACGAATATACATTTGCAAGATATGAGCAGGCTCCATCTGATGTACAGGAGAAAGAAATTGCTGCAAGAGCAGAAGAAGCATAATTAAAGATTCAGGCAATATAAAGAGTGTGTTATCCGGCTGATAAAAAGGAGTGGATAGCACGCTCTTATTGCTTGTTTTAGAAAAAACGGTAACATTGTATTTTACAAAAAAATCACAAGTTTGCGAATATGGTTGTACTTTCAAAACAAAGGTGCTATAATTCATCTACCTGTCTGCATTAGACAGGTATGTTGTTGTTTATGAAATCCTGTGAACAGTGACATAAAGTGACTGTGTAGAGCAGTTATAAGATTATTATAATAATATGAGGGATAAGAAAATGAGGATTATTATTATCGGTGACGGAAAGGTTGGTTACAAGCTTGCCAAGCAACTTTCCGCCGAGAAATATGACATTATAATGATTGACAGTAATGAAAATAAGTTGAGATTTGCTATGGATCGTCTGGATATTGCCTGCGTGACGGGAGATGGCGCAGACGCAGAAGTACTTAAACAGGCAGATGTGGCGCATGCCGATCTGGTGATTGCCTGTACATCAGCAGATGAATGCAATATGTTAAGCTGTCTGATCGCCAGAAAATTAGGTGCAAAACATACGATTGCCCGTGTGCGTAATCCGATTTATTATCGTCAGATCGGACTTCTGAAAGAAGATCTGCATCTTAGCATGGCTGTAAACCCGGAACTTATCGTGGCAGATGAGATTAGCAGACTTCTGCTCTTCCCGGATGCGAGTCAGGTGGAGACTTTTGTGAAGGGACGTGTAGAATTAATTGAATTACCGGTTGCGGAGGGAAGCAGCCTGGCAGGGTTAAGCCTTGCGGAAATGTATAACCGGTTCCAGATCCGTCTGCTTGTCTGTGCAGTGGAACACGGAGAAGAAGTTTGCATTCCAGATGGAGAATACAGGATGCGTGCAGGAGACCGTCTGCATATTGCAGCATCTCATAAAGATTTAGAGGCATTTTTTAAAGCAAATGGAAAGCGTAAGGACAAAATCAAAAAAGTCATTATTTGTGGAGCCGGAAGAGTTGGTTACTATCTTGCACTTCAGCTTAGCACACTTGGTATGCAGATAAAGATCATAGAACAGAATCGCCAGAGATGTGAAGAACTCTGCGAATTACTTCCAAAAGCAACGATCATTAATGGAGATGCAACAGATCACGATCTTCTTGTAGAAGAAGGGATTGATGAAGCGGATGCATTTGTTGCCCTGACAGGGATGGATGAAGAGAACATTATACTTTCTCTTTTTGCAAAGAGTCAGAATGTGGACAAAATTGTTACGAAAGTCAATGAAGACAGACGTGCACGTATGGTAGAAGACTTTGGAATTGATAGTATTGTTTCTGTTAAAACAGCAACAGCAGACGCAATCATGAGTTATGTCAGAGCGCGTAAAAACTCTCAGGGAAGTGCGAATGTTGAGACAATGTATCAATTGGTTGATGACAAAGTTGAAGCACTGGAATTTATTGTTAAGGCTGAGACAAATTATACAGGAATTCCATTGAAGAATCTCTCATTGAAACCGAATAATCTGATTGCATGTATTGCAAGAAAACGCCAGATCATTCTTCCGAGCGGAGATGATTGTATTCAGGTAGGAGATAATGTAATCATTATCACGATGGAAAAACAGATTGAAGATATTAAAGATATTTTAATGTAGGTGCAGCGCGATGAATAAGAAGATGATAGTATATATTTTGGGGAAAATGATGGGAGTCGAAGGATTACTTCTGCTGATCCCAGCGTTGGTTTCCCTGATATATCATGAAAAAAGCGTAATTTCTTTTCTGATTGTAGCAGCAATCCTGCTCGTAATTTATATGGTGTTCGGAAGGAAGCTTCCGGCTTCAAAGCAGATTTACGGAAAAGAAGGTTTTGTTATTGTTGGGCTTGCATGGATTTTATGGTCCGCATTCGGAGCGCTTCCGTTTGTGATTTCGGGAAGTATTCCATATTATATTGATGCACTTTTTGAGACAATTTCCGGTTTCACTACAACCGGGTCTACAATTCTGGTAGATATCGAGGCTCTGCCAATGGGAATTTCCTTCTGGCGAAGCTTTACACACTGGATCGGTGGTATGGGAGTACTTGTATTTGTTATGATGCTCACATCTCTGGATGATGAGAATGCAATGCCGCTCATGCGTGCGGAAGTACCGGGACCGGAGGCGGATAAGCTTGTACCAAAGGCAAGACATACGGCACGGATTTTGTATGGAATGTACTTTGTACTGACAGCAGCAGAAGTGGTTTTCCTGCTCTTTGGCGGAATGAACCTGTATGATGCACTTTTACATGCATTCAGTACTGCCGGAACGGGAGGATTTTCTAATAGAGCTGCAAGCGTCAGCTTCTACGACAGTGCATATATTGATGGTGTGATCACAGTATTTATGATTTTGTTTGGAATTAACTTTAACTTGTACTTTTTCATATTGCTCAAAGACTGGAAATCCATTCTGAAAAATGAAGAGCTGTGGGCATATCTTGGAATAGTAGGTGTGTCAATCGCTATAATCACAGGAAATATCCTCAAGATTTATGGAACGGTTGCACATGCATTCCGTTATGCATCTTTCCAGGTCGGTTCGATCATTACGACAACCGGATTTGCAACCGCAGATTATGACCAGTGGCCGGAACTCTCGAAATCAATATTATTGGCACTTATGTTTGTGGGAGCCTGTGCAGGATCCACCGGAGGAGGTATTAAAGTAAGCCGTTTATTGATCATCGTGAAATCAATCCGCAGAGAAGTACGTAAGATGTTACATCCAAATGCAGTTACGATCATTAAAGTCAATGGTAAAAAAATCGGACAGGATACATTGAAGAATGTAAATCTCTATCTGACGTGTTACATTATGATTCTGATCGTATCAATTTTACTCGTTTCTATTGATAATTTTGATTTTGCGACAACATTTAGTGGCGTACTTACTACGATGAGCAATGTAGGACCAGGTATTTCAAAGGTTGGTCCGGTGATGAATTTTCACCCATTCTCAGCATTATCCAAGCTGGTATTCTGCTTTGATATGCTAATCGGAAGATTAGAGATCTTCCCATACCTGCTTCTTCTTTCTCCGGAACTCTGGAGAAGAAGATTCTAGACGATTTTTTGTTAATCATGTGCGGGAAAATTGGAATGAAACAGATTTTTTCGCACATTTTATTTTTATATATTAGGAAAGCTTCCCTAATATATAAAAACGCTCCGCTAGGTGTCGCAAGCGACCGCCACAGACGCAAGAATGTGCCTTGGCACATTCTTTGTTCTATGGTAAAATGAAAGAACCTTGTTGAAGAAAGGAAGAGGTGAGATGAACAAATTTAAAATGAAAGTGACAGCTGTCATAGGAGTGATTCTGTTGATTGGAATCTATTACTATGTGACACTCCCGGCGATCAATATTCATGCATCAGAATTCTGGATGTATCTTGTGGTGTTGGTCATTCTGGCAGCTGTGGTATTTATCAGAAAGAAAAATTTAAACCGTTACGACTGGAAAGAGTCAAAGGGATTAAAGGTGATCCTTGGAATCCTTGCGGTGCTTGTGATCGCATATGTGGCAGGATCAGTTTTGTCTTCTCCAATTGTGAATGCGAAGAAGTATCAGGAACTTTTGACGGTGAAGAATGGAGAATTTACGAAAGATATCGAAGAATTATCTTTTGATCAGATTCCATTGCTGGATAAGGATTCAGCAGAGCTTCTCGGTGACAGGAAGATGGGAAGTATGGTAGATATGGTATCCCAGTTCGAGGTAGATGAACTGTATTCCCAGATCAACTATCAGGATCAGCCGGTGAGAGTTTCTCCTTTGAAATATGCCAGCGTGATCAAATGGTTTACGAACATGAGAGAAGGAATCCCGGCCTATATCAAGATTGATATGGCAACACAGAATACGGAACTCGTAAAACTGAGTGAAGGGATGAAGTACACGACAAGTGATCATTTTAACAGAAATATTTACCGTCATCTGAGATTTAACTATCCGACCTATATTTTTAATGATCTGAGTTTTGAAATTGATGAAGACGGGGTTCCGTACTGGATCTGCCCGGTGAAGAAATACAATATCGGATTATTCGGTGGAACAACAATCGGAAGAGTTGTACTTTGCAATGCAATCACAGGAGAAACGAAGGATTATGCAGTTGAGGATGTCCCACAGTGGGTTGACAGAGTATATTCCGCAGATCTGTTAGTTGAGCTTTATAATTATCACGGAACATTGAAACATGGTTTCTTTAATAGTGTATTGGGGCAGAAAGACTGCCTGAATACAACTGACGGATACAATTATCTTGCAATCGATGACGATGTATGGGTATACACAGGTGTTACCTCGATTACCGGAGACCAGTCGAATGTAGGGTTTGTTCTGATGAATCAGAGAACAATGGAGACAAAGTTCTATGAGATTGAAGGAGCAACAGAGAGTTCAGCGATGTCTTCCGCAGAAGGGCAGGTACAGAATCTGCACTATACGGCAACATTCCCACTGCTTTTAAATATTTCCGGTGAACCGACCTATTTCATTGCATTGAAGGATGATGCCGGTCTGGTGAAGAAGTATGCGATGGTAAATGTGCAGAAATATCAGATTGTTGCAATTGGAGATACGGTCAGTGAATGCGAGGAGTCTTACACTAATCTGATGTATAAGAATGGGATCAAGACAGAAGCTGAGGATACAAGATCCGTAGAGACACTGACAGCTAAGATCACAAAGATCGCCCAGGGCGTTATAGACGGTGATTCTCATTATTATATCATGCTTGAAGGTTCGGATGAGATCTTTGATGTATCTGTTGTAGATTTTATTGATATTATCCGGTTTAATGTCGGAGATGAAGTCACAGTTGAGTATAAGAAGGGGGAGCAGGTGGATACAGTTCTTTCCCTGAATGGAAAAGCGAGTGAACAGATCAGCACAAAAGCTGCGAAAGAAGAGCAGGCAGAAGATACGGCAGGGGATTCTGCACAGACAGAATAAGAGAAAGAAGCGAAAAAAAGAAGTACAACCGGAGAACGGAAGTACTTCTTTTTTGATTCCTGAAAACATTTAATTCAGACCCAGAAGGGCGAATCCTGTGTTACACTACGCTGTAAATGCTTACAGAACTGTGCATCCAAGTGTGTCAACATCTGCAATCGCAGCTTTATCTGCGCTGACGCTGAGGTAGAAGTCAATCTTGGCATCTTCGGAAATCTTATTTAATTTCTCGATAAATGTCGGAAGACTTTCTAATGTGATATTAGCCTGCTTTAAGATACTGTCAATGAAAACAGCCTCGATATCGTGATTGCCAGCAGCCATACCATAGAGGAAACCTACGAATTCTTCTAAGGTAAGGATGTCAGGATAATCAGCCATCTTGATGACACGGATATTGAAATCTACAGAATAAGTGTCTTTGCTGCTCCTTTTAATAAATACGACATTACCGGAAGAAGTCTTAACCTTCTCGTTTGCAAGATCGATCATCTGCTGTGTTTTTCCGCTGCCTCTTGGGCCTGTGATTAAATTTACCATGGCGAATCTCTCCTTTATGTAAGTGTGTATAATGTTTGAGATTTTCTCACCTCTCAAATATTTATAAATTTATTATACACTAAAGATATGTGAGTAACAACTAAAAAAGTGTTAAAATTTGAAAAAGTTTTATGCGGAATTACCATAAGAAATGAGTGGTAAGATGCCACCATGGTAATGAGAAAAGTTCTCAAAAACTGTATTGAAAATCATTTTCATTTATGTTAACATAATGATTGAATGAAAACCATTCTCAAAATAAAGCTAAGGAGAACGATATGCCGACGGAAGTATTATCCTACTATCTAAAAAATAAAGACCGGAAGGTAAGGCTTGGGTTTCAGGTTATATTACAGTGTGCGCCTTTTCTGAAAGGGCTTAAAGTATCAGGCCTGATTTCAATGGAAAATGAATCATATTCTGAATTGGAAGAAATGTTTTCCGGGATGGAGATCAATTTTTATAAATTATCCTGCTCAGAGGGGAAATGCCTTGTCCTTTTCTATCGCCCCAAAGAGCTGGAAGAATATATGAACCAGCCAAAACTCCGCGAACTGATCGGACAATACGGATATAAGGAAAGCAATATCGAGGAAATGCTGGCACATCTGTCAGAACGTATCTGCGAGTGTACTGCACAAGGAATTGGATTCCCACATGAGATTGGAGCTTTTCTCGGATATCCGACGGCAGATGTGCAGAGCTTTATTGAAAAAGATGGCAAAGATTTTATTATGACAGGATACTGGAAAGTATATAGTAATCCTGAAAAAGCGAGAATGATTTTTCATGAATATGACCGAGCAAAAGATTGCGCGGTAAATGAGTATCTGGATGGGAAAAACATCCGTGAAATCGCATTGAATCAAAGAAAGTGGAGGAATTTATAAAATGAGTATATCAGTTGTATATTGGAGTGGAACCGGTAATACACAGGCAATGGCAGAGGCGGTTGTCGAAGGAATCAAAGCGGCAGGTCAGGAAGCAGAACTTCTGGAAGTAGGAAATGCAGATGCAAAAACAGTGGCGGCGGTAGATGCGTTAGCGCTTGGATGCCCGGCGATGGGGGCCGAGGTGCTCGAAGAATCTGAGATGGAGCCATTTGTAGAAGAATTGGAATCTCTTGTTTCAGGAAAGAAGATTCTTTTGTTTGGTTCTTATGGATGGGGAGACGGAGAATGGATGAGAGATTGGGCAGATCGCATGAAAAATGCCGGAGCTCAGTTGATCCGTGAAGAAGGAATCATTGCAAATGATGCCCCAGAAGATGATGTGCTGGAAGAGCTGAAGGCAGCAGGAAAAGAGTTGGCAGAGTAAACAATAGTATCTTATTAATGAATATTAGTAATCTTAATTGAAAAAACTGCCGGAAATATATTGCATTTCTTATAACATAGTGCTATTCTTACTTCTATCGTGTTAAAGCACGAAAGAGAAAAATTTGTTGTCATTTACATCTGACGTAAATGACAACAATACTCAGGAGAGTCTCTTTAAAAAGAGCGCCGAAGGTGTAAGCGGTCATGGATGCAGTTACATGCCGCGAGTCTCTCAGGCAAAAGGATGGAGGAATAAAGAAATGTTTGCACAAATCGACAAAATTATCACTGCAATCGACAATGCTGTGTGGGGGCTTCCGTTAATCTGCCTCATCATGGCAACAGGTATCTTTCTAACAGCCAGACTTGGTCTTGTACAGATCAGGCATCTTGGCAAAGCTTTCAAATTCATGTTTAAAGATGAAGAAGACGGTAGCGGAGAAGTGACCAGCTTTGGAGCACTTTGTACAGCTCTGTCAGCAACAATCGGAACCGGTAATATCACAGGTGTTGCAACAGCAATCGCACTTGGTGGTCCGGGAGCGTTGTTCTGGATGGTTATTGCGGCATTCTTTGGAATGGCGACAAAATACGCAGAAGGTCTTCTGGCAATCAAATATCGTACAATTGATAAAGATGGGCATGTACTTGGTGGACCATTCTATTATATTGAAAACGGAATGGGTAAGAAGTGGACATGGCTTGCGAAGATTTTCGCATTCTTCGGAGCCGGAGTTGGTCTCTTTGGAATCGGTACATTTACACAGGTGAATAGTATCGCATCTGCGGTTAAGAACTTCTTTGATCCGGATATGGCACATACAGTTTCACTGTTTGGTGGAAATTATTCATGGGCGACTGTAGTTGCAGGATTATTCCTGACAGTGTGTGTAGGTCTTGTTGTTCTTGGAGGAATCCAGAGAATTGCAAAAGTATCTGAGATTATCGTACCATTTATGGCGGTTCTTTATGTAGGACTTGCAGTAATCATCATTATTACAAATATCACAGCTGTTCCGGCAGCACTGGCTTCTATCGTGAAATCTGCATTTACAGGAAGTGCGCTTGCGGGAGGAGCTGTTGGATCCATGTTTGTAGCAATGCAGAAAGGTGTTGCAAGAGGAATCTTCTCGAACGAGTCCGGACTTGGTAGTGCACCGATCGCAGCAGCTGCTGCAAGAACAAAAGATCCGGTTCGTCAGGGCCTTGTATCTATGACAGGAACATTTATTGATACAATTGTAATCTGTACAATGACAGGACTTTCTATCGTGATCGCCGGTTCCTGGCTGAACCCGGAACTTGAAGGTGTGGCAATCACAATGGATGCTTTCCAGAAAGGACTTCCATTCCCACCGTTTGTAGCGACGTTCTCCCTGATGCTGTGTCTTGTATTCTTTGCATTCACAACAATTCTCGGATGGAACTATTACGGCGAGAGATGTGTGGAATACCTGTTTAACAGAAATAAGGCTGTTGTAATGGGATATCGTATCCTGTATATCCTTGCAGTATTCATTGGACCATATATGACAGTAAAAGCAGTATGGAATATCGCGGATATCTTCAATGCACTGATGGCATTCCCGAACTTGATTGCACTTCTTGCATTGAACGGAGTGATCGTCAAAGAGACAAGAGATTTCCATGCAAAACATAACGGATCTTATTAGAAAAAGAATTGACCGAATTGTCTGTGAATTCGAAAAATAAATAGAATTATTACCTGAAATAAAACGAAAGAAAAGGCAGCCAAAGCCCTTGAATAAGGACTGTTTGGCTGCCTTTTCCACAGGTGTGAAAGGAGAATGAGTAGACAGATAATTCATAGGCAGTTTTGATTTTGTATAACAGATAGAGAAAAGATTATCAGTTAAATGAAAAACTCAAAAAATGTAGCAGATGTTCTGAAAATACATGATACTGTGTTTTAGGGATTGCATTATACTATATTTTGTATTAGAATAAGTATCAGACAGCACGATAGAAACGAATAAAACACAAGATATCGTGCGAGAATAAGAAAAGTGAGGAGACTGATCAATGAAAATTATCAAGCGAAATGGGTCGGAAGAGATATTTGATATACAGAAAATCGTGGTTGCTGTGACGAAAGCGGATAAGGATAATGGGGAGCGTACGCTGACAGACAGCCAGATTGAAGATATCGCAGAATATGTGGAATTTAAGTGTAACAAGTTGAATCGTGCAGTATCCGTAGAAGAGATCCAGGATATGGTAGAGAATCAGATTATGGCTACCGGAGCTTTTGAACTTGCACGTAAGTATGTAAGATATCGTTATAAGAGATCCCTCGTACGTAAGGCGAATACAACAGACAATCGTATTCTGTCACTGATTGAGTACAACAACGAGGATGTAAAGCAGGAGAACTCGAACAAGAACCCGGCAGTCAATAGCGTACAGAGAGATTATATGGCAGGAGAGGTCAGCCGTGACCTGACAACAAGAATGCTTCTCCCACATGATATTGTGGAGGCAGACAGAGAAGGAATCATTCACTTCCATGATTCTGACTATTATGCACAGCATATGCACAATTGTGATCTTGTAAATCTTGAGGACATGCTTCAGAACGGAACTGTGATCAGCGGTACAATGATTGAAAAACCACACAGCTTCTCTACAGCATGTAATATCGCAACGCAGATCATTGCTCAGGTTGCAAGTAACCAGTATGGTGGACAGAGTATCTCACTTACTCATCTAGCACCGTTTGTAGATGTTTCCAGAGAGAAGATCCGTAAGGAAGTGATCACTGAGCAGGAGCTGGTCGGAATGGAATATCCGGAAGATGTGCTCAATGAGATCGTAGAGAGAAGACTGAAGAAAGAGATCACAAAGGGTGTCCAGACAATCGAATATCAGGTGATCACACTGATGACAACTAACGGACAGGCACCGTTCCTTACAGTTTTCATGTATCTGAATGAAGCAAAGAACGAGAGAGAGAAGAAAGACCTGGCGATGATTATCGAAGAGACACTTCGTCAGCGTTATCAGGGAGTTAAGAATGAAGCCGGAGTATGGGTGACACCGGCATTCCCGAAACTGATTTATGTTCTGGAAGAAGATAATATCGAAGAAGGAAGCGAATATTATTATCTGACAGAACTTGCTGCAAAGTGTACTGCAAAGCGTCTTGTTCCGGATTATATTTCCGAGAAAAAGATGAAAGAGCTTAAAGAAGGAAATTGTTTCCCGGTTATGGGATGCAGAAGCTGCTTAAGCCCATGGAAAGACGAGAACGGAAACTACAAGTTCTACGGACGTTTCAATCAGGGAGTTGTTACGATCAACCTTGTTGATGTTGCACTTTCTTCCGGTGGAGATATGGATAAGTTCTGGAAGATCTTTGATGACAGACTGGAACTTTGCTATCGCGCATTGATGTGCAGACACAACCGTCTGAAAGGAACACTGTCTGACGCAGCACCGATTCTGTGGCAGTTCGGAGCACTTGCCCGCCTGAAGAAGGGAGAACCGATTGATAAACTTCTCTATGGAGGATATTCAACGATTTCTCTTGGATATGCAGGACTTTACGAGTGTGTGAAATATATGACAGGAAAATCCCATACAGATCCGGATGCTACACCATTTGCACTGGATGTTATGAAGCACATGAACGATGCATGTAACCAGTGGAAAGAGGAGACGAACGTTGCTTTCAGTATCTATGGTTCACCGATTGAAAGTACAACCTATAAGTTCGCAAAATGTCTGCAGAAGAGATTTGGCATTGTTCCTGGAATTACAGATAAGAGTTATATTACAAACAGCTATCATGTATTTGTCGGAGAAGAGATTGATGCTTTCTCAAAACTGAAGTTTGAATCTCAGTTCCAGGCACTTTCTTCCGGTGGAGCCATCAGCTATGTAGAAGTTCCGGACATGAAAGACAACATTGCAGCCGTACTTCAGGTCATCCGTTTCATTTATGACAACATTATGTATGCGGAGCTGAATACAAAGAGTGATTACTGTCAGGAATGTGGATATGACGGAGAGATCCAGATTATAACAGATGAGGAAGGAAAGCTCGTATGGGAGTGTCCACATTGCGGAAACCGCAACCAGGATACACTGAATGTTGCAAGACGTACCTGCGGATATATCGGAACACAGTTTTGGAATCAGGGAAGAACGCAGGAGATCAAGGAGAGAGTTCTGCATCTGTAGAATCACAATTGTATTTGTAACAGGAATTGTTTTCAAAAGTAAAAATGGAGCTTGACGACTAATCGTCAGGCTCTTTTTACATGTTGCTAGAGAGTATGAAATAAATGTCCTTAACAAAAGCAAAGTGTGGTTTAATGTATTTTGTTTTTCTACGTTCAAAAATCTTGTGTCTGTTTGTTTATAACATGATGATACGGATGTAAAGTTTCAGCAAGTAGTGCCATCCCTAGAGTTTGGACTTTTTTAAAGCCCAAACTCTTTTAATAATTTCTTCTGATATTCCCTGTCAGCAGCTGCCTTGAGAATCTCATCAGTTCTGTTTAGTTCGGACAATTTCAAAATCAGCTGATTAATCCTGTTTAAAGTGTACCCCTTGTCAAGGACAAATTAAGAAGAAGGGATTTTTATTTTCCGGCCAGTAGATGGCTATATCATTACCTTTCTTTACCTTCTTCATCTTTTATATCTGTTAAAGGGACTCGCCCTTTTATCGGATATATACCTGTTATTATATACTGGTAGTATTCATTGGGGGATAGTCTGGCCAACCTCCATTGATATCTGTCATTATTATAATAATCCATCCAGTCATCTATAACGTTTTGTATTTCTTTATATGTTGTACATTTTCGTATTCTTTCTCCTATATGATCTTTCATACGTCCAAAGAAGCTTTCCTGCGGTGCATTATCCCAGCAGTTACCTTTCCTGGACATGGACTGTCTCAGCCCTTTATCCTTTACCAATTGAATAAAGCTACAGCTTGTATAATGGCATCCCTGATCACTATGTATGATAGTATCTGTTGCAAGAGAAATTCCGTGTTTTTCAACCATCCGATTCACTGTTTCAAGTACAAAATCAACATCCAATGATTCACTCAACACATAGGATAATATCTGCTTCGTAAAAGCATCTATGATCGTTGACAAATAGCAGAAACGCCCATCATATGGAATATACGTAATATCCGTAAGCAGTGTCTTTCTTGCTCCATATTTCTCAAATTCCCGCTTTACAAGATTCTCTGCAACATTATTTGTCTTTATTGCTTTTGCTATCCGTCTGTAAGGATTTGCTTTTCGTATACTGCATATAAGTCCATACTTTTTCATTAATCGTCTTATTTTCTTGACGTTCATGATTACAGGTGGTTCCATATGCAGCAATCTCATATATATTCCCTGGGCTCCTTTATCATATCCCCTGAAGCTATAAGCCATTAAGATCAGTTCGAAATCAGCTCTGTCCTGCCTTTCCTTTTCATTCCGTTTATCTGCTGCTTTTACCCAATTATAATAACCAGATCTCGAAACGCCAGCGATTTCACAAAGCATTTTTACCGACAATGTATTATTGGCTTTACCAAGGGTTTCATGGATGATTGCAAATTTATTTTCTGCTGTTTCCATGATTACTTTTTCTTTCTCGAATTGTCCGCAATAATAATTTTTTTTAGAAATTCTACTTCTTGTCTCAGATATAAAAGTTCATTTTGCATACGTTCTATAGACTGTGGTGACGACATGTCTTCTTCAGAGGTTGCTTTCATAGGAATTCTTTTGTTTCTATTTTCACCTTCTGTAAAACCATTACCTGACAATGCCTGATGTTTTATTCTTTGTACCAGACTATCAATTTGCTTTTGTTCAAAATATTCCAGATTATACCCAAAATCTTTAAGGATTTTTCTAGGAGCATTTCCCGCCTGATAGCTGGTCCAAAAATCTTCTTTGAATTTAATTGTGAAATATAGCTTGTTCTTGGTTACTTTTAATGTATAAGGATTCGCTTTAAGTTCTTTGATTTGTTTCGCTGTATATTCTCTCATATTCCCTCCAGTAGACATTTTTATTATACATCATCTACCAGAAGAAATCCCCACCTTTTACTGTCCATAATCCGGGTTTTTATCCCTTCTTCTTATGTCCATTTTTCAGGAACCCTTCTTCTTATCATGTCCACTTTATAGGGTATATTTTAAGATTCCCCTTCTTTTATACCTTCTTTTATGCCTTCTCTTATCCCTTCTTCTCTTTTTTCATCTAATTCATCTTTCATTAATTCTAATAACGCATTACACATATCTTGTTTTCCCTCCTTTAGTCGATTCTCGTTTGCTTTTACTATGATCTCCATAACAGCCTGATACAGCTGATCTTCTTTGTTCTTTTTATAATCCTCTAAAAGCTGTCTGGTAACAGACATATCTTTCAGGGTATCTGTCAAACTATATAACCAAAGATTTTTCTCCGGTGACAACTGATTTGTTACAAGAACCTGAATCGGTAAGATATCTCCAATTACATAATAAATCCCTTCTTCCGGATTATCAATAGTGTAGTGGCGTACTTCTTTCAAATGTCGGATCAGTTCTCTTGGATATCGTTTTGACACTAAGGTGATCGTCAGCTCCTGAATCGGAATTTCATTTACCTTCCCTGTATCTGCTTTATAAAAATTCGTATATCCATATACCTTATAGAAATCATCCACAGAAAGTGAATCGGATGGTGATTTATATTCGATAATATTATACTTGCGGAATATTTTTCCGATATTTTTATGGATCGGCTCCGCATTCTTCTTTTTAATAATCAACACATCAATTGCCATTGGCTTTGAACTTAATAGATACTCTCGCTCAAACTTTAATTTTTCTTTTTCTTCTCTGAATTCAATCTGTAAGTCTGCATAAAATGCAGGGTGCCACTGAAGCAGCTTTCCATCTGTCGGTTGTTGTTTTTCCGGCAATTGTTTTCTCTTTTGTTTCATCTAAGAGACCTCCTTATGTGATTTTCACAGAAGTTCTCTCTATCAGAAAACCTCTGCTTTAAATAATGGATTTTAAAAGCATGAATTTTCTGATTTGGCAGGTACGTTCTACCTGTAATGAAACTTTTATATGAATTTAGATGTTTTAGAAAATATGCTTTGAAATAGAATAACATATTTATGTACAATATTCAATGCGTTTTGATAATAACTTACAACATCTTTTTACACAAAAAAAGAGAATTGTGTTATGATAGAATCAAGAATAAAAAGCTTTATGCGTAAAGATAATTGTGCAAATTTTTTACGAACAGAGAAGCTTTATATTATTGCAACTTATTATAGTGAGAGAGGTGCTTTCGGATGGACAGCTTTGGAAAAAAGATGCATAAAAAACGAAATTACAGTAAGATTTTAATGGTAACATTACTTTTGATTATTTTATGCTGTCCTATATCCGTTTTAGCGAAAAACAAAAATTCGTTAAGTGCGCAGAAAAATCACAGACTTTTATTTATCAGTTCTTATTCTTATAATTGGTCTACGGTTCCTTCACAGATAGAAGGAATTCAGTCGAAGTTGGATTCAAATATTTCTTTGGATATTGAATTTATGGATACAAAACAAATAAACACTGAAATGGCGGAACAACTGCTTTATGATAAATTACGCTATAAAGAGCAGCATGACGGGGAGTATGATGCGGTGATCGCAGGTGATGATGCGGCACTTGTTTTTGCTATGTTATATAAGGATGAATTATTCTACAAAACTCCGATCGTGTTTGAGGGGATTAATAATATTGAATATGCCAAAGAGGTGAGTCAGGATCCGTTTGTTACAGGTGTGATCGAAAGGTTTTCTTATAAAGAAAATTTGGAATTTGCAAAGAAGATTGAACCACAGGCAAAAAATATTGTGGCAATTGTAGATAATACAGTGACAGGAATTGGTGAGCAGCAGCAATTTTATGCCCAGGAAGAGGAATATCCAGAGTTCACGTTTGATGTGATCAATGGTTCACTGCTGACACAGCAGCAGATTCTTGACCGTATTTCTGCGATAGATAAGGATACTATTTTAATTTACCTGATTCTTTCGGAAGATGTGAATGGAAATATCTATACGAATGAACAGGTTTGCCAGATTATAAAGGAATATGCAAAGGTTCCGGTTTTTCGTTTTGTTCAGGCGGGAATCGGTGAAGGCGTTTTAGGCGGAAATATTGTATCACATAGGAAATCTGGTGAGATTGCTGCGCAAATGGTTATGGAGATATTTAAAGGCACTGATTTATCTGAGATATCAATGATGGATGAAAGTCCGAATGAATATTATCTGGACCAACAAGTGTTAGATGAATTTAATATTTCTAAAAATCTGATACCGAATGTTGCGGAAGTGATCAATCAGAAAGATGGATTTTGGAAATTGTATGGTAAAGTGATCCTTGCTGTTTTTAGTATCTCAGTAGTTATTATGCTTGCGATACTGGTGAGGATTCGTACTGTTTATGCGCGGCGCAGATATGCAGAGCTGGAAAAAAGCAATCATCAGTTAGAAGAGGCGGTAGCTGAGGCGCAGGCAGCAACACAGGCGAAAAGCCAATTTCTGCATAGCATGTCGCACGATATCCGAACACCGATGAATGCGATAGTCGGATTTACTAAAATTGCGATGAAACAGAATTCAAATGCAGAAGTAGGAGACTGTTTGCAGAAGATTTCAAATAGTTCAGAACATTTACTGTCATTGATCAGTGACGTACTTGATATCAGCAGGATAGAGAATGGGAAGCCGGTTTATACCCCTGTTCCGACAGAACTGTATTCTGCAGCAGACAAGGTACGAGATATCATACAGGGATTGACTGGTGAAAAAGAATTGATCTTTCATACAGAGATACCATTTTCAAATCAGAAGTGTATGGTACTTACAGACCCACTTCGTATTCAGGAAGTATTGGTCAATATTCTTGGAAATGCAGTGAAATTTACAGATGCTGGTGGTACGATTTCATTTATTATGAAGATAAATCCAGGGGAAGATGAAAAGCATATAATAGTGAAGTATATCATTACCGATACGGGGCGTGGAATGAGCAGTGAGTTCCTTCCTCATGTTTTTGATGAATTTTCACAGGAACGGTCTGGAGCAAGAACACAGTATAAAGGGACAGGACTTGGCATGGCGATCACAAAGCATTACATTGATGCGATGGGTGGGACAATTCAGGTTGAAAGTAAGCTTGGCGAGGGAACCACATTTGTTGTAGAGTTACCGATGGAAATTCTATCTGTTAACGAAATGGAGAACTCAGATCAGACGGATCAAAAGAATTCTGAAATGCAGTTACAGGGAAAGTGTGTTTTGATTGCAGAAGATAATGAGCTGAATGCGGAGATTCTGGAAACGTTGCTTCAAGATAAAGGAATACAATATGTCAGGGCTGAAAATGGAAAAGAGGCGTTGAATCTGTTTGCTGCTCATCCGGAAGGGAGTTTTGATGCAATTCTTATGGATATTATGATGCCGGAGATGGATGGTTATGAAGCAACGAGAAGAATAAGGAGCATGAAAGATCGTCCAGATGGAGAAAAGATTCCAATCATTGCCATGACAGCAAATGCTTTTGCGGAAGATATGCAGGCATCTCTGGCAGCAGGGATGAATGCACATCTGACAAAGCCGATAGAGATAGACAGTCTCATAAGGACAATTTCGAACCAACTGAAGAAATAACATGGGAAGATGTGATCCTGATATTAATAAGAAATAGAAAAGAGGATTCAAAGTGAACTACGGAGAAATTAAAAAATGTGATATTGCAAATGGAGAGGGTGTTCGTGTTGCCCTTTTCGTGTCAGGCTGCAGGCATCATTGTAAGGGATGTTTTAACAGTATGACATGGGATTTTAATTATGGAAAGAAATTTACGGAAGAAACAGAAGAAGAGATTCTGGAAGCGTTGAAGCCGAATTATATTGATGGACTGTCATTGCTTGGTGGCGAACCATTCGAACCGGAGAATCAGGAAGTGCTTGTGAAGCTTTTAAGAAAAGTGAAGGAACGTTATCCGGAGAAGAACATCTGGTGTTACAGCGGTTATTTGTTCGATGAGGAACTGAAGAAAGAAAGCAGGGCAAGATGTGAGTATACAGATGAGATGCTTTCTATGCTGGACGTACTTGTGGATGGAAGATTTGAGGAAGATAAGAAAAATATTACACTGCTGTTCAGAGGTTCGGAAAATCAGCGCTTGATTGATGTGAAGAAATCACTGGAACAGGGACAGGTTGTAGAATGGAAACCGGCAATAAAAAGAGGACTTTAAGCGGAAAAAAGCCTTGACTTATATTCATATAGTTTTTATAATAAGTAGGTATATTGTAAAAACGCAGATGAGGAGTAGTAGAAGGAAAAGATGCTTTTCAGAGAGCTGTCGGCAGGTGTGAGGCAGCAGCACAGACTTTGAACTGACCTCGGAGTTCTTTCGGTGAAAAGATGTTATATTGATTAGCTGAAGGCGGGAGTTCCCGTTATAGAATAAATGAGTGCATTTGGCGTTGAGCCGGATGAATAAGAGTGGTACCACGGAATTAAAGCCTTTTCGTCTCTTGAATATATGAGAAGAAGAGGCTTTCTTTATATTGATGAAAGAGAGGAATTACGTACATGGGTACAAAGATTGTTTACAATCACAAAGCCATTGAGAAAAAATGGCGTGAGAAATGGGAAGAGACACCGGTCAATCCAAGAAATGGAAAAGACGGAAACAAGAAGCCAAAATATTACTGCCTGGATATGTTCCCGTATCCATCAGGAAATGGTCTTCATGTAGGGCATTGGAGAGGATATGTAATCTCTGATGTATGGAGCCGCTATAAATTACAGCAGGGATATTACATTGTTCATCCAATGGGATGGGATGCTTTCGGTCTTCCGGCTGAGAACTATGCGATCAAGATGGGCGTTCACCCGGCAAAATCAACAGAGGCGAACATCACGAACATCAAGAGACAGATCAATGATATTGCAGCACTGTATGACTGGGATATGGAAGTAAATACAACAGATCCTGAGTTCTACAAGTGGACACAGTGGATCTTCGTGAAGATGTTCAAGGAAGGTCTTGCTTATGAGAAAGAGTTCCCGATCAACTGGTGTCCGTCATGTAAGACAGGTCTTGCAAACGAAGAGGTTGTGAATGGTAAATGTGAGCGTTGCGGTGCAGAGGTTACAAAGAAGAACCTTCGTCAGTGGATGCTTCGTATCACAAAATATGCAGACCGTCTGTTGAATGATCTTGATAAACTTGACTGGCCGGAGAAGGTTAAGAAGATGCAGGCTGACTGGATTGGAAAATCTTACGGTGCAGAAGTTGACTTCCCGGTAGAAGGAAGAGAGGAGAAAATCACTGTTTATACGACAAGACCGGATACACTTCACGGAGCTACATTTATGGTACTTGCTCCTGAACATGAACTGGCAGCATCTCTCGCAACAGATGAGACAAGAGAAGCTGTAGAAAAATACATTTATGATGCATCTATGAAGTCCAATGTTGACCGTATGCAGGATAAGGAGAAGACAGGTGTCTTCACAGGAAGCTATGCGATCAACCCACTGAATGGTGCAAAGACACCAATCTGGCTGTCTGATTATGTACTGGCTGACTACGGTACAGGAGCAATCATGTGTGTACCTGCACATGATGACCGTGACTTCGAGTTCGCAACAAAATTCAATATTCCGATCATTCAGGTTATCGCAAAAGACGGAGAAGAGATCGAGAATATGACAGAGGCATATACAGATGCGGTCGGAACAATGATCAACTCCGGTGAGTGGAATGGTATGGAGTCTTCTGTGCTTAAGAAAGAAGCTCCGCATATGATTGAAGAGATGGGAATCGGACGCGCAACAGTAAACTACAAGCTGCGTGACTGGGTATTCTCCCGTCAGCGTTATTGGGGAGAGCCAATCCCGATCATTCACTGCCCGAAGTGTGGAAATGTTCCGGTGCCGGAAGAAGAACTCCCGCTTCGTCTGCCGGAGGTAGATTCCTACGAGCCAACAGGAACAGGTGAGTCACCGCTTGCTGCAATCGATGAGTGGGTAAACTGCAAGTGTCCGGTTTGTGGAAGCGATTCCAAGAGAGAGACAAACACAATGCCACAGTGGGCAGGCTCCTCCTGGTATTTCCTGCGTTATGTAGATAATCATAATTCAGAAGCACTCGTTTCCAGAGAGAAAGCAGACGAGATGCTTCCGGTAGATATGTACATCGGTGGTGTAGAACATGCTGTACTTCACCTTCTGTACTCCAGATTCTATACAAAATTCCTGTGCGATATCGGAGCAATTGACTTTGATGAGCCGTTCCGCAAACTGTTTAATCAAGGAATGATCACAGGTAAGAACGGAATTAAGATGAGTAAGTCTAAAGGAAATGTTGTATCACCGGATGATCTCGTACGTGATTACGGATGTGACTCCCTGAGAATGTATGAGCTCTTCGTAGGACCACCGGAGCTGGATGCAGAGTGGGATGACCGTGGAATTGACGGTGTAAACCGTTTCCTGAAACGTCTCTGGAACATCCTTATGGATAGCAAAGAGAAGGATATTCAGCCTACAAAAGAGATGATCAAACTTCGTCACAGAATGGTTTATGACATCACAACAAGACTTGAAAGCTTCAGCCTGAATACAGTTATTTCCGGATTTATGGAATATAACAACAAGTTCATGGAAATTGCAAAGAAAGAGGGCGGAATCGACAAAGAGACACTCGAGACAATCGCAGTACTTCTTTCTCCATTCGCACCACACTTTGCAGAAGAGATGTGGGAGCAGCTTGGACATGAAGAGACAATCTTCAATGCAGGATGGCCAAAATATGATGAGAACGAGATGAAAGATGATGAGATCAAGATTCCGGTTCAGATCAACGGTAAGACAAAAGCTGTAATCGAGATTCCAGCTGATATCTCTAAAGATGATGCAATCGCAGCAGGTAAAGAGGCAATCGCTGATAAGCTGACAGGAAATGTGATCAAGGAGATCTATGTTCCGAAGAAGATTATCAATATTGTAATGAAATAATTCGAATAAATGAGAAATGGCGCAGATGGTAGAGATATTGTCTGCGTTATTTTTGATGTTTAACTTTATGATTTCGTAGTTTCTAAGAGGAGAGAAATATAGTAAGGTTAAAGATTTCCAGCGTCCTTGCAATGATACGTAAAAATACGTTGACACACGTATTTTTACGTAGTATTATTACTTAAACAAGCAGGGCTTAGATAGTCCTGTCGCTTGAAAGAGAGGTTATTTGATGAAGAATAGATTATTTTATCCAGCTGTTTTTCATAAAGCAGAAGAAGGCGGTTTCTGGGTTAGCTTTCCAGATTTTCCTGAATGCATGACACAGGGCGATAGCATGGATGAAGCATATGAAATGGCGATAGATGCATTAGGTTTGTTATTGTCCAGTATAGAAGATGAAGGAACTGATATCCCAAAAGCATCAGAATTTGAAACGGTGGATCCCGAAGATGGGATTTTGGTAATTATAGAATTTGATATGGCAGAGTATCGGAGAAAGCACAGATCAAGGGCTGTAAAAAAGACGCTCAGTATTCCAGAATGGTTAAATGAAGCGGCTATTCGAGAGAATCTTAATTTCTCTCAGATTCTTCAAGAAGCGCTTATGATGAAATTAGGAGTAAATGGAAGACAGCGGTAATATGTCTAAAAATTGTTCCTAAGCCCTTTGTGTATTATTAAATCCTTGGATGTTCCACAAGATCAAATGCAGAGTTATGAATCAGATAATCATAAGCAGCTGCAATCTCTTCCGGGGTATATGTGATATCATGCATGATTGCATATTTTACAGAATCTGCGAGCCCAAAGGTATAAAAGCGTGCAATCGTCTCGCGGCTGAGTATCTGGAGCTTCGCAGGTGATTTCAATGGATATTTGTTTAATAATGTAAGCAATGTATCATAAATAAATTGGAACATCAGATTGTCAAAGGAGTTGGCTCCTTCGATTAAATAAAGTTTCTTATAAAATTCTTTGTCTTTAGAAAGACAGGTGAAAAGAAGACGGAGAAGATTGTCTTCCATGTCATTTTCAATGAGTACCCGGATTTTATCTTTGATTTCCTTTTCGAGGATATATTCGAGAATTTCATACTTGTCCTGAAAATGTTTATAAAAAGTCGGACGGATTACATCAGCTCCGTCGGTGATCATCTTAACTGTAATCTTTTCAAAAGGCATCTTCATAATAAGTTCCTTGAAAGAGAGTGTCAGCAGGTCTTTTGTCAGTTCTTTTTTCTCTTCTGTCATTTGTTCAAATCCTTTCTACAATGGAAATATTATACCATAAAAAAGAGAATGTGATTAAAAAAGTTTCTAAGATTGACAGTTCTTTAACGTGACTTTTCAAGAACATAGTGTTGAGATTTCTTGATATTTCGGATACATTTCACATGATTTGTAGCCGAAAAAGAACAACAGAAAGAAAATGTTCAAACCACAACACATTCAAAAAAATCTGAATCTTACATGAAAAAAAGGAAAATGCTAAAGTATGGAATAATAGCTTATACTTAAGAAAGGTTCCTTGAAAAGTAAGGAAAAGGTGAAAAAAATGGCAGGATTAAAATTTCAGGCAGAAAGAGCAGCATTTGGTTTGGCAGCAGATAAAGTACTTAAATATATGAACAAGACAGATGATAGAACGAAAGCACTTCTTAAGCTTGTAGATCTTACAGAAAATTTTGCAAAAGATCGTTTCCAGCCAGGGTCTTATGAAGCTGCAAGAAAGATGATTCAGGATCCGGACAACAAATGGGTTCAGTATCTGAACAGACTTTTTGATGAAGTAGATCCGCATGTCCTTAAGACAACAGCATTGAATCTTGGATTTGACGCAATGCTTTATGGAACAAAGTTAATGCACGAGTCACGTGAAAAATATCAGTGTAACATTCCATGGCTGATCCTGATGGACCCAACCAGCGCATGTAATCTGAAATGTACCGGATGCTGGGCAGCAGAGTACGGACATCTTTTGAATCTTTCTTTTGAAGATATGGATCGTGTGATCACACAGGGAAAAGAACTTGGAATTTATCTCTATATGCTGACAGGCGGAGAGCCTCTCGTGAGAAAGAAAGATGTCATCCGCTTGTGCGAGAAACACAACGACTGTGTATTCCATGCATTTACAAACGGAACACTTGTAGATGATGAGTTCTGCCAGGAGATGCAGCGTGTAGGCAATCTGTCCTTGTCCATCAGTCTGGAAGGATATGAGGAAGTCAACGACGGCCGCCGTGGAAAAGGCGTTTATCAGAAAGTTATGCATGCAATGGATCTTTTGAAAACATACGGCTTGATTTTCGGAACATCAATCTGCTATACACGCGCTAACATTGAAACTGTAACATCTGACAAATTCCTTGATATGATCATTGAAAAAGGATGTCGCTATGCATGGTATTTCCACTACATGCCGGTTGGAAATGATGCAGCATTGGATCTGCTTCCAACAAAAGAGCAGAGAGAATACATGTATCACCGCATCCGTGAGATCCGTGGATTGACAGGTGGAAAACAGCTCTTTGCATTCGATTTCCAGAATGATGGAGAGTTTGTAGGAGGATGTATTGCCGGCGGAAGAAATTACTTCCATATTAATGCAAATGGAGATGCAGAGCCATGTGTATTTGTTCATTATTCAAGCGCAAATATTAAAGAAGTAAGCGTTCTTGATGCATTACGCCAGCCACTGTTTATGGCTTACCATAACAATCAGCCATTTAACAACAATCATCTGCGCCCGTGCCCAATGCTCGAAAATCCAGAAAAACTGCAGCAGATGGTACACGAAACCGGCGCAAAATCAACAGACCTCCAGTCCCCGGAAACTGTAGAACACCTCTGTGGAAAATGTGAACATTACGCCAAAGAGTGGAAAACAAAAGCGGACGAACTTTGGGGTAAGAGATAATTCCAAATACACTTTGTTCAGTATGTTAATAAAAGCCAGAACAGGCACCACACACGGTAACTGTTCTGGCTCTTATGTTACATACTTTCAAAGGGATGAGGTAGAGCGGGCCGGTGCCCATGGTAATAGTAGGGCTGTCCTTGCGTATCATTCTAATGAAAGTATTCGATTTAATTGTATGAATCCAAGTTCAACAAATTCCTCTTACTTCTTCTGTGATTCTACTTCCTGCATTTTCATAGCACGAACTTTCAGAGGAAGTCCGAACAGGTTGATGAATCCGTCAGCGTCATGATGATCATACAGATCTCCTGTTGTGAAGCTTGCAAGGGATTCGCTGTACAGTGAGTATGGAGATGTCTCTCCGGCACGGATGATATTTCCTTTATAGAGACGGAATTTAACTTCTCCTGTTACATACTGCTGTGTAACATCAACAAATGCCTGGATTGCTTCACGAAGTGGTGTATACCATTTTCCTTCGTATACGATCTGAGCAAATTTATTTCCAAGATCTTTCTTAACTTCATATGTAGCACGGTCGAGAACGAGCTCTTCAAGCTGGTCATGTGCTTCCATAAGGATTGTTCCACCAGGAGTCTCGTAAACACCACGTGATTTCATTCCAACAACACGGTTCTCAACGATATCAACGATTCCGATTCCATGTTTTCCTCCGAGACGGTTCAGTTCTGTGATGATTTCAGAAACTTTCATCTCTTTTCCGTTTACGCTCTTTGGAACACCTGCTTCAAATGTCATTGTAACGTATTCATCTTTGTCTGGTGCTTTCTCTGGTGTTGTGCTCAGTACGAGAAGATCATCGTAGTTTGGCTCATTTGCCGGATTCTCAAGTTCAAGTCCTTCATGGCTGATGTGCCACAGGTTACGGTCACGGCTGTAGCTGTGCTTTGCGTCAAATGGAAGATCAATTCCATGAGCTTTACAGTAATCAATCTCGTCTTCACGGGACTGCATTGTCCATACATCTGTCATACGCCATGGAGCGATGATCTTGATGTCCGGAGCAAGAGCTTTGATACCAAGCTCGAAACGGATCTGGTCATTTCCTTTTCCTGTTGCACCATGGCAGATAGCAACAGCGCCTTCTTTACGTGCAATCTCAACCAGTTTCTTAGCGATTGCCGGACGAGCCATGGAAGTTCCGAGAAGGTATTTGTTCTCATAAACAGCTCCGGCCTTTACGCAAGGAACGATGAAGTCATCACAGAATTCATCAATGATATTTTCAATATATAATTTAGAAGCTCCGGAAAGTTTTGCTCTTTCATCCAGTCCGTCAAGTTCTTCTCCCTGTCCACAATCGATGCAGCAGCAGATAACGTCATAGTTAAATGTTTCTTTCAGCCACGGGATAATTGCTGTAGTATCAAGACCACCTGAATATGCTAATACAACTTTTTCTTTACTCATTTTATTGCCTCCTGAATGTATTTTATCAATTTCTGTTTCTCAGTTTCTTGAGTTCTAAAGATTTCTGCTTTAACAAGCTAAAACATACTATACACCACATTTTATAATTATGCAAGTATTATTTTAAAAAAATGAATAAAATGCATAAAGACACACATAATAAACAAAAAGAATGCATAAAACAATAGGCTATAAGAAAAAATATACAAGATATGATGAAAAGAATGAAATAAGAAGAAAATCAAAAAAATATTTAGGCCAATATCATCGCCTTCTTTATATATCTTTATATAGTAGGAAAATACTATATACAAACTTTTTTGAAAAAACGCTTGCATATTATACATGAAAGATGTATTATTATGCAAGTAAAGCACGGGAAGTGTATTTTTATACATTCAATTTCAGGAAATACTTTACATCCCGATTAAAGTGGTATATTATAAGGAGAAATGATTGCGGTAACACGTTACCACAGCACAGTAAATATGCAATTCCCAGGGAACTTCTATTGGCTCCCATGGAAATGGTAAAAGAAAGGACTTGAGAACGATGATTAAGGTCGGAATTATTGGAGCAACCGGTTATGCAGGCGGCGAGCTCGTAAGAATATTGATGGGACATAAAGATGCAGAGATTGTCTGGTACGGATCCAGAAGTTATGTAGATCAGAAATATGCAGATGTATATAGAAACATGTTTCAGATTGTAGATGCAAAATGCATGGATGATAACATGGATGAGCTTGCAGAGCAGGTAGATGTGATCTTCACAGCAACTCCGCAGGGACTGTGCGCATCTCTGATTAATGAAGAAATCCTTTCAAAGACAAAGATCATTGATCTCAGTGCAGATTTCCGTCTGAAAGATGTGAAGGTTTACGAAGAGTGGTATAAAATCGAACACAAAGCACCGCAGTATATTGATGAAGCTGTCTATGGATTGTGCGAGATCAACCGGGACAAAGTGAAGGATGCACGTATCGTGGCCAATCCGGGATGTTATACAACATGTTCTATCCTGACAGCATATCCGCTTGCAAAGGAAGGACTGATCGATATGAGCACTCTGATCATCGATGCGAAGTCTGGAACTTCAGGAGCAGGAAGAGGAGCAAAGCTTCCGAATCTTTACTGTGAAGTGAATGAAAATATCAAAGCATATGGAGTAGCTACACATCGCCATACACCGGAGATAGAAGAACAGCTTGGATACGCAGCAGGAGAGAAAGTTGTATTGAACTTCACACCGCATTTAGTTCCGATGAATCGTGGAATTCTTGCTACAGAGTATGCAAAGCTTACAAAAAAAGTTACATATGAAGAAGTAAAAGCAATTTATGATAAATATTATGCAGATGAGAAATTTGTTCGTGTTCTAGAGAAAGATCAGTGTCCGGAGACCAAATGGGTAGAAGGAAGCAACTATGTAGACATTGGATTTAAGATCGATGAGAGAACAGGACGGATCATTATGATGGGAGCTATTGATAACCTTGTAAAAGGTGCCGCAGGACAGGCGGTTCAGAATATGAATCTGCTGTTTGGTCTTCCGGAGAGTGAAGGACTTGAACTCGTTCCGATGTTCCCATAGGATATATTGATAAAGGTGGTATGTATGATACGTGTAATGACAATAGAGGATTATGATGAAGTATATAAATTGTGGAAGAAGATCCGGGGATTCGGAATTCGCAGTATCGACGATTCAAAAGAAGGTGTCGAAAGGTTTCTGCGACGGAATCCGACAACGAGTTTTGTCGCAGTGAAAGAAGGAAAAATCGTCGGAAGTATTCTCTGTGGTCATGATGGAAGACAGGGAAGTCTCTATCATGTATGTGTGGATGAGGCATACCGAAGACATGGAATCGGAAAAGACATGGTCGTACATAGCATGAAAGCTCTTCAGGAAGAGAAAATTAATAAAGTCTGCCTGATCGCATTTGCACAGAATAATGTAGGAAATGCATTTTGGAATACAATCGGATGGACGGAACGACTTGATGTGAATTATTATGATTTTATTTTAAATGAAGAAAATATTACAGCATTTAATGAACAGTAGAAAGGAAGCAGATCATATGAAGATAATCGAAGGCGGAGTTACCGCAGCAAAGGGATTTGAAGCAGCAGCAACAGCAGCAGGAATCAAATACCAGGGTCGTACAGATATGGCGATCATTTACAGTGAGAAACCGTGTAAAGTTGCCGGAACATTTACAACGAATGTAGTAAAGGCAGCTCCGGTGAAGTGGGACAGACAGATTGTAGAGAGCAAACAGAAATCACAGGCAGTTATTGTAAACTCCGGAATTGCAAATGCGTGTACCGGAGAGGAAGGTATGAAATACTGTGAAGAGACAGCAAAAGAGGCAGGAAAAGTTCTTGGAATCGATGAGAAAGGTGTTCTTGTAGGTTCTACAGGAGTCATCGGAATGCAGATCCCAATCGATAAGATCAAAGCCGGAATTACAGAACTTGCCAAGGGAAAGAAAGATGATCTGGCAAGTGGAACAGAAGCTGCAAAAGCAATCATGACAACTGATACGAAGAAAAAAGAAGTTGCGGTTACATTTATGGCAGGAGATACAGAAGTAACGATCGGAGGAATGGCGAAAGGTTCCGGAATGATTCATCCGAATATGTGTACAATGCTTGCATTTATTACAACGGATGCAAAAATTTCCAAAAAAGCACTTCAGGCAGCAATGAGCAGTGATGTTGAGGATACTTATAACATGATCTCTGTTGACGGAGATACTTCAACAAATGATACAGCACTTCTTCTCGCGAATGGAATGGCCGGAAATGAGAAGATCAAAGAAGGCACACCGGAATTCGATGCGTTCAAAGAGGCTCTTCATTATGTAAATGAGACACTTGCGAAGGCAATGGCGGGAGACGGAGAAGGTGCAACAGCACTTTTTGAAGTAAAGGTTGTCGGAGCACAGACAAAAGAGCAGGCAAAAGTTCTTGCAAAATCTGTTGTATGCTCGAATCTTACAAAGGCTGCAATCGCAGGACACGATGCAAACTGGGGAAGAATCCTTTGTGCAATGGGATATTCCGGAGCGCAGTTTGATCCGGAGCAGGTAGATCTTTTCTTCGAGAGCTGTGCAGGAAAGCTTCAGATCATTGCTAATGGAACAGCAACAGATTATAGCGAAGAAAAGGCAACAGAGATCCTTTCACAGGAAAAAGTGACAGCCATTGCTGACTTAAAAGCCGGAGATGCAGAAGCTACTGCGTGGGGCTGTGACCTGACACATGGATACATTGATATCAATGCGGATTACAGAAGTTGATTTATAGAGAAATTATTATTTCTTTAAAGACGCTGAAAAGATAAAAAAGGGAGACAGAAAAAATGACAAGCAATATGCAGAAATATCTGGATAAAGCGCAGGTGCTGATTGAGGCACTGCCTTATATCCAGCGCTTTAACCGTAAGATCATCGTAGTAAAATATGGCGGAAGTGCCATGGTGGATGAAAGTCTGAAACGCAGAGTAATCGAGGATGTTACACTTCTGAAACTGTGTGGATTCAAACCGATCATCGTGCATGGCGGTGGTAAGGAAATCAGCAAGTGGGTTGGAAAAGTTGGAAAAGAAGCAGAGTTTATCAACGGACTTCGAGTGACAGATGCAGAGACAATGGAGATTGCTGAGATGGTTCTTGGTCGTGTAAATAAGAGTCTTGTACAGCTTGTAGAGAGTCTTGGCGTGCGTGCGATCGGAATCAGTGGAAAGGATGGAAATCTACTCCAGGTTGAGAAGAAGCTTTCAGACGGACAGGATATCGGATTCGTAGGAGATGTCAAGAAAGTAAATGCAGAGATTTTGTATGACCTTTTGGAAAAAGATTTCCTTCCGATCATTTGCCCGGTTGGTATGGATGAGGAATACAATACTTATAATATCAACGCAGATGATGCAGCCTGTGCGATTGCTCGTGCCATGAAGGTTGAGAAGCTTGCGTTCCTGACAGATATTGAAGGAGTTTATAAAGATCCGAAAGATCCATCTACATTGATTTCTGAATTGGAGATCAAAGAAGCCAAGGAATTGATTACAGACGGATATATTGGAGGTGGAATGCTTCCAAAGCTTCAGAATTGTATTGATGCGATTGAAAATGGTGTGTCACGTGTACATATTCTGGACGGAAGAATCCCACATTGCCTGTTGCTTGAAATCTTTACAAACAAAGGAATCGGTACAGCAATTTTAAATCAGAAAGAAAGCAGGTATTATGATGGTGAACAGTAAAATACAGGCGGCAGAAGAGAACCTGATCCATGTATACAATCGATTTCCGATTGCACTGGATCACGGAGAAGGAATGTATCTGTATGATACAGAAGGAAAAGAATATCTTGACTTTGCAGCAGGATTTGCTGTGTCAGGACTTGGATATGATAATAAAGAACTGAATCAGGCATTAAAAGACCAGATTGATAAGTTATACCATACATCAAATCTTTATTTTCACGAGAGCTGTGGAGAGGCAGCAAAAGAACTGAACCGCATTTCCGGAATGGACAGAGTTTTCTTTACAAACAGTGGTGGTGAGGCAAACGAAGGTGCCTTGAAAGCAGCCAGAAGATATGCTTATACGAAGAAGACAGGAAGATATGAATTTATAGCGATGCAGAATTCTTTTCATGGAAGAAGCTTCGGAGCAGTTTCTGTGACAGGACATGATTCTTATCGTGAACCGTTTGAGCCGGTTGTTCCAGGTGTGAGATTTGCAGAGTTTAATGATCTTGATAGTGTGAAAGCACTGGTAAATGATAAGACTTGTGCAATTATTTTGGAACCGCTGCAGGGCGAAGGGGGAATCAATCTTGCAACACAGGAATTTATGGAAGGAATCCGTAAAATCTGTGATGAAAATGGAATCCTGATGATCTGTGATGAAGTGCAGTGTGGAATGGGAAGAACCGGAAATATGTTTGCATGGCAGGGATTTGGTGTAAAACCGGATATTCTGACGATGGCAAAGGCAATCGGAAACGGAATTCCGGTCGGTGCATTTGCAATGACGGAAGAAGTGGCAAAATATTCTCTTCAGCCGGGAGATCACGGCGCAACTTATGGAGGAAATCCATTGGCATGTACAGCCGTTAAGACAGTGATCGAGATTTTTGAACGTGAAGATCTTGTAGGGCATGTGAATCAGGTTGCTCCATATCTGACAAAAAAACTGGATGAGCTTGTGGATGAGCTGGACTGTGTTGTCAAAAGAAAAGGAAAAGGTCTGATGCAGGGAATCGAGATTACAAAACCTCTTGCAGAAGTAAATAAAAAGACAATCGAAGAAGGGCTTTTGATCATTCAGGCGCAAGGAAATGTCATCCGTTTTGTTCCACCGCTGATTGTAGAAGAAAAGCATATCGATGAGATGATCGAAAAACTGAAACGTGCACTTGTATAAGAAATCTTATACATAAAAAAGCCGGCATTTGCTTATACTATTTCTATAGGGAGGTATGAGCTTATGGCCGGTTTTTTGATTGCACTGCTATCAGGCGCGCTGATGAGTGTACAGGGAGTGTTCAACACGCAGGTGACAAAGACGACAGGAGTCTGGGTAAGCAATGGGTGGGTACAGCTTTCAGCATTTCTTTTGTGTTTGTTTATCTGGCTGGCAACAGGAAGAGACTCTGTTACAGCACTTATGGAAGTCCAGCCGCGTTATATGTTGCTGGGAGGTGTGATCGGAGCAGGGATCACATGGACTGTGATTAAAAGTGTGGATGCTCTGGGACCTGCAAGGTCAGCACTTTTCATTGTTGTTTCCCAGCTGGCGGTTGCTTATCTGATCTCATTATCCGGAATGTTCGGAATGGAAAAAGAACCATTTTCATGGAGAAAACTGATTGGATTGCTGATTGCAGCCGGTGGAATTGTTCTTTTCCAATGGGAATAGACAGTTTTGCGGATATTGTAATAAGTCTGTAACAAAGCGTTAAATTGTCTATTGTATTTTTGAGAAAAATTCGTTACAATATTTATGTCCGGTTTTAATTAAGGGGAAGTCTGGCTGTCTGAGAACAGTGAGGCAATAGGATGAAGAACGGATGGAAGAAATTATGCAGATGCCGTAAAGGGCAGATGCTAAAAGGAATTGTATTGACTTTAACTTTGGCTTTTTTGACCATGGGATTGTGTGGCTGTGCTAAGAAGCAAGACGCAGCGGAAGAACTTGAAGAGTTCACACTGGAGGGGGAATCTGATGTAGAAAAGAATTCCCAAAATCCCAAAACAGAGTCAGAAAAAGGATCTCAGGGTGGCACAGATGCAGAAGAAGGACTGCCGGAGACGTTATATGTTCATGTATGTGGAGCTGTGAATGCTCCGGGGGTGTACGAACTGAAGACAGATGCACGGATTTATGAAGCATTGGAAGCGGCCGGTGGAATGACAGAAGATGCTGCCGCAGATTGGATCAATCAGGCAGAAGCGTTGAGTGATGGAGAACGGATCTATGTGCCAACGCAGGAAGAAGCAGAGGAGTCAGCACAATCTGTTTCCGGTCAGTGGGCAGATCCGAATGGAAATGCAGGTGGATCAGTCAGTGATAAAATTAATATAAATACAGCCGCGAAAGAAGAATTGATGACCTTGAGTGGAATCGGAGCATCAAAGGCAGAGAGTATTCTGAAGTACAGGCAGGAGCATGGAAACTTTCAGAATATAGAGGATCTCAAGAAGATCGAGGGAATCAAGGATGGCGTATTTAATAAGATAAAAGACGATATTACGGTATAGGAGTGGGAAGGCAGAAGAACGGCCAGAAAGAGGAGTATGAGCAAGAAGATATTAGTTGTTGATGATGAGAAATTAATCGTAAAGGGAATCCGGTTCAGTCTGGAACAGGAAGGAATGGAAGTGGATTGTGCTTATGATGGAGAAGAAGCATTAGAATATGCGAGAAGATGTGAGTACGATCTTGTACTTCTTGATGTCATGCTTCCGAAACTGGATGGTTTCCAGGTATGTCAGCAGATTCGTGAATTTTCAGATATGCCGATTGTTATGTTGACTGCCAAGAGTGAGGATATGGATAAGATCCTTGGTCTGGAATATGGTGCGGATGATTATATTACAAAGCCGTTCAATATTCTTGAAGTGAAGGCAAGAATCAAGGCAATCATGCGCAGAACAGCGAAACGCAAGGAAGAGCCAGCCGGCAGTCCGGTGCTTGTGAAAGGGAATATGAAGATTGATTGCGAAGGACGCCGTGTTTTTATCGGAGAACGAGAGATCAATCTTACAGCGAAGGAATTTGATGTGCTTGAGCTTCTGGCAATGAATCCGAACAAGGTTTACAGCAGAGAGAATCTGCTGAATCTGATCTGGGGATATGATTATCCGGGTGATGCAAGAACTGTAGATGTACATATCCGTCGTTTACGAGAGAAGATAGAACAGAATCCAAGTGAACCAAAATACGTACATACAAAGTGGGGAGTGGGTTATTATTTCCAGGGGTAAGAATACATTTTCATTTAAGAAAAAGATCTTTAACAATCTTAGATTTCGAATTTTTATCATAGTGCTCCTTGCCGGGCTTGTGCCCAGCGTAGTAGCACTATTTGGAATCGTAAAAGTCTATGAGTCACGTGCTGTGTCACTTCGAACAGCAGAAATTCAGAATCAATGTACAATTTTAACGAATCAGATCAGTGCAAGTCATTATTTTGAGGACACCTCACAAGAGGTGGTCAATGACAGTCTGAATCAGCTGACTAACATTTATAACGGAAGAGTTATGGTGATTGACGATCTGCTGAGGGTAGTCAAGGATACTTACAGTCTGGATGAGGGAAAGCTGGATGTATCTGAAAGTGTAGTGCGCTGTATGAAGGGGACGAGCACGAATAATTATGATAAGAAGAATCATTATATCGAGGTGACTGCACCGATTACAATACCCGGAGAGGATCAGATTCGCGGTGTAATACTGGCAAGTGTTTCAACCGATAGTATTGAGGATTCTCTGGATGTATTATACACACAGGGAAGCGTGATTATTGGTCTTGTCATGATTTTTCTGACGATTGTTGCAGTGTTTGCAGCAGATCGTGTAGTACGTCCGCTACATCAGATTGCAGCTACGATCGAGAATGTAAGTGCAGGGTATAGCGACGATGTTCTGCATGTGGATACATTTACAGAAACAAAGAGTATCAGCGAAGCGATCAATAAGATGATGGGAAGGCTGAAGCTTTTGGATGATTCCAGGGAAGAATTTGTATCCAATGTATCTCACGAACTGAAGACCCCGATGACATCAATGAAAGTACTGGCGGATTCACTTCTGGAGCAGGAGAATCTTCCGGTTGAGATGTATCAGGAATTCATGGGTGATATCGCAAAAGAGATTGACCGTGAGAATAAGATCATTACAGATCTTTTGTCACTTGTGAAGATGGACAAGAAGGGTCAGACGCTGAATATTGAATCCGTTAATATTAATGAACTTCTGGAACAGATTTTGAAGAGATTAAAACCAATTGCAGAGAAAAAGAATGTGGAGATCGTAATGGAAAGTTTTCGGCCGGTCACAGCTGAAATCGATGAGACAAAACTGTCACTTGCGATTTCTAATCTGGTAGAAAATGCAGTAAAGTATAATCATGATAATGGATGGGTTCATGTATCGTTGAATGCAGACCACAAATTTTTCTATGTAAAAGTAGAAGATTCAGGAATTGGAATTCCAAAAGAGGATCAGGCGCATGTTTTTGAACGTTTCTTCCGTGTGGATAAATCTCATTCCAGAGAGATCGGAGGAACGGGACTTGGACTTGCAATTGCGCGAAATGCTGTGATTGCACATAGAGGTGCGATTAAAGTATTTAGTGAAGAAGGTGAAGGAACAACATTTACTGTGAGAATCCCACTGATCTATACAGCTTCTTAGGAGAAAAGTTATGAAAAAAAGAAAAGGAATCGCAGTGTTGCTTATTCTGATTCTTTCTCTCGCAGTAACTGCGTGTGGGGATCATTATGGAGTAGAGGAAGGCGAATCTTACATTTACTGTATGAATACAGACAAGACAGGACTTGTAAAGGTCGCGACTAAGATCAGCGGCAATTCTGCGATAAAAAAGGCGGAATCTGTAATCGATGAGATGAAGAAACCAACGAATGAAATTGAATATACACAGGCAATTCCGGAACAGGTGAAATTGCTCGATTGTGCTTTAAAGGGCAGTATCCTTGAGATTAATTTCAGCGAAGAATATTATGAAGTGAAACCTCTGGATGAGAAACTGATGCGGGCAGCAATCGTACAGTCACTGTTTCAGATTGACGGAATTGATGCGGTATCTGTCCGTGTGGAAGGGAAACCACTCAAAGATAATGAAGGAAATGATGTTGGCTTAATGAATGAGGATGACATTGTTGATGCAACAGGATCTTCATTAAGTTCTTATCAAACGGATACACTGACATTGTATTTTGCAGATCAGAATGGATCCAAACTGGTCAAGCAAGAGGTTGATGTTCATTACAGCAGTAATGTTTTGAAAGAAAAGCTGATTGTAGAAAAGTTGATGCAAGGTCCATCTGAGGAGGGGGCTTATCCAACGATCAATCCAGCCGCTAACCTGTTGAGCGTAACGACAAAGGATGGGATTTGTTATGTGAATTTTGACAGCACATTTCTGATCAGTGCGTATGATGTGTTGCCTGAGATCACGATTTATTCTATTGTGGATTCTCTTGTAGAGGGAGCAGGAGTAAGGCAGGTACAGATTACGATCAATGGTGAATCGAATGCAAAATACATGGAGAAGGTGGACTTGTCACAGCCATTGAATGAAGAGCAGGACTGGATAGCAGCAGATAATAAAGAATGAGAAAACGCCCGCTCTGTATGGTATGTCTTGTACTGCTTGCCATACAGCTTGTAAGAGTGAGTTTTTTACAGAATACAAAAGATCAGAAACCGTCCCTTGCAGAAACATTGATTTTGGATGAAAAAGATGTGATTTGCGAGGGCACGGTTTATAGAATTGAAAATAAATCACAATCAACTGCAATTTATCTGAAAGATGCGGTTGTTTCTTGTACAGATCAAAAGAGTAAGAATCAGATAATCAAAGAAAAGAAAATCCTTGTAACAATAAAAAATAATAAATCCGGTAAAAAAATCAGAATGAAAATAGGACAGAAGCTGAATGTGTGGGGGATAAAACAATCGTTTCATCTGCCAAGGAATCCGGGTAATTTTAACCAAAAAAGTTATTATCAAAAACAGGGAATCCATGTTGGGGTTTTAACAAAGGCAGAACAGGTTGAGATCGTTTTGTCTGAAAAAGACAAGAACTGGATTGTATCACGATGGAATAGCATACGGAATCAGCTGGATCGGCTGAAAAATTACTGGAACTGGAAGATGGTGAGCCAGATGGGAAAAACACATGGCGCGATGCTTTCAGCAATCTTGTTGGGAGAAAAGAGCGGACTTGATCCGGAGATGAAAAAATTGTATCAGAAGAACGGATTAGGACATCTGCTTGCAATTTCGGGATTACACATGTCACTGATCGGAATGTCTGTTTACCGGTTATTAAGAAGAATGGGAAATTCATTTCTGTTTTCCGGAATTGTCGGAGGAGGGATTCTGTTTTTTTATTTGGTTATGACAGGGCCACAGGTATCCAGTCTTCGTGCACTTCTTATGTTTTTTATCCGTATGGGGGCAGAAATTACCGGAAGAGATGTGGATCAACCTACAAGCCTGGCGGTTACAGCAGCTATCTTAAGCATATATCAACCGCTGTATCTGTTAGATGCAGCATTTTTACTTTCGTTTGGTGCAATTCTTGGAATTTTATTATTGTATCCAATTTTTGAACAGAAAACACGTTTGAAAGCATGGGAAGGATTTAAGATTAGTTTAGCTGTTAATGGAATGCTTCTGGGAATCATGCTGTATTATTATTTTGAGGTGCCGCCGTATGCACTCGTTTTGAATGTTATTTTAATTCCGTTGTTTCCATTTGTGATGTTGACCGGTATAGGTGGACTTTTATTTTCAGAATTATCGGGAACCGTAGGAAAAATTGGATTCAGAATCTGTGATCGCCTGTTGTCCTTCTATGATAAATTATGTGAGCTGACATCAGCGCTTCCGGGCAGCAGGATTGTGACCGGACAGCCAGAGTTATGGTGGGTGCTTATTTACTATGGTGTACTATTCTTTTTGTGCTTCCTGTTTCATGCAATGAAAAATAAGACAGATAACCGAAGAAAACAGGCAGGATTTTCGCTGCTTGTTTGCATTGTCATAGCAGGATCAATCGGTGGGTGCAGAATTCTTATGAATGATTCAAAACACCTTCAGGTGACTGTCCTGGACGTTGGACAGGGGGACTGTATTTTTATAAGAGACAGAGAAGGAAAGAAAATGCTGGTGGATGGAGGGAGCAGTGATCTGTCTTCTGTCGGTACTTACCGGATAGAGCCGTTTCTATTATCGCAGGGGGTCAGAAAACTGGAGTATGTTTTTGTGACACATGGTGATGCGGACCACGTCAATGGAATTCAGGAACTTCTGCAAAATCAGAAACAGGGAGTGGAAATCGATGCGCTTGTTCTTCCGCCGGAAGAATATATGGATGAGAAATTGCTCCATCTTGCAGAAATGGCGAAAGAAAACGGGACGAGAGTGCTGACAATTTATTCAGGAGAAGAAGTCGGAATATATTTAAAATGCATCGCTCCGTTGACAACGAGGAAAAACGAGCGTATTCGTGGCAAGGAAGAGGAGGTACCTCGTCTGGAAGCAGGAAATGAAGCATCTGTTGTACTTGAATTGAAGGATGGGGCATTTCAAATGCTTCTGACTGGAGATCTGGAAGGAAGAGGAGAGGAACAGCTGGTGGAAAGCGGAACGTTGGAAAGCTGTCCAATCTTAAAAGCAGGACATCATGGGTCGAAGAATTCAGGGAGTGAAGACTTCCTTCAGATTGTGAACCCCAGATTAACATTAATCTCAGCGGGGATAGAGAACCGCTATGGACATCCACATGAGGAGACGCTGGAACGCCTGCAGGAAATCGGAAGTGAAGTATTGTCCACGCAGGAATGTGGTGCAATTACACTAAGGAGCGATGGACGAAAAATAAAGGTTCACAAGTATTTATAAAACAGGAATAGGTGATAAAAAGGCTCTTGTCAAAGTATTGGTTATTCATTTATAATAGAATAGTTATGAAGACCTTAAATGAAGATTTAAAATCAGGACAATTTAAGCAGGTATATCTTCTCTGCGGAGAAGAAGGATATCTGAAGAAACAGTATAAGAACCGTTTTGTGAAGGCAATGCTTCCGGAAGGCGATACGATGAACTATTCGTATTATGAAGGGAAGAATACGCCAGTGAAAGAAGCAATCGATCTTGCAGAGACCTTACCTTTTTTTGCAGAGCGCAGACTGATCGTATTTGAGAATACGGGATTTTTTAAAACTGCGGCAGGGGCAGATCTGGCGGATTATATCAAGGATATGCCAGAGACAACCTGTTTTATCTTCGTGGAAGAAGAGATTGATAAGAGGAACAGGCTCTACAAAGCAGTGAAAGCGAAAGGATATATTGCAGAGCTGTCCACGCAGGATGCAGGAACACTGAAACGCTGGGTTGCAGGTCTGGTCCGAAAAGAGCAGAAGCAGATTTCGGAGTCTGTGATCGTGTATTTTCTGGATAAAGTTGGAACAGACATGGAAAATATCCAGGGAGAGCTGGAGAAAGTATTCTGTTATGCACTGGAGAGAGATACGATCACGAAGGAAGATATTGATGCTGTCTGTGTGACGCAGATCACGAATCATATTTTTGAGATGGTAGATGCGGTTGCAGCCGGAAATCAGCAGAAAGCACTGGATCTGTATTATGAACTGCTGGCTTTAAAAGAACCGCCGATGCGTATTCTTTTTCTGCTGGTACGTCAGTACAGGATGCTTTTCCATGTCAAGGCACTTGCGAACCAGGGATATGGAAGAAAAGAGATTGCGTCTAAAGCAGGATTACATCCGTTTGTGGCAGGAAAGAATATGGAACAGGCGAAGCGGTTTAAGATGGGACAGTTGCGCCGTGTGATGGAAGAAGGGGCACAGCTGGAGCAGGATGTAAAGACAGGATTGCTGACAAACAATCTTGCAGTAGAACTTTTTATTGTAAAACAGTCAGAAAGATAGATGGAGGAAGAAGTATTGTCAACAATTGATCAGAGTCATATTAGAAATTTTTGCATTATAGCACATATCGATCACGGTAAGTCTACACTGGCGGACCGTATCATTGAGCAGACAGGACTTTTGACTAGCAGAGAAATGCAGTCACAGGTTCTCGATAACATGGATCTGGAGAGAGAGCGTGGAATCACGATCAAAGCACAGGCAGTCCGTACTGTATATCAGGCAGATGACGGAGAAGAGTATATTTTCAACTTGATCGATACACCTGGACACGTCGATTTCAACTATGAGGTATCCCGAAGCCTGGCAGCCTGCGACGGAGCGATTCTTGTTGTTGATGCGGCACAGGGAGTTGAGGCACAGACACTTGCGAATGTATATCTGGCACTCGATCATGATCTGGACGTTATGCCGGTTATCAACAAGATCGATCTTCCAAGTGCAGAGCCGGAACGAGTAAAAGAAGAGATTGAAGATGTGATTGGAATTGATGCGGAGAATGCGCCGCTGATTTCTGCAAAGACAGGTCTTAATGTACATGATGTTCTCGAGCAGATCGTACAGCAGATTCCGTCACCGGTCGGAGATCCGGATGCACCGCTGCAGGCATTGATCTTTGACTCCAAGTACGATTCATACAAGGGAGTTATCGTATTCTGCCGTATCAAGGAAGGTACGGTCAGAAAAGGTACACCGATGCTCATGATGGCAACAGGAGCAAAAGCAGAAGTTGTAGAAGTCGGAACTTTTGGTGCCGGTCAGTTTATTCCATGTGATGCACTCGAAGCGGGAATGGTAGGATATATTACAGCCAGCCTTAAGAATGTAAAGGATACGCGTGTCGGAGATACGATCACGAATGCATTAAATCCATGTGCAGAGCCGCTTCCGGGATATAAGAAAGTAAATCCGATGGTATACTGTGGACTTTATCCGGCAGACGGAGCAAAGTATCCGGACCTGAGAGATGCACTTGAGAAGTTGCAGCTTAATGACGCGGCACTTCAGTTTGAGGCTGAGACATCCGTGGCACTTGGATTCGGGTTCCGCTGTGGATTCTTGGGACTCCTTCATCTGGAGATCATTCAGGAACGTCTGGAAAGAGAGTACAACCTTGATCTTGTTACAACAGCACCGAGTGTTATTTACAAGATCCATAAGACAAACGGTGATGTGATCGACCTGACGAACCCGACAAATATGCCGGATCCTGCAGAGATTGAATATATGGAAGAGCCTATGGTAAAGGCAGAGATCATGGTGACATCCGAGTACATCGGAGCGATCATGGATCTGTGTCAGGAACGCCGTGGAATCTATCAGGGAATGGAATATATTGAAGAGACAAGAGCCGTGTTGACATATCATCTGCCACTCAACGAGATTATTTATGATTTCTTTGATGCATTGAAATCAAGATCCAGAGGATACGCATCTTTTGATTATGAGATGCTTGGTTATGTACGTTCCGAGCTTGTCAAACTTGACATTCTGATTAACAAAGAAGAAGTGGATGCTCTTTCCTTTATTGTATTCGAGGGAAGCGCTTATGAGCGTGGAAGAAAGATGTGCGAGAAGCTGAAAGAAGAGATTCCGAGACAGCTTTTCGAGATTCCGATCCAGGCAGCAGTCGGAAGTAAGATTATTGCGAGAGAGACAGTTAAGGCAATGCGTAAGGACGTTCTTGCGAAATGTTACGGCGGTGACATTTCACGTAAGAAGAAATTGCTTGAAAAACAGAAAGAAGGAAAGAAGAGAATGCGCCAGGTTGGAAACGTAGAGATTCCACAGAGTGCATTCATGAGTGTCCTGAAGCTGGATGAGAACTAGATAAAAGAAGGAAGGGGAAGGTACTGTTTTTGTCAGACAGTATCTTTCTGTATTTAAAGATGAAAAAGAGAAATTTAGAATTATATCTCCATATTCCATTTTGTGTAAGAAAATGTAATTATTGTGATTTTTTCTCAGCAAGTGGAACACCGAAAGAACAGGCGGATTATGTCAGTGCTATGATTCAGGAGATTCAGAGTTATCAGGAATTATCTGGAGAGTATGAAGTTCAGACAATTTTCCTGGGAGGAGGAACACCGTCTCTGCTGACTCCGGAACAGATAGAAAAGATTTTTACTACAATTTACCATATATTTTCAGTAAATGAGAATGCAGAGATCACAATGGAAATGAATCCGGGAACCGTTGATATTGAAAAGCTTCGTGCTATGAAAGCAGCAGGCGTAAACAGGTTGAGTATCGGACTTCAGTCTGCACAGAACGAAGAACTGAAGATGCTTGGAAGGATCCATACCTATGAGGAATTCCTTGAGACATGGAAACTGACAGAACAGGCAGGTTTCAAAAACAGAAATATCGATCTTATGTCTGCGCTTCCGGGACAGACGATAGAAAGTTATGAAGATACACTTTCAAAAGTTCTGGCACTTGAGCCGGAACATATATCTGCATATAGTTTGATATTGGAAGAAGGAACAGTATTCTACGACTGGTATGAAAAAGGGAAATTAGACCGCGGTGCATGGAAACTTCCGTCAGAGGAAGAAGAGTATGCGATGGGAGAACTGACAATACAAAGACTTGCAGAAGCAGGAATGCATCGATATGAGATTTCCAATTATGCAAAGCCGGGAAAAGAATGCAGACATAATCTCGGCTACTGGGACAGAGTGGAGTACCTTGGGATTGGGGCAGGTTCCTCATCGCTGATCAAAGGGGAACGGTTTGACCATATCCGTGATCGGAAAGCATATATTGAAAAGATTAGAAATAGCGAGCCGATTCTTATTGACAGAGAAATCCTTTCTGTGGAATCACAGATGGAAGAATTCATGTATCTAGGACTTCGCAAAATAGAGGGAGTTTCGAGAACAGATTTCCAGAATTATTTTGGAAAGAATGTGGATGATGTTTATGGGGAAATTCTTGATAAATTAGAAGAAGAACAATTGCTGGAATTTAGTGGAGATCGAATCCGACTGACGCATCGGGGGATGGATGTCAGCAACTGTGTGCTGGCAGAGTTTTTATTCTAAAATAACTGTAACTGTTCAGAGCCAACCTCCAAAATGCTACGCATTTCGTCGGTGTGGCGTATCCGCCAAATAAATAGAAAGAAGGGATGAATACAATGGGAACTGCTTATATCAATGAACGTTGCAGGAAGATACTTACATTGCTGCTTATGGCAGAAGATTATATATCTCTGCAACAGTTGGCAGAAGAAACAGGGGTATCTAAAAGAAGTGTCTATTATGATCTTTGTAAGGTAAATGAATGGTTGACAGAACAGGGGATCTCCGAATTAGAAGTGGTTCGTGGTAAAGGAATCCTGATTTCAGAGAAAGATAAGAACATGATCAATGAGGTGATCGATCATAAAGAAGTAGAAGAAAGCTACGTGTTTTCACCGTCAGAGAGAGTGAAAATTATTTATTGTTATATTTTAATTACGCATCTAAGTGAAGCGGTTTATATTGATAAGATTGCAGAGTATTGTCAGGTGAGCCGTAACACGATTTTTAATGATATGCGTGCGGTGGTGGCCCAGCTTCAGGAATACAATTTAACTTTGGTATATGAGAAGAAAAAAGGATATAAGATTTCCGGAGATGTTGTGAGAATCAGAGCATTATTTTTTATGTATTTTAATTCACTGTATCCTTTATTCGAGGCCGGAGTTTTGGATTTTCTCTATCAAGAGCCAATTCGTGAACATTATGAAAAACTACAGGCAATTGCAGAAGAATTAAACACAAAATATGTGAAAGGGGTTCTCTTTGCCTTGGCGTCTCTGGTTCCACTGATGTATAAAGGAGCGAGAAGACCGTATTTTCCAAATTTAAATATGGATAAACTCCTTCCTACACCAGAATATCAGATTGTTCAGAGATATTTTCCTGATCTTGATGAAAAAGAACATATTTATCTGTGTCTGCATCTTCTTGGTTCCAGAGTGGCGGAATCTGTGATTGATGAGATGTTTGATAACCATGCAGATCAGTCAGTTTATGAAATTTCAAAAGCACTTGTGTCAGAGTTTGAAAAGAAAGCATGTATTGAATTTGAAGATAAAGAAGAATTGGAAAGAGCCTTATTTTTACATATTAATTCATCGATGTATCGTTATCAGTATGGTATTCAGATTGGGAATCCACTCAGTGATGATATTATGAGAGAATATCCGAATTTATTTGATATAACAAAGATTGCATCAAAGTATTTGGAACAAATGATCGGACTTCCAATTCCAGACAGTGAGATTGCATATCTTGCACTTCATTTTGGCTCGCATATGAAAATTGCAGAACGTCCAGAGGATCATTTGCGGATTCTGATCGTCTGCGTGAATGGAGTGTCTACTGGAAATATGCTTAAAAGAGAGATTCAGAAACTTTTGCCGTATGCGGAGATTCTTGATGTGGTTGCGGCAGTTGATCTGCTCAATGTCCATGAGCAGTGCGATCTGATTATTTCAACTGTAAAATTGAAGTCTATCGTTCCGGTAATTATTGTACGTCCGATTCTGACAGATTATGACAGAAAAGCAATTTTAAATCATCGTCTGATTGAGAGGCAAAAGAAAACAACAGATGTTACAGAACTTTTTGAAGTGGTTCGAAAATATGTTGATGAAGAAGACTATGAAAGCTTGAAAAAAGATTTAGCTAAATATATGCAGGGAGAATCTGTAAAGCGGCAGATTTCAGATGGGAATAAAAAGACAGGACTTGTAGAGTTTCTTGCAAAAGATCGCATTCGTATAGAAAGAGAAACCTATTCCTGGCAGGAAGCCATTCGAAAATCAGGAGAAATGCTCTTAGAAGCAGGGAGTATTGAACGATGTTATCTAGATAATATCATTTCTCAAATCCAGTATTACGGTCCGTACATGTTTATCACAAAAGGAATTGTACTGGCACATGGAAAACCGGAGGATGGAGCAAACTGTCTGGATGTATCAATGACAGTTTTTGAGAAACCAGTACATTTCACAGAGTTTTATGATGCACAGATCATCATTATGCTGGCGGTAGAAGACCAGGAAAAACATTTGAAAATCCTTCGAGATATTATGAATCTGTTCGAAGAACACAATGGTTTGCACGAAATAATGCAGAAATGTGCAAAGGATGAGATTCTTGTATATATTAACCAGATATTACGAGAAGAAAACACAACGGAATAGAATATTGTAAGTAGTAAAAAGGAAGACAATTCACGATAAGAGAAAAAATTTACCGTGGACGGTCTTCTTTTTTTGCATATAATTTTTTGCACAATAACATAACATTTCTTGTACTTTTCTTTGCAAAACCTGGATGCTATGATGAAATCACAAAAACAAAGCCGGCTGAAAAATAGAAAATAAGATATAAATAGTGTGAAACAAGAATTATGAAGGAGAACAAAGTAATGAGTAAAATTGAAAAAATCACAAGAGAAAATTGGATCATGAGTACATTTCCTGAGTGGGGAACATGGCTTGTAGAGGATATTGAAAATGAGAAGGTAGCACCTGGTAATGTGGCAATGTGGTGGCTTGGATGTACAGGAATCTGGATGAAAACACCAGAGGACACAAATATCACGATTGATCTCTGGTGTGGAAATGGTAAAAGAACTCACGGCGACGGTAAGATGAAAGTCGGACATCAGATGGCGAATATGTGTGGTGGTCGCGCAATGCAGCCAAACTTAAGAAATGTTCCGTTTGTGATCGACCCATTTGCATTCAAGAAAGTAGATGCAGTGCTTGCAACACATTATCATCAGGATCATATGTCCGCAGAGTGGGCAGCACACGTGATCCAGAGTGGTATGACAACAGTAGATGAGAATGGGAAAGAAATTCCGGTTCCATTTATCGGTCCTAAGAAATCAGTTGAGCTCTGGCAGAAATGGGGTGTTCCGGCAGACAGATGTATTACTGTAAAGCCGGGAGATGCGATTAAGATCAAAGATCTTGAAATTATTGCACTTGATTCCTTTGATCGTACCTGTATCGTGACAACAGATAAGACAGATGAGACAAGAGAAGAACTAACAGGAGTTTGCCCAACAGATATGGATGATAAGGCAGTTAATTATCTGATCAAAACACCAGGTGGAAATATTTATCATAGTGGAGACTCTCACTTTTCAATTTATTTTGCAAAACATGGAAAAGATTACGACGTAGATGTAGCATTTGGCTCTTTTGGAGAAAATCCGATTGGTATGCAGGACAAGATGACTTCTATTGATGTATTGAGAATGGCTGAGAACCTGCAGTGCAAGGTTGTTGTTCCAATCCACTGGGATGTATGGACAAATTTCCAGGCTGACTGCGATGAGATTAAAGTTCTTTATGATTTCAAGAAAGATAGAAATGAATACAAATTCCATCCATTCTTCTGGCAGGTGGGCGGAAAATATACATATCCGGCAGATAAGGATAAGATTTATTATCACCACAGAAGAGGATTCGAGGATTGCTTTGAAGCACCACAGAATATCCCATATCGTTCCTGTCTGTAAAAGCTTTTCATTGCATGAAAATGTATCAGGCAAGAGCAGCGCTTTAAGTGAGAATATGGAGGAAGTAAATGATGTTAAAAGAATTTGTTGAGAAAAAGCATTATAAATTTGCAGACTCAGCGGCGGATTGGAAAGAGGCAATCCGCATGAGCTGCGAACCGTTGGAATCAGATGGAACAGTAGAAGATAACTACAAAGAAGATATTATCAAGTGTGTTGAAAAATATGGTCCATATATTGTGATTGCTCCGAATATCGCAATGCCGCATTCTCAGGAAGGAGCAGAGGGGGTTAATAAGACAGCAGTTTCTTTTATGAAACTGGAGACTCCGGTAAGTTTTGAACCTGGAGATTCGGAACTGGATGCACAGTTATTCTTTACGCTGGCATCCTGCAATCCAGAACAACATTTGGATAATATGTCAAGATTGTCTGAAATGCTGATGAATGAAGATCTTGTAGAAGAACTTGCACAGGCAAAGACACCGGAAGATCTGTTGAAATTAGAAGAAAAATATATCACAGAATAAGCAAGAGTCGCTGCTATTCAGATGATGAAGGTGGCAGCGGGGAGTTGAGGAGGAAATACATATGGAACTTTTAATGAGAGCCTGGTCTTATTTTGCGACCAATATATTAGAGCAGCCGGCATTTATGATAGGTCTGATCGTTGCCCTTGGATATATCCTTTTGAAAAAGCCATGGTACGATGTGCTTGCAGGTGTGATCAAAGCAATTGTAGGATATTTAATTCTGACAGTTGGCTCTAGCGGACTGGTAAGTAATTTCCGTCCGGTACTGGTTGGATTGAAAGATCGTTTTAATATGGATGCAATGGTTATTGATCCATATTTTGGACAAAATGCAGTAACCGCAGGAGTTGAAGAAGTATTTGGAAAAGGCTTTGGAGAAGCAATGGTTCTTCTTCTTATTGCTTTTATCGTAAATATCATTTTAGTAAGATTTAGTAAAGTAACAAAAATGCGTGCGCTGTTCACAACAGGACACGTGCAGGTGCAGCAGGCAGCAACTGCTTATTGGCTGATCATGTTTGCATGTCCGTTCCTTTTAACAAAGAATGTAGCAATGATAGTAGTTATGGCAGTTGTTCTTGGACTTTACTGGGCTGTAGGTGCCAACCTTACGATTAAGCCATGTCAGGAGTTATCTGATGGTGCAGGCTTCTGTCTTGCACACCAGCAGATGTTTGGAATTGCACTCAATACATGGATTGCAGAGAAATTCTTCGGAAAAAAGAAAAACGGTAAAGAAGTAAAGAAAATTGATGATGTAGAGCTGCCGGGATTCATGTCTATCTTTAATGACAATATGGTATGTACATCAATCTTGATGCTGATTTTCTTTGGTGCGATTCTTGTGATCCTCGGGAGAGATTATCTGACAGAACAAGGATTTATGACAGAAGGACAGAGCATGGTATTTTATGTGATCCAGACTTGCCTGTATTTTTCAGTTTATCTTGCAATCCTTCAGCTTGGTGTACGCACTTTCGTAACAGAGCTGACACAGTCCTTCCAGGGTATTGCAGACAAGCTTCTTCCGGGATCAATTCCAGGTGTTGACTGTGCAGTAGCATTTGGATTTGGTTCTGCAAATGCAGTACCGATTGGGTTCCTTGCAGGGTTTGTAGGGCAGATTCTTGCAATTGCAGTATTGATTGTATTAAAGAGTCCGGTACTTGTGATCTGTGGATTCGTTCCGGTATTTTTTGATAACGCAACAATCGGTATTTTCGCAAATGAAAAAGGCGGAGTTAAAGCAGCCTTGATCCTGCCATTTATCTCAGGTCTTTGTCAGGTGTTTGGTTCTGCAATCATCGCAGGATGGGTAGGAATGGCAGCGTATGGCGGATATATCGGAATGTGGGATTGGGCAGTTGTGTGGCCGGTTATGACCGCAGTAATGAAGTTCTTAAGTTATGCAGGTATCGTGATTGTTGCAGTTGTACTGATCGCAATCCCTCAGATCCAGTATCGATTGGATAAGGAAGGATATTTCAAGATTACAGAAGATTATGAAGCATATAAAGAGATGAAAGCAGCAAAAAATAATTAATTGATAAGAAATAAGGAGATAGAAATTATGAGTACAAAAAATCTTAAATTTATGGTATGTTGTGCAAACGGAGCAGGCTCCAGTATGATGATGAAAATGACACTTCAGAAAGTATTAAAAAAAGTAAATATTACTCCGGGAAGATTGCACCATTGTGCATTATCTGAAGGAAAAAGTGCTGCAACGCAATTTGATGTAGTTCTTTGTGCACAGAATTTTGCAAATATGTTTAAAGATGCTGAGAAAAAAGGCGTAAAAGTAATTCCATTGAGAAATATTATGTCTGCACAGGAAATTGAAGAGAAACTGAAAGAATATGGAGTGATCGAATAAGATCCGGAGGCAGGTTATGGAAAGAGAATATACATTAGGTTTGTATGAAAAATCCATGCCGTCAGACTTGAGCTGGGAGCAGAAGATGCTCTCAGCGAAAGCAGCAGGATTTGATTATATTGAAATCAGTATTGATGAGACAGATACAAAGCTTGCAAGACTTGATATGTCAAAGGAAGAACGTTTAGAACTGGTTCGATTAATGATGATGACCGGGGTACCGATTCGTTCCATGTGTTTGAGTGGACACAGGAAATATCCATTTGGAAGCAATGATCCGGAAATTGAAAAACGTGGAATGGAAATTATGGAAAAAGCAATCCGGCTTGCAGAAGATCTTGGAATTCGCATTATTCAGCTTGCAGGATATGATGTCTATTATGAAGATTCTTCTTTTGAGACAAAAAAGCGTTTTCTTAAGAATTTAAAGAAAGCAACACATATGGCAGAAAAAGCCGGCGTTGTTCTCGGATTCGAGACAATGGAAACAGAGTTCATGAACACAGTGGAAAAGGCAATGAAATATACCACACTGGTAGATTCACCTTATCTTAATGTCTATCCCGATATCGGAAATATTACCAATGCAGCAATAGAATATAAGAATGATGTGCTTGAAGATATGATGATTGGTAAAGGTCATCTTTGTGCAATGCACCTAAAAGAGACAGTGCCTGGTAAATTTCGTGAGATTCCATTTGGAACCGGACATGTGAATTTTAAAGAGGCAATTGCTCTTGCATGGCAGCTTGGAATACGAAAATATGTGACAGAATTCTGGTATGTAGGAAATGAGAACTGGAAAGAAGATCTTGTATTTGCACATGATATGTTTGAAAAAATGCTCGATGAACAGATGACAAGAAAGGATGAGAAAAATGTGGAAAGTTGAGAAAAAAGTAATATCAAATCTGACCAAATGCTATTCCATCGCTCCACTGGAATACCAGGGAAAGAAACATTTTATGGTAGCAGCAGAGAAAATAGACCGTTGTATTTTATTTGATCAGGATGGAAATGAAGAAGATACAATCTGGAGTGAACCAGGTGGAGTTATGAGCATGGTGCAAGTTCCGGGAAGAAATGGACAGTTTCTTGCAACTCATAAATTCTATTCTCCAAATGATTCAAAAGAAGCAAAGATTGTAATCGTGACTCCAATTGAAAAAGGAAACTGGGAAGTACGTACATTAGTTAATCTTCCACATGTACATCGCTTTGATATCGTTGAGAGAAATGGAGTTTATTACTTAATTGCATGCGCATTAAAGTCAGGACATGAGTATAAAGATGACTGGTCTATGCCGGGCAAGGTTTATGCAGCAGTATTGCCAGAGGATCTTTCTTCTTATAATGAAGATAATCAATTAGAATTAAAAGTGATTAAAGAAGATATGCTTAAGAATCACGGTTACTATCGTGTGAGAGAAAATGACATGGATACGAGCGTAATCTCAGCTGATTGCGGAGTGTTTCAGTTTATTCCACCAGAAGAGAAAGATGGGGAATGGGAGATTCGTACACTTCTTGAGACAGCAGCGAGCGATGCGGTATTAATTGATCTGGATGAGGACGGAGAGAAAGAGCTTGCAGTATTATCTCCATTTCATGGAAATCAAATTTCTATTTACAAGAAGAATGACGGAGCATTCGAGAAAGTTTATGAGTATGAAAAACCGGCAGAATTCACACACGCAATTTATGGAGGTAATCTGTGTGGACAACCAGTAGTTGTGATTGGACACAGAAAAGCAGAAAGAGATCTGATTGTATTTGCATATAATAAGGAGACAAAGCAGTATGAGTCGGAAGTGATCGATCATGACTGCGGTCCGGCAAATGTGGCTCATTATGTGAAAAACGGAAAAGATATTATTATCTCTGCAAATCGTGAGACAGATGAGGTAGCGATGTATACGATTTCAAAATAGAAAGAGGAAAGTTATCATGTTAGAACAATTAAAAAAAGAAGTTTATGAAGCAAATATGCTTCTCCCACAATATCATCTTATAACATTCACATGGGGAAATGTAAGTGGAATCGATAGAGAATCTGGGTTGTTTGTAATTAAGCCAAGTGGTGTGGAATATGATCAATTGACACCGGAGGATATGGTAGTTGTTGATCTGATGGGAAATAAAGTAGAAGGAAAATACAATCCGTCTTCAGACACAGCAACACATGTAGTGTTGTATAATCGTTTTCCGGAAATTGGTGGAGTCGTTCATACTCATTCATCATGGGCAACAAGCTGGGCGCAAGCCGGAAGAGATATTCCTTGTTACGGAACAACACATGCTGATTATTTCTATGGTGCGATTCCATGTGTGAGAAATCTTACAAAAGAAGAAATCGAGGAAGCATATGAGAAAAACACAGGAGTGCTGATAGCAGATGATTTTGAAGAGAAGAACAAAGATTACATTGCTGTTCCGGGTGTTCTTTGCAAAAATCATGGTGTGTTTACCTGGGGAAAAGATGCACATGAAGCTGTACATAATGCGGTTGTTGTAGAAGAAGTGGCAAAAATGGCTGCCAGATGTGAGATGATTAATCCAACAAACCAGCCAGCACCACAAGAACTGCAGGACAAACACTATTTTAGAAAGCATGGAGCAAACGCATATTACGGGCAGTAAGTAAATTGGGTTATGGCAATATTAAATTCCGAAGACAACCGAATTTGTGCAAAATCAACCAAAAACAGTCACGAATTTTGTTGATTAGTTTGATTGACTGTGAACGAGTTTGAACGTATAATACAAGCATAAAGAAAAACAATGAGTCAGAGAGAAGGAGAATGTAAAATGATTTACACAGTAACATTTAATCCGTCATTGGATTACATTGTCTCTGTTGAGGACTTTAAGCTTGGACTTACAAATCGAACGAGTTCGGAGCTGATCCTTCCTGGTGGAAAGGGCATCAATGTTTCTACAGTGCTTGGTAATCTTGGCATCGAGAATACTGCACTTGGATTTTTAGCCGGATTTACCGGAAAAGAGATTGAAAGAAGACTCAAAGAGATGGGGGTTGCATCCGATTTTATTGAGATCAATGAAGGTGTTTCTCGAATCAACCTGAAGTTAAAATCAATCGACGGAACAGAGATTAACGGAAGTGGACCGGTGATTTCTCTGGAAGATGTAGAGAAGCTGATGGAGAAGCTTGACAAACTTGGAGAAGGTGATGTCTTATTCCTGGCAGGAAGTATTCCATCATCTATGCCGGATGATATGTACCAGAAGATTATGGCGAAGCTCGACGGTAAAGGCGTCATGATCGTTGTAGACGCAACGAGAGATCTTCTGTTGAACGTTCTTGCATATCATCCATTTTTAATCAAACCGAACAACCACGAACTTGGAGAGATTTTTGATGTGGAGCTTCTGACAAGAGAATCTGTTGTACCATATGCAAAGAAACTGCAGGAAAAAGGAGCAAGAAATGTTCTTGTATCCATGGCAGGAGAAGGTGCGGTTCTTGTAGCAGAAGATGGAAGTGTTTATGACACTCCGGCGCCGAAAGGAGAATTAAAAAACGGTGTTGGAGCAGGAGACTCTATGGTAGCCGGATTTATGGCAGGCTGGATGGAGAAACATGAATACAGACACGCATTCCACATGGGAGTTGCATCAGGAAGTGCAAGTGCATTTTCAGAGAATCTGGCAACAAAAGAGGAGATTGCCGGAGTATATCAACAGGTTGTAAAGGAGGAGCGGTAGGATGAGAATTACGGATTTGCTCGATAAAAGAAGCATTGCCTTTGACAAGAATCCGGCGAATAAGCAGGAAACTTTGGATATGGCCGTGGATTTGATGTGTGCAAGTGGTAAGATCAATGACACGGAAGCCTACAGAAAACAGGTTTACTTAAGAGAAGAGGAAAGTACAACAGGAATTGGTGAGGGAATTGCTATTCCACATGGAAAAGGTGATTGCGTAAGCAAGCCGGGACTTGCAGCAATGGTCATTAAAAATGGTGTTGATTTCGATTCTCTGGATGGAGAACCGGTAACACTGTTATTCCTGATCGCAGCACCAAATACAGAGGATAACGTTCATCTGGAAGTACTTAGTAAATTATCAATGATGCTGATGGATGAGCAGTTTACAGAAGCTCTGAGAAATGCAACATCTGCGGAGGAATTCCTTTCTATTATTGATAAAGCAGATGATGAGAGAGCTGACATTGATGAGCAGCTGGCAGATACAGGAAATGCAGAGAGTGATTTCAAGATTCTTGCAGTAACAGCATGTCCGACAGGTATCGCACACACATATATGGCAGCGGAAGGAATCGAGAAAGCAGCAAAAGCTGCCGACTGTTTCGTGAAAATCGAGACAAGAGGAAGCGGCGGAGCGAAAAATGTGCTGACAGACCAGGAAATTGCTGATGCGGATTGTATTATCGTTGCAGCAGACACACAGGTTCCGATGGACCGTTTTGACGGAAAGAAAGTAATCATCTGTCAGGTATCAGACGGAATCAGCAAGGCAGATGAGCTGGTGGCACAGGCAAAATCAGGAAATGTTCCGGTCTTCCATGGAAATAATCCGGCAGCAGCCTCTTCTTCTACAGGAAAGAAAAGCGGCGGTGTCGGACATCAGATCTACATGCAGCTGATGAACGGTGTTTCTCATATGCTTCCACTCGTTGTTGGTGGTGGTATACTGATTGCAATCGCATTTTTGATCGACGGAATATGTGTAGATCTGAATGCACTTCCGGCTGATCAGAGAGCAAACTTTGGTATGATCACTCCGGTAGCAGCAGTATTTAAACAAATCGGTGGAACTGCATTTGGATTCATGCTTCCGGTACTTGCAGGATTTATCGCAATGGCAATCGGTGACCGACCGGCGCTTGCAGTTGGTCTTGTAGGCGGTATGATGGCAGCAAGCGGAAAATCCGGATTCCTCGGAGCTCTTGTAGCCGGATTCCTTGCAGGATATATCATTGTACTTCTTCGTAAAGTATGCGATAAGCTTCCGGATGCATTGGAAAAAATCGCGCCGGTACTTATTTATCCATTGATCGGAGTTCTTCTGATCGGACTTGCTATGATGTTTGTAATCGAGCCAATCATGGGTGGAATCAACACAGGCCTGAATAATGCATTGACAGGCATGGGAGATTCAAGTAAAGTAGTATTAGGACTGATTCTTGGAGGAATGATGTCCATCGATATGGGTGGTCCGTTCAACAAGGCAGCTTATGTGTTCGGTACAGCATCAATCGCAGCTGGTAATTATGATATTATGGCAGCAGTTATGGTTGCAGGAATGGTTCCGCCATGTGCCATCGCCCTTTCCACACTGTTGTTTAAGGATAAGTTTACAAAAGAAGAAAGAGATGCAGGCCCGACAAACTTTATCATGGGTCTTGCATTTATCACAGAAGGAGCAATCCCATTTGCAGCATCTGATCCGCTGCATGTACTTCCATCTTGTATCATCGGTTCAGCAATTGCCGGTGGAATGTCAATGTTGTTTGGATGTACACTGATGGCACCACATGGTGGAATCTTCGTATTCCCGGTTGTTGGAAATGCAGTAATGTATCTTGTTTCCCTCGTAGTAGGAACAGTCATTTCCGCAGTACTGCTTGGACTCCTTAAGAAGAAAGTTGCATAAAGCAATCACCATTTGGATGAAATGCCGAATAAGATAATCTGTCAAAACCAATAAAAGAAATATAAGAATCAGGACCTGAAGTTGTGGATCTGGAAGCGGATGCTTGAGATTCATGGCTTCAGGTTCTTTTTAAAAGGAGATACTAAAATGCTTACAGAACAAAGATATCAGATTATATTGGATCTACTGAAAGAGAAGAAAAGTGTCACAGCGACAGAATTGAAAGAAATTTTAGATACATCAGAGTCTACGGTAAGAAGAGATATTACTGCACTTCATAAAGCCGGAAAGCTCATCAAGGTATTTGGCGGAGCGGTTGCACTGGAAGAAGGAGAAACTGTTTCGGCATATGAACCGACAGTTGAGCAGAAGAGCGAACTCTATGTGAAAGAGAAAAGAAAAATCGCTCAATATGCGGCAGAACTGATCGAGGAGGAAGACTTTATTTATCTTGATGCCGGAACAACGACAGGTTATATGATTGATGCTCTTGGGCATACCGATGCAGTTTTTGTGACCAATGCTGTTTCACATGCGCAGAGACTGGCAGCGAAGGGAATCAAAGTGTTTCTGATCGGCGGAGAACTCAAGAGTTCTACAGAAGCAGTGATCGGTGCTCAGGCAATGAAGAATCTGCAGGAGTATCATTTTACGAAAGGCTTCTTTGGAGCAAATGGAATCACAAAAGCAGAAGGATTCACAACACCAGATGCGAATGAAGCCCTGGTGAAACAAACAGCGATTGAGAGATGTAAGAATCGATATATTCTTGCAGATCATTCGAAATTCGGATGTATCAGTTCTGTGACATTTTCTGCTTTTGTGAATGCAAAGATTCTGACAGATTGCTGTCCGGCAGATTATCAGGAGATGGATTGTGTGATAGGGGTGGAAGAAAGAAATTTGATTTAACTTTGTTTCTTAGCGTGCTTGTTAGTTGTATAGATAACAAGCACGCTTTTTCAATTGTCCGGATACGGACAGTTTATGTTGTCAACATCCTTCTTGCCTCTTCACGGATGTATTACAGCTACAGACAGTGTTCTCCAGAAAATGTTAGAAGTAGGAACAAAAGCACCAGATTTTGAATTACCGGATCAGAATGGAGAATTACATAAATTAAGCGAATATCTTGGAAAGAAAGTAAAAAAGAAAAACTACGGAAAAGTATCCATGGGTGTGGTCAGAATAACATATTTTATTGACGAACATGGAATAATAGTAAAAGCTAATGATAAAGTAAAAGCAGCGTATGATCCTGGAAAAATGCTGCAGGAATTAAGCAGATGAAAAACAAAAGGAAGGAATGGTTGCATGAATAAGAAAAAATCAAATTCAAAAAAGGCAGTTATGATAGGCTGCGGATTCGTAGGCTCAGCATCTGTATTTGCGCTTATGCAGAGTGGATTATTTACTGAAATTGCGTTAATAGATGCGGATAAGAATAAGGCAGAGGGAGAGGCTATGGATATCAGTCATGGAATACCGTTTGCTAGCCCTATGAGGATATATGTCGGTGACTATGATGATGTGGCAGATGCTACGATTGTTATTATATCAGCAGGCACAGGGCAAAAGCCTGGAGAAACAAGACTTGATCTGGTAAATAAGAATGTGGCAATATTTAAGTCTATTATTCCGGAAATCGCCAAAAGAGATTTTGGAGGAATCCTTCTGGTTGTAGCAAATCCTGTAGATATTCTGACACAGGTTGCAATCAAATTGTCAGGACTTCCGGAGAAGAGAGTTATCGGTTCAGGAACAGTTCTTGACAGTGCAAGACTCAGAAGCAAGCTTGGACAGCATTTATCAGTGGATAGTCGAAGTGTGCATGCATTTATAGTAGGAGAGCATGGAGACAGTGAAGTTGTGGCATGGTCATCTGCCAATGTATCAGGTGTTCCACTTAGTGACATGTGTGAGATGAGAGGACATTATAATCATAAGGAAAACACAGAGAAAATCGCAGCTGCCGTCAAAAATAGTGCCTATGAGATTATTAACAAGAAGCATGCGACATATTATGGAATTGCAATGTCAGTAAAACGTATCTGTGAAGTGATTATGCGTGACGAAAAATCAATCCTACCTGTATCACACATGATACATGGAGTATATGAGATTGATAATGTTGTATTAAGTATGCCTGTTATTATGGGTGTAGACGGAATTGAATCTGACATTCCGATTAATCTTAGTGGAGAAGAAGCATTGAGGCTAAAAGAATCAGCAGACGCATTAAAGAATATAATTGACACATTAGAGCTGTAAAAAGGACAGAGTATCCACAATGAACGTGGCAGATATGGTATATGAAATGGAGAACGATAGAATCTCATGAAGTTGGTGAAAGTCTATAAAAGAAATATCATTTTTATAAAAATTCTATTGCATAATCAACAATAAATGTTATAATTGTCCTATTGAGTATTGTACGTATAGGAGGATTTTGAGATGAAACAGTTAAATGAAAAAGTGGCTATTGTAACAGGAGCCGGACAGGGAATTGGAAAAGGAATTGCACTTTGTCTTGCAAAGAGAGGAGTAAAGATTGTTGCAACAGGACGACGTCTTGAACCAATCGAGCAGACAATCGCTGAGATTAAAGAACTTGGTGGAGAAGGCTTCGCTATGTCTTGTGACTCAGCAGACAGAGCAAGAGTAGAAGAAGTTGTTAAAGCAGCAGCTGATACATATGGAACAGTAGATGTTATTGTAAACAATGCACAGGCAATCGTTCCATCGGCTTCAGTTGAGGATACTACATATGACAATATGCTTAAAGCCTGGGAAAGTGGTGTGATTGGTTCTCTTAACTATATGCAGGCAGCATTTCCTTATATGAAAGAACAGCACGAAGGAAGAGTGATCAACTTTGCTTCGGCAACAGGTATGTTTGGTATAGCAGGACAGTTAGCGTATGGCTCTAATAAAGAAGCATTACGAGGTATGACTAAGATTGCAGCAAAAGAATGGGGACAGTATGGAATCTGTGTAAATATCGTACTTCCAGGAGCAGAATCACCGGCAGCAAAAGCATGGGCTGAGAAATTCCCGGAGGAATATGCAAAACAGGTGAATTTAAATCCTATGAAACGTTTTGGAGATCCTGAAATTGATATTGCTCCAGTCATTGCATTTCTGGCAGGACCAGATTCATGCTATTATTCAGGTCAGAGCGTAATTGTGGATGGTGCAAATTCAATTATGCCATAACTAAATTACATTAAAGAATATTATAAGAAAGGCTCACAGCGGGTTGAAGGCAATCAGCTGCGAGCTTTTCTTAATTTATGATGATTGATTTCCTGAGATAGTGTATAATGAACGGTAAGAATATTTGGGATAAGGAGAAATTACACCATGTATGAAATAATGACTGCCGATGAAGCAATCTGGCTGATTCGGGACGGAGACTGTATCTGTGTGAATTAATTTGTCGGAATAGAGAGTCCAATTGAACTTCACGAAGCAATTTACAGAAGATACCAGAAGATGCAGTCCCCCACACATCTGACAATGATTTCCAGTGCCGGATTTGGTGTCTGGGATGATGAACATAATGCAGAAGGTATATCAGAGAAGGACCCGGAATTAATAGAATCTCAATTGATGATTCGCTGGTTAAGCATGTAGAAGTGGATGGGGAGGAATTCCTTTATTATAAATTGCCAAAGATTAATGTTGCATTGATTAAAGGAACAGCAGCAGACAGAAAGGGAAATATTACTTTTGACGATATGTTTATGTCCGGTGATGCGCTGTCTATTTGTCAGGCAGTAAAAGCGAATCGCGGGAAGGTAATCGTGCAGGTAGACCGTTTGGTGGACACCCCGTCACGACCGAGAAATGCAATTATTCCGGGATGTCTGGTAGATGCAATCGTTGTAGCAGAACCGGAAGCAAGAAATGAAGCCTATACAGCACTGACTGGAAGCTTTGAGATTCCATATGAAGAGTGGAACACATGGAGTGAGCGTTTAGATTCTGTTTCAGTGAAACAGTCAAAGAACAGTACGGTGGCAAATATCATCGGAAAACGTGCATCGAAGGAATTACGTGTGGATGATATCGTAAATATTGGAATCGGCATTCCGGAGATGGTTTCTCGTTTTGCAAGAAAGAGTGGAATGCTTGACATGGTGACATTGACGGTTGAGTCAGGAGGAATCGGCGGTTTTGCGAATATCACATCTAAGACGCCGACAGTTGTTTTTTGTTTTAGTTTTACTGCAAAAGGCCTTGAGGTTTCACAGACAAAAGGAATTGTAACGGTTGAGAAGGAAGGGACAATTCCTAAATTCGTGGATCAAGTCAAGAGTACCAGTTTTTCAGCCAGACGTGCAATTGCAAATGGTCAAAAGGTGCTTTACGTGACAGAACGCTGTGTATTTCGCCTGACACCGAAGGGACTGAAACTGATAGAGGTTTATCCGGGGATTGATGTACAGAAAGATGTTCTGGATCTTCTGCCATTTGAGGTGGAAGTATAGGTGCATTCCATAATGATGATAGCAGCAAACGATTCGCAGTTCATGCGGTATGTATAGATACACAGAAAACAAGTGAGGAATGATCATGGAAAGCAAAGGGAAGCAAATGACAGAGAATGAACAAGAGTTAATTCCGTATTCTAAGCTGGAACGGGAAGAAGATATATTGGAATTACTATGTCAGTGGGAGAATCAGAAAATCCCGTTGGATGTTATGAAGATAAGTGAGTATTTTGGAATGGAGAAGAAAGAGAGTCTGATCTGTTTAAAACGTATGTACGAGTACCGATATATAGAGAAGCCGAGAGCAAACCGGGAAGTTGTGTTGACACCATATGGAAGATCTGTTGGAAATGATTACATATATCGTCACACTTCAATCAGTCAGCATTTACAGTTTATTGGTGTAAATGAAACAATCGCTGAGCAGGATGCGTGCAGAATCGAACATGTTATGTCCGAAGAGTCGGTACGGGCAGTCTGCCAGTTTGCCAACTATGAAAATATGTATTATGAGCGCAGAATTTGTAATTCTGAGTTGACAGACCGTTACCTGCCGGGAGTCTATACATTTGTTATGCAGATGTATAGCATGGAACTGTGCCACCCAAGAAGACTTGCAAAAGAATATAAAAGCTATTCCAGAGACATCTTTCTCGAAATCAATGAGAGCAGAGGCTTTTTTGAATTGAAAAGAACAAAAGCATTTCCTAAAAAACCATTGTGGTATCAGAATACCAGAAATGAATGGGTTCAGGCAGAGCGTGGGGAATACGGAGAACGGATCCCGGCGAGTATGTTTGAATTTGTCATCAAGCCAAACGACCGTGTGATGGAAGGAACCATCCTGATTACATTTATGAATGAGAAAGATGGAGAACCAGATAGATGGGGGTGCGAGCAACTGGAAGTAGAGATTTGGTAAGAGGAGTGGAGTATGGACAGAAAAAAGGAATATAAGATTGAAAATCTTACAATGCTGCAGATACAATACCTGATAGAGCTTAATAAGCTTGAAAAAAAGAAAGGTGCAGTCCGGATGATCGCGGCAAAGTGCGGAGTAAATCATTCCCAGGTCAGCCGTTTCTTCAAAAAATGTATCGAAGAAGGAGAACTGACAGAGAGTCTGGATTTCACGGAAAATGGGAAAAGAAAATTAGACTGGCGCTGCAAGATGATGCGGGATGTCCGTGACTATCTGGAACGAAGCGGCATCACAGAAGGAACAGAAGAAGTCCTAAAAGGGATGATTGAAAATATAGATTACATTCAGTTAGAAAAGTTGGTGAAGAGTGACCGTAGAACGAACCCGGAGACAAAGATGCGGAAACGCGAGGATGTCATCACGGATATAAGAGATATTCTGGAATATGGGAATTATGAAGTAGCAGTTACGATCTTACAGCATGATGGTGCAAAAAGGTCGATGGCAGACAGAGGATTTGAACCAGTTGCCTTGATTAAGTATAACAAAAGAGGTGCTTATCTCGAACTTACGATCCGGGAAATAGATGCAGTGTCAAGAGTAAATGGAGAGGATATGTCCGGACATCTGGCTACATTAAAATATCTTCACCAGGGGATATTCAGATATGCGGATATCAAAAACGGAAAGGTAAAGATTCCGTTGGATGCCTGTTATTATCAGAACTTTGATAATGGTGTTCTGAGAGGAAATGTAATGATCACCGTGACCTGCTCGGTAGGAAATGCACATATGCCGGAAAGTACGGCCAGGGTGGTGTTTAAATTATAAAATGATGATGTGAAGGAAATGAATCATTATATGAATGATAAAAGCCTCCTCCGATTGTGCAATCACACAGTCGGAGGAGGCTTGCTTTATAGTTAGTAAAACTATTCTTTACCTGCCAGAACTTCATCAATAATTGGCTGGATTGTCGATACGTCTGTTATTGGGTATCAAAGCATAGATTTCTGAATTGTAATTAGAAAATAGAAGGTGCGTTGCATCTTATAGAATTCATATAGAAATAATGCTAATTAAAGTAAAAACGAAGAAAATAAATGATAAAAAATATTAAAAACTCTGAAATGCCTTGAAAAAACCTAATAATTTATGAGAATAAAACGGTGCATGAGCGCACCAAAAAAGTAAAAAAGATTGACATAAGAAAGCAGAGTGAATTATGCTCAAATAGGATAGATACAACAAACAGTGAGTAGCCATATCTTATTGCCGTACAGGGCGCAACAAAAGAAAAGAGGAGGAAAAAGGGAGAGAACTCCACAGGAGAAAAGAAAGAAGATGAAAAATCCATTAAAAATAGTCTGGATCGTGCTTGGATTTCTTTGTCTGGGACTTGGTACGATAGGAATTGTACTTCCTATCCTGCCAACTGTTCCGTTTTACATGGCAACGCTGTTCTGCTTTGCCAAGAGTTCAAAGAAACTGCATGATTGGTTCATAGGAACGAATTTATATAAGAAACATCTGGACAGCTTCGTCCAGAAAAGAGCCATGACGATGGGAACAAAGTGCAAGATTATCGGAATGGTAACAGTAGTCATGGTAATCGGATTTATCTGTATGAAGAATGTGCCGGTTGGAAGAATCTGTATCGCAGTAGTGTGGGTATGTCATATCCTGTACTTCTTCTTGAGGGTAAAGACAGTAAAACTGGGAGAAATTTACGAATAACAATATGAATAAAAAGAATAAAGTAGAAAAAAAGCGGCAGAAAGAACAGTATGTCGTGGAAGAGATGATCCGGCTGTACTGCCGGAAGAATCATAAGGAATATGACAAAACGACAGGAAAGATGTGTCCTTCCTGTCAGGAACTTTCAGATTATGCCAGACTCAGAAGCCAGAAATGTCCCTTTATGGAAGAGAAAACATTCTGTGCAAACTGTAAAGTGCATTGCTACAAGCCGGAGATGAGGGAGAAGATTCGAGTGGTCATGCGGTTTTCCGGACCGAGGATGCTTCTGTATCATCCGGTGCTGGCGGTATGGCATCTGATATGCAGTAAAAAAGAATCGAAGAAATAAACAAAAGGATAAGATTTTTATGATTAAAACAAGACTGGTGGGACTTTTATCCCACGCAAAAAAGTACATTGTCTACACCATCCTGTGGCAGTGGGCGGCATTGCTCTCACAGGTGCTGGCGGTATTTACGCTTGCCGACCTGTTGGAGCGCGTGGTCTATCGTGCGGTGACAGTGCCGGTGATTGAGAAGACAATCCTGATCCTCGCACTGGTGGTGATCATACGATTTGTATGCGAACGGATGTGGGCAAGGTCTTCGTATCTTGCATGTGTAGATGTAAAGAGAATTTTAAGAGAAAAGATTTATGAGAAAATGTTGAAGCTGGGAGCTTCCTACAGTGAGCAAGTATCCTCTTCGGAGGTCGTACAGGTGTCAACCGAAGGTGTGGAGCAGTTGGAAACGTATTTTGGAAAATACCTTCCGCAGTTGTTCTACAGCCTGATCGCACCACTGACCTTATTTCTCATTCTTTGCAGAGTGAGTGTAAAGGCAAGTGTGATCCTGTTGATCTGTGTGCCACTGATCCCGATCTCGATCGTTGTGGTACAGAAGATCGCAAAGAAACTTTTGAGCAAATATTGGAGTATCTATACCGGGCTGGGTGATTCGTTCCTTGAGAATCTGCAGGGACTGACGACGTTGAAGATCTATCAGGCAGATCAACAGAAAGCGGACGAGATGGATGTGGAATCCCAGAACTTCCGCAGGATCACTATGAAGGTACTGACCATGCAGCTCAATTCCACAAGTGTGATGGACATTGTGGCGTATGGTGGTGCAGCGATTGGTATGGCAGTTGCGGTGTCCGAATTCTTAAAAGGAAATATCAGTGTGGCAGGAACGTTATGTATCGTCCTGCTTGCCAGCGAGTTTTTCCTGCCGCTTCGTCTGCTCGGTTCCTTTTTCCATATCGCAATGAATGGAATGGCAGCAAGTGACAAGATCTTTAAGATCTTGGATCTGCCGGAACCACAGGCGGGAGAAAAATGTCTGCCGAATGGCGCATTGGATGTGTCGTTGAAGGATGTTCATTTTTCTTACGAAGCGGACCGAGAGATTTTAAAAGGCATCAACTTAAATCTCCCGGCAGGAAGTTTTGTATCACTGGTTGGTGAATCCGGATGTGGTAAGAGTACGATTGCAGGAATCCTAGCAGCAAAGAACCGGGAATACAGCGGAGAGATCACCATCGGTGGTGTACCGCTGAATGAAGTGAATGAAACCAATCTGATGCAGAGGGTTGTTTTGGTTCGCCATAACAGCTACCTGTTCAAAGGTACAGTAGAAGAAAATCTGAAGATGGCAAAACCGGATGCAACGAAAGAAGAGATGGAAGCAGTTCTTCAGAAAGTCAATCTCTTAGGATTCTTACAGACGCAGGATGGATTGCAGACACGGTTATTAGAAAAAGCAAGCAACCTGTCCGGCGGTCAGTGTCAGAGACTGGTGATTGCAAGAGCTTTATTAAAAGAAGACAGCAAGGTTTACATTTTTGATGAAGCTGCATCTAATATCGATGTGGAAAGTGAAGAACTGATCATGAATGTGATTCATGATCTGGCAAAGACAAAGACGGTGCTTCTGATTTCCCATAGACTGGCAAATGTTGTGAAGTCTGATAAGATTTATTTCTTAAAAGACGGGGAAATCAAGGAAAGTGGAAAACATGACGAACTGATGAGCCAGAATGGTGCATACAGACATCTATATGAAAGCCAGATGGCTCTGGAAAACTATGGAAAAGGGGGAGTGGCATAATGAGTGAACATACAAATACAACGAAACGCAGAAGTGCCATTCAGATCATGGGAAGCCTGATCGGGTTAGTAAAACCCCTGCTCCATATCATGCTGGCAGCAATTATCCTTGGAACATTGGGTTACTTGTGTGCGATCTTCCTGACAATACTGGCAGGACAGGTCATCGTGCATGGACTTCTGACAGGGATAGCAGGAATGATCGTTCCGGTAGAGAAGATGTGGTTAGTATTTACCCCGGTAAAGACGATTATCACAATCATGATCGTGATCGCAGTGCTCCGGGGAATCCTGCATTATGTGGAACAGTATTGTAACCATTTTATTGCGTTTAAACTGTTGGCGATCATTCGTCATAAAGTGTTTGCTTCCTTAAGAAAGCTCTGCCCGGCGAAACTGGAAGGCAGAGACAAGGGAAATCTGATCTCGATCATCACAACAGATATCGAGCTCCTGGAAGTGTTCTATGCACATACCATTTCCCCGATTGCGATCGCAACACTGACCTCGATTATCATGGTAATCTTTATCGGAAGATATCACTGGTTAGCAGGACTGCTTGCACTGACAGCTTATCTGATTGTCGGTGTAGCCATCCCAATGTGGAATGGAAAACGTGGCAGCCAGAAGGGAATGGAGTTTAGAACAAGCTTCGGAGAACTGAACAGTTTTGTTCTGGATTCCTTACGTGGATTAGATGAAACCATCCAGTACGGACAGGGTGAAAAGAGAAAAGAGCAGATGACAGGGCAATCCAAGAACCTTGCCGAAATGCAGGAATCATTAAGCAAAATGGAAGGCTCACAGCGTTCATTTACGAACATGGTTATCCTGCTTGCATCTTTCGGAATGCTGGCACTGACGATCTGGCTCTATGCGAAGGGCGAGATGGGGTTTGAAGGAATCTTAACCTGTACGATCGCAATGATGGGTTCTTTCGGACCAGTAGTAGCATTATCAAGCCTTTCCAACAACCTGAACCAGACACTGGCAAGTGGTGAGCGTGTTCTTTCCCTTCTGGAAGAGACACCGCTTGTGGAAGAAATTCCGGGTGATGTGGAAACTTCTGCTGATCAGGGTGTGAATTCTGAGGAGAGTGCAGATCGTGCAGATCGTGCATTCGCAGGAGCAGAGGCAGAGAACGTTACATTTGCATACGGCGCGGAGACCATTTTAGATAGCTATTCAATGAAATTACAGCCGGGTAAAATCACAGGGATTCATGGTGCGAGCGGTTCCGGAAAATCTACACTTTTAAAACTGCTGATGCGTTTTTGGGATGTGCAGGGTGGAAGCATGTCGGTAGATGGTACAGATGTCCGAAAGATTCCGACCAGGCATTTAAGAGATATGGAAAGTTATGTCACGCAGGAAACACACCTGTTCCATGATTCCATTGCAAATAATATCGCAATCGCAAAGCCGGGAGCATCCAGAGAAGAGATTATGGAAGCCGCAAAGAAAGCTTCTATCCACGATTTTATTATGACACTTCCGAAAGGATATGATACAGAAGTCGGAGAACTGGGTGATACGCTGTCCGGCGGTGAGAAACAGAGAATCGGAATTGCAAGAGCATTTCTGCATGACTGCCCTCTGATCCTGCTTGATGAGCCTACATCAAACCTTGACTCTTTAAATGAGGGAATTATTTTAAGATCATTAAAAGAATCCGCCAGAAAGAAAACCGTTGTCCTGGTATCCCACAGAGTGTCCACAATGAACGTGGCAGATATGGTCTACGAAATGGAGAACGGCAGAATTTCATAGCTAAAACATTTGAAATAGCATCACTAAAAGCGGCATGCTAACAATAGAAAACAGTGTTGTAACAACATTGATCGCACTGGCATATTGAGAATCATTTCCGTATACTTGACACATCTGGGTTACAGTTGAGGCAGATGGAGTAATGATTGCAAGAAATACAATGAGCATGATTTTATCTCCATCTGCTGAAAAAGCGGCGAGATGGCTTAACTTAATCAGAATCAGTGCAAATACGGGTAATACGATTAACCGGAGAACAGAGATAAAATATACTTTCTTATTTGTAAAAATCTGTTTCAGATCCATACCGGCGAAAAGCATACCTGTTACGATCATGCTTGCTGGTCCAATCATATTACCGACAGAACTTATCGAATCATTTATGATTTCCGGTAAATGGATTTTTGTAAAGAAAAGCAGGATTCCAATAAAAATAGAAATCATATTTATATTGAGGACAATTTTTTTCCAGTCATAAGAAGCCTCTTGGCTGATAATTTTCTTACAGTGAGTCCATATAAAAATGAGTTGCACGCTCATAAATACACATCCATATAATACCCACTCTTTTCCTAAAATAAAAGTTACGATTGGTACAATCAGATTACCAGAATTAGAGTAATAGATAGAGGCAATTTCTACTTCGTTTAAATGAAAAAGTTTCCCTAAAACAGAGACAACAATAAGAAGGACAATCTGTGTGAGAACAGATGCTATAAAAGCCAGTAGCAATCCTCTCACAGTGTCAGAAGTATAATCAACTTGAAAAGCGTTTATAATTACACAAGGGATGACCAGATAAAGGATGATTTTGGACAATACCTTACTGTCGGTATCCTCGACAATACCTGTTTTTACAATTAAGTATCCCATAAAGATCATAAGAAAAAGCTGTGCAATTTGTTTCATGAGAAGTATACTGATGGTCATAAAATTATCTCCGTATTCTTGTAAAGTCTTTCATAATAGAACTGATTTAAACCATAAATAAGTATAGTACTTTTTCAAGAAAAGTAAAGAGCGTAAGTAAAATCCGTACCGCATACGAAAATGCTCCTTGATATGTTGCGCAATAATCCAACAATTACGCAAAAAGAAATTATTGAACGAGTCTCTTTGTCGAGAAGCGCTGTTCAGAGAATGATTAAAGAGTTGTCTGAATTAGGACGATTAGAAAGAGTTGGTTCAAAGAAAACAGGCAGTTGGATTGTAAAAGAGTAAAAGAAAATATGTTATTTTGAAATCTCCGTTGTTCTGTTGTAGAATGACGGAGATTTTTCATGTATAAATATGGTAACAGACATTTTGGGTGCAGAGGATATTATGTCGATACGGTAGGAAAAAATATTTGATTAAATTTGTCACTTTTCTAAATTTTGAAACGTTTTATTATAAAAGGAATTGAGTAGGATATCGGGGGAGGAATGTGAAAGGTATGCTTGAACAAGCTTCAGTTGAGAAGATGTTTCAGAAATATGGAGAAATGCTATATAAAATATGTATCGTAATGCTTGAAAATACGTATGATGCAGAAGATACAGTGCAAGATGTATTAATAAAATATATGACAAAAAAGCCTCTTTTTGAAACTTATGAACATGAAAAGGCATGGTTAATTAGAGTTACAATAAATCTTTGTAAAGATAAATTGCGTTTCTATAAACAACATCCATATATAAATATCGAAACAATTAAGACTACATATCCTGAGGATAGTATAGATAATCAGATACTTGCTATCCTTTTAGAATTACCATCTAAATATAAGGAAGTGCTTTTATTGTATTATGTAGAAGGATATAAATGCTTTGAAATAAGTAAGATTTTGAAAATTACGGAATCGACTGTGAAAAAGCGTTTGGAACGAGGTCGGAAATTATTAAAAAAGAAGTTGGGAGTGAATGAGTGTGGATAAAAATTCAATTAAAAGTGCTGTGACTGGAATTGAATTTACTGAAGAATCCAAACAGAGAATTTTTGATGGGATTGAAAGAAGAAAAAATTTGAAACAGAAAATTCACATAAAGAGAATTACAACGGGGATAGTTGCAACTGCCATAGTTTTTTTGTGTGTGTTTACAAATATCTTGCAAAAAAATAAATCAATAATTACAGTTTATGCGATGACGCAAGATGGAAATGAGAAAGGTTCTGTTTTAATACCAGAACATAAAGAGACTTTAAAATTGATGGAAACGCCGGTAGGAAATGGTTATATTTTTCAGATAGATATACCAGAGAATTACATGTATAATTGCAAGTCATTAGAAAAAGAAAATAGTATTTTTACAATTTACCAAAAGGGGAAAAAATATATTGGATTCCCGAGTCAAATATATTTGAACAAATTTATAGTGGTGAAAATGAGAAGTTAATAAATAGTAGTCCAAATTGTGTGAACGAATGTGAATTTGAAATAGTAGTTTACAATGAAAATAAAGAAATTTTATATGAGGAGGTTATAAAATTTGAATTAGTAAATGGAAAATGTATTGTTACACTAAAAAAGTAAATTACTGTTTGGAAATAAAAATATGTTTTGGAGGTAGAATATGAAAATAAAAATTAAATTAATGGTAACTTTTATGGCATTGGTTTTAAGTACTTTTACAGCTATTTCTGTAAGTGCAGCATCAGAAGATCCGTATCAGGCAGTGATTGATAAATTGAATAAAGAGTATTCGATGGATATTCATTTTATGAACTCGGAAGAATTTTGCGCATATTCAATGGAAAAACAGCAAAAGATAGATATTACACCAGAGGAATTCGAAAAGAATTTGAGGGAACAAATTATTGAAAACAACCGGGCTAAAGCTGAAGCTGATAAAAAATTTGCAGAATTAGAAGCGAAGGATATTATTGAAAGTGGAAGTGGAGTTTGTAAATCTACAAATACAACTAGATGGAGTTTTGGGCAGGTAGTGGAATGTAGAAAAAGAATTATAGAAAGAAGGCTTTGGGTCAATAGAAATGACCCAAAGCCTTCTTCTTAATCAATCACATCTGTCTCAATAATAAACCGTACGTCCCCGGTCTGTTCTTCTAACTTACCGCCATAATTATCGTATTCAGCGTCCGCTTCTTTGACAGCTTTCATTCTTTTGGAGAGATTCTTCAGATCATCCCCGCCTAGTTTTTCAAGTTCCTGGATTCCTTCTTTATCAAAGAGAGTAAGTCCTTCAGAGAGAGAAGAGATTCCTTCGGCAAGGGTTGTGTATCCTTCTTTTAGTTCTTTCCCGGCTGTGCCCAGTTTAGTAGCTCCTTGAGAGAGCGTTGAGCTGCCTTCAGACAATTGACTGATTCCCTGTTGGAAAGAGGTAAGTCCCTGAGTGAGCTGTAAACTGCCGGCAGATAAAGCTGAAAGTGAGCTCTGCAAAGTTTTTAATGTCTCACTGAGAGAAGAAAGACTCTGTGCTGCCTGAGCAAAGAAACCGGCACCGGAAGACATCTGGTCAAGCGTAGTATGGCAGGAAGTAATCAGTTCCGTCAGGCTGTTTAATGTTCCTTCTGTGGCGGATTTCAGCTGATCGATATCTGTGGAGGAAGAAGAAAGATCAAGGTTCTGATCAATTGCAGATGCAATCGTATCATTTATTTCATTCTTCAATTGTGACATCTTATCGTTGACAGCATTTTTAGATTCTTCTGATAATTCTGAATCTGATGCAGTTTCAGAAACAATCTGATCGATCGCAGACTGGACAGCATCTGTCGCAGCAGTTTTGGACTGTTCTTTTGCGTCCTCTGTGATAGAAGATTTCAGAGTATCCCAGTTGACGGATGCGAAAGAAGATTTTGCCTCTGCAAGAGAGGAGTCAACAGAATCCAGCTGTTGGCCGAGTGATTTAATCTGTTCCTGAAGTGCTGAAAGTGTCTCAGCAGACGGAAGAGAACCAGAATCCGTGCATATCTGGCCAGAGAGAGCAGAATTCAGCTGTTCAAGACCAGTTTGAAGAGAAGAAGCACCTGAAACCAGCTTTCCGGAATTTTCATTAAGTGCAGTTACACCGTCATCTAAAGTGTCTGTTCCCTCGGCAAGTTGTGAGACACCGTCTACATATTGCCCAAGATAACTTTGATAAGTAGAAGCGCCGCCTAGCAGCTGTGCTGCTCCGTCAGCAAGTTTGCCGGATGCATCTCCGAGTTCCTGCAGGCTGTCAGCGGCATCCTCCATATCGTCAAAGGAATCCTCTTCGAGATCTTCAAACAGACCGGAGGAGACCACGGTTGCAGTAAAGTCCATCTCAAAATCTGTTACATCTGCAGTTACTTCCACTGATTCTGGGATAGAGATATCTTCCGTAGGTTCATAATCAGTAAGCTTCAGACTGTCCTTAAGTCCCGGGCAGGCATAACCGACAACGACGCTCTGGTCATTCATTGTAAATATTTTACCATTTGTTACCTGGATATTAGAAGCGGTGTCTTCCGGAAGGATCATGGCGGAGATCACTGCAAATGGAACCGGAGAAGTCATCTCTTCACCATTTACGGTTACATTTTCTTCGGTAGTATTTTCATAATCAAAACGAATTCCAAGCTTTCCATTTTTCCCAGCGAGATCTTCCGGTTGTATAGATTTTCCATCCAATGTGTAACTGATTTTTACATTTACAGGAAGTTCTTCTGTAGAAGTACCTTCATAATGAATGTCCTCCCCTTTGTTTTCCCAGGTGATCGTTCCGTCAGAGGACTGGGTGAAGGACTCATTTCCTTTCGTATTTTTTATGTCTTTCAGAGTTGAGAAGTCTTTGATTTCCTTTGATGTTCCGTTATTTTTCAAGTCTGTCTGGACTTTGATCTCATTTATCGTTCCGCTTGCATCAGCTTTTACATATACCGTTTCTGATTTGTCAGCATCTGAAGCTGTGGCAGCTGTCTTTGTGTCAGTGGAGCATCCTGTCAGACTTGTGGCAGAAACCAGGACAAGACTGGCGCACAGACCGGGAACTAATTTTTGCAACATTTTTCTTTTCACGAGAAATTCTCCTTTCAAATGGGACCTGCACTGTTATGCCTAACTTAGAAGTCCTTAGGCAGCAGATACAGGTACAATCACGATTATTCAATATTTTTTAATGCCTGATCCATAGGTACTTTCTTGATCCGGCGGTATTCGATCAATGCAACAAGCAGGTAAGTTCCGAATCCTAGCAGGAACATTTTTACATACAGGACCGGATCAATGTACAATGGGATCCAACCGGAAATACTGCTGATCATAATTCCACGGAAGAGAGCGTTCATGAGAACTGTTTCTATCGGAAAACTCAGAAGCAGGAAGACTACGACCATAATGGTTGTAGACAGCAGATACAGACTGCTGATCTCCCGGTCAGAGTATCCAAGTATTTTTGTCATAGAGATTGACTGTGCATTCTTTTCGATAATGATCTTTGACAAAAGATAGATCAGAATCATAAAGAGCACGATTGAAAATCCGTCTAACAGATACATCATGCTTCCCATCGAAACATTCAATTGTCGGGAGATTTTAGACAGACTGTCGAGGTCGATCACAGAGCTGATGTATTTTTGGTCAATATCGGTTATCTCGCTGTCAGAGAGATAACCACTGAAGTAATCGGAACCAAGGTCAAACAGTTCATTGAACGTATCCTGTGGAAGAAAAACGGTCAGACCACCTTCATAATCGTAGATTCCTTCAATAGAAAACGTGTATGTATCATCTTCATAAGCTTCCTTTAAAGTGATTTCATCACCGATATCCAGAAGATATTTATCTGCATAAGCAGAAGAGATGTATGCAGGAGTTGCATCAGAAGCATCCTCTTTCTTTGAAACATCTTTGTCAGATACAGTTTCCTGAAAATCAATCGGAAGATAGCGGCTGTTATCTGCAAGTCCATAGAGCAGGATTTCCTCTTCCTTATATTTCTTATCTGTTGTTTTCAGTGAATAAGCGCTGAATTTCTCCGCATCAGGGTTATCGGTTTCTACCTCGTGCTGAAAATAGAGCATATTTACAAGGCTTTCCAGTTTATGATCTTCGTCCATGGCGTTGATCGGTATCTGCAAAATGTACTGGTAGTTACAAAGCAGATTATCTTTTAGAACAGTCTGATAATGATCGAGTACAGCAGGGAAGAGCAGACCGAACATCAACAGAAGGTTTGCAAATAAGATTCCGAGGAACAGCAGAAGGTAATTGCTGACATTCTGGAAAATCACACGCAGTCGGAAACGACTGAAAAATGGAATTCTTCTGTTCAGTGATAATGCATGCTTTTGTTGCCTTCTCTTTAAGTCTCTGCGGAGGAACTTCAAAGGAGAAAGTGATAGTCTTCTGCGAAGTACTGTGTAATTGACGAGAAGCATTAGCAAGATTGGAATAATCGTAGTAAGCAGAAATGCTTCTGCGTTCCAGACGGTTACATATGTCGGAAGGCTGTAGCTTCCATAATACATACCGGCGCAGACATCTTTCATGATGGTATAGCCGAGAATATTTCCAATGAAAGCACCAATTAGCGTGACAAGGATCGGCATGGCCATATAATGTCGGATCAGTTCATTTCTGGTGTAGCCGCTGGCAAGAAGAGTTCCGATGACATTTGCCTCTTTTGCAATGGTGTTGCTGATCGTAATGCCAAAGACAAACGCCATGATCGCAATTACGATATAAAGAAATACGATCATCATTGCGCGGTCGCTTCCCATATCATCCCGGGTAAATGTGATTGCCTGGTTGAGATAACGCGGAACGAATTCTTCCAGAGAAACATCCTTGTTGATTGCTTTCATCAGATCATCAGATACTTCTTTTTCTTCTTTCTCTGTCGTAGGTTCATCGTTGTATTTCCACGCATAGCAGTATTTTACAAGTGGAGAATCCAAAGATTCAAATGCTTCGGACGTTACAACTCCAATTCCGAATTTGACAGAATCAAACATGGAATCGTTGTTGTTCTGAAAGAGACAGCTGTAATCCGGAAGAGCAATGAATCCGGTTACTTTCCAGCTCTGTGTATCACTTTTCAGTGTGTCTCCGATGGAAATCTTATTGTTGTCAGCATACATACGATCGATGGCGATTTCATTTGCCGCTTTTGGAAATACTCCTTCCATGAGGCAGGCAAGATTCACCTGCTCCCTGTTTGCAAAGATACGCATTGTGCTGCCATTTGTTAAATCCTGTTCCAGATAGAAATTGTTATAGATCCGGATACCATTTTCTTCCACAGACTGAATCTGCGCATCATTCATTTTTTCAGAAGTGCGGAAATGTCCGTTCTCTGTATTATAGTTGTCAATTCCTTCAGTATAAGCCTTGATCATGCTGCCATCGGCAACAAGAAATCCGGAGACGAATCCGATTGTGATCACAAGGAGAAGGAAAATGACAAGATACTTACCAAAGTCTTTCCGGAATTCTCTGGGGAGACGTTTGTTTAATGGGTTTTTCATTGTCTGCAGCCTCCTTTACCAGTCGAGTTCCTGCGCACTGACCTTATGATCGTTCAGATAATTTTTTCGTATCATACCGTCACGAATCCGGACAACGCGGTCTGCCATATCTTTGATCGCATCGTTGTGCGTTACCATTACAACTGTATTGCCGTATTTTTGATTGACTGTTTCAATCAGCTTCAGTATTTCTTTCGACGTTTTATAATCAAGCGCGCCGGTTGGCTCATCACAAAGCAGAATATCAGGATTTTTAACAATCGCCCGCCCAATTGCAGTACGTTGCTGCTGACCTCCGGAGAGCTGATTCGGCAGTTTTTTCTGATGTGCAGAAAGACCAAGGGTATCAAGAAGTTCATCTACATCTAACGCGTGATCACTTAAGTAAGCACCGACTTCAATATTCTCGCGCACGGTAAGATTCGGAATCAGATTATACATCTGGAAAACATATCCGAGATGCTTCCTTCGGTATTGACTCAAGCGTTTTGCAGTCATTTTTTCCATCAGTTCGCCTTCAATTGTGATCTGCCCGCTGTCTGCACGGTCAATACCTCCGATGATATTCAGCAAAGTGGATTTTCCCGAGCCGGAAGGTCCAAGAAGAACACAGAATTCTCCTTTTTCAATCGATAGATCAATGCCTTTTAAGACTTCTACACGACTGTCGCCTTGTCCAAAGGATTTTTTGATATTGGTTAAGGATAAAAACATAGTTCGCCCCCTGTTCTGTGTGAGAATGGAGTTTATCTTAGTTAGGAATACTCTGACTTCAAGAAAGATAGATAAAGCTCACACATATTAGAAAAGAATAGTTATTGTTAGTTATATCTAACAAAATTATATCACAGAGATGTAAGAAAGGCATTATAAAAAATATACAAAATTGTGCCTATTTGATATAATGGTTACTGTTCACACGATGTGCGACCAGCAATGCATCTCGCCATTTTAAATCGCCTTTGGCGATGGGGCGAGATGCATTCAAGCCAAAACATGCATCCTCCGTGTCAATCAGCGGAGCGATTGACACGGGAGTGAACAGTAACATATAATGACTTTATATGAAACAATCCGCAGGTATTGTAGTTGGAGATAAAAGCAAAAAAACAAAATGGTGTCCGACACCAGGGGGAGAACGCATGGAAAAAGCAAAAGTAATAGAATTAAAAGAGACAATTCTTGAAGACAACAATGCAGATGCACAGGTACTGCGCCAGGAATTAAAGGCACAGAAGACATGTCTGATGAATCTGATGTCCAGTCCGGGAAGTGGAAAGACAAGTACACTTCTGGCATTGAAACCTCATTTTGAAGGAAAAATCAAATGGGGCGTGATGGAAGCAGATATTGATTCTGACGTGGATGCGAATACACTGATCGATGCTGGAATTCCATCGATTCAGCTGCATACCGGTGGGATGTGTCATCTGGATGCAGATATGACACGACAGGGAATCAGAGCGTTTGAAAGAGATGATCTGGACTTTGTTGTACTTGAGAATATAGGGAATCTTGTTTGTCCGGCTGAGTTTGATACAGGTGCAAACTTTAATCTGACGATTCTTTCTGTTCCGGAAGGAGATGACAAACCGGCGAAATATCCGCTGATGTATGAAGTATCTGACGTGTTAGTGATAAACAAAATCGATGCATTACCTGTTTTTGATTTCCGAAAAGACTATGTTGAAGCATGTGCAAGAAGATTGAATCCACAGATTAAGATTTTTTACATCTCTGCAAAGACAGGAGAGGGTGTGAAGGAACTGGCTGATTATCTGTTGGAAAAGATACAGGAAGTGAATGCATAAGATGTTGAAGAAAGGGAATAAAAACATGGGAAATGTCAGAGTGATTGAGATTAAAGAAAGCGTGTTTGCAGATAATGATGCTACTTCAAAGGCAATCCGCGAGAAAATGAGTGCGCAGGGAACACTATTTTTAAATGTTATGTCCGGACCAGGGAGTGGAAAAACTACACTGCTAAGCGCAATGATCAACAGAATGAAAGATCAGCTGAGAATCGGTGAGATGGATGTAGATATTGAGACAAGTTTAGATGCACAGAGAGTCGCAGATCTGACAGGGGTAGAATCTATTCAGATCCATAACTGTGGATTGTGCCATATTGATGCAGATATGGTATCCCGTGCATTGCTTGAGTATGATACAGAGAATCTTGATCTGTTAATTCTTGAAAATATAGGGAATCTGGTGTGCCCGGCAGAGTTTGACACAGGTGCTCATAAGAACGTGATGCTTCTTAGTGTGCCGGAAGGAGATGACAAACCACTGAAATATCCGTTGATGTTTCAGGTAAGTGATCTGGTATTGATCAATAAAATAGATACTCTGGAGTATTTTGATTTTGACTTCGAAGTTGCGAAACAACGGATTCTGAAATTAAATCCAAATGCAGTTGTTTTTCCAGTCAGCGCGAAGACGGGAAAAGGAATTGAGAGAGTGATGGACTGGATTATGGAAGAAAGAGAAAAGTTATAATTATTTCAGATATAAAAAGGGCTTCCCATGATTGAAGGGAGGTCCTTTTTGAAAAACGGATTGATTATTATATCTTATACATGCGTGCAGTCAGGTTCAGGTTGAAGTCGTTTTGCCACAAAAGAAAGCATGCTTTCGAGTACCTGACATTTATTGTTACAGACAGGGCAGAGGATGGAAGATACATTTTCTTCTGATTGGGTCGGGACGGTTTCTTGTGATAAGAAAATAAAATCGTATAAATATTCAAAAAATTCTTTATTCGTTGGTTTTCTGTCCATATAGGTTCTGTTGAAAATCATTTCAAGAATAGTTTTATTTTCCGAAGTCCAGATTGCATTGACCGTGTTGCGGATGTTTTTTTCTACACAAGACCAGCTTGTCTCATAATGGGCAGCAATATCGATGTACAAAGCTTTGGTAATATTGGATACACGAGTCTGATCCTCGTTTATCAAGAGTAATCCATACACAATGTAATCATAACCAAGACTAGTTCTGGCAGCAATAAGTTTATCAAGTGTAGATTTGATTTCAATTACGAGTGTATTGTGGTTCATGAGAGTCCCCCTTAAAAAGTAATGTAGATAAGAAGGAAGAGCCTGTTCTTGATATCATATCTATTATATACGTATTTATTATATTTGTAATGACAAAATTTATGAGTGACTTAACAAATTTTTAAGGGGAATTATCACTTGATTTTTCAAGAAGAAATGATATAATTAAAAAGATGTCTGTTAAGACAAAAATATCATATGGAGTTGTATCGAAGTGGTCATAACGGGGCGCACTCGAAATGCGTTAGCCCTCCGGGGCACGTGGGTTCGAATCCCACCAACTCCGTTTGTGTATTTACCATGTAGGTATCATTATAACGATAAGTAAAAGTAAGAAAAAAGCACTAACAGAAGAGATATCACTCTTCTGAAGGTGCTTTTTCGTTTTAAGAATGAGAAACAATATGTTTTTTAATTGCGTTGAAACTTTCCTCGCTGATTACATGCTCCATACGACAAGCATCATCAGCGGCAATCTGTGGGTCAACACCGAGTCTCTCAAGCCAGGAAGAGAGAAGCGTGTGACGCTCATATATCATGTCAGCAATTGCCTGTCCAGATTCTGTCAATGTAATATAGCCCTCACGAGATACAATAATATGTTCGCTTTCTCTGAGTTTTTTCATTGCTACACTGACACTTGATTTCTTAAAGTTAAGCTCTGTTGCAATGTCGACGGCACGTACGACAGGAAGCTTCTTGCTTAACATGAGGATTGTCTCCAGATAATTTTCAGATGATTCATTTACATGCATAGGTAATGGCCTCCTCTATATAAATTAGAATTTATTCGTATCACTATTCACAGTGAATTTTCATGTCTTTTCTTAGTATATCATAATTTATTCCTGACAGCAAACAATTTGCCAGACAAATTCAACATTGGCGTTGAACAGAAAAAATTAGAAAAACTGCAAATTAGTCATTGACAACTAATGAGAATTAGCATATACTAACTTACGAACAGAAGAGAAAATGAAAAAAATTATCAATCTCAACTGTTTTTAATAATCTATATCAAATGGAAATGGATTCCAATATCATTTTAGAAAGAAGCGTGAGATTATGCCACTTACAATGGCCAACATTGGCGAAGCCAATACAATTAAGAGAGTAAGCGGAAATGATGAGACGAAGCGTTTTCTTGCAAATCTTGGATTTGTGCCCGGAGCAGAAGTGATCGTGCTATCTGCAATTGGCGGTAACGTTATTGTTAATATTAAAGATTCGAGAGTAGCAGTAAATGCTGATATGGCGCGCCATATTATGATCTGATTGAGACGCCGAAAAAGTGATAAGTAAAGTAAAGAAAGGAAGGAGTATGTGTTATGACTTTGGGTGATGCAAAAGTAGGAACTACTGTTGTAGTTACAAAAATCGATGGAGACAGTGCTTACAAACGCCGTATTATGGATATGGGGATCACAAAAGGAAGTGAACTTTTTATCAGAAAAGTTGCACCACTTGGTGATCCGGTTGAAATTACAGTCCGTGGATACGAACTTACTGTCAGAAAAGCGGATGCACAGTGTGTAGAAGTTAAATAAAACCTTATATGCAGAATAGCCTGATTGATATAACTTAAGGAGGTAAAGAGAGTAATGGCAATCACAATTGCACTTGCAGGAAACCCGAACTGTGGTAAGACAACACTGTTTAATGCTCTTACAGGAGCAAACCAGTATGTTGGTAACTGGCCGGGCGTAACGGTAGAAAAAAAAGAAGGTAAGATCAAGAACAAGAAGTATAAAAAGGAAGATGTTACAGTAACTGACCTTCCGGGAATCTATTCCCTTTCTCCATATACACTTGAGGAGGTTGTCAGCCGTGATTATGTTCTGAATGAGAATCCGGATGTAATCGTTGACCTTGTTGATGCAACAAACATTGAACGTAACCTGTATCTTACAACACAGCTTGTTGAGACAGGGGTACCGGTTGTAATCGCATTGAACATGTGCGATCTTCTCGCTAAGAGAGGTATTAAGATTGATGTCAAACGTCTTTCCATGCTGATCGGATGCCCAATTGTTGAGATTTCAGCATTGAAGCAGAAAGGTTTGGATGAACTGATCGATGAAGCAATCAAAGTTGCAAAGCAGAAGGAAGTAAAACTTCCTAGTGAGATCTTTGCAAAAGATATAGAAGCTGCTGTAGAAAGCGTAAAGGAAATCCTTCCTGATACAATTACAGAAGATAAAAAAAGATGGTACGCTGTAAAGTTCCTTGAAAATGACAGCAAAGTTGTAGATCAGATAAAGCTCTCAGGTGCAGCAAAAGCAGTTGTTGAAGATGAAAGAACAAAACTGGAAAAGAAACATGATGACGATATGGAAAGTATTGTAACTGACGGACGTTATCAGTTTATCCAGAAGATTGTCGGAACTACTGTTAAAAAAGCAAAAGAAAAACTGACAACATCGGATAAGATTGACCGTATCGTTACAAACCGAATCCTTGGTATTCCGATTTTTATCGCAGTTATGTGGCTTGTATATTACATATCTGTCACAACAGTAGGTACATTTGTAACAGACTGGACAAATGATACATTCGTTGGAGCAATCCAGAATGCAGTCGGAGGATTCCTTACGAATATCGGAGCAAGTGACCTGATTAACGGACTTGTAGTGGATGGTATCATCGGCGGACTTGGAGCAGTACTTGGATTCGTTCCACAGATGGCGATTCTGTTCCTCTTCCTGTCTATTCTTGAAGACTGTGGATACATGGTACGTATTGCATTCGTCATGGACCGTGTGTTCAGACATTTCGGACTTTCAGGCAAGAGCTTTATTCCTCTTCTGATTTCTTCAGGATGTGGAATCCCTGGAATCATGGCTTCCAAGACAATTGAGCAGGACAACGACAGACGTCTTACAATCATGACAGCAACATTTATTCCATGTGGAGCAAAACTTCCGGTTATCGCTATGATGGGTGGAGTTATTGCCGGTGAAGTAGCAGGATATCAGGAGAGCTCCTTCATTGCACCACTGATGTACTTTGTAGGAATCGTTGCAGTACTTGTTTCTGCAATCATCCTGAAGAAGACAAAACCTTTCTCAGGAAAACCGGCTCCGTTCGTAATGGAGCTTCCACAGTACCATATTCCACAGGCTAAGACAGTTCTCCTTCATGTTTGGGAGAGACTGAAAGGATTCATCATCAAAGCCGGAACAATCCTGTTCCTTGCATGCGTAGTAATGTGGTTCCTTGGAGGATTCGGATTTACAGCAGATGGATTCGGACTTGTAGAAGACAGCGCAGACAGCTTAATGGCAGCAATCGGCGGAGTGATCGCTCCACTGTTCGCACCACTTGGATTTGGTGAGTGGCAGCCTGTAGCAGCATCTATCTCAGGATTTACAGCGAAAGAAGCAATCGTTTCTACAATGGGAGTTCTTGCAAATGTGTCCGGAGATACAGAAGACGCAGTGACAGTAGCGCAGGGAGTTGCTTCCTGGTTCCCGTCAACAATTGCAGCATTTACATTCCTTCTGTTCAACCTGCTTGACTCACCTTGTCTTGCAGCAATCGCGACAATGGCACAGCAGATGCAGTCCAGAAAATGGTTCTGGTTTGCAATCCTGTTCCAGAATGTATTTGCTTATGTTGTTTGCCTGATCGTATACCAGGTAGGATCTTTCGTAACAGGCGGAGCATTTGGCGTAGGTACAGCAGTAGGATTTATCTTATTGATCTTCCTTCTGTTCATGCTCTTCAGACCAGATCCGTACAAAGATCAGAAAGTATACTCAAAACGTTCTGTGCAGGCAGCGTAATATGAGAGAAACAAGAACGTGAAAGCGTTCTTGAAAAATAGAGCTGGATGCAGGAAATGTATCCGGCTCTCTGTTATAATAAGAGAAAAAAGAGGTGTTGATGACAATGATAGCAAATATTGTAATAATAACTTTAATTATCGGATATTGTATTTTTCTCATTTATAAAGGATATAAGAACCATAAAGAAGGGAAACATGTCGGATGCGCCGGATGCAGCGGCAATTGTGGAAGCTGCGGCGGATGCAGTGCGGCAGCTGGAAAATCTCAATATACAAAGAAAAAGTAAAAGGTGATTAGAATGGGAAATTCAACAGGTTCTATGTTTTACGCATTTGGTGCATTTCTTTTGATTTACCTTGTTGGTGTATCCATCTATCAGATTTATCTGTGGATCAAGAAATGGCGAGAAAACAGAGAAGAGAAAGAAGACTAAAAGAGGGATCACAAAATGGCAGATATTATCATTATATTAATTGTAATCATCTTGCTTGGGTTGGCTCTGAAAGGATCAATCAAACATTTTAAAGGAGAAGGTCCTTGTTGCGGAGGCGGTTCAGGAAGTAGCAAGAAAGCAAAAACAAAGTTTTTAGACGGTCCGGTGATTGGCAGAAAGACGTTGAAGATTTCAGGAATGCACTGCGAGCATTGTGCAAATACCGTAACGAATGCATTGAATGGATTGGATGGTGTTACTGCAAAGGTGAGTTTGAAGGAAAATAGTGCAGAAGTTTCCTATGACAGAGAAATTGATCTGGCAGATTTAAAAAATGCAGTAAAAAATGCAGGTTATGAGGTCACCTCTATCTCATGAGAGCGAAACTCTCTGTGAGATGGCGAAGTAACTGATACAGCGAAGACCAGAAAGCAGGAGGTGTACCGTGAGTAAGAAAGAGCAAATTATTGAAAAATTAAAAGAAAACGGATGCCGGATCACAAAACAGCGTAAGATGTTGATTGATATTATTTTAGAAAATGAATGCTCAAGCTGTAAAGAAATCTTTTATAAGGCATCCCAGGCAGATGAAAAGATCGGTGTGGCAACTGTTTACAGAATGATCAATGCATTAGAAGAAATCGGAGCAATCAACAGAAAAAATATGTATAAAGTTGATTGTGCGCAGGATTGCCCGGAAGAGGGAGGCTGTATTATCATGTTGGATGATGATACGATTTTTAAACTCACAGAAACAGGATGGAATAAGGTGGTTCGCGAAGGATTAAAACATTGCGGTTATGTAAAAGACCAAAAAGTAACATCGATTAAATTACCGGAGAATAAACGATAAAATTTATCGATAAATGCAGTTAGAATTGACTATCTGTATACTGGGTTGATATGATGTATAAAAAATTTAGGAGGTTTTATACAATGTGGGATATATTTAAATTGAAAAAAGCAGGAATCTTTGCAGGAGGTGTTCTTTTCGGAACAGCGGGAGTGAAAATTCTTGCGAGTGATGATGCAAAGAAAGTTTACACAAACTGTACAGCAGCAGTTTTAAGAGCAAAAGACTGTGTGATGAAGACAGCAACAACTGTTCAGGAGAATGCAGAGGATATCCTTGCAGAGGCTCAGCAGATCAATGAGTCACGTGCAGCAAAAGAGGCTGAGGCTGTCTACGAAGCAGAAGAAGCAGAAGAAGCAGAAGAGACAGAAACTCAGGAAGAGAATACAGGTGCGCAGGATTTCAAAGAGGAAGAAGTTTAATTCTCTATGAAATTCATTGTAAAGCATGAGATCAATGGCCGCCTTCGTATCCATGTCGTCCAGAAAAGGATGACATATACGGAGGCGGATACTCTATCCTGGTTTCTCTCCAATCAGAAGAATGTAACAGATGTAAAAGTATATGAACGCACCGCAGATGCTGTGATCTGTTATGTTGGAGATAAGGAAGAGGTCTTGAATTTATTAAAGCAGTTTTCTTATGAAAATGCAATTCTTCCGGAACATGTTGCCGCAGGTTCTGGAAGAGAGCTGAATGCTGTTTATCAGGAAAAGTTGGTCATGAAGACAGTTCTTCATTATGGAAGCAAGTTATTCCTTCCAATGCCGGTCCGTGCAGTGATTACATCTGTAAAATCAGTGAAATATATCTGGCACGGAATCCGTTGCCTGATGCATGGTAAGATAGAGGTTCCTGTCCTGGATGCTACAGCAATCAGCGTTTCCGTATTCCGTAGAGATTATGCTACAGCTGGATCTGTCATGTTCCTGCTTGGAATTGGCGAGATCATTGAAGAGTGGACACATAAAAAATCTGTGGGAGATCTTGCGCGCAGTATGTCACTGAATGTCAACAAAGTTTGGCTGAAGAGAGACGAACAGGAGATTCTTGTGAGATCATCCGATATTGAGCCGGGAGACCATGTTGTGATCCGTATGGGAAATGTGATCCCGTTTGATGGGGAAGTAGTTACTGGTGAAGGAATGGTCAATCAGGCATCTCTTACAGGTGAGTCACTTCCTGTAAGAAGAAGTGTAGGACAGTCTGTTTTCGCCGGAACAGTTCTCGAAGAAGGCGAGATTGAAGTTCTTGTCAAAGCGGTATCAGGCTCTACGAGATTTGAGAAGATTGTGACAATGATCGAGGATTCTGAAAAACTGAAGTCTTCTGTAGAAGGTAAGGCAGAACATCTTGCAGATAGACTTGTTCCATATACATTACTGGGGACAGGTGCAGTCTGGCTTCTGACAAGAAATATTACGAAGACACTGTCTGTTCTGATGGTAGATTTCTCCTGTGCATTGAAGCTTGCGATGCCGATCACTGTACTTTCGGCAATCCGTGAGGCAGGCGAGAACAATATCACAGTAAAGGGTGGTAAGTTCTTAGAGGCCGTGGCCGATGCAGATACAATCGTTTTCGATAAGACAGGAACATTGACAAAGGCAACGCCGACAGTGAAAGAGATTGTTGCTTTCAGTGAATACTCAGAAAATGATCTGCTTCGTATTGCAGCATGTCTGGAAGAACATTTTCCTCATTCTATGGCAAAGGCCGTTGTAGATGCAGCGAAAGAAAGACATTTGTTTCATGAAGAAATGCACTCAAAGGTAGAATATGTTGTGGCACATGGAATCTCTTCCTCTATTGATGATAAAAAGGTTCTGATCGGAAGCAGTCATTTCATTTTCGAAGATGAAGGATGTACGATTCCATCCGAATATCAGGATAGATACGATTCGTTAAAACCAGAATACTCTCATCTGTATCTGGCAATCGAGAAACAACTTGTTGCAGTTATCTGTATAGAAGATCCGCTTCGTGAAGAGGCTGTGGAAATGGTTCGTGATTTGAAGAAAGCCGGTATTCGTAAAGTTGTTATGATGACAGGTGACAGTGAACGTACAGCAGCGGCAATTGCGAAACGTGTTGGTGTTGACGAATATTATGCAGAAGTTCTTCCGGAAGACAAAGCTAATTTTGTTGAGAAAGAGAAATCAGAAGGAAGAAAAGTAATTATGATCGGTGATGGAATCAACGATTCACCGGCTCTTTCGGCGGCGGATGCAGGAATTGCGATCAGTGATGGCGCTGAGATTGCAAGAGAGATTGCAGATATCACGATTGCGGCAGATGACCTGCGTGAAGTTGTGACACTGAAACTTCTGGCAAATGCCATGATGAAGCGGATACATAAGAATTACAGAAATATCGTCGGAATCAATTCAGGACTGATTCTGCTTGGCGTGACAGGAATTGTCCAGCCGACAGTATCTGCACTTTTGCACAATGCGTCTACATTGATGATAAGCCTTGGAAGTATGAAGAATCTGCTGGATGAAAATAATAGAACAGAACTTGAGTAGTTACTGTGAACAGCAATCTTGAGTGAAACAACATAAAATAAAAAAGGCAAGAAAAAGAACTGCCGGGATTAACTTTTGTAGAGGTTTGTCCCGGTAGTTCTTTTTTATATGTTAGGAAAGTTCTTTCCTAACATATAAAAAACGCTCCGCTCAGGATGCGCACTGCGGCGTACAAGGTAGGTGTCGCAAGCGACCACCGCAGGCGCAAGAATGTGCCAAGGCACATTCTTTATTCTAATGAGAAACATTATCAGTAAATGATATTGATATTACGTTTTCGTTATAGTATAGTAAATACATGGGTTAGACACAACTAACAAACGAGGAAGATATGTGGAAATGAATTCATAAAACATACAGGAAAAAAATAGGTAAAGTAATAGACAATCAGATTCAGATTTCAGGAGGTAATTCAGTATGAGTGTAGTAATCATTGGAGGACATGACAGAATGGTATGTCAGTATAAGAAAGTCTGTAAACAGTTTAATTGTAAGGCGAAGATCTTCACCCAGATGTCAGCAAGCTTAAGCAAACAGATTGGAAGTCCTGATCTGATCGTTCTTTTCACAAACACAGTATCCCATAAAATGGTTCGCTGTGCGGTAGAAGAAGCCGGCAGATGCAATGCGGATGTGATTCGTTGTCACACCAGCAGTAAGAATGCGCTGGAAGAAATTTTGGAGAATGCTTGTGCATAATAGAATAATTGTTACTGTTCACACGATGTGCGACCAGCAACGCATCTCGCCATTTTAAATCGCCTTTGGCGATGGGGCGAGATGCATTCAAGTCAAAACACGCATCCTCCGTGTCAATCAGCGAAGTGATTGACACGGGAGTGAACAGTAACGAATAAATGTCGTTATAAGCACCATCTAAAAGGGTATGACAGATTCATGGAGATATGATATACTATTCAAAAGGCTGTATGCTATATCAGTTCTTGACTGGAATGCGAAAGGATGGTGAATATTATGCCATTATCAAAGGAAAGTAATTATACAATAAAAGATATTTATGATTTACCAGAAGGAGAGAGGGCAGAATTAATTGACGGAACTATTTATGATATGGCTCCACCAAGTCGAATGCACCAAAAACTTGTAACAAAATTGACGAGCATTATTGATCGTTATATCAGTGAGAATCATGGAGCGTGCGAAGTGTATCCTGCACCATTTGCAGTATTTTTAAATAAAGATGATAAAACATATGTAGAACCAGATATTTCTGTGATCTGTGATCAGAATAAACTTGATGATAGAGGCTGTAGCGGAGCTCCTGATTGGATTATCGAGATAGTATCGCCAGGCAGTCAGCGAATGGATTATATGACAAAGTTGTTCAAGTATCGTACTGCCGGTGTAAGGGAATATTGGATCGTTGATCCTGCACAAGAAAAGATATTAGTATATATATTTGGAAACCAGGAAGATTTCATGCAGTATTCATTTGAAGAAGAGATTCCTGTTGGGATTTACTCTGAATTCAAGATAAATATATCTGAGTTATTGAAACAATGAAAATAGAAAAGTCCCTTCAGAAGAAATAAACTTCTGAAAGGGATTTTTCTGTATCATGCTGCCAATTACGTAGATTATCAATCTGAACAGGATCACAGCATCAATTCTTATAACTGGATATTTTTAAAGAGATCCCCAAGGTTTGTTCCGATATCTTCCGCTTTCGGGATCACTACCTTTTCCGCTTTCTCTTCAGCTTTTTCTTTGTCTTCTTCGAGAGCTTTCATGCTCAGGCTGATCTTACCATCTTTGATACCGATCACCTTTACTTCAACTTCGTCACCAACTGTGAGAACATCAGAAGGCATTTTCACACGCTTCTGGGAAATCTGGGATACGTGAACCAGACCGGAAAGGCCGTTCTCTAATTTCACAAATGCTCCATAGTTCTGAAGTGTCTCTACAGTTCCTTTCAGAACAGTTCCAACTTTCAGACTTGCAACCTGTGCATCACGTGCGGCTTTCTCTTTTTCTTTCAGAAGTTCACGTGCAGAAAGGACAAGACGGTTATTCGCCTGATCAACATCGATAACCTGTACTTCGATATCCTTGAGAAGATAATCTTCCAGATTCTCGATATAGGAAAGGGACAGCTTAGAAGCCGGAACGAATCCGCGAAGTCCTTCTACCATTACAATTACGCCACCGTTGACAACACCTTCAATTTTAACAGGAAGAACAGTTTTCTTATCCATATAATCCTGGACTCTGTTCCATGGATTCGCATCATCGAAATGATCTTCATAGTCTGCCATTGTTTCTGTTACTTCATTTGTCTGTAATTCTTTCATTTCTTCGCTCATTAAAAGCACCTCATTTTCTTTTTCTCGTTAATCAAAAGTATAACATATGTATGAGAAAAAATACAACAAAAGAGCCAAAATCCGTGAAGAAAATGAAAAATGCGGTTGGATTAATAGAAAAAAAATGTTACTCTACTTATTGAATAGTAAATTGTCAGGTTTAATACTTAATGAAGAAGCTGTTCATGTAAGATGACAGAATACAGAGATAAATTGATGTGAGTGTAAAAGTAAATAAGAGATAAATTTGAGAAGGAGAGATAGAAAAATGGCTGAGAATAAAAAGGTGTATGTTGTAGGTCATAAGAATCCGGATACAGATTCTATCTGTACAGCAATTGCTTATGCAAATCTTAAGACAAAGATCACCGGAGAAACGTATGAGCCTCGTCGTGCAGGGCAGCTTAACGAAGAGACACAATATGTACTGGAACACTTTGGTGTAAAAGTTCCGACATTGCTTTCTGATCTTAGAGAACAGATAAAGAATGTGGAACTGAAAGAAAGTCAGGAAATTCAAGGAAGCCTCTCAATCCGTACAGCATGGGAAAAGATGTCAGAGATGAATACTCATACAATTCCAATCACACGTAACGGTGTGCTGGAAGGTGTGATCACAAAAGGTGATATTGCGAAATCTTATATGGAAGTCTATGATAACACAATGCTAGCGAAGGCAAGAACACAGTACCGTAATATTGCAGCGGCAGTAGAAGGTGAAATTGTAACAGGAAATGAACATGGTTATTTTTATAAAGGAAAAGTAACTGTTGCAGCATCAAGCAAAGAGTTGATGACAAGCTTTATCGAGAAAGATGATCTTGTTATCATTGGGGATCGAATTGATGCACAGCAGTGTGCAGTTGATCTAGATGCAAGCTGTATGGTAGTCTGCCAGAATGATCCGATCTCAGAAGATATTCTGCGTCAGGCAGAGGCAAAAGAAATTGTTGTTATCTGGACACGGCATGATACATTTACCGCAGCGCAGCATATCAGCCAGAGTATTCCGGTCAGATCTTTCATGACGAAAGATCACCTCGTAACATTCCGCAAGAATGATTATGTAGATGATGTGAAAGAAGTCATGGCACGCAAGCGTTTCCGTGATTTCCCGGTTGTAGATGAAGATGGAAAATTCTTAGGTCTTGTTTCCAGACGAAGACTTCTTAATGTCAGCAAGAAACAGGTGATCCTTGTCGATCATAATGAGAAGAATCAGGCAGTCGACGGAGTGGAAGAGGCAGATGTCCAGGAGATTATTGATCACCACAGGTTGAGCAGTATCGAGACGATCGGACCTGTATTTTTCAGAAATCAGCCGGTTGGATGTACAGCAACAATTGTATCTCAGATGTATGAGGAAAATGGTGTCGAAATAGATCCGGTGAATGCAGGACTTCTTTGTTCCGCAATTATTTCCGATACATTGATGTTCCGTTCCCCAACTTGTACACCACTTGATGAAAGCACAGCGAAAAGGCTTGCAGAGATTGCCGGGATCAATATAGAGAAACTTGCACAAGCGATGTTCAAGGCAGGAAGTAACCTCAAAGGAAAGACAGCCGAGGAGATTCTCTTCCTTGATTTCAAACAGTTTACAGTGAATGATACGGTATTTGGTGTTGGTCAGGTGAATTCAATGAGCGAAGAAGAGCTTGAAGAGATTAAGGCAACAGTACTTCCGGAGATGGAAAAGACAAGACAAAATCACAGTCTGGATATGATTTTCTTTATGCTGACAAATATTATTGCAGAGTCTTCTGAACTGATCTGCAGTGGTAATGAAGCAAGAGAAAAGATTATCGGAGCTTATGATTTGGAAGACAATGCACAGAAACTGATGCTCAAAGGTGTCGTATCACGTAAGAAACAGCTCGTTCCGGCACTTGTATCAGCACTGCAGCAGTAAGAAGCCCAAGATATTTTCAAATAGAAAGTCAGAACCGTCTCCGTAACAGGGGACGGTTTTCAGGAGGAAAGAGAAATGGCGAAACAGGTATGGAAAGCCGGTAATATGGTCTACCCGCTTCCGGCAGTTATGGTAAGTACGGCAGATAAAGAAGGAAATACGAACATTTTTACCGTTGCATGGACAGGAACTGTATGTACAAATCCGGCGATGGTATACATTTCCGTAAGACCGGAAAGATATTCGTATCATATGATTGAAGAGAGCGGAGAGTTTGTGATCAATCTGACAACCGAACAGCTCGCCCATGCGACTGATTACTGTGGTGTGCGCTCCGGCCGGGATGTGGATAAATGGAAAGAGTGTCATCTGACTGCGAAAAAGGCAGAGAAGCTTACTTACGCACCGGTCATTGAAGAAGCACCGGTCAATATTGAATGTGTAGTGACAAAAATTGAGAAACTTGGAAGCCATCACATGTTTCTTGCAGAGGTGAAGGCGGTTCAGGTGGACGAGTCCTATATGGATGAGAAAGGCAAATTCGAACTCAATAAGACAGGTCTTCTGGCATATTCCCATGGAGAATATCTTGGACTTGGAAAAAAGATCGGAACGTTTGGGTACAGCGTGAGAAAAAAGAAGACCGTTGACAAACGAACTGCTAAGAAGATCACAACAAAAAATGAATCAAGGAGCAAGAAATCTCCAGAGAAAAGAACTGTAAATAAAAATGCAACATTCAGAAAGAAAGGAAAAGCTAAGAAATGATTTCATTTGAAAATGACTATTCAGAAGGCGCACATGAGGAAATCCTGCGCAGACTGGCAGAAGTAAATAAAGAAGGAATTACAGGATACGGAAATGATTCATATTGTGAATCCGCAAAGGAAAAGATCCGTCAGGCATGTAAATGCCCGGAGGCAGACATTTACTTCCTTGTGGGAGGAACACAGACAAATCAGACAGTAATTGATTCCGTGCTCCAGAGCTATGAAGGCGTTATCGCGGCTGAGACAGGTCATGTTGCATCACACGAGGCGGGTGCGATTGAAGCATCCGGTCATAAAGTACTGACCCTTCCGCAGCTGGAAGGAAAGATTCAGCCCAAAGATGTGGCAGATTATTTGAATCAGTTTTATAGTGATGGGAATCATGAACACATGGTTTTCCCGGGGATGGTCTACATCTCTCACCCAACAGAGTATGGCACACTGTATACACGTGGTGAACTCGCAGAGCTTTCTGATATCTGTCAGCAGTACCATATTCCGCTGTATCTTGATGGAGCACGTCTTGGATACGGTCTTGCAGTAGAAGATACAGATGTGACAATGGAAGATATCGCAGAATACTGTGACATTTTCTATATTGGTGGAACAAAGGTAGGTGCCTTTTGCGGAGAGGCAGTTGTATTTACAAAAGAAAATGCACCGAGACATTTTGTGACACTGATCAAACAGCACGGAGCACTGCTTGCCAAAGGATGGTTCCTTGGTGTTCAGTTTGATACGTTATTTACAGATGATCTGTATATGAAAATCAGTAAGAATGCAATCGAAACAGCTGCGAGACTGAAGGAAATCCTGAAAGAAAAAGGATATGACTTCTATATTGATTCTCCGACGAACCAGATCTTTGTTGAGATGGAAGATGAGAAGCTGAAAGAACTTGAGAAGAATGTCAGGGTCAGCTTCTGGGAGAAGACGGATGAGAAACATACGGTAGTCAGATTTGCTACGAGCTGGGCGACAGATATGGGGAAGGTTGAGAAGCTGAGGGAGTATTTATAAAAAAGTAAGAATATAAATAATAGCAAGTGCAGATAATATGTAGAAGCCTATAAAATGAGAATCATTATCATGTAGAAATATTGCGTTTTGCAAAGAAACTTGATAGAATACATATGGTTAGAGAAAACTAACTGTGTGAATAAATCATGTATACTCCTTTGTCTGTAATACCTGAACACAGGCGAGGGAGTCCTCAGAAAGGATGGACAACTATGAATTATCTGGAAATTGAAAAAGTAATTGGAAGAGAAATTATCGACTCACGCGGAAATCCAACGGTTGAGGCAGAAGTGCATCTTGTAGATGGAACTGTAGCAAGAGGTGCGGCTCCAAGTGGTGCTTCTACCGGAGAATTTGAGGCACTTGAACTTCGTGATGGAGACAAGTCAAGATTCGGTGGAAAAGGTGTTTCCCGTGCGGTAGAAAATATTAATACAACGATCAACAGTGCGTTAGTTGGAATGGATGCAGGCGACACTTATGCAATTGATCAGGCTATGATCCAGGCAGATGGAACAAAAGATAAATCGAATCTTGGCGCAAATGCAATTCTTGCGGTTTCAATCGCATGTGCAAGAGCGGCAGCAGATGCACTTGAGATTCCGTTGTACCGTTTTCTTGGAGGAGTGAATGGAAACAGACTTCCTGTTCCAATGATGAACATTGTAAATGGCGGGTGTCATGCACTTTCTTCCGGACTGGATGTGCAGGAGTTCATGATCATGCCGGTTGGAGCGCCGTCTTTTAGAGAATGCATCCGCTGGTGTACAGAGGTATTCCATGCACTTGCAGGAATCTTGAAAGACAGAGGACTTGCAACATCTGTAGGTGATGAGGGTGGATTTGCCCCGGCACTGAAATCAGACGAAGAAGCGATCGAGACAATTCTTGAGGCTGTGAAGAAGGCCGGATATGAGCCTGGAAAAGACTTCAAGATCGCAATGGATGCGGCATCCTCAGAATGGAAGACAGGAACGGTTGGAGAGTATAAACTTCCAAAGGCAGGAACAGTCTATACTTCAGAACAGCTCATTGACCACTGGAAGAAACTGGTAGAGAAATATCCGATCATCTCAATCGAAGATGCACTTGATGAGGAAGACTGGGAAGGCTGGAAAAAGCTGACAGCAGAGCTGGGAGATAAAGTTCAGCTGGTTGGAGATGATCTTTTTGTCACAAACACAGAGAGACTGGCGAAAGGAATTAAGCTTGGATGCGGAAATTCTATTCTGATCAAACTGAATCAGATTGGATCTGTATCTGAGACTCTTGAAGCAATCAAGATGGCACACAAAGCAGGTTACACAGCAATTTCTTCCCACCGTTCCGGTGAGACAGAGGACACAACGATTGCAGATCTTGCAGTAGCGCTGAATACCTGCCAGATCAAGACCGGAGCGCCGAGCCGTTCGGAGCGTGTAGCGAAATATAATCAGTTACTCCGCATCGAGGAAGAACTTGGAACAAGCGCAGTATATCCGGGAAATGACGCATTTAATGTGAGATAACATCAGTAAAATAACCTGACAGTCAGGAAATCCATGCATTTTATGATCTCAGTGGGATGAAATGCATGGATTTTTGTGTATATATTTCTTTGATTTTCATCTAGATTTTTTTATCTATATGTCATACAATAGAAATGTAATTGCCATCAGGCAACATAATATTTAAAAATATTTGGAGGATTTCATTATGAAGAAACCGGTTCTGGTCATTATGGCAGCAGGAATGGGAAGCAGATATGGCGGGCTGAAGCAGATTGACCCGGTAGATCAGGAAGGACATATTATTATGGATTTCTCGATCTTTGATGCAAAACGCGCAGGATTTGAGAAAGTCGTATTTATTATTAAGAAAGAAAATGAAGCAGATTTTAAAGAGGCTGTTGGAAAGAGAATTGAGAAGATCATGGATGTAGCGTATGTATTCCAGGATCTGAACAATCTCCCGGAAGGTTACGAAGTTCCGGAAGGACGTGTAAAGCCTTGGGGAACAGCACATGCTGTTTTAAGTGCGATTGATGAGGTGGATGGACCATTTGCAGTAATCAACGCGGACGATTATTACGGACGCCATGCATTTGAGACAATCTATGAATTCCTTACAACACATGAAGATGATGATAAGTACCGTTATACAATGGTAGGTTATCGTCTGAAGAATACAGTTACAGATAACGGACATGTTGCTCGTGGCGTATGTGAACTCAATGAGGCGAAAGAGCTGGTTGGAATCACAGAGCGTACAAAGATCGAGAAACGTGACGGTGGAATCGCTTTTTTAGAAGACGACGGAGAGACATGGACAACTATCGACGGAGATACTCTTGTATCCATGAATATGTGGGGATTCACAAGAAGTATTTTAGATGAGATCAAAGCAGGATTCCCGGCATTCCTTGAGAAAGGTATTAAGGAGAATCCGATGAAATGTGAGTACTTCCTGCCATCCGTAGTCAGTGACCTTCTGGCAGAGGGCAGAGCAACCGTAAGAGTGCTTGAATCCGAAGATAAATGGTATGGAGTTACATACAAAGAGGACAAGCCGGTTGTAGTTGCAGCGGTACAGGCTTTGAAAGACGAAGGTCTTTATCCACAAAAATTGTGGGATTAGATTATGTGTTGTCAGTTACAGAATTTGTGAATCATAATGATCATGCAACATTTTTACCATAAGAGGAACTATTCGTATAAAGATTTTTGTGGTGGATGTGTTATAATCAGAGACAACAAAGCAAAGATAAGCAAGCTACTGAACACAGTTACTGTGAGGAGCAGCAGCCTGAGCAGTCAAAGCTCAAAGGAGGATTTTAAAAATGGCAATTTTAGTAACAGGAGGCGCCGGATTTATCGGAAGCCACACATGTGTAGAACTTTTGAATGCAGGATATGATGTTGTAATCGCAGATAACCTTTACAACGCATCAGAGAAAGCTGTAGACAGAGTAAAACAGATCACAGGAAAAGATCTGAAGTTCTATAAAGCAGATATCCGCGACAAAGAAGCAATGAACGAGATCTTTGAGAAAGAAGAGATCGAGTCAGTTATTCATTTCGCAGGACTCAAGGCAGTAGGTGAATCAGTTGTTAAACCACTCGAATACTACGAGAATAACATTGCCGGAACTTTGGTTCTCTGTGATGTAATGAGAAATCACGGCGTGAAGAATATCATCTTCAGTTCTTCTGCAACAGTATATGGTGACCCGGCATTTATCCCGATCACAGAAGAGTGCCCGAAGGGAACATGCACAAACCCATATGGATGGACAAAATGGATGCTGGAGCAGATTCTGACAGATCTTCATACAGCTGATCCGGAGTGGAATGTCGTACTTCTTCGTTACTTCAATCCAATCGGAGCTCATGAGAGCGGACTGATCGGAGAAGATCCAAAGGGAATTCCGAACAACTTGATTCCATACATTACACAGGTTGCAATCGGTAAACTTGAGTGCCTCGGTGTATTTGGAGATGATTATGATACACACGACGGAACAGGTGTCCGTGATTACATCCACGTAGTTGATCTTGCAGTTGGACATGTCCGTGCAGTAGAGAAACTGAAAGAGAAAGCAGGAGTTTCTGTTTACAATCTTGGAACAGGAAATGGATATTCCGTACTTGATATGGTAAAAGCATTCTCCAAAGCTTGTGGAAAAGAGATTCCTTACCAGATCAAACCACGCCGTGCAGGAGACATTGCTACATGTTACTGTGATGCTTCCAAGGCAAAGAAAGAACTTCACTGGGTAGCTGAGAGAGATCTGAACAAGATGTGTGAAGATTCCTGGAGATGGCAGAGCATGAATCCAAACGGATACGAGGATTAAGATTGATTAATCATTTATAATGTGAAATGGAAAGTTGTTGATGAGCAGGGGCGCGCGATGATAGTGTGGTTTCCTGTGCCATCAACAACTTTTTTGTATCATTTGTAAATTATGTTGACCAACCGCGAACAATAACACAGCTCTTGCAACCAACAGTCCATCTGTATTATACTAATAGAACACGATTAAATTCAGAAAAAATGGAGATAGATAGAAAATGAAGCGCAAAGTAGATCTTAATGAAATTTCAGACGGACGTCTGTATTCCTCTGGAGATATGGTTAAGGTGGACTGTCATGACTGTGAAGGCTGCTCTGCATGCTGCCAGGGAATGGGAAATTCCATCATATTGGATCCAATGGATCTGTGGAGATTGCAACTCGGAAAAAAAGAGAATTTTGATACACTGCTTGCAAACTATCTGGAATTGAATGTAGTTGACGGGATGGTACTTCCTAATTTAAAGATGGCAGGAGAGGAAGAAGCCTGTCTGTTCTTGAAAGGTGGAAGATGTTCTATTCATGGATACAGACCGGGAATCTGCCGTTTGTTCCCTCTTGGACGTATTTATGAGGAGAATGGATTCAAGTATTTTATCCAGGTCCATGAGTGTAAGAAGCAGGAACGTGGTAAAGTGAAGATTAAGAAGTGGCTTGGAATTGCAGATCAGAAGAGATACGAAGATTTCGTGTGGAGATGGCATACATTTCTTAAGAACTGTGAAGAAGGAATGAAAGAACTTGATGAGCAGAACGCGAAAGTACTGACGGTTGTGGTTCTCCGCAACTTTTATCAAATGCCTTATCAGGCAGAGGAAGAAGCACAGTTTTATCCGGAATTTGAAGAAAGACTGGAACGACTGAATGCAATGTTTGGATTTTAGAAGTGAAAGTTAACAACAGGTGAAAGGCAGCAGTAGATGGAAAGCAACAGTAGAAAAACACAGATATTAAAAGAAATTTTTGGATACGATTCTTTCCGTAAAGGACAGGAGGAGATTGTAGATCAGATTTTGAATGGAAGAGATGTGTTGGCAATCATGCCGACCGGAGCAGGAAAGTCACTTTGTTATCAGGTTCCGGCACTTCTGATGTCTGGGATCACGATCGTAGTATCACCGCTGATTTCATTGATGATCGATCAGGTGAAGGCACTGAATGAAGCAGGAGTTCATGCAGCGTATATTAACAGTGCACTGACAGAACGGCAGATTACAAAAGCATTAGAACTGGCAGCGGCAGGCAGATATAAGATGATCTATGTCGCTCCGGAACGCTTGTTGGCACCACGGTTTCTGGACTTTGCATGTCATACAGAACTTTCTATGGTGACAATCGATGAGGCTCACTGTATTTCCCAGTGGGGACAGGATTTCCGCCCAAGTTATGTGAAGATCACAGAATTCATCCGCCAGCTTCCAAGACGCCCGGTCGTCAGTGCATTTACAGCAACAGCAACACAGAAAGTAAGAGAAGATATTCTTGAAGTACTTGATCTTGAATCTCCTTATATAAATGTATCCGGTTTTGACAGAGAGAACCTTTACTTCGAAGTAAGACCAGCGCGTGGGAAGAAGGATGCAATTAAGGAATATCTTACACAGCACAGAGAAGACAGTGGAATTATTTACTGTGCAACAAGAAAAAATGTAGATGAACTCTATTTGGAATTGCAGAATGCCGGATTTTCTGTCGGAAGATATCATGCAGGAATGGGGACAGAGGCAAGAAATGAAAGTCAGGAAGATTTCATTTATGACAGGATAGAGATTATGATCGCAACGAATGCATTTGGAATGGGAATAGATAAGTCCAATGTCCGTTTTGTACTTCATTATAATATGCCGCAGAGCATGGAAAATTATTACCAGGAGGCAGGCAGAGCCGGACGAGACGGAGAACCGGCAGAATGTATCCTTTTCTATTCACCGCAGGATATCATGATCAATCAGCTCCTGCTGGATAGTAAAGAGCAGATTGGAGAATACACAGAAGAAGAACTCCGGGTGATCCGGGAACAGGATGTTCTCCGGCTGCGTAAGATGAGTAATTATTGTACGACAAGCATGTGTCTTAGAAAATACATATTGAATTATTTTGGACAAGAGACAGAAGAACATTGTGGGAATTGTTCCAATTGTCTGGAAGAATTCGTAGAGCTTGATGTCGGAGAGATTGCGGCAGACGTGATCGAGTGTGCGCGCGAATCCAGACAGAGATACGGTATGACAATGATCCTTTCCACACTGGCGGGAGCGAATACAGCGAAGATCAGAAGTGCAGGGATGAATGAACTTTCTGTTTATGGAAGACAGAGTAAATGCTCTCAGCAGAGGCTGAAAGACGTAGTTTATACACTGCTCGAACACGGATACCTTCAACAGAGCGCAGATCGTTATGCGATCCTGAAACTAACAGACCGGTCAGAAGAATTACTGAAATCGAGAGAATTGAAACTTCGTTGCAAGAAGTCAGAACTTACAGAAAAGAAAAAGTCCGGAAGTGGAAAGAAAGCGTCTCATAGAAAGGGAGAGAGTTTCGGGAATCTTACAGATAAAAGCCGAGAATTATTCGAAGAATTGCGCTCTGTGCGTTATTCTTTGGCAAAGAAAAAAGGAATTCCGCCATATATGGTCGCTTCAGATCGTACCTTACATGAGATGTGTGTACTTGTTCCATTTGAAAAAGAGGAATTGCTTGAAGTACACGGTATGGGATTTAAGAAATATGAACAGTACGGAGCAGTTTTTCTTGATAAGATTCAAGAAGTGACAGCAGGTGATAAAAAAGGTTACGGTATATCAGAAGATGCTGATGGGACAGACGCAGTTCAGAACCAGAATCCTCTGGACATCGGACCATTTGGAAGCGTAGAGAATTAACAGCAAAAAAGAAGTAAAAGAAAGAAGTGACATAAAAGTGTCTGTAAAAATATTTCCAACATTAAAAAATTATAAAAAAGAATATTTGCCAAAAGATATTTTAAGCGGAATTATCATGGTAGCGGTCTCAATTCCAATCTCTATGGGGTATGCACAGATCGCAGGTGTTCCGGCGGTGTATGGACTTTATGGATCTGTTCTGCCGATCCTGCTATTTGCCATGCTCTCAACTTCAAAACAGTTTATCTTCGGAGTAGATGCGGCACCGGCGGCAATTGTCGGAGCTGCACTGGCAACACTTGGAGTGACGGCAGAATCAGCCCAGGCATTGCAGTATGTACCATTGATCGCATTGTTTACAGGACTCTGGTTATTGTTGTTTTATCTTTTACATGCAGATAAGATTGTTGATTTTATCTCAACACCGGTTATGGGTGGATTTATCAGTGGTATTGCAGTGACAATTATTATGATGCAGATTCCGAAACTGATGGGAAGCCCGGCGGGGACTGGAGAATTCATAGAACTTGCAGAACACATTTTTCTGGCAATCACAAAGATAAACTGGTTGTCCTTTGGAATGGGAATTGGAGCACTTGTAATCTTGATTGTATCCAAAAAACTGATTCCAAAGTTCCCGATGGCAATCGTTATTATGATTGTCGGAGTTCTCTCGACAATTGTCTTTCATGTAAACCAGTATGGTGTAGTTCTCCTGCAGGCAGTTCAACCAGGGCTTCCGCGGCTTATTTTCCCGGATTTTACAGGGATCAATCTTACCCAGGCTGTGGGAAGAGCACTTATGGTTGCTGTTGTGATCATGGCAGAGACACTTTTGTCAGAGAACAATTTTGCATCCAAAAACGGATATGAACTGGATGACCGTCAGGAAATCCTTGCCTGTGCCGCAGGAAATCTTGCTGCCGGTGCAGTTGGATGCTGCCCGGTAAATGGAAGTATTTCCAGGACTTCCATGAATGAACAGTATGGAGGAAAGACACAGGTTGTATCCATTACAGCGGGACTGACCATGGCAGTTGTACTTATAGGTGCAACCGGATTTATCGAATATCTTCCGGTTCCGGTATTGACGGCAATCGTAATCTCTGCACTGATGAATGTTGTAGAGACACATCTTGCAGTACGCTTGTTTAAAGTAAGCAGAAACGAATTCTATATTTTTATTGCAGCAGGGATCGGTGTGCTGTTCCTTGGTACGATTTACGGAGTTGTGATCGGAATTTTGTTATCTTTTGTTGCAGTGATTTTAAGGGCTACAAACCCTCCGAGATCTTTCCGTGGAATGATTCCGGGAAAAGAAGTTTATTATGATCTGGAGAGAAACCGTTTTGCATATCCAATCAAGCATGTGATTATTTACAGATTTAGCGAGAACCTTTTCTTTGCAAATATCAAAGTGCTGGTTTCAGATATTGAAAACAGTATCAAAGAGGATACAAAGGCCGTAATTCTGGACGCATCAGCAATCAACAGCCTGGATATTACAGCGGCAGATGCTCTCGAAATGCTTGCAGCAAGTCTGAAAAAACGTGGAATTAAGTTCTATATCACAGAACATTCCAGAGAAGTTAACGATCAGATGAGAAAGCTTGGAATCGGACATCTGATCAAAGAAGGTGCTGTGCGAAGAACAATTCTTGCGGCACTTCATGATGCGGGGATTGAGCAGCCTTGCCCATTGGATATTCCAGAAGAAGATCTCGAAAAACTTAAGCGAAGAGAATATTTTTCCCTTCCTGCAGAAGAAGAAAATACACTGGAAGAGTTTGCATGGGCATTTGGTGATGATGCAGTCAAAGAAATTGAGAAACGAGTGCTTTCTATTGTGAAGCAGATCCATGAGATTACAGATCTCGAGAAACTTTCCGAAGAAGGAATCGAAGAAAAACTGGAATTTTGGAATTCACTTGGAGCACTTGATGAAGATGAGTTGCTCCGCAGAATGGAGCTTCACTTAGATGATCTTCCAAGTGATGTAAAAGAAAACAAAAAACTCGTCATTGAATTGATCGAGCGTAGAAGAAGAAAACTTAGAGATCGTCTTCTGAAAGAGCATCCAGAGATTGTTGAGCATATTGAAGAGCGAAGAGAGCGGCTGGAGCGAAGACTTGAGAAACAGAATCCAGATGCAGTAAAGCGTCTGAAACACTGGAAAGATGAAGAATTCTAAAGAACAATCTTTAAGATTCTTAATAAATCATTAGGATTGTTAAAGTTCCCTTGTTTCTGCAAAAAAGGAATGCTATGATTAATATGGAAGAAAAAGTCAGGGGACAATTTTGATTGTCCCCTGATTCTAAGAATAGAAAAGAAAAAAAGGGATAAGCATGTGGTCTAAAGAAACAAAAGAAGAAAAAGAACGCAAGAAAGAACAAGCGTTTTATGAACATTATGGCGCGATGGGAAAAAGCACAGATTCCATTAGAAAAGAGTGGGAGAGGCGCAAGAGGAATGAACAACGCATTCGACGCCTCAAGAGACGAAGGAGAATTGCAATCATATTGATTCTGTTCGTTGTATTAGTTCCGGCAGTTTCAACATTTACTTATTTTAAAATGAATCCGATTGTATTACGGAGTAAAGTGATCGCGCAGGAAAAGAAGGAAAGTATGGATCTAATGTCCAACATCCGTTTCGTTGTTGGTGGGAAAGCGAAAGATGTGAAGACAGAAGGGAAAGTAGATACGAATAAAGAAGGAAAATATACGGTTTACTATGTCTATGGTAAACAAAAAGTAAAAGCTGAAGTCGAAGTTAAGGATACAAAAGCACCTGAGCTTAAAATGAAAGACAGTTATACAACAGAACTTCCGAAAGATATCAAGCCGGAAGATTTTGTAGAATCAGTAAAAGATGCATCAGATGTCACACTTGAATTTGTCGGACAGGATTCCTGGGAGAAGAAAGGAAAATACGGAGTAACTGTTGCTGCAACAGATAGTGACGGTCATAAAACAGAAGGTAAATCAACACTGAATCTGGAAGAGGATACAACAGGACCGACGATTGAAGGAGCAGATGATAAAGAACTTGCACAGGGCGATACGATGGACTTTAATGAAGGGGTTACGATAAAGGATGATATGGATCCAGAGCCAACATTGGAAGTACAGGGTGCTGACAAAGTGGATTTTGCAACACCGGGAACCTATATTGTTACCTATCTTGCAAAAGACCGTTCCGGAAACGAGACAAAGATTGAGCGAAAGATCAAAGTGAAAGAGAATCCGGATTGGAATGAGAAAGTTGTTTATCTGACTTTCGATGATGGTCCGTCAGAGAATACCGGAAAGATTCTTGATATCCTGAAAGAAAAAAATGCAAAGGCAACCTTCTTCGTCACAGGAAATAATCAGGAACATGATGCTATGATAAAAAGAGCCTTTTCCGAAGGACATTCGATTGGACTTCATACCTATACACATGATTATGCAACAGTTTACGCATCCGAAGATGCATACTTCGCAGATCTGCAGAAAGTATCGGATCTGGTAGAGAGTATCACAGGAACGAAATCCATGATCATTCGTTTCCCGGGAGGATCCAGCAACACCGTCAGTGCAAAATATGTCAAAGGATTGATGACAACACTTACGAAAGCAGTGAGAGACAAAGGATATCAGTATTTTGACTGGAACTGTGATTCTACTGACGCAAGCGGAAATAATGTGCCGGTAGAAAAGCTGGTTTCCAACGCAACATCCTGCACGGCAAATCATGTTGATATTCTGATGCATGATACAGATGCAAAAGATACAACCGTACAGGCATTGCCACAGATTATTGATTACTATAGAAGTCAGGGATACACATTCAAAGGACTGACCGTTGATAGTGTGGCAGCGCACCATGGAGTGAATAATTGATAAAGATTAGAAAGAGCCAGGACAGGCACAACACATGTCGCTGTGCAATCCAAATTTGCATTTTTTCATCAAAATTGTGTAAATTATTTTTGCACTTTTGTCGAACGTCAAATAAACGAAATAGTTTACAAAACAGACATAGATGATAGTGTTTTTGGGAAAATCTAAGAAAATGGTTTTAGTACCCAATTTTTCCTCTATGTTGATTTTGTAAAGTCCTTGAATTTAAGGCATTTTCGAGGGTCAAAAACATAATGAAATACCAATTTCATTCAAACTCAAAATCCACATGAAAAAGTAAAAATAAAGGGTACTAGACTTAGCGAATTGCTGGTTTAGTACCCTTTTATAAAACGCAAAAATTATTTGCCCCAAAAGTGCAAAATTAGATTACACATTGACAACACACGGTGTCTGTTCTGGCTCTTGATCATTATATCTTAATCCTCATCATCTGTCTGTACAGAGTAAGTCTGTCTCTTTCTGGCCATCTCATCGCTCTCAAGATATTCATCATAAGTTGTGATCTTATCGATCAGCTTACCGCCCGGAACAATCTCCATGATACGGTTCGCTGTTGTCTGTACGATCTGGTGGTCTCTGGAAGTAAAGAGAAGTACTCCAGGGAATTTGATCAGACCATTGTTGAGTGCTGTGATAGACTCCATATCCAGGTGGTTCGTTGGCTCATCAAGAAGCAGTACATTTGCTCCTGAGATCATCATCTTGGAGAGCAGGCAGCGAACTTTCTCACCACCGGAAAGTACAGCAACTTTCTTCACTCCGTCTTCACCGGAGAAGAGCATTCTTCCAAGGAATCCACGAACATAAGTTACATCCTTTTCCTCAGAGTACTGTGTCAGCCACTCTGTGATATTGTAGTCATTGTCGAATTCTCCGCCGAAATCCTTCGGGAAGTAAGCCTGAGAAGTTGTAACTCCCCATTTATATGTTCCCTCATCCGGTTCCATCTCGCCAATCAGGATTTTGAAGAGGATTGTCTTAGCAAATTCATTTCCACCAACGAAAGCAACTTTATCCTCACGGCCAAGTGTGAATGTAAGATTATCAAGAATCTTTTCGCCGTCAATTGTCTTGGAAAGTCCTTCTACAGTGAGAACTTCATTACCAATCTCACGGTTCGGACGGAAGTCAATGTAAGGATATTTACGGCTGGAAGGTCTGATCTCATCAAGCTGGATTTTCTCCAGGGCACGCTTTCTGGAAGTAGCCTGTTTGGACTTGGAAGCGTTCGCACTGAATCGGGAAATAAATTCCTGCAGCTCTTTGATCTTTTCTTCTTTTTTCTTGTTGGCCTCTTTCATCTGACGGATCAGCAGCTGGCTTGACTCATACCAGAAGTCATAGTTTCCTGCGTAAAGCTGGATCTTACCGTAATCGATATCGGCAATCTGTGTACATACCTTGTTCAGGAAGTAACGGTCATGGGATACAACGATAACTGTGTTGTCAAAGTTGATCAGGAATTCTTCCAACCATGCGATTGCATCAAGATCCAAGTGGTTGGTAGGCTCGTCAAGAAGCAGGATATCCGGATTTCCGAACAATGCCTGTGCAAGAAGAACCTTGACCTTCTCAGAACCTGTCAGGTCTTTCATCAGTTTATAATGAAGCTCTGTCTCGATACCAAGTCCGTTCAGGAGGTTGGCAGCATCAGATTCTGCTTCCCATCCATCCATTGTAGCGAACTCAGCTTCCAGCTCACTTGCTTTGATTCCGTCTTCATCTGTGAAATCTTCTTTTGCGTAAATTTCTTCTTTCTCTTTCATGATTTCATACAGACGTGCATTTCCCATGATAACTGTATCAAGAACAGGGAATTCGTCATATTTGAAATGATCCTGCTGAAGGAAAGAAAGTCTCTCGCCCGGGGAGATAACTACATCACCGGATGTCGGCTCAAGCTGTCCGGAAAGAATCTTAAGAAATGTAGATTTACCGGCACCGTTCGCACCGATCATTCCGTAGCAGTTCCCTTCTGTGAATTTGATGTTAACATCTTCGAACAGCGCCTTTTTCCCGACGCGAAGGGTTACGTTATTTGCACTAATCATTTGAAAGTCTCCTTGTAAATAAATTAGAATTGTGATTACGTTGTTATAATTGTCCTTTTTCAAATACGTGTGAATAAGAACATACCAATCCATATATTAACATAGAAGAAAGGGTGCTGACAAGTACTGAAATAGAAAAATGCATACGAAAAAGCAGGGCAAACTGTGTGAAAATGTATAAGAACTAATCCTTGTTCTTTCCATTGTAAAAAGTTATAATGTTACTAAGAATCTCACAATATAAATAGCAGTAGAAAAGAGGAGAAACCATGGCACTTAAGAAAGCAACAATCGTACTGGAAGGTGGAGCAACAAGAGGCATATTTACTTCTGGTGCTCTGGATTACCTTATGGAACAGGATATTTATTTTTCAGATGTGATCGGTGTGTCTGCCGGCGCATGTAATGCAGTAGATTATGTTTCCAGACAGCCGGGACGTACAAGAGACTGTATGATTCCGAATACAAAAGATATGAAGTATATTAATGGAGTGAAAGATACGATCAGGGAGAAAAGTCTGATGAATATGGATTTGATTTTTGATAAATATCCGAATGAACTGATCCCATTTGATTTTGATACATATTTTCAGTCAGAGATGCACTGTGAGCTGGTAACGACAAACTGTCTGACTGGAAATGCAGAATATATGACGGAAACAGAAGATCCTGACCGATTGATGAAGATCTGTCGTGCATCAAGCAGCATGCCGCTTGTGACTCCGATGGTGAATATTGACGGTGTCCCGTATCTGGATGGCGGACTTGCAGATTCTGTTCCAATCCGTCGTGCACAGAAGCTTGGGAATGAGAAGATCATAGTGATCCTGACGAGAAATCAGGGCTATCGTAAGAAAGTAATCTCATCGGCAGTGCAGAAGCTTTACAGACAGGCATATAAGTCCTATCCGAATGCAGTCCGGACAATCTTCAGAAGAAGTTTTATCTATAATAAGACGATGAATTATCTGGACCAGCTTGAAAAGCGAGGAGAGATTTATGTTCTTCGTCCACATGTAAAACCAGTATCACGGCTCGAACAGCATCCGGATGTCCTGCATGCATTTTATGAGCATGGATATCATCTGATGGAGCGAAAGACAGAAGAAATGCTGAAGTATCTTGAACAGTAATAAAAATAAATCGACTTGTTAAAAGAAGAGAGAAAAGGGAGTTGAGTTATATGAGAGAGATTTTAGAAGAAACTCAGAACCGTGAATTATCGTGGCTTCGGTTCAACCAGCGCGTTCTCGAAGAAGCACGGGACGAGACAGTTCCTTTGATGGAACGTATGAAATTTGTAGCTATTTTCACAAGCAACTTAGACGAGTTTTTTATGATCCGCGTAGGAAGTCTGTATGATATGGCATCAGCAGACAGCAAAAAGATCGATCAGCGATCTGGTATGACAGCAAAACAGCAGTTAGATGCAATTTATCGAGCTGTTTCCCCACTTTACAAGGAACGAGATAAGACATATGCAGAGATCAAGAAACAGTTAAGTCCGTATGGTGTCTGCGGTCTTGACTTCAGGGAACTGGAACAGCAGGAGAAGAAGTTTGTAAAGAAATATTTCAAAGAAGAAGTAATGCCGGTGCTTTCCCCACAGATCGTAGATGCGAACCATCCGTTCCCACATCTGTTAAGTAAAGAACTGTATGTGGTTGCGAATCTGAAGCAGGGAGACAAGACGATGCTCGGAATCATCCCGGTACCACAATATATTTCTAATATTCTCTATCTTCCGGGGTATGACATCCGTTATATCCGTATGGAAAAGATTATCCTGGAATTTATTGATCTTGTTTTTGACCAGTATCAGATCTCAGACAAGAATTATATTCGTGTAACGAGAAATGCAGATGTATCACCGGATGATGAAGCTTATGCAGACAGTGGAGATTTCCGTCATGTGATGCAGGAGACACTTCACAAGAGAAGAAGGATGGCCGTTGTCCGTCTTGAGGCAGCCAATTCTCTGAGTAAAGAGATGGAGAAATATTTCTGTGAGAAATTCAATATCCATCCGGAATGCATTTTCCGAACAAAGATGCCGATGAAGCTGGACTTTATCTTTGCAATCGCTGATAAACTTCCGGATTCGAAGAAAACAACGCTCGTGGATGTACCATTTTCTCCGCAGCCGTCTTCCATGCTTGCAGAGGGTAAGGTGATTCCGCAGATAAAGAAGAAAGATGTACTCCTTTGCTATCCATACGAAAGCATGGAACCGTTCCTCCAGCTGATCAAAGAAGCATCAACAGACCCGGAAGTTCTGACGATCAAGATCACAATCTATCGTCTGGCGAAGAAAGCACGACTTGTAGAATATCTCTGTGCAGCGGCTGAGAATGGAAAAGAGGTTACGGTTCTGATCGAGCTGAGAGCACGTTTTGATGAGCAGAACAACATTGACTGGTCCGAGCGTCTGGAAGAGGCCGGATGCCGTGTTCTGTACGGATTCGAGGGTTATAAGGTACACTCCAAGATCTGCCTGATCACATACAGAAACCGTACCGGAATTCATTACATTACACAGATTGGAACCGGAAATTATAACGAAAAGACAGCGAAGATGTATACCGATTACTCGCTGATGACAAGCAGACAAGAGATTGGTGAAGACGCAGCAGTCTTTTTCCAGAATATGTCGATCAGCAATCTGAATGGAGTTTACAAGCATCTGATTGTTTCACCGACAAGCCTGAAACAGAAAGTACTTGCCTTGATGGATGAAGAAATTGCAAAAGGTGAGAGCGGAAGAATCATTATGAAAATGAATTCTGTTACGGACATGGATTTCATTCGCAAAGTAACAGAAGCATCTCAGGCAGGGGTGAAGATAGATCTGATCGTGCGTGGAATCTGCTGTATCCTCCCGGGAATCAAGGGAAAGACAGAGAATCTGCGTGTGACAAGTATCGTCGGAAGATATCTGGAGCATCCAAGACTTTTCGTCTTCGGAAAAGGAGCAGATGCCAAGATGTATATCGGTTCTGCAGATATGATGACGAGAAATACAGAGAAGCGTGTAGAAGTCGCGTGCCCGGTCTATGATGTAGAGATCCGGAAACGCCTGTTCCATCAGCTTCATGTGATGCTCTCTGACAATGTGAAAGCCCGTGCGATGACAAGTGACGGAACATATGTGAAGAAACCGGTGGAAGACGGAGCAAATCTTGTGAATGCACAGGAGACCTTTATGCGAGAAGCATCACAGGCAAAACGTCCGGCTGCAGCCAATGTGCCGAAGAAGAAAAAAGAAGGATTCTTAACAGCTGTACTGAAGATTTTCAGAAAAAAACAATAGAAGGACGAGAGATGGAGGAGCAGAGAAAGATGAAACCGTTACAGAAAAAAGACTTTGGAAAGACATCGAAAGGGGAATTGGCAACATTATACATTCTTGAAAACGAAGCAGGAATGCAGATCAGTGTATCCGACTTCGGAGCAACACTGACAAGTGTACTTGTTCCGGATAAGGATAACAATCCGGTAGAAGTGACACTGGGATATGATGATGCAGCTGGATATGAAGCCGGACTTGGAAATGCATTTGGAGCATCTGTCGGACGTAACGCAAATCGTATCGGTGGGGCAGTGATCGAGATCAATGGAACAGAATATCACTTGACAAAGAATGACGGAGAGAATAACTTACACAGCGGACTTGATTTCTATCACGGAAGATTGTGGAAGGTTGCGGATGCAGATGATACTCATGTAACATTTGAGATGGACAGCCCAGATGGGGATCAGGGATATCCGGGAGCACTTGTTATGAAAGTGACCTATTCTCTGGATGAAGAGAATACTTTGATGATCCACTACGAAGCAGAGCCGGATCAGGATACGATCATCAATATGACAAATCACAGTTACTTTAACCTGAACGGACATAAGAGCGGAGATGTTCTGAATCACACATTATGGCTGAATGCGGATGCATTTACACCGGCAGACGCAGCATCCATTCCGACAGGTGAGATCCGCAGTGTGGAAGGAACTCCGATGGATTTCAGAATAGATAAGACAATCGGAAAAGATATTGAAGCAGACTATGAACCGCTGGTATTCGGAAATGGATACGACCACAATTGGGTATTGAAAAATGAAGGCGAATTTGATAAAGTAGCAGAAGTAGCCGGGGATGAAAGTGGAATCCATATGAGCGTACTGACAGATCTTCCGGGTGTGCAGATCTATACTGCGAACTTCCTTGACGGAGAGAAAGGAAGAGACGGAGCGGTTTATGAGATGAGAGATGCGATCTGTCTGGAGACACAGTACTATCCGGATGCAATCCACCATGAAAACTTCCCGGGACCGATCTGTAAGAAAGGCGAGAAATATGATACTCGTACTACCTACAGATTTCGTGTAAAATAAGTGAATGGAAGATAAATAATTAATTTATGGGAAAATCAGTATACATTGCGGAGAAACCGAGCGTTGCCCAGGAATTCGCAAAAGCATTGAAACTAAATACAAAACGACGGGACGGATATCTTGAGTCAGACGAAGCCATTGTCACCTGGTGCGTAGGTCACCTGGTGACGATGAGTTATCCGGAGGAATATGATCCGGCACTTAAGAAATGGAACCTGCAGACGCTGCCATTTATCCCGGAAGAATTCAAATACGAAGTCATTCCGTCAGTGGCAAAGCAGTTCCAGATCGTCAGCGGGATCCTGAACCGGGAAGATGTCGATACGATCTATGTCTGTACCGACTCCGGGCGAGAGGGAGAATATATCTACCGTCTCGTAGAACAGGAAGCACACGTGGAAGGAAAAAAGCGCCGGAGAGTGTGGATCGATTCCCAGACAGAAGAAGAGATTCTTCGAGGAATCCGTGAAGCCAAAGATCTGTCAGAGTATGATAACCTCGGAGCATCTGCATACCTGCGTGCCAAGGAAGATTATCTGATGGGAATTAACTTCTCCCGTCTGCTGACTTTGAAGTATGGAAATAGTATTTCAAATTTTCTGCAAACGAAGTATTCCGTTGTATCTGTAGGACGCGTTATGACGTGTGTTCTTGGCATGGTTGTGCGCAGAGAACGCGAGATCCGTGATTTCGTCAAGACACCGTTTTACCGCGTACTTAGCACGATCGATGCACAGGGGCATACGTTCGAGGGTGAGTGGAGAGCAGTGAAAGGCTCTCGCTATTTTGAGTCCTATGACCTTTATAAGGAAAATGGATTCAAGGAGCGCAAGAAAGCAGAAGAATTGATTCAATACCTGCAGACACCGGATGACGAGTCTGTAAATGTAGCAGCAGAAATGCAGGAACAATCAGGACTAAACTGCCGGATTGAGTCGATCGAGAAAAAGAAAGAGAAGAAGAATCCTCCTCTTTTGTACAACCTTGCGGAGCTTCAGAATGATTGCTCCAAGAGATTTAAGATCAGTCCGGATGAGACACTACGAATCGTGCAGGAACTGTATGAGAAAAAACTTGTGACTTATCCAAGAACAGATGCCCGTGTTCTGTCTACTGCAGTGGCAAAGGAAATCACAAGAAATCTGAACGGGCTGTCAAAATATCCGATGGCGGCACCGTATATGCAGGATATCTTGAATTTCGGAAGTTATAAGACACTTGCAAAGACACGTTATGTGAATGACAAGCAGATCACAGACCATTATGCAATCATTCCTACAGGACAAGGGTTGAATGCATTGACTACTGTTTCATCTACTGCGAAGGGTGTGTACGACCTGATCGTGCGAAGATTCCTGAGTATCTTCTATCCGCCGGCAGTTTACCAGAAGGTTGCTATCGTGACGAAGATCAAAGAAGAAAGCTTCTTCTCAAGCTTCAAAGTACTTGCTGAGGAAGGTTATCTGAAAGTGGCAGGCATTCCGAAGAAGAAAGCTTCTCAGACAGCCACAAAAGATAGCGGGAATGGAAACAGTGAGAATAATAACAATGATACAAATGACGAGGCAGGTTCCGATTCTTCCGATCAAAGCCTGGACACCGGATTGTTCGAAGTGATCAAGTCATTAAAGAAGGGTGCAGTCCTTCAGGTCAGAGCATTGGATATCAAAGAAGGAGAGACATCACCTCCGAAGCGTTACAATTCCGGTTCCATGATCCTGGCAATGGAGAATGCAGGACAGCTGATCGAGGACGAAGAACTTCGTGCCCAGATCAAAGGAAGCGGAATCGGAACAAGTGCGACAAGAGCAGAGATTCTGAAAAAGCTTGTGAATATCAAGTATCTCGCATTGAACAAGAAGACACAGGTGATCACACCGACGCTGCAGGGAGAGATGATCTATGATGTTGTTGATCATTCCATCCGGTCACTCCTGAACCCGGAACTTACAGCAAGCTGGGAGAAGGGGCTGAACTATGTGGCAGAAGGTTCCATCACATCAGATGAATATATGAGAAAACTCGATCATTTCATCACCAGCAGAACCGTTGGGGTGAAAGGATTGAACAATCAATATCAGCTTAGAGCCTGCTATGAAAAAGCAGCAGGGTTTTATCCGTCTGTAAACAGTAATAAAACGACAGGTAGAACAAAAACAGGCAACAAAAGTAAATGACACAATTAAAAAGCATAAATGTAAGTCGGTTCTAACCGGCAGAAAGGAATTACCATGTTAGAAGCATTAACAGTAAAAGAAAATTATTCATTAGACCAGACAATCGCAAAAGATATCTTCAACGGAGTTACTTATCCGTGGGAAGTACTTCCGAAGATCAGTAGCTTCATCCTTGAACTTGGAGCTACATTGAGTGAGGATGAATATGAGAAACGCGGAGAAAATGTATGGGTAGCGAAATCTGCAAAGGTTGCTCCGACTGCATTTATCAATGGACCGGCAATCATCGGAAAGGATGCAGAGGTTCGTCACTGTGCATTTATCCGTGGAAATGCGATCGTAGGAGAAGGAGCTGTTGTAGGAAATTCCACAGAGCTTAAGAACGTGATCCTTTTTAATAAAGTTCAGGTTCCGCACTATAATTATGTAGGTGATTCTGTTCTTGGATACAAATCTCATATGGGAGCCGGATCAATTACATCTAACGTAAAATCAGATAAGAAACTTGTTGTAGTAAAAGCCGGAGATGAGAAGATTGAAACAGGTATGAAGAAGTTCGGCGCAATGCTCGGAGATGAAGTAGAAGTAGGATGCGGAAGCGTTCTGAATCCGGGAACAGTTGTTGGAAATCACAGCAATATCTATCCACTTTCTTCTGTACGTGGATTTGTTCCGTCAAACAGCATTTACAAAAAACAGGGCGAAGTTGTGACAAAAGAAGAAAGATAGTTGAAAATAGAAAATGATAAGAATGGCTCCTGTGTGATAACATGGGAGCTATCTTAGACAGGAGGAATGAAGCAGATGAATAAAGTAGGTTTTATCGGTGTAGGGATCATGGGAAAATCCATGGTCAGAAATCTTATGAAAGCCGGATTTGAATTACATATCTATGCAAGAACAAAGAGTAAAGTAGAAGATGTGATCGGCGAAGGAGCACAGTTCCATGAGTCAATCAAGGATTGCGTGCAGGATTGTGATGCAGTTATTACGATCGTTGGGTTCCCACAGGATGTAGAAGAAGTATATTTTGATGAGGGGAATATCTTAGACAGTGCAAAGGAAGGCGCTTATCTGATCGATATGACAACAACAAGTCCGCAGATTGCTGAGAAGATTTACGAGGAAGGTACAAAACGAGGTTTCCATGTGATGGATGCACCTGTCACAGGCGGAGATACAGGAGCGAAAGCCGGAACATTATCTATTCTCGTTGGTGGAGAAAAGGAAGATTATGAAGCCTGTATGCCACTCTTTGAGGCGATGGGAACAAACATTAATTATCAGGGGAAGGCTGGATGCGGACAGCACTGCAAGCTGGCGAACCAGATCATGATCGCCGGAACACTGTCCGGTGTGTGCGAGGCACTTACTTATGCAAAAGAACAGGGACTGGATCCGGAAGTATTCATGAAGTCCGTTGCGACAGGGGCAGCAGGAAGCAAGCAGCTTGATACATTCGGACCAAAGATCTTAAAAGATGATTATGCACCGGGATTCTTTATGAAACACTTCATCAAAGATATGAAGCTTGCACTGATCGAAGCGAACAGAAAAGGACTTTCCCTTGATGTACTCAGTATGGTTCTTGCCAATTACGAAGAACTTGAGCAGGAAGGATTCGGAGATCTCGGAACACAGGCGTTGATGAAATTCTATGATGAAGAACATCGGAACATGGAAGAGTAAAAAATCTGTGAATGATAACCGTAAAAGTTCTATTAAGAATCAACAAAACAGGTTGAAGTAACAGGGAAAAGAAAATATAATAGACACCAGAAGGAAAACTGTTGAAAATGATAAAAAAGATCAACAACAGGAAGACTTGAAGGAGGACACAAAAATGCTTACAGATAATTTTGTGACAATGGAAATTGGAAAAGCAAAACACATTGCACTTGTAGCCCATGATGGAAAAAAGAAAGAACTGATTGAATGGTGCGATAGAAATAAAGAAGTATTACAGGGACATTTCCTCTGCGGAACAGGAACAACAGCCCGTCTGATCGCAGAGAAAACAGGACTCCCGGTAAAGGGATACTGCAGTGGACCACTTGGTGGAGACCAGCAGATCGGTGCGAAGATCGTAGAAGGACAGATTGATTTCATGATCTTCCTGTGGGATCCGTTAGAGGCACAGCCACATGACCCGGATGTTAAGGCGCTTCTTAGAATTGCTGTAGTATATGACATTCCGGTTGCGAACAACCTTGCAACAGCAGACTTCATGCTGAACTCCAAGTTCATGAACGAGCCTTATTCCAGACAGATTGAGAATTTCAATAAGACGATTCAGGACCGCGTTGCGGAGATGAAATAAAATAATTCAAGCATTAAAAAAATACCTGCAGATATCAATTTTGACATCTTGCAGGTATTTTTATAGATTTTTACAGAAGCCCTTTTTCACGCTTTTCAAGAAGAGCATGAATCTTATCTGTCGGGCTGATAACAGAGCTGATCGGCACATCATGGTTCAGGGAATCAATGATCAGTGCGATGAACTTACTCATATCAGCTTTTACAAAGTAAGGTTTCTCATAAAGTTCCGGTGGGAGATATGTAAGGTTTGTTGTAATAACTTTACTGATATATCCCTTATTGTAATACTCATCGAATTTATCAAATCCGTCTGTGAACAGTCCGAATGTTGTACATACAAAGACACGTCCGGCATTACGCTCTTTCAGCTGTTTTGCAACATCAAGCATACTTTCTCCGGAAGAGATCATATCATCAACGATAAGAACATCCTTTCCTGTCACATCATCACCGAGGAATTCATGGGCAACGATCGGGTTCTTTCCGTTTACAACTGTAGAGTAGTCACGACGCTTGTAGAACATACCCATATCAACACCAAGTACGTTAGAGAAGTAAACCGCACGGTGCATAGCTCCCTCGTCCGGGCTGATGATCATCAGATGTTCTTTGTCAGCTTTCAGATCCGGTACTGCACGGAACAGTGCCTTTAAGAACTGATACTGTGGGTTAAAGCTGTCAAATCCACTAAGTGGAATTGCATTCTGTACACGTGGGTCATGAGCATCAAATGTAATGATGTTGGAAACGCCCATTGCGTCCAGTTCTTCCAGTGCAAGAGCACAGTCCAGAGACTCTCTTCTTGTACGCTTGTGCTGTCTGCTTTCGTAAAGGAAAGGCATGATAACATTGATACGGCGAGCCTTACCTGTTGCAGCAGCGATAATTCTCTTCAGATCCTGATAATGGTCATCTGGAGACATATGGTTAAGATGTCCGTTTACTGTGTAAGTCAGGCTGTAGTTGCATACATCAGTCATGATAAAAAGGTCAGTACCACGGATTGTCTCTTTCAGGATACCCTTAGCTTCACCGGAACCGAATCTCGGACAACTACAGTCTACCTGGTAATTGTTGGCCTTATAGTTTCTGTAAAGTGGGGATTCTGTTACTTCGTTGATCGTGTTCTCACGGAAGGAAACAATATAATCATTTACCTTCTGTCCCAGAGGTTTGCAACTCTCCATAGCAATCAGTTTCAGAGGTGCAATCGGGAGTGTGTTTTCTAACATTTCGATGTTCGTCATTTTCTTCTCCTCAGTGTGAATTAGTTTTTAACTGTCTTAAGAAATCAGACAGTAACGTGAATTGATTAATTAGAATTAACAGATTAATCATTATACATTTAACGTTATACCATTTTTCAGGAGAAAATTCAAGGAGGGCAGGGCGGAGAGTGGACGATAAAATGTATTTTTTGCAGAACAAGACAGAAAATAACAAACTTGCCTTTTATAAGGTGCAATGGTAGAATCTTAAGTAGGAAAATGTGCAGGACAAAAAGGAGCGATAATATGCCGAAAGTATTCAATACAGCAGCAATATGTATCCCACAGGAACATTACATGATTAATCTGGATAGCAGAGTGAGAGAGATAAAGAAACTGGTTGATGCAGGGAAATATTTTACGATCAACCGTGCGCGGCAGTATGGAAAGACGACCACGCTGAGAGCTTTGTATAGAAATCTGATGAAAGACTATTATGTGGTTTCCTTGGATTTCCAGACATTTGGAAGTGCTGAGTTCGAAACAGAAAGCAGATTTGCAAATTCATTTGCAGATTCCATTTTGGAGGAGTTTGAGAGAAGATACAGAGAGTTTCCAAAGAAAATGGAAGAATCTTTAGAGAACTTAAGAAGAAAGATCAGTGAGCGTCCATTAAATGAGAACTTTACACTCCGTTCACTTTTTGGCTATCTTAGTGATCTTTGTGCTTCCGCTGATAAACCGATTGTAATTATGATTGATGAAGTAGACAGTGCGTCGAATAATCAGGTCTTTTTAGACTTTCTGGCACAGTTGCGGGCTCAATATATCGACAGAGATATTCAGCCTGCATTTCAATCTGTCATCCTTGCAGGAGTGTATGATATTAAGAATCTGAAAAGAAAACTCCGACCGGAAGAAGAACATAAATATAACAGTCCATGGAATATCGCAGCAGAGTTTACAGTCGATATGAGCTTTTCCAAGGAAGAAATTGCAGGAATGCTGGAAGAATATGAAGCGGATTATCATACCGGCATGAACATAAATGATATGGCACAATGGTTGCATAATTATACTTCAGGATACCCATTTCTTGTATCACGCCTTTGTCAATTGATGGATGAAAGAATAAGTCAGGAAGAGTCATATCCTTCACTTAGTGATGTGTGGACAAAAAAAGGCTTTGAGGAAGCTGTCCGCATGCTTTTATCAGAAAAAAATACGTTGTTCGAATCATTGTTCAATAAGTTAAAGGATTATCCGGAACTGAACCAGACCATTCAAACGATTCTCTTCACAGGGAAGAGTATTGCATATAATGCAGATGAGACATCCATTGATATTGCGACAATGTTTGGCTTTGTGAAAAATCAGAATGGAAAAGTTGTGATTGCGAACCGAATCTTTGAGACACGATTATACAACTATTATCTGTCAACCGTTGAAATGCAGAGTAAAGATATTTATGATAAATCCTTGCTGGATAAAAATCAATTTGTGATGAATGGGCACTTGAACATGGATTTGATCTTAGAACGGTTCGTTGTTCATTTTCATGATATTTACGGAGATCGGGATGAGAAATTCATTGAAAAAGAAGGCAGAAAATACTTTCTGTTGTATCTCAGACCAATTATTAATGGAGTCGGTAATTATTATATTGAAGCTGAGACAAGGGATCAGCGCAGGACAGATGTGATTGTAGACTATCTTGGAGAACGATATATAATCGAACTGAAGATCTGGCATGGGGAGGAGTATAACCGACAGGGAGAAGAACAGTTGGTTGATTACTTGAACAGCTATCATCTGGATAAGGGCTATATGGTGACATTCAGTTTCAATCAGAAGAAAGAGATCGGAGTGCGGCAGGTAGAAGTGGATTCTAAGACGATCATAGAAGCTGTAGTATAAGAAAAATAAAAGGAATAAAAAGAGCTTTAATATCTGAACGATACAGTGGTATTGCGGAAGATATATTATGATATTATAATATGAGTGATAGATAATTCTGAGTTATCTGTCAGAAATATAGACAAGGGGAGGATAAGATTTGAATTTTTACGAAAAAGAGAATATCTCACTATATTTGGATAATTTGAAACTACTGGAATCTATGGTTACTCTAAAACAAAAAATTAAAATATATCGTCACGATACACTCGGTTTAGTCTTGGTAATAAATGGTGAGATACAACATATCGAAAATTACCAATGTATGTATCATGAACAACTGGTTCATTTACCTATAAGCTTTTGTGACTGTCCACAAACAGCTCTTGTACTTGGTGGAGGCTCATTATTTGCTGCCTATGAATTGCTGAAATATCCATCAATACAAGCAATAACATTATGCGACCACGATTACACTGTATTAAAGCTGATGGAGCATTATTACAATCATGCTAAGACGGTTCTTGCTGATAAAAGATTTCACTTTGTAGAAAATGATGGTGTGGAATTTTTGGATAGTGATAAAACACATTATGATGTAATCGTTAATGATTGCTTTAATTTATTGAAAGAAAGCAACACATACGGATATTCATTCTTTAAAAAAATGAATGATATGCTTACTGATAAAGGAGTTTGTTCAGACATCATATACCGACATATTTTTGACGGAACCATAACTCATGATTCTATTCAGGAAATCAAAAAATGTAGCAACATTGCATTATCGTTGGTCACAGTCCCTGAATATCCAGGCATCTTACATATTCAAACAATTTGGGGAAAAAACAAAAATATTGCTCAGACATGTAAGAGTACCCTTAATTCGTTTCAAAAAAAGTGTTTGGAAACCAATAATTTACCATTTGAGTTCTATTCACCACAAAATTTGCCCTATTATTTATATTTACCGCCATACATAAAGGCAATGTTATAGAATAAACTGATTAGTAAAACTTATTGATGGTGAAGGTGATTTTATCGCATCATAATACACCTTCACCTTGTCCCATGAAGGAGAATTAATCATTCTTCCTATACAAGAGTTTATTTCGTTGCGATTGCTAATATAACCATATTGGACTAAATATGGCTCATTTTCTTGTGCTGTTGCAGCCCATGGTGAACCTAATAAAGAACAAATATTATCTCTATCCTTATTATATAATTTAATCGAATTTATCTTTAAATAAGGGATTTCACTATATTGATCCGTATTTAAAGTCAATCCCGCTTTCTGAAACATACCTTGAGCTACAAATCCATGTTGGGCAGGACATTTTGATAATGTAGCTGTAATTCTTACATGTTTTCCATAAAAATCCTCTTGAAAAAATTCTGGAATATGTTTCAATAAATATGATGTAGATATTACACCTAATATCCCTTCTCCGATATATCCATACCTACTATATAATCCGACTAATGTTTCACCATTGAGAGAACCTGTACGGATTGTCTCATCTGAGCCGGCATAAAATTCCAAGTTGCTAAATTCCTTCGCATCAATTTTTCCTTCAAAACTATATAGTGAATTCCATCGAACGGCATTTTCATATGGATCTCTTGGAAAAAGTTGAATGTAAGGAGACAACAATCCATCAAATGCAATAGTATCTTCATATGTAATGTTTTGGCAATGAATTCCTCTTTGCCATAAATCAAAAGGACCATCAAAGCTATTGTCTCCGTAAATCCTGTTTTTCATTTTATCAAAAGAGTATCCAGCAATAGCACCAACAAAAGTTTGAGCTGCCGCCTCTAATAAAGATTGTCCAATTATTTCTAGCATCTGCATTTTCTCCCTTGTATTGTATTTCTGACGGATAACTCAGAATTATCTATCACTTATTTAGCATACATTTCAGGAAAAGAAAAATTCTGCCTTGGATGTTTTGTAGTAAGGATGTCTTTTTGTTTAGAAAGTGTAACATGTGTATAAATTTCAGTCACTGTAATAGAACTGTGTCCAAGCATTTCCTGAATATATCGGATATCAACATCAGCTTCTAACAGGCTTGTAGCAAAGGTGTGTCGGAACATATGTGGTGTTATATGTAATTCAATTGCTGCGAGTGAGCAGTATTTATTAATCATTCGCCTAACCGCTTGATCGGAGAGTGATGTTGCATTTTGGTTTGTAAAAAAATAACCGCAATCTTGTATTTCTGAAACATATTTATTTTCATAGCTTTTAAGTAGGCTAATAACATCTTCATTTCCAATCTGAATTATGCGTTCTTTGGCACCTTTGCCATATATTCGAATTACTGCATCATGCATATCAACATCAGAACTTTTTAAATTACATAGCTCAGAAATTCTCATACCGGTAGAGAATAATGTTTCTAAAACAGCAATATCTAGGAGTGTACGTTTTTTTCGGTAATCAGTATGGGAAAGGGAGTATTCTTTATACACTGTTGATAATAGATTTTCAACCGTATGTAAAGGAATTGTCTTAGGGAGAAGCAATGGTTCTCTAAATTTAGTTTTAATTCTATTGAAAGGGTTTATCTCTATAATACTTTTGTATTCTAAATAGTGAAAAAAGGCTTTTAACGAGGCTAATTTCCTTTTTACTGTTTTAGGTTTGAAATTTTGATGTAAATATCCGATGAAGTTTTCAATATCGGCTGCAGATAAAGTGTGTATATCTGTATTGTTGCAAAAGGATGTAAACTGTTTTAAATCAATTCGATATGCTTTAATTGTCTTATAGTCTAGTCTTTTCTGTGATTTACAGTATTCAAGGTATTTTTCAGTAATGGTAATAAGTGTATTCATGTATAAGTATCTCCTTTTTGTTGTATGTTCTAAATGCAGTTGGATGTTCAATTATAAATGAATGATATTATATTTTTCCACGACAAATAAGCAGATTTTCATCTGCTTCAAAAAATGTTATATTAGAAAAAATTCGTAGAGTATACAACTCTACGAAAAAATGAAATTAAGTTGAATTTATGGGGTTTTTAAAAGATATGACCAATTATTTGACGGTAAATACAGCGTTTAGCTTATCCATGTTTTGATGTTTCTGCTCCATAGAAGGATGCACATACCGGTTTAGAGTTGTGTTAATATTGGAATGTCCTAAAATCTCACTTAACGTCTTCATATCGAATCCAAGTTCTACGCAACGGGTTGCAAAAGTATGTCGCAGACAGTGAAAATGAAGTGGTTCGATCTGACATTTTTTCAGAGTTTTTTTGAAATAATATTCGATCGACCGCGGTTCGCGAAAATTCATCTTCTTTCCGGTGAGGATATATGCTTCGAGATCTATCTTGTGAGATTGGACGTATTGCTGCAAGATCTCAAACAGGAAATCGGGAATCGGAATATTACGGATGGAGCTTTCTGTTTTTGGTGGAGTGATAATGATTTTTGTATTATGTTCCGAATCATCTGTGTGGTCCTTAACTCTGTGTAAAGTCTTAGATATCTCCAGATATTGTTCCTGAAAATGAATATCCTTCCACTGCATTGCGCAAAGTTCCCCAAGACGTACTCCTGTATATAGTGCAATCAGTGTCCCGATGTTTTTATGTGTCGGATTCCCCAATAAGTAGTCCTGCAAGGTCTGCTGTTCCTTTAAAGAGAGAATCCGAAGCGGTTTTCTGACAGGCTTAACAGGACAAAGTTCCGGGTTACAAAGAGACAGTTCCCCTTCCTTTTCAGCAGTCTTTAAAATTAATTTGACAACAGAACGGATATCGGTAACTGTTTTCGGAGCCAATCCAGAACCATCACTTTTCCCTGAAACCAACAACCTGTTCAGAAATACTTCACAATCTTTATTGCTGAACGTATAGACAAGACGATCACCAATCATAGGACTGATATAGTGGCTGAAAAGATAATGGTATCTTACATAAGTAGATTCCTTGCTGGAAGGCTTCAGTCGCTCCAGCCAGAGCAGTCCATAAAAGGAAATGTTTTTCTTCATACGGACACTTTGAAAAAGACGTGGATCCATTTTTCGCTTTGCATCATTTTGCTTTTTCTTAACAGTTAAATAATCTGCTGCATAGATAGAACGGTATCTGGGACTCCCATCTTCTTTGAATGCATAAATGTATCTGGCTTCCCAGCGTCCGTCCTTCCTTTTGTAAATATTTTCTCCTTTTCGTGGCATGTGTTTCTCCTCCATTTTGACCATTTTTTTGACGGTAAATAAGTCAATAATCACAAAAAAATAAGCAGTGTTGTGTAATGAAAATGATTTTTGCGTATTTTTGATAAAAATACACAAATTTCGACATTTCTTCCTTGACTTGAACGTATAATGAGAGTAAGATATCAATGATTAAAGTCTTTTTAAACCGTAAATTAACTATAAAGGAATTCGTAGAGTTGTATACTCTACGAAATTTAAAAGCAGAATAAGGACAGGAATGAGTATGGGAAGAAGACCCAGAGATCTAAGCGGACAGAAGTTTGGACTACTTACAGCAGTATATCCGACAGAACGCAGAGATCATAGAGGTTCTGTGTATTGGCATTGTGTCTGTGAATGTGGTAATGAGATTGATGTAGCTGCCGGTGCATTACTGGATGGCAATAACAGAAGCTGTGGATGTCTGAAAGACAAGAACCAGAAGCAGATTGCACAGAGAAGACATCTTGTCGATGGAACCTGTGTGGAAGTTCTGGAGAAGAGAAAGAAGCGAAGAGACAACGAAAGTGGTTTCCGAGGTGTCTTTTATCTGAAGAACAGCAACCGTTACCGTGTGGATATCGGATTCAAAGGGAAGCGGTATTACGTCGGACTCTTTGAAGATTATGACGAAGCAGTTCAGGCGCGTCTGGAAGCAGAAAATCTGATCCATAACAGTTTCATTAATATATGGAAGGAATGGAATCAGAAAGATCAGGAAGATCCCCAGTGGGGAAAGGAGCATCCGCTCGTATTCAATGTTCGGAAAGTGAACGGAGAATTACAGGTAGAAGCAGGATGTCAGGAAATTAAGACTAGTTGAGATGGACAGAAATGATTCCCTGCAGTTTATCGGAATCAGGTGAGCGGCAGGCAGGATTATACAGGAAGAAATCGTCGCATCGCCGCGTTTCCAGTGTATATGGTCATAGGGAAAGAAGAGAGTCACAGAGAAAGAAATGATATGTTCAATGAATTCCCTGTGATATGGCGAAGCACGCTTAAAAGCAGGGAAAGTTGAGTGAATAAAGTTATGTGGTATGCAGTATGGGTACGAAGTGGACAGGAAGACAGAGTTCTGGAGTTATGTAAGACATTCCGTCATTATTATCCGGACGCATACGAGGAATGCTTTATTCCGACGTATGAAAAATATAGAAAAGTAAAAGGCCAGCCGACAAAACAGCTGGCTCATTTATTGCCCGGATACCTCTTCTTTGTCAGTGACCATCCGCAGGAACTCCAGAAACTTTTGAAAAGAATTCCGGAGTTCGCAAAAACACTAGGTGATGATGACGGAGCAATTCCGTTGTATCAGGAGGAAGTAGAATTCCTTCAGAGATATACGGGTGAAGAACGGATTCTGAAGATGTCCGAAGGATATCTGGTTGGATCTGAGCTGGTTGTAACAGACGGACCTCTGAAAGATTATCAGGGGAAAGTCATGAAGATCGACCGGCATAAACGGACAGCTGTGCTGGAACTGGAGTTTCTGGGAAGGAAGACGAAAGTTACGGTGGGGCTGGAAGTTGTGAGAAAAGTATAAAAGAAGTTTGATTGAAAATGTTTATGGAGACAAGATAGAAATGAGAAGTACCTATCAGAGAAAAGTGGACAAGAAGCAGATACCTACCTGCAATATTATGGGCGTTAATATAGCAGCTATCAATATGGAATGGTTGTTGGAGTATCTGGATAAGAATCTGGATGATATAAAAGGAGATTACATCTGCGTGTCGAATGTACACACGACAGTAACAAGTTATGAACATCCATCCTATTGTTCCATTCAAAACGGAGGACTTATGGCAATTCCAGATGGAGGACCACTTTCTTCTGTAGGTCGAAAACGTGGATATCAAAACATGGAACGTACGACGGGGCCAAGTCTGATGGGAGAGATATTCAAAATCTCAGCGGAGAAAGGATACCGTCATTATTTTTACGGAAGTACAGAGGAAACCCTGGAACTTTTTTATAAAAAGTTGAATGAAAATTATCCGGGAATTCAGATTGCAGGAATGTACAGCCCTCCATTTCGTCCAATGACAGAAGAGGAAGACAAGGCAGTTGTAGAGAGAATTAATGAAGTGAAGCCAGATTTCGTATGGGTTGGTCTTGGCGCTCCGAAACAGGAAAAATGGATGGCGGAACATCATGGAAAAGTAAATGGGTTGATGATAGGTGTCGGAGCTGGATTTGACTATTATGCAGAGAATATTAAGCGTGCTCCGATGTGGATGCAGAAACATAACCTGGAATGGGTATATCGCTTAGTACAAGATCCGAAGAGACTGTTTAAGAGATATTGGAGCACTAATACAAAGTTTATTTGGAATGCAATGATTAGAAGGAAATAAGTATGGAAAAGAAATTAACCAGTGTTGGAATCATTACAATGCATAAATCTGATAACTATGGTGCAGTCTTACAATCTTATGCGTTAGTAAAAGCAATTGAAAAAGTTGGAGCAAAGGCGGAAATTATAAATTATATTCCTGAGCGATTTAAAACATCTGTACAGTTTTTTTATGTTCATCCGCGTAGATATAATAGTACTTTAAAAAAATATATTATTATGGCGGCATCGCTTCCTATTAGAGCCTTGATTTATTATAGATATAACACATTTTTGAAAGAATATCTGCCAGTTGGTAAGAATGTTTATTATTCAGAAGAAGACTTAGAAACAAAGATTCCTAAATATGATGTGTATATGTCAGGAAGCGATCAGGTGTGGAATCCAGAATTTGAAGGTCGCATTGATTCCGCATTTTTTTTGAAGTTCGCACCGGATACAGTGCGAAAGGTTGCGTATGCATCAAGTTTTGGAAAGGGTAGTTTATCAGATATAGAGGCAGCAGAGGTAAAAAAGTTACTTAGTCGATATGATTATATATCAGTGAGAGAGAAGTCTGGAAAAGAAATTATTACAAATTTAGGGCTTGATGCTGAGTATTTACTTGATCCTACTTTTTTACTCGACGGGAATGAGTGGAGAACTTTTTCCAATAAACGTTTGGTTAAAGAGAAGTATGTGTTGGTATATCAGCTTAATCCAAATCCTAAATTGCTGGAAATTGCAAATCGAATAGCTAAAGAACATAACCTTAAAGTAGTGAAGTTTAGCCGTGATGTTGTGAAAAAAGCAGGAGTAGATATTAATATGGCATTCCAGCGTCCAGAGTATTTTGTTTCAATGATTGCAAATGCCGATTATATTGTTACAGATTCTTTCCACGGAACAGCGTTTTCTATTAATCTACACAAAAAATTTACGGTTGTAATGCCTCCAAAATATTCAGATAGATTAAATAGTATCTTGACAAAGCTAGAATTGGAAAGCCGCCTTGCAGATGAAATGTATGATATAGAGCCAGACTATACCGCAGTCGAGCAGATACTTAAGGCTGAAAGAAAGAAATCTATCATGTTTTTAGAAAAATGTATAAGTGGGGATAAGGAATGAAGGGATATTTGTTTTGCAACACTCCAGAGATTATAAAAGAATCTTCTTCTGGTGGAGCTTTTTCAGCTATTGTTACTGCGGTATCAAAGAAAGAAAATCAAGATGTGATTGTATATGGTGCCGCATTTGATGAACATTTAAATTTAGTTCATCAAAGATATGAGGCTAAAGAGGACTATAGTTCTTTACGAGGATCAAAATATGTATTTAGTGAATATAACAAGTCGTTAATGCAAGTTAAAGAAGACTTAATAAAGGGTGCATATGTAATATTTACGGGAACTCCGTGTCAAGTGTATGCATTAAAGTCGTTTTTAGACAGAGAGAATTTTAATACAAACAATCTATTAACAATTGATTTGATTTGTCATGGATCACCAGAGAAAAGTTTGTGGCGGCAGTATAAAGAATGGTTAGAAAAACGACATGAAAAAAAAATCAAAAGTTTTTCATTTAGATATAAGGGTATGCGTTGGCACGGATATTCGCTAATGGCTGAATTTGAAGATGGAGAAAGAATAGTTAACTCGCACGATTTACAGGTCTATATGGATTTATACTTTACCCATCAAATAATGAGACGAAGCTGCTATCAATGTAAATTTTCATCAACAGATAGACCTGGAGATATTACGCTAGGTGATTTTTGGGGTGCAGAAGACATTTTTTCGGGAATTATTACTCAAAAACAAAAAGAAGCTGGTGTAAGTTTAATTACAGTAAACTCTGATAAGGGAAAGGGTATCATTGAATTGTTAACAAATATGTCTGTTGAGTTCAATTGGATTCTTCATAAATGTATTGATGATTCTTTTATTAAGTATCAAACAGGTCTAAATTCTCCAACTGTAAAGCCGAACGATAATGAGGCTTTTAGAGAATATATGAGTAAATACGGATTTGATGCAATTCTTAGTAAGTATGCTGGTTTTAATTTAAAAGGTCGCATTAGATATTATATTAAGTATTTAGCAAACTATATTGGCTTAATTAAGTAAAAGAGAAGATATTAGAACGGAGGGAGTGCTTTGAATATACTGATTGTACACAACTATTATCAAGTCCCAGGAGGAGAAGATACAGTTGTAAATAATGAAAAGCATCTTCTAGAAGCGAATGGGCATAACGTAGTACTATATACAAGAAACAATTCGGAAATAAAGAATATTTCAAAGTTAAAGAAAATACTATTGCCTTTTTCTGCGCTTTTTTCTATGCGAACATATTTTGAAGTTCGTCAGATAATCAAAGAAAATAATATAGATGTTGTTCATGTGCATAATACATTAACTCTTGTTAGTCCGTCAGTATATTATTCTGCACTTTCGTGCAAGGTTCCTGTTGTGCAAACAATACATAATTTTAGACTTATGTGTCCGGGGGCAACTTTATATCGAAATGGACATATATGTGAAGATTGTGTAAAAAAAAATATATTTTGTTCAATTCAACACGGATGTTATAGAAATAGCAGAGCTCAAACGTTGTTTTGTGCAGTAAATACAATTGTTCATAGGATGACGAGGGTATATGGAAAATTAAATTATATATGTCTTACAGAGTTTAATAAAAATAAGCTGTTAGAAATAAATCAAATTAAACCAGAAAAGGTATTTGTTAAACCTAATTTCGTTTTGAATTTAGATGTTCCATTATGCGATAGGAAAAGGGAAAATCAAATTGTATTCGTGGGGCGGTTAGATAAGTTAAAAGGAATAGATTTCCTAATGGAAGCCTGGTTGGAATTTGAAAGAAGATATGGTGATAGTATTCCTGAGTTACACATATACGGATCCGGTCCCATGCAGGAATGGTGCTCAAAGTTTATTGCAGAGCATGATTGCACTAAGATTGTGATGAAAGGTTTTGTAGCTAATACAGAAGTTAGAAAAATTATTGCCAAATCAAAAGCTCTCGTTTTACCAACCCAGTGGTATGAAGGTTTTCCCATGACAATAGTTGAGGCATATAGTGTAGGTACGCCTGTAGTTGGTACAGCGATGGGTAATGTGGGAAGTCTAATTGAAAACGGTGTGACTGGATATACATTTATATTGAATAATGTTGAGTCATTGATTAAGAGTATTCTTAAAATAGATTCAATTGATAATCTTGAAGTAAAAAATATGTTTGAGAGAATGTATTCTCAGAACATAAATTATCAAAGACTTATAGAAATTTATTCAAAAGTAGTGGGAAGGAATATATGATGGATTATTCTTCATATGAGAAACCAGAGGAATACTGGGAAAAAAAGTCTAAGAAGACAAAATTAGTCTTGATAGTGCAGGTGTTATTGGGAATTCCTAAGAGTATCCTATTTAATTTGCATTATTTTGGTCTTAAAGGTATAAAACTACCAGTTTTAGTTAGTTCTAAAACAAAGATGAGAAAAATGAAGGGTTCTATTTTAATAAATGCTCCTTATAAAACAGGAATGATAAAATTAGGGTTTCAAGCACCAGAAATGTATGACAACTCTAAATTATCGTTTGTTTGGATTAACGATGGATTAGTTGAATTTGAAAATACAGCAAGCATTAGAAATGGATCAGTAATAAGAAATTATGGACATCTGATTATGGGTAATAAATTTCATATCTCTGCACCATCTAGGATAATTTGTTATAAGCATATACGATTTGGCAGTAATGTATTGATTGGATGGGACTGTGAATTTGCAGATGGAGATGCACATAAAATTTACGATAGTACTGATTTCGATAAGAAGGAAAGAAAAAATGTAAATAAACCTATTATTATTGGCGATAGAGTTTGGTTTTCAGCACATGTAAAAACACTTAAAGGCGTTATAGTGGGAAATGATACTGTTATAGCGGAAGGTACTGTGTTATCAAAATCATTTAAGGAAAATAATATTGTTGTTGGTGGAAATCCTCCTAAAATATTGAAGAAAGATATTGTATGGGAAATCTAAGTGAAAAGGGGATTGTTATGATAAAAGTCGTATATGTCGTGCCAATTATTGCTCCATACGCAATTCCTAGATATCAGGAATTAGCAAAAAATAAAGATATTGAAGTGCATGTAATTGCAGAAAGAGATACCAATGCGGAAAGAGCGGGCTGGCACTTTCAAAATATAGAAGGTGTAAAAACTTATCTTCTTCAAGGAAAAATCACAAAAAGTTTTGAAATAAAAAATAGAAAAGATGGCTATAAGATGCAAAAATCTAGAGTTTTTTCTACCGAATTGAGAAAGAAGATTAAGGAAATTGAACCTGATGTTGTATTAGCATGTAATTCTACGCAACTTATGTTACTTCTTGGACAGAAAAGAACATACAAATTGGGTGTCGTCGTAGAAGATACCTTAAGGGCTGCTGAAGGTCGATCAACCGTTGATGCTTTTATTAAAAAAATGATGCTAAAGACAGCAGATTTTTACTTGCCATTTAGTGATGATGCAGTTGCTTTCTTAGAAGCAAATGGCATAAAGGGTCCTTTTATTAGAAGTACTTGGAGTATGGATGTGGATTTCTTTAGAGATTTATCACAAGCAGAGATTGAGAAAAAGAAGATCGAGTATGGCATGATAAAAAAATGTAATTATGTTTTGGTGGCCGGTTTAATTCCAAGAAAAGGAATCTTGCAGTTTTTGGAAGCATGGAAGGAAATGAAAATAGAATTTCAACGTGATTCGGATTTATTTATTCTCGGAGACGGTATTCTAAAAAATGATATTTGCAGATATACTATTGAGAATGGGTTAAAGAATGTGAAATTGGTTGGAAATAAGTCATACGAAGAGGTATCACATTATTTGCAGTGTGGTGATGTTTTTGTTCTTCCTACTTTAGAGGATTTGTGTAGCTTATCAGTGTTAGAAGCTATGGCGGCAAAGAAACCTGTATTAACGACGGTTTATAACGGAGCACGACAATTTGTAGAAGAGGGTAGAAATGGATATATATTTGACACATTGAACAAACCGGAAGTAATTAAAGTTTTGGAAACAATGTATCAAACAGATTTAGAATCAATGTCCGCAGCATCTGAAGAAATAGTTGAAAATTATTCAACTAAAAAAGTTATGGAAAATTTAGCTCAGGAATTATTAAAAATGTGTTCTGCTGAACAGTGATTGTTAAGGAGTGGTCAATGAAAAATTTATATATTGCTGATATAAAAAGCGCAAATAGTAAGGGAAAATCCGTGGGTCATTATTTTTCTGTTGCGGAAAATTATACCAGACTTTTTAAGGAATATGCAGATGTGTTTGTTGCTGGTGGACCCGTTTATAAAGATAGATTTGCCAATTATTATGCACTTCCGTACGATTCCATTTCTTCTAAAGGAAAATATCGAAACAAAATAGCTACATTTATTAACGCTTGTTTTGTTTTGAAAAAAATTAAAAATAGTGTCATCGTATTTCAGTGTAGTGCAGTCAGCACTGTTTGTTTGGCATTGGCTTTAATTAAACCTAAAAGTGAGGTTTATCTGATTCAATATGATACATATATGCTTGCATCTAGAATGAAAAAACTAATTTTCAATTTAGCAAGGAAAAGAATTAAAGGTATTATTTGCCCTGGAAGCGAAATTGGTGAAGCTTTACAAGTTAGGCAATGTGTAGTGCCAGATTACATTTATTGTGAAAATAATAAATGTAATGAACAGTTTGAAAAAAAGTATGACTTTGGCGTGTTTGGCATTCTTGCATATGGTAAAGGTATATATGAAGCAGCAGAAGCATTAGCTAAGACCAATTTTCAGGTTAAAATAGCAGGGAAGGTTGCAAATTTAGCCGAAGATCAAGAGATGATTGTAAAGTTAAAAAGACTATGTGCGGAACACAATAATATTGATTTAGAAATTGGTTATCTGTCGGATAAAGCATATGATACCTATATTAGAGAAACGAAATTTATAGTTTTGAATTATTCTGATTCATATGCTCTTAGAAGTAGCGGTGTGATTTTAGATGCTATATATAGGAAAACTCCGGTGATTGTAAGGAAGAGAAAATATGCAGAGTTTGTGAAAACTCATAATATTGGGTTTGTTTATGATGATATTAGTGACTTTGATTTTTCTGCTAGTTTAGAAAGAAATCAATATCAAATATTTATTGATAGTATTGATAAGTATTTACAAGAGCAAGAAATGCATAGAAAGAGACTTGTGAATTTTGTACTTAGTACTGAATTAGAGGAGTAGGCTATGAAAATATTATGGTTAGGAGGAATTGCTCTTCCTAGGATTGCAAAAAAGGAAGGCCTCCCACTTAATAACATGAATGGTTGGCTGATAAAAACATCTGAAAATATGCCAAAGGGGACGTCTTTGGTGTATGTGTTTGATTCTGATCGAGAAATTAAGGGAAGCACTGAATTCTATAATTACTATGGTATTATGTGTGATAAGACATCGGTGGAGCGATTTGGTGATAGTTATATAATACCGGCAATGAAAATATTAAAAAAAGAGAATCCTGATATTGTGCATATTTGGGGAACAGAAGGTTCGCATAGTCTGGCAATGGTTGAAGCATGTGAAAGAGTGGGCATTATTGACAGAGTTGTAATCTCTATTCAAGGTTTAGTGTCTGAATATTATTATCATTATACAGCATATTTGCCACATAAAATTGTTACACGATACACATTAAGAGATTTGTTCAAAGGCAATCTTCAAAAAGGAAAAGATGTATTTTATAAGCGAGGAGTCCTTGAAAAAGAGGCGATTCGCCGTGTAAAACATGTTATAGGAAGAACCGACTGGGATAGAGGGTGTGCCTGGGACATTAATCCTAATGTGACATATCATTTTAATAATGAGACACTGAGAGATGAATTTTACGAGGGAGAATGGAACTATTCTGATTGCGAAAAACATTCTATTTTTTGCAGCCAAGGACATTATCCTATTAAAGGTATTCATTTAGTAATTGAAGCCCTCAATCGAATCGTAAAAGAATACCCAGATGCGCACTTATATATTGGTGGAAAAGATTATTTAAGTTTGCCTTTTTATAAACAGAGCAGTTACGGAAAATATTTAGTATCCCTGATTAAACAATACGGTTTGGAGAAAAATGTTAGTTTTACTGGCTTTTTAAATGCAGAGCAAATGAAAAACAGATATTTGAAAAGCAATGTTTTTATTTCTGCATCTTCTATAGAAAACTCGCCAAATTCTTTAGGAGAAGCGATGCTTCTGGGGGTTCCATGTATATCATCTCAGGTTGGCGGTGTTCATAATATGATGACTCATGCGATTGAAGGTTATACATATCCAGCTGATGAGATATATATGTTAGCATATTATGTGAATTGCATTTTTTCAGATAGTGAAAAAGCAATCCAAATGGCACAGAAGGCAAGAGAGCATGCGAAAATCACACATTGTCCAGAAACGAATATGAAACAGTTGCTAAAAATTTATCAGGAAATGGTTGGAAAGGAATAATCTAATTGTGTTTAAGATAAATAAAAATCACTTCCTTGAGTATTGGGGGATTTTATGGTTTATTTTGTTTTCCGGGTCTTTATATTTTCAAGTTTTGAGAATACGACCGACAATGCTCATAATAGGATTCACAATAGTTTTGATGGCTGTTTGCGGATGGAAGATAACAAAAGTTAATGGCAAGCTTTTGTTGATTTACATCATCATAATGATGATAAATACAGCATTTACATTTATGAATGGGTTTGATTTAAATGACTTTATTCTTGTAATATTAAGAATGCTTTTTTGTATAATGATTCAAAGCAATTTGAGTGAGAAAAGGTTTCAAAAAATTTTTGTTGATATAATGTATTTTGAAGCGGTATTAAGTTTGGTTTGTTTTTTATATGCTGATATTCTTACAATAGGATCACTGCCAATGCAGCATTTCACTCAAGGAACTGTTAATGGCTACTATCTCACTCCATATTATACAATTGGATGGAAAAATATCCCTGTATTCCATCGTAATGCGGGGTGGTTCTTGGAGCCAGGTGCCCATCAAATTTTCCTCAATTTTGCATTATTGTTTTTACTTGCAAATGGATCAGAACTAGGTTTTTCAAAAAGACAGTACAGGTCAAGAGTTGTAGTAGTGCTTATAACAGTGCTGACTACTCTATCTACAACAGGATATATGTGTTTGTTTGTTATTATGATGGCAGTTATGTTTATGAAGGCTAATAACAACAATAATTCAGAAAAGCAATTAATAAGAAATCTCCGTTATATAGCCGTTGCTGGATTACTTGTGTTAGTCGCCGTAGAAAGTACTACTCATGTTATAGAATATAAATTTGATGGAATGTACACGGGTCACTCGTCAGCAGCAACTCGATATAATGACACATTGGTGGGATATATGATCGCTTTTAGAGAACCTTTTATGGGGCATGGTTTATTCAATACGACAATGGTTGAAACTCTCAAGTCATTTGGTGTTGTTAATATTTCAAACGGTTTAGCCAGTTTTCTGGTTGATGCTGGTTTACTTTTGGGTGTGGGATATTTAAGTTTGATTTACCGTGGGATGAAAAACAGCTTTAGAAATGCAGGAACAATGTTTTATTTGCTAGTATTTGTGTTCTTTTTGTTATGCGTTAATTCAGAAGGTGGGGCATTGGGGATTTTGTTGTATTTGATATATATGTTTAATTGGCAACGAGAAGAAAAACAGGACGAGCTAAATAAAAAGGCTGATTCACCAACAGGAGGATCATTTATAAAGTTGTAAAGTAGAGTGTAACTTATTAACTGTTCGACAAAATTAGGAAAATTAAGGCTTTTAGTTGGACATGCATGAAAAAGAATGGAGAGATTTGATAGAAATGATTAAGAGCCTTGTTTTTATTACAGCTTTAACAGTAATTATATGTTTCTCATTAACCCATAAAAATGGAGAGGGGGGGTAGACAGGGAAAATAATATATTTCTAAAAGGTTTATGTGCTATATTAATAATGTTATATCACGCTGTTTTAATATTTGGCACTACATACTTATGGTTTTTTAAGTTTACGGGGTATATTACAACTGCGATTTTCTTCGGGCTGTCAGGATATGGATTAACTGTGCAATTGCAACAAGACAAGTATAGAGATATTAGATTGTTTCAAAAAAACGTTTAAAAACAATACTGATTCCATTTACTCTTGCTTGTGTGATTTATTTATTTGTTTATAAATCACTTGGAATTGATATTGACTTTAAATCTTGGTTGGCTGTAGGTCAGCCAATACATCAAAATTTTTGGTATATTATAGCACTTTTTTATTTGTATGAGGTTTTTGCAATAGTATATTTAAAATATAAGAAGAGAAATAGTGGAATTATTTGGATTGGAATTAGTTTAATTCTTTATATCGTGCTTATACTTTTAGCAAGGTATGGATCACATTGGTATAATTCTGCTTTTGCTTTTATCGTAGGAATATTTTGGTGGATACACCCGAATATTAAGGTGAAAGTATGGCATGTATTGAGTACGCTAGTCGCTTTTGGAATCAGCTTCCTTTTAAAGATTATAGGTGATTATATAGGGTATCAAATAATTTCGGTTGTGTTTGCCTGTATTAGTTCAGTTTGTTTTTTTTCTTTTATATATTTGCTTTTTTCAAAGCTTCAATGTAGAAAAAATAAACTATCTAGAATATGTTTATTTATGGGAAAAATATCTTATGAACTATATTTATATCATGGCATTGTTTTCTTATGCGTACAAAAAAATATGGATTTGGTAAATAATGATTACAAGACAGCAATTGCATTTGGTGTTACGCTATTGATTGCTAGTGTAATGAACCGTATTGACTTGTTTTTATTAGGCAGCAAGGTATAATTTGAGAAATTATAATTGGAAAACAGTTCCGGTAAGCATAAAACGGAAGGGAGTCAGGTATGGGTTTCTGAAAGATGCGAAAAGACATCCAGCAAGGAGCCGACTAGGAAGGTCTAACCGCATAAACGTGTAAAGGAAAGCGGATCATGACGAAATGACTGGTTGAGAGAGGCAGAGTAAGTGTCTGCGGGAAACCGCACCTTGTAGAATCATAAGGTCAGTAAGAAAGGTGATATTTAAGGAAAAAGTCCGTATAATCAATCAATACTTTATTGACATTATAGGAAGGGAGTATGCTTATGAGTAAATTATATTCAATAAGAAAAAAAATTGGGTCAAATCCAATTGTCGAAGCAACAATTAAAAAAATTTATATGATGGTAAAGGAAAAACGGTTAAGAAAAAGTGCCATATTAGAAATTGAAAAGGCGATGCTTAAGGTGAATGAAACAGATAAAGTTCTTTTTTACCTTGATGTACCAACTCACCCTAATATGGGAGATCTCGCTCAATATTGTTGTATAAAAAATTGGCTGGCTGAAAATTATTCGGAATATAATTTAATTGAAGTGTCAGCTGAGACTATTACATATGCGGAAGATGAATTTGTGTCTTTTATAAAAGCGCATGATGACAAAGAAAATATAATTTTCTTTCAAAGCGGATATTGCACACAGGACTTAGGTGGATCACATGACTATATTCATAAATTGATTGTAAAAAGTGTGCATAATGTACCAATAGTGATGTTGCCTCAAACCATCATGTATAAAAATAAAAATAGAGAAGCACAGGCTAAAAAAGTGTATGCGCAAAATAGTCATGTGATGTTAATGTGCCGTGACAAAGTATCATATCAGATGGCTCAAAGTATTTTTTCAAAAAATAGATTAGAATTATATCCGGATATTGTTACATCACTTATTGGAACAATGAAAGCTGCACCAAAAGAAAATCGAAAAGGGATACTTATATGTTGTCGCAATGACTCGGAACGATTCTATAGCGATGGTGAAATCGAGGGTTTGAAAAAAGAGTTAGAAAAGATTGATGAGGTAGAGATATCTGATACAACAGTTCAAGATGATTTTAAGAATCTAAAAGCAAATATCAATGGACATGTTGAAACAATGATAAAAGAATTTGGAAAATATAGGGTTGTTGTAACAGATCGATACCATGGAACAATTTTTTCATTAATTGCAGGAACACCGGTCATTGTTATTAAATCAAATGATCATAAGGTGGTAACTGGTGTTGACTGGTTTAAAGGAATATATGATAGTAATGTATGTTATATTTCTGATATAAATAGAGCTGCGCCTACGATACGAAGCATTTATGATAAATTTGATTATCATGAATTAAAGCCGTATTTTAAAGAAGAATATTATTCAAAGCTGAAAGATGTGATAGAACAATGGAGAAGAGCATGAAAATATGTGACGAATTATCATGTACGGGTTGCCTGGCTTGTGCTGATACTTGTAAAATGCAGGCAATCTCAGTAAAGAAGAATAGACAGGGATTTAGTTATCCGGTCATTAACGATTCTGTGTGTGTGCGCTGTGGAAAATGCGTATCTGTTTGTCCGGTTAATGTTCAGAAAAAAAATAAGGCTGCTGCAGTTCCTTTTGCATGCTGGGATAAAGATGATAAGGAAAGAAAATCAGCAACGTCTGGCGGCTTTTTTACGTGTTTGGCTAAAAAATTTGTGGAAGACGGCGGAGTAGCATATGGAGCCGCTTATGATAGTAGCATGAAGGTGGTACATAAAAGAATTACATCGTTGAATGAAGTTACTCAAATGCGTGGTTCAAAGTATGTACAAAGTGATACATCTCAGATTTATAAAAAGGTCAAAGCAGATTTAAGTATAGGAAAAAAGGTGCTATTTTCGGGAACTCCTTGCCAAGTAGCTGCATTGAAAAACTATTTAGGAAAAGATTATGAGAACCTTCTCCTTGTAGATATTATGTGTCACGGAGTACCATCGCCGCTAATTTATGATGACTATCGGAAGTGGCTTGAGAATAAGCAAAAAAGTAAAATTAGAAAGCTGGATTTTCGTTATAAAAAGCCTGGATGGACTGTGTTTTCAATGAAGGCGGATTTTGAAAATGGAAAGTCATATGTCTCATCTAAATATGAAGATCCTTATCACTGTTTTTTCTCGTTGGGGGGGGCGATCTGACGTTAAGGCAGTCCTGCTTTAAGTGTCACTTCACCTCCCCGGAGCGAGTTGGAGATATTACGCTGGCTGATTTTTGGCAGTATAGGGCTAAAACTTATTCAAGTAGAGGATCAGAGAAGGGTGTTAGTCTTGTTTTGATTAATACTGAACTTGGAAAAAGATACTTTGAAAGTGTTGGAAATAAGATCAAAAAGGAAGAGCATACTTGGAAAGAAGCATATATATCGAATCTTCAGTTTACAAAACCGAATACTATTCCAACCGATTATAAAAACTTTTGGAACACATATTATGATGGTGGCTTTGCAAAAGTATTAGAAAAGTATTGGAAGCCAGATAAAAAAGGAAAATACAAGACGCTTTTAATTGTTTGGAAAAGAGCGCATGAATATCTATTTCCAAACAAAAAATAATTTGTGGAGATAAGTACTTATGCGTATAGAGAGAACTAAAAATGCAACGAGAAATATAGTTGTAGGTATGATACTGAAAATTTATCAGCTTCTTGTTCCGTTTGTCATTAGAACAGTAATGATTCATATGTTGGGAATGGAGTATTTAGGGCTTAATAGCTTATTTACCTCAATTCTACAAGTTTTGAATTTGGCGGAATTGGGCGTAGGGTCAGCTATGGTCTTTAGTATGTATAAACCTATCGCAGAGGATGATAGCGCAACAATTAATGATTTAATGAGACTTTATCAGTTTTATTATCGAATTATTGGAATAATTATTCTTACTGTGGGAATTATCATTACTCCATTTATACCTAAATTAATTAAAAGCGATATACCATCAGGGCTGAATATATATATATTGTATTATTTGAATTTGGGTGCAACAGTTATATCTTATTGGCTTTTTGCCTATAAAAATTGCTTGCTAACAGCACATCAGAGAAATGATGTGATTAGTAAAGTTACTATTATTACTAATACAGTAATGTATGTTGGTCAAATTATAGCACTGCTTTTGTTTAAGAACTATTATATCTATCTAATAATAGCTCTTTTAGGCCAGATATTGCTTAATATTGGTACAGCAATAACAGCTGATAGGATGTTTCCAGAATATCGACCATCTAAAATTTTTAATAAAAAATTGTCGAAAGATATTAACCAAAGAATAAAGGACTTATTTACATCAAAGATTGGAGAAATTATTGTTAACTCGGCAGATAGTATTGTGATTTCTGCTTTTTTGGGACTAACAATTTTAGCATCTTATAATAGTTATTTTTATATTCTCTCGGCTATATTGGGTTTTGTTCTGCTCTTTTTACAAGCGTGTACTGCAGGAATTGGAAATAGTCTAATTGTGGAAACACCAGAAAAAAACTACAACGACTTAAAAAAATTGACATTAATAGTGACGTGGATTACTGGATTTTGTTCCTGCTGTCTTATGTGTATTTATCAGCCGTTTATGAAGATATGGATTGGCGAAGAGAATATTTTTCCTATTAGCTGCGTAGTTTGTTTTGTTATATATTTCTTTTTCAGATGTGTTAATCAGCTGTTTATCGTATATAAAGATGCAGCAGGTATGTGGCATGAAGACAGATTTAGACCGCTAGCAACAGCATTAACAAATTTAATTTTAAATCTTATTTTGGTTCAAATTATTGGAATTTATGGTGTACTGCTTTCAACAGTAATCAGTACACTTGTTGTAGGAATGCCTTGGCTTTTAAATAATATATTTACTGTTATATTTCATGTAAAAATGGGTGAATTTTTACGCAATTTTGTTTTTTATATAGGAGTAACATGCATAAATGTATTACTAACGTATCTGGTTTGTGAAGCTATACCTGTGGATGGTATTATGAGTATAGTTGTTAGATTAATACTTTGTTGCATTATTCCAAATGCTTTTTACTTATTAGCATATCGACACAAAAAAGAATTTAAACAGGCCGTAATGTTGATGGATAAAATTTTGGGAAGTAAAGTGTACTTTTTACACAAAATATTAATAAAATTGTTATGAAGTCACTGCAGGCCAGACTGACACCGTTAAGGGAAGTACATAAAGTAGATGGCTAAGGGGCACATTGGGGTCAGACCCCAATGTGGTCAACCTAATGTCAACTTAAGACAAGTGCCTGCTCAGGTTAATGAATAACGGTGCGAAATCGAGAAAAGAGGAAGGTAGATTTGAAAAGAAGACGCACTTTAATAGAGCTTCACAGAAAAGCCCTATTAACAGCTATTGATTTTAGAATCCAACTTTTTTATTGTTAAAATGTGTTCTGCCTATTGCTTTGTTCTTTTTCCGCCTGAATGTTCTTCCGGGCATAATCTGAGATCGGCATCGGAGAGATTCCTTATATAGTCTATCAATTGCAGATAAATTGAAAAGATTACACAGGATTTTGGAAACTATTGTTTTGATACGTCCGATAATAAATGCTCGGTTTACTTGGTAGCGATATTTATTCGTACTTTTAGAGGTAATCTGAATTTCTTCATCAACTTGATTTTTAATAAGAGATGACAGGTTTGAAAGAAGTACGTTGATATAAAATTCTTGAAGCACTGAAGTAGTTGTTGCACCGGAAAATTCTTCAATAACAAGGCGGCTTTTCAATTCCTTATATTTTGCTTCGACTGGCTAGCGATAGAAGTAAAGTTCGCGGAACATCTGTTGAGAAATATGTGAATTAAAAAGATTGGTGGCAAGATGCTCTTTCATTCCATCATCGAGAATAACTTCGATGACTCTTATCCTGATATCCTCAGTCCCGTCTTTTTCGTTGCTAGGAAGAATTGTGATTATGTCTCCAGAGCATTTCTTAGCAATGTTATAATTCTGTTTTAAGCGCATAAGACAAAGGTGCTGATGCTCGACACAGTAACGAAACATATCTTCAGAATAATAGCCACGATCAAAGATTGCAACGCTGTTTTGATAGATATTTAAATCTTCTAAATTATGCGAATGCTCTAAAGCGGCGGAACGTTCAGATGCAAGATACCGTTGAAAAGAAGCATGGACAATATAATCATCAAGAACATCATAAACAATGGAACCAAGTCCCATAGTAAAACGCCGGCTTGGATCAGGATATCCAAACATTTCACCAAAGAACTCGAAATTCGATTTCGAATTAGGCAATTCTATTTTGGAACCATCAATGGCAAATAAATGATATCCATTCCAAAGTTTACGAGATGGGAGCTGCTTATAGAATAAATCAACTGATAAATAGTAGAGCTCTTTAAATAAGGCAGGGTTAATAAATTGGCGAGCCTTTGACAGAGCCTGTTTTGAAATGTCAGGGAAATCAAGATTTCCAAGATCTTCCCGAATACGGGAAAGATTTTGAAACATGGAGGCCTTTGAAGTGTAAAGCAGATACATAATTACTTGAAAAAGAGAAAGTTTTCGTTTACGAACAAAATGATTTTTCGCACGATGAGGTTCCAGTTTTTCTGGGGTTGTGATATACTCCTTAATGGATTGGATGATATTTTTGCAGATGTCAATTCGATTCATATGACATACCTCCTAAAGTGTAATTAAGGTTCGTGGCGAGACGAACAATTCCTTAATTAATAGGTCGCGAAGCGACCTCACTTTCAAGAGGTTTTGTCAAGTACTTTTTTGTAAAAAAAGAAAAGAATTTCTTCAAATGTCGATGAAATCAGGGCTGAAGGAATTCTGAAATTTTTCTAAAATACTTAAGTTGACCACATTGGGGCCAGAGGGATTAAATAACAGAAAAAATAACATTTGTTAATTGTGCAATAAAGGCATATACTGGAATTACAAAAGAAAAAATCAAAGGTAGCGAAAATATGAGTATCGATGAGCGTAAAATTGAAGAATTTATATATGAACTTCCTCAAGAATCAGATATTGAGGGAATGGCGTGGGAACATATTTGCGTCAACATTGCCGATATTTTTCCGAACAAATTTTACGATATTTCGTATTCATATGTGAGAAAATTAGAGGAGGTTCTTGTCCACTATGATGTAGTTATCTTTATGGCGCGGAAAGCGATTTGCTTTTTTAAAGCACTGCTTCTTAATGGAGTTATCACAAATGAGTATTCTTGCGAAGTTTATTCCAGTCGGATTCTTTCTTATAATGTATGGGATGAGTTATCGGGGAAAATAGTAGCTTTGGTAGATGATGTTGTAATTCATGGTAGTTCTGTGAATGATGCAAGACAGATTTTGTTAAAGCATGGAATTATTGCTGATATATATATTTCTGCATGGATGGATAATGATTTTGAGAAAGATGAAAGAGGACAAAATCTTTCCGACTTACGTGAAGATTTGCAGGAGCCATTTGTATATTTAGATGAAACGGATATATATTCCTATGCTAATTATATTACAAGATACATAGAGGCATCTATGTTGCCATATAATATTGACCAGCCAACGGTGCTTGTTGAATATGGTTCGGAAGAATTAGATGATTTTTTGCATGAACATAGGCTGACGGATATTACAAGTACAGTTCAAAAAAAGTACGGTATAGAAAATAAGGTAATTCATTATAGTGGAGAAATTTTGCGTCCAATATTGGGCAGAGTTAATATCAATCTTGATGAAATTTGCATAAAACTTAGGATTTTTCATGATTTAGATAGTCATCAACTGATGATTTTTCCAATAATATTGTTTCCTATTATTTCTGCTAAAACGATTGATCATATTTATAGTTATATTCAAACAGAAAAGTTGGACGAATTTATTTGGAATGAAAATAAGGCTGTTATAGAAGAAAACAGGACAAAAGTTCTGATCTATGCGGTGAATCATTATATTTTAAGTAGATTCTTATGGTGTGAGCGTGTGCATGGACGTGATTTTAAATATGTTTGGGTTGATAGTAACGAAAAAATATTGTTTTCTAAGAGTTTGCTAAATTCAGACTATGTAAAAAATACACTGATTGAGAAAATATCTGATTTACAAATGCCATATAAATTGGAACAAAAAACACAAGTAAGGCAATTATTTTTTAATGAATATTTAGGTGCTGCTTATGTTATGATTTTTGGAGATATAAATTGCAGCGAAGGAGAAAAACAAAGTTTTTTTGATGCAAAAGGAAATCTGATTAGCAAAAAAGTAATAACTTATCAATGCCTTTATGAGAAGTTAAGAAAGTATGCTTTTTCCAAACAGAAAAATGACGAAGCAGAGCAGAAAAATAATGAAGTGGATTTTTGCATTGTATCAAATATAATTGATGTACTTATAGACCGGGGGATGCTTGTGCCAATTTTAGTACATACTCAGGACGATAGTATTGTAAGAGCTTATCGTTGTGGAGAAGTAGCCAGGTTGACGGATAAAGAGTTTGATTTGTTTAGTTATATGCTTGCCCGATACGCAAGCTTTAAATGGGAAAATGGAGATTTAATTGAAAAAAATGTAGAAAGTGATAAACATATTGGGAAAATTGAAGCAGAACAATTATGTGTATTGTTTTTTAGAAATGCGGCAAAGAAAAAATTGTTTGGCAGTTTATATGATGAAATAGATGGCACAGATGACGCTTATTCTGTTTATTATTCGGTATTTGGTCCGCTTGTTTCAAAGGCAAAAGGGAAAGAATATGAAGTGGGTAAAAAAGAATCTTTATTTGATAATTTGGTGGAATATGGGCTTGTTCATAATCTTAATAGGGATGAATATGTAATTGATGAAAAGGATTATTCAGAATTAACTGACGGCTGGAAACGTGAGGCTAATATATTTTCGGATGATATGACTTTTTTGCAATATTGTTTTCCGACTCCGGAAGAACGGGAAGCATTTTTTGTATTACAAAACAAAAAAAAGGATAAGACTGACGAGGAAAAACTTAAAAGAAATGTTTTATCAAAAGTGCGTACATTTGAGCAGTTATTAACAATAATGTCAATTGGTGAAAATGAAATGCAGCGTACACTTTCTATTATTGCAGAGATTAAAGTAATTGCTGATATGAATACAGAGCGTCCTCAGTCAGCAATGAATTATTTTAAAAATAATATGGAATGTATCAGAGAAGGAATGTGGAAAGGGAGATGTTATGTAAGAGATGATTCCCTATTCTGTGTTCAGGAGATGCTGAAACAGGGAAGGTCTTCTAGAGATTGTCGTGATATAGAAAAAATTTTCGCTACTCACGTTGAGGGTTCTGGTAGAGTTGATAGAAATACTGGTATTGAAAAGTTTCTTTCAGATTGTGGAACATTTTTTTACAAGACATATTATACATTGCTGAGCATAAATGAACATTCGCAGAGGATTAATCTTGAAGAAAAGTGTAGTATACCTGATCGGTTGAAATTTGAAAGACGTTATAAAAAATTAAGACATCAAATACTAAATGAATATAATGCTTGCCCTACAAATAAGATAGAGGAAAAATCAAGAAAAGATTTGCGGGATTTAAAAAGAGAGGCAAATGCTATGCTTGACATTTGTGACTTGTATTTAAAGCAAAAAGCATTTGATTATAAAATATGTTACCATACGCTTATAATATGTGCTAATAATCCAGATATATTAAAAGAACTTCAAATTTCATCTTCATCATGCAACTACAATCAGTCGAGAACAGGGAAGGTTGGGGTAAAAAAAACTAGGTTTTTTAGATGTTTTAGAATAGTTGATGATAAAAATTATGAGAAAGATAAAATATCTAAAAGATTAACAGAAGATATTGATATGTTAATGACTAAATTTTCTGAAATGGAGGATAAACAGATAATTGAGGATTCAGAAATCACGTTGATTTATCATTCAGCTAGGGTTTGGTATGAAGCAATGATATATAGTGGATATGATGCTACTGGACGATTCATTGAAAAAATTGTAAGAGATGTTACAAAAAAGGAAAAATTAAATGGTCGAGGAGAGTTGGAATTTTTTGTTTGTAAAGTTACAGAAAAATTGCCACTCGAATTAAAGTCTCAATTATTCAGACTGGAGAAAAAAGGGGAAACTGTTGCTATACAGAATAATTATTTTCTTTCTAATTATGATATACATTTTTTGACATCAAGAAAACATAGGGGTGAAACTTCTATTTATGGAGATGTTGGGGCTATTATTGAAAATGGTTCAAATGCAAAAATAGAAAATCACAATTAAAAGAAGAAGGGGGGAACAAATTTTATGGATATTAAAGTTTATGGATCTGTTGGAAATATTATTGAAAAAGTGGAATCAGGAAGTACCATTATAGGAAATGATAATCGTACTATATCCATAGACTGGAGCAATAAAGAAACATATATGAGGCTCGAAAAAGAATTGGAAGAAATCAAAAAAGTGTTGGAGAGTAAATCACATGAAGAAGAAGTAAAAATTGTTGAGGAGGCACTTCTTGCGGTTAAAGATGTAGATGAGTCAAAGTTTATGAAAGCAGTGAAATGTATGGGAAGGGAAACGTTAAATATAGCAGAAGGTATTACTGGCAGTATATTAGCGACTTTGATTATGCAGCATTAAGCAAGCACACGTAATATTTGTTCTGAAATACGAATATTAAGAGAAGATAAAAATGATTGATGCGAAGGTGCTGATTGTCAAGGTAGTTATCAGGGATAGAAAGGCAGAAGGACATAATTTTATATGAAAATAAAACCAACAAATTTCACATTGAAAATGTTCCTCCGAAGATTATATTACCACTTGTACTTACTTTAAATCAAGTCGGAGACTTGGCAGTAAATACATCTTTAATATTAGAAAAAGATGCGGATGAGCCTTATCCGTGGGTATGTAATTGGCATGACTTTGAAAATATTATAGAAATCTTGGAATATTTACATAAAGAATCGCAGGATTTTATTGACTACATTGCCTGGCGAATCAATAATCATGCTAATGTTTTATCTTCGGATGAATTAGATGTTATAGAGGGGTATTTTTTGGATGGCTAGTGGGTAATGCTGTCAGACGGCACATTGTGGGAGGCACGAACCGCACATAGATTTCGACACTTCTGCCTCCCTGACTGCACAGTCTTGCATTGTAAGTCGTCTATATAGAAGCAAGAAACAATTAATGTATTATAAGTATATGAACGAGTGCATACAATGGTATGTCGAATTAGATAGGAGAGGACATGAAAACAACATTACTTATCATGGCAGCCGGTATCGGCAGCCGTTTCGGAACAGGAATCAAACAGTTGGAGCCGGTTGATGATGCTAACCATATCATCATGGACTACTCAATCCATGATGCAATTGAGGCTGGATTCAACCATGTAGTATTTATCATCCGTAAGGATATCGAGAAAGAGTTCAAAGAGGTCATCGGTGACCGCATTGCTTCCATTTGCGCTTCTCATGATGTCACTGTGGACTACGCTTTCCAGGATATCAACGACATCTCGGGAGCTCTGCCGGAAGGACGTACAAAGCCGTGGGGAACTGGACAGGCCGTGCTTGCGGCGAAGAAAGCAATCAAAACCCCATTCATTGTGATTAATGCAGATGATTACTACGGCAAAGAGGGCTTTAAAGCCGTCCATGACTATTTGGTGAACGGCGGTAAGTCCTGTATGGCAGGTTTTGTGCTGAAGAACACACTGTCCGATAATGGTGGTGTGACCCGCGGCATCTGCAAGATGGATGAGCAGAACAACCTGACCGAAGTTGTGGAGACAAAGAATATTGTAAAAAGTAAAGATGGAGCAGAAGTAGACGGAAAAGTGATTGATGTGAATTCTTTGGTTTCTATGAATATGTGGGGATTAACTCCTGATTTTCTGGATGTTCTGGAGGAAGGCTTCAAAGAGTTTTTCGAGAAGGAAGTCCCGGGCAATCCGCTGAAAGCGGAATACTTAATTCCCATCTTCATCGGTGAATTGCTGGAGCAGGGTAAAATGTCCGTGAAGGTTCTGAAAACCAACGATACCTGGTATGGCATGACCTATCATGAAGATGTTGCAGCAGTAAAGGACAGCTTCAAGAAGATGCTGGCGGATGGCATGTACAAGGCTGACCTGTTCAGTGATCTGTAAACGACGATGAAAGAAACCATCGATTTACTCGGAAGGATCCTCACAAACATTTTAACTGTTCTTTATGAGCCATTTGGATTCTCGCTCTTGCTTTCTTTTCTTGCTATGTTTTTCTACCTGTATGCGTATGAGCCAATACATGCTGGCAAAGGCTGGAAGAGTGCCATAGTGACATGGTATCAGAAATTCAAGGAGAGTGTATTCTTTCGGAAGTTGTTTTTCTTATTTTTTGTGACCTCACTTATTCTGTTCCGAACCCTGTTAAACCGTCAGCTGTGGATGAATCCTTTATCCGATGTCATGGGCGGCTGGGGCATCTGGGAGACAGTGAACGGCGAACAGAAGCTGTGACAACGGAGTGTATTGAGAATGTAATCATGATGGTGCCGTTCTCAGCAGTAGTGATGTGGACATTCGGAGAGAAGATAGGAAACGGCTGGAAGAAAATACTGTGGCAAAGCGGTAAGATAGCGTTCATCTTCTCGATAAGCATTGAGATGTTGCAGTTGTTGCTTCGCTTAGGAACGTTTCAGCTATCAGACATCTTCTATAACACACTTGGTGGAATGATGTATTGTGCAGTGATAAAGGCAAGAAAACGTCTGTAAAACTGGATGAAATTGTGATATACTGGGAGCGGAAGCTCCCTACGCTGCTCTATAAATAATCACACACCTCTCCATGGTGAGCAGCAGGCAACAATCTATTATGATTGGCGAAGATGTGAAGAATAAAATGGAACAGAACTTTTGTCATAGGAACAAAATGTTTAATATTATCAATGGTGGAAAAGGAGGAAAGCACTGTGTGTCAAATTGAGAGAGTCAGGTATAGAAAATGCCCATTAGTCGAGGTCGCGTATCAGCTAAATTTTCCAACCATTCTATCTATTGAGGCTGAAATGCCTGTCAAATTTCAAGATGAAATAAGAAAAGCATTTCCACAGTACCAAATGCAAACTGAACAAGAAAATGAAATAACGGTGAATATCACTGGTGAAGATATAAATCCTATGTTCAGACACAGCCCAGTAAGAAAGCTGCACCAATTTATTTCAGAAGATGGAATGTGGAAAATTACGCTGGCAAAGAATCAGTTGGCTATTTCAACATTAAAATATGAACAGTGGGAAGATATGATGAGACGCTTTGAAAAACCTTTAAAAGCGTTCAGTGAAGTATATGATCAATCCTATTTTGAACGTGTTGGTCTGAGATATGTGGATGCCATAAAGCGTTCGGAACTGGGGCTCGTGGGCGTAGAATGGAAAGAACTTATTAAGCCTCACTTGTTGGGATGTTTAAGCTTTTCGCAAGAAGAAGTAGAAAAGGTCAACTTAAGCACTTTAAGAGCGGAAATTGTGATGGACGGAACATCTGTTAGAATATCTTCTGGTTTAGGAATTATTAATACCGATAATAAAGAACCGGATAATGCATTTATTTTGGACTGTGACTATTACCAAGTTGGAAAAGTTGATATGGATAAAATTGGTGAAGTTGCCGAAGGTTTACACCAAAAGTCAACAGAGTTTTTTAGAAAATCAATTACCTGTAAACTTCATGAAGCAATGGACCCGCAAGAGTTAAAATAAAAATGGAAAATAATTATTTTATAAAAACAGATTCGATGAATGAAAAGAAAAGTTATTTAAGTCAGCCAAATATGATTTCTTTGCAGGATATATACACGATGAGCATTGAATCAGAAGCTGACATATTTTCAGATATTCCACTATCACTTTTTTCGGAATCGTCTGGAAGACAGATATCAAGCGTAATGACAAAATTTAAAAGAGAGTATATTCGCTGTATATGTCAAAAAGAATCAACCCTTGTTATGCCTAAATTAAGGTGTTATGAGGATGAAGAAGGTGCGTTAGTAGTTCAGCTAGCGTCTTCATGGAAGAGTGGAAATGCATCTTTGTATTTCGCATTTGAGAAAGATGAAGATGAAAGTAGTTTTGGAATGGTTTGGAATGATGATTTAAAAAGAAATTTTGAATCAAGAAGTGGAAGTATAGTTTTAAATAATGTCGATGAAATTATCCATGAAGTTTTAGATTTTATTTTTAGAGTGTACTAATTATGGAGAATAGTAAAGAAGTTTACCCACAAAAAATGCTTTGTGGAATTTCTTCAAATAATTTTATTCTTGAAGGCGTTTTGACGGAGGAAGCATTTAATTTGGATCCAGTGAGGGATGATGGCTTTTGCGAAATATCAGTTACATGGTATGATAATCAAGAAGCTTTCGATGTTATAATGTCACAAAAAAGCGATAGACGTAATGAAATACAATTTCAAGCAGGTGCAGCGGAACTGGATCGAATAGAAATCGCTACAAAAATGAAGGCACATTTTTTAGCGGGAAGATTGAGTTATGAGAGACGACCTACGAACAATAATCAATATCATGGTAATCTATTAGTAAAAAATGATATATCAAAGCCCTTGAAAAGACTTATTAAGTATGGTTTGGCAACATTAGCAAATGATAAAATCTATCCAAATCCTAATGTTTAATTTACATAAGTCACTATGAAAGGAAATAGGTTATCACCTATGCCCAGAACGAAAGGCAACAAAAACCGTCCCAAAACCAACACCACCAAAGACTACGCATCCCAGATTGCAGAGAGGCAGGAATCTATCGTTTCCCTGACTGCAGAGATCGCATCCATCACCGCAAACATCGACACTTTGAAGGCAGATCTGAAAGAGAAGAAGGCAAAGGCAGATGCTAAGGTCGCTGAAGAAGCTAAGAAGGCTGAAGCCGAGAGTGTGGTTTGTGGTTGAGAGATTGTTAGCCAGTGTGATGAGTGCGGATGAGATCCTCGAAAAACTGAAATAAACAAGAACCCAAGAAAAAAAGAAATGCCGTGTGGACAAACTGAACTCCAGAAGTTCACACGGTATATTATGAAGGTAACTATATAGTTTATAACGAAAATAAAAAGGAGTGTGAGAAAAATGAACTTATCAAAAATACATCATATTGCAATCATCGTATCTGACTACGAAGCCGCAAAGGATTTCTATGTAAACAAACTGGGTTTCTCTGTCATCAGGGAAAACTACCGCCTAGAGCGTAAGGACTGGAAGTTGGATCTGTATGTTAACGAGCACACAGAGCTGGAGATTTTTGCTGAAGAAAATCCTCCAAAGCGTGTGAACCGCCCGGAAGCCTGTGGATTGCGTCACCTTGCGTTCTGCGTAGACGGTGTGGAGCAGACGGTCAAAGAATTGGTGGAAGTTGGCATTGAATGTGAGCCAATCCGTGTGGATGATTACACCGGCAAGAAGATGACTTTCTTTCATGACCCGGATGGACTGCCGCTGGAGTTGCATGAGTAATTATGGGAGAGAAAAGAGCATATAAACCACGGAAGCCCGGCGGGGGCCGAAAGAAGCTGAAGCCGGAGTACGATGCCGGGAAAAATCTGAAAGAGCAGATGGACGCTGCTGTGACCCTTTATAATTCTGAGATGTCCTTGCAGGCCATCGGTGAGGAACTGGGATTAAATCCAATAAAGGTACGGAAGCTGCTCATCACAGCCGACGTGTATGAATCGGAAGTGGCGGAGAAGGTGCGGGATACCTTTGAGGAGTATCGAGAAACACAGAACTATAAAGAAGCAATTTTCTCAACCGCAAATGCTCTCCAGATCTCCAAAGCCTCAGTCACCTCGTACCTGCCATATAAAAAAGGTGTGTACTTTCCAAGTACAGCAGATAAAAAGAAAATCAGTGTCGGAGCAGAGCGGCAACGGAGATACAGAGCGATGAAGCGGTGGAAGACTGATCCGACAGAAGAAAACTTCTGGGGTGTGGTTGTGGCTTATGCCGGTGTAAAATTCAAAACTTACTCTGGGCTGTCATTTTCTTATGAGGTACGGAAAGGCAGGAACGGTGAGTACACAAAAGAGCTGTGGATCGACCGCCGGGAGAAGAGTAAAAGTTTGGCGTGGAGTTCAGTGCTGTTGGCATTGAAGAATATTAAAAAGGTGGGAGAAGTGGTAGACCGACCGAAAGCTCTGGGTGATATCCGGGGCGTGACTTACATCTACGGGATGTTCTATCGGTTCGGACTAATCGATGTGCCGGATGAAGTAAAGGAGAAGATGGGTCATCCGAAAAACGCCAAAAATAGGTTGCTATGTGCAAAAGTCTACGGTAATATGTGCCGTAACTGAGGATGTGAATCTCAGTTGGGAAGGATGGTAGCATTATAGAAAAATTGAAGGAAATGCTGGAGGAGTATTTGAAGAAAACAGAGCCAGAGTATTATCCGCCTGTAGAAAATCTGCTGGATCTGATTTACGAGCATTACACAGAGAACAACCCCGCAGAGAAAAACACAGTTGCCGGGAAGGCAGCAAAGGCAAAGGAAAAGGAACTGGAAGAGTGGCTGCGTGGGCTAGATGGTATGGATAGGTTGGTAGATGATTATGTCGGAGATAAGATTCCACTTTGGGAAAAGATCATGGACCGGCAGGGGACGGTGTGCTGTGCATGGGAGAAGACTGCTTTTGAGGAAGGTCTGAAAGTCGGGATACGGCTTATGATGGATAAAATATACCCTATAAAGTGGACATGATAAGAAGAAGGGTTCCTGAAAAATGGACATAAGAAGAAGGGATAAAAACCCGGATTATGGACAGTAAAAGGTGGGGATTTCTTCTGGTAGATGATGTATAATAAAAATGTCTACTGGAGGGAATATGAGAGAATATACAGCGAAACAAATCAAAGAACTTAAAGCGAATCCTTATACATTAAAAGTAACCAAGAACAAGCTATATTTCACAATTAAATTCAAAGAAGATTTTTGGACCAGCTATCAGGCGGGAAATGCTCCTAGAAAAATCCTTAAAGATTTTGGGTATAATCTGGAATATTTTGAACAAAAGCAAATTGATAGTCTGGTACAAAGAATAAAACATCAGGCATTGTCAGGTAATGGTTTTACAGAAGGTGAAAATAGAAACAAAAGAATTCCTATGAAAGCAACCTCTGAAGAAGACATGTCGTCACCACAGTCTATAGAACGTATGCAAAATGAACTTTTATATCTGAGACAAGAAGTAGAATTTCTAAAAAAAATTATTATTGCGGACAATTCGAGAAAGAAAAAGTAATCATGGAAACAGCAGAAAATAAATTTGCAATCATCCATGAAACCCTTGGTAAAGCCAATAATACATTGTCGGTAAAAATGCTTTGTGAAATCGCTGGCGTTTCGAGATCTGGTTATTATAATTGGGTAAAAGCAGCAGATAAACGGAATGAAAAGGAAAGGCAGGACAGAGCTGATTTCGAACTGATCTTAATGGCTTATAGCTTCAGGGGATATGATAAAGGAGCCCAGGGAATATATATGAGATTGCTGCATATGGAACCACCTGTAATCATGAACGTCAAGAAAATAAGACGATTAATGAAAAAGTATGGACTTATATGCAGTATACGAAAAGCAAATCCTTACAGACGGATAGCAAAAGCAATAAAGACAAATAATGTTGCAGAGAATCTTGTAAAGCGGGAATTTGAGAAATATGGAGCAAGAAAGACACTGCTTACGGATATTACGTATATTCCATATGATGGGCGTTTCTGCTATTTGTCAACGATCATAGATGCTTTTACGAAGCAGATATTATCCTATGTGTTGAGTGAATCATTGGATGTTGATTTTGTACTTGAAACAGTGAATCGGATGGTTGAAAAACACGGAATTTCTCTTGCAACAGATACTATCATACATAGTGATCAGGGATGCCATTATACAAGCTGTAGCTTTATTCAATTGGTAAAGGATAAAGGGCTGAGACAGTCCATGTCCAGGAAAGGTAACTGCTGGGATAATGCACCGCAGGAAAGCTTCTTTGGACGTATGAAAGATCATATAGGAGAAAGAATACGAAAATGTACAACATATAAAGAAATACAAAACGTTATAGATGACTGGATGGATTATTATAATAATGACAGATATCAATGGAGGTTGGCCAGACTATCCCCCAATGAATACTACCAGTATATAATAACAGGTATATATCCGATAAAAGGGCGAGTCCCTTTAACAGATATAAAAGATGAAGAAGGTAAAGAAAGGTAATGATATAGCCATCTACTGGCCGGAAAATAAAAATCCCTTCTTCTTAATTTGTCCTTGACAAGGGGTACACTTTACTTTGGGAGTAAGCAGGATTAATCAATTAATTCTTGAATTATCAAAGCTTGGACGTACAGATGATATCGTGAAAGCAGCAGCTGATGAGGAATATCAGAAAAAGTTGCTGGAAGAATTTGATTTATACTAAAGATTATTTAAGGAAAGACGATAAGCTCATGTGAACCTATCGTCTTTCCTTTTAAGGTTATAAAAAGTTTATTATGAAGATGGCATAATTATAACGCAGATGATTAACTTAACATCATACGGTCATTTGCGAATTCTCCGCCGCTGACTTCCTCGAATTTTGCAAGAAGGTCGGATACTTTGAGGTTTTTCTTTTCTTCACCGGATACATCGTAGATGACTCTTCCTTCATGCATCATGATCAGGCGGTTGCCGTGTGCGATGGCATCTTTCATATTATGTGTTACCATCATGGCTGTCAGGTTATTTTCGCTGATGATCTTGTCGGAGAGTGCAAGTACTTTTGCGGCAGTCTTTGGATCAAGAGCGGCTGTATGCTCATCAAGGAGCAGAAGTTTCGGCTTTTTAAGGGAAGCCATCAGAAGTGTGATCGCCTGACGCTGTCCGCCGGAGAGGAGACCAACCTTACTGCTTAAGCGGTCTTCAAGTCCAAGATCAAGTTCTTTTAACGCTTCTCTATAGTGTTCACGTTCTTTCTTTGTAACGCCCCAGCCAAGTCCTCTTTTCTGACCACGGCGTGCAGCGATGGCCATATTTTCTTCAATAGACATCGTTGCTGCGGTTCCTGTCATAGGATCCTGGAACACACGGCCAAGGAAGAGTGCACGTTTATGTTCGGAAAGTTTTGTGATGTCAGTACCGTCGATGATGATATTTCCCTTATCGATTCCCCATACACCTGCAATCGCATTCAGTGTTGTTGATTTTCCAGCACCATTTCCACCGATGATCGTTACAAAATCGCCAGGGTTTAAGTTGAGGTTAACTCCGTTGAGGGCACGTTTTTCATTGATTGTACCGGCGTTAAATGTTTTATAAATATCTTTGATTTCTAACATGTATCCCATTATTTTGCCCGTCCTTTCTTGAAGTAAGTATCTTTCATATAAGGAACTGCAAGGAAGCATGCAACAACTACAGCTGAGAACAGTTTCATATAATCAGATGGCATCTTCAGCCAGAGTACTAATGCGATTACAAGGTAGTAAAGGATTGCTCCGATGAAGACTGCACCGAGTGTGAAGGCAAAAGCTGCTTTTCTGTGTGCACAGAATTTTCCGAAGATCACTTCGCTGATGATGACGGCGGCAAGTCCGATAACAATCGCGCCACGTCCCATATTGACATCAGCTGCGCCCTGGTACTGTGCATAAATTCCACCGCAAAGTCCTACAAGACCGTTGGAGATCATAAGTGCAAGAACTTTGTTGAATCCTGTGTTGATGCCCTGAGCACGAGCCATCTGTTCGTTACATCCTGTCGCACGGATGGATGCACCGAGTTCTGTTCCGAAGAACCAGTAGCAGAGTGCGATCAGGATCAGTGCTGCAAGGATTAATTTCAGGAAAAAGATCCAGTTGCCTTCTCCGGTTACATAACGAAGAGAAGCAACCAGTTTGTACTGCATGACATTGACCGCCTGGTTGGATTTTCCCATAATGCCAAGGTTTACGGAGTAAAGTCCGATCTGTGTCAGGATACTTGCCAGAATTCCAGGAATTCCGAAAAATGTATGTAAGACTCCTGTTACAAATCCTGCTGCCATACCTGCAAGAAATGCAAAGACAAGTGCAAGTGCAGGATTCACACCTGCGCGGATGAGCATAACTGCGACTGCACCGCCGGTTGCAAGTGAACCGTCTACGGTCAGATCCGCAAAGTCAAGTATACGAAATGTAATGTAAACACCGAGTGCCATAATTCCCCAGATAATGCCCTGGGCCACGTTGCCCGGGAGAGCACGTACCAGAGTCATTGGATCAAGGGCTGCGAAATATGCTGCCATGATTTATCCCTCTAATCTTTCTTTTTATTGTTTCATATAAATAGATAATTCCATCACCGAAGGTGATTTGGAATGAATTTTGACCAAGTTGCTGTGAACGGAGTGAACAGTAACTAGAATCAAGAGCGACCATTCATCTGGATGAAGCTCGCTCTTGAGAAAAATATGTTCTGTTTAATATCTTCTAATTAATATGTTCCGGTTGAATGGAAGAATCTTATTCTTCGATTGCCTCATATCCGTCTGGAATAGTAATTCCAAGTTCTTCACAGATGGTAGAATTGTACATCTTTGTTACATTCGGGGCACTTTCAATCTTCATTGTAGTAATGTCAGCACCGTTTACAAGGATGTCGTAAGCCATCTCACCAGCTTTGTATCCGATATCGTAGTAGCTGATAGAAAGTGTTGCAATACCGCATCCTTCACAGATTCCCTGCTCACCGGCGATTACAGGAACCTTAGCCGGCAGACAGATGTTATTGATGATTTCTGTGTTTGAAGCCATTGTGTTATCTGTAGGAATGTAAAGTGCATCACATTCGGAAACTGCATTTGTTACAACAGACTGAATTTCATTAGAATCAGCAGCTGTGTACTCTTTGTATGCGATTCCATCTTTCTCTAATGCTTCAGCGAAAAGCTTTGCCTGATATGCTGAGTTCGGTTCAGCGGAGCAGTAGAGAAGTCCGACTGTTTTAGCATCAGGAATGAGTTCTTTCAGCATTGCCTCCTGCTCATCAATCGGTGCAAGATCGCTTGTTCCGGAAATATTCATTCCTGTTGTTCCTGTCCAGTCAGAGATATCAAGTGCTGTAGCATAGTCTGTAACAGATGTTCCAAGAATCGGGATATCACTTGTTGCTGCGCTTGCACACTGGAGTGCTGTTGTTGCATTTGCAAGAATCAGATCTACATTATCCGCTACAAAGTTATTTGCGATTGTAGCACAGTTAGCCTGCTCGCCCTGGCCGTTCTGAAGGTCGAATTTGACATTGCCTTCTCCGAACTTTTCTGTACAGGCATCTTCAAATCCTTTTGTTGCTTCGTCAAGAGCAGCATGCTCTAACTGCTGTAAGATACCGATCTTATAAGTCTTTCCTGAATCGGATCCGTTGTCTGCGCTCTTATCTGTAGAGTCGGATGAACTTCCGCATGCTGCAAGTGAAAGTGTCATTCCGGCAGCCATAAGTACTGCTAAAATTTTCTTAGATTTCATGATTGTGTCCTCCCTTTTTCGATTCATACAATCTACGCTTTAAACCGTTACGCTTTAAAGTACTAAACTGTATGATGTCATGTGTTAAATTATAGCACGATTATTTGATACGTCAAGTGAAAATGGAACAAAAATGCAAGATTCTTGCAAAAAATGTTGCAAAAAAACAATGCTTTATTCGTCTGGAAAATTGTGATATTATAAGATATGGTGTAAAATTAAGAATCATGAAAGTCTTTCTTCTATAATATGGGGATTTTTGCTGCAAAGAAATTAACAGAAGGATTTTTATGGAATTGAATAAAGGAGTTTATTTTTATAGATGAAGAAAAAGCACGAACACATCATAGAAAGTGTGAGGCCAGGAAGCATTGCGGAAGAGCTTGGAATTGAACCGGGAGATGTTCTGCTGGAGATTGATGGTCAGGTGATCGAGGATATTTTTGACTATCAGTTTTATGTGGAATCTGAGGAGCTGCTTGTTGTGATCCGAAAAGCGAACGGGGAAGAATGGGAGCTTGAAATTGAGAAAGATGTTGATGAGGATCTGGGAATTGATTTCGGTAAGGGACTGATGGATGAGTATCATTCCTGCCATAATAAATGTATTTTCTGCTTTATCGATCAGATGCCGCCGGGGATGCGTGATACGCTGTATTTTAAGGATGATGATTCCAGACTGTCATTCCTTCAGGGAAACTATGTCACACTGACAAATATGAGTGAGAAGGATATGAATCGTATTGTCCGCTATAGACTGGAACCGATCAATATTTCGTTCCAGACGACGAATCCGGAGCTTCGTTGTAAGATGCTTCATAACCGTTTTGCAGGGGAGGCTTTGAAGAAAGTTGATATTCTGTATCAGGGCGGCATTGAGATGAACGGACAGATTGTTCTTTGCCGTGGAGTGAATGACGGGGAAGAATTGGAACGGAGTATTCGTGATCTGACGCAGTATCTGCCGCTTTTACGCAGTGTGTCAGTTGTGCCGGTTGGACTTTCCAAGTATCGAGATGGATTGTACCCATTAGAGCCATTTACAAAGGAAGAGGCGAAGGAAGTCATTCGCACGATTGAGAAGTGGCAGAAGAAAGTCTACGCAGAATACGGGATCCATTTTATTCATGCAGGAGATGAGTGGTATCTGCTGGCAGAGGAAGAAGTTCCGGAAGAGGAACGTTATGACGGATATCTTCAGCTGGAGAATGGAGTTGGAATGCTTCGTCTTTTATTTAATGAGTTTGAAGAAGGTTATGCGAAGCTGGAAAGCGGAGAACATCAGGAAGAGATTTCTCTTGCAACAGCAAAGCTTGCATATCCGTATCTTGAGCGTATGGCGAAGAAGATGGAGGAGAAGTATGAGGGACTTAAGGTTCACACATATTGTATCCGGAATGATTTCTTCGGAGAGCGTATCACAGTCTCTGGTCTGATCACAGGACAGGATCTGATGAAGCAGTTAAAAGATCAGCCACTTGGAAGCAGGCTTCTGATCCCATGCAATATGCTGAAGATGGACGAGGACATTTTCCTTGATGACTTTACATTGAAAGAAGTATCAGATACTTTACAAGTTCCTATAGATATTGTAAAATCAAGCGGACAGGATCTGATCGATGCTATTTTAGGTGTCGCAGGTCCGAATCCCACAGATATAGATGAGAATCAGATGAAAGACCGTAGGATCACTACGGCTTAAGAGAAACTATTTAAGAGAAAATAAGAGAAAACAGGAAGGTAAGAATAGAATGAGTAAACCAGTAGTTGCCATTGTAGGGCGCCCGAATGTGGGTAAATCAACACTTTTCAATGTCCTGGCAGGAGAGATGATCTCCATCGTTAAGGATACACCGGGTGTTACAAGAGACAGAATTTATGCAGATGTTGACTGGCTTGACAGAGAGTTCACACTGATCGACACAGGTGGTATTGAGCCGGACAGCAGTGATATCATTCTCTCCCAGATGAGAGAGCAGGCTCAGATCGCCATTGACACAGCAGATGTTATTATCTTTATCACAGATGTAAAGCAGGGGCTTGTGGATTCAGATTCTAAGGTTGCGGATATGCTTCGCCGCTCCGGTAAGCCGGTTGTCCTTGTTGTAAATAAGGTTGACAATTTTGATAAATATATGGCTGATGTCTATGAATTCTACAATCTCGGAATCGGAGATCCGGTGCCGATCTCAGCAGCATCCAGACTTGGTCTTGGAGATATGCTTGATGCGGTTGCAGCACATTTTCCGGAGTGGGATCCATCAGAAGAGGATGACGACCGTCCGCGTATCGCAATCGTAGGTAAACCAAATGTTGGTAAATCCTCTATCGTAAACCGTCTGCTTGGTGAGAACCGCGTAATTGTATCCAATATCGCAGGTACAACAAGAGATGCGATTGATACAGAGATCGTGCATGACGGAAAGGAATACATTTTTATCGACACAGCAGGTCTTCGTAGAAAGAATAAGATCAAGGAAGAACTGGAGCGTTATAGTATCATCCGTACTGTAAGTGCAGTGGAGCGTGCCGATGTTGTCCTTATGGTGATCGATGCGACAGAAGGTGTCACAGAACAGGATGCGAAGATTGCCGGAATCGCTCATGAAAGAGGCAAGGGAGTTATCATTGTCGTTAATAAATGGGATGCCATTGAGAAGAATGATAAGACAATGAAAGAATACGAAGGAAAGATCCGTCAGGTACTTTCTTATATGCCATATGCAGAGATCATGTATGTATCTGCACTGACAGGACAGAGACTTCCGAAACTGTATGATATGATCGATATGGTTATTGAGAACCAGACACTTCGTATTGCGACAGGAGTTCTCAATGAGATCATGACAGAGGCAGTTGCTATGCAGCAGCCACCGTCAGATAAAGGTAAGAGATTAAAACTTTATTATATTACACAGGTTGCTGTTAAGCCACCGACATTTGTTATCTTTGTAAATGACAAGGAGCTGATGCATTTCTCCTATACAAGATATCTTGAGAATAAGATCCGAGAGGCATTTGGCTTCAGAGGAACTTCACTGAAGTTCTTCATCCGTGAGAGAAAGGAAAAGGATCAGTAGAATGGAACGTATTATCTGTCTGGTGATCGGATATGCCTGCGGACTTCTGCAGAGCGGTTATCTGGTCGGAAAGATGCATCATATTGATATAAGAAAAGCAGGAAGCGGAAATTCCGGTTCGACGAATGCACTGCGTGTTATGGGATTGAAAGCAGGACTTATGACATTCGCAGGAGATGTGTTGAAGTGTTTTGCAGCAGTGCTCATTGTCCGTGCAATATATCATGGAAGTAATATTCTTCCGCTTTTGATAATGTATGCAGGAGCAGGAGTTACTTTGGGACATAACTTCCCATTTTATATGAATTTTAAAGGTGGGAAGGGAATCGCTGTTATGGCAGCACTTGTGGTAAGCAACTGTTTCTGGCATCTGCCGTACAGTTCCATCCTGTTTTTTGTCACACTGGCATTCTTTCTTGTGCCGGTGCTTGTGACAAGATATGTTTCCCTTGGTTCATTGCTTGCTTATGCAGTGTTTTTTATCCAGATGGTGATCTTCGGACAGCTTGGATGGTTTGATATGGCGAAGGGTGCGGTATATGAGTTATATGTGATCACGTTCTTACTTACAGCACTTGCATGGTACAGACACCGCGCCAATATTAAACGTCTGTTGAATGGAACAGAGAATAAATTCGGTTCAAAGAAATAAAAGAAGCGAAGAAAAGGAGAGATGATATGGCAAAAGTAGGAGTTCTTGGGGCAGGAAGCTGGGGAACAGCCCTGGCAATCCTTCTTCATGATAATGGACATGATGTAACTGTCTGGTCGATCGATCCGAAAGAAGTGGAGATGTTGAGCGAGAAGCGGGAGCATGTATCAAAACTTCCGGGTGTCCATATTTCAGAAGAGATTATGATCACAAATGAGATGGAAGAGGCTATTAAAGGAAAAGATTTTTTAGTTCTTGCAGTTCCTTCTATCTTTACAAGGAGTACAGCGGCAAAGATGAAGCCGTATGTTGTTGATGGGCAGATGATCGTTGATGTAGCGAAGGGAATCGAGGAAGATACACTGATGACGCTGTCTCAGCAGATCAGCCAGGAGATTCCGCAGGCAGACGTAGCAGTGCTCAGTGGACCGACACATGCAGAAGAAGTAGGAAGAAAGCTTCCAACATCCTGCGTGATCGGTGCAAAGACAAAAAAGACAGCAGAGTACTTGCAGTCCGCATTTAACAGTAAAGTATTCCGTGTGTATACAAGTCCTGACATGCTTGGAATCGAGCTTGGAGGTTCTCTTAAGAATGTCATCGCACTTGCGGCAGGAATTGCAGATGGTCTCGGCTATGGAGATAATACGAAGGCTGCTCTGATCACACGTGGTATTGTTGAGATCGGAAGACTTGGCGTGAAGATGGGCGGCAAGTTCGAGAGCTTTTGTGGACTTACCGGAATCGGTGATCTGATCGTTACTTGTGCCAGTGTTCATAGCCGTAATCGTAAAGCCGGTTACTTAATGGGACAGGGCAAGTCTATGGAAGAGGCTATGAAGGAAGTAAACATGGTTGTTGAAGGTGTCTATTCTGCGAAAGCAGCTGCAAAGCTTGCACAGAAATATGAGGTTCCAATGCCGATCGTAGATGAGATTAACAAGGTTCTTTTTGAAGGAAAGGATCCAAAACAGGCAGTAGATGATCTGATGCTTCGCGAGTCTAAGATTGAGAACTCTTCTCTTCTCTGGGAAGAATAAGAGAACGAAACGAATATAAAATTAAAAGTCATACCCCTTTGTCTGGCTGCATACATTGGTATCAGCAGAACAAGGGGGTATTTTTATGGATTCATTTCAGGTATACAAAGATATGAAAGCACGGACAAACGGAGAAATCTACATCGGAGTTGTGGGGCCGGTTCGGACAGGCAAGTCAACGTTCATCAGGCGTCTTGCGGAGCTTTTGATTTTGCCGAATCTTAAGGAAGAGTATGTAAAGCAGCGGACACAAGATGAACTTCCTCAGGCAGCATCGGGAACTACGATCATGACAACAGAGCCGAAGTTTGTTCCAAAAGAAGCAGCGGATGTAAAGCTTTCAGATGACATAGAGGTGAAGATCCGGCTGGCAGACTGTGTTGGGTTCATGGTGGATGGAGCGAATGGCCATACCGAGAATGGGCAGGAGCGTCAGGTGAAGACGCCATGGTATGACTATGAGATACCATTTACAAAGGCAGCCGAGATTGGAACACAAAAGGTGATACACGATCATGCGACGATTGGATTTGTTGTGACTACAGATGGAAGTGTGACAGATCTGCCAAGAGAAAACTATGTGGCAGCAGAAGAGCGGACAGTGAAAGAACTTCGACAGATTGGGAAGCCATTTCTTATTTTATTAAATTGCCAGAAACCGTATTCGAAAGAGACGGAACGTCTGAAATCAGCGCTTGAAGAGAAATATGCGGCACCTGTTTATCCGGTGAATTGTGAACAGCTCAAGGAAGACGACATTTATGAAATGATGCGCCAGGTACTGTATGAATTTCCTGTCACGGAAATAGAATTTTATATTCCGAAATGGGTGGAAATGTTGTCATGCGATCACAGAATCAAGAAAGATCTGATTGAGAATGTGAAGAAAATTATGGCTCAGATGTCGGATCTGCGAAGTGTCTCCGGAAAAGACTGGAAGACAGAAAGTCCATACATAGACCAGATCCTGCTGGATCAGGTAGAGATGGACACAGGCAAGGTTATATTGCGGATTTCTTTCTGCCAGAAGTATTATTATGAAGTGTTGAGTGAGTTGACAGGAACTCAGATCCGCAGTGAGTATGAATTGATTTCTCTGATGAAAGAGCTTTCTTCTATAAAAGAAGAATTCAGTCAGATCAAGGATGCATTTGCGGATGTGAAGATGAAAGGCTACGGAGTAGTCAGCCCGAAGAAAGAAGAGATTCATCTGGATGAGCCGGTAATCATCAAGCAGGGAAGCAGATATGGAGTAAAGATCCGTTCCGAGGCACCATCGATCCATATGATTCGTGCGAATATAGAAACGGAGATCGCACCGATTGTGGGAAGTGAGAAACAGGCAGAAGACCTTGTTGCATATATAAAAAAAGAGAGCGAAGGTCCACAAGGCGTCTGGGGAACAAATATTTTCGGTAAATCAATCGAAGATCTTGTAATGGATGGTATGCGTAATAAGATTACACTGATCAACGAAGAAAGTCAGGTGAAACTGCAGGATTCTATGCAGAAGATCGTAAATGACAGCAATGGTGGTCTGGTCTGCATTATTATATAGCGTGTATTATTATATAGTGATCGTGAGCTTTTTTTTTACAGGGAAATATGATAAGATAAACAGTAAGTAAAATATGCAAAAGAAAGCGAGGAATTCAGTGTTGCTGAATCACCAACAGAGAAAGATTCTTGAATTATTGTGTAAAACAGAACATGTGACTGCGAGTGAACTGGCCGGTCAGCTTGGAATTGGCGTGAAGACGGTAAGAGTCAGGATCAAAGAACTGAATCCAGAGCTTGAGAAGAATGGGATCCAGATTTTATCAAAGTCCAGGTACGGATATTATTTGGATCCAAGACAGCCGGAAGGTATCGAAGGACTGCTGAATCCGAAGGAGAATGAAGATCCGGTGATTCCGTCGAACAATCAGGAGAGAGTGCATTTTCTCCTTGCATATCTTCTGAACAGAACGGAATATATCAAGTCAGAGGAGTTGTGTGATTTCCTTTACATTTCTAAAGGAACGCTGACGAATACACTCCGGCAGGTTGAGGAAACTTATCAGAAGTATGGTATTACAGTTCATAAGAAGCCGGGATATGGTATCCGTGTGGAAGGCAGCGAATTTAATCTGCGTCAGTGCATGGTAGATGTCTTTGTAAAGCAGGACAGTCTGGAAGGAATCGGAAGACGGCATCAGACGGATGAGATCGAGACACTGGGGAAGATGGTCTATCAGTGCCTGAAGAAATATGAAATCGAACTTTCTGAGATTACTTACAATGACTTTGTGGAACATATTTATGTGGCGATGCGAAGAATCCGTCAGGAGAAATATGTTGAACCGCAGGCAGCGGATATGCTTGGAAGAAAAGAGAAGCAGTTTGTGGAAGAATTGACAGAACTGGTGGGAGCGCATTATCAGATTCGTTTTTCTCAGGATGAGAAGAATTATCTGGCGCTGCAGCTTGCGGGAAAGGTTTATATCGACAGTGAATGGAATGAAGATTCGAAAGAACAGGAAAATTTTGTGATGGAAAGCGAGATCGATCGTCTTGTTACGGAGATGTTGGATATGATCTACCGGGAATTCCATGTTGATTTCAGGAATGATTTTCATCTGCGTATGAAGCTGAACCGACATATGGTTCCGTTTGTCCTTCGTATGAAATATCATATGATTCTGCGTAATCCGATGCTGGAGGAGATTCGCAAGAATTATGTACTTTCTTATACGATGGCATCCCAGGCGGCAATTGCATTAGGAGAATACTTTCAGCAGTCGATTTCAGAAGATGAGATTGCCGGATTGGCAGAGATTTTTGAGTTGGCATTGGAGCAGCAGGAGAATGAACAGAAGAAGTTTTCAATTCTGATCGTATGTGCATCTGGGAAGACGAGTTCAGAAATTCTCAGATATAAGTACAGCAAAGAATTTAAAGAGTATATTGAAAAGATTTATGTATGTAATCTTTATGAGCTGGAGAACTTTCCGTTTGAAAAAGTGGATTATGTGTTTACAACGGTACACATTTCTTCCTATGTACCGGTACCAATCTTAGAGATTGGTTCATTTCTGAAGGACAATGACATTGACAGAGTGAGAAAGCTTTTTGTAAGAGAGAGTAAGGATTTTCTACAGAAATATTTTAAGAAGGAATTATTTTTTACGGATGTGGAAGGAAAGACGAAGGAAGAGGTTCTAAAGAATCTGTGCCGGAGGGTTGAGCAGGAGAAGGGACTTCCAGAGACATTTACTGCATCTGTTTTGAAGAGAGAGGAACTTACACCAACAGATTATGGTAATCTGGTGGCACTTCCACACCCGGAGCGTGCCTTCCAGGAGCGTGCTTTTGTTGCAGTGGCAGTTCTGAAAGAACCGATATTCTGGTTCCGGCAAAAGGTGCAGGTTGTATTTTTGACAGCGATCGGAAGGGAAGAGGATGAGAATCTGCAGCAGTTCTATGAGGCAACGACAGATCTGATCCTTCGTCCGGCAGATGTGCAGAATCTGATTCGTCATCCGGATTATGACAGGTTGATCCAGTTATTGCGCAGAGCAGAAGAATAAAATGTATTTAATCTCCTTGATGAATGTGATCATATATTCAGTGATTCAAAAGTGTTGCTGTTCACACGATGTGCGACCAGCAACGCATCTCGCCATTTTAAATCGCCTTTGGCGATGAGGCGAGATGCATTCAAGTCAAAACACGCATCCTCCGTGTCAATCAGCGGAGTGATTGACACGGGAGTGAACAGTAACTCAAAAGTGACCACATTCATTGTGGTCATTTTTTGAGTGGAGCTTTTTAAAAATATATGTTAAATTAAGGTCAGTCGAGGGACAGGAAAGGAAATGACGATGAGACATCTAACATTGATCTGTATGGCAGGTATTTCAACGAGCCTCTTAGTGAATAAGATGAAACGGCTGATTCGGAATGAGAATCTTGAAATCGCAGTCACAGCGATGTCGGAACGTGCATTTCAGGGTTACACAGGTCAGACAGATGTTCTGCTGCTTGGTCCGCAGCTGGGACATCGGTTCGAAAGCCTGAAAGAACAGTATGAGTCTAAAGGCATCCGCATAGACAGGATTGATCCGGAGCATTTCGGAGCAATGGATGCGAAGGCTGTACTGGAGCAGGCATTTCCAGACCTGTCTGGACAAATAGGTGATAAATAAAATAAATTAAAGATAGGAGAATGTATCATGGCAAAATTTACTTATGTAGTACAGGACAACGAAGGAATCCACGCAAGACCGGCAGGAATGCTTGCAAAAGAAGCAAAAGCTCTTGAGGGAGTTAAGGTTACAATCGCTGGAAACGGAAAAACAGCTGACGCTACAAGACTGATGGCTATCATGGCTATGGGTATCAAAAAAGGCATGGAAGTTGAAGTGACAGTTGAAGGTGAGAACGAAGAAGCTGCAGCAGCTAAGATGGAAGAGTTCTTCAAAGCAAACCTGTAAGAGAAAGTCATACATATACTCATTTAATTTCTAGTTAAGAAAAGATGTTTTAACAGATCGATAATAAGGATTAGCCCTCCGGAAGAAAGATCTGTCAGGACATCTTTTTGTTTTTATTGATAAAACGCTCCGCTTAGGATGCGCACTGTGGCGTATAATGTAGGCGTCGCAAGCGACCGCCGCAGGCGCAAGAATGTGCCGAGGCACATTCTTTGTTCTGGTTGCACAAAAGTTTATTGTTTTGTATAATGAGAAAGTACGAGTGGAGATCATAGTAGAATTAAGAAAGGGGCAGACAGAAGATGAGAGCGGTTATTTTATCATTAGATACAGGGGCATATAAAGCAAAAGCGGATGTGGCAGCGGCAGCATCACTCAAAAGAATGCTGGAGCAGGTTGGGATTGAAGTTCGGGCAGCAAAAGCATTTCCAGAGGATAAAGAAATGCTGAAAACAGTGCTCTGTAAGCTGGCAGATGCGGGAATGGTTGAGCTGGTTCTGACAACCGGAGCAGTTGGATTCCTGGAGAAGCATTGTGCGCCGGATGCTGTGAGGGAGACAGCAGACCGTCTGCTTCCAGGTATTCCGGAAGCACTCAGGGCTTATAATCTTCGTCATACAAAGAAAGTGATTCTGGATCGTTCAGAGGCTGGAATCAGAAAGAAGACATTGATGATCAATCTGCCGGAGAGTGCCAAGATGGCAAAGGAAGATCTAGAATATATACTTCCAGAAGTGGTACAGGTGGTAGATACTTTTTCATTAAGATAAAAACAGAAGGATGGAATAACAGGAGAGATTGAAAATGCTGGTAAAAATATATACAGATGGTGCAGCGCGCGGAAACCCGGACGGACCGGGCGGATATGGAACAGTGCTTGAGTATGTCGACACGAAGGGACAGCTTCATAAGAAGGAATTGTCCCAGGGATATGAGAAGACAACGAATAACAGAATGGAGCTGATGGCTGTAATTGCAGGTCTGGAGGCTTTAAACCGTTCCTGTGAAGTAGAAGTCTATTCGGATTCACAATATGTTGTGAATGCGTTTAACCAGCACTGGGTAGACGGCTGGATCAAGAAGGGATGGAAACGCGGGAAGAATGAACCGGTGAAGAATGTAGACCTTTGGAAACGTCTGTTAGAAGCAAAGCAGAAACACAGCGTGACATTTCACTGGGTAAAGGGGCATGATGGACATCCACAGAATGAAAGATGTGATGAGCTTGCGACAACTGCAGCAGACGGAACAGATCTTATCGTAGATGAAGGGCTGTAAGAATTCGAAAACAATGATTGATTAATGTTACTGTTCACTCCCGTGTCAATCACTCCGCTGATTGACACGGAGGATGCATGTTTTGGCTTGAATGCATCTCGCCCCATCGCCAAAGGCGATTTAAAATGGCGAGATGCGTTGCTGGTCGCACATCGTGTGAACAGTAACTGATTAATAAAAATCAAGAAGAAAATCTTGAAAACAGTGGACAACAGAGGGATTTCTTAGTATAATTGAAAACTGTGTTGAGTAAGACAGACAATCGCGGCTGCAAGTGCCGAAAGGCCGCAGGTGAGGAAAGTCCGGGCTTCATAGGGCAGGATGCCGGATAACGTCCGGTGGAGGTAACTCCCAGGCCAGTGCAACAGAAATAAACCGCCTGTGCATTTTGTGCAGGTAAGGGTGGAAAGGCAGTGTAAGAGACTACCGCCTTGCTGGTAACAGGAAGGGCACATGTAAACCCCATCCGAAGCAAGACCGAATATAAGCAATGTGGCTGCCCGTCACGCTTAAGGTGGGTCGCTTGAGCGCAGCGGTAACGTGGCGCCTAGATAGATGATTGTTCAACGACATAACCCGGCTTATCGTTTTGCTCAATCAATGGAGGGAGTTTCTGTTTAGAAACTCCTTTTGTATTTCAGTTATTAATAATGCGGAAGAAGTTATTTGAGATAGATTCTTTTGCAAGAGACAGACAACGGAGGAATTAAGACCATGGGAATGAAAATTAATGCAGAATTACCATTACCTGCAAACCTGAAGGCGGAATACCCGCTTCCGAAAGAACTGGCAGAGATCAAGAAGAAACGTGATGCGGAGATTCGGGAGATTTTTGAAGGAAAATCCGATAAATTTGTTGTTATCGTGGGACCATGTTCCGCAGACAATGAAGATTCTGTGTGCGACTATGTGAATCGTCTTGCAAAAGTGAACGAGAAGGTATCAGACCGTCTGATGATCATTCCTCGTATTTATACAAACAAACCACGTACAACAGGAGAAGGATATAAGGGAATGCTTCATCAGCCGGATCCGGATCAGGCTCCAAACCTTCTTGAGGGTATCATTGCAATCCGCAGAATGCATATCCGCGCGATCAAAGAGACAGGACTGACATCCGCAGACGAGATGCTTTATCCGGAGAACAGAAGCTATCTTGACGATATCCTTTCTTATGAGGCAATCGGTGCCCGTTCGGTAGAGAACCAGCAGCACCGTCTGACAGCCAGTGGAATGGACATTCCGGTTGGTATGAAGAATCCGACCAGTGGAGACTTTTCAGTTATGATGAACTCCGTAATTGCTGCTCAGAACTCCCATAACTTCATTTACAGAGGAATGGATGTTACAACAGAAGGAAATGATCTTGCACATGTAATTCTTCGTGGTGGTGTTGACAAATATGGAACCTGTATTCCGAACTACCATTATGAGGATCTTGTCCGTCTGGTAGATGTTTATGCGAAGAAAGACCTGAAAAACCCGGCAGCGATCATTGATGCGAACCATTCCAACTCCAATAAGCAGTTCAAAGAACAAATTCGTATTGTCAGCGAAATTCTTCACAGCAGAAGATATAATGATGATGTGAAGAAGATGGTCAAGGGAGTTATGATCGAAAGTTATATCGAAGAAGGAAATCAGAAGATCTGCGATCATATGACTTACGGAAAATCTATTACAGATCCATGTCTGGGATGGGAAGATACAGAGAAGCTGATTTATAAAATTGCAGAAGAGTGTTAAATTTATAAGAGCCAGGACAGATACCACACACGGTAACTGCTCTGGCTCTTATATTAGATGTGGGAGTCAATCCCACATCTGATATAGATAAACGATGGATTATCTGCGGCTATATTTCTCCTCGCAGTACTGGCATCTGTATACCTGATTCTCTTCATCAGTCAGTACAAATACATGATCAAGTCCCTGCTCGATTGATGTGATACATCTTGGGTTCTTGCAGCGGATCACATTTTTGATCTTCTTAGGAAGAGTCAGAGGTTTCTTGGAGATGATCTCTCCGTTTTCAATAATATTTACAGTAATGTTGTGATCGATGAATCCGAGAATATCAAGATCCATGAAATCGATCGGGCATTCAATCTTCATGATATCTTTTTTTCCCATTTTATTACTTTTTGCATTTTTGATGATGGCAACACAGCAGTCTAATTTATCCAGGTGAAGGTATTTATAAATCTCCATGCTTTTGCCGGCTTCAATATGGTCAAGAACGAATCCTTCAGAGATGCGTCCTACAGTTAATGTATTTTCTAACATTTTGTTACCCCTTTCGTACTATGAAATATGATTATATTAGTCAACGTGAATATCCAAAAGTGTAAGGATCAGAGCCATACGTACATATACTCCGTACTGAACCTGACGGAAATAAGCAGCACGTGGATCGTCATCAACGTCAACAGAGATTTCATTTACACGCGGAAGCGGATGAAGAATATACATATCTTCCGGAGCGAGTTTCATTTTCTCTTTGTCGAGAATGTAGAAGTCTTTCATACGTACATAGTCCTCTTCGTTGAAGAAACGTTCTTTCTGAACACGTGTCATGTACAGAATATCAAGTTTTGGCATTGCTTCTTCCAGACGTACAACTTCTTCGTAAGGAATGTTCATCTTGTCAAGTACATCATGACGGATGTATTCCGGAAGTCTTAATTCTTCTGGAGAGATCAGTACAAAACGGATGCCTGTGTATCTCACGAGTGCTGTGATCAGTGAGTGAACAGTACGACCGAATTTTAAGTCTCCGCACAGACCGATTGTCATGTTGTCAAGTCTGCCTTTTACGTTAAGGATTGTGAGAAGGTCTGTCAGTGTCTGTGTCGGGTGCTGATGTCCACCGTCTCCTGCGTTGATCACCGGAATTTTGGAATGCTGGCAGGCAACCATCGGAGCACCTTCTTTTGGGTGTCTCATTGCACAGATATCTGCGTAGCAGGAGATTGTACGGATTGTATCAGATACACTTTCTCCTTTTGCAGCAGAACTGGAGCTTGCGGAAGAGAACCCCATAACGCTTCCTCCAAGGTTCAGCATTGCGGCTTCATGGCTTAAACGTGTACGAGTACTTGGCTCATAGAATAAAGTCGCAAGTTTCTTTCCGTCGCAGGCATGTGCGTATTTGTCAGGATGTGCCTCAATATCCTGCGCAAGTTTCAACAGTTCGTCCAGTTCTTCCACTGAGAAGTCCAGTGGGCTCATTAAATGTCTCATAAGTAACCTCCTTGTGTGATTGAATCACATTATTTATATTCTAGTAGATCAGTAACGGCTTTTCTCTTAGGTGCTTGTGGATCATCATCCGGCCAGCCGACTGCAATCAGAGCTGCCAGTTCCCTCTCTGGCGGAATCTCTAAAAGTTCTGTAATTTTTTCTTCATCAAAGATGCCCATGATCACAGTACCAAGTCCCTGTTCTTTTGCAGCAAGACAGAAAGACTGGCAAGCAACACCAACGTCAAACATTTGCCATCTGTCTCCCTTTTTTGTGCTGTAGGATCCGTCACGTTCAAAACCGGATCTGCCTTTGATAAAAGTAACAGCAACCAGCATAGGAATTTGACGGATAATATTAGAATTGTAAACAGGGGTATAATCATCAGCGATCTTTTTGAGAATAGAGGGGTCTTCAATTGCGATATAACGAGTGATCTGTGTGTTTTTCCAAGATGGAGAATAGGAAGCAATAGAAATAATAGAATCAATAATAGAATGATCAATATGATCAGGTTTATATTTCCTTATGCTTCTGCGCATCTTGATACAATCAGAAACGTTCATTTGTATACCTCCCAATGTTTTATTCGAGACGCTTGAATCAGATAAAAACCGATTGTTCTCGTATTCCATACCATGATATACTAAAACGAGAAGATTTTCAACAGGAAAATAAACTTTTTTCAAAGGATAGATTTTGTGGAAAAAATGTATTATACTTGGTACTGTTCATGCAGTGTTTTTACTATAATTAATTGTGTTACAAATCAGTATAAAAGAGATGCAGTATGGATGGAGTTTTTTAGTAAGGAGAAGTTAGGATGGCAACACTTGAAGAACTGAGAGTAGAGCTCGACAAGATAGATAACCAGATGGTGGAACTTTATCAGAAGAGAATGAATGTCTGCCGTGAAGTTGGAGATTATAAGGTGAAAGCCGGACGTAAAGTGTATGACCGGCAGCGGGAGCAGGAGAAACTTGCAGATGTGGCATCAAAGGTTGACAATGATTTTGATAAGAACGGAGTTCGTGAATTATATACGCAGCTGATGTCTATGAGCAGAAAACTGCAGTATCAGAAGCTGGTAGAAGCAGGCGCACTTGGAAGGCTTCCTTTTATTCAGATTGATTCTCTTGAGAAGGATACTGCCAGAGTTGTGTTCCAGGGAACAGAAGGTGCTTACGGAGAAGCAGCAATGCATCAGTTCTTTGGAGAAGATGTGAATTGCTTTCATGTAAGAACATTCCGTGATGCGATGACTGCGATTGAAGAAGGTGCTGCGGATTATGCGGTTCTTCCGATTGAAAATTCATCTGCAGGTCCGGTGAACGAGATGTATGATCTTCTGGATGAATTTGAGAATTATATTGTTGCTGAGACGATCCTTCCGGTAGTGCATACTTTGTCAGGACTTCCGGGAACAACACTTACAGATATCAAACGTGTTTATTCGAAAGCAGAAGCCCTTATGCAAACGACAGGGCTTTTGAATGACCATGCAGACTGGCAGCAGATCAGTGTAGTGAATACGGCAATCGCTGCGCAGAAAGTAGTAAAAGATGGAGATAAGGCACAGGCAGCTGTATGTAGTGCCTATGCGGCGAAGATTCATGGGTTGGAAGTTCTCGCAGATAATATAAATGACGAGCCGGATAACTGTACACGCTTTATCGTGGTGACAAATCAGAAGGTTTATCTGAAGCATGCGTCAAAGATCAGTATTGAATTCGAACTTCCGCATCAGAGTGGGGCTCAGAGTGGGTCTCTTTATGATCTTCTGTCACATTTTGTATACAATAATATAAATATGACAAAGATTGAATCAAGACCTGTGAAAGGAAAACAGTGGGAGTATCGTTTCTTTGTAGATTTTGATGGAAGTCTGGAGGACGCAGCAGTGAAGAATGCATTGCGTGGACTGAGAGAAGAAGCAACGAATTTGAGAATTCTTGGAAATTACTAGATTTAGAATAGATAGAAAAACAGAATACAGAGCAGGTGGAGCGAAAACTCCAGAGGAATTTACTGGAAAAGAGGTTATTTAGAATGCGTACAAACGAACTGATGCTGTATAAAAATATGGAATATGGAGAGATTCTAAAGGATATCACATTCCTGATTGATAATTATGAGAGTGAATTTTATAACAAAGAAGATTTAAGAGGACTCCTTTTTGATTGTATCAATGAACTTTTGGAATTATCAGTAAGCCACGGTTTTGAAGGGAATCTGTGGCATACTTATCTGACATTTCTTCTTGCAAGTGATGAGAATGCATACAGCACTTCCTGTGAGATCGTAGGAGAGATTGAAGGTAGTCTGAATGAGATTGCACTTCATGATTTTGCTATTTTTAAGGAAATGTTTGACTATGATTTCGAGGAACTGGAAAAGAGTTTGGACGCTGACTGCCTGAAGATCATCATGGATTATAAGAGCGGTAACAGTGGCGGTAAAGTGTTCAACCGTCGTGTCAGGGACAGAATCTGTGATCTCAGCCGTGCCCTTGCCGCGACGCAGAACGTAGATCATTTCAAGCGTACACTGACGCAGTTTTATAAGGAATTTGGAGTTGGTAAACTTGGACTTCACAAGGCATTTCGTGTGGAGCATCCGGAGAATTCTGATGTGGAGATCATACCGATTACAAACATTGCACATGTACATCTCGATGATCTTGTAGGTTATGAAGATGCAAAGAAAAAGCTGGTTGATAACACGAAAGCATTTGTAGAAGGAAAGAAAGCAAATAACTGTCTGATGTTCGGAGATGCCGGAACAGGAAAATCTTCCTCGATCAAGGCTATTTTAAATCAGTATTATGACCAGGGACTTCGTATGATCGAGGTGTATAAACACCAGTTCCAGGATCTGAATGATGTAATCGCTCAGATTAAGAATAGAAATTATAAATTCATTATTTATATGGACGATCTTTCTTTTGAAGAATTTGAAATTGAATACAAATATTTGAAGGCAGTAATCGAAGGTGGTCTGGAGAAGAAACCGAAGAATGTGTTGATCTATGCGACATCAAACCGCCGTCATCTGATCCGTGAGACATTCCGTGATAAGCAGGACAGAGATGAAGATATGCATACAAATGATACAGTACAGGAGAAGCTGTCATTGGTTGCAAGATTTGGCGTTACGATTTATTTCGGTTCACCGGATAAGAAGGCATTTCAGGAGATCGTGCGTGTACTTGCGAAAAAGAATGGAATCAATATGCCGGAAGAGCAGCTGCTTCTTGAGGCGAATGCATGGGAACTGTCTCATGGCGGTTTGTCTGGAAGAACAGCACAGCAGTTTATTGATTATCTGGCAGGACGGGAGTAATGCATTGTGTGGAAGGCTTTTAGAGTCAAACAGAGCTTGGAAAATGGAATAACAGAAGAGAAAAACAAGAGTGGATTTCGCAAAAAGCTGATATCTGTACAGTTACTGATCGTACTTGTTGCGGTTATGCTGTTTTGTTCTGGATGTGCCGGGAAGATGAATGCAAAGAAGATTTTTCGTCAGTCTTCGGAAAATATGCAGAAAGTAACTTCTTCAGCAAACCATGTGGAGCTGGCAATTCAGATGTCTGATATTTTAAATCTGATGGAAGTAAACATGGAGATGGACCTGGAGAACACGACAGAGCCTCCGGCTGGTCATGCGAAAGGAACTGCCAGGGTGACGATTAAAGATTCTGAGGTATCTGCAGATCTGGAACTTTATCAGGTGGAGGAAGACGGAAAACAAGTGACATATAGTGGCACGAATGGATCCTGGAAGAAAGAGAGTGCAGAAGGAAGCAGCGAGAATCACCTTGGTATTGACGGAAATATTTTCGCACAGGAGGGGAAAGCGCTTGAGTCTTTCCACCTGTCCGAGCAGGAGACAACAGTAAATGGCAAGGCATGTTATCAGTTGTATGGCGATGTAACAGGAACGGAGCTTATGGGTCTTCTTGGCAAAGAGATGGTAGAAGCATATCATCTGGTGAATCTCCCGGAGGAGGATGCAATCCGTAATTTGAAAATTCCTGTTATTTTTGACATTTACAAAGAAGAACTGCTTCCGGCGAAGATCGTTGTAGACATGAGTGATGTAATGGGAGATTTATATAAGTCTTACGGAGAGACTACGAAAGTAAATCTTTACTCGATCGTGCTTCAGTTTACGGACTATAACAAGGTGGATGAGATCCATGTTCCGGATGAAATAAAGAATTCTGCGAAATAAAAGAAACGTTGCCAGAAATCCCATGGGCTGATGGTATATAAAAAGAAGGAAGCTTCAGACCGGGCACATGCCGCTGAAGTCTTCCTTCTTTTTGTTATTACCACCTATTTCATATTATACAGGTTTCATATTACTCAAGTTCTTCTATATTGCTGATATCGCTGTCAATCACCATGGAGTAATTTGTATAATAGACGACAAATCCAGGTTTCCCACCATTTGGTTTTTTGACCTGTTTTTTCTCCACGTAGTCAATCTCAACTTTATCGGAACCACGCATGCTGGAATAATAAGCTGCAAGTCTGGCTGCTTCTTCGAATGTACGGTCCGGAAGTTCATCCCCATGTGTTTTGACAATGACATGGGATCCCGGAGCTTGTTTTGCATGGAACCACCAGTCATTTCCGACTGCAAAGTGGAATGTCAGTTCTTCATTCTGAAGATTGTTCTTTCCGACATACATATGATAACCGTCACTGGAAATGTAATGGAGTGGTTTGTTTTTGATCTTGACTTTTTTCTTTGTATATTTTCTGCGGATATAGCCGGAGTTTGTGAGCTCTTCTTTGATTTCAGCAAGATCATCTTCTGTCAGTGCAATATCAAGTGCCGTCTGAATGGATTCCAGATAAGTGATCTCGTCCAATGTCTCTTTGCAAAGAACAGAAAGTGCTTCAAAAGTACGTTTTTGCTTGTTATATTTTGCAAAATAACGCTGGGAATTCTCCTGCGGTGTCTTTAATGGATCCATCGGAATGGATACCATTTCATTGGTGTAATAGTTTAGGCATTCAAGAGTCTTTGCGCCTTCCTCCAGATTGTATCCATAAGTGTTGATCAATTCGCCGTACACTTTATATTTTTCACGATTTTCTGTGTCTTTCAACTGACGCAGCTGCAAGTCATATTTTTTCCGGTTTCGTTCTAATGCAGTCTGAACTACGTGACGCAGATCAACCGATTTCTGTCGGATGCGGGTAATGAGACTGCGTGTCGAATAATAAGTTTCAAGTACTTCGGAAACAGAATCATATTCTACCCTTGTATAGTTGACAAAATGACTCAGTGGAAGAGCAGAGAATTCTTTTGGCTCTTTTCCATCGAAATAAATACCGGGTGAAAAGGTATCTTCTTTGATCGCGGATAAATAAATCTCAAACTGTGTATATAGATGAAGTAAAATATCAGCAGAATACTCCTGGGCCGGGACAGAAGAATCCATTCCTGCAAGGGAGCAGATCTCCTCCGCGGTTACAGGACTGATTCCGGTAAAACTTGTGTAAATTGCTTTGGCAAGTGGCATTGGTTTACCTGTCAGATGCGCTGCGAATTCTTCAGAAGTTACCGTGAGCGGATCTACTTTCTGCATGGTGTCCGGAATGAAATACTCTCTTCCCGGAAGAACTTCCCGGACAGAACTCATCTGTGCAGATACATGTTTGATACTGTCAATGATCTTACCCTGATCGTTACAGAAAATAATATTGCTGTGTTTTCCCATGATCTCGACGATCAGATCTTTCCGGCAGAGGTCACCAAGTTCATCGAGATGTTCAATTGTAAAATGAATAATACGCTCAAGTCCCGGCTGCCAGATATCAACAATGCGGCCGCCGCTGATATGTTTACGAAGAAGCATACAGAAGTTTGGGGCAGTCATCGGACTTGGCTTATTCTTCGAGGTCAGATAGACCAGCGGAAGAGAAGCATCCGCCGAAATCGACAGACGATACTGACCTTCCGTTGCTTTGACTGTCAGAAGAAGCTCATCCGCTTCCGGTTGTGCAATCTTTGAAATTCTTCCGTTTAATAATTTATGTTTTAATTCGCTGGCGAGACTCGCCACAACGATTCCATCAAAAGCCATATTGTTTCCTCCTGAATAAAAGGTTTGTTACTGTTCACACGATGTGCGACCAGCAACGCATCTCGCCATTTTAAATCGCCTTTGGCGATGGGGCGAGATGCATTCAAGTCAAAACACGCATCCTCCGTGTCAATCAGCGGAGTGATTGACACGGGAGTGAACAGTAACGTTTATTTTCATGTTTTTTTATTGTAACATAAATCGAATCTTTATAAAAGACTTGTTGACCATTTACAAACATTTGATGTATAATAGATTAGATTATAGTAAACAGAGGATGAAGACAATGATCAAAAGTATGACAGGCTTTGGCAGATGTGAGATTCAGCAGGATTCCAAGAAGTTTACCGTTGAGTTAAAGAGTGTAAACCACCGTTATCTTGATGTGAACATCAGAATGCCGAAGAAACTTAATTTTTTTGAAACATCCATCCGGACACTTCTGAAGTCTTATGCGAACCGCGGGAAAGTTGATATCTTTATTACATATGAAGATCTGTCACAGGCGCAGAGCTCTGTGAAATATAATCCATTGATCGCGGCGGAATATATGAAGTATTTTAAGCAGATGGAAGAAGAATTCGGGCTGGAAAATGACATCAGCGTATCTGCACTTGCAAGATTTCCGGAAGTTCTTACGATGGAAGAGCAAGTGGAAGATGAAGAGGAGCTTTGGAATGGACTGAAGAAAGCACTGGAAGGGGCTTTTACACAGTTTGTTGAGACGAGAATAACAGAGGGCGAGAACCTGAAGAAAGATATTCTTGCGAAGCTTACATTTCTGGAGCAGGAAGTCTCTGCGGTAGAAGAACGTTCTCCACAGATTGTGGCAGAATACCGACAGAAGCTGGAAGAGAAAGTGGCTGAGTTGCTGGCAGATACACAGATGGAAGAAAACCGCCTGGCAGCAGAAGTGATTCTGTATGCAGATAAGATCTGTACAGATGAGGAAGTTGTGCGGTTGAAGAGCCATATTCAGCATATGAGAGCAACATTGGAGGAGAAAGAAGGAATCGGGCGTAAGCTGGATTTCATTGCGCAGGAGATGAATCGCGAAGCAAATACGATTTTGTCTAAAGCGAATGATATCGAGGTTTCCAATCATGCGATCAGTCTGAAGACAGAGATTGAGAAGATCAGAGAGCAGATACAGAATATAGAATAGAGTAAAAGAGGGCAGGATCATGAATAAGAAAGGTATTTTAATTGTCGTATCCGGATTCTCAGGAGCCGGAAAAGGTACATTGATGAAAGAATTAATGAGAAAATATCCGGAGAATTATGCTTTATCCATCTCTGCGACAACAAGAGGTCCACGTGACGGGGAAGTAGATGGCAGAGAATATTTCTTCCTTTCCAGGGAGAAATTTGAAAAAATGATTGCCAATAATGAATTGATAGAGTATGCTAAATATGTGGAAAACTATTATGGCACACCGCGTGCATATGTTGAGAAGATGTTGGATGAAGGGAAAGATGTGATTCTTGAGATTGAGATTCAGGGAGCACTGAAAGTGAAAGAAAAGTTCCCGGATACGCTTCTGATGTTTGTGACACCGCCGAATGCCAGAGAATTGAAGTCCCGTCTGGTAGGAAGAGGGACAGAGACGATGGAGGTTATTGAGTCCAGAATGAACCGTGCCTGTGAAGAGGCAGAGGGAATGAGTGCTTATGACTATCTTGTCGTGAATGATGAACTGGATGATTGTGTTGAAGAGATGCATTCTATTATCCAGGGAGAACACCACAGAAGTTCACGCAATGTGAATTTTATGAATGACATAAAAGAAGAATTGGAAGAGTTGAAAGGAGAAAATTAATATGCTGCATCCATCTTATACTGACTTGATGAAAGTAGTTAACAAAGACGTTGAAGAGGGAGATTCTAAGGTTGTAAACAGCCGTTATTCTATCGTAATGGCTACATCTAAGCGTGCAAGACAGCTGATCGCCGGAGAACTTCCGCTTGTACCTGTGAAAGACGGACAGAAGCCGCTTTCCATTGCAATCGAAGAACTGAATGAAGGTGAGCTTAAGATCTTACCTGAGGACACTGACGAAGAGTAGAATCAGAACAGTAACGGAGCAGATGCAGAAAAGTGCAATCTGCTCTTTTGACGTTGTTGTTGAACGTTTTGTACATGCATGGAATGTATGAAATGATGCACAGAAGGTGAGATTTATTTATATTTTTTAGAGAGGATGACCAGGAGGTTTTACTAATATATGAAGATACTTTTTATATCCTTAGGATGTGATAAAAATCTGGTGGATACAGAAGTAATGCTTGGAATGCTTGCTTCAAGAGGTTACGAGATGACGAATGATGAACAGGAGGCTGATATTATTGTGATCAACACCTGTTGTTTTATCCATGATGCGAAAGAGGAAAGCATCCAGAATATTCTTGAGATGGCAGAATATAAGAAGAATGGCAGTGCAAAGGCATTGATCGTTACAGGATGTATGGCAGAGCGTTATCGTCAGGAGATTCTTGATGAGATTCCGGAGGTAGATGAAGTTCTTGGAACAACTGCATATGATCGCATTCTGGATGCGGTAGATGCGGCACTTGCCGGACAGCATGAAGTTATGACAGCTGACCTTGATGCTCTTCCATTACCGGAGACGAAGCGTCTTGTAACAACAGGAGGACATTTTGCATATCTGAAGATCGCAGAAGGATGTGACAAACATTGTACGTACTGCATCATTCCGAAAATCCGTGGAAACTTTAGAAGTGTACCGATGGAACGCCTTCTGAAAGAAGCACAGGATCTGGCAGAGCAGGGCGTAAAAGAATTGATTCTTGTTGCTCAGGAGACAACGCTTTATGGAAAAGATCTTTATGGAGAGAAATCTCTTCCAAAGCTGCTCCGTGAACTTTGCAAGATCAGTGGAATCCGTTGGATCCGTATTTTATATTGTTATCCGGAGGAAATCACAGATGAACTGATCCAGGTAATGAAAGAAGAACCGAAAATCTGTCATTATCTTGATCTCCCAATCCAGCATGCGAATGATACCATCTTGAAGAGAATGGGACGCAGAACTTCAAAACAGGAGCTGATCGACATTGTGCAGAAGCTTCGTAAGGAAATTCCGGATATCTGTCTTAGAACAACACTGATCACAGGATTTCCGGGAGAGACGCAGGAGCAGCATGAAGAGGTGATGGAATTCATTGACACACTTGAGTTTGATCGTCTTGGAGCATTTACGTATTCTCCGGAGGAAGATACACCGGCAGCCACATTCGAAGATCAGATTGATGAAGAAGTGAAAGAGAATCGTCAGGCAGATATCATGGAACTTCAGCAGGAAATTGCATTCGATAAAGCGGAAGACATGATTGGAAGAGAAGTTCTTGTCATGATCGAAGGTAAAGTCGCAGATGAGAATGCCTACGTTGGAAGAACTTATCGTGATGCACCGAATGTAGACGGCCTGATCTTTATCAATACTGACGTAGAATTGATTTCCGGAGATTTTGCAAAGGTTAAAGTGACCGGAGCATTAGATTATGATTTGATAGGAGAGTTGATGTAGTATGAATTTACCAAATAAATTAACAGTATTACGTGTGATTATGGTTCCGTTTTTTGTTTTCTTTATGTTGACAGATGTAGGCGGAGCTGCGAATAAATGGATCGCACTTGTACTTTTTATTGTTGCAAGTCTGACAGATATGCTGGATGGTAAGATTGCAAGAAAATACAATCTTGTAACAAATTTTGGAAAGTTTATGGATCCGCTGGCAGATAAACTTCTTGTCTGCTCAGCAATGATCTGTCTGATTCCTTCAGGAAAACTTCCGACAGCAGTTGTTATTGTTATTATTGCAAGAGAGTTTATTATCAGTGGTTTCCGTCTGGTAGCATCTGATAATGGCGTTGTTATCGCAGCAAATTACTGGGGAAAATTCAAGACAGTATCCCAGATGGCAATGATCATTGTTCTGATTGCTGATTTTGGCGGTGTATTCGACATGGTTGGAACAGTACTGATCTGGATTGCCACAGCACTTACTGTGATTTCTCTGGTAGACTATGTGTGGGCAAACAGAGAGGTTCTTACAAAGGGAGGCATGTAAGAGATGTATCTGGAGTGGTTTTTTAAAGAGAAAGCTGCAGGTGAGAAAAGTCTGGAAGAAGTTGTAGTAGATCTTCTTGCAGAGCGTAAACTTCATGTGACAACAGCAGAATCCTGTACAGGTGGATTGATTGCAGGAACGTTAGTCAATGTGGCAGGAGCATCAGATGTGCTGAACGAGGGATACGTTACGTATTCGAATGAGGCAAAGGAACGTCTAATTCACGTTTCTCATGAGACACTTGAAACTTACGGTGCCGTGAGTGAACAGACAGCGCATGAGATGGCTGAGGGTGCTGCAAAGGCTGCGAATGCGGATGCGGCACTAAGTGCAACAGGAATTGCAGGGCCTGGAGGTGGAACAGAAGAAAAGCCGGTTGGTCTTGTATATATTGGGTGTTATCTGAATGGGAAGACGACAGTGAAAGAGTGTCGTTGGAATGGAAGCCGGATGGAGAACAGATTGGATACTGTGAAAGCAGCATTGGAGATGCTGAAGGAACGTCTGGTGGAAGAGATGTCGGTGTAATAAGAAAAGATTAAGTTGAAGCAGTAACTGTTTCCAAAAGGATACAGAAGCTGCTTTTCTTATACATAAATTTGTCAAGTGTCATATTTATATAATTCTTTCCCTCAGATGGTGAAAATCTTGTCAAAGTTGTGATTGACGAATGCGACAAATTGTGCGAAAATAAATACATATGGTGCAGGGAGAAAGAGTTTGTGGCAGGTGACAAATCAACTTCTCACCGCGCAGACAGTTCAGTGTTAAAAAATAATGCAGAGCTGTCAGTTTTTGTGCGAAAAAAATAGTGTACCGTATACGAAGAAAATCATACATATTGAAAGGAGTATTAACATGATTTATTCACACGAAGTAGAAATGATGTGTCCGGTAGCCCAGGGCGTAAACCATGGCGCAGCTCCAATTCCAGAAGAAGCTAAATGGGTAAAGGCAAAAGAAATCAAAGATATCTCCGGACTTACACACGGTGTAGGCTGGTGTGCTCCACAGCAGGGTACTTGTAAGCTCACACTGAACGTAAAAGACGGAATCATCCAGGAGGCACTTGTTGAGACAATCGGATGTTCAGGAATGACACATTCCGCAGCTATGGCTTCTGAGATCCTTCCGGGAAGAACACTTCTTGAAGCTCTGAATACAGACCTTGTATGTGATGCTATCAACACAGCTATGAGAGAACTGTTCCTTCAGATTGTTTACGGAAGAACTCAGAGTGCATTCTCAGAGGACGGACTTCCGATAGGAGCAGGACTTGAGGACCTTGGAAAAGGACTTCGTTCACAGGTTGGTACAATGTACGGAACACTGAAAAAAGGACCTCGTTATCTTGAGATGACAGATGGTTATGTAACAGGAATCGCACTGAACGAAGATGACGAGATCATCGGATATCAGTTTGTAAACTTCGGTAAGATGATGGACTTCATCAAAGCTGGAGACGAGCCGGCTGTAGCGCTTGAGAAAGCAAAAGGACAGTACGGACGTGTTGACGATGCTGTTAAGATCATTGACCCAAGAAAAGAGTAAGGAGGACTATTTCAATGGCATTATTTGAATCATATGAAAGAAGAGAAAAACAGATTCTTGCAAAACTCGCTGAGTATGGAATCAACTCCATCGAAGAAGCTGCAGAAGTAACTAAAGCAGCTGGTCTTGACGTTTACAAGATGGTTGAAGGAATTCAGCCAATCTGTTTCGAGAACGCTAAGTGGGCTTACACAGTAGGTGCTGCTATCGCAATCAAAAAGGGATGTACAAAGGCAGCTGATGCAGCAGCAGCAATCGGAGAAGGACTTCAGTCTTTCTGTATTCCGGGATCTGTTGCAGATCAGAGAAAAGTTGGTCTTGGACATGGTAACCTTGGAAAAATGCTTCTTGAAGAAGATACAGAGTGCTTCGCATTCCTGGCTGGACACGAGTCATTCGCAGCAGCTGAGGGTGCTATCGGTATCGCTGAGAAAGCAAACAAAGTTCGTAAAAAACCTCTGCGTGTTATCCTGAACGGTCTTGGAAAAGACGCTGCTCAGATCATCGCACGTATCAACGGATTTACATATGTTGAGACAGAGCTTGACTATCACACAGGAGAACTGAAAGAAGTATTCCGTAAAGCATACTCTGAAGGACTTCGTGCGAAAGTTAACTGCTACGGAGCTAACGACGTAGTAGAAGGTGTTAAGATCATGTGGAAAGAGAATGTAGACGTATCTATCACAGGTAACTCTACAAACCCTACAAGATTCCAGCACCCAGTAGCAGGAACATATAAGAAAGAGCGTATCGAAGCTGGAAAGAAATACTTCTCAGTTGCTTCAGGTGGTGGTACAGGACGTACACTTCACCCAGACAACATGGCAGCTGGACCGGCTTCTTACGGAATGACAGATACAATGGGACGTATGCACTCTGATGCACAGTTCGCTGGATCTTCATCTGTACCGGCTCACGTTGAGATGATGGGACTTATCGGAGCAGGAAACAACCCGATGGTTGGTATGACTGTTGCTGTAGCAGTTGCTGTAGAAGAAGCTGCAAAGGCTGGTAAATTCTAAGAATCCCAGTAAAATCAAAGGTTGAAAATAGACAATGTTCGCAATTCAAAGTGTTCATTGTCTATTTTTTATTTTTCCTAAAAATGTGTTCATAGCTACATGTATGAAATGAAGAGCAACAAAAATATAATCCGTAAATATTTTAATCCATAAATATTACCCACAAAAAACTGTCTTATTTCAAGATAGTTTGTTATAATAATTAAAACAATGAGTTATATAGGATAATAAAGGAATATAAGAATTAATGATTACGAACAGTATTCATTTTCAGAAATAGTTAAAGTTTGAATATATGACGATTTTGAAATTAATTTTACTACAATCTAGAAAAAACGAGGCATCACACATGAAGATAAAGATGGTAGACATTGCAAGGCATCTCGGAGTTTCCAAAGCGACAGTTTCGCTTGCGGTGAACGGAAAGCCGGGAGTCAATGAAGAAACCAGAAGAATGGTTTTGGAATGTCTGGAAGAAATGAAGAAGAATAACGGAGTAATTCCGGTAAAAGAGAATATTGTTACAGTGTCTGGCCATCCGGTGAATCAGATGATCAAAATAGTGATCGTTAATCACAGCAAAGGTGCTGCGTGTAATTCAGAAACAGATCTCTGGTCAGATGTATTTGCTACATTTGATTCTGAAGCAAGAAGACTTGGATATCTTTATGGAGTGACGTATTTAAATGATGACATTGCGCAAACAGAAGCAGTAATTACGGAATGTAATATGGATTTTGTGGCAGGCGTTCTTCTTTTTGGAACCGAATTAAAAGAAGAAGATCAAAACCTGCTTGAAAGAATCAAAAAACCATTGGTTCTTTATGACTGTGAACTTCCAAATAGTCGGTATAGCAGCGTATGTGCAGACAATAGACAAATGCTAAAAAGTGCTGTGGATTATCTGTACAAGGAAGGTGCATCAGATATTTATTATTTCTGCACAGGGAAAGATAATTATAATTATCGAGTTCGTAAAGAAGCATTTTTAAATACAAAGTCTAACGAAGATACTGCATCTGCAAAACATATTCTTGATCTTGGAGATGAAATTCCAAAGATAACGGAGACTTTGTTAGACTGGTTGAGAAAAAATCCGCTTCCGCAAGGAATTTTATTTGAAAATCAACAGATTTCAATCGGTGCGTTGACGGCGCTTCGAAAGTATGGAGTGAACATCCCACAGGAAGTGAAAGTTGTCGGATTTGGTATGATTCCTGACTATATATATCAGGATCTAAAGTTGGTACAAATAAGGATATCTGAAATAGAAGGTGTTCTTCTTACAATGGATTTACTGGATAAAAAGATTCGTCAGTATTCAATGTCTAAAGTTAAGATATACACAGAAGCAGAAATGATTATAAGTTAAAATAATCGTAAGACAAAAGAACAAGATGAACAAAAAGAGTTTTTGGATTGTGTGAAAATTCACAAGATTCAGAAACTCTTTTTGATTATTTGCATAATCATATTGATTTGTAAGAGAATTAGTTATAAAAATCATACAAATACAACACCATAATTATTAAAAAACTGGTATAATATAATAGTGAAAAATTTATCAATTTCAATCTGCAGCGAGATGATAAAAGAACGGGAAAAGAAAACAAATTGGAGGAACAGAAGATGAATGAATATTTTCCACATTTATTTGAACCAATTAAGATTGGAAAGACAACGGTAAAGAACAGAATCTTTATGCCGCCGATTTCCACAAACATGGCAGATAAAGGCTATGTGACAGATGCGCTGGTTGAGCATTATTCAGCCAGAGCGAAGGGCGGAGTTGGACTGATTGTTACAGAAGTTACGACAGTAGAGCCGGTATATACATACTTGCCGGGAGATATGTCAATCTATGATGACTCTTATATTCCGGGATGGAAGAAACTGGTAGATGCAGTACATCAGTATGATACGAAGATTTTAGCACAGCTATTTCATCCGGCTTATATGGCATTTCCAATTCCGGGAACACCTCAGCTGATTGCACCGTCCAATGTTGGTCCTTATTATGCAAAATCAGCACCGAGAGCAGTAACAGTAGAAGAACTGCATGTACTTGTTCAGCAGTTTGGAGAGGCTGCACGCCGTTTTCAGATCGCAGGCGGAGACGGAGTTGAGATTCAGTGTGCACATGCGCATGGACTGCTCGGTGGATTCCTTACACCACTTTATAATAAGAGAACAGATGAGTACGGCGGAGACATTAACGGACGTCTCAGACTGACACTTGAAGTAATTGCAAAGATCCGTGAACTTTGTGGTGATGATTTCATTATTGATGTTCGTATTTCAGGAGATGAGTACAGTGAAGGTGGTCTGACACTGAACGACATGATCTATGTATCCAAACAGCTTGAGAAAACAGGTGTTGATTTCATCCATGTTTCCGGAGGAAATACAATCAAGAGAGGAAGTTCCATGCCTGCACCTGGTACATCACCGGCACCGCATGCACACGCAAGTGAGGAGATCAGAAAGCATGTGAACATTCCGGTATCTACAGTTGCAAGAATCAATGAACCATGGGTGGCGGAAGAACTTATCGCAAACGGAAAGACAGATATCTGTATGATCGGTCGTCCGAACCTATGTGACAGTGAATTTGTTAATAAAGCTGCAGAAGGAAAAACAGATGATATCCGTCCATGTATCGGATGTGGACGCTGCCTGACAGGAATTATGTTTGGTAATCCGATCAGCTGTACAGTGAATCCATCTGTAGAGTCTGACGAGATCAAAGAAGCAGATGAGAAGAAGAAAGTTCTTGTGATCGGTGCAGGTCCGGCAGGAATGGAAACAGCTTACGTTGCTAAGAAACGCGGACATGAAGTTATTCTCTGCGAAAAAAGCGGAGAGTTCGGAGGTCTTTTAAGACTTGCAGCAGTCCCAATCGCTAAGCAGGAACTTTGTAAAGTGATTAAATTCATGGCACGTCGTCTGAGAAATGAAGGAATTGAAGTTCGTATGAACTGCGAAGTAACACCGGAAATGCTTGCGGGAGAATTTAAGGATTATGAGGTTGTCTGTTCTACAGGAGCAGTTCCGAAAGAAATCCCTCCATTCAAAGTATTTAAGCAGACAATGACAGCAGATGATGTACTTGCAGGAAGAAAATATCCGGGAAGAAAGATTGTTATTCTTGGTGGTGGATCTGTTGGATGTGAGACAGCAGACTATCTTGCACCACTGATTGATGATATGTTCCCTGCAAACCGTGACATTACAGTGATCGAGATGACAGCGTCACTGATGCCGGGAGAAGGCGGAGCAGCTAAGAGCCAGCTGACAATGAGACTCAAGAGAAAAGGTGTGAAGATTGAATTGAACAGTCAGGTGACGAAGGTTGATGAGACTACGATCACTTATGAGAAAGACGGACAGGAATATCATATCACAGATGCGGATACACTGATCTTTGCAGTCGGTTATGCACCGAACAAGGTAGAGACTACAGAAGAGAGAGTTCATTTTATCGGAGACTGTGACAAAGTCGGAACTTTGAAAGATGCAATTGCTGCAGGACATAAACTGGCAGAAGAACTGTAATTGAAAAAAGGAGAAAAAAGATGGGGAATAAATTATCAGAACCAATTAAAGTTGGAAATCTTACTTTTAAAAATAGAATCATGTTTCCACCACTCACAACAGGATATGAAGAAAGAGACGGATCGATTGGGGAGAGAAGCCTGAATTTCTATGAAAGACTTGCGAAAGGTGGAGCAGCATATGTTGTTATCGGAGATGTAGCTCCTGTAAGAACAGCTTCACCGACACCAAAGCTTTATGATGACAGCCAGATTCCGGTATATAAAAATCTGGCAGACACATTACATAAGTATGACTGTAAGCTTGCACTTCAGTTATTCCATCCGGAGTATGATGTTCCTGGAGTTGGACGCATGATCATGGAGGCAGGTATTGCAAGACAGGCTGCGGCAAAAGCACAGGCAGAGGGAAACGCAGAAGAAGCAAAGAAACAGATGGAAGAATGCGACAGACTTACGAAAGGCGCTTATGCAAAACTTCATCATGATATGCAGCATTTTGTAACAGAGGCAACGGTTGAACAGTTAGAAGATATTAAAAACAGTATCGCTGCATGTGCAGCAAAGGCGCAGAAAGCAGGAATCGATGCGATTGAAGTACATGGAGATCGTCTTCTTGGTTCCCTTTGCTCAAAAATTCTGAATCACAGAGAAGATCAGTACGGGGGAAGTCTTGAGAACCGTACAAGATATGCACTCGAAGTAGTAGCAGCAATTAAAGAAGCAGCACCGGATCTTATGATCGAGTACAAGTTGCCAATCATCACCGTAAATCCAGATGGAACACTTCGTGGAAAAGGTGGACTTGAGGCAGAAGAAGGAATCCGTTTTGCCAAGATGCTTGAAGAGGCAGGAATCGATATGATCCAGGTTGCTCAGGCGAACCATACAGGAAATATGGGAGATACAATCCCGCCAATGGGAGATGTTCCATATAACTGGACACTTCCGGTAGCCAGAGAAGTGAAAAAACTGGTATCCGTTCCGGTTGCAACAGTTGGTCGTGTTGTCAGCTTAGAAGCAGGAGAGAAGATCCTCGAAGACGGAGATGCCGATATCGTAGCTTATGGACGTTCCATGCTTGCAGATGCAGATATTGCCAATAAAGCTATATCCGGAGAGTGCATCAGAGAATGCTTGAACTGTAATAAAGGATGCGTAGATGCAATTCAGGGACGTAAATACATTTCCTGCGTATTAAATGCAGAGAACGGAAACGAAGGAACTATATTTATCAAACCTGCAGACGAGAAGAAAAAGGTTGCAGTTGTAGGTGCCGGAATCGCCGGACTTGAGGCAGCAAGAGTTGCAGCAAAACGTGGACATGAAGTAACCGTATTTGAGAAATCAGATAAGATTGGTGGACAGATTCATTTGGCAGCAGTTCCGCCAAGAAAGAGCGAGATTTTAAGATCTATTGAATATTATGAGAAGATTCTCCCGGAACTCTCTGTGGATGTGAAATTAAATACAGAAGCAGATTGTGAAGAGCTGAATAAGTTTGATCATGTAATTCTTGCTATCGGTGCGCATAACATGGATCTTCCAATGTCTGTTACAGACAGCAATGTTGTTTCTGCCTGGGATGTTCTTGTAGGATGCGAAGTGAGTGGAGCATGTGCAGTACTTGGCGGAGGATTAGTTGGAACTGAAACAGCAGAATTCCTTGCACAGAAAGGTCTCAAAGTAAGCATTGTCGAGATGCTGGATCAGATTGCAACAGGAGAATCCGAGACAGTAATGCCACTGATCAAAAAAGACTTTGAAGAACACGATGTAAAAGAGTATGTGAATACAAGAGTGAATTCCATCGAGAATAATGTGATTCATGCTGTGAATACAAAAGACGAGTCAGAGGTTACAATTGAAGCTGATACAATTGTGAATGCACTTGGGTCTAAGAAGAATCTCTTCGACGACAGTAAGCTGACAGTTCCATTTGTATATGTTGGAGACTGTAGCGGTGAGAGAACAGCAGATATCTCAGCAGCAATCCGCAGCGGATATCAGGCTGGAAATGAAATCTGAGAATTTTTAAATTTTATTCAGTGAGAAAATAAGTAAAATACAGGGTGGTGCTGTAAACAGAAAATCTGTAGACAGTATCACCCTGTTTCAGTTATAATAAAATAAAATTTTTGTTATAAAAAATGAAAATGGAGCAAGGCTATGATAAACAAAGAACTATTTTATAAAGTAACATTAATTGATTGTAACGGAAAAGAATTGGAAGTTGCTAAATTTCTGCAGATTTTAACAGGAATGGAAAAAACAGAAACAAGAAGAATTGTAGCAAGTTTGCCGTGTGTTTTGTATGAAGAGCTTGACGGAGAGGCGTGTTCTTATATTGAGGAGGCACTGGATTTCTATACAGCAAAATATAAGTTTGAACCAGTCGGTGATGAAAAAGAAGTGTATGAAGTAGAGCCATCGGTGTATCCTTCAAAACAGGTGATCGCGCTTGGAAGTATGGTTGATTACATCGGAAAGAGGTCAGAGTTTGTAAGCATCGCGAGAAAATATGATTTCCCGAAGAATGTGAGTCTGAATGATACGCCTTTCCTGGTAAAAGACGGTTTGGCAGAGGGGCAGGCAGTGAACCTTCGGCAGGATCTTCGCAATATGGGAATGTTTGCATTGATCATGAGAAGCGGAGCAGAAGTTCAGCAGGTGAAGAAAAGAGGATTTTTTACGGGGCTATTTGCACGTTGAGATGAATAAAAGGGTTGTTTGATACAGACAGCTGTGAGTAGTGATTATATAGCCGATTTCTTACAGAAAATTCAATTGGATTTTATTGACACTTTTGTAGATAAGGACTACAATATCTTTAGATTGTTAATTTAATAACATACAAATAAAGAGTTTAGGAGGCAGACAAAAATGGCAAATATTTTATGTAGTCCGAGCAAATATGTTCAAGGTGCAGGTGAGATGAAAAAGCTGGGTGAATATGCTCAGAAGTATGGTAAAAAAGCACTTGTACTGATCACAGAGTCGGGGTATAAACGTATTGAAGACGTTCTCAAAGTTGGATTTGAAGGATATGATATTGAACCAGTGTATGAGTATTTCAACAGAGAATGTAGCAAGACAGAAATTAATCGTTTGGTAGCCGTTATGAATGAAAAGGGCTGTGATGTTGTTATTGGTATTGGCGGAGGAAAGATCCTTGATACTGCGAAAGCAGTTGCTTATTACAAAGAAGTGCCGGTACTGATCTGTCCGACAATTGCATCTACAGATGCGCCATGCAGTGCACTTTCTGTTATTTATACTGATGAAGGCGTATTCGAAGAATACTTATTCCTCCCAGCTAATCCAAACATGGTTCTGATGGACACAGAAATCATTGCAAAATCACCAGTCAGACTGACAGTTTCCGGAATGGGTGATGCACTTGCAACTTATTTTGAAGCAAGAGCCTGTCAGGCTAGCGAAGCAACAACTTGTGCTGGTGGAAATGTTACTATGGCAGCGATGTCACTCGCAAAACTGTGCTTTGATACATTGATGAATGAAGGTGTGAAGGCAAAACTTGCTCTGGAAGCAGGAGCCTGCACAAAAGCTGTTGAGAAGGTAATTGAAGCTAATACATTGCTTAGTGGAATCGGATTTGAGAGTGGCGGTCTTGCAGGAGCACATGCAATCCATAATGGATTCACAGTTTTGGACGAGTGTCATCATATGTATCATGGAGAGAAAGTTGCATTTGGAACAATCACACAGCTTGTTCTGGAAGACATTCCGGCAGAAGAACTGGAAGACATTATAGATTGGTGCATTGAACTGGGACTTCCTGTTACATTAAAAGAACTTGGTATCACAGAAGTGACAGACGAGAAGCTTATGGCAGTTGCGACAGCAGCCTGTGCAGAGAATGATACACTTCATAACATGCCATTTGAGGTGACACCTGAGACTGTATGCGCAGCAATTAAGGCAGCAGATGCTTACGGAAGATATTTCCTGGGAGAATAGAATATGGGAAATAGGATACCATTTCGTTAAAATAGAAAAACCAATTTGACAAACTGATTTTCTGTGGTATAATTTTCATGCTGTGAAAAACAGCCGACAGTTCATTTGTACCTTCCTGTCGAAAAACAAAACCAGGGCTAGTTAAGAAGATTCTAGGCTCTGCGTGCAAAGAAGTACGCAGAGCTTTTTATATTCAGGAAATACTTTCCCATATATATAAAACGCTCCGCTTAGGATACACAGCTCTTAAAAGGTACATACATTTCACATACAGGAGAGTTGAAATATGTATTATTTGCAAACAAAAGCCAGTTTTGACGCAGCGCATTTTTTATGGAAATACGAAGGAAAATGTAAAAATATCCACGGACATCGTTGGAATGTTGTTGCAAAAATCAAAAGTCAGGAGCTGGAGCAAGAAGGACAGACACGGGGAATGGTAGTGGACTTTGGTAATTTGAAAAAGGATCTGAAAAAACTTTGCGATTCCTTTGATCATAGTCTGATTTACGAGACAGGATCACTGAAAGCAGAAACAGTAGCTGCACTTCAGAATGAGGACTTTCATTTGGAGAAAGTTTCCTTTCGTCCCACAGCAGAAAATTTTGCATATTATTTCTACAAGGAATTAACGGAATTGGGATATGAGGTTCATTGTGTGGAAGTATATGAGACACCGAATAATTGTGCGGTTTATGAGGAAGAGTAGATGAAAGTAGTAGAAAAATTCACCAGTATTAATGGGGAAGGCACACGGGCAGGAGAATTGGCAGTCTTTGTTCGTTTCAAAGGATGCAATCTGCGTTGTAGCTATTGTGATACTATGTGGGCCAATGAACCGGATTGCCCATATGAAGAGGAAACCCCGGAAGAGATTTTAAATTATGTTTTAGGAACCGGAATTCGCAATGTGACACTTACAGGTGGAGAACCGTTACTGCAAAAAGACATCAGAGAATTGATTCACCTTCTTTTACAAGCCGGTTTACAGGTCGAAATTGAGACAAATGGCGCAGTTGATTTATCTGCATTTTGTGAAGAACGACCGGTATTTACAATGGATTATAAGTTACCGTCAAGCGGGTGCGAAGAATATATGATAACAGAGAACATGGAACTGCTAGGAAAGGATGATACTGTAAAGTTTGTATGTGGCAGCCAGAAAGATCTGTTAAAAGCACTGGACGTGATTCAGACTTATAATCTGACAAACAGGTGTCATGTGTATCTTAGTCCTGTTTTTGGATCCATAGAACCAGTGCAGATCGTAGAATTTATGCTGAAACATCGGTTAAATGGTGTGCGTCTGCAGATTCAGATGCATAAAGTAATCTGGGATCCAAATGAACGGGGCGTATAAATAAGTAGTGAGGTGATGGAGATGAAAGCATTAGTTCTCTTTAGTGGAGGAATTGATTCAACAACGGCATTAGGACTGGCAATCAAAAAGTACGGGAAAGACCAGGTGATTGCACTCTCGGTTTCCTATGGACAGAAGCACGATAAAGAAATCAGGGCTGCAATAGCAGTTGCCGAATATTATGGCGTGGAGCATCTGTTCCTGGATTTAAGCAAGATATTTCAATATAGCAACTGTTCACTGCTTCAACAGTCCACGGAAGAAATTCCGGAGGAGAGTTACGCAGAGCAGATTTCAAAAACAAATGGCGATAAGCCTGTAAGCACATACGTACCGTTCCGAAATGGGTTATTTCTTTCTTCGGCAGCAAGTATCGCACTGAGCAAGGAATGTGGAGTGATTTATTATGGAGCTCATGCAGATGATTCTGCCGGTTTTGCTTATCCGGATTGCTCACCTGTATTCAATCAGGCGATGAATGAAGCAATCTGGGAAGGCTCCGGACATCAGCTGAAAATAGAAGCTCCTTTTGTAAATGTATCCAAAGCCGAAGTAGTACGGATTGGATTAGAACTGGGAGTTCCGTATGAATTGACATGGTCCTGTTACGAAGGTGGAGAGAAGCCTTGCGGAAAATGCGGAACATGCATTGATCGCGCAGCAGCATTTCAGGCGAATCACGTAGAAGACCCTGCGTTGAGATAGAGGAGGAAGCAATGAGAGAAAAAGAAAATTTAACATTATTGGGAAATCAGCAAACAGAATATCGTATGGATTATGATCCGTCTGTATTGGAGGCATTTCAGAATAAACATCCTGAAAACGATTACTTCGTCAAGTTCAACTGTCCGGAATTCACAAGTCTGTGCCCAATCACCGGACAGCCAGATTTTGCAACGATCACGATTTCCTATGTTCCGGACGAACGTCTTGTGGAGAGTAAATCCTTGAAATTGTATTTGTTCTCATTCCGAAACCATGGAGATTTTCATGAAGATGTGATCAATATAATTATGAAAGATCTTGTCAAGCTTCTTGAACCAAAATATATAGAAGTCTGGGGAAAATTCCTTCCACGTGGAGGTTTGTCCATCGATCCGTATTGTAATTATGGAAAGCCAGGTACCAACTGGGAGCAGGTTGCCTGGAATCGTATGAGTAATCATGATATGTTTCCGGAGAAAATTGATAATCGATAAGATAACGGAGCAGAGGAAACGTGCTTTGCTGATATCAGTTACAGGAGCACATGTTATATTAATGACAGGACGAAAAACCTTGATTTACAAGGAGTTCGGGCCTGTCTTTTCTATTTCATAAAAACATATGGGCGAAAATATGATGAGAGGTGAGACGGTAGTTGATTGACAACATAGCATATATCTGGTACTATCAAGTAACGCAATGCGTTATTTAAATGGGAGGGTTCAATCATGAGCAGAGGAAAAGAAGTAAAAGAATTAAGAGAAAAAATGGGAATGAACAGACGTGAATTTAGTGACTACTATGGGATTCCGTATCGTACCGTTCAAGATTGGGAAGCAGAGAAAAGAGAACTTCCAGAATATCTGTTACGTTTATTAAAGTATAGAGCAGAAACGGAATGTCGAATAAAACGAATGGATGATTAGGACTGAATATTATTTTTTTAATAATAAATAACGCATTGCGTGTATTCGAGTGAAGCAGAAGGAGGTAGACGTGGAAAGAAAAGTAAATGTAATCGAGGATATAGATGGAAAGAAAACGGTATTTATTCATGACATCATATTCAAAGGGAAAAGATCTGTAAAATGGGAGGATGTTGAAAAATATCTAAAACAATATGTAGGAGATATCTACACAATTGATGACAGCAATGATGCAGTTTATATTGGAACAGATTTACCGGATGAGTATACTCATTCAAATTATACACATATTTTAAAAGGAGCAAATGCGAAGGCAAAAGCTAATGCCGCACAGGGATTACCAGAATTGATTGAAATTGCAGCCGGAAAGAAATTTACTGAAAATTATAAAGAAAAACATACTATAGATGCAATGTATGGTTGGTATCGTTATGAGTCAAGATTTGCTTTGCCAGTGTTTAATGAAGTTGGGGAAATTGAAAGATATAATGTTTTTAATGTAATAATGGTTATTCGACATGCAAAAGATGGTAAAATGTATCTGTATGATATAATGAACATAAAAAAAGAAACGAGCACCCTTTTCCAGTCCGAAGACATTACTCAGTAAAAAACCCATTTCTTAGCTACGATTGTACCCCCATAGTAGCAAAAAGTCAATAAAAAGAAACGAATATATTTTGGAAATCATTTCACAATTAAATAATCTACCCATTCTAATCCATGCACTTTATTTCCACAGATAAACGTATGTATGATATAATTTGAGTTAGTACGTTAAATGATATTGTTGAAATTATAAACGATTACAGTGGAGGTGATTCAGATGGCAGTAAAGGCTAATCACGATATTTCTTCAGGTTTAGATACGGCTTTTATTAATTCAGCAATCAACTCAAATTTGGCATATAGGCCTGAGTTTGTTTCTAATGACTACACGCAGGGGAAAAAAGTATCTGTTGCAATCGAGCGAGAGCTTCGCCATTGTGATGCTTTTTATATTAGCGTGGCATTTATTACCGAAGGTGGACTGGCACCGTTAAAGCAGGTACTTGCTGAATTACGCGATAAAGGTATACCGGGAAAGATATTAACGACAAGTTATCTGACATTTACAGAACCGAAAGCATTAAAAACTTTAGCGGATCTATCGAATGTTGAAGTGCGAGTATATGATTCTACAGATGAAGGTGCATCTGGGTTTCATACGAAAGGATATATTTTTAAAGAAGAAGAGATTTACCGTTTTATCGTAGGAAGTTCCAATATGACAGCGTCTGCATTTTCAGTGAATAAAGAGTGGAATACGAAACTCGTTTCAACTTCTGATGGTGAACTACTGAAGCAAATGATGACGGAATTTAATGCTCTTTGGAATAGTGAACATACACTTGCAGTAAAAGACTTCATTGAGGATTATGAAGTAAGATATAAACTTATAAAAGAACAGAAGAAAAATGCTGCTAAAGAGCAAATGGTTGATCTTCAAGCATATAAGTTACAGCCGAATAAAATGCAGGCACGATTTGTAAGCAATTTTCGTAAATTATTAGAGAGCAATGAACACAGAGGACTTTTGGTCAGTTCATGTGGTAGCGGAAAAACCTATGCATCTGCCTTTGCACTTAGAGAAACAAAACAGAAAAAAGTGTTGTTTTTGGTGCATAGAGAACAAATTGCAAAACAAGCTTTGAAGAGTTATAAGCGTGTGTTTGGTAGTAATAGAACTTACGGATTATTATCTGGTACAGAAAAGAGTTTTGCACAGGATTATATTTTTTCTACGATGCAAACAATGGCTAAAGCTGAGATTATGCAGAAATTTTCACCGGACCATTTTGATACAATCGTAGTCGATGAAGTGCATAGGGCCGGTGCAAATAGTTATCAGAAAATCATGAGTTATTTCAAGCCTAATTTTTATCTGGGCATGACCGCATCTCCTGAACGTATGGACGGATTTGATATATTTGCATTGTTTGATCATAATATTGCATATGAAATTCGACTCCAACAAGCATTAGAGCAGAATCTTTTATGTCCTTTCCATTATTATGGAATTACCGATCTGATTATTGACGGCGAGACGATTAATGAAAAAGAGGACTTTAATCAATTAACCTGTTCTGCAAGAGTAGACCATATCTTAAAGCAAGCAAATTATTATGGTTATAATGGAGATCGTGTAAAAGGTTTGATTTTCGTAAGCCGTAGAGATGAGGGGAAAGAATTATCTAGATTATTTAATGAACGCGGATTACGTACATTGTTTTTGTCCGGTGATGATTCACAGGAAAAACGTGAGCGCGCTATTGAACGTTTGGAGCAGGATGACTATGAGGGAGGATTAGATTACATTTTTTCTGTAGATATTATGAATGAGGGTATTGATGCACCACGTGTAAACCAAGTAATTATGCTTCGTCCGACACAGTCACCGGTAATATTTGTTCAGCAGTTGGGACGTGGACTTAGAAAAGCTGATAATAAAGAATACGTTGTAATATTGGATTTTATTGGTAATTACACGAATAATTTTATGATTCCAATTGCTTTGTCGGGTGACCGCAGTTACAATAAAGATTCCATTCGTAGATATGTATCAGAAGGTACGCGCGTGATTCCTGGAGAATCTACAATTCATTTTGACGCGATTTCCAGAGAACGCATCTACCATTCTATAGATCAGGCAAGAACCAATGATGTAAAATTACTTAGAGAATCTTTCGATAATTTGAGATATCGTTTGGGAAGAATCCCGACCGTTTTGGATTTTAAGGAGTATGGCTCTATTGATGTGCGTAAATATTTTGAGAAGTTTGGATCTTATTATGCGTTCTTAAAGAAATACTATTCAGATGACTATACTGTTACCTTAAATACGCAAGAAGAGTTAATTATTGAATTCCTTTCTAAGAAAGTTACAAATATGAAGAGGATTCACGAATTATTAGTACTGAAACATTTGATTAATCAAAATCAGAGAATTCTTGCATATATGGAAAAATTGTTGCCTGAACAGTATAAAGCGACTTATTCCAAGATAGTAGAGGAATCCGTTATACGTAATTTAACAAACGAATTTGCGAAAGAAGAGGAACGAAAAAAATATGCTTCTTGTGTATTAATTAAAAAAGTCGATGAAGGATATGAATTGCATCCGGAATTCAAGGCATTGCTGATACGTGATTCTGAATTTTCAAAAATGGTCAAGGAACTTATAGAATATGGTATAGAGACTATTGAAGAAAGATATGCACAACCGTATAAAGATACGAACTTTCAGTTGTATCAAAAGTATACTTATGAAGACGTGTGTAGATTACTGAACTGGAAAAAGAATTTGAATGCGCAAAATATTGGCGGATATTTTTATGATACTGCTACGAAAACGCTTCCAGTCTTTATTAACTATGATAAGACAGAAGATGCGATTGCATATGAAGATCGTTTTATTTCACAGCAGAACTTAATAGCATTATCCAAACATCCAAGAAAAGTAGATTCCAGTGATGCAGATCATTTTTATAAGAGAACTGTAAAGGATCGAGACAATAGAATTTTTCTTTTTGTTCGTAAAAACAAGAATGATAAAGAAGCAAAAGAATTCTACTTTTTAGGCGAAATCTATGCAAAGGGATCTCCAATCCCGATTAAGATGGAAAAAACGAAGGACGATGCATTCGAGATCAATTATACTTTGGATGTACCGGTTCGAGATGATATTTATGAATATATGACAAGTTAGGAGTTTATTTATGAAAACAATACATGTTGTAGCAGCAGTTATTTGCGATTCTTTTAATGAAAAATCAAAGATATTTGCAACAGCTCGAGGCTACGGAGATCTAAAAGGTGGCTGGGAGTTTCCGGGTGGAAAGGTTGAGGCCGGAGAAACACCGCAGGAAGCATTAAAGCGAGAAATCATGGAGGAACTGGATACAGAAATTTCTGTTGGTGAGCTTATTGATACTATCGAATACGACTATCCAACATTCCATCTTTCTATGGATTGTTTCTGGTGTGAAGTTGTCGCAGGACATCTGGAATTGAAAGAAGCGGAAGCTGCAAAATGGCTTACTAAGGATCAATTAGATAGCGTTGCATGGCTTCCGGCGGATGTTACGTTGATTGATAAGATTCGTGATTATATGAAATAGCAAAAAACAAAGGGACAATTTATGGAAGTTACAGTAATTAAATCCCGAAGAAAAACTATAGCTATTCAGGTGAATTCTGATCTTAGTGTCACTGTAAGGGCTCCGTATGGTGTCACAGAGAAATACATTGAGGAATTTCTTAATAAGAATGAAGCTTGGATAAGCAAACAGATGAATGAAATAAAAGTAAAGAAGAAAAGTGTTGAATCGGGAAATGTAGAAAACGTGACACTCGATAAAATCAAGGCACTTGCAGACCAGGCTCTTAAAATAATTCCGGCTAGAGTAGAATATTTCGCAAGAATAATCGGAGTCACTTACGGGAATATAACCATCAGAAATCAGAAAACAAGATGGGGAAGTTGCAGCAGCAAAGGAAATTTGAATTTTAACTGTCTGTTGATGCTTGCGCCTCCTGAGGTGTTGGATTATGTTGTGGTTCATGAATTGTGCCATAGAAAACAGATGAATCATTCGAAAGCATTTTGGTCGGAAGTGGAGAAGGTGTTCCCAGATTATAAAAAGTCAATTAAGTGGCTGAAAGAAGAAGGAAGCCAGATTATGTACATGGTAACAGAACTTGGGAAAATACCGGGGGATATTTCAAACATAAAAATGAAGGATCGAAAGAAATGAATCAAAATGAAACACAATGGGATAAACTCCTGAAGATAAAGACAACCGGGCGGGATGACTCTCATTCAGATCAGTATCGATATCCTTATGAACCAACGTCTTATATGGTATTGGAGCGCCTGGCAAACAGTGGACTGATCAGGAAAAATAATACTCTAATTGACTATGGAACCGGAAAAGGGCGGGTATGTTTTTATCTTTCGTATCAAACAAGATGCAAGACAATAGGCGTAGAGTATGATGAACGGATTTATAAAGGAGCAGCAGATAATAAAGAAGTATCCGTTTCCGCATCACGCACGGAGTTTGTATTATGTAGTGCAGAAAATTATGAAGTTCCGTCGGAAGTGGATCGCTGTTACTTTTTTAATCCTTTTTCAGTAGAGATATTGCAGTCAGTTTTAGCGAGGATTTACGAATCTTATTATGAAAATCCGAGAGATATATTATTATTTTTCTATTATCCTTCAGAAGAATATATCAGTATTTTAATGACTCAGGAACAGTTGATTTTTTATGATGAGATTAATACTTCAGATCTGTTTCCGGGTGAGGATAATAGAGAAAAAATCTTGATTTTTCAGGTACTTTAAGAATGCTCAAAGCATATTGAACAGTTATAAAAGAACGTCTGTTCGAAATAATACTTGCATTATCGAACAACTGTTTGTATAATGAAAATATGAATACAGATATTAGGAATAGTAATTATACAACACAGGAAAAGCTACAGATTCTTGCTGACGCAGCAAAATATGACGTTGCATGTACTTCAAGTGGATCCAGCCGGCGGGGAAAGAAAGGAGAGCTCGGCAATGCAGAGGCATGCGGCATTTGTCATAGCTTTGCAGCAGACGGAAGATGTATTTCTCTGCTTAAGATTTTGATGACGAACCATTGTGCTTATGATTGCAAGTATTGTATCAATCGCAGAAGTAATGACGTAAAGCGGGCTACTTTTACTCCGGAAGAAATCTGTGACTTAACAGTAGAGTTTTATAAGCGTAATTATATTGAGGGTCTGTTTTTGAGTTCCGGAATCTTAAGGAATCCGACGTATACGATGGAGAAGATGTGCGAGACATTATTGCTGCTTCGAACAAAATACCATTTTAACGGTTATATTCATATTAAGACGATTCCGGGAGCATCCGACGAGCTACTTGCGGCAGCAGGATATCTTGCGGATCGTATCAGTGTCAACCTTGAATTGCCCACGGAAGAAGGATTGCATACATTGGCTCCAAACAAGACCATGCAGAACATTCTGAATCCTATGGGTAAGGTGCAGAGTACGATTGCATCTCACAGAATGGCAATCGGAAAGTCAGCTTATATGGAGCGAAGTGGCGGGAATAAGTTTTTGAATGCAGGTATTTTTTCTGATGCTTCGAAAAAACATTTTTCTGAGTGCTTGAATGTTCAGAAGAAGGATAAAGCCATTTCTCAGAATCCTCAGATGAATCGATTAGAATCTTATAAAAAATACACGTCACTGGATCATGCACTTACCCGGGAGAATGCGAACCAGTTGGCGCCTCGTGATATGTCGCGATTGAAGCGTAGTTTTGCTCCGGCAGGACAAAGCACGCAGATGATCATTGGTGCGACCGGTGAGAGTGATTATACATTATTGCAGACGACACAGGCATTGTATCAGGGCTTTGATCTGAAGCGTGTCTTCTATTCAGCATACATTCCATTGAACGAAGATAATGTGTTGCCGGAGATAGGAACGCCACCACCACTTTTACGTGAACACAGACTGTATCAGGCTGATTGGCTATTGCGGTTCTATGGATTTCAGGCAGGAGAACTATTATCCTCAGAACAGCCGAATTTTAATGAAATGATTGATCCAAAGTGTGATTGGGCATTACGCCATTTGGAGCAGTTTCCAGTAGAAGTAGAGAAAGCGAGTTATGCAACACTGCTTCGTGTTCCGGGAATCGGACCGAAATCAGCAAGTCGTATCACTTATGCAAGACGTTATGGCAGACTTGATTATGCAAGTCTGAAGAAGATGGGAGTAGTATTAAAGCGTGCGCATTATTTCATCACGTGTGGTGGAAAACAGATGTACCATACTCCTATTGAGGTATCTTATATTACGCGACAACTAATAAGTGTAGACAAGAAAGATCTATGGAACACACAACATGCGAATGAATCATTTACCCAGATGACATTGACAGATTTTGGAGTATGCTGATGAAGATATTTACTTGTAAAGACCGTTTGGAAGATATCATGACCTGTATCTATGATGCATGGTCTGAAGCTTTACTGATTGGTCATGACCAGATACAATTAAAAAAAGAACCTGTATTTCAGCAAACGATATTTGATGAATATATTCATGTAGACCAAGATCTTTCCAAAGCAGAAAAAGTGATTCGCTCGATTCGGAGAGATATTTCGGATGAAGCATATCTGAATATCTATTTGGTGACTTTATCTGTCGAGGAAGATGCACTGCAGGCAATTTATAATTTCCTTCGTGTCGGATTCAAAATTGGAGAGAGTGTACTACAGCAATATGCGGATCCACGTGTGATGCGGATATTAGAATTGCGTCGTAAAGTGTCTAACGAAAGCCATCATTTCAGAGAGTTCGCACGATTTGAACGATTGAATTCAAGTAACGTCTATGTTAGCCATCTGGAGCCAAAAAGTGATGTCATTATGTTGGTTGGCAGACATTTTGCAGACCGCATGCCTTCAGAACAGTGGATGATCATAGATGATAATCGCAAAACAGCTTGTGTTCATCCGAAAGATGGTGAGAACTATCTCCGATATCTGACAGATGAAGAATTTCAGACATTGAGAAAGACAGAAGAGTACGAAGATGAGTATACGGATCTGTGGAAGACATTCTTTCATGCGATTGCAATAGATGAACGAAAGAATTACGTATGTCAGCGTAACTTATTTCCACTGTGGAAGAGAAAACACGCAGTGGAATTCAAAAAATAATCTTTTCTTATATATTCTTACTTGTATCTCATAGTATGGAAACGTATAATGTAAGAAAGATGTGATTGATGGGTGATTCTTTTCTTGATCGGAGGCGATAAAATATGCCATATGATTTATCAAAACCTCTTGTAATAGGGATTAGTTCGAGAGCTTTATTTAATCTTGAACAGGAAAATAAAATATTCGAAGAACAAGGCGTTGAAGCATATGAGGCTTACCAGGTAGCACATGAGAATGAAATTCTTCAGAAGGGTGCTGCTTTCCAATTAATTAAAGCTTTTCTGAAACTGAATAACACAGGGTTAGGAAGACTGGTGGAAGTGATCATTATGTCACGGAACAATGCAAACACATGTCTTCGTATCTTTAATTCTATACAGTATTATGGCTTGGATATTACAAGAGCGACTTTGACAAGTGGAGCGGAAATTGCTCCCTATTTAAAAGCCTTTAAGACAGACTTATTTTTGTCAGCAAATTCTGTTGATGTACAATCGGCTATTAACGATGGAATTGCAGCAGGTCTTATTTTGACTGGAGCGGCACATGCGGATGCAAAGCAAAAGATAGATCAGATCCGCATTGCATTTGATGGAGATGCAGTTCTTTTTTCAGGCGAATCTGAAAAGATTTTTCAGAAGAACGGAATACAGGCATTTGAAGAACATGAGAAAGCGAATGCGAACACGCCGATGGCAAAAGGTCCGTTTGCTAACTTCCTGACAAAGCTGTCTTATGTACAACAGCTGTTTAAAGAAAAGGATATTCAGCCAATCCGAACCGCACTGGTTACTTCTAGAAATGCTCCGGCGCATGAACGCGCAGTCAAAACACTCCGCAACTGGGGTGTATCAATCAATGAAGCGTTCTTCTTAGGCGGTGTCAGCAAGACAGAAGTACTTGCAGCATTTGGAGCGCATATATTCTTTGATGATCAGGATATACATACCGAACCGGCTTCAACGGTTGTTCCGGCAGCTACTGTACCTTATCGTGATGGAGATAATCCAAAAGAATAAGCAACTTTATATTATTTTGAAGATGATGGGGGAAAACGATGCAGACATATACATATGTTTCAAAAGGAAAATTTGAATTAACAGAAAAACCTAAACCGGTGATTATGCATGAAAGGGATGCGATTGTAAAGGTTACACTTGCCAGTATCTGTTCCAGTGATTTACATATTAAGCATGGAAGTGTTCCGCGCGCAGTTCCGGGGATTACTGTCGGACATGAGATGGTTGGAATTGTTGAAGAAGTTGGCGAAGCTGTAACACATGTGAAACCGGGAGACAGAGTAACGGTAAATGTCGAGACATTTTGTGGTGAATGTTATTTCTGTAAAAAAGGGTATGTCAATAACTGTACGGATCAGAATGGCGGATGGGCTCTTGGGTGTCGTATCGATGGCGGTCAGGCTGAGTATGTGCGTGTACCGTTCGCGGATCAGGGATTAAATAAGATTCCGGATGAAGTTACCGATCGACAGGCATTATTAGTAGGAGATGTACTGGCTACGGGTTACTGGGCAACTCGTATCTCTGAAATCACAGAAGATGATACGGTGTTGATCATCGGTGCAGGACCGACTGGTATCTGTACATTACTTTGTGTTATGCTAAAGCATCCGAAACACATTATTATGTGTGAAAAAGATGAGGAACGTATACATTTTATCAATGAACATTACCCAGATGTACTTACTATTTCTCCGGAAGAATGTGAGACTTTTGTTAAGAATACAAGTGACCACGGCGGTGCAGATGTTGTCCTGGAAGTTGCAGGTGCAGAGTCTACATTTCGTTTAGCCTGGGAATGCGCAAGACCGAATGCGATTGTGACAGTTGTTGCACTTTACGATAAAGCACAAAGCTTACCACTTCCAGACATGTATGGTAAGAATCTCATCTTTAAAACCGGTGGAGTGGATGGATGCGACTGTGAAGAAATATTAAAACTGATTGCTGAAGGAAAAATCAATACCGAACCCCTTATCACGCATACCTATCCTCTCAGTAAGATTGAAGAGGCTTATGATCTCTTTGAGAATAAGAGAGATGGTGTTATAAAAGTAGCTGTTGAATGTTGAGATAGCACAAGTATTCGAAAAGAGCGAAGTGAAAGTTTATGCTTATTGTAATCTTAATGGATTATGGAAAGCATAATCATAGTCTGATTGGACATTTGTAATTTCATACTCGTAATAATTGGTTTTATATCATAACGCTTTTGCTTTTTATGGCAAGAGCGTTAATTTTTTGCATTATCACAGATTTATTTACGGTTGAAATGTATAAAAATACAAAAAATGACAAAAAAATTGATATAATATATAAATTTTTAGTTACTTTTCCGGCATTCTATGGTACACTAACATAGTATATCAAAAAATGTGGGAGGAGACTCAAAAATGAGCAAAAAAGAAGGAAAAGGGTTAAAGTCTTTTAACAAGGGATTTCAAGTGCCTGACACCTACATCATTATCTTTTTAGTAGTTGTTGTAGCAGCACTTCTGACATTTCTTGTACCAAAGGGATTTTACGAAACACAGGACATTTCATACATGATTAATGGTGTTGAGAAAACCCGTACAGTAATCAAAGACGGAAGTTTCCAGTATCTGACAGATGATGCAGGGAACGTAGTAACAGAAGGAGTAGCACTCTTTAGTGGAGATGGTGGAACAGGATTCTTCAACTATATGTATAACGGAATCGTAAGTAGTTCTGCGATCGAGATTATCGCATTCCTTATGGTAGTAGGTGGTGCATTTGGTATCATGATCCGTACCGGTGCGATCGAATCCGGATTGATTGGATTGATCCGTAAGGCAAAGGGAGCCGAAAAACTGTTGATTCCAGTACTTTTCGTACTGTTTTCTCTTGGTGGAGCAGTTTTCGGAATGGGAGAAGAAGCACTTCCATTTACTATGATTCTTTGTCCATTATTTGTAGCAGTTGGATATGACTCCGTTATTGCAGTTCTTGTTACTTATGTTGCAACACAGATTGGTTTCGGTTCATCCTGGATGAATCCATTCTCTGTAGGTATTGCACAGGGTATTGCAGGGATTGACGTATTCTCAGGAGCAGGATTCCGTATGGTAATGTGGGTTGTATTTACAGCTCTTGGCTGTGGAATGACGATGTTCTATGCGTCAAAGGTTAAAAAGGCTCCGACAATCTCAATCGCATATGAGACGGATGCGTATTTCCGTGAACAGAACGAAAAAACAGGTATTGACGAAGGACATTCCTTTGGTCTTGGACACATTTTAGTTCTTCTGACATTGGCTGCTACCGTAGTCTGGGTGATCTGGGGAGTTATGACTCAGGGATATTACATGCCAGAGATCGCAACACAGTTCTTTATTATGGGAATTGTTTCCGGTGTGATCGGAGTTATCTTTAAGCTGAACGATATGAGATTGAATGATATTGCAACTTCTTTCAAAGATGGAGCAAAAGATCTGATTGGTGCAGCGCTTGTTGTTGCTATGGCTCAGGGTATCATGCAGGTTCTTGGTGGATCTGATCCGACTACACCTACAGTTATCAACACAATTATGTATAATATTTCAAATGCACTGTCAGGAGTATCCGGAGCAGTTGCAGCAGTACTTATGTATCTGTTCCAGTCCGTATTCAACTTTTTCGTTGTATCCGGAACAGGACAGGCTGCAATCACAATGCCGATTATGGCTCCACTGTCAGACCTGTTAGGTGTATCACGTCAGACAGCTGTAGTTGCATTCCAGCTTGGTGATGCATTTACAAACCTGATCGTTCCTACATCAGGATGTCTGATCGGATCTCTTGCAATTGCTAAGATCGAGTGGTCTAACTGGATCAAATTCATGTGGAAATTCCTCGGCGTATTGATGATTGGTGCAATTATTACAGTTCTGATCGCTGTCGGAATTGGATTCTAAAACAGGCATTTGATAATTGAAAGTGATTTAAGATGAAATTAATTCAGAGTATTGATGTTTATGCCCCACAGCATCTGGGGAAAAAAGATGTATTGACGATCAATGACAAGATTGTCAAGATTAAAGATGCAGGTTCTATGTCAGCAGACGGATTTCTTTCTGATGCAGAAGTGATCGATGGAGAGGGGTTACTTTTAACTCCGGGATTCATTGATAGTCATGTTCATGTACTCGGAGGCGGTGGCGAAGGTGGATTCGCCAACCGTACTCCAGAAGCAACTATAGAAGGACTTACGAAGTTTGGAGTAACAACAGTTGTTGGCTGCCTTGGAACAGATGGAATCGGTCGTGATATGTGTGCACTGGTTGCAAAGACAAAAGGCTTGAATGAGCAGGGGATGTCTGCATATTGCTATACAGGTAGTTATCAGATTCCGGTCCGCACACTGACGGACAGTATTGTAAAAGACATTATGATGATTCAGGAAATTGTTGGAACAGGAGAAATCGCAATTTCTGATCATCGTTCTTCACAGCCGACTTTTGAAGAATTTGCACGTGTCGTTGCTGATACAAGACTTGGTGGCGTCCTTTCCGGGAAAGCTGGTATTGTAAATGTTCATCTTGGCGACAGTCCGAGATGCTTAGATCTTATTGAACGGGTGGTAGATGAGACAGAGATACCGGCTTCTCAAATACTTCCAACACATATCAACCGGAATGAGATGCTTTTCTGTAAGTCAATTGAGTATGCACTGAAGGGTGGAGCAGTAGATTTTACCGGAAATGAAGATATTGACTATTGGGAAACTATCTGTGATGAAGTACGTGTATGCAATGGTATCAAACGTATGTTGGATGCAGGAGTAAATCCTGATCGTATGACAATTTCCTCCGATGGACAGGGAAGCCTTCCGATGTACAGTAGTGATGGTGAATTCCTTGGAATGGGGGTTGGACAGTCCAGCTGCCTTCTGAAAGAAGTAAAGGAATGTGTATTCAAAACAAAAATTCCATTAGAAATAGCTATTTCTACGATTACATCTAATCCGGCAGAGATTCTTCGCCTCAAAGGAAAAGGTAAGATTGAAGAAGGCTATGATGCGGATCTTTGTATTCTTGATCAGGAACTTCAGCTTGTTGAAGTGATTGCAAAAGGCAACACAGTTTATAAAAAGTAAAGTATCTTGATGTCAGAAGCATCAGTCATTCAGTTGGCTGATGCTTTTTTCAACATTAAATTTATTTTTCAAAGCACTTTATGATATAATGGATTCGTAGTCTTTTACAGACATAAGAACGGATATAAGGAGAATGTACTATTGATCAATCAGACAGCAAAGAAAATTTTGAAAGCATTATCTTTTGATGGAGTAGAAGTGGAAGCATTTCGTCATATGGCGGATTTAAAACGACTGGATCCAATGAAGATTTTTTATAAGAAAGTAGACGAGAAAATATATAACGGAAGTCATGCAGTTCCGATTCGAATATTTTTTCCAAGCGAGAAAAGCTTTCGAGAAAGTGAAGAAAAGAAGCATGATATTCAGGATAAAAAATTGCTTTTGTTCATACATGGCGGTGGATGGGTTACAGAAAGTATTGATAATTATGAAAGAATTTGCGCTCGGCTTGCGAATGCAACCGGACAATATGTAGTTGCAGTTGAATACAGACTGGCACCGGAAGATAAATTCCCAGCAGGTCTGGAAGATTGTTATGCTGTTGCAAAAGCGGTATATTCTGGAGATTTTATGTTAAATATAAGACCAGAAAACATTACTTTGATCGGAGACAGTGCTGGGGGAAATCTCTGCGCAGCATTATCTTTGATGGCAAGAGACCGCGGAGAATTTATGCCAAACAGACAGATTCTGATCTATCCGGCTACCTATAATGATTATACAGAGAATTCACCATTTGTATCTGTTAAGGAAAATGGCTCCGATTATCTTTTGACTGCCGGAAAAATGCAGGATTATATTGATCTTTATGCGAGAAATGAGGAGGATAAGAAGAATCCTTATTTTGCACCATATATAGCTGAAGATTTAACGAATCAGCCGGATACATTGATCCTTACATGTGAATTTGATCCACTTCGAGATGAAGGGGAAGCGTATGGGGAACGCTTGAAAGAGGCTGGAAATCATGTGGAGATACATCGGATTAAAGATGCATTACATGGATACTTCGCGTTGGGGATCAAGCAGCTTCATGTACAGGAAAGTTTCACCTATATTAATGAATTTTTGAAAGGGGAAACACAGTGAGTAAGAAAAACGCACGCTGGAGGAAATTAGACAACGCAGCGAAATTATATTCTGCTGCCAGTAACAAAAAAGATACAAGAGTATTTCGATTTTACTGTGAATTAAAAGAAGAAGTAAATCCTAAAGCTTTACAGGAAGCACTGGATCAGACGATAGAAACATTTCCTACGTTTTTAATGGTACTTCGTAAGGGATTATTTTGGCATTATCTTGAACCGTGTAATCTACGGCCGATTGTTAAAGAAGAATATAAAGAGCCATGCAGCAGACTCTATATAAGAGATAAGAAGACCCTACTATTTGAAGTAACTTATTATAAAAAACGAATCAATTTTGAAGTGTTTCATGTGTTGACAGACGGTACAGGGGCAACAGAATTCTTAAAAGAACTGGTAAAGAATTATTTATACCTTGTGCATAAAGAAGAAGGATTAGAACAGATTACATTACTGCCGGAAGATATGACTGTACAAGATCAGGAAGATGACAGTTTCTTAAAATATTATTCAAAAAATCAAAAACGACCGAAAAAAAGAAAACTAAATGCTTTTCAGATACGAAGGAAAAAGAAAGATGGAAATCATCTACATGTCCATGAATCTGTTGTCTCAGTACAGGCAGTATTAAAGCGAAGCAGAGAACTCGGAGTATCCATGACGATCTTTTTGACAGCATTATTTATGATGGCAATAAACGAAGAAATGTCTAAGATGCAGAAGAAAAAGCCGGTTGTGTTAATGGTTCCGGTTAACCTAAGAAAGTTTTTTCCGTCTTCATCGATGTTGAATTTTTTTAACTGGATCGAACCGGGATATAATTTTACAACACAAGATCAAAGCTTTGAAGCAGTTCTGAAATATACGAAAGAATTTTTTGAGACAGAATTAACGAAAGAAAAAATGTCAGCACATATCAGCGAGTTACTAGCACTGGAATTGCATCCGATTTTGAGACTTGCGCCATTGGAACTTAAAAACCTTTGTATTCAGGCAGGCGCAAAATATTCGGAGAAGAATACAACAGCAATCTTTTCTAATATGAGCGCAGTTAAAATGCCTGCAAGTTATGTACCTTATATTGAACGATTTGGCGTATATACAAATACCCCGAAGCTTGAATTATGTTTGTGTTCCTTCCAGGATAAATTATCATTTGCATTTACATCCAGATACGACACAGTGAACATTGAACGCAACTTTTATCGCTTGTTAAAAGAACAGGGAATCACATCTGAAAAAGTAAAGCCTGAATTTCCAAAGACAGGTAAGCCAAGCGAACAGGAAATGAATGTCTATAAGATCTATAGCTTTCTGTGTATTGCGATTGTTGCGGCAATGCTTGTTACGGATTTGAATTTCCACCCAAGAATTCGATGGACTTTATTTACAGCAGGAGGTGTTGTGACGATGTGGATTGCCTCGTCAATCGGATTTTTCAAACGTTATAATCTGCTGAAAAATGCGATGTGGCAGCTTATTATCGGTACAATCATCTGTTTTATATGGGATGCACTGACCGGATGGCACAGCTGGTCTGTAGATCTTGTGTTGCCGATCATGAGTGTATCTACACTTGCAGCAATGTTTGTAACCGCTAAAGTGCAGAAAAGTCCGGTACGAGAGTATCTTATTTATGAAATTATGGCCGCTGGATATGGATTAATCCTTCCGGTAATCTTGCTTTTATGCGGGGTGGTGAAAAATCCAACAGTGAGTATGTTTGGAGCATTGACGTGTTTCTTATTCCTTGTAGCAGTGATTTTGTTCAAGGGAAGAGAATTTAAAGAAGAGATGCAGAAAAATCTGCATGTATAAAAATCGTCTGGAAGTAAAACCGGGACATAAAGCTGCATGTCATAAATATAACGGATATTAAAAATAATCAATTTTATTAATGAAATAGATGTTAAAAAGGCGTTACTCATTCATAAGAGCAGCGCCTTTTAAGCATTTACTAATTTGGAAATAACCTCACTTTTCTTTTGAAAAAGTTGAATATATTCTCACAAGTTCAATAATCATATCAACTACTTTATCCATACTTTGGGCGGAAATGTGTTCATAAGGTCCATGATAGCCATAAGCTCCTGTACCTATATCAGGACATGGAAGACCGCGAAAACTCAGCTGACAACCGTCAGTACCACCTCGAATAGGAGAAACATTTGGAATAAGTCCTGCCTTTTCACAGGCAAGCTTTGCATTATCGATCAGGTGCATATGTTCTTCAATAATATTTTTCATATTAAAGTACTGATCTTTTATACACAAATCAACAGTACCGTCTCCCCATTTTTGGTTTAACTCATTTGCAATATCAATAAGTTTATCTTTTCTGTATTGAAATTTTTCTGTATCGTGGTCGCGGACAATGTAATTTAACGTGGCGTGTCCACAATCACCATTCATATTAATGAGATGATAGAAACCTTCATATCCTTCTGTGTCACGAGGTGTCTCGTGTAAAGGAAGCAAGCTGTTAATTTCCATAGCAAGAAGGCAGGCATTGATCATTGTATCTTTGGCAGAACCAGGATGCACACTTACCCCATGAATATCAAAAGAAGCACTGCATGCATTAAAGTTTTCATACTCCAGTTCTCCCTCTGTAGAACCGTCCAATGTATAGGCAAAATCTGCGCCAAACAACTCAACATCAAAATGAGAAGCTCCCGTGCCAATTTCTTCATCAGGAGTAAAGGCAATAGAAATAGGACCATGAGGAATGGATTCTTTCTGTAAATGCTCGACTAGCGTCATGATCTCTGCAATTCCGGCTTTATCATCAGCTCCTAAGATGGTATTTCCATCTGTTGTAATGAGCGTGTGTCCCTTTAATGATTCCAAATGTAGAAACATTTTAGGACTTAAGGTCAATCCACTATTGCCAAGAGCAAGCTCTTTACCGTTATAATTTTCTGTGATGATGGGTTGAATCTCGTGCTCACAATAATCAGATACGGTGTCTACGTGTGCAATAAAACCGATACCCGGTGCATTCTCGTAACCTTTTGTAGCAGGAAGTTTCCCGTAGAGGAAACAATTATCAGTCAGCTGAATATCTGAGACTTCAAGTTCTTCCATTTCTTTCTTTAAAAGATTGGCCAGGTCAAACTGGCATGCGGAAGAAGGTGTTGAATCGCTGGATTCATCAGATGGGGTTTTTATAACTGCATATTTTAGTAAACGTTCATAAGCTTTCATAAAATTCTCCTCGCGTATAATTTGTTGGGTATATCGTATCATATTTGGAAGGAAGTGTATATTTGAAATCTGAAAAAGTACGTTTTTATCCGTATAGGAAAATTGGTATTCTTAACAGTGATGTGGTATACTGGACAATAGATTGACATTGTTTTTTCATAAGTAGATAGAGAAAACAAATATGATATGTGGAGTAAAAACTATGATTATAAATGAGAATTGTAAAGTATGTCAGATAAAACGAAATATTGATAAGTACCCACTCAATGCGACTGAAGAAGAAATAAAAGAATACCAATATAAAGTGAAGAAAATTGTGGAAAATAGTGACGGATTATCTACACCTCAGGTTGCAGAAAAAATGGATGATCTTCGACAGGAGATTTTTGGAAATGTAATAGATTACACTGAAATCAAACAGCATTATAATCAATTAATGCTTGAGCACTTTCCGTATATGAAAAATAAAGTTGATACATCTGAAAATCATTTAAAAATAGCAATACAGTATGCGATGGTTGGGAACTATATTGATTTCGGAGCTTTAGAAAATGTAAATGAAGGTGAACTGAAAGTTCAATTAGATGAAGCAGTAAATATAACTATAGATTCTAAGCTGTTAGATGTATTTAAAAACGATTTGGTCAATGCAAAAAGGCTGGTTTATTTTACTGATAACTGCGGAGAAATTGTAACAGATAAGTTATTGATTTCAACCCTTCGCGATATTAATCCTAATTTACATATAACTGTGATTGTAAGAGGCAAACCGGTTTTAAATGATGCTACACTAGAAGATGCAAAATACATTCACATGGAAGATGTTGCGCAAAAGGTAATCGGAAATGGTACAGGATTGCCGGGTAATGTGATCGGAGCAATATCCAAGGAAGCAATGGATGAGGTCGAGAATGCGGATCTATTGATTTCTAAAGGACAGGGAAATTATGAAGGATTAAGCGGTTGTGGATTAAATATCTATTACCTGTTCTTGTGTAAATGTGAGATGTTTATGAGACGATTTGGTGTTGAACAGTTTACGGGGATTATGACAAGAGAATGTAATGAAAAGTAATGCCATTCTTTAAAGTTTTATAACTAAAGGTGTAATAAAAAAGAGGTGTCACAAATGAGAGAAGAGATAAAAGCTCAGCTTCGCAGAATCGAAGAAGAGCAAAATATAAAAATACTTTTAGCTGTTGAATCAGGAAGTCGCGCCTGGGGATTTACACCTTATTTACACCTTTGGAAGATCGGATTGGTAATCAAGACATATGGAAACTACAAGGGATATGTTTTGAAAATTAGGAATTCATATACTTATCCCGCTTGATGCGTCATTCTTGTTCTGAAAACAGGAACAGAATCCTTACAGCGACTGTAAGTGTTCTTTATTGTGTTTCTGTGCTATCATTTGCCTAGAAATGGATAGGAGGTATTCACATGAAACCAATTTTGAATATTGAAAATCTTACCAAAGTCTATGGGACTTTGCCAAACCAGACGAGAGCCCTGAACGGAATCACTTTTCAGGTCATGCCGGGAGAGTTTCTCGGTATTATGGGAAGCAGTGGTTCCGGTAAATCCACGCTTCTCAACTGTATTGCAACTGTGATTCAGCCCACAGGTGGAAGCATTCAGGTGGAGGGTGATACTCTGCAATCGATCAAGGGAAAGGCTCTTGCAGAGTACCGTGGGAAAAAGGTTGGTTATCTATTCCAGAACTTTGAATTGCTGGACAACCTGACTGGCAGGGAAAACATCCTGCTCCCGACTTCTTTGCATGGGGTATCTGAAGCAGAAAGCAGACAGCGGCTGAAGCAGTTGGCTGTCTATCTGGAAATCACTGATGTTCTGGATAAGTTTCCGTCCAAGATGTCCGGTGGCCAGCGTCAGCGTGTTGCGGCAGCAAGAGCTCTGATCTTACATCCTCAAATGATCCTTGCCGATGAACCGACGGGTGCGCTGGATTCTAAGAACGCAAAAAGTCTTATGGAGAAGCTGTCCGGCCTGAATCGTGACGAACAAGCTACGATCCTGATGGTAACCCATGATTCCAATGCCGCCAGCTTCTGTAAGCGCATCCTGTTCATCCAGGATGGCGTGATCTTTCATGAGCTTCGGCGTGGAGACGAAAGCCAGCAGGAGTTCTACGGGCGCATCCTGAAGGTGATGGCGCAACTGGGAGGGGGCAGCGCAAATGTTCTCTAATCTCATTCTTCGGAACAGCCGCCGCAGCCGAAAGGAAAACGGTCTGTTTTTCAGCTCCCTGGTGATTTCCATTGTTGCCTTTTACATGATTCTTTCCATCTCCACTCAAGATGTAATGCTCTTTTTGCAGAAAATGGAGAGTGACGCAGTTAACAAACTTCTGCTTCTGATTCCTGCGTTTTATGGAATGACCCTCGGTATTCTGTTCTTTTTGATCTATTTTGCCTGCAAGTATCAACTCGAGCGCAGACGGCATGAGTTTGGTGTTTATCTAATGTTGGGGATGCGTAGAAGTAAACTGTTTGGTATGCTTCTGGCGGAAGATTGCCTGATCAGTATTCTTGCCATGTTCATAGGCTTACCTGTAGCTGTGGTGCTTTCAGAAATTGTCAGTCTTGTCACCGCTAAGCTGGTAGGCATGGGGATCATCGGTCATCAGTTTTCTTTATCCTGGTCTGCGATTGAATGGACGATGGCAGGATTTCTGGCAATTAAGCTGTCGGCACTTCTGATTTTGAGTAGACGAATCAGCCGCCAGGAGATAGACGCTTTGCTATCCCAGTCAACGAACCGCACCAAAAAGCAAATGCCCTCTGTTATCTATGGACTGGCTGCTATATGCGGAAGTGTGATGTTGGCAGTGGCTTACTACATGGCGATTCAGGAAATTGCATGGACAAAGGTAAGTATGATGGGACTGACTTTGCTGTTGGGCATAATTGGTACGATGCTGCTTTTCTATGGGATACGTGCGCTGATTGCTTTGATTGTTAAGAAAGGAAAAGGAAATAAGCAGCTTCATGTATTTACCTTCCGGCAGATTCAGGAGAATGTCATTCATCAGTCAAACTCCATGGCCATCAGCTCCCTGCTGATTCTGGCAGCGCTGTGTTGTTTTGGTGCGGGCGTAGGAATTGCAGGAACGAATAACCTGTCTTCTAGTCATGTAATCGACTATACTTTTGAAGATCATACTGCAGAAGATTCATCGCAGGTTCTTCCGAATATAAAGGCAGTCCTGAAAGAAAACAGTTTGGAAAATCAATTTTCAGAGCTTTTTGAAATGAGGGTTGGGCGTATTCGCACCACAGAAGATTATGATAATGCCTACAGCATGAACGCTGTTATGGACTCTCTTCGGAGCTTGCCCCAGTCAGAAGACCGGGATGTCCTTTTGAACAATCTTGATTATGCCACATACCCATATTTGATTTGTTTATCGGACTATAATCGTTTGTTGAAATTGTCCGGCAAACCGGCTCTCCAATTAGGCGAAAAAGAGGCCGCTGTCTATATTGATACAGAGTTTACTACGGTAAGCCGTACCGCAATGCTGAACCAAGTATTGGCCGGACAGCCCAAGGTGGAACTGGATGGTAGTCCGATTCATCTTACAGGAGAGGTTCAGTCTGTGAATTTGGTCACGGACCGTTCTATAACCTTGTCCTTTGCATTGATTCTTCCGGATGAAGCATTCCTATATTATAGCCAAGGAATGTATGATACCTATGTCAATGCGGTGCTCAGTGAGCAAGCTCTGGATGGAAATAGCCTTATGACTGCATATTTGGATTTGAACGAGAAGCTGGACGAAACTGGCATTGAATATGAAAGCTATCTTCAGAATATGGGTCGTCAGCTTTTCTACACCATAGCATCCAGTTATATTACCCTCTATCTTGCGATTGTTTTCCTGGTAGTTGCCAACACCATCGTGGGTGTTCAGTTCCTGATGAGTCAGCAGAAAACCGGGCGCAGATACCAGACCCTGATCCGCCTGGGAGCTACTTACGAAACCCTTTGCCAGTCTGCTAGAAAGCAAATTACCTGGTTTATGGGACTTCCTGTATTGGTTGCGGCTGTCAGCAGTCTGTTTGGAGTCAGGGCGTTATTTACAGGGATACTCTCGTCTCGAACCCGTGGGACAGTGTCTGAAATGCTGCTTGTATCTGTTGCTATGATTTTGCTGTTTTGCGTGATAGAATATATTTATATGAGAGTGGTCAAGCGATCCAGTGATCGGTATTTGCTGACACTGATGCAGCCACAGAGAGAAGAATAATTTGGAAGGAGGTGCTGTCGTGAAAAGAATTGCTGTTGTGGAAGATGAAGTCTATATGCGGGAAGAACTCTGCAATATGCTCCAAAAGGACGGGTATGTTGCGGAGGCAATCACTGAGTTTGAAGATGCCGCGCGGCTCTTGGCAGCCCTCCGTCCTGACCTTGTGATCTTAGACCTGAATTTGCCGGAGATCAGTGGCTTTCAAATCTGCCAGGAACTAAAGAATAAAACCGCTATCCCCGTCCTGGTACTGACTTCCAGAGATCAGGTAAAGGATGAACTGCAAGCGTTCCACTTGGGTGCCGATGAATATTTGACGAAGCCGTGTAGAAAAGATCGACTTCTTGCCAGGGTATCCAATATTCTCAAAAGGTATGAAGGCCGTACCAATCTCATGGAGGGACCAGATTTCCTGTTAGACCAGCAGACCTACACGCTTTATATTCATAATACCTCTGTCGTGCTTCCAAAAAATCAGGGAAAACTGTTGGTTGCTCTTTTGTCCGGCGGCGATGCTCTGGTCACGACGGAGCAGCTTTGCGTAGCACTATGGGGAACCACGGAATACATAGACGAAAATGCCTTGCAGGTTAATCTGACCAGGCTGAAAAAGACGATGTCCGGTCTTGAGATGAAGCAGCGAATCGTTGTGGTTCGTGGGATGGGCTATCGTCTGGAAACGGGGGTGGCTCCATGAAGCAGCTTTGGCGCATAACAGAGCGATACTATCCCTGGCTATTGTTGCTGTTGGGCGTGGATTGCTTTTGTGCTATCATTCTTTGGATTTCTGACATTCAGGCATTTCAAACCTTGATTGGGTTACTAGTTCTGACAAGCCTCTTTTTGTTTTCAGCGATTCTGTTTGTACTAAACAAGCGGGAGACCACCTGCCGAGAGCTGTTCCGGGATTTCCTCAGTGATCCTACCATCTGCAACGAGGAACGGCTGCTCAGTGCCATCAGCCAGGAAGAAGGAGAATCTATCCGGCTTCTGGCATCAGTTTTACAGGAACACAAAACTGAGAGTAACAGTATGGCAGATGCCCTACAGGACTATGAAGAATATGTGGAGGGCTGGGCACATGAAGCGAAAACGCCCCTATCGTTGTTGACCATGCTCCTGGATAATCGGAGTGACGAAATATCTCCTCCCCTGCAAACAAAGCTAGATTATGTCCGCAGTCAGCTTCAGGAGGATGTCACTCAAATGTTATACTATGCCCGGTTAAAGAGCAGTACAAAGGATTATCAGTTTGAAGATATCAATTTGAATGACTGCTTGGGGGAAGTTCTGGAGGACTATGCCCCACTTTTGGAAGAAAAGCAGTTTGCAATTCTCAATAAACTGCAATCTAAAACAGTCTATACAGACCGTAGAGGGCTTCAGTTTATGTTGGGACAGATCGTGAGCAATGCCATAAAATATAGCAGCGATAGTCCCATGCTAACGATCTCTATGATACATTCGGAGACCGCAGATGTCCTTTCAGTTGAGGATAATGGCATCGGTGTAAAAAAATATGATCTGCCGTATATTTTTCAAAAAGGCTTTACCGGGGATTCTACTGACAGCAGAAAGAAAGCTACCGGTATAGGGCTTTACCTGGTTAAGAAGATGGCAGACGATCTAAACCTTCGTCTGGAAGCTGCTTCCCAGTGGGGAAAGGGCTTTAAGATAGTCATCATCTTTCCAAAATTGAGATGAGACTCCGAAGGTCATTCTAGGTGCTGTCGGCATCAGCTTAGCTACGCAGGAAGAACAAGAGAAGCAAGTGCAGTTACCGGATCCGCTTACAGTTCCATCAACGAGAAGATACCCGGTTTTGGCAGATATATTTAATCGGCTAGGATATATGGAACGTAAAAGTAGTGGAATTGATGATTAGAAATAGTTCACTTATATTGATTACAATGATGGGAGAGTAAAAATGATTATCAGAAAAGCAGAAGAAAAAGATATTCCAAGAATTTTAGAGCTATTAAAACAGGTGTTACAAATTCATGCAGACATAAGACCTGATATTTTTATTCCGGGTACGACCAAATATACTATAGATGAATTGGCAGAGCTTCTGAAAAATAAAGAAAAGCCGATATATGTTGCAGTAGATGAGAATGATGTTTGTAGGGGGTATGCATTTTGTCAATTACAGGAGCAGCCCTTTTCAAATAATATGGTGCAGTTTAAGTCTCTTTTTATTGATGATCTATGTGTCGATCAAGAGGCTCGAGGCCAGCATATTGGCGAAAGTCTGTTTGAATATGTAAAAAGTGAAGCGAAACAGCTGGGATGTTATGAAGTGACATTAAATGTATGGGCAGGAAATACTCCTGCTGAGAAATTTTATGAAAAAATGGGAATGCGAACGAAAGAAAGACAAATGGAGTACATATTATAAGATAGTTTTCACTTCGGGGATTACAATCAATAAAGCCGATGGAGGATTTTGAATCCCGCATCGGCTTTGTTGAATTTATAGATAACTCGAAAGCTTATGCAACTGTAAAGGTGCTGAACCGTTAAAACTTTATTTGCTATGGTTCATCAGTGCTTTAATGTCTTCTTCCGGTGTGGTAATAGGTGCAATGCCATAATTCTCCACTAGAAAATTCAGAATATTAGGAGACAAAAACGCCGGAAGAGAAGGACCAAGACGAATGTTTTTGATACCTAAATGCAGAAGCGTTAACAAGATGCAGACAGCCTTCTGTTCATACCAGGAGAGAACAAAGGAGAGTGGAAGTTCATTTACGGAACATCCAAATGCATCTGCAAGTGCCACAGCAACCTGAATCGCACCATAAGCATCATTGCACTGACCCATATCCATCAGCCGTGGCAGACCACCAATTTCTCCCAGCTCAAGATCATTAAAACGAAATTTTCCACATGCCAGGGTGAGGACAATACTGTCAGAAGGTGTCTGTTTTACGAATTCTGTGTAATAGTTTCGGCCCGGTTTGGCACCATCACAGCCGGCAACCAGGAAGAAATGACGGATTGCTCCTGATTTTACAGCTTCTACTACAGTACCTGCATGAGACAGGATAGCCGCATGACCAAAACCGGTTGTCACTTTTGTACCGCCATTGATGCCTGTGAGTATCTGATCTTCCTTGTAACCACCCAGTTCCAGTGCCTTTTCAATAACCGGCGTAAAATCTTTCTTTTCATCGATATGAACAGCACCTGGGAAAGCAACCATTTCTGTTGTAAATACTCTGTCAGCATAGCTGCTTTTTGGCGGCATAAGACAGTTGGTAGTGTAGAGAATCGGAGCAGGAAGATGATCAAACTCTTTCTGCTGATTCTGCCATGCGGTTCCAAAATTCCCTTTTAAGTGAGAGAATTTTTTTAAGAACGGATATGCATGGGCAGGGAGCATTTCACCATGAGTATAGATGTTGATTCCTTTTCCCTCTGTTTGTTCAAGTAAAAGCTGCAGGTCTCTCAGATCATGTCCGGTTACGACAATAAAAGGCCCCTTTTCTATTGTAAGTGTCACATCGGTTGGTTCTGGTATTCCATAGGTTTCTGTATTTGCCTTGTCAAGAAGTGCCATACACTTCAGATTGATTTCTCCTACTTTGAGCACTGTGGGAAGCAGAGTTTCCACACTCTCTCCATAACCAATCATAAACAATGCTTCGCAGAAGAATCGATTCACCTCGGCATCTTCATAATTCAGAACATTTGCATGATAGGCATAGGCTGCCATCCCACGAATCCCGAAAAGAATAAGAGACTTCAGAGAACGGATATCTTCGTTGGCATCCCACAGTTGTTGCATATCGTATTCATCTGTTTTACCGCATGGTGACTGACATTTGCTGCAGTCAGGAACCAGTCTTTCTTTTTCAGCTCTGACTTTTTGTATCATGTTTTCAATTGATGCATCGTCAAAATTCACATTTGTAACTGTAGTAAACAATCCTTCAATTATGATTTGCCCGGTTCTTTTAGAAATAGCAGTTGAACCGTCAACAGCTCTTGCAAGGCTGATCAACGCACCTGTCAGTTCATCCTGTAATCTGGCTGTATCTGCTTTTTTCCCACAGGCGCCGGCATTTCCTGTGCAGCCGGTACATCCGACTGTCTGTTCACACTGAAAACAAAACATTTTCTTATCCATTATTGCATTCTCCTTCTTTTTTTATTCTATAGTTTTCCCATCAATACCTATCGTTATAACCTGCCATGGTAAGAATTTTCCACTATTTTGAAGCGCTTTTTTTGCTGCCATCTCCAAACCACCACAGCAAGGAACTTCCATCCTTACGATCGTTACGCTTTGGATGTTGTTATTTTGAATGATTGCAGTTAATTTCTCACTATAATCTACCTGATCTAATTTAGGGCAACCGATTAATGTTACCTTATTCTGAATAAAATCCTTATGAAAACTTGCATAAGCGTAAGCAGTGCAATCGGCTGCGATTAAAAGCTTTGCACCGTCAAAATATGGTGCACTGACTGGTGCAAGTTTAATCTGGACTGGCCAGTTCTGAAGTTTTGATACAGAATCTACGGTTGAAGATGATTTTACAGACTCAGGTGTTTCTGTCCGCCGAATCTGCATGATTTTAGAACCAGGACAACCGGTGTGCGTAGACATTGCCTGATTTTGAGCAATTTTCTTATTCTGAGCTTCTTTTACGGCTTCTTCATCATATGCAGGAGCTTCCCTTTCTTCAAAAGAAATGGCGCCTGTAGGACATTCCGGGAGACAATCACCAAGTCCGTCACAGAAATGTTCTCTCACCAATTCTGCTTTTCCGTCAATGATATCAATGGCACCTTCGTGGCAGGCATCCGCACAGACACCGCATCCATTACATTTTTCTTTATCGATTCGAATAATCTTTCTTATCATTTTTACCCTCCATTTATAACATTTCACTTTTGTTTCTGCTAGAATCATAGTATAATAAATACAACTTGTATGTTTGATTTCCAACAGGAGGAACGATTTTGAAAAAATATTTGCCTATTCTAAGAAACAGTCCATTCTTCAAAGGCCTTACAGATAACGAGATATTATCCGTATTGCATTGTGTAAATGCAACAATAATTTCCAAAGAACGAAATTCTTATATTTTCAGAGCGGGAGATTCTACCGAGGTAATGGGACTTGTGCTGTCAGGCTGTGTTCTTGTGATTCAGGAAGATCTCTGGGGACATCGAAATATTCTGTCAAAATGCCATACCGGTGATTTCTTTGGTGAGCCATATGCAGCAAGCCCGGGAGCTGTTTTAAACATCAGTGTGATAGCAGATGAGGATTGTGAAATTATTTCCCTGAATGTCCAGAGACTCCTTGTTTCCTGCCCGACGGCATGCGAGCATCATCAGAAACTGATCCGTAACCTTGTCAGTGTCCTGGCGAATAAGATACTGATCCTGAACGATAAGATCACCCATGTCGGGAAACGAACAACCAGAGATAAACTATTGTCGTATCTGTCAGCAGAATCTATCAGACATTCGTCGTTATCTTTTGATATTCCTTTTGACCGGCAGCAGCTGGCAGATTATCTTTGTATAGATCGTGCGGCAATGTCTACAGAGATATCAAAGTTACAAAAAGAAGGCTATCTAAAAACAAATAGAAAACATTTTGAATTGACCGTTTCTAATGACACAGATTCAAGAATAAAAATGTGACATATGTCACGGAAAATAGAGAATCAATTCAAAAGCTATTCTATAGTGCAATAGGAGGAAGCATTAAGATGATAAATAAATTACATTTGGCAATGATTGAATTATACAGAGGAGATGCAAAGAGGATTCAACATTTTTGTAAAGTGCATAGTTATGCAAAATTGATCGCAGAAACAGAAAATGTAGATAAGGAATGCTTGTTTATCATTGAAGCAGCAGCTTTGACACATGATATTGGAATTCATTCCTGCGAAGAAAAATATGGGAACTGCAATGGAAAATTACAAGAAAAAGAAGGTCCTGCAATTGCAGAAAAGATGCTCAAAGAATTAGGCTTTGATCAAGATGTATCTGATCGGGTTCAGTATTTGATTGCACATCACCATACATATAATAATATTGATGAAATTGATTATCAGATATTGGTAGAGGCTGATTTCCTGGTTAATATTATGGAGGATGGTTTATCGAAAGAAGCTGCATTAAAAGCTTATGAAAGTATTTTCAAAACAACATGCGGGAAAATGATTTGCAGGGAGATGTTTGATTTTTGCAGTTGATAATCAGACGAATACTGAGACCAGCTGTGAAGATAAAGCAGCATTTAAATATGGCAAAACAAAAGTAAGATATCACATAATAAAATGGATTTATTGCCGATAATATCTTTTTGATGAGATTTATGATTTGCCGGTAAATATAGACAAAATGCCACAGTCAACTTTTGATGAAATTGTCGAAAAATATGTTGAAATGAACGTGGCTCATCCGTTCCGAGAGGGAAATGGAAAATTTGACGAACCAAAGGATTAACTTGATTTAGCGTTAGAAAAGTGGGGGTTATTAACGGAAGTTATGATAATAAATGAAGAATGTAAAAAATGTCAGATAAAACGAAATATTAATAAATATCCTATTGATGCAACAGAAGGAAAGATAACAGAATATCAATATAAGGTGAAGGAGATTGTAAAGAATAGTGATGGGTTATCTACACCACAGGTTGCAGAAAAAATGGATAATCTTCGTCAGGAACTTTTTGGAAATGTGATGGATTATACAGAAATCAAACAGCATTACAATCAATTAATGCTTGATCACTTTCCGTATATGAAAAATAAAATTGATACATCTGAAAATCATTTAAAAACAGCAATACAGTATGCAATGGTTGGAAACTATATTGATTTTGGAGCTTTAGAAAATGTAAATGAAGGTGAGCTGAAAGCTCAATTAGATGAAGCAATAAATATAAATATAGATTCTAAACTGTTGGATGTTTTTAAAAACGATTTGGTCAATGCGAAAAGGCTGGTTTATTTTACGGATAACTGCGGAGAAATTGTAACAGATAAGTTATTGATTTCAACTCTTCGCGATATTAATCCTAATTTACATATAACTGTGATTGTAAGAGGCAAACCAGTTTTAAATGATGCTACACTGGAAGATGCAAAATACATTCACATGGAAGATGTTGCACAAAAGGTACTTGGAAACGGTACCGGATTGCCAGGTAATGTGGTTGGAGCAATCTCTAAGGAATCAATGGATGAGGTTGAGAATGCTGATCTGTTAATTTCTAAGGGACAGGGAAATTATGAAGGACTAAGTGGATGCGGATTAAATATTTACTATTTATTCCTGTGTAAATGTGAAATGTTTATGAGACGTTTTGGTGTCGAACAATTTACAGGAATTATGGCAAGAGAAAATAATAAAAAGTAATACTTGTGTGAAAGAGTAAATTCTACCGCCTAGTTTTGTAAATTGTTGAAAGAAATATATTGTTATATGATTACGCAAGTGATATACTTAAGCATGAGAAAACCGTGTGAAATTACAGTTTGCTTTTTGCACGGTTTTCTTTATACTAGATAGTTAGTTAAAACTAACATAGTGAAAGATTATAGAATAACAGATATTAGGTAATATAATCAATAAGCTATAGAACTAATACTATACCGCTGAAGATAATTATTTTTGCCAATGAATTTTTTCGAACATATCAATGAAGAAATGCGGATGCAAGACGAAAAAGGTACTGTGATTGGAGAAAAAGCATGAAAAATGAAGAATATAAAAAATTGTCAATTAAAGAATTTACAAAAGCAGCAGGAAGATATGAAAGTAGCCATGCTGGTATTTACGAAATGTGCAAGAAAGATTATCCGGATATTCTGGAAGAATTAGAGAAGGAGCCTTTTAGAGATTTATTAGATGCAGGCTGTGGGCCTGCTCCGATGATTTCTTTATTAGCAGAAAAATATCCAGACCGACATTATACAGGACTGGATCTGACTCCGGCCATGATTGAACAGGCAAAAAAGAAAAATATTTCAAATGCAACATTTGTTGTAGGAGACTGTGAGAACTTTCCTTTTGAAAATGATTCATTTGATGCAATTATTTGTTCTATGAGTTTCCATCATTATCCGAATCCACAGGCATTTTTTGACAGTGTGAAGAGATGTCTTCGCCCAAATGGAAGGTTGGTTCTTAGAGATGTGACCAGTGACAACAAAGTATTGGTATGGCTAATGAATACATTGGAAATGCCGTTGGCAAATATATGCGGACATGGAGATGTCCAGGTGCCAACAAGAGATGTGGTTATAAAATGTTGCAAAAAAGCAGGATTAAAAGTAGAAAAATTTGAAATTCGTAAAGGTATGCGAATGCATTGTGTTGTGAGAAAACCTATGGGAAAGGCGATAGGAAATGAAAGATAAGTATCTTAGGGAAACACGAATGGTTGATTTTTCTAATCCGGCAATTCAAAAACTTATTCAAAATATGAAATGGAAGGAAATGGGTGAATTTGAAAGGATTAAGGCAATCTACAACTATGTAAGAGATGATATTTTATTTGGATATAATATTGATGACGGAATTTCAGCTTCAAAAGTACTTGCAGATGGTTATGGACAATGTAATACTAAAGGAACTTTATTCATGGCACTTTTACGTGCCTGCAATATTCCATGCAGAGTACATGGTTTTACGATTGATAAAAGCCTGCAGAAAGGAGCTATGACCGGGTTTGTTTACCGTAATGCTCCAAAAAATATTTTCCATAGCTGGGTAGAAATTAATTTTGAAAATCAGTGGTATGAATTGGAAGCTTTCATTTTGGATAAAACCTATATAAAGAAGTTACAGGAACGAAATCCGGAATGTAAAGGTGCATTTTGCGGTTATGGAGTAGCAGTCAAGGATTTCAGAAATCTCATTATTGAATTTGATAGAAACAATACTTATATTCAGAGCGAAGGAATCAATCAGGATTTTGGTGTTTATGATTGTCCAGATGAACTGTTGAAGGAACATCATCAAGAAATTTCAGCCTTTAAAGCATTTGCTTATAGACATATTGCAAGACACCTCATGAATCGTAATGTCAGGAAGATTAGAGAACGATAGTTTTAAACTTTTAGAATTAAAAATTTGTAGGAATATAAAGATATGGAATTAAGATTATTACGTTATTTTTTAACAGTAGCAAAAGAACAGAGCTTTACAAAAGCAGCAGAACAATTGCATATTACCCAGCCAACGCTATCCAGACAAATGGCGGCATTTGAAGAGGAGCTTGGAGTAACATTGTTTATTCGAAACGGGAAGAAAATATCGCTCACTGATGAAGGAATTTTATTAAAAAGGCGTGCCTTGGAGATTCTTAATCTTGAGGAAAGGACGCTTGCGGAACTGAAAGGAAAAGAAGAGGTTGTAGAGGGCACGATAACCATTGGATGCGGTGAATTTGCAGCAGTGGAGACATTGGCGAAGATATGTAAAACATATAAAGAAAAATATCCGCTGGTTCAGATTGTATTGCATACTGCAACAGCAGATACAGTGTATGAGATGATGAACAAAGGACTTGTAGATATTGCATTATTCATGGAGCCGGTGGACACCGAAGGGCTGGATTATATCCGGATTACAGATTGCGATCACTGGTGTGTCGGAATGCGGCCGGATGATCCGCTGGCAGAAAAAGAGTTTATAAAAAAAGAAGATCTTATTGGAAAGCCCTTGATCCTGCCGGAAAGAATGAACGTTCAAAGTGAACTTGCTAACTGGTTTGGGAAAGACTTTTCAAAATTACAGATTGCTTTTACGAGTAATCTTGGAACGAATGCCGGAGTTATGGCGGCAAATGGACTAGGGTATCCAATTTCAATTGAGGGTGCTGCAAAGTATTGGCGAGATGATATTCTTGTACAGCGAAAAATTTCTCCTGAAATCACGACCAGTACGGTGATTGCCTGGCGACGGAATATCCCATATTCTTTGGCAGTCCGTAAAATGATCGAGGAGATTAATGCTTTTCAGGCATAAAACAAAATTCAATATAAGCATTAGACATAATGAAGCGATAGAGCTTAAAATAGATGTGTAAGATGAATGTAAATCTTATACATCTATTTTTTTGTAAAAAATACGTATAGAAAGGGGCTTTTTATTATGAGTAAAAAATTAGTGACATTTTTCAGTGCAAGCGGAACAACAAAAAAAGTAGCACAGATGATCGCAGAGGAAGTAAAAGCGGATTTGTTTGAGATTGAGCCGAAGATTCCATATACAAAGGCAGATCTTGACTGGATGAATAAAAAATCCCGAAGCAGTGTGGAAATGAGTGATAAGAAATACAGACCGGAGATTATGGAAAAAGAGATCGATATGAGTTCTTATGACGAGATCTTTCTGGGATTCCCTAAAATGGAGTACAGTTTATAGTAGTGTATAGCGTGTACCAAGTTATAATTATGGGGTTGAAAATAACAGTATACACAGATAATGTGGAAAAATGTGTATGACGTTTATATAGAAAATAACATTGAAAAAGAAATTCAAGAATGGGTAAATTCATTAAATTTAAAATAGAATAATAATTACATGAGTGACAGAAGATAAGAATCTGAATTCCCTGTCACTTTTATATTATTTGATAAGAAAAAAGAACTGGTTTATATCCGATAAGAATATAGACTGGTTCTTATTTTTAATATGCTATTATATACACAGGGAGTCGGGGAATGTCGAACTATAGCAAGCCGGAAAAGAAAGCATTGATATCGGTATGAAAGAGTTTTGCAAGTGCAACTAATTCAGATGCCTTAATGTTCATGCGATTTGTTTCCAGTTTGGCATAGGTACTTTTGGTGATGGAGATACCCATAAGATTTAATTTTGCAACTACTTGGTCTTGAGTCATATTGTTTTTATATCGAATTGCTTGGATATTTTTACCAATATCCATATCTGGTCTAATCTTTTGCATAATGATGAACTCCCCTTATAAAATAAAAAGATTCGTAATACAGAAATATATATATTGATTCTAAAGAATTTAAATTTTATAATGTTTCGTAATAAGGAATTATTTTTAACAGGAAGAGGTAAAAGTATAATGGATGTGGAGATGGAAAAGAGAAAATTTTTAAATCTATGTGGCAAAAGAGATCGAGCATTATTGTCAGGTGAAAAAAGAATGACATTGGGGGATATGGAACGATTGACATATCTGACAGAATTTTTTGAACTGGAGAACTATGGAATCGCCTTATGGAAAGAATTTGGTGATGATGTAAAAGAGCCATTTGAAGCGATGATGAAAATGTTAGATGAGCCGGAGTGCATAGAAGATCGATGGCTTGATGACGAAGCAAAAGGGGAAAAGTGGTTGTTAGAATTTCAGGAACTGGCATTAACGGAAGAATACAGGGAATGGATTCGAAATTATATCGATAAAAAATATGAAGAAAGAGGATTACCATATCCGACAGGAGCAGACTTCGATTAAGAGGTCTGCTTTTTTCTGGTCTTTTGGGAGGTGATAAGAGGTGGAAGTAAGTATTTATGAACTCTTGGCGGCAGCAAGAGAATCGGCTAAATCTGATTATATAAAAGGGGACAGCATTTTGTGTGAGAAGAGATTTCATCCAGATACCCATTACATGGTAGAAATAGAACTGCTGAAAAATGATAACAAGCTGGGAAAAAAGGGCAATTATATACGGAAGTTTTTGACAGAACCGGAGTATCTTCCCATTTTACAAAAGCAGGAAAAACATCTCATAAAAATAAAAAGACAGGCAATTGTTCAAAAAGGAAACTTGCGATATATCCCTCCCCCGGACAGGCTGGACCGCCGCCGGGAGAGGGATCTTTTATAACCGGCTGGGAAGGAACAGTAGTGTTCCTCTGGCGATAGTGGTATAAAAAAACCAGATTTTCCGCAGGTTTTGGGACGCTGGAACATAGAAAAGTGTTCACGAATGGCACTTTTGCAACGATCCGTTGCAGCAGTGACAACATTTTTGATCTTACGTTAAACAGAAAAAATGAAAGGATGTGATTGCGATAATCATAGGAATTGATCATGGCTATTATGCCATTAAAACAAGACAAGTGTCTTTCCCAAGTGGAATTATTGGGTATGATTACGAGCCGTATACCATGCAGAATGTTCTGCAATATCAAGGAAAGTATTATGTCTGCGGTACGGGAAGACAGACGCTGGTAAAAAATAAAACGTCCAATGATAATTATTATCTGCTGACGTTGGCAGCCATTGCAGAAGAAATCAAGCATCGGAAAGCGGAACGAAAGACAGAGGTAATTCTGGCTGTTGGACTTCCGCTTTCAAGTTTTGGAAGAGAGAAACAGGGATTCAGGGAGTATCTGTTGCGGAAAGAGCAGCCAGTGCGATTTTTATATGAAAGTGAGTTATATGAGATAACAATAAAAGATGTGAAACTGTTCCCACAGGGATACTCTGCGCTTGCTCTGCATCCAGAGTATCTGAAGAATGAACCGTCTGTTCTGCTTGTTGATATTGGTGGCTGGACCGTTGACCTTATGAGGCTGGACAATGCTGTTCCGAATGCAGCAACGTGCAGAAGTCTGGAACTTGGAGTAATCCGATGTATTGATGAGACAGCAGAACAAGTGCGTAGAAATACCGGACTGTCTGTGACAGAAACTCAAATTGAGCGTGTGCTTCGGAGGGAATCTTGCAGTATGGCAGAGGAGGCCAGACGGATCATACAGGAAAACGGACGGAAATATATAGAAAGAATACTGTCTGCGGTGACAGAATCCGGGTTTGATCTCCGGGCAGTACCCACCGTATTTATGGGGGGAGGCTCCGCAATTTTAAAACGCCACGTGACCGCACAGGACGCGATTTGCCGCCCCGTTTTTATAGAGGACGTCCATGCCAACGCAACAGGGTATGAACGGATTGTAGAGCAGATGTGGACGAGATGACACGCCCGGTATATTCGTTCCGCCCGAACCTGAAAAATCCAGAACACCAGAGGGCATGGGAGAAATTTCAAAGTGTTCCAGAAGGGCAGAAAAGCCAGTATCTGGTTCAGGCAATTCTGGAAAAAGAGGATCGGAAATGGATGGAAGAAGTCATTCAAAAGACGATAAAAGAAAGTGTTCGGGAATTAGGAATATGTGGCACTACGGAACAATTGAAAACGAAACCATCATCGGAAGAAATACCAGATCAGATGATGGATTTTCTATCTCAAATGGAAAATTTGTAAAGGGGGTGAGGCCTATGATTGCACGATACATACATTGTTGGATCTGCTAGGGGTAAGGCAAGAAATGCATCGATATCTTTGGTGGGTATTGTGAATAGCTTTCCATGCGGCTTTGGAGTATGTTGTGTGTAGCAAAAGTGAAAGGAGAAAGGTTATGGCAGAGATGAAAAATATCTGCGGAAAGATCCCGATGGACTTACATGAGAAAGTAAGAGAAGAGATTGAACTCACAGAAAGCAGCACACAAAAATTTTTACAACAGGTCATTGAAGAACATTTCAACAGAGTGGAAGGAAAAGGAGAAATAAGCATGGGAGCAGTAAGAACAGTAGCAGTACAGGTATCAGAGGAATTATTCCAGAGATTAAAAGTAGTCATCGGAAAGAAACACATGAAACAGAAAGACTTCTTAATTCAGATTATAGAAGAAGCACTGGAAAAGGTAGAGGTCGAATGGCAAAGCAAAGAGCAGCCTGAAGAATCCGAACAGACAACTGGAGAATTGGGAACAGAAGAAACTCAACCGGAAGAAAGAACTGAGCCGGAAAGGGAAAGTGAACCAGAAGAGGAAGCCGAACCGGATGGAGAAAGTGAACCGAAAGAGGAAAACAAACCAGAAGGGGAAAGTGAACCGGAAGAGGAAACTGAACCAGAAGGAGAGACTGATCCGGAAGAATCCAAAGCAGAAGAACCAACAGAATGGTAACCAATTGATACAGAATAACGAAGGGCGGTATGAGAGATCATGCCGCCTGTTTTTATCAGCAAAAAGGAGGTTGATAGCCGCAACCATTCAATTTTTTGATCTCTTTAGCGGAATCGGGGGATTTCGTGAAGGCTTAAGACGGGCAGGAAACTTTGTCTGTGTCGGACATTGCGAGGTGGATACTTATGCGGATAAGAACTACCGATTGCTGTTTGATACGGAAGGGGAGTGGTATTGTAATGACGCAAGAACAATCGAACCAGAACGAATGCCAGATTTTGATTTACTCTGTGCAGGATTTCCTTGCCAGGCATTCTCTATCGCCGGAAAGCGAGAAGGATTTGCAGATGCAAGAGGAACTCTCTTTTTTGAAATTGCCCGGATTCTTGAAGCTAAAAGACCCTCGTATTTTATCCTTGAAAATGTTCCCGGTTTGTTATCGCATGACAAAGGCCGGACGTTTTGCACCATCCTCAGTACGCTTTCTGAACTGGGGTACCATGTCGAATGGAAAGTGCTTAACAGCAAGGATTTCGGAGTCCCCCAAGCAAGAAAACGGGTGTATATTGTCGGATATTTTGATTTCCGATGTGCCGGAAAAGTATTACCTGAACCAGAAACAAATGGAGCAGCTCTTGTTCAAGTCCGGGCAGGAAGTCAGGGGAAAAGAGTCTACAGTCCCAAAGGACTAAGCTGTACCCTGACATCACAGGCAGGTGGAATGGGCGGCAAGACAGGATTATATGATGTAGGTGTTCCAATCAAAGAGAATACAAAGCTCGGCTACAAACTTGCAAGAGAAGGGGACAGCATCGATCTGGGTTATGCGAATCTCAACAGCAGGAGAGGAAGAGTCGGACACCAGATCGCACATACCCTGACAACAGGTGTTCAACAGGGAACGCTGCACTTTGTCGATCTTTCACCTCCGCCGGTGGTAACGGAAGAATGCAGAAGCCTGAATACCAGACAATGCGGTGTCCACAAATACAAAGGAGAATGTTCTGGTGTATTAGCAGAGGATGGAGCAAGAGCAGTCTTAACACCAGCAAAAGAGAATGTTCGTCAGAACGGCAGACGTATGAAAGAACCCGAAGAACCGATGTTTACAATTACTGCAACCGATCGTCATGGCATCTTGTATCACGGCAGAATAAGAAGGTTAGTTCCGAGGGAATGTCTGCGACTGCAGGGTTATTACGACTGGCAGATTGATAAGATCATAGACAGCACTTCTGACGCACAGCTTTATAAACAGGCTGGAAACGGAGTAACTGTCAATGTTATCGAGGCAATTGGCAGATTGTTACAAAAGGCAGACTCCGAACTTAACACACAGAAAGTGTCTGAGAAAGGAATCCATTAGGCATGATCGGAATAAAAGACCAATACTTTGGCACAGAAATCGAAATGACAGGGATTACCAGACAACGTGCTGCAGAAGTTGTTGCTGAAATGTTTGGAACAGAAGCATATTATGACGGCACTACTTATGGAGTCTGGTCAGTGATAGATCTGGAAGGAAAAAAGTGGAAATTTATGTCTGATGGGAGCATTTATACACAACGGAAAGTATACGGTCGAATTGTAGACGCAGGTGGAGAATATTCAACAGAAATGGTATCACCGAAATTATCCTATGATGAAATGGGAAAGTTACAGGAAGTAGTACGATGTCTGCGACAGCATGGAGGTTTTGTAAATGAGTCCTGTGGTCAGCATGTTCATGTAGATGCATCGAATCATACACCGCAGAGTCTGAAAAATGCACTGACAATTATGTATGCAAAGGAAGATATCCTGTTCAAAGCACTGAAAGTGCAGGAGAGAAGAGCAAATAGTTATTGTCAGAGGGTGCGACCGGAGGTATTGGAGAAAATCCGAAAAATACCAAATAAATCAATCACAATGGACCGAGTAAGAAATGTCTGGTATGGAGGCAGGGATGGAAGTCATACCCATTATGATCATACCCGTTATTATGCTCTGAATCTTCATGCTGTGTTTTCCAAGGGAACTTTGGAATGGCGTTGTTTTGAAAGCACACTACATGCAGGAAAGGTGAGAGCAAATATTACACTGGCATTAGCCATTTCCGCACAGGCAATCAATCAGAGATCGACACAGATGAAAAAGACACTGATATCAGAAAACCCGGCATTTACATTTCGTACATTTTTATTGAGACTTGGGTTAATTGGAGACGAATATAAAAATGTTCGAAAACATCTGCTGGCAAATCTGGATGGTGATCTTGCGTGGAGATATGATAAAAGCACGTATGAGTGTCTGAAGAAAAATCAAAGGACAGAAGGAGTCAGATAGAGGTGAGAAAAAATGAAAGATAGATATTACTTCGCTTATGGCAGCAACATGAATCTGGAGCAGATGAAGTACAGGTGTCCGGCTGCGGAAGTTGTGGAAAACGTCCGGCTTGAAAATTATCGGCTGGCATTTCGGGGAAGGGCTCCGGGCAATGGGGTAGCAACGGTTCTGCCGGAAAAAGGAAGCTATGTCGAAGGAGTCTTATGGAAAATCACAGAAGCGTGTGAGAAGAGTCTGGATTTTTATGAAGGATTCCCAAGTTTTTATGGGAAAGAATCGATTCGGGTAAAAAATCAGGATGGTGTGGAGAAAGAAGTGTTTGTATATATGATGAACGCTCCGCACAAAGATGTTCCGGCAAAGCCATCGAAATTTTATCTGGATGGAATTCTGGAAGGATGTAAGGATAACCAGATTCCAACGGAGTCTGTCATGGAAGCGGTAAAACGTACCAGACAGGAAGTAAAAAAAGAAAAAAATCGATATGCAAGATAAAACGTACCGCAGAGGAAACATCTTCTGCGGTATTTTACTGAAAAAATCTATTTATAATAGGAAGGAAAAGCACATGAAGGTTAGAAAATTAAAGACCAGAATTGCTGCTTTTGGACTGGCTGTCCTGATGGGCATCAGTACCTTGAGCAGTGCGAATGCGTTTGCGGCCGAACAGACAGGCTCGGAACAGCAGACGGAAGTACAGGCATCTGAACAGGCGGTAACAAGCCAGAAAGATACATCAGTTACAGCAGATGATATCACAAAAGCAGTTTCAGATGATACATTTGCAGTGGAAACCAGTATGGAAGGAATCCATTATGATGCAGAAAAAGAAGATGTTACGCTTGTAAGTATCAAAGATGAGAATGGTGGAGAGTATCATTCAGACAAAGCAGGAACATATATTGCCACTTATATGGTCGTTCCAAAAGATAAGAGTGACAGCTATACCATCACCCGTAAAGTGACTCTGACGGATACCGAAGGACAGGCACATTCCGAAGAAAATGGTGGAGAGAAACAGAAGTCAGATACAGAATCTGAAGATGATTCGGATTCGCCTGTGCAGAACTACACAGATGTAGAAATTGAAACATCCGAAGAAGATGCATCTGCACAGGCAATCAAAGAACTGAAAGAGGACATCGAAGAGGGAAATGTGATGGTATTGTCTGCGGCTGAAAGAGCTACAAGCAGCGGTTCCACAGTTACATTGACAAAGGGGAGAACTATTTATTATCCAAGTTATATTGGAAATTATCTTACTTGCCTGTTTACAGTCAATGGAAAAATTGCATACTGCCTTCAGTCCCAGAAAGCATCCCCACCGAGTGGAAGTTATGTAGCACAGGTACTGGACAGCAATAAAAATCTGCAGAAAGTCCTTTATTATGGTTATGGCGGGGCAGGAAATCTGACAGGAAGTTATCTGTCTGGAAAAACGGAAGATGAAAAGTATGTGTATACACACATTGCAGCCAGCTATGCTTATGCAGGAGAAGCCGGATTTACAGGGTGTAATTATAATGACCTTGTAAATGCAGGGGTTATCGCATATATCAATTATCTGTTTGGACAGGAAGAACCGCCAAAAGGTGAACTGAGCCTTTCAAGCACAAAGCTGAATGCAGTACGGGATGGAAACATCCAGAAAACACCAAATATCACACTGTCTGGAGATCACAGAAACTATGTGACACTGAGTGTACCAGAAAATGTGACAGCACATAATCTTTCCAAAGGAACAAGTGTTACAAATGGAAAAATCCAGATTTATGGTGGAGATACATTCTATCTGTCCGCAGATTTATTACTGACAGGCAGTTATGCTTCCGGCAACTTATATGGTTCTGTCGGAAAGACATGGAGAACACTGGTGTTGACAACCGGAGATTCCAAGCAGGATATCGGTGTATTTGAAAGCGAAACAGCAGCGCCGGTAAGCTTCAGTGTACAGTGGCTGAATATGACACGCATTGAACTTATGAAGAAAGATGTCAATACACAGAATCCACTGTCAGGAGCAGTTTATGGTATTTATACTGATAAGAAGTGTGAAAATCTGCTGATGACAATGTCAGCAACCGGAACAGACGGAAAAGCAGTCAGCGATTATTTTGATTCTGCACTGAAAACAGTGTACGTGAAAGAGATCACTGCTCCGACAGGATACAAACTGAATACAGAAGTATATAAAGTGGCTGTTACTGCCGGAAAGACAATGACTGTAACAGCAACAGATGAGAGAGTCACCGGAAAGGTGAAAATCGCAAAGATCGATAAAGAAACACTTGCATTTAAAGCGCAGGGGGACAGTGTTCTTCGTGGTGCTGTGTATGGTCTGTATGCAAAAGAGGACATCGTGCATCCGGATGGCACAACAGGGGTTCTGTATAAACAGGACAGCCTGATTGCACAGGGAGTCATCGGAGATGACGGAACACTGGAATTTTCAGAATTATACCTTGGAGAAATGTATGTAAAAGAGATCACTCCACCGGAAGGATATACACTGGATACTACCAAATACGAGGTATCAGTAACTTATGAAGGTCAGGATGTTGCCGAAGTGACAAGAGACCTTACGGTAAAAGAGCAGGTAAAGAAACAGGCATTCCAGTTAATCAAAATCAGTGAAGATGGAGAGCAGACAGAAACAGACCTGGTTGCAGGAGCAGGATTTAAGGTATATCTGATCAGCGACCTGACACAGGTAAAAAATGGAAAACTGAAGCCAGCCAATGGAGAAAGCTATACAGCAAGCGATTTCAAAAATTATGACTTCAGCAAAGAGCAGGTTGCAGTTACTTACGAGAATGGAACAGCCGTACCAGTACCAGAACTGATCACTGATACAAAAGGATATGCAGTCAGCCCGGAACTGCCGTATGGAAGTTATGTTGTAGTGGAAAGTACTACCCCTGAGAATTTGAAAACCATTGATCCATTTGTTGTAAATGTGGAAAATGACAGCAGAGAGCCAATGCAGTGGAGAGTATTTGATGACCGCCCGTTTGAATTTTTGCTGAAAATTGTAAAGAAGGATGCACAGACTGGAAATACTGTTTTAAAGGCTGGTGCTTCTTATAAGATTTACGATGTGACAAATAAGAAATATGTGGAACAGGTTGTTCAGTATCCGAAGAAAGAAAAGATCAGTGTATTCGAAACAAACGAGGAAGGATATCTGATCACACCGCAGGAACTGAAGTGCTCTACCTACCGAATCGAAGAAGTGAAAGCACCGGAAGGATTTGTAAGACAGGGAAGCGAGGAGTCCCTGTATGATGGAACAACGATTATTTCACCATTAGAACAGACTACAAAAGGAACATATAAAGAAAATCCACAGAGTGGTATTGTAATTACAGTATCCTCAAACACTGCACATCAGATTGATCCAGATACAGGAGCTGCGATTGTAGAGGTAGAACAGAAAAACGATGAACAGGTAGGAAGCCTGCTCCTGACGAAAAAGGGAGAACAGCTTACCGAAGTAACCGGAGATTCTGTTCTGGCAAAAGTAAAAGCACTGGTTTCAAAAGTAAGAAATGCCGTATCTGGAAAAGAAGAAACAGGTATTTATAAAGGCTTTAAATATGAAGAAACCGGAGTAGAAGGCGCTGAATTCGAAATATATGCCAAAGATACCATCTATTCACCGGACGGAGCAAAGGACGAAGCAGGAAATCCAGTTGTCCGATATGAGAAAGATGACCTGGTAGCCAAACTGACTACAGATGAAAATGGAACAGCAGTTATCAACAATCTGCCACTGGGAACGTATTATCTGAAAGAAGTTGTAGCAGGAGAGAATTTTGTCCTAAATACAGAACAGAAAGAATTTACCCTGACAGCAGAGGATGATACACAGGCAGTTGTTTATGAAGGCGTTACCTATAAAAATGAAAGACAGAAAGTTTTCGTATCAGTAGAAAAGAAAGATTCTGTCACAGGCGAAAAGCTGGAAGGTGTTATTTTTGGACTGTATGCTGCAGAAGATATTCTTTCTAATCAGGGAGAGGTTCTCGTAGAGAAAGACACCTTGCTGGAAAAGAAAGCAACGGATGCAAAGGGAACACTTACTTTCGACAGTGATCTTCCACATGGAAAATACTATGTCAAAGAGGAAGTCAGAAAAGCTGGATATCTTCCAAATGAGGAAGTATGGAATGTAGATGCAACTTACGAAAATCAGAATCTTGCAAAGATTGAACTGAACAAAGAAGTTGAGAATCAGCCGACAGAAACACGCATTACAAAAACAGATGCAACTACCGGAAATGAGCTGGAAGGAGCCAAACTGCAGGTCATTGATAAAGACGGAAATGTTGTGGAAGAATGGGTAAGCAGTAAGGAAGAACATGTCATTTACGGACTGCCGGAAGGAAGTTATACCTTACATGAGGAACTGGCTCCTTATGAAGATGGCTATGTGTCTGCCAGCGATGTGATGTTTGAAGTCAAAGAAGATGGCAGTGTGACAAAGGTTGAGATGAAAGATGAATATTCCAAAGTGGAAATTTCAAAAACAGACCTTACAACCGGAAAAGAACTGGAAGGGGCAAAGCTTCAGATTATCCGCAAAGACGGAACTGTTCTGGAAGAGTGGATTACAGATGGAAAACCACATTCCGTTGAAAAACTCCCAGTCAATGAAGAACTTACTCTGCGTGAGATCACAGCACCGGATGGTTACGAGATTGCGGAAGATGTCACATTTACATTGAAAGATACAATGGAAGTCCAGAAAGTAGAAATGAAAGATGCCAGAACACCGGAGAAAACAACAGAAAAAACAAATGCACCAAAAACAGGTGATAACCAGAAAATATGGGCGTTTGTTCTGCTTGCACTGGCATCTGCTGGAACAGCTACAGGAGTGACTGTATACCGCAGAAAGAAGTCAAAAATGACAGACAACAAAAAAGAAACAGAAGAAAAATAAAATAAGAATTACAGGATAAACCAATCTGACAGGGCAGGAGATGTGCATAAAGCAGCTTCTGCCCTGTCTGTATATAAGGAGAAGAATGATGAGACGTTTTTATACAGCAGAATCAGTAACAGAAGGACACCCAGACAAAGTATGCGATCAGATAGCAGATGCAATCTTAGATGAATGTCTGCGTTACGATCCATCTTCGAGAGTGGCGTGTGAAGTCCTTGCTACAAGAGGAAATGTGTTTGTAGCAGGAGAAATCACCAGCGGATATGAACCACCAGTGTTTGATGTGATCCGAAAAGTTTTAGAAGAGTGTGGATATTGTACAGATGGGATAGAAATGGATACGTTTGTACACCAGCAGAGTCCAGATATTGCGAAAGCAGTGAGTGTGTCGAAAGAATTTCGGGATAATATCGGCGCAAAATTAAGAGATAGAAGCAGGGGAGCTGGAGATCAGGGTGTTATGGTCGGATATGCGTGTGATGATACTCCGCAGCTTATGCCAATGCCGACTGTTCTGGCACACCGGATCACACGTGAACTTTCGGCTTGCAGAAGAAGCGGATATATCAAAGATATCTTTTCGGATGGAAAAGCACAGGTAACCGTAGAATATGAAGATGGAAAGCCAGTGAGACTGGAAAGTGTTGTTGTTTCCTGCCAGCATGGTGCAGAAAAGAGCCTGAAGAAGTTAGATGCCGAAATCAGAGAGAAAGTGCTTCGCTCAGCACTCAGATTACTGCCGCCGGATGAGGATACGAAGATTCTGATCAATCCGTCAGGAAAATTTGTGTGTGGAGGGTTTGATGCAGATACCGGACTGACCGGAAGAAAGCTGATGGTGGATACTTATGGAAGTATGGTTCCGCATGGCGGCGGTGCATTTTCAGGAAAGGACTGTTCGAAAGTAGACCGTTCGGCAGCTTATATGGCAAGGTATATCGCAAAAAATATAGTAGCTGCTGAGTTTGCAAGCAAGTGTCAGGTGTCTCTGGCTTATGCAATCGGAGTAGCAGAGCCGGTTATGATTGAGGTGGATACCTTTGATACAGGGAAAGTGTGTGCGGATGATTGTCTGGCGGCAGCAATCCCACTGGTGTTTGGAGTGACACCTGTTCAGATCATGGAATCCCTTCGACTGAACCGTCCGATTTTCCGGCAGACGGCAGTTTTTGGTCATTTTGGAAGAAAGGAGTTTCCTTGGGAGCGGACGGATAAGGTACTGGATCTTCAGGATGCAATTCTGTAATGCCCTGGGTAACGGAAGAAGAGATTCAGGCAGCAAAAAATATGACTGCGTATGAGTATTTGCGGACGCATCAGGCACAGCGGTTGCAAAAGACAAGAACCAGAAATGAATGGCAGTTGACGGACCATGACAGTTTTAAAATCAATGAACTGTCCAGCAAATGGCATTGGAAATCCAGAGATATCGGTGGCGTGTCCGCACTGCGGTTCCTGATTGAAGTAGATGGAATGAAATTTACAGATGCCGTAAAACTGTTGTGCGAAGAGAGTCCGTCTTTTATTCCGACACAGTCTGCGAAAAAGGAAAAACCACCCTTTAAGCTGCCGGAGAGATATTGTAATTGCAGACGAATCAGGGCTTATTTAAACCACAGAGGAATCAGCGATGAAGTGATCACGTATTGCATTTCGCATGAAATCCTTTATGAAAGTGTCCCGTACCATAACGCTGTTTTTGTTGGAAAAGATGAATCCGGAAAAGCAAGATATGCATTCCTGCGAGGAATCTATGAAAAAAACGGGAAAGGATTCAAGATGGAGCAGACCGGGAGTGAAAAAAAGTACAGCTTTTGTATTCCACCTGAAAGAGAAACAAAACGAGTTGTCGTATATGAAGCGTGTATTGATGCACTGGCCCACATGACACTGGAAGAAGGAAAGAGGGATAAATATCGTCTTTCCCTTGGAGGAATCGCTGCTCCGAAAGAAAACACACAGATACAGAGTGAACGTTTTAAAAAGCTGCCGGATGCACTGGAAGAGTTTCTGAAGAACCATCCGGAAATCAAAGAAATTGAAATCTGCACCGATAATGACTTTGCCGGGAGATGGGCGAAAGAACAGATGAAAAAACATTACGAGGGAACGTATCAGATTATTTGCAATCTGCCGGAAAAAGAAGGGGCAGATTATGCAGACCTTGCGAAAGAAAAAAAGCAGACAAATAAATGCAGGGACAGACCATTAGAAAGAAGGTGATAGAGAATGGAAGAAAAAGGAACGATGCACGTACATCTGTTGACGGAGCTGACTGGAAATCTTTATTCAGAAGAATCCGAATGGGAAGAAGAGTGGTCGGAGAGTGATGAATATGGAATGCCATTAGATGGAACAGAACTTGCCGATTATGAAGAAGTCATCCGAGAAGAACTGGAACGCTATGGGGAAGATGATCTCATGCAGTATTTTGACGGAAGTGAGTCCATTCAGGAAAAGATACAAAGTGCAGTTGTTACGATAGAAAACAAAGACGGAATCCTGTACGGCTGTACCAAACTGGAATTAAATGAATTTTTAAGTCAGGAAGAACTACAGGAATTCACCGAATACATTACAGGGCAGTACAGTGACGGGTGGGGTGAAGGATTTGAACAGAGGGATATCAAGGTAGATGGTGGAACGATGAATGTGCATTTTTGGCATCCTAATATGGAACAGCCGAAAATGTATGAAAAGAAAACAGAGCAGATTCCGACAAAGCCTGAGAAACAACGTCCCAAGTTACAGCTCCTTGGACATGATGGGAATATTTTTTCCATTATGGGCGATGCCTCAACTCTTTTGAAAAAGAATAAACAGACAGCAGAAGCAAAAGAAATGCGTAAAAGGGTATTGGAAAGTGGGGACTATTACAAAGCACTTTTGATTATCAGCGAATATGTAGAAACTGAGTTGAGTCCGCCGCCCAAAGAAAATAAAAAGACAAAGAAGAAAAATCAGCCGGAACGCTGAGAAAAGAAAGGATGATGCCTATGACAAATGGCCTGAGTTTGGAAGAACTTATGAAAGAGGGAACATACCCGGAGGAATATACTGAAGGGGAAAACTGGAAAATATTACATGGAGATACATTAAAACTGGTCAAAGCATTCCAGCCGGGAATCTTTGATGCAGTTATTACCGATCCGCCGTATGCATCCGGTGGAACAAAACAGAATGAAAGAAATCGTACTACAAATCAGAAATACAGCAGTATGAGTGCTGCCAATGCACTTCCGGATTTCGATGGGGATAACAAAGACCAGAGATCTTGGACGCACTGGATGGCTGAATGGCTCTATGATGTGCGGAAAGCCTGCAAGAAAGGTGCTCCGATCTGTCTGTTCATTGACTGGCGTCAGTATCCATCGATTACCGATGCATTGCAGTGGGCAGGATGGATCTGGCGAGGAACAGCGGTGTGGGATAAGGGAAACTCCCGTCCACAGAAAGGCCGTTTCCGCCAGCAGGCTGAATATATTGTGTGGGGCAGTAACGGACCGATGCCGATCAACCGTCCGGTATCTTGTCTGCCGGGCGTCTTCCGATATGGCAATCCGCAGAACCGGATTCATGTGACAGAGAAACCGTTGCAGCTTATGAAAGATGTTATCCAGATTTGTGAACCGAGAGGGCTGATCCTGGACCCGTTTGTCGGAGCAGGAACAACTGTCCTTGCAGCGGTTATGACAGGTTATCGTGCAGTGGGAATTGAGGTAACAGATGCCTACTACAAACTGGGAAGTGACAGAGTGAAAATTGCATTAGAAGCAGAGCAGAAAGAGGATGAAAAGTAGCCGGGATGTCCAATTGGACATCTTGTTTTTTATAGAGAAAATGAGTGGCATCCAACTGGATGCAGGAAGGAGATGGAGCGTATGGAACAGGCGCTGGCTTATGTGTGCTGTTCAGCAGAAGAAAGCCGGGTAAAAGTGCAGAAATATTGCAGAAAAATCTATGAACTTGGGTATGTACCAATCTGTCCGAGATTTGTATTCTCACCATTCTTGGAAGAGTCTGATGCAGAAGATATGCAGGGATATGGAAGAATGTCCCATATCCTTTTACGGAGATGCCGGATGGTAGTCGTATGTGGGAAAGAAGTGACAGGAACAATGAATACCGAAATCAGTATGGCAGACAGACTCCATATCATTTGTACGACACTTGATGGACTGGTACAGATAAAAGAATCAAAATAAATCAGAATCGAGTCAATCCGGTGCTACAGAAACTGGCGGTACTCGTTTTGCAAGCATAGCGTTTGGATATCCAAACGCACTTTGGGGAGAACCCCAATCCCCCGGACACAGACGGAAATGGAAAGGAAGGATCAAGTCATGTTAAGAAATGGAGTAATGATTGTAATCGCATTGATGAGCGGAGGATTTATAGGAGTGATAGTGACCTGTTGCATGGTTGCAGCGAAAAAATCCGATGAGGAGCTTGGCGATATGATGAAAGAGAAAAGAGAAGGGACGGTGATGCAATGCGAAAACGAAACCATGTGATCCCGGTGCGGTTAAATGCAAGGGAACTCAGGGAATTGGAGGAACAGGTGGAAAAAAGCGGACTGAGTCGGGAAGAGTTTATGCGTTCGCTGATCTTAGGAGCACAGGTACACGCAAAACCTTGTGAACATCACCCGGAACTGCTTAGGAAGATAGCGGGTCTGTGCAATAATGCGAACCAGCTTGCCCATGTTGCGAATGCTTCGGGAATGGCAAGTGAGCAGAGTGTACAGGAAATGCTCCGGCTTACCAAAGAGACATGGCATCTGGTAAAGGAAGAGTGGTAATGACAGATGGCTTATACAAGTGTTATCCCCGTCCACCGCCTGGACCGTTCCATCGAATATGTGAAAGACAAAGAAAAAACCACACAGAAAGCAGACTCTCTGGAGGCTGCCATTGATTATGCCATGAACCGGACAAAGACGGAACAAGCGGTCTTCGAAGATACCATCGGATGCACCAATGAAAATGCGTATGAAGATATGCTGACAACGAAAAAGAGATTCCATAAGATGGGCGGTGTGGAAGGATACCATCTGGTACAGAGTTTTGCAGAAGGTGAGGTGACACCGGAACTGGCACATCTCATCGGGCAGGAACTGGCAGACCGGCTCTTAAAAGGACAGTTTGAAGTAGTCATAACAACACATCTTAATACCAGACACTATCATAATCATATTGTCTGGAATTCTGTAAGCATGGTGGACGGACATAAGTACCATAGTAATGCTAAGAGTTATTATACGGAGATCCGTAAGATTTCCGATGACCTGTGCAGAAAATATGGTCTGTCTATCATTGAATCCAATCAGAAAAAATCAATCCCTTATGTACAGTGGAAAGCAGAACAGGAAGGAAAACCGACATGGAGAATGGCGATCCGTTTGGATATCAGGGAATCGGTACAGGAAAGCTACTCCTGGTTACAATTCCTAAAAGAGATGGAAAAGCGGGGTTATACATGGAAACTGAACAGGAAATACATTTCTTTAAAAGCTCCGGGAATGGAGCGGTATATCCGTCTGCGTTCTCTCGGAAAAAACTATTCCGAAGAGGAAATACGTGGGCAGATACTACAGCCAAAGGTGAAACGAGTCTATCAAAAGGCAGTACAGATTCATCCCAAAAAGAAACTGACCGGGATTCAGGCACTGTATTATTCCTATTTATATCAAATGGGAGTACTGCCAAAAAGACCGAGAAGAAGTCCGTATGCCATCAGAGAGGATATCCGGAAACTGGATCAGAGGATTGAACAGATTGAGTTTTTAATGAAGCATGACATTACGACCAGAGAACAGCTTGCCACATACCGTGAGCCGTTACAAAAACAGATTTCAGAACTGATGAAGGAACGCAGAAAGCTCTATCGGAATGACAGTGAAGACAGTGGAAAAGTACGGCTGTCCGAAATCAATGAGGAATTAAAAAATCTCCGAAAAGAAGTCCGTATGACCGTCCGGATTGAAAAGCATTCATTGGAAATCGAAGAAAGACTTCGAAAGGCAGAAGAACAAAACCAGAATGAGAAACGTGTGGAATACAAAGAAAAAGAGAGTCAGGAGGTGAGATAAGTATGAATTACGGAGCAGAACCGGCAGATCAGGTGGTGCGGTACAGTCTGGAAGGAATGGAATACTCTTTGAAGATTACCGGAAATGTGGCAAAGCATGTGGCAATCTTTATTGCGGCCGCCCTGAAAGATCAGAAAAAGACAAGAGGGAAAACAAGGCTTACCAGAATGTTAAAGGAACAGCGCCCGATGAAATTTTTTACCGTTCCGGGTGACCGCTTAAAAGAATTTGCGAAAGAAGCCAAAGCGAGAGGTATCTTATATGTTGTCATCAAAGATAAGGTGAATCCGGATCAGACAGAGGTCATGGTATTTGCAGATGATGCAGCAAAGATGAACCGGGTATTAGACCGGATGAATCTGGATTTTGTAAAAGCAGAATCAGGCTCTATGGTTACAGAAGCAGTGGAAAAAGAGAATGCACCGGAAAAGGCAGAGAACCAGATGGAAAAAGAAACCGGGGAGAATGTACGGACAGAGACCGTTGTCCTGCCGGAAGGTAAGATAGAATTTGAACTGGATGATGCGGAAGAAATGTTCCAGATCGGGGATGAGGCTTTCCCGGAAGGAAATTTTACACATGCGCAGGAGGGGAAAGCAAAGAATCCGTCCGAACCTTTCTCGCGCAACAAAAATATTTCTTCCGGTCGGGAAACTAGCTGGGAAGAAAAGAATGAAAAACCATCTGTGCGGAAAGAACTTGGAGATATCCGTAAGGAACAGGAAGAGAAACGTAAGAGGCCGGACAGACGGAAAAATGCCAGAGAGAGCAGGAAGAAACGTAAGAATATGAAAACGAAAGGCAGGTAATGTATATGGATTTAACAGATATGATTTCAGGTGGAACGGAAGAACAGCAGATTCCTGAACAGAAATTGACCAAGGAAGAATATGCAGCCAAGAAGCAGCAGGAAAGAGAAGAGGTATGGGCTGAAGTAGATTCACAGGCACAGGGAGTTTTTCAGGATGGAGAAAAACTGAAAGGCTTTCTGGATTTTATGGCAGAGTGTAATACACAGAGAACTCCGAATCTGCTTTTGATCTACGGACAGCATCCGGATTTTAAGGTGGTAAGGTCTTATGAACGCTGGAGAGAAGAACACCGTTCAGTAAAAGCAGGGGAGCATGGCATTACTTATATGATTTCCACTGAATACGAAAAAGACGGAGAAATGCGGAGAGGGTATACGATCGGAAAAGGATTTGACATCAGTCAGATGTCAGGAAAGCCATTAGAAGAACGCTCACAGCGAAGTTTGACAGAACTGGTAGGAGCTGTCTTAAAAGACCAGTCGGTGCGTGTACAGATTGAGGATGATCTGCCAGACAAAGTGCAGGCCCAGTACAATCCGAGATACCGTACCATTTATATCCGCAACGGAATGAGTGAAGTAACGACATTCCATGCACTGAACAGAGAACTGGCATGTGCAGCACTGGACCAGCATACCGGAACCTACAGCCGACAGAAAGTCAGCGCACAGGCATATTGTGCGGCCTATGTGATTGCAAAACGTTATGGTGTGGATGTTACCGGATTCAATCTGGAGTATATTGCACAGAGAAATGAATGTGGAAAGAAAGATCCGCAGGAACTGAGAGACTTTTTAAATGATGTCCGTCAGGCTTCCTACAGTATACGAAACCATATCGAACGCAATTTTGGTGCAAAGGAACAGGAGTATATAACCGATGAGTTCGCAATCGGAGACCCTGTAAAAATACCGGAAACCAAGGATGAAAAACCATCTGAAAAAGCATCCGGAAAAGAGAAAAAAGCAAAGAGCCAGCCGGAACGATAAAAGTGAAAAAGTTGGATGGTTGGAGTAGCTATTACGGAGGTCTTGTGATATGGTTGGTGTAACAAAAAAAGGAGGTCAGCCAGATGACAAAATACTATTTGAAGATGGATAACATTATGAAAAATATGTTCGTGGTGGCACTGAATGATGAGCTGCAGGCACAGAGTGAGCAGGATGAATGTTTGGAAGAAACGAAAGCTCTTCTGAAAAAAGTAAGTGAATACGACCTCGCCCAGAAACGGCTGCAGATTACAGCCGGGGAACAAAGGCAGATCCGTAAGGCACTGAACAGGCTTAGAAGTAAATATCTTGCAGCCGGAAGATATAGTGATGGAATAGATAAAATCATTATTCAGGTTGCAAAACCGAATACCACCAGACACATGTTCTGGTAGAGAAAGGAGTGGTTGATTGGTCATTTATTCAAGAGAAAAAGTGGCAAGACTTAGAGAACAGTATCCGGCAGGAACAAGAATCTGTCTGAATTCGATGGACGGAGAAGCGGGTATGCCGCAGGGACTGGAAGGAACTGTGCAGTATGTGGATGATGCAGGCCAGCTCGGTGTTAAGTGGGACAACGGCAGAAGTCTCTCACTGATACCGGGGGTGGATTCCTTTCATAAGAAAGAAGGACAGGGACATCCAGAAGAAAAGCCACGCAAGAAAAGAGAATCTGACTTGCAGAGATAAGTACAAAAAAGCAGGACTGGGTTCTGTATCTTGTCTTTCTGCCATTTGTCTGGTGGGCGGCAGCGATTACCGCTTGTGCCATTACACCGGATAAGAATTTTATTCAAATCTTAGAAACGCTGAGCGAAAAACTCGAACAGCCGTTTTTTATCACGTATACACCGTATACGTTCAAATGTATTCTGATATTCACAGCAGCCTATTTCTTAGGCATTGGTATTTATGAATCCCAAAAAAGAAATTATAGAAGAGGCGTGGAACATGGTTCCGCAAAATGGGGCAATGTGTCCGAAATCTGCAGACGTTACTGCGAAAAGCAGTACACGAATAATCTGCTTCTGACACAGCATTTCCGCATGGGACTGGATGGATATAAGCATAAACGAAATTTAAATGTGCTGGTAGTCGGAGGTTCCGGGGCAGGAAAGAGCCGGACCTATGCGATTCCGAACATCATGCAGTGCAACTGCTCGATGGTGATCACAGATCCGAAAGCGGAACTTCTGCGCAAAACAGGAGGTGTTCTGGAACGGAATGGATATGAAGTCCGGGTTTTTGATTTGATCAATCCGGAGACTTCCTGGTGTTATAACCCGTTTGCGTATGTCCGGGATGATAAGGATGTACTGAAGCTGATCAATAACCTGATCCGCAACACAACACCGAAGGGAGCGCAGAGCTCAGACCCGTTTTGGGAGAAGTCCGAGACTGCACTTTTACAGGCACTTATGCTGTATTTGCTGCATGAAGCTCCACCAGAAGAACAGAACTTCCCGATGATCATGGAAATGCTTGGCAGTGCACAGGTCAAAGAAGATGATGAGGATTACCAGTCACCATTGGACATTTTGTTTGAAAGACTGGAAATGCGGGACCCAGAGAGTATTGCGGTCAAGCAGTATGCCATTTATAAGCAGGCGGCCGGCAAGACTGCGAAATCTATTTTGATTTCTGTTGGTGTTCGTCTGGCAGCGTTCAATCTGAAACAGATCGCCAATCTGACCTGTACAGACGAACTGGACTTATACAGTATCGGGGAGAAAAAAGTGGCACTGTTTTGCTGTATTCCAGATGCGGACACCAGTATGAATTATCTGGTCGGCATGATTTACAGCAATCTGTTTCAGACACTGTATTATGTGGCAGACCGGAAGTACGGAGGAAGGCTTCCGATTCCGGTACACTGCATTATGGATGAATGGCCAAACGTAGCATTGCCGGATGACTTTGACAAGATTCTGGCAACCATGCGTTCCAGAGGGATTTCCTGCAGTATCATCATCCAGAACATTGCACAGATGAAAGCCTTGTTTAAAGACTCGTATGAGAGTCTTATCGGTAACTGCGATGAATTTTTATATTTGGGTGGAAATGAAAAAGAAGGACATAAGTATGTCTCGGAATTATTGGGAAAAGAGACATTGGATACCAATACCTACGGACAGACAAAAGGGCGTAGCGGTAGCTATTCGGTGAATTATCAGCAGACTGGAAGGGAACTTTTAACACCGGATGAAATACGGCTTTTAGATAACCGCAAAGCGATTTTGTTTATTCGTGGGGAGCGTCCAATCATGGACGATAAATATGATTTAAAAAAGCATGTGAATTTCAGATACACAGAGGACGGTGGTGCATCGCCTTATGATTATGCGAAAACACCACTGGCTCACGACGACCTAAAGATTGACATTAACAGATTAGACGACTACGAACTGCTGTCTACCGAGGACATCCTTGGTGAATAGCAGTTTTTTGATGGATTGGAGTGATGTGTATTGAAGAAACTTCTCACAGGAGAAAAAAATAGAACAAAAAAGAATACAACTGAAAAAATGACAACCCCGATGCCGATGGGGAGAAAACAGAAAAAGTGGATGAGCCTTTACATGGCGCTGGTACTGACCGTAACGGTTGGAGCAACGACCGCATTCGCAGCCGGAGATCCGTTGTCCGTTATCAATAACTTGTCTACATTTATTTTTTCTCTGATTCGTGCGATCGGTTTGATTTTGCTTGGATTTGGTGTTGTGCAGGTTGGTTTGTCTTTAAAAAGCCATGATCCAAGCCAGAGGGCAAATGGATTTCTGACACTGGCCGGAGGGGTAATTATTACGTTCGCCAAAGAAATCCTCGATTTGATTATGGCGTAAGCCTCTTTGAAAAAATATATCAGGAAACAGCAGGAGTGCCGGAAGGTACTCCTGTATTCAAAAATATGTTTAAGGAGGTGAGAGTTTTTGAGTGATAACTGGATTGTACAGAATCTAAACTCAGCACTATCCACATGGAGTGAAAAGATGGCAGAACTGTGGACTCTGCTGACCGAAAATCCGGCAACTTTTAAGGGCGGCGGCATCTGGCGGATTATGGTAAATATTAATGATGCACTGACAGCCATTGCTTATGGATTACTGGTATTATTTTTCGCAGCCGGAATCATTAAAACGTGTGGCAGTTTTACAGATCTGAAAAAGCCGGAACATGTGCTAAAAGCATTTATCCGGTTTGCACTTGCTCAGGGAGCAATTACATACGGGATGGAACTTATGCAGGCACTGTTTTCCATTGTGCAGGGAATCGTGACAACCGTAATGAGTGGCTCCAGTATGGCAGGAAGCGTGACGGAACTGCCAACGGAGATTGTAGATAAGATTGAGAGCGTGGGAATGCTGGAATCCATTCCGTTGTGGATTGTTACACTGCTTGGCAGTCTGCTGATCACTGTATTGTCATTTGTAATGATCCTGACAGTGTATGGCAGAATGTTCAAAATCTATATGTATACGGCAATCGCCCCGATTCCGATTTCCTCATTTGCAGGAGAACCCACGCAGTCCATTGGAAAGAACTTTATCCGTTCTTATGTAGGCGTATGTCTGGAAGGGGCAATTATTGCACTGGCATGTATTATCTTTTCTGCTTATGCAGCAAGCCCTCCGGCTGTCGGAGATACGGAGTTGAGTGCAGTTACAATCGTGTGGAACTATGTCGGAGAACTGGTATTTAATTTACTGGTGCTGGTTGGAGCAATTAAGGCATCTGACCGTATTGTCAGAGAAATGATGGGACTTGGAGGTTAAAAATATGGATATAAAGAAAACATTAAGATATAACTGGGAATTTGGACGTGAGACAGTAGCAATACGAGTGAGCTCTTATCGGAACAATGGAAATTTATATGTAGGACTCTGCCATAAGGAAGGGAGAGAATGGGAAGATTTTGGAGATGTAACCATTAATCTGCCCTATCAGTTCTTAGAGCCAAATGAGGCTTTTATAACAGGAGATTTTACCAAGGATATGCTTCATTTTATCAAGGAACATAAACTAGGAAAAGTGTTGAATGAAACAGGAAGATCAGGATATGCAACCTATCAGAAGGTAGCGTTTGATCTAGCAAGACTTGCGGAATTTGATCCGGAAGGCGTTGCAGAACACTGTAGATTTGCCGGGATAGAAGTACCGAAAGAAAAACCACAGAAAACGAAGAAACAAAGCAGAGGAAAGGAGCGATAAGTTATGGAAGTCAAGATGAATAAAGAAATCCGGGACTATCAGGAATCCATGTTTATGGGACTGGACCTGAGACAATGTGTGTGTTCTGTTCTTGCGATTCTTACAGCAATCGGAATTTACTTTGGAATGCGTGAAATTACCGGACAGGAAATAACCGGATGGCTGTGTGTGCTTGGTGCTACTCCATTTGCTGCCTGTGGCTTTTTCAAATATCATGGTATGACAGCCGAACAGTTTTTATGGGCAGTGATCAAATCCGAATTGCTGTATCCGAAGAAACTGGTGTTTCAGTCGGAAGATATCCACTACTCCTGCATGCAGGAGACCATCTCGCTGGGAGAAAAGAATCAAAAGGATGGAGCGGAAATCATAAAAGAGCGGGAGCAAAGAGCAGAAGCAAAACAGAGAAAGAAACGCAAGGGAAGGAGTGATGCCTTTGATTAAAACCTTAAGTCAGGCACTTCGGATGGATAAGGAACGCTTCAAAGTTCCGAAATCAGTCCAACAGGCAATTCCCATCCAGCGAATCTGGCCGGATGGAATTTTTCAACAGGGAACGAAATTCTCAAAAACATATCGTTTTACAGATATCAACTATTATATTGCGAGTAAGGACAATAAGACAGAAATGTTTCTGGATTATTCCGAACTCTTAAATTCACTGGATTCCGGCATTTCTGCCAAAATTACCATCAATAACCGGAGAATCAATAAAGAAGAATTTGAAAAATCAATCCTGCTTCCAATGAAGGAAGATGGACTGGACCACTATCGGGAAGAATACAACGAAATGCTCCTGTCTAAGATTACAGGAACAAACAACAGCATCTATCAGGAACGGTATCTGACTGTCAGTGTACATAAAAGATCGATTGACGATGCAAGAACCTATTTTGCACGTATCGGAACAGACATCGTAACACATCTGGCAAAGTTATCGTCCACAGCAGAAGGACTGGACGCAGAGAGCCGGCTCCAGATTTTCAGGGACTTCTTCAAGGGAGATGTCCCACAGGCATTTCCGTTTGATCTGAAACAATTTGCCAAGAAGGGAACAAGTTTCAAGGACTGGATGTGTCCGGATTCTATGGAATTTGAACGTGACCATTTTAAAATCGGTGACAGGTACGGAAGAGTCCTGTATATGCAGGATTATGCAAGTTATGTTAAAGATGACATGATTTCAGAACTGTGTGACTTCAGCCGGAATCTGATATTGTCGATTGATATCCTGCCAGTCCCTACGGATGAAGCGGTAAGGGAAATCCAGAACCGACTGCTTGGTGTGGAAACCAACGTGACCAACTGGCAGAGAAGGCAGAACGCTAATAATAACTTCTCGGCAATCGTACCATACGATATGGAACTTCAGAGAAAAGAAACCAAGGAAATGCTCGATGATCTGACAACCAGAGACCAGCGTATGATGTTCGGAATTTTGACAATGGTACATCTGGCAGACAGTAAAAAACAGTTGGATTCCGATACGGAATTATTATTGTCGATAGCAAGAAAGCATCTGTGCCAGATGGCAACATTAAAGTGGCAGCAAGTGGACGGACTCAATACAGTGCTTCCTTACGGACTGCGAAAGATCAATGCCCTGCGTACATTGACAACGGAATCAACGGCTGTTTTAATCCCGTTCCATACACAGGAAATCCTGCAGCCGGGCGGTATCTATTATGGGCAGAATGCAGTCAGCAAGAACCTTCTGGTAGCCGACCGGAAGAAACTGATGAATGGAAACAGTTTCCGGTTGGGCGTCAGTGGATCAGGAAAGAGCTTTTCGGCAAAAGAAGAGATTGTGCATCTGGCATTGAGTACCGATGACGATATCCTGATTCTTGATCCGGAGTCCGAATTCACAAAATTAGTAGAGGCTCTGGGTGGACAGGTTGTAAAAGTATCTGCGACATCAGACAATCACCTGAATGCAATGGATATGGACGCAGCCTACGGCAATGAAAAGAATCCACTGATTGAAAAATCGGAGTTTATTCTGTCTGTATTTGAACAGTTGGTTGGAGCAGGAAACCTGTCAGCAAAAGAAAAGTCAATCCTGGACCGCTGTGCTGCAGATGTGTACCGGGATTATATCCGAAGTGGTTATACCGGAGAAGTTCCGACATTGAAAGATATGTACCGACAGTTGATGTTACAGCCGGAAGAAGAGGCAAGGGGACTTGCACTGTCATCCGAACTTTTTATCAATGGAAGCCTGAACACCTTTGCACAGCCGACCAATGTGAATAAGAAGAACAGGATCATGGATTATGATATCCGGGAACTGGGGGAACAGCTTATGCCACTGGGAATGCTGGTTACCTTAGACAGTATTTTCAACAGGGTAATTCAGAACTGGAAAGAAGGAAAAACGACATGGATATTTGCCGATGAGTTCTATCTGTTATTCCGCTATGAATACAGTGCAAATTTCTTCTACCGACTGTACAAGAGAATCAGAAAATACAATGGATTCGTGACAGGTTTAACCCAAAATGTTGAGGAACTTCTGAAATCGGACACTGCAAGACTGATGTTGGCAAACAGTGAGTTTTTGATTCTTTTGAATCAGGCAAGTACAGACAGGGAAGAATTGGCAGCTCTTTTGAATATTTCCGAAAACCAACTGTCCTATATTACAAATGTATCGGTTGGCAGTGGCCTAATCCGTTGCTCTGGGAATATCGTACCATTTGAGAATACGTTCCCAAAGAATACAGACCTTTATAAACTAATGACAACAAAACCGGGAGAATCATAATGAAGAAAAAAGAAGAAGTAACGATAACTTTTTATGCTGCAGAGTGCGGTGAGTTCCATGATTTAGGAGAATATACAAAATGCAGAACGCTGGAAGAGGCATATAAAAAGTACCAGAAATATTGTAGAACATCTGCCAATATGTGTCCGGCTATTGAGTTTTCTATTCATGATCCAGAATCAATTTATTCAGACATGGAATATCCATTACCGTTGTCATCAAAAGACAGGGGAGACTTGGAACTTGTGCCATATTACAACGAACATCCACTGGTAAATGAGGCAATCAGACAGGTGGAGCAGTTGCAGAAACAGCAGGAAAAAAAGAAACATCGGGATGTTGCCCGATGAGATAAGAGATACGGAAAGAGGGTGACCGGATGAAAGATATCAAGGAACGGGTAAGGGATAAGAATCCGAAGATTCGAAATCCGGCTGCCCGACTTCCGAAAGAACTGGTTCGCTCAGCGGTTCTGGAAGCAAAAGAAAAGCCAAGGGAACTACATGAAAAAAGCAGTGGGCAGTCAGAATCCCCAACACAGTATGGAACTGAAAAAATAGAATCCGTACAGTACAGAGCGGCGAGTGTGGCAGGAAAAAGTATAGGGAAAACCACATATCAAGGTGGAAAAAAACTTGCTGGAGTGACCTACAGGAAGATAAAGGAAAGAAAAAGCAGACAGGAAGAAGCGAAAGCTGCCGAAGAAGCAATGGAGCAGGGGGCAGAAAGCGGAAAGAAATTAATCAAGTTGAAACCGGAGCAGGCAGCACTTGCCAAGGAGAATGGTAAACGGCAGGTGAAAGCAGCACCGAGAGTGGTAAAAGTATCCGGTCTGTCTCAAGAAAAAATAAAGACACAGGCATCCATGCAGAAACAGCAGATGGAAAAAAGTCTTCAGGCGATGCAGAAAGCAAGAGCAGCCCAGATGGCAAGAAAGTCAGCACAGGCATCGGCAGAAAGTGGAAAAGCAGTCCTTCAGGTAACTGGAAAGGGTTCAAAGTTATCCGTACAGGGAATTACAGCAGCGATTCAAAAAGGGGTAGTAGCTCTTGAAAAAATGGGAAAATGGATTGCTGCCGGAGGTAGTGCATTTCTTCTGGTATTTATTCTGATTGTGGGAATCATTGCAGGAGCAGCTTTCAGCAGTAATTCGGAAAGCTCCGAATCCCTAAGTGAAGAAGTGCTTGCGTATACTTCTGTGATACAGCAGTATGCATCCCAATACGGCATTCCGGAATATGTGTCTGCGATACAGGCCATCATGATGCAGGAATCTGGAGGCAGGGGAACAGACCCGATGCAGTGTTCGGAAAGTCCATATAATACAAGATTCCCACACACTCCTGGTTCTATTACTGATCCGGATTATTCGATAGAGGTTGGAGTACAGACCTTTGCAGACTGTATCAGACAGGCAGGATGCAGCAGTCCACAGGATCTGGACAAGCTGAAACTTGCATGGCAGGGATATAACTATGGAAATGGCTACATAGGATGGGCATTGCAAAGAGGCGGTTATACAGAAGCCAATGCATTGCAGTTTTCACAGGAACAGGCAGCTTCGCATGGATGGAGCAGTTACGGAGATCCCCAATACGTTCCCCATGTGATGCGGTATTATTCCGGTGGCAGCCTGTTTGCTGGTTTGTTTGGTAATCAGCAGATTGTGTCGGTTGCAATGGGGCAGCTTGGAAACAGTGGCGGTCAGAAGTTCTGGAGCTGGTACGGATTTGACAGTCGGGTAGAATGGTGTGCCTGTTTTGTAAGCTGGTGTGCGGATCAGAGCGGTCTGATTGCAAGTGGGAATGTTCCTAAATTCTCATTGTGCAGTGATGGAGTGTCCTGGTTTCAGGGAAAGAATAAGTGGCAGAGTGGCGGAACAACTCCGACAGCTGGAATGATCATCTTTTTTGACTGGGATCATGATGGAACATCGGATCATGTAGGAATAGTAGAAAAGTGTGAAGGTGGAAGAGTTTACACGATTGAGGGAAATTCCAGTGATCAGGTACGGCAGAGAAATTATGCAGTAGATTACAGTTCTATAATGGGATATGGGGTGATAAATTGATGGTTTCTTTCATAATTTGTTAAGGATTTTATAAGGGAGTTAATGAATCCTTTGGAAAATAGTCACAAAATAGGCACAGTTGATTGATAAATTGTTATTGTAACTTTTAGTGATAGACATATAAAGAGTTAGAAATCTTTATAATTGACTTGAATTAGGAGGTAGTGAATATGAGTGATCAGAATGTAAAAGCAGCACAAAAATATTTAAATGCGATGTTTGGTGGACATAAGGATTGGGTAAAACTGGATGAAGATGGAAAGACCGGAACAGCCGTGATGCAGGGAATCATTCGTGCATTTCAGATTCAGAATGGAATCTCAACGATTACAGGAACGGTTGGACCACTTACTATTAATACCATGAAGAAGTTAGCCATTATTACAAAAATGGATCCGAATGATACTCCGCAGGTTAATGTATGCTTGATTCAGTGTGCTCTGTTTTGCAAAGGATATGCTGCTGGAGGAATTACTGGAATTTATTATACATCAGGAGTAAATGCAGTTAAAAAGATGCAGGAAAATGCAGGACTGGAAGTTACGGGCAAAATTGATTGGAAAGTTTGGTCTGGATTGTTATCCCTAAACTGGTTTACAAAGGTTTCTGGTGGGGATTCCAATATTGTTCTTATTCAACAGCAATTAAATAGTGACTGGTCAGATGTTATTGGTGTTGGACCTTGTGATGGAATTGCCTCAAGACAGACAATTTTGTCTTTAGTTGGTGCATTGCAGGCGGCTGAAGGAGTTACAACTGAATTAATTACAGATTTGAATTCAGTTAATTTTGGCGATGCAACAACAAATGCGTTTCCGGGTACATTACAGAACGGACAGAACTCGACGAAATATGTTCCATTTAATAAGATTGCTCAATACGGACTATATTTTAACGGATATAATCCGGGAAGATTCGATGGCGTGTTTGATTCGACTACAGAGTCAAAGGTGTCAGAATTTCAGGAGTTTTATGGTCTGACAGGAATTGGACTTGTAACAAAAGGAAAAGTAAATGTTTCTACTATGAAATCATTGCTTACGAGTAAAGGCGATACAAACAGGGCAGCAAAAGCGTGTGACTGTGCAACAGTATTAAATAAACAACAGGCATTAGATATAAAAAATGCAGGGTATACTCATGTAGGACGTTATCTGACAGGTTCTGTTGGAAAAGAACATACACCGAAATATTTGACATCAACAGAAGTGAAAAACATTGAAAATGCAGGATTATCGGTATTCCCGATATATCAGGATGGAGGATATGAATTAAACTATTTTAAGGATCCGTCCCAGGGAAGTGTTGATGCACAGACAGCAATTTTAGCAGCCGAGAGAATCGGTATACCAAGTGGAACGACTATATACTTTGCAGTGGATTTTGATTGTTATTCATATCAGATTGATACATTTATTATACCTTATTTTGAACAGATTCACATGATCTTTTTCAGTTCGACAAATGATAAAAATTATAAAGTCGGCATTTATGCACCAAGATATGTATGTACTAAAGTTTATGAAGCAGGATTGGCAAGTAAATCATTTGTGGCAGATATGTCAACTGGATTTAGCTGTAATTTGGGATATTCGATGCCGAAGAACTGGGCATTTGATCAATTTTGTGAGTTGAACTCATTTTCTTCATCACCTTCGTTCCCACTGGATAAAGATGCATATTCAGGGAGAGATACTGGATTTAAAAAGTTCGATGCCGTATCGACAAAAACAGATGAGGAAATAGCGCAAGAAAATCTTCGGGCAAAGGTAAAAATAGCACGAAATCAATATGTCTATAATGTAATGGAGCCGCTTGGTTATCTGAATAAAATTATGGATGTGGGTGTGGAGTATGATAAGGAAATTTCACTGGGAACAATGATGAGTCCTCAAGGAGCAATTGATATTTCTACTAAAATATCCACATCGCTTGAAAGTTCAACTGGTAAAATTTATAATATAAAAGTGGATATAGGAAATGATGGAGAATTGACACAAACTTGCAAAAATCAAATTATGGAGATTTCATCAAATTTATCAGATACAGGTATAGAGGGAGCAGATAACTTTGGAAATACGATAGAAAAAATTGCTTTATCGGTTAAATCTGGTAATATTGCTTTTGAAATAAATAATGTTTTTGCCAATAGTGTAGAGTTTTCCATTGTATTTAGTACATCAGATTTGCTGCCAGAAGAGGAAAAAGAGTGGACAATATCGGTTGCTTTGATTTTTACAATGACATTAAATTCTAATAGTGGTCTTGAATTTAATGTTGTAGAATTCACAAAAGAGCATAGTAATATACTGGCAGGAGCCGTAATATTAGTTCTTGCGGGTGCATTAGTTGTAAATGCAATTCCGTCAATTATTGCTTTATTTTCAGCTGGAGCAGGTACTGTTTTTGGTTTGTTGATTCAAGCGCTGTAAATTGTAAAAGAATAAAAGAGACAATGGCCAGAGGTTCGATTTTATAAAGAGGACCTCTGGCAAAAGGGGGATTAAGAAGAATGCATATTAAATCAATTGTGTCAGATGAGGATAGGGAAGAATTAGAAAGAATGCTTTCGCTTGGGTTTATAATTCCTAATCAATTATTTAAAACAAGACAGAAAAGTAGAATGATTATCTATATTTTTACACCTGTAGAATTTTTACTGTCGATTAATTGTTATCTGTCGGAAAGTTATTTGATGTTTGGAATAGGGATTGGAACTTGTGTGGCTTGTGTGGCTTGGATTATTTGGTATCAAATGATTGGTAAAAATTTTGAAAAAAATGTTCATGAATTTGTCTGGGGTAGATCAGGATATGAAACGGTGGATATCGATGAAAACGCAATTAAAATAGATGAAGATCAAATTTATGAATTTAAAAATATTGATAGAATGTTCTTATATAAAAACTTCTTTTTTTTCATAACAAATGAAAAGAAAATATTTATATTTAAAACGACAGATATGGAGTCGGATGAACTTATAAAAATTATTAAAACAACAGGGATTTTATTTGAAAAAAAAGAAAAACCATTTAATATTTATAAGTATTGTAAAAAAGGAAAAAGTTTTTAAAAATAAGCAGAGGATGGTGGATTTATCATCCTTTTAGAGAAGAGCATGTATTTTAAAGGGAATCTGGTTTTGCAGGTTCCCTTTTTGCCATCAAAAACGTTGATGTTTTATCAAATGACGCTAAAAATAAAAAGAATAATGCAGGGGGTGACATTATTAGTTATCGCTGTAATATTTGGATAAAATATAAATAAAACATAAAAAATATAAATAAATTATAAAATGGCGACAGTTTTTTCTTGTTCAAGTGTTTATTATATAGAGGACAAAATAAGACAGCAAAGGAAGTGGTGCTGTTGCATCGGAAAAATGACACAAAATTAGTGATGTCCATTCGGGAAAAGAATTGAAGGGGATTCTTTTCCCCATTTGTCGTGTTACGAAAGACTGAGGGTAAGAAAATATGCTAGAACTTGCAATCTGTGATGATGACATCATCCTATGTAATTGGTTAGAACAGAAGCTGCTCCATTATGGGAAAGCGAATGACTGTCAGATATCTATAGAAATATACTATTCTGCGGAGCAGCTTCTTAACAGGCTGGAAGAAGAATCCTACGATATGTTATTCCTTGATATTTGTCTGGAACATGAGAATGGAATTGATATCGGAACGGAGATACGAAAGAAAAATTATGGAAAAGAACTGCGGATTACCTATATTTCAACATATCAGGAATATGCTATGAAATTATTCCGTATTCATCCATTTGATTTTCTTGTAAAGCCAATCCGAGAGGAAGAACTTTTCCGGGTGATAGGTGAATTACGGGAACTGTTAAAAGAACGGAAGAAAATATTTGAATATACGGATACAAAAGGAATCCACAAGATTTCTTATGACAAGATCCTGTATTTTTATAGTCTGGGAAAAAGAGTACATATCGTGACATCGGAAAAAGAATTTGAATATCGAGGAAAATTAAAGGATGTAGCGGATGTAACAGAAGAATATTTCTTACTGATTCACAAGTCCTATCTCATCAATATGGAACACGTGGAGCATTACAAATATGACAACGTGGTTATGAAAGACAAGACACGTCTCAGTATCAGTAAAGCAAATCGCAAGAAGGTCAGGGAAAGACTATTACAAACGGAGAAGAAAAGATTATGAATATCCATTTGATCACTTATCTGACAAGTAAATTATTCTGGATTTATACTGTGTTCCGTTATAATACCATCCTGTATCCAAGAAATGAGGATACACAAAAGCTATTTGCATATTTTTGTGCATATCTACTTTCCTGCTGGGGAAGTATGCAGTGGGGAACGATGTACGGAGATCTGATCTTTGAGCTGATCGCTCTGTTAATTATAACAGTGGCATATCAGGCAGACTGGCAACATCATGTCTGGAATACACTTATGGTATATATTATGGGAATTTTATGTGATGGGATTCCAATCGTGCTCTTTCAACGGTATGCGGTAGCAAGAAATCCGGTGCATCATCACATGGGACCGGGAACTATCGTAATGGGAAATTTTATATTCTTTTTACTGGAAGTTATTATTGAAAGAAAAGTGGATGTAAAGAGAAGTTATTATATAAAGAACCGTCATTGGCTTGCTATGCTTTCTGTCCCGGTGATCAGTATTATAGTCTGTATCAGGATATTGCTGCTAGACAGAAGAGGTGTGCGGTCTACGATTGTATTATTCTTACTGTTTATCAATGTGTTTATTTTTTATCTGCACGATGAGGTTCAGAAAAGTTATATTGAAACAGCAAAACAGGAAGAGATGAAGATTCAGATGAGCCAGTATGCAAAAGAACTGGAGATGATGATGAAATCACAGGACAGGCTGAATAAGATACATCATGATTACAATCACCATCTTACAACAATAGGGGCAATGGCAAAAACGGGAGGAAATGAAGAGATTCTATCGTATCTGAAACAAATGGAGAATATAGCCGGAACAGCCTTATGTCATCATTTATATACAGAAAACCGTAATATGAATAATCTGCTGAATTATATTCTGGAAGATTCGAAATCAGTAATTGAAAATCCAGAGATTTCTGTGGAAATACCGAATCATATAGGGGAAGAACTATTTGATTTAAGTATAATTGTGGGAAATCTTATGGATAATGCTATTCGTGGGACAGCAGCTTCAGATGAAAGGAGATTATCGTTTCAGATGTATTATCGAAAAGGAATCATGAATATCCAGATTGAGAATAGCATAAAAGATACACCAAAAGTGCGGAATGGAATTTATCTGACAACGAAAAGCAGGAAAGAAGGACATGGAATAGGATTACAAAATGTGAAACTCGTAGTAGAAAAGTATCATGGTCAGATGGAGATCTGCCATACGGAGAAATCCTTTCAAGTGAAAATATTATTATATATGAAATTAGATGAAAAATAGTAAGGCGATGGTGTCTTACTATTTTTTTCGACCGATTTCGTCTATTTTTGCCACCTCAAGGGTCATTTTTACCATTTGTGAAAATTTTGTGATTTTTCAGATTATAGTAGTGCAAAAGTCAGAAAAAAAGGAGGGTAGCGGTTATTTTGTAAAGGAATTATAGAAAAAGATTACAAGAGGGAGAAAGAGACTATGAAGAGATTTCGAAAGTCGGCTATAGCCTTAGTACTTGCACTCCTGATGGCACTACAGGGAACAGAACCTATCTTTGTACAGGCAAAAGAGGCCATTGAGGATGTACAGAAGAATGCAGATTTCTCCAGACCAGAGGCTTTGACGGAAGAGGAAGCCGGGATAACAGATTCCACATCTGGAGAACAAGACAAGAGTCAGCAGTCTGATGCGGACGTACAAAATAAAACGACGCCATCAGAAGATACAGAGACTCAGGAAGAACAGACAACTCCAGCGGAAGAAACAGAAGAAAATCCGCAGGAAAAAGAAGTGGAGTTGAAAGAACCTCAGGATTACTATCCGATTCCAGAAGAACCGGAAGGTGAACTGATTGATTATGATGCCATCTCCAAGACTTATAAGACAGGGGACAAGCAGTATACAACCGTTTATGGAGGTTATGTCGGAACTTATAAGAATGAGGATGGAGATACCGAGCTGGTTGATAATACACTTGTAAAACCAGAAGAAGCAGATACTCCGGCATCTGAAGAAGCACAGGAAGCCAGCAGTGTAGTGGCAACTGAGGAAAAGGAAGAGAAAACAGAAGTTTATCAGAACAAGGCAAATGACTATGCCATTCTTCTTCCGGAACAGATGTCAGAAGAGAATGGTGTAACGATTGAAAATGGAAAGACCAGAATCGGAATCATTCCGGTAGATGGAGATTATACACATTCCGTTATTAAGGACAATGCGATCCTTTATAATGAAGTTTATGAAGGAGCGGATGTTCAGTATACGGTACTGGATTCCAGCATTAAGGAAGATATCGTACTTCAGCAACCAACAGACAGAGAATCGTATGAATATGAACTTCAGATTCCGGGATATCAGGCTGAAGTAAAAGATAATCAGGTCTATATCTATCCGGAAGGGAAGACAATCAAAGATGCAAAGTATCTTCTGGAGACTCCATCAATGGAAGATGCTGCCGGGGAAATCAGTTTCCTGATCACATTGGAACTTCGGGAAGAAGATGGAAAAACAATCCTGACCGTAAAACCAGACAGGGATTGGCTTTCGGCAGAAGAACGTCAGTATCCGGTCAGGATTGATCCGACACCAGTGGAGATTCAGAAGAGTTCCTTTAACATGATCGGTGTGGAAGAGGGAAGTCCAACCAGTCAGCCTGCAAATAAAAAGTCAAGGCTAAATTGAAGAACATTGAAAATTTTATACAGGTTGAAAATTAGGTATCAAAATAAGACCACCACACCAGTGCTGGTCTGAGAATTATAATGATGATTAGGATTCTGGAAGAGATGAAAGATATTCTTTCACTCGTCCGTAGTAGATTCTTAGAAACTTGTTGGCACCTGCAGTCATATAGACATAGTAAGGCTTGCCTTGAGCACGTTTCTTGTCTAAGAACTGATAAACAGGATCATCTTGAGGATGTGTTTTAATTAGGACATCCATTACCTGAAATAAAGTCTTTCTAAGATCAGAGGAACCTCGTTTTGAGGTTGGAACACTTTTTTGTTCATAACTTCCAGATTCATTAACACCGGGATCTACACCGGCAAATGCAGTAATAGCACTTTTGTGAGTGAAACGGGAAACATCTCCGATCTCAGCCATCAACTGAGATCCGAGTGAAGTTCCAACACCTTTCATAGCCATAACGACAGGATATTCAGGGAGTTTGGATGCAGTTTCATTCATGAGAGTGCGTAGTGACTCAACAGTTGTAGAGGCACTGTTAAGCTGATCCACAGCCTGCTTAATTATAAGCTTTGTAATGGCATCCTTTGGAAGTACAGGAACAAGTTCCTTTGCTTTTCCATAGATTTCCTCAGCTTTGGATTGGCTGAAGTTGTACTTCTTACGTTTGCACCAGTTTTGATAATGGTCGATAAAGGCATTCAGAGACATTTTACGGACACAGTCCACATGCCAGTATGTAGATGCAAAATCAACCCATTTCTGGCTGCCGTCACTGCGTGCAGGACTGTCAAAGTAAGTATTAACACCAGGATAGGTTTGGTCAAGGATGCCGATAAGATTATTTTTCATAGCCGTCTTGTGCTTCATGTAAAAGCCGAACTGACGGTTCATGGTTTTGAGCTGATTGCGTAATTCATCCATAACATTATACTGTTTAAGATTTTGCCATTTGTCAAGAGCATATCGGGCAATCTTAACAGCATCCGCTTTATCAGATTTCACTTTACGAAGAGAATCATTATCAAAGTCTTTGATAAGTTTTGGGTTAATGGCACTGACGAAAAGATTTGCCTTTGAAAGCTGATGGGCGAGGACTTCATAATAACGTCCTGTGTGCTCCATCACGATTCGGGACTCCCCTTCAACAGAGTTGATGAGTTCTACAAGTGAATGGATATCACTGGCTGTGTGTTTGATTTCGAAAGGTGCGGAAACAATTTCACCGAAAGGTCGCATGATAGCAACCATACTCTTACCTTTTGAAACATCGATACCTACTGCGTTCATAAATTGTCACTCCTTAAGATTATTGCAATGGATAAATACCAGTTTTACTCATTGCCTATTCAATCTACTGTGGTGTGACGCGAATGCACCTATGGCGATTCAACCTGCATAAAACGAACGCTGCGAATGAGGAGCTGGTTATCAGTCTAATTTACGGACGCGAAGTCCAAGATTGGAAGACGATATACCGATTGCTCCATCATTATACAGCTTAAGCAACAAGATGGATAATTCCTTACTGGCTGTAAGGGATATTAACCATAAACATATTGTAGTAGATTGGAGACAACAATTATCCGTATGTCGGATTTGATGATGGTATTAAGTCCGGAAACCTTGCAGGATTTGGAACAGCACACCAGAATTGCCGGACTTATATCAAAGTCAATTCTGATTTTAGTCAGATTCCGAAAGATTCAAAAATCGACAGTGCAACCTTTGCAGTGAGCCAGCGGACAGCATATAGTGGCGGTACATCGCAGTTTGGTCTTTACCGTGTGGATCAAACCTGGAACACATCGATTACATGGAAAACAAAACCAATGCAGCTTACATTCCAGGATGTACAGAATGCAAGTACCGCAAGGAACAGTTATATCAATTATGACGTTAAAGATCTGGTAAATGACTGGGTGCAGGGAACGCATGCGAACAACGGATTTGCACTGGTAGCAATCGCAGAGGCAAATAATCTTGGGGCATCCATGCAGTGTGAAGTGCTGAATAACCGAAATTCAGCCTATGGACCGAAGCTCAGTATCCAGTGGTCTCCGGCAGAAGATCCATATCTGCGAGATATGTCACTGGATGAGACAACCATCCTGCTTCGCCCGATGACAGAAAAGAATACCAATGGAAAACTGAAATTTGATGCCGTATTTGCAGACGGAATTGCAAAGAGCAAATCTACAGTAGAATATTATCTGCTCCCAGATGAGGAAAATGAAGAACATCACGAAACAGATGCAAAACCATTGTATTCCTATCCAGACAGCACTGAATACAATAAGCAGTTCCCGGAGGTGAATAAGTATTACAGCAAAGATTCCAACTGGCAGAGTGCTTTATATTCAGGACTGACAAAAGATAAACTCTATAAAATAAAAGCAAAAGCATCAAAAGAAATCGATGGCAAACTGGAAACCGGAAAAGAAGTGACCAGTGACAGCTTTGTGATCTATGAAGTGAAGCAGTTTGATACATTCCCAAAGATTGCAAAATATTATGGTGTTCCGCTTAAGAACATTATGAAAGACAATCAGGTTATGGATGCACTGGTAGTCGCAAACAACACGATCTTTATCCGTAACCCACAGACAAATGTTCCATATAGTCCTGCACCGCTTACCGATCAGGATAAGATGCGGATTGACGGAGCATTGATGGGAAGAGGCCTGCACTGTGAATTTGGATTTGAACCAGTCAACTTAAATACTGGTAACTTCTACATGGATCAGTCCGATGTGACGATGAATGAGCTGAATGGGGAATTTTCCATTACAAGAAGCTACAATTCCCAAGGAACAGACCAGCATTCCATGTTCGGACGTGGATGGAGCTTCAACTATGACCAGTCACTTTCTCAGATGGAGGACGGAAGCCTTCTGTATATGAGAGGGGACGGAAGTTATCTGATCTTTGATAAGAATGAAGATGGCAGCTACACTGCTCCGGATGGTTATGTATACGATTTAAAAGCAGTCAGCTATAAAGATACAGACCATGACTACATTGGATGGGAACTGACAGATGCGGATCAGAGTATCTGGTCATTTGATAAATACGGAATCTTACGTTATGTAACGGATGTGAATGGATTTAAGACAGTATTAGATTATGACGATGATTATAATCTGAGCAAGATTACCACACCATCCGGAAAAACATTCGGGGTAAAACAGGATAAATTCGGGCATATCAAGGAACTGTCTCTTCCAGATGGTGGAAAAGTTTCTTACAAATATGATGAGCAGGGAAACCTGATATCTGTAACAGACCCGAATGGAACAACAAAAGAATATCAGTATGATGATGACAGCCGTATGACAAGCTGGAAAGATGAGAATGGCAATACGGTTGTAAAGAATACTTACGATAAAGAAGGAAGAGTTGTAGAGCAGACTGATGCAGAAAAAGGAACGGCAACTTTCAAGTACGGAAAGAGTTCTACTATAACATCGGATAACGAAGGAAATAAGACCGTTTATCATTATGATGATCAGTACCGCACAACATCCATTGAATATCCGGATGGAACAACCTGTGAAAAGACTTATAATGCAGAGAATCAGCTTGCTTCCGAAACGACAGCAGCCGGAACAAAAACTTACACTTATGATGCATTTGGCAATGTAGCAACGGAGACAAGAGAGGATGGAAAGACAGCCTCTTATGCTTATAATGAGCAGAATAAGCTGACCAGTGCAACTGGATATAACGGAGCAACGGTTACTTACAGTTATGACGGTAATGGAAATATGGTCACATCTACAAAACCGGATGGAACAGCCATTACCTATACTTACGATGACAAACATCGTATGGTATCCCAGACAGACGGCAGAGGTGTCACAACAACGTATTCGTATGACGGAGCAAACATGACCGGATATGTGGATGGAAATGGAGCAGCATGGGGATTCACGTATGACGCGATGAATCGTGCAGTTACCATGACAGATCCACTTGGAAATGTAACCTCGAACAGTTACGATGCGAATGGCAATCTGACTTCCAAGACAGCAGCCGATGGCGGTGTGACCGCTTATACACTGGATGGTGTGGGAAATATTACAGCAAGTACTGACGCACTGGGGAATACCACCACTTATACTTACGATAAGATGTACAACATGACCAGTGGTACAGATCCGAAAGGAAATCAGATCAGCTACGTTTATGATAAGAATTATCAGCAGGTCAAAGCAACCGATGCAAAAGGAAATACAATTACTTATAAGTATGACAGCATGGGACGTGTCATAGAAGAGAGTAATAAAGATTTTGGAACAAAGCTCTATGAATATGACAAAGCAGGAAATCTGAAAAAATATACCGATGGAAATGGAAATGCAACCGTATCCAAGTTTGATTCTCTTGGACAGGTGCTTCAGTCCAAAGATGCAGTTGGTAATATAACCAAATATGAATATGACGCATTAGGAAATGAAACCAAGATTACTTATGGAGATGGAAGCAGCCATTCCAAGGAATATGATAACTGCGGAAGACTCGCTAAAGAGACAGATGAATTAGGTGCAGTTACCACTTACGCTTATGATGCGGCAGACAATCTGGTATCAAAATCAGATGACAGTGGAAGAACCTGGACTTATACCTACGATAATACAGGAAATCGCTTAAGTGAAACCAACCCAGAAGGTGGAACTACCACATATACTTATGATAAAGCAGGAAATCTGGTATCTTCTACCGATGAAGAGGGAAGAACAGATACTTATGCTTACGACAAGGCAGGAAATCTGACTACATCCAAAGATGCCCTTGGATATACCGTATCCATGAAGTATGACTTAAATGGAAATCTGGTATCCTCTACCGATGAAAATGGAAATACCAGTGCCATGACTTACGATGGTAATGGAAACATGACATCGGTAAGCGATGCAAAGGGCAACATTACAGCAATGAAATATGATTCCACCGACAATCTGGAACAGACGGTGGATGCCCTGAAAGGAAAGACCACTTACGAATACGATTCACAGGGCAACAGCACAAAGATGACAGATGCCCTCGGCAATGCGTACAGCTATGTATATGATAAAGAGGGAAATAACACATCCATAATACTGCCGACAGGAGACAAGGTGCTGATGGAGTACGATGCCATCGGACAGCTTGTAAAATGTACGGATGCACAGGGACTCGTAATTACCTATCAATATGACGGAGCAGGCAATCTGATCCATTCCTCCGACAATGGCGGAAACAGTATGGATTATACATATGATGGTGCCGGAAATGTACTGACACAGACCGATGAACTTGGCAGGACAGCAACATACAAGTACGATCAGTACGGCAGACTCCTGAAACTTACTGAAGCAGACGGAAGTACCACATCTTATGAATATGATGTTATGGACCGCATTACAGCGGTAACGGATGCGGAAGGTCATAAAACAACCTTTACCTACGATAAAGTCGGCAACCAGTTATCCATGACAGAAGAAGAGGAAGCCACATATAAATACGCTTACGATAAGAAAGACCGGGTTATTTCTCAGACAAATCCACTGGGAGCATCCAGCACCTTTAAGTATGACGGAAATGATAATGTGACGGAATCTGTCGATGAAAACGGTACGGTTACCAAGTATGCTTACGATAAAAATGACAATCTCGTATCCCAGACAGACGGAAATGGAAATACGACAACCTACCAGTATGATGAACTGGACCGCAAGATCGGGGAGACTTCTCCGTTAAAAGAAACAAATGAATACCGTTATGATGCCATTGGAAATCTTACCAAATCAAAAGATCCGATGGGACTTATTACGGAATACAAATATGACAGCTTAAGTAATCTGACGGAACAGATCTCTCCAAAGGGAGCAGTTACCAAATATGATTACGACAAGCATGGCAATGTCATTTCTGCAACGGATGCAAAGGGAAATGAGACACAGTACAGTGTTGACCTGAATGACAATGTCACAAAGATGACACAGGCGAATGGCGGAGAGTATACCTATAGTTATGATAAAGCCGGACGTCTGAAGAGTATGACCAGTCCACTGGGTTATACCAAGAATTTCTCTTATGATAAAGTGGACAACGTGGTAAAAGAAAGCGACAGCTTAAAGAGTACTACCACTTATACTTACGATAAGCTCCATAACATGAAGTCTTCTACCAATGCACTGGATGGAACAACCAGCTTTTCTTATGATAAGTATGGCAATCTGGTGAAGGAGACAGATCCACTTGGACGGAGCAATACCTACAGTTATGACCTGGCAGGCCAGATGACTTCTGCAGCTGATCCGCTTGGTAAGATAACTGCTTATACTTACGACCCGGCAGGAAATATTACTGAGATCACCAAACCGGGTGGAAGAAAGACCAGCTATGGATATGACAAGAATTATAATGTGACATCTGTAACAGACCCGATGGGCTATGTTGCAAAGACCGTCTATGATAAAGATAATCGTGTAACAGAAGAGACGGATGCACTGGGACAGAAGGAATCCTATACTTATGATAAGGACAGCAGGGTAACTTCTATTACAGACAAGCGTGGATTCACAACGGGATTTGATTACGATGCACATGGTAATATTCAGGTTGTTACAGATAAGACCGGATTAAAGAGCCATCTGGAATATGACAAGAATGATAACCTGACCAAAGTAACTGATGCCCTTGGCGGTGTAACAACTTATGGTTACGACAACATGGATAACCTGGTGACCTTCACCAATGCAGCAAATAAGACAACGAATTATACTTATGATCTGGAAGGCAACCTGACATCCATCAAAGATCCGGCAGGAAGAACAGAGAAATTCGACTATGATGAAAAAGGCAGACTGACCGGACATACACAGGCAAGTGGCAAGAAAACCACGTATGATTACGACAAACTGAATGACCTGTTGGAGAAATCATATCAGGATGCAAAAGGCGAGAAATCCGAAAAGGACGTGACCTACGCATATAACAGTGCCGGGGAACGGGTATCCATGAAGGATCAGACAGGCAAGAGCAGCTACGAATACGATGCACTCGGAAGAATCACAAAAGTAACAAGTGGTTCGAAAAAGGATGTCAGCTACGTCTATGATGATGCAGATAATCTGCAGGCAATCGTATACCCGGATGGGACAAAGGTCAGCTATGAATACGACTTAAATGATAACCTCGTAAAATTGACAGATCGTAATGGAAAAGTAACCACTTACAAGCATGATGCACTGAATCGTGTGACAGAAGTCGTTAGAAGCAACGGAACAAAGACGGAAGTGTCTTACGATGCAGAAGATCATATTACAAAGATTGTGAATACCTGTGGTTCCTGTGGCAAAGTAATCAGTACTTATAAGTACAAGTACAATGATCAGGGATATGTAGTTGGAGAAACAGCTACGGAACTGGAAGCGGGAACAAGAAAGACACCAAGCTGGGAAGACTGGTACAACTGGGGCGATACACAGAAAGAGACAGACAAAGCAGACTGTGAGCATCAGGAGAAAGAGATCCAGACGACTCGTACCTATGAATACGATGACAACTGGGAACTGACACGCTGCACGGAAAAAGCAGAGGGCGGTAAAAAGACGATTCATAATTATACGTATGACAAGATCGGAAACCGGACTTCTTATGAGAAGATCGAAGATGGTGTCAGCAAAGCAAAATATAACTATAAGTACAACGATTCCAACCAGCTCATCAAACGCACCAATGCAAAGATCTGGGGCGATCCGGGAACAACCTACAGCTATGATAAAGATGGCAATCTGATTCAGGAATGCGATAAGACAAACAGTGCTGATCCGGTTACTTATGAATATACAGCAGAAAATCGTCTGGCAGTGGTAAAACAGGGTGGAACAGTCCTAATGGCAGCCATGTACGATGGAGATAACAACCGGGTATTCGAACTGGATAACACCTATAAATGGGAAGACTGTTATGGCGATGAAGTCCTGATCCCGGAGAACCAGCGTACCGAAGATGGGAACAGCCCGAAAGAGCAGCTTGCCTCTCTGGTAAAAGGCGGTTCCAATGCCAAAGGATACACACTGACAGAGTATATCAACGATATCAATCGTGAGAATACAGAAGTCCTCGCAGAGTATGGGGCAGACGAGAAAGTCCGTCAGGCTTATACTTATGGAGAAAGTGGAATCGGAGAACGTATAAGCGTTGATAAATCCACAGAAAGCAGTTATTATTTATATGACGGAAGAAACAGCGTGACCGGAATCCTGACCGAAACAGCTAATCTAACGAACAGCTATCAGTATGATCCATACGGAAACCTTACATCAGGAACAGCAGACGGTGTCAATTACTACGGTTATAATGGGGAGTCCACAAATGTAAAAACAGGACTTCAGTATCTGCGGGCAAGATACTATAACGCAGAGAACGGAACCTTTACAACTGAAGATAGTGACCTTGGAACGACAGAAAATCCATTGACCAGAAACCGCTACGATTATACGACCAATAATCCGCTGAATTACAGTGATCCGACAGGACATTCATTGTGGAGCAGGATTAAGAGTACAGCTAAAAAAGCAGCGAAAGCAGTCAAGAGTGTCGGCAAGAAAATCGTTAATACTGCGAAAAAGGTAGTCAAAACAGTAGTAAATACAGCTAAGAAAGCAGCAAAAACTATTGTTAACACAGTGAAGGGGGTAGCAAAAACTGCCAAAAATGCAGCTAAACATGCAAAACAGACATATCAATCTGTGAAAAATCGTGTAACCAGTAGCAGTACATATCAAAAGATCACATCCAGAGGAAGTCAGTTTATTCGTTCTGTAAGCAATGGGGTACAGAAAATTGGAAAAACTTATACATCTTTCAAATCCTATGTTTCAGAAAGAACGGCAGAAATCCGCTCAGAAGTGGTACGACATATGTGTACGACAACAAATCGTATTACAGATAAGCTTGGAAAAGTAGACTGGAATGCGGTGAAAAAAGTAGCCATTGGTATAACTGCGGTTACAGTTTCTGGTCTTGTAGTTGCTGCAACAGGCGGTTTGGCTGCAGGAGCAGTTCTGGCAGCATTGCCAGCAATGGGTGGCTTAGGAACGGCGATGGTTTCAGGAGCAGTTATTGGAGCTATTGGTGGAGCTTCATATAGTGCAGTGAATTCAGGTTTGTCTGGAAATAGTCTGAAACAAGTAGCAAAAGATACGTTAGTCGGTGGTATTGCAGGAGCAGTGACAGGTGGCGTTATGGGTGGCCTTAGTTATGGGGCTGGGAAACTTTTGAATGTAGTAAGGAGTGCAGGAAGTACCCATAATGATGGGATTGATAAATCGTTTAAAAAATTAGTTGCAGAAGTAACCGAAACAAAATTGCCAGAAGGCACTTGGGAAAAACCACCATTAGAGCGAGGAGATATTATTGACAAAGCTATGGGAAATAACTTGGGACACAATTTCCCGACCATAGATAAAGTAGAAAATGGTGTTGTGACTAGTGTTAAAAGCCGAGACTTAGGTGCAAAGACTTATCAAAATGGTAATAAATTGGAAAAGGTAATTGTCAAGGACATTAATAAAGTTTCAGGATTTATAGGAGAAACATTTAATGGTAAATTTGTTAATGCGGAAGAAATAGTGGGTAGACAATTACAAGTAGTTGTTCCAAATGTAACATTAAGCGAAGCTCAGATAAATGCAGTTAATAATGCTACAAAACATGGTATTGATAAAGGTGTTAAACTCATTATTACAGTAGGAAAATAATAGCAAAGTAAATAGCTTAAGGGGAATATTTTATTCCCCTTAAGTAATAGAGAGGAGAAAACGGATATGATTTCTGTATATTATAATCAAAAATATGGTTTCTTAATTGTGCCTAATGCCATTGAAAGGTTTATGGGATGTTATATTTCTATCGAACCTACAATTGAAATTATGGCTGAAGAAACAATAGATAAGATAGGCTGTGCAATTAGAAAAGGAATAAAAATTGCAGAAAGTTCCCCAAAAGTAGACGAATCTCAATTAAACAATTTTTGGAAACAAACAAAATATAAAAGTTTTCCAACATTTTCCAAGAATTATCAAAGAATTGATTTGAAACAAAATGGAGATGAATTAGAAATTAGAAGATGGGAACGGAATAATAGAGGGGGATATTCGCGAAAAACGGAAGAAAAAGATTATATTAATTTTATAGAAATGTCGGATTATGAATTGGGCTTGTTTATAAAAAAAATGTTTGAACCATGTGAAATTAGAATTGATGAAACAGAAAGATTTGAAACATTAGAGGGGAAAATAATTAGTTATTCGATTCCAAATGAGCATTATAAAAATATTGGTGATGGTCATACAGATTCTTATATGACATATAGAAATGAAGATTATGATAAGTTGTATATTTCTTTTTTGATAGGTGATGGAACTGATTGTACAGATGAAGTAAGCATAAAAAATCATTACAAAAAAATATACAAGCAAATGTCGAATATTAAATTTGAAAGTAAATGTAATAAAAAATATGTACATTTTTTAACAGAAAATGGAGAAGTATTGCTGAGTTTTATTGATAATGGTTATGTGGAGTTTTTTATGTGCATTCCATATAATATTGAAAGAAAAGTTCAAAAGGAGTCAATAGAACAGTATTTAAAAATGTTATTTTCGATAAAAATTGAAGATAAATAAAGCGTGAAGGAGAGAATATGCAAAAGAAGAATTGTGTTTTGTGCATAAGTATAGGAATTATAGTATGTATATTGTTATCAGCTTGCTCCAGACAACCAGACTTTGATGCCAAATCCTACGTCCAAAGTTCTCTTGATGCACACTATCATGGAGAATATAAGGACTATGCGAATCTGTTAGAAATCTCGGAAAAAGATGCCAAGAAAGAAATCGAAGAGGATTTTAATGAGAGTATCCAACAGCAATTTGATGATTCCGATAACATTACGGATAAAGGAATTGCTGATTATGCGGAAAAACTGACAGAAGTAAAGAAACTGGCAAAATACAAAGTACAAGATGTGAAAGAAGAGGATGGAGTCTATACAGTAAGTGTACAAGTTGAACCATCCAATGTATTTCAGACATTGCAACAAAGCTCTACAGAGGTAAGCAATGAAAAAATAAAGCAGGGATTGGATGGAAATGATCCGGAAGTCTTTGCAGCTGTATTAACAGAAAGTGTCCAGAAGAGTCTTGAAAAGAACAGATATGGAAAAGCTGTTACTGTAAACGTATCCGTGGAAAAAGATAACTCAGGAAAATATGGTCTTTTGGATACAGAGATGAATAAGTTGGAAGCAGCGATGTTCCCAACAGAATAAGAATGAATGGAAAGCTATCAGAGGAAAAAAACTGGTAGCTTTCTTTTAAACTCCAAGACAAGAAAACTTGTTAAAAAAGCTATTGTAATAGTAGAAAAATTAGTAGTAAATAATGGATGACAAGAGTCTTTTATTCATTATGAGAAAAAGAAGGAATCTCCTATGAACCAACAAGAAATATTCACGTAAGATGGAAAAAAGTGCTGTAATCGAAGAGGTTGCAGCATTTTTTTCTTCGACATTTTTCGAACATTATAACGTACCTATCCGGTCACCGCCATGCTCCGATTTGATTTCTATATCAAAAATCAGATCGGAGGAAAGATAAATGGCTTATAACAAGACAAGTGAAGAACGAAAGTGGAATTATTGGAAAGAACAGGAAGAAAAGAAATTGCGTGAACTGGGAATGGAAGAAGAGAAGATCCAAAAGCTGCGCCAGATGGACAGGGAAGACTTTCTGGAAGAGCGCAGATACCGGGAACATCTGGATGAAACGATGCAGGATATGGATTCCATAAAAGAAAAGGACAGCGAGCTGTTTGCAAGGGATGTAAAGGAGCTTCTGGATCACATAGGTGATAAGCGAATCTATGAACTATTGAAAGAAACGGAGCATCAGACACTGGAAATCCTCTTACTCAGTACATGGGGATATTCTGGAAGAGAAGTTGCTAAGATTATGGGAATGGCAGAACAGACGATTTATACCAAAAGAAACCGTTTGAGAAAAAAATTAAAAAATTTATCAAAAATTGAATAATTATGGCGTTTTTCGTCGGCTATTTAATAGGCAGGTAAATTTTGCCAGTGTACTTTGACAACCTCATACCAGCATTACAGGTACGTTCCCGTAAGTAGAAGCGTGGCAGGAAGACGCGAGGACAGATGAAAAGGGCATGGAAGAAATTAGACCAGAAAGTGAGAGGCAGAGTTCTTTTGTGGCGTTTTCGTTTCGAGCGAATCATCTTTAACTGAAACAGGACCGTGGCGGTCTTTTGCGAGGATCACTTACGAGGGGATAATGATACATAGGAACTGCCAGTGAGCAGAGGATGGACTTTGGGTTGTAATCAGCAAGACTTTTAGAAAATCCGTGAGCGGTGCAATGCCAAGCATCCGCCTGTAATGTTCCCGTAAGGCAATGGGGGAGTCGAGGACAAATACAACGCCAAAAATCAAAAGTATAAGAAATCAAGGAAGAATGTGTCGTTGATATCAGATACATACGGCTGTAGGGAGAAATCCTTTACAGCCGTATTGATGTGATATCAGCACGCATATCAGGTAACAAATTATGTATTACACAAGAGAATATCTCAATAGAGCGCATCGAGAAATTGATACTATTTTCCGAGTGCTGTTCCCGGAACATGGAATGGCAGTAAGGGAAGAACAGATTATGTTATGCCACAAAATGCTGGATAACCTGCTGGGAAGAAACATAGCACTGTGTGACGCGGGTGTCGGTATCGGCAAGACGTATGCCTATCTGGTGGCCTGTGTTCTGATGAGAAAATATTCCCTCCTTGCAGAAGGATGTTCCCCTTATGAGCAGCGTCCGGTCGTGATATCCACTTCCAGCATTGCACTCCAGAAAGCAATTCTTACAGAATATATCCCTTTTCTCTCCCGGATTCTTCAGGAGAACGGGACGATTCAGGCCCCTATTAAAGCTGTGATACGAAAAGGGAAAGAGCATTTTGTCTGCGATGAGAGGTTGGAGCACCGAATCGTTGCAATCGAAGAAAAAAACAAAAATGCGTTGCAGAAAGAAGCTCTGCTGTCGTTGAAAGAACATTATGATATGGACGAAGTGTCCAACTTAAGTGGGTTTGACAGAAGGATGGTGAGTGTACCGAAGTTCTGTTCGGGAGACTGCCCGAAAAGAGGCTCATGCAGGTATCAGCAGTATCTGGAGCGTTCCAGAGATCATGAAATGTTCATTCAGATCTGTAATCACAATTATCTGCTGGCTGATGGTTATCACAGGCTGCAGGATTACCGCCCGTTATTAAAAGACTACCGAGCATTGATTGTCGATGAAGCACATAAGCTGCCGGATGCGGCAAAGCAGATGTTTGGGAAGAGCCTCTGTTATGACGATATCCGAGAAATCTGCTTTTATCTTGGGAATGAGTACCAAGGCCCGGAGATAAGAAAACTGTCCGGGACGATCCGGATGGTGCTGGACATCATAGGAGAAAACCACAGAACCAGATATGGGATAAAAGAAGAATTCCACATGACAGAAGAGTGTGCAATGTATTTATATGAGGGGATACAGACCATGAATAAGATCATAGAAAAATTAGAAAAGAAGATTCCAAAGTGGATCAGAAACAAGCTGGAAGAAACCAAAAGTGTGCTGGAATGCTTTTTCCATCAGGATAAGAAGTATGTGCTGCATCTGAAGCAGGACCATGACCACCGGATTATATTGTGTGCATCCAGCAGACGGATTCCACAGTATCTGGACCAGATGTTATGGAGCAGAGGAATGGGAGCGATTCTGACAAGCGGAACTTTAAAAACCGGACAGGGATTTTCCCACATTCGGAAAATGACAGGATTACAGAGAGTGCGGAGAGTCCGGGAATATGTGGCAGACTCCCCGTTTGAATATCAGAAGAACTGTCTGTTATATCTGCCAAAGAATTTGAAGACATGCAGAAGAGAAAGTCAGGAAGAGGCAGAGATGATAGCAGGCCATATCCATTCACTGATCTGTTCGACTTACGGGCATACGCTAGTGCTGTTTACATCTTATCATTTGATGGGAAACGTTTACCAGATGTTAAGGGATGAAATTCCGTTCCCGATGATAGAGGTGTGGAGACATTCACCGGAAGAGATCACAAGATTTAAACAGATGGACAATGCTGTCCTTTTTGCAGCCGGCTCCTGTTGGGAAGGAGTAGACTTCCCTGGAGATATGGTATCTTCGCTGATTATAGTAAAACTGCCCTTTGCTGTTCCTGATCCCATCAGTGAAGCACAGAAGAAGGAATATGCCAGCCTGAAAGATTATATTCAGGCAGTGATTGTTCCAGACATGCAGAAAAAACTAAGACAGGGATTCGGACGTGCTCTCCGCACCGAGACAGATACTTGTGTCGTGTCCATTTTAGACGAGCGTGCAGGAGAAGGTGGCAGGTATCATGAGGAAGTAATGTGTGCGCTTCCGAGCTGCAAGATGGCAAAAGATATCAAGGATGTCCAGCACTTTATTCGAAACCGAAAAGGCGTGGAATACTACCTGTAACCGTTCGTGGTTCTGCTACAGAAAAAGCAGATTTTGCACGAAAAGTTTGGTGGTATTTCAAGGGCGTTTTCGGTGGGATTGTTGGTATTGATGAATAGCTATTTCGGCATGAAGTGGGTATACTGTGTATAGCGTTAGAGGAAAGGAGGCAGCTTATGATATACAAGGTGGAAACGATAAAAGATGGAACAGAAAAATATTTTTTCATCAGAAATCTGGAAACAATGAGTATTGAAGAACTGCCAAGTAAATATCTAATGCATAAGATTAAATGTAAACGTTCACCAAATACAGTGAAACGCACAGCATTTTCAATCTGCTATTATATGAAATATATGGCAGAGAAAGAAATGGAACTCACAGAAGTCTATCAGTTAGATTATGAAAAACAGACAGAACACTTTGTGGAATTTTTATACTGGCTTAAAGCCGGAAACCATACAGAGCAAACGGCTGGAGAAAAGAAGTGTCCGAATGAAGGAACCTGCAACGCATACTTAAAAGATGTGTTCAGGTTCTATTTATTTATAGAGGCAGAATATGAACAGTACGGAAGTCTCAAAACCTTATCGTATAACCAGATTATAGCGGTTAATCAGGTGGGAGTAAAAAAGGTACTGCGGAATCATTCTTTTAAAGCCTATCTGAAGGAAGAGGAACATCGTGGGAGAACAGCAAAAGAAAATCAGATTATTACAATTTTACAGGCCTGTACGAACCGAAGAGATCAGCTTCTGTTACTTATGTTAGCAGAAACCGGATACAGAATTGGGGAACTACTGGGAGTAAAATATGTCAAAGATATTGATTATAGGAATCACATGATAAGGGTATGCTTCCGGGAAGATAATGAAAATGAAGCGAGAGCCAAAAATGCGGAATACAGAAGTGCCAAGATAAGTAATGATACGTTTGAATTTCTCATGGATTATCTGGCAAAATATCGGAAAATCCTGCAACATCAGGATTACCTGTTTGTGAATATCATGGGTGAGAACATTGGAAAGCCATTAAGAGTGGACAGTGTATATGATATGTTGGACCGAATGGAAAAGAAAACCGGAGTTAAAATCACACCCCACATGTTACGTCACTATTTTGCAAATATGCGAAAGCAGGCAGGATGGGAACTGGAAATGATCAGTCAGGCATTGGGGCATAAACATTTGGATACGACTATAAAGTATCTGGACTGGCTGGATGATGAACTGATAGAAGCAAGTAATGAGTTTTATGCACAACACACTGCTATTTATGGGGCGGAACGTCTGCTGGAGTAGGGAGGTGTGAGAAATACCTATATATTTATTGCAACAGGCAGAACACATAACAGAATCTGAAGTAGATATTGAGAAGAAAAAGCAGGAACTATATTCAGAAATTGATGCACTTGGAATAAAAAGCGATTCAAGAATTAACAAATTGAAAAAGTTCTTGGCAGATAGAAAAATCTGGCATCTGGAAGAAATGGATTATCCTTTGCGAAATTCGTATGAACAATATTTAAGAGGACAGATACGATCACAAATTGTATCTTTCTATTTGAAAATATATGATACGGTAAAACAACAACATATCTATCAACAAATGCAGACGCTAAATGGAAAGCGGATATATGAATGGAAATATCAAAATAAAATTTATTTTCTGAAGTATTATCCGGAAAAGGAAATAGCTGAGACCTTTGAAACTTCTTATAAAACAAACCTATTGGTGTGGGATTTTACACAAAATTGTTCAGAAGTTTTAAAGAAACAAATTTTTTATACGTTGAGTCGTATCATTGCCAATACTTCAATGTCTAAGGCTTATAGAAATGTCAGGTTAAAATCCTTAAAACTTCTTTATGATTCTTGTGTTCAGTTAAATATTACGGATATTGGATTGCTGGAAATGGAACAAGTGGAAACTATTTTAAAGAATTTTCCCGAAACGAGTCAACGAAGTATTTTAGGTGAATGCAGAAGAGATGCGTTTATGCAGCAGGAACAGATCCAATGGGAAGCAAATGTATGGTATCTGGAACGATTACATCTTGGAAAACATCGGATAGACGAAAGTAAATCCTTAATTAGCATTTCTTTTATGGAAGTCAAGGAAATACAGAATCGAGAAATTTTACAGGCATACATGAAATATGAACTGGGAATTACTGGACAGGCAGTCAGCACGATTGTACGAAGATTTGTATGTATTAGAAATTTTATTGAACTGCTGGAACAAGAAAAGATACTGGCGATTCATGCAACTGTCGCAGAAGTAAAAAAGTATGCAGACGGCTTGCGAGAACGGGGAATACAGGCAAAGGGATTTAATGAAAGAATTTTCGGTATCGGTCATTTTTATAAATTCATGGAAGTTAAACAGTATATTACAAGAATGCCATTCCGAATTGAATATTTCCAACAAAAAGAAGTAATAGTACATCATGATCGTAGCGTTGAGGAAACAGTATATATGGAAATTTTGAAAAAATTATATCTTTTTCCAGAGCGATTACGATGTATGTTCCTACATCTGTGGTGTCTAGGATTACGGGCGAGTGAAGTGTGTACATTGAAAGGAAATGCTTATTATCAGCAGGGCGAGGATTATTGGATTCAGGTGTATCAGGTCAAAATGAAGAATTATAAAAGGATTCCAATCCCACAGGCACTTTATCAGATTATGAAAGTATACTTGAAAAAACATGAAATTCAGCCTGAAGAATTCATTTTTAAAAACAGCAGAGGTGGTGCTTGTCTATATGGTACATTCCGAACTCAGATGATAGAAGCGTGCCGGGAAAATAAGATTGCAAATGGAGAATATTTATTTCAATCACACGATTATCGACATACAGTAGCAACTATGTTTTATGACAGTCATGTATCACTGCAAAGTATCAGGGATTATCTTGGACATACTTATGAAGAGATGACAAGACAGTATATTGATTATATGCCGCAAAGGATTGCAAAAGCAAATGATGAGTTCTTTGAAATGCAAGGAAGTAGTTTAGCATCATGGCTAAAGAAAGAGGAAAAAGATGGAAAATGATATTATATACTTCAGCGATTTCCCCAATTTACAAGAAACAGGGACACGTAAGGATAATGGAAAATTTGATTTAACGTTGCTTCCAACGCAAGAATTAAAGGAAGAGTTTCGAGGTTATATTATGTATCGCTGCAAAAACGGAACGTTTAGAGCATTGATTCAGGATCGAACAGCTTATAATCATATTGCAAAGTTTTTGAACAGCAGAATAAATCGGAGAATCAAAAGCCTTGGAGATAGAAATCCAGAAAAATGGATATCACTTTTAAAAGGCTGGATGTTAGAACAGGGAATAACTATTGTAAAAGAAAAGAAGAGTGTGTATGGTACAGTAAGCTATGGCGAAGCAGTGACGATATTATATTTCAGAAACGTACTGAAATTTTTAGGGCCAGAAGATTTACGGGATGAGATAGAAAAAGATGTTTGGGAACTAAAAAATCTGGATATTAAAATCAGATCCAATCCAATTTATAATGTAAAAACACTGGATTTCAGAAAAATATATCAGCCAGATATCAGGGAAGAATGTAAGAAAGCTGTTTATATGAATCTGCAGTATGAAGCAATAGGAACTGTACAGGGAGAATTGACAATAATGAGGATATTCTCAGAATATCTCCAAAAAGAGTATTCCAAAATAAAAAGCTGCAGTGAAATAGACAGAGAAGTGTTGGAAGAATTTTTGATACATCTGTCAACAAAAGATACTTCCCATAGTGCGAATAGTTCTTATGTAATTTCATTAAGACGACAGTTAGAGACAATCGGAAAAATTTACAGCTATGAAAGATTGGAGCATTTATTTATTAATACGGATATTCCACCGGAAGTAAATGCAGAATTTAGAGTGTATTCTGATGATGAAATGAAACGACTGAATGCGGAAATTACACAGATGGATGTACAGATTGCAAGATGTCTTCTGATACATCAGATGCTTGGAACTAGGATATCAGATACCCTTACACTGAGACCAGATTGTCTGACGAGAGAAAATGGCCAAGATATGATTGAAATATATCAAGTTAAAACTAAAAGATATAAAAAACCGATCAGTAAAGAACTTGCAAAACTGTTACAGAGTTCTATTGAATATACACAGGAAAAGTTCGGTGATACAGAATACATATTTGTTAATGAAAAAGAACCTGACCGCCCGATGCAGTATATGGCTATAAAAACAAAAGTCATGTCCATGATACAGGAAAAGCAGTTGAAAGATGATCATGGCGAATTATTCGGGTTTGGAACGCACATGTTCCGGCACTACTATGGCGTCAAACTTACAGAAATGCATCTGGATGACTGGACGATAGCGAGACTATTGGGGCATAAAAGACTGAATAATGTACAGCATTACCGGAAAATGAGCAATCAAAGAATGGCAGACGAAACCAGAGAAGTAAGACAGAGGATGAGTGACATCATATATATGAGTCTGGCAAGATGGGGTGAAGAATATGAGCAAATACGACAAGATGATTGAGGAAAATCAGAGAAAAAGTAAAGAGAAAATTGAACTGGCATTGCAAGCAATACAAGATATGCTGGCAAATAAAGAACGTATCAGCGTTCCAAAGCTGATGAAGAAAACTGGATTGTCGAGAGGATTCTTTTATAAAAATCCAACCGTCCGGGATACATTGAACCAAGCAGTAGAGCAACAGGCCGGAATGATAGATCCAAGAAGAGAAATTCTGAACATGGCGATGGAAAAACAGATTGAACTGTTGAACCAGAAGGTGGCAGCTCTGAGCAGAGAAAATAAGGAACTGAAGAGAAAGAACGAAAAGTTACAGAAGGCATTACGGAAACAGGATTTGAATTTTATTAAGAACTTATAACATTGAAAATAATAAGATGGAAGAGATGTGTGCAGACACATCTTTTCATCGTTGAGGATAAAATATATAGAATGAGAATGGGATTGTTTTATGGTATACTAAAAGTGAAATGCTAACTTTGATATGAGGTATAAAACAATATGACAGAAATACAAATTAAAAATTTAATTAAAGAATATGAAAAAGAATATATTGAGTTTATGGAAATTGAGAAATTACCACAGTATAAGATAGATTTTTTTGAAATTAATGTTGAGGAAAGCGATGCAGCAGGATTCGCTTCAGCCGCCCAAGCTTACTATAATACGAAAACAGATGAACATATATTAAGGATATGCAAAAGTTCGGAAATACCAAGGTATATTGTGTTTCATGAATTTACGCATATTTTAGATACGGAAATGTATGCAAAGCAAGATTCTTGGAAATATATGGCTTTGTCTGGTTATACAGAATATCATGCAGCACAAGTTGAATTGATGATAATGTTAGGAGCAGATAGTATACAAACTCAAGATTTTTCATTTACAGTTGATGTTGAAATAGGTAATAGTACAGTTAGGAATTACCTAAACTCAAGACATCAATTAGTAGTGAATATGATGAATAGAACAGATTTTCCAAGAGATATTGAAGCATTAAAAACAACGGTAGGTGTGCTATATAATTATTTTGGAGTGCGTTCTATATGTAAAATGTATGCGAAAGATTATACTGAAGAAGTGGATAACACAATTATTATTCAGAAACTTTCAAAAGTATTATTTGAAGAGATAAATAGCTTTATGGTTGGATGGTTTAATGAAGCACAAGTAGAGCTGAGCTTTGTGTCATATATGAAAATAATGTGGCCTATGCTTCAAAGCTATTTTGGAAAAGAATGAAAGATAGTAACAGTAAACACAGTTTTGTATACAGTTAAACCCAGTAAAATCAACGCATGAGGGGAACTGGCTACATTTTAATTTCCAATCTGGTGGTATGTGGCTCCGACAATCATCAATACATTTTTAGAAACTTACGATTTCAGTGGTAAAAAGATTGTGCTTTTTGCAACATCCGGAGGAAGTGGATTTGGGAACACTGTGAAAGAATTGCAATCATCTGCATCGGACGCAGTTATTACAGAAGGCAGACTATTAAATTGTGGAACGAAACAGGAAATCACTGAATGGATAAACTCTTTATAAATAACAGCGTTATGGAGATATACAGAATATGGAAAAAATAGTACAGACAGCAGGAAAAAATGCACTTGGTGAATTTGCACCGGAGTTTGCACATTTTAACGATGATGTACTTTTCGGTGAAAACTGGAATAATCAGGATATCGATGTAAAAACAAGAAGTATTATTACCGTGGTTGCTCTGATGGCTTCCGGAATTACGGATTCTTCTTTAAAATATCATCTTCAAAATGCAAAAAATCATGGTGTGACACAAAAAGAGATTGCTGCAGTGATCACACATGCCGCATTCTATGCAGGTTGGCCAAAAGCATGGGCTGTTTTCAATCTTGCAAAGGAAGTGTGGGAAACAGGCGAAGGAGATTTGCCATACGAAGAGGAAGCGATGCGGGCGCATGCAAAAAAGATGGTATTTCCAATTGGTGCACCAAATGATGGCTTTGCACAGTATTTTTCGGGCAGGAGTTTTCTTGCACCGATTTCTACTTCTCAGGTTGGAATTTTCAATGTGACATTCGAACCTGGATGCAGAAATAACTGGCATATCCATCATGCAAAAAGTGGAGGCGGACAAATTCTGGTATGCGTTGCCGGAAGAGGATATTATCAGGTAGAAGGTAAAGAAGCTGTGGAAATGAAGCCAGGCGACTGCATCAATATTCCGGCAGAAGTAAAACACTGGCATGGCGCAGCACCGGATGAATGGTTTTCACATCTGGCAATAGAAGTTCCGGGCGAAAATAGTTCCAATGAATGGCTTGAACCGGTAAGTGATGAAGAATATAGAAAACTAAAATAGGAAGGTTGAAAAAAGTGTATTTATAAGACAATTTGCATATGGAGGTTATATTTATGTTGAAAGCAGAAGAATTAAAACTAGTATCTGAATGGGATAAAACTTTTCCAAAAAGTGAAAAAGTAGATCATGAGAAAGTGACATTTGTAAATCGTTATGGAATCACACTTGCTGCAGATTTGTATAAGCCGAAAAATGCATTTGGGAAATATCCAGCGATTGCTGTAAGTGGACCATTTGGTGCAGTCAAAGAACAGTGTTCCGGACTGTATGCGCAGACGATGGCTGAAAAAGGATACCTTACTATTGCATTTGATCCTTCTTTTACGGGAGAAAGTGGAGGCAATCCAAGATACATGGCTTCTCCGGATATTAATACAGAAGATTTCATGGCTGCTGTTGATTTCCTTTCTGTTCGGGAAGAGGTAGATCAAGATAGAATAGGAATCATTGGAATCTGTGGTTGGGGTGGGATGGCTCTTAACGCAGCTGCACTCGATACAAGAATAAAAGCAACGGTTGCATCTACCATGTATGATATGACAAGGGTAAATGCGAATGGGTACTTTGATTCTGAGGACAGTGAAGAAGCACGTTATGCGAAGAAGCAGTCGCTGAATACCCTCAGAACACAAGAATACTGTAAAGGCGAATATTTCAGAGCTGGTGGTTGTGTTTCTCTTCCGGTTCCAGAGGATGCCCCGTTCTTTGTAAAAGATTACAGTGAGTATTATAAAGGCAGATGTTATCATAAAAGAAGCCTGAATTCCAATGATGGCTGGAACAGTATTGGATGTATGTCATTTATGAATCAGCCAATATTAAAGTACAGTAATGAAATCAGAAGTGCAGTCCTCATTGTTCACGGAGAAAAAGCACACAGCTATTATTTTGGAAAAGATGCTTATGAAAATATGATTAAGGACAGCAAGTACACATCCAATAAAGAGCTGCTAACAATTCCAGGGGCTGTTCATACAGATCTTTACGATAATCTGGATGTAATCCCATTTGATAAAATCCAGAAATTTTTTGAAGAAAACGGAGTTGGTTAATTATGGCAAAAAAAGTATTGATCATATCGACAAGTCTTCGAGGAGGGAGCAATTCTGATATACTTGCAAATGAGTGTGCAAAGGGAGCAAAAGAAGTGGGGCATGATGTGGAACTTCTTTCTTTGAAAAGGCTTCCTTAAAAGGCATGGTCGGTGGCGGTGGAATTGATGCAGCAAATACAGCTGAGGATCATGTGGATATAATGAAGAAGACATATGAACTTGGAAAGAATTTATAAGTTGATAAAATAATTCTAATTATTAAAACTAATAGTAATGTTAGAGTCCGCTTGAAACAGGACATAAGAGCGAACATAGGATGACCCCGAAAACCCTTGAAAACAGCCACTTTTGGCAGAAAGGAATGTGATTTTATGGCAAGACCAAGTTTAGCAGAAAAGGATATTTTGAATCCTTCTGAGGCAATCGACTATTTCGTTCTGAGCCGAAGAAAATTCTATGATTTATTGAAAAATACGGATGGAGTGGATTTCTTGGCATACTACGGAGAACGCAAGCTGATTCTTCGTGTTGCATTTGAGAAATATCTGCTGCATCATCCAGAGCTGAGGAAGCGAGGCTAATGGCAAAGGTAGGAAGAGGACAGTCAAGACGGGATTCCAAAAGAAGAGTCCTCAGACCGGGAGAGAGCGTAAGGGCAGATGGAAAATAAAAGCCATGCTTGTCACTCAGGAAATTGGAGAAGCAGGTCAATACGGATTTGGATTTGCTGGTAAATATCGTGGACGTGTCAGTTTTTGAGGGGTTGGTTTGAGGGTCTGGAATAATTCCAGTCAGCTGTGTGACCACCTTGTCGGAAGGAGGGAAAGTTTGAAAGAAAGTAGAGAAAAGCCATAGATTGCAAAGTATGATACATTATTGGTAGAAGATAAGAATAAAATGATTCCAGATAATATCAAGCATTTGATAAGCGAGAAATTATATAGTACAGAGCATGATTAATTACATATAAAAGTTTTGAAGCATCAGGAAACTGGTGCTTTTTTAGTGCGGAACAATGTATGAAATATAGTTGGCGAAAAAGTGTTCGCTTCTAAGAAGAATTTAATTGAAAGTATTCGCTCAATAGAATATAATGAAAGAGCAGTTTTTACATATTTTTGGAGGAAAACACATGGAATATTTGACCTCAGCAGAATGCGCAGAAAAGTGGAATGTATCCCAGAGATGGGTAGCGATATATTGCAAAGAAGGCAGAATTGAAGGAGCCATTCAGAAAGGGAGAATGTGGTTCATCCCGGTTGGAACAGAGAAACCTATAGACCCACGTAAGGCCAGAAAGCTTGAACAGAATAAAAGTAATTAATTTTGGAGGATATGGATAAATGGATAACGCAAGTATTAAGAAGCTGGAAGCAGATCTGTGGGAGTCTGCGGATCTCCTGAGAGCTGGATCAAAGCTTACATCAAATCAGTACTGTATGCCTGTACTGGGCCTGTTGTTCCTTAGATATGCATACAGCAGATATAAAATGGTTGAGGAAGAAATATTAAAGGATAGGCCGATAAGAAATGGTCGTAAGATGCCGGTGGAGGCAAGTGATTTCACGGCTAAGAGCGCATTGTTCCTTCCTGTAATGGCGCAGTTTGATTATCTGGTAAATCTTCCGGAAAATGTTGCTTCTTTGGGACTATTGAATGTATCAGGACAGACCATGGGGAGCCTAGGTGAAGTGGTAAATAACGCCATGGAGTTGGTGGAACAGCAGAGTGACCAGCTGACAGGAGTTCTTCCTAAAAGCTACACTGATTTCTCGGATGAGCTTCTGGGTGAGTTGCTCAGAATCTTTAATAACAATGCATTGGATGAAGTTGGTGGAGATGTAATCGGACGTATCTACGAGTACTTTCTGAATAAATTTGCAAAAAATATTGCCTCTGACGATGGTGTGTTCTTTACCCCGAAGTCATTGGTAAAAATGATTGTAAACATACTGGAGCCGAAAAGCGGAGTTTTGTTGGATCCTGCCTGTGGATCTGGCGGTATGTTTGTACAAACCGGTGATTTCGTAAATGAAACTGGACTGCAGGCCAACAAGAGCATGACTTTTTATGGTCAGGAAAAGGTAGAATACAATGCACAGCTCTGCCTTATGAATATAGCGGTTCATGGGCTTACCGGTGTAATTAAATCCGGTGATGAAGCAAACAGCTTCTACCATGATGCTCATCATTTGGAGGGCAAGTGTAACTATGTTATGGCAAATCCGCCATTTAATGTTGATAAGGTAAAAGCAGAAACAGCAGCCAATGCCGGAAGACTGCCCTTTGGTGTACCGAAGGAAAATAAAAACAAGGAAATCGGTAATGCAAACTATCTTTGGATTTCTTATTTCTATGCATACTTGAATGAGACAGGTCGTGCAGGATTTGTTATGGCTTCTTCTGCAACTGACAGTCAGGGACATGATAAAGAGATTCGTGAAAAATTGGTGAAGACAGGTCATGTGGATGTAATGGTTTCTGTAGGCAATAACTTCTTTTATACGAAGAGCCTGCCATGTTCTCTATGGTTTTTTGATAAAGGAAAGGTTGAGGAACTGAAGGATAAGGTTCTGTTTATTGATGCGAGAAATTATTATACTGAAGTTGATCGTACTTTGAATGAGTGGACGGAGTGGCAGTTAAAGAATCTGAATGCCATAGTATGGCTGTATCGTGGAGAAATAGACAAGTATACAGCCTTATTGCAGGAATACAGAAAAATTTTGGGACAGGTGATTTCTTTTGAGGAAGTTTTGCAGCTTTTAAAGAATGAATTAAAGGATTTGCAGAAGAAAGCAAAGCTGGAAGTAGAACAGGCTGATAGAAAGGATAAAAAACGAATTCAGGCTAAATATGATGAAATGATAGCTGCAAAGAATGATGAAATTATTGTGGCTAAGGAAGCAGTTTGGCTTTATGAGAAATTTGGTGAAGGAGAATATAAAGACATCCTGGGACTTTGCAAAGTGGCAAGCCTGACGGAAATCGAAGAAAAAGGATGGTCTCTTACGCCCGGTGCTTACGTAGGGGTAGCCCCGGTTGAAGATGATGGTGTTGACTTTGAAGAAAGAATGGCTGAAATTCATCGAGAATTATTATCATTGCAGGCTGAATCCAATGATTTGATGGATACCATCTCAAACAATATGAAGGAGATGGGGTTATGAACTATGAAAAAACAACAATAGGTTTGCATTGTACCGTTACATCGAGCAAGCGATTTCATGTATCAGAAAGAACAAAGGATGGTGTGCCATTTTATTGTTCAAAAGAAATAATAAAGAAAGTGAATGGAGAAAAGATTACAGAGTGTGACTATATTTCAGAGGATGCATATAACAGAGTAAAAGAAGAGTATGGAGTACCTCAGACGGGGGATTTATTGATTACAACAAGAGGTACTTATGGAATTCCATATATATATAAAGAATATGACAAATTTTATTTTGCGGATGGTAATTTAACGTGGCTAAAGGATTTTGATGATAAGTTAGATGCAGAATATTTATACTATTGGATTAATTCATATGAAGGACAGAAGAAGATAGATGCTATAGCAAAAGGGACAGCTCAAAAGGCAGTACCTATAGCCTTATTAAAAGAAATAGAGATAGTAATACCCGAAAATCCTATTCAGAAAAAGGTAGTAGTTATTTTAAAAAACTATGATCAATTAATTGAAAATAACAAAAAACAAATCAAACTTCTCGAAGAGGCAGCACAGCGGTTATACAAGGAATGGTTTATTGATTTGAGATTTCCTGGATATGAGAATTGCAAAATTGTGGATGGAGTGCCGGAAGGTTGGAGCAAAGACAGAGCAGATAATTTTTTCAAAATTACAATTGGAAAAACACCTCCTCGTGCAGAAAAGCAATGGTTTGTAGATGGTAGCGTGGGTATGCCTTGGCTATCTATCTCGGATATGGGGAATGCTGGAGTATATGTTTTCAACACAAGTGAGGGATTAACAAGTGATGCAGTTCAAAAATACAATATGAAGGTTGTTCCTGCTGGAACTGTGTTTGTGAGCTTCAAACTAACAGTTGGTCGTGTTGCAATTGCAATAAAAGATATGTGTACTAATGAGGCGATAGCACACTTTTGCATTGAGAATGATAAATTGAGAGCATATACTTACTGTTATTTGAGCAATTTTGAATACGATACATTGGGAAATACGTCGTCGATATCAAAGGCGGTTAATTCAAAAATCATTAAAGCAATGCCGTTTGTTATGCCGAATGACGATACTATTGAAAAATTTTCAAATGTTGTTGATCCGATATTAAATGAAATTAAAGTCAAACAAGAAATATGTAATGAGCTAATAGAAGCCCGTGACCGCTTATTACCCAAACTTATGAGCGGAGAAGTGGAGGTATAACATTGGTTAGAATCAATGTTGAAGATCAGAAAGATACTGTATGGAAATTGAATGGCATAAAACCATTCAATGAAGAAATGACATTCTATTATGATGAAAGTGGCAATTGTAGAAAGTTTTATTTAACGGATAATGGATTTAATGATCCGGAAGCAATCAAAGGTGATTTTGTATTAGCTGGTATTGCACATAATGGAAAAAGTTATGAGATAGATTTGGTATCTCTACATGAGGCTCTTGAGTATAAGGAAGGACAGAAGGAATTAAAGTTTAAGCATTTGTATCATAATTCTGCGGATTTTGTATCTTTTATGGGGAGTAAAAGAGCGACAGAATTTTTAGAGTGGCTTGATAAAAGTGGATTATATATCCACTATAGTGCACTGAACAATTTGTTCTACTCATTGGTTGATATAGTTGATTCATTATGGGAAACACATCCGATGTGTATTATGTACTTTTGGGATATTAAGAATGCACTATATGATTTTACAATTGAACATCAAGATGAAGTGATAGATATCCTAATCCGTCATACATACCCTGATGTGAAAGATACGGTATCTTTTTGTTATGAATTATGTGATCTTATCAGTAAGTATAATGATGATAGTATATACAATCCGGGCTTTTTTCTTGAACTCTTTAGACAAATGTTAAAAGCGGCTGGAAAGATGGGAAAATTACCTTTTATTCAAGACAATGAACCTAATATGTTGATAAAAGAATATTATCTTTTCTATTTAGAAAGATGTGAGATATTTAGCAAATCACTACACATTTTTGACGAAGAGAAAGCTGTAGAGAAGAACTTGTCAAATATTCAATTGTATGAACACGGAAAAATACTAAATCATTATAAATTTGTGAAATCCCATGAGAATATATTTGTTCAAATTTCAGATATGATAGCTGGATTGCTAAGAAGACTATTCATATTTTTGGATGAGAAATCTATAGGAGAAATCAAGTCATTAGCAGAGAAGCTTAACGAAAATCAAATCAACAATTTTAATATTCTTTGGAGATTAATAAGTAGATCGGATGAAAAGTCACCATTATTAATAAAGAATGCAAATACACCCAAGAATATTCAAGAGAGAATGATGAAACTTCAGATTTTGGGAAGATCATGTTAAATACTTAAGGGAGGGTAATTGGATGAGCTATGACTATTCAGAAAATATATTAGTACAAGAAAGCACAGGGCATCTGCTTGCTGATGAACTTGGATGGCAGGTAGAACTTGCTTATAATCAGGAAATCCTTGGAAAGAATGGAACATTTGGAAGAAGTTCCTACAAGGACATTCTTTTAGTTCGTTATTTTCAGAAAGCTCTTCGTACGCTCAATCCGTGGATTACAGATGCTCAGGTTATAGAAGCTCAGAATACCTTTGAGAAGCATCTTTCATCCGCATCTCTGATGCAGATCAATGAAGAAAAGTATGCATATATTCGTGATGGAATTCCGGTTACTGAGAAGAAGCCAAACGGTCAGACTGAAGAAAAGCGTGCAATGATTATTGATTTCCAGCATCCAGATGATATGGAGAGAAATCATTTCCTGGCTGTGAAAGAAATGAAAATTCATGGTGATCTTTATCGCCGCAGAACAGATATTGTAGGTTTTGTAAATGGCATTCCGCTTCTCTTTGTAGAACTAAAGAAGAATTCTGTGGATGTTCAGAATGCATATACAGACAATTACACCGATTACCTGGATACCATTCCGCAACTGTTTTATTACAATGCATTTCTAATGTTGTCCAATGGTGTAGAAGCCAAGGTTGGTACACTGGGCAGTAAGTATGAATTCTTCCATGAGTGGAAAAGACTTTCCGAGCAGGAGCAGGGAAGTGTAGCTCTGGAAACCATGCTTCGTGGTATTTGTAAGAAAGAGAACTTTCTGGATCTGTTAGAAAACTTTATCTTATATGATCATTCCGGTGGTAAAACCGTCAAAATCCTTGCCCGAAACCACCAGTATCTTGGAGTTAATGAAGCAGTCAAGGCTTATGAGGTGCGTAAACTCAATAATGGAAAGCTTGGCGTGTTTTGGCATACCCAGGGCTCCGGTAAAAGTTATTCTATGGTTTTTTTGTCGCAGAAGATTCGTAGAAAGTTTGCCGGATCTCCGACCATTGTTGTACTTACAGACCGTGAAGAACTGAATTCCCAGATTTCAGATACGTTTGAAAACTGCGGATTATTGGGAAAAACAAAGGCATCCAAGTTCATAGCGACTAGTGGTGAAGACCTAATCAGCAAATTGAAAGGAAATCCAAGCTTTATCTTCACACTGATCCAGAAGTTTAACAAGAAAGTGGATGAGCCGATTATACCTGACCACGACATCATTATTATGTCTGATGAAGCACACCGCAGTCAGTATGGCGTCTTTGCGGACAATATGGTTGGATTATTGCCGACTGCTTCAAGGATTGGTTTTACCGGCACACCGCTTCTGTCAAATGACAATATTACGGAGCGGACCTTTGGTGGATATATTTCCATTTATGATTTCAAACGTGCGGTAGAAGATAAGGCAACCGTTCCTCTATATTATGAAAATCGAGGAGAGAAGATTCTGGATATCCATAATCCGGATATTACAGACAAAATCTTGGATGCTATTGAAGCAGCGGATTTGGATCCGGAACAGGAGGAGAAACTGGAGCATGAATTTGAAAAGGAAATTCATTTGCTTACTGCTGAACCGAGACTTAAGTCTGTGGCCAGAGATTTTGTTTCACATTACTCTGATTTGTGGACTAGTGGTAAGGCTATGTTTGTCTGCTTGAATAAAGTTACCTGCGTGCGTATGTATAACTTTGTACAGAAATATTGGCAGGACGATATCAAAGCTTTAGAAAAGCAGATACAGACAGCATCACAGCAGGAAGTCCAGGAACTTGAGAGAAAACTGAACTGGATGAAAGAAACGGAGATGGCAGTTGTTATCTCGCAGGAACAGAATGAAATTCAAACCTTCAAAAAGTGGAATCTGGATATCAAATATCATCGTGAAAAGATGGAAAAACGTGAGCTAGATAAGGAATTCAAGGACAAAGACAATCCGCTAAGAGTAGTATTTGTCTGCGCAATGTGGCTTACCGGTTTTGATGTGAAGTGTTTGTCATGTCTGTATCTGGACAAGCCACTCAAGGCACATACTCTTATGCAGACAATTGCCCGGGCAAACCGCGTGGCAGAAGGCAAGAGTAATGGTCTTATTATTGACTATATAGGTATTGTAAAAGCATTGCGAAAGGCACTTGCTGATTATACCGCTAATGTAGGTGGTGGAAGTACTGACCCGACGATTGACAAGGGTGAACTGATAGAACGAGTGCTTGAGACAATTGCAGCGGCTGATGAATTCCTGGATTCCAAAGATTTCGATTTGGATGATCTGGTATATGCAAAGGATTTTGCAAAGATTTCCTTACTACTGACAGCAGCTAATGCAGTATCCGACTCTAGGGAATCAAAGAAGCAGTTTATAACATACGGCAATGAACTTAACCGCATGATGAAATATCTGGATCGTGATGACATTTCCAAGGCAGACCGTGAAAGAAAAGATGCCATAATTGCCATTGTTGATGAATTAAAGAAAAAGAAGAAGCATGTTGATAATACAGATTTAATGGTGCAGATTAACGGAATTCTGGGTGATTATATCATGATTGAAAGAGCAGCGGATGATCGTGGATTTGCAAAACGTTTTGATATCAGTAAAATTGACTTTGATTTATTGCGGAGAGAGTTTGCCAAAGTTAAAAAGAAAAATCTGGCATTCATGGATTTGGATGAATTGATTCAAGTCAGGCTGGATGCCATGATAAGGGAGAATCCTCGCAGAGTGGATTATTACATACGATATCAGCAGATTATTGAGGAATATAATTCGGAGCAGGATAGGGTCAATATTGAAAAGACATTTATGGAACTGATGGATCTGGCAAATTCCATGAATGAAGAAGAACAGCGCTATGTCCGTGAAGGCTTCAGCAGCGATGAAGAACTTTCCATGTATGATATGCTTTTTGATGAAAATCTGTCCAAGGAGGACATCAAGAAGATCAAGAAGGTTGCTGTAGACTTGTTGGATAAGATTAAAACAAAGATTGCAGAACTGGATCACTGGACTGACAAGCAGGAGACTAAGGCTGAGGTAGATACACTGATTGGAAAAATTCTGTGGGAAGAATTGCCGGAGAGTTATTCGGATAGCGCAATCTTTGAATATCGCAAACTGATATTTGAGTATGTGTTTATGCGATATAAGCAGGTGGCGTAAATAAAATAATTAGTAGAAATGGATTGGAGAGAGACAAAATGTATTTAAAAGAGGTAACGAATGTGAATAATACTTTCTTATGATTGGAGATGAAAGATAAATGGAAAAGTATAAAGAACCACAAATATATATAGTTAATAACAGAGAAATAACAGAAAGGTTGAGTCAGAATTATATTGTTGCAACTGGTGATATGGGAGTGGCTAAAACTGTTGAGTACGAAGAATATGTGAATAAGAGATATGTTGACCTAGAATATAGTATGATAAATAATTTGCATGAATATAGTGTGGTCATAATTGATTTACAAAATGAGAATGATACAAGACACTGTTTAGAGGATGATGAACCGGATGGTATACCATATTTATTTGAGTTGAGTTTTCCTCAGAAAAAATTTAGACCTAGTCCTCTTGTTTTGAGCATTATGAAAGACAAGTTAAAAACAAAAGTACTGAAAATTATTTTTGCGGGAAGTAGTTATTCGGAAAAATATAATATTATAGAAGTGTTAAAACAAAATCAATATAGCTATCCGAGTGAAGAAGTACATAACATATATGAAACTATTCAAGCTAGTGCAACATCAAAATTCGGAAAGAAAATAATATCAGACAATAGCAATCTTGCAAATTTAATAGCAAAATATGTTAAAGGATATAATGTAATTTTTGAGTTACCAACAAAATGGGATAGAACTTCTCAAAAATCAATTACAGATCCTAATTTCTTACCATTGTTAAAAAATCAAGATGGAGAGGTAGTTTCGTATATAGGATATTCAGAAAATTCAGGCTATGAACTGTTGCTTCCGTTTTGTGAAAAGAAGGATGAATTGATTGAAAGGTTAGTAACATCTGTATTGCCAGAAATATTGCCAGATTTTTTCCCTGAATCAAAAGAGTTTGAATGGATAAAAGAACAAGATTTTTTACCTAAAGAAATACTTGAACTTGAGAAAGAACGGACTTTAATTCAAGAACAATATAATTCGAAAATTAAGTCATTGAATGAGAGAAGAAATGCTATTGACCAGAAGTATAAATTTTTGAATGATTTGTTGATAGAAACAGGGGATAAGTTAGTTCAAGCTGTATGTACATACTTCAAGTGGCTTGGTTTTGCAAATGTAGAAGCAATTGATGGAAATGAAGATATTTTAAGAGAAGATATACAGATTTTGGAAGATGATAAATTATTTATTATTGAAGTTAAAGGTATTGGGGGAACATCTACAGATGCAGAATGTTCACAGGTAGCAAAACATAGACGAAGAAGAGAAAAAGAGCATCGTGACAAAGAAATATTGCCAATTTATATTGTGAATCATCAAAGGTATATAAGGCCTTCATTAAGACAAAATCCTCCATTTAGTGATAATCAAATAGATTATGCTAAAAATGATGAAAGAGGTCTTCTTACTACATGGCAGCTTTACAATCAATATAAGTTGATAGAAAACGGTATATTTACGAAAAAAGAAACAAGAGAATCATTAGATAAATGGGGGCTTATTTCGTTACTTCCAAAGAATTTAATTAGAGTGGGGATTTATGAGGAATATTTTAAGAAACCTAAAGCAGGTATATTGACACTTAACAATGTTAAATTGGAAGTTGGAAAAATGATATATGCAAAAAAAGATGGAAAATGGATTTGTACTTCTATTGTAAGTATACAGCTTAATGATAAGGATGTAGATCAAGTAGACAATGGTGAGGTTGGAATAGTGACCGATATTGAACTGGAAAAAGGATATGAGATTTTTGTCAAAATTGAGTAGTAACCCCACCCGCTTTTTACTCCGTTTCTACTACGATTGCTGTACACATCTTGCAAAATTTTGCTAAGATTTGCATTTTATGTACAGAAATGACCAATACATAAAGAAAAAATAACACCGCGCAAAACGCTGCAAATGGCAGCAGGAAAGCGCCTTTTGAAAGGAGAATTATGAGCATTCGAGTACTTTTCGTTTGCCACGGCAGTGTTTAAGGGACTGGGCAAAAGTCTTGATTTTATTGGGCTTCTTGGATAGAAACGTAAAATTTACACCTTATTTATACCTTTGGAAGATCGGATCGGAATAATATAATTTGCTAATCTGTGTTGATTTTTTTATGATTGAGTATAATAAAAGCAAGAACAGAAATGTTCTCAATGTAAGAGCATCATTAAAAGTTGAGCTGCAGATGGAGCAGGGTAAACTTCCATCTCATTAGATGTCTTAACTGGGTACCGAGGCTGACAACCAGCAGAAAACTCTTTTACAAAAGTAATTCTCAGAAGAGTGTGGTTTAATGCCACACTCTTTTTTGCATGTGAGGTATAAGTGGCAACAAAGGTAGATAAGAAAAACGCAATACGACAAGGTATTACATAGGCGGAAATCGTATATTTCCAAAATTTGGCAGGTAAAACATTTCTGTATGTTTGTGGAGATGAATATTTTGAAGTTTCTTTTCCAATAGATCACTTTCTACATTTAACAGGAGTGGAGACAAGACTTTCGGCCAAGGATTTTTATAAGAATGCAAAAAAATCTATTCTTACAAATAATCAGTTCTATTTTGACGCAAGACATGTATATGCAAATGCCAAAAGGAAACTTCCGTGTTTAAAACGCTTGCCGGAATTAACGAATGAAATGGTATGTGTTCTAAAAAATATGGAAACCATGACAATTACATATAAACTCAGCGTTACAAATTTGGAATTTACAGGAAGTGTGACAAGAAAGCCAAAACGGTATACTGGGAAAAAAGATTAAGAAAAGAATAAAGAGCTGGTTTTAATTGTAAAATTTATGGGGAACTAACATCAGCTTATTGACATGAATTTAAAAATAAGTATAATAATAGTTGAGTAATTGTTCAACTATTATTATTTGGAGGTGAATATATGCCAAAAACGTCTTATATTTGTAATTGCGATGTAATTCATGAGGATATTGTGAATGATGTGAAATCCAAGATGCAGCCAAAAGATGATTATATCCAGTTGGCTTCTTTGTTTAAGCTATTTGGAGATGGAACTAGAGTACAAATCTTACACGCTCTAGAACAGAGTGAGATGTGTGTATGTGATCTTGCAGTGCTACTGGGGGTAACAAAATCTGCAATTTCGCATCAGTTAAAGGCATTACGCCTAGCGAATCTGGTAAAATTCCGAAAAGAAGCACAGATAGTTTACTACTCGCTGGCAGATGATCATGTGAAAGAGATTATTGACAAGGGATTTGAGCATCTTTGGCAGAAATAATATTTTTTAACATTATAGTTGAGTAATTGAACAACTAAACAAATTGTAAGGAGATTATCATGAAACGCATATTTCTATTAAAAGGGTTGGACTGTCCAAATTGTTCCGCAAAAATTGAAAAAGAAGTCGGAGAGTTGGATGGAGTGCAATCCTCAGTGGTAAATCTGATGAAGCAGACGCTTACAATCAATGTTACTCAGACAGCCGCAGATACGATAGCCAGTCAGATTGAAACGATTGTTCATAGCCATGAGCCAGATGTGGAAGTTTCTGAAAATGTACAGGAATCTTATATACCGGAAAAAAAGCAGGAGGCCAATGAATCCTATAACAATGAGGATAAGAAGTTGACAGTTCGTTTAGCGATTGGTGCAGCAATCTATGCCATTGGTATGGCATTGACTGTTTTTGCGAAAGTGCCACTGCCTATCGAGTTAGCTTTTCTCATTGTTTCTTATGTTATTCTTGGTGGAGATGTTGTATGGCAGGCTGTGAGGAACATTTCAAAGGGGCGTGTATTTGATGAACATTTTTTGATGAGTGTTTCTACGATTGGGGCTTTTGTCATTGGTGAATATCCAGAAGCAGTTGCTGTTATGCTATTCTATCAGGTAGGTGAATTTTTTCAGTCATTGGCTGTTAAGCGTTCCAGAAAATCTATATCAGACTTAATGGATATACGTCCAGATTCTGCTACAGTAAGAAGAAATGGGGAATTGATTACCATATCTCCAGAAAATGTCTCCATTGGTGAGATTATTATTGTAAAGCCTGGTGAAAAAATTCCATTAGACGGTGTGGTATTGGATGGAGATTCTATGCTGGATACAAGCGCCTTAACAGGAGAATCAGTTCCGAGAAGTGTTCATAAAGGAGACGAAGCACTTTCCGGTTGTATGAATCAGACGGGTGTCTTAATGATTAAGACAACAAAAGCATTTGGTGAATCTACGGCTTCAAAGATTATTGATCTTGTGGAAAATGCGTCAAGCCGAAAAGCACCAACAGAAAATTTTATTACTACATTTGCACGTTATTATACACCTGTGGTTGTAATCTTAGCAGCTTTTCTGGCGATTCTGCCACCGATCATTCTTGGCGGAGGCTGGACAGAGTGGATTCGCAGAGGATTTGTTTTCCTTGTGGTATCTTGTCCATGTGCATTGGTTATTTCAATCCCGCTGACTTTCTTCGGCGGCATTGGTGCAGCATCTAAACGAGGTGTTCTTGTAAAAGGAAGCAATTATTTAGAGGCACTTAATAATGTCAGCGCTATTGTGTTCGATAAAACCGGAACACTTACAAAAGGTGTTTTCAATGTGACGGATATTTTGCCTGCAAATGGATTTTCAAAAGAACAGGTTTTGGAGTATGCGGCAGAGGCAGAGAGTTTTTCTAACCATCCTATTGCAAAATCCATTCTTGCTGCTTATGGAAAAGAAATTGATCAGTCAGTGATTTCTGATTATAAGGAAATTTCAGGATATGGAATCAGTGTAATGGCAGGGGAAAAGAAAGTTTTTGCTGGCAATACGAAACTTATGGATACAGAATGTATAGAGTACACAACCTGTGAAAACGCAGGTACAAAAGTTTATTTGGCGGTAGATGGTCAATATGCAGGATGTATTTTGATAACAGATGAAGTGAAGCCGGACAGTAAAAAAGCAATTTCTGACCTGAAACATATCGGCGTGGAAAAAACAGTCATGCTTACCGGTGATGATGAAAAAATTGGGAAGTCCGTTGCAGAAGAATTGCAGTTGGATGAATATTATGCACAGCTGCTTCCTGACCAAAAAGTGGAAAAGGTTGAGCTTTTAGATAGTAAAAAGAGACCGGGAAGCAAATTGGCTTTTGTTGGTGATGGTATCAATGACGCTCCTGTCCTTGCCCGTGCAGATGTTGGTATTGCAATGGGTGGGCTTGGTTCGGATGCGGCCATTGAAGCAGCAGATGTAGTTCTGATGACAGATGAACCGTCTAAGCTGGTGGATGCGATTGAAGTAGCAAAAGCGACAAAACAGATTGTCATGCAGAATATAGTGATTGCTCTTGGGATTAAAAGTGTGTTCCTGATTCTTGGCGCTCTTGGTATTGCGGGAATGTGGGAAGCTGTATTTGGTGATGTAGGCGTTACCATAATTGCTGTTTTGAACGCAATGAGAATTTTGAAAGAATAGGAAATGAGGTGGGAATGTGAAACGAAAACTGATTCTGTTAGTTGTTACGATTGTTTTTCTTGTAGGTTTTGGTGCCATTTTACATTCACCGCCTTCTATGATTGATGCAGTCACAGGAGCAACACCGAAGTCAAAAAAGGCGGCTCAAGCCTCCGCACAGTTGGAAGGCTCTTATGTTCTCGGTATTAATATGATGTCAGATGGTCTCGACAACGAGAACACCCGGAATAAATTAAAAGAATTGGCACTGGACGATTCGGAAACAAATGAAACAGATCTCATGAAAACGGACATTAGTTTTCGGTTATATGTATCTGAGACGGATTATCCGCTTGTCAGTTATGCTAAGAAACTCTGTGACAGATTGAAACAGGCCGGTTTTTCCGTAGATCTGAAAGAGTACAGTAACACAATGATGCTATCAAGAGTGGTAAGTGGAAAGTATGATGTATTCCTGGCATCGGATGATTTTATTGACGTTACAACGTTATCACAGATGGACTATATGATCATGGACAGCGAAGAAATGAGGTGAGCGGGAATTTATGAGAAAATGGAATACGATTTTGTCTGTTTTAATGCTTCTCATTTTTATGATTCATGGAATCATGGGAAGCTTTATGCTGAACGGAGTTGGAAGTAGTGCAGGGAAACTTCTTGCATGGATTGGTGTTGGTATTCTTGTTGTGCATACGGTGATTGGTGTCATCCTGACAGTTCAGAGTTTACAGACAGCGAAGCAATCCGGAAAAATGTATCTGAAACAGAACGCCATATTCTGGGCGAGACGAGCCAGTGGACTGGCAATACTGATCCTGCTGTTCTTCCATATTGGCTTGTTTGGAAAGGTGCAGAATGGGACATATATTTTGTTCCCTTTTACAACGGTAAAGATGGTAACTCAGCTTTTGTTCGTGGCGGCAATCTTTGTTCATATTTTTATCAATATCCGCCCATTGCTCGTATCGCTGGGAATCATCAGTTATAAAGAAAGAAGGGGTGATATTTATTTGATTCTTTCGGTGCTCCTTCTGTTTATAGCGGGCGCAGTTATTTTCTATTATGTTGGGTGGCAATATCTATGAGTAAGACAATTATTATTATAGGTGCTGGACTGGCAGGACTTTCAGCGGCTTTGCAGGCAGCGGAAAATGGATGCAATGTAAAACTGGTTTCCTCCCTTCCGTCAGAGCGGGCACAGTCTGTTATGGCGGAGGGCGGTATCAACGCAGCTTTGAATACAAAAGATGAAAACGACAGTCCCGAAGAACATTTTACAGATACAATAAAGGCAGCATGTGGTCTGGCAGATCCAAATGCAGTTTGGGGAATGACACAGGCAGCACCGGAGCTGGTGCACTGGCTGCTAAAACTTGGAGTTAAATTTAACATGAGTGGCTATGATGATGTGGATCTGCGAAATTTTGGCGGGCAGAAAAAGAAACGGACTGCTTTTGCACAGAGCGATACCGGGAAGCAGATCATGACAGTTATGATAGACGCTGTTCGCAGGAAAGAAGCATCTGGTATGGTAGAACGGTTCAGCCATCATTCTTTCCTAACACTTCGTCTGTGTGGCAATATTTGTTGTGGCTGCGTAATCAGGGATGAATACAGTCAGGAGACTGTGGAATTACCGGGGGATGCGGTTATTGTTGCCACCGGTGGTATGCACGGATTGTTTGGAAATACAACGGGTTCGCTGAGCAATACAGGAGAAGTCACCGCAGAATTGTTCCGGCTTGGTGTTCCTCTGGCAAATGGCGAGATGATCCAGTATCATCCGACAACTGTGAAATGTGGTGGAAAACGCATGCTCATCAGCGAGGCGGCCAGAGGGGAAGGTGGCAGGTTGTTTGCCATGAAAGATGGAAAACAATGGTATTTCATGGAGGAAAAATACCCGGAGCTTGGAAATCTGATGCCACGAGATATTACCGCCAGAGAGATATGGAAGGTCAGCCATGAATCAGAGGTATTTCTTGACATGACGGAAATATCGGAGGAGATTATTTCAAATAAGCTATCTGGTCTGGCAGATGATTGTATGACCTATCTGCATAAAGATATACGAAAAGAACCGGTGTCTGTTTTACCGGGAATTCACTATTTTATGGGAGGCATCCTGGTGGATGAGCAGCACAGAACGCCGATTCAGAATCTTTGCGCTGCCGGAGAATGCTGTGCCCAATATCATGGTGCCAACCGTCTTGGTGGAAATTCTCTGTTAGGAGCGTTATACGGAGGACGTGTTGCGGCAAAATCAGCATGCGAACAGGCAGATGTAGTAGATCTATCTTGTGCGACACAGATAGATTTTCCACCAGCGTCTCAAATTTCAGAAATAAAGCAATTAAACAAAGTGATGCAGGAGACTATGGGCGTTGTCAGAAATGAGAATACGTTGTTAAATGGGATTCAAACGGTACAAGCGCTGACAGGAAATCTTCCATTGCTTGGCATGGCAGTTCTAAAGAGTGCTCTTGCAAGAAAAGAAAGCCGTGGTGCACACTGGCGGGAGGATTATCCGAAGAGCAATGACGATGATTACCTTAAAACAACGGTAGCCAGATTTGATGGAAAGCAGATACAGATTTCCTTTGTACCTGTTCCAGAAAGGCGGTGATTCACTTGATATATAAAATAAGAATCAGGCGGCAGGAGAGTCAGAAATCAGACAGTTATTGGCAGGAATTTGAGTTTGACGGAAGCAAAAACAGCTCTGTTGCCAATGTTCTAAAGGAATTGAACAGTAGAACACCTTTGAAAGATAATTCAGGGAATATAGTTACTCCCATCAGCTGGGAATGTAGCTGTATGGTGCGAAAATGTGGGGCTTGCGCCATGCTGATTAACGAACGTCCGAGGCTGGCATGCTCTACATTTCTACATACGTTAAAAGGTTCTACAATCACCTTGAAACCTTTAAGCAAATTTCCGCTTGTAAGAGATTTGATCGTTGACCGGTCAATTTTGTTTGAAAATTTGAAAAAACTGAACCTTTGGCTTGAAAGTGAAGCTTATATGAATCCGTGGACACATGAACCGAGATACCAGTCGGCACGCTGTCTGATGTGTGGCTGCTGCCTTGAAGTGTGTCCTAACTTCTCTGCAAATGGGACTTTCGCAGGCACTGTTGCTGCAGTCAACGCATTTCGGATTCTGAATGAAGAACAGGAAAGCACTCATTTGAATGAGATTTCTGCTGAATATAAGAAGAGATTTTTTGAAGGATGCGGGAAGTCGTTATCTTGTCATGATATTTGTCCGATTGGTCTGCCTGTAGAAGAACTGCTTGTAAGGTCGAATGCAGCGGCTGTTTGGGGCAAATAAAATGGATGATAAAAGCTATAATGAATGTATGAAGAGGGTGTCGCAAAATCATCAGATTAGATGATAGAGTGATGCCCTCGCTCTATCATATGTAAAAAAATCGGAAAGAATCTTTTGAACTGTTGATTCTTTCCAATTTTTTGCGTACTTTAATAAAGCTACCAGTTTTTCGCCTTTTTATGCGGTTTCTTTTACTGGAAATAGGTGGCTTCCTGTTCGCTCATTCTGTATTTTTGCATGCAACTTATTCAAATTATATCCCATACACAATAAAAGAATCTCCAGTTTCACTTTGGTTTTCCCACGAAGCAGAAATCTTTGGAATTCATAGTCATTTTTTAGAACTCCGAATGCTCCCTCCACTTGTGTCGAGCGATTCATCCGGTATAAGATTCCCTTTTCGCTTAAAATATTTTCACTATCTACACCAATCTGCACGTTATATCCCGGCTTTAGCTGTGCATTTCTCATGTGATCATCTTTCATGTGCATAAACGTAGCGTCTGGGTCTGTTTTACAATAATTATTCCTTCCCTGAAAACTGGCTGTATGCCAGTCATAAACAGTCTGGCGTTCTATAAAACAGCATATCTTCTGAATATCGTATGTTCTGGTTTCTTTCGATACACTGAAAGACTGTAGGTACTCCCGGTTTAGCAGAGCGACCGCTTCCTTTGTTTTTAGGCATAAAAATGGAGCTATTGCTCCATAGATTGATTACTCATCTATTTTGCAACATCCCCTTTGTCTTTGATGAATAAAGGTCAATTTTTTATTTAACTATTCTCACTATTATTTGATTCAGTAATTTTTTTCTTCTTTGGAGAAACAAGTTTGTGACCAGAATAAATGGACATGCCCATACAAAGCAATGAAGAATAGGCAAAGTATTTATGTGCAGTCATAGATTTTTTGATTCCAGAATAAATGCATCCCAACATACAGAAAAGTGCGCCTAAGGACCAGTATTTATGTGATTTCATGATTTGATACCTCCTTTGATTTAACTGATTCAATCATAACGCTTTTTTTACGAAAATGCAAAGAAAAACTTTGAATATAGTTCTATAGAATTAGAACCTGGTTTTGCGATTCTGTATATTTAAGATATCCACAAGTATACTAAATTCAGAACGATTATTCGTTCTGGAGGAGGTGTTACGATGTATTTGAACACGAAATAAAATAGTTATTCAGATAAAAGATGCTCAGTTTGGCAGTTTTTATAATAATGATAATTATTACTATTTTAATTGACAACAGGATAATAGTGGTATATAATCCTTATTAAGAACTAATCCTAATAAGGAGGAGAAATGACAAGTAGGAGAAATACCATTCAAAAAGATCTTGTAAGAAATGCCGTATACGAAATGAGAAGACATGTTACAGCAAATGAAGTGTATGAATTTATAAAAGAAGCATATCCTACAATCGGAAAAGGAACTGTATATAGAAATCTTGATATATTGGTAGATGAGGGTTCGTTAAGGAAGGTTGAAGTTCCGGATGGACCGAATAGGTTCGATTTTACATTGAAAAATCATTACCATGTCAGGTGTGTAAAATGCGGTGAAGTTTCAGATGTGGATATGGATGAAATACCGGATTTGCTGGAAAGAATTCATAACACTCATGGAATTGAATTTGTGGATTATGATATTTCATTTAAAGGCGTTTGCCCGAAATGCAGGGAGAAGGTAAAGGAGGAACAGCATGGATAGCTGTGACAGTTACTAAAACAGAGGACAGTCAGACAATATGGCGTTGCAGAATTTGCGGATATGAATATGTAGGCGAGGAATTACCAGATGACTTTATATGTCCTTTGTGCAAGCACCCAGCATCAGATTTTGAAAAAGTAGTAAAGAAAACGGAGGTAAAAGAGATGGAAGCAAACAAATATGCAGGAACACAGACAGAGAAGAATTTACAGGAGGCATTTGCAGGGGAATCACAGGCAAGAAATAAGTATACCTTTTTTGCTTCTGTAGCAAAAAAGGAAGGTTACGAGCAGATGTCAGCATTGTTTTTAAAGACTGCAGATAATGAGAAAGAACATGCAAAGATGTGGTTCAAGGAATTAGCAGGAATTGGTGATACAAAGGAAAACCTGGCGGCAGCGGCAGAAGGCGAAAATTATGAGTGGACAGATATGTATGAAGGCTTTGCTAAAACAGCTGAGGAAGAAGGATTCCCTGAGCTTGCAGCAAAATTCAGGGCAGTAGGTGAGATTGAGAAGCACCATGAGGAAAGATATCGTGCACTTCTTAAGAATATTGAAACTGCACAGGTATTTGAAAAGAGCGAAGTTAAGGTATGGGAATGCCGTAACTGCGGACATATTGTGGTAGGAACTAAGGCGCCTGAAGTATGCCCGGTATGTAATCATCCACAGAGCTATTTTGAAGTACATGAAGAGAATTATTAAGGAGATGAGATTATTATGAAGAAGAAAGTGATTAATTCAAAAAAAGCAGTAATGATAGGCTGTGGCTTTGTTGGTTCTGCATCGGTATTTGCTCTGATGCAGAGTGGCTTGTTTACAGAGATTGTCCTTATCGATGCAGATAAGAACAAGGCAGAAGGAGAAGCGATGGATATCAGTCATGGTATTCCATTTGCGAGTCCGATGAAAATATATGCCGGAGATTATGATGATGTGGCTGATGCTGCAATTGTTGTCATATCTGCCGGAGCGGGACAGAAACCGGGAGAGACAAGGCTTGATCTCGTAAATAAAAATGTAGCAATATTTAAGTCAATCATTCCTGAAATAGCAAAGAGAAATTTTGCAGGTATCATGCTTGTAGTTGCGAATCCGGTAGATATCCTGACTCAGGTAGCCATAAAGTTATCAGGACTTCCAGAAAACAGGGTTATTGGATCGGGTACTGTGTTAGATAGTGCCAGATTAAGATATAAGCTTGGTGAGCATTTATCTGTGGATAGCAGGAGTGTTCATGCATTTATAGTAGGTGAGCATGGAGACAGCGAAGTTGTAGCATGGTCATCAGCCAATGTATCTGGTGTTCCATTAAGTGAAATGTGTGAAATGCGTGGACATTATAAGCACAAGGAAAACACGGCAGAAATAGCTACAGCAGTCAAGAACAGTGCGTATGAGATCATAAACAAAAAGCACGCTACTTATTATGGAATTGCAATGTCTGTAAAAAGAATCTGCGAAGTGATTATGAGAGATGAAAAATCAATACTTCCTGTATCACACATGATTCATGGAGTATATGATATTGACGGAGTATCGTTAAGTATGCCAGCTATTGTAGGTGCAGATGGTATTGAGTCTGATATACCTATTAATTTAAGTGGCGAAGAAGCGTTAAAGCTTAAGGAATCTGCAGATTCATTGAAAAAGATTATGGAGACAATTGAATTATAAAGTATACGCATACTGCAATCTTCATGGGTTCTGGAAATGCTAAAAACACTTGATATTCATGCTAAGATTACAAAACAATTCAGATACAACAGTAATATATGCTGTGTATTAATATATTTATAAGGAGGAACAAACTAATGAAATATGTATGTGACGTTTGCGGATGGGAATATGATGAAGAGGAAGGTTATCCTGATGGTGGTATTGCACCAGGAACAAAGTGGGAGGATGTTCCGGAAGATTTTGAATGCCCATTATGTAATGTTGGAAAAGATCAGTTTTCAGAAGTTGAATAGAAGCCTAATCTTGTGTTAAATACGGATGGATAAACCAAAACTCTGGTGCGTGAGCAACAGGGTTTTTTATTGCGATATTTTGTGATGATATCACAGAAAATAATCTACCTTTTGCTTATAATGTAGCTAGAAACTAAGTGAGGAGGTAGTCTAAATGAGATTAAAAGACAAAGTTGCAATCATTACGGGTGGAAGCCGTGGCATAGGATTTGCTACAGCTGATAAATTCTTGATGGAGTCCGGCTTTCTATATCCGGAAGCGCCATTTCCTATGTCGGCAAAAAGAGCAGAAATCGATCTTGGAATGTGTTGGTATTTTTGCCGATGGTGTGATATACTATGTAATAGATTAACGTAGTTTTTTGGATAGATTTTATGGCGGAGGATCATAGATGCGATATCTTTCAGTTACTGAAATAGCGAAAAAGTGGGATGTGTCCGAGCGCAGTGTTAGAAATTACTGTGCCCATGGACGCGTAAACGGTGCATTTCTTACCGGCAAGACCTGGAACATTCCTGAGAATGCAGAGAAGCCGGAGCGTTCCAATAAAAAGAAAGAGCAGCCAATTATATTGCTGGATATTCTACAGGAGCAGAAGGCAAGTATGTATTCCGGTGGTATTTACCATAAGACACAGATTGACTTAACATATAACTCCAATCATATTGAAGGCAGCCGCCTGACCCACGATCAGACCAGATATATCTTTGAAACCAACACCATCGGTGTAGAAAAAGATGTGCTGAATGTGGACGATGTGATTGAAACAGCAAATCACTTCCGGTGTATTGATATGATTATTGATAATGCAAAGGCAGCTCTGACAGAGAAGTTTATCAAAGAACTTCATCTGATCTTGAAGAGCGGTACCAGTAATTCCAGAAAAGATTGGTTTGCTGTAGGCGATTATAAAAAGATGCCGAATGAAGTCGGTGGCATGGATACTGCACTTCCGGAAGAAGTTGCAGATAAAATGAAAGCGCTGCTTACAGAGTACAACGGAAAAGAAGAAAAGACTTTTGAAGATATCCTCGACTTCCATGTGAAGTTTGAGAGAATCCATCCGTTCCAGGATGGAAACGGCCGTGTAGGCAGATTGATTATGTTTAAGGAATGTCTGAAATATAATATCGTGCCGTTCATTATCGAGGACAATCTGAAGATGTTCTACTACCGTGGACTGAAAGAGTGGAACAATGAGAAAGGTTATTTGACAGATACCTGTCTGACCGCACAGGATAAGTATAAGGCGTATTTGGATTATTTTAGAATTGCATATTAAACGTGATCCAAAGTGAAAAATTTGCGCTTTGACAAATGATAAAGTTGAACAGGTATCTGAAAAACTGGAAAAACAGATAAATCATCAGCCGCTTTCTGAGTTGTTTGGTCTTGTTGCTGTTACTAATGCGGAAAAAGTAATTCTTGAGCGTATTCAGGAAAAACAGGGACAGATAAAAGAGTATTTAAAGAATATTATGGCTGAAATAGCTCTGATAATAAGGAGGAGCGAATGATAGATATAGAAAAAATGGGAGTGAGATATATGGAGCAATTACTGATTGTTGAAGATGATATCGGTTTGAATCAAGGGTTATGCAAAGCACTGAAAGCAGATGCTCGGCAGATCATTTCCTGTCAAGACCTAAAAACGGCGAAGGAGCAGCTACTTTGCGGCGGTGTATCCCTGATCCTGTTGGATATTAATCTGCCGGATGGCAGTGGGCTTGAGCTGCTCCGGGAGATCAAGGAAAACACGCCCGGGATTCCTGTTATTCTGCTGACTGCCAATGATACTGATTTGGACATCGTAGACGGATTGGAGAGAGGCGCTGATGATTACATTACCAAGCCCTTTTCTCTTTCGGTTTTGCGGGCAAGGGTGAATACCCAACTGCGAAAGCAAGCGTCAAACCATAAAAATGCGCCGATTTGTATTGATCTTTTTCAATTTGACTTTGAGGCGATGACCTTTTATGCGGGAGATTCAAAAGTGGAATTGAGTAAAACAGAACAAAAATTACTGCGCCTGCTTGTTGAAAACCGAGGTCGAACCATGGCACGTGGAGACCTTGTAGACCGGATTTGGACAGATGGCGCAGAATATGTGGATGAAAATGCTTTGTCTGTTACGATCAAGCGTCTGAGGGATAAGCTTGGTGCACAGAAATACATTAAAACCGTCTATGGAATCGGTTATAGCTGGGTGACAAAAGATGAATAGAACCGGCATTGTGATCATACTGCTGTGTTTTCTGGTGGCGGTAGCTGTTGTATTATGGGAGCGGAGAAAGACCAGAAAAACGATGGAAGAAATCGAAAGGATGCTGGATGCTGCCATGACCGGCTCCTTTTCTGAAACCAATTTTGATGAAAGCCGGCTGTCTGCTTTAGAAACAAAGTTTGCACACTATCGTTCTGCCGCAGAAGCATCTTCTCGAAATGTAGCGCAGGAAAAAGACAAAATCAAATCCTTGATTGCGGACATTTCCCACCAGACGAAAACGCCGATAGCAAATCTGCTGTTATACAGCGAGCTTTTAATGGAGGAAGCGCTGCCTGTATCGGCGAAGGCAAATGTCGAGGCGCTGTACAAACAATCGGAAAAGCTGCGATTTTTGATCGATTCTCTCGTAAAGCTTTCCAGACTGGAAAACGGGATCATTTCACTTGCCCCTCAGCAAGCAGCGCTACAGCCACTGCTTGAAAGCGTAGTAGAACAATATACCGCCAAGGCTTCTGAAAAAGGATTGTCTTTGCAACTGCAGGATACCGATGCTTTTGCTGTATTCGACTTCAAATGGACAGCGGAAGCGCTGGCTAATATCGTAGACAATGCCATTAAATATACGGAGCATGGCACAATCAGGATTTCTGCCGTAAGTTACGAAATGTTTGCAAGGATCGATATATCGGATACTGGCACAGGCATTTCGGAAAGTGAGCAAGCGAAGATATTTGCTCGCTTTTACCGCTCAAATAGTGTGCAGAAACAAGAAGGTGTGGGCATTGGCTTATATCTTGCCCGACAGATCATATCCGGCGAGGGCGGTTATATCAAGGTTGCTTCCGTTCCGGGAAAAGGAAGTGTGTTTTCCATATTTCTGCCGAAATAACAACAATTCTTTCAAAACTGTTAGATTTTTTTGCGCACTCGCAAGAATGTGGAAAGAATCCTATGCGATAATCTGTATGTGTAAAAGGATCATTTCCTTTCATACATACAGATTTTTTCATGGAGGTACTCATTTATGGAAGTTTTACAGGCAAAAGACCTGAAAAAGATTTATGGCTCCGGCAATAACGCAGTTCATGCGTTGGATGGAGTTGATTTAAGTGTGAAGAAGGGCAAATTTGTTGCAATTGTCGGCACGTCCGGCTCCGGAAAGTCCACGTTGCTGCACATGCTGGGCGGGCTGGATCGCCCTACAAGCGGTACGGTCATGGTGGACGGACAGGATATTTTCTCCCTGAAGGAGGAAGCGCTGACCATCTTCCGCCGCAGAAAAATCGGCTTTGTATTTCAGAGCTACAATCTTGTTCCGGTGCTGAATGTATATGAAAATATCATTTTACCCATTGAACTGGATGGTGGAAAGGTAAACAAGAATTTTGTGCAGCAGATCGTGCAGACGCTTGGACTGAGCGACCGCTTGGATGCGCTGCCAAATCAGCTCTCAGGCGGTCAGCAGCAGCGTGTGGCAATCGCCCGTGCTTTGGCGGCAGCACCCGCTATCATTCTGGCAGATGAACCGACAGGTAATCTGGATTCCAAAACCAGCCAGGATGTATTGAGTCTTTTGAAAGTCACAAGTCAAAAATTCGCCCAGACAATCGTAATGATCACTCACAACGAAGAAATTGCGCAGATGGCAGACCGCATTATCCGTATCGAAGATGGTCGGATCGTCTCCGAGAACTAACGGGAGGTGGCTACGATGAATGTTAAAAACAGAAAATGTATTCGAAAGCTCAGCTTAAAATCTCTTTATGCAAATCGGCGCCGCAATCTGATTGCAATTTTTGCTATTGCGCTGACCACGCTGTTATTTACTTCCATGTTCACCATTGTCTTGTCATTGAACGCCAGTTATGAAACCTACCAGTTTCGGCAGGTAGGCGGCTATGCGCATGGCACCTTTAAGGATGTTTCCCCCGAGCAGGCGGAACGCATCGCTGCCCACCCAAAGGTGAAGGCTACGGGGGTACGGAAGGTAATCGGTATCACTGCGGAGGGGGTCTTTGCCAAAATACCGGCAGAGATCAGCTACATGGATGCCAACTGCACTAAATGGAGCTATGCAACCCCTACTACCGGACGGATGCCCGAAAGCGGCAAAGAGGTAGCCATGGATACGGCAGCGTTGCAGCTGCTTGGCGTAACGCCGGAGCTGGGCGCCGAGGTCACGGTTTCCTATTCCATTACGGACAAGGATCAAACCGCCTTTACTGTAACAGATACCTTTACGCTGGTGGGCTATTGGGACTATGATGAACTAATGCCTGTTCATTACATCAACATCAGCCGTGATTACGCAGATGACATCGAAGCGCAGGCAGTGAAAACAGGTTTACAGCCTTTCCGCACCGATTTGAATGTCATGCTGGTTTCCGGCACAAACATTCAAGGGCAGATGGAGCAGGTGGATACCGATCTTGGTTACACATGGGACAGCTATACCGATCCCAACAGCGTCCGAATCGGCGTCAATTGGGGATATACCTCATCCCAGCTGGAGTCGCAGCTCGATCCAGAGCTGATGGTCGCCATAGCAGCTTTTTTGCTGCTGGTGATTTTCACGGGGTATCTTATCATCTATAACATTTTTCAGATCTCTGTTGCAGGGGATATCCGGTTTTACGGACTCCTGAAAACCATTGGCACAACGCCCCGGCAGCTCAAACGCATCATTCGCCAGCAGGCACTTCTGCTTTGTCTGATCGGCATTCCGGCGGGGCTGCTACTGGGCTACGGCATCGGTGCTGTTCTGATGCCTGTTGTCTTGCGCTCCACCCAGTTGGATGCAGGCATCACCACCATCAGCACTTCGCCTGTGATCTTCCTTGGTTCCATGCTGTTTGCCCTGTTGACGGTGCTCTTGTCCTGTTCCAAGCCTGGAAAAATGGCAGCCAAGGTCTCTCCGGTAGAGGCTATCAAATATACGGATGCAATGCAGACTAAGAAAAAACAGCGCAGCACCCGGGGGGCCAAGCTCCATCAGATGGCCTTTGCCAATCTGGGACGAAACAAGAAAAAGACGGTGCTGGTGGTGTTGTCTCTGGCACTGTCGGTGACGCTGTTCAATGCGCTGTGTGCCTTTGTGGGCGGCTTCAGCATGGAGAAGTATGTGTCCAGCATGACCTGCGCCGATTTTATCGTCAGCACGCCCGACTATTTCCGCTACAACCCGGCAGATGAATTCATCACGCCAGAACAGATCGGAGAGATCGCAGCAAACACAAAGGCCAGTCTTTCCGGCACGGGATATGCTGTGCGAAAACCCGCATATCTGTGGATGACGGAGGATGCTCTGCGGCAGGACTATGCATTGTTCGAAAGTGCTGAGCAGGTGGACAGCCATATGAGCCGCATGGAGCACCGGGGCAATATGGTGATGGGAGATAGCAGAATCGAGGCTCTGGATAACAGCCTGTTTGACAAGCTGCAAGTGTTTGATGGAGATATTTCTCCTATGTTGAAGCCGGACAATAACGCCATTGCCATTGCGGTTTCTTTGGATGATTACGGCAATCTGCCCAATCCTGAATACTACCCCGAGGTTGGAGACACGATCACGGCTACCTATGCGGATGATGTGAAATATATCGACAGCCGCACCGGAGAACTCTGCACCGAAGATACACCGGAGGAGTACCTTCAGGCAAAATTGTATGGAGCCAGAGATGTAGAGTACACGGTATGCGCTTTGGTAGAACTTCCGTATTCCATGGGTTATCGTTATGGTGGTGATGGCTATGATGCAGTTTTGTCTGTGGACACCGCACAGAGGGACAGCGGTGGTGCGACCATTCCGATGCTCTACCTGTTCGACACAGCGGACGAAGCTGACGAGGCCGAAGCAGAACAATATCTATCGATGCTCACTGCCGGTGAGTTTTCGCCCTTGATGTATGAAAGCAAAGCTACGGCTCGCTCTGAGTTCGCTCAGTTCCGACAGATGTTCCTTCTGATCGGTGGTATCCTCTGTACTATCATTGGGCTGGTGGGACTCTTAAATTTCTTCAACGCCATGATGACCGGTATTCTTTCCCGCCGCCGTGAATTTGCTGTGCTTCAGGCTGTAGGAATGACAAACCGGCAGCTCAAAACCATGCTGATCTACGAAGGATTGTTTTACGCAATGTCTTCCGTAGCGGCGGCCTTTATTCTGTCGCTGGCGGTGGGACCTCTTGCAGGGAAAATGCTGGGCAGTATGTTCTGGTTCTTTGAGTATCAGTTCACCGTTCTGCCTGTCCTGCTGACAATTCCGGTATTTCTTCTGCTGGGGTTGCTGATCCCCTGCATGATGTATGACAATGCAGCAAAATGCAGCGTTGTAGAGCAATTAAGAGATGCTCAATAACTGTTAAACCAAGGGTTGGAAGGCATAGACGGTTAGAAAATAACCCACGGGATTTTATGCAGATATTACATGTAAATATAGATGATTTTTTGGACGTAACATGATAGAATGGTTACAACAAAAAAAGGAGAACACCCATGAAACCAAGAACAGAAATCAGCATGCAGCTCTACAATCTGATGATGGAACGAGGTTACCCGGAGAATTTATGTGATCTTGTCACCAGAAATCTGAATACCGATTATACAGCAACAAGGATGATCGGATATTTATCCCATTATTCTGATTTGCCGGATGTAGAAGTTGTGGATGAAATGCTTGCTATTTTAAGTGACCGTAACGAGCTTATCAAGAAAAAAGAATCTGAACAGGCACAGGCCAGGATCAGTGAGATTTACAGATTTGGATTAGATATTAAATAAAAGTGGAATAGATAAGAGGGAGCAAAATCTGCCCCCTCGATTATTTTTGCTCTAAAATATAAGCCAATAAAGCGTCGCATCCTTCATTTACGTCTCTGTAAGTTGCATCAAAATTCCCAGTATACCAGGGATCTGCGATATCAGCGCCTTTCCGTGATGTGTAATCTAAAAGTTTAGAAACCTTACCGTCCGGATCACCTTTAAGCATGCGGTTAAGATATTTTATATTAATCGAATCCATACCTATGATATAATCGAAATTATCATAATCGGAAAATGTAATCTGTTTTGCACGATGTGGTACTAAAGGAATTCCAACCTCTTTTAGTTTGTTTACTGTACCTCTATGCGGTGGATTTCCGATTTCTTCTGTGCTTGTCGCAAAACTGTCTATTACAAACTGATCACTCAACCCTTTTTCTTTTACCTTATAGGTAAACACGCTTTCGCTTAAAGTTGATCTGCAAATATTCCCCCAACATACAAATGCTACTCTTATTTTCATGATGTACCTCATTCTTCTAATAAATATACTGGAAATATTTCTCCCTGTCTCTTATGCCTCCAATGCATAGGAAAGAAGCTTTTTCAAATTGTGATGAAACTGACGTTTATATGCATGCAGTTTTTTCTTCTCAGAAACGGAATAGTGTTTCTCCACGTAGATATCATATCGTTTGAACAAATTTCGGAAATCTGTATCCTGTCTTTGCCCCCAACGGACCAGTACCCAGTTCATGGCATCTATATTCCAGTATTCGCTTGGAATTCCTGCCATTTTCAATGTGGTAATCTGACGCATTGCCTGCATGGATAGGCGGCTGAGCTGGCGTTCACGGTGCATCTCATCCGGATCATTTTTCCCAAGCTTTTTCATTAATTTTTGAGAAAGTGTCTTTGTCCTGGAAGCACGTTCCATTACACGAACACTTTGATCAATGATATCCTGGAGCTGCACGGCTGCATTCCAGTAAGTCACGAAAGAAACGGATTCTTTCTCATCTTCCGGCGTAAGTTTAAATGTCTTAAAAACACGGTCTGTAACTCCAAAAATTTCCAGATTATAAGCTTTTCTTTTCGCCGGATTGGAAAGAACCCGGTAGGCTTCCAGAATCTCCTGCATAAAAGCAGTTGTATCTATATCTTTATGCATATTGGCATCCGGATGGTAGACCTTAGCCAATGCATTTTTCGCTGAAGTAATTTCTTCCAGAGTCGCATCTCTGGATACACCTAAGATATCGTAATAAGTGCGTGAGCTCATTTTGACCTCCTAATATTAGATTCCATTTTTCTGAAATCACAGAAAATGGACAGTACTTCTAATATACGCCTGTAAAATTGAAAAGTCAATTCTCTCCAGACATATTTCCCCTCCATCGCTACTATACTGGTAAAAGAATAGTCCATGGGGGAATTGCAGATGAAGAAAGGTTTTACAGTGATTCTGCTGAGTGTTTTTCTGCTGTATAGGATTGCATTTCCAACAACTGTAGTCCACGCGGAAGAAGTAGAAATAAGTGCGCCGTCTGGTATTCTTATGGAAATGTCTACGGGAACGGTTTTATTTGAAAAAGATGCAGATACTGCACGGCCACCGGCAAGTGTTACAAAGATCATGACAATGCTGTTAATCTTTGATGCATTAGAAAACGGAACTATATCACTTGATGATAAAGTGTCCACTTCCGAGTATGCAGCTTCTATGGGAGGATCTCAAGTATTCCTGGAACCTGGAGAGATCCAGACGGTAGATACGCTGCTAAAATGCATTTCTGTCGCAAGCGCAAACGATGCATGTGTAACTATGAGTGAATGTATCTGCGGTAATGAACAAGAATTTGTAAAACAAATGAATGCGCGGGCAAAAGGACTTGGAATGAAACATACAAACTTCGTAAACTGTAACGGATTAGATACAGATGGTCATGAGATGAGTGCCAGAGACATTGCACTCATGTCGCGGGAACTGATGATCAGATATCCGCAGATAAAGGACTACTGTACGGTCTGGATGGAAAATATCACGCATACAACTGCCCGTGGATCTTCAGAATTTGGCCTGACGAATACAAATAAACTGATCCGGCAGTACGAATATGCCACTGGTCTGAAAACCGGATCCACCGGAAAGGCAAAGTTCTGTGTATCAGCAACGGCAAGTAAGAATGGTGTGGATCTGATCGCAGTAATTATGGGCGCTGAAGATTCAAAAAGCCGTTTTAAGGATGCGGTAACTTTATTGAATTATGGATTTGGAAAATGTCAGATTTATAAAGCAAAAGAACGGAAACTGCCAGTGGTTCTGGTGAAAGGTGGCAAAGAAGATCATCTAAAGATTCAATATGAGGAAGGATTTACTTATGTAGATACGGAAGGATCCGATTTATCGAAAGTCGAAGAAGTAACAGAAATTCCAGATGAAGTAAAAGCACCTGTGAAAAAAGGGGACACAATTGGCCGGATTTGTTATCGGATAAGCGGGAAAGAAATCGGATCCGTAAATCTGATCGCTTCAACACCTGTGGAAAAGGCAGAATTTGGAGATTATCTAAAAAAGATTTGGAAGAAATTATTATAACACTTGTCTGGAACATGGAAAATGTTTTATAATAAAGGGTACGAATGCGGGTAGCTCAGAATAATTTTTAGTCTGTTTTATGAAATTTTACTACCCGCAATGGATATAAAAATACAGGAGGCAGATTAAATTAATGATTACAGAACGTATTGATCATACATTATTAAGAGCAGATGCAACAGAGGAAGATATCCGTGGATTATGTGAGGAAGCAGTTACGTACGGATTTCATTCTGTTTGTGTGAATTCAAGTTGTGTTGCGCTTTGTGCCTCTCTTCTGAAAAATACAGGAATTAAAGTATGTACCGTGATTGGCTTTCCGTTAGGAGCAATGTCAACAACTGCGAAGATTGCAGAAGCAACAGCAGCAGTGAAAGACGGCGCAGAAGAGCTGGATATGGTTATCCATATTGGGGCATTGAAGAGTGGAAACTGGGATTATGTAAGAAGAGATATCGGTGCGGTTGTAGCTGCTGCCGGGGATGACGTGATTGTAAAGGTGATTCTTGAGACATGTCTGCTTACAGACGAAGAGATTCAGGAGGCTTGTCTTGTAAGCCGTGATGCAGGTGCAGACTATGTAAAAACTTCTACTGGTTTCTCAACCGGCGGAGCAACTGTAGAAGCAGTATCTCTTATGAAGCGTACGGTTGGCTCTGACATGAAGGTAAAGGCATCCGGTGGTATTCATACACTGGAGGATGCACGGAAGATGTTTTATGCAGGTGCAGACCGTATTGGATCAAGCTCCGGTGTGGCGATTGCAGAAGCTGAGATGTCCGAGATACATACGATATGAGCATCTTAGGTTTTTTCACTGTTCTTTTTCCGATTGTGTGCGCGGTTATATTAGCAGAAATGTATCGGGAGCAGCATTCTTTTTGTGTAACACATTACGAAGTACATTCACCAAAGATAACTTGCACAGCCGAAAAAGACCCAGTGAACAGAATTATTTTTTTAAGTGATATGCACAACCATGTTTATGGTAAGCAGAACAATAAATTGTTCGAAGCTATAAAAGCAGAGCAGCCGGATCTGATTTTGATTGGCGGAGATATGCTGGTGGCAAAAAATGACGTGCGATACCAAGAGGCACTGGATTTTGTCAGTCGTCTGCCGCAGCTCTGCCCGGTTTATTATGCCAGTGGAAATCATGAACAGAGAATCAAAGAGAATCAGGAAAACTATTCTTTGTGTTATGAAGAGTATCGTAAAAAGTTACAGGCAGAAGGGGTTCGTTTTCTGGAAAATGAAAGTTGCGATATTCTGTTGGGAAATCAACACATTTATATCAGCGGATTGGAACTCCCACTGATTGTGAATAAAAAATTCCGCAAGGCGGATGTCACCGCTGAAGATGTACGCAGATGCCTGGGAGAAAAGCACACTACAGGAAATCAGAAAAAACAGCAGGAGACAACAGAGAATTTCGCAGACAACAGTTATCACATTCTGCTTGCCCACAATCCATCCTATATGGAAGCTTATAAGGAATGGGGTTCCGATCTGATTTTGTCTGGACATTTACATGGAGGATGTGTACGCTTGCCGGGAATTGGCGGCGTGATCACTCCGCAGGCATTTCTTTTTCCAAAATATTCAGGAGAGATGACCGTGGAGGGAGAACAGACGATCATCGTCAGCAAAGGGCTTGGAACGCATACATTTAATGTGAGACTGTTCAATCCGGCAGAAGTGATTGCAATCACCCTTTGCAGATAAAAGGAGATTATTATGGGAATACCGGTAAAACTGGAAGTATTTGAAGGGCCGTTGGATCTGCTCCTTCATCTGATCGAGAAGAATAAAGTAGATATTTACGATATCCCCATTGTGGAGATTACGAATCAGTACATGGAATATATCCGTCAGATGCAACGGGAAGATCTGAATGTGATGAGTGAATTTCTTGTTATGGCAGCGACGTTGTTGGATATTAAATGCAAGATGCTTCTTCCAAAAGAAGTCAAAGAAGACGGAGAAGAAGAAGATCCAAGGCAGGAACTGGTTGAACAGCTGCTGCAATATAAAATGTATAAATACATGTCTTATGAGCTCAGAGACCGTCAGGTAGATGCGGATCTGATTTTATATAAGAATCCGACAATTCCGGAAGAAGTTCTGGAATATGTGGAGCCAGTTGATCTTGACCTTTTACTTGGGGATCTGACAATGGTACAGTTAAAGAAAGTTTTTCAGGAAGTTATGCGTCGGCAGACAGATAAAGTGGATCCGGTAAGAAGTAAATTTGGCAAGATTGAGAAAGAGGAAGTTTCACTCACAGATAAGTTCCTTTATGTGCGTGATTATTTACAAGAACACCGCCGGTTCAGTTTCCGTCAGCTTCTTCAGAAGCAGAAGAGTAAAATGCATGTTGTTGTTACATTTCTTGCGATTCTTGAAATGATGAAGCTGGGTGAAATTTATGTTGAACAAGAATCTACTTGTGGTGAGATCATGATTGAGAGAAAAGGAGACGTAGTGTAAATGGCAGGAGTAAAAACACTTCAGGCTGCAATTGAAGCTATTTTATTTACAATGGGAGAGTCTGTTGAACTAAGTAAAATTGCGAAAGCAATCGAACAGGATGAACAGACAACCGAAGAATTACTTCGGGATCTGATGAAGAAATACGAATCAAAGAACAGAGGAATCCGCATCATTGAACTGGACAAGTCTTATCAGATGTGTACAAAGAAGGAAATGTATGACTATCTGATCCGTGTGGCAAAGCAGCCAAAGAAATATACTCTGACGGACGTTCTTCTTGAGACAATGTCAATCATTGCATACAAACAGCCGATCACTAAGATCGAGGTAGAGAAGATCCGCGGAGTAAAATCTGATCACGCAGTAAATAAACTTGTGGAATATGGTCTGGTAGAAGAAGTCGGAAGACTTGATGCACCGGGAAGACCAATTCTTTTCGGCACGACGGAAGAATTCTTAAGAAGATTCAGTGTACCGTCGATTGATGATCTTCCGTCATTGAATCCGGAACAGCTGGAACATTTCAAAGAAGAAGCAGAAGATGAGGCAAAGATCCGTATGGACATTTGATTTTTGAATTCTACAACTTGCATTGGAATCATAAAATTAAAAGAAGAATGGAGCTTCCAATATAAACAGGAAATCAATTGATGATAGAATTTAAAAAGTGGTATTTCAGAATCTATTTATTCTTTGTTCGCATACTGATTATCAGCATGATCATTGGAATTTCTTTTCCGGTTCATGTTTTTGGAACTACTGAGCTAAAACAATTATACGCCCTGTCTGCCGTCTTAATGGATGCAGACAGTGGGCGTATTTTATTTTCCAAAAATGGACAGGAAGAACGGGCAATGGCAAGTACAACAAAGATTATGACTTGCATCCTTGCATTAGAGAGCGGCATAATGGATTCAGAAAATCCGATTGTTACAGTAAGCGATCAGGCTGCGGCACAGCCAAAGGTACATCTTGGAATGGTTGCAGGAGAACGGTTTTATTTAAAAGATCTTCTTTATTCCTTAATGCTGGAGTCACATAATGACTCTGGGGTTGCAATTGCAGAAGCTGTTGCCGGAAGTGTAGAGAAATTCGCAGATCTGATGAACCAAAAAGCGTGGACGATCGGCTGTTATTCTACTTATTTTATCACACCAAATGGATTAGATGCAGCAGATTCAAATGGAATCCATCACACTACAGCAGAAGATCTTGCAAGGATCATGCGTTATTGTATTATGAATTCTAAGAAACAGGAAGAATTTCTTACGATCACGCGTACCGAAACCTATCAGTTTCAAGATGTTGAAGGAAAACGGTCGTTCAGCTGTTATAATCATAATGCATTCTTAAATATGATGGACGGCGCTCTTTCCGGAAAAACAGGATTTACTTCAGATGCCGGATATTGTTATGTCGGTGCGTTGCGTAGAGATAAGCGGACATTTATTGTTGCACTCCTTGCCTGCGGATGGCCAAATAATAAGAGTTATAAATGGTCCGATATGAGAACTCTTATGACTTATGCTTTAGATCATTATCAATATAAGACATTTGAAATGGAATTACCTGTCCGACAGATATTTATTAATAATGGGATAAAAGCACATTCAGATATGATAGCTTATCCCGGTAAAAACGGAACCAAGATTTCTCTTACTGCAAATCTGACACCTGTTTCTTTCCTATTGAAAGAAGATGAAACGATTTCTGTTGACTATGAGATTCCTGATCAGTTGGATGCTCCTGTAAGGAAAGGAATGCAAGTCGGCAGGATTCGCTGCACGTTAAATGACAAATTGATCCGTGAATATCCCGTCTATACAACACAGAATGCAGAAAAGAGAACCTTCAAAAAATGTGTAGAATATATTTTCCACCTGTTTTCTATACAAAATTCGTACCAAAAAGCAGGAAATATTAAAAAAGATCAAGCGAGGTGATTAAAATAGTCACTACAATCTAAGACTTTCCTGTGCTAATATAAACGAGTGTTAAAAAACAACAACTAAATTGATTAAATATAAGAGAGGTACACATTATGGAAAACTGGAGGAAATACGAAAAGACTTACTTTATGCCACCTGAGCCATGTTATGACTGGGTAAAGAAAGATTCAATTGACAAAGCACCAATCTGGTGCAGTGTTGACTTGAGAGATGGTAACCAGGCACTTATCGAGCCGATGAGTCTGGATGAAAAGTTGGAATTCTTCCAGCTGCTTGTGGATGTAGGATTCAAGATGATCGAAGTCGGATTCCCAGCTGCGTCTGAGACGGAATATCAGTTTTTAAGAACATTGATCGAGCAGAACATGATTCCGGATGACGTTACGATCCAGGTTCTGACACAGGCAAGAGAGCATATTATCAGAAAAACATTTGACGCTGTCAAAGGTGCTCCACATGCTATTATCCATGTATACAATTCAACATCTGTTGCACAGAGAGAACAGGTATTTAAGAAAGATAAAGAGCAGGTAAAACAGATTGCAATTGACGGTGCAAAACTTTTGAAAGAGTTAGCAGAAGAAACAGATGGAAACTTTACGTTCCAGTACAGCCCGGAAAGTTTTCAGGGAACAGAAGTTGACTATGCCTTAGAAGTCTGCAATGCAGTTCTTGAGATCTGGCAGCCAACAGCTGACAACAAAGCAATTATCAACCTGCCTACAACAGTGGAAAATGCTATGCCTCATGTATTCGCAAGTCAGGTAGAGTATTTTAACAAGCATCTGCGCGACAGAGAGAATGTAATTCTTTCTCTGCACCCGCACAATGACAGAGGATCAGGAGTTTCAGATGCTGAGCTCGGAATCCTTGCCGGTGCTGATAAAATCGAAGGAACATTGTTCGGAAACGGAGAGAGAACAGGTAACGTAGATATTATTACACTTGCAATGAATATGTTTTCTCAGGGTGTGAATCCGGGACTTGATTTCTCTAATATGAGTGACATTTGTGAAATCTATGAACGCGTAACAAGAATGAAAGTTTCTCCGCGCCAGCCATATGCAGGAGATCTTGTATTTACAGCATTCTCCGGTTCACATCAGGATGCGATTGCGAAAGGTATGACCTGGAGAGAGGAGCATGACTGTCAGACATGGACTGTTCCATATCTCCCGATCGATCCACAGGATGTTGGCAGAAGATACGATTCCGATGTAATTCGTATTAACAGCCAGTCAGGAAAGGGTGGCGTAAACTATATCCTGAAGCAGAGCTTTGGAATCAGCTTACCGGAAAAGATGAGAGAAGAAGTCGGATATCTTATAAAAGATGTTTCCGACAAGGCTCACGAAGAACTTACACCAGACAATGTATATCATATCTTTGAAGACCATTACATCAATGCGAAACCAATTTTCAGTGTTGATGAATGCCACTTTAAACAAGAAGATGGAATTGTCGCAGAAGCAACGATTCACCACAATGGAAGCAACCGCAAGATCACAGGTGTTGGAAACGGACGTCTGGATGCTGTCAGCAATGCAATCAAGCATTATTTTGATATCGAGTTTGAACTTGCATTTTACGAGGAGCATTCTTTGACAAAAGGATCTTCTTCCAGAGCTGTTGCTTATGTCGGTGTTATTTCCAACAAGAAGCGTTACTGGGGTGTCGGAGTTGATGCCGATATTATCAAAGCATCTATTGAAGCACTCGTTGTTGCAGTGAATAAATTGGATAGCGTACAGAGATCCCAGACATGCAAGGATGAAAGATTATTAGATATTACAAATTATATTTACGCAAATTATAAAGAAGTTACATTGGACGATCTTGCTGAGAAGTTCTTCCTTTCAAAACCATATTTGTCAAAATACATTAAAGAAAAATCAGGAATGACATTTGGGGATATTCTGAAAGAAATCCGTATGAAAAAGGCAAGAGCAATGCTTAAGAGCAGCAGTGCAACTGTAGAAAGTATTGCAGAATCTGTGGGATATCAGAATGTAGAGCATTTTAACAGAACATTTAAAAAACTGTATAATATCACACCGGTACAGTATAGAAACAAACCTTGATCCCAATTCGAGTTTGACTAAATTTAAAAATGTAATCTTAAAACAAATCGCCTGACAGTTACCATAAGTAGTAGCTGTCAGGCGATTACTGTTATGCAGATTCATTATTCTGCTAATTCTTCCCACAATGCATACAATTCTTCTAATCTTGCTTCATTTGCAGCACGTTCTGTTGAAAGTTTCTGGCACTCAATAGAGTTCGAATAAACTTCCTCTTTCGTCAGTTCCTCGTCAATCTCTGTGTTGCGATCTTCAAGTTTTGCGATTTCTTCTTCTGTTTTCTTCAACTCATTTTTACGTTTACGTTCACGTGCCTGCTGTTCCTTCTGTTCCTGCCAGCTTAATTTTGAATCCGAAGCAGGAGTGGATGCAGCAGAATCACCTGAATTGGATACATTTTCTGCATTTGTTTCATTTCCAGAAGCATAAGCAAGTGTCAGTGCTTCTTTTTTCTCCAGATAATAATCGTAGTTTCCGATGTAATTAACAAATGTCTGATTCACCAGTTCAAGGATCCGGGAGGCGGTCTGATTGATAAAATAACGGTCATGGGATACATAAAGTATCGTTCCGCTGTAGTTATTTAATGCTTCTTCCAGAATTTCTTTGGAAGTAATATCCAGATGGTTGGTTGGCTCATCAAGGATTAGAAAATTTGCTTCCGAAAGCATAAGTTTGGCAAGTGATACGCGGCCTTTTTCTCCACCGCTTAATGTATGAATTTCTTTGAACACTTCATCTCCGGTAAACTGGAATGCAGCGAGTGTATTTCTGATCTGTGTATTGGTAAGATCAGGATAGTCATCAGAAATCTCATCAAAAATGGTCTTATCATCATGAAGTACGTGATGTTCCTGGTCGTAATAACCAATCGTCACTTTGGATCCAAGTGTGAATTCACCCTGATCCGCTGCAATTACCTGATTAATAATCTTTAAAAGTGTTGTCTTTCCGGTTCCATTATCACCAATCACAGCGACATGTTCGCCACGTTTGATTTCAAAACTGATATCATGGAAGAGAACCTGACTGTCAAATTGCTTTGAGAGATGTTCCACTGTAAGAACATCATTTCCGCTGATCTGCGATGGTTCCAGCGTAAAATGCATTTCTTTCGTACTGTCAACCGGTTTGTCCAATGGCGTAATCCTGTCAAGCATTTTCTCACGACTCTCTGCACGTTTGATTGATTTTTCACGATTGAAAGACTTTAATTTTTCAATAACTGCCTGCTGATGTTTGATCTCACGCTGCTGATTCATGTATTCTTTCAGCTGTGCATCTCGGATCTGCTGTTTTTTCATTGCATAATCTTTATAATTTCCAAGGTACATGCGAACCTGTGCATTATCAATCTCAACAACTTTTGTAACAACACGATTCAGGAAATAACGGTCATGAGAGACGATAAATACAGCTCCGGAATAATTGATCAGATATGTTTCCAGCCAGGCAATGGAATTCAGATCCAAGTGGTTTGTCGGCTCGTCAAGCAGGAGGATATCCGGACTTGTAAGAAGTAATTTCCCGAGAGAAACACGGGTCTTCTGACCTCCTGAAAGTGTATCTGTCTGTTTATTAAAATCATCTTCCGTAAACCCAAGTCCCTTTAATACACCTGTAATCTCGCTTTCGCAGGCATAACCGTTTCTTGCATCAAATTCGGACTGTAGACGGTTGTAGGTCTCCAGGCGGTTCTGCAATTCCTCGCCTTCCAAATGCTTCAGTTCATGTTCGATGGAACGAATCTGAGCTTCCATTGCAAAAATATCCGCTTTTGCACTTTTCACTTCCTCATAAATGGTATTTCCGGATTTTAAATCCTGACGCTGCGCAAGATAACCGAGTGTCTTTCCTTTCGCGAGAATAACATCTCCACCATCAAGAGGTTCTTCTCCGATGATCATCTTAAGGATTGTTGATTTTCCGGCGCCGTTCACACCGACAAGAGCAGCTTTCTCACGATCTTCGATATGAAAGGAGCCGTCTCGTACAATTTCGTGTTCCCCAAACGCTTTTTCTATATTGTGACATGCGAGTATCATATGTTTTCACCTCGTTTTTTGACTTCTAACATTATCATTATATAGAAAAATGTCGAAAATACAAGGAAAATATATGGATTTTAAGGGTTTTTGCAAAACAAAAGTTTGACAGAACTTTAACTCTTTTATATAATAAAGAGTAGTTTAAGAGTGGAGGGCTAAAAATTGGAACAGAGAAAGATATCACGTGCAGTCATTTCCAGACTTCCGAGATACTACAGATATCTAGGAGATCTGCTGGAGGCTGGCGTAGAGAGAATTTCATCCAGTGACCTGAGTAAGAAGATGCATGTAACGGCTTCACAGATACGTCAGGATTTGAATAATTTCGGTGGTTTCGGCCAACAGGGATACGGATACAATGTGAAATATCTTTATACAGAGATTGGCAAGATTTTGGGATTGGATAGAAGTCATAATTTTATTATCATTGGTGCCGGTAATTTAGGACAGGCACTGGCAAACTATGCTTCTTTCGAAAGAAGCGGATTTATTCTGAAAAGTCTTTTCGATGTGAATCCTCGACTGGAAGGCGTAACGATCAGAGGGATTCCTGTGCGTATGGTTGATGAACTAGAAGATTTTCTTAAGAATAATGACATTGAAATTGCTGCACTGACACTTCCAAAATCGAAAGCAATTGAAGTTGCTGATATTCTGGTAGATAACGGTGTGAAGGGAATCTGGAATTTTGCACATACGGACCTTTCCCTTCCAAAGGATGTGGTCGTTGAGAATGTACATTTATCTGACACACTGATGAAGTTATCTTACAACCTTTGTCAGCAGGATAAAGAATAGAATCTGGCAGGCTGCAAGGATGCTGCGGGACCAACCGACGAAAGGAGGTTCCGCAGCATCTGTTCATGTTAAAGGAATGTAACGGAATGTAAAGTGATAGAAAGGTCAGGCGATAAGCATGAGATATCTTCCAAATGGGAAGCAGATGAGTGAAGCTGATGCACACACAATTCATAAAATTGGGATTCCATCCCTTGTACTTATGGAACGTGCAGCACTTCAGATTGTCGAGACAATGCATAAGAAAAATATTTCCACAGAAAAAAGTCTGATTGTTTGTGGAAGCGGCAACAATGGTGGAGACGGATTTGCAGTAGCAAGGCTCTTAACCGAACAGGGAAAGCATGCAGATGTACTATTTGCAGGGAGAGAAGCTTCTTTAAGTGAAGAATGTCGATGTCAGAAACAGATTGTCGAAAATATGGGGATTTCTGTATTCACAGAATTCCCGGATGAAGAATATACTGTAATAATTGATGCTGTATTTGGTGTTGGACTCTGCCGTGAAATCACAGGACATTATAAAGATGTGATCGACTGGATGAATCTTCAGGATGCAGAAAAAGTTGCTGTTGATATTCCATCCGGAATCTGTGCTGCAACAGGAAAGATTCTTGGGACAGCATTTCGAGCCGACCTTACAGTATGTATGGCATGTGTAAAATTAGGTTGTGAGCTTTTCCCTGGCAAGTCGTATGCAGGAGAGAGCATTCCGGTTGCGATTGGAATTGATCCGAAATATTTTTCGAATCACCTGGATGTTTGTTATACCTTTGACAAAAATGATCTTGGAAAACTTCTTCCTTCGAGAATGATGAATTCGCACAAGGGAAGTTATGGAAAAGTTCTTATGATCACCGGAAGTCCCGGGATGGCTGGTGCTGCATTTTTTTCTGCCTGTGCTGCCTATACAGTTGGTGCCGGTCTAGTACAGATTTATACAGCAAGTGAAAACCGTCTGGCACTGCAGGAACTTCTTCCGGAGGCAATCATATCCTGCTATGATTCTTATGATGACAGTCAACTGTCTCATCTTCTTGACTGGGCTGATGTGGTTTGTATTGGCTGTGGACTTGGAATGGGACAGATTTCCGAAAAGATATTGAAAAATGTATTGAAAAAGGTATCTTGTCCATGTGTCATAGATGCCGATGGACTTAATTTACTGAGCAGGAATATAGAGTTATTAAATCAATGTTGTGCACCTGTGATTTTAACTCCACATATGAAAGAAATGTCAAGGCTGACCGGATGGAGTATTGATACGATCATGGAAGATCGCTTCCAGGCACTTGATCAGATCATAAAACAATCCGGACCGGATACAAAATCATCCATAATCTGTGTGTTAAAAGACAGTCGTACTGTTGTCGCACAGACAAATCGGCAGAAATTTGTAAATCTCGCTGGTAATAACTCTATGGCAAAAGGTGGTTCCGGAGACGTTCTTGCCGGAACGATTGCAGGACTTCTTGCACAGCATATGGCACCATTCGAAGCCGCTGCTGTGGGAGTTTTCCTACATGCCTGTGGTGGAGATGAAGCGAAAAAGAGCAAAGGAAGTTACAGCGTATTAGCCAGAGACCTGATTCAGGGTATGGCCGATGCAATGAAAAATGCAAAGGAGTGCAGATAAATTATGAAACAGTATAACAGAGTATGTGCCAGGATCAATCTGGACGCAATTGCATATAATATGGAACAGATGAAAAATCGCATTGGTCAGGAGGGACGTTTAATAGCTGTTATCAAGACGGATGCATACGGACACGGAGCAGTTCCTCTTGCGGAAATGTTTGAGGAAACGTCTTATATCTGGGGTTACGCTGTAGCATGCATGGGAGAAGCAAGAACTTTAAGAGCACATGGAATCAAGAAACCAATCTTGATTCTTGGCTGTGTTTTTCCTGATGAGTATGAAGAAATGGTTGAAAAAGAAATCCGTGCAGCAGTTTATACAGAAGAGATGGCCAAGGGAATGGCTGAGGCTGCCGTAAGGTCAGGAAAGACCGCATTTCTTCACATAAAAATTGATACAGGAATGGGACGAATTGGATTCAAAGTAAGCAAAGAGAGTGTTGAGACAATTTCCAGAATCAGCAAACTTCCTAATATTAAAATGGAAGGAATGTTCACACACTTTGCAAAGGCAGATGAATTTGACAAGTCTTATACATTTGCCCAACATGAAAAATTCCTCTGGATGAAAGAACAGTTAGAAAAAAATGGAGTTCAGATTTCCTATTATGATTGTGATAACAGTGCCGGAATTATTGATTTTCCGGATATGAAGCATGATCTTGCCAGAGCCGGGATCTCTATTTATGGAATGTATCCGTCAGATGAAGTGAAAAAAGATGCTGTTGACCTGAAACCGGCATTGGAATTAATCAGCCATATCAGCTTTGTAAAGGATGTGGAAAAAGGAACTTCCATCAGTTACGGTGGAACTTTCGTCGCGCCAAAGGAGATGCGGATTGCTACGATTCCCGTCGGATACGGTGACGGATATCCGCGTTCCCTTTCAAATAAAGGCTATGTTCTTATCCATGGAAAACGTGCAGACATTGTAGGAAGAGTCTGCATGGATCAGTTTATGGTAGATGTAACAGAGATTCCGGAAGCAAAATTCATGGATCCGGTTACTCTGGTCGGAAAAGACAAGGACGCCGTTATCCGTGTAGAAGATCTTTCTGATCTGAGTGGGAGATTCAATTATGAATTTGTCTGTGATCTGAGCAAACGTGTTCCGAGAGAGTATTATAAAAACGGTACGATCGTAAAACAGATTGATTATTTCGAATAACCGGAATAATTGAAAGAATCCGGTTGACATGCATACATCCGATAAAACCGGAGATACTTTAGTATGTTCTTAGAAAAAAACAAAAGGTTCTGAGAAGAATCAGAGAACAAATACGAAAAGTAACTGGAATATCGGAGTGTGAATGAATTGATAATTAAGCGGGGCGACATTTATTACGCAGATCTTAGTCCTGTCGTTGGTTCCGAACAAGGTGGAATCCGGCCGGTACTTATAATACAGAATAACATAGGCAACAGACATAGTCCAACCATCATCTGTGCCGCAATTACGTCGAAGATGAATAAGGCAAAATTGCCGACACATATTGAAATCTGTACAAATGATTATAACATTATGAAAAATTCAGTCATTCTGCTGGAACAGATCCGTACAATTGACAAGAAAAGACTGAGAGAATATGTCTGTCATATCGATCAGGAACGAATGAAAAAAATTGACCAAGCAATAAGAATCAGTCTGGATCTTACTACATAAATCCAACCAAATTCTTTACAGAACAAAAAAAGCGTGGTAAAATCATAAGGATAGTGCTTTACAGAACTTAGTGTGTATCTGTAAATGCAAGTGAATTTATATAAAATACATTGATACAATAGAAAAGGAGAATCAGAATATGTCAGGACATTCTAAATTTGCGAATATCAAGCATAAAAAAGAAAAGAATGATGCAGCGAAAGGAAAGATTTTTACAAAGATCGGTCGTGAACTTGCAATTGCTGTTAAGGAAGGTGGAAGTGCTGATCCGACAAACAACAGCAGACTTCGTGATGTTATTGCAAAAGCAAAAGCAAACAACATGCCGAATGATACAATCGAGAGAAATATCAAAAAAGCTGCCGGAGAAGGAACTGCTGATAACTATGAGCGTATTACATATGAAGGATATGGACCGAACGGAACCGCTATTATCGTTAAGACTCTTACAGATAACAAGAACCGTACAGCTTCCAATGTAAGAAATGCATTTACAAAGGGATGCGGAAACGTAGGAACACCTGGATGTGTATCTTTCATGTTCGATGAAAAAGGACAGATCATTATTGATAAAGAAGAGTGCGATATGGACTCTGATGATCTTATGATGACTGTACTTGATGCAGGTGCTGAAGACTTTAACGAAGAAGAAGACAGCTACGAAGTATTAACAGCACCGGAAGACTTCAGTGATGTTCGTCTGAAGATGGAAGAAGCCGGAATCCCTATGGTTTCTGCTGAAGTTACAATGATTCCACAGACATATGTTGATCTTACAAAAGAAGAAGATATTAAAAACATCCAGAAAACACTTGATCTTCTTGATGAAGATGATGATGTTCAGGACGTATACCATAACTGGAACGAATAATCAGTTATAAGAAATGGGGGACAATGATGAGTAATTACAAGATGGAAACTAAATGTGTACAGTCCGGTTACAATCCGGGAAACGGTGAACCACGTGTGCTCCCGATCGTACAAAGCACAACATTCCGTTACACCAGCAGTGATCAGATGGGAAGACTTTTTGATCTTGAAGAGTCCGGATATTTTTATACAAGACTTCAGAATCCGACGAATGATGCAGTAGCAGCAAAGATCTGTGATATGGAGGGTGGAGTAGCAGCAATGCTGACTTCTTCCGGACAGGCAGCAAACTTTTATGCGATTATGAATATTGCTGAAGAAGGTGATCATATCGTATGTGCGTCTGCCTTGTATGGCGGTACATACAATCTGTTTGCTCACACAATCCGTAAAATGGGTGTGAAAGCAACTTTCGTAGACCCAGACTGCACAGAGGAAGAACTGAATGCAGCATTTCAGGAGAATACGAAAGCTGTTTTTGGAGAGACGATTGCCAATCCGGCATTGACTGTTTTTGATTTTGAGAAATTTGCAAAAGCTGCACATGCACATCATGTTCCGTTAATCGTAGATAATACATTTGCAACACCGATCAACTGTCGTCCTTTTGAATGGGGTGCAGATATTGTTACTCATTCAACTACAAAATACATGGATGGACATGCAGCCTGTGTTGGCGGTGCAATCGTTGACAGCGGTAACTTTGACTGGGCTGCTTACGGAGACAAGTTTGCCGGACTTACAACACCGGATGAGACTTATCACGGAATTGTATACACAGAAAAGTTTGGCAAAGCTGCTTATATAACAAAAGCAACATCACAGCTGATGAGAGATCTTGGATCGATCCAGTCTCCACAGAATGCATTTCTTTTGAACCTTGGACTCGAGAGTCTTCATTTGAGAATGCCAAGACATTGTGAGAACGCTGTAAAGATGGCACAGTATCTCCAGGGACACGAGAAAGTGGCATGGGTAAACTGCCCATCACTTCCGGGAAGTAAAGATTATGACCTCGTTCAGAAATATATGCCGGATGGAACATGTGGTGTTATCACTTTTGGATTAAAAGGTGGAAGAGAAGCAGCAGTAAAGATGATGGACAAACTGAAACTGGTTGCGATTGTAACTCATGTAGCAGACGCAAGAAGCTGCGTACTTCATCCTGCAAGTCATACACACAGACAGATGAATGAGCAGGAACTGTTAGAAGCAGGTGTACAGCCAGATCTGATTCGTTTCAGTCTTGGAATTGAGAATATTGAAGATCTGATTGCCGATGTAGAACAGGCACTGGAAGATTAATATAAATAACATATGATTCAGGAGGTATGGATTCCCATGATTTTGTATCCATACCTCCTGTTTTTTTGTATCCGAATTGCAGGTTTTAAACAGTAGTTAGCTCTTTTGCCTAAATTGTGGAGATTGATATGCAGAATTGGATACAATACATATTTTCCCGTATTCTGTGCATTCTAGTAATAGTATTTATTTACTTTCAACAGGAGGCATATTTATATGAGCGAGGAAAAAAAGCAAAAATCAGATGAAATCAAAGAATTTGGTGCGTTAATGTTAAATGAAAATAAAAAGAATTACAAAATTCGTCTTCTGACAATTATAGGTGAAATTGAAGGACATGAAACAGTATCAAATAATACAAAAGCAACAAAGTACGAACATTTACTCCCACAGCTGGCTGAAGCTGAAGAAAGTGATGAAGTAGAGGGGGTTCTCATTTTATTAAATACACTGGGTGGAGATGTGGAAGCTGGACTTGCAATTGCGGAAATGATAGCTTCTTTGGGAAAACCAACCGTTTCTCTTGTCCTTGGTGGAAGTCATTCTATTGGCGGTCCTCTTGCTGTTTCGGCAGATTATTCCTTTATTGTACCGACAGGAACCATGGTTGTTCATCCGGTTCGTTCAAACGGTACTTTTATCGGTGTGACACAGAGTCTGAGAAATATGGAACGTACACAGGACAGAATTGCCAGATTTATTGCTGCACACTCTAAAATCACAGAAAAACGTCTTGTTGATCTGATGCTAAACCCTACCCAGCTTGTAAAGGATGTAGGAACACTGTTAGAAGGAGAAGAAGCTGTAAGAGAAGGGATCATCGACGAAGTCGGAGGCATTCACCAGGCATTTAAAAAACTCTATGAATTGATTGATGAAAAACGGGAAAAACCTTCGGAAATGTAAATATAGAACAAAAAAATGGCATCTGATCAAAGAAATTTTGTAATGACATGAATTTTAATTGATGTTATACTTGAAATAGTATGTATTCAATCTATCGTTTGATTGAATCAGTACAATGGTATAATAATCAAGGGGGAATCAGATGGCTGCAAATTCTACAAATACGAAAAAAAGTTCTACGAACAACACAGCGAAAGCAGCAAAAAATGCTACAACTAAGAAAACATCGACAGCAAAAAAAGCTTCTGCCTCCACAAAGAAAAGTTCTGGCAGTAAGACAAAAAGAACTTCAAATCATATAAATACAGCACAAAGTCAGGAAATCCGTTCAGAGATTCTTCTATTGGGTTCCCTTGCCATCTGCATCCTTCTTATCCTGAGTAATTTTGGTATGGGTGGCATAGCGGGAGGAGCAATTTCTTCTGTAGGATTTGGACTTGTAGGAGCAATGGCATATTTATTTCCATTTGTATTTTTCGGAGCAGTTGCTTTTTATATTTCCAATAAAGGAAATCCTCATGCTTACATAAAAGTAGGTGCCGCAATTGTTCTGGTCATTCTCCTTTGTGGAATTTTAGAATTGATGTTTCATCCATATACTGCCGGAACATCTGTTTTATCTTACTACAAAGATTCCAGTGCTGATAAAAATGCGGGTGGATTACTTGGCGGAATTCTGATCAGCATTTTATGTCCACTGATCGGAGAAGCAGGTACTTATGTTATTTTGATCATTTTCTCAATCATTTGTATCATTCTGGTAACAGAACGTTCTTTATTAGCTCCACTTGGAAGACATGGAAAGAAAGCTTACCAGGAAGTGAAACGGAAACATCAGGAAACTGCTGAGATCCGTACACTGGAGCGGGATGCCCGCAAAGAGGCACTTGCGTTGAAGCAAAGAGAAAAAGTCGAAACTTTACAGGCAGATGCATCTTCTCCAAGTGAGAAAAAGAAACGCACAAAGCGGACAGACCTTAAAGCATCAGGTATTACATTCGCCACAACGCTTCTTTCAGAGGAAGAATCACCTGTTGGTGGCTTTGGGCGGACTCCAAAATCACCTGAAATGACAGAACTTGTCCCGGAGAAAGAGCCGGATTCAAAAGATCTGACGGATTCCTTTGAAGATCATTTTGTCATTAACAGAGCAGAACCGGCAATGGATGTACAAGAAGAGATTCCGTTTGACGATGCACTGCATCTTGAACCGGTACAGACACCCGCTTCCCGACAAGAAAACGAGATGAGTTCTGAACATGATCCGGCTGCGGATCCTATGATTGAAAATAGCCCGGAGATAAAACAGGAGCATTCCAGAAAAAGCAGCAAAAAAGACGCGCAGGCGGTTGCCGCAGAGACAGCCAGTGTAGAACAGACCATACGGGAACAGGAGCAAAAACCACGGCCGGTTTATCATACACCTCCGCTGAATCTGTTAAAGAAGGGGAAGAAAGGCGGCGGTGATTCGGATGAACACCTTCGTGCCACGGCTTTAAAACTGGAACAGACACTACAGAATTTTGGAGTTGGAGTACATGTAACAAACGCAAGCTGTGGTCCATCTGTTACAAGATATGAACTTCAACCGGAACAGGGCGTAAAAGTAAGCCGGATTGTTGGACTTGCAGATGATATCAAGTTAAATCTTGCAGTTGCAGATCTGAGAATTGAAGCTCCAATCCCTGGTAAAGCCGCGGTCGGTATCGAAGTTCCGAACAGTGAAAATACAGCGGTTATGCTGGGAGATCTGCTGGAGTCAAAAGAGTTCAAAAACAGTAAATCGCCAATTTCATTTGCAGTTGGTAAAGATATTGCCGGAAAGGTTGTTGTGACTGACATTGCCAAGATGCCGCATCTTCTTGTTGCAGGTGCAACGGGATCCGGTAAATCTGTCTGCATCAACACTCTGATCATGAGTGTTATTTATAAGGCAGATCCTGATGATGTTAAACTGATCCTTGTCGATCCAAAAGTTGTGGAACTAAGTGTATATAACGGAATTCCACATCTGATGATTCCGGTTGTCACAGATATGAAGAAGGCGGCAGGTGCTTTGAACTGGGCAGTTGCTGAGATGGAAAAGCGTTACAAACTTTTTGCACAGTACAATGTACGTGATTTAAAGGGCTTTAATGAAAAGGTCAAGCATGGGGAAACCGGACCGGAGATTCAGAAAAAGCTTCCTCAGATTGTAATTATCATTGACGAGCTTGCTGATCTTATGATGGTTGCTCCGGGAGAAGTAGAAGGTGCTATCTGTCGTCTGGCACAGTTGGCCAGAGCAGCGGGACTTCATTTGATTCTTGCAACACAGAGACCATCTGTAAATGTTATTACCGGATTGATCAAAGCAAACATGCCTTCCCGAATTGCTTTTTCTGTATCATCAGGTGTCGATTCAAGGACAATTATCGACATGAATGGTGCCGAAAAGCTCCTGGGAAAGGGAGACATGCTCTTTTATCCATCCGGATATCCAAAACCTGTCAGGGTGCAGGGCTCCTTCGTTTCAGACGAAGAAGTTCAAAAAGTTGTTGATTATTTGATTGACAAGAACGGAAATACCTCGTACAGTAATGAACTAGAAGAACAGATTTCAAGCAGCGCAGATCTTCCGGGGCAGGGGATGCTTCCGGGACAACAGGACAGCGAGAACAGCAGGGATGTCTATTTTGCAGATGCAGGAAATCTGATCATCGACAAGGAAAAAGCATCGATTGGTATGCTTCAGAGGATGTTCAAGATTGGTTTCAACCGTGCTGCCAGAATTATGGATCAGCTATGTGAAGCCGGTGTTGTAGGTCCGGAGGAAGGAACAAAACCAAGAAAAGTGCTTATGACAAAAGAAGAATTTGCAGAATATATGCAGAATCAGACTTCGTAAAATCTAAAAACACCAAAAGTGATACAAAGGAGAGGGAAAGATGAAAACAGATATTCAGATTGCACAGGAAGCAGAAATGAAACACATCAAAGAGGTAGCGGTACAGGCCGGTATTTCAGAAGATGAACTTGAATTTTATGGAAAATATAAGGCAAAACTTTCCGATGAACTCTGGAACAGAATCAAAGATAACGAGGATGGAAAGCTTGTACTTGTAACAGCAATCAATCCTACTCCGGCCGGAGAAGGTAAGACTACAACATCTGTAGGTCTCGGACAGGCATTTGCAAAACTTGGAAAAAAAGCAATGATCGCACTTCGCGAGCCATCTCTCGGACCATGTTTCGGAATCAAAGGTGGAGCAGCCGGTGGCGGATATGCCCAGGTCGTTCCTATGGAAGATCTGAACCTGCATTTTACAGGAGATTTTCATGCGATCACTTCAGCAAACAACCTTCTTGCAGCAATGCTCGATAATCATATCCAACAGGGAAATACACTTGGTATTGATCCAAGACAGGTTGTATGGAAACGTTGTGTCGATATGAATGATCGTGTTCTCAGAAATATTGTTGTCGGACTTGGACGCAAAACAGACGGTATGGTCCGTGAAGATCATTTTGTCATTACAGTGGCATCTGAGATCATGGCGATCCTCTGTCTTGCAGATGATCTTGCTGATCTTAAACGCAGACTTGGAAGAATCATTGTTGCTTACAATTTCAAGGGAGAACCTGTTACAGCAGATGATCTTCAGGCAACAGGTGCTATGGCTGCACTTCTGAAAGATGCGATCAAGCCAAACCTGATCCAGACACTTGAGCATACACCGGCTTTAGTACATGGCGGTCCATTTGCAAACATTGCACATGGCTGCAATAGTGTACGTGCAACAAAGATGGCTCTGAAGTTAAGTGACATCACTGTCACAGAAGCCGGATTTGGTGCAGATCTTGGCGCTGAGAAATTCTTTGATATCAAATGCCGTATGGCGGGTCTGAAACCAGACGCAGTAGTTTTAGTTGCAACAGTACGTGCATTAAAGTATAACGGTGGCGTTGCGAAGGCTGACCTTGCAGAAGAGAACCTGGATGCCCTTGCAAAAGGTATTGTAAATCTTGAGAAACATATTGAAAATATTCAGAAATACGGTGTACCGGTAATCGTTACACTGAATTCATTTGTAACAGATACGGATGCTGAAAATGCATTTATTGAAAAATTCTGTCGTGAACGCGGATGCGAGTTTGCCCTCTCAGAAGTGTGGGAGAAAGGCGGAGAAGGCGGTTTAGATCTTGCGCAGAAGGTTCTTGAGACACTTGAGACAAAAGAAAGTGATTTCCATACGCTTTATAATGATGAGCTTTCTCTGAAAGACAAGATCCGTACAATCGCACAGGAGATTTACGGCGCACATGATGTTGTATATGAACCTGCAGCTGAGAAACAGCTCGCCAAGATTGAATCTATGGGATTTGGTTCTTTCCCGATCTGTATGGCAAAGAATCAGTATTCTCTTTCAGATGACGCTACAAAGCTTGGAAGACCTGAAAACTTTGATATTCATATCCGCGAGGTATATGTAAGTGCAGGAGCCGGTTTTGTTGTCGCACTGACGGGCGCTGTTATGACAATGCCTGGACTTCCAAAAGTTCCTGCTGCAAACGGAATCGACGTTACAGATGACGGAAAGATCACCGGACTTTTCTAAAGTTTTTTATGATTGGCTGCCGGTTATAGTATTTTTTGACCGGCAATGCCAATTGTTTTCGTGGAGTTAGATAATTAATTAAGGAGATACACATGGCACAGTTGATAGATGGTAAATTAATCTCTCAGCAGATTAAAGATGAGTTGAAAGAAGAAGTAGCACAGTTTAAGGCAGAAGGCATTGATATTTGCCTTGCTGTTATTCAGGTGGGAAGTGATCCGGCTTCTTCTGTATATGTCAGAAACAAGAAAAAGGCATGCGCCTATATCGGGGTAGAATCCAGATCATATGAACTTCCGGAAGAGACTTCGGAAGAAGAACTGATTAAGTTAGTAGAAGAGTTAAATGCGGATGAAAGCGTAAACGGAATTCTTGTACAGCTTCCGGTACCGGATCATATTGATGAAGATAAGATCATCCGTACGATTTCACCGGATAAGGATGTGGATGGATTCCATCCTGTAAGTGTTGGAAGACTCTGGATCGGAGAAAAAGGATTTTTATCCTGTACTCCGGCCGGAATCATTCAGCTTTTGAAAAGATCGAATATTTCGATCGAAGGAAAAGAATGTGTGATCATTGGACGAAGCAATATCGTCGGTAAACCAATGGCAGCCCTTTTGCTTCGTGAAAATGGAACTGTAACCGTTGCACATTCCCGGACAAAAGATCTTAAAGAAGTAGCAAAACGAGCAGATATCCTGATTGTTGCAATTGGAAAAGAGCGTTTTATCACATCTGAATATATCAAAGAGGGAGCTGTTGTCATCGATGTAGGAATGCATCGTGATGAAGCGAACCATCTTTGCGGAGATATTGATTTTGCGGATGTTGAACCTCATTCTTCTGCAATCACGCCGGTACCGGGCGGTGTTGGTCCAATGACAATTGCGATGCTGATGAATAATTGCGTTGAAACAGTTCGTAAGTAGGAGGAACTTGTAAATGAGGTGTACACATTGCGGAGCAAATATACCAGACGATCAGTTGATTTGTCCCGTATGCGGTGCTGAAGTACAGATTGTACCAGATTATAACCCTCTGGAAGATGTACTCGCACGCGAAGTGAAAGGCTCAGTAGCCGGAGCTACACGTCAGATTCAGGCAGATGTAGTCCGAAGACAGAATGTGAGCCAAAACCAACAAAACAGAAATCGGCAAAATCAACGATCGAATCCTAATTCCACACGCGTCTTAAGCCAGGCGGAACTGGATAAAGTAAGAGAAGAGCGAAGAGAGCAGCTACGGCGCCAGAGAGCGCAAAGACAACGTCAGAAAACAGATGCAAAGCGTTATCAGGATGCGCGTCAGTCAACAGAGAATCTGCGCCGGACATCTACTGAAAGCAGACGCCTGCAGCAGATCAAAAAACAAGAAGCTGCCAGAAAAAAACGCCAAAAATTACTTACGGTTTTTTTCCTGCTCATTCTTCTGGTTGGTATCGGAATTTATATCGGATATCAGAATTCCTATACAGGCATGATCAAAAAAGGGAATGCCGCACTGCAGAATAGTAACTATACTTCTGCAGAGAATTATTTTAACAGAGCAATTATAAAGGATAAATCAAAGGCAGAGGCTTATACCGGACTTGCTAATATCTATGTTGCCCAGGATGATCTGGACAGTGCAGAGAGCGTCTATCTCAACGCACTGGAGACACAACCGTCGAATGTAAATCTCTATAAAGCTGCAGTAAAATTCTATGAGAAAACAGAACAGCCGAATAAGATTTCTGATCTCCTGCAAGATTGTGAAGATAAGAATGTATTATCTGCTATGAATGATTATGTTTCATCTGCTCCTGAATTCAGTTTGAAAGAAGGAACCTATGATGAAGTACAGCAGGTAACATTAACATCTGCTACAGGCGGAACGATTTATTATACAACAGATGGTTCTGATCCGACGGAGTCAAGTACAGAATACAAAGAAGCTGTTTTGCTTCAGTCCGAAGGTGACACAGAGATCCGTGCAATTGCTGTTAATAAAAAGGGAATACCAAGTGCTGTTTCCAGTGCAAAATATTCCATTGAATTTCCACTTGTAGACGCTCCGGCAGTTTCTCCATCAACCGGACAATATAGTACAGCCACTCAGATCACGATTACGGTACCGGATGGATATACGGCATACTACACGATGGACGGTTCAACTCCAACCGCATCCTCTGAGAAATATACTGACCCGATTGATATGCCAGAAAATTCACAAACAACTTTTTCAGCAATTCTCGTGAACGATAAAAATGGAAAAGCAACGGAAGCAACAACACGAAACTATATTACTACATATTAAGTAAACTGTGTAAAGTAACTAGAAAGCAACCTTGATTTTGGAAAATATTATGTAAATTTTCCAAAATAGGGTTGCTTTTTTTAGCATACAGAGTTATAATAATATCTGTTAAAAAAATAACAATACTACATAAAAAAGGAGAGATTTGTTATGAGTAGATTTTGCTTACCAAGAGACATTTATCATGGAAAAGGATGTCTGGAAGAACTGAAGAACCTGAAAGGAAAGAAAGCCATTCTTGTAGTTGGTGGCGGTTCTATGAAACGTCAGGGATTCCTGGATAAAGCAGTTAATTATCTGAAAGAAGGCGGAATGGAAGTTCAGCTGTTTGAAGGTGTTGAGCCAGATCCATCTGTTGAAACTGTTATGAAAGGTGCTGAAGCAATGCGTGCTTTCGAGCCGGATTGGATCGTTGCTATGGGTGGTGGATCACCAATCGATGCAGCGAAAGCTATGTGGGCATTCTATGAGTACCCGGAGATCTCCTTTGAAGACCTGATCACACCATTCAGCTTCCCGGAACTGAGACAGAAAGCTAAATTTGCAGCAATTCCTACAACTTCAGGAACAGCTACAGAGGTTACAGCATTCTCAGTTATCACAAACTATCAGACTGGTGTGAAATATCCACTGGCTGACTTCAACATCACACCAGATGTTGCAATCGTTGATCCTGACCTTGTTGCAGGACTCCCGGTTAAACAGGTTGCATATACAGGTATGGATGCTCTTACACATGCAATTGAAGCATATGTATCCACACTGAACGGACCTTTCACAGATCCACTTGCACTGCAGGCAATTGAGATGGTTCTTGATTATCTGCCAGGATCTTACAAATGTGATATGGTTGCAAGAGAGCAGATGCATTATGCACAGTGCCTTGCAGGAATGGCATTCTCTAATGCATTACTTGGTATCGTTCATTCAATGGCTCATAAAACAGGTGCTGCATTCTCTACAGGACATATTCCGCACGGATGTGCTAACGCAATTTACCTTCCATACGTTATCAAATACAACGCCAAAGATGCTGTAGCTGCAAAACGTTATGCTGAAATCGCACGCAGAATGGGACTTGCCGGAACATCTGAGCAGGCTCTGATCAACAGCCTTGTTGAGAAGATTGATGAGTTCAATGTAAGACTGAACATTCCTAAGACTCTGAAAGACTTCGGAATCAATGAAGAAGAATTCAAAGAAAAAGTTGACAAGATTGCAGAACTGGCTGTAGGAGATGCCTGTACAGGATCCAACCCACGTGCAATCGATCCGGCTGCTATGGCTAAACTTCTTACATGTACATACTACGGAACAGAAGTTGATTTCTAAAATCAAAAATTAATAAAGGTTTCAGTGTTCTTATAAAATAAGATAACGCTGTAAACTTGTCTTAAACAATACGGGTAGATGCATGAAATTGTGTGTCTGCCCGTATGTTTTACTTGAATTCATAGCTGAAGTGTCGTATTATTAACAAAGAGCGAGCTGTTATTGTTTACACAATGTTTGAAGACAATAACGTCGATTTATTTACAAGGAGGAGAAACATGTATAAGATATTAAAAGCTGAAAAACTGGCTGATAAGATTTATCTGATGAATGTTCATGCACCACGTGTAGCAAGTCACTGTCAGCCTGGTCAGTTTGTCATCGTTAAAATGGACGAGAAAGGCGAACGTATTCCGCTGACAATCTGTGATTATGACAGAGAAGCAGGAACAATCACAATCGTCTTCCAGGAAGTTGGAGCTTCTACAGTGAAAATGGGAGAACTCAAAGCCGGAGACAGTTTCCGTGACTTTACAGGACCGCTTGGATGCGCTTCTGAGTTTGTTCATGAAGACCTGGAGTCCCTTAAGAATAAGAAGATGCTGTTTGTAGCCGGTGGAGTTGGGGCTGCTCCGGTTTACCCACAGGTAAAATGGTTGAAAGCACACGGAATCGATGCTGATGTTATCGTTGGTGCTAAGACAAAAGATATGCTGATCCTTGAAGATCAGATGGAAGCTGTTGCAGGTAATTACTACCCATGTACAGATGACGGTTCCTACGGACACGCCGGAATGGTTACAACTATGGTAGAAGAACTTGTAAACAACGGAAATAAATACGATGTCTGCGTTGCAATCGGACCGATGATCATGATGAAATTCGTCTGTCTCTTAACAAAGAAACTTGAGATTCCGACAATCGTCAGCATGAACCCGATCATGGTAGACGGAACAGGTATGTGTGGTGCCTGTCGTCTTCAGGTTGGTGACGAGATCAAATTTGCATGCGTTGACGGACCAGAGTTCGACGGACACCTTGTTGACTTTGATCAGGCAATGAAGAGAAGCCAGATGTACAAATCTGAAGAAGGACGCGCAATGCTGAAGCTTCAGGAAGGCGATACACATCACGGCGGATGCGGACATTGTGGAGGTGACGAATAATGGCTGATATGATGAAAAAAGTACCTGTAAGAGAGCAGGATCCAAAAGTACGTGCAACAAACTTTGAAGAAGTTTGTCTCGGTTATAACAAAGAAGAAGCAATGGAAGAGGCTACAAGATGCCTTAACTGTAAGAATGCAAAATGTATCCAGGGCTGTCCTGTATCCATCAACATTCCGGCATTTGTCCAGCAGGTAAAAGAAGGAAATATCGAAGAAGCTTACAAGATCATTGGTAAATCCAGTGCACTTCCGGCTATCTGTGGACGTGTTTGCCCGCAGGAATCCCAGTGTGAAGGAAAATGTATCCGTGGAATCAAAGGTGAGCCTGTTTCTATCGGAAAACTGGAGCGTTTCGTTGCTGATTATGCACTTGAGAACGATATCAAACCAGAAGGCGCAGAGACTATGAACGGTCACAAAGTAGCTGTTATCGGTTCTGGCCCGTCCGGACTTACATGTGCCGGAGACCTTGCAAAACTCGGATATGATGTAACAGTATTCGAAGCATTACATGAGCTCGGTGGAGTACTTGTATATGGTATTCCTGAGTTCCGTCTTCCAAAACAGAAAGTCGTTGCGAAAGAGATCGAGAAAGTAAAAGAGCTCGGTGTTAAATTCGAGACAAATGTTGTTATCGGTAAATCCACAACCATCGATCAGCTGATGGAAGAGGAAGGATTCGAGGCAGTATTCATCGGATCCGGTGCAGGACTTCCAATGTTCATGGGAATTCCGGGAGAGAATGCAAACGAAGTATTCTCTGCAAATGAATACCTGACAAGAAGTAACCTGATGAAAGCTTTCCGTGAGGATTACGACACACCGATCGCTGCCGGTAAGAAAGTAGCCGTTGTTGGTGGTGGTAACGTAGCTATGGATGCTGCAAGAACAGCTCTTCGTCTCGGCGCAGAAGTTCATGTAGTATACAGAAGAAGTGAAGCAGAGCTTCCTGCAAGAGCAGAAGAAGTTCATCATGCAAAAGAAGAAGGAATCATCTTCGATCTTCTTACAAATCCGAAGAAGATCAATGTTGACGAGAACGGTAATATCACAAGCATGACAGTGATTAAGATGGAACTTGGTGAGCCAGATGCATCCGGAAGAAGACGTCCGGTTGAAATCGAGGGATCCGAGTACGACATCGAGGTTGATACAGTTATCATGTCTCTTGGTACATCACCGAACCCGCTGATTTCTTCTACAACAAAAGGTCTGGAGACAAACCGCAGAAAATGTATCGTTGCGGAAGAAGAGAACGGACAGACATCTAAAGAAGGCGTATTTGCCGGAGGAGATGCTGTTACAGGAGCTGCTACAGTTATCCTTGCTATGGGAGCTGGTAAAGCAGGTGCCAAAGGTATCGATGAATATCTGAGAAATAAATAATAGAAGGAAGATTGTATATAGGAGCATAAGCTTCTTTGAGAAAATCGGAATTTGAAAACAGAATATCCTGACAGGATACAGAAAACTCTGTGCTTGTCAGGATATTTTTTATATATTAAAAATGAATTTGTCGTGTTATAATTTGAGGGAGACAACGGAAAAGTTTTTGTGACATACAGCAATTTTGCTCAAATCAGATGACAACCTGTTCGAAGATATGGTAAAATAATAAACCAAATATTTGCAAATTTCAATAAACCTAAGAAGCAAAAATCTATTTTGGGGGAAATATAAACATATGACGAATTATAACAGCAATGACAATCGATTTGATGGAAGATGCTTCCTTGAAGATGTTGAGATAAAGTTACAAAAACGACTGGAAGAAATAGGGCAGTCTCTCTCTGATGGACAGAAAGAGATTGATAACATGCAGGAATATTACTGGGAAAATTATACGGAGATGGATGAATATGGTTACGAAGATTATGATAATCAGCAAGCACTTCTGCATCAGGTCAACGCTAATAATGAGAAGCTGCAATTAAAGCATAGATTTGAGAAAATGTTAGATGCACCTTTTTTCGGACGTGTTGATTTTATGTATGATGGAGATGACGAACCGGAACCGTTTTATATTGGAATCGGAAATTTCGCTGCAAAGAACGGCATGCAACCATTGATCTACGACTGGAGAGCTCCAGTCAGCAGTTTGTTTTATGATTATGATAAAGGGCCGGCAAGCTATGAGGCTCCTGCCGGAAAACTGGATGGAGAGATTCTTTCAAAATGGCAGTTTAAGATTCAGAATGGAGAACTTGTCTATGCCTTTGAGAGTGATACAAAGATCGATGATGATATACTGAAAAAAGAACTTGGAACAAACAGTGATGTAAAATTAAAAAATATCGTCCGCACGATCCAGAAAGAACAGAATGCAATTATCCGAAATACAAAAGATCAGATCCTTGTAATCCAGGGAGCTGCCGGAAGTGGAAAAACTTCGATTGCTTTACACCGAATTGCATATCTTTTATATCATGAACGCGACACTCTGAAATCATCCAACATACTGATTCTTTCACCGAACAGCGTATTTGCAGATTATATCTCACATATTCTTCCGGAATTAGGAGAAGAGAATATCCGTGAGATGAGTTTTGATCTCTACGCCTACAAAGAGCTTCGGAAAGGTGTTTCTGCTGATTGCGAAGACAGATATGATCAATTAGAACGCAGAATGAGATTTCCAGATCAAGAATCACAGGATCGTTTTGACTGGAAACAATCAAAAGCTTTCATTGGTGAGATCGAAGGATTTCTTGCAGTTTTAGAAGATCGTCTGATTGAGTTTAAGGAAGTCTATTTCCGCGGGATGACATTGACGGAAGAAGAAATGATTGAACTGTTTTATTTCAAATTTACAGAGACTCCTCTTTTAAATCGTATGGATGCCATAAAAGATTATTTCATTGATTCCTGGGAAACTTTAAACGGAAGAAATATTTCAGATGATGATCAAGAAACACTTCAGATGAAATTCGATAAGATGTACAAAACAAAAGACATTTATGCCATCTATAATTGGATGTTAGAAGACTGCGGGTGTAATTTGCTGCCAGACGTCCTTTATGAGAAAAGAAAATTACCATATGAGGATGTATTTCCTATGCTGTATCTGAAATATCGCCTGTCAGGTGGCAATTCTACTCATAAGAATATCAAACATTTAGTAATCGACGAGATGCAGGATTATTCTTATCTGCAATATACAATTTTAGAAATGCTATTCCACTGCAGAATGACTATCCTTGGAGACCGTGCACAGACCCTGGATACAAAGCAACAGGATGTATTGAGATTTCTTCCCAAATTACTTGGACGTGAGATCCGAACGATTGAAATCAAAAAGAGTTACCGGAATACATTAGAAATTGCCCGGTATGCAGAAAAAGTCAGTGGAGTATCTGATCTTGAGTTACTGGACCGCCATGGGAAAGAAGTAGTAGAAAAGACATTTAACACAGATACGGAATTGCTTGATGAACTTGTCTGTCATTTAAAATGTCCGGGAGACTTTGAAACTGCTGCCCTGATCACAACAACAGAAGAGGAAGCTTTTGACTTAAGCCGTCTCCTGCAACTTCGTGGTATCAACGTATCCTATGTGGATCGTAACAGTTCCGCATTTAAGAAAGGCCTCACAGTAACCACATTTTATCTTGCAAAAGGGCTGGAATTTGACCAGGTTTTCGCACTTCGCGGTGCAAAAGAAAATCCGCTTAAAAATCAGGCGGAATATATTTGTGCAACAAGAGCTCTTCACGAACTCTATGTTTACGAAATTGCTGACAGCTTATCAAAATAACAGTTGACAGGCATGCATGATTAAAATTTATTCAGAAAGAACAGAAAAATGAAGATTACATTAATAACCGTAGGAAAGATAAAAGAAAAATATCTGCGAGATGCGATCGCAGAATACAGCAAGCGATTAAGCCGATACTGCAAACTGGAGATTATAGAAGTAGCTGATGAAAAGACACCTGACCATGCAAGTGATGTCGTGGAAAATACAATTCGCGACAAAGAAGCTGAGCGCATTATGAAATATGTAAAAGAGGATGCCTATGTGATCACGCTTGAGATTAACGGAAAACTTCTTAGTTCCGAAGAACTTTCTGCAAAGATCAATCAGCTTGGAATCCAGGGGACAAGCCATATCACATTTATCATTGGCGGATCCATTGGTTTGGGCAAAGAAGTGCTCGCAAGATCGGACTATGCATTAAGCTTTTCCAAGATGACCTTTCCACACCAGTTGATGAGGGTCATTCTGTTGGAGCAGATATATAGAAGTTATCGGATCATCAACGGTGAACCATATCATAAATAGAAATCTGTCACAGAAAACAACTGGTATAGGACATCGTGATATATTCATATACTGATGACAAAGGATTTTTATATAAAAACTTCAATGAACAGAGAGCAGATCAAAGAAAAGATGATATCCGCAATGGATCTCCCAAAAGATGTGATTCAGAATGCTTCTGTTATAACCATTTTAGGCCGAAATGAATTATGCATTGAAAATTATCGAGGCATTATTGAATACACAGATACACTGATCCGTGTGCAGACGCGGGCAGGACAGATCCGGATTCAGGGAAAACGACTCCGGATTCAATATTACACAAATGATGAGATGAAAGTATCTGGAACATTATCATCTTTAGAATTTACCGAGGGGAGGAATCCGGGGTGATTCATTGCCTGATCCGCTACTTGTCCGGTTATGTGAAGATTCAGATCAAAGGATACTCCCCTGAACGATTTCTGAATCTCTGCTGTTATCACCGCATCCGATTCTGGGGATTGACCCGTATCGGAACAAATTATGAATTATACTTGAGTTTATCTGATTTTCGAAAGCTTCGTCCCTATGTCAGAAAAACACATACAAAAGTCATACTAAAAAAACGGTATGGCTTTCCTTTTTTTCTTTCTCGCTATCGAAAAAGAAAACTATTCTTTATCAGCATCTTCCTATGCATTTTTCTAATCAATTGTTACTCACAATTTCTATGGGATATTCATTTTCAGGGAAATAAAAGATGGACCGACACGACCTTAACAACATTTCTGAAAGAAGAGGGGATTTATCCTGGAATGCAAAAGAAAAATGTAGATTGTCAAGGGATTGTCAAAGCCCTTCGAAAAGAATATAATGATATCGTTTGGGTATCTGCTTCTCTTGACGGCAGCCGATTAAAAATACAGATAAAAGAAAATGAAGATGCGTTTCCTATCATCTCATCTACTCAGGCAGATAAGAGTAACAAGACAGATCCTTTACCTGCTGATCTTGTTGCTTCTACTGATGGAATCATTACAAAATTAATTACACGCACCGGCATTCCCCAGGTACATATCGGGGATTCTGTAACAAAAGGAACTTTACTTGTATCTGGGCGGATTGACATCCTGGATGACAGTGGTGAAATTACCGGATATCAATATACGCATGCCGATGCAGATATTTTCGCTGATACACAGATTTCTTATCTGGATACAATTTCCTGTTATCATAATAAAAAAGTATATACAAAAGAAACAAAAAAGTCCGGATTTATTCAAATCGGATCTGTCCGGTTAGAAACATGGAAACCGAAACCATCTGACCGTTCTGAAAAACTTTGTATAGAGCATCAGTTAAAACTGGGAGAAAATTTTTCACTTCCTGTTTTTTATGGTCATGAAACAATAAAAAAATACAGCTTCAAGAAAATAAAATATACAAAAAAAGAGATACAGACAATTTTAAGCAGTCGATTTCGCTATTTTTGTAAAGATTTAGAGGAAAAGGGTATTCAAATTAATGAAAAAAATGTTAAGATATATATATCTGCCGAAAAGGCAACGGCTTCAGGTACGCTCTATCTGAATCAGCAGATTGAAGAGGAAACAGAGACCGAAAGAATAACTTTAGAAAGGAACGAACCGGATGAGTCTGTCGGAACTGATCATTGATATTCCGGCTGAATACGAGATGAATGTATTTGGCCAGTTTGATACTTATATAAAGAAAATAGAAAGAACTTTTCATGTCACATTGATTTCACGTGACGGTGCAACTAAGATTGTAGGAGATACAATTGCTGCACAGAAAGCCCAGCGTGTACTTACACAGCTTGTGGAACTTGCTAAACGAGGAAATACGATTACGGAACAGAATGTAGACTATGCAATCTCGCTCGTATTTGAAGATCAGGAAGAAGCCCTTGTTTCTATTGATAAAGATCTGATCTGTCATACACTACAGGGAAAACCAATCAAACCTAAAACATTAGGTCAGAAAAAATATGTTGATGCAATTCGTAATGGAATGATCACTTTCGGTCTCGGACCTGCCGGAACAGGAAAGACCTATCTTGCGATGGCAATGGCAATCACAGCATTCAAACGCGAAGAAGTAAGCAGAATCATCCTGACGCGCCCGGCAATTGAAGCCGGAGAGAAGCTTGGATTTCTTCCGGGAGACCTGCAAAGCAAGATTGATCCGTATTTAAGACCTTTATATGACGCGCTTTATCAGATCATGGGAGCTGACAGTTTTCTTAAGAATTCTGAAAAAGGATTGATTGAGGTTGCTCCTCTGGCATATATGCGCGGGCGTACTTTAGATAATGCGTTCATTATCCTTGATGAAGCACAGAATACAACGCCGGCCCAGATGAAGATGTTCTTAACAAGAATTGGTTTTGGATCCAAAGTTGTCATTACAGGTGATTCTACGCAGAAAGATCTTCCGTCCGGAACAATATCCGGACTTGATGTTGCTGTAAAGGTTGTAAAAGATCTGGAAGGGATCAACATCTGTACGCTGACAAGCAAAGATGTTGTAAGACATCCATTAGTTCAGAAAATTGTAAAAGCATATGAGGACTATGAGAAGAAATCGTCCAGACCGAGAGAAAACAGGAGGAAAAAAGGATGAGTCTTTTTATCGAAGAAGAGGGGAATATAAAGTTAGACTTTGATACAGAAGAGATTGCCGCATTAGTTATTGACGCTGCATTAGAACTTGCAGACTGTCCTTATGAAGCAGAGATCAATCTTCTTTTGACTGAGAATGCCCAGATTCACGAAATGAATCTGGAACAACGTGGAATTGACCGCCCAACAGATGTACTTTCTTTCCCTATGATCGAATACGAAGAACCGGGAGATTTTTCCATGATTGATGAAGAAAGTGCAGAAGCCTTTAATCCGGAATCCGGAGAATTGATGCTTGGTGATATCGTTATCTCAAAGGAAAAAGTGTTATCCCAGGCTGAAGAATATGGACATTTACCCAAAAGAGAGTATGCTTTCCTGATTGCACACAGTATGCTTCACTTATTTGGATACGATCACATGGTTGATGAAGAGCGTGTTGTTATGGAAGCAAAACAGAAAGAAATCATGGAAAAAGTCGGTATTTTCCGCTGATTGGATACATATATTAAATAGATTTTAAGGAATGGGACACTAGGAGGAAGTTATGTCTGAAACTGAGGCACAAACAACGAAAAAACGAACGAAAAAGGATGATTATATTGTCCAGGGTTCGATACTTGCAGCAGCAGCTGTACTTACAAAAATCATAGGCGTAGTCTACAGGATTCCGCTGACGAATATTTTAGGAGATGAAGGAAACGGATTTTATGGATATGCCTATCAGGTTTATGCAATCGCTCTGATGATTTCATCATTCAGCCTTCCGACTGCCGTATCCAAGCTGGTATCGATCCGACTTGCAAAGCGTCAGAGACGAAATGCATTCCGTGTATTTATCTGTTCTCTTGCTTTTGCAATCGGTGTTGGATTATTCATCTCGCTGACAATCTTTTTGGGAGCAGGACTGATTTCAACACATTTAATGAAATCTCCACTTAGCGTTTACGCACTGCGGGTTCTTGCCCCGGGACTTCTGATTGTTGCAGTTATGGCTGTTATCCGTGGATATTTCCAGGGAATGGGAACAATGCTTCCAACAGCTATCTCACAGATCATTGAGCAGGTATTTAATGCCGTGATCAGTATTGTCGGCGCAAGTGTCCTCTTTGGTATCGGAACAAAAGCAGGAGAAAAATCCGGAGAGGAGCTTCTCGGACCTGCTTACGGTGCTGCCGGAAGTACACTTGGAACGGTTGTCGGCTCTTTATCTGGATTGTTATTTCTTTTGTTTGTCATTTTTTTATATAAAAATGTGATACGCAAACAGCTTAAAAGAGACCGCACCCAGAATGTTGAAAGTTATTCTTTCCTTCTGAAAGCATTACTTTTAACAGCAATCCCCGTTGTATTCAGTACCGCTGTATATAATATTAACCAGATTATCGACCTTACAATCTTTAATCATGTTATGGAGTCACAAGGCTATGTAGAGAAAGAATACATGGCTCTTCAGGGTATTTACACCGGTAAATACGACACCCTGATCAATGTCCCGATGGCAATTGCAAATGCACTTGGAACATCTCTTGTGCCAAGTCTTACAGCTGTTGTTACAGCAGGTACAAAAAAACAGGTTCACAGTAAGATTAACCAGACATTACGTCTTACAATGGTAATTGCTATTCCGAGTTGTATCGGTTATTTCGTACTTGCTTCCCCAATTATGGTTCTGCTGTACAATGACTCCAGTGCAACACCGGCACATCTATTGATGGCAGGAGCTATCGTTGTTGTACTGTATGGACTTTCCTCTGTAACGAATTCCATTCTTCATGGATTAAACTACATGACAAGTCCCGCAAAGAATGCTGCAGCAGCTCTTGGGATTCATCTGGTAGCATTTGTACTGATGATGACTGTATTCAAGATGAACGTCTATGCACTGGTGGGTGGAAATATTGTATTTGCACTTGCAATGAGTATTTTGAACCTGCTCAAGATTCGAAAAGTCAGCGGTTTCAAAATCGATTTTGTAAGCACTTTCGGAAAACCATTCGCTGCAGCAGCAGTGATGGGCATTGTAACTTTCGGCGTATTCAGACTGTTTGATACACTGATCGGCGGTCGTGTAATTCCAGTATGCATTTCACTGTTTGTAGCAATACTTGTTTATGCGGTTTTTATGTTGAAGATCGGAACACTTTCTGAAGATGATATCCTTGATCTTCCAATGGGTGAACGTATCCTGAGAATTTCTAAGAAATTCCATCTGCTTCCAGCCGTAAAAGTAGAAGAATAAAAAAAATAAAAAAGCCAATACTGTATGAAAAAAGGAGCGATTTGCGATGAAAAAATACATGATTGGCTTTTTTTCTGTTTTATTTCTGATTACCGGATGTTTGATTGCAGGTTATCAGGTTAGTTACAACAATCTACTGGAAAAGGAAAAAGCTATAGAACTGACTAAAAATGAAAAAAATGATTCCATTCAAACCAGACGCAGTTCAGCCAAAGGAGAGTCTGTTTCAGATGATGCCTATTATCTGAAAGAGCTGCATGGATATGTTGCTGTCTATCTGCAAGATGGGACAACCCTTTACGAAACAACCAGCCTATCCGTAAATAATCTGCCGGATGAAGTACAACAGGATCTGAAAAATGGAATCTATCTTAAGTCTGCCGAAGAACTGTATGGTTTTCTTGAGAATTATTCCAGTTAAAAAAGTGGACGAAGTGCACAGAATCGTGTATAATACAGAATCAGCGGAGTGATTGACACGGGAGTGAACAGTAAAGAATATCGCAACATTAAACGGAACAAGAAAAAGGAGAGAGATAGACAATGGAACAAAAGAAGATTGATCGCATCAATGAATTATATAAAAAATCAAAAGCGGAAGGACTCACTCCGGAAGAAGCGAAAGAACAGAAGATTCTTCGTAAAGAATATATGGAACTTATCCGGGTGAACTTAAGAAGCCAGCTGAACAATATTGACATGGAACAAAAAGATGGAAGTATTGTTAATCTTGGTGAGAAGTATGGCGAAAAATATATGAACAAGAAAGGAAACTAGGATCATGTTACAGAATTTACCACAGGATCCTGTCATCCTTCTGAGCGTCATAAATACAAAGCTCAGAGATTTTTATCCATCACTGGATCAGTTATGTAAAGAGATGGAAGTGAATAAAAAAGAACTTACAGATAAATTAGATCTGATTGACTATGCTTATGATGCATCCTGCAATCAGTTTGTATAAAGGAAATGAGAATGAAAGAAATAATTGAAAATGTAAAGCTGGTGGAGAATGCTCCGTTGGAAGAGCCTGCACGCCAGTATTATTTTATGGAAAAAGCAAAAGAATATGTTGCTGAAATGTCTGAGAAACTGGGGCGTCCATTAACTGCGTGTGTGACGACATTTGGTTGTCAGATGAATTCGAGGGACTCTGAAAAACTGCTTGGTATTTTAGAGAAGGTTGGGTATGCAGAAGAAACGGATGAAGAGAAAGCGGATTTTGTAATCTACAATACCTGTACTGTTCGTGAAAACGCAAACCTTCGTGTTTATGGACGTCTTGGACAACTTGGTTCCATTAAGAAAAAGAATCCACATAAGATGATCGCACTTTGCGGATGCATGATGCAGGAACCGGAAGTTGTTGAGAAACTAAAAAAGAGCTACCGCTTTGTTGACCTTATTTTCGGCACACACAACATTTACAAATTTGCAGAACTTTTAACATCTGCAATACAGTCTGACAGAACAGTCATTGATATCTGGAAAGATACAGACAAGATTGTAGAAGATCTTCCGGTTGAAAGAAAATATCCATTCAAATCCGGTGTAAATATCATGTTTGGATGTAACAACTTCTGTAGTTACTGTATCGTACCATATGTGCGTGGACGTGAAAGAAGCCGTGAACCGAAGGCAATCATCCGTGAGATTGAACGTCTTGTTGCAGATGGTGTTGTAGAAGTCATGCTGCTTGGACAGAATGTCAATTCTTATGGAAAGAACCTTGAAGAACCGATGACATTTGCACAGCTTCTTCAGGAGATTGAAAAAATTGAAGGACTTGAAAGAATCCGTTTCATGACTTCACATCCGAAGGATCTGTCAGATGAATTGATTGAAGTGATGAGTAAATCAAAAAAAATCTGTAAACATCTGCATCTTCCGGTTCAGTCCGGAAGCAGTCGGATCCTGAAACTTATGAACCGTCATTATAACAAAGAACAGTATCTTGCACTTGCTGAAAAAATCCGCAAAGCAGTTCCGGATATATCACTTACTACAGATATTATTGTCGGTTTCCCGGGTGAGACAGAAGAGGACTTCCAGGAGACTCTTGATGTTGTAAGAAAAGTCCGCTATGACAGTGCATTTACTTTTATTTATTCAAAACGTACCGGAACACCTGCTGCTGTAATGGAAGATCAGATTCCGGAAGACGTTGTAAAAGATCGTTTCAATCGTCTTTTACATGAGGTTCAGACAATTTCCGCAGAACAATGTGCAATTCATGAGGGAACGGTACAGACCGTTCTTGTAGAGTGTGTCAATGAACATGACAATCACCTGATGACAGGTCGTATGAGCAACAACCTGCTCGTTCATTTCCCAGGGGATGAAAGCCTGATCGGTCAGCTGGTTGACGTTCATCTTGATGAATGTAAAGGATTTTACTATATGGGAAGAATAGAGAGTAACTAAATATGGGGATTGTTGTAATTGGGGCAGTTTTTATCGATATCAAAGGATATTCGATCTCACCGTATATTCCTGCCGGAAGAAATGTAAACAAGAAGGAGTTCCATTCGAAGAAAGAGTTCTTATGAATTATGATCATCCGGATTCTCTGGAAACAGATCTTCTGGTAGAACATTTAAAAGAATTAAAAGCCGGAAGAGCAATTGATTGTCCGGTATATGACTATAGTCTTCATAATCGTTCTGATGAAGTGATTCGAATCGAACCAAAACCTGTAATTCTCGTAGAAGGAATTCTTCTTTTAGCCGATGAACGGATTCGTGATCTTCTGGATATCAAAATCTACGTAGAGGCTGGCGCAGATGAACGAATTCTCCGCAGAATATCCCGAGATGTGGAAGAGCGCGGAAGAGATCTTAACGGTATCATTAAACAATACCTGACAACTGTAAAACCAATGCATTATCTGTATGTAGAACCAACACGTTCCAAGGCAGACATCGTGATCAACAGTGGAAAAAATGATGTAGCATTCGATCTATTTGTATCGAAAATCGAACAGCTGTTGGATGAAATGAATCAATAATTAAGTAAGAAAAAATGCATGAGTATGAAACTAAAAATCATACACATGTATTTTTTCGTTTATTTATCATATAACAAGTGAAAAGCAAACTTGTTCATGTTATAATTGATTCAAAGAAAAATGGTAAAAATACTTTGCCAAACTTGATAAAATAGCGAACAATGAGGCAGTACACTAGCAGGAGGGCAGAAAAATGTTTAACACAGAATGTAAAAAAACAGTTTCAAAAATGATCCTATCATTCATACTGATTACGGTAACTCTATTGTCCGGCTGTCAAAAGAATACCATCAATTCTGCTATTGAGTTTGGAACTATAGATGTGTCTGAAATTGATAAAATCGAACTTTCTGGCACAACAGGTGGAAAAGATGGAAATTATTCCTATACATTGTCTGATCAGGAAAAGAAGGAGTTCGTCCATTTGCTAAATCAAGTTGAGCTTGGTGATGAAGTTGATAAAAATCAAGCATTATCAAGTGGAGCAGTTACTTACTATAAGCTTTATTTCCAAGGAAAAGACATCGTTACACTCTGTCCGGGACATTATTTCGGTGTTGATGAAAAGTATTATGAGTTTGTTAATTTCGATAAATTGTGGGATGAATTTGTCACTTTCAATAGTAAACAAGATACCTCTCAGCAAGACAAATGGGATTGTTCTGTTACTTGCGCAGAAACCTCTGAGACAAATAACTATGTAGTTACATATTCTGATAAAAAAGTATTCTCCCAAACTGGAATACTCACCTTTCAAAACAGCAATAATTTCAATATTATTGTTCATCTACAAATACCGGATGAAGAAGAAAGAACAGCAGAAATTCCAGCGGGCGGTGTTAGTTCCTTGTATCAGATATCCCAAAACAAGGCATGTACTGTAGGTGTATACGCTGATGTTCCTGAAAATGAAACGATAAAATTAATGGTCTATGATGGAGCTGTAGCAGATTTGAATTCAAGTCAGGAAAAAGAACAAGTATATTTTGATGCAACTGTTCTTGAAGTAAAGAAAAAATCAATTAAGGTAAAATGTTCAGAATCCTTTGATAGTGGTATTCCTGTTGATGAAGAATTCTCTGTAACAACGAATAGAGTAGAAAGTGGTGAGCTCCCTGATTTGAATGCCGGTGACCATATTCGTATTGCATTTGATGGCATCATCAAGGAAAGTTATCCTCTGCAACTTGGAAAAGTCTTTGCTATATATCTTCTAGATGAAAACGGAAACGTGTGAAGTCCGTAGTCTGAAAGGCTCCTGCAGGAGCCTTTCGTTTTTTTATGTCCCAAACCAATATATTTTATGGCCATGATAGGAATGCGTGTTCGAAGTATGTTATACTGATACTGATTATGTAAGGCGAGGTGAATTCAACTTATGATAAAAATTGCAATCGTTGACGATGAAGAACAGACAAGAGAACAAATTCTCCGGACTCTAAAGGAAAATATACAGAAACAACACGAAGTAGAGATTAAACTATATGCATCCGGAGAAAGTTTCTTTGAGGAAATTCAGAAGGGCGAAACAACAGATATTTTATTTACAGACATTCAGATGCAACAGCTGGATGGAGTGGAACTGGGGAAATTGGTCCGAAGGATTTGCCCTGACATGTACATTGTCTTCATTACATCTTATGAAGAATATGCGGCAGAAAGTTATCGGATCGAAGCATATCAGTATATTTTGAAACAGGATCTAGAATTTCGTCTTCCCGGAGTTGCTGAACAGCTTATTGAAAAGCTGCAAAAACAAAAGAAAGAATTCTGTATTATAAAAGACGGTACAGAACAGGTGAAATTGCTTTATAAGGATATTCTTTATCTGTATAAATCCAAAGGTGCTAAGTATGTAAATTATGTTACTACCCAAGGCGTTGTGAGGGAACGAACTTCTTTGGAAAATGCGTTGAAAATGTTAAATAATAAACAATTTCTTCTGGTGGAACGTGGATACGCTGTTAATATAAAGCAGATTTGCAGAGTAAGTGGTGACACTATCTATCTCGAAAAAGGATATGAAGTACCGGTAAGTAAGGCAAGACTTGCAGAAGTAAAGCGAGAAATCAATCTCTACTGGAGGAATTCGTAACAATGGACACACTTGGAATATGTATTGGACTGAATTTTCTTGAAACCTTCCTTTTCTATTATCTGTTATTCGGAACAGTTATAGACAGAAAGACTCTGAAAACGAAAGATAAATGGATTCTCTATTTTGTTTTAATCGTCACTTCAACAATTATTTCTGTATGGGTCAAAAGATCTGTGTTTAGTCCTTATGGATACCTGTTGACAATTTTGATTTTGGTTTTCGGAAGTTTCCTTGCCTATCGAAAGAAATTGATTCTTCTTACAGGGATCGCATCTATGTATGAAGCAGCAATGACATTATTTTTATATGTCATTGCTTACCTTCTCGCATTTATTTATGGGAATCAGGCAGAAAACCCTCAGATTTTATTTTTCCGTTACCATGAAAATGAAGTATTTTGTGTGATACAAAGCCTGTTATTAATTATTTCCTTTTTTATCATTTTCAAAATAAGAAGCTGGAAGAAGAAAAAAGACATAGAAGCATTTCAATGGGTATTTGTTTTATGTGGTGTACTGTTATCAGCACTCGTTTTGGAGTATCAGAAACTTTTAAAGTATGGACTACTGTACTCCACAGCTGGAATTCCGGTGATTCAGGATGTCTTAAAAGGAAGTCTCATCAGTTTTCTTACTATGATCGTGCTTGTCAGCGTCATGACATTTCTTATATGGAAAAACAGAAACATAACGGGACAAAATACATTTCTTCTGATGAAAGAAGAGATGGAGAAGCAAAAGTATGAGGAAATAAGAGCTTCCATCGAGCAGAACAAAGAACTGGTTCATGACACAAAGAATCATTATCTTGTGATCAGTGAATATATGAAAAATCAGGAATATGAAAAACTGGAAAATTATGTAGATGAAATCAGAAGAAATTTCGTAAGAATCAATCCACAGATTTATACAGGAAATCATGTAGTGGATCTGATTCTTGGGCAAAAGCGAATCCTGGCAGTACAAAAAGGGATTGACTTCCAATTGGATGTAACACCACTATCCAGTCTGACGATGGAAGAAAGAGAGATCTGTTCACTCTTTGGGAATCTGTTAGACAATGCCTTGGAAGCCTGTGAGAAAGTGACTGATAAAGAACGTAAGAAAATCAGTATAAAGATTGAGCAGCACATGCAAATGTTGTTTCTTGAAATTAAGAATGGAACCGATAAGCTTCCTGCCAAATCAGGACATACTTTTCTGACTTCGAAGCAGGATAAATCTCTTCATGGATATGGATTGAAAAGTGTGGAACGGATTGTTACACGATATGATGGAGATCTGGCCTATGAAATGGAAGATGGAATGTTTGTTGTTTCAATAACATTTTTCGATTTATAAATACTCATGTCCAGTAATCCAGTACTTGAAGGCCATCCGCTTGCAGTACTTTCACCACAAGATTAAACTGAATATAAGAAAAAAAACTGTTCCAAATTTTCAGGATACGAAATTCGTATCACACAAACAGGAATGGAAATGGAGGAATGATGCCATGACGATTAAGAAAAAGAGAACTAAAATCATTTTACCATCGATTCTGACAGTCAGTCTTACTTGTGGTCTGTTACTTACGGGATGTCAGAAGACACCTGACCAGAGTGCAGTTGTCAGTAAGGCCGGAGGATTAAGCGAGGATGTAATTGCAGAACCATTGAAAGATGGAGAGACACAGACACTAGATCTGCCGGAACACTGGGACACAACAGTAACATGGAGTAATGACCGCGGAGTTTTTCGCGCAGATCAGAAATTAGAATCTGTTACGACAGGAAATCTTCCGGTGATTGAAGTCAGTCAGAAAAAACTGGAGCTTGAACAATTAAAAGAACTGATTTCCTATTTTGCAGGCGGAGAGACTTTGTATCAGGCGCAGGAACTTACCAGAGAATACTATCAGAACCTCTTAGATAAGATTAAGAACAGGGAAGGATTCTATGCTGACAAAAGTGTGGAGTATGATTTAACAGGGTTTGAAAAGTTAGTGGAAGAAGTTCTTCCTCTTGCGCCGGAACAAACACCATTGCAAGAGATTGGACAGATTGAGTACACATCAAAAAAGACGGATCCGGCGTATGAAGCAGAAAGAAAATCACTGGAAGCTGACGGATATGATATTCTTCCGGATACCACAAAGCAGGATGGAATGGAGATTCATTTTCAGGCAACGGTTGGTGCAGATGCAAAAGGTACGATCAATGCAGAAACTTACGATCCGGAAGCAGGAAATTATAGTATTTTCTCCTGGTCAGAAGGAAATGGGATTGAACTGGCAACTATTGAAAACTATCTGGCAAGAGAGAATCGCACAGCCGAATATGGAGTTCCTGCAGGAAGCGTAAAAGAATCTTTTATGGAGAAACTACAAACACTGAAAGACCAGATGAAAGAAACCACTCTCTTAGAAGAGACAGCAGAAGATGAAGCTGAAAAAGTTCTGAAAGATCTGAACCTCGAAAATATGCAGTTGTTGTCATCAGACAAAATCCTCTGGTATGCACAGTCTGATTATCCGGAAACCACTATATTAGAACAACAGGAAGCATTATGGAATGCTGATCCAAATCTTGGAAAAACAGGTTATCAGCTTACTTACGTTCCTTCTGTTTCCGGATTAAAAATAAATCAGGATAAAACAGGATATTTAGATGATAGTGGATTTGCATATGCACCTTCCATGCCGGTAGAGCAGATTTATATTGTAGTGACAGAAGATGGGATTCGCTCCTTCAAATGGAAGGGCATGAGTCAGGAAGAAAAGGTAGTTACAGAAAATGTAAAACTCCTTGCATTTGATGAAATAGAAAGCCGTCTGATCGATCAGGTGAAATATCTTTACCCTTCCAGTCAGCCTGCTGAGGACAAGATGATATTTGGTTATGATGTTGCAACTGTCGAACTGGGATATACTTATATACCGGCATATAAGAATCCACAAAATGCCTGGCTGGTTCCGGCATGGTTTTTCACTATAAGCGAGAGTACAGATACAACTGCCGAACTTGGAACAGCCGGAAGAAAAAGAGAAGGATATCAGACCGACTACATTGTATTAAATGCAACAGACGGTGGAAGAATAGGTTCTTATTGGAGATGATAGAATATGAAGCGAAGACATCTTTTTAGAACAGAATTGAAATATGACTTTGGAAATCGAAGATTTTATATCTCTGTACTGGCATTGTGTGCGGTTCTTTTGATTGTTGCACTTCCTTATCGAAATCATCTGATCGCTTTCGGTGGATCAACAGAAGGGAAAGCCTGGTTATGCACCTTCAACTATGCAATCACTTCAGAAAAAGCCTTGCTTTTCTTTCCACTGTTGGTTCCTCTGGCAACAGCCGCAGATATACAGGAAGAATTACACAGCCGCTATGCATGGTTTCTTATTAACCGAATAGGAAAAAGAAATTATATTTGGATGAAAAGTTTTGGAGTCGCATTCACAGGTGGTGCCATTTCCGTTTCAGCGGCAGGAATTGCATTGGTTGTTTTTATAGTTATCTGTAGAAATATCCCGACTCTGAATACTTTGCAAAATATATCAGAGGTAATAAGTAGCACAGGAATTGGATTTATCCGACTTTTTCTAAATGGAGCATTGTGGTCTTTATGCGGTTCACTGACAGCAGTTTTGACTAAAAATAAGTATCTGAGCTGTGCTGTTCCATTTATTTTATATTATGTACTCACAGTGTTTCAAGAACGCTATTACCGCAATTATTTTTTCCTCAGTCCAAAGCAGTGGGCAAGCCCGGCATATTATGGAAACGGATTCTGCCTTCTGGCTCTGCTTCTGATTAGCAGTCTTCTGGCACTGGCTTTGCGTAAATGCGTGGTAAGGAGAGTGGTTGCATGAAAAAATCGCAATTTAAAACGGACATTCATCAAATCTTTCTTCTAACAAAAAGAAATTTCTCTGACTGGGGCAAAAATCCAAGAATCTGGATGACTTTTGCATTAGGCTTTGTACTTTGTCTAATGTTGACAAATCAGATTTTAGAGCAGGCACAGACATTCCAGACACCGGTGCAGATGTTCGAGCCACTGATCTGGACTTTCGGTGATGCGCAGTCTGTGATGCTTTCGTCTCTTTTGCTACTGTTATTATTTGCAGATATGCCTTTTGTAAATCAGATGACGCCTTATTGGCTAATCCGGACGAAGCGAAGCGTATGGATGGCAAGTCAGATACTGTATGTAATCCTGGCTACTTGCCTTTATACCGTCTTCCTTTGCCTGACAGAACTTCTAATTGCAAGTCCTTGGGCTTATGTTGGAAATGTATGGAGCCAGACTGCTGCAAGCATTGGATATGGAAGCAATAATCATCTTACGGTTCCTGTATCAATAAAGACAATGGAAATGACAACACCATATAAATGTGCAATCTGTGTTGTATTTCTTATGCTTTTTTATTCATTATTTATTACTTCCGTCATGCTTGTATTAAATCTACAGAAAGGAAGAGCCGGAGGCGTTGTTGGAGCACTCTTGATAAATCTTTATGGAATTCTTCTGACTCCGGATATTTTTCAAAAAGTTTTTCATCTGGGTGGTGGGCTTTCCTATCGGGCAAATGTTCTTTGCGGATGGTTATCGCCCTTAAATCACGCAACATTTCCAATGCATAATTTCGGATATGATTATTTGCCACAAATAAAAATAAGCATCCTGTTATTCCTTGCAGTGATATGTATTTTGCTTTTCATCTCGAGAAAATGTATTAAACGATATAATTTTACATTTTCTCAGGTTGATGAATCCTGACTGAATAGAGGAGGAAAATTATGAAAGCTGCTGTGAAAGTTAAAAATCTAACAAAATCTTTTGGGAAAGAAAAAGTATTAAAAGGAATCAGTCATACCTTTGAGGCAGGAAAAATCCACGGAATCATGGGATTCAACGGCTCCGGTAAAACAGTAATGTTCAAATGCATCTGCGGTTTTCTTCAACCTGACAGAGGGAGCGTATATGTCTATGGAAAAAGAATTGGAAAAGATATTGATTTTCCGGAAAATACCGGAATGATTATTGAGAGTCCGGGATTTCTTCCATATATCAGTGGATATGAAAACTTAAAACGACTTGCACAACTTAACAGAAAAATAGGAGATACTGAGATCCGGGATGCAATCGCAAGAGTTGGTCTTGATCCGTTTTCTAAAAAGAAAGTAGGTCAATATTCACTCGGGATGAGAGAACGCCTTGGAATTGCACAGGCGATCATGGAGCGGCCAAAATTATTAATTTTAGACGAACCATTCAATGGATTGGATAAAAGAGGCGCACAGGATGTCTGCGAACTCTTTGTTGAATTGAAAGAAAAAGGGACAACTATTCTGTTAGCTGCACACAATGTGATGGAAATGGAATGGTTGTGTGATACAGTGTGCGAAATGGATGCCGGACAGTTAGAAGTTGTTTATGAAAAATGAAATAATAATTTTTTCAAATTAAAAGAAGAGAGCGAACCCAAGAATATTAAACGAATATTCTTCAGTTCGCTCTCTTCGCACATTGCGATATAGGTACTCCGACAAAATGATACATTTCTACGTTCTCAACATCTTCAACATCAGCTTGAAATTCATGTTAAAATTTGTTAGAATGATTTGCGAACTTACATTCTAAAGAGTTTTTAGAAAACCCTTGAAAACTAAGGAGAAATTGATGGAAAATATTGACATAGATAAGCTGACGCCCATGATGAAAATTTATTGCGAGACGAAAGAGCAGTACAAGGATTGCATCTTATTCTACCGCCTCGGCGATTTCTACGAAATGTTCTTTGATGATGCCTTGACTGCATCTCGAGAGCTTGAGATCACACTGACCGGGAAAAGCTGTGGTCTGGATGAACGTGCCCCGATGTGCGGAATCCCATACCATGCCGTGGAAGGATACTTGAACCGTCTTGTTGCGAAGGGATATAAAGTCGCAATCTGTGAACAGGTAGAAGACCCAAAGACTGCAAAGGGGATTGTAAAGCGTGAAGTTGTAAGAATTGTTACACCTGGAACGAATCTGGATACACAGGCATTAGATGAAACGAAGAATAATTACATCATGTGTATCGTCTATATTGCAGACCGTTATGGAGTTGCGATCGCAGATATTTCCACCGGGGATTATTTTGTCACAGAACTTCCGGACAGCAGTCGTCTTATGGATGAGATTTATAAATTCAGTCCGTCTGAGATCATCTGCAACGAAGCGTTCTATATGAGCGGTATGGATCTGGATGCGATGAGAGACAAGCTTGGGATCACGATTTATTCTCTCGATTCCTGGTATTTTGATGATGCTGTCTGCAAAGATAAGCTGCTTGAGCATTTCAAAGTAAAGAATTTTGCAGGGCTTGGACTTGCTGATTATGACTGTGGAATCATCAGTGCCGGAGCGCTGCTAATCTATTTATTTGAGACACAGAAAAATTCACTTTCCAACCTGACACATATTACACCATATATCACAGGAAAATATATGCTGATCGACAGTTCTACACGTCGAAATCTGGAGCTGTGCGAAACTTTACGTGAAAAGCAGAAGCGTGGTTCCCTTCTCTGGGTTCTTGACAAAACACGTACTGCAATGGGCGCACGTACGCTTCGCAAAAATGTAGAACAGCCTTTGATCGATAAATCCGAGATCAACCGCAGACTGGATGCAGTAGAAGAACTGAAAAATCAGGCCATTGCCCGTGAAGAGATCAGAGAATATTTATCTCCGGTCTATGATCTGGAGCGTCTAATCACGAAGATCACTTACGGTTCTGCGAATCCGCGAGACCTCACCGCATTCAAAGGTTCTCTGGAGATGCTGCCACCGATCCGCTATATTTTACAGGATCTGCAGGCACCGCTTTTAAAAGAGATTTATGAAGATCTGGATGCATTAGAAGATCTCTGCGAGCTCGTCACGAAAGCCATTCGTGAGGATCCGCCGCTTGCCATGAAAGAGGGAAATATTATCCGCGACGGTTATAACGAAGAAGTTGATAAGCTTCGCCGGGCGAAATCGGACGGAAAAGACTGGCTTGCAAAACTTGAGAATGATGAACGAGAAAAGACAGGCATTAAAAACCTGAAAATAAAATACAACAAAGTATTCGGCTATTATCTGGAAGTGACGAATTCTTACAAGGATCTTGTCCCGGATTATTATACAAGAAAACAGACACTTGCGAATGCTGAGCGTTATATCACACCGGAGCTTAAAGAACTTGAAGATATGATCCTTGGTGCGGAAGATAAACTGTATGCACTGGAATATGAGCTTTATAGTGAAGTCCGTGAAACGATTGCCGGACAGGTGGAGAGAATCCAGCAAACTGCCAAAGCAGTTGCCGCACTGGATGCTTTCAGTTCTCTCGCACTTGTTGCAGAGCGCAACAACTATGTCCGTCCGAAAATTAATGAAAAAGGAATCCTTGATATCAAAGAAGGCCGTCATCCGGTCGTTGAGCGAATGATTCCAAATGATATGTTTATTGCCAATGATACTTATCTGGATGATAAGAAACATAGAATTTCAATCATCACAGGTCCGAATATGGCAGGTAAATCAACTTACATGCGTCAGACTGCATTGATCGCACTGATGGCTCAGATCGGATCGTTTGTCCCGGCAGAGAGCGCGAACATCTGTCTTTCCGACCGTATTTTCACCAGAGTCGGAGCATCCGATGACCTTGCTTCCGGACAGAGTACATTCATGGTTGAGATGACCGAAGTTGCCAATATTTTAAGAAATGCAACCTCAAAAAGTCTTCTCATTCTTGATGAAATCGGACGCGGAACAAGTACATTTGACGGTCTGTCAATTGCCTGGGCTGTTGTAGAATACATCAGCGACAGCAAACTGTTGGGAGCAAAAACTTTATTTGCTACACATTATCATGAACTGACAGAACTCGAAGGAAAGATTGATAATGTCAACAACTATTGTATTGCTGTAAAAGAAAAGGGCGATGACATCGTATTCTTAAGAAAGATCGTAAAAGGCGGTGCTGACAAGAGTTATGGTATCCAGGTTGCAAAGCTTGCCGGCGTTCCGGATCTTGTCATTTCCCGTGCGAAGGAAATCGTAGAGGAACTCAGCGATGAGGATATCACAAACCGCGTCAGTGAGATCGCGGCCAAGGAACATACTGCAAAGAAAAAAAGTAAGGCAAAGAAGTATGACGAAGTCGATATGGCACAGATGTCTCTGTTTGACACTGTAAAAGATGATGACGTACTTGATGAATTGAAAAATATCGATGTCGGTAATCTGACACCGATCGATGCTTTAAATACAATCTACCGGTTACAGAATAAGCTGAAGAACCGTTGGTAAAAGGAAAGGCGGAAATATGCCACACATTCATGTATTAGACCAGATCACAATTGATAAGATTGCCGCAGGTGAAGTGATCGAGCGTCCTGCGTCAATTGTAAAGGAGCTTGTTGAAAATGCGATCGACGCAGGAGCAACTTCCGTCAAAATAGAGATCAAAGACGGCGGCATTTCCTTCATCCGTATTACAGATAACGGCTGTGGCATACCGCAGGATGAAGTACAGCGTGCATTTTTGCGGCATTCTACAAGCAAGATTGAGACAGTGGAAGACCTGTCTCATATTGCGTCTTTGGGATTCCGTGGAGAGGCTCTTTCAAGTATTGCAGCTGTCACTCGGACGGAACTGATCACAAAGACTGCCGATGCAGAGTTTGGTACCCGTTATGTCATTGAAGGCGGAAAAGAAGTATCCTTGGAAGATACCGGCGCGCCAAACGGAACAACCTTTCTTGTCCATCAGTTATTTTACAACGTTCCTGCGAGAAGAAAATTTTTGAAAACACCTATGACAGAGGCCGGACATGTGCAGGATCTATTAATGCATCTTGCCCTGTCTCATCCGGAAGTTGCTTTTCAGTTTTTGAATAACGGACAGGAAAAACTGCGTACGTCCGGAAACGGAAAACTGAAAGATGTGATCTACAATGTCTATGGTCGTGACGTAGCAGCTAACCTGATTGAAATCGATTATGAGAAAAATGGAATCCACATTACAGGTTTTCTCGGCAAGCCGATCATCACACGAGGAAATCGTAATTTTGAAAATTTCTTCGTAAACGGCCGTTATGTCAAAAGTGCAATGATCTCTAAATCCGTGGAAGATGCTTATCGTGATTTTGTGATGCAGCACAAGTTTCCATTTGCAGTTCTGCATTTTCATCTGAGTGGGGAAAATGTAGATATCAATGTGCATCCGACAAAGATGGAGCTTCGCTTCTCACGGCAGCAGGAGGTTTATAATACCGTCTTTGAAGCTGTACACAGAACCCTGCTGGAACCGGAACTGATCCAGAAAGCAGAGGTTCCTGATCCGGTGGAATCGAACGAAAACAAGGCAGAAAGACCGGAGCGAGTGAAAAAGACATTCACATCCGCTTCGACCAAAGATAAAGAGGATACCGGCAGTCCGTTTCTTCTTCGTCCGCGTAAGGAGAATGAAAAAGTAACAGCTGCGGAATTGATCAAAGAATCCAGGGAAACGGTTAAGGATGATGTTCAAGATGAGGATTATTTTATCCGTAAGATGAAAGAGCGCGTACTTTCTTACCATAATCGTTCTTCTTCCGCCGAAGTTGCAGACCGGAAAGAAATTTTCCGTGCAGATCAACAGAAAGACAAAATCGCTGAACATGTTAAATACGCCGTTGAAACAACAGATAGGACAGTTGCACCGGAAATTACGGCAGCAGTTCAGAAATCTGAACCGGCAGTTGAAACACAGACTGCTGCCACGAGTGCAGACACAACATCGGATCGTGATGCAATTGATGCAAAATCAGATCCAGGAACAGGCACTCAGATGGATCTCTTTGAAGAAAATTTCTTAAAAAGGGATGTCCGTGCAGAATATAAACTGATCGGTCAGGTCTTTGACACCTACTGGCTCGTAGAATTCAAAGATAACCTCTATATCATTGACCAGCATGCGGCTCATGAACGTGTCTTATATGAACGTACCTTACGTGAAATGAAAAGCAGAGAATTTACTTCTCAGTACTTAAGTCCTCCGATCATTTTAAGCTTATCCATGCAGGAAGCACAGCTTCTGAATGAAAATATGGACCGCTTTTCACGTATTGGGTTTGAGATTGAGCCTTTTGGTGGGGAAGAGTATGCCGTCCGAGCTGTACCTGACAATCTATTCAGCATTGCCAAGAAAGAGTTACTGATGGAAATGATCGATGATCTGACAGAAGGTCTTTCTACTTCTATGACACCGGAGCTGATCGATGAAAAGGTTGCATCCTTGTCCTGTAAGGCTGCTGTAAAGGGGAATAACCGCCTATCTACACAAGAAGTAGATAAACTGATCGGTGAGCTTTTGACACTGGACAATCCATATCACTGTCCACATGGGCGACCGACGATTATCGCCATGACAAAGCGTGATCTGGAAAAGAAATTTAAACGAATTGTATAACTGGAATCGAGGAAACACAAGATGGAACAGACAAATAAACGCCCACTGGTCATTCTGACCGGACCGACAGCTGTCGGGAAGACTGCTGCCTCCATCGGACTTGCCAAAACGATCGGCGGAGAGATCATTTCTGCTGACTCTATGCAGGTCTACAAGGAGATGGACATCGGCTCTGCCAAGATCCGTCCGGAAGAGATGGACGGTGTGCCGCATCATCTGGTAGATGTTCTTGATCCGTCTGAGGATTTTAACGTTGTTCTCTTTCAGCAGATGGCAAAAGAAGCAATGGAAGGAATCTATCAGCGGGGACATATTCCGATCGTTGTCGGCGGAACAGGATTCTATATTCAGGCATTACTTTACGACATTGATTTCACAGAAAATAATGCCGATACTGCTTATCGGGAAGAATTAGAAGCACTTGCCAAAACCCAGGGTGCAGAATATCTTCATGAAATGCTTGAAAAAGTAGACCCGGAATCTGCGGAACAAATTCATTTTCATAATGTAAAACGTGTGATCCGTGCGCTGGAATATTATCAGCAGACCGGACAGAAGATTTCCGAGCACAATGAGGCGGAGCGTGAGAAAGAATCTGCTTATAACTCCGCATATTTTGTGCTGACAGATGATCGTAAGATTCTCTATGACCGGATTGATAAACGTGTCGATCTGATGATGCAGGAAGGACTTCTTGAAGAAGTCAATGCATTAAGATTGCGCGGACTTAAAAGAGAAAGTGTTGCGATGCAGGGACTTGGATACAAAGAACTGTTTGGCTATTTTGAAGGAGAGTATCCTTTGGAAGAAGCTGTACGCATTATTAAGAGAGACACAAGACATTTTGCCAAGCGACAGCTGACCTGGTTTAGAAGAGAAAGAGATGTCATCTGGCTTGATAAAAGTGAGATTGAAAGAGAAGATAAACAACTGATCCAACAGATGCTCACTGTTTTAAAGGAAAAAGAAATTACTCATTAGGATATCAGGCTGCATTTAGATAAAATGCAGCTTTGCCATGTAAATCAAACGATAAAAAACTTAAAAAGAAAGAAGAAGAAAAATGAATACACCAACTACAAAAACAATTTACGAACAGCTAGGAATCAGCAAAGAAGTTTGGGCGTTCGGACAGAAGACAGAAGAGAAACTAAAAGAACGTTTTGAAGAATTTGACAGAAACGCTGAATACAATCAGTTAAAAGTAATTCATGCCATGCAGGAGAACCGCGTAAGTGAAGGATGCTTTAACTATGTAAGCGGATATGGATACAATGATCAGGGAAGAGATACTTTAGAGGATGTCTATGCCTCTGTTTTTCATACAGAAGCTGCACTCGTACGTCCACAGATCACTTGCGGAACACATGCGCTTGCACTTGCGCTTGCAGCGAATCTTCGTCCTGGAGACACTTTATTATCTCCGGTTGGAAAACCATATGATACACTTGAAGAAGTAATCGGAATCCGTCCATCTAACGGCTCTCTTGCAGAATATGGAATCTCCTATAAACAGGTAGAACTTCTGGAAGATGGATATTTCGACTATCCAGCGATTGAAAAAGCTCTGGAAGATAAAACAATCAAACTGGCAACGATCCAGCGTTCCAAAGGATATCAGACACGCCCAAGTTACTCCGTAGAAAAAATCGGCGAACTGATTACATTTATCAAAGAGCGTCGCCCGGATGTTATCTGTATGGTAGATAACTGTTACGGTGAATTCGTTGAGCGAATCGAGCCAAGTGATGTCGGTGCAGACATGATCGTCGGTTCTCTGATCAAGAACCCGGGTGGCGGACTTGCTCCGATCGGCGGATATGTTGCCGGAAGAGCCGATCTGATCGAAAACTGCGCTTACCGTCTGACTTCTCCGGGACTCGGGAAAGAAGTCGGTGCTACACTTGGTGTTACGCAGTCCTTCTATCAGGGATTCTTCCTTGCACCAACTGTTGTATGCGGTGCTTTAAAAGGTGCTACTTTTGCAGCAAATATCTACGAAGCTTTAGGATATCCGGTGATCCCGAACGGTTCTGAATCCCGTCATGATATCATCCAGGCGGTTACACTTGGATCAGCAGAAGGTGTTATTGCATTCTGTAAGGGAATTCAGGCAGCTGCTCCGGTAGACAGTTATGTAAGCCCGGAACCATGGGCAATGCCGGGATATGACAGTGATGTGATCATGGCAGCTGGTGCTTTCGTTCAGGGTTCCTCGATTGAACTGAGTGCTGATGGACCGGTAAAACCACCGTATGCTGTTTATTTCCAGGGTGGACTTACATGGTATCATGCAAAGCTTGGTATTCTCAAATCACTGCAGAGCGTTATTGATGCAGGCGTTCTTTCTATCGAGCGTGTGAGAGAACTTCTGTAAAACAATTTTTCGAGAGAATTCTATCGAAAATTCAGTTGAGTTGAATCAATTGTTATGTTAAAATTCAGACAGATGTAATCTGCTAAGAAAGTAAGAGGATATGAATTTTAATGAACACAATTGCAATTATAGGTGGCGGTGCATCAGGAATGATGGCCGCCATTTTCGCTGCCAGAAAAGGAGCGAAAGTTCTCCTTCTGGAGCAAAACGATAGATTGGGTAAGAAAATATTAGTGACTGGAAATGGCCGGTGTAATTATACGAATACTTATCAAGACGCTTCCTGTTATCGTTCGGAGCAGCCTGACTTTATCACGCAGGTACTGGATCAATTTCCGGCGGAAAAAGTCATTGCTTTTTTCCGAGAACTCGGAATCTATCCAAAAGACAGAAATGGATATCTGTATCCATTCTCCGATCAGGCAAGCGCAGTCCGTGATGTATTAGAACAGGAAGTATACCGTCTTGGAGTTGATGTACGTACAGGAATCTCCTGTACTGGAATACAGAAAACAAATGAACGATTTTCCTTGCAGACATCACACGGTTCTTTAACCGTAGATCAAGTGATTCTCTGCAATGGTTCAAAAGCTGCACCTTCCACCGGTTCTGACGGTTCCGGATACGCTTTAGCCAAACAGCTTGGGCATCAGATAATTCCTGTACTTCCTGCTCTTTGTGCTTTACATTGTACCGGAAAGCATTTCCGCGCAATTGCCGGAGTACGTGCACAGGGAAAAGTTTCGTTGTTTGTTGACGGTGAATTAACTGCTGCTGATACCGGTGAACTCCAATTGACCGCCTACGGAATCTCCGGAATTCCGGTATTCCAGATCAGCCGTTATGCATCGAAAGCATTATATGAGCAGAAGGAAGTTGTTGCCATGCTGGATTTTCTTCCAGAATATTCTGTTGATGAAGTAAAAATTCTTCTGAAAGAACGTGCCAACCGCCAGCCGGAAAAGACAGCAGAACAGTTCTTTACCGGCCTGTTTCATGAAAAATTGGCCGCTGTATGGCTGAAATTTACCAAGATCAAGAAAGAGAAGCTATGCAGCGACTTCACAGATGCAGATATTCAGAGGCTGTCATGGATGATCAAGGAATTCAAATCACCTGTAATTAAGACAAATTCTTATGAACAGGCACAGATCTGCTGTGGCGGTGTTGATACGACACAGATTAATCCGGAAACGATGGAATCCAGACTTGTTCCAGGGCTTTATTTTGCCGGAGAACTGATCGATGTAGATGCAATCTGTGGTGGGTATAACCTCACCTGGGCGTGGGCAAGCGGTTATGTTGCCGGACAGTCTGCCGCATCTGCATAATTGCCTGCTGCTAACTTGTAACCAATATCCGGATGATATATTTTAATATTAGATTTCCTGAAAGAAAGGATAGATAAATGATACGAATTAATCAGCTGAAACTGCAGATTCCACACACGGAAGAAGCTCTTGAAAAGAAGATACAAAAGACACTTCATCTAAAGAAAGGGGACTCTTTTACTTATCGGATTCACCGTCAGTCATTAGACGCACGCAGAAAACCGGAGTTGTTCTATGTGTATACGGTTGATGTCACTGTTTCCAATGAGAATGCTGTTTTAAAGCATTGTAAAGGAAACATCCAGAAAGTAGAAGAGAAGCATTACCAGATTCCATCTCACGGAACAGAGATTCTGAATGCCCGTCCGGTTGTCATCGGCAGCGGTCCTGCCGGACTATTCTGCGCTTATCTGCTCGCACTGGAAGGATACCGTCCTTTGGTTCTTGAACGTGGTGCCTGTGTAGAAGAACGTAAGAAGGATGTGGATCGTTTCTGGGAGACCGGTGTGCTTGACACTTCTTCCAATGTCCAGTTCGGTGAAGGCGGCGCTGGTACATTTTCAGATGGAAAGTTAAATACACTTGTAAAAGATAAGACAGGACGTAACCGTTTCGTTCTTGAGACTTTCGTAAAATTCGGAGCGGACAAAGATATTTTATATGCAAATAAGCCGCATATCGGTACAGATGTTCTGATTGATGTTGTAAGCCAGATGCGTCAGGAGATCATTTCGCTTGGCGGTGAATTCTGTTTTCATACACAGGTCACAGATGTTGATCTAACATCAAAAACGTTGAAAATTGTTCACCTCTCAGAGGATTCTACAGAAGAAATATCTGCCGGAGCAGCCGTATTTGCGATCGGTCACAGCGCCCGTGATACATTTGACATGCTTTACAGGCATCAGATTCCGATGCGCGCAAAATCATTTGCCGTCGGAGTCCGTATCGAACACCCACAAACATTGATCGATCATTCTCAATATGGAAGAGATCGGGGAAATGATCTTCCGGCAGCAGCATATAAACTGACCGAGAACTTGGACAATGGAAGAGGAGTCTATACTTTCTGTATGTGCCCGGGCGGATATGTTGTAAATGCTTCTTCTGAAGAGCATCGTCTTGCAGTCAATGGAATGAGCTATCACGACCGTGCCGGAGAAAATGCAAACAGTGCTGTAATCGTCACAGTTACTCCGGACGACTTTGCTTCTGACCATCCGCTTGCCGGAATTTCTTTCCAGCGCAGCTTAGAAGAAAAAGCTTATCAGGCAGGACAGGGAAAAGTTCCTGTCCAACGTTTTGGCGACTTTAAAAAAGATCAGATCACAACTTCTTATGGTAAGGTTCATTCTTGCATGAAAGGGGCTTCTGTCTTTGGGGATGTACGCGGTATCTTTCCGGAAGAAATCGCACAGTCGCTTGAGGATGGAATCACAGCAATGGATCATAAGATTCATGGATTTGCAGATAATGATGCATTATTATCCGGTGTGGAGAGCCGAACTTCTTCCCCTGTAAGAATTGAAAGGGATGAGAACTTTGTCTGTGCTTCCTGTGACTGGATCTATCCATGTGGTGAAGGAGCCGGATATGCCGGTGGAATCACTTCCGCAGCGATGGACGGAATGAAGGTCGCCGAGGCAATCATTCAAAAATATAAATCTTAATCATTTATGAAATTTGTGGTTTTTTGGTATCTTCTCTATACACTTTTTTGAAACTGTGCTAAAATGAATCGTTGTATTATGTCATCGCAGTGATATGATTAACATGGAAAATAGAAATACAGAAACAATCAAAATGATGTATCTTGAAGACCGTCCTTATGAAAAATGTGAGCAGTACGGTGCAGAATATCTGACAGATGTGGAACTTTTAGCTGTTTTACTTCGTACCGGAACGAAAGGGGAGAATTCGCTTCGGCTTGCCCAGAAGATTCTGCATCCACCATTTGGCTCTGAAGGACTTCTCAGCATCCCACAGTGGTCTATGGAACAACTGCTGAAGATCAAAGGAATCGGAAAGGTAAAATCCATCCAGATTCTTTGTCTGGCAGAACTTGCAAGACGTATGGCGAAAGCAGAAGCCTCACTGGGATTGGATTTTTCCTCTCCGGACAGTATTGCACGTTATTATATGGAAGATCTTCGGCATAAGAAACGGGAAGTAATGAAGCTTTTGCTTCTGAATACCAGATCCAGGCTGATCAGTGAGATGGATGTTTCAACAGGAACCATAAATTCCGCACTTGTTTCTCCACGAGAACTGTTTGTGGAAGCTTTGCAGAAGAATGCCGTATCCATTATTCTTTTGCATAATCATCCGAGTGGAGATCCGACACCAAGCAAAGATGATCTTCTGACAACCCGGCGCATCCGTGAAGCAGGGGTTTTGATCGGTATAGAACTTCTCGATCACATCATTATTGGAGATAATTGTTATTTCAGTTTAAGGGAGAAAGGATTCTTTTCTCAAGAATCTGCAAATAGATAAGGGGATGGAGTGTATTTATGGCCAGGAATGTATATGGGTTAGATCTTGGAACTTATGATATCAAGATTTTTGATAAGAAAAAAGACCGCATATGGCATGCCAAGAATGTAATTGCCATGAAAGATAAAAAATATATTTTTTCTGTCGGAGACGATGCTTATGAGATGTATGAAAAGGCTCCGGGAAATATACAGATCATATTTCCGATGAAGAATGGTGTCATTGCCCGTTTTGATGACATGCAATATCTTCTCGGAGATCTTTTGAAGGAAGAGCGTCCGTTTATCCGTGGGGCAGAATATGTGATCGCTGTTCCTACAGATGTCACAGAAGTAGAAAAGAAGGCTTTCTATGATCTTGTGCTTCATTCTGAAGCGAAAGCAAAATCAGTAAGAATTGTAGAGCGCGGTCTTGCAGACGGACTTGGACTTGGGATTGATGTTCTAGAAGAACCAGGAGCTTTTATTGCCAATTTAGGTGGAGGAACAACAGAACTTTCCGTTCTTTCCTACGGTGGTATTGTTATGAACCGTCTGCTTAAGATCGGTGGCGAACAGCTGGATAGTGCGATCGCCAATCTTGTCCGTCATTCTAAAGATTTTATAATTGGCCGTCCGACTGCCGAACGGCTGCGGAAAGAATTTGGAGTTTTTGACCAGTCCACCGGAAGCTCTCTTACTGTATACGGCAGAGATATGATGCGCGGCGGTCCGTCGCACATTGACATTCCAATCAGTCTTGTACGGGCAGCGATCAAAGAACCTTTGAGAGAATGTGTACAGGCCATTCATTCCATGCTCGACCGTACGCCTCCCGATGTCCGGAGAAATATTAATAAAAACGGGATTTATATTACTGGAGGACTTGCTAATCTGCGAGGGATTTCTACTTATCTGGAAGAAAGTATCGGTCTGCCGGTTCACATGAAAACAGACCCTGAACTCTGTGCCGTCAAAGGTCTGCAGAGGATCATACTGAATAAGACCTTGTATAGAAAATTAAGTTACTCTATGTTAGACGAAGATTATAGGTGGTTAAGATAATATGAAAAAAAAGAAGAATCAGACTTCTGTTATGAACAGATATTTACTTATAGGACTTTCTGTTTTCTGCATTTTTATGATGCTGTTATCTTCCTTTTCAGACAAAGTAGGAGGTCCATTTAAAGTTGTTGCAAATGTAACCGTTATCCCTCTTCAGCAGGGAATCAATCAGATTGGTGGCTGGATGGGAGATATGAAAGACAATTTCCAAACTCTGAAACAGGTACGCGCAGAAAATACAAAGCTTCAGAAACAGGTTGACTCTCTGATTACAGAAAATAACAATCTGCAGCAAGAACGTTATGAGCTTCAGAGACTGCAGGAATTATATCAGTTGGACAAGAACTATGCGGATTACAAAAAAACTGCTGCGCATGTAATCGGGAAAGATTCCGGAAACTGGTTCAGTACATTTACCATTGACAAAGGAAGTAAAGACGGTATTGCCACAGATATGAACGTAATGGCCGGAAGCGGTCTTGTCGGCATTGTCACAGAAGTTGGTCCGACCTGGGCAAAAGTCCGTTCTATTATCGATGATTCAAGTAATGTAAGTGCAATGGTACTTTCTACTTCTGACCGTTGTATCGTAAGTGGAGATCTGTCACTTATGAGTGATAACCAGATTCGTTTTGGTCAGATGGAAAACAATGATAATACGGTTTCCGTCGGAGACCAGATCGTCACTTCTTATATTAGTGATAAATACCTACAGGGAATCCTGATCGGATATGTCAGTGAAGTAACGGTCGACTCTAACAATCTGACTCGTTCCGGATATATTACACCGGCTGTAGATTTTAAAAATCTTCAGGAAGTTCTTGTTATCACAACAACGAAAGCGGATTTGGTTGGATCCAATCAGAGCGAATAGGAGTGAATACTCATGAAATTAATGAAATTTAAAAGAGTTGCTGTAACTGTACTGATCGTACTAGCAGCATATCTGCTCCAGTGTACCTTATTCAATCATCTGGAACTTGCCGGAATTAAACCTAACCTGATTCTGATTGTCACAGCATCCTTTGGTTTTATGCGTGGGCAGAAAGAAGGAATGCTGGTCGGTTTCTTTGCCGGCCTTATCACAGATATTCAGTTTGGTACAATTTTGGGATTTTATGCATTACTTTACCTGGTAATCGGTTTTGTAAACGGATTATTTGAACAGCTTTATTTTGATGAAGATATCAAGCTGCCGTTATTTTTGATTTCTGTCAGCGAATTTCTCTACGGTATCATCATTTATTTGCTCATGTTCATGTTGCGAAGTGATTTTAACTTTTTATATTATCTCAACCGCATCATCGTTCCTGAACTGATTTACACAATCGTGATCACACTGGGATTATACCCACTGATTTTATTTATTAACCACAAACTTGAAGCAGAAGAAAAAAGGAGTGCAAGTAAATTTGTTTAGAAATATTTTAGACCGTCTGAAAGAAGCCGGAGCTTACCTGATGCAGTCAAGACTCGTTACTTTGATCATTATATTTTGTGTCAGTTCTTCCATCCTGATCGGAAGATTATTCTATCTTCAGATCGTAAAAGGGTCTGATTATCTTGAAAACTACGAATATTCTATCCGCCGGACGACATCCGTTGCAGCAACACGCGGAAATATTTATGACCGTAATGGAAATCTACTGGCTTATAACCAGCTGGCTTATTCCGTGACAATTAATCTGTCAACCGTTGAAAACTCCATCACAACAGATAAACGTTCTGAAAAAAATGCGGCATTAAATAAAATTCTGGATCAGGTTCTTTCTATCGTAGAATCAAATGGAGATTCTGTTGTTTCAAGTTTTGGTATCATCCTGGATTCCTCCGGAACCTATCAGTTTACACAGTCAAGCGATACCCAAAAGCTCCGTTTTATTGCAGATGTCTATGGAAAAAGAACAATAGATGAGCTTACAGAAAAGCAACAGAACCAAAGTGCAGCAGATATCATTCATTATCTTTGTACCGATGAAAAATATGGATATGGCCTTGATGACAGCACATTAGAGCCTGCTTATATTTTAAAGATCATCAACATGCGTTATGCAATGGCATTAAATGCATATCAGCAGTATATTGATACCGTTCTTGCATCCGATGTAAGTGACGAAACAGCAGCAGCAATTATGGAGAATAAGGACGTTCTTACCGGTGTTGACATTTCAGAAGATTCTATCCGAAAATATACCGATGGAATGTATTTTGCATCTATTATCGGATATACCGGACAGATTTCCCAGGATGAATACGATGCGCTGGACAAGGATGAAAAGAAAAAGTACTCTCTGTCTGATATTGTAGGAAAGGCCGGCATTGAACAAAGCATGGACAATGTCCTTCAGGGCACAAAAGGTGAAAAAACCGTGTATGTAGATAACCTCGGACGTGTAACTGATACTGTCAGCCGGAAAGATCCTGAAGCCGGAAATGATGTATATCTGACGATTGATAAAAATCTTCAGGAAAGTACTTATAAACTTCTGGAAGAGAAGATTGCCGGAATTGTTTTATCCAAACTACAGAATGTTCTGGAATACGATACATCCAGTGTAGATGACTCTAAGAATCTGATCATCCCGGTCAGTGATGCATATTATAATCTGATTGGAAATTCCGTCATCGATTCCGGACACTTTTCAAGCAGTGATGCAAAAACTGCCGAGCAGCAGGTTTATTCCATTTTTCAGGAAAAGAAGACGGCGACGATTTCCGAGCTCGAATCAGAACTTCAGAACTCACAGGCCAGCGCATATACAGATCTTTCCAATGAAATGAAAGCATATATGGATTACATCTGTGATACCCTGCTGACAAAGGATACAGGCATCCTTATGTCAGATCAGATTGATAAGAATGATGCTACTTATATTGCATGGGCAAAAGATGAAACGATCAATTTATATACTTACCTGAATTATGCGATTTCTAAAAACTGGATTGATACTTCCAAGCTTGGAAGCAGTTCTTATTCCAGTTCAGAAGAGATTTATCAGGAGATTTTAAAATATTTAAAAGAATATTTGGCAGATGACAGTAATTTCGACAAACTTCTCTACAAATATCTTATAAAATCAGGTAGTGTTACTGGTGAACAAGTTTGTGCTATCGTATATGAACAGGGTGTTCTTCCTATGGATGACTCGGCATATAACGGATTACTCAACGGAGGAACAGATGCTTTTTCCTGGATCAAGAGCAAGCTGGAAAGCCTTGAACTTACACCTGGTGAACTGGCACTTGAGCCATGTTCTGCCGGTGCAGTTGTAACAAATCCAAATACCGGAGAAGTTTTGGCATGTGTTTCTTATCCTGGATATGACAATAATCGTCTCTCAAACGTAATGGATCGTTCTTATTATGTGAAGTTGAGCATGGGTATGTCACGTACCTTCTACAACAGAGCGACTCAGGAGAAGACAGCACCAGGTTCTACTTATAAAATGCTTTCTTCTGTAGCCGGTCTGACAGAAGGGGTAATTAATGGAAACTCCTATATCAGTTGTTCAGGTGTATTTGATAAGATCACACCAAGTCCAAAATGCTGGATTTATCCAAGTGCTCATGGAAGTCTGAATGTAGTAGGTGCACTGCAGCATTCCTGTAATGATTTCTTCTATGAAGTTGGTTATCGTCTTGGACAAGACTCGAATGGTAACTATGACAGTGATACCGGTCTTGAAAAACTGGCAAAATATGCAAAAATGTTTGGATTTGACCAGACATCAGGAATCGAAATTCCTGAATCACAACCTCAGATTTCTGATTCTGACTCTGTTCGATCTGCCATTGGACAGGGTACCAACAACTATACTGTCAGCCAGATCAACCGTTATGTGACAGCTGTTGCGAACAGAGGAACTGTTTACAGTCTTTCTCTCATTGATAAAACAACTGATTCGAATGGAAAGCTGATCAAAGATTATACTCCGGAAGTTGTAAATCAGATGGATGAGATCAGCTCAAGTACATGGGATCTGGTACACAATGGAATGGAAAGCATGGTAAAAAGCAGCTCCACATTTGCCGGAATGGATATTTCCATGGGAGGAAAAACCGGAACTGCCCAGTATAGTAAGATACATGCAGATAATGTTCTGTTTGTCGGTTATGCGCCGACAGATTCACCTGAAATTTCAATTGCTGTCCGCATTGCAAATGGATATGCATCTACCTATGCAGCTGAAATTGGAAGAGATATCACAAAAGTGTACTTCAATCCAGAATCTGCCGATGAACTGCTTCAAGGATATGCTTCTTCTTTAGGAACTGCAGGAGCCGGTGATTAATTAAGATAACGAAAGGGGATGGGATCATGAGTGAACTGGTAACAATAAAAAGCAGTCATTCCGGTATAGAGCTGCGGCTTAATGCCGAACTCCCATTCCCGGATCTTTTGAAAGCTGTAGAAGAGAAATTCCGACAATCTGCTGATTTTTTCAAGAATGCAAAGATGGCAGTTTCATTTAGCGGAAGGACACTTTCCATCAGCGAAGAGGAGCAGTTAATACAGGTTATTACGCAGACGACAAACCTTGAGATTATCTGTATCATTGATCATGATGAACGCAAGGAACTGATCTACAAAAGAGCGGTAACGCAGTGTTTATCTGAACGTGAAAAATCAGATGGACAATTCTATCGCGGAACATTAAAGCGAAGACAGCTTCTTGAATCCGAATCCAGCATTGTGATCTTAGGAGATGTTGAATTCGGAGCTAAAGTAGTTGCAAAAGGAAATATTATCATTCTCGGTACTCTCTATGGATCTGTTCATGCGGGAGCTGCCGGTGACAGGAATGCTTTTATCATTGCTCTCTCCATGCAGCCGCAGCGACTTGTAATCGGAGATATTGAAGCAAAACGTCAACTGATCTATCAGGACAGCCTTTCCATCAACGGACCGCAAATTGCAGTTGTTGACGGAAAAAGAATTTACCTTGATCCACTGATAGAATAAATCTTTGGAAAGACATAAGCATGGGAAATAGGAGGAATATTCAACATGGGTGAAGTAATCGTCATTACATCGGGAAAGGGCGGTGTTGGAAAAACAACAACAACAGCGAATATTGGAATTGGTCTGTCTTCAGCAGGAAAAAAAGTTCTTGTAATTGATACAGATCTCGGACTTCGAAATCTGGATGTTGTTCTTGGACTTGAAAATCGCATTGTCTACAATCTTGTTGACGTCATTGAAAGCAAATGTCGTCTGAAACAGGCAGTGATCAAAGATACGCGATTTGAAAATCTGTACCTGCTCCCATCTGCCCAGACAAAAGATAAGACAAGCGTATCACCGGAACAGATGAAAAAACTGATTGACGAACTAAAAGATGATTATGACTTCATTCTTTTAGATTGTCCGGCAGGAATTGAACAGGGCTTTAAAAATGCAATTGCAGGCGCACAGCGTTCCATTGTTGTTACAACACCTGAAGTTTCCTCAATTCGTGATGCTGACAGAATTATTGGATTACTTGAAGCTTCCGGAATCCGGAAAAATGAACTTCTGATCAATCGTCTGCGCGTTGACATGGTTCGCAGAGGTGATATGATGTCTGTAGAAGATGTCACAGAGATTCTAGCGATTGATCTGCTTGGAGTCATCCCTGATGATGAGTCTGTTGTTGTTGCAACCAATCAGGGAGAACCGGTAGTCGGCGAAGATTCCTTAGCTGGAAAATGTTACCAGAATATCTGTAGACGTCTGTTAGGAGAAGAAGTCCCGATTTCCGATTTTAATCATAAACCCGGACTTCGCAGTAAACTCTCCAGTCTTTTTCATAAGAACTAGGAGGTCACATTATGAGTGTACCTTCTGTTACAATTGCAAAAGACAGGTTGCGAAATTTGCTAATTACTGACAGAATTCAATGTACACCCGATATGATAGAATTTCTGACATCGGATTTATATCAGACGATTTCTAAATACATAGAAATCTCCCCGGAACAATTTGATGTCAAAATAACACGCACGGATATACATATAAAATATACAGGAGAAAAACATTGAAATCATTTTTTACTAATTTGAAACAGCGTTATAATATTAGAGATTATAAAATCAGTCTGGTTTTTCTGGTCACTCTGATTTCACTGGTCGGAATCCTTATGGTCCGAAGTGCAAGACCTGATTTAATGAATCGTCAGATTATGGGCGTTTGTCTTGGTCTGATTGTTATGTTTATTATCTCTTTCATTGATTATAAATGGATTTTAAACCTATATTGGCCGCTTTATGCTCTGAATATTGTTATGCTCCTGGCTGTTTTGGTTTTTGGAACAAAAGTAAATGGCGCGAGAAGATGGCTGAACCTTGGATTTACACAATTCCAGCCTTCCGACCTTACAAAAATCCTTATGATTCTGTTCTTTGCAAAATTCTTAATGGAACGAGAGCAGAAGATTAAAGAACCCAAAACGATTATTCAGGCAATTGCTTTAATCCTTCCATCACTTGCATTGATTTACAAGCAGCCAAACTTGTCTACAACAATTTGTATTGCCGCATTGTTTGCTGTCCTTCTTTACCTTGGAGGATTAAGCTACAAACTCATTGGAACCGTTCTTGTAATCACAATACCGACGATCATTATACTGCTTGTTGTTGCAATACAGCCAAACCAGCCATTCTTAAAAGACTATCAGCAGGAACGTATCCTTGCATGGCTGGAACCTGAAAAGTATGCCGACGACGAATCTTACCAGCAGTTAAATTCCGTTATGGCAATTGGGTCCGGACAGCTGACCGGGAAAGGGTATGATAATGACGCAACAACATCCGTTAAGAACGGAAATTTCGTATCTGAGCCACAAACAGACTTTATTTTTGCAATTATTGGTGAAGAATTAGGATTTGTGGGTTGTTGTGGAGTCATAATTTTGTTATTATTAATTGTGATAGAGTGTATCTTAATTGGTTTGAAGGCCAAAGATACAGGAGGGCGGATCATTTGCGGAGGCGTTGCTTCACTGATTGGAATCCAGAGCTTTATTAACGTCAGTGTAGCTACAATGATTTTTCCAAATACAGGCTTGTCCCTCCCATTTGTCAGTTATGGACTGACTTCCGTAGTATGTTTTTTCATGGGAATCGGTTTTGTATTAAATGTAGGCTTACAGCCTAATAAATATCAGTAAAGAGAGGATACCACTATGAATATCGGATTAGTAGCGCATGATGCGAAGAAAAAATTGATGCAGAATTTCTGCATTGCATACCGTGGGATACTCAGTAAGCATAATTTATATGCAACAGAAACCACCGGTATACTGGTCGAGAATGTAACAAACTTAAGCATTCACAAATATCTTGCTGGACATCTCGGAGGAAAACAGCAGCTCGGCTCACAGATTGAACACAATCAGATGGATCTTTTGATTTTCTTCCGTGATCCACTGACACCTCACTCACATGAACCGGATGTTAATGACATTGTTAAGCTTTGTGATATTTATAACATTCCGATCGCAACAAATATCGCAACTGCTGAAGCATTGATCCTTGCTCTTGACAGAGGCGACCTTGACTGGCGGGAGATGTATCGATAATATGAGTAAACCATACAAAAAGAAGAGAAGACGAAGAAAGCAACGGCATTCTGTCAGCCGCATACTTATTCCTGTCATATGTCTTATTGTTGTATTGTCCGGAGCTGTCGGCGGAGTCTGGTATTACAAAGAATATGGTGGTGATCCTGTCCGGACATATGAGACAGCCACTTATAACTCTAATTTATACCAAGGAAGTTTGTTTGCTGATGATTTATGCGTCGCTGCTGATGATGTGGCTCTCACTGGATTTGATGATGAGGATTCTCTTCATGCTGCAGGATTATTCAATCTAAATGATAAAACAGTTGAATATGGATATAAACTTTATGATAAATTATATCCTGCAAGTACAACAAAGCTTATGACTGCATACCTTGCTTTTAAGTACGGTAATATGGATGACATTGTAACTGTTTCTGACAGTGTTTCAAGCTTTGCCTCTGATGAAGTAGTCTGCAACCTGCAGCCTGGTGATACAGTGACACTTTATGATTTATTATGTGGTCTTTTACTTCGTTCAGGTAATGATTGTGGTGTTGCTATCGCTGAACATATTTCCGGAAGTGTAGAAGCTTTTGCTGAGCTTATGAACTCAGAAGCGAAAGCTCTTGGTGCCACTGGCAGTCATTTCGTGAATCCTCACGGACTTCATAATGAAAACCACTATACAACAGCATATGACCTGTATCTGATCTTTAATGCCTGCATTCAGGATCAGAGATTTATGGACATTATTTCCATGGATTCTTATACAATGAATCTTACCGGAGCAGATGGTACAACAAGAACATTTGATGTAGTCCCAACCAACTATTATTCCTCAGGGAAGATCAATGCCCCTGAAGGGATTCGTGTATTTGGCGGTAAGACCGGTACCACAGATGAAGCCGGGTGCTGTGTGATCCTTTATAGCGAAGATCTGGAAAAGAATCCTTATATTTCCATTATTATGGGGGCTGAAGATAAGAGTTTTCTTTACCAGGAGATGAACCGGCTTCTTGAGGCTGGAGAAACAACTAAAACAGAATAAAGAATAACCGATATGAAAAAGCCATGTGGCACAGAACAACAAATTAGAAGCTTTCATTTTTAATCTGTCCGCATGGTTTTTTTCTATCTTATTTCATGTAATATTCTCCTTTACCGTTTCCTGTTTTCAGTAACGCTCTTTAATTTATTAATATGTATTCTTCCCCTGAAAGGCTGGAAATATACACAAAAAAATGATATACTAACAAAGTTAAAGCAGAAATGACAGGAGGTAATATTTTTATCTTGGCAAAGAAAAAAAACAAGTCTGTAAATATAAAAAGATATAAGGCAAAAAAAGAATTTAATATTGGAATGTTTCTGTTTGCAGTTGTATTTATTTATCTTATTGTTACTATTACCGCATATCTTTTAGAAGATAAGCCTTCTATTTATGAAGTGCGGGAGGGCAGTATTGTGAAGGATAATACCTATACCGGATTGATCATCCGCCAGGAAACAACTGTAAATGCAGAATCGGGCGGCTACATTAATTATTATCAGAATGGGAACAGCAAAGTCAAATATGGCGCACCTGTTTATGCAATTTCAAAGAATGCTTTGAATTTTGATGATTCATCTACGGAATCATCTTCAACTGCAGATCTTAGTCCTGATGTTCAATCAGGACTTGTGACACAACTTCAGACATTCAATGAAAACTATGACAATTCCAACTTTTCAAGTATCTATACCTTAAAGAATGAGCTGCAAAATACATTGCAAAATGCATACTGCACAACTAAAACTGCGCAGCTTGCATCTGTAATTGAGAGCAGCGGACAAACTGTCACAACCTCTTCTGCCGGACAGGACGGAATTGTTTCCCATACGATTGATGGTTTAGAGTCCTTAACTGTTGACAATTTTACAGCAGATAATTTTAATAAAACAAATTATAAAGTAACTGAGCTTACCGATCAGATGAAGATATCAAGCGGTTCACCGGCTTACCGCTTGATTACCAGTGAAAACTGGTCCGTAGTGATACCTTTAAAAGAAGACACCGCAAAAGAATTTCAGAAATCTAATTTACAGAATGTGCAGGTCCGCATAGATAAAGACAGTGAAAAGATGTGGTCCGCTTTCTCTGTTCTTGAACGAGATGGGAATTTCTATGGTGTTCTGACCTTTGACAACTCTATGATTCGTTATGCATCAGAGCGTTTTCTGAACATAGAACTTATCTTAGAAGATGAGTGTGGCCTGAAGATTCCAAAATCTTCCGTAGTAGAAGAGCAGTTCTTTGTAATTCCTCATGATTACATTACAAACGGAGGTAACAGCTCTTTAGAAGGTGTTATGGTTTTGGATTCAAAAGGAACTGCCTCATTTCAGGCTGTTGATATCTATGACACCTCCGATGATGGAGAAGTTTATTTAAGTCGAGATCAGCTGAAATCCGGAACAGTGATTGTAAAACCGGATTCTTCTGATACTTATACGATTGATACCCAAAAGCCATTAAAGGGCGTCTACAATATCAATAAAGGATACGCTATTTTCAAAAAAGTATCCATTTTATGTGAAAGCGACGAATATTACATTGTTCAGGAAGGAGATTCTTACGGACTTTCTAATTACGATCATATCGTACAAAACGGAGCCGGTGTTTCCTCTGATGATGTTGTATTTCAGTGATTTGATTTTGTAGTCCTTTGGAAATTGGATACAAAATTCAAAAGAGGATAATCAAATTTAAAAAAGGAGAGATAACTTATGCTAGAAACACAGTTAAAAGAAGTAGAAGCAAAGATTCAGGCAGCCTGTGACCGTGCCGGACGCAAGCGGGAAGAAGTTACATTGATCGCCGTAAGTAAGACAAAACCGATAGAAATGCTTCAGGAAGCTTACGATCTCGGTGTCCGTGTGTTTGGTGAGAATAAAGTGCAGGAAATCACAGCCAAATACGATGCACTTCCTGATGATATCCACTGGCACATGATCGGACATCTGCAGACCAATAAGGTAAAATATATTATTGATAAAGTAGATCTGATCCACTCTGTCGATTCTTTCAAGCTTGCAGAGACAATTGAAAAGGAAGCTGCAAAACATAATCTTACAGCTAATATTTTAATTGAAGTAAATGTTGCTCAGGAAGAAAGTAAGTTTGGACTTAAAACAGAAGAAGTTCTCCCGTTTATTGAAAAGATTGCAAATTTCGAACATATCAAGGTCTGCGGACTGATGACAATTGCACCTTTTGTCGATAACCCGGAAGAAAATCGTCAAATTTTCGCAAATTTACATAAATTATCTGTTGACATTAATGAGAAAAACATTGATAATGTTTATGTGAACATACTTTCAATGGGAATGACCAATGATTACGAGGTTGCCATAGAAGAGGGAGCAACTATGGTTCGAGTTGGAACTGGTATCTTTGGTGCAAGGAACTATAATATCTGACTTAATTTATTAACCTGATGAATGAGTTACTGTTTACAGTATTTTTGAGCAGTAATTGAATAGTATCATTTTTTCGTTGGATCGTATGAATAAAAAAGAGCGCCACCTGAAAAAGGGGACAAGATAGGAGTGTAAAAATGGGTGTATTTGATAAATTTCTTGACATCATGAAGTTAAATGATGACGATTATGATGACGATGAATTTTATGATGATGATGATTTTGCAGATGACGGTGATTTTGAGGAAAAACCGCGTCGTTCTTTCTTCGGTAAGAAGAATAATAAAGAGGAATCTTTCAATGACTTTGATGCTGATGAAGATAAGACGTTTCAGCCTTCTGCTTCCAGCAAGGTTACACCAATGCGTCCTGCTGCAAAACACGGCGGAAACATGGAAGTATGCGTTGTAAAACCAACTTCAGTAGATGATTCCCGTGAGATCACAGAGACATTACTTGCAGGCCGTACTGTAATCCTTAACTTAGAAGGTATGGATCTTGAGATTGCACAGCGAATTATTGATTTTATTTCCGGAGCAGCATTTGCGATCAGCGGAAATCTTCAGAAGATTTCCAGCTATATCTTCCTTGTTACACCTACAAATGTTGATATTTCCGGTGATCTTCAGGATCTTCTCAGTGGATCTATGGAAACACCAAGTGTTCGTGGAAGATACTAGAATTTAACTTCAACTATAGGAACTGGATTTTAGAATTATTATGATAAAAGAAAATCAGAAAAAAGAAACAAAGCTTTTGGAACACAGATTTATTGAACTTTCCAGAATTGCTTTTGAACGTGAAATTGTTACATATTCGGATTTTCTTAACCTGAATGATCAGAATATCCTGCATACCCTGCCAAAGAACAAGCTTTATTCAAGATATGTCCTCTTTGGCGGGTATGATATGGCGGAGCGTCAGATGGCTGCATTTATCCCTGAGGCTCTTTCTTTGCGTTATGGGGTATCTGATATTACTCCAAAAGAGATTGATTATCCGTTTTGTGCTGTGAAAATAGAACCAAAAAATAAAAGATTTTCCGAAGACCTGACTCACAGGGATTTTCTTGGTTCCATATTAAATCTTGGGATTGACCGTTCAAAAACCGGAGATATTCTTGTGACAGAAGATTCAGCACTTCTTTTTATCAATAAGGACCTTGTATCTGTTGTAACAGAAGACTTAACCCGGGTTCGCCACACTGTTATAGATAGTTCTGTCATCAACTTAGATATGATAAACTACACACCTGATTTCCAGCAGATAAAAGGAACTGTTTCATCTGTTCGCTTAGACAGCCTACTTCCACTTGCATTTTCTTCTTCCAGAAGTAAACTATCCGGACTCATTGAAGGCGCAAAGGTCTTTGTAAACGGCAAATTGATTACAAGCAATGGATATCAGGTAAAAGAAGGAGATCTTATCTCTGTACGCGGATTAGGTAAGTTCCGTTTTGAGGAAGCGGGGAAAATCACTAAAAAGAATCGGATCAGTGTAACTATTCAGAAATATGTATAATCTAAAAAGCTTAGAAAAGAGGAGCTTATCGACTCATGAATAATACAAAAACAAAGACAAAGAGTTATCTTTTCGCTGCCATTGGGTTTCTGCTCACATTAGCACTTGACCAATGGACCAAATATCTTGCATCTACTATCTTACGCCGTCTCGAGTCTTTCTCTTTGATTTCCGGAGTTTTTGAACTTCGCTATCTTGAGAACCGCGGAGCTGCATTTGGTATTATGCAGAATCGACAGATTGTGTTTGTAGTCGGAGGTATTATTATACTTGCTGTCATTTTGTATCTGTACCAGAAGATGCCATTTACACCACATTACAGACCACTGCGTATCTGTGCTGTACTGCTTGCATCCGGAGCTGTGGGAAATATGATCGATCGTGTGAAACTTGATTATGTTGTTGACTTTTTCTATTTCCGACTGATTGATTTTCCAATCTTTAATGTTGCAGACTGCTATGTTGTAATTGCATGTATTTTATTTGTTGTTCTCATTTTATTTTATTATAAGGACGACAACGATTTTGAGTTTTTAAATTTTAAGAACAGATAAAAACGCACAACAGGAAGGATTCTGAAAGCTTATGGAAGAACTTCATTTTAATGCGGATATTACAGGGGAAAGGATCGATAAATTCCTTGACGGGAGAATAGAGAGCCTTTCCCGTTCTTATATCCAGAAATTAATTAAAGAAAAAAAAATTCTTGTAAATCAATTACCGGTTAAAGCGAATTACAAGTTAACAACAGGGGATACTATCATTCTTCAGATCCCTGACCCGGAACCACTTGATATTCAGCCTGAAAATATTCCTCTGGATATTCTCTATGAAGATGATGACATTCTCGTCGTTAACAAACCAAAAGGAATGGTTGTACATCCTGCACCGGGACATTACAGCCATACGCTGGTCAATGCGGTTCTATATCACTGTGGAGAAAACCTGTCGGGAATCAATGGTGTAATCCGTCCGGGAATCGTCCATCGGATTGACATGAATACAACCGGTTCCCTTCTGATCTGCAAAAATGATAAAGCTCATCAGATTCTTGCAGAACAATTAAAAGAACATTCTATCACAAGAAAGTATCACGCTATCGTACATGGCAATCTGAAGGAGGATACAGGCACTGTGAACGCTCCGATCGGTCGGCACCCTACAGATCGTAAGAAGATGAGTACAAAAGCACCAAATGGGCGACATGCAGTCACTCATTACCGTGTATTGGAAAGATTTGGTAATTTTACCTACATTGAGTGCCAGCTTGAAACCGGTCGGACACATCAGATCCGTGTTCATATGTCCAGTATCGGACATCCAATTCTGGGCGATGAGATTTATGGTCCTGCAAAATGTCCTTATAAACTCCAGGGACAGACTTTGCATGCAAAAATCCTTGGTATCACTCATCCATCTACAGGAGAATATATAGAATTTGACGCACCTTTGCCAGACTATTTTAAAGATTTATTAAATAAATTAAGAAAACAAAACTAAGTATAAGAAATGGTGTAGGAAATAGTGAATTGACATTGTCTTTTTTCATCTTTTTGGTTATAATATAGATAAGATTTCGCATAGACTTGAAAAGGAGTGTGGCTTATTATGAAGACAAATACTATTATAACAATCGGACGTCAGTACGGAAGTGGTGGAAAAGAGATCGGACATTTCGTTGCCGAGGCATTTGGAATTAAATTATACGACAAGGAAATGCTTGCGCGTGCAGCAAAAGAAAGTGGTATCTGTGAGGAATTATTTGAGACTCATGACGAAAAGCCAACGAACAGTTTTCTATATTCTCTTGTGATGGATACATATTCTATGGGATATGCCGGCAACACATACACAGAGATGCCTATCAATCACAAAGTTTTTCTTGCACAGTTTGATGCAATTAAAAAGATTGCAGATGAGGGACCATGTGTCCTGGTAGGCCGTTGTGCAGATTATGCACTTGAATCCTATCCAAATGTTGTCAGCATCTTCATTCGTGCAGATATGGAAGATCGTATTCGTCGTGTAGCAACAAGACTTGATCTTACGGATGCGAAAGCAAAAGATCTGATCAATAAGACGGATAAAAAGAGAGCAAGCTATTACAATTATTATACAAACAAGAAGTGGGGCGAGGCAGCCAGCTATGAGCTTTGCTTAAACAGTTCTGAACTCGGAGTACAAGGTACAGCGAAAGCAATTGAACAGTATATTCTTTTAAAAGAAAGTATTGAAAAAGAAGCCAGAAATATTGTTTAATCTTATTTATTAAAATGTATAGTGCAAAGGATACAGAAGAGCAGTAGTGCATTCTTTCTGTATCCTTTTTATCTATTCTTATTCTTTTTGCTTCCTATACTTCACGAAGCTTTACAGCACCTGCCGCCTGACGGCGTCGGTCTTCATCGATCGCTGCATAATGTTTCTTTGTTGTATTGACATCTTTATGCCCCAGAACATCTGCGACAAGATAAATGTCTCCGGTTTCTTTATAAAGTGCTGTTCCGTAAGTGCTGCGCAGTTTATGTGGAGTTATCTTCTTATTCGGAGTGACCTCCCTAGCGTACTTCTTTACCATATTTTCAACTGCCTGAACGCCCATACGTTTTCGCTGGGTAGACAAGAACAGTGCGTTTTCATGACCGGAGAGTGGTACAGTTTGCTTTCTGGTCGTGTAAAGATACGTCTTTAATGCATTCTCAACCTCTTCACCGAAATACACAACCATCTGATTCCCACCTTTTCGTGTTACAGTAATTCCGTTATTCTTAAAATCAATATCCTGGAGATCCAGTCCAACACATTCTGATACACGGATTCCTGTTCCAAGCAGAAGCGTCAGAATTGCCAGATCTCGATTTTTTGTCTTTTCAAAATATGCTTTCCGCTGACCTGTAAGATTATCCCCACCATGATCAACATAATCCAGGAGCATTGCGATTTCATCCGTATCAAGCCGTATAATCGCTTTCTCATGCAGCTTAGGCATCTCTACAAGCAACGTAGGGTTCTTGCTGATAATTTGCCGTTTAAAATAATATCCATAAAAGCTACGAAGCGCAGACATCTTTCTTGCAAGTCCCTTTTCTGTGTTCGTGATACATTTTTCTTCGTCATTCTTATAGACCTTCAGATATTCCTGGTATTCCTCAATATCTACTGGCTCCAGGCGTTCCAGATCATGTACCTCAAATTGTTCGATCGTATAATTTTTATAAACCGGATTATTCTCCATAAGGAAATGAAAGAAAACACGGATATCATAGGCATAAGAAATCCTGGTCCGCGCAGATGTCGTTGGTTCCACCGCACGAAAATAATCCTTTGCAAATGGAGGCAATGTCTTCAGAATTTCTCTAAGACGTAATGTGTTATCTATATATGTCTGTTCATGATATGTTTTTCTGTTAGAAGTTTCTGCCATATTAAAAGCTCCTTTATAGATTCAAATTTACTGAAAACCCCATATTTCTTATATATTTTAACATAAGTACTGTTTTTCGTCTATATCTTTTGGAAAAATCGGTATTTGTCGTATAGATTGATTTCTGTTAATAAAATCCGAAGAGACTATCTGCTGCTATTTAAAGCGCTATTTCTGGAAAGCAGATAGCAATCTTCTTCGGATTCAGGGAGTGTATATATCAATACATAGGGTGTATATTGATACCATTTATAATTTTTCGTATGCGATCATCAGGTATTGACCTGCATGAATCGTATCTGAATCAAGATGATTCATCACCTTAAGTGCTTCTACATATTCGCTTACGGAGCCGTATCTGTCTGTAATTGTTTCTTCTGCAATGCTCCAAAGGCTGTCACCTGGTTCAATTAATCTACTTGTGTAACAGATCTCAATAGCATCTGAGGTTCTCTGTTGATCTATTTCCTTTGCCGAAACTCGGAACATTCCAAAGTACATACAGCTGCAGAGAATAAAAAGAATACTGCATATTACCAAACCAGAATGACGAATAACACCATGTTTCTTCTTTGAATTTACTGAATGATTTCCTGAATACTTTTTCATAATCCTTTTCCTCTCTTTTCGCTTACTGTATACCTATCTTCTGTTATTGCTATACATCGAACATCTGTTCTTTTATATTTTCATTATATCGTTCGAACAAATGTTTGTCAAGTATTTCACTTCATAAAACCGAACATATTTTCGCAACAAATGTTTGCTTTCTAAAAAATGCTGTGTTATTATGTTCTTATGATTATAGTAGATTCGGAGGGAACAATATGTCAGAAGGGAATATTACTCCTAAGCAGAAAGAGATTTTAGAATATATAAAAGACCAGATTTTAACAAGAGGCTTTCCGCCGGCAGTTCGTGAGATCTGTGAGGCTGTGAATTTAAAGTCTACCTCTTCCGTTCATTCGCATCTGGAGACGCTGGAAAAAAATGGTTACATAAGAAGAGACCCTACCAAGCCTCGTGCAATTGAGATTCTGGATGATAATTTCAACCTGACAAGAAGAGAGATGGTGAATATTCCGATCATAGGCCGTGTCGCTGCCGGCGAACCGCTTCTTGCAGAACAGAATATTGAAGATTATTTTCCTATTCCTGTAGAATATATGCCAAACAAGCAGACATTTATGCTCCAGGTACAAGGTGAAAGTATGATCAATGCAGGAATTCTGAGTGGGGATTATGTTATTGTTGAGCAGACTCCATCTGCTGAAAATGGGGAACAGGTAGTTGCACTGATTGAAGATGGCGCTACAGTCAAGACTTTCTATCGTGAAGAAGGTATTATCCGCCTGCAGCCGGAAAATGATGCATATGATCCGATCATTCTTACAGATGTCACTATCCTGGGTAAGGTAATCGGTGTTATCCGTATGTATTAAATCTCATTACTGGATATAGGATTTTTAATTAGAACTCAAAGTATAAAAAACTGGCAGAATGTAGTACTCCACTACTCTTCTGCCAGTTTTTTATAACTCTCACTATTTATGCTTCAAGATCTTCAACAGACACATGATGTCCATCTTTCCAGATTCTCTCCAAATTGTAGAACTGTCTGTTCTCACGATCAAAGACGTGTACAATAATATCACCAAAATCAAGTAACACCCATCTTCCGGATGCATTTCCTTCTCTCTGTACCAGAGAATATCCTGCTTTATGCAATTCTTCCTCCACATTGTCCACAAGGGCATTCACCTGACTGTCACTGTTTCCATTTACGATCAGGAAATAATCTGCAAGTACAGACACGCCTGAGATATCGATGATCTGGATATCTTCTCCTTTTTTATCACTGAGGGCTGTATATGCCAGCTTTGCCATTTCTTTTGACTGATTCATCTTTTATTATTCTCCTTTGTCGCTATAATATTGATAAGTTTCAATGCTCATCGGATCTACCGGCTTACCATTCTTACGCAGATAATTAACCGTATTCCCTGCACAAAGACAGATTGCATGGTCAATATCGACAAACACAGTTTCACGGATCTCCTGAAGACCAGGAATTATCTTTCTGTTCGGTTCAATATAATCAGCAATATAAATAATCTTCTCAAGCATTGTCATCTCCGGTCGTCCTGTTGTATGCCATGTAATTGCACTTAAAACGCCTTTATTGGTCACACCATACTCTTTCTCCGCGAAATATGCTCCCAGTTTCGCATGGACCAATGCCGGCATCTCAAGTTCTGATTGTGTAAGCGGAATACCGTGTTTTTGACATCTCTCAACCTGTTCCTGCGCAGAACCATACTTTCCACAATCATGCAGAAGTCCTGCCATCATAGCATCATCGATATCTTCATGATAACGCATTGCAAGAGATGCTGCTGTATACATAACTCCAATTGTATGTTCAAAACGATCTTTTTTCAGCTTTTTTTCCAGTTGTTTTCTAATGTCAATGAAAGCTTCTTTCATAATCGTGTTCTATCTCCTCTCTGGTTACTGTTCACTCCCGTGTCAATCACTTCGCTGATTGACACGGAGGATGCATGTTTTGGCTTGAATGCATCTCGTCATTTTGACAAGTGCAGATAAAATATGCTTTAAATATATAGATTCTTTTCTTTAATATAATCCGCGACAACATCAGGCACCATATAACGCACGCTGAGTCCCTTTGCTGCCCTTTCTCTTATTGTAGTAGAGGAAATCTCTACCAACGGTGCGCGAAGCAGTTCTATATGTGCTCCGTATGCTTCCGTGAGATATCGTATCTGTCCCTTCATTGCTGAAGCATCTTTGTCGTCACGCATTGCTGCAAGAATCGTACAGGTCGTAAAAATTTCTCTGAAATCTTTCCACTCTTCAAAAGCAAACAGAGAATCCGCTCCGAGAATAAAATAAAATTCATCGTTTGGGTAGATCTCGTTAAAATGCCTCATTGTATGATACGTATAAGAGTGCTTCTTCGTATCCGCTTCTGAAAGATTCAATGAGAAATTCGGATTACTTTTTATTGCAAGACGAACCATCTCGATCCTGTGATGCATTGCTTCTTCTGTATCGAGTGTCTCTTTGTGTGGAGGATTTCCATTCGGTAAAAACCAAATCTCATCAAGTCCAAAATCTTCATAAGCAAACTCACCAAGAAGAAGATGACCGATATGAATCGGCTCAAATGTACCACCCATAATACCAATCTTCATTGTCTATACCCGTTCCTTTTCTACTATGGAAAACACGCTCTGCGAGTTTCCTATATTCAAATTCAGCTTCCGAATCATATAATAACTCAGAAGCTGAAAAAATAATTATTTTGGAAGCTGAATTTTCTTTTTATCGTCTTTTCCTTCTTTGTAAAGAACGATTTTCTTTCCGATTACCTGAACAACCTGAGACTGTGTTCTCTCTGCAAGTGTCTCTGCGATTTCTCTCGGATCATCCATGCAGTTCTTTAAAACACTGATCTTGATCAGCTCACGTGCTTCCAGTGCCTCGGCAATTGCCTCCGTAAGCCCCGGATTCATGCTTGCCTTTCCAACCTGGAAAATCGGATCCATTGTCATCGCAAGTCCTTTTAAATAAGCTCTCTGTTTTGTAGTCATAATATTCTCCTTATTTATAATAATCAAACTGAAGTCCGTACATTCTAACTGTGTCACCTTCCTGGATGCCAGCTCTCTCAAGATCTGCAAGAATACCTGAATCTTTCAGGAACTTCTGGAAGAATGCAAATCCCTTCTCTGAATCAAGATTCGTATATCCAAGCATTTTCTCAATCTTCGGACCTTCAACTACATACATTCCATCTGCCTGTTCTACCGTATAAGGAAGATCTTCATAGATCAGTTCATCATCCGGGAAGTATTCCTGCTCGAATACTACCGGTTTCTGATCCAGCTTCTGAAGCTCGTTACTTACATAGTAGAGAAGATCAGAGATTCCTTTTCCTGTAGCTCCGGAGATAGGAAATACTTTGATTCCCTTTGGCTCAAACTCATCTTTCAAGCGCTGAACCGGATCATCTTCCGGATCATAGATCAAATCCGTCTTGTTCGCTGCGATTACCTGCGGACGTTCCGCAATTTCTGGATTGTAAGCAGCAAGCTCTGCATTGATCTTATGAATATCATCAACCGGATCACGTCCTTCTGTTCCGGCTGCATCAACAACATGGATCATTAACTTTGTTCTCTCGATATGGCGAAGGAACTCATGTCCAAGACCAACACCTTCGGATGCACCCTCGATTAGTCCCGGGATATCAGCCATAACGAATCCCTTTGCTCCATCCAGATCGACAACACCAAGGTTCGGATTCAATGTTGTGAAATGATAGTTCGCAATTTTCGGTTCCGCATTTGTAACACGGGAAAGCAATGTAGATTTACCAACGTTCGGGAAACCGATCAGACCAACATCTGCAATCACCTTCAATTCCAGATTCACTTCCAGCTCTCTTGCCGGCTGTCCCGGCTGTGCATACTTCGGAACCTGCATGGTAGAAGTAGCAAAATGCTGATTTCCAAGTCCGCCTCTTCCGCCTTTTAAGACAACCTGACGTCTGTTCTCTCCGGACATATCAGCGATAACTTTTCCTGTAACAGATTCTTTAATTACTGTACCCTCCGGCACACGAAGAACAAGGTCTTTTCCGTCCTTACCGTGACAGCGGCGCTTTCCGCCCTGTTCCCCATCTTCGGCAGCAAATTTTCTCTTATGTCTGTAGTCAACAAGAGTATTCAGCCCTTCATCTACTTCGAAGATCAGGTCTCCGCCGTGTCCACCGTCTCCACCGTCCGGTCCGCCGTTTGGTACATACAGTTCTCTGCGGAAGCTGCAGTGACCGTCTCCGCCTTTACCGGAACGGATCAATATCTTAGCTCTGTCTGCAAACATATTATTCTCCTCTTAATTTGTATCAACAACTGTTTCTGTATCTTTATTCACATCATATATGCGTAAATTTCTTTATCATCTGACAATAAAAGATTTCTTTGAAAGAAAAAGCCTCAGACCTTAAAAAACGTCTGAGGCTTCCTTTTGCCATGTATGCGAGTGAAAAGATTCCGTCGGAACTTTCCAGCCAAAACTGATTACTCAGCTACTGGATAGATAGAAACCTGTTTCTTATCTCTTCCTTTTCTTTCAAATCTTACTACACCGTCTACAAGTGCAAACAGAGTGTCATCTCCACCGCGTCCTACGTTAAGTCCTGGATGGATCTTTGTTCCACGCTGTCTGTAAAGAATGTTACCAGCTTTTACAAACTGTCCGTCTGCTCTTTTAGCGCCCAGTCTCTTTGCCTCGGAGTCACGACCGTTCTTTGTAGAACCAACTCCTTTTTTATGAGCGAAAAACTGAAGATTCATTTTCATCATGGTAATTACACCTCCTTGAAAATTATGTCGATATATTTCTCGTAGTCATTGCTGTCTTCTATCTCTTCCAGACCAAGAATCATGGAATCCAGCAATAATGTGGCATCATGTGATGGTGTTCCGTCAAAACGGAACTCAATACTTCCGGTATCTTCATCCGAAACGCAGCTTGTCTCATCATCTGTAAAACGCTCAATTGAATTCAGCGCATTGATCACGAGAGCGGATACTCCGGCACAGACAATGTCTTCACCGGCCTCTGCATATCCCGCATGACCTTCCATATCAAACCCAACATATTCCTGCCGTTCGGTCTTATAAATGGTTACCTTAATCATCAGAAACAGATTAAGCGTTGATCTTTTCGATCTTTACTTCTGTGTACTGCTGTCTGTGACCGTTTTTCTTATGGTATCCAGATTTTCTCTTATACTTGTAAACGATAACTTTCTTAGCTTTACCGTCACCGATTACAGAAGCTGTAACTGTTGCACCTTCAACTGTTGGGTTACCAACAACCATCTTGTCGTTGTTAACTGCAAGTACCTGGTCAAATGTATAAGTCTCACCAGCTTCTACCCCAAGTTTCTCTACTCTAATGATATCGCCTTCAGCTACTTTGTACTGTTTACCACCTGTTGCTATAATCGCGTACATATGGCACCTCCTATTATCATTACTCGCCAACTATGGTGTCTGAAATCAGAACTTAAATACCTCGTTGTGCGGCATACTCATATATATTAACTTGCAAATTTAGATTTGTCAATAGGGTTCATCTAATTTTTTTATTTTTTCATAACAGTATTCAATAATACTTTTTCTTGTTATGATTCCAATGAATTTCTTCTGGTCATCCACAACCGGAACAAAATTCTGATTCATCGCTTTCTGAAGAAGATCCTCCATGTCAGCATCTGCCGATACAGCCTCATAATCTGCTTTTCGTGGGAAGTCCTGGATAAAAATTGTCTCTGCCTCTTTCAGGTTCAGATTCGTATACTTCTTGATTCCCCAGAGGATATCTCCTTCTGTCATTGTTCCGACATATTCCCCTGCCTTATTCAGCATTGGAATAGATGCATATTTATGAAATTCCATTGTTTCCAAAACCTGACGTAATGTGCTGTAATCATAAATAAAAGCAACCTCACTCTTCGGTTTCAGAAAAAATAAGATATTCATCTCTTTTCAGCCTTTCTTGGTTTTAAATCTGTGTCAGTACGAAAATCTCATACAATGCTTTGATCGCATTTTTAAAATCATCATGACGTACACCAACGATGATATTAAGCTCACTGGATCCCTGGTCGATCATCTTGACATTAATGTGTGCGTGAGCAAGTGCAGAGAAGATTCTTCCTGCTGTTCCTCTTGTAGACTTCATTCCACGACCTACGATCGCGATCAGTGCAAGATCAGACTCAAGCTCAATGTGATCCGGATCTACCGCTTTGTGAATTCCTGCAAGAATCTGCTGTTCTTTCTCTTCAAACTTATCTTTGTGGACAAAGATTGTCATTGTATCGATTCCAGATGGCATGTGCTCAATAGAAACACCATTGTCTTCAAATACCTGAAGTACTTTACGACAGAAACCAACTTCGGAGTTCATCATCGCTTTTTCAATTGTGATCGCAGCAAATCCGTCTGTTCCGGCAATACCTGTAATAGTATATTTCGGCTGACAACATGTTGCTTCTACGATAAGTGTTCCTTTGTCTGCCGGTGCATTTGTATTACGGATATTGATCGGGATTCCTGCTCTTCTTACCGGGAAGATCGCATCTTCATGAAGGACACTTGCGCCCATGTAAGAAAGCTCACGAAGCTCTTTATATGTAATTGTCTCAATTGATTTTGATCCTTTTACGATTCTTGGATCTGCAATCAGGAATCCTGATACATCCGTCCAGTTCTCATAAAGATCTGCATTGACTGCACGAGCTACAAGAGAACCTGTGATATCAGAACCACCTCTTGAAAATGTAACTACACGTCCTTCCTCTGTTGCTCCGTAGAATCCCGGGATAACAGCATTCTTAGCCTTTTCAAGTCGTGCAGACATAATTTCATTTGTGATCTCGGACTGGAAATCTCCATTCTCATCAAAACGAACAACCTCTGCTGCATCAATAAATTCAAATCCAAGATATGCAGCCATAATCTTACCATTCAGGAATTCTCCTCTGGATGCTGCATAATTGCTTCCTGCTTTTTCAGAAAAGTTCTTGCGGATCACTTCAAAATCCTCATCCAGGGAGAACTTTAAACCAAGTCCATCAATAATTTCCTGATATCTATCTTTAATTGCTGCAAGCTTCTCTGTGAAATCTTCACCATTCTCAGCAGCCGCATAGCAGCCATAGAGCATATCTGTTACCTTTGTATCAGCTGAAAAACGCTTTCCCGGAGCAGATGGTACAACATATCTTCTTGATTCTTCTGCACGGATAATATTTCCAACTTTTTTAAACTGTTCTGCGCTCGCAAGAGAACTTCCGCCGAACTTTACTACTTTCTTCATTCTTGCTATTCCTCCAATGTAATTCTGCGTTGCTGTTTCAAGTTTCCCGTGAACAGTAACAATACTGCTTTCTGCATTATCGGTTCATTATTATACAGTGTTCCACAGTTCTTGTAAACTTTTAAATAAGAAAACTTATAGGAATTTCTTATAAGCATTAATAATAATCAATTAAAACGTGATCTCTCCATATTCCGCCCGTGCAGCCTTTTTCAGATCATCCGGTTTCAATTTGATCTGCATTCCAATCTTCCCGCCACTTACATAAATGTATTCCTGATGCTGTGCACTGGAATCGATCACAGTCGGAAATTGCTTCTTCATTCCGATTGCCGTACAGCCACCACGCACATAACCGGTCACCGCAGTAATATCCTTCACATGGAGCATTTCTACTGATTTTTCCCCAACTGACTTCGCAGCCTTTTTCAGATCAAGCTCCGCCGCAATCGGAATAACAAACACATAATGCCCGCCTGTTTTTCCAACCGTCACAAGCGTCTTATATACCTGTTCGTGCGGAAGACCGATTTTATCTGCTGTTGTGATTCCATCGACAAATTCATCACATTCATAGGTTTCATATTCATATGGGATCTTGTTCCTGTCCAAGATTCTCATTGCATTTGTTTTCAGTTCTTTCTTACTCATTATATTAGCATCTCCTCTGTTGTCTCTGCCTGCAAATGCATCTGCTATTCTATCTCTCTTACTGCTTCATGCAGCGGCTTACGCACTTTCTTTCTCGTCACCTCAGCAAGTCCAAGTGCCGTAATATCAACTAATGTTGTCTGGATCGGATCTTTCGCAAGAAAATATCGGAATTCTTTTAATAAAGTTTCCTCATTCTTTTCCTCGTCCTGATTTATAAAATCAATCAGAATGATTCCAGACAGATTACGAAGACGTATCTGTCTGGCTGTTTCCTTCGCTGCCTCCAGATTCATCTTCAATGTAGACTCATCATCACCCTTTTTACGGACGTTTTTCCCGGAATTTACGTCTATCACGGTAAGCGCCTCTGTTAGCTGGATCACCAGATATCCTCCATGTTTCAGCCAGACTCTTTCTGCTAAGGCATGTTCAACCGCTGTTTCTGTACTATAAATCTTTCCAAGTGGATAACCACTGTCATCATGGAAATGAACCAGTTCCAGATTCTCCGGCATTTCTTTCTTGAAATAGCCGCAAATCTTTTCATATATTTCTGCATCATTCACAAGAATTTCTTCCATGCCATCCATATAGACATTTTTCAGATCTGTAATATAGGACGGTGGAGCAGATTTCAGGCATGAGAAACACACTCTGGAAGCAGCATATTTTAAAAGATGTTCATATTCCGCTTTCAGCTGTTCAATCTCTGTAAGGACATCTTCGAATGCAGCATCTTTTGCATTTGTTCTGATAATAAGACCATACTGGTCATTCTGATATTCCTGAAGGCGCTCCTTATAGGCTTCCCTGTCTTTTTTTGAAATTTTAGAAGATACACCTATTCTTGTATTACCATGCGTCAAAACGGCATATCTGCCTGTCAGACTGATATTACCGGTCACTGTCGGAACCTTTGTCTTTACAGCTTCCCTGCTGATCTGAACTACCAGTTCATCACCGATGCAAAGTGGCTTCTTCCCAATCTTATGCGTAAAAAATGCATTCTGTGCATCTCTTAAATCAAAATAACAATTAACGCCAGGTTCGATCTCAAGAAAAGCTGCCCCTATATTCTGTACGATATTCTGCACTTTGGCGACATATATATCGCCAATCTGATGCACCTTTTCCTGTTCGTCGGACTTTGCACAGTGAATCTCAGCAATCTGATCCTCTTCCAGAAAAAAGGTCCACACATGATTTTCTTTTTTCTCTATCAAAACTTTTCGTTTCATCTGTTTCTTCTCATTCCTCATCGCCTGTCATATCAACACCCATTGCCTCTAATGGAATCAGGGATCCATCTTCACTGCGATCTGTATACATTTCCAGTCTGTGATGCTGGAATTTCACGCTGTCCGGTTCAATTCCAAGGAACTGACAAAATGCTTCCATTACAAGATCCGGTTTCAGATTCTCTACACTTCCTGCTGCCACTTTCAGGTAAACAGAATCGCCTCGTAGTTCCCATGCATAGATCAATGGTTTAATGTCAACTTCCTTCTCGCTTCGTTTTGTCTGCTTTACGATCCTGATCTCCAACTGTTCCATAAATTCTGAAAATTGTTCTTTCCAGCCCTCCGGAAATGCTCCCTTTCTCACAGATGTCAGATAATCTGCTCCTGCAAGGATTGTCATTCCGGTCATCTTCTTCTCCTCAGCAATTCTACGGATGCTTACGATCTCGATCCCCTCGATCTGACAGGCTTCGTTCATCCTTCTGACTGCATCTGCACTGTTGACTGCTTCTGTTAATTCAATATCAAAATATTCTCCGTCACTTGTCAGTCCGATTCCAAGCGGGTTAGCAAATGACATGATCATATGCGGACTATATCCTCCTGAAAATGCAATCGGAATATCCGCGCGACGCATCACTTTCTGGAAGAAACGCATCACATCAAGATGTCCGATGAATCGGAGAGAACCATATTTTCTAAATTTAATTCTTGCCTTCATAACAGACACCTCCTCCAAATTTCGCTGCGCCACATCCGGAACACTGCATACGGCAGTTCGGAGTTACTTTTTCTTCCATCGCACGATCCCATTCTCTGCGCAGAAACTTTCTTGTCACACCGATATCGATGAAATCCCATGGGAACAATTCATCTTCTCCACGCTCACGCAGATTGTAAAAATCAATATCAACACCCGTGTTCTCAAATGCCTGCATCCAAAGTTCATTGTGGAAACTCTCTGTCCAGGAATCGAACAAACATCCCAAACGATATGCCTCCTCGATCGCCTTGCTGATCTTACGGTCACCTCTGGCCATAATACCTTCCAGAACCGTAACTTCCGCATCATGCCAGTTATATTTCAGACTCTTACGGTTTAACTGTTCTTTAAATTCATCATTCACTAGATGTGCACGTCTCATATATTCTTCCGCCTTGCACATCGGAGCCCACTGGAACGGTGTGAACGGCTTCGGTACAAAGAAAGAAGAACTTGCCGTGATCTGACATTTTCCATGTCTCTGATCTTTTGGAATCTCATAATATCTGCGGGCAACCTTTTCTGCCAGATGCGCGATTTCCTTCATATCTTCCTCAGTCTCAGTCGGAAGTCCAAGCATAAAGTAAAGTTTTACCTTCGTCCAGCCACCTTCGAAAGCCTCGCCTGCTCCGTTTAAGATCACTTCTTCTGTCAGACCTTTATTGATCACGTCACGCATTCTCTGTGATCCGGCCTCCGGTGCAAATGTCAGACTGCTCTTGCGGATATCCTGAACCTTACTCATTACATCAAGAGAGAAGGCATCGATTCGAAGAGACGGAAGAGAAATATTAATTCCCTTATTCTTAAACTCATCGATCAGATATGTTACCAATTCTTTTAATTCAGAATAATCACTGGAACTTAATGAACTAAGAGAAATCTCTTCATGACCGGTATTCTGCAGCATATCATGCGCATACTGTTTCAATCGCTCAACATTTCTTTCTCTGACCGGACGGTAAAGCATTCCTGCCTGGCAGAAACGACAACCACGGATACATCCTCTCTGGATCTCAAGAACAACTCTGTCCTGTGTTACTTTGATAAAAGGAACAACCGGTTTCATCGGATACGGTGCATCTGTTACATCCATAACGATCTGCTTCTTAACTACAGCTGGTGCATATTCATTATTCGGTGTAAATGATTTCAAAGTGCCGTCTTCATTATATTCTGCATCATAAAAAATCGGAATATACAGACCCTCGATCTGCGCTGCACGTTCTAAGAACTCCCGGCGGCTCTTTCCTGAACCTTTCCATTCCTTATAAGCGTCAAGCAGCTCATCATAAGCTGTTTCTCCTTCTCCGATATAAAAGATATCAAAGAACTCTGCAATCGGCTCCGGATTGTATGTGCACGGACCACCACCAATCACAAATGGATCGTCTAAAGTTCTGTCCTTTGCATGCAGTGGTATCTGACTCAGATCAAGGATCTGCAGAATGTTCGTATAACACATCTCAAACTGAATTGTGATTCCGAGGAAATCAAAATCCTTGATCGGATCCTGGGACTCCAGTGCAAAAAGCGGAATCTGCTGTTCTCTCATCACTTTATCCAGATCATGCCATGGAGAGTAAACTCTCTCACACCACACATCCTCTCTGTGGTTGAACATATCGTAAAGAATCTGAATCCCCAAATGAGACATACCGATCTCATAGACATCCGGGAAACACATCGCAAAGCGCACATCGATGTCTTCCACGTTCTTCATTACCGCATTCACCTCTCCGCCGATATAACGGGCAGGTTTTTCAATTTCTAATAAAATATCATCATCTAATGCTAGTTTTCTCATGGATTTCTCCTTGTATTTTGTACTTATGCATTTATATTACAAAATTGTAAATGCTACTTTTAACATCATATCTTTTGACGATAAAAAAAGCAACCTATTTTCTCTTTTTATGTAATTGTTAACTTGCTAAGCTTGTTACAGTCATATCTTTCAGACATGTACTCCGGTAGTCACTCGGTGATATTTTATATCTTTCTTTAAATACTCGGTTAAATGTTCTCTGACTTTCAAATCCACTATCCAGACAAATTTTTGTAATAGAATCACTCGTATTTTCCAAACGCTGGCATGCATAGTTCAGCCTTACATCGTTAAGATATTGATTAAAGTTTCTATGGAATGTTTTGGAAAAGAGTCTGGATAAAACATATTTGCTCACCCCCAGATCTTTTGCCATCTCTTCCAGCGAAAATTTCTTCTTAAAATTTGCTGATATATAGGAAACTGTCTGGTAAATAAGATCGTTGCTCCCCACATTACTCTTTTCTACCAAATTTAATTTTCCTATGCAGCGTGCCAACACAATTTGAAGATATGCCTGTGCAACAGTAATATCCGACTGTTCTGTCTCTAAAATTGCATTTATAACCCGATATACCTCCGATTCAACCTTTTCCGCTTTGATGATTGGGTATTCAGGAGCCATGGATTGCATGTTATCTGCAAATTTGGCTATCGTAAATGGCGATGCAATCAGATAAGTCGCTTTATTTACACCGGGTGTCAGTACCTGATAGTGATGAATAACATCTGGAAATACAAAGCCTATATCTCCTTTTTCCATATGGTATAGTTCCTGTCCGACACCAAGTTCTAATGCTCCACTTGTTACACAAACGATCTCCAGTGCATTATGAAGATGTGGTTCAATATGTTTTGACTTCCTATTTATTGCTATGATCTCCTCTTTTGTGTCAACATATTTTAATTGCATGAAATACTCCCCTTTGCAACGTTTGTCTATATATAGAAAAAAGCACTGTCTCATCGAGCAATGACTAGACAACGCTTTCTCCTGTCAATTCTAATTTATGTCTGATGCATCTGTTACTTCATCTGTAACAATTCCTTTTTCTGCTTTCAGTTTTTTATTTGCATCTTCTACATTCATTTTTGAAAGTACAAACATAATCAATACATCAAAGATTAACGGAAGCCAAAGATACATAAACTGCATCATATCGAGTGCAGACTGCGGCTGAGTTGCATTTGTTCCGATATATCCACTGAACTCAAGCAGCCATCCAACAACAGCGGTTCCAATACCTCCACCGATTTTTACGCCAAGAGAAGTACAAGAGTACATCGTTCCGTCAATTCTCTTTCCCTGTGTAAGATAAGTGTACTCAGAGCAGGATGCGATAACTGCATTCATATCTCCCTGCCATGGTCCCTGACCTAAGGCTGCAAGAGCTGTAAATGCCATCATCAGCGGAACACTGCCCATATATCCTGCAACAACAACAAGTGCTCTACCGATGACTGCTAAGACATAACCTCTTAAGTTCAGTTTGTACATACCTTTCCACTTACCAACTAATGTCGGTGTGAAAATCAGGGCAATGATCAGTGGAATATTTACTGCCCATGCAAATTGTCCAAACAAATTCTTATTTTTCAGTACCCATGTCATGTAATAAATGCCAGCTCCAATCATGGCACCATATAACTGCTGTAAAATATATGTTCCACAAATCATCATGTAATATTTGTTTTTAACAAGAAGCTTGAATGCCTGTACCATTCCGTACTTTTCATTATCATCCTTTACTTCTCCTTCGTTAAGTTCTTCCTCAGGAAGTTCCTTAACAGAAAGTGCTGAAATCGTATTTACGGCAAGACCAATGATTGCATAGATAATAGCAACCGTTCTCCATGCTGCAGCATCTCCACCACATTTATCTACAAATCCAACTGTAATTGCCTGAATCAGAAGACTTGTTGAAAACGCAAAAATAAAACGGTAAGATCCCATCTGCACACGCTCTTTGCTGTTCTTTGTAATCAGTGACGTAAGTGCTGAATAAGCAATATTGTTTGCTGTATAAAACACACCATTTAACAGTGTGTAAGAGATAAAGAACCATGCATATTTAGCCGTTGTTCCCAAGCTGACTGGTACTGCAAAACAGCAGATCAGCGTAATGGCACAACCAATATATCCATATAGCATCCAGGGTTTCGCTTTTCCCATTTTACTGTGTGTTTTGTCAATCATTGATCCAAAAAATATATCCGTAAAACCATCAAATAGTTTTGATACGGCAATCAGGGTACCTACGACACCTGCAGCAAGTCCTACTGAGTCCGTCAGATAGACCATCATAAAAGATGTCAGAAACGCATAGACTACATTACCTGCAATATCACCTAATCCGTATCCAATTTTGTTATACCATTTCAAATACTTTTTTTCTTCCATCGAATTTCTTTGCTCCTCATCTTCATCGCACTTAGAATCTCAATATGGCTAACCGTATGATATCTAATTCTGTTTTTTTCTCTGATTTTGTCTGATTGCTCTGTATGTCCGGACTTTACATTACAATCAGACTCTCTTTCCTTGTTTACAGGTTACATGAAACTTTATTATCCCTTTACATACGGTATCAGTGTAAACTGAAACCGGAATAATACATCATCAAATCGGTACTGCTCCAATACAACTGGACCACAACTGTTAGAGCCAATGCCATTTAGTGCATAGTCAACACAAAATACTACACTATCTGATTCTGTCAGTTCATAATTATGCGTTTTCTCCTCAAGTTCTTCTTGCGTATAATAAGAAGCATTGAATGAGAAGGCATTTTCCGCAGAGACCACAATTCCATATCGGCTGTTGTTAAGCTCTACATATTCACAATCATAATGGCTTCCATTTTCCTGTGGGCGAATATAATCCTCATGCAAATCATCTACATTTGCCTGATACAAACCGTGGCTCGCAGCCTGATGTTTGTCACAATAGCTTTCCTGTGGTCCCATTCCAAAGTATCGTGCAGCTGAAAGTTTTTTATCCAGGAACATCCTCACACCAAATCTCGGAAGATCCGGGAATTCATCGTCTTTTGTTACTGCAATATCTGCATCAATCTTTCCAGCAGCTTCTATTTTCCATGTAATCGTCACATCAAGTATCTTCTGTACTGTCTCTGCCACAACGGAAGCATGGCTTATAATCTTCACACCATGTTTTCCCTGCGCAACCTCTGTCGTATAGGCTCTTGTGTAAGCCTTATCATAGTGGGCTTTCTTCCATTCAGACTTGATGTACATATCGTTATCTGTTGGAGCTCTCCAAATATTTAATTCCATCGGATGGTTCAAGTATTCCCGCCCTGCGAATTTCATCTCTGTAAAGAGTGCAGTACGTTTGTCTATGGTATAAGCAAATTCACGCCCCTTGATATGAATCTGCTTATCATTTTCATTTACCTGTAATTCAGAGTCCACTACTGTTTTTGGTATCCATTTCTCTGCAAGTTTACATTTTGTATCCTCTTTACTTACCTCAATTTCATCAAATCCAAGAATATGGTCTTCATCCAACAGTGGCAATTCTTTTTTCAGATGGTAAATAAGTTTTAAATAGCATTTCCCATTCTCTGGAACATTGATCTTCAGGTTTGTTTTTCCTTCCCCGTGTGGTGCCACAGAAAACTCCGGAAGTATGCCTTTGCTGATCACAAGACCATCCTGTGTCAGCTCATAACTAATCTTCACATAATCTTTCAAGTCATCAAAATCCATGTAGTTATGAAGCACCAGTTCTCCGCTTTCTTTGTTATAGGAAATAACTCTTGCCGGGCGATAAACATTCTTGTATTCCAAAAGTCCTGTATGTACCGTTCTGTCCGGATATACTAATCCATCCATACAGAAGTTGCCATCATGAATTTCTTCGCCATGGTCGCCCCCATAAGCATATATAGTCTTTCCATTCTCAGCAGTTCCATGAGCAATCGCATGGTCACACCATTCCCAGACAAAGCCGCCGCACATTTTATCATTATCCTGAATCATCTGGAAGTAATCTTCAAAATCTCCAGGTCCGTTTCCCATGCTGTGACAGTACTCTACCAAAAGGAAGGATTTACTTCCATCTTTATCCAGATATTCCTGAATTTCGGAAAGCGCTGGGTACATCCGGCTGTACACATCCAGATTGCTGTAATCATATGTTTCATCATAATTACGATATCTTGCACTCTCATATTGTGTGATACGGTCTGGATCAAAATTCTTTGTCCATTCCAGTGCTTTTTCAAAGTTGCAGCCATAAGCACTCTCATTTCCCATTGACCACATAACAATACAGAAACGGTTTTTGTCACGTTCCACCATGAGTTTTACTCGATCAACGATTGCCTCTTCCCATACCGGATCATCTGCAATCTTCTCATTCCATCGTTTGAACCGATTGTAATCGGTGTCTTCTTTTCTGTAGATCATAAATGGACCATGAGCTTCAATATCTGCTTCATCTATTACCATGAATCCATACTTGTCACACATTTCATAGAAAAATGGTGCGTTCGGATAGTGGCTGGAACGGATCGCATTAAAATTATGCTGCTTCATTAACGTAAGATCGGTTGTAATCTGTTCCAGATTGATTGTAAATCCAGTAACCGGATCAGAATCATGTCGATTGACACCACGGAATTTAATCTTCTGTCCATTTAAATAAATAACCTGGTCTTTAATCTCTATCTTTCTTAATGCAATGTGATCTACAATTACTTCATTCTCTGTTTCAAGAATCAGTTTATATAGATATGGATTTTCTGTATTCCAAAGTTCCGGACTTGCGATTTCTAATACAGCTGTTCCTTCTTCAGCAATACTTCCTAGTGCTACAACTGCTCCGTTTCTATCTTCAATCGAAATTTTTACATTTAACGGAGAGTAGAATTTCATTTCAATTTCTACTTTCGCAAGCATATCCTCAATTCTTGTTTTAATATGATAATCACTGATTGCCTGTTTTGGGCGTTTCAAAATGTACACATCCCGAAAAATACCACTCATACGGAATTTGTCCTGATCTTCCAAATAGGAACCATCACACCACTTCATGACCAGAACCGCTATGCTGTTCTCTCCGTCCCGAAGGAGGTCGGTGATATCAAACTCACTGGTCATATGAGAAACCTGGCTATACCCTACATAAGAGCCATTGATCCATACATAAAAGCAACTGTCTACTCCTTCAAAATTCAAGAAAGCTTTTGGTGCATTTTCATCTTTGTGATAAACAAAGGTATGTGCATATGTTCCACATGGAATATCCTGTGGTACATACGGTGGATCAAATGGGAACGGATACCTGATGTTTGTATACTGATGTGTGTCATATCCTGCCATCTGCCATACACTCGGAACCTGAATCTTATCAAAATTTTCTGTATCATAATCTTTCTCAAAGAAGGGTTCCTGAACATCATAGATACTGTTAAAATACTGGAACTTCCAAGTTCCGTTCAATAACTGCATTCGGTCTGATTCTTCCCTGTGCTCCACCAAGTTATCCATTCTTTTGGATGCCGGAATAAAATAGGCTCTGGCTGGCATTGTATTTTCATGCAGTACACTTAAATCCTCATAATAACGTGGTACAATCATAAATAACTCTCCTTTAATACATATACATTTTTTTGCACTTTGTTTTTCCACAGCAAACCTTGTCTTTTACTTTTATGTTTACGCTTCTCTGTTTTGCTATATATATATCTTATCCTAATCTGCAAAACATGTCTATGAATTGGATTAGACAAAATATGCACTAAATGATACAATAACAAAAAAAGGAAAAGAGGTGCTACCATATGTATATGAATACCGGTTATTTAAACCACTCCCATATGGATTTCAAAGACAAAAGTCGCCCACTGGTTGTAGGAAGTTGCGGTACTTACCGCCTTTCCAGCCATCCAAAGTTACCAACCTACCGTCCAAGGGGACGCCTGGATTATCAGATTATCTATATCACTGCTGGTTGTGGGCATTTTCATTTTGACAATGTGGATAACGAAACGATTGTCCCCGCCGGTAATATTGTACTGTACAGACCGAAGGAACTTCAGAAATATGAATATTATGGAAAAGATAAGCCAGAAGTATACTGGATTCATTTTACAGGCAACAATGTAAAAAATATCCTACGGCAATATGGATTCCCGGATAAAGAGCGTGTATTTCAGGTCGGAACCTCTATGGAATACGAACAGATTTTCAAGCGTATTATCATCGAGCTTCAGCGTTGCCAAGATAATTATGAGGAAATGCTTGTCCTTCTGCTCCGTCATCTTCTTATCATCTTTCATCGGGAACTGACCAGGGAACATATCTCGAAAAATGAATACCTAGATCACGAGATGGATAACGCAGTTACCTTTTTCAGTGAAAATTATAACCAGAATATTAGCATAGATGATTATGCTGCCTCACGTGGAATGAGTGTCAGCTGGTTTATCCGAAACTTCAAAAAATACACAGGTTCTACACCAATGCAGTTTATTGTGGGAATCCGAATTAACAATGCCCAGATGTTACTTGAAACAACAACCTATTCCATCAATGAAATTTCTAAAATCGTCGGGTATGATAATCAGCTTTATTTCAGCCGGCTTTTCCACAAGCTGAAAGGATATTCTCCAAGAGAGTACCGAAAGATAAGAAACAAGTTCTAAAATCCACAATATCATAAATCCATAACTGGCTGTTAAAAGTTACTCGTAACTGTTCAGTACCTTCACAGTTGCGAGCCTCAAGCGCATTAGAATCAGCTTCGCTGATGGGCGCTTGCTCCTACATAATATACGTTTTCTTACGAAATATGCGGTACCGCATATTTCTGTACTGAATAGTTACGATTGATCTATATTATGATCAGGCAATGCCTGTTGTAATGATTAAATCGGGCTTTCCCCGATGTGGTATGCTTCAACCACCTCCTTTCAAGGCGCAAAAAAGCACCTTAACCTTATTGGCTAAAGTGCTTGTATTTGTTTGCTATTAAATTGTTGTGAGTCAGACAAACTGGAATTTGGAACGTGCTTTATAAATTTTTTCCGATCCCCTCAAGTTCGTTCATGGAATCCTTGTTTTTTTCAAGTTCATCTCTGGCTGTTGCGTAATATGATTTTTTGAAAAGCATATCCCATGAAAGATATTTTGCCATACAGTCAAACTGCTTATCAATCAACTCATACTGGATACTGTCTACGGGAGAACCGCCTACAACAATCGTGCCAACTTTTTTATTTTTTAACTGCAATCCACGGCAGTAGCACTTATCAATGATAAGTTTCAATTGTGCTGACATTCCCCACCAATAAACTGGTGTAGCAAAAAGAATCATATCTGCGGCAGCAATTTTATCAATTGTAGGATTTGTATCATCCTTATCGACGCATCCCTTAGAGCATTGACAGACACCACATCCCTTGCATGGTGCAATGTTGAGTTTGTCAGGTTCAATGATTTCAATTTCATTCTTTTCTGATGCTCCTTTTATAAATGCATTGATTGCTGTCAGCGTGTTTCCTTTTCTGGCACTTCCATTAATGATTACAATTTTCATGCGTGTATCCTCCAACTTCCGATTGTAAAACACATTCTTTTTTACATAGGCACAGTATACCACATTTCCTGTGCCTATGCTATATCATTTAATGCTTCTTCCGATATGACCTCATCCTCTCCACAGAAACCTCCGGATAGAAGTAAGTAAGAATCGTTGCTTTCGGAACTCCTGCAGCCAATGCTTTCTTCACTTCCTCTTTCTGCTCTGCTTCATCCTGCATGGAGAATCTTCTGCTTAATTCCGCATCACCAAGCACCATAAACTGCTCATAGGTAAGAGAATCTATATACACATTCTCGCCCTTATCCTTCAGTTTTTCATAATACTTTTACAAACTCCACTGCGTTTTTTATATCTTCTTCATTTGGATGCCCTTTGGCAATACCACCCACCAGTTTAAATGGACCAAATGTGTCATAGCCCCTGCATCCGAATTTTCCTATCACTTTAGAACGCTTCTTGTCCAAAATCTGCTCTATGGATTTGTAATTCGCACTTTCACCATAAGTACAGATCAGAAATACCTTTTTATCGTCCGGTAGATTCTTCTCTGTAAATTCCAATATCGACTGATGAAATTTTGAAAAATAGATTCCTGATGCAAACCCAATCATATCATAACTACTCAGATCTGCATCTGATCGTTTTACAGCATCAATCAAATCAACTTGGCACTCTTTTGCTATGTCTTTTACTAATTTTTCTGTATTTCTATGATGTACAGATGCATATACGATTGCTTTTCTCATTTATTTTCCTTTCTGCCTACTCCATCACCACAAATCGTATTGTTTCATAGTTTCTGCATTTCGATATTCATGTTTCTCATAATATCCTATCAACTTTCCCTCATCTCTGAGTGCCACCATATAAACATCCTTATTCTGTTTCTCATTGTGAAAAGTATAAACGATATTATGGCTTTCATCTACTGCAAACCAGTCCACTACCTGCTGTATTTTATCTTTTGATTCCGGATTATGACAATCTAACAGACTTCTTCCAATAAGTTTATCGCCGCCTCGCTTCGCATAGCTGATAACAGCTGCCGGATTCATGTAAATAATCTCATGTTTAAGATTGCATATAACAACGGATGCCCTGTCCTGATCAACAATGCTCTTATAAAAACTGACCATATCTATCTTTTTATATATTTTTTTCTTCTTACTTTTCTCCATTTTATGTTGTCCTTAAAACTTCACTACTTCCGGTTCATGTGTAAATGATGAAAATGTAGCTGTCACATTTTTAAAATAGAATACTTCTGTATTTCCATCATCTGCCGAGTACATATTCTGTAAAGATGGGTAAGCATCAAGCATAGACTGTCTTGCTTCTCTTCTGTCATCTTCTACAAGTTCTCCGGCTACACGAAGCCACTCGCCATTTTTAAATGCACAGATTTCCACCTTTTGGTTTGCGTGAATCTGTTTTGAAACATCCTTCACCTTTCCGGTCTGAATATACAGTTTTCCTTCAAAAACATGCGCTGTTCCAAAAGGTCTAACTCTTGGCTGGTCTCCTTCCACTGTTGCTAAATAATACGTTTCTGCTTCTTTTAAAAAATTTACTACTCGTTCCATGGTATAAGCCTCCTGTTATTAAAATTTATCAATAATAGAATTATACCATTCCATCGCTTCTTATGCACTAATCAACCGTATCATAAAACCCCTGTTTCACATCATTCCAGACGTAAACCAGGGGTTTCACTTATATCATTCTATACCATAGACAGTGCATATACTATCTATTCACTTTTACTCCGTCTCATAAAAGACTTTCTTATCCAGAGCTTTATTCTGATGTGCAACGATTGTTGTACATACAGCATCACCTGTGATATTAACAGCTGTTCTTGTCATATCAAGGATACGGTCAATACCCATGATCAGACCGATTGCTTCAACCGGAAGTCCGACAGAGTTAAATACCATTGTCAGTGTAACCAGACCAACACTTGGTACTCCGGCTGTTCCGACAGATGCCAGTGTTGCTGTTCCGATAACTGTAATATAGTCTGCCATGCTCAAATGGATTCCAAACGCCTGTGCTGCGAACACAACTGCAACACCCTGCATGATGGAAGTACCATCCATGTTGATTGTTGCTCCAAGCGGAATCGTAAAGGAAGAAATCTTCTTGGAAACTCCGACTTTCTTAGAAAGTGTTTCAATAGAAAGCGGGATTGTCGCATTTGATGTCGCTGTAGAGAATGCAAATGCCATAACCGGGAAGAATTTCTTGATGAAGCGGATCGGGTTCAGTCCTGTGAAAATCTTTAACAGAATCTGATATACTCCCAGACACTGGATCGCAAGTGCCAAAAGTACTGCGATCATGTATTTTGCCAGCGGAACAAATGCACTGAATCCGATTGTAGCAAAAGTACGGCTGATCAGGCAGAATACACCGATTGGTGCAAGGCTCATGATCATCATTGTCATTTCCATCATAATGTCATTGAACTGGCTGAAGAAGTTCGCAACTGTCTCTGCACGTTCACCCATCTTCGCAAGGATAACACCAATGATCAGCGCAAATACGATAACCTGAAGCATTGTTCCACTTGCCAGGGAATTGATCGGGTTGTCCGGAATGATATTTAGAATTGTATCTGTCAGGGAAGTTGCTTCCATTGTCTCAACTGTGGACGCACTTGTCTTGATTGCACTCATATCAAGTCCGATACCCGGATTGATCAGATTACCAACTGATAAAGCAACTGTTACAGCAAGAGCTGTTGTTGCGAGGTAGAATACCAATGTTCTGACACCTACTGTTCCGAGCTTCTTCGTATCTCCGATTGCCATACTTCCGCACACAAGGGAACAAAATACAAGCGGTACAACAAGCATCTTCATCAGACGGATGAATCCCTGTCCGATCACATAGAGGATTCCTTCTACTATAATATCATTTTTTACCTTGCTGTCTGGAATCAGATAACAAAGTACAATTCCAAAAACAGCACCTAAAAGCAGAGCAATGAAAATCTTGGTCGTCAGACCAATTTTCTTCTCTTTCTTTTCATCTTTCACATTCTTATTTTTCATTCTAATTCTCCGTTCTTTCTTTCATATACTCTTCTAATGACTCTTTCCAATCCGGCATATCATACATATCAATAATACGGAGAATGAAGTTGTCCAATACCGCATACGGTGGTCTGACAGAAGAAAGGTCTGACTGTTCTGTCGGAACTGCCTTTAATTCAACGTTTTTCCCTGACAATCTCAAGATCTCCTGAGCAAATTCGTAACGATTGCAGACTCCACTGCAAGTTACATGATAAGTACCATATTCATTCGTACTGATCAGATACAGGATCATTCTTGCGAGATCTTTGGCACTTGTCGGGGAACCAAACTGATCTCCTGCTACAGAAAGTGTTTTTCCCTGTTCTGCCACTTCGAGCACACGGTTAACAAAGTTATTTCCACCTTTTCCGTAAACCCAGTTACTGCGGATAATGAAATGCTTGTGTGTGAATTCTTTCACATAATTCTCACCAGCTCTTTTGGATGCTCCATAAACAGTCAGTGGATTCGTATCATCAAATTCTGTATACGGTTTCTTGCTCTGTCCGTCAAATACATCATCTGTTGAAAGCTGGACGATCTTTGCGCCATTCTTTCTTGCGACGATACTTAAGTTTCTTGCTCCAAGTGCATTTACCCGGTAAGCATGTTCCGGTTCTTTTTCGCACAGATCGGTGTCTGTAACACCGCAGCAGTTGATAATCACATCCGGACGGTTTACAATACCGAAGTTAAGAACTTCCTCTGTGTTTGTAATATCCAGATCATCCAGATCCGTATTCAGCACTTCGATCTCTAATGGATCCAGAATGTCGTTCAACGCTCGGCCGATCTGGCCGTTTGAGCCGGCTATCCATACTTTAATCATCTCTCATTTCCTCCTTCTCATGCAATGAAAAAGGCGCTGAATCCAATCAACGCCTCTCATATACTATAAAATAAACGTCAATAATATTTTATCAATCTACTGTTTCCGTGTCAAGATTACACTTTTAGTCTGTCAAGAAAATATCATGGTTTTCCTGAATCTTCTCTATAATCTCATGGCTGCTTATCCCTTGAAGTTCTACACTGTTCTGACTGACATAAAGAAACACAAGAAACAGAAAAGTGGACAGGATCAATCTGGTAGTAAAGCTTCCTCTGCTGTTTTCTTTCTTATCTAGATCTTCTGCTCCATTTCCTGCACTTTGCTCCAGACCATCCGGATATAATTCCCGATATAAACGACCATATCTTGGATGAATTGCCGGTGTTATCATACCGGTATTCCGCTGTCGTCTGCGATTTTCTTCCCACAATCTACGCCTACGAACTTCTGATTCTTTTTCCTGCACGAAAGATCCTCTCCATCTTCTTTTTTTCTAGTTTATGAAAGTTTCTTCTGCTTTATTCTTCCAGGAAAATCTGATACAGCGTTTTCTACCGGTCAGCCAGTTCTCCTGTAATGTCTTCCCAGGTAATCCCTTTTTCTACCATGAGAACCATTGCATGATAAAGGAAATCAGATAATTCATACTTCACTTCCTCGACATCTGGATTTTTTGCAGCGATCACAACTTCTGTCGCCTCTTCTCCAACCTTTTTCAGGATCTTATCCAGACCTTTTTCAAAAAGATAGTTCGTATAGGAACCTTCTTTTGGATTCTCTTTTCTATCCACAATTGTCTGATATACGGATTCAAAAATCTGAACCGGATTCTTGGCATCGTAATCATTTCCAACAATTGTTGTATAGAAACAGGAGCGGTTTCCCGTATGGCATGCTGCTCCGATCTGTTCTACCTTTGCAAGCATCGTATCTCTGTCACAGTCGATTGCAAGAGATTTCACATACTGGAAATGCCCGGATGTCTCACCTTTGATCCACTGGCATTTTCTGCTTCTGCTATAGTAAGTCATGCGCCCGGTTTTCACAGTATGCTCAAATGCTTCCTCGTTCATATATGCCATCATTAAGACTTCATTTGTCTTATAATCCTGAACGATCACCGGAATCAGTCCGTCTGAATTCAATTTAAACTCACCGAAATCCATCTGGCTTTCAAAGGATGTCATTTTGATTCCATTTTCTGCACAGACTTCTTTGAATTGATTAAAATCCATATCCAGGCGACTGATGAATCTTCCGGATACACCTTTTACACCATCACTCTTTAAAATATTAAGGATCTCGTTTTCATCCATCGTATCCGTGACAACAACACACTGCGTTTCTGTAACATTTACAACAGAATTCAGATCCAGGCGATGCATAAATATCATCTCTGTACTATATGCTTCGATCAGATGCTGCTGTTTAAACAATGCATCGAAATCATTTAATGATACAGCGATTCTCTCTTTTCCAAAACGCTTGGATACTTCCTCGATTAATTCAATGGAAAGTGCTTTTGAAAAATTCAGCATTGCACGTTTCGCTCCGGCATAAAGAATCTTCTTCACATCTTCTGCACGTCTGATGTTTCCTCCGACAACCATTGGAATACTGATTGCACGGTTGATCTGTTTGAGGAGGTTGATCGTCTCATCATGTTCTTCATCTGAGTCTGACAGATCGAAAATAATCAGTTCATCCGCTCCTCTTTCATTGTAGTGGCGTGCAAGTTCCATCACATCATCTGCGATCACAGTTCTGTCACCGAACCACTGCACCGCTTTCCCTCTTTCTATAAAAATACAAGGGGTCAGTCTTTTATACATAATTCCTTCTTACTCCTTCTGTCACGCCGTTAAAGGCTTCCCTTTGTAGACCATACTTCTTTTATTCTTGGCTCTTCTGATACCGCCATATCCAGAGCCTTTCCGAATGCTTTAAATAAAGCCTCTGCCATATGATGATTATTCCCTGCATCAAGGATCTTAAGGTGCAGGTTCATTGCAGCACTATAGGAAACTGCATAGAAAAATTCACGCACCATCTCTGTATCCATTGTTCCAAGCACCGGTACTGTAAAATCTGCCTGGAAGTTCAGATACGGTCTGCCGGAAAGGTCAACTGCTCCAAGAGCAAGAACCTCATCCATTGGCAGTACAAAATATCCGTATCGCTTAATTCCGGCCTTATCTCCAAGTGCCTGTGCGATTGCCTGTCCCAGTACGATTCCTGTATCTTCGATCGTGTGATGGGAATCCACTTCAAGATCCCCACGCACCTTAACATTTAAATCAAATAATCCATGTCTTGCAAATCCATCCAGCATATGATCAAAAAACGGAATTCCTGTATCAATCTGATTCTTTCCCTGTCCATCCAGATTGATTGTCAGTTCAATATCTGTCTCTTTTGTCTTTCTTTTGCAGCTTCCGATTCTGTTCTGCATTACACTCACAGCTCCTTTTCTCTTATTTTTCAAATCTTACTTTGATTGAATTTGCATGTGCTGTCAGATGTTCTGCCTCTGCAAATTTCTCGATATCTGTGTGGATCTTCTCAAGTGCATTTCTTGAGTAAGAAATAATGCTTGATTTTTTAATAAAATCATCTACAGATAGCGGTGAGAAGAATTTTGCTGTTCCGTTTGTCGGAAGGACATGGTTCGGTCCTGCAAAATAATCTCCGAGCGGCTCACTGGAATATTCTCCGATGAAAATAGCTCCGGCATTACGGATCTTTGTCATCACCTCAAACGGATTCGCTGTCACGATCTCAAGATGTTCGGAAGCAATAGAATTTGCTGCATCGATTGCATCCTCCATTGTCTCTGCAACGAGAATATGTCCATAATTATCCAGGGATTTCTGAATGATCTCGCCTCTGGAAAGCTCTTTTACAAATGCATCTGTCTGTGCAGATACTTTCTCTGCAAGTTCCATACTTGTTGTAACCAGAATTGCAGATGCCATCTCGTCATGCTCTGCCTGAGACAGAAGATCTGCTGCCACGAAACGTGGATTTGCCGTCTCATCAGCAAGAACAAGGATCTCACTTGGTCCTGCGATTGAGTCAATGCTTACGAATCCATAAACCGCTTTCTTAGCAAGAGCTACGTAGATATTTCCAGGTCCTACGATCTTATCTACCTTCGGAATAGACTCTGTTCCATATGCAAGTGCTGCAATTGCCTGAGCTCCGCCAACCTTGTAAACTTTATCTGCACCGGCCTCTTTTGCCGCAACCAGTGTTGTCGGAGTTACCTTTCCATCTTTTCCTGGAGGTGTTACCATGATGATCTCATCTACACCTGCAACCTTCGCCGGCATGATATTCATAAGTACAGAAGATGGGTAAGCTGCTTTTCCGCCAGGAACATAAACACCGACTCTCTGGAGTGCTGTCACTTTCTGTCCAAGAATTGTTCCGTCCGGTTTACTGTCAAACCAGCTGTACTGCATCTGTTTCTGGTGATAGTCTCTGATATTCACAAGTGCTTTTCTGATAATAGCGATCAGTTCATCATCTACCTGCTCATATGCTTCTGCGATCTCTTCTTCCGTTACAAGAAGATGCTCTGCGTCCAGTCTGACTCCATCAAATTTCTCTGTATATTCAAATACAGCCTCGTCTCCCTTTTCTTTCACCGCATTCAATATTTCCTGAACACTTGCTTCAAACTTCCCATAGTTATTCGGGCTTCTCTTTAAAAGGTCATCCAGAAGATTCTTCTTCGTATTCTCATTCAGTTTCTCTATACGCATTTGTCTATTCCTCCCTCAGAAGATTTCTTAAATTTGTGATCAGCTCTTTGATTCTGTCATTTTCCATTCGCATGCTGACCGGATTGACGATCATTCGCGCTGACAGCGGGCACACTTCTTCAAGTACGACCAGTCCGTTTTCTTTCAATGTAGAACCGGTTTCTACGATATCTACGATGACTTCAGATAAGCCAACAATCGGTGCAAGTTCGATCGAACCGTTTAATTTCACAATTTCTACTGTCTGATGTTTCTTGTTGTAGAAATAATCTTTCGCGATATTCGGATATTTCGTTGCCACACGGATCAGTTCATGATGTTTCAGTTTTTCTGCTGCCTCTTCATATCCACACACACACATCCTGCATTTTCCGAATCCAAGATCCAGGACTTCATGGACTTTACGCCCCTCTTCGATAATCGTATCTTTTCCGACAACTCCAATATCTGCTGCTCCGTACTCTACATAAGTCGGCACATCCGGTCCTTTTGCGAGAAAGAATTTCAATCCCAGTTCTTCATTTACAAAAATCAGCTTTCTGGAATCCTTATCTTTCATTTCCTCGCATGTGATTCCAAGACGCTCCAGCATCTCCAGTGTCTTCTTTGCAAGTCTTCCCTTTGTAAGGGCAAATGTTAAATATCTCATTGATCTGCTCCTTTATTGCTGCTTTGTTTTCTTTTTTGTATTGACCAGCTTCTCTTCTCCTGTCTGAAGATTGATCACTTCAATCTTCCGGTCCTCTCTTAAGTAAAGCATACTTGCAACAGAAGAACGCTTTCCATACGCTTCAAAAGTCTCTCTTTCATCCCAGGAGTTTCTCTTCATCATCTCGACATTTTTTCCTTTTGCACGAAATGACCTCGCAAGAGAAATTGCCCACTGTTCCGTTGCATCCGTATAAACAAGCAGATTGCGGTGTCCTGTCTCTACTTTGATCTTCTGACGATCCAGTGCACTCATAAGTTCATCCAGAATGATTGCGAATCCGATCGACGGTGTCTTCTTTCCAAACTTCTCAAGAAGGTGGTCGTAACGTCCTCCACGCACAACTGCATCTCCTGTTCCATAAGTATAGGCACGGAAAATGATTCCTGTATAATATCCATAACTTCCGCTCATGCTCAGATCAAAAGTTACATGATCCTCTACTCCATAAATCTTCAGCAGATCATAAATCTGGCGAAGACGTTCTACCGCAAGTCTTGCTGCTTCACCCGGAGCAATGCGTCCTGCATCTGCAAGGATCTCCGGTCCACCTGTCAGTTCCGGAAGCTGATGAAACGCTTCTTTCACCTGATCGGCAATCTCATAATGATCGAGAATCTCTTCCACACCAAAGAAGTTTCTGTTCGCAATCAATGTACGGATCTCTTCTTTTTGTTCGTCTTCCAGATTCGTTGCCTCGAAAAGACTCTGAATAAAATCAACATGTCCGATACTTACCTGGAATTCCTTTAGTCCGGTTTTCTTAAGTCCGTCCACAACCATTGCGAGCATTTCTGCATCTGCCTCGATAGAATCCACACCGATCAGCTCTGCACCAAGCTGTGTATTTTCTTTCAGGCGTCCACGATAACTGGAATGATTGATAAATGTATTTCCGGCATAACACAGACGAATTGGAAAATTCTCTGTCTCAAACAGTGTTGCTACTGCTCTTGCAATGGACGGTGTAATATCCGGGCGCAACGCCAGAATATTCCCCTCTCTGTCAAAGAATTTATAAAGATCTCTAATCGATGTCGAACCGATTTCCTTGCGGAATACATCAAAATATTCAAATGTCGGTGTCTGTATGTCCTGATATCCATATAAATGCAATACAGTATTCAGCTTTTTCTGCAATGCCAGCTTAATGGCACATTCTCTATTATAAATATCCCGAACGCCTTCCGGGGTATGTAACTTCTGCTCCATGTCTCGTTCACCTTCCTGTCTTTTCTTGGTTTTTCACTTTAGCGTGCTACCACGTTAAAACCTGTTTGTAATTATACGGACTTTGTAGGATTCTGTCAATCCCTCGTTTCCAAATCTTTCTGAATTAAATCCAGATACGGCACAAAATAGCCATTTTTCAGTTGAAAAAACCATTCAGGATCTAATTCTTCCAGCCGGACACTCTTGCGTCCCCCGCTCTGCGCGCGGTCCCAGAACTTACGGATCTGTGTATACTGCATATAATAAAGCTCATTTCTTGCTGTATAATAGATCAGAAAAAAAGCAATCCCGCCCTGCCGTTCAAACTTTTCCATAAAGTCCATCTGATGCTCATGTACATTCTGAAGTGGGAAGGTATCTACATTACACTCTTTCGCATCAAAACAGACCGGGATTCCCTGCACTGCTCCGATATAGTCTACCGTACTTGCTTTGTCGAAATACGCAAGTGTAATCTGTCTGTGGTCTTTATCCATACGTACCGGAGTAATCGGTGTCGGGATTTTCTGCATCAGTGCAAGTCCCATCTCACTGTATCTTTCATTCGAATGATTGATAAATTCCTCCAGTGTCGAACCTCTAAGTCCTCTCGAGTTCCATGTTGCCATCTCACATCACTCCCTGCGCTTTACAGATTTGTTCAAATAAGGCCGGGACAGGTGCTTTGAGGATCTTTCCTGAAAGCTGTTTGATATCTCCCTCGCAGTTCTCCGGGAATTCCAGACGGTAAGCATGCAGAAGCTGGGAACGAAGTCCGTATTCCTTTTTCAAAGCATCGTTAAATGACCGGTTCCCGTATTTGTAATCCCCTGCGATCGGATGCCCAATGGATGCCAGATGTGCACGAATCTGGTGTGTCTTACCGGTGATCAGATGCACTTCAAGAAGTGTTGTTTCTCTATTTCGTGCAAGCACTTTGTATTCTGTACGGATTGCTGATGCCTCTTTCCCATCTTTTGTCTGTTCAGCCGGCTTTTTCTGACTCACCGTAACTTTATTTGTCTTTTCATTCTTGACGAGATAACCATGAATCCTCTGATTCTCTTTTACCTGCCCTTTTACTAGGCAAAGATAATATTTCTTAAGTGTACGGTCACGGAACATCTCGCTTAATCCCTGTAATGCCTGCAGTGTTTTTCCTGCTGCCACAATTCCGCTTGTATTTCTGTCTAAACGGTTACAGACAGATGGATGAAATGTATGCAGTTCTTCTTCCGTGATTTTCCCATTTTCCAACAGATAATCAATAAAATACTCCACAAGAGAAGTATCCGTCGGGGATGCCTTCTGGGAGAGCATTCCGACCGGTTTATTGATAAATACAGCAGCCTCATCTTCATATAAGATATCTAACTGTACCTTCTTTCCCGCTGTCTGTTTTTTTGCAGAGGACACTTTTTTCTTCGAAAACTGTGAATGATCGATAAAGTTCTCAATCGTCTCTTCCGCAAGAAATAACTTAATCACATCCCCCTGTTTCAGCTGTTCATTTCCAACTGCTTTTTTTCCATTCAAGGTAATATTCTTTTTTCTCATCATCTTATAGAAAAAACTTTTTGGCGCTTTATTGAGATACTTTGCAAGGAATTTATCCATGCGTTGTCCTGCCTCATTTTTCTGGATGCTGATCTCTCTCATCGTCTTTTCCTCTTTACATTGATATATTCAGAATAAGATTACGGATTTCCTGTTCTCTTGCTTTCGTATCTTCCTGCTCTACTACAGCAATATTTTCAAGTCCCTCCACGCGGGCCAGAAACGGTGTATACTGATTTAAGATCTTAACAGTAAAACCTGTGTACTGATTCTGCGCAAGGATTGTCTTGATATGCTTTCCAAGTTCATCTGTATTTACTTTCTCATAATGTGTGTATCCGTAAATGTTGTGTCCCGAAATTACGATACAGTCTGTTGGCATGATATGCTCTTTGCTTGTAATTATAAGATCATAACAAACTGTTAAATGTTTTGATTTTCCTGCGATTTCCTTCGCCTGTGACAGTTCAATTGATTGATATGGATAACGCGCGATCACACCTACAAGTGCCTTTGATGCCGGAAGACATCCAAGGATAGCAACAACTGTCAGAAGATTCAGCCTCGTATGTGTCTGCCAGTAACCAAGAGCAAAAATTGCCAGAACGATTACAAAATAAATAACTGTTCTTAAAATCTCCACTTTTCTTTTATAATTCAAATAACCTGGTTTTCCTTTTTGTATTTTCTTCATTTTTCATCCTATTCTAAATTCATATTTGCTGCATACGCACGAGAAATCCATGCGGCAGCAGTTTTGTTCCAAAGTAAGTTAATTTCATTGGGATTCCATAAACGGAGACTGACTTCCCGGATCTGCAGTCCTTCAACGCCTGATGAACCACTCTGTCTGCCTTCGCCATTGTCAGTTTCTTCAAGATATTCTGCGGTTTCCCGGAAAACTTGAAGAACTCCGTATCAACCGGACCCGGGCAGACTGCTGTGACGACAATTCCTTTTTTTCTCAGTTCTTCTCCCAATGATCTGGAGAAGCTTAAGACATAGGACTTCGTTGCCGCATATACTGAGAAATACGGTTGTGGACAAAATGCAGATGCGGACGCAAGATTGACGATCCTGCTGCCAGCACGCAGAAATGGCAGACACAGCAATGTCATTCTTGTAAGAGACCGGCAGTTTACATCCACCATATCTGTCTGGATCCGGAATTTTTCAGACAAAATCTCTTCTACACTTCCTGACTTGCCAAATCCTGCTGAATTCACAAGCATTCGTAAATCCGGCTGTTCTTTCTCAAGTGCATCTCTCAATTCCTTATATACCTTTTTCTTCTGAAGGTCACCTGCAAAAATCCGAAGAGGAACTCTGCTTTCTTTCGCAAGCGCTTCCAGACGCTCTTTGCGCCTGGCAATCACCCAGATCTCATCCAGATTTTTATAAAAATATCCAAGCTGACGTACAAATTCTCTTCCCATTCCCGAAGATGCTCCGGTTACGATTGCAATTTTCATCCTGCTTCCTTTCTTGAATCCTGTCTGTCAGATACTTAAATGTACCTATTTTCTATTCTTCTTAGAATGAACATTTCTGATAGATTTCTTCTTATTTTTCCCTTCAACTCTTCCTCTGTGTTCAGAATTGTTTTGTCTTTTCTGACCATTCGAACCTTTTGATCCTTTTTTCGGTTCCTTTCTGCCGGCTTTTTTATCATTTCCTGAACCACGCATCTGTCTCGGTCTCACAAGACATTTCGGTCCGAATCCGATCAGATCAGATCTTCCTGCTTTATGAAGTGCTTCAATCACCAGATCATACAGCTCCGGATTACGATATTGGATCAACGCTCTCTGCATTGCCTTCTCATGCGGACTCTTCGGAACATAAACCTTCTGCATCGTTCTCGGATCTACCCCGGTATAATACATACAGGTGGAAAGAGTTGATGGTGTCGGATAGAAATCCTGCACCTGCTCCGGCATATAGCCAAGATCACGACAGTACTCTGCAAGTTCTACTGCTTCCTTCAGAGTAGAACCAGGGTGGGAGGACATCAGATACGGAACCAGATACTGTTCTTTCCCGATTCTCTCATTCATCTTATAAAACTGTCTTGTAAACTCTTCATAGACTTTGTGCTCCGGTTTTCCCATCAGAGACAGGACAGGCCCTGCCACATGCTCCGGTGCTACCTTCAACTGTCCACTGACATGATATTCACACAACTCTCTTAAAAACTCCTGCTTCTTATCTGCGAGCAGATAATCAAAGCGGATTCCTGAACGGATAAACACCTTCTTAACTTTTGGAATATCTCTCAACTTTCTCAACAGACTGACATAATCTCTGTGATCTGCGTCCAGATTCTTACACGGGGACGGGAACAGACACTGACGCGTTTTACAAACGCCATGCTCCATCTGCTTTTTGCAGGATGGATGCCGGAAATTTGCTGTCGGACCGCCAACATCATGAATATATCCTTTAAAGTCCTTATCTTTTGTAATTTCTTTTGCTTCTTCAATCAGAGATTCATGACTTCTCACCTGGACAATTCTTCCCTGATGGAACGTCAATGCACAAAAACTGCATCCTCCAAAACATCCTCTGTTGCTGATCAGACTGAATTTAATCTCCTTGATTGCAGGAACTCCGCCTTTTGCCTCGTAAGACGGATGGTAAGTCCTCTGATAAGGAAGGGAGTAAACATCATCCATCTCCATCTGTGTCAGTGGTGTTGCCGGCGGATTCTGTACTACATACAGATGTTCAGAATACGGTTCTACAAGACGTTTTCCGTTAAATGCATCCGTATTCAGATACTGTGTGTAAAAGCTGCGGGCATAATTCATCTTGTCCGCTTTGAGGTCTTCAAAGGACGGAAGGATTTCCGCATCATAAATACTGTCTAATGATTTCGTTTTTACAACCGTACCGGCTATATACGTGATATCCTCAACCGGTATCCCGGCATCCAGTGCTTCTGCAAGCTCTACGATTGAATGTTCGCCCATTCCATAAGAAATCACATCTGCACCCGAATCGAGCAGTACAGAACGTTTCAGCTTGTCTGACCAGTAATCATAGTGTGCCATTCTTCGAAGACTTGCTTCGATACCGCCCAAAATGATCGGTGTCTTTTTATAAGTCTGACGAATCAGATTTCCATATACTACGCAGGCATAGTCCGGTCGTTTTCCCATCTCGCCGCCCGGTGTATAGGCGTCTGTCTTTCTTCTCTTTTTGGATACAGAATAATGATTTACCATAGAATCCATATTTCCTGCAGAGACAAGAAATCCAAGTCTTGGTTCTCCGAACACCTGCACGCTCTCCGGCTTACGCCAGTCCGGCTGTGCAATAATCCCAACACGATATCCTCTGGATTCCAGAAGACGTGTAATGATTGCGTGACCAAAAGATGGATGATCGACATAGGCATCTCCTGATACATAGACAAAATCTACCTGATCCCATCCTCTCTCTTTCATCTCTTCTCTGGTAATTGGTAAAAAATTTCCTTTCATGCTTTCTCCCTGTTTAACGTAATAATGAACAGTCACGCAATACTTCCAGTTCCTGTCCTGTTAATTCTCGATATTCTCCTAATGCAAGCCGCGGATCAAGTACAAGGCTTCCCATCTGCAGGCGTTTCAGATAAATAACCTCTTTTCCGACTACATGGAACATTCGTTTCACCTGATGAAACTTTCCCTCTCTGATTGTCAGTCGAATTTCAGAAATCTCTTCACTTTTCAGAATTTCCAGATGAGCCGGAAGTGTCGGTCTCTCTTCCCCGATTTCAAGTCCTTCTGCAAATCTTCTCACATCTTCTTCCGTAACTTTTCCATCGATTCTGGCGAAATAGACTTTATCTACATGCTTCTTCGGTGACAAAAGCTGATGTGCGAGTTCGCCATCATTTGTGATCAGTAAAAGTCCCTCTGTGTCTTTATCTAATCTTCCGACAGGAAAGAGATCCTTTCTCTGCTTTTCATCAATCAAATCTAATACAGTACTGTCATTTTTATCTTCCGTTGCAGAAACCACCCCGGCTGGCTTATTTAACATGTAATATTCATATTCTGCATAAGCAACCATCTGTCCCTGGCAAAACACATGATCTTTTTCGGTGTCAATCTTGATCTCCGGACGTTTTACTGTCTCTTCATTAACTCGAACCTGTCCTTTTGTGATTACTTTCTTCACTTCTGTACGTGTTCCGATTCCCATGTCTGCCAGATATTTATCCAGTCTCAGTTTCATGAGTTCCACCGCCATCCCGGAAGGTACTTATTCTTAAGCATCTGATTCACAAGCTTTCCAAAACCAAGCGGATATCCATCCACACAGATCAGATACCATCCCTTGTCTTTCGGCTTCACAAGATCCTCCACATCCAAAGTCTCGCCTTTCAGATATTTCATAACGCGTTCGTCTTCTAATGGAAGATCGATCACCTGATCATATTCTTCCTTTTTCAGATTCATCGCCAGTGCCTGACTCGGCTCAAAACGATTCTTCTTCAGTTCACCCATCAGTAGGCCTGTTCTTAAGAAACGGATTCCACGAAGTGTCGGAAGTCCTTCCGGCATATAATACACTTTCTCTCCACGCAGATCCATGCGAGAGGAATCGAATTTTCGATCAATATGACCAAGAAATTCTTCCAATTCTTCCGGAAGCTTCTTGTTCTTCCCACTCTCCGGAAGTCTCTTTCCTTCTTCCTGTTTTTCGCCCTTTTGAAGAAGTGCGAGGAAATGTCCTTCTCCCTTCATACGATGAGGGAAAATACGAACCGTCTTTTCAAGTTCCGGATTCTTGCTTTCTGTCACCTGCGGCATTCCATCTGCAAATCCTTCGTAACCTTCCATCTCACAGATCTTAAATTCCGGGTATTCCTGAAGCAGATATTCAATCGTCTGTTCATTCTCTTCCGGTGAAAATGTACAGGTGGAATAAAGCAGCATTCCACCCGGGCGCAGCATCTGGGCCGCCTGTGTCACAATGCTTCTCTGGATCTTTGAAAAAAACTCCGGTCCGTGTTCTTCCCATGCTTTCACCATCTTTTTCTCTTTACGAAACATGCCTTCCCCGGAACAAGGTGCGTCGATCAAAATCTTATCAAAATACTCTGGGAAATAAGAAACAAGCTTTCCAGGCTCTTCACTTAAGATGAGCACGTTTCCGATTCCAAATAATTCAAGATTCTTCAAAAGTCCCTTCGCTCTGGAACTGCTCAGATCATTCGCAGCCAGTACACCGGTTCCTCCAAGCTTTGCCCCAAGTTCTGTGGCCTTGCCTCCAGGTGCTGCACAGACATCAAGCACACGGTCTCCCGGCTCTACCGGAAGACGATCTGCCGGTGTCATGGCACTTGGCTCCTGCAGATAATAAAGTCCTGCGAAATAATATGGATGTTTCGACGGCTGGATATTATCTCCGTCATAATAGAATCCATTATGGATCCACGGAACCGGCTCTAACGGCCAAGGTGCGATCTTCAGGAAATCTTCCACAGAAATCTTCGCTGTGTTCACGCGCAGACCATAGTGACGCGGTTCATCATAACATGCCGTATATGCTTCATATTCAGAACCAAGAAGATCCTTCATTTTCTCTTCAAATACTTTTGGTAAATTCATATTTATTGTTTGCTCCTTTGCAATATCAAGATCAAAATACTTTACATTTAACTATATCATATTTCCATAGCTCCGGTATAGTTTCTTTTTTCTTTTCATAGAATATTTTTGTAAAAGGAGGTTTCCTATGCTTCTGGCTCTCGTACTGCTTTCATTGTTTTTTACGATGCTACTCTTTCCTGAAACTGTATTCCAGGGAGCTTGTGATGGCCTGCTTCTCTGGTATCAGATTCTGATACCGACCCTTTTTCCTTATCTTATTGTCACAGGACTTTTGTTGAAAACAGATGGTGCTGCTGTTGTCTCCCGTCTGCTTTTCCGTCCTCTCCATCTGCTCTTTGGAACTTCCTTCTATGGAAGTTTCGCCGTTCTGTCCGGCTTTTTATGCGGTTATCCAATGGGTGCAAAAATCATTGCCGACCTTCTTCTTCAAGGAAAAATTTCTCTTGAAGAAGCTTCTTACCTGCTGTCCTTCTGTAATAATGCAAGTCCATCTTTCATTATTACTTTTCTTGTTTTAAATACAATTCATCAGAAAGCTTTCTGCATTCCCGCTTTACTGCTTCTTTTCGGAACTATGATCCTATTAAGCTTTCTTCAACGAATTCTAAGACATTTCATCAAGAATAAAGATTGGATTTTCCCGGAAATGTCCGAAGTTTTCACACAGGAGAATTCCATTTTTTCAAAACCACTGACGCACAAAATGAATTTTCCCGTGTTAGAATCTTGTATCCTGAACAGTTCAGAAACGCTTGTAAAAGTCGGAGGTTACCTGATGATCTTTTCTGTACTTCTTGCATTATTGGAACTTCTGCCAATTCGTTCACCTGGTTTTCTTCTCCTGAAATCTTCTCTTGAGATGACAAACGGAGTTCTTCTCCTGTCTCAAAGTCTTTCCCACCCCCAGGTTCTTTATCCGTTGCTTCTCGCACTTACCTCTTTTGGTGGATGGTGTTCCGTTGCCCAGACACAATCCATGATTGCCGGTACAGGACTTAAACTTTCTTCTTATATAATACAAAAACTGACCGCCGCACTGGCAGTCAGTCTTTTGACATTTCTCTATCTGAAATTTTTATAATACAATGTAATGACTACCTCAGGTCTCCCTGTCCATTCTCATCATAATATCCGTCATCGGATGGAACTTCAAGTTCTGAACGGTTAGAGCGAACTGTATCGTAGCACTCCTGTAAAGAATTGATCAATCCGTCATACTTTGTTGTATAACTGTCCAAAGTATGTCCGATAATGCTTTCTGCATTTGCAAGAAGATCATCTGTATACTGGATCGCACCAACACGGATTGTATTTGCATCCATTGTTGCGTTATCAAGAATCTCCTGTGCCTGTGCTGTTGCCTGAGTTACGATCTCATTTGCCTGAGCATATGCCTGCTGCATGATCTCATGCTCACTGACAAGCTCTGTTGTCTGAACCTGTGCTTCCTCGATCATTGCATCTGCTTTTGCCTTTGCATCAGCAAGAATCGCATCTCTGTTCGCAATAATCTTCTGATAACGTTTGATCTCATCCGGTGTCTTCATACGAAGTTCGCGAAGTAATTCATCCAGATGCTCCTTATTTACAATAATCTTTGTTGTAGACAACGGCTGAAACTTACAATCTCTGTCTATATATTCTTCAATTTCTTCAATGATCTGTTCAATACGGCTGCTCATTGTTACACTCTCCTTTTTTCTTTCATCTTTTCTCTGAGTGCGATCTCGACGGCTTCCGGCACAAACTGTGATACGTCTCCCCCAAAAGCGGCAATCTCCCGCACTGTAGTCGAACTTAAGTAAGAATATTCTATACTTGTTGTCAGAAACATGGTCTCTATATCAGGCTTCATCCTCTGATTCGTCTGCGACATCTGCAGCTCATATTCAAAATCGGTAATCGCACGTAATCCCCTGATAACCACATCTGCACCTATCTGTTCCGCAAAGTCTACCAGCAATCCATCAAATGGTATAATCTCAACATTCGGCAGATCTTTCGTCACTTCCTTTAACATTTTAACACGTTCTTCTACAGAAAACAACGGCATTTTTGCTTTATTATTCAGTACTCCGACAATTAATTTGTCTACGATTTTACAAGATCTGCAAATGATATCATAATGTCCACGGGTAACGGGGTCAAAACTTCCCGGATAAATTGCTTTTAACATACTTCTTCCTTTCCGGCTTTCTCAATAAATACATGCTTGTTTGTCTTATATCTCTTCTCTTTGATCAAAGAATATCCCAATTCTGGAAGATATCCAAAATCTGTATCTAACGAAGCTTCTACGATGATCACCGTATCTTCATAGATCAGATCCGATCCTGCAAGGTATTCCAGAACTCTTTTCTCAAATCCCATATTATACGGTGGATCCATGAATACAAAGTCAAAAACCTTTTCACCTTCCAACTGATATAATGCGTTCATCACATCCTTTGTCAGTGTAAGTCCCTTCTTCTCCAGACGTGTGAATTTCAAATTCTCCTTGACACATTCCATCGCCTTAGGATTTTTCTCTACAAATACTGCTTCTTTTGCTCCCCTGCTGAGAGCCTCTATTCCGATTCCGCCACTTCCTGCAAACAAATCAAGGAAAATACAGTCATACATCTGCGGACTTATCATATTAAACAAAGTCTCTTTGATCCGGTCCGTTGTCGGTCTTGTCTCTATCCCCTCAAGAGTCTTCAGTTTTAGGCTTCTTGCGCTTCCTGCAATTACTCTCAAATATCGACACCTCCTGTCATTAACTATGGTGAATTTTAGCAGAAAAAAGCACCCGGGTCAATGCCGAGTGCTTTTCTCTTTTTCATTTCTTGTGTTCTTTTTACTGTACATGACAGTTTTTGAACCGCTTTTCTGTCTGATGCAGACCGCTTCTGCAGACGATTTTTCTTCGCCTGTTACTTTTCTGCCATCTGCTTCTCCTGCTGTTCAATCATCTTTTTAACCATATAACCGCCGACAGAACCATTCTGTTTTGATGTGAGGTCTCCATTGTAGCCATCTGTTAACGGAACTCCCAACTCGGATGCTACTTCGTACTTGAACTTGTTCATAGCTCCTTTCGCCTCAGGTACTGCTGTTTTGTTAGATGAACGACTTGCCATGATCTTTTTCCTCCTTTTGCATTTTGTAACTTTACTATTTAGCTTTGTTACACTGTTAGTATGTGGAGGAAAATTAATTTTAAACTGGTAACTTCTGGCAATCACTGATGCAGCCAGATTGCTCCATTGCTATACAATTGCTGTAATCCGCAAACATCACAATGTTGTTTCCAGCATGATCTCATCCAGTTTTATCCGTAAATGTTCTTTCAATTTGCGATGCTCAGGGAATTCCAGTTCCGGATCGTCCAAAAGAAGTCTGTCTGCCTCTTCACTTGCGTTTTGAAGCAGCTTTGCATCTTGAAATACATCGGCAACTTTAAAATCAAGCACGCCACTCTGCCGGATTCCAAAAAGATCCCCCGGACCACGCAGTCGGAGATCTTCACTTGCAATAAAGAAACCATCATTTGAATGATTCAGGATATCTAACCGTTCCTTCGTTTCTTTTGATTTCGATGCTGTCATGAAAATGCAATAGGACTGATACTTTCCACGACCAACCCTTCCTCTCAACTGATGAAGCTGCGCCAGCCCGAAACGTTCTGCATTTTCGATCATGATCACTGTTGCATTCGGCACATCAATTCCCACTTCAACAACTGTTGTTGAAACAAGCACCTGGATTTCATTTTTTCCAAATGCATTCATCACTTCATCTTTCTCTTTTTCCTTCATCTTTCCATGCAGAAAGCTGACATTGATTGAATCTCCCAACGTTTCTGAAAGCATCTCGCAATAATCGATAACATTTTCCGCTTCCATTGCTTCACTTTCTTCAACCATCGGACAGATCACATAGCACTGACGTCCTTGTGCTACCTGTTTTCTTATGAATTCATAGGCCTTCGGACGGTATCCTGTATCCACAACACAGTTTTTGATCGGAAGACGGTTCTTCGGGAGCTCATCGATCACAGAAATATCCAGATCACCATAAAGAATAATTCCAAGTGTTCTCGGGATCGGTGTCGCACTCATTACGAGAATGTGTGGCAGGTTTCCTTTACCTGCAAGCATTTCTCTTTGTTTTACGCCAAAACGATGCTGTTCATCCGTCACCACAAGTGCCAGATTGTGATAGATTGCTTTCTCCTGTATCAATGCGTGTGTTCCTATAATAATTGATGATTCCCCACTCTCAATCCGGGCATAAGCTTCTCTCTTTTCTTTTGCTTTCATAGATCCGGTCAAAAGTTCTGCCCGCAGTGGGATCTGATACTGTTCCAACATGTCTTTGATATTTTCAAAATGCTGTCTTGCAAGTACCTCTGTCGGTGCCATTAACGCTCCCTGATAGCCGTTCAATCCTGCAAACAGTAATCCAAGAACTGCTACGATTGTTTTACCTGATCCAACATCTCCCTGAACAAGTCTGGACATGACATATTGACTTTTCATGTCTTTCTGCATATCATCCCATACCCGCAGCTGTGCAGCCGTCAGTTCATACGGCAGTTGTCTCAGGAATTCGCTGATTTGAGGCTGATCTTCAAAATGGAATCCGTTCTTCATCCTGTCCTGTGTATTTTTAATCTGGCGCAGAGAAAGAATAAAAACAAGAAATTCCTCAAAAACAAATCGTTGTCTTGCCGCAAGAAATGCTTCTTTATTCTCCGGGAAATGCATCTCCCGCACAGATTGTTCATAAGGCCGGAAATGATATTTCTTCGTAAATTCATCCGGAAGAAAGTCATCCTGTTCCCGCACCTGTTCTAATGCCTGACGTAGTGCTTTGATTACTGCATTGTTTGTCAGACCTGCTGTCAATCCATAAACAGGCTGCATGGTGTTGATTTTTTCCTGATAACGAACTGCCGGATCGTAAATCTCCGGATGTTCCATCACAAGGGAATCTCTTTTCTTCACAACCCTGCCGCGAAGAACAACTGCTCCTTTTCGCCCAAGTGTATTTCTTAAAAACGGCATTCGAAACCAGATTACCTTTATTGTTCCTGTCAGATCCTTTAAATATGCAGTCGTGATCTGTCTTCCTTTTCCCGGAGAAACCTGTACACGCCCAAAAACACTGCCACAGATCGTGCAGACTTTGCCTTCCTCCACTTCACTGATCGGAACCGGTTCTCCAAAAATCTCATACCCTCTCGGATAATAATGAATCAAGTCATCCACTGTGTAAACTCCGATTTTTTCGAAGAGCTTCTCCGTTTTTTCGCCCACACCTTTGATTGTTCCAACTCCTGATTTTTTACTCATTTATGTCTGTCTCCTAAACAAAATAACCGGAACACTTTTCCCAAATGTCCCGGTCTGTTCCTGATTTTATTACAGTACTGCTGTTCTGTCTCTTTACTGACAGTTCTCCTTATTCAACAGAAAGTACATAATAGTAGATTGGCTGTCCACCGGAATGTACATCAACATCTACATCCGGATATAAATCTTCAATCTCCTGTGCAAAGTTCTCTGCACTCTCCTCCTGTACATCCTGACCATAATACAGACTGATCAGCTCTGTGTCTTCATCCACCAGCTGTGCAAGCATCTCTTTTGTTGTCTCTTCCACAGACTGTCCGACAGCAAGAATTCCACTGTCTCCGATTCCCATGATATCTCCCTCATGGATCTCTTTGTCATCAATGTGTGTATCACGGACTGCATAAGTAACCTGTCCTGTCTTCACATTTCCAATTCCTTCGATCATTGCTTCCAGATTCGTCTGTGCGTCTGCATCCGGCATATAGTTAATAATCGCAGTAATTCCCTGCGGAACTGTCTTGGAAGGTACTACAATAATATCCTTATCCTCTGTCAGTGTCTGCGCCTGATTGGCAGCAAGAATAATGTTCTTGTTGTTCGGAAGGATAAAGATATGTTCTGCGTTCACCTGATCGATCGCATTGAGCATGTCTTCTGTACTTGGATTCATTGTCTGACCGCCTTCAATAATATAGTCAGCACCAAGCTCACGGAAAATCTCATTCATTCCTTCTCCGATAGAAACTGCAATAAATCCGACTTCTTTGCGCGGCTCCGCCTTTTTCGCTTCAGCCTGCTGTGCAGCCAGCTTCTCCGCATCTTTGATCAATCTCTCCTGATGCTCTTCTCTCATATTATCAATCTTCATACGTGAGAGCTGTCCGTATGTCAGCGCTCTCTGGATTGCAAGTCCCGGATCATTCGTGTGTACGTGGATCTTAACAATATCATCATCCGCTACACATACGATAGAATCTCCGATAGACTCCAGATATGCTTTGAACTCTGTCTCATCTTTCGCTGTGAATTCTTTTTCCAGCATGATGATAAACTCTGTACAATATCCGAATTTAATCTCTGTTTCTGCCTGTTCAGAAGGCTTCACCATCTTTGTGCCGGCACTTGCCTCGATTGCAGAATAATCAATCTCTTTTCCCTGGAATGCATCGTATGCACCACGCATTACTTCCAGAAGTCCCTGTCCACCGGAATCTACTACGCCTGCTTCTTTTAATACCGGAAGCATCTCCGGTGTCTTTTCAAGGACTTCCTGCGCATAGTTGATCACTTCTGAAATAAATGTATCCAGATCTTCTGTTGTCTCTGCAAGCTCTGCCGCTTTCTGGGATGCTCCCTTTGCTACAGTAAGAATTGTTCCTTCCTTCGGCTTCATAACAGCCTTATAAGCAGTTGCAGTTGCACGTTCACATGCCTTCGCAAGTGTAATTGTGTCAATCTCTTTATGTTCCCTGATCTCCTTTGTAAAGCCACGAAGAAGCTGGGATAAGATAACTCCGGAGTTACCTCTTGCTCCACGAAGAGAGCCTGAAGAAATTGCTTTTGCAATCGCCACCATATCAGGATTCTCCAGCGCCTTTACTTCTTTTGCCGCTGACAGGATCGTCAGTGTCATATTTGTTCCTGTATCACCATCCGGCACCGGAAATACGTTCAATTCATTAATGAACTCCTTCTTTGCCTCAAGATTCGCTGCTCCCGCAAGAAACATCTTCTGAAGCAATTCGGTGTTTATCGTTTTAACAGCCACAATTGTTCCTCCTTAATCTATCACTCTGACACCTTCAACGAAGATGTTGATCTTATCTACTTTCATACCAGTAAATTCTTCTACCTTATATTTTACATTATTCATAAGGTTGTCAGAAACTGAAAGAATATTCACTCCATAGGAAACGATCACATGAAAATCAAGCGTAATTACATTATCTTCTGTGATCTCAACATGAATTCCCCTTGTCAGGCTTTCTCTTTTCAAAAGATGCACAAGGCCATCTTTCATATTAACTGCTGCCATTCCTACTATGCCAAAGCACTCAATTGCCATTGAGCCTGCATATTTTGCAATGACTTCAGGATTGATTGTAATGATTCCAAGATCTGTACTCATACTTCCCTTCATCATATATTCCCTCCAATTCTATAGGTTCTTTCCATATATAACATGACTATTATACTATTACTTTTTGTTTTTTACAATACAGTTTTGATTTTTTTAAAATAACACTTGCATTACTCGAAAGTTTCTGATAGAATATCATTGTTATGAGTCTAAAAGACCAGTTTAGATTGTTAGGAGGTGCAGTCATGGCTAAATGTGCTATTTGTGAAAAGGGTGCTCATTTTGGAAACAATGTAAGCCACTCTCATAGAAGATCACCAAAAATGTGGAAATCAAATGTGAAGTCTGTAAGAGTTAAGACAGAGGGCGGTTCTCAGAAAATGTACGTTTGTACTTCTTGCCTGAGATCAGGACTCGTTGAGCGTGCTTAATTCTCGTTTGATGATTCAATATGACACGGTATAAAGAACTTTATCTGTTTATTCGGATAAAGTTCTTTTTTTATCTGCAGAACAAACAATATGCCAGTACAATACCGGTAATTGCGATCACAGTTCCCCATAAGACATCAGAAAGCAGCATCATGACGATCATTCCTGCTGCAAACCAAAACAATGCAAATCCAAAAACTTTCTTCACAATACTGCTCCCAATATTTTCTATATTCTAGTAACTATTTTATTCTGCATCCAGAATATCTGCTACATCTTCTTCTGTTAATTTTTCATCTTTTGATGTAAAACGGTCTACCACATCAGGTACCATATCCAAAAGTTTTGTAATTGTATCCTGATTCTTGATATTCACAAGTTTCGTCTTTCCATCCTGAATAACGATCACAGCACTCGGTGTGATCTTTCCACCAATTCCACCGCCTGCTCTGTCTTTCTTTTCAGCGTTAAAAGAACCTGCTCCAATACCAAAAGAGACATCTACCAATGGAAGAATGATTGTTCCATTGATATGGATCGCATCTCCGACAACTGTCTTTGATGAAACAACGCTGTCCATTCCCTGAAAGAGTGATTCTACTGTTTCTTTAAATTTGTTTCCGTCTGCCATAATCCTGACTCCTCTCATTTTATATATTTTCTAATGTGTTTGTAGGTAATCTTCACATCTTTATTCCAGAATAGCTTCCATGCAGGAACAGCAAAGTAAATAACCCGGATCTTCCCTTCTGCAGATGCATTTCCCTCCAGCTTTCGTTCTTCAAAATCCGGCTGAATCTGAACATACTCACCAATCAGTCCGTAAATGCTCCCCAGAAAAGCTAACATATATCCTGTCCAGGAAGGATCACTGAATCCAAATGTAACATTCGCCTGAAGCTTTTTAGGCTTCAGAACATGTAACAGATGGCATAATTCTTTCTTCACTGCCTCGAATGCCCGTTGATGTTTCTCGTAAGTTAAAAAAGCGGTCAGAAATTCTTTTTTCTCTCCTGCTTTTTTTATAGTACCACAGAGTTTCTGAAATGTATATTTGATTTTTTTCAATTTAGATTCCGTCTGTACGTTTTCGGACCTGCGCTCCTCTCGAACTTTCGTCTTTTCTGTCCCTGATTCTTTTTCTATCCCTGGCTCTTTTTCTATCTTTGTCCCTTTTTCTGATGCTTTCGCAATTTTCACATCTTTTTCCGGTGGATTATTCTTTACTTCCGTCTTCTTACCTTCCAAAGGTTCTTTTTCCAACGGCTCAGAAACCACCGGCTTCTCTGACGTTTCCTTTTGTTCCTCTTCCGAACTGTCAAATTTCTTCCAGGCAAGACGAAGCTTCCACTTTAATTCTCCATGTTCATAAGACGCTGATCCGGAAATCAGATGAAACAGCCAACTGACCTTTCCATATGCCACAAGGGTATCAAGTGTATTCTCCCCTTTTGCAGAAAATCTGTATTTCACCGGATAAAACAAGATTGTTAAAATCAGTAAGAGTAAAATTACGAGCAAAAAAAGAAGAATCCATCCAATTATTTTCAGTATAAGAAACAGGATATGTATCATACGCTTCGAATCTCCTTTTTCTCAAACTCTTCCTGACGATCCAAAAGGAACTTTCTCAAGTTTACCTCTCCCGTCTTCTCATATGCTTCTTCCGCAATCCTTTCGATCAGACTCAATGCGCCATCATACCCATTCGCAATTCCAACAATAAATAAAGATGCATTGTCAAATATATGTTGCTTTAAAAGAAGCGACGAATAATATTCTAAATGGTTCTGCTTTCCCTGTGAAAGCGTAATTACATAGACAGAAGGCTGCAGTTTATTTTTCTGCAATTTTTTTATTAATTTCAGTTTTTTCTCTTCCCAGCCTTCGCTGACATATAAATCACAGAAAAATTTTGTCTGCATCTTTTCTCCTCCCATTAGTTGTAATAGGCGTCTAAAATATCCCCGGCGATTGCCACTGCTTTTCCGCTGGAACTTCCATCCGAACCTTCTGTGATCACACTGATTACCAGATCCGGATTATCCACATTTGTAAATCCCATAAACCAGGAATGTGTCTTTTCTCCATCTGACATACTGTACTCTGCTGTTCCCGTTTTTCCTGCAGCAGTATAGGATCTTCCTTTTAAGACAGATCCTGTTCCTTCCTCTACAACAGCTGTCATATACTCTTTCAATTGTGCAGCTTCATCCGATGTCATGACCTTCTTATAACTTTTCGGAACATTCTTTCGTATCTGGGAGCCCGTATAATTCGTCACACTTTCCACAAGATATGGCTGCATCATGGTTCCACCGTTCGCCACTGCCTCGGCAATCAGTGCCATATGATATGGACTTACGGTTGTCTTTCCCTGTCCCATTGCCGTCATCATTACTTCTCCCTCACTGGAATTCTGATCCAGTGCAAAAGAGCTCTTCGCTGCATTCAGTACACCCGGAAGCGATTTATTGAACAATAAATCTTCCGCCGTCTGACGGTATTGCGTCAGATCCAGGCCAAGACCAATATTGGCAAAAGATGAATTACAGGAATTTGCAAAGGAACTTCTCAGATCCTCTGAGCCATGTGCATTTCCATTAAAGCAGTGAATTGTAATATCTCCCTGTGAAATCTCTCCATTACAATCATATGTATAATTCGGATAATCACTGTTCTGACGCATAAAAGCAAGTGTTGTAACCACTTTAAACGTCGATCCTGGAGCATAAGATCCTTGTGTCACACGATTCAACAGCGGACTGTTTTCTTCATCTGAATTCAATTCTGACCAGTCACTTAAAATATTATTCGGATCATATGCCGGTTTGGAAACCATGGCGAGAATCTTTCCCGTACTCGCCTCCATTACGATTGCCGCACCTTTGTTTGATCCAAGCGCATCATAAGCCGCCTGCTGCAGATTTGCATCCAATGTTGTTACAACTGTATCTCCTCGATTCTTCTTTTCACTGAATTCATTCTGCAGTTTTTCAAGAAAGAATGCATTTGATGTCAGAAGCTCAAAATTCTCTACCGATTCCAGGCCCGTAGTTCCAAGTTTGGAATCACTGTATCCGATCACATGAGCAAACACTTCTCCATAAGGATACTCTCTCGTCTCTGATCCATCATCCCCAACGGCTGTCTGTGCAAGCACATTTCCATTCTTATCAACAATGCTTCCTCGTATAATCGTATCTGCATAAGCATCCTGTCTTTGATTATATGGACTGTTCACTACAAGTTTTGCCCGCACGACCATAAAATATACAAGATATCCCATCAACGCGATAAAGAGAATCACGAAAAAGTAAGTGACTCTAGCGAACTCTTTGTTCCGAACGCGTTCTCCGCTGTCTTTGCTGCCGCTGTTCCGGGACATCCTCGAATCTCGGTCTGCTTTTTGTTGTTTTCTTACCGGTCGTTCTTCCCGATTCATTTCTTAAATCCCTTTCTCTTTGTCTTGCTCTGTCTCTGTTATCTCCATCATATTCTCTTCGTCTGTCACGTCCATCCTGACGGGATCTTCCTGATTTTGCATTCGAACTGCTCTGGCGGCGTCTTTCATTCTGCCTGCTGCGGTTTCTCTGTCTTGCGCGCTGCATCTCAATCTGATGCTCTTCTTCTGCTTCTTCATCTTCTCTGACAATGTAGAGTCCCTGAATAATCCCAAACATGATCATCGTACTTAACAGAGAACTTCCACCATAACTGACGAATGGAAGTGTTACTCCGGTTAACGGAATGAACTTTGTCACTCCTCCGATCTGCAGAAATACCTGAAAAATATAGCAGGTTCCCAGACCAAGTGCTACTAATTTATAGAAGAAATTACGCAATTCCATCGCAATATTCAAAAACATCACATAACAGCTGACGCATACAAGGATCAGACACAGTGTAAAAATCAGTCCCATTTCTTCTGTCATTGCAGAGAAGATCAGATCCGTCTCTGCCACTGGAATCGTATCCGGCTGACCACGGAATAACCCTGTTCCAAACCAGCCGCCACTTCCAATCGCAAACAACGACTGGGCGATCTGATATCCCCCTTCGCTATAAGCTGCAAACGGATCCTGCCATGCCGCAACTCTGACCTTAATGTGGGAAAACAGATGATATCCAATCACTGCAGCTCCACACCCCGCTGCCACACCTGCAATTGCATATAACGGCTGCCTTGTCGCAACATATAGCATAATCAGATACACAATAAAGAAGATTAATGCAGCTCCCAGATCCGTTGACAATACAAGGATCAGAACATGTGCTGCCGCTATCGCAGTCGTAACAACAACATTCTTAAATTCTGTCGATTTATTCAGGCTTGCTGCTACAAAAAATACAAACAGAATCTTAACAAACTCAGAAGGCTGCAGACTCACAGGTCCAATATTGAAACTCAGCTTTGCTCCTCCAAGTGTTGCTGCAAACAATGCAACGATAAGAAGTGCTGCTCCTCCAACTGCTGCATAGACATAAGTCCAGTTCTCCAGGAAAGTCATCTTCCGGATCAGAACCGGAACAATAAGACCAAAAACAATACCAACAACAACAAATGCCAGCTGACGGATTGCAATTCCATAAGGAGACTTACTCTGTGCGGAAAGCCTTGTGATCATGATCATTCCCGCTGTGATCAACATACACATATTATTGACAACCAGTCTCGAAACATTCGGGTAGATCAGATTGTATAATAAGATGACTGCCATCACAATCACTGCCAGTGCACCATATATGAACATCATCCTCAGATCCTGCGTTGCAAAATACATTGCAATAAATGCAGTGATCTGTATCATAAATAGAAGTACATCCTGACGGATCAATACTTTGTTTTCCTCATCTTCATAACTTCTCGTAAAGATTGAAAAACAGGAAAAAGTATATGCCGCCATCAAGATGATGATAAGGTATTTGGATACCTGAATAATAATATTAGCCATATTTCACCTGCTTCAAATAATTCCTCTGTTGAAATGTCCTGTTGTAAAATCTGTATCTTCTTTTCCTCTGGCAACAGTTTTTTCATCTGTTAAGAAAAATGTATTCAGAACTGTTTCTGTCTGTTCTTTATCCTCCAGAGTAAACTGGATACGACGCATCTTTGGATACAATTCATTCACTCTGTCCCATTCCTGTCTTAGATTGATCGGATTTTCCGTATAAATCACATTATAACAGAGATCACAATAGTTACGCGCAAAGAATTTTTCGTCTCTTCTGTCTTGAAGCACTCGTACTCCCGGTTTCTTAGAACAGCCTGAAGTTGTTCTCTCAATACACTGTGCAGATACCATAACCGGAATTCTTCCGTAAACAAGAAGTTCACCGTTTCTGATATCAAGTTCTCTTAGTTCTCTGCTGTTAAGCTCCAACGGAGCTGTAAAATCCTCAACTTTTTGCTGGTTCCAAAATTCTTTGCCATACTGATTAAAGATATATAGATTATGGTCTAATATAATCTTTTTGTCAAATCCTCTTTCTTTTAAGAAAAAGAAAGCTTCAAAATTTCGAATAACAACGCCGTCAATTGGCAATTGATTAAAGTTTTCAAATTGTCTTCCAAACCATTCCTGCGCATTCTCTCTGAAAATATGTGGAAATACCAGATACAATTCAACTCCGCTTTTTCTCCAAAAATCAATCCTGTCTCTGACATGTGTGTCTGAAAAACCTGTGCCAAACAACCGGAAATCTAATGCAATCCGGCCAATCCTTTGAGTTCCCTGTCCATAAAGTTCCTCTTTCTGATTCAAAAAGCTGAACACGGTCTCTAACTGTTCCTCTGTTTCAATAAACACAGAATATCTGTTCAGATTTCCATTTCCTGTCTCTTCTTTAAATGTTTCTACCTGTGTCGTTGAAGGATTACATTCCCTGTAAAAAGCAGTTGCGATCTCTCTTCTCAATCCATCCAGTGCTGCTCTTCTTAAACTATTCAGCTGCTGCATCGGAAGAAATGCATCCTGATCCATAGATATTTCCAGATCTTTCAGGAAAAATAGCGTACCGCCTGTCTTCGCAAGCTGTGTGCGAATTCTCTCTTCCTCCAATGGGCGCTTCTGTGCACGTTCAACTGCATGTTCTGTATATGCTGTATAAGAAAATTCCCTGCAGCAGACCGTAAAAGATGCCGGATATCCAACCTGAAGGCTCAAAAATCCGTAAATCTCCTCCTGCCGGTCTTCTTTCCTGTATTTCTGATCCAAACTCTCAATCAGTTCTTCATTTCGGATTCTTCTAAAAACAAAGCCTTCTTTGAAACGCATCCCCTTCGGCACAAGAAAACGTAACTTTTCTCCCTTTATGATCTTCTTGCCAAGTGTATAATTATCTTTCCCGCTACCGATTTCAAGAACATCATGTGCATGCAGATCTGTCAAAGCCTGAGCTGTGACCTCACGTCCATTTTGCGACAGACATCTGGCTGCTGCTACTCCGGCATGATTCGGACGATCCAGTGCCAGCATTTCTCTTCCATTATGCTGCTTATAATATCCGGTATCTGAATCACCGCGATTATAAAGATCCATCAGGTTTTCGCGGTCTTCCGGTTTCACCGCATAACCACTTTTCCCTTTTTTCAAATATAAATCCACATATTTCCGATACATAGCTGTTACTGCTGCCACATATTCCGGTTTCTTCATGCGTCCTTCTATCTTAAATGAGTCAATCCCGGCTTCAACCAGTTCCGGAATTAATTCCAACGTACAGATATCCTTCAGGCTAAGAAAATATTTCTTCTGACCATCTACTGTATAAGGAAGTCTGCATGGCTGTGCACATTGACCACGATTTCCACTTCGGCCGCCGATCACACTACTCATCAGACACTGTCCGGAGTAACAATAGCAAAGTGCTCCATGAACAAAACACTCTACTTCAAGGTCCGTTGTTTCATGAATCTGTCGAACTTCTTCCAACGAAAGCTCTCTTGCCGGGACAACTCTTGCCGCCCCCTGACTCTCTAAAAACTTCGCTCCTGCCGCACCAGTGATTGTCATCTGTGTACTCGCATGGATATCAAGATCCGGAAAATTGCTTCTGATAAATTGGAATACACCCGTATCCTGAACGATCACCGCATCCAAACCTTTCTCATATAATGGTGCCAGATAATCATACAGCTCTGCAATCTCATGATCTTTTAATAATGTATTTACTGTAAGATAAAACTTCTTCCCATAAATATGAGCACGCTCAATTGCTTCGATCAGTTCATCCTGTGTAAAATTGTTTGCATATGCTCTTGCTCCAAAACGTGCTCCTGCCGCATAAACGGCATCTGCACCTGCATTCATTGCTGCCTGAAAACATGCAAAGGATCCCGCCGGAGCCAGAATCTCCACCTGTCGGTCTTTTCTCATTCTTCTGTCATTATCCTTCTCTTTATTATTATGTTCACATAATCTATGAGAAACACGCTCCGCGAGTTTCTCAAGTTATCGCGACAGTCGCCAAGGTCTCGTGCAAGCACGGACTTTGGCTCGTTGTTCGCGTAAATGAAAAAGGCTGCCAAAGTGACAGCTTTTCTCATTTACCTTCTTCGGTTTTTCATCTCTGTCTCGAGCTTAACAATCTGCATCTGAAGGTCATTATTCTCTTCTTTCATCTTTGCAAGCTCTTTCTCAGCATTCTCAAGTTTGATCTGGGCTGAAATCAATTCATGCTTCAGATCATACATCTCTTTATCTTTGAGCTCGATATCGCTTTCCAGGGAATCTCCCTGTTTCTTTGCTTTAAAATAATCATCTGCAATATTAAGTGCAAGAAGGACATTCCTTGTGTCTGCACTCTGTTTTCTGTATCCTTCACTGTTCGTACATTCTGTGATTTTATGATTAAGATAGGAAGATACTTTCTGCAGATACTCTTCTCCTTCAAAGCCACTGAGAGTATAGACTTTTCCTCCGATTAATACTTCTGTAAAATGTTTTGCTGAACTCATAGCTTCCTCCTCGAGTTTCTATTCTTCTATTATAGACTATTTATCCTCAAAAACCAACTATTTTTTCAGAATTTCTATACTTCTCTCGGAATTCCAAGATGTTGGTAAGCTAATTCTGTTACAACACGACCTCTTGGAGTCCTCTGAATGAATCCATTTTTCAACAAATACGGTTCGTAAACATCTTCTAATGTGCCTGCATCTTCTGAAATCGATGCGGCAAGTGTCTCAAGTCCTACCGGTCCTCCCTGGAACTTCTCAATCATTGTGATCAGAATGTTACGATCAATATGATCTAATCCGAATTTATCCACGTCAAGAAGATCCAATGCATAATTTGCTACTTCTTTTGTGATTACACCATCATATTTAACCTGTGCAAAGTCACGCACTCTTTTCAGCAGACGGTTCGCAAGTCGCGGTGTTCCCCTTGATCTTCTGGCAAGTTCCATAGCACCTTCTTCTTCAATCTCTACACCTAGAACATGTGCAGAACGCAGAATGATCGTCTTCAACTCTTCTTCATTATATAACTCCAAATGATGCACTACACCAAAACGGTCTCTGAGCGGTGCTGTAAGCATTCCTGCTCTTGTTGTTGCCCCAACCAGCGTAAATTTGGGAAGATTCAGACGAACAGACCTTGCTCCCGGTCCCTTTCCGATCATAATGTCGATCGCATAATCTTCCATTGCCGGGTAAAGCACTTCTTCCACCTGACGGTTAAGTCTGTGAATCTCATCCACGAATAATACGTCATGTTCCTGCAGACCATTCAGAATTGCAGCCATCTCGCCTGGTTTCTCTATTGCCGGTCCGGAAGTAATCTTCATATTTACACCCATCTCATTCGCTATGATTCCTGCCAGTGTTGTCTTACCAAGCCCCGGCGGTCCGTAAAACAGCACATGATCCAGTGCTTCGCCCCTTGCTTTCGCTGCTTCTATATAAATACTAAGCGTCTTCTTTGCTTTCTCCTGTCCAATATATTCTGATAAAAGCTGCGGCCTTAACTGTCCCTCTATCTTACTGTCTTCTTCCAGATTCTCTGTCGTTATAATTCTCTTCGCCATAACCGACCTCTCATTTCATAACTCTTTACTTCAAATTTTGTAACTGTTCAGAGCAGATTCTTTAACGCTTCTCTCAAAAGATCTTCTACACTCGCACAATCAACAGATACCTTCTTCACTGCACGTAAACTCTCTGCACTTCCATAACCAAGTGCTGTCAGTGCCTGTACCGCTTCCGCCTGCATTCCGGTATCTGTCGCCTCAATTTCTTTTGACTGTTCACTGCCATGTGCTGCCTGTTCCAGAACATCCTCAATGCTCATCTTATCTTTCAACTCCAGAATCAGCTTTTCCGCGGTCTTCTTCCCAATTCCAGGAGCTGATGAAATTGTTTTTACATCTCCGGCCAGCACGGCAAAACGAAGTTCATCCGGAGAAAGGCAGGAAAGAATATTCAACCCGGCTTTCGGTCCGATCCCGCTGACACCGATCAACAGTCTGAAAACCTGAAGATCTTCGCCTGTTAGAAATCCATATAATTGCATTGCATCCTCACGCACGTTGAGATATGTATGAATTTTCACTTCTTCCCCAACTGCCGGAAGCATGGATAATGTCTGCTGCGACATATAAATTCCGTATCCGATTCCACCCGCTTCCACAATCGCTTTCTGCTCCTGGACTGCTGCCAGTTCACCTCTAATATATGATATCATCTTCCTCTATCCTTTTCCCGCTGCACCAAAACCGCAACGCTTCCATAATAATTATACCAGAGAAATTCCCTGGATCCTTTTTAAAACTTCTTTTGCCACAAGTCCGATCAGCAGCCCGGTCACTTCTCCTGCCACTAACAAAACCGGCAGATAATACCCCACCTGATATGTCTGTACAACAACCATTGCAACAAGAAGCTGCCCGATATTATGTGCTGTACCTCCACCAATACTGACTCCGGCAACACTGAACCTGTCTGATTTCTTAAGGAGAACCATAACAAGGAAACTCAAAAGTCCTCCTGATAAACTATATAGAATACCAAACAGATTTCCGAACATGAAGCCCGATAAAATAATCCTTGTCACGGAAAGTGCCAGTGCCTCTTTTATCCCCATCTTGTACAGAACAAGAACTGTCATAAGATTCGCCAGACCAAGTTTTGCTCCCGGTATTCCGAAATTAATCGGAATCAAAAGTTCCACATAGCTAAAAATCAATGCCAATGCTGTAAATACGCCAAATATCGCTACTTTTCTACCGTGCAATCTCATCCACCTCCGGTTCCTCTCCGCCACGGATCGTTACTATAGTCTGATTCGGCAGGCAGATTATACTTTCCCCATCTCTTGAAATTGCTCTGTGGTTTACACAAATCTGATCCGGACAGTCAGCATCTTCCATACGAACCTTTCTGTCCTTTATGAGTACTTTATTCTTATCATTTACATCAATTTCCTGATCCTGTTCCAAGCGGTATCTTCCATACAACTCGCCATTTACCTGAATCTCTACTTCACTGTATTCATCTGTAGTTTTTAAAAGCTGTAAACCAATCGTTAAAACAGCTACAAAAAAAATAGCTGCTGCAAGTATCCAGTCATTCTTCTTCATTCCGCACCATCTTTCTTCCATAATGGTTTTGCTAATTCATCATAGCACAACCATATTTTGAATGCAACCACATGTTCGATTGTATTTTTATTCAAACCTCGTTATAATAAACACATCATTCATTTATATTAAGAACGGAGATTTTATGAAACACAAAAAAATACTGGCTTGTTTCCTTACATTTTCTTTTCTGCTGACCGGATGTTCCACAAAAGATCAGTCACAGTCGCTTTCTATGACAGGAACCTATTTCGACACCGTTGTTAAGATTGAAGTCTGGGGAGCAGATTCTAAGATCATGGATGGCTGCAAAGATATCTGTGAGAAATATGAACAACTCTTAAGTCCTACGATCGATTCCAGTGAAATCAGTCAGATCAATCAGGCACAAGGTGCCTCCGTTTCTGTATCGAAAGAAACTGCTGATTTAATTAAACTTGGAAAATATTATGGGGATCTTTCCGGAGGAAAATTTGATATCACAATCGCTTCTGCCAGTGATCTTTGGAATTTTCACGATAATGCGGATCATAGCATCCCTGACGCAGAGCAGCTGTCCGAAGCAGTTACTCATATCAATTATAAAACTATAGAGGTCAACGGAACAACGGTAACCATGTCAGATCCTTATGCAAAGATTGATCTGGGTGGTATCGCCAAAGGCTATATTGCAGATCAGGTAAAGAATTATCTTGTAGAAGAAGGAATAGAACATGCCTATATCAATCTCGGTGGTAACATACTGACACTCGGTGGAAAAACGGATGGTTCCAACTTCCGGATCGGTATCCAGAAACCATTTGCAGAAGACGGGACAGTTATGGCGGTTCTTCCGGTATCTGATAAGTCCATCGTATCTTCCGGAAATTACGAACGGTACTTTAAGAAAGACGGAAAGATTTACCATCATATCCTTGACCCTTCTACAGGATATCCAATAGAAAATAACTTAAACCAGGTCACAATCATCTCTGACAAATCGGTTGACGGGGATGCCTTAAGCACAACCTGTTATGCGCTTGGACTGGATGAAGGATTAAAACTTATCCGAAGTATGGATAATATAGAGGCTGTATTTATTACCGATGACAATACGATTTATAAAAGCAGTGACTCTGTCGATTTAATCACTGATATTGATAACTAAAGAAAAGGAAGCTGATCATTTTAAATCTTCAGCTTCCTTTTCTGATCTCTTTTTTCAATAAAATCCTGTCGTATTATTAACGTAACGTAATAATCTTTCTCGGGCATTTTTCTACACAAACACCACACTCTGTACATTTATCTGCATCGATATGTGCAAGGAAATTCGTTACAGTGATTGCTCCTGCTTCACAGTTCTTCTCACAGAGACGACATCCGATACATCCGGCCTGACAGATTGTCAGCTGTACTTTTCCTTTTGCATTGGAATTACAGCGTACAAATGTCTTCTGCTCATATGGAATCAGCTCGATCAGGTGTTTTGGACATGCTGCAATACATTTTCCACATGCTTTACATGCTTCTTTGTCAACAACAGCAATTCCATCTACTACATGAATTGCATCAAATGGACAGGCAGCAACACAAGAACCGAATCCAAGACATCCTGAATTACATCCCTTTGCTCCTCCATTCTGCATCATGCTTGCCATCGTACAATCCTGAATACCTGTGTAGTCATAATCCAAGCTTGCTTTTTCACAGGTTCCGGCACATTTTACAAAAGCGGTCTGTCTCTCCTGTGTGCCTGCTGCAACACCCATGATATCACCGATCTTTGCAGCAACAGGTGCCCCACCAACCGGACATCCACTGACTTCTGCTTCACCTTTTACGATTGCAGCTGCAAGTCCTGAACAGCCTGCATAACCGCATCCACCACAGTTATTTCCCGGGAGAACGCCTAAAATCGCTTCTTCACGTTCATCTACTTTTACAGCAAACTTCTTACCTGCGATTCCGAGGAAAACACCGATGAATAAACCGGTTCCACCGACGACTACTGCCGCCAAAATAATTCCTGTCATACTCATTTGCTCTTCCTCCTAAATTAATCCCGAGAATCCGAAAAATGCAATTGCCATCAGTCCTGCTGTAACAAGCACGATCGGAGTCCCCTGAAATGACTCACTGATATCATTGTATTCAATCTTCTCGCGAATTCCGGCCATCAGCACAATTGATACAAGGAATCCGACAGCTGTAGCAAATCCATTTACGACACCTGTGAGAAGTCCAATACCTGCACTCATGTCATCATAGTAGCCATTCTGTACGTTTGTCAGTGCTACTCCGAGAACTGCACAGTTCGTTGTGATCAGCGGAAGATATACACCGAGCGCATTGTATAATGATGGCATCGCTTTCTTTAAGAACATCTCTACAAACTGTACAAGTGCTGCGATAACAAGAATAAATACAATCGTATTCAGGTAAGATAATTCTCCTCCCATGATATTTGGATTTCCGAGAATAAACTTATAGATCAATCCAGTTACAAAAGATGCGATCGTAATAACGAATACAACCGCTCCACCCATTCCGGCAGCAGTCTTCACATTCTTGGATACACCGAGGAACGGACATATACCAAGAAACTGGCTCAGGACAACATTATTTACAAATGCTGAACCAACTGCAATTAATAATAATTCTTTCACTTTCTGTCCCCTCCTTTATTCGTTCTTTGCGTCTTCTTCGCCTGTCGGGAAGATCTTTCCACTGCAGGATGAAGCATTCCCGCAGCTTGCACAGCCTTCTCCGCATCCGACTGTCTCCGGAACCTTCTTTCCTTTCTTTGCCATATTGTTCTTTACTTTATTCTGTAAAGCAACAAGACCTGCAAGGACAAAGAATGCTCCCGGTGCAAGGATGAAGATTGTCAGTGGCTCGTAAGATTCCGGCATAACACGGATATCAAAGATTTTACCTGCACCGATCAGTTCTCTGACAATACCGATTGCTGTAAGACCCACAGTAAATCCAAGTCCCATACCGATTCCATCAAAGATAGAAGGAAGAACCGGATTCTTTGAAGCATAACTTTCTGCTCTTCCGAGGATGATACAGTTTACAACGATCAGAGGAATATAAAGTCCAAGTGAATCATAAAGGCTTGGAACGAATCCTTCCATCAGGAACTGTACAATTGTTACGAAAGAAGCAACAATAACGATAAATGCCGGCATTCTGACAGAATCCGGAATAATCTTTCTCAACATAGAAATCAACATGTTAGACATGATCAATACAACTGTTGTAGAAAGTCCCATACCAACACCGTTGATCGCAGATGTTGTAACCGCAAGTGTAGGACACATACCAAGCATAAGAACGAAGGTCGGATTTTCTTTTACAAGGCCATTATACAGCCGTTCTGTACATTTATTCATTACTTCCGCCTCCTAACTCATTTTGAAAATATACAAGTGCAGAGTCTACTGCATTTGTCACAGCATTGGTTGTGATCGTAGCACCACTGATGGCGTCGATCATGTCATCTCCTGACTCTCCTGTCTTTGTATATGTAAACTTTTCTACATTCTTATCTTTAAACTGATCTTTGAAATCTGCTTCCTTAGCTTTCATTCCAAGACCTGCTGTCTCACTGATACTGAGCATCTCAATACCTGTTACTGTTCCATCTTCCCTGATACCTACAGAAATATCAATGTCTCCGCCGTATCCTTCATGTGATGTAACATTTACGACATAACCAACCGTCTCACCGGAAGCGTCTTTTCCCTCAGCCACCTCAGAAATATCATCTGAAGTGTATCCATTTTCTTTCAGAAGAGCAGAAGCTGCATCAGCATCAAATTCTGTATCCGATTCAAATGTCTCTGCATCTGAAAGAACAGAACGAAATGCTTCCTGTTTTGCCTCCTCCTGTGCTTTAGCGATCGGATCTTTTGTCACACCATATACAACTCCGAGAAGAAGACCTGCAACAACAGTGATTACTGTCAGAATCAACGTGTTTTTAACAATTTTATTCATTACTTCTCTCCTCCTTTACCAAATGGTTTTGGAAGAGTAACCTTCTCGATCAATGGAACTAAAAGGTTACTGATGATGATCGCATAGGAAACTCCTTCTGCTGATCCACCAAAAAGACGGAACAGACCCGTCAGACATCCAAGACAGATTCCAAAAAGGATCTTTCCTTTGCTCGTGATCGGAGATGTTACATAATCTGTTGCCATAAACCATGCTCCAAGCATCAGACCACCACCACAAAGATGCGCTGTGATGTACTGAGGATCGAATCCATGTCCTCCAAACAATGTGATAAAAATCACAAATGTCACAATGTAAGTTCCAGGAATTCTAAGATCAATTACACCCATAAGAATCAGGAACATTGCACCGATCATAATTGCAACTACAGAAGTCTCTCCGATTGTTCCTCTGATATTTCCGAGAAGCATAGACAATGTATTCACTGTTTCTCCTGCTTTCAGTTCTGCTAGAGGAGTCGGTCCTGTCACTCCGTCGTAAACAAAATAAGTCATCTTTCCTGCAAAACAGATCAGCAGAAAACAACGTGCTCCCAATGCAGGGTTCATGAAGTTCTGTCCAAGTCCTCCAAACAACTGTTTCACAACAATGATAGCAAATACTGCACCAAGCACACCCATCCACCACGGGAGTGTCGGAGGAAGATTCAATGCGAGCAGAAGTCCTGTTACAACCGCACTGAAATCATTGATCGTAATTGGCTTATGCATTAATTTTTCATAAAGATACTCAGATAAAACAGCCGCTGCCGTTGTAACAACTACAAGAATCCAGGCATTCTCATGACGGAAATTCCAGATTCCGAAAAATGTAGCCGGAAGAAGTGCGATCACAACATAAAGCATAATGTTGCTGCTTGTCACTTTATCACGGATATGCGGCGAAGAAGATACGTTATATTTCTCGTTCACTTTACTTCAACCTCTCTTATTTCTTCTTTCTATTCGCCAATGCTGTCTTACGCATTGAACCAATTGCCTGTTTCAGCTGACGTTTCGCCGGACAGACATAACTGCAGGAACCACATTCCACACATTCCAATCCATTCCATGCAACAAAAGATGCCTCATCTTTTCTCTTTGAAAAGTCTGCAAGTCTGGATGGAATAATTCTGCTTGGACAGATCTCCACACATCTTCCACAGTTAATACATGCAGTCTCAAGACTCTTTGCCACAACGTCTTCTTTAAAAAGCAGAATAGAGGAAGAAGTCTTTGTAACCGGTGCATCCATTGTCACCATGGCAAATCCCATCATCGGTCCTCCGGAGATCAGTTTCTGCGGTTCCGCTTTCAAACCTCCTGCTGCCTCAACCAGCTCTCTGTGGTTTATTCCAAAAGGAGCCATAAAGTTTCCTGGTTTTTCAACTGCATCGCCGCTCACTGTAACAACACGTTCCATCAACGGTTTTCCTTTGATTACCGCATTGTGGATTCCAATCAAAGTCTCCACGTTATCAACAATACATCCTGCATCTGCCGGAAGCATGGTAGAATTGATTGCTCGTTTTGTCACTGCATAGATCAACTGACGTTCTGCCCCCTGTGGATATTTTGTCATCAATGCTTTCACATCAATTCTTGGATCGCCGGAAACTGCTTTCTGTAACTTTTCAATACAATCTTTCTTGTTATCCTCTACAGCAAAAACACCTCTTGCATTTGGGAATAAAGAAAGGATGACCTTCATTCCGCTGACAAGATCTTCTGTATACTCGAGCATTCTTCTGTAATCTGCAGTGATATAAGGTTCACACTCAGCACAGTTTGCAATAATATATTCTATCTTATCCGGTTCCTTCGGAGAAAGCTTTACCTTTGTAGGGAATCCTGCACCACCCATTCCTACGATTCCGGCATCTCCAATCTTATTAATGATTTCTTCCCTTGTCATCTCTTCCAAAGGCTTTACCGGTTCATATTCAACTTCCTTATACTCTCCATCGTTTTCTACAACAATGCACTCCACCTGGGATCCAGTTGGATTAAAACGTTGTTCCAATCCTTTCACTTTACCGGAGACAGATGAATAGATCGGAGAAGATACAAATCCTCCCGCTTCAGCAATCAACTGTCCTTTCAGCACACAATCGCCTTTCTTAACTACCGGTTTAGCCGGTGCTCCTATATGCTGTGAAAGTGGATAGACCAGTTCACCCTGAGGTACTACAGGTCTGATCGGCTGATCCTTTGAAAAACGTTTTCCATCATCTGGATGGATTCCGCCTTTAAATGTCAAAAGCCCCATCTCATTTCCTTCCTTTCTTTTATCATTGTCATTACAACAATAATATTTTAATTTTGTAATACTTATTTTACTAGAATGCGCTCTGAAAATCTAGCAAATATGTAATAATTCTTGTATCTTTCGCTATACATCTTGTCGAATTTTTAACAGAAAAAGAACCTGCCAATGGCAGGTTCTTCTAAAAAATAATTTATATCTTATTCCTCTGTCTCTCCAGCGTTGTCAGCCTCAAGAGCTTTCATGCTCAGGCTGATCTTCTTCTCTGCTTCGTTAAGATCAACGATCTTAGCTGTGATTTCCTGTCCGATTGCAAGAACATCAGATGGTTTCTCAACATGAGCTCTTGAAATCTGGGATACATGAAGAAGTGCGTCAACTCCCGGTGCAAGTTCTACGAATGCACCAAAGTCTGTCATACGTGCAACTTTTCCTGTAACTACTGTACCTACAGCGAAATCTTCTGCTGCATTTACCCATGGATTTGTCTCTGGGAATTTCAGGCTGAGCGCAATCTTTGTATCATGAATGTCTTTTACAAGAACTTTCAGTGTATCTCCTACATGGAATACTTTCTTCGGATTGTCAACTCTTCCCCATGACATCTCTGAGATGTGAAGAAGTCCGTCAACACCACCAAGGTCAACGAATGCTCCGAAATCTGTTACATTCTTAACAGTTCCTTCTACTGTATCACCAACATTGAGTTTCGCGAACAGCTCTTTCTGCTTCTCAGCACGCTCTGCTACAAGAAGCTGTCTTCTATCACCGATCACACGGTTTCTTCTCGGGTTGAACTCGCTGATTACGAATTCGATTTCCTGTCCTTCATACTTGCTGAGATCTTTCTCATAAGAATCGGAAACAAGGCTTGCCGGGATAAATACTCTTACTTCATCAACTGTTGTACAAATACCGCCGCCAAGAATCTGTGTAACTGTAGCTTTCAGCACTTCGTGGTTTTCATATGCTTCGCGCAGTCTCTCATTTCCTTTTTCTGCAGCCAGTCTCTTATATGTAAGAAGAACCTGACCCTCTCCGTCATTTACTTTCAGTACCTTAACTGTCATTGTATCACCTACGGATACAACTGTTGTAAGGTCAAGAGACTGATCGTTGGAATATTCGCTCTTTGTAATGATACCGTCTGCTTTATATCCAATGTTCAGGATAATCTCATCCGGTTTCACGTCGATTACTGTACCTTCGACAACCTCTCCATTGTGAATTGTTTTAAATGACTCTTCTAACATCTGTTCAAAAGATAATTCTGACATTATTTTGAACCTCCTCAATTATATTGTTGGGCGTGGATGCCCCTGCTGTAATACCTACCGTTTCCACTGACCCTAATTGATTCAAATCCAAATCGCCAAGTGTCTGTATATAGTACGTATTGTTACATGCTTTGCGGCATATTTCAAATAACTTCTGGGTATTGGAACTATGTTTGTCACCAATAACGATCATAGCATCCACCGTCTCTGCTATGCTCTGCGCTTCTGTCTGGCGCTCCTTCGTAGCATTACAGATTGTATTTAAAACACTTACATCATAACTCTTTTTTTCAAGAATTTCAACTAATTCTTTAAATTTATTGTAATTAAATGTCGTCTGGGCAACGATACAAATCTTTTTCCCCTGCTCACAAGAATAATTTTCTGCTTCTTCCTTTGTCTGAAAGACCTCTACATGGTCTCCTGCCCAGCCCTTAATTCCCTGAACCTCCGGATGTTCCGGATTTCCAATGATAATAATATTCTCGCCCATCTCACTGTGTTTCTGCACGATATTATGGATTTTCTTAACAAATGGACACGTAGCATCTACAATCTGGATTTTCTTACTTTCCAATCTGTCATACACATCTTTTGCCACCCCATGAGAGCGGATAATAACAGTTCCCCTTTCCAGTGTATCCAGCTCTTCTTCGCTGCGAAGGACGATCACACCTTTCTGCTCCAGATCTTTCACCACTTCTTCATTATGGATAATCGGACCATACGTATAGATCGGAAGATTCTGATTCTCTTTCACCTGTTCGTAAACTGTATCCACTGCACGCTTAACGCCGAAACAAAATCCAGCTGATTTCGCCTTTATTACTTTCATTCTATCCAACTCCTGCAAATTTATCTATGACAATATCTGGAAATCGTGTTTACAACTTCTTTCAGTGTCATATCCGAACTGTCAACAAGTATCGCATCCTCTGCTTTTTTCAGTGGCGCGATCTTTCTTGTCATATCACGGTAGTCTCTTTCTTCAATATCTTTCTCTATCTCTTTCAGATCGCACTGTACTCCCTTTTCAACAAGCTCTTTATATCTTCTCTTTGCTCTGATTTCTACGCTTGCTGTAAGATAGATTTTTACATCTGCATCTGGAAGCACATGGGTACCAATGTCTCTTCCATCCATGATCACATCCTTCTCTCTTGCAAGCGTTCTCTGAAGTTCCAGGAGTTTTCCTCTGACTTCCGGAATCGCAGATGTCATAGAAGCCATATTTCCAACTTCTTCTGTACGAAGCTTTGCTGTAACATTCTCTCCGTTTACATAAATCTGCTGGATTCCGCTTTCATAACCAATCGTTACTTCCACATCTTTGCAGGCCTCTATAATCTTTTCTGTATCTTTTGGATCAATTCCAAGATTCAGAAAGTGAATGGCCAATCCACGGTACATTGCGCCGGTATCTACATAAATATATCCGTTTTCTTTTGCAACCTGCTTTGCAATTGTACTTTTCCCTGCCCCTGCCGGTCCATCGATTGCTACATTATATCCCATTTTTATTTCTCCATCTTTTCTTTCTACATTCCATTTTCAAATCTAACAGTAATATCTATTCTTCCTGTCACAGGATTCAGACATTCCCCAGTAAAATTTTCAATCACATCCTGCGTTAATTCCGGCAAGATACCCTGTTGACCACGCAATCTGAAGATTATATCCTCCGGTCATTGCATCAAGATCAAGCACCTCTCCGGCGAAATATAATCCTTTCATTTTTTTTGATTCCATTGTTCCTGGATCAACCTCTTTTACAGATACTCCGCCTTTTGTAATGATTGCTTCATTATAACCGCGAAGCCCTGTCAATGTCATTGTAAAATCCTTGATCAGATGAACCAGTCTCTGTCGTTCTTCTTTTGTAATCTCATTCACTTTTTTCTCAGGTTCAATCTCCGAGAGTTCTATCATAACGGGCTTTAATTTTGCCGGAAAGAGTGAATCGATTGAATTTTTATACTGTTTATTATGGTTTGCATCAAACTCTCTGAGGATTCTTTTATCAAGTTGTTCCTCACTCAATGCCGGTTTTAAGTCTATATGAAGTGTAAGTTCTTTTTTTCTTAAAGTTTTTCCCACCACACTGCTCGCGCTCAGAATAACCGGTCCTGTTACACCATAATGTGTAAAAAGCATTTCTCCGAATTCTTCGTAGAGTTTTTTCTTCCCATCTGTGATACAAATTTCTATATTTCGAAGAGATAATCCCTGCAATTCTTTCGCATACCATTGTCTGACTTCCATCGGTACAAGTGATGGAAGGAGTTCTGTCACTCTATGCCCTGTTTCTTTCGCAAAACGATATCCATCGCCTGTAGAACCCGTAGAAGGATAGGAAATACCACCTGTCGCAACAATCACAGCATCTGCCTTCATTTTCTTTCCATTAGTTAATAAAACCCCGCACACTTTATCCTGTTCACAAAGTAGTTCTCTCACCTCTGTGTGAAGAGAAACAGCTACTCCTAATGATTTTAACTCTCTTGAAAATGCTGCGATCACATCAGAAGAATGATCTGAAACAGGGAAAACTCGTTCTCCACGTTCAATTTTCGTCTTCACACCAAGTTTTTCAAAGAAATCGATCACCTGCTGATTTGTAAAACTGTAAAATCCACTGTATAAAAATTTCGGATTACTTGTCACCGCCGTAAATAAATCTTCTATATCAGCGGCATTCGTTATATTGCAGCGTCCTTTTCCTGTAATGAACAGCTTTTTCCCAAGCTTTTCATTCTTCTCAAGCAACTGAACATTCTGACCATTTCTTGCAGCGAAAACTGCCGCCATCATCCCGGCAGCCCCGCCGCCCACTACGATCACATTACTCATGCTCTATTCTTCTCCTTTATTCTGTCTGTAAGACTCGTTCGTTCCTGCGCTGCCACCTTCCTGGCTGCTTTCTTCTCCGCTGTAAACCTGATATTCACCCCAGATTTTCTCCAGAGTCTCTAATGTCGAGACAACTTCTTTCTGTTTTTTCATACAGATTGCAACAATCAGAGCATTGATCACACTCAATGGTGCAACAAGTGAATCGACAATAGATGCCATATCACTTCTTGCGATCAGATTGCAGGAAGAATACTGATTCATAGGTGAATGGATACTGTCAGTAAGTGTGATTACTTTTGCCTTTCTATTGCTCGCAAATTCCAATGCTTTCAATGTTCTCATCGAATATCTTGGGAAACTGATTCCTATAATCACATCTCCTTCCCCGATTCGAATGATCTGTTCAAAAATCTCACTGGAACTGTTTGTATTTACTGTAATTACATTGTCGCATACAAGATTTAGATAAAATCCCATAAAAGAAGCAAGTGGTGCACAGCTTCTGATTCCCACAACATAGATTCTCTTTGCTTCTAAAAGGGTATCAATCGCCCAGTTAAATGCCTTATGATCGATTGCAGACAAGGTCATCTTGATTTTCTCAATGTCTGACTGAAGAACTGTTTCAAGGATCTCACTCTGTGTAATTCGTCCATAGGTCACTTCCATACGCTGGATTGAATTCAACTTATTACGGACAAGTTCTTCCAATGCTTTCTGAAATTCCGGATATCCCCTATATCCAAGCTGAGTTGCAAATCGTACAACCGTAGATTCACTGACACCCACAATCTCTCCAAGACGCGCCGCTGTCAGAAATACAGCCTTATCATAATTTTCTTTCACATATTCTGCAAGGCGCTTCTGCCCCTTGCTCATCTTCTCATATTTTGCTTCGATCCTTCCGATCAGCTCATTCATATTCGCTTCAATATTGCGTTCTGATGTTTCCATTCTTTTACACTTTTCCTAATCCCTAAATATTTCATTGTCCGTCCAGCAGCTTCAACAGATAGATAAGAGTTCTGTCATACCTCTGCTTTGCTGATTACTTCACAGCCCGCGTGTACTCTTTCAGCCAGATTCGTTCTTCCTCTGAAAGGTAAGGGGACACTTTTTCATAAACCTGCTTATGATAATGATTCAGCATTTCTTTCTCTTCTGTACTCATTTTCTCCGGCAAGATTGCATCCAGATCAATTGGTACATAAGTAAGAATTTCAAAATTCATAAACTGTCCATACTCATTCTTAACTGTTTTTCTGACAAGCAGCTCATTTTCCAGACGAATTCCATGGGAACCCTCAATATAGATCCCCGGTTCATCTGTGATCACCATATTTTCTTCCAATGCCGGAGCCGGTCTCTCTCCCTCTTTCCAACGGAAATTGATCGGTCCTTCATGGATATTCAATAAATAACCAACACCATGCCCCGTCCCATGATTAAAGTTTAATCCTTCTTTCCAAAAGACCTCTCTTGCAATACAATCCAGATTCGCACCACTGCATCCATAGAGAAATACAGTGTTTGCCAGGCGCAGCATTGCTCTTGCAACCAGTGTGAAATGTTCTTTTTCAATATTCCCCACTTCTCCAAGTGCAACCGTACGCGTAATGTCGGTAGACCCTTCCAGGTAATGACCTCCTGTATCTGTCATGAAAAGCTTTCCTTCTTTTAAAGGGACATTGCTTTTCTCATCCGCACTATAATGAACAATTGCCCCATGTTCTCCATATGCACTGATCGGGCCAAAACTTGGTCCGAGGAAATGCTCCTGCTCTGCACGTAATCCTTCCAGCCTGGCAGAAGCAGACAACTCTGTAATCTCCACTCTGCCAATATTCTTCTTTAACCAGTACATAAACTTTGTATGTGCAACCGCATCCTTCAAATGCGCTTTTCTCAAATTCTCTGCCTGTGTTTCATTTTTAACTGACTTCATCAGGATTTCCGGGTTCTGCTTATCAACAATCACCGTCTCTTTGGAAATAGCCTGATAAAGACTATAATTCATGATTGTAGAATCCAGAAGAAGCTTATCTTCCGATGTCATTTCTGAAACTTTGCGATAAATATCCTCATACGGATAAATCTTCACTTGATTTTCTGCTAGCAAATTTATAATATCGTCAGAGAATTTTCTAATGTCAGCAAACAGCTCAACTGAATTATTATAAACGATTGCGTAAGAAAGAACAAGTGGACAATATGCAATATCATTTCCTCTTATATTTAAAAGCCATGCAATATCATCAAGACTCGATAAAACATGTGCATTGCATCCATTTTCTTTCATTATTTCTCTGATTCGTTCTAATTTGGATCCAATTTTTTCACCTGTATATTCATCTTCTAGAGAAAATACAGATTCCATAGACATTTCAGGTCTTTCCTTCCAGATATTCTGTGCAAAATCTAAGCGGTATTTCAATGATGCACCATTCTCGTCTGCGATATGACAATATCGTTTTCCTTGTGCATAAGTCACTGTACGACCATCAAATCCCAGAACATCCCCTTCTTTCAGCTCACTTTTTAAAAATTCTTCTATCGTTGGAACATCAGATTCTCCTGATTTATAGAGCGTGATCCCGCTCCCCTTCAACTGAGTTTCTGCCTGAATAAAATATCTTCCATCTGTCCAGAGTCCCGCTTTATCCTTTGTAAAAACTGCGGTACCTGCTGATCCTGTAAAGCCCGTTATATATTCGCGGAATTTAAAATAATCACCGACGTATTCACTGTGATGATAGTCATCTGTAGGGATGATATAGCAGTCTATTTTCTGCTGTTCCATTACATTTCGTAATCGCTCTATTCTGTCTAAAACACTCATATCTGCCTCCATATATTCCAACAATCAAACTCATATTACAAAAAACTTGATTATTCAAAATTGTACACATCTATGATACCACCAAATAAATTTCCTTACAAATGAAAAAGACCAGAAAACACAAATCTTTCAATCTGTTATCTTCTGGTCTTTCTATTCAATTCATAATCTAACTAAATTAGTCAGGATTATACCGGATAAGATCCGTTCTCTGTATCTGCTACTGTAGCATCTACTTTTGTCTGCTGAGCCTGTCTGTATTTGAAGAAGTCAACAGCAACCTGTGGGAACAATGCATATGTCAGTACATCCTCATCCTGCTGGATCCACTGTGCACACTCTTTACGAAGTGTATCAAGCTCATCCGGGATAAGATCTGCCGGACGGCAAGTGATCGGTTCTTCATCTCCAAGAGCCTTCTTCTGAAGTTCTGGATCAACCGGTTTTGTTGTCTTACCGTATTTACCTGCAAGAACATCCTTCGTCTCTTTTGTGATCATCTTATAACGCTCACCCATCAGTACGTTGAATACAGCCTGTGTTCCAACGATCTGTGAAGATGGTGTAACAAGCGGTGGCTCACCAAGATCTTTACGTACACGAGGTACCTCTTCAAGTACTTCGTAGAACTTATCTTCTGCTCCCTGCTCTTTCAGCTGGGATGTCAGGTTGGAAAGCATTCCTCCCGGTACCTGGTACAGAAGAGTCTTGATATTAACACCAAGGTTCTTCGGATTGAGCAGTCCGCTCTCAAGAGCATCGTCACGGATTGGACGGAAGTAGTCAGCAATCTCTGCAAGGAGACTCTGATCAAGTCCTGTATCGTATGGTGTTCCCTTGAATGTCTCAACCATAACTTCTGTAGCCGGCTGAGATGTTCCAAGTGCGAATGGAGACATTGCTGTATCGATGATATCAGCTCCTGCCTCAACAGCCTTCATATATGTCATGGAAGCAACACCTGATGTGTAATGTGTATGCATCTCGATTGGGATATTTACTGCATCTTTCAATGCACCAACAAGCTCTGTTGTCTTATATGGAACAAGAAGTCCTGCCATATCCTTAACACAGATTGAGCTTGCACCCATATCTTCGATTCTCTTTGCGAGGTCTACCCAGTACTCCATTGTGTAAGCATCACCAAGTGTATAAGACATTGCAACCTGTGCATGAGCCTTCTCTTTGTTAGCTGCTTTTACAGCTGTCTGAAGGTTTCTCATATCATTGAGGCAGTCGAAAATACGAATGATATCGATTCCGTTTGCCACAGATTTCTGTACGAAATACTCTACAACATCATCAGCGTATGGACGGTATCCAAGGATATTCTGTCCACGGAACAGCATCTGAAGTTTTGTATTCTTGAATCCATCACGGAACTTTCTAAGTCTCTCCCATGGATCTTCTTTCAGGAAACGGAGGGAAGCATCGAATGTTGCTCCACCCCAGCACTCTACAGCATGATATCCAACCTTGTCCATCTTCTCAACGATTGGCATCATCTGCTCTGTTGTCATTCTGGTAGCAATCAGAGACTGATGTGCATCACGCAGAATAGTTTCTACTATTTTAACTGGTTTTTTTTCAATTTCTGCCATTTATTTATCCTCCTAATTTACTTAACGCCGAAAATAGCCATAAATGTTCCGGCTGCTACTGCAGTACCGATAACTCCGGCAACGTTCGGTCCCATTGCATGCATAAGAAGGAAGTTTGTAGGATCTGCCTCAGCACCAACCTTCTGAGATACACGGGCTGCCATAGGAACCGCAGATACACCAGCGGAACCAATCAGCGGGTTAACCTTACCATGTGTAAGGACACACATTAACTTACCGAAGAGAACTCCGGCAGCTGTACCGAATGCAAATGCTATAAGACCAAGGATAACGATCTTGATTGTATTCCAGTTCAGGAATGCTTCAGCACTTGTTGTAGCACCTACAGATGTACCAAGAAGAATAACTACGATGTACATCAGGGCATTGGAAGCTGTCTCTGTCAGCTGTCTTACAACTCCACACTCTTTGAACAGGTTACCAAGCATCAACATACCAACAAGTGGAGCTGTTGTAGGAAGAATCACACATACAACGATTGTAACGATAACCGGGAAGAGGATTCTCTCAAGCTTAGAAACCGGGCGAAGCTGATCCATCTTGATCTTTCTTTCCTTCTCTGTTGTGAGAAGTTTCATGATCGGTGGCTGGATGATCGGCACAAGTGACATATAGGAGTATGCTGCTACGGCGATCGGTCCCATGATAGCTGTCTGCTGCAGTTTACCTGCAAGGAAGATAGATGTCGGGCCGTCAGCTCCACCGATGATGGAGATAGCAGCTGCTGCTTTGTCTGAAAATCCAAGAGCCATAGCTCCAAGATAAGCTGCGAAAATACCGAACTGAGCTGCTGCACCAAGCAGGAAACTCTTCGGGTTTGCGATCAGCGGACCAAAGTCTGTCATCGCTCCAACTCCAAGGAAGATCAGAGAAGGAAGGATGGACCACTCGTCAAGCTGATAAAAGTAATACAGAAGTCCACCAGTTCCGTTCGCTGCATCCTCAGCATGAAGCATAATATCCGGATAGATATTTACAAGCAACATACCAAAGGCAATTGGAACAAGAAGCAGTGGCTCAAATTCGTGGCGAATTGCCAGATAGAGAAACACGCAGGCAACAGCAATCATGATCAGGTTACCAAATGTAAGATTCATGAACGCTGTCTGTTCTACGAGGTTTCCCAATGTATTTGAAATATATTCCATTTGTAAAAACCTCCTGGTTCAGTTACTAGTTTAATGTAGCAAGTACAGCTCCTGATTCAACAGCATCACCTACTGCCACATCAATGCTGGCAATAGTTCCTGCCTCTGGGGCAACAACTGGGATCTCCATCTTCATTGCTTCAATGATAATAACTGTATCTCCAGCCTCTACCTTCTGTCCAACAGATGTAGGAACCTGGAATACTTTACCTGCTGCTCCAGCTTTTACCTGGATGCTTCCAGCGCCTGCTGCCGCTTTCGGTGCTGCTGCCGGAGCTGCCGGTGCTGCTGCTCTAGGTGCTGCAACCGGTGCTGTTGCCGGTGCGCCTGCACCATTCTCTTCTACTGTTACATCATATACATTTCCGTTTACTGTGATTGTATAGTTTTTCATCTAATTATCCTCCTGATTAATTCCATCTGTTTGATTTTCTTCTCTTAATAGAACGAACAACAAATCCATCTGTAGAAGTTCCCTCGGCTGCTGCAATTGCTGCTGCAATTACTGCTACGAGTTCTCCGTCATCTTCTGCTGTAGCTACCGGAGCCGGAGCTGCCTGTACAGCTGCTTCCTTCTTCACTTCTACTTCTTTATCCTTATTAGCCATCTTCTGCTGAAGTTTCGGAATGTATTCAAGCAGATAAATAATGAATGAAATGAAAATCAATACAACGAATACTGTTCCCATACCAAGTACTGTATTCAGACCGGCTTTCTTAAGGATCTCTCCTGTTGAATAATGAGCAGAAACATCCATACTCTCCATGTTGCCCTTTTCGTCAAAACTGAAGACGATGTCTGCATCTCTGTTTTCATATTTTGCTTCAGATGTGAGTGAAACTCCATCGTTCTTTACTTCCATTGTCCAGTCGCCATGTTCAACATAAGCACCGCACTCTTCTTCTGCTGCTTCCCAGGAGCTGATCATTGTAAGGAAGTCCTCTCCATCAACCGGAAGTCCTGCATTCATAAGCTGTGTGTCAAGCTGAAGATCACGCATATCAGAAAAGCTGTCAAGCTGCTCTGTTGTCATCGCTTCGAAATTCTGAACAACAAACTCAGCATACTGTTCTAATGTTGCCTGATCATATTCTGTTGTCTCAGACTTACCACATCCTGTGAAGCTAAGAACGAGAATGAGGATAAGTCCTAATAAACTGATTTTTTTCTTCACTTCGCCTCACCTCACTAAACCGTTCCGTGTTTCTTAGCCGGACGGTCCTCTCTCTTTGTGAACAGCATCTCAAATGCTCCGATCACATATTTTCTTGTATCTGCCGGCTCGATGATCGCATCAACATATCCTCTTGCTGCTGCTGAATTCGGGCTTGACTGAAGTTCTTTGTATTCAGCTGCTTTCTCATTAAGAGTCTCAGCATCTGCGTCTGCGTACATGATCTGTGCTGCAAGCTTCGCATCCATCATTCCGATCTCTGCTGTTGGCCATGCATAAACAAGATCTGCACCAATTGACTTACTGTTCATAGAAACGTAAGCACTTCCGAATGCCTTACCAACGATTACATTTACCTTCGGTACTGTAGCGTTAGCAAATGCATATGTCAGTTTTGCAACTGCGCTTGCCATGTTCTTCTCTGACTCTACTGTAGCAGCAAATCCTGTTACATTTGTCAGTGTAAGAACCGGGATTGAGAATGCATCACAGAAGTTTACAAAATCTGTTGCTTTCTTGCATCCGTCTACTGTAAGAACGCTGTCGAACTCAGCCTCTACTTCAGCTTCTGCATTGTATACTTTAGAGCGGTTTGCAACAACACCAACTGTCATTCCGTTCAGGCGGATAAATCCTGTAACCATCTCTTTTGCGTAGTCTTTCTTTGTCTCAACAAGAATCTGATTGTCAGCAATCTGTGCCAGTGCGATTGCTGTATCTTCTGATGCGTTAGCAATGTCTGCGCAGATACGGTTCAGGTCATCTGTGCATTCCTCATAAGACATATCATCTTCGTTGTTTGCCGGAAGCATACATACAAGATCACGGATCTGTCCGAGGATCTCTGCCTCTGCACCGATTCCGTCTACAAGACCTGCTGTCTTGCTCTGGTACTCAGCGCTTGCTGTGTTACACTTGGAAATCTCATTTCCTTCCAGTGCATTTGGAGAATTAACGAAAAGTTTTCCGTCTTTTGCTTCCATAAATGTGAAATCTGTAAGCCCCGGAACAACTGCAAGACCGCCGCCGCACATTCCAAAGATTGCTGTAACCTGCGGAATCACACCTGATGCAAGTGCCTGTTTGTGATAAAGGCTTCCAAATGCCTCAAGTGCATCTGTAGCTTCCTGAAGTCTGAGTCCTGCACAGTCGATCAGTCCGATCACCGGTGCTCCCATCTTCATAGCCATATCATAGATTCTTGCGATCTTCTTCGCATGCATCTCTCCGAGTGCTCCACCCAGAACGTCAGCATCCTGGCTGTATACATAAACCAGGTTACCGTCAATCACTCCATATCCAGTGATAACACCGTCAGAAGGAGCTGCCTTCTCCTGCAAGTTGAAAGTTGTGCTTCTAGCTGTAACAGCTCCGCCAATTTCAACAAAGCTTCCCTCATCAAGCAGTGTGGCAATTCGTCTGCTTGCTGAGTTTTCTGTTGCATTGTAGCTCATATTTTAGCCCTCCATACTTATAAAATAATTTTAAAATAAACCAAAATTTCTGCCTATTGTATTATATACTAGGTCGATTGAAATTTCAATTCATATTTTCCGCAAATTGACATTTTTTTCACAGGACATTGTTTTTGTCGATGAAGATTTCTTGATCTTTTGACTTTAGTTTCTGTATTTTCGAGTGAATTTTGTATTTGTAGGAGAAAGTTTAATTTTGAACTACGCAAGCAAGAACGGGTCTACTGTTGCCAGGGGCACATGTAAGGCAGGAGCGTTCCGAATACACTTTGTTCAGTATGTTAATAAGAGCCAGAACAGGCACCACACACGGTAACTGTTCTGGCTCTTATGTTACATACTTTCAAAGGGATGAGGTAGAGCGGGCCGGTGCCCATGGTAATAGTAGACCCATTCTTGCGACGATTCTGTCAAAAACTTAGCCCATTGTATAAATTCCCTCGATAAATTACAGTCTCTTCGCTATTGCTTTAATAAACTCCTCACTATTGAGTACTGTCGGATTCTCGATCGTTGTGATCAAAGCGAGGTCTTTTGTCATCTCTCCTGCTTCGATTGTGTCGATTGTTGCTTTCTCAAGTTTATCTGCAAAGTCCATCAGATCTTTATTTCCATCCAGCTCGCCGCGTTTTCTGAGAGCTCCTGTCCATGCGAAGATTGTTGCAACTGAGTTTGTAGATGTCTCTTCACCTTTCAGGTGCTTATAATAGTGACGCTGTACAGTTCCATGAGCAGCTTCATATTCATAATATCCGTCTGGAGAAACAAGTACGGATGTCATCATAGCAAGTGAACCGAATGCGGAAGATACCATGTCGCTCATTACATCTCCATCGTAGTTCTTACATGCCCAGATATATCCACCTTCTGATTTCATAACACGGGCAACAGCATCATCGATCAGTGTGTAGAAATACTCAATTCCTGCTTCTTTGAACTGATCAGCATATTCTGCATCAAAGATTTCCTGGAAGATATCTTTGAATGTATGATCATATTTCTTAGAAATTGTATCCTTTGTTGCAAACCACAGATCCTGTTTTGTATCCAAAGCGTAAGAAAAGCAGCTTCTTGCAAAGCTTTCGATGGATTTATTGATATTATGCATTCCCTGTACGATTCCCGGTCCGTCAAACTCATGAACCAGTTCTTTTGTCTGGCTTCCATCTTCTGCTGTGTATACAAGTTCAACCTTTCCCGCCCCCGGAATCTTCATCTCGGATCCTTTATATACATCTCCATAAGCATGTCTTGCAATTGTAATTGGTTTCTTCCAGTTCTTTACACATGGCTCAATTCCTTTTACAACGATTGGAGCGCGGAACACTGTTCCATCAAGGATCGCACGGATTGTTCCGTTCGGGCTCTTCCACATTTCTTTCAGATCATACTCATCCATACGTGCTGCATTCGGAGTGATTGTTGCACATTTTACGGCAACTTTGTATTTCTTTGTTGCGAGTGCGGAATCAACTGTTACCTGGTCATCTGTCTCGTTTCTGTGTTCCAGGCCAAGATCATAATATTCTGTCTTGAGATCAATATATGGCTCAAGAAGATTATCCTTGATCATCTTCCAGAGAATTCTTGTCATCTCATCTCCATCCATCTCTACCAGTGGTGTTGTCATCTTAATTTTTTCCATCTTTTGCTTCCTCCTGATTATGTTTTTCTTCTATTTTCTTTAGGTTCTGCATGACATGAACAATATGTTCCTTTGCAAGCTGTTCTGCCAGATCCGGGTTTCTGTCCCTGATTGCCTGAAGAATTGCTTTATGCTCCTCAATTGACTTCTCGGCTCTTGCCTTCACATTGATCGAGGACTTTCTTGCCATTTGAACATATCGGTGAAAATCTGTAAGAACATGACACAGCATCCTGCTTCCGGAAGCCTCATATAATATCGTATGAAATCTTCCGTCTAATCCTGTTACTTGTTCTTTATTGTATCCATTTTCTTTCTTCATCTGAAATTCTGAAAGTAAAATAGTCTCTTCTAATTCTTCTAACTGGTCTTCTGTAATATGTTCCGCCGCCCATCTGGCGCACATTCCTTCCAGATACTTACGCATCTGATAGATATCCCAGATATCCTTCTGGCTGATTCCGGTAACATAAGCACCTTTATTCGGTACAATCGTCACAAGACCTTCTAATTCAAGCTGTCTTAACGCTTCCCTTACTGGAGTTCTGCTGACCCCGAGTTCTTTCCCGATGGTAGCCTCTCTGAGTTCATCCTGTTGTTTGTATCTGCCTTTGAGGATATCTTCACGGAGTCTCTTAAAAACACGTCCTCCCAGAGAACGGTCCTGATATTCTTCCATGATTTCCTCCTATTCTCTTTTTGTATGATTGTATACGATTATACAAATATTGTCAAGATGATTTCATGCTGATATCATTGTATTAAAAATGTATCCATTTTTGCATAATACTTCTCCATACTATCTGTTCATTTTTATATGCTTTGTACCCTATCTTATTTATCAACTTATTGTATACAAAAAGGTGGTCTCTCACATAGAAAAACCACCCTGTTCTTTTCGTTATAAATCAGCTTTCAAAATCAGCTTAGCCAAATTTACACTTCATTTACTTTTTATTTGATCACACGCACACCAAGTACATCTGTGATTGATTCCAGTTTACTTACAACTTCATCAGAAACGCTTCCGTCCACATCAATTACTGTATATGCATATTCCTTCTTGCTCTTATTTGTCATAAGTGCGATATTCTGATTCTCCTGTGCAAGAAGTGTTGTAAACTGACCGATCATATTCGGCACATTACGGTGAAGAATTGTAATTCTGTCTCCGTCAGCTTTTGTTCCCACGTTGCAATCCGGATAATTAACGGAATGTGTAATATTTCCGTTCTCAAGGAAATCACGGATCTCAGCAACAGCCATCTGTGCACAGTTGTCTTCTGACTCTTCTGTAGATGCTCCAAGATGCGGAATTACAATTGCGCCTTTTACACCTACAATTTCCTTTGTTGGGAAATCTGTTACATAACGGTGTACTTTACCTGCTACAAGTGCATCAACGATATCTTCCTGATTTACAAGAACATCTCTGGCGAAGTTCAGAATTACAACGCCCTCTTTCATCAGACTGATTGCATTCTTGTCAATCATTCCCTTTGTACTGTCAAGTGCAGGTACATGGATTGTGATATAATCGCACTCTTTATAGATTTCATCTACTGTTGTTGCGTGATGGATACTTCTGGAAAGTCTCCATGCAGAATCTACGGAAACATATGGATCATATCCATAAACTTCCATTCCAAGATGTGTTGCTACATTCGCAACAAGAACTCCGATTGCTCCAAGTCCGATCACACCAAGTTTCTTTCCGGAAAGTTCTGTTCCTGCAAATGCTTTTTTCTTCTTCTCAGCAATCTTTGCGATATCTCCATCTTCCTCGAATTCCTGTACCCACTGAATTCCACCAACGACATCTCTGGCTGCGAGAAGCATTCCTGCAATCACAAGTTCTTTTACACCATTCGCATTTGCTCCAGGTGTATTGAATACAACAATTCCTTCCTCTGCACATTTATCAAGCGGAATATTATTCACTCCGGCTCCCGCACGAGCGATTGCTTTCAGGTTCTTTCCGAATTCCATCTCATGCATTTTTGCACTGCGGACAAGAATCACGTCAGCTTCATCCGCATTTTCTGTCTTTACATAATTTTCATCCAACTTATTCATGCCAACGGCAGAAATTGGATTCAGGCAATGATATTTAAACATCTTACAGATTCTCCTCTTCAAATTTCTTCATAAAGTCTACAAGTGCAACAACACCCTCATATGGCATTGCGTTGTAAATACTGGCACGCATTCCGCCTACAGTTCTATGTCCTTTCAGATTCTCAAATCCAGCTTCTTTTGCTTCCTTAACGAATTTTGCATCCAGATCTGCATCGCCTGTCACGAATGGTACATTCATAAGAGAACGATCTTCCGGGACAACAGTTCCTTTGAACAGTTTGCTCTGATCAAGGAAATCATAAAGAACTTTTGCTTTCTTTTCGTTGCGTTCTTTCATTACTTCAAGTCCGCCCATCTTCTTAAGCCATTTGAAGACTTTACCACAGATATAGATTCCGTATGCCGGTGGTGTATTATAAAGAGATTTTGCATCTGCATGTGTCTTATATGTAAGCATTGTAGGTGTTCCCGGGAGAACATCCTCTGTGATCAGATCTTCACGGATGATTGCGATCACTACACCAGCAGGTCCGATATTTTTCTGAACTCCACCATAAATCATTGCATATTTTGTTACATCTACAGGTTCGGAAAGAAAACAGGAGGAGACATCTGCCACAAGATCTTTTCCTTTTGTGTTTGGCAGTGTTTTAAATTTTGTTCCGTAAATAGTGTTGTTTTCACAGATATATACGTAGTCTGCATCTTCTGAAATCGGAAGATCGGAGCAGTCTGGAATGTATGAAAATGTCTTATCCGCTGAGGATGCAACAACATTTACCTTTCCATATTTTTCTGCTTCCTTAGCTGCTTTCTTAGCCCACTGTCCTGTGACAATGTAATCAGCAACCTTATTCTTCATCAGGTTCATAGGGATCATAGCAAACTGCTGTGACGCTCCACCCTGAAGAAACAGTACTTTATAGTTATCCGGAATATTCATCAGATCTCTGAGATCCTGCTCAGCTTCTGTGATAATTTCCTCGAAAGCTTTGGAACGATGACTCATCTCCATAACAGACATTCCTGTTCCCTTGTAGTCCAGCATCTCTGCTGCCGCTTCCTTCAGTACTTCTTCTGGCAGAACCGCCGGTCCCGCTGAAAAATTATACACTCTACTCATTTTTAATTACCTCCTGTTATTGTGTATCTATAGAAACTCCGTTTTCACAGATTTTCTCACATAAAAATAAAATATTCCTTTACTTATCAGCCATACAACTATGTGGCTGAAACTTATTATTTTTAGTTTTCTTTTGCTTTCAGATCCTGCTCATCAAATGCTTCGCTGATCGGTGCTCCCGGCGCAACCATAGGCCATACCTTATCATCACAGTCGATCATACAATCGATCAGAACCGGTTTTCCACATGTCAATGCTTTCGCAAAGCACTCTTTAAACTCCTCCTGTGTTGTAGCTCGAAGTCCTACTGCTCCCATCGCTTCTGCAAGCTTCACATAGTCAACTGCATCACGGAGAACTGTCGCAGAATATCTTTCATCATAGAAAAGATCCTGCCATTGACGAACCATACCGAGTACATGGTTATTAACTACAACCTGGATAATCGGAACATCATGTCTTACAGCTGTTGCGATCTCATTCATATTCATACGGAAACATCCGTCTCCGGCAATATTTACAACAATTTTATCCGGACATCCTGTCTTCGCACCGATTGCTGCTCCAAGACCATATCCCATTGTTCCAAGACCACCTGATGTTAAAAGTGTTCTTGGTTTCGTATATTTATAATACTGTGCTGCCCACATCTGATGCTGTCCGACTTCTGTTGTGATAATTGCTTCTCCATTTGTCTGACGATAAATTTCTTCTACTGCAAATGGACCTGTAAGTACATCCTTATGATATGTTAATGGATATTTCGCCTTGTAATCTTTAATCTTATTCATCCATTCCGGATGAGACTGCTGTGGAAGATGCTCATTTATTTTCTTCAGGACTGCTTTAATATCACCTACTAACCCAAGATCGATCATGACATTCTTATCCATCTCTGCCGGATCAATGTCAATCTGAAGAATCTTCGCATCTTTTGCAAATGTTGCAGTATTTCCGGTTACACGGTCACTGAATCTTGCTCCCGTTACGATCAGAAGATCGCATTCACTTACTCCAAAGTTCGACGCCTTTGTTCCATGCATTCCGAGCATTCCAGTATATCTCTCATCAGTTCCCGGGAAAGCTCCTTTCCCCATCAGAGAATCTGTTACCGGTGCATCTACCTTCTGTGCAAATTCATAAAGTTCTTTACTTGCCTCAGAAAGAACAGCTCCACCACCTACGAAAATATATGGTCTCTGCGCTTCTTTGATCATCTCAACAGCTTTCTTGAGATCCTCTTCTTCTGAATGGATTACCTCTCGGTCATATACCCCTGGATATTCCTTCTCATACTCTGTAACTTTCGCAGTAACATCCTTCGGAATATCGATCAGCACAGGCCCCGGTCTTCCAGTCTTAGCAATACGAAAAGCCTTTCTGATTGTTTCTGCAAGCTTTGTTACATCTTTAACGATATAACTGTACTTTGTAATTGGCATTGTTACTCCAGCAATGTCGATCTCCTGAAAACTGTCTTTTCCAAGTAATGGGACACCGACATTACATGTAATTGCAACAATCGGTATAGAATCCATATATGCTGTTGCGATTCCTGTTACAAGATTTGTTGCGCCCGGTCCGCTTGTTGCAAGGCAGACCCCCACTTTTCCTGTAGCTCTCGCATATCCGTCAGCCGCATGTGCTGCCCCCTGCTCATGAGAAGTCAGGATGTGACGAATCTCATCGCGGTGTTTATAAAGTTCATCATATACATTTAAAATTGCTCCACCCGGATAGCCAAATACAGTGTCAACGCCTTGTTCTTTCAGACATTCGATCACGATTTCTGCTCCATTTAACTGCATGACGTACTCTCCTCCTGGTTCTTTATTTTATTTTGCCTTCGGTACTTCGAGAATTGCTCCGCGGTTACCTGATGTTACCATAGAAGCATATCTTGCGAGGTATCCTGTCTTAACCTTAGGTTCTCTTGGCTGCCATTTTGCTTTTCTTGCTGCCAGTTCTTCATCCGATACATCCAGCTCCAATTTCAGTTCCGGAATATTGATCTTGATAATATCTCCCTCTTCTACCAGTGCGATCGGTCCGCCAACTGCTGCCTCCGGTGATACGTGTCCGATAGAAGCACCTCTGGATGCTCCACTGAATCTTCCATCTGTGATAAGAGCTACTGTAGACCCAAGTCCGTATCCTGCAATCGCAGATGTAGGATTGAGCATCTCTCTCATTCCAGGGCCGCCTTTTGGTCCCTCGTAACGGATTACAATAACATCTCCAGGATTGATCTTTCCTGTCTTGATTGCTTCTGTCGCTTCTTCATCACTCTCGAAGATTCTTGCCGGTCCTTCATGTACAAGCATCTCATCACATACTGCAGAACGTTTTACAACACTTCCGTCCGGTGCAAGATTTCCTTTCAATACAGCAAGTCCGCCTGTCTGAGTATATGGGTTGTCGATTGGACGGATAACTTCCGGGTTCTTATTCTCACATCCGGCAATATTCTCTCCTACTGTCTTTCCTGTTACAGTCATGCAGTCTGTGTGAAGAAGTCCCTTCTTATTCAGCTCATTCATAACTGCATAAACTCCGCCTGCTTCGTTCAGATCTTCAATATAAGTATGACCTGCCGGTGCAAGATGACAAAGGTTTGGAGTCTTCTCGCTGATCGCATTTGCAAAATCAATCTCGAAATCCATACCAATCTCATGTGCGATTGCCGGAAGGTGAAGCATGCTGTTTGTAGAGCATCCAAGTGCCATATCAACTGTAAGTGCATTGAGGATTGCATCTTCTGTCATAATATCTCTCGGGCGGATATTCTTTCTTACAAGCTCCATCACCTGCATACCTGCATGCTTTGCAAGCTGGATTCTTGCAGAATAAACAGCTGGGATTGTTCCATTTCCTTTCAGCCCCATACCAAGAGCCTCTGTCAGACAGTTCATACTGTTTGCCGTATACATACCGGAACAGGATCCGCAAGTCGGACATGCTTTATTCTCAAATTCGCAAATGTCTTCGTCATTCATCTTTCCGGCTGCATAAGAACCTACTGCTTCAAACATACTGGAAAGACTTGTTTTACTTCCCTTTACATGTCCTGCAAGCATCGGTCCGCCGCTTACAAATACTGTCGGTACATTCACACGGGCAGCTGCCATCAGAAGTCCCGGTACATTCTTGTCACAGTTTGGGATCATTACAAGCCCGTCAAACTGATGTGCCATAGCAAGAGCTTCTGTAGAATCTGCGATCAGATCTCTTGTTACGAGAGAATATTTCATACCGATATGTCCCATAGCAATACCATCACAGACAGCAATTGCAGGAACCATGATTGGTGTTCCTCCGGCCATTGCCACGCCAAGTTTAACTGCTTCTGTGATCTTATCCAGATTCATGTGTCCCGGTACAATCTCATTATAAGAACTTACAACACCGATCAGTGGACGTTCTAATTCCTCTTCTGTAAGTCCCAGTGCATTAAACAGAGAACGATGTGGTGCCTGCTGAATTCCTTTTTTAACTGTATCACTTCTCATTTTAAAATCCTCTCTTTCTGTAACAACTGCTAATTACTTAATATATTCGCAGATCTTATCTCCCATCTGGGCTGTTCCGATCTGTTCTTTTCCTTCAGACATAATGTCGATTGTACGGTATCCGTCTTTTAATACTGCTGCAACAGCATTTTCAATCGCATCTGCCTCTTTATCAAGATCAAATGAAAATCTCAGCATCATTGCTGCTGAAAGAATTGTTGCGATCGGGTTTGCGATTCCCTTTCCGGCGATATCCGGTGCTGAACCGCCACTTGGTTCATACAGACCGAATTTTGTATCGTTCAGACTTGCACTTGCAAGCATTCCGATAGAACCTGTCACCATACTTGCTTCATCGGATAAAATATCTCCAAACATGTTCTCTGTCAGGACAACGTCAAACTGTGCCGGATCCTTCACAAGCTGCATTGCACAGTTGTCAACAAACATATGTTCTAATGTAACTTCCGGATAGTCCTTCGCTACTTCCTCAACAACTTTTCTCCAAAGTCTGGAAGAGTCAAGTACATTCGCTTTGTCAACACTTGTGACCTTCTTGTTTCTCTTCATTGCAATATCAAAGCCACGTTTTGCAATTCTGCGGATTTCATTTTCATTATAAGTAAGTTCGTCTTTTGCGGTAAGGACACCATCAATCTCTTCTGTGTTTCGTTTTCCGAAATAAAGACCACCTGTCAATTCACGCATGATCATTAGATCAAATCCTCTGTCCGCGATCTCTTTCTTCAGTGGACACGCACCTTTCAGTTCATCGTAGAGAACTGCCGGCCTTAAGTTTGCAAAAAGATTAAGTCCCTTTCTAAGCTGTAACAAACCTGCTTCCGGACGTTTTGATGGTTCGAGCTGATACCATGGAGAAGTCTTCGCATCACCACCAATGGAGCCCATAAGAACTGCATCACTGTCCTTTGCCAGCTGAAGAGTCTCTTCTGTAAGCGGCACCCCGTTCACATCAATTGATGCTCCTCCCATCAGAAGCTGCGTGTAGGAAATAGAATGACCATAAACTTTCGCTGTCTGATCCAGCACCTTCATTGCCTCATCTACGATCTCAGGACCGATTCCATCTCCTTTGATTACTCCAATTTTCATTTCCATATCTAACTCATCCTTCCAAAATGTAAAAATCTTTTTTTATCATACCGCATTTTTTTCGCTGTTTCAAGTATTTCGAGTGAAAAAATAGAGGGCGCTCTGTATTTTTATCGAAAATTGTACTTTTCGGGCACGTTTTTATATAAAGTAAAAGACCAGAAAGAGTCACACTCCTTCCGGTCTCATTTTTCCTCTTATTCAGCACCTGGCTTCTCAATCTGAGCGATCGCAGCCTTCTGCATAGGAATACGGCAATTCTTATTATTACCGAACTCAACAATCACGTCATCATCAGTAATATCGATGATAACACCATAAAATCCACTTGTAGTAAGCGCTGTATCTCCAATCTCCATATCAGCGAGCATTGCCTGGATTCTCTTCTGCTCCTTTTTCTGAGGACGCATCAGAAGAAACCACATACCACCGAGGATAACAGCATAAACAACAATAATACCTACTGTTCCCATTGAAATTTCCTCCTGACTATTTCTTAAACCTATCTGTCCAGTACTTTTAAAATACTAATAGACAATAAATCTACTATACACAAAAATAGCTTTTAATTCAAGTGTTTTTCTAATATTCCATGGATATTTTATATGTTTTTATACATTTTTTATATCTTTTGTTCAGAATCTTTATTTCTGTTCCATGCCTTCCAATTTTCTCTTCTTGTATGCCTGGAATTCCCCTGCATCAATCGCATCACGGATTTCTTCCATCATTGTGTTATAGAAATACAGATTATGAAGTACACACAGACGCATTCCGAGCATCTCTTTTGCTTTCAAAAGATGTCTGATGTACGCTCTGCTGTAGCTTCTACATGCCGGACAGTTACATCCTTCCTCGATCGGACGGTCATCCAGTTCATACTTGGCATTAAACAGATTCATCTTTCCATGATTTGTATATACATGCCCATGACGTCCGTTTCTTGACGGATATACACAGTCAAAGAAATCCACTCCTCGATCTACTGCCTCCAGAATATTAGCCGGTGTACCAACACCCATCAGATAAGTTGGCTTGTTTTCCGGAAGCTGCGGAACCACTGCATCAAGAATACGGTACATCTCTTCGTGGCTCTCTCCTACTGCAAGTCCACCCACTGCATAACCATCCAGATTCAGTTCTGCGATCTGCTGTGCATGTGCAATTCGGATATCCTCATAAATTCCACCCTGATTAATTCCAAACAGCATCTGATGTGGATTGATCGTATCCGGCAGAGAATTCAGTCTTGCCATCTCCTCCTTACAGCGCTTCAGCCAGCGCGTCGTACGCTCTACAGAATTCGTCATATACTTTCTGTCTGCCACACTGGACGGGCACTCATCAAATGCCATCGCAATCGTGGATGCAAGATTAGACTGAATCTGCATGCTCTGTTCCGGTCCCATAAATATCTTATGACCATCAATATGTGAATTAAAATGAACTCCTTCTTCCTTGATCTTTCTCAACTTTGCAAGGGAAAATACCTGAAATCCGCCGGAATCTGTTAGAATCGGTTTATCCCAGTTCATAAATTTATGAAGTCCTCCGAGTTTCTTCACAACTTCATCTCCCGGACGAACATGAAGATGATATGTATTAGACAACTCCACCTGCGTCTTAATCCCTCTCAGATCATCTGTAGATACTGCTCCTTTGATTGCTGCTACTGTTCCAACATTCATAAAAACCGGAGTTTCAATTACTCCGTGAACTGTTGTAAAGCGTCCTCTTTTCGCACGCCCGTCCTTCTTTAAAAGTTCATACATAAGCTTTTTTCCTCTTCTTTTCTTTTTGGTTTTCAGACTATCAAAGCCTGCCAATAGTTATGGCAGGCTATATTTATCTTTGCATTTCCTTTAATTATGTATTATAACAGGTGTTCCCGTACTAAGCATTCCGTAAAGACTTGCCGCCTGGTCTAATGGCATATTGATACATCCATGAGAACCATTCGTCTGATAACGGCTTCCTCCAAAGCTTGGATTCCATGTCGCATCGTGGAATCCGATTCCTGTCCAGGTCACACGCATCCAGTAATCTACCTCCGTCTGATAAATTGGCTTTCCTGTTGAAGGATTTATTGTTCCTGTAAGAACTTTATCCCTCTTCATCTCAAGGATCGAATAAACTCCTGTCGGTGTCTCTCGCTCCGGTGTAGGAAGTCCTGTAACAACGTCTGTCTCTAATTGTACAGCTCCGTTAACCACATACCACATGTGCTGAGCCGGGATATCTACTTCCAGATAAGTCGTTCCCCAATCCTGCGCGTCATGTGTAGCTGCCGTCTGTGCATAAGCAGGTTCTTTCTCGACAACCTCACCTTTCTTAATGCTGTCAACAAGCGCAGTCAGTTCTGCTGCCTCGTCAACTGACCAGCCGTAAGTACCTCCCGAAACGTCTACTGTTTTTCCTCCCGGAGTTGTAATACTTCTTGTCGTTCCAACCGTATCATAAGTCTTTCCAAATTCACGAAGCCACTCTTTCACCTTTGACTCATCAAGCGTTGCATTCATATTATCATCATATGTTACCCAGCCTGAGATCAGATCCTTGTTCACAACCACATCCTGGTTTGTCATCTTATAAGTGATGCTGGCTTTCAGATAATTGTTCATCGCATCACAGGCTTTCTGAACTTCCGGAGACTCTGAAGTGTACTTCGGCATAGCATAGCACTTCTCATCCATCATATTTAATTCACTCTTGAAGTTTGTGATCGCATCCTTCACTTTTGCCTTAAATGTATCCACATCTACTTTCGTACCATAAACTTCAGGTTCAACAACAAAACTGTTCCCATCATACTTTGGATAAGCAGACTGTGGATCTGTCTGCTCCTGATTCAGAGCCTGTACGGATTCAATCTTTGACTCCAACGCCGCTTCATCATATCCGACCTCAATTGTGACTTCAGCTGAACTTTTTGAGAAAAATGCCTGTGGCCACAAAAATGCATTCTGCTTCTTCAGCGCATCTTCTATATCTGAATTTTCCTTATATACAAGTGAAATATCCGATCCTTCGATTGCATCTGTCATATTATTCTGTTCTACAATTGTCAGTTTATAATCTGCCACCTGATTTTTAATATAATTCTCTACCGCCGCCGCGTTCTTACCAGAAAAGTTCTTTCCGTTAATCTGCGTATTAATATAGAAATGACTCATAAAAAAGACTGATATTGCAAGATAAACAATAACAAGGCCAGCAATAACACCACCGATAATCATCCAGATCTTCTTGTCAATTGTCTTCTGCTTTTTCTTTCTTCTTACTTTGCGTCTTCTAACTACTTTCTTTTCAGACATTCTAATTCTCACCCTCGTCTTTTGGATTAATACTTCTTTTTGATTCAGACTTCATTATATTACGCTTTTTCCAAAATGTACACCCCAAACTTTCATGAAATACGCACAAATTAAACCGATGTTGAATTGTTAATTCGAACGAAATCTTTTAGAAATACTTTTGTAATTTATTTTTGAAATTCTGTTGAATTCTATAACATTTTAACTTGCGTACACCTCTTTCTTCCTATATAATTGCACTGTACCCTCAGTTATGAAACACAACAATATGTTTCGTATCTGGGGGTATGATACGAAAAAGAATGATATATGATATGCAAAAGAGCATTTTATACGCACTTTTTGTATACCTTATTGATACAAACGAAAGGAGTTTTAGATATACTATGAGCGGTTCAACATTTGGTACTTTATTTCGAGTCACTACCTGGGGCGAGTCCCACGGTCCCGGAGTTGGTGTAGTTATAGATGGATGCCCTGCCGGCATCCCTTTATCTGAACAGGATATTCAACAATTTTTAGATCGCCGCAAACCGGGACAGAGTAAATATACAACGAAGCGGAATGAATCTGACTCTGTCGAGATTCTGTCCGGAGTCTTTGAAGGAACTACAACCGGAACTCCTATTTCTCTTCTCGTGCGGAATCAGGATCAGCGTTCCAGAGATTATGGGAATATTGCGACATCTTATCGTCCGGGACACGCAGATTACTGCTTTGATCAGAAATATGGTTTCCGTGATTACCGTGGCGGTGGACGTTCTTCCGGCCGTGAGACGATCGGCCGTGTTGCTGCCGGTGCAATTGCTTCAAAATTACTTGGCGAATTAGGGATTGTGCTGACAACTTATGCAAAATCCATCGGTCCTGTCACTGTAGATGAAGCTGATTATGATTTTACTGAGATTACAAATAACAGTTTTTATCTGCCGAATAAAGATGCTGCCAAAAAGGCTGCTGAATATGTTTCTACTCTTATGGAGCAGATGGATTCCTGCGGCGGTCTAATTGAATGCCGTGTTGACCATCTTCCAGCCGGTCTCGGTGAACCGGTCTTCGATAAACTGGACGCTTTACTTGCACAGGCAATCATGTCTATCGGAGCCGTAAAAGGTGTCGAAATCGGCGATGGCTTTCAGAGTGCCTCTTCTACCGGAAGCACAAACAATGATCCTTTCTGCATGCAACAAGGAGAGGTTATGAAAACTTCGAATCATTCCGGTGGAACTTTGGGTGGCATGAGTGATGGTTCTCAATTAATCTTAAGAGCTGCGATCAAGCCAACACCTTCGATCTCTCAGATGCAGCACACTGTAACTAATTCAGGCGAAGAAATCGAACTGTCTATTCACGGACGTCATGATCCAATCATCGTACCGCGCGCAGTTGTTGTTGTGGAAGCAATGACCGCACTCACTCTCGCTGATCTGCTCTTGCGTAATGCAGTCAGCCGGATGAATCAGATAAAACAATTATATACGGAGGATAAAAATGTCTAATAAACTGATCGATATCATAGATATTACCAAATCCTATGACGAAAATGTAATTCTGGATAAATTAAATCTTTATATCCGTGAGAACGAATTTCTCACACTCCTTGGTCCTAGTGGATGTGGAAAAACAACACTATTACGTATTCTCGGTGGATTTGAGACACCGGACTCCGGTAATATTATTTTTGATGGAAAAAATATCAACAGTCTTCCGCCAAACCGTCGTCAGCTGAATACCGTATTCCAGAAATATGCCCTCTTCTCTCATATGTCCATTGCAGAAAATATTGCTTTTGGATTGAGGATCAAAGGTAAATCTAAAGGCTATATCCGCGATAAAATTCATTATGCCTTAAAGCTTGTCAATCTGGAAGGATACGGGGATCGTTCTCCTGACTCCTTAAGTGGTGGTCAGCAGCAGCGAATCGCAATCGCACGTGCGATTGTAAATGAACCAAAGGTTCTTCTTCTTGATGAACCACTTGGTGCATTGGATTTAAAACTTCGCCAGGATATGCAATATGAGCTGATCCGATTAAAAAATGAACTTGGAATTACATTTGTCTATGTAACGCACGATCAGGAAGAAGCTCTTACAATGTCTGATACGATTGTCGTTATGAATCAGGGATACATCCAGCAGATCGGCACCCCGGAAGATATTTATAACGAACCGCAAAATGCATTCGTAGCTGATTTTATCGGAGACAGCAATATTATTGCTGCAACCATGCTCGAAGACAAAGTTGTCCGTATGCTCGGTGCTGTCTGGAAATGTGTAGACGTAGGATTTGGTCATAACCGTCCGGTCGATGCTGTAATCCGTCCGGAAGATATTGATCTTGTCAAGCCTGGAGAAGGTGTTATTGACGGAATTGTAATAAACTTGATCTTTAAGGGCGTTCACTACGAGATGGAAGTTCTTGCCAACAACTATGAACTTCTCGTACATAGCACAGATATGTTCCCTGTAGGAACTGAAGTCGGAATCAAAGTAGATCCTTTTGACATCCAGATTATGAAAAAACCAGAATCTGAAGATGAGGAGGCACCTGCTGTTGAAGAATAGAAAATTACTTGCCGGACCTTATCTTTTCTGGTCCGTGTCATTTATTATTATCCCACTGCTCATGATCTTTTATTATGGTCTGACAGATAAAGAAGGGACTTTTACCTGGTCTAACATTGCAATGATGGCTTCGCCTGAGAATCTGAAAGCACTCGGACTTGCGCTGCTGCTTTCCCTGGTCAGCACACTGATCTGCCTGGTTCTTGCATATCCTCTTGCAATGATTTTATCTGAAAAAAACATGAACCAGACAAGTCTTATCGTACTGATTTTTATTCTTCCTATGTGGATGAACTTTCTTCTGCGTACACTCGCCTGGCAGACACTGCTTGAAAAAAATGGTGTGATCAACAGCATTCTTGCATTCTTCCGTCTGCCACAGCAGTCTATCATCAATACACCGGGGGCTATTGTATTAGGTATGGTATATAACTTCCTGCCTTTTATGGTGCTTCCTATTTATAATGTATTGGCAAAGATTGATAAAGATGTCATTTATGCAGCAAGAGATCTTGGAGCCAATGAATTTCAGACATTTACACAGATCATCTTTCCTTTGAGCATTCCTGGAATTATCAGTGGTATCACTATGGTCTTCGTACCTGCGCTGACGACCTTTGTTATTTCCGACCTTCTCGGTGGAAGCAAGATTCTTCTGATTGGAAACGTGATCGAGCAGGAATTCAAACAGGGAAGCAACTGGCATACCGGTTCCGGTTTATCCCTGGTGCTGATGATCTTCATCATCGCAAGTATGGCTGTGATCGCCAAATATGATAAAAACGGGGAGGGGACAGCATTTTAATGAAAACTATAGCAAAAAAGATCTATCTGGCACTGATCTGCATTATTTTGTATGCACCGATCGTGACTTTGATGGTCCTCTCCTTTAACAATACTAAAACACGTTCCAAATGGGGCGGATTCACCGGAAAATGGTATGTGTCTCTTTTCCAAAACAAAGAGATTATGAATGCATTGTACACAACACTGATCATTGCATTGCTCTCTGCACTGATTGCAACATTGATCGGTACTTGTGCCGCACTTGGCATGCAGGCAATGAATTCAAGAATGCGTACCCTCTTTATGGGAGTTACAAACATCCCTATGCTGAATGCCGATATCGTAACAGGAGTATCCCTGATGCTTCTCTTCATTGCATTCCGCTTCACACTTGGATTCAAAACAATCCTTTTGGCACATATTACATTCAACATACCTTATGTCATCTTAAGTGTAATGCCAAAATTAAAACAGACGAACCGTAGAACTTATGAAGCTGCACTGGACCTTGGAGCTTCTCCAGCCTATGCATTCTTCAAAGTAGTACTTCCAGATATTATGCCTGGAATTTTCTCCGGTTTCCTGCTTTCCTTTACAATGTCTCTGGATGACTTTGTGATCACGCATTTCACAAAAGGTCCTGGTATTGATACACTCTCAACCAAGATTTACAGTGAAGTCCGTAAAGGAATCAAGCCTGAAATGTATGCACTTTCAACCATTATGTTTGTTACAGTGCTGTTACTTTTGATCCTGATTAATATGTCACCTGCCGAAAAGAAAAAAGTAGTAAAAATAAAGCGTTTCGGAAAAGCACAAAAATTTGGAAGATTTTTCTTCCAACGTCTGGTACCTGTTGCTATGGCTGTGCTTATTATCATCGGTGGTTTTATTTATGGAAAGAACGATGTTATCTCCTCACAAGGTCAGGTAATTGTTTATAACTGGGGTGATTATATTGATCCTGATGTTATTGATATGTTTGAAGAAGAAACCGGTATTGATGTAGTATATGAAGAATTTGAGACAAACGAGATCATGTATCCAAAAATTCAGTCGGGAGCGATTGCATACGATGTCGTATGTCCATCTGATTATATGATTCAGAGAATGATTGAGAATAATCTTTTGGAAGAGATTAATTATGACAACATCCCAAATTTGAAATATATCGATCAGAAATATATGGATCTTGCCAAAGGATTTGATCCTGATAATAAATATTCTGTCCCTTATCTTTGGGGGACTGTCGGAATCCTTTATAACAAGAAAATGGTAGATGAGCCAATTGACAGCTGGGGTGTTCTGTGGGATGAAAAATATAAAGATAGCATCCTTATGCAGGACAGTGTAAGAGATGCCTTTGGTGTCGCTTTAAAATACCTGGGCTATTCATTAAATTCAACAGACTTGGATGAACTTCAGGCTGCCAAAAATCTGCTGATTGAACAGAAACCTCTTGTGCAGGCATATGTTATCGACCAGGTACGTGATAAAATGATTGGAAATGAAGCAGCTCTCGGAGTAATTTATTCCGGCGAAGCACTCTACTGCCAGCAGGAGAATCCAAATCTCGATTACGTGATTCCTAAGGAAGGTTCTAATCTTTGGATTGATTCCTGGGTTATTCCAAAAAATGCAGAGAATAAAGAACATGCAGAAGAATTCATCAACTTCCTCTGTAGACCGGATATTGCAAAAATGAATTTTGAATACATCACTTACTCCATCCCTAACTCTGCCGGGCAGGCATTGATCGAGGATGACTACATGAGAAACAGCACGATTGCATTCCCTGATATTGATCAGTTGAAAAACTGTGAGACGTTTAATTTCCTCGGAGATGAAAATGAGGCGCTGTATAACGAATTGTGGAGAGAAGTGAAGTCGAAATAAATTTGTATTTGTCTGTCTGATTCTCCATATTGAAGCAAAGGATTTGGTGGTGAATAAGGCCGCAAGAATGGTGCTATATTGCATCGGACACCGGCCCGCTCTACCTCCTCCCCTTGAAAGTATGTAACGTAAGAGCCAGAACAGTTACCGTGAGTGGTGCCTGTCTGGCTCTTACTAACATACTGAACAAGGTGTATTCGGAACGCTCCTGCCTTACATGTGTCCTCAACAATATAGCACCATCCTCGCTTCTTTATTCCAAACAGAAGTGTTTGCTTAACGGGACGAATCTGAAAGACTTCATACAAGTTTTGATTTGATGCACGTAAACGAGAAGATAGACTCAGGTTCAGTCGATAGCGTTCCTTTTTTACTTCCGTCCGGAATTCTATGTTTAAGTGTTGAATTCGTTCCACGGCAATCCCTTCTGTCCTGGATAATGTAAGTGATGTGGATACTTTATTGCTGAGGACACATTTTAAGGCAGGAGCGGTTCTGAATACACTTTGTTCTGAATGTTAGAAAAAGCCCAAACAGAAATCACTCACGATGCCTGTTTGGGCTTTTTCGTTACATTCATTCAAAGGGATGAAGAGGAGCGGGCCGGTGTCCGATGCAATAAAGTATCCATATCACGCCCTTATCCAACAAAAGTTTTTGCTCCATCACTCAGAATTCAAACATCTAAATACAAATTTATACCACAAAATTCATCTTCTGATCGTCGTACTGCACGGAAAATCCTTTTCCTTCGAGGTACTCTTCTACCACCTGATACATCTCATCATATCGTCCTTCGCAGGCACAATTACCAAGTGGTTCGATCCAGAAGGATTGCCTTCCACAAGTGTCCCTGAGATGAATTCGGAAATTCAGACCTTTATCTTTAAGAATTCCATTTAATTCTATCACATCATTAAAAGATACATAACTCATTTTAATTCTCCTCTTCTTTACCTAATAAAATGTGTTGCAATTCGTTCTTCTTTCTCCGGAAGTCCAAACTGTTCTTTACCCAAGGCAATACTCTTCATAAGAAATGTCATGTTTCTGGCGAGGACTCTCATAGTCTGCTTTCCTTCTCCATCCTGCTCTGCTTCTCCTGGTATTCTTCCATGAATACTATTCCAATACTGACTGGAAGCAACTGGCATTCCAGAAATTGTAAAGTATTTGTTTAACTCGTCAAATGTTGCTGAACATCCACCACGCCTTGCACAGACAACACTGGCTCCTACTTTCATAGTCTTATCAAATGGTGTGCTGTAGAACAGACGGTCAAGACAGGCGATCAATGTTGCATTTGCGGATGCATAATAGACTGGACTTGCGATAACCAGTCCGTCTGCTTTCTCGAATTTCAAAGCCAGTTCGTTAACTACATCATCATAAACACATTTTTGCTTGGAAGCACATCCTCCACAGGCAACACATCCACGGACAGGTTTATTTCCAACAACTACTGTCTCTACTTCTACTCCATTTTCCTGAAAAATCTTTTCCATTTCTTTTAGTCCTACACTAGTATTTCCGTTTGCTCTTGGACTTCCATTAATCATAAGTACTCTTATTATTTCTGCCATTATTTCTCCTCCTACAAACATTATTGTCTTATCTTCAAAGTTCTCAGATACTCTTTTTGTTCCGGCGTGATCCGATAGCTTTCGATTGCCTTCTGGATTGTCTTATTATGTGTCCATACGTCCATCTTCTGTTCTTCTAGAAATGGAAGAACCTGATCATACTTTTTGGCAAGTGCTGTTGCGAAATACCATGCCCTGGCCATATTTACATAATACTCTTCTGAACGGATTGCGGCAACCTTCCCCGGATATTCTAACTTAAATTCTTCTTCCAGATAATAGCGCATCAGCATATTGATTCCAAATCGGATCGTATATATATGCTCTGATTCCAGCCATCGATCTATCTTTTTGATATAAGAATTCAGATGATTCTTCACTGTTCTGACTGCCAGAAGATCACAGGTTGCCCAGTTATCTATATGGGGCAGAAAGCGCTCCAGTTCTTCTATACAGAGTTCATAATCTTTAATCTGCTCGATCAGAAGCCCATGCAGATTATTCTCTTCATAATATTGATGTGGCAGGATCTTAAGAAACTGCTTCGCCTCTTCTGTCTTCCCGAATTTCTTTGCATAAGTTCGAAGTACAGGAACTCTCACTCCTATCACTGATTCTTTCTCTACTGTTGGCATCAGTTTTGCGTGAAAATCCCGATATTTTAGATCCTGCATTGCAAAAAGGTCCTGCTGCACTTTTGGTATTACTTCTTTTGGAGTCATCTTTATTCACCTGCTTTCTGTTAATTTGCAGTATAACACACACTTTATGCCACTGCAAGTATATATAGAACAAACGTTCTTCTGTATTTTATTTCTTTTTTTTGCTATACTTATCTACGTATAAAGTTGCTGCTCACACCCACTATGAACAGTAACTAAAAATTCTCTGACTCTTTTGCTGTTACTGCTCACACTATATATTACCAGCAACACAGATTCGTCAGAGAATATAAGGGAGATAAAAATATGCTGACAGTAATGAAATTTGGCGGAAGCTCCGTGGCCGATTTGGAGCACATCCGCAACGTAGCAAACCGCTGTATCGCAAAGCAGCGCGAAGGCAGCCAGGTTGTTGTTGTCCTGTCTGCTATGGGAAAGACTACAGATAATCTGATTGCAACAGCAAAACAGATCACAGAGCAGCCTTCCCGCAGGGAATTAGATATGCTTCTCACAACCGGTGAACAGGTTTCTGTATCCTTAATGGCAATGACTCTGATTTCCATGGGCGTCAGTGCAGTGTCACTGAATGCATGGCAGGTTCCAATGCATACAACTTCAAATTATCAAAATGCACGATTCAAGAGAATTGATTCCGAGCGTATCCGTAAAGAGCTTGATGCGAACAAGATCGTCATCGTAACTGGATTCCAGGGAATCAATAAGTATGAAGATATCACAACTCTTGGCCGCGGCGGCTCTGACACAACAGCGGTTGCTCTTGCTGCTGAACTCCATGCCGATGTCTGTGAAATTTACACAGATGTAGACGGAGTATATACCGCCGATCCACGCGTTGTTCCAAACGCTCATAAAATGACGGAGATCACTTATGATGAGATGCTTGAGATGGCCTCTCTTGGTGCGAAAGTCCTTCACAGCAGATGTGTAGAAATTGCGAAAAAATACGGTGTAGAACTTCTGGTATGTTCTAGCTTAAACCACAATTCAGGAACAATTGTAAGGGAGAAAACGAAAATGGAAAAAATGTTAATCAGTGGTGTGGCAGCCGATAAAAATGTAGCCAAAATCCGTGTTGCCGGTCTCGGGAACGAGCCTAGTAGCACATTCCGTCTTTTAAATCTTTTAGATAAGAATAAACTGAACATTGACGTCATGATCCAGTCTCTTGGTAAAGACGGTACAAAATCTGTATCCTTCACTGTTGCAAAATCGGACATGCTCCGTGCTTTGGATCTGTTAAATGAAAGCAAAGACTATCTTGGCATTAAGAAACTGGATTCTGATGAAAATGTTGCCAAAGTTTCTGTCATTGGTGCCGGTATTCGTTCTCATTCAGGTGTTGCTGCAAAGATGTTCGGTGCACTCGCAAGTATTGATGTCAACACAGAGATGGTTACTACATCTGAGATTCGCATCACTGCTCTGATCGATGAAGCCTATGCAGATCTTGCAGTACGTAAACTGCATGAAACTTTCTTTGATTAAAAGTAAAGTAGAATCAAGCGACAGTAAGGATTAATAATTCCCTGCTGCCGCTTGATTTTTATCTTATTTTTGTTCTGAATAATTACATTTGTTTTCTTATTTTTCACTGCACATTATGCTTCTTCCTCTAACGGCGTTTTTCCGCGCAAACGTCTGTAATAGAATCTTCCTTTTCCAAGAAGAATCGTAAGATAACGAAGTACCGGCTCTGTTGCGATCGCAAATACAACAAAAAGCATGATACACTTTGTTGTCATTCCGCTAATCGCAAACAGCTGATTCAAATAAATACTACAGAATAATAATCCTGCGATACATCCGCCAAGAATGCCTGCACGAAGCTTATTCATCGGTGCACTGATCTTATAGAGGATCATAAATCCTACAATTGCCAGAAGCATCGTTGCTGCTGTTGAGATATCCTGCTCTCCTACTCCAAATGTCTTTCCAAAGACAACCAGTGCCCCAACCGCCAATGCATCTGTAAGTGCTGCCGGGAGTGCTTTCAGGAATACATTCGTCAGGAAATGTCCTTTAATGATATTCTTGTTCGGCTCAAGTGCAAGGAAGAACGCCGGAATGCCGATTGTAAACATACTGATCAGTGATACCTGTGATGGTTCCAGTGGATAAGTAAACATAAATACTACCGAGAAAAGACTCAGCAGGAAAGAGAATATATTCTTAACCAGGAACAGGCTCGCCGAACGCTGGATATTATTGACTACTCTTCTTCCTTCTAATACAACCTGCGGCATACAAGAGAAATCTGACTCCAGAAGTACGATTTGAGAAGCCTGTGCCGCTGCCTCGCTTCCTGATGCCATTGCAATACTGCAGTCTGCATCCTTCAAAGCAAGGACATCATTTACTCCATCTCCTGTCATAGCAACTGTTTTCCCAGCCTCTTTAAGTGCCTGAACAAACTGTCGTTTCTGGTTTGGAGTTACACGTCCAAACACTGTCTTCTCAAGAATCGCTTTCTTAATATCTTCTTCTGTCTCAAGACTTGATGCATCCACATAATTCTCAGCATTTTTAATTCCTGCTGTTTTTGCAACCTTGGAAACTGTAACCGGATTATCTCCAGAAATAACTTTCACTTCAACTCCCTGCTCTGCAAAGTACTGGAATGTTTCTTTTGCCGCCTCACGGATTGGATTCGCAAGTAAGATATAGCCCAACGGTGTTACCGGCTCTGTCAGTGCTTTTCCATCAATCTCCGCTGCATAAGTACCAAATACAAGAACACGGGCACCTGTAGATGCAAGCTCTGTGATTTTTTCCTTATGTTGCTCGTAATCATCCAGAAGTACAAATTCCGGCGCTCCAAGAACATATGTCTTATCTTCAAATGTAGCACTGCTGTACTTTGTCGCAGATGAAAATCCTGTCTTGGAAATTGCTTTTGCGCCTGAAGAATGTGTAAAATATTCTTTCATTGCAGCCATTGTGATATTATCGTTTGTCATAGCTGAAACAAAATCTCCGACCATAAGACGAAGAGATCCCATCTTTTCCGTATCGTACTGCTCCGTTGGAATAAGTTCCTGTACTTTCATCGTATTTCCTGTGATCGTACCCGTCTTATCTACACAAAGTACATCAACACGCGCAAGTGTCTCAATACATTTCATATCATGAAGCAATACTTTCTGCTGTGCAAGCCGGATTGAACTGACAGCAAGTGCAACGCTTGCAAGAAGGTAAAGTCCCTCTGGAATCATTCCGATCACAGCCGCTACCATTGACGTAATACTTGAATGGAATGATGCATTCTGGAATACCAGAGACTGTGCAACGAGTATGATTCCAATCGGAATGATTGCCACACCGACGCATTTAACCAATTTATCTAGCGAGCGGATCATCTCTGACCGCTCACCATTCTGCATTTCTTTTGCTTCCAGTGTAAGCTTTGAAATATAAGAATCTTCACCGACTTTATCAAGTCTTGCATGACATTGACCGGAAATAATAAAACTTCCTGACATCAGCTGATCTCCGGCATGTTTTGTAATCTCATCAGACTCGCCTGTCAGCAGAGATTCATTTACCTGTACTTCACCTGCACAAACCTGTGCATCCGCACATACCTGCGCGCCGGCTTTAAATATGACAATATCATCAACTACCAACTCTTCTGCATCAATCAACGATCTTTTACCATCTCGCACTACAGTCGCTTTCGGTGCATTTAGCATGGTTAGATTATCCAGCACTTTTTTGGCACGCACTTCCTGTATAATACCGATCAACGTATTTGCAATAATAACCGGAAGAAAGGTCAGATCCCGGAAGGATCCAACCAGACATAACAAAATAGCCAGAACAAGAAAGATTAAGTTAAAGTAAGTAAATACATTCTCATGTACAATCTCTTTCGTTGTCTTCGATGGAGGATCAACTGCCCTGTTTACCCAGCCATGAAGTCTGTGCTCCTGCACCTGCTGTGCTGTCAATCCGACTTTATAATCCGGATTGTAACGGGTTGTCGGTATCCGCTTCTCTATTTCTTCTTCAATCTCTGTTTTCTTGTTTCTGCTTCTTGCCATCTGTTACTTCCCTTCTGCTTCTTCCAACGTCTCCGTTCTCGTCAAAATCTGCATAAATTCTTCTCCTGTAATTGTTTCTTTCTCATACAGGTATTTTGCAAGCTCATGAAGTTTCTTCTGGTTTTTCTCCAAAAGTTCCATCGCTGTATCATATCCGTGTTTTACGGTATCTACAACCATCTGATCAATATCTGCTGCTGTCTGTGGTGAACAACTTAAACTGCTGTCTCCTCCCAGATATGGATTGTTCTGCGTCTCAAGAGCAACCATACCAAACCGGTCACTCATTCCATAACGCGTGATCATTGCTCTTGCAAGCTTTGTTGCCTGCTCGATATCATTCGATGCGCCTGTTGTAATAGAATTAAAAATCAGTTTTTCTGCGCATCTTCCTCCGGTCAGTGTCGCGATCTTGTTGATCAGCTCTTCCTGTGTCATCAGATTCCGTTCTTCTGATTCAACCTGCATTGTATATCCCAAGGCACCTGATGTACGCGGAATGATCGTGATCTTTGTAACCGGTGCCGAATTCGTCTGTAATGCTGCTACCAACGCATGACCGATTTCATGATAAGAAACAATTAATTTTTCCTTGGAAGAAAGTACCTGATTCTTCTTCTGATATCCGGCGATAACAGTTTCAATACTTTCTTCAAGATCTGCCTGCGTTACATATTTACGATTCTCTCTGACTGCGCGTAGTGCCGCTTCATTTACCATATTTGCAAGCTCTGCTCCTGATGCTCCTGATGCAGCTCTTGCGATTGCATTAAAGTCAATGTCATCTCCAAGTCTTACTTTCTTCGCGTGAACTTTCAGAATCTCTTCACGCCCTTTAAGATCCGGAAGTTCCACCGGAATACGGCGGTCAAATCTTCCCGGACGGAGAAGTGCCGGATCAAGGCTGTCCGGTCGGTTCGTCGCAGCAAGGATCACAACACCCTTAGATGCATCGAATCCATCCATCTCTGTCAGCAACTGGTTCAATGTCTGCTCACGCTCATCATTTCCACCATATCCTGCATTATCTCTCTTTTTACCGATTGTATCAATCTCATCAATAAATACAATACAAGGTGCTTTTTCATTCGCCTGTTTGAAAAGATCACGTACTTTAGAAGCTCCCATGCCAACAAACATCTCTACAAATTCTGAACCAGAGATTGAGAAAAATGGTACATTTGCCTCTCCTGCAACTGCTTTTGCAAGCAAAGTTTTACCGGTTCCCGGAGGTCCTACAAGAAGTGCTCCTTTCGGACATACTGCACCGATCTCCGTATATTTCTGCGGGTTATGAAGAAAATCCACAATCTCTGTCAGCAGTTCCTTCGCTTCATCTTCTCCGGCTACATCCTGGAAAGTGATTCCTGTTGTAGATTCCACATAAATCTTCGCATTGCTCTTTCCGAACTGCATGAACGGATTTCCTGCTGCACCTCCACCCATCTTGGCCATCATCTTCTTTGCAAGCCACTGTCCTAATGCCCAGAAGATCAAAAGTGGTAAAATCCATACAAGGAAAAAGCTAAGAAGCGGATTCATCTCCTGCTGTGCGACTCTTCCGAATTCACATCCCGCATCTTCCAGACGATTTACCAGGTTTGGATCATCAAACGTTGTTGTCTCATAATATTTCGGTTCCTCGCTATTATCTGTAAAATAAATAGTGTCTCCATTCAACTCTACTTTTGATACTTCTTTTCCCTCGACCATAGTAAGAAAGGTTCCATAATCGACTTCTTTCACCTTATTCTTTCCTAGAATATTCGGAAAAAGAAATGTGTTAAGAAGCACGAGAATAATCAAAGCAATCAAATAGTAAAAGATTAATGGCTTCTTTGGTTTCTCAACTTTCTTCATACTGTTGTTCCTCCTATTTTCTAAATTTTGCACGAACTGCCTTTATCATCTGTATAATCGGAAGATTCAATGCTGCAAGACCATACACAGTAAGTAACTGCGATAATGTCAGTGTCTGCACTTTAAAGATGTTATGCAGTCCAGGAACAGTCACAACAAGCGTGATCAGAATCATTCCAATTACAAAAGCACCGATCAGGTAAATGTTATTAAAGACTCTTTTTGTAAATACAACCGGACGATTTGATTTACAGTTAAACCCATGGAACAATCTTGAACAGCAAAGTGTTGCAAATGCCATTGTACTTGCAAGTAGTGCATTACCGTCTTTGTATCCAATTGTAAATGCAATCATGACCATGGTACAGATTGATAATCCTTCCAGTCCGATATTGATCAAAAAGTCTTTCGTTAAAATGGATTCATTTATCGGTCGTGGCTTTTCTTTCATCACATTTTTCGAATGTGGTTCCAATCCAAGAGCAATTGCCGGAAGACTGTCTGTCAGCAGATTAATGAACAACAGATGAACCGGTGCGAACGGTACCGGAAGTGCCATCAGTGAAGCATAAAGCACTGCCAGGATTGCTCCAAAATTTCCCGAAAGCAGAAACTGAATGGATGCTTTAATATTGCGATATATATTTCTTCCATTCTCTACTGCTTTAATAATAGTCGCAAAATTGTCATCTGTCAAAACCATTGCTGCAGCGTCTTTTGACACTTCGCTTCCGGTAATTCCCATCGCCACTCCTATGTCTGCCTGTTTCAGTGCCGGAGCGTCATTCACACCATCTCCTGTCATGGATACAATGTTTCCTTTTTCCTGCCATGCACGCACAATACGGATCTTGTGTTCAGGAGAAACTCTGGCGTAAACAGAAATCCCTTCCACAAAGTCTTTCAGTTCTTCATCGGACATTTTGTCAATCTCTGCACCCTCACAGGCTTCGGATTCATTTTCAAGAATTCCAATTCTCTTTGCAATGGCAGCAGCTGTCACCTTATGATCTCCTGTAATCATAATCGGACGGATTCCTGCACATTTACACTCTTCTACAGCAGCTTTTGACTCTTCTCTCGGCGGATCCATCATTGCGATCAGCCCCAGGAATATCAGATGATCTTCATCCTCCAGCGTAAGTTCCGTCTCATCTGATACTTCTTTATAAGCAAATGCAAGAACTCGTAATCCCTCTCTTGAGTATTTCTGATTCTGCTCTTCGATTACTCTTCTTGTCTCTTCTGTGATCTCATGAGTCTCCCCGTTCATCTCAACCCAGTCTGTCCGGTTCAAAAGAACATCAACTGCTCCTTTGACAATCATCGTTGGCACTCCGTTTAATGAATGCTTTGTTGCCATCATCTTACGGTCGCTATCGAATGGATTCTCACTTTCTCTTGGATACTTTACTCTGACTTCTTCCGGGTCAAGACCAAGACTGCTTCCTAAATTAATCAGTGCTGTCTCTGTCGGGTCTCCGATCTCTACACCATCAATATTCGTAGAGTCATTACAAAGAATACTGCTGATAAGGAGTCTGCTCTGAGACGGATCCCGGAGATCGATCTTGTCTGCGGAAATGCTCTGGCCATCTACATAATAATGCTCTACTGTCATCTTATTCTGTGTCAGGGTTCCTGTTTTATCTGAACAGATAATGGATACACTTCCCAGTCCTTCTACTGCCTGTAGTTTTCGAACAATTGCATGCTCTTTCGCCATTTTCTGCGTTCCAAAAGAAAGAACAATCGTAACGATTGAACTTAACGCCTCCGGAATTGCTGCAACGGCAAGAGCAACTGCAAAAAGAAATGCATTTCCAATATTCTCACCACGGAAAACACTGATTCCAAACAAAATCGCACAGAATACAAGAATTAAAATGGATAATTTCTGTCCAAACTGATCCAGGTTCACCTGCAATGGAGTCTTCTTCTCAGATGTCGTCTTCAGAAGACTTGCAATTTTACCAACTTCTGTATTCATTCCAATCTCTGTAACTACAAAAGAACCTCTTCCATACGTGAGAAAGCTTCCGGAATATACCATATTAATACGGTCTCCAAGAGGAACTTCGTCCTGTTCAATCACATCTGTCGTCTTCTCGACACCAAGACTCTCTCCCGTCAATGCACTTTCGTCAACCTTCATGCTTGCACATTCCAGAATACGTCCATCTGCAGGAATATAGTCTCCCGCCTCTAACATAATAATGTCTCCAACAGTAACTTCTGAAGACGGAATCGGGACAACCACTCCATCACGAAGAACTTTTGCTTCCGGACCGGATAATTTCTTCAGACTTGCCAGAGATGACTCTGCCTTTACCGTCTGCACAGTTCCCAGAATTGCATTCATTGTGATCACGATAACAATAACAGCTGCGCTCTCAATATCTCCCATAAATCCTGATGCGATCGCTGCTATAATAAGGATGATCACCAGAAAATCCTTATATTGCTCCAAAAAAATCTGAAATGTTGTCTTCTTTTTTCCTTCAGTCAGTTCATTCGGGCCGTATTTCCTTTGATTTTCACTGATCTGTTCTTTTGTTAATGGTTCTTCCGAGCCATTCACTTCTCTTAAAACTTCTTCTCCCGATAATTGATAATATGCTTTCACTGCCATTCCTCCTAACTGGTTATTGTTCACTCTTCTTTTGTGACCCATAATCCTGATTAATCTGCAGTGCGAATAAAAAAAGAGACAATTATTGCACCGCTTCTTACATGCAATAAAAGTCTCACTATTTCATCACGATCCGGATGGACTTCTTCCATCGTATTGACGGATCGCAAACGCTACTCAAAGCGCCAGTTACTCCCTTTTACTAAAATAAACTATACTCATTTTTCCTGATAATGTCAATAAACTTTATTTTCTTTTTAGGAAATATTTTCAGGATTTTAACACTAAAAGATCGCGGAGCGTTTTTTGCATATTAGGAAAGCACTTTCCTAATATATAAAAAGAATACCTTACAGACATTCTATCCATAAGGTATCCTTTCTATTCTATCAATCGATCAATGAAAATCTCAATCTATTTTCTTAAATCCTAAACGATTCCCTGAGCTGTCATAGCATCTACAACCTTCTCAAATCCGGCAATGTTAGCACCTACAACGTAGTTGCCCTTGAATCCGTATCTCTCAGCTGCATCAACCATGTTGTGGCAGATGTTAACCATGATGTTTTTAAGTTTAGCATCTACTTCTTCGAATGTCCAGCTCAGACGCTCGCTGTTCTGAGACATCTCAAGTGCAGATGTAGCAACACCACCGGCGTTAGCTGCTTTACCAGGTGCAAAGATAACACCATTCTCCTGCAGATACTCTGTAGCTTCGAGAGTTGTAGGCATGTTAGCACCTTCACATACTGCGATACATCCGTTTGCAACAAGTGCTTTTGCATCTTCAAGGTGAAGCTCATTCTGTGTAGCACATGGAAGAGCAATGTCAACTTTAACATTCCATACTCCTCTTCCTTCATGGTACTCTGAATTTGGACGATAGTTCTTGTACTCTGTAAGTCTTGCACGTTTCACTTCTTTGATCTCTTTGAGAGCTGCAACATCAATTCCATCCGGATCGTATACCCATCCTGTAGAATCACTTACTGTAACAACCTTAGCTCCGAGTTTCTGTGCTTTCTCAGTTGCGTAAATTGCAACGTTACCTGAACCAGAAACTGCAACTGTCTTACCTGCAAGCTCAATACCATTGAGTTTCAGAAGTTCGTCTGTCAGATACAGAAGACCATATCCTGTAGCCTCTGTACGAGCAAGAGATCCACCATAGGAAAGTCCTTTTCCTGTAAGAACTCCTTCATATAGTCCACGGATTCTCTTGTACTGTCCGAACATATATCCGATCTCTCTTGCGCCTGTACCAATATCTCCTGCTGGAACATCAGTATCAGCACCAATATATTTGCAAAGTTCTGTCATAAAGCTCTGGCAGAATGCCATAACTTCTCTGTCAGATTTTCCCTTAGGATCGAAATCAGATCCACCTTTACCTCCACCGATTGGAAGTCCTGTAAGGGAGTTTTTGAAAATCTGCTCAAAACCGAGGAATTTGATAATACCAAGGTTTACAGATGGATGAAGACGAAGACCTCCCTTGTATGGTCCGATCGCACTGCTGAACTGTACACGGTATCCTGTGTTAACCTGTACCTGACCCTTGTCATCTACCCACGGTACACGGAACTTAATCTGTCTCTCAGGCTCTACCAGTCTCTCAAGAAGAGCTTCTTTACGGAATTTTTCTTCATTTGCTTCAATCACAACACGAAGAGACTCCAGTACCTCTTTTACTGCCTGATGGAATTCCGGCTCAGCAGGATTCTTCTTTACAACTAAATCAATCACTTCATCAACGTATGACATCTTAATTACCTCCTAGAATAAATAGATTGGGATTCGTATCTCCCTGATACTATTGTATCTTTCGTCAACTAATGTCTTTTCTAAAACAAGAAAAACAGACTGACAAGCAATCTGTTACCCCAGACACCGTTGTCTACTCGTTTATTTTATAAGCTAAATGAAAGATTGTCAATCATTAATTGCATTATTTTAAAGTTTTATCACTTTAAGTTGATAAAACTGCATGAACTAATGTATCAAATTGCAATTTTCAGCATATTTAAGGTTATATGTCGAGTAAACAGATAGGGAAATATGAACAAAGAATGTGCCTCGGCACATTCTTGCGCCTGCGGCGGTCGCTTGCGACACCTACCTTGTACGCCGCAGTGCGCATCCCTAGCGGAGCGTTTTTTATATGTTAGGAAAGAACTTTCCTAACATATAAAAAACAGAGTACTGTTTCCAGTACTCTGTCCATTTGCACATATTAGTTATATTTACGTTTTCTAGCAGCTTCAGATTTCTTTTTACGTCTAACGCTTGGTTTCTCGTAGTGCTCTCTCTTACGAATCTCCTGCTGAATACCAGCCTTTGCACAGTTTCTCTTGAATCTGCGTAAGGCGCTATCTAACGTTTCGTTTTCTTTAACGATTACATTTGACATAGTCTCACACCTAACCTCCCCTCCAGCCTTGTATTGTGCATCATACGACTGTTCGGGTATATTTATTGCACTGGATATTATTATAACATATTTTTTCAAAACGTCAACTGCTTTTTATGATTTTTACCGATTTTTTTATACTTTCTTCTCGCTTCTACCCAAAAGAGAATCTGCCACAGACAGATTCTCTTTACAATGACTTTATTTAATCTGATCAGCCAGTGCTTCTTCTGCTTTTGCAAGTGCATCCGGGATTCCTGCTGGGTTCTTTCCACCTGCCTGAGCCATGTTCGGACGACCACCGCCGCCTCCGCCAACAAGACCTGCGATTGCTTTCACAAGATTTCCTGCATGTGCTCCCTGCTTCATTGCTCCGTCTGTTGCTGTAGCCATCAGGCTTACTTTTCCGTCATTTCCTGATGCAAGTACAACCACACCTTCGCCAAGCTTCTCTTTGAGCTGGTCTCCAAGGTCACGAAGTCCATTCATATCAACACCGTCAAGCTGTGCTGCAAGAAGCTTCACACCTTTTACTTCTTTCACCTGGTCAAGGATGTCTCCTGCTGCGCTCTGAGCCATCTTGCTCTTAAGACTCTCAACTTCTCCCTTCAGAGACTTGTTCTCTGCCTGAAGATGTGTGATCTTCTCTGCAAGATTCTCCGGAGTTGCTTTTACAAGCTGTGCTGCTTCTTTGAGAAGACGCTCCATCTCAGCATAGTAGTTCATAAGTCCTTCAGATGTCAGGGCTTCAATACGACGAACACCTGCTGCTACACCACTCTCAGAAATAATCTTCAGTGCTGTGATCTCTGATGTATTCTTAACATGTGTACCACCACAGAATTCAACGGAGAATCCGCTCATATCTACGACACGTACAACATCACCGTATTTCTCACCAAACAGAGCCTGTGCTCCTGTCTTTCTTGCTTCCTCGATTGGAAGGTTCTTTGTCACAACTGCGAGGGCATTTGTGATCTGCTCATTCACAATTTCTTCAACCTTCTTCAGTTCCTCAGGTGTTACTGCTGAGAAATGTGTAAAGTCGAAACGAAGTCTGTCTGCATTTACAAAAGATCCTGCCTGCTCTACATGGCTTCCAAGTACTGTACGAAGTGCTTTCTGAAGCAGATGTGTTGCACTGTGGTTTCTTTCTGTAAGTGCACGGTTCTTTGCGTCAACTTCAAGAGTTACCGCATCACCAATCTTGATCATTCCTTTTACAACATGTCCTACATGTCCAACCTTTGTTCCTGCAAGGTGAATACAATCTTCTACAACAAACTCTCCATCGGCTGTACGAATCACACCTTTATCAGCTTCCTGTCCACCCATTGTTGCATAGAATGGAGTCTGCTCAACGATGATTGTTCCCTTTTCTCCATCAGAAAGTGCATCAACAACTTCTGTCTCTGTTGTAAGAGCTGTAACCTTAGAATCAAATGTCAGATTGTCATATCCGACAAATTCTGTCTCAAGTGCTGCATCCAGCTGATCGTATACAGAAACTTCTTTTCCTGTATAAGAATGAGTTCCGAATGTTCCTTCTGATTTCGCACGCTGTTCTTCCTGTGCTTTCTTGAATCCTTCCTCGTCATAAGTCAGCCCCTTTTCTTCCAGGATCTCACTTGTCAGGTCGATTGGGAATCCATAAGTATCATAAAGCTTAAATGCATTCTCTCCGGAAAGAACTTTCTCTCCATTCTTCTCCATCTCAGCTTCCATATCTGCAAGGATTGCAAGTCCCTGATCGATTGTCTTATTGAAGTTCGCTTCTTCTTTCGCAATTACATTAAAGATAAACTCTTTCTTCTCTTCCAGCTCCGGATATCCATCCTTGGAACCTTCAATTACAGTTGTTGCAAGCTTTACAAGGAATGCTCCGTCAATTCCGAGCAGCTTTCCGTGACGGCATGCACGTCTTAACAGACGGCGGAGAACATATCCACGACCGCTGTTAGAAGGTAAGATACCATCAGAAACCATAAATGTTACGGAACGAATATGGTCTGTAACAACACGCAGAGAAACATCTGTCTCATGATCTATTCCGTACTGCTTGCCGGAGAGGTTACATACATGATCTCTCAGTGCTTTCATTGTATCAATATCAAACATGGAATCTACATCCTGTACGATACAGGCAAGACGCTCAAGTCCCATACCTGTATCAATGTTCTTCTGAATCAAGTCTGTATAGTTGCCGTGTCCGTCATTGTTGAACTGGCTGAATACGTTATTCCAGATCTCCATGTAACGGTCACACTCACATCCTACTGTACATCCCGGTTTTCCACATCCGTATTTTTCTCCACGGTCATAGTAAATCTCAGAACACGGACCACATGGACCTGAACCGTGCTCCCAGAAGTTATCTTCCTTGCCAAAACGGAAGATACGCTCTGCCGGAATTCCCATCTTCTTATTCCAGATTTCGAACGCTTCATCATCATCTTCATATACTGAAGGATATAATCTGTTCGGATCAAGTCCCACAACTTCTGTAAGGAACTCCCAGGACCACTCGATTGCTTCATTCTTGAAATAATCTCCAAAAGAGAAGTTTCCAAGCATCTCAAAGAATGTACCGTGACGTGCTGTCTTACCGACATTCTCGATATCTCCTGTACGAATACATTTCTGACATGTTGTCACTCTTCTTCTCGGCGGGATCTCCTGTCCTGTGAAATATGGTTTCAGCGGAGCCATTCCTGAATTAATCAGGAGAAGACTCTTATCATTATGTGGTACTAAAGAAAAGCTCTTCATTGCAAGATGTCCCTTGCTCTCAAAGAACTCCAAAAACATTTTTCTTAATTGGTTTACTCCGTATGGCTGCATACATCCATCCTCCTCTTTCGCTCATAAAAAGCCTATTTTGTAATATACCACAACAGCCTCCGTTTGTAAAGCGGAGGCCGGTTATTATCCTTATATTTACTTATTTCAGTTCAATTTCTTCCAGTTCTTTCGGTGGAAGTGCCCTACTTGAGTTTTTGACATAAGCTGCGACATCCTTCTTCGCAATCGGGATTGGAATATTCGTTCCAGCTCCTGCAACACATCCGCCAGGACATCCCATACCCTCGATCAGACATCCGTTCATTCTTCCGGCTTTGGCAAGTGTCAGGATCTTCTTACATTCTGCCAGACCTTCCGCATGCTCAATATTAACCTGCGTTCCAGGGTAATACTCGTTAATACATTCTTCGATTGCCTTTGCAACTCCTCCTGCACAGGCGTATCCACGTCCGGCTCCTGTCGCATCATGGAAAGAAGACTCTGCCTCATAAGCTGTCAGATCAATTCCCTTCGCATCAAACATTGCCTGCAATTCTTCAAATGTAACAACGAAATCCACATCACTTCTCACAGTACGTCTGGAAGCTTCCAGCTTCTTTGCTGCACAAGGTCCGATAAATACAACCTTTGCATTCGGATGTTCCTGTTTGATTGTTCGTGCTGTTGCAACCATCGGAGTCAGTTCCTGTGAGATCTGATCGATCAGATCCGGGAAGAACTTCTTCGCAAGCATTGCCCAAGATGGACAACAGGATGTCAGAAGAAATGGAAGTTCTCCGGTTGTCACTTTATTCACATAATGATGTGCTTCCGCAATTGCTCCGATATCCGCTCCAAGAGCAACCTCATATGTCTCTGAAAATCCGAGTTCTTCAAGAGCTGCTTTGAAGTTTCTTACATTAATATTCGGTCCAAACTGACCAACAAATGCCGGTGCTACCTCAGCCACAATCTCTTCTCCTTCTGAAAGTGCACGAGCCAGCTGGAAGATCTGAGACTTGTCAGAGATCGCACCAAACGGGCAGCTTACCATACACATTCCGCAGGAAACACATTTGTCAGCATCAATATAAGCACGTCCTAATTTATCCGATGTAATTGCATTCACTCCACAAGCTTTCTTGCAAGGACGCTCCTTCTTGGCAATCGCATCGTATGGACAGACAGACTTGCACTTTCCACACTTGATACATTTATCCTGATCGATAAAGGATTTTCCATTCACCATGGAAATAGCGCCCCTCGGACAGACTTCCTGACAAGGATGTGCAAGGCAGCCCTTACATACATTGCTGACCTCGTATTTATTCTCCTCACAGCTCTCGCAGCCTGACGGAATCACCTGCATCAGCGGCGGCTCATAATATTTTTCAGAAATATTACTGGCCTCAACTCCCGCTGTCAAATGGACCGGCTTATTCTCCGGACGAAGGGAAAGTCCCATCGCAAGACGGAGTCTTTCTCTTACGACTGCTCTTGCACGATAAATGCTCTCACGGTATTTTACTTCTGAATCTTCTCCTACGATTTCATATGGAATTGCTTCCATATCTGCTACCAATGTCTCTGCATTTGCTTTAAATCCAAGCTTGGCAACTTCTGTAAATACCTGTCTTCGAATTGCACGAACCGGTGTCTGTAATCCTCTCATTTTTGATCTCCTCCTATTCTTCAGTTCCAAAAACTCTCTGTGCATAATGAACCGACTGCATGGCATCTTTGCCATAGAAATCAGCTCCTATCGTTTGTCAATAATTTTCATCGGGTCTGTTACTCCTTGCTCTTGTGTTACTCTTGTATTACTTCTTTGTTACTTCTTATAATTCTTATTCTCCGATCAGACTTCTGTACAGATCTTCATACTGTCTTGCAGAATTCATCCATGAGAAATCCTGAGTCATCGCGCGCTCGATCATCTTGTTCCAGTCACGTTTCTTATCATAATAGATTCTTTCTGCATAACGTACAGTGTTCAACATCTCATGTGCATTATAATTAGAGAAACTGAATCCTGTACCTGTCTTCTCAAACTCATTGTACGGTTCTACAGTATCTTTCAATCCTCCTGTCTCACGAACGATCGGAAGTGTTCCGTATCTCAGACTCATCAGCTGGCTGAGTCCGCATGGCTCGAATAAGGATGGCATAAGGAATGCATCACATCCGGCATAAAGTCTGTGAGAAAGATCATCGGAATAGAAAATATTCGCTGAAACCTTTCCTGCATACTTCCATGCAAAGTGACGGAACATATTCTCATATTTCGGATCTCCTGTTCCAAGTACTGCAATCTGTACTGCATCCTGACACATCTCATCCATCATATAATCGATCAGATCAAATCCTTTCTGGTCTGTCAGACGGGAAACGATTCCGATCAACATTACATGATTGTCTTTATCCAGTCCAAGTTCTTCCTGAAGAGCAGCCTTATTCACCGGTTTGTTTTTCCGGAAATTCTCAACGTTAAATGTCTTTGCGATTCTATAATCTGTATCCGGATTCCAGTCATTGTAATCCAGACCATTCACAATACCGCAAAGATCATTTGATCTTGCTGCCATCAGTCCGTCAAGACCTTCTCCATAGAACGGTGTCTTGATCTCTTCTGCATAGCTGTGACTTACTGTTGTCACCTTATCTGCATAAACAATACCGCCTTTGAGCATATTAGCATCTTTATATGCCTCAAGCTTATCCGGAACAAAATAATAATCCGGAAGTCCTGTGATTCCCTGTACAGTCTTTGTATCCCATACCCCCTGGAACTTCAGGTTATGTATTGTCATAACTGTCTTGATTCCTCTGTAATATTCTCCAAAGAAACGGAAATTATCCAGATATACCGGAATCAGAACCTGTCTGCCAGTCATGACAGTGAATCAAATCTGGACGGAACCCAATAACCGGAAGAATACTTAAAACTGCCTTACAGAAGAAAGAGAATTTTTCAATATTCCACTTCGGATCTCCATCATATGGAGCAAATCCTGAAAAATAAAATTCATTATCAATAAAATAAAATGTAACTCCATTTAATTCTGTCTTAAAGATTCCGACATAGCGATTCTCTCCTGCAAAATCCATGTAGAAGTTTGTGATATACTCCAGGCGCTCTACCCACTCCTGTTTCATACACATGTACTTAGGTAAAACTACACGGCAGTCATATTTCTCTTTATCAAAATCTTTTGGAAGTGAACCTACAACGTCAGCAAGACCTCCGGTCTTTATAAATGGTACACATTCTGATGAAGCGAACAAAATGTTTTTCATACTTAGATCCTCCACTTTCACTTGCCCTCTTTCGGCAATTACTTATAAAATATTATACCGCATTTTTATCATAATGCAAAGGATTTCTCATTGTAATTTACTTCTTATTTCCCATGCCTGTATTCCAATTGTATTGTATCTGCGATCAGAGCAATAAATTCAGAATTTGTCGGTTTCCCTTTTCCATTGCTTACCGTATACCCAAAAAGTTCATCCAGAGTGTCCAGCTTTCCTCTGCTCCATGCCACTTCAATCGCATGTCGGATCGCACGTTCTACTCTGCTTGATGTTGTCTGGTACTTCTTTGCGACGGTTGGATACAGGATCTTTGTGATTGCATTGAGCACATCCATATCATCTACCGCCATCATAATCGCATCCCTCAGATAATGATACCCCTTAATATGAGCCGGTATTCCGATTTCATGCAGCATATTTGTCACTCGTGTCTCCAGACTTTCTCCTCTGTTTTCAGATGTCGCCTCAGAGTTTCTTGTTTCCATACCGTGTGGCATCCGTCCCGCACTTCGGATTCGTTCTAACAGCATCTCATTTTGAAACGGTTTCATCATATAGTAATTTGCGCCTTTATTAAAAGCATCTTCTGTAATCTTTTCTTGCCCAACTGCTGTGATTACGATAAAATACGGATGCTTGCTGACAGTTTTGTCATGATTGATCCGGTCCATAACCGTCAATCCATCCATTTTCGGCATAATCAGGTCGAGAAGAACAACATCCGGCTGTTTATCTTTGATGATCTGACACATCTCTTCACCATTTTTCGCCTTTCCGACCAGATTCATGTCTTTTTCCATCCCGATCACACGATCCAAAAGGTCCAAAATTTTCTGGTTATCATCAGCAATGGCTATTTTCAAATGTTCCATCTTCTTCTCTCCTTTTTCTGAGAACGTTTGTCTTGTTACACCACTTGTGTATTATATTCCAGCTTTTTTGTCGGATTCAAGAAAATCTTGCAGTAGTATTTCGACATCCTTTTCGACCCTTTTCACGATTCTTCCTCTTTCAACATATTTTCAATAAAAATACCGTATCCTTTTGTCGAATCTTGTACAAACACATGAGTTACAGCTCCGATCAGTTTTCCATTCTGAATGATGGGACTCCCACTCATCCCCTGAATAATGCCCCCTGTCTTTTCCAGCAATTCCGTATCTGTCACCTGAATTACCATTCCTTTGTTCACCTGGTCAGATTCTTTATCAATTTGCGTTACACGGATTGAGTATTCTTTCACCTCCCCGTCAATGTAGCAGCGAATCCTTGCCTCCCCCGTCTTTATTTCCTCTTTTTCCGCTACCTGTATAGGAACCTCTTCTCCTATCCAGCTTCTGTCTGAATTTAATTCTCCATAAATACCCGCATCCGTATTTTTCTCAATCACTCCAAGCTGATGAAACCGATTATAAACAATAATCCCTTCCATTGTTCCTGGATTCCCTTTGCTTCCCTTTTGCACTTTCTGAATACTGGTTCTATAAAGCGTTCCTCTTTTGATCGTAAGAAGTGTACTTGTATCAACATCATGAATGCCATGTCCCAGTGCTGCGAACCTGTTATTTTTTGTCAAAAATGTGATTGTCCCAAGCCCCTGTACATTATCTCTTACCCAGATTCCCAGGCGATAATTTCCTTTTGAAATCTGCACAGGAGTCAATTTCTTTTCTAATATCGTATTTTCACGTCTGACTGTCAGAAGGACCTTCTCTCCATCCAGATGTTCCACCAGATCCATCAACTGTTTTTTCCCTTCAATCTTCTGGTGATTCACTTCCGTAATATAATCACCGGAACTTACCACACCCTGCGCAGGTGTATATTCCTTTCCATCCATACCTGTCATTTTCTCCGTGTCTAAAACCAGTACACCCTCCGTTTCCATATAAATTCCAACCGGCATTCCTCCAAGCAGAACCGTATTTTCTTCCTTTTCCGCAGCCAGACTTTCCACCTCCCGGCCACTGACTTCTGTATTTTCCATAAATTCTGTAATATGCGTACAGCCACATAGCATCAACAGACAGAACAGAAACAACAGACCTGTCCTGCTCATATTCCTTTTCCTGCGTTCTTTCATGATCCACACTCCTCTCTTGCAAATATTAAGAGCAGATGCTGTTTACATCTGCTCTTAGTATGTGTGGATCTTCTTCTTTTCACACTGGTATTATTTTTCTCTTTTTGCCAGTTCTTTCATTTCTCTGGCACTGTCTATAATTCCATCTGTTACATTTGCTCCACCAAGAAGCCTTGCAAGCTCTGCAACAGAATCTTCCTGATCAAGTCTCTCGATCTGTGTTCTCACAGAATTATCTTCTGCTTCTTTATGAATACAAAAATGAACATCAGCTGCCGCTGCGATCTGTGAAAGATGTGTAATACAAATTACCTGACGACTCTTTCCGATCAACTGCAGTCTCTCACCGACACGACCTGCTGTGATTCCTGATATTCCACTATCAATCTCATCAAATATCAAAGTCGGCGTATCTTCTTCATCTGCAAGTACAGTCTTGATTGCAAGCATAATACGAGACAGCTCTCCTCCGGATGCAACATCCCCCAGTGGACGCACAGGTTCTCCCGGATTAACCGACAGATAAAACTCTGCATCATCTTTTCCTTGTGCGGAATAACTTTTTGCTTCTGTCAAACGAATTTCAAAACGTGCATCCAGGAAATTCAGTTCCGACATCTGATGAACAATCTCCTCGGCAAATTTAACTGCGTTTTGTTCACGCACTTCATGCAGTTCCATCGCGGCCTTTTCCATCTGCTTTTCTGCTTTCTCCTGCTTCTCCAAAAGTTCCTGCATAAAAGAATCGTAATCTTCCAGTTCCGATAGTCTCTGTCTTTTTTCCTCACAATATGCAAGGATATCACTGATAGTATTTCCATATTTTGCCTTTAAATGATTCACTTCATTCAGGCGGGACTCAACTTCTGAAAACTCTTCTTCCGAATATTCAAAACTCTTTGCATATTCTGCCAGATCCCGGTTAAAATCATTCAGCAGACTATCGATCTCCACAATCTGATCATAAAGCTGGCTTCCCTTTTCATCAAAAGATGCTGCTTCCTGAAGGCTTCGGATTGCACGGCTTAAGTAATCACTTGCATTTCCGCGTTCGTCCTCTGCAGTATACTGATACGCTTCTGCAACTCCTTCTGTGAGTTTTCTGCTATCTGTCATCTTGCGATACTGTTCTTCTAAAAGTTCATCTTCACCTTCTTTAAGAGCTGCTTCTTCAATCTCATTCACTTCAAATTCAGCAAGAGAAAGTTCTCTTCTTCGGCTCTCTTCATCCAGCGAAGATTGTTCCACCTTCTTACATACTGCCTTCCATTCCTGATAGCAGGAAGCCATTTTTTCTTTTAACGGATCCGTCTGTTCTTTCCCATAAAGATCAAGCAGTGTTAAATGATTCTTTCGATGAAGCAATGTCTGATTATCATGCTGTCCATGAATATCGATCAAAAGACTGGCTACATCTTTAAGGACGCTCATATTCACTGTCTCACCGTTAATCTTACTTACACTTCTGCCTTCTAAAAGGCGGCGGCTCAATGTCAGATATCCGTCTTCCGGATAAATGTCCAAGGCCTCCAGCTTCTTTAAAATCTTTTCTTCTTTGATGTGAAAAGTAAGTTCTACCAATCCGCTTTTTGCCCCGTTTCGAAGCATCTGTGCATTGTATTTTCCACCCAGTGCAAGCGTAACAGAGCCAAGAAGGATTGACTTTCCTGCTCCGGTTTCACCGGTCAGAATATTCAATCCTTCCCCAAACTCTACTTCTGTTTCATCAATCAAAGCAAGATTTTTCACATACAGATTCTGTAACATATGTCACCTATGCTTTCCTTGAAACCAATTTCCTTATATTCTCCATTACTACAGCTGTATCTTCAACTGTACGAATTGCGCACATGATCGTGTCATCTCCTGCAATACATCCGACCACTTCATTCCATTTCATTGCATCTACTGCAGCAGCAACCGCCATTGCCATTCCGGCAACTGTTTTGATCACAAGGATATTCTGTGCCATATCCATAGAAACAAATCCGTCACAAAGTACACGGATATATTTTTCGCTCATTCCGTCATCTTCCTGTCTATGGACAATATACTTCTGACGCCCACCGTTTACAGACAGCTTTGTCAGCTTCAGATCTCTGATATCTCTGGATACCGTTGCCTGTGTGACCTTGAAACCGGCATTATTCAGATATTCTGCCAGTTCCTCCTGCGTCTCTATGTCATACTGACTGATCAATTCAATTATCTTTGCATGTCGGCTCACTTTCATAGTATCAATTTCCTTTCATCTTCTCGCGCATTGTTATCATAAAACTTTCTTCACTTAATTTTACTAGATGCGCTTTGGCATCTGATTTTCTGATCTTCACTCTGTCTCCGCTAACCAATTGCCTCTGTACAGCACCGTCATAACATAAAGCTACTTTCTCCTGTCTTCCATAACGACCCTCGCAAATCTCAACTTCAACATCATCCTCTGCTGAAAGCACCACACTGCTCGTGTTAAGTGCATGGGAACAGATTGGAGTGATAACGATCAGACTTGCTGTTGGCTCTACCACCGGTCCACCTGCGGAAAGATTATATCCTGTACTTCCCGTCGGTGTACAGATGATCACACCGTCTGCCTGATATGTGTTCAACAATGTCCCATTCACATACACATTAAACTGAACAATACGAAGATTCCCTTCTCTTGTCAGGACGATATCATTTACCGCCAGATCTTTTTCACCGGATGACATTGTCCCCTCCAACATCATACGTTTCTCAACTTTAGGCTCTTCCTCGCAAAGTCTGTCAATCGCAGATTTATAATCTTTCAATTCTACATCTGCCAAATACCCCAATGTTCCGATATTGATTCCAAGAAGCGGAAGTTTATTTCCTTCCAGGTCACGTATTGCACGGATCAGAGTTCCATCCCCACCTAAAACCAGTCCGCAATCAACGTCCTCCGGAATCGTTCCCGGAACAATAAATCCTTCCTCATCCTTTTGAGCAAGAATAACACGTTTGCCTTTTCTCTCAATATAATCTTTTATCTCAATCGTAACAGAATAATCTCTGTCTTTTAATTGATTTGTTATGATATAAAAAGATTCCATACCATCACCTTTTTACTTTGTCAGAGCAGCGAATGCTTCATCCACTACCTGATCCAGTTCCTTTGTCTCAATCTTTGCTTCCTCTTCCGGACATTTCTTCAAATGTACAAGGTATTCGATATTTCCTTCTGGTCCCTTGATTGGAGAGAATGTGATCTCAAGTACAGAAAATCCAATTGATACCGCAAATTCTGTCACTTTCTCGATTACTTCATGATGCGTACTCTTTTCTCGCACAACACCTTTCTTTCCAACCTTCTCACGTCCTGCTTCAAACTGTGGTTTGATCAATGCTACGATCTCTCCATCATCTGTCAGATATGCTCTGATTGCACCAAGCACTTTTGTGAGAGAGATAAACGAAACATCAATCGACGAAAAATCAACAGGTTCTCCAAGATCTTCCGGAGTCACATAACGGATATTCGTCTTCTCCATACATACCACTCTCGGATCCTGACGCAGCTTCCAATCCAGCTGTCCTCTTCCCACATCGATGGCAAATACTTTCTTTGCTCCATTCTGAAGCATACAGTCTGTGAATCCGCCAGTGGAAGATCCAACATCTGTACAGACCTTTCCATCTACTGTTACATGGAATTCTTTCATTGCTTTCTCAAGCTTAAGACCTCCACGGCTCACATAGGGGAGAACATGTCCGCGTACCTCAATATTTACCTCCTCTGGAAATGTTGTTCCGGCCTTATCTTCTCTCTGACCTTCTACAAATACATTTCCTGACATAATAATTGCTTTTGCTTTTTCTCTGGAATCCGCCAGATTTCTCTTTACGAGCAATACATCCAAACGTTCTTTCATGTTACTTTTCTTCCTTTATTCTCCGATCATCTGCAATGATCTTTTTTACAATACTCTCTCTGTCGAGACCAACTTCTTTTCTTAAGACATCTACATTTCCATGTTCAACATAATCATCTGAAATACCGATTGTGCGAACTTTCAATGGGATACCCTCACGCATCACAAAATCTTCTACCTGCTCACCAAATCCACCTGTAAGCACATTTTCCTCGATTGTCACAAGGATCCTGTGATTTTCTGAAATTTTCCGGATCCTCTCTGTATCCAGAGGTTTCACAAATCTTGCATTGATCAGACTACACTGATACCCTGCTGCCTTAAGATCCTCACGCACCTGTTCTGCAAGGAAAGACATATGTCCGACAAACATTACCGCGATCTCACTCTCTTCATATAGAAGCTCACTCTTTCCATATTCGATCGGAGCACGGAATTCCTTCAGCCCTTCGTATGCTTCTCCTCTTGGATAACGAAGCGCAACCGGGTACTGAAAATCCACTGCAAAGCGCACCATATCTGCCATCTCCCAGCGGTTCTTTGGTGACAGGATTGAAAGATTCGGGATCGATGATAAAAATGATAAGTCAAAGACTCCCTGATGTGTCTCTCCGTCACTTCCAACAAGACCTGCGCGGTCCACTGCAATCACAACCGGCAGATTCTGAAGACAGACATCATGGATCGTCTGGTCAAATGCTCTCTGTAAGAAAGATGAATACACCGCAAAAACAGGCTTCATTCCCCCTGCAGCAAGTCCTGCCGCAAATGTCATCGCATGCTCTTCTGCAATTCCTACATCAAAGAATCTTTCCGGAAATAGCTTTGCGAATCTGGAAAGTCCTGTTCCGTCTGCCATTGCTGCAGTAATAGCTACAACCTTCTCGTCCTTCTTTCCGATATCTGCAAGCACCTTGGAAAAAATATCTGTATAAGAATCCTTCCCCGATCCTCCGATCGTTTCTCCTGTTGTCACATCAAAAGGTCCTGTTCCATGGAATTTTGACGGATTCGTCTCTGCCGGAAGATAACCTTTTCCCTTCTTCGTCACAACATGTACAAGAACTGCATGATTTACCCGTTTTGCTTCATTCAATGTCTTTGTTAATGTCTTCAGATCATGTCCGTCTACAGGACCCAGATATGTAATTCCCATATCCTCAAAAAACATTCCCGGAACAAATAATTGTTTGATCCCGCTCTTCGTCTTCTTCACCTGATGGACGATCCGTTCTCCTCTGCCGGGAATTCTCTTAATCGTATCTTCGACACCTCTCTTCAGGTCTGAGTATACCTGTGTCGTCCGAAGCCCATTCAGGTAATTTGACATACCGCCAACATTCTTGGAAATGGACATATTATTATCATTGAGTACAATAATAAAATTACTTTTCAATCTGGAAGCGTTATTCAATGCTTCATATGCCATACCGCCGGTCATAGAACCATCTCCTATCACAGATACAACGTTATAATGCTCCTGTTGAAGCTCTCTTGCGGCCACATAACCAAGCCCTGCTGAGATTGAAGTTGAACTGTGTCCTGTATCAAACGCATCACATTTACTTTCTTTTCTCTTAGGGAATCCACTCATTCCTCCGTATTTTCTAAGATCATCAAATCCTTCTTTTCTTCCTGTCAGAAGCTTGTGTGTATAAGACTGATGTCCCACATCCCAGATCAGTTTATCCTCTGGGAAATGAAGTACTTTATGTAATGCCATCGTAAGCTCAACAACTCCGAGATTGGATGCCAGATGTCCTCCGGTCACACTGATCTTTTCAATCAAAAACTGCCGGATCTCATCCGATAATTCTTTCAGCTCTTCCTCTGTCAGTTCTTTTATATCGTTGGCCTTTTGAATCTTTTCAAGTGCCATAAGTTCCTCCTCACCGACAATCTTATTTTTCTCTATATACAAGAGATTTCAAAAGCTGCTCAAGGAAATCATCCCCGGCAGGGAACTTTTTCAGTTCGTCGATTGCTTCTTCTGTCATACGTTCCACCTCTTTATGAGCCTGTTCGATTCCTTTAAGTGTTACATATGTTGTCTTTTCATTCTTCTCATCACTATGTACCGGCTTGCCCAGCTGCTCTGTCGTGCTTGTCACATCCAGAATATCGTCCTGGATCTGGAATGCCATTCCGATCTTTCCTGCGACTTTCTGCATGCTCTTCACATCTTCTTTTGACGCTCCCGCAAGGATTGCTCCAATCATCATAGCAGACTCGATCAGTGCGCCTGTCTTCAGTCTGAAAATAAAGTCAAGAACTTCCTCATCAATCTGATGTCCGGATTCTTTCACATCTACAACCTGTCCACCGATCATACCATAGATTCCGGCCTTTCTTGCCAGAACTCTCAGCGCTTGTCCGATTCTAAGGCTTTCCTCTGGAAATTGCTCAAATGCCTTGCATGCTGTCTCAAATGCATAGTTTAAAAGCGCATCCCCCGCAAGGATTCCCATATCCTCTCCATAAACGATATGTGTCGTCTTTCTTCCTCTACGATACTCATCATTATCCATTGCCGGGAGATCATCATGAACCAGTGAATAGGTATGAATCATCTCCATTGCTGCCATAAACGGATAAATCACTTCTGTCTCTCCACCAAACAGACGGTATGTTTCCATCATCAGCATTGGGCGAAGGCGCTTACCTCCTGCCATCAGACTATATTCCATTGCTTCCATGATCACACTCTGATATCCGTTTGCTTCCGGAAGATATTCTCTGAGTATCGCTTCAATTTTTTCTACTTTTTCTTTCTGTTCTTCTTTAAAATTCATGACTCTCTCCATTCTCATCCAAGGCAAGAACTTTCTTTTCCACATCGTTAATTGTACGATTACAACACTTCACAAGTTCCATGCCTTCCTGATATAAATTAAAAGAATCTTCAAGAGAAAGTTCCTCTCCTTCCAGTCCGCCAATGACGCGATCCAGTCTCTCAAATAACTCCTCAAGACTTGCAGCCTGTTCTATCTTCTTCGTGTCTTTCATCATTTCCTCCCGGTTACTGTTTATGGGAACTTTGTCCTCTTTCCCCTTCTAGTTTTACAGTGTCTGTAACGTAAGTCTCAATCTGTCCATCCGTTACATAAATCTGCAACAAATCTCCTTCTCTTACCTGATCTGTTTTCTTTATATTCTGTCCTTGTGCATTGCAGACATAAGAATATCCCTGACTTAATTTCTCAAGTGGAGACAATCCCTTCATCCGTTCTGCACAAAGTGCGAGTCTGTGCTTTTCTTTTGTCAGATGCCGCTCCATAAGTGAGCGCAGTGTATTCTCAGCGTCAACCGTTCTTTGTCTCTTCTCATTGAGTTTCTGTCTTGGATGAAGTGTCTGAAGTTTCAATCTGCTGTGTTCCAAATGCACACGCTCGTTTAGCAGCTTCTGATTTATTGCTCTTCGAAGTAAACTCTCACAATTAAGAATCTGTTCTTTCACTTCAGAATATTCATACACTGCAAGCTCTGCCGCTGCAGATGGTGTCGGTGCTCTTAAGTCTGCCACATAATCGGCAATCGTTGTATCTGTCTCATGTCCGACTGCAGAGATCACCGGAACGCGACAGTCAAAAATCGCACGCGCAACAGCCTCCTCATTGAATGCCCACAGATCTTCAATGCTTCCTCCGCCTCTTCCGACGATCATGACATCCACCTGCTTCTCTTCCAGCATACGGATTCCTTTCACGATGCTGCTCACGGCACCATCCCCCTGTACCAGTGCAGGATAAAGCAGGATCTGGACAAATGGATTCCTTCTCTTTGCCACATTGATAATATCTCTGATCGCTGCTCCTGTCGGTGCGGTCACAACCCCGATCGTACGTGCATAGCGTGGAACCGGCTGTTTGTACTCTGCTGCAAACATTCCCATCTCTTCGAGTTCTTTCTTCAGTGCCTCGAATCTTTCATACAAAAGTCCCGCACCGTCCAGAATGATCTCTCTTGCGTACAGCTGATACTTTCCATCCCGCTCATAGACACTGACCGCCCCCAGCACTACTACCTGCTGTCCTTCCTCCATATGAAAAGAAAGCCCAGACCTTGAGCCTGCGAACATCACGCAGGCTATCGTGCCGGACTCGTCTTTCAATGAAAAATATATATGCCCTGATGTGTGGTACTTTAAATTAGACACCTCACCCTTTACATAGATTCGGTTCAGCATGAAGTCCTGGGTGAACATATTCTTAATATAAGAATTAACCTGCTTCACCGTATAGACATTTTTCATTCTTTCGTCTCTTCCAGTGAACGCGCAATCTTGTCAAGTACTCCGTTAATAAATGACGGAGCCTCATCTGAACTGAACATCTTTGCCAGTTCTACTGCCTCGTTAATCGCAACTCCTACCGGTACCTCGTCATCCCACTTCATCTCATATACCGCAAGTCTCAGAATGGACAGATCTACTTTGTTCATTCTTGTCGTCTTCCATCCCTTTGCATTCGCATTGATCAGTTCATCAATCTCTTCTGTCTTCTCAAGTACTGCCGCATATTTTCTCTTAATATATTCTTTATCCTTATCCGCTGCATCTTCCAATGTAGAAAAATAGTATTCAATCTGCTCCGGCATCTCCTGCGGATCATTAAATTCTATCTGAAACAACATCTTGAAAATGTGCTCGCGAAGTTCTTTTCTAACCATGTTGGCTGATTCCTTTCCTGTTCGCTTTTATTCCTGACTCTCCATCTCGACTCCTGCAACCTTAATGTTCACATCAGCCACTTCAAGTCCTGTCATATTCTCAATTGCATTCTTAACTTTCTCCTGCACTCTTGCAGACACCTCAACGATGCTGTAATTGTACTTCAGGTTCAATGCCAAGGATACAGTCACAATACCTTCCAGTACATCAACCTTCACACCTTTGGAAAGATTCTTCATTCCGAGCTTTCCGATCAGTTCATTCGTGATGTTTCCGGCCATAGAAGCAACACCTTCCACTTCTGTGGCAGCAAGCGCTGCAATGATCGCTACAACTTCATCTGCAATCTTAATCTCACCTTTGCTTGCGTCGTTCTGTATTGTATAAATATTTCTTTCGTCCTTTGCCATAATCAAAACCTCCTGTTTTGTCTGATTCTTTCTACATTATATCAAAAATCTTTCTATTTGAAAAGATTTTTATGAACGTCCGAATTCTGACAAAATAAGTCCTTCATTTCTCTCTTCTGTCATACGGATACTCCACTCATGCGCAAAGAGAAGAAGCGGACGTCCCTTCAGATCCATGATCTTCTTCATATCAGATGTTCCGCTCAAGCGATCCATATCGATCTCTTCATTCTCGATCCAACGGATGTACTCATATGGCAGGTTCTCCAAACGGATCTCTACATTATATTCATTCTGAAGACGATACTTCAACACATCAAACTGAAGTACACCTACAACGCCTACGATGATCTCTTCCATACCCGTGTTGAATTCCTGGAAGATCTGGATCGCACCTTCCTGTGCAATCTGATTGATTCCCTTTACAAACTGCTTTCTCTTCATCGTATCAACCTGACGGACACGTGCAAAGTGCTCCGGTGCAAAGGTCGGGATTCCTTCGTAAGCAAATTTCTCTTTTGATGTTGTCAATGTATCTCCGATTGAAAAGATACCCGGGTCAAATACTCCGATGATATCTCCGCCGTAAGCCTTATCGATCATCTTTCTTTCACTTGCCATCATCTGCTGTGGCTGGGAAAGACGCACATCCTTTCCTCCCTGCACATGATAAACACTCATACCGGCCTCAAATTCTCCGGAACAGATTCTCATGAATGCAATTCTGTCTCTGTGGGCTTTGTTCATATTCGCCTGGATCTTAAATACAAATGCTGAGAAGTCTTTCTCAGTCATTGGATCGATCTCGCCATGATCTGATTTTCTCGGAAGCGGAGAGGTTGTCATCTTTAGGAAATGCTTCAGGAAAGTCTCTACACCAAAGTTGGTAAGAGCGGATCCGAAAAATACCGGTGAAAGCTGTCCCTTATCAACCAGTTCCTGATCAAACTCAGCTGCTGCTCCGTCCAGAAGTTCAATCTCATCTGCAAGAATGTCTTTTGCATCTGAACCAATCAGTTCTTCTGTCTCCGGTGCGTCGATCGGTATCATCTTCACTTCACCCATCGCAGTACCTTTTTTCGTATCTGAGAACAACTCAACTTCACGTTTTGCTCTGTCGTAAACTCCCTTGAATTCCTTACCGGAACCAATCGGCCAGTTGATCGGACAAGTTGCGATTCCAAGCTCTTTCTCTATATCATCTAACAATTCAAATGTATCTTTCGCCTCACGGTCGAGCTTATTGATAAATGTAAAAATCGGGATGTGACGCATCACACAGACTTTAAACAGCTTTCTTGTCTGCGCCTCAACACCCTTGGATGCATCGATAACCATAACTGCGGAATCCGCTGCCATCAAAGTACGGTATGTATCCTCTGAGAAGTCCTGATGTCCCGGTGTATCCAGAATATTAATACAGTATCCACCATAATTAAACTGAAGTACAGAAGAAGTTACAGAAATACCTCTCTCCTTCTCAATCTCCATCCAGTCGGAAACCGCATGCTTCGCAGTTGCTTTTCCCTTAACAGATCCTGCCTGGTTGATGGCTCCTCCGTACAGAAGGAATTTCTCTGTCAATGTTGTCTTACCGGCATCCGGATGGGATATAATGGCAAATGTTCTTCTTTTCTTTATCTCATTCGTAATTTCTGACATTTCTAATCTCCTATCATTTTCACGCAATAGATAACTGTCCGCAGGCATCCCGTAGACAGTTACATAATAAACCAGTAAATAGTGTATCACAAGTCCTCTCTGACAGCAAATCTTTTATAAAAAGTTTTTCCAAAAATATACTTTCTATTCATGAATTGGTGTAATTACAATCTTCTCCGGCTTTACATCCGACTTTCTTGTCACAATATCCTCAATCTGGGCACGGTTTGCATCCGTAAGCTCCTCTGCATTTACAACAACATCTGCACTATCTTCCCCCAGACTTACCACTGCCTCTGAAAATCCTTTTGTTGCCATCAATGTCTCAATTTCCATCTCCGTCTCTGATTGTTTTGTAAGCTCCACCATCTGTGCAACTGCATCTGACTTTTCCTCTTCACTGAGCTCTGTATTGTCTATGATCGACTGCAGGGTTTCTTTATTCTGGGCACGCACCTGTTCTCTTGTAACTTTTGCCTGGGCTACCGTAGTCTGGGCTGAACCATTTGTTAGAACCGCCTCTCCAGGTGTTCCTTCTGTTTCAGAATCATTACTTTCAATTTCTTCGCTTCCTGCTTCTGTATCTTCCTGTGAAATATCTAAAAGTTCCTGGTTTGTAAGATCTGCATTAGCTTCTTTTGTTCCTTTCGCATTCTCGCCAAACAGACGTCCCGTGTAGTTCAGATATCCTGCTGCCGCGATCATAACCGCAAGTGCCACAATGATCAACTGGTTTTTCTTCACTTTCCCTTTCATTAAGATAAACCTCCTTTTATGTAGACGCACGTTTCATTATTTTTATCTTATGCGCTTCTACACCAAATAATGCCTGCACTGCTTCTGTCAGATTCTTCGCGACAACTGCATTCCCACCTCCATCTGCTATTACAAGAATGCCCTCCACTTCCGGTGCATTTTCTTTACTTACATATGGGATCTGCGTTCCGTCTGTCCCCTGACTGTACACGGTCGTTTTATCCAGAGATTTCTCTTCACTTTCTCTTGTCTCTCCCTGGCTGTCTGCTTCCTTCGTCGTCTGATGTGTGCTTTGCTGATCTTTTTCAACCACCTTCTGTCCTGTAGACTTTAATGTGATCATCACCGTCACCTTTCCCGCCCCATCTACGACACCAAGTGTCTGCGCTGTCTTCTGTTCCAGATATTTTTCATAGTCTGCCATGGAATCTGTCTCATACGTCTCTCCTTTCCCGGATTCCCCGTCAATCTTTGTATCCTTATCCACCTCCCCTGTCTTCGGAACCGGAACCGCAACTACAAGAAGCAGCAGTCCACACAGGAATAAAATGGCTAATCTTGTTCTTTTCTGACCACGATCCGCCTGTTTTATCTTCCTTGTGTATCCCACGATCCTTTCTTTCCACTCCTGCCAATTATTGTCCAATTCCGATTTCCTCCCGTTTTATAGAATCCGACATCCGCTCTATTTCTTTCTCATATTGCTGATACACTTCCTTCTGATAAAATTGCTCTGCTTTCAGTCCTTTCAACGCCGCAACAGGAGATAGTGCAAGCAAGATCAGGACAAGTCCACAGAAAAAACGAATATATTTTTCATAATCTTTTCCCGGAATCACCTGCAGAACTGCACTCATAACGAGAAGCATTGAAATGATTTTTTGTATCCATTGTGTAAGCATCCGGCAGATTCCTCCTCTCTCCTCTGAAACCTTAAGATGTTACAGCCACCACAAGTGCAATGCTTAAGACAAACAACAGTGTTGTGGATGCTATCACCTTCACCATAAGCTGATAACCGGAACTAACTCCAGATATGCATGTTGTAATTCTCCGGTCAGAAACCGGTTGGACTAATGCCGCCACAAGTTGGTACAAAAATGCCAATATCAGAAATTCCACCAGTGGCATAAGTGCCAGGACAGCTATAAAAATCATTCCTGCTACACCGATTCCATTCTTAAGCAGTACTGCAACTCCTAATGCAACATCCATTGTACCTCCGGCAACATCTCCGATCCACGGAACCGCCTCCAGTGTTCGTCCCGCAGCAGTCATTTTCAAAGAATCAATTGCCGGATTCAAAAATCCCCGGATCAGACTGATCCCACTCACAGCGGCAATCATACTTTTCAGACTCCATTGGATACATTTTTCCAGAAGTTCTGCAAATTCTGAGAAAAGATCTTCTCCGGTCAGGCAGGATAAGACCCTCACCATCCCGTAGATCTTCACAGCCGGTAAAAGAAAATGAAGTACAAGCAGTTCCACCAGATAGATCAGGAACAGTATTGTATTATAAAACATCAACGCCGAACTGCTCTTTCCGGTAAATGCAACCGCCAGAAAGAAACTTGGACAAAACACCTGCATCAATTGGACAAGCTCTCCTGTTTTTTCTTCGGCATATAAATTCATCGATTGATATGCTTCCAGACAGATTGCGATCACAACAAGATACAAAATATAAAAACCCGCTTCCGCTGTCTGTCTGTTTTGAAAGATACTTGTAAAATTCGAGAAAAATGCAGCCGCCACTGTAATCAGCAGCAGGCGCGCCAGATTCTTCCTTCCTTTCTGAAAAACAGAGAACACCTGTCCTGAAAAAAACTCAAGAAATCTTTCTCCCAATTCCTTCGTATTTCCGCTGATCAGCATCTCTGTAAGATCACGAAACCGAACTTTTTCTCCCAGTTCTGTCTCTCCTGATAACTGATCGATCTGTCTGAAATCAAATTCATCCAGCAGACTTTCTTCCATTTGTTCCAGCTCATCCTCCAACATCCCGGAACGATCTTCTGTTTCCTTTTCCTCCACTGTACCATGCTCTGCTGCATACACACTGCCACATCCTGTCACAACCGTAAATAAAAACACAAAACAGAAGAGCTTTTTCCAAAAATGTTTTTCCCTTTTCATATCAGAAAATCTCCGATTAGTTCCAGCAGCGAAAGAAGTACCGGCATTCCTATCGCAAGGATCGTCAACTTTGTAAAAATCTCAATCTGTACAGCAATATTCTGATACCCTGCATCTTTACAAATTCCGGATGCAAATTCAGCCACATAAGTTACACCGGCCATTTTCAACAGAATACTCATCTGTCCGGCATCCAGTTTTATATAATCTGCAATTTTCTTTACTGTCCGCACAAAGATTTCAAGTCGTGAAAGCATACAAAGAAATAAAAACAGGCTGACTGCAAGACTTACATAAATGCCATATTCACTTTTCCCACTTTTAAACTGCAAAGCAAGTAATGTTCCCACGACACCCAAAAGTGCGATTTGTATACTGTTCAATTCTTTTCCGCCCTCCTTAAAGAGAAAACAATTGCCGGATCGAAGAAAATAAGTCATAAATTGCCGGGAGAACCCAGGATAATACAAGAATCAGCCCTGCAAGACTTGTCAGGAATGCCTGTTCCTCTCTACCGCTATGCTTCAAAACCTGACTTAGAATAGATACAAGAATTCCCACCGCCGCAATTTTAAATATCAGATTGATACTCATACTCTCCCTCCTCTCCCTCTGTTTCCACCCTTTTAAAGCAGAAGGATCACAAGAAAAATCCCGCCTGCTGCCCCCAGCCAGCTACCGAGCTTTTTCTTCTCAGACGTTTCCGCAGTTCTCTTTTCAATTTCCATATCCAGCCTTTTCAAATGATACTCCAGCAGACGAACTACACCTTCTCTGTCTCCTATTTCAAGCAGTTCCCCAGGTTCGCAGACCAGAGGATTCATTTTCCCTCTCCATTTCAGTTCCGGAAGATCTTTTCCTATCGTATCTGTCCACAAATCAGCAAACCGCTTTTCTTGTGTGCCCTGACATTGAAATGCCAGATCCATCAGCCAGTTTTCATAAGGTTCCTTCTCTCTTGATGCAATATTATAAAAAATTTCCGAAAGCGGAAGTCCTGCATACAGTAATTCGCCTTTTATTTGTTCTATAATTCTGCGAAAATGACTCAATTCTTCCAGATAATTCCGAAGTTCTTTTCCATACATCCATCCTGCTCCGGTCGTCGCCAGCAGGATCAGAAAACATCCGACTAATTTCTGCACAGCACACGCCCCCGCTCATCATAGATTTCCCGGATCTTGCCAGGACCGTGATCCTGTCCAAGCACAACATAACGCTGAAACATTCTTCTGCGGATCAGGTCACCCAGGATCGGCTTTTTAGAAGCCTCATCCATATCAAGGCTGTGTACACTCGCGATCAGCCGGCAGCCGCACTGCATGGCATATTCAATGGCATGGATATCCTCACTTGTGCCGATTTCATCCACTGCGATCACACGCGGCGCCATAGAACGGATCAACATGATCATCCCCTCCGCTTTCGGACAACAGTCTAAAATATCAGTCCTTGTACCCAGATGATTCTGTGCGATTCCAAGATAACACCCACCAAGCTCCGATCTTTCATCTACCACACCGACAGAACACCCTTTTATGTATTCATTTCCATCCGATATCTGACGGATCAGATCACGGATCAAAGTAGTCTTTCCGCAACACGGCGGAGAAATGATCAATGTATGGCAAATCTGTTTATTTTCCGTAATATATGGAATCAATGCGTCAGCACACCCAAGTACTTCGTGAGAAATTCTTACATTTAACGAAGAAATATACTGTATATTTTTTACTTTTTCATTTTCTATAATTACTTTTCCTGCCACCCCGACCCTGTGACCTCCTTCCACTGTAATAAATCCCTGTTTCAACTCATTTTCATATGCATAAAGCGAATAATGACAAATATATCCCATTGTCTCACCAATATCTTCTTTCGTAACCAGATACGGGTGTACCGGGTCCGGAAGAACCCGTTCCTGCCCTTTCATCTGAATCAGCAGCGGCTGACCTGTACGTATCCTGATCTCCTGCAGTTCCTCCGGATTACTGACGGATTCTTCTACAAGCTTACGGATTTTTTCTGCCAGCAGATTCCAGACCTGCATCTTCTTGTTCTGTCTTTCCATTTCCATCTTGTCCACCTCTCCAGTTGTTGTCCGTCCCCCTCCTCTCTACACAATATATGGATAAGATTCTTAAAGTATTCCTTGCGCATACAAGAAAAGAGGAACAAAACCCAGTTTCCTGAATTCTGTTCCTCTTTTCTTATTCTTTCTGATTCTTATTCTGCAACATCTTTCATGCTGAAGCTGAATCTTCCCATCTTATCTTTACCAAGGCATACAACCTTCACAACATCACCGATGCTTACAACGTCTTCTACCTTGTCAACTCTCTGCTTAGAAAGCTTGGAAATGTGTACCATTCCTTCTTTACCCGGTGCAAACTCAACGAATGCTCCGAATTCTTTGATGCTGATAACCTTTCCTTCAAAAAGCTGTCCTGCTTCGTAATCTGTAACGATTGTCTGGATGTACTTCGCAGCTTTCTCCATGTTCTCTTTCTCTGTACCGCAGATAGATACATTTCCTTCATCATCGATGTCGATCTTAACACCTGTCTCGTCGATGATTGCATTGATTGTCTTACCACGCTGTCCGACAACATCACCGATCTTCTGTGGATCGATCTGCATCTGAATAATCTTCGGTGCAAACTCTCCAACTTCTTTTCTAGGCTCAGCGATTGCTTTATTCATAACTTCATCCATGATGTAAGTTCTTGCTTTCTTTGTAGCAGCGATTGCTTCTTCGATGATCGGTCTTGTCAGTCCGTGGATCTTGATATCCATCTGGATTGCTGTGATACCTTCGTGAGTACCTGCCACCTTGAAGTCCATGTCTCCGAAGAAATCCTCGAGTCCCTGGATATCTGTCAGTACAAGGTAATCATCATCTGTCTCACCTGTTACAAGTCCTGCAGAGATACCTGCTACAGCAGACTTGATCGGCACACCTGCTGCCATCAGTGACATACTGGATGCGCAGACACTTGCCTGTGATGTAGATCCATTAGACTCAAATGTCTCAGATACTGTACGGATCGCATATGGGAACTCAGACTCGCTTGGAAGTACCGGAAGAAGTGCTCTCTCAGCCAGTGCTCCATGTCCGATCTCACGACGTCCCGGTCCTCTGGAAGGTCTTGTCTCTCCTACAGAGTAGGACGGGAAGTTGTAGTGATGCATATATCTCTTTGTCTTCTCTGCTTCATCAAGACCGTCGAGCTTCTGTGCTTCAGAAAGTGGAGCAAGTGTTGTCATTGTGCAGATCTGTGTCTGTCCTCTTGTGAACATAGCAGAACCATGAACTCTCGGGATCAGGTCTACTTCTGCTGCAAGCGGTCTGATCTGATCGATCGCACGACCATCCGGACGCTTATGATCTTTGAGGATCATCTTTCTTACTGTCTTCTTCTGATACTGGTAAACAGCCTCACCAAGCTTCGCAAGATACTCTTCGTTGTCTGCAAATGCTTCCTCGAGTCTCTCTGTGATCACACGGATATTCTCTTCTCTTGTCTGCTTGTCATCTGTAAATACAGCCTCTTCCATCTCAGCAGCCGGAACGATCTCCTGGATCGCATCAAAGAGTTCCTGCGGAACAGCAAAGCTCTGATACTCATGTTTCGGCTTTCCACACTCTGCAACGATCGTGTCAAAGAAAGCGATCACTTTCTGGTTCAGATCATGTGCCGCAAAGATAGCTTCGATCATCTTCGCTTCCGGAACTTCTTTCGCACCGGCCTCGATCATGATAACCTTTTCCTTTGTAGAAGCAACTGTCAGTGCAAGCTCGGAAACTTCCTTCTGTGCTGCTGTCGGGTTGAATACGAACTCTCCGTCAACAAGTCCAACCTGTGTTGTAGAGATTGGTCCGTCAAACGGAATATCAGAAATACTTGTTGCAAGTGCAGCACCAAGCATAGCTGTAAGTTCCGGGCTGCAGTCCTGATCTACAGAAAGAACAAGGTTCTCAAGTGTTACGTCATTTCTATAATCTTTCGGGAACAGAGGACGCATCGGACGGTCGATGACACGGTCTGTCAGGATCGCATTCTCAGATGCTTTACCCTCTCTCTTATTAAATCCTCCCGGGATCTTTCCTACAGCGTACATTCTCTCATTATACTCTACGCTGAGTGGGAAGAAATCAATTCCTTCTCTCGGCTTGTCAGATGCTGTTGCTGTACACAGTACAGTTGTGTCACCATAATGCATCAGCACTGCACCATTCGCCTGTTTTGCCACACGGTCAACATCCACGCGCAGTGTTCTGCCGGCCAGTTCCATTTCAAACTTTTTATACATGGTTTTCTCCTTTTTATCTTATCTTCGTTTTATATGAGCAGAACAATTTGCTCCGAAACTACTGAAAAATGTACTATTCTATAGCAATTGAAACCCACTGTAGTCGTTGGATAATACACTTTTCAGTGGTCTCGGTTCTTCTCTACCCATAAGCTTTTAAATTATATCATATTCTATAATAAGAAGTAAATAGTTTTCCAAAAAAAGACCAAAAAGTACCAAAAATTCAGACAAAAAGAAACAGACCAGAAACCACATCATCAGATGCAGCTTCTGATCTGTCAATTGATCTTCTTTTTTGGAAAATCTTATTATTTTCTCAGACCAAGTTTCTCGATCAGAGCACGGTATCTCTCGATATCTACTTTCTTGAGGTATGCAAGAAGTCCTCTTCTCTGTCCAACCATCTTAAGAAGTCCTCTTCTTGAGTGGTGATCCTTCGGGTTAGCTTTGAAGTGATCTGTCAGCTCGTTGATTCTTGCTGTAAGGATAGCAACCTGTACTTCCGGTGATCCTGTATCTCCCTCTGTTCTTCCAAATTCTTTGATGATAGCCTGTTTCTTCTCTTTTGCGATCATTGTAATATCCTCCTTAAAATTCTTAGTTAAACCGCCTGGCATTAAGCAATGGTCGGAGTGATCCGATTACCGAACACCGGCTGATTTGATACCTCGGATAGTATAGCACAGAGATATCTGCTTGTAAAGCACAAATTTAAAATCTTTTATCTTTCATCGAATGGATGATTTTTCAGATATTCCTCTCCGTACCGCATATCTTTCATCACGCGGTCTTTGAGTTCTTCAACCGAATGAAATTTCGTTTCCGGACGTTCGAACTCCAGGATCTGCACTGTGGCAGTCTTCCCGTAAGCATCGCCTTCATATCCGTAAACATAAACTTCGAACAACCGTCTTTTCTCTTGCGCAACGGTCGGTTTCACTCCGGCATTTCCCACACCGCCATACCACACACCGTCCACAAGGACGCGGCAGGCATAGACACCGTACTTTGGCAGGATTTTCTTTTCCTGCGGTGCAAGATTCATTGTCGGAAATCCAAGTGTTCTTCCAAGCTGCTGTCCATGTTCCACAACGCTGGTGATCTCATACGGATACCCCAGAAGCTCATTTGCAAGAGGAACATTTCCATCGAGAAGAAGTTCCCTGATATAAGTGCTGCTGATCTCCCGGTCTTTGTAATATGCTTTCTCGACCACATCAACTGTATAGCCATATTTCGCTGCATATTTCTCCAGCATCTGGTGATTTCCTCTTTTTTCATGACCAAAGTTAAAGTCCGTTCCGACAACAATGTGTGATGCGTGCAGCTTCTTATGCAGGATTTCATCGATAAATTTCTCTGCTTCCATCTCCATCATTTCTCTCGTAAATGGAATCTCGATCAGATAATCTACCTTGTCCTCAAGAAATGCTCTTCGCTCTTCATTTGTCATCAGACAGTCTCTGTCCATATCAAAGGCACAAACGACACTGTCACAGTCTTCCTTCTGCGCATATTTCATTATTCTGTTGAGCAGTTTCTGATGTCCTCTGTGCAATCCGTCAAACTTTCCAAGCGTTACCGCTGTCTGATTTCTTCCGTCAAAGGCATCTAATCCTTTTATATATTGCATGTCTGTCTTATTCGTCCTTTATTTCTCAATTTTCTCTGCTTCAGGATCCAGAAACATTTTCTTAATATGGAACAGCTTCTTCGGTGCACGATACTGATAAAGACCGATAAAATTCTTTCTGGAATCATATACTCTGACTTCCTGTCCATCTGTCCACTCTTCTTTTTCTAACAGAAAACGCTCCGGAAGATCATTTCCGTTATAAGACATCCATGCCTTCGCATCCGTCACAGTAACGGCCGGCAGTTCCGCGAAGATCTGATCCAGAGGAGTGAAAAGTTCTGCACCTTCTCCCTGTTCCATCTTCTGTCGCACTTCATCCAGTGTTACCGCATCTTCTTTCAGGAAATGGCCGACTTTCGTACGCTCAAGTTCTTCCATACAGCCGCCTACCTGAAGCTTCTCTCCAATGTCATGGCACAAAGTACGGATATATGTTCCCTTAGAACAGTCCACCTCCATACGCACATGCGGAAGATTCATCTCCAGAATGCGAATTCCATGGATCTGGACTTTTCTGCTCTTACGCTCCACGGTCTTTCCTTCACGGGCAAGCTCATAAAGCTTCTTCCCATTCACTTTCAACGCAGAGTACATCGGCGGAATCTGATCATATTCTCCGATAAATGATTCGATACAGGAACGTACTTCCTCTTCCGTCAGATCGCCCGGATCCCTCTCCTCCAGAACCTCTCCGGAAATGTCCTGCGTATCTGTCGTCTTTCCTAAAAGCAGCAGAGCCTCATATGTCTTATCATGATCTGTCAGAAGCTCACAAACCTTTGTTGCTCTTCCAAGACACACCGGAAGGACTCCCGTTGCATCCGGATCAAGCGTACCTGTATGACCAATCTTCTTCTGTCCAACAACTTTTCGAAGAACTGCAACCACATCATGGGAAGTATATCCTTTTTCTTTGTAAATATTAACTATTCCGTTTATCATTTTTCCTCGTTTTTCTCTTCTGCCGCTCTAAGCTGTCTTTCAATTAAAAGTGTCAGATTGTTGATCACATCATGCGGGGAACCTTTCATTGTAACACCGGCTGCTCTCACATGACCGCCACCGCCATAATATTTCGCAACTGCACTTACATCAACGATTTCTTTTGATCGAAGGCTTACTTTAAATGTCTGCGGTTCGAGCTCGTAAAGAAGGATTGCAACCTCCACACCTCTTGTCTGACGCAATACGCTGACAATTCCATCCAGATCAGACGGTTTTGCCTGGAAGAACTCCATTTCTTTCAAACGTATCACTGAGACAACCGCTTTCTTATTCAGGATCATCATGCTCTCAAGAAGTGCCTTTCCAAGCATCTGATTCTGAACATAGGATTTTTCAAAATACGTTCTGTCAATGATCGCACTTCCGTTGATCCCTTTTCTTAAAAGTGCAGCACCGACTTCCATTGTCTCCGGTGAAGTACAGGAATACTGGAACACTCCGGTATCATGCACAATTCCCATATAAAGGAAAGATGCGATCTCTTTCGTAATCTTCTCCTCATCCAGCAGACGGAAAACAAGTTCAGAAGTAGAACTTGCATCCGGCACGATATAGTTTGTGTCTGCAAAAGACTCATTACTGACGTGGTGATCCACACATAAAGTTTCCTTTGCATTTTGGAACACCGGCTCGGAAAAACCAAGACGTCTTTCGTCCCCGCAATCCAGACTGATGAAAAGGTCATAAACTTTGCCTTCTACAATCTCATGCTTCGGCACATCCCGGTGTCCCATCATCTGAAATGCTTCCGGAATCTCCTCCAGATACAGATCTGTCTCAATCTCCGGATAATAAGTGGTCAGATAAAGATATAATCCAAGTGTAGAACCAATGCAGTCCCCATCCGGACGAATGTGTCCGCCAATGGCTACACTGTGTTTCCCTTTTAATACATCGTTTAATACGATCATCTATTCCTCAGCTCCATCCTTCAAATCTCTTGTCACTTCGTCAATTTTCTTGCTGATATTTACTCCATATTCAATGGACTGGTCTACGATAAATGTAATCTGTGGTGTGTTGCGCATATTCACTGTACGTGCAAGTTCTCTGCGGATATATCCCTCTGCACTCTGAAGACCTTTGATTGTATCTTCCTGCGCTTTCTTGTCTCCGAGAACACTGATATATGCCTTGCATGTCTTAAGATCCGGTGCTACTTCAACAGCAACAACAGATGTCAGCGGTGCAACACGTGGATCTTTGATCCCGCCACGCAGGATATTACTCAGCTCACGCTGCACTTCTGCATTGACTCTTGTATTCTTAATACTGTTCTTTCTCATGTTATAACTCCTTTTTTATATAGAAAAGTTACTCCTGCAATGTATGACCCCTGCACGAGTAACAATTCTGTCACCTGCTGACAATTACAACACTCTGCAAATGTCAGCATCTTTTATTCTTACTTGCGTTCTGTCTCTACCATCTTGTAGGCTTCAACCTGATCGCCTTCTTTAATGTCATTGTAGTTCTCGAATACGAAACCACACTCATATCCTGTTCTGACTTCCTTCACGTCATCTTTGAAACGCTTCAGAGATGCCAGCGGTCCGTCGAATACAACGATTCCGTCACGGATCAGACGAACAGAACAGTTTCTCTCGAAGATACCGTCAAGCACATATGCACCGGCAATTGTTCCAACTCCTGATGCCTTGAATGTCTGACGTACTTCCGCATGACCGAGAACTTTCTCCTCAAAAACAGGATCCAACATACCCTTCATGGCTGCCTCTACATCTTCGATGGCATTGTAGATAACTCTGTAAAGTCTTAAGTCAACACCCTCGCGCTCAGCGATATCTTTCGCTGTTGCATCCGGACGAACGTTAAATCCAATGATGATCGCATTTGATGCAGATGCAAGGATAACGTCAGATTCATTGATCGCACCAACACCGCCATGGATGATTTTAACAACAACCTCATCGTTACTCAGCTTCAGAAGACTCTGCTTGATTGCCTCTACAGATCCCTGAACATCAGCCTTAACAACAATATCAAGTTCTTTGAGGTTACCTTCCTGGATCTGGTTGAACAGATCATCCAGAGACATCTTGGACTTCGTCTCTTCCAGAAGTTTTACCTTGTTCTGGGAAATAAATGTCTCTGCAAACGCTCTTGCTTCTTTATCAGACTCACATCCTACGAATACTTCTCCCGCATTCGGAACATCATTCAGACCAAGGATCTCAACCGGCTGGGACGGACCTGCTTCTTTCACACGTCTTCCTTTGTCATCCATCATCGCTCTTACACGACCATGAGCGCTTCCTGCTGCGATCGCATCTCCTACGTGGAGTGTACCTTTCTGTACAAGAACAGTTGCAACAGATCCCTTACCTTTATCAAGCTCAGCCTCGATCACAAGACCACGTGCGGCACGGTTCGGGTTCGCTTTCAGTTCCATAACCTCTGCTGTCAGAAGGATCATCTCAAGAAGATCCTGGATTCCTTCATGTGTATGTGCTGATACCGGAACAAAGATTGTGCTTCCGCCCCAGTCTTCCGGAATCAGTTCGTATTCTGTCAGTTCCTGTTTTACACGTTCAACATTCGCACTTGGCTTATCGATCTTGTTGATCGCAACAATGATCTCAATTCCTGCTGCTTTCGCATGGTTGATTGCCTCAATTGTCTGTGGCATAACACCGTCATCCGCAGCAACTACAAGGATTGCGATATCTGTAGAGTTTGCTCCACGCATACGCATTGCAGTAAATGCCTCATGTCCCGGTGTGTCGAGGAATGTGATCTTTTCTCCGTTAATCTCAACAACAGATGCACCGATGTGCTGTGTGATACCACCGGCCTCACGACCTGTTACATTACTGTTACGGATTGCATCCAGAAGAGATGTCTTACCATGGTCAACATGACCCATAACACATACAACCGGTGGGCGTTTTACCATAAGGCTTTCGTCTTCTTCATCCTCTTTCAGAAGTTCTTCGATTACATCTACAACTTCTTCTTTCTCACAGAGAACATCGAATTCCATCGCGATCTCTTCTGCTGTCTCATAATCAACTTCCTGATTTACAGTTACGATCTTGCCCTGCATGAAAAGCTTCTTAACAATAACAGAAGGAACGATCTTCATCTTATCAGCAAGCTCTTTAATTGTAAGGACTTCTGGAATCACGATCTGTTTGATCTGCTCTTCCTGCTTCTCTTCCTTCACCTGTGGCTTCTTCACTTCCACTGCCGGTTTCTGCTTCTTGCCTTTTCTTCCTTTTCCTTCGAAAGCTTCATCTCTGTATTCTTTCTTCTTATTATCTCTTTCTTTGTCTTTCGCTTTGTTTCTCTGTGTCTTCTGCTGTTCTACGATCGGTGTAGCGTCACTTCTGTCGTTTCTGCGATTGTCATTTCTTCTGTCAGAGCGCTGTCCCTGTCCGCGTCCGTCTCTTCCGTCACGGTTCTCTCTTCCATCACGGTTGTCGCGTCCCTGGAATCCGTCACGTCCTCCTCTGTCAGAACGCTGTCCGCGTCCGTCTCTGTCCTGACGTGGTCCTCTGTTTTCGCCTCTGTTCTCGCCATTAGAACGTCTGTCTCCAAATGGTTTCTGTCCCGGTCTGTCAGAGCGTACCTGTCTTCCCTCACCACTCGGACGTCCTGTTCTTTCTGTTCTTGATCCCTGCGGTCTCTCAGAACGTGCTCCGTTCTGTGCCGGACGTGCCGGTCTGTCCTCTGCTGCACGAACCGGTCTTTCGCTTTTTGCTGCCGGTTTCTCTGTACGAGCCGGTTTTCCTTCACCATTTGAACGGCTCTGTCCTGCTGCCGGGCGTTTTCCATCACCGTTTGGACGACCCTGGTTCTGTCCCTGACGTCCCTGTCCCGGACGTTTTCCCTGCAGTCTGCTGCTGTTCTTTGAATTCTGTGGGCGAACTACAAATGCAAGATTTTTCTTCTTTGGAGCACCCTCTTTTTCTGTTGTTTTATCTGCAGCCATCTCAGCATCTTTGCCAGCTGCTTCTCTTCTAATATCTTCTGCCACGTTATCCTCCCTGGTGTTTAAACTCTTTTTATTTTCATTCTGCATCTTCTCATCTGCCATATAAATCTACCTCCTTCAAGCAATCAACGGGGAACCTTTGTCTTCTACTCCCATTCATCAGGTACGGGATTTCAGTTCTTTTAATATTCCTTTTGCAAATCCTTCGTCTAATATCGCCAGAGATGCACGGAATTGTTTTCCCATCGCATGCCCCAAGGTATCTTTATCTCCGTAAACTATCATTGGAACTTTATAAAATTTACACATATCACGGAATTTTTTCTTTGTATTATCTGAAGCGTCTTCTGCAACAACTACAAGGCTTGCTCTTCCGGACTTTGTCTGTCCTTCTGTCATAAATTCACCGCTTGCGCAGCGCCCCGCTTTCGTTGCCAGACTGATCAGAGACAGTACTTTATCTCTAGCCAATCTCATCCATCTCCTTTTCCAGCCGTTCATATACTTCCTGCGGTATTGCCTGCTTAAAGGAACGCTCCAGTCCTCTGTTCTTCACAGCCTGCTCAAAACATGCCTTCTGCGGACAGAGATACGCTCCACGTCCGTTTTTCTTTCCGGTTGTGTCAATGACAAATTCTTCTTCCTCTGTTCTGAGGATCCGAATCAGTTCCTTCTTTGGTTTCATCTCGCCGCAGCCTACACATTTACGCATAGGTACTTTCTTCTTTACTGCCAAACAATTCACTCCCTCAGATCTTACTCTTCGTCTGTCTCAACGAATTCAATCTCATCTGCTCCGTCTTCGTCAGCTGCATCTACCGGAATATCATCGTACTCTTCTTCCTCTTCTCCGACTGTGTAGCCTTCTTCTCCGACCATACCCATCTGCTCCATGTAGTTCTCCGGAAGATCTCCACACTCAATTGCCTGTGTCTCACTCTTGATATCGATCTTGTATCCTGTCAGGCGGGCTGCAAGTCTTGCATTCTGGCCTTCTTTACCGATTGCAAGTGAAAGCTGATAATCAGGAACAATAACTCCTGCAATCTTCTCATCCGGATCAGCCATAACAGAAATAACCTTCGCCGGGCTGAGTGCGTTCTCAATCAGAAGTGCCGGATTCTCATCCCAGTTAATGATATCAATCTTCTCACCACGAAGCTCTTTTACGACTGCATTTACTCTTGCACCGTTCATACCAACACAAGCTCCGACCGGATCAACATTCGGATCGTTAGACCATACAGCCATCTTTGTACGGGAACCAGCCTCACGGGCAATGCTCTTGATCTCAACTGTTCCGTCCTTTACCTCTGCAACCTCTGATTCAAACAGACGTTTTACAAGTTCCGGATGTGTACGGGATACAAGGATCTTTGGTCCCTTTGGTGTGTTCTTAACTTCTACGATATAAAGCTTAATACGCTCTGTCGGCTCGAAATGCTCTCCTTTCACCTGTTCGTTCTCTGTAAGGATTGCATCTGCTTTTCCAAGATTCACACTGATATTCTTGCCAATATAACGCTGTACGATACCTGTTACGATATCCTTCTCTTTCTCGAAATACTGATCAAATACTGCCTTGCGCTCTTCTTCTCTGATCTTCTGAAGAATCAGGTTCTTTGCATTCTGTGTTGCAATACGTCCGAATTCCTTGGAATGAAGCTCAACCTGTGCGATATCTCCGATATGAAGTGCCGGATTGATCTTCTCTGCATCCTCAAGACTGATCTCGATTGCAGGATCAAATACTTCTTCAACAACTTCTCTCTCTGCGTATACAGAGTAGTCACATGTGTTGCGGTCCATAACGATCTTAATATTATCGGATGTTCCGAAATGGTTCTTACATGCACTTAAAAGTGAATTTTCAATGGCCTCCAACATGACATCCTTGCTGATGTTTTTCTCTTTTTCAAGAATATCCAATGCTTCGAGTAATTCTGTGTTCATTTTTCTTTCCTCCTAAATTAAAAATCCAAAGCCTGACGGATCAAAGCGATTTCTTTTCTGTCAAATGTCTGCTCTGTCTCATCTTCGTATGTGATGGTCACTGTATTCTCATCATAACTCTTTAAAATTCCGACGAACTCTTTCTGTCGGTCGATCGTACGGTATGTGCGGATCTCTACTTCTTCTCCAAGATTTCTCTTGAAATCCTTCTCTTTCTTAAGTGGTCTTCCAAGTCCCGGAGAACTTACTTCAAAGATATAGGAGTCTTCAATATAATCCTTCTCATCAAGGATATCGGAGAATCTCCTGCTGACTGCCTCACAGTCATCCACGGCAATTCCGCCTGGTTTGTCAATATACGCGCGAAGGTACCAGGTACCTCCTTCTTTCACATATTCTACATCTACCAGCTCAAACCCGAGTTCCTCTACGATGGGCTCGAGAAGTGCTTCTGTCTGCTGTTCATAATCTTCTCTTCTGGACACGCTGCGTCAAACTCCTTTTCTTCTATAATATAGTTTGTGATCTGATTCATAAAGAATTTTCCATATCACCAAAGAAGAGTGAACTTTCGTCCACTCTTCTGCCAATTCCTTATGTAACTATATTTACTCTAGCACTTTTCTTTGAGGAAATCAAGGGGTTTTTGCACATTTTATTACAATACCTTAGAAATCCCCTTAACTTTCTCTTTCTTCACCGTCTCCGCTTCCGGCAAGACTTCTAGCGGCTTTTGGTTCCTGTTCCATCCCGTTTCGCCAGTTTCAGGCGGTTCAGTGAAACTGTCTTTTCTCCATAAGTAATCTTCGTCTCTGTTCCTTCTTCAAAAAGATAAACTTCTTCTAATTCATCCTTCTTCTGAAGCTTAATTCCTCTGACACCGACAGCTGCTTTTTTCTTCTCAGGAACATCCGCAGATAAAAACCTCAGGAAATATCCGTTCTTCGTCTGAAGGACAACATTCTGCTGTTCCGTCACAACCTTCACTGCGACAAGCCTGTCTTCTTCCTGCAGCTTTGTTGCCGCGATCGTGCGCTTGGATACCTGGAACTCACTTCCATCCACACGCTTGATCATTCCCTGTGCCGTTGCAAACAATAATTTTGAATAGCGCATCTGCTCTTCTTCACAGATCATAACAATCTGTTCTTCACTGCTTGAATAATTACTTACATTATCAATCGGAATCCCTTTGTCTCTGAACTTGCCATGCGGAAGGTCAAGCACCTTCACCTGATGCATCTTGCCTTCATCTGTAAACAGACAGAGTTTTCCAATGTTCATACAATGCACAATGTATTTGTTTTCTTTGTCTGCTGCTTCTTTATTCCGTTCATAGACTCCGGTATCCACTGTCTTCGCATAACCAAAACGATCCATCAGAAAGACAACCTGCTGCTCTTCAATCTTCTTCTCTTCAAAAACAGCTTCTTCTGCATTCTCCACAACGGTACGACGCTTTCTTCCGAATTCTTTTTTATAACTGTCAAGCTCTTCCATGATCACGCCTGCCATGGAATCATAGTTATTTAAAATATCTTCATAACGGGCAATATTTTCTAATGTCTTCTCATGTTCTTTCTGAAGTGCTTCAATCTCCAGACCGATCAGACGATAAAGACGCATCTCCAGAATTGCCGTTGCCTGACGTTCTGTAAAACGGAGCATTGCCGCCATCTTTTTAGAAATCGCAGACTTGAACTTAATGTTTTCCGTCTCACCGTTTACCAGACAGGCACGCGCATCTTTTACAGATTTACTTCCTCGTAAAATCTCAATGATCAGGTCGATCACATCACATGCTTTGATCAGACCTTCCTGAACTTCACTCTTCTCCCGCTCTTTGCCAAGCAAAGTTGTATATTTCCTCGTTGCAAGCTCAAACTGGAAATCCACATGATGTTCTATGATCTGTTTCAGACTTAAAGTCTCCGGTCTGCCATTCGCAACCGCCAGCATATTTACGCCAAATGTATCTTCCAGACGTGTCTTCTTATAAAGCATATTCTTCAGGTTCTCAACATCCGCACCACGCTTCAATTCGATCACGATACGGATTCCTTCTTTTGAAGACTGGTTTGAAATATCAACGATATCTGTCGTCTTCTTGGATTCCACAAGATTGCAAACATCGTTTAAGAACTTTCCGATTCCGGCTCCGATCATCGTGTATGGGATCTCTGTGATCACAAGCTGCTTCTTGCCGCCTTTTAATTCTTCCACTTCCACTTTTCCACGCAGCTTGATCTTCCCCTGTCCGCTCTCATAGATTGCCGGAAGATCATCCTTATTGACCACAATTCCTCCGGTCGGGAAATCCGGTCCTTTGATATATTTCATCAGCTGCTTTGTAGTGATCTTGTCATTCTTCATATATGCCTTGACCGCATCGACCACTTCACAGAGATTATGTGTCGGGATACTTGTCGCCATACCGACTGCAATTCCTTCCGCACCATTGATCAGAAGGTTCGGCACACGCATCGGAAGCACAAGCGGTTCCTTCTCCGTCTCATCAAAGTTCGGACCAAAATCAATAACATTCTTATCCAGATCGGCCAGACATACTTCCTGCGTGAATTTCGTAAGGCGCGCCTCTGTATAACGCATCGCAGCAGCTCCGTCTCCCTCAATGGATCCAAAATTACCGTGCCCGTCAACAAGAACCTGTCCCTTCTTGAAGTCCTGCGCCATTACTACAAGAGAATCGTAGATGGAACTGTCTCCATGCGGATGATATTTACCCATCGTATCTCCGACGATACGTGCACTTTTACGATAAGGCTTATCATAACGGATACCAAGCTCGTACATATCATAAAGTGTACGACGCTGAACCGGCTTGAGACCATCACGGACATCCGGAAGTGCTCTGGCGATAATAACACTCATCGCATAATCAATATAAGATTTCTTCATAAGATCAGAATATTCTGTCCTTATGATCTGTGATTCATTACTCATTCTTCTTCTCCTTAGATATCCAGTTCTGCCTCTGTCGCATTTTCATAGATAAAATTACGACGCGGCGGTACTTCAGTTCCCATCAGCATCTCCGTTACACTCGAAGCCATTCGGGCATCCTCAATCTCTACTCGTTTCAACATACGTCTCTCCGGATCCAGTGTTGTCTCCCAGAGCTGCTCCGCATCCATCTCTCCAAGACCTTTGTAACGCTGAAGTGTGAACGGACCTGTATGTGTCTTTCTATAACGTTCCAGTGCCTTATCATCATACAGATACTCTTCTTCTCCACTCTTTGGCATTGCCTTATAAAGTGGCGGCATCGCAATATACACATGTCCTTCAAAAATAAGCTCCGGCATAAAGCGATAGAATAAGGTGAGCAATAAGGTAGAAATATGTGCACCATCGACATCGGCATCGGCCATGATGATGATCTTATCATATCTCAACTTTGTAATATCAAAGTCATTTCCGTATCCTTCAGAAAATCCGCAGCCAAATGCATTGATCATCGTCTTGATCTCTGCATTGGCAAGCACCTTATCAATACTTGCTTTCTCAACATTTAAGATCTTACCACGAATCGGAAGAATTGCCTGATAATTTCTGTTTCTCGCTGTCTTCGCAGAACCGCCGGCGGAATCTCCCTCGACGATAAAGATCTCGCACTTCTTCGGATCTCTGCTCTCACAGTTTGCCAGCTTTCCGTTACTGTCAAAAGAATACTTCTGCTTTGTCAGGAGATTTGTCTTTGCCTTCTCTTCTGTCTTGCGGATCTTCGCAGCTTTCTCCGCACTGGAAAGAACTGTCTTAAGTGTATCCAGATTTCGATCAAAGAAACGAACAATCTCTTCTCCTGTTACCTTGCTGACTGCTTTCGCCGCATCCGGGTTATCCAACTTTGTCTTCGTCTGCCCCTCAAATCTCGGATCCGGGTGCTTAATGGATACAATTGCAGTCATTCCGTTACGGATATCTGCACCGGTAAAATTCGCATCCTTTTCTTTCAGGATTCCTATCTCTCTCGCATACTGGTTCATGACAGTTGTAAAGGTTGTCTTAAATCCTGTCAGATGTGTTCCGCCCTCTGCATTATAAATATTATTACAAAATCCAAGTACATTCTCATGAAACTCATTCACATACTGCAGTGTTACCTCTACTTCAATCCCGTCTGCTTCCCCTTTAAAATAAACCGGGTCATGAAGTACTTCTTTCTTACGGTTCAGATCCTGGATAAATCCAATGATTCCTTCCGGTTCGTGATAAACGATGTGCTCAACACTTCCATCTCTCTTATCATCAAACACGATCTTCAGATTCGGATTCAGATACGCAGTCTCATGCAGACGGCTCTTAACCTCTTCCGCTTTGAACTTCGTCTTCTCAAAGATCGTATCATCCGGCAGAAAATTTACCGTTGTTCCCGTCTTTCTCGTCTTTCCGATCTTAGGAAGAAGTCCATCTTCCAGTTCGATCACCGGGATTCCTCTCTCGTACCGGTCATGATGAACAAATCCATCCCTGCTGATCTTCACATCCATATAAGTAGAAAGAGCATTTACAACAGAGGAACCTACTCCGTGAAGTCCACCACTTGTCTTATATGCAGAATCATCAAACTTACCACCTGCATGGAGTGTCGTATAAACTAGACGAGCCGCAGATACACCCTTCTGATGCATATCAACCGGAACTCCACGACCGTTATCTGAAACGGTTGCAGATCCGTCTTTTTCCAATGTCACCTGGATCTCACTGCAGAATCCTGCCAGGTGCTCATCTACTGCATTGTCCACGATCTCATAGATCAGATGATTCAGTCCCTTTGTAGAAACACTTCCAATATACATTCCCGGGCGTTTCCGTACTGCCTCAAGACCTTCCAATACCGCGATACTCCCTGCATCGTATGTATTATTTCCCGCCATTACTCTTTCTCCTTCTTTCTCGAACTCAAACTGTTCTATACAGTCAATCAACAAATATGATATCATTTAACCATCTGATTTTCAACTTCTTTTTCGCTCATATGTTCTATGTTCTATGTTCTATTGGCCTTCTTCTGACAGAAACCGTCCGACAACCGTTTATTCTGTGAGCACCCTCTTTAATGTCCGTTCCAGCACCTCCATTGCATTCTTCATCTCTTCCACCGTATTTGTCTGCGCCCCTGCTTCGATCAACAGAGACTTTGGCAGCAGATGAAGATTATAACGGTAAGCTTTCAGATAAATATGCCTTGCAAATCCCGGGTAATACTGTTCCGATGCAATCTGCATCTGCAAGGAGAACGCCAGATTATCCTGGATATATGGATTATACAGATAGGCAATATCGCCATTTGTCCGTGTCCTGCTCAATCCATTAAAATACATGATCTTCGCAGTCGGTTTTCCATTCACTTCCGTTACCAGATGTGTATTCTCATTTACACCGTCTCTGTGAAGATCGATTGCAACTTCAATCGTCGGATTCGCTTCCAGAATCGGCCTCACTGCACTTTCTGCATTCTCATATGCCCTGCTGCGGTCAAGCTTCCCATTAATAATATCATACACTCCGCTGTCATGAAGCGTCTCAATCCCATCCGCATTTAATAACTGGGTCAGATATTCCCCAATCCCAACGATGCTTGTAGATGGATCTCCCGGTATGGAGTCTGCAAATTCTTCCTGTGAATGCGTGTGAAAGATCAAAATTTTCGGACCTCCTGTACTTTGATCTATCTTCATACTCCGGTTTAAAAGATCATCCACATTAAGCTGCTCCGGTCCGATCATTGTAGAACTGTCTATTGTATAAAGATTGCTTGTCAGATATTCAAAATCACGCAGCCGCTCAATAGAAAGATCCATTCCAGGAACCGGCTGTTCTACAGCACTTTCCTGAGTTTCCGGCTCTGCTCCGACCAGTTTTCCCTCTTCATCTACCGCATGTTCATCATTTGCCTGACACTGAAGAATCCATGCGATCGTCTCATCATCTTCCAATACTTCCGCCGGTTCTTCCTTTCCCCTTTTTTCTGTCTGATCTTCCAGATATCCTGCCAATGGCATCCACACATGAAGTGGGATTCTGAAGATCTCTTCCCTTTCTGATCCTTGTTCTTTCTGATAAGAAAAAAGCGGAAGGTACAATTTCTGCGCACAAATCTGACTTTCTTCTAATAAAAACGTTCTCCCCTCTTCCAATGACCGTCCCATCCCAATTCCTAACGGAATACTTGCCAGAACCAGAATCACCCCATACCATTTCATACGTCGGATTGCTTTTTTCTTATACACACGCATTGCAGAGTCCTTCCGCTCATTTCTATCATTCTATTCACTTTCTCCTGCATTTATATCAGAAAAAAGAAGATTCAAGGACGCTGCTATCGTATGACTGATCTGATGAACCATTTCATCCACATCCTTTGGTGTCACAAACATTCCATTTAAATGTGGGGAGATCAATTCTTTTACAAACTCATATTTTTCCGCCGCACTATAAGAGCGCAAAATCTCTCCTGTACTCCTTAATGCCTGCGACTGTTCCAGTGCAGTGATGAAATTTTCCATCGTATCATTGACGATCGTTGCCGCATCAACAACCGTAGGCACTCCGATTCCAATCACAGGTACCCCCAGAGATTCTTCCGTCATTGCATTCCTGTAATTTCCAACACCGGAACCCGGATGAATTCCTGTATCGGCAATCTGGATCGTCCGGTTCAATCGTCTGCTGTTCCGCGCAGCAAGTGCATCCACTGCAAGGATCAGATCGGGCTTCGTCTCATGGACAATTCCACGGACAATCTCCGCCGTTTCCATCCCCGTCTGTCCCATCACGCCGGGAACAATTGCACTAAGAACAATCAATTGTTCCTTACGCATCGCATATTTTCCGTATTCTTTTACTATATGCCGGTTTACCTCCAGATGATCTGCAACATAAGGGCCAAGCGCATCCGGTGTCACCGCTCTGTTACCGAGCCCGACAAAAAGAATCTTTAATTCTTTTCCATCTTTACAGGAAATTTTATGAAAAATCAATTCCCGGATGCAATCACAGATCCGTTCCTGTAATACCCTGCTATTTTCTTCCACCTCCAATGCCAGATCCGGAGATTCCAGTGTCAGATAAATGCCTGTCGGTTTTCCCATGATCTTCGCTCCATTCTCCGTCTCGATCACCACACGGGTCAGCCGGATCTCATTCTCCTCGTCATAATCTTCCTCCAGAACAACTCCCTGCACTTCTACATTGTCAGATGCAAAACGTTCCTTCTCCTCAAGTGCAAGATCCGTACGCACACTGTAATTTTTCATCATAGCCTCCCTTTTCTCCGTGTCAATCAGCGGAGTGATTGACACGGGAGTGAACAGTAACCATAATTCGTCTTATTACAGCCTATTTTTAACATTTTTTTGTAAAATATGTATTGACAGAACACGTTTGTTGGACTAGAATAAATGAGTATGTTTCGATAGAACGTCCGTGTCCGAGTCTATTGAACACATGAATCACATTTGAAAATCATATGATAGAATATTTTGGAGGTGCACACATTGGCTAATATTAAATCTGCAAAGAAAAGAATTTTAGTAACAGAGACAAAAGCTGCTAGAAACAAAGCAATCAAATCTAAGGTTAAAACAGCTGTAAAGAAAGTAGAGACAGCTGTAGCTGAGAAGAATGTAGAGGCTGCTAAGGCTGCTCTTCACACAGCAATCGTTGAGATTTCCAAAGCTGGAAGCAAGGGTGTTTATCACAAGAAAACAGTTTCCAGAAAGATCGCTCGTCTTTCCAAAGCTGTTGACTCTATCGCTTAATTATAAATAGAGAATAGAATTTTCAGGCGCATCTGCTACCGTCATGGCAGATGCGCCTTTTGTTATACGTTCAGAGCCAGGCAGTTCTAAAGATACAGATACGAGCCATGCTCGCATGAGCGAGAAAAAGACCGGCACTTCCAAGTCTTAACCTGAAAGTACCGGTCTTCTATTATCTTATTCTATAATCTCAGACAACTGATTAGTTGTTGATCAGTTTGTCCTCATCACTCCAGCTGTAAAGCTTTCTGATCTCAGCTCCAACCTTCTCTGACTGGTGCTCAGCAGCAAGTTTTCTCATAGCCTTGAAGTGAACCTGTCCACCTGCATCAGACATATCAAGCAGGAAGTCTTTTGCAAATGTACCATCCTGGATATCGGAAAGAATTTTCTTCATAGCTTTCTTTGTCTCAGCTGTAACGATCTTAGGTCCTGTGATATAATCACCGTACTCAGCTGTGTTAGAGATAGAATATCTCATTCCAGCGAATCCTGACTGGTAAATCAGGTCAACGATCAGCTTCATCTCATGGATACACTCAAAGTATGCATTTCTCGGATCATATCCAGCCTCACAAAGAGTCTCGAATCCAGCCTGCATAAGTGCACATACACCACCACAAAGTACAGCCTGCTCTCCGAAGAGGTCTGTCTCTGTCTCTGTTCTGAATGTTGTCTCAAGAACTCCGGCTCTTGCTCCACCGATTCCAAGACCATAAGCAAGTGCTCTGTCAAGAGCCTTTCCTGTGTAATCCTGCTCTACAGCTACCAGACAAGGTGTTCCTTTTCCAGCCTGATACTCGCTTCTTACTGTATGTCCTGGTGCCTTAGGTGCGATCATTGTAACATCAACATTCTTCGGCGGTACGATTGTTCCGAAATGGATGTTGAATCCGTGAGCGAACATAAGCATGTTACCCTCTTCAAGGTTTGGCTCGATGTCTTCTTTGTAAAGTTTAGCCTGTTTCTCATCGTTGATCAGAATCATGATGATGTCAGCCTGCTTTGCAGCTTCAGCTGCTGTATATACTTTGAATCCCTGCTCTTCTGCTTTCTTCCAAGAACGGCTTCCCTCGTACAGACCGATGATAACATCACATCCTGACTCTCTTAAGTTCAGTGCATGTGCATGTCCCTGGCTTCCGTATCCAATGATAGCGATCTTCTGTCCTTCGAGAAGAGAAAGGTTACAATCTTCCTGATAATAAATTTTTGCTGCCATTTTGCATTCCTCCTAATTGAATTTAAAATATAGAGTAGAATGCTCCCGATCTCTTCGGGGGTATCCTATATAGTGAAAGGTCTTGCCCTTTACTAGCTTTATCTGTTCCACAAGCTTTCCCTGCGGTTCTCCGATCCTGACCGGATCAGAAAAATGCAACATCCTTGCTGCCTCTGGAAAGTCCGGTAATTCCGGTTCTTGCCAGTTCGAGTATCTCATAATCCTTCAGAAGATTCAGGAAAGCTTCCAGCTTATTCTGTGTACCTGTCAATTCAATGATCAGACAATCTTCTTCCACATCTACGATCTTTGCTCTGAAAATATCTGCAACCGAGATGATCTCCCCACGCTGTGCGGCATTCGCACGAAGCTTCACCATGATCAACTCTCTGCAAACGGATTCTTCTGCTTTCAAAGCCTTGATATCCACAACATCCTCCAGCTTACGGAGCTGCTTCTCAATCTGTGATAGGATCTGCTCATCACCGGATGAAACAATTGTAATCCTTGTAAATCTAGGATCTGCTGTCATACCTGCCGTAATACTGTCAATGCTGTATCCACGACGGCTGAAGAGTCCTGAAATTCTGCTCAAAACACCTGAATTGTTATCTACGAGCAGTGAAAATACCTGACTTCTCATATGTATCCTCTCTTTCTCACTTCAGGAAGCGAAAATATTATGACTGACTAAGATGACTGGTTCGCTCCTTCCATGATTTGTATAAAACAGAGTGCGTTCTGTTTTTTACTTACTTAATATTAACAACTAGAACCGGCTTTGTCAACCCTCTTTTTTGAGATTTTTCATCACAGACCAAATTCCTCTGCCAGTTCATTCAAATACATCCAGCGCTCTTCCTTCTCTTCGAGCTGCCCTCTTACCTTCTCCTGCTCTTCCATCAGCTCACGCAGTTTCACTGAATTCGTTGCATTTGCGGCAATCTGACGATCAAGAGACGCAATTTTTTCTTCCAGCTTTGCAATCTCCTCATCAATTGTCTCATATTCACGCTGCTCCTTGAAAGAAAACTTCACCTTCTGGCGCTGTCCGTCCTTCCAGTTCTTTCCTTTCTTCTGTGTCTCTTCTTCCGTGGACTTTTCTGCCGGCTTAAGTTCAGACTTTCCTGTGATAGCTTTGCTTTCCTCTCCGAATCTGCGTTTCTTCGCCTCTACATAATCCGTGTATCCCCCCTCAAACTGTCGGATCCCGCCGTTTCCATCCAGTTCAAAGATACGGTCAACTACATTGTCCAGAAAATATCTGTCATGTGATACAGTGATCACGATTCCTGTAAATGAATTCAGATAGTCCTCAAGGATCGTAAGTGTCGGGATATCCAGATTATTTCCGGCCTCGTCAAATAACAGGACATTCGCATTCTCCGCAAGAACACCAAGAAGATAAAGCCTTCTCTTCTCCCCTCCGGAAAGCTTACCGATCGGTGCATACTGCATATCCGGTGTAAATAAGAACCTCTCCAACAATTGACTCGCACTGATCTGTCCGTCCTTTGTCGTCACATACTCCGCAATATCCTTCACATAATCGATCACACGCTGGGAATCATCCATATGCTGTTCTTCCTGTGCGAAATATCCAATCTTGATCGTCTCGCCGATCTCAATCTCCCCTGCATCCGGCTTGAGTACACCTGCAATCATCTTAAGAATCGTAGATTTTCCACAGCCGTTCGGTCCGATAATTCCAAGCCGCTGATTTCGAAGCACAATATAACTGAAATCATCCAGAATCTTCTTCTCCCCAAAACGCTTGCTGACATGATGAAGTTCGATCGTCTTCTTGCCCATTCTTGTCTCTACAGAATCAAGCTCCACCGTCTGATCCGTCACAGGTGCTTTTCCTGCTTTCAACGCTTCCAGACGTTCCAGTCTTGCCTTCTGCTTTGTCGTTCTCGCACGGCATCCACGCTTCGCCCATTCCAGTTCCATCCGAAGGATACTCTGACGCTTTCGCTGACTTGCAAGCTCCATCTCTTCCCTCTGCGCCTTCAATTCAAGGAATCCGGAATAATCCGCATCATATCCATACATCTTTCCATGGCTCAGCTCCAGGATACGGTTCGTCACACGATCAAGGAAATAGCGGTCATGTGTTACCATAAGAACAGTTCCACGGTAAGATCTCAGATAATCTTCCAGCCAGGAAATCATCTCCTGATCCAGATGATTCGTCGGCTCGTCCAGAAGAAGTACATCAAAGTCTCCTGCAAGTATCTTCGCAAGAACCACACGTCTCTTCTGTCCCCCGGATAAAGTGTCAATCTTCTGATCCCACTGCGTGATCCCAAGCTCCGTCAGATTACTCTCCACCTGCCAGCTCTCCGCATCTGCATCCTGAAGTGCGTAGGAACGGATATCCATCCCCTCCGGAAATGTCGGATTCTGCGGAACAAAAGCAATCTTCAGACCATTCTGACGAACAACCTGCCCCTCATCCGGCACTTCCTCTCCCGCAACCACCTTCAAAAGAGTTGACTTTCCGGTTCCGTTAATCCCAACAATCCCAATCTTATCCCCCTGCTGAACACCAAACGATGCATCATCAAAAATCACTTTCTCCCCATATATTTTAGAAATATGTTCTATATTAATTAAGTTCATTCTTTTCCCTGCTTTCTGTTTTTCTGCATTTTTATCAATCACATCGCCCTTCCAGTATAACAGATATTTCAGACACTGAAAATCTTAAAAATTTTTAAATTCATATTTGAAAGGGTTGAGAAAACACGGAAAACGTTATAACATAATGAGATACATGCAATGACATGGTTTCAAATGGAAAGTGAGGTAAATGATATGAGCCCGAAGAATGATTTCTCAGACATTTTCGATGACGATTTTGAAGTTACATATGAAGAAGATCCGGAAATCAATTTTCATACTTCTGAAGATACAGAACAAATAAACAGACCTGATTCTAACACGGAGACGATCGTTATGAACGCAGACGATTACCGAGATAACTTTAACGATTCCGATGACAGCCAGTTCGAAGAAGTACTTCCTGAATATGACGATGATTATGAAGATGATGATGCAGATTATGAGGATGATTATTACGAGGACGATTATAACACTTCCAACAGAAGATCAAATCGCAACAATCCTTATAATGATTCATATAATAATCCATATAATGATCGCGACTACGACAGACGTTCCTCCGGCAGGAAACGTTCCGGTGGCGGAGTAAAACTTGCCGCACCAATCAAAAAAGGCGGAAAGGCATTATCAAGGCTCACAAGCACATTGCTTCAGCAGCTTTCTATTGTGTTAATTCTAGCCACAACAGCATTTGTACTCTACAACTTTTACCGTGCAAGCACACCGTACGGAGATATCCAGGAGGCAATCCAGACACAGAAGATTTCCCAGACTCTGGCCGCTTACTTATGTGTAGCTGCCCTCTTCCTGTTCTTCGAATTCATCTCCCTTCTCTGGTCAATGACACGCGTCCGCGTACGTGACGGAGTCTCCAGCTGGAGAGAAGATACCGGAAGAGGCCTGTGGTCTTTTATCCTTGTATTCGCGGTTTCCTATGCTGCGTTCCTCTTTAGCCCGTTGCTCCCTGATTCACCGGAAGTGGTTTACGGAGTAAAAGGAGCTCTTGATGTATACGGTTCCCTCCACAATGTATTGTTTGGACTGTGTGCAGCCGGAGTCATCTCCTGCCTGATCAGGAAATACAAAAATTCCAATTAGAACACAATATTCCCTTTACAAAAAGTGCACCCGGCAATGAAATCAATTACGAAATCATTGCCGGGTGCACTTTTAAAATTTACAGGTCAGTTTCAAAAAATGCCATGCATTAATCCAAAATGATCAGCGCCATAAATACAAGATCTGTATCCCCTGTATTCGTCAGTCCGTGTCCCATTCCATCCGGTGTAAATGTCACATCTCCTGCTTTCACCGGGCGGATACGTCCATTGTCATCATAATTTCCTTCCCCACGAAGAATATAATATGTCTCGCTCTCGTTGTGATGCTCATGATATCCAAGAGAACATCCCGGTTCCAGTGTGACTTCTGCATACATCTTGCACTTTCCGTTTAATTCTTTCTCTTCTAGAATGTGCTTGATGATAACGTGTCCCTTTCCACCAGCCATGTTTTCTTTTCTCTCAACTCTTAATTCACTCATCTTTAATTCCTCCTAAAACATTTTTATTGTAAAGCTCATTTGCTGTTACTGTTCACACGATGTGTGACCAGCAACGCATCTCGCCATTTTAAATCGCCTTTGGCGATGGGGCGAGATGCATTCAAGTCAAAACACACATCCTCCGTGTCAATCAGCGAAGTGATTGACACGGGAGTGAACAGTAACCATTTACTACAATACTTCTTTTATCTGACATTTATTTCATATAGATCAATTCATACTCTCTTGTTCCAAGACCGATCTTCTCTGCATGTGCCAGACAAGTCTTGTACTCTGAATTCGGTGTTGTATTCTCAAAATGATCATGATGATCGCAGAAATTCTCTTCTTCCATACGATCTGCAAGCTGGCTGTGCGGCAACGGTGTCGCGCTAAGACAGACATCTGCGCACGCCTGATCCAGTGCCAGCGGATCAAAAGAGGCAAACATACCGATATTCGGAAGGATCGGTGCATCATTCTCCGGATGACAGTCACAGTTCGGTGATACATCAACGATCAGTGAAATATGGAAGTTCGGTCTTCCATCCACAACCGCCTTTGTATACTCTGCCATCTTGCAGTTCAATACCTTGGTTGCCGCACTGTCCATAAATGAAATTGCATCAAAGTTACATGCCCCAATACATCTTCCACATCCGACACAATGTTCAAGATCAATCGACATCTTTCTTGCATCAGCATCATAAATCAGGCCGTCATTCGCACACTTTCTCAGACAGCTCTTACATCCTCTGCAGGCTTCCTGATCGATCGTCGGCTTACCAACAGAATGCTGATCCTTCTTACCGGCTCTGGAACCACATCCCATTCCGATATTCTTGATCGTACCACCGAAACCTGTCGTCTCATGCCCTTTAAAATGCGTCAGACTGATAAATACATCCGCATCCATCACGGCACGTCCGATCTTCGCTTTCTCTATGTACTCTCCTCCCTGTACCGGAACTTCAATATCATCCGTTCCCTTCAGGCCGTCTCCGATAATCACCGGACATCCGACACTCAACGGTGTAAATCCATTCTCCCATGCACAGTAAAGATGCTCCAGTGCGTTCTTTCTACTACCCGGATATAGTGTATTACAATCTGTAAGAAATGGCTTTCCCCCAAGCTCCTTCACGACATCAACAACCGCCTTGGCATAATTCGGACGAAGATAACTGATATTCCCCATCTCTCCAAAATGCATCTTGATCGCCACAAATTTATTTTCCATATCAATCTCACTGATTCCTGCTTTCTTCATCAGACGTTTCAGCTTCGTTGGAAGACCTTCGCCAAGCTTCGCCCGGAAATCAGTATAATATACCTTTGCTTTTTCCATGATGTAAACCTCCTGTTGTAAATTCTGACAGCTTAACCCTGCATTCTTATCATACACTATAAATCTGACTCTTCCAATCATTTTTAGAAAAATAATAAAGTGGACATCCCCTTAACGATACGGTATACTCAAATTATCAATTCCGAACTCAGCAGCAGTTCGATCACTCTGAAGGAGATGTAATGATACAATGAATCATCTGGCTGTTACCTCAATACTCACTGTTGTAGCACATATCATCTGGTTTGCTTCTATGACAGAACGAAAATATCCGATCAAAAAAACGGTTCTGCTCTATGGACTTTACGCTATATTCTTCACTGTATGGTCCATACTTGCATATTCCCTGCTTGGCAAAGACTCTCCGTATGTGATTCCATTTTCATTTGTCGGAACCATCCTGCCAGCAATTCTACTTTTCCTATATACTTCATCTGATAGTTTCAGCAAAAAAATATTTTTGATCGTTACTTATGCAAATTTGTTCTGCATCATCATTTGCCTTTCTATTTTGATCTGTGATGGATTATTTCCGGATTTATCCATTGTAAAACAGATGTACATACGAAGCTTGGTACGAATACTGTTGAATGTTCCTGCAGTCCTGCTGTATCTGTGGTTTGCGCGTCCTTATATGCGTACAGTGCCCGGAGACAGAAAACGGACCTGGTACTCTATTTCCCTCGTGTCCTTTCTGTTTTTAACCGTGTTTGCAACGCTTATCAACTTCCTCATGCGTGATGGTCATACCGTCGAACAGATGATCCTGTTTATCACAACCATGATGATTTATTGTGCAGTACTGTGGATTGTATTTGGCACGATCCAACACATGAATGCCGAAGTGAAGATGGAACTGATCACTCAAAATGTACAATACCTGCAAGGACAGCTTGCCATGGCCAAAGAACATGCATCAACCGCCAAAGCCATGCGTCATGATTTTCGACATCACATGCAAAACATTGACCTGCTTCTGAAACAACAGAAGCCACAAGAAGCGATACATTATATAGAAGAATTTATCCAAAGCCTGGATGTGGCAAGTCAGATTGATTTTTGCCCACATATTACAGCCAACGCCATTTTAAACAACTTTTATAATCAAGCACAGAAAGAAGGAATTCCGATCTCTATAACTGCCGATACACCAGAGCATATAACAATTGCAGATATGGATTTTGTTGCGATCCTTTCAAATCTTCTGGAAAATGCTGTAAACGGATGTATCGAATGCGGTTACCGGGATGAGATCACAGTAAACCTCCGCATGAAAAAGGAGAAACTTGTGATCGTGTGCAGTAACCCTTGTAAAACGGATCTTGTGATCGAAGATGATATCATCAAGCCAAAAGGAACCGGGATAGAAAGTATCCTGATGGCTATTGATAAATACGATGGAAATATCCGTTATCAGATGGAAGACGGTATTCTGACAGCATGCGTCATCCTTAACTGCTGATCTTTGCAGAAAAATCAGATCATTATTTCACGCAGAAAAAACACGGTTTCACGAAAGGAACGCGTTTTTTCTGCATTTTTCTTTTATACTTACACATAATAAAACATTCTTGGGATCGTTACTCATTGTGACCCAAATTTATGAAGAAAGGATCTGATTTAAATGATGAACTCAAATGTACAGGCTGCTATGCCAAAATTCGCCGGATTATCCCATGTATGTATTTTCGTGGATGATATGATGGAGGCGGTTGACTATTACCAGAAACTGTTGGGCGTTGTACCGGATCATTACCTGTCCCACTGGAGAAACGAAGGTTTCTTTAAAGCCGGCGGATTTGTCAAAGAAGCGGCAGACGGCGATGTCTCTATCGCTTTTGTAAATGTACCAGGCACAAAACTGACACTGGAACTCATGCAGTACCATTCACCGGAAGGACGAAAAGAACCTGTCTTCTTCGCTGCCAACGATGTCAGCGGTGCACGTCATGTAGCACTGAAAATCACGAACATTGATGAAGCCTTTTTACATATCAAATCCATGCCGGACACACGACTGATCAATGAAACTGACGATTATCAAGTATTCCAAATCAGCGAGACCTATCCGGATGAAGTTCATTTCTTCGATCAGGATATGAAAGAAATGGATGAAAGGAAACAGCAGACAGCTAAAATCCTCAGTGAAGTGCGGTATTTCTACTTTATTGACAAATACGGTCTCCAATGGGAGTTCGAACAGGGACATACTGATATTGGTGATTAAGTGAAAAAATGAAACAGGAGTCGGTTTGCGTTACCCGTGTTGTACGCAGCGACTCCTGTTTTTTGTTTATCTTATTATTTTTTCTTTACCAGGCAACGCTTTTTATAAATTCCGTTCTATTCCATTTTTTAGAACTATCCTCAAACCACTTAGAAACTTCTGTCTCGAAAAATTGTTTGTACCTGCGAAAATGCTTTCCTTTGCAATTTTCAGACAGCCAGTAATAACAGCAAGTTTTTTGAAGCGAACGCATTACTTCGATCTTCCCCGCTCGTCCATACCGAATGTCATCAAACTTCTTTTTTTCTTCTGCATTCAGCACAGGGCTTTCCATGAGATATTCATGCTTCTTAAAAAGCTCTCCGACTTCATAATTGTTTAATGTAACCCAAACTCTTTCAATAGTTTTCTCTGATATTCTTTGTCAGCCGCCGCTTTTGTAATGTCTTCTGTACGTCCAAGTTTTGACAGTTCGAGAATTAATTGATTGATTTCTGCTCTTCCTTCTTCTATCCCAATCTTACGTCCATTCTCAATTCCTCGTCTTTCTGCGGTTAACATTCCTATATTGTAATCTCTAATCGCTCTTTGTCTTGTCTCGTATTCTAACCTCTTCTTTTCATCTGCGCTTAATTTATCCAACACGTCATATGCTTCTTCCAATTCAGAATTTTTCTTTGCCATTTCTTCAAAATCCTTTCTGGTTTTTCCTCCAAGAAAGCGCATCCACTGTAACAGGCTTGTCTCATTTTTCTCTTCCGGTGGAAGTTTTGACAATTCTAAGATATGCATCTCCATAAGATCTGTATACTCTTTTCCTGTCTTTGTATCACAAAATGCAATTCTCCGATAACACTCTTTATCATCTAGAAAATGATCGTATGCAAGAATGCTCACATGGATACACTTCTTCAAGCAATCGTATCCCTCGCCTTCTTTTATTTCACTTGTATACATCTTACTTAGATAATAAACAGAACGATTTGCCCAGCAATCAAATGCTTCTACCTGCATCTCAAAATCAATCTGTTCTCCATTCTTCAGTTTCACCCGGACATCTAAAATCCCATACTTATCATCTTTCGATTCTTTTCTGAGAATCGTAGGCATAAGTTCCGTGTTCTCTACCTCACCGGATGGAACGTTCAATAGTGCTGCGATAATATTCTTGCGGATGTTATCATTCTGCATCAATTCCTTGAAACAGAAATCTACCGTTGGAAGCATGATAAAGTCTTCCTGCTCCTCTTTCGATTCTTTACAATGTGATGATACGCTCTTAGTTGATACACTTTTCTTGTTTTCTTTCATAGAATTCTCCTCTCTTCTGTGCAACGAATGATTGCCTGAAGAAGAGGATTCTAAAGTTATATTTATCTTAACACAAGATAGTTTTCTATGGAAGTAACTATCCCCTTAAAATCAGATATTTGAGAAACTTACTCCATCACATAATCTTCAAACAATATTCATCTTTTTGGGTTGTCATCGGATTATCTGCTCGAAAATCTGAGCTTATTGAATAATTACCGATTTGGTTCATAGATCTTTTTGCAGTTCATCAGAATGATGACTGCGTGGTATTAGATTAGCATGAGAATTCTATTGTTGCAAGCTGAATTTTTTAATGCTCTGATATTTTTTTGCAATCTCAAAACAGCTGTTCTATATAGCATATTTCTCTGCTTACAGTAGATTGTTTTCATTCTTTCTTTTTCTGCCTTACGGAATATCATTTTGCCTACCTCTTTACTCATGCAGTTCCAACGGCAGCCCGTCCGGGTCATGGAAGAAAGTCATCTTCTTTCCGGTATAATCGTCAATCCGAATCGGCTCACATTCAATACCGACTTCTGCCAACTCATTCACCGTTTGCTCCACGCTATCAACGCAGAACGCAAGATGGCGCAGACCACAGGCCTCCGGCCGGTTTACACGCTTCGGCGGGTTTTCCTCAGCGAAAATCTCCAGTTCCGTGTGTTCATTAACACGCAGATCCAGTTTCCAGTCCTTGCGCTCCGGGCGATAGTTTTCTCTGATGACAGCGAAACCCAGCTTGTTTACATAAAAATCCTTAGCTACTTCGTAGTCAGATACAATGATTGCAACATGATGTATTTTTGATAAATTCATTTTTCTCACGCTCCATTTCTTTTATTTCCATCACAAACTATATGGCGACCTTCAAAAAAGACCGTGTTGTTAACTTCCAGTATTTTTACGACTCGTTTTAAAGATATACCGATTTATTAATCAAATGATAACTCCTCCGTGTCCTGTATAGCCTTCTCCACATAGTCTTCAGCTTCTACAAGAAGGCCCTTTGTTTCTAAAAATTTTTCCATATGCACTCAGCACAACTTTTTGTGTTTTTTGACACTGCATGATCCAATCGGTATATCTTATCCAGTTGTCTTATCATTTCGATTTTCTCAAGTTCCCTAATTGCTGCCGAAACAGTTGGAAGTTAACAAATATCCTCATCAAATGCCTGCCGAACTGCGTCCTCATCATACATTGCCACAATCTGTTTCTCTTTCAGCTTTTTCTTAAGTTCCTTTTTTGATAATCCCGTCAGTCTCCTAACATCATCAAACGTCAGATAACTCTTAGGCTCTCCAAAGCTCATCATTGATTCATCCGGAAGATCAACCGGGTACTCTTCCTCCGGATGATCCTCCAGATGAAAGGCAATATAAAATCTCTGTGTAGTCTTCAGATAACCGCATAGCCTCTGGTAAATATAAGTGATAGATCGTGCATAATCTTCATCCGGATTATATTGAAATGCATAGTGATTGATCTCACCTTCGTCATCCGTCACAATATTCCCCATCACAATTTCATCTTTTAATTTGAAATATGCCCGATTGATCGACTCTTCATCTGTCAAATCTGCATCTGATTCCACCTGCATGATTCCTACTGTTGTATGTCTTCCCGACCGTACTTTAATTCTCTCCAGTTTTCTTTTAAATCTGCCTCTGTTATAATTTTCAAAAATCATGATTGAAAAAAGCAAAATCCAGATCCGGTTATCGTTTTCCGTAATCTGAATAATATCTTTATACTTCTTGTAAAAATAATTAAATCGATTACTGATATATTTGTCCAGTCTTGATTCATTCACGACCTTTTTCTGTGTATACACTTTATCAAGAAAAACGGTCATAAATTTGTATACCACAGCAATTACAACGAGCCAGAATTCACTCACAAGTTCAGAAGCCGGTATAAATACTTTTTCCGGTTCGCAGAGAAAATACTTAATCAGAAAACAGGCTGCTCCGATTCCCAATACCGCATTAAAAAGTTCATATCGAACATTATATAATTCTCTTCTGTTCAGTAAAATACAAATAAGAAATGCACGATATATATAATATGTTACCACGTAAACAATCAAGAATTTTCTGCCAAAGGCCAATTCCTTCACGTGATAGCAAAACATTGACAGAAAGATCAAAACGATATTAGGAATCAATATATTCATTAAAATATTTGTTGACATTCCTTTGTTCTGATCCGCGCGAAATGTAAATACCGCATACGGTCTTCCACTATTGGTGACACTGTGTAATACACTTCCACACCAGGAAATAGTATGTACGGTAATGGCAGCAAGGATAAGCAGAAATAACAGGAAAAGCCAGTCTTTGGGATTGTATGAAAATATTGATGTTAAAATGGTGTTTATCATTTGTGTATGCCTTTTTCCGTAAAGTTTATAAAAACTTTACCATATTAATATATAAAATTTCTAAGATTCAAAAATTATTTTATTTAAAAGCAAAAACTATCATATCTAATTTTAGTTGTACCTATGATTAGAAGTTAATAAAAAAAGAGCCCGACGCATCAAGCTCTTTCAAGATGTTGTCCGAAGACGACCATCGCAATTCATAGTTATAATATACTACACGGAATAAAATTATGCAAGATTTTTTAAGAATTGCTAATGAAATTTTGTAGCTGATTCAAATGTGCCCTCTGCTGAGTTCCAAGAATTTGATTACAAATATTAGGAGAAATCTGCGTTCTTAATAAATCTGTACACTCAACAAAGGAACTCACAAATTGCTTGCAAGCCGTTTTGGTTTCTCCCATTTTTCTTAGAATGTAAGTAATTAGGATTATGTAAGCATCAATATATTTAAAGTCAAGTCCTGTAATTCCTACCTCTGCTTCAAGTAGCGCGTTAAGGCGTCCGTTTATTGTGCTTGTTTGAAACCGAGTGTCAAAAATAGTATTATTATGTGCAACTGCATTCCGCAAATCCTTGATGGCATAAATCATATATTCGGTAATTTTTCCATCCGCATCAAAATTACTTGGTAAGTGAAGAATACTTGAAGTTTTTAATTTGACATTTAAATTTGAGCAGGCAAAAAAGGTTCCAAACTCTCCAAGTGCCAGAGACTCAAAAACAGCCCAAATAGGAATTGGGCGATCCGAATCAAAGAAATGATTGACTGTTTGTTTCTTATTTGAGTAATCACGCAAAAGTGCATTGTTAATTTTGCCCTTAAGATTCATCCTCTTAACATATTGCTTATGATATTGCTTACTTCCAGGAGCATAGGATTGGTAATCTGTAATGGATTTATTAAAAATGACATCAAGATTTTCCGACTTGCTGTCTTGAAGTACAGCTTCAATCACATAACTTTTTAATGCATTTTCAATAAACATTACCTTCGGATAAATTGTGGCTTTTAGCTGCATATCAAATTTGTTTAATGCTATAACCTCATCCAGGGATGAAAAAGGAATGCGCTGGTTTGGGTTACGAATGAAACGATACCCCTTGTATCCGTGGTAATAGCCAATGTTTCGTAAAGACTGCGCCTGGTTGCTTTTAACTGTAATCTGATGATGATTTCTCAAATATTTCATAAGCCGATTAATTGACAGCATATTTTATCCTCCTGGCTAAAAATATATCTATATTATAGCACTCTTGAGAAATATGTGAAAGATAAAAATCATAAGGGACTACTTCGGGTACATACATATCCTTAATTTCCATCCCAAAATAGCCCCAAGCATCTTGGTCTGGAAATAAAGTCTAATGAAACCGATTTTTTTATATCCATACCCAGTGATTTTACCAAGCATGGCTCTAAGTGAATATTCCGGATGGTTTTACATCAGCTCTATTATTTATCGGTTGATTTATTCTATAAGCAGCTCCCATCTCGTAAACTTTGGAATGGATATCATTTATTTGCCATTGATGGTTCCAAAATAGAATTGCCTAATTCCAAATCGAATTTTGAATTCTTCGGTGAAATGTTTGGATATCCTGATCCAAGCCGCCGTTTTACTATGGGACTTGGTTCCATTGTTTATGATGTTCTTGATGATTATATCGTCTATGCTTCTTTTCAGCGATATCTTGCATCTGAACGTTCTGCTGCTTTAGAACATTTGCATAATTTAGAAGATTTAAATATCTATCAAAACAGCGTTGTAATCTTTGATCGTGGCTATTATTCTGAAGATTTGTTTCGTTACTGTGTCGAGCATCAGCACCTTTGTCTTATACGCTTAAAACAGAATTATAACATTGCTAAGAAATGCTTTGGCGACATAATCACTGTTCTTCCTGGCAACACAAAAGACGGAACTGAGAATGTCAAGATAAGAGTCATCGAAGTTATTCTCAATGATGGAACGAAAGAGTATCTTGCCACCAATCTTTTTGATTCACATATTTCTCAACAGATGTTCCGCGAACTTTACTTCTATCGCTGGCCAGTCGAAACAAAATATAAGGAATTGAAAAGTCGTCTTGCTATTGAAGAATTTTCCGGGGCAACAACCACTTCGGTACTTCAAGAATTTTATATCAACGTACTTCTCTCAAATCTGTCATCTCTTATTAAGAATCAAGTTGATGAAAAAATTCAGATTACCGCTAAAAGTACGAATAAGTATCGATACCAAGCAAACCGGGCATTTATCATCGGACGTATCAAAACAATAGTTCCTAAAATCTTGTCTAATCTTTTCGATTTATCTGCAATTGATAGATTATATAAGGACTCTCTCCGATACAGATTGTATATTTCGTTAGCTTAGAACCATTTGCACGGAAATTCAGAGCCATAGTGACAGAAACAGGGCCAACTTCAATATCATACCCATATTTCGTGTAAAGGGTACTTCGCATCGTCAAAGCCAACAAGCCCTTGACAAGAAATATGTGCATGATTACTAACAAACAAGCAGAATTCTTGATTTCTGCGATTGGATCACCTACTCGAAATGGTGGCTCCCATTCTCCGTGAGACTGGCTCAGTTTTACCGTGCAGGTGGTTCTGTGTGATCGGAATATACAGCAGATCTCAAATTATGCCTGGAAGAACATTTCAACGAAAAAAGAACAAAGCAATAGGCAGAACACATTTTAACAACAAAAAAATTGCATTCTAATAATCAATAGTTTTTAATATGGCTTTTCCGTGAAGCTCTATTAAAGTGCGTCTTCTTTTCTAATCTACTTTGCTCTTTTCCCGATTTCACACCATTGACCATTGCTCTGGCCAGGCACTTGTCTTAAGTTGACACTAGGTTGACCACATTGGGGTCACTTTCGTTCGTTATTTATTCTGATTCTCAAGCGCAACAATCTCCCACCTTCGCAAGCCTTTGGAAGTATCTAATCTGTATTTTGGGGAACATTTTTGGCATTCTAACCATACATCATGCTCTCTAAATCCTGGAACATTTTCATGTTCCTCTATAATTTTTCCTTTCCCGCAAGGGCATTCATATTCGTATCGCTCTATATTGCCATCTCCTGCACCGTAACCTGGATGGTATTCTTGGTTTGAATAAATTCTTTTTATTTTCATACTAGAACTCCTCCATGATGTTTTTCTTAGATATTAATCCATATTCCTTATAAGCACCAACCCAAAAAATTATCGAGGCTGTACTAAATAATAGCACTTGTATTTCATGAGGATACTCTGAATAAATATTGTGCACTGCTTGTTCTAGAAAACCTGATGCTTCCTCAGATATTTTCTCTGTTACTATCGTAGCTTCTTCCATATAATCACCTGTTTCTTTCTTTTTCAGTAGGTCCTACTGTGATTATAGCTTATCATATAAAGCTTCAAATTTCCTAGGAACGAAAAACCGGAATTCTTTTATTTATGTATCTGCTTCAGAACTTTTCTCATATTTCGAATCTTGTTATTAGATAATTCCTTTTTATGCCATGCTTCGAACATATCATATTCTCTAAAAAAGGACGCCCAATCTTCTAATGTAGTTTCCTTGGCAAATTGTTCTCGCAACGTATTTCCATTAACTAATTTTAAATGATTATTAAGCTGCGCCATAATAACTAACAATTCCGCATAACACCGGTTATCAACTTCCAAATCATCTGATATCTTTAAATCCTTTGGCACAAGAATATCAATCATTTTTTGCCGTGGCCTAACCATTCTGCTATCAAGTCCAACCTCGCATCCTAGAAAAGAGTGTATTGTCATTCTTGCACAGAGAATAGAGTAAAAATCTCTATCTACTTCTTTTACTCCTATTTGTTCCATTTTATTGGCTAAGATATATGCGAATTCAAATGCATATTTCCAATCCAGAGTAAAAAAGGCCAATGAATAAAAAACCATATTATAATCCGTTTCGAGACTTTTCTGCTTCCAATCTACTATTTTTCGATCATAATCTTCCATCATATCTCTAAATGTCATATTAGGCACTTTTTTGACATCTGAAAGTCTATTTTCAACAAACGATTTCAATATCGGCATATCACAGATACTGGTAAGTTCAAAATATTGCATAGGAGTAAGAGAATAACCTTCCTTTTTTTCATCCATTGTCTTCATGCTTTTTGCTTTGAGCTCTTCGATATTAATACCTCTACGTTTAAATTCATCATACTCCTGATCACGATACTTCTGACAGTATTTAAGTACTCTACTATATTTCATTCTCGCATCTGTATTTTTGTCTACCCCGTACGGTACATAATATCTGAGTGGATGTTTTTCCTGAGAATTATCGAACGCATATTTTATAAACTCAACCATCATTTCATCAATAAACTCTTTTTCGGATACGCCACCTACAAAAACCATTTCAATATATTTCCTCGGAAAACATGTTATAATGGCCCTAGCAATCTCAATTCTCATTTTCTCCATCTTGTTCGTCATCAAGAGCACCTTCTTTCTCTTTTTCCCCTAAAACGTATTCGACTGTTTCAAGAGCATTTATTAACTGTATGCATTCAAATCGTTCTATCTCTCTACCACATTTCCCATGCAACAGCCAATTTCTATTAATATATGGCGGCTCTACACCTTTATCAAATATATACTCTCCATCCACAAATAGTCGGTTCAAAAAAGCTATTAAGGAAGGATATACATTTAAAAAATAGAATCTCTTAGCAAAAAAGAATTCACTCTTTGAAAATTGTTTCTGTTTTACATCTGCAAAGCCTTTATCAGAAAACTTTTCCCTATATCTTGTTTTTGGACGAAACTGAACCAATGCATTTACTCTCGCCTCCAATAAACCAACCAAATACATTGCACATGTCATATAATCATTATCTTGAAATGCTTTAATTCCTCGAGAATAATAATTTCTGTTTACCGGATCATCATATTTACTCTCTAGCATATTTATAGCACTTTTTATAACACAACCATTATCTTTTTCAAAAAATTGCGTGATTTTCTCCGGCTCGTCTTCAATGAGGGCTTTATACCAATTCTTTATATGTCTTGGATTGCTGTATCTTGAAACAACCCATCCTTTAGCACCTAAAGATTGGCATATTTCGAATTCTTCAAAATACTTTTTTTCGAATTCTTCCTCGGTCAACTTTTCACTCTTTTTGGCTTCTTGAATATACTCTTGCATTTCTTTAGACAACTGAATTGAAGGAAGTATCCCCGTTAGTTGTTTTGATATCTGCGTGAAATCTTGTATCTGATTTTCAACTCTTTTACTTGCGCTTAACTGGTCTAGACTAATATTTATTTTTAATACGGAATCTAATTTAGAAATATTCTGACACAATTCTACAAATCCAGGTGACATATTTTTTGTAATTCGATCCATCTTTTTTATCATTCGATTATATTCATCAGAAAACATCCCCTTATTGTTTTTCAAGCAAACCACCTCATCTCTTTTCTTCTATTCTATCCCTCATATGCAAAATACCTTGAATAGTTCCTTCAACATTAAGTAGTTCCGCTGCAACTGCGGACATTGAAGTTGTAACACCTTTATATGAAATATGACAGTCATCTAAAACTGTCGCTATGATACTTTCATCATTTATATAATGAATCGTAGCACCTACTGGGATACCTACAGCGCTAAATCTAAACGAACCACATTTAGCTTCTTTTGCAACTTCAGCTGCTGTTTCTTCATCAAGAATTTCATGCCCTTCCGGTGACATCGCATAAAATTCACGTTTACGCTCTTTGCCATCAAAGTTGTCAATTGACCGAAGCTCTGGATTTAACTTATCTATCAAATCATGTAAACTAAGATCTAAAAATTTAATAGTGCTTGACACCTTTTACTTCAATGCCAGTTAGCCATCTTAACTTAATAACTTTTTCTCAAAAATATATACCAGCCTTTATTTACAACATTTTTCTCACATTTGATGTTTTCAAGGCTAGTACTTTTTTAACACTTTTGTAATAACTTTTTGTTCCATTATTACTTTTTTACTTGACATTCATTTGAAAATGTGCGGCTGCGTTATCTGACAGAACTGTCAGATAACGCAGCCCTTAGATTAATAAGAGATTTTTAATTCACAGTCAGTTAAATCTCTAATCTAAGGAGGCACATTTATATTATGAACGATTATCCATCAAATGTAAAAGAAAAATTGAATTTTATTATCTCTGATATGGCAAATCCCCATTGGCTCTTCGCCAATAGACCTGGGCATGATTTTATGCGTCAGAACCATGGCAAACTTTCTTTTTATGATACTATGCGACTGATTATTAGTATGGGAAAAGGTAACACAAATGATGAAATCATGGATTACTTTGATCTTGATCCTGATCGCATCCCTTCCCAGTCTGCCTTCAATCAAAGAAGGACTCAGATTTCTCTTTCCGCTTTTGAATATCTCTTTTCGGAATTCTCGTCAGCCTTTCCTGCCACTACTAATACTTTTAAAGACCATTGCATCCTGGCTTGTGATGGTTGTCATGTTGTTTACACAACAAGTTCCGAAATTATCAAAGATTTTAATAAGCCACACCTTATTGATTATAAAGGTTATAACCATATGCATCTTAACGGCTTCGTTGATGTTATTAGCAAAGCTTTTATTGACATTGTTATACAGACGGGTCAAAAGCCTGATGAACGTCAGGCTCTCCACACCATTTCTTGCCAATGAAGCAGTACTAGAAAATCAAAAAAAGAAACGTCGTACCACTAACAAACATCAATATGAAGTCGATTTTTCTTCTGCACTTAAGATTTCCAGAAAATATTTTATCCGTGGACGATCATCGGAAAATCGAATTATAAAACTCATAGCTAAATATATTCATGCTGTCAAATGTAAATTTCGACAATTTTCACGTCCATTACGCGGAATTGGTGCTATTCATTTTGGATATCGATAGTTTCTTTTAATCAAATATTATTTTTTTGACAGATTTCTTATCTGTCTTTTTGGCATACCTTTTTTTACTGATTTTCTCTTAATTTTCTATACTCATTTTTAGATTTTGACATTTATTATCTACCAAACACTTTATCGAACAATTAGCTTAATGGCATTGCTTACACCTAGTGCCTTAAAATTTATTGGAAGTTCACATTTGCTTTTGTGGTTTTTTATGCTATTATAATTATACCACCTAGGCGAAAGGTGGTGATGCATATGGATACATATCAAGTATTAACACTTCTTATGTTATTTGGTAATATGTTAATTGAATTGATAGCTTTAATAGAAAAACGGCGCGATTCATAATCACCACAATCGCTTTTAAAATCATTTATTCAACTAATAATTGTACAATATGGGTGGTAGGTGCATGACTTATGGTGTCATGCACCTTTTCTTTCTTGATGAATACACTCTCTTTGTTTTCTTCCTATATTCTCACCTCAGCTCACCGTTTCATCTTATTTATTCGTTTATGCGTATTTTGTAGATAAATTTTTTATGAAAGTTCTTTTAGTGCTTCCAAATATCCGATTAATCTTTTCTGTGCATTTGTATCTAATTTTTGATATGTTTCTACCAGCATTCCAATTTCTGTCTCTTTACTAATCACATAAATATTATTATCCCTGCTTCTGTTTCCTGTATCTGCTGTTAATGTAATTCCGGCTTCACCACGGAAACCATCGGTTCCAAAGTATTTTGACATTTTTACCTTTTTCTTATTTTAATTCTAACTTTATTTTTACAGCGTTTTGGCATAAAGCTCGGAATTATCGCCCAAGCAATATATGATAACTTTTCTCTTAATGAAATCGGCACTTTTAAACTAATCCAAAGTTGCTTTTTCAAGTTATTCATACAGGAGTCGTACAATTCCTGATATTCCTGCTCTATATCGCTCTTTAAAAGTCCTCGCACAATTGATAAATTGAATGCTCTCCTATGATAATTCCAAGCATCTACTATTGCCGGATTTGACTTTCTCCAATGTTTCTTTTGAATTTCCAGTGATCTGATTCCACAAAGGTTGCTATCAACATTAAATTTTCGCATCGCTGAATTTGGATTACTTACCTGATGATAAACACTTTTTTCTCCAACGGCAATACTATCTACAAATTGAAGACAGTCAATATTAAACAGCATTCCTTCACCGTACCAAATTTTTTCATCAAAAAGAATATTATTTTTTAGAAACTTCATGCTATAAATCTTATTCCAAACTGCAACAAAAATATCGCCCAAGTAAATCCATTCAATAGCTTTTTCGGCTGATACAACATACTCTTCTTCGTTGGATTTTGTATTATAATCTGAATAATTATTTTTATTCATGCCAATTTCACACTTATTACTTTCCACAAGATTTAATAGATATGCAATATACTTTGGCTCTACCCAATCATCTCCATCAATAAATGTCACATACTCACCTGAAGCTATTCTAAGCCCCGCATTTCTTGCGGACAAAACGCCACCATTTTCTTTATGTACACAAGTAATTCTATCGTCTTTCTTCGCCAGTTCGTTAATTATTTTTGCCGAATTATCTAGCGAACCATCATCGACCAAAATAATTTCTATATTCTTATAGTCTTGGTTCATTACCGATTCCACTGTTCTAAAAATAAATTCTTCTACGTTATACACAGGTATAATAACGCTCATTACTTTTTTCATATTATGCCTCTTTCTTCATAAGATATATTTGTAAACCATAAAATCCCAACAAACCAATCGGATTCTACTTTCACAAATCGCGTATTTTAGCTTATGAAGATTAAGACATTTTATAGTGAAGCCGTCGCAAACCATCTCCCAAAAAGGATTTTTAACGACAGAAAATGTACATCCTGTTTTCTCTGGCTTTTCATAAACCAGTTAAGTATAATTTTTGCAAGCGTTCGAAATATTTATTTCAACCTGCCCTTTGTAGCCATAACAACTATTACTTAATAGCGGTTCTGCCCCCTATAAATTTCATATTATATAACACGGTCTTTACGATATTTTTCAAGTACTTCTTAGGGTAACATCTTTTTACTGCTTTCTTAAATCCATACCCCTTTTTCAATTCCTTAAAAAACACTGCCCGTTGCTTAGGCTTCTGAGAGGGCTGATATAATTGATGATTGCTTTCTATCGCTTTTTTCAAATCAACATCTACAAGAGTTAAATCTGCTTGATCTATAAGTTCTTTTCCCTTTTCATTTTGGCAAAGCACTAAAGAAATACCCTTATCTTGGGTGCTTTTTTCAAGTTCACTTCCCCATGAATCCCCCAGGGTAATATCACCGGGCCTTTCAATCTTGGCATATTGACATTGATAACAATTCTCCGTGTATGTTGTCGAGTTCAAAAATGTCATCATATAATTATCAGTTGTTATCGGAACTGCAAAACGCTTTCCATTCTGTTCCAATTTAAAATTATTTTTCTCCCGAAATCTAATGCTTTGAACTTCTGTTAATCGAATCCCATAATCAAACAAAAAGCTGTCCAAAATTTGTGGTGAAGGTGTTCCATGGCAAATTAAATCAGCGGTATACAAATTTTGATGATTCTTTGTATAATGCCTGACCGCTGAAACCTGACATGGCAACCCAATAAAAAGCACCTTTCTTCCCAATTTGAGTTTTTGTAAAATTTTCTTATATACTCCCTCAGGATTACTTTTCACATATTTTGAACCTGTAAATTTACATACTTCATCTTCTGTCTCAGCAAAATCAAACTCAAACTTCCCAAAACTAAATGTGCAGCTACAAACAATCCCTCCATTTTTTATGAAAGCTCGTTCTACTGCTGTTGCAACTCCTCCAGATGAAGAACGCATATGAACGCAATCATCTTGCGCCCATCCCTGTTTCCAATAAATCGGTTTAGTTAGTACTTGTTCTGCGTTGTTTTGGCATGCACTATGGCATGCATTACATTGAATACATTTCTCAGAATCAATTACTGCATTATATTCTATCCACGAATCAATTACTTTTATGGCTTTTTTAGGGCAAACATCAATACACTCCATACACCCTGTGCACTTACCTTTTTCACATACTGTAGTCATATCATCATCTTCCTTTTAATTTTAGTATTTTTCTCACTATGGGGAGCCAGATATCTGAAAACAAATATATAGTAACGGCTAGAATGACGCATTGTAGTAAAAAACCAAACCTATTATCAATGAACATCAAGCCCGCAGACAACACTAAAGCCGTACTTCCCGCTATAAATTCTTTATTATTTATATTATATTGAATATATTTTCTTGTATGAAAAAGTCGAAAGACAAATACAAGTATATAACTAATACACGTAGCAATTGCAGCACCATAAACGCCTACTTGTGGAATTAATATAAAATTCATTGCAATATTAAATATTGCTCCAAAAGTACCAGAAAAAAGATAGCCAAAACTATCTTTGTGAACCGTATAGCTTGTAGCCATAAAACTAGCCATTGTCAAATATACGCATCCAACTGTCAAAAACGGCGTATATTTCCATGCAGAATAATACTCTTTTCCCACATACACACTTAAAAACGGTTTCATAAATGTTAACAAACCTATTCCAATCAACATAACAATTCCAATTAGAACTCTAAATATTTTATTATTATATTCGCTTTCATCTTCTGTTCCTTCTTCACGAATTGCAGAATAACTCCACGCTTGATTGAATATTGTTGTCAATGTAGAAACTAGCGTAGGGAACTTATATGAAACGGCGTAAATTCCATTGGCTGCCACACTTATCATGCTAGACACCATAATGCGATCCGAGGAATTCATAATCCACCACATAAATGAATTCGGAATTAATACTACGGAATATCTCGCCATCTTGATCAGTAGATCTCTATCAATCCTTGAAAATGAGAATGATTTATATCCTTTTCCTACAATAATTGCATATATGGCAGTGAGTGTATTTGCTATAATGTAAGCTTTTAAATACCCATCAACACCTTCTTTAAAGACCAAGAGGAACAGAATGTTTAACACCGCAATAAAAAAAGTATGTAGGACATTTCCTATCGAGTAATAAATCAACAATTCTTTCCCGCGCAAATCGCACAAATAAAGCTGACTTGCTGCCAAAGAAACAACATAGAAATAAACAAACACGGCATATTCAGAAATCTTGTCAAAAGAACGACATATCGGAAAAATCAATAACCCAACCATCATTCCGATTAACAGTATTCCCGTTCCTATTTGGGTAATTTTTCTAGTATTGGCATCCTTATCCAATGAGAACCTCATAACAGACTCACAGATATTTAAAGTAAGAAGTGGAACCGCAACTGTTCCAACTGTCGCAACCAAATCAACGACTCCATATTCAGCAGTTGTAAGTGCATTTGTATATAACGGAATCAAAAAAAATGAAATAAGTTTTGATCCAAGATTTCCCAAAGTAAATATAATAGTGTTTTTTATCAAATAACTGTTTCTGCTATTTCCCATTCTCTACTGCTTGCTCCTTGATTATTTTTATAGTCATCTTTCATTCAAAAATGAAATCCAATCAAATTCATCAAGCCAACGTTTTCCAGTAAATTTACTTTGATAATCACAAAGATTTTTTACATTTTGTATATCTACTTCGCTTTTCGGAATATAATACGCCGAACGATACTGTGGATATTCTTTTACCGTAAAAATGACTTTATGTTTAAATTTCAAACTATCGAATGAACAAATATCCTGTTCCGTACATCCATCTTTTTGCACCATAATAATATAAAGATTGTCCATATTCAGCCGCTTCAAACGTTCGATCCATTTCTGTTTTGCCTGTTCAAACGTTTCATAATGTGTAAAATAGACATGGATATCTTCTAACTTTCCAACCGGATAACCGTATTTTTCACTGTTTTTCTCATCCATTTCGATTTTGCAATCATATATATAATGCTCCAATTGACTCAAAAATTTGATGAATTCCTTTGGAGTAAACCAAAGATTTACAGTTGGTGAGTTGAATCGTAATCCCAATTCATGACTCACCACCCCCCCCACGCAGTTCATTGAAATAATCGAGCAATCCTTGTTTTTTATTTTTCTTTGATACTCTTTATCCATATATATACGAAGAATTCTTCTATAAATCTTATTTATTTTTTCCATCTTCGTCACCCATTTATAAGTTTTCTTTCAAATACTTCAATGATTTTTCTCTTTCCAAACCCAGTATCTCACCGATTTTTTTCTTATCCAGCTCTTTTTTCAGCACTGTATCCAATTGAGAGATATCGGTAATAACATGACTCTGTATTTGAAGGCGTTGCGTTAAATCCTCTAATTTATTCTGGTTACTCTCCCGAATCAATACCGCCATTCTCTTTCCAAATTTTGCACCAAACAGTGTTCCGTGAAATGTGTCCGTTACAATACATTCTGCATTCTGAAAAGCTTTCAACAACTCAAACGGAGTTAGTGTTTCATACGAAGGTATCCATTTCTGCCTTCCAAACGGAGCCACAATCTTCAAATTGTACTTCTTGCAGTATTCAGAAATTGCCTTAATTTCCTCTGGGTCACTAAATCTCTCGGCATAAGAATAAACAATGCAATATTTTTTAGGAAGTTTAGAATTCACTGTAACATTCCTGATTTCATCATCAAAGTTTCCTACAGCCACCGGATCTAAATTATATACAGGCTTTTTTTCGGAAATTTTCTCTACAAAGTCTGCAGTGTTTTTATCCCGCACGGATACAACTGACAAATTCGACATCGCACTTTTAATAGCTTCTCTCAATTCGTCCGACAAATCATCCACTTTTGTCGATCCGCAACTTGCTGCATATGTGATTATCCTTTCAGCAGCTTCAACTTTCCCAAATAGCTGCGAAGAAAAACCCCATTTGGATTTTTGTAAGCAATTGAAAACTTCATCACTTCCTATTACGCATGTATCAAAATGCTCGTCGCCGTTCACACTATTCAGACCTGTGCTATTTCTAAATTCATAAAAAACTCTCCGCAAATTTCTTCCAAGTATTTTGCCCTTAACGCGATTCCATTGTGTTTCTAACCAGCTATCATTTTTTTTGTCAATATCCTTTTTTTCACATTGTATATTTAGAGTATCATCCGTTCCTTTTTCTATCGCAAGAAACCTCACCTCATTACCTAGACTTTCTATCATTTTTTTTAATGAATACGCTTGTAAGACAGATCCGTAATTGTTAACCTGTTGCATTGATAAAATATATACCTTCATATTTAATTTCTCCTTCAATCACTCGACCGTATTGAACCATCGGCATCGCAATTCCATCGAATTAGACATACACCTAAGAAAAAAAACCAGTTCAAGGCCACTTCAAAAATTGATGCAATAATCATTCCATACACAATAATTGAAATATAAAAAGACTTATCTGTCTTGAGAGTATTTTTAAAGCTCCAGAAGACAGTAACAATTAATGAAACTACACTCAAAAATCCCATATTCACCATGATTTCAAGTAATCCATTCTGTGCATTTGCATATAATCCTGTCATATTCTTCATCATCGAATTGCTATACCCATATCCAAACCAGAATCTACTTCTAATGATATTCAGCAAATAATCATTATATATTTCCAAACGCCCAGTCACAGTGTAAGATCTGTTGAAGTATCCAAATACGATATTATTTATAAATTCATTTTTAAGAATTTGTCCCATCACCAAAACAACCAGTGCAGACATAATTAGTGCTGTTACCGCAAATCTTTCATTTAACAGCAACATTCTGATTTTTTGAAATGGAACTATTGTTGCTATAAACAGCACTGCCAAAGTTACCGTAGCCGTAGCACAACCTATGTATAAGGTAAGTGCAATTGAACTTATAAACAAAGCAATATAGCAAATTTTATTTTTCCATAAAATCATCTCATGTGTTGCACCATATAAAGCAACAAAAAATATAAATAAATATGAAGATGTAAATTTATTTCCAAAGATATATGCAGACTGATTGCTGTTATTCACTGTACCGACCAATAATATTGAAACAATTGTCAATATACAATATAGTCCAACGATATTATATAAGCATTTTATTGTCTCGTTAAATCGATCCTTTTGCTTGCAAAGTCCAATAAACGAATAAATATCATAAAATGTAACGGCATAGAGAAGTGCGTCCAAAAAGTCTTTATCCTGATATCCACCTTTAAGATATGCCATAACCGCTGAAAGCAAAACACAGCCAGAAAATAACCACGACAAATTTACAATTCTTTCTTTTTTTTCTCTTGAAATTGTAAACAAAAAAACGCTTATGAGAATAATAATTTTACTTGCCTGCCTTAGTCCTACAGGCAAAAAATATGGTTTAATAATTGCAAATACCAACAAATATGTCAACAAGTTATATACATTGATTTTATATGTAATCTTCATCCTCTTATCCTTGCATCTTCATTATATTAATCCTATAGTACAATCTTAAGCTAAATGCAAACAGAATGGCTTTTGCTCTGTCCTTTTTAAAGCAAACCTTACGCAATGGATAAAACCGATCAATCTCCATATTCGTTTGATACAGTCTTCCTTCTGTCATACCTTTCATATAAAGCATCGCAATGTGATTATCCATGTATTTTTTTAATTCTGGATTCTTAATTTCATTTGCTAATATATCTAATTTCTTACAAATACAGAGCATATCTTGCCCATGTTTTGTTTTATTTCCCGATCTTGTAATAGATCCTTTTCTTCTTAAATAATGGTAAAACACATAATCTGATGTATATACTTTGTTTGCTCTCAATATAACTTGTGGTGTCCAAAGCTCGTCTTCATGTAGAATTCCTGACTCAAAGTATAATTGATTTTCTACAATAAATGCTCTTTTGTACACGCCGAAGCAAGCTGCCGCATACAAATTCCTTTGCTTTAGTTCCTCAAGTGCAAACTTCTCACCTGTAAAAGAACAATTTTTAGCCGACACATACCCATATTTTATTAATTGTTTATCGGTACTTTCGTATTCTTCACAATACCCAAAATATATAATATCCGGTGTATTTTCCTTTTCAATTATACCTTGTATTTTAGCAATGCATCCATTTTCTACATAATCATCCGAGTCTAAAAACATAATATATTGCCCACATGATTCTTTTATTCCAACATTTCTAGTATCAGATAAACCTGAATTCTTTTCCTTAGCGATTACTTTTACATTTGCATATTTTTCATATTTTTTTGCAATATTCAAAGATCCATCTGTTGACTTATCGTCAACAACAACAATCTCCATATCTGAATAATGCTGGTTCAACAAACTTTCTAAACATTTGTCCAGATATTCTTCAACATTATATACTGGAACTATCACTGAAATAAACATTTTTCACCTCTATAATATAATTAAGTATCATTCGCTTAATTATATTTTCGTAAATAATAACTTTCCATATATTTTGCAGTTGCGTCCATATCAAATCCTGCATCAATCACATACTGCTGCATATTGGTATGTGCTTTCAGATTCTGTGCCATTTCAAGTGCTGCATTCGCCCACTTTTCTTCCCCATCACTCAACAGCAGTTTCCGGTAGATTGGTGTAATATCCGTTTCCGGCGGCAATCCTTCAGAGCAGACAATAGGAACACCTGCCGCCTGTGCTTCGATTGCAACAATGCCCAGACCTTCAAACAAAGATGGAAAAACAAACACATCCATCGCTTGATAAATTCTGTTCATATCCTTTCTATTTCCAAGAAAATGCACACAATCTGAAAGGCCTTTTTCGACCACTTTGCTTTTTACTTTCTCTTCTAATGGCCCGGTGCCAACAAGAATCAATTCAGCGTCAGGCTTTTCCTTCTTGATTTCTGCAAAAACATCAATCAGGAAATCATGGTTTTTCTGAGGATGTAGGCGACCAACATGGCCGACAACAAATTTATCCTTTAACACCAGTTCTTTCCTGATTTCATTTCTGGTATCCGCATCCGCAATAAAGTTCTGCGAATCAATCGCATTTTTCAGCACTTGAAACGGCTTGTCTTTGAACAGATATTTTCCAGCTTCCTCAGAGCAGGCGAAAAGATCTGTTGCGTTTTTGGTAAACATTCGCTGCATGAACAGCTTCGGTAAATATTTTATATCGTGTACTGTCTCATTATTATGTGAATGAGCAATTCTGACGGGGATACCTGCTTTCTTTGCAGCTTTCAGGCAGAAATATCCAATCGTATAGGCGTGACAGTGAACAATTTTATATTCGTGATGCTGAGCAAAGAAAACTGCCAAATCTTTTTGAAATTTAGGAAGATTCAAATCCTCCCGGAAAGACAGTTTGTAAACATGTCCACCCATTTTTTCAATTTCATCATCGTAAAACTGTTTTTCCTTATAAACGACCAAAAAATCAAACTGTACTTTCGTTCTGTCAATTTTCCGGTATATATTCATCAACAAAGCCTGCGTACCGCCAGCTTCCATTCGCTGCAAGATATGCAAAACTCTTATAGGCTCTCCCATGTATTCTTCCTCCACAAAATCTCAAAGAGATTTGATTTTTTGAATCAGTTTATTCGGCAGCACAGATTTCAACCGTGCTTTTGGCTGAAAGCCAACCTTTATATTCTCTATAAAGCCTAGTTCATCGATGCTCTTATAGAAAGTATCTCTAGTCACAGGCCTGTTGCTCGGCTGCACCAGATTATGCTGCTTCACCATGCCCTCTTCCAACGTTGCTTCTTCTACTTCTGCAAGAACTCGCATCATTTCAAAGAGCTTTTGACCTTTTTCGGTATTTACAAATACACTGGACACGCCCTTTGGAGAATTGAAGCTCGGATGGCTCTTTGCAATTCCCCAGAAATCACCCACTGTCAAATCTCCCACACGGCTCATATTCGCATAAGCACACTGATAACAGCTCTCCCTATAGCAGTCGCCATCCATAAAATGTTTTCCATAGCGATCAAGGGAGAGTGTCTTTGTCTTTGTCTTTGTCTTTGTCTTTAGCAGGTATTGTGTTCCCCAACCCCTCTTGTCTTTGGAACGGAAGTTGAAATAGATTACTCTGCCAGCCGTCTGCTTGTTCTGGTATTCCAGATACTTTTTGAAGAACTTCGGCGAAGGCACACCGTGGCAAATCAGGTCAACTGTATATAGATTTTCTGGATTGCCACCCAAAAAAGCATACAGACCTGCAATCTGGCAGGGAGTTCCTGTAAAAAGTACCGTTTTCCCCTCTGACAAACGCTGGTTGACCTTTGTGTAGCTATCTTTCGGGTCAGACTGAACATACTTAGAGGACTGTAGTTTCTCTCTTTCTGCTTCATCTGTCACTTCAATGTGGCTTACTGCCAGCTGCTCGTCATAGGCAGCACCATAAACCACACCGCCCATTTGCAATATAGTTTTCGCTGCACTATCTGCCGCACCGCCAGATGCAGAGCGCATAATATCCACATCATTTTTATTGCGCCACGCCCAAACTTTATGTGGCTCATTCCGATGAAATTCCGTATTTTCTACTGGACACTTTTTCAAGCACACCTTGCACTCGATGCAGCTTTTTTCATCAACAGACGGATACCAAAATCCCTCTTTGTTTTCTACCATAGAGATACAGTGTTTTGGGCAGCTTTGCTCACAGCTTTTACATCCCACACATTTCTCTTTTATCCTCGATATGTTCTCCATTTTATTCCTCTAAATTTTTTCTCAGATACTCCTTCGCCACTTCTCTATGTGCTTTCAACTGCTCATCAACTTTCGCGTAATCAATCGCCTTTTCATTGATGTTTTCTGTATCTTCAATTTTCGTTGTCATCCGATTGGCCAGTCCCAGTCGCTTTAGCAAATCGCTCAACTTTTCTTCATTACCATAGCTGTTACCTACACTCTTGCGAATCAATGTTGTAAACGGCCGATGTGTGATCACCGAGAAGATGCTGCCGTGGAATGTATCGGTAATAACTTCTTCTGCATTTCTGAAATAGGCCAGAACCTCAAAGGGTGAGCAGTCCACAAATCGGTCTGCACATTTTTGGATACCACCAATTGCATATACCTTCAAATTCTTTTTCTTTGCATAAGCAACAATCCAATCTGCCTCATCATTGGAAATACGACCTGCATACGCGTACAGAATCAAATACTTCTCATTAGTCTGAACCTGTGGGATTTTGTCGCAGCAGTTCATATAATCATAGGTCAGAACCGGATCCAGATTGTACACTGGTTCTTTCCCAGTGAGCTGCTCTACAATAGTTCCTGAATTAGCATCTCGTACAGAAATTGCGTCAAACTTCTTCAACAAGGCTCCGACTTCATTGGCCTTTTTATACTTTTCCAGCTTTATTAATGTTGTATTGCCGAAAGACGCTGCATAAGTGATAAGTTTCTTTGCATGGTTATTTTTTCCAAACAATTCTGGCGAATATCCCACATTGGAATTTTTTTGAATACAGTTAAAAACCTCATCACTACCAATCACAAGGCAATCCACTGTCGGGTTGTAGTTCATTTCGTCTGCAATTCCCAAAAGCGGCATATACTTTTGAGCAAAGGACTGTTTATATCGGATGAACGATAATTTGTGTGCAAGAGGAGCCCGATACCGAAAGGTTTCCAGTCCCTTTTCTATCTTTCGGACAACCTTGTTTTTACTATCTGCATTTTCTGTAATTACTGGAGCACCTACATGGTAGTCCACAAATTCTACATTACAGCCAACTTCCTCAATTAGCTGCTTCAATGCATATGCCTGCAAAAACGAACCGTAGTTTGCAATGCGCTGCATCGACATGATTCCAACTTTTCTCATCCATTCATCCTCAATACAATTCATCTACTAATTTTTCAAGTTCTTCATTAAACTTTGCATTGTTACTGCTCATACCATGTCCCATGCCAGCAACAATCTGATCATAGTTCGTTATGATATCTCCCAATGTTTCAATATCTTCTACCGGGATAATCGTTCCCATTCTCTGAGCCACGTTTCTCGCAAACTCCACCTGATGATCGTTCACATGCTCATTGAACTGATGCTGACGCGGCACAACAATAGGAGTCTTACCTATCTGTAGTGGCATGATAAAACTTGCCGGGCCACCGTGAGTGATTACAATACGGGCGTCGGCCACATTTTTCACCATCTGCTGATATGGAATCAGCTTACTCCACTGACAGTATTTCGGCTCGTATGTACTAAAGCCAGTCTGGATAATTACATCTTCGTTTATAATGCCGTCTTTCTTTAATTCATCTATTTTCTGAATCAGCCGATTAAATGGCTGCTCATGTGTTCCTACCGTCACAAAAATCATTTTCTCGTCCCCTGCTTAGAATATACTTCCCAGATTGACTGCTTTCGGATAAACCTTTTTCTGCTCGTCCCACTGCACAACAAACTTGTCCACAATGGGATAAACCATCTTTCCTGTCATTGTCGGTTTATCAATTCGATCAAAAACCTCAATATAGACCAACTTTGCGCCCATCATTTTACCAATATAAAAAAACGGGACCGCAACTGCTGCACCACAGGAAATAATCAAGTCTGGCTTTTCCTTATGTAATACATTCCATGCAATCTTGGTATTCTTAATAAGAGCCTTTAGACTCCGGTTTGTCGGATAATAACAAGGATACATTTTTTCACCTTCAAGCAAGCTTCTTGCATCCTCTTTATCAAACGTAACCCAAAAACGTTCTTTATCTTTCCAAAACGGCTTTAACATATATAAATGTGTCAGATGTCCTCCTGATGAACCAACTAAACATACTTTCATGTTCTCTAAACTCCTTCATCCCAAAATTATCTTTATATGCACATTCGCTTTCATAAATGATTTCTTTTTCTAATTCCCTGTGTGTTCATCACACGGCTAAGTGTTTCCTTATGATGCCATCCCCTCTCGGCGCGACAATCATATCTCACACACTCACCCGAATCTCCCCATCCTCTTTCTTCACATCAAACACAAGCGGATGCTCCTTCCCCCACTTTGGATCTTCCTTCTCCTTCTCATTCCATTCCTTCCATTTCTGAATGAAACCATTGTGGATCAGATTCTCCGCTGCGAGTCTTGCCTGCACCGCTTCGTCATAATTGTCAAAAAGACCAACATAATAGCGCTTTCCCTTGAATCCGATATCCACACGATACCGATTACAATTCTTCAACTGGAAAACGCCACGAAAACCACTCATGTTATCTTTTCTGCTTTTTCTTTTTTCTAGTACTTCAACACAGGTTCCGTCTACGAGATGTCGTCTCTGCGCAATTTCCTGACGGTTCTTCTTTTGTAAACAACCGCAGCTATGATAATTACCATGCACAAGACCTGCTGCCGTCACGTCAACTTCATTTCCGCAATCGCAGACACAATGCCAATAAACGGAGCCTCGTTTATCTCTTTTCTCTGTCGCATACTTGGCTGTCAACATACCAAATTTTCTTCCTGACAGATCTGCTGGTCTTCTTCCCATAAGTCTCCACCCTTTTTGCAAGAAATTTCGTAGAGTAGATTACTCTACGAAATTTTTATGAACCCCCTTGAAGATCAAGGGATTCCAGACGTCTGACCAAAAATTTGACGGTAAATAAATGCTGTAAAATTGTAATTACGATTGATTTTTAAATACATGTGATTATAAAAGTACGAAGTAACTTAGATAAAGTAAGATAATTATTTTTAATTTTCTGATCTGATGGTTTGTAAATTGACTGACAATTGACCATGAATTTGACGGCGAATAGATAAAAATCCATTCAAAAAAGGAGATTAAAATGGCGAAAGTATCTGTTTTTCGATTTTTTTTGCTAAAAGATTGTATAAATTCATGAAATGAACGTATATTCATTGACAGAAATGTTTGAAAAGAGTAGACTATACATGATAATTATACTAAGATTTGAAACAATTTAAAGAAAAAGCGTATTTCGTAGAGTAATCTACTCCACGAAATACGCTTTCTTTTTCTATTCTGAACTTTTCTCTTTTTCCCCATACACCTCAAAGAAACTGCCCCGGATTATAAATACAATTATTCCCACACGGCTGACCAGCAAAGATTTTCTTATCTAATTGATCGATATATCCCCCTGTCTCTTTTTCTTCTCTTCGATTCTCCTCCAGAACTCCCAGCGCAGCCTTCAGATTCCGAATATCCCGAATCATATCTTCCACATAATTTCCTCGTCCAACCAGTTTCAGATGGGTAATCCCTGCTGCCTCCAGCTGTGGCAGCGCACACAACGCACATCCACTCTTCCCACAGAGATATTGTTGCTCTTCTATCTCCAATGTTCTTTTTATCATTCGTTCCATACGCTCTTCCATCTCAGCATCTCCCCAGTAAGTCGTCCTGCACAGATACCCCATCTCGTCACAGTGAAGGGAATTGCAGAATGCTCCTGTGAACTGACACAATTCGTTCAATGCAAAGGCCTCGAATTCCAGTTTTTCTGCATTTACAGCTTCTATCATCTGCCGCATCGATGCAACTGTGTTTTTCCTGTGGAAGATGATCCGACCGATTCCCATTTCCCGGAAAACTTTGATTGCCTCCCGGTTCATTTCTCCGGCTTCACCGCTAAGATGGATCTTACAGGATATGCCTTTCTGTCTCAGGTACAAAATCAATGCCGGATCGGCAAGGATGAAGCTGTCGAATCCGATTTTCATACACTGTTTCACAATGTCTGCGATCTCTTCATATTGTTCCGGAATATAATAGAGAGAATTCATCGCGATATGCACCGGCTTTCTATACTTCCTGATCATTGCTAAGAGGATCTCTAATTCACTGAAAGAACCGAGCTGCACATTATAAGCCAGCACTTCCCTGCGGTTCAGTGGAAGTACGGTTCCGTATTTTTTTGTCCAGTTATATGGCACATATCCGCAGAACAATTCGTCTGCTCCTGCCAGGACATATGGAATATATTCATCTATAGAGCCAAGTCCTGCAACGATTTTCATCCTTCGCTCTGCTTTTTCTTTTTCATTCTGTTTTCTTTTCTGTGTCTCCATTCTTCCATCATCCTTCTATTTTTCACATTTCACAATAGATTGACCACAAGACGGTTCCATTTTATTCCAAGTTCTCTCTTCAACTGCTCCGGTTCATCTAACAGATGTTTATCCAATGCGAACAGACTGTTGTATTTTCCCTTCATATATAAATGCTTTGGATAGAAGAAGCTATGTTCCAGACACGGTGCCGGACATTCTTGTCTCTCCCTTTGTTTTCCACGTTCACCGTGTTCCAGTACAGCGCAAAGTGTACAATAGCTCGACGTATTTGTCTGATAGAACGGCACATGGAGATGGTTCTGTATCTTTTGCGATATTTCCTGTGTATAACCGCAGCTTTCCCACTCATAACAGCTGATTCCAAAACTTTCTTCCAGATAAGTGCGATAAAATCCTGCATTCAGATTATTCTGTTCCAACAGCGTCTTATCTCCCATCTTGTAGGACATTCTCGGATCTTTCTTCCGCTTATTTAAGAGCGTCCCAAGACACGGGATCAGATGTTCTGTCCGCTTCACAAGATGTGCCAGTCCCCAATCATTGACTACAACCTCAAGTCGTTTCTTCTCCGCCCCGGAAGTCTCCTGTTGTTCACACCACTCATCCAGGCGTGTCAACAGCTGTTCTGTCTGTGCAAGCCTGTCTTCCCGAATAAAGGAAAAGGCAACGGTCACTTCTATCCGTTCTTTATCTGCTTTCTCAAGAAGTGCAAAGAACTGTTCTTCTTTCGGAAATAGATGTGGACAGAATTGGTTGCCGAGATACAACCGGTCCGGTTGTCTTCCCAGGATCCGCGCATCTTTGATTCCATGCTGCTGCCAGTATTCTTTCATGAACCGTTCAATCGGTCTGGTCAGATATTGTTCGTATAGTTTCGGATGATCCAGTTCTACCGCTAATTCTGCCGGCAGATTTCGGAAGATCTCCGCATTCTGAAACCACGCTTTATTTTGTTCTGTTTCATTCTTGAAATGTTCCTCTTCTTCCTGCGCGGGATAACCGGTCATTTCTTGCGCCAGATGTGCATCATCCTGTTCCAGCTTGAGCGAAATGTATCGGCTGTATTCGACACAGAGCTTCTGAAAGGCTTCTTTATAATCTTCCTGAACTGTGAAAATATCATAGGCTTGATAGAATTCTGTCAGTTCCCCAGCCTCTATCTGAAAATGACGAATTTCAATCTCCCGATACTCTGCCTGATCCATCTGATAGAAGCAGATCTTGAATGCTTTCGGATAAATGTTCTCCTCTGCTTTCCCTCTCCTGCAAAGCCGGATGCGGAATCCTTCGGATGAAATCTCTGTCAGGCGGACTTCTCTTTGCCTCTCTTCTATTGAATCTTCTGTCATAACTCCGGCCAGAAGTCCATATGGAATCATCTGAATTCCTTTAATCCTTCGCTTTTTCATTTGCTTCCTCTCTCTTTTACAAAATCCTTTCCTTAAAAAATCGTGCTGTCAGCAGAACTCTCCGCCGACAGCACGATTCCTATACTTTTTACTTATATGATTCTATTAGATATTCAGAAGATCACTGAATACTTTCAGGGCTCCGTCTGTCTCATGTGCAAGTACGCGTTTTGCAAGGACTTTACCGAGCTGAACACCTTCCTGATCGAAGCTGTTTACATTCCACAGGAATCCCTGGAACATGATCTTGTTCTCGAAGTGAGCAAGCAGTGCTCCGAGAGATGCCGGTGTTAACTGGTCTCCGATAATGATGCTTGAAGGACGTCCTCCTTCGAAGTTCTTGTTACGGTTCTCGTCTTCTTTACCACATGCAAATGCTACGATCTGAGCAGCTACGTTCGCGCAGAGTTTCTGCTGGCTTGTGCTGTCCTGGATCACAACATCTGTACCGATCTGGCTGTTCTTGAATCCTACGAACTGAAGCGGCACAATATCTGTTCCCTGGTGAAGGAGCTGATAGAAGGAGTGCTGTCCGTTTGTTCCAGGCTCTCCGAAGATAACCGGTCCTGTCACGTAATCAACCGGCTCACCAAAGCGGTTTACGGATTTTCCGTTAGACTCCATATCCAGCTGCTGCAGATGTGCAGGGAAGCGGCTAAGTGCCTGGGAGTATGGAAGTACTGCTGTGCTTGGGTATCCGAGTACATTTCTCTCATATACACCGATCAATGCATCGAGCATCTCCGGGTTCTCTTTGATATTCTTATTGAGGGACAGTTTATCCTCAGCTGCTGCTCCGTCAAGGAACTGTGCGAATACTTCCGGTCCGAATGCGAGGGAAAGTACGGCTCCACCAACTGCTGATGTAGATGAGAAACGTCCTCCGATATAGTCATCCATGAAGAAGGCTGCAAGGTAATCATCACTCTTGGCAAGTGGTGAAGTCTCACTTGTTACTGCGATCATATGCTTGGATGCGTCAAGTCCTGCGTTCTTAAGAGCATCCTTTACAAAGGACTCATTTGTCAGAGTCTCAAGTGTTGTTCCTGACTTGGATACAAGTACGAAGATAGAGTGAGCAACATCTACAGAATTCAGAACTGCTGCCGCATCATCCGGGTCAACGTTGCTGATGAACTTTGCTTCCATCTTGAATGTATCATTCTTCTTTGCCCAGTTCTCAAGTGCAAGGTACATTGCGCGAGGACCGAGGTCACTTCCGCCGATACCGATCTGAACAACTGTTGTAAACTTCTCTCCGGCACCGTTTGTGATCTCACCTGCATGTACTTTGTTCGCGAACTCAGCAATCTTCTTCTGCTGCTCTACATAGAAAGTACGCTTGTCAACACCGTCAGCCACAACAGCATCTCCGAGCTGTCCGCGTGTCATATGGTGAAGTACGAGACGCTTCTCTCCTGTGTTCACAACTTCTCCGTTGTAAAGTGCTTCGAACTTCTCTGTCAGCTGTGCTTCTTCTGCCAGTTTCTCAAGAGCTGAGAGAACTGTGTCATCCACTTTCTTCGCTGCATAATTGTATGCTAATCCTTCTGCCATCGGAACGCTGTAGTTCTTCACACGCTCTGCTCCGTTCTCTCCGGCCATCACTGCTGCGAGGTCTACACTTTCTGTCTTCTCAAGTTCCTGATAAGAAGTAAGCTTATCCAAATTGTTCCAGGTAATCATCGTTGATTCCTCCTTCAAAAAATAATCAAGTTCATTATACAATCAATCCAATGCAAATTCAACCCACAAACGATATTATCAGAGCAGCTCCGCAAACAGACGTAAGATCAGCTGTCCGAGTCTTAAGCCCGCACTTCTTCCTTCTTTATACTGCTCGGTCACTTCTCTGCTTTCTCCCATCGTGCGGATCAGATCATCCCGGATCTCCAGCACTGCGTCGCAATCTGCCAGGAAGCATCCATTCTCAAAGTGATGGTACAGGCTGCGGTAATCGAGATTGATCGTTCCGCAGGTCGCCATTTTATCATCTGCCACACTCATCTTCGCATGACAGAATCCCGGTGTCCACTCATAGATACGGACTCCATGCTTAACCAGATTATGATAGAAGGAACGGGTCACACTGTAAACCATCTTCTTGTCTGGGATACCCGGTGTTATGATACGTACATCAACACCACGCTTTGCTGCCAGTGTGAGTGCATGCGTCATCTCGTCTGTAATAATCAAATATGGAGTGATAAACCAGCAGTATTTCTCCGCTTTGTTCGCCATACTGATATATACTTCCTCGCCTACCTGCTCTCCATCCAGAGGACTGTCTGCATATGGCTGGACATAACCACGCTGTTGTGCCTGGTATGCATAGTTGAGCACATATTTCTCCGGTACAAGTTCTTTTGACTTTACATTTCCTGCTGCATTCCACATTTCCAGAAATGCTACTGTCATAGACTTGACCGCATCTCCTTCCATACGGATCCCGGTATCTTTCCAGATTCCATACGGATGTGTGATGTTGAAATACTCATTCGCCAGATTGTATCCACCTGTGTAAGCAACCTTTCCATCAATCACAGTAATCTTCCGGTGATCGCGATTGTTCAGGAACATATTCAATCCCGGCAGAATCGGGTTAAATACACGGCATTTGATTCCTAAAGATTTCAGTTTTGTTGCAAAATCCATGTTCACAAACCAGATCGATCCCATATCATCATAGAAGATACGGACTTCTACGCCTGCTTTCACACGGTCTTCAAGTACCGTCTGGATCCGTTGCCATGCCTCTTCGTCTTCGATGGCATGATACTCCATAAAGATGAACTTTTCTGCCTTTGAAAGATCCTTCAGCTGTGCATCCAGCCCTTTGATCGCCTCATCATAATATGTAACATCTGTGTTCTGATAAACCGGGTAACAAGAGTAATTCGTCAGATAAGAAGCGATTGCCCCCGCCTGCGGACTCTCTTCTTTCATCCATTCGAGAATCTGTCTGTTATCCGGAAGATATGGGAGCAGTTTTTTATCAATCTCTTCATATCTTGCCCGCATCTTCTTCGTGCTTCCGTTCAGACCTACGAGAAGATAAAGACTCACACCAAGAATCGGGAATGCAAGCATCAGTATGATCCATGGCATTTTCATTGATGAAGTCTTATCCATGCTGTAAAGTCCAAGCACAAGAAAGATTGCCACGATTCTTGTTGCCCAGTCAATAATGGTTGCGTATTCACTTACCTTTGTAAACAGAAAGAGAAGGAAGACGATCTCCAGCAAGATAGATACTGCTGTGAAGATCAGCCTCTTTGTTCCGTTCTCTGTCTTTTTCTTTCCCTCGAGTGTACTGCTGCTCAAATTTACATGCCCCTTTTCTCTTTTCCTTTTAATAATTGCTATTTTCTCTTTGCATAGAAAGACGGAGAATCCGATCACTCAGATTCTCCTGACTCTTTTAATTAACACATACTATAACAGATATAGAAGGAAATTGAAACAAGTATTTTCTTTTTCCTCTGTTTTTTTATTCATGTCTAAGTGCCTCGATTGGATTCATGTTCGCCGCTTTCACGGACGGGATCAGTCCGAAGATAATACCGATCAGTGTGGAGAACAGCACTGCTATCACAATCGAAACTCCGCTGATCGCTACTGGAACCGCTGAGACTTTGGATATAATGTACGCAAGTGCGATTCCTCCAAGAACACCTATAATTCCTCCAAGCAGTGTCAGTACCGCCGCCTCTGTCAGGAACTGTGTCAGAATTCTGCGCTTTCTCGCTCCGAGTGCCTTCTTTAATCCAATCTCGCCGGTACGTTCTGTAACCGACACGAGCATGATATTCATAACTCCGATTCCACCAACTAACAGGGAAATGCTGGCGATCCAAATCAGCTGCTGATTTGTCGAGTTACTGATCTCCTGGATCTGTGTTGCCTGTTCTAACAGATCTTCTCCTTTGTATTTCACGGTATCATCTGAAACTGTCAGCATAGCATTTAAAATATCTGCGGCTTTCTCTCCTGCCGTTGTCATATCATCTGTACTTTTTGCACGCACGACAAGGTTCTGTGGTTCGTCATACTGGTAGATGACCGGCCATACATTATCCGGAATAATGATCTTTCCACTCTGGTCATCTGACATGTAGCGGTAGTAATCTTCCATTGAGTTGATTACCGGCTGGGACTCTGCTTTCTTTGCAACCATTCCAACGACAACAAAAGGTTCTCCTTTAATTTCGATCGTTCTTCCGATCACATCTGCATTGTCGAATAAACTTGCCGCTGTTGTCTTGTCTATCAAGGCTACTTTTCGTCCTTCGGAATAATCTTTGTCTGTTAATCCTCTTCCTTTGGTTATCTGATATCCGTAAACATCCAGGTAATTTCTGTCAATTCCAAGGATCACGCTGTTACTTAATGACTTTGCGCCGCGGTAAACTGCGTCGTATTCATTTCTTGTATGATATAAAGACGCTGTCTCCACTTCCGGGAGTTCAACGACTTCCTGCAATGTCTCGTCTGAGATCTCCGGCACTCCGTCCGGGAGTGACTGATACTGCAGATCGATCGGCCAGTCACCCTGATAGAGCTGTACATTTACCGCGTCATTTCCTGCACCGACCAGATTCTTCTTAATCTGTTCATTCGTTCCTTTGATCGTGGACACAATTGCTATAATGGAACCGATTCCTATGATGATTCCGAGCATTGTGAGCGCAGATCTTAATTTATGATTCCAGATTCCCTGAAACGCCAGTCTGATGTCTTCTAACATAATGGCACCTCACTCTCTTTCATTTTGATACTGTTCAGTCTTCTTAATAATAGTCGTACAGGGTATCTGCTTCCTGTGTCTTTGCGCCTTCTTTGACATCTCTGCCGTAAGGGAATGCGATCATGTCGTCCATTGTGAGACCGGAGGTGATCTCCAGTGAATTGTACATATTTTTGCCAACCTCTACATACTGTTTTGTTAATCTGCCGTTATCGCCCCGCTTGTAGACATAATAGCGGTTTCCTTCCTCGCGGACAAACATTTTTTCAAGATAGATTGATCCATCACTACCTGCTGCAATTCCATCCATCGACAGATTCACAGACTCACCATTCGAGAGATTTGCGTCTCCGTGGATCACGAGCGTGAACGGATAGAAGGACTGATTCTGGTTCTCTCCTGTGGAATAATCGCTTACCGGTGAGTTGCCAACACCTGTAACTGTCGCTTCGTAGGATTCTCCCGACTGCCAGGACATTACAGTCGCAGTCATTCCTTCTTTGATCTGATCAAGCATTGTCTCTCCGACTCTTCCGGTCACATAAAAACCTTCTTCTCCGACAACGCTGACGACCGGTTTGTTCTCATTCTTTGCAGACGCTTCGTCAGTCGCTTCTTTGACTACACCTTCTACCGTACTTTTAATCACGCCGTCCCCGACCTTTTTCTTCAGCTTTTTCAGTTCCAGTTCAGCGGATCTCTTGGAAAGATCCAGATCTTTGATCTTCTGCTCTTTCTCCTTGATTTGCTTCGTCACCTCTTCCTTTGACGGGAGGTCCGGGGTGTCTGGGATAACCGGATCTTCTGAAATATCCGGTTCCGGAGTTGGCTCTGGTTCCGGAGTTGGCTCTGGTTCCGGAGTCGGCTCTGGATTTGGAGTCGGCTCTGGATTTGGAGTCGGCTCCGGGTCTGGAGTTGGTTGTGGATCCGGTATGACTACCTGTCCTGTTTTTCCATCGAGGATCCAACAGGATAAGAATTTTGTCGGCGCTTCTGCGTTATCTACGACATCAAAGGCACACACTTGACCCTCTTTTAATACTTTGAGCATAAACGGTGCATTTACGGCTGCCCCCGGTGCACAAAGATAACGATACGGTTTTTCCATTGTTCCGTCTGCGTCTTCTTTATTATAAGGAGCAGAATCTAATGTGATCTCACTGTAAACCTCTTTTCCCTTTAATGCTTCAGGAAATGGACGCTCGATTGCGGAAGACGGTACATCGTCTTTTTTGTTATCGTCTTTGGATGTATCGTCTTTTGTATTATCATCTTTCGAAGCATCGTCTTTTGAAGTATCATCCTTCGAGGTATCGCCATCCGGTTTTTTATTCTCATCCTCTTTTGATGTATTAAGAATGGTTGTCTTTACAGCACTCATCTTCTGTACAGTTGGCTGCTGTTCTCCAGCTGTGCTTGTCTGCACGACGGATACCCCTGTATCTGCCTTCGCGGTCTTTGTCCCCTTGAGCTGGGTGATCTCTTTCTGCAGGTTCTGAATGTTCAGGTCAATCCCCTGAATCTGCATTTCTTTCATCTCAAGCTCCAGGGAAGAAAGTGTCGTGTCGTATGCCACAAGACGGTCTCCAACTTTCACCGTATCCCCGGCTTTCACGTAAACCTGTGTGATCGGCATAGTATCATCCACGTAAATGTCCTGCTTCTGGTTCGTTGTGACGGTTCCGTAACTTGCAATCCCGCTATCATCGTACCAGCCGCCGGAATTCAAACTGCTGACAGGAGCTACTTTAACAGCCTTTCCGCTGTTCTTCACTGCGAAACCGATTCCAAGTGCAAGAACGATACAGCCTGCTGCCACAGGAATGCCGATCTTGATTATTTTCTTTTTATTCATCCACACTCTCCTCCGTTCCCGGAACTCCTTCCTGCATTGCATTTTCTTCTACAGGTTCTTCGTAACCGCCCTCGGCTCCTGACATATCTGAAGTACTGCCTGATGTACCTGAATCGTTCTTCACAACAGCCGCACCTTTTTTGCACTCCTCGCTTGGCCATACAATGTAATCAGAAGCTTTCAGTCCGTCTACGATCTCACAGGTTCCCATATCTTCGTTCGTCTCTCCGAGTGTAACAGAACGCTTCTCCAGCTTGTCATTATCTCCTGCTACCCATACATATGGATGATCTGAATCTGCGTCTACAATGTAGTCACGCATCAGCCACATCTTGTCTGCTTCCAGTGAAGTACTTGTCTCGATATAGACATGCTGTCCGAGCATCAATCCATCTATTGTATCCAATGTGACATAGAATGGATACTTTGTTGCCTGATTATCGCTGTTCTCAGAACCATAACTCATAGAATCCTGGGAACTGTTCTCCGGCTTCTCTGTGTCTACATTATCTACTGTACCTGTCCAGATCTCATCTTCATTCACTCTGGAGCGGATCGTCACCTGTGTGCCCGGTGTCAGATCTCCGATGTTCTGCTCGCTGATCTTTCCTTTGATTCTGTATTTTCCTGTAGAAAGGATACTCATAAACGGTTGGGACTCTCCTGTAGAAGGGTCTGTTCCCTGCTGTTCGTTGATCTCCTGTACAATTCCGGCAACTGTAGAAGTTACTGTAGACTGTTCCAGGCTCTTCTGTGTACGATTTACTTCCAGCTCTTTTACTTTATAATTGTACTCTTCCTGCTTGATCTCCATCTGAAGTTCCTGGATCTGTGTCGTATAGGACAGCTGTTCGCTGGCCGGCGCACTCTTCTTCTCCGTTGTAAGTGTCGCGATCTGTGAATTCAGGCTGCTGATGTTGTTCGTGATCTTCTCAAGCTCCAGTTTTCCCTGATCTAATGTCATGGCAAGCTCTTCTGTATCGTATTCAAACAACTTTGTTCCAGGCTCTACTTCCTGCCCTTTTTCAACAAAGATCTGTTTTACCTTCTGATTGTCTGCCAGTGTCAGTTTCAACGTATCCTGTGCTTCAACCACTCCTGTAAACCGGTTCTGTGTCCCAAGTCCTGTCCCTGTGATCATTCCGACGGAATCCGCATAGAGAACATTCTCTCCATCTGCTCCACCTCCGCCTGTCAGATTCTTCACAAGAATCAGGGCGATCACTGCCACAAGGAAGATACCTCCGCCGATCAACATTCCTTTTTTCTGTTTTGTATCCAATCTTCTTTTTTCTTTCGGCTGACTGGAGCTCTGTGTGTCGGATGACTGCTTTCTGATTCCCCGCATCTTTTGCCCTCCTGCTTTATTTTATTTTTACTTCTTTTTGTGCAAAAGATAAAATCTCCGGGACATCCGGTACAATCTGCACAAAATATTCTCTCATACCATCAGTATACAGGAAATGTGCCTAAAAAGACATTGATATTTTCTTAAGATTTTTTATCTTTTTTCTATAGCCGGCTCACAGACTCCTTCTGCTCCGGCAAGCAGAATCATCAGAAGCAAATCTCTCTGTGGTCCAAGCCATGCTTCTTTTGGCTCGTACCATTCCTGAAGGGTATGGATTCCGTCTTCTTCTCCACCTCTTCCAACAGTGATTGCCGGGATTCCCATACTGATCGGGATATTCGCATCTGTACTACTCTCATACCGATACTCCGGTTCAATCCCCAGCAGTTCTGCCGCCCGGAATGCTGCTTTCACGATCGCACAGTCCTTTGGCTGTGCCCCCGCCGGTCTCACACCGCGTCCTTCGATCTGCACTTTGATCTGCGGCTTTGAAACATCCCATCTTGCATTTTCTTCTTCCACTGCCAGTTCGATCACTTTATGAAGTTCTTCATCCAGTCGGTTCAATTCTTCTTCGCTGTCCGAGCGGAGGTCTACCAGCATAGATGCAGAACCTGAAATTGTATTTACAGAAGTTCCTCCCTGGATCACGCCTACGTTAAATGTCGTCTTCGGCTCATCCGGAACCTGGAATTCTGCGATCTGTGCGATGGCTCGTCCCATTGCATGGATTGGATTAGGAATGCCAAAGTTCTGGAAACTGTGACCACCTCTTCCGGTAAATGTCACCTCATAACGGTGACTTCCTGTTGCCGTATAGATCACCCCGCCCGTATACTGGTTATCAATCGAGACAAATGCATCTACCTCTGGACATTCTTCTGAAGCTTTGTTGTCGTATCCGAACAGATACTTCACGCCCCTTAGATCTCCAAGTCCTTCTTCACACACATTTGCACAGAAGATCAAGTCCCCTTTTGTGTGAAGATCTGCATGGATCATTGCTTTCGCTACTGCGATCATCTCCGCCACTGCATGTGTGTCATCGTTAATGCCGGGGCAATAATAACGATTCCCTTCTTTTCTTATCGACAGATCTGTCCCTTCCGGAAATACTGTGTCTGTGTGTGCTGCAAGCATTACACTTGGTCCTTCACCGGTTCCCGGCCAGATCCCAAGCACATTTCCAACAGCGTCAATCCTGACATCCCTAAGCCCGATCTCCCGGAACCGCTCCCGGATATACTCCGCTTTTTTCTCTTCCTTATAAGAAGGTGCCGGAATCTGACACATATTGAGCGTGTCCTGAGTCGTTGCCGGATCTTCTTCCTTTATATATTCCAATGCCTGTTTTATTTTTTCATTTTCAAGAATCATTTCCCTGTTTCCCTTCGTTCTGTGTACTTTGTATTTTGCTGTAATAAACACTTTTAGTATATCATATTTTCTTAATGATACCGTGATTTTGCGGATTTTCTATAACATTAATTTTTTTATTGAACTTTTTCATTTATCGTGGTATACTCTGGCTAAAGTTTTGAACTCTTAAATTGAACTTTTTAGAGATTTTCGTATCGAAGCAGATTTTAAATTGAACTTTGTATTTTGTTAATACTTTATTAATGGGGTCTGACCACCGGAAGGATGCCCCCAGAAAGGAGCTTTATGGAAACCTTTGCAGACAGATTAAAAGCCGCTATGAACGAGCAAGGCCTGAAACAGATTGATCTTGTTCGTCTTGCCCAGCAGAAAGGGATCAAGCTTGGGAAAAGTCATGTCAGCCAGTATGTCAGCGGGAAGACAATCCCGCGTACCGACATCTTACATTTTCTGGCAGATGCCCTGCAGGTTGATCCTGACTGGTTAAACAATAATAATGATAATGATTCCACACTGTCAGATGTTGATAAGATACAGACATCCGCAGATAATTCAGGAGGTATGAAAGTGAGAGAATTCAAGAAATCATCCAAGTTAAATAATGTATTATATGATGTGAGAGGTCCGGTTGTCGATGAGGCTGCCAGAATGGAAGAGATGGGAACTCATGTACTAAAGCTTAATATCGGAAATCCGGCTCCGTTTGGCTTCCGTACACCGGATGAGGTGATCTATGACATGAGCCGTCAGCTTTCTGACTGCGAAGGCTACTCTGCTTCTGCCGGTCTGTTCTCTGCGCGAAAAGCAATCATGCAGTATGCCCAGTTAAAGCACCTGCCGAATGTAACGATGAGCGATATTTACACAGGAAATGGTGTCAGTGAACTGATCAATCTTACCATGTCTGCTCTTTTGGATACAGGAGATGAGATTCTTATCCCGTCTCCGGATTATCCGCTCTGGACAGCTTGTGCTACACTTGCCGGTGGAAAGCCTGTGCACTATATCTGTGATGAGCAGTCTGACTGGTATCCGGATATCGAAGATATGCGTAAGAAGATCAATGACCGTACAAAAGCGATCGTTATCATCAATCCAAACAATCCGACCGGTGCTCTTTATCCGAAGGAAGTACTGCAGCAGATTGTAGACCTCGCAAGAGAGCACCAGCTGATCATTTTCTCTGATGAGATTTATGACCGTCTTGTTATGGATGGAAAAGAGCACGTTTCTATCGCTTCTCTTGCACCGGATCTGTTCTGCGTGACATTCAGTGGACTGTCCAAGTCCCATATGATCGCCGGATTCCGTATCGGATGGATGATCTTAAGTGGAAATAAAAATATTGCAAGAGACTATATTGAAGGAATCAAGATGCTTTCCAACATGCGTCTTTGCTCTAATGTTCCAGCACAGTCCATTGTACAGACAGCTCTCGGCGGACATCAGAGTGTAAATGATTATATTGTTCCGGGTGGACGTATTTACGAGCAGCGTGAATATGTTTACAAGGCTCTGACGGATATTCCGGGAATCAGCGCAGTAAAACCGCAGGCTGCATTTTATATGTTCCCGAAGATTGATACGAAGAAGTTCAATATTGTGAATGATGAGAAATTTGCTCTTGATCTGCTTCGTGACAAGAAGATCCTGATCGTTCAGGGAAGTGGATTTAACTGGCATCAGCCGGATCATTTCCGTGTGGTTTATCTGCCGCGTATTGAAGTGCTGAAAGAGGCGGTTGGTAAGATCGGGGAGTTCCTGCAGTACTATAGACAGTAGGAATTCAAAAAATGAGCTTTGGAAAGCCAAAACTTTCCAGAGCTCATTTTTTCAGGGCAAAGCCCAACTTTATCCAAGCAGTTCTCTTACCATCTCTGCATCAAATTCAACTTTCTCCACATGGTTCACCTCAATCTGATATAGTGCATTTGCTGCGATGTGTTCTGCTGCCTGTTCCAGATCTCGGATTCCTGATGTATTGGAGTACAGTTCAATCACTTCATTGAGTGCCTCTTCTGTCATAATGCACTCTTCTGCCTTCAGGCTCATGCGTTTCAGCACCTTCGGAAGTGCGAATTTGGAGAAGATTACTTTCTTCTCTTCCGGTGTATAATCCGGGATATCAATGACAGCGAAACGGGACATGAGCGGTGCACTGATCTGATCCTTGTCATTCGCTGTAGCGATTGGATATACACCAACGGTAGGGATCATACACTCCATGTAATTGTCTGTAAATCCAAGGTTGTCCAGCAGTGTAAGCAAAACATCTGCCGGGTTTCCGTTTCCCTTTCCGGATGCCGCCTTATCCAGCTCATTAATAATGAATACCAGATTGGATTCTCCTGCCATGGAGAATGCTTCCATGATAATACCTGGCTTTGCGTTCGAATAGATTCTTGAACTTCCTGTCAGCTGTTCTGGATCGTTAATGGAACTCATGTCCAGTGTTGTCCAAGGAAGTTTAAGGATTCTTGCAACTGCATAAGCAATCTGAGATTTACCTGTTCCTGCCGGTCCGACAAGCAGAAGTCCGTACGCCGGAAGTGTGTGTGTACGGTTGATCTGAATGATTGTCTCTATGATTCTCTGCTTTACTTTCTCCATTCCATACAGCTCTTCATCCAGAATTCTTCTCGCTTCATCCGGATCGATTGCTTCAAAGTAATTACTCTTCCACTGAATATTCATCATGATAGAAAGTGCTCTCTGTGCGTGACGGCGCTCTTCCTGAGAGACCTCGTGAGAACGTGCAACTGCAAGATTTCTTCTTGCCCACAGACGAATGTTATCCGGAAGTGTACGTCCTGCGCATGTCATAAAGTCTGTAATACTCTGAATACTTGTAAGCTTCATGTCATCTCCGGACTCTTCCTGCTCGTCATCATTGATTTCTTCTTTTGGCGCATCACTTGCAAACAGCCGCTCGATCATAAACTGAAGGAAGCCGTCCTCAGCAGATAATTTTGTTCCGCCTCCAAATGCGATCTCACGGATTCTGTAAACGGCATAACCATCCGGCTTATTTTCTCCGGAAAGACGTACATTAATGTGATTTTCTCCAAGCCATTTTAAAAGGCTGACAAAACGTGCATCCACTTTCAGGATATCTGCACTGCATGTTCCGTCCTTTTCATCAAACTCAAATGCGGTCTGCTTATTCTGATTGGTAAATACACCGCAGGAATGATGATTCCACTTCCGGTTCTGATTATCCAGAACAAGAATCGGACACTCCGGTGTCGCATGGTCTTCGTTGGAACAAAATGTTGTATAAGTACACTGAACTTCTTTCTTATCTTCCGGTGCACTGTTAAAGTCAAATACTGGCATACTTTCATCTCCTCATGTTTTGTTTTCAGAAACATTACTATTCTACCACAAACTTTTTGAAAGAAAAAGGAAGAATATTATGCATATTTCAGGTTTATTTCTATCGAATATCTTAAGATATCCTAAAACTTGGCTACATTTCTTGTAACTTGTATCTTTTTATGCTACGATACTTTTCAGAAGGATCTTGTCAACTTCTGACATTTTTCGAACTAATTCATGCAAAGGAGAATCTTCTATGAAAATCTGTCCAAAATGTAATTCACTCTGCGAAGACAGTGCTTCTTTCTGTCAGGAATGTGGTGCTCCGCTTCCCACTCCTAATGATAATGCTCATACACAGGAGAATCAAAAGCAGCAGGAAAGCCAGTTCCAGCAGAATGCATATTACCAGAATGCATACCAGAACAACTATAATCAGAACAATTATTACCGGAACGGGGCAACTGCAGGCATTATGCCACGTAATCTTGTACTTGCAATTGTTTTTTCTTTTCTCACCTGCGGCATCTACAGTATCTACTGGATGATCAAGCTGAATGATGAGGTGAATCAGCTGGCCGGAGAGCCACAGGCAACAAGCGGAGGCATGGTATTCCTATTTTCTTTGATCACCTGTGGAATCTATGGTATTTACTGGGCTTATAAGATGGGAGAACGCTGTGACCGCATCAGAGGAATACAGGGGAATTCTTCTATTCTCTATCTGATTCTCTCGATTTTAGGATTAGATATTGTATATTTCTGCTTATTGCAGGATATGATCAACAAAGAGGTATCTTAATGCAAAGAGGATACATAGAAATTCTTGTCACATACAAGTTTTCTATGTATCCTCTTTCTTCTATCTTTCTATTGCATTAGACATGGAAACATCCACCGCCAATAAATTCTCTCAAAAGTGAATTCGTTGGCACAGTGTCATTTCCGATTCCTACGAAATAATCCAAAAATTTCAACAACCGCTTTGCTTCAACATATTCCGGAGAGTCTTTGCTTACACCAAGAAGCAACGGCTCCACATACTGTTTCAACACTGCCAGTTCATAGATCAGGGAAGAGTTAAACATCACATCTGCATATTCCTGATATGGGAAAATATTCTTCTCTTCTCCTCTTCTCACTGACGGCCACATTGAGATGGTCTTTGTCGCCGATGCTCCTCTTGTTCTTGCATCCCTGACAAGTCTTCGGATCAAACGTCCGTCTGTAGACGGAATCCGGTTATGCTCATCAATATTCAGCTGTGTTAATGCACTGATATAGATCCTGAATTTCCGGTCATCACATAACTGTTCTGTCAGCTTCGGATTCAGGCAATGGATTCCTTCGATTACAAGGATATCATTTTCACCGAGTTTCTTTGGCTTTGTTTCAAAATTCCGTTTACCGGTCTTAAAGTCAAAAACCGGAAGATAGACTTCCTCGCCTGCCAGCAGATTGCTCATGTCCTCATTGAACTTTTCCACATCGATTGCTTCAATGCATTCGAAGTTATAATTTCCATCTTCGTCCTTCGGTGTTTTCTCTCGATCTACGAAATAATTATCTACAGAAATCGGATGTGGATGAAGCCCGTTCACTCTGAGCTGAATGGATAAGCGATGTGAAAATGTTGTCTTGCCGGAAGAAGAAGGTCCTGCGATCAGAACAAACTTTACCCCCGGACGATCTGCGATCTGCTTTGCGATCTCTCCGATCTTGCGCTCCTGGAATGCCTCCTGGACAAGAACAATCTCACGCATATCATCCTGCGTGATCATGTCATTGAGCGCGCCGACGGTATCAATCCCCTGCTGGTCTCCCCATCTCACAGACTCACTGAGTACACGAAACAGCTTATCCTTTGGCACAAATAAAGGCACTTTCTCCGGTTCGTCTTTCAACGGCATCTGAAGTACGATTCCGCCCTGATACAGATACAATGCAAAATACTTCAAATCTCCTGTATCCGGCATCATATAACCATAATAATAGTCACGGAATTCATTCATGGCATACAGATTCACGTGGGAACTTCTCCGATACCGGAACAGGCGTTCTTTATCAAACATTCCATATCGATGGAATAATTCCACTGCCTCTTCTGTATGGATCAACTCTTTTGTGATCGGAAGTCTCTGCTGTACAAGTTCATACATGCGTTCTTCAACTTTCCATTGGAATTCCATTCCCACATGATCGATTCCTTCCACCGTACAGTAAAATCCTGCACCAAGCGAAAAATGAATCCTTACCCGCACCTGCTGCGGACGCTCATGGCCAATCACATCGTGTACTGCCTTAATAAAAAGAAAGCAGACACTTCTCCGATACGTGTCATATCCCGCCGTATCCTGTGTTGTAATAAATTGCAGCGTACAGTCTCCGGAAACCTGTTTTCTAAGTTCTTGCAGACGATGTCCATCCAGCATCACAAGTGCGATCTGATGTTTATACTCTTCCTGAAAATCCTTCGCGATCTCCTGATAAGACGTCCCCTTCTCATAAAGATACTCTTTTCCGCTTATCGTAACCTTACATTTCTGACTTTCCAACTCCTCAGCCACCTCCACTGTCTTTGTGAACTGCTTTCCGCTCACAGCTGCCCTGCTGAACATTATTATGCGTTCACTTCTGATTATATGATCTGGAATGGATGCTCGATTGGATCTGTAAGTACATCCAGCACTGGAAGTTTCTTCTCAAAGAACTGCTTCATATCTTCAATAAAAATATATTCTGTGCCATAATGTCCTGCATCAATTACTGCAAGCCCCTGCTCTACTGCATCAATTCCATCATGATGCCCGATATCTCCTGTTACAAGAACATCTGCCCCCTTCTCGAGAGCAACTGCAATCGAGCTCTTTCCTGATCCCGGAGAAATTGCAAGACGGTGTACTTTCTTCTGCATATCTCCAAATACTTTCAGACTTCCAAGTTCAAGTCTGTGTTTCACATAGACACAGCACTCTTCCAATGTCATATCTTTCTCCAGATTACCGATTCTTCCGATTCCTTCCGGATTCCCTTCTTCATCTGTATAGGTAACATCTAACACTTCCCCATTCTGAAGATCCATGATCTTTCCGGACAGTTCTGCCATACCAAGCACATCATAATTCGTATGCATTGCATAATAGGAAATGTCGTTCTGGATCAGCTTCACTATTCTTCTTGTAATAAAATCTTCATCCGTCACTTTCTTTACTGCTGAGAATAAAAGTGGGTGATGTGTGATCAGCATGTCCGCGCCTTCCTTGATCGCACGGTCGATCACAACATCTGTTGCATCCAGTGCCAGATAAATTCTGGACACCTCTTTCTCTGAACGTCCTGCAAGCAGTCCTACATTGTCAAATCCCAAAGCTGCTGTTCGCGGGAATGTTGCCTCTATTACCTGTATAATCTCTTTACACTGCATAATATTTCATCCCTTTCTCTGCTTCTACAAGTTCCTGTTCCAATTCTTCTTTTCTCTGACGGATCCGGTCAGAATCTTTCGCTTTCAATCCTTCTAAAATACTTTGATAAATGCGTATCTCTCTTTCCAGATACTCTCTGAGTACCGGATGTTGTTTCTCCAGCAAAAGCTTTCCATATTTTAACTGAACCGTATCCCAGCACTTTACTTCTGTATCTTCGCCTGCTGTATCAGCCACCGGTGGTCTTACCTTCATCATAGGATAATATTTTCCATCTTCACAGACCATATCTTCTTCCAGAAATTCATATCCCTTCTCAAGAAGAAATGCCCGCACTTTCTCAATCTCTGACTGTGGCTGAAGGATACACTCCTCGAGCTTTCGCACCACTTCCTCTCCTTCTGTCAGGATCCGGATCACAAGTCCGCCGCCCATTCCTGCGATGACCGCAGACTGGACTTCTCCCGGCTGTAATGCCTGAAATCCATTGGAAAGTCTCGTCTCTATCTCTGCTTCAAGTCCATTCTCGCGGATATGTTCCTCTGCTCGCTGCAGTGGTCCTTCATTGACATCAAGTGCAACTGCTTCTGTAATCTTCTTCTGCTGTGTCAGATAAATCGGAATATATGCATGATCCGTTCCAATGTCCGCTAATTTATAATGGGCGGTCACAAGATCTGCGACCGCCTGTAATCTTTTCGATAATTCCATCATTAATCCAGATAATCCCTCAGTTTTCTGCTTCTGCTTGGGTGACGGAGCTTACGGAGTGCTTTCGCCTCGATCTGACGGATACGCTCTCTTGTTACATCAAACTCTCGTCCAACCTCTTCAAGTGTACGTGCTCTTCCGTCATTCATTCCGAAACGAAGACGGAGGACTTTCTGCTCTCTCTCTGTCAATGTATCCAGTACTTCATCCAGCTGCTCTTTCAGAAGTGTTTGTGCAGCTGCCTCTGCCGGAACCGGTACATTATCATCCTGGATAAAGTCTCCAAGGTGGCTGTCTTCCTCTTCACCGATCGGTGTCTCAAGAGAAACCGGTTCCTGTGAAATCTTCAGGATCTCACGTACACGTTCTACCGGCATATCCATCTCCTTGGCAATCTCTTCCGGAAGCGGTTCTCTTCCCAGTTCCTGAAGAAGCTGTCTGGATACACGGATCAGCTTGTTGATCGTCTCAACCATATGAACCGGGATACGAATTGTTCTTGCCTGATCCGCGATTGCTCTTGTGATTGCCTGACGGATCCACCATGTAGCATAAGTACTGAACTTATATCCCTTGTGATAATCAAACTTTTCAACTGCTTTGATCAGACCGAGGTTACCCTCCTGGATCAGATCAAGGAATAACATACCTCTTCCAACATATCTCTTTGCGATGCTGACTACAAGTCTTAAGTTCGCTTCTGCAAGCTCTTTCTTGGCTTCCTCATCGCCTTCTTCCATTCTCTGTGCAAGCTCGATCTCACGTTCCGCACTCAGAAGAGGTACCTTACCGATCTCCTTTAAGTACATACGGACCGGATCTTCGATGCTCACACCTTCCGGAACTGACAGGTCGATATTCTCCATATCCACTTCATCTTCCTCAGATATGATAATGTCATCCAGATCTACGTCCACCTCGTCCGGTGTATCTCCGCTAATGCGCAGCACATCAATGTTATTTGCCTCAAGGTAATCAAATACTTTCTCCATCTGCTCTGTATTGAGTTCCATATCATTGAAAAAATCATTGATCTCCTGAACATCCAGTATGCTCTTTTTCTTTTTACCAAGTGCAACCAGGTCTTTCAATCTCTCAAGAAATTTCTGTGTAATATCGTCCATGTGTTCTTCCTTCCTTCGCTGCGCGCATCCGCAGCCTGTCTTGTTTTATTTTATCCTTATTGAATTGTAATATTCAAATTCTTCAGGTTCTCCAGCTTCCGTTTTTCTTCCATCAAATGCTGTAACCCCCGCATATCTGTCGGGTCGAGATTCATTGTCTGATGCTCAATGCTATAACTCTTCACCCGCAGGATTGTCTCCTGTAAAGCCTGTTCTCTCTCTTCCTTTGTCCTCAGCTCTTTGATTCTTGTGTTAAACAAAGAGGCTGCTTCTCTGTGATCTTCTTCCTCTGTGAAGTGATTCAGTATCTTCGCAGGATTCAAGGCTCCCTGCTTTCTCTGCTCATATAAAAGTTCTGCAACCGTCCGATACAGACTTTCTGTAAAATCACCCGGGCTTATGTACTGACTGATCTGATCAAAGAGCCTGTCATCATCGATCATCCAGGTCAACAATGCTTTCTGTGAAGTAAGGATTCCATCTTCCTTTTGCTTCTTCTCAGATCCCTCTGCCCGTTTCGGTCTTGCGACCGGTCTCGCCATTCCGGCATTCACAGCCATCTTTGCGACCATCTTCTCCAGGCTTTCCCGGCTGACCCGGTATGCTGTTGCAACAGCTTCGATATAGTTGTTACGCTCCAGCTCATCTTCGAATTCAAGCAATCTCCTCGACACTTCCCTGAAAAAATCTGTCTTGCCTTCGGGAGAATTCATATCATATTCTTTCTCCAGCATCTCCAGGCTGAACATGAATCCATTACGCGCCGCATGGATCCGCTTCTCATATTCTTCTGCTCCAAGGTTCTTAATGAATTCATCCGGATCTTTATATGGATCCATCCTTACAACTTTAGCAGAAATCCCGGCCTCCCGCAAGATCGGCACTGCGCGAAGTGCTGCTCTTGTACCGGCTTCATCACTGTCATAAGTCAGATACACTTCCTGGACATAACGCTTGATCAGAGCTGCATGCCCTGCTGTCAATGCAGTCCCCAATGAAGCTACCGCATTCGTAAATCCGGACTGATGGAGAGAGATCACATCCATATATCCTTCGCAAAGAAGAAAGTATGGCTTTCTTGATGTTCTGGCACGGTTCAGACCATAAAGATTCCGGCTCTTATCAAAAACGACCGTCTCCGGTGAATTCAGATATTTCGGTTTCCCATCTCCCATCACACGACCACCAAATCCGATCACACGGTTATTGACATCCATAATTGGAAACATCACACGATTCCAAAACTTGTCGTACACACCCTGACGTTCATCCGTGTTGATCAGTCCGGCCTGTCGAATCAGGTCTTCACTGTATCCCTTCTCTCTCAGATACTTATACAGATCATCACTGTATTTGTTCGAAAATCCCAGTCCAAACGCTGTGATCGTCTCATCTGAGAGTTCACGGTTCTTAAGATAACTGTAGGCCTGACTTCCACGCTCTGATTTCAGCTGTACGTAGAAATACTTTGCAGCCAGCTTATTCATCTCAAGAATCGTAGACTTTAAATCTGCTTTTTCCTTCGCTTCTTTCGAGTATTCCATCTCCGGAAGTTCGATTCCTGCTCTGTCCGCAAGAAACTTCACTGCTTCTACAAAAGAAAAATTCTCATATTCCATAAGAAATGTAAAAACATTCCCTCCCGCCCCACATCCAAAGCAGTAATACATCTGCTTCTGTCTGCTCACAGAAAAAGATGGTGATTTCTCATTATGGAACGGACATAATCCAAAATAAGAGCTGCCTTTCTTCTGCAGCCGGACATATCCGGAAATCACATCTACAATATCATTCCTTGATCTTACTTCTTCTATCAGTTCTTCTGAGTAGTACATGAATGCCTCCGCTTAATGTTTAAAGAATACTCTATTATATATATTCGACAAAACTCTTCTCTTTCCTTTTTATTTTTTTAATTTTCTTCTTTTTTTCTTTTCCAATATTATTTTCCAAGCAGAACGGTTTTATATATAAAAAAACCAAGAATACTTTGTTCTGTACTCTTGGTCTTATCTTACTGCGGAAGATGGGACTTGAACCCACACGATCGCATTGATCACAAGATCCTTAGTCTTGCTCGTCTGCCAGTTCCGACACTTCCGCATTCTGAAATATTTTTTGAAATGATGCGGAAGATGGGACTTGAACCCACACGATCGCATTGATCACAAGATCCTTAGTCTTGCTCGTCTGCCAGTTCCGACACTTCCGCATTTCTAAAATATTTTTTTGAAAATGATGCGGAAGATGGGACTTGAACCCACACGATCGCATTGATCACAAGATCCTTAGTCTTGCTCGTCTGCCAGTTCCGACACTTCCGCATATCATCATTTTACCGTGGTCATCTGCGTTACCGCCTTGCCACAACGACTATAATACACGTTGCGGCATTAAATGTCAACAGTTTTTTTAATTTTTTTAAAAATTTATTTTTTATATACAATTAATACAATAAGAAAACCCGGTCTTCCGAAGAAAACCGGGCGAAAATACAAGCTCAAATTAAGCAAGTTTCTCTTTTGCTACTGCTGCGAGTGCTGCGAATCCTTCTCTGTCGCTTACTGCAAGCTCTGCAAGCATCTTTCTGTTCATGTCAACGTTAGCCAGTTTAAGACCATACATGAATTTGCTGTAAGAAAGTCCATTCATTCTTGCAGCTGCGTTAATACGAGCGATCCAAAGCTGTCTCATCTGACGCTTACGCTGTTTTCTTCCTGCGTAAGAAGATGTGAGTGCTCTCATTACAGACTGTTTTGCAACTCTGTACTGTTTGGAACGAGCTCCTCTGTATCCTTTAGCCAGTTTCAGTGTTCTGTTATGTTTCTTCTTAGCGTTCATTCCGCCTTTGATTCTTGCCATTTCCTAATCTCCTCCTTAATCTACTTCCAAATCTTACAGATATGGTAAAACCTTCTTCATGTTCTTTACATTTGTTGCATCTGTAATAGTTGCCTGTCTCAGATTTCTCTTTCTCTTTGTAGACTTCTTTGTTAAGATATGGCTCTTGTAAGCTTTATTTCTTTTCAGCTTTCCTGTACCTGTTACTTTGAAGCGCTTTGCTGCCGCTCTATTTGTTTTGATTTTTGGCATGATAATTTCCTCCTTTATTGTGCTGCCTTACAGGATCTTCATCCCGGATCATATTGTCTTAACGTTTTTCAGCTAAAACCATACTCATATTTCTGCCTTCCAATTTTGCTGCCTTTTCTACCGTAGCAACATCTTCCAGCTGCTTTGCAAAATCATCAAGGATATGCTTGCTCTGCTGTACGTGAGCCATCTCACGACCTCTGAAACGCAGTGTCACCTTAACCTTATTTCCCTTGGAAATGAACTTCTTAGCATTGTTCACTTTGGTATTCAGGTCATTCGTATCAATGTTCGGTGATAAACGCACTTCTTTGATTTCAACAGTTTTCTGTTTCTTCTTGGCTTCTTTCTCTTTACGAGTCTGCTCGTATTTGTACTTGCCATAGTCAATGATCTTACATACCGGTGGCTTTGCTCCCGGTGCAATCTTCACCAGATCAAGCTCTGCTTCCTGTGCAAGCTTCATTGCATCTCTGGATGACATGATGCCTAACTGTTCCCCATCCGCGCTGATCAATCTTACTTCTTTATCTCTGATCTGCTCGTTAATCATTAAATCGCTAATTGTCGTATACCTCCGTCAAATGAATTTCCTTTAGGTTCTTACGCGAAAACACAAAAAAACGAGTGAATATCATATCCACCCGACAAATGTAATAACTCCAACAGGAGCTCCTTATTATCGATATCGGACCATCAGTCACTCAATTGTGCTGCGGTGAGAGTGGATACTCTACTTTGTTTTTTGCTTAACGCAACATCTAATCTACCATATCCACTCTTTCCTGTCAACACTTTAAATGCATTTTCTTTTGTTTTTTTATTTTTTTCGAAATTTATCTTTCATTTCCCATGCAGAATACGGCAACAACACCCGGTCCTGTATGACTTCCGATCACTGTTCCGATATTATTGATCAGAATATTCTCTATTCCCATCTTCTCTCTGACACGTCCGGCAACATACTCTGCATCTTTCAGGCAATCTCCGTGCGTGATCATTATGATCTCATTCTCCCAGCCTTTCGACTGTTCTACTGCCATATCAACAATTTTATTCAGAGACTTCTTGCGACCTCGTTCTTTCGCAATCACCTGAAGTTTTCCATTGTTATCCATATGTATGATTGGTTTCACTTGCACGAGTGTCCCCAAAACTGCTGCCGCTTTGGAAATACGTCCACCTCTCTGCAGATGATTCAGATCATCCACCGTAACATTATGGCAAACGTGAAGCTTGTTCTCTTCTGCCCACTTTGCAATCTCATCAATCGTCTTACCTTCTTCTTTCAACTTAAGAGCATAGTACAAAAGCAAGCCCTCTCCCAGGCAGGCGCAAAGTGTATCGATCACGATAATCTTTGCTTCCGGATAATCCTCCGCCAGTTCTTCCGCCGCGATTCGCATACTATTGCATGTTCCGCTTAATCCGGAAGAGAATCCAAGATGAAGTACATCTTTTCCTTCCTTCACAAACGGTTCAAGCATCTCGCGTGCTTCCTCCGGATTGATCTGAGAAGTCACAGACATATGGCCTTCTCTTAATTTCTGAAAGAACTCTTTTGCTGTCAATCCTGACATATCTGTGTAAGTTTCTCCATCAATTGTATATTTCAACGGAAGAACCGGAACATGTCTCTCTTCCAGCCATTCCTTCGGTAAGTCTACAGTACTGTTCACGGTAATAATGAACTCTCTCATGTCAATAACCTCCTGCTCTCTTTCTTCCGGAAACCACCACTACATTCCATATAGCAGACATGTATTTTCCGGATAAGCAATATTTTTTATATCATACCACCTTTTATAATAAAGAGCAAAGATATATTAACAAAATTAAGATTTTGTCAGTTAATTTTTACATTTAGATAATTTCTTCCTGAAAGTGTTTTATTAAACACGAGGAAACATAATACCAAAATACATCCCACAACAAATCCATACAGATTAAACACTGCAGTCAGTACAAGAAGCATCAGTCTCATAAATTTTAATGCATATCCAAGTTCGAAATTCGGCTGTGTATAATTTGCCACTGCCACAAATGCCATATATAGCATTACTTCTGAATTGAACCAACCGGATTCTACCGAAAATTCTCCCATCACAATACCGGCGATCACACTCAACGGAGTACTGAGCATCGTTGGCGTATTCATCGCAGCCAGCCGTAAACCATCAATTGACAGTTCAAGCAGAAGAAACTGCCAGATCAATGGAAGATTGATCTGATCACGCACCATTACAAATGAAAAAACGTCCGGTAGCCACTGCGGATTCTGCATATATAATAGATACAATGGTGTAAAAAACACCGTTGCGATTGTGATCAGGGTTCTGGAAATCTTCAGATACATTCCGGTCAATGTCGGAAAATAATAATCATTTGCCTCTTCTATCATATCCAAAACAGACGTTGGAAGTATCATTGCCGACGGCGAGTTATCCACCAGAATCACAACCTTTCCTTCCAAAAGACAGGCTGCTGCCGTATCCGGTCTCTCTGTAAATTTGAACTTTGGGAAAGGATTGAACCATTTTCTCTTGAAAAGTGCTTCTGCAAGACTCTGCTGATTCATTCTCAGGTCATCTACCTCAAGTTTCTCAATCCTTGATTTTATATTGTTTAAAAGTTCTTCATCTACACGGTCTGACATATAGCAGACTGCTATGTCCGTTCTGGAACTCTGACCTGCTTCTGTCATTTCCATAATCAGATGTGGATCTCTGATCCTTCTCCGCATCAGTGCCGTATTGAATACAATTGTCTCTACAAAACCATCTCTGGAACCGCGAAGCGATTTATCTTTATCCGGCTCGTCTACACCGCGGGCAGGATAACTTCTGCAGTCCATACACAGTGCCGCATCATAACCCTCTACAAAAAACACCGCTGTACCGGAGAGTACATTCCTCAGAATATCATCAAAACATTTCAGCACATCCACTTCTACATAAGGAATCTTCTGTTTTGAAAAAGTTTTCGCATCCCGCGGAAGATCTTCTGCTGTAATAGAAAGAAAAGAATCCATAATCTTTAACATTGCTTCATCTTTTATAAATCCATCAATGTAGTAGAATACCGATTCTTTTCCACCGATCTCCATCTCCCGGCGGATAATGTCAAAGCTTTTCTCCACCGGAAGGGTCTGATCCATATATTGAATATTTTCTTTAAAAGAACAACCGACTTCTTTTTTAATCTTTCTGATCATAAAACCTAACCCTCTTTTTCTGCCTCTTATTTGCCTTGGCTTCACTGAGTTTAGGTTTCCCTTTTTCTTACAAATTATTCTGTCAGCCTTTTATTTCTTTTTTGTTGTACTTCCAAATCCACCATTTCTTACTTCTGTCACGTCATCATCTAATGTAATTCCGTACTGTACGAAGATTCCCTGCATGAATCCATCTCCTGCTTCTACTTCTACGGTTTTTCCTTCATTAGAATCATTTGTGATCTTTGCAAAGATCTGTCCTTCATTGTCGGAATAATAATAATCGCTGTCGATAATTCCTACTGTATTATTCAGCTGCAGTCTGTACTTGAATCCCAGACCGCTTCTCGGATAACACTTCAGTACCCAGTCCTGTTCCATCCACACACGGACTCCCGTTGGAATCTTGACGGTTTCTCCCGGTTTCAGTGTGATTTTCACCGGTGCGAAGAAGTCATATCCTGCACTTCCGGCTGTCGCTCTTCCCGGCAGTTTTAAAGACTCGTAGATTGCTTCCATCTCTTTTTCTTCCGCTGTCTCAAATGTGTCTTTCCACCCTTCAAAAAACTTTTCTTTACTCACTTTTTCAAATCTTGCAATTCGATTCATCTCTGTTAATAACCTCCAATTTATTTTCACATTTTATCTGTTTTCTCATTCTTCTTGCCTCGTATACAGGAAGTTTATTCTTTCCTGCCCGCAAGCACTGTAATTCATTATTATAAAATACTTGAAAGTAAAAAACAAGTTGGTGAAATAATTCTCTTGAGATATTCTGTGTTTAGAGTATAATAGATTTTATAGACACGAAACAGAAGGTGAGAGTATGCGAACAATGGACTTTACTACAGAACAGCCAGATTGCTGCTCTGTCGGTGATTATTTGGAGATTGTCGAACATGAGCTTCCCACTTCCTATTGGTATATGCTTGAGCATGCCTACGGCGCAAGCACGAATTTCAAGAACCGGGAACGCTTGAAGGCCCGCAAAGGCAAAGTCATTAAGATCTGGAAGGACGACAGATTCAACTATATCACCCTGGAATTTGATGAAGAGGATGTGAAATGATGTACAACAAAGATGATGTTATATATATTCTTGAGAACAACACAACAATCCGTAAAGGAAAGATTGCACGCAAGCAGGGGGAGAACTATATCATTCAGCTGATCGGCTCCTGCGGCGCACTGACACTGCCGGAAGATCAGCTATTTGAATCTGAAGAAGCTGCTGAAAAGAGCCGACAGCAGATCAAGCTGAACAGCGCGGATGTACAGAATGATTTCATATCTGTAAAACCGGATCCTTTCGACAACTGGATTGGGCGATAGGAATTGGTCTCAGAGTTGTTGAGAATATTCGTAATCGGCAACAGGATATAGAAAAAGCACTTTCGGAAGAACAGTATCTTCCGAAGGTGCTTTTTTGTTTTTTCTTATCGTTATACTAAAACTCTCTAATCCAAACCTTTAGAACGGCGTTCCATACAGATCATACGGTGTTACCTGATATACGTAATAATTCAACCAGTTCGTATACAGGTTATTGCAATGTGCTCTCCAGCTCAGCATTGGTTTCTTCTCTGGATCATCATTCGGATAATAATTCTCCGGAATCTGTGGATTCAATCCTTTCCCCAGATCTCTCTTATACTCGGAATCCAGTGTCATTCTATCGTACTCCGGATGTCCCATTACAAAGATCTGACGTCCATCCTGCGCCATGCAAAGATAAACTCCTGCTTCTTCCGAATCTGCAAGAATTGTAATTCTGTCATCTTTTTCCAATAGATCTTGCGGAACTTCTGTATGTCTTGAATGCGGTGCCAGAAACTTATCATCAAATCCTCTGACAATCGGAATCTTTCTGTTCCTTACGTGGTGCCAGAACAAACCTGAACGTTTTTCCGGAAGTTGTACCTTATCAATTCCATAATGATAATAAATACCAGCCTGTGCTCCCCAGCAAAGATGAAGTGTAGACACAACATTTGTCTTTGTCCACTCCATAATACGTTTCAGTTCTTCCCAATAATCTACATCTTCAAACGGCATCTGTTCTACAGGTGCGCCCGTGATAATAAATCCGTCAAACTTTTTATCCTTGATATCATCAAACGCTTCATAGAACTTATAAATGTGACTTGTTGATGTATTCTTTGATACATGACTTGTCACTCTTACGAAAGTAACATCCACCTGCAGCGGAGAGTTTGAAAGCGCTCTCAGAATCTGAAGTTCTGTATCTTCCTTAAGTGGCATCAGATTCAGAAGTCCGATACTGATCGGACGGATATCCTGATGTGCCGCACGCATCTCATCCATCACGAAGATATTCTCTTGTTCCAATATTTCCTTTACCGGCAAATCATTTTGTACTCGAATCGGCATTGTCCTTATCTCCCTTTTCTTCTTGTATTTCTTTTATCTCTTCCTGTTTTTCTTTCTGTATATAAATTCCTTCGGAATCTACATATCCGTTCTTTCCATAGCACTCTGTATCTGTTGGAAGTTCTTTTTTCTTCAGGATAGAATTAACCAGCATATTTACAATATAATAAATCACCGCAAATGTCGGTACACCAAAAAGCATTCCCGGAATACCAAATAATCCCCCTGCGATCAGGATTGAGAAAACAACCCAGAACGAGGAAAGTCCTGTCGAATTTCCTAAAATCTTTGGTCCCAGCACATTTCCATCAAACTGCTGCAATGCAATAACAAAAATGATAAAATAGAGTCCTTTCAATGGATCTGCAAGCAGAATCAGAATTGCACTCGGAATTGCTCCGATATACGGTCCAAAGAATGGAATTACATTTGTCACTCCTACGATCACGCTGACCAGCATTGTATATGGCATATTCAGAATTGATAATCCTATAAAACAGATTACTCCGATAATCAGAGAATCAATAATCTTTCCGATAATAAATCCACCGAAGATCTCATTACTTTTTCCTCCAATCTGAAGAATCATGTTGGCCTGTCCCGGACGAAATACCGCGTAGATCAGCTTCTTTGTCTGTTTCTGGAACTTCTCTTTGCTAAACAAAACATAAATAGAGACAATGATTCCAATAATAAAATTAAAGACTTCACGAACCATCTGAATCATTCCCACAGTAAGCTGTGTCATCCACAGATTCACTTTCTCCATCAAATCTGTCTTCATCCAGTTCTGAACAAAATCACTTGCTTCTTCAACTATGCTCGCCAACATCTTTCCAACTGTTGAATCAGAAGAATGCATCTTACTGAATTCATGGATAAACCGGTTCATCTGACTCGGCACAGTGAAAATCATGTCGCGGATACTTCCATATAACTCCGGAATCATCATATTGAGAAGTGTAGTAATCAATGCCAACATTAAGATGACAGATACGAAGATTCCAACTCCTCTTGATATCTGTTTTTTCTTCTTTAATTTGGGACAATGTTTCTCCAAAAGCGGAATCATCCGACGGTCTATCCACTTCACAATCGGATTCAGCAAATATGCAATTGCCAGTCCATAAATAATAGGTTTTGCCACTGTTAAAAACTGCTTAAATACAGATGAAATCTGTCCCAATCTCAAAAGTGCAAAATAAAATAAGATACATGTCGCAACTACGAAGAACAACGTCATACTTTTTATGGCCTGTTCTTTGAAGCTATACCTTCTTTTTTCATGCTCTTCCCACGAATTGTGCCTATAACTTTGATCTGTATGAGTCTTTGACGCCTCTTTCGCTGTCGTATGCTCATCCTGTCGATATTCACTCATGTACGATCATTTCCTTTCTTCTGTTAAATATACATATTACGATTATAACGCGGTTGCAATAATAGAGTCAACAGTAGAAAAAAGAGATTCAGAAGATCCTCTCTTCCAAATCTCTTTCTATTTATCACGATTTTATACTTTTATCTGATACTCAATTACAGCAACAATCAAATGTTGCACATTCTGTCCCACTGCTGTGGCAGGCGTCACCGCCTTCTACACTGATTTTCCCTGCGTGACATTTGCACTCTTCATTATATCTGCAATCTTTCGCCTGGCAGTCAACGTCTGAGCAATCTGAAACAGACTTCATCGAATCCGTCTTATTGCTATAACTTCCCTCTCTTCTTTCTTCAAAGCTATCGCAACAGGTCTCCTTCGCATTCTTCGCACTGTTTCCTCCCACCTGGATCTTATCCAGTTCGCAAAGATACTGATAATTGTGTACACATGTCTGTACGGTACAGCTTAATTCTGGCATACTGATTTCCTCCTCTTAATCTTATTAGAACAATATCAGTATGTCCCTTTCTTTTAAATATATACACTTATATCCAAAAACACAAAACGGTATGTATCTCTCAATACATACCGCCAGTAATCTGATTCTTATGCGTTCTTTCCACAGCAGAATTTATATTTCTTTCCACTTCCGCACGGACATGGATCATTTCTTCCGATCTTTTTCGCTTTGCGAACTGTACCAGACTGTTTCTGCTCACGATACAGACGTTTCTTTGTCTCTGCATCAAAGATCTTATCCCACTGTGGGAGTCCATACAACCAGTCAGCTTTTGCATCGATCATGTTCTTGTAAAGAAGTTCTTTATCAAATGCAAGACTTACAACTGTATCTTCTTCCATTGTCTCGATCGGGTTTGCTGTCTTCAGACTGTCATTGATTCCATCAAGGAATCCGACCATTGTCATGACATCCTGTCCATATTTCTCAGCAAGCTCTTTCACTGTTCCCTTCACTTCTTCATCCGGGTTCTCGAGCAGCTGCTCGTAAATCTCTCTTTCGATTGTAAAGTATGTTCCCCAGAACTTCTCCAGCTGATCTTTCGGAAGATTACGGTCATAGGCCATATCACGCCACTGGTCTAATAAACATTTCTCACTCATTGTATATTGCTCCTTTATCTTTAAACTTCGAATTCAATCGCCCTTTTATTATATAACAAATTTTATTTGCCGTAAACAATTATTTGATATATACTGTTACTATTACTATATTGGCGTATGAAAGGACTGGTCACATGAAAAAACTGAAACGTATTTCTGCACTGTTAGGGGTTTTTATTCTTATCGCAATGTATTTGTGCACACTGATTTTTGCACTGATTGATTCACCTGTTGCTTCTGATCTTCTCAAAGCATCTATCGCTGCAACCATTTTCGTTCCTGTTATTCTCTATGGATTGTTGCTGGTCACACGACTGTTGAAAGATGATTCAAAAGACAATTCTGATCATAAATAAAATACTGCAGTCAGTAATGCACTGACAGAATCTACTCCCCGGGCGACATGCGAAGCTGTTTCCCGGGTTTTTACTGCCTGTCTCCTCTTCAGATATTCTTCCATGGATAAATTTTCTCTGTCTTTTTCATTGCTGTTCTGTTCCATCGAATTCCTCCTTCTTTTTTCTCAGCTATATATTATATGAGGAACTTTCTGATTTATTACTATCTTTTTGTTTTCCGTGCAGATTCCACGCGGAGCAACAACTACATTGTACGCCGCAGTGCGCATCCCTAGCGGAGCGTTTTTATATATTAGGAAAGAACTTTCCTAATATATAAAAAATACAGGACGGTAAGCTTTCACTTCCTGTCCTGTATTTCTGTTTCATTATTTATTACGATAAATAATATCGTCTCTTCCTGGTCCGTTACTGATCATTGTGATCGGATACTCGATCTCTTTCTCAATGAATTCAATGTATTTACGGCAGTTTTCCGGAAGATCTTCGTAGTTCTTGATTCCACGAATGTCTTCTTTCCATCCCGGAAGAACTTTGTAAACCGGTTTTGCCTTCTCAAGAAGATGTGTTACCGGGAATTCTTTAGTAACTTCTCCATTGATCTCATAACCAACACACACCGGAATCTCATCCAGATATCCAAGTACATCGAGTACTGTAAATGCTACATCTGTTGTTCCCTGCATTCTGCAGCCATATTTGGATGCAACACAGTCAAACCATCCCATTCTTCTTGGACGTCCTGTTGTAGCGCCGAACTCTCCGCCGTCACCACCACGTCTTCTAAGCTCGTCTGCTTCCTCCCCAAAGATCTCGCTTACGAAAGCTCCGGCTCCTACTGCACTTGAGTATGCTTTACATACTGTAACGATCTGCTTGATCTCGTATGGTGGGATTCCTGCTCCGACCGCACCGTATCCTGCAAGTGTTGAGGAAGATGTAACCATTGGATAAATTCCGTGATCCGGATCTTTCATGGATCCTAACTGTCCTTCAAGAAGAACTGTCTTTCCTTCTTTGATTGCCTCGTGAAGATAAAGAGATACATTAGCTACAAACGGCTCTACCATTTTCTTATATTCCATCAGTTCGTTATATAACTCATCAGGATTAATCAGTGGTTTGTGGTATAAATGCTCAAGCAGTACATTCTTCTGCTCTGCCACGCGCACAACCTTCTCCTTCAAAAGTTCATCATCAAACAGCTCACTAACCTGAAAACCGATCTTTGCATACTTATCTGAATAGAACGGAGCAATTCCTGACTTTGTGGAACCGAAAGATTTTCCTCCGAGTCTCTCTTCTTCATATGCGTCAAAATTCTTGTGATAAGACATTACCATCTGTGCTCTGTCGGATACAAGAATCTTCGGCATCGGAACGCCTTTTTCTACTATAGACTGTACCTCTGCGAAAAGACGCGGCACATCCAGTGCGACACCATTACCAATGATGCTGGTCGTATGTCCATAGAACACACCTGATGGCAGTGTATGCAGCGCAAATTTTCCGTAATCATTCACAATTGTATGGCCTGCATTCGCACCACCCTGAAAACGAACGATGATATCTGCCTCTCTGGCGAGCATGTCTGTGATCTTACCTTTTCCTTCATCGCCCCAGTTTGCACCAACTACTGCTTTTACCATTTCAAACCCTCCTGCGTATGTTTGCTTGTAAATAATATTAATCAGCGGTACTTATAACCATTACCGCCTTAAGAATTATACTATACTTTTGCAGGGTTGTAAAACGTTATTTCGCATTTTTTTATTTAAATGTCAGAAATATTGTATTTCTGCGATAAAAGTATTACAATGGAAAGTAAATCAGGCGGTTTTCCCCTGAGAGCAAACTGTTTATCAGTATGAAATTTAGTTTAATAGAAGGGAGACTATAGAATTGAAAAAATTAATCAAATGGATAGTTGGACTTGGCACTGTTGGTACTGCAATCGGACTTCTTGCTGTTCGTCTGATCAAAAAATCAAAGAGTACATCCTCTGATATAAAAGCAGATAGCACCGATAGTAATAAAGAAGAAACGGATTCCGATACATTTGATCTGGATCAGGATCTTGAACCAACACAGGAAAGATCTTATGTATCTTTGCAGGCAGCCCGACCAGATGATTTAACTGAAAAATCTGATGTTGACAGCGCTGACTCTTCTGAAGCAGAAACACAACCAGCAGTTTCTGATGAATCAGATGATACGATTGCTGAAAACGAATAATAAAAAAGAAAGCGGATGGTTCAATCTTACACTTAATAAAATTGAACGATCCGCTTCTCTTTTTTATTAAAATACAGCCTGTTTTTCTATCATCTATTTCCATGCCTTACAGAGTAGTTGAACTGCTGCACGGATTCTCTCCTCATTCATGTTTGCATAACCTAACAGAATCACCGCTTTTCCTGTACTGTCTTCATTATCTTTTACACAATACTCTGATAAGCCATAAACTCTGACACTTTGTTTCGCTGCTTTTTCAATCAAATCCTTTTCGGAATCATCCGTTTTAAAATGCAACAACAGGTGAACACCTGCATTTTCTCCGGAAATTTCCAGAATCTCTTTCATCTTCCGAAGGCTGCTGATCAGAACATCATGCCTGTTCTTATATAATGCGCGTGTTTTATTCAGATGTCGCTCATAATAGCCTTCTTCCATAAATTTCTGAAGAATCATCTGATCCACCTTGGAGACAGTAGAACTGATGAATCTGCATTTTTCCTGATAAATTTTCAAAATATGTTCCGGAAGCACCATATAGCTCATTCGAATAGACGGTGCCAGTGATTTAGAAAAGGTACCTGTATAAATCACTTTCCCATTGCTATCACTTCCCTGCAGTGCCGGAATCGGCTTTCCTTTATATCGAAATTCACTATCGTAATCATCTTCAATAATATATCTGCCTTCTGCCCCATCTGCCCATTTCAAAAGTTCCATTCTTCTTTGTATCGGCATAACACATCCAAGTGGATACTGATGAGACGGCATGACAAATGCAATATCCGCCCCTGATTTCTCTAATTCATCAATCCGCATCCCGCTTTGATCCATATCAACAGTACAGACTTTATAGCTTAATCGTTCAAACAAACGATAGGCCTGTCCATAGGTTGGGTTTTCCAGCGCAACTTTATGACAATTTCCAATCACTGTCGTTAAAAGCATAAGCAAATAATCACTTCCTGCTCCAATAATGATCTGATCCGGATGACAGTGTATTCCTCTTGCCTGATGCAAATAACTGCTGATTACATTCCGAAGCCCATATTCCCCTTGAGGATTCCCCAATCGGAACATCTCTGCCTTATCATCTATCAGGCATTCTTTGGATAATTTTCTCCAGACATTATACGGAAAACTGTTGAGATCCACACCGTTCGGAGTGAAATCATACGCGTATTCTGTCACTCCTGAAGAAATCGGTTCAACTTTGATCTCCGGTCTCTTCTGAAGCTGATATATGCCTTCGATCTTTGCGACAAAATATCCTTTGCATGGGATTGCCTCCACATACCCTTCCGACAGGAGCTGTTCATATGCAAGTTCTACTGTACTCCTGCTCACTACCAGATGCTTACTCAATGCTCTTGTAGATGGAAGCCGCTCTCCACTCTGTATTACGTTATTCTGAATCTCTTCCTTGATAAATTCATAAATCTGTTCATACAGCGGAGTTTTTGATTTTGGATTCAAACTCATTGTCAATTCATACATTCTTGTTCTCCCTCTGCATCACACCTATAACTATGAAAAACTGCCGTGAACAATTTCTCATTGTGATCACGGCAGTCCGTTTTTTATTTCTTCGGCAGTTTGAAAGAACTCTTCAGAGAAACAATACGGTTAAATACCAGATTCTCCGGTGTAGAATCCTTTGCATCGATACAGAAAAATCCGTTTCTTACAAACTGGAAGCTATCATAAGCTTTCGCATCTGCAAAGCTTGGCTCCACATAAGCATCTTTGATAATCTTCAGAGAATTTGGATTCAGGTTCAGAGAACCATCCTCTTTATTGTATACACCCTTCTCTTCATCTACAAGGTTCTCATACAGTCTTACTTCTGCTTTCTGTGCATATGGTGCCGGAACCCAATGAATTGTTCCTTTCACCTTACGTCCTGTAAATCCACTTCCAGCCTTTGTCTCAGGATCATAAGTACAGTGAACTTCTGTCACGTTACCATTCTCATCCTTTACAAAGCTTTCACATTTCACAAAATATGCGTGCATCAGACGAACTTCATTCCCTGGGAACAAGCGGAAATATTTCTTTGGCGGTTCTTCCATGAAGTCGTCTCTCTCGATGTAAAGTTCACGACAGAACGGAACTTTACGCTGTCCGAGTTCTTCGTTCTCCAGATTATTCGCAACATCCAGATATTCAACTTCTCCTTCCGGATAGTTATCAATCACAAGCTTGATCGGATCAAGTACAGCCATCATACGGGAACGCTTCATCTTCAGATCTTCACGGATACAGTACTCAAGCATCGCATAATCAACAGAGCTCTGGCTCTTTGAAATACCACACATATCAATAAACATCTTGATTGACTCCGGTGTAAATCCTCTTCTTCTGAGCGCTGCAATAGAAACCAGTCTTGGATCATCCCAGCCATCAACAATCTTATCTTCTACGAGCTTCTTAATATAACGCTTTCCTGTTACAACATTCGTAAGATACAGTTTTGCGAACTCAATCTGACGCGGTGGGTTCTCGAATTCACATTCTTTTACAACCCAGTCATAAAGAGGTCTGTGATCTTCAAACTCAAGTGTACAGATGGAATGTGTGATTCCCTCGATTGCATCCTCGATCGGATGAGCGAAATCATACATCGGATAAATACACCACTTATCCCCTGTATTGTGATGTGTCATGCGGGCAACACGATAAATGATCGGGTCACGCATATTGATATTCGGTGATGCCATATCAATTTTTGCACGAAGCACTTTCTCTCCGTCTGCATACTTTCCGGCACGCATATTCTCAAAAAGCTCAAGGTTCTCCTCTACAGAACGATTTCTATATGGACTTTCTTTTCCTGGTTCTGTAAGTGTTCCTCTATATTCACGCATCTGTTCTGCTGTAAGATCACAGACGAATGCTTTTCCTTTCTTGATCAGCTTCACAGCGCACTCATACATCTGATCAAAATAATCGGATGCAAAATAAAGATGATCCTTCCAGTCAGCGCCCAGCCACTTAATATCCTCTTTGATAGACTCAACAAATTCTGTCTTCTCCTTTGTCGGGTTCGTATCATCAAATCTCATATGGAATTCACCATTATACTTCTCTGCCAGTCCATAGTTCAAAAGGATAGACTTCGCATGACCAATATGAAGGTATCCATTCGGCTCCGGTGGGAAACGGGTGCATACATGATCGTAAACTCCTTCTGCCAGATCCTTATCTATCTCCTGTTCAATAAAATTCTTTGAAACTGTTTCGTTCTCCATATCTTCCTCCTACTAACCATAAGTACCATCCGGATGATCTGTCACATTCCTTCGGAAGTGTGATTTATCCTACAGGTTTTCATGCTCAATATCTTATCACATAAAAAGGACAACCACAAGAGATTCTTTTTCCGCTTACAATCTGCCTTTTAATAATTCATAAGCCTGTGCCAGAATCGCTGCATGATCCACTGCAATTCCTCCACCTTCTTTTACAACATAGTATTTTTCTCTGACCAATCCTGTCCGCTCCTTTTTCAGGATAACCGCATTTCTCTTCTGATTCTGATTTTGAATTGTCAGATGATATTCCGTCTTTTCCCATCCATCTTCTTCATATACTGTCTCCGGTTCCATCTCTATCTCAAACCACGCCGCATCTGCCGCATCATCTCCGGCCTCCACACTTACATCCGACTCCTTTACAATAGAAAGATACGCACTTGTAATGATCCTCGCTCTCGGATCTCTCTGATAATCTCCATAACAGGCAAACTGTTCCACCGGAAGTCCGCTGACTCCGGTCTCTTCCTGCAGTTCCCGTCTTGCTGTATCCTCCAGATTCTCCCGCAAATTTACAAATCCTCCCGGAAGAGCCCAACACCCAATACTGGGATGATTTCCTCTCTTAACCAAAAGCACCTTTAATCGTCCCTCTTTCAGTGCCTGTTCATCTTTATAAGAGAAAACAACTGTGTCTGTTGTACAACACGGATTTTTATATCGATATGGATCATATTCTTCCAGAAATTCTTCCAGTGTCTGTCCTTTCCCATTCCGTTCTCCTGTCCCATAAAATGGTGTGATGTCTTCTAAAAACGATGCCATATCCGTTCCTCCTTTTCACTTCTTTCAAAACACTCCCAACATACTCATCGGTTCAAAAAAACGACCGATTTCTGTCAAAAGATTCGCAAAATAAACACAAGTTCCTGCTTCTGCCTCTGGATGTGATTCTTGAAAATCATAACACTGTACTCCCACAAGCGGTGCATGTGCTTTCTCCCAATCCCGTTCCAAAATCTCATGAATCTGTTCTTCATCCTCTTCGCCAACCTGAAGAAAAATCTCAATGTTCTGCCTCATCGCATCAAAAAAATGATAAAATTCCGGCAGATATTCTTCCATCTCCCATACAAACTCTGTAAACGTCTGTAACGCATCTTTCAGTTCTTTTAATTCACTTGTTTCATAATTCTTTTCGCTCATACGGCTTCCCCTTCTGCAGAACCCGTCACCTTGAACCACCACTTCAATTAACTTCAGTATAACATATTTTATGACAAGTGAAAGAATCTTCAACAAGGAATTGCTTTTTTCTTTCAAGCCTGTAAGTCCATAGGAAAGTCTGTAAAATTCCTACGGATTGGAATTTTCACAAAAGAAAAACCCCGAAAACACCGCACTTACGGGCGTTTCCGGGGAAAGATTCAAAGCTGTCTAGGGGACTTGAACCCCCGACCTCCGCCTTACCAAGGCGACGCGCTACCGACTGCGCCAAGACAGCTTATTGCGTTCCAGCAGAACGCAAAATTAAATATACACTACTTGAGTTTGATTGTCAAGTTAAAGCTGATCTGAATCCAGCAAAATGGTAAATGGCCCGTCATTGAGCAGCTGAACCTTCATATCAGCTCCAAACTCTCCGGTCTGTACTTCATCCACTGATTCCCTGCATTTTTCAATGATATATTCATACATCTCATTCGCCATATCCGGTTTTCCTGCTTCAATAAAGCTTGGTCTGTTTCCTCTCTTACAGTTTGCATATAACGTAAACTGTGAAACCAGAAGAAGACCTCCGTCCACATCAGCAAGCGAAAGGTTTGTTTTTCCCTGTTCATCTTCAAAAATACGAAGTCCGATCATTTTTCGTATCATTTTGTCTGCAATCTCTTTTGTGTCTGTATCTGCTACTCCAATCAAAACAAGATACCCTTTTCCAATCTTTCCGGATATCTCACCATCAATCGTAACAGATGCCTCTGTTACTCTTTGTATTACAAATCTCATCTTTTCAAACCTCTGTTTTTTTATTATTTGTTGTCAGACAAATCAACGTCACAGCACTCACTGTCATCGGAATACTGATCAGGATAATCATTCCCATTACTATTGCCGGAAGGAATCTGCTCTCAAGATCTACGATCAGCGTTCCCATCAGATTATAGAACATGTGCATCAGCATGGATGCCGCCAGGGTGTTATAGCGCTGCGCCACAAATCCAAGTGCAAACCCCAAAAGTGCCGCATAAATTCCCTGTACGAGATTTTGATGGAACACTCCAAACAGAACCGCCTGTACAACATTCGCCAGGATCCAATGCATTCCGGCACGTTCAAGATATTTCTGGATCAAACCCCGGAAAATCATTTCTTCCACAAGAGGTGGAAGAATCAATGTACTGAAAACCCACATCAGCGAGTATTCTGTCAGGCCGGAATTTTCTATCAGATTCTGATAATTATCCATCGCATCCGGAAGTGACCGTGCTACAATTGCCAGTATAATACTGGTCACGTGTATCATGCCAAAAGTAAACAGCGCGATTAAAACGCATCCGTCCCATCCGACTCTTCTGCATTTGCCTGGGATTGCACGGATTCCTCCTTCACGCAGCTGAAAAGCAAGATAATACCATAAAGCAGGAATAGGCAGAACCATAAGGTACAAAATTGCCGATACCAGATTCAAATGACTCATCAGGAACTCATAAACCACCATTGTTCCATTGTTTCCCATAACCAGAGGCCCGCCAATTGCGGCCAGATAAGAAATGATGTATCCGAATTTGTTAAAGCAGATCATGATCACCAGAAAGACTGCAAGTGCCAAAAAGTAATTGTATTTTTTCTTCATCCGTATTTCTCCTTTACGGCAGAATCTTTTGTGCTTTTGTCTTGATCCTCTGAAGTGCATTGTCCACTGACTTCGGACTCTTTCCAAGTAATTCCGCAATCGTCCGATAATCCGTTCCCATCAAGTGCAGATAAAGAACATGATTTTCTAATGGACTGAGCAATTCTTTGAGCTGCTCCGCAAAAGCTTCTGTATATTCTTTTCCAAAATAGAGAACTTCCGGATCATTCTCCTTCGATGATTCTATCGTGTCAATCAAAGGAAGACTTCTCCCCTCTCCTACCTCTTCACTGTCTTCATATAACGAAACATAAGAATTCAAAGGCAGATGCTTTTTTCGATTTGATGCCTCAATTGCCGAGTACATCTGTCTGGAGACACAAAGTTCTGCAAAACTTGAAAATGATGTTTTCTGCGTTACATCAAAATCCCTCACTGCTTTGATCAGACCGATCATTCCTTCCTGGATCAGATCCTCGTTCTCTCCACCCAACAGATACATTGCACGCGCTTTCTTCCTTACCATGGATTTATATTTCACCATCAGGTAATCCATAATCTCCTGATTTCCATTTTTGTAATCACATAAAAGCTGCTCATCTGTCATTCTGTCATACTTACTCATCCGATTATCACCTGTTATCACTCTTTTTTCGAGCAATACTCATATTTATTTCTGCGAAATCCTCTGTCTTACGATCTCATAAGCAAGAACGCCTGCTGCCACAGATGCATTCAGAGAATTAATCTGACCTTTCATTGGAATTCCTGCAACGAAATCACAGTTTTCTTTCACAAGGCGGCCAACGCCCTCACCTTCATTTCCGATCACAAGACCGATCGGTCCTGTCAGGTTCAGGTCATACATCTGCTCGCCATCCATATCAGCACATACAAACCAGAGTCCTTTTTCCTTGAGTTCTTCCATTGTCTTCACAAGATTCGTCACCTTTGCGACCGGTGTATAATTCAAAGCTCCGGCAGATGTCTTCGCAACTGTCGCTGTCAGACCAACTGCTCTTCTCTTTGGAATAATGACTCCGTGTGCACCTGCAAGGTTCGCTGTACGAATGATCGCGCCAAGATTGTGCGGATCTTCAATATTGTCTAAAAGAATCAGAAACGGAGCTTCGCCTCTCTCTTCTGCCAGCTTAAGCATATCGTCGATCGTAGAATATTCATATGCTGCCGCATGCGCGATCACGCCCTGATGTTTCCCTGTCTCTGAGAGCTGGGAAAGTCTTTCTTTTGTCACAAAATTGATCAGAGATCCGTGTTTTTTCGCTTCACGTACAATTGTTCTTACCGGTCCGTCCTGGCATCCGTCAAGAACATAAATCTTGTCAATCGTACGTCCGGAACGAAATGCTTCCAGTACGGCATTTCTTCCTTCAATTACAAATGTCTCTGTTCCCTGTTCTCTATTTTCCTGCATGTTCTGCTCCTTTTTCCTTTATCTCTTTTTCAATGCTTTCAAGTCCGATACTTACAAGCTCTGTCAGTCGTTCATACTGACCTGTCAGATATAAATGTCCGATCAATGCCTCAAAACCTGTCGCTCTTCTGTAATCTGTAATTGACTGATTCTTTGCCGGAGACACAGATCGTGCATTTCTTCCTCTCCGGTAAACTCCATGTTCTTCCTCATTCAGATGCTCCTGCATGGAACGCATCATAAAGGACTGTGCTGATGCCTGCACATACTGGCTTGTCTCTTCATGGAGACGGTGGACCGGCCTGTTTCCACGGCCGACCACCATCGTCTTAATGATCAGATCATAAACACAGTCTCCCACATAAGCAAGAACCAGTGGGGAACACTGCTTTGCATCAATCTCTTTCATACCGGGAATTGTCCGGATATACTCTTCTAAACCTGCTGTTATGCTCTTTTCCATTGTACTCCTTCTCTTGTATCTTTCAGAACGATACCTTTCGCAAGAAGCTCATCTCTGATCTCATCTGCTCTTGCAAAGTTTTTCTCTTTTCTTGCTGCCTGACGCTCAGCGATCAATGCTTCAATGTCAGAATCAAGAATCTCATCTTCTTTATCAACAATAATTCCAAGTACTTCTGTCAGTCTTACCAGACGGTCAAACAGATTCTCAAGATACTCTTTGGAACTGTCTTCGTCTGTCATCGTATTAATGAATTTTACAAGATCAAATACTGCTGCGATCGCATCTGCTGTATTGAAGTCATCATCCATAGCGCTCTCAAAGTTTCCAACATATTCTGCTGACTTTGCAAACTTCTCTGCTTCTGTCTCTGCCATATCTTCTGTCTTCGCGCTTCCCATAAGGAATTTCAGACGATCAGCTGCTGTAATGATTCTCTCAAGTCCGCTCTTTGCTGCTTCCATCAATTCAGCGCTGAAGTTCAGTGGACTTCTGTAATGTGCGCTTAACATGAAGAAACGAAGTACCTGAAGGTCATACTTCTCACTGATCTCGCGAACTGTGAAGAAATTTCCAAGAGACTTGGACATCTTACGGTTATCAATGTTCAGGAACCCGTTATGCATCCAGTATCTGGAGAACTCTTTTCCGTTCGCTGCTTCACTCTGCGCAATTTCATTTTCATGATGTGGAAAGATCAGGTCTTCCCCACCTGCATGAATATCGATCTGCTCACCAAGATATTTCTTGGACATCTCTGAACACTCAATGTGCCATCCCGGACGTCCCTCACCCCATGGAGAAACCCATGCAGGCTCGCCTTCTTTTTTCGGCTTCCAGAGAACAAAATCCAGAGAATCTTCTTTCTCATCCTCACCGCTTACAAGAAGGGTACGTCCGCCTGACTGAAGATCATCAAGGTTCTTATGGGATAATTTACCATAATCTTTGAACTTTCTTGTACGGTAATATACAGTTCCGTTCTTCTCGTATGCGTAGCCTTTCTCAATCAGTGTCTCAATCATGCTGATCATACCGTCAATCTCTTCTGTTGCAAGCGGATTCTTTGTTGCCGGCTCAATATTCATGCCGTCCATATCTTTCTTGCACTCTGCAATGTAACGCTGTGAGATTTCTTCTGCTGTAACGCCTTCTTCGTTTGCTTTCTTAATGATCTTGTCATCGACATCCGTAAAGTTAGATACATAATTCACATCATAATTCTTGTATTCAAAATATCTGCGGACAGTATCAAACACGATCATTGGTCTTGCATTTCCAATATGGATGTAATTATATACAGTCGGACCGCATACATACATCTTTACTTTTCCTTCCTCTAAAGGAACAAACTCTTCTTTTCTTTTTGACATTGTATTATAAATCTTCATCGTTCTTACTCTCCTTATTTTCTTTCTCCACACATCGCATATATTTTATCATAGATTCCAAACGTTTGTGAAGTTTTATATTCTCTTCCTGCAGTTCTCGAATATCTGTAAGTACCGGGTCCGGTAAATGTACCTGATCCATATCACTTCTTGGGACTTTCTTGTTGTCCATGCGGACGATTCGTCCCGGCACACCGACAACTGTACAGTTCGGTGGAACCTCTTCAAGTACTACAGAACCAGCTCCGATCTTAGAATTTTCTCCGATTGTAAAAGAACCCAGAATCTTTGCGCCGGCGCTCACCATAACATTATCTTTCAACGTTGGATGACGTTTTCCCTGTTCTTTTCCGGTACCGCCAAGCGTAACCCCCTGATACAGTGTTACATTATCTCCGATGATCGTAGTTTCTCCGATGATCACACCTGTTCCATGATCGATAAAAAGTCCCTTTCCAATTGTTGCACCCGGATGGATCTCAATCCCTGTCTTACGCGCTGCTCTCTGAGAAATCCAGCGTGCCCAGAAATAATGCTTTTTCAGGTAAAGCTTATGCGCCACTCTGTAGCTTAAGATTACTTTAAAGCTTGGGTACAAAAATACTTCCATGTTTGATTTGATCGCAGGATCTCGCTCTCGGATCACCTCTATCTCCTGTTTGACATAAGATATCATTCCCATATTTATCGTTCCTTTCTGATTCAAGAATGCACTTAGTACGCCGCAGTGCGCATCCTGAGCGGAGCGTTTTTTATATATTAGGAAAGAGACTTTCCTAATATACAAAAAACTTCGTCTCAATCTAGAGACGAAGTTCTATCCGCGGTTCCACTCTAATAAAAGAAGTATAACTTCTTTCACTTTCACGCACGTAACGTGTGCCTGACGTACCCTGCTACTCCATTCACAGGATCGACTCCCGGGGGCACTTCACAGTTTCTTCTCTCAAAGGTGCTTTCAGCCGGTGACACCTTCTCTCTATGAGTCCAAATCTCTGTTACTCTTCCCGTTCTTTGTCTTTCTCAATTCTATTACCAATATTTATTGTTTTCAACATCTCTATTATCTTATGCAAAAAATCATTTTTTGTCAACTATTATCTCTGCCGATCAACTGCATTTTAACATTTTATTCAGACAATCTCATTCAAAAATATTGGACAGAGGTTCTGAAGTTTCCTCAGTTCTTCCTCTAGCTCTTCTGTAAGAATTACGTTTTCCTCTGCACGTATTTCTTCAGGAGTTTTGTATCCAAACAATATTTCCGTCAATGCTGCAATGGAAAGTACTCCCTGTGAATCTTCCGTTTCAGACACGCTCAGGCTTTCTTCTCCTTTTGAGCTACTGAGTTTCCAGATCCTGCTATTCTTATGAAGAATCGGATCGATCACCGCAAAAGAGCAATGGATCTCACGTTCTGACGGGATTTTCATTTCAGAAAATAGTTCCTGTAAATGAACGATTCTGATCATAATAAGCGGTTTTTCTTTATATGCAGACGTTTCATCATCTGGCCAGTCAGGTGCTTCCTTAAACCCATAAACCGAAACCTTTTCTTCCGGTTCTCTAAGACCATCCACCGACGCCCAGAAGAGATCTTCTTTCCCTTCCAAATAAAGTGGTTCCCTGATCTCGAGCCCCTCTTCTTTCGCATATGCATAGATACAGACCAGCTTCTCTTCTTCAAAGACAAGCCGCATCCCGCCAAACTCGCTCTGTTGTTCGAGAATCTGTGTCTGATAATATTGTGCATTTCTTAAAGCAACAACATTCCAGCAATCCGAAAAATTCTCTTCAACAAATGCCGCCATCTTCCCTGCATCCATAAATCTTGCATCACGGTCTACAATCCGCTCTTGTGATATATTTCTATATTCATCATTTTTATATTCTTTTCTTGCAGAAAAAAATGCTTCATCAAGCTCGATTTGTTTCTGTTCATAAACAAATCGGAAATCATAAGGATAATAGATTGCTTCTGCCGCCGGCATCAGGAAGGTAAATGGCATCTTCTGTGAATACTGATCCTGTAATGCATGAATCAGAAGATTTCTCATATATCCTCTGCCTCTATATTCTGCCTGCGTGGCAACTCCCACGATATAATCCGATGGAACGACACTTTCCTGTAACTTTACCTGATAAGGGTTCAGCTGCAGCATCGCACGTATCTCATCGTCTTCCTCTATTACATAAATCGTATTGTCTTTTGTCTTGATATAATAGTAATAATCAACAAATTCCTGACTGTCTTCTGAAAATACCTGTTCCCACAAGCTCCGGGTTTTCCCATGCTCTGATTGGTCCAGCTTTCGAATCTTCATCTTATTTTCCCGCACAGCATCCACCACATCCTGCAGGCTTCTCCATCACATCCACGCTACTGTAATTCGTAAATTTTTCAATCGCACAGATCGCCTGGGATGAGATTCCTTCGCCACTTCCGGTAAAGCCAAGACCCTCTTCTGTTGTAGCCTTTACATTGATCTGATCAACGTCAATTTTAAGCGCTTTCGCCATGTTTTCCCGCATCTGATCAATATGCGGACGCATCTTTGGACGCTGCGCAATGATCGTTGCATCAATATTCTCGATCACATAACCATTTTCTTCCAAAAGTCCGCCTACGTGCTCAAGCAGTTTTATACTGGATGCACCCTTATATTTCGGATCTGTATCCGGAAAATGAAGGCCAATGTCTCCAAGTGCTGCTGCCCCGAGAAGTGCATCCATCACTGCATGCAGCATAACGTCTGCATCCGAATGTCCTAAGAGACCTTTCTCGTAAGGAATCTCAACTCCACCCAGGATCAGTTTTCTTCCTTCAACTAACTTATGAACATCATATCCCATACCTACACGCATAATTATTTCTCCTCAAAATCATTTTCAGCATCTTCTGAAACAGGTTCTTCATTCAGTTCTGCAAAAATATCTACCACTCTTGTGTCTGTCAGTTCTTCCTGAACTGATGTTTCTTCAGTCGCTGTTTCTTCAGCTTTTATTTCTTCGTCCGGTGTTTCCTCTGATTCTGTTGTAGTCACCGGTTTTTCTACCGATTCTACTTTTTCTTCTGATACTGTTTTTTCCGCTGCTTCGTTTTCTGTTGAATCTGAATCTGCTGTTTTTTCTATAGCTTCAGCCTTGCTGTCTTGCATTGTTTTTTCCTCGGAATCTGCCTTAGACACTGCGTCTTCCAGCTTCTTCCTGTCTTCTTCTGAAAGCATTGTCGGCATTGTATTGTCTGATACTTTTTCGTCTTCCGATACTTCTGTCGTTGTGCTCTCTGTTACCTGTGACATTTCCTTCGCCGCTGCCGCTTCTTCTGCTTTTCGTTTCTGCTCCGCTTTTCTCTTTGCTATCATCTTCGCAATCTGCTTTTTGATATCAATTTCAAACGTTTTGCAGATGGCATTCCCTGCATAAGCAACTCCAACCAGGATAAATACAACTGCCAGTACTGACATAAGTGTCATATTGCTAGGACGCTGCTGGATCATCTCACTTAAGATTCTGATACCCAGGTAGGTAAGATAACCTCCAAGTACTATTCTGAGCGCATATCCGCTTTTTTTATTCATCTTGTTTCCTCCGTATTTCTGTTATTGGCCACGTTTTAAAATATAAACGAAAGACAACAACTTTTTTCTATATCATTATCTGTTATATTACCACAAGTTGCTCCTTAATACTATTATTTCTTTGCTTGATATAAGCAGTAACCAGTAAATTTGCGTAAAAAGACTGCGTACTAATTTCTTAAGCACGCAGTCTTCGTTATAGTAGCGGGAACTGGATTTGAACCAGCGACACCACGGGTATGAACCGTGTGCTCTAGCCAACTGAGCTATCCCGCCATATTTAATTAGTATATGGGACCTACAGGGCTCGAACCTGTGACCCTCTGCTTGTAAGGCAGATGCTCTCCCAGCTGAGCTAAGATCCCATATAAGTAGCGGGAACTGGATTTGAACCAGCGACACCACGGGTATGAACCGTGTGCTCTAGCCAACTGAGCTATCCCGCCATATTTAGTTAGTATATGGGACCTACAGGGCTCGAACCTGTGACCCTCTGCTTGTAAGGCAGATGCTCTCCCAGCTGAGCTAAGATCCCATATAAGTAGCGGGAACTGGATTTGAACCAGCGACACCACGGGTATGAACCGTGTGCTCTAGCCAACTGAGCTATCCCGCCATATTTAATTAGATATGGGACCTACAGGGCTCGAACCTGTGACCCTCTGCTTGTAAGGCAGATGCTCTCCCAGCTGAGCTAAGATCCCATATTCATATGTCGGCTGCGGCTTCCACTTACGCTTTGTCGCAACCGACTTGATTATTATATACTTAACACCTATCAGATGTCAACAACTTTTTTATTTTATTTTATATTTTAAAAATTTCAACCTTTTTTTCGACAAAATTTCAATATCGGCATTTTGTACAAAACATATGTGCTTTTATTGTATATTCTGTTTCTACGGTTCTTTTTATAAGCAATCCAATAAGGCTGTACCGTTTCCAGCCAGCCGTTATGCCCTTTTATTAGATTAGCTGATTCTTTTAAGTTCTTCATCAAATAACTGCCCTGCTGATTTATACCCATGTATGCGCCTAGGATACTTATTTATCCACTCTTCTACTGCCTGTATTTCTTCCTCTGTCCGTCCGTCAAAATTTGTGCCCTTTGGAACTCGGCGGCGTACCATTTTATTTGTTACCTCGTTTGTACCACGCTCCCAACTACTGTACGGGTGGCAATAATACATTTTGGTTCTTTTCCCCTCTCCTATCGCTGAACGCTCCAACTCTGCACAATATGCAAACTCTGTGCCGTTGTCTACTGTGATGCTCTTAAATACCGTCTTAAACATTTCTCCCCAGCGATTCTCTAATCTGTCAACTGCTGCCACTACCGCCTCTGCGCTGTGATCCGGCAATTTAAAAATAATTTCTGCTCGTGTCTTTCGCTCTGTGAGTGTCAGCAATGTATTTTTCGATTTTCCACGCTGTCCTATTACGCTGTCCATTTCCCAATGTCCGAACTCTTCCCGGTTGTTTATTGCTTCTGGTCTATTCTCTATGCTTTCCCCTGCTTCTGCCCTTTTCTGTTTCTTTACCTTATTATACTTGCGTTTTTTCTTCTTCTTTACTGGCAAGTCCTTATTTGTTACTTTTAAAAAGATTCCCTTATCAATATAGTTGTATACCGTAGTGGTGCATATTCTGGTTTGAAATTCTCCCCAGCGTCCCTCTGCTGTCAGTTCCCCTATGATTGCGTCCGGGCTGTAATCTTCATTTATTATTTTGTCCTCTATGTAATTTGCCAGCTTAATATCATTTCCTATCTTTAATTGCGTTCCTCGCACTTTTAAATTTTCCTCATACTTCCGTTGTGCAAGGTCTGCGCTGTATCTCATTTCTCTTGTATAATCACTGTTCAAATGTTCATATTGTCCACGCTTCAGCTCGTTATAAATTGTACTGCGGTGTACATGCAAAATTTCTGCGATCTCCACAACCTTATGCCCTGCATTGTACAAGGCTTCTAATCTGATTCTATCATTGTGCTTTAATTGTCTGCTACCCTTTTGATTTGCCATGTTCCCGCCCTCTTTCGTAAAACAAGCCGCAGGCGTTGTTGTCCTGCGGCTCTCTGTGTGCTTTTCGTTATTTGCCCTGCAATATTTTTTCTACTATCAGCTTTTCAATATAATGCGGGCAACTCCGTACCCCATTCTCCCAGTTTGTCAGCGTTCTATATGGTATCTCTAACCATTCCGATACCTCGCGCCTGCTCATGCCCTGCTGTTTGCGTGCCTCTTCAACCGTCATTTTGTCTGTTTCCTTACGCTCCATATCCATTTTCTCTCATTTCATTTATAATTGTTTCATTATATCCTTTTCCGTAGTATCTAAAAATAACGCTTCCATCTTCAAAGAAAACCCAATCACAATTTGTATCATTCTTAATTCTTGCAATAGCTTCTTTTTTTAAAGAACCCGGCATAAATTTCACAAAATATTTAACAGCTTCGTTCATTGATTTGAAATTAAAACTTTCTCCACCATCTTCCTCTTGGCAGATTGCAATATAATCATTTTTTGTGTATCCCTTTACTGCTTTCATTTCATTTACACCTCTTGCCTTTTATTTTTTTCCTGCTATAATCTAATTAAGCACTTGGGGCGGTTAGCAGGATTGTTTAGGTATCCGCCCCTCGTGTGTTCCCTTTATTTTATTCTATTTTATTTTCTTACTTCTTCAAGAATTTTTTCTATATGTTCTACTGTATGTGTTTCCCCGTTTGTTCTTGCTACTTCTCTAATTGATACCAACATTGCTATTAAATCGGCTTTGCTCATTTCTTCGTTCTCCATTTTTTAACTCCTTTCCCGCTGTTCCCTTGCTACAATTATATTATATACCCATTGAGTACATTTGTCAATTATTTTTTTACTCATTGGGTGTATTTTTTTATAAAGAAAAACACCATAACTATTGTTACAGTGTCCCGCTTTCGTCTGTCAACCATTCCATGCTCACGCCCAACGCTTTAGAAAATATTTTCAATTCGTAATCTGTTACAATTCTTGTGCCCCGTTCTATCCGGCTTATTGAATCTCTTTCTATTGTAACCCCAGCTACCTGCATACGTGTTGCTAAATCACTTTGTGTAATTCTGTTTTTCGCTCTTGCCAATCTTATGCGTTCTCCACATAAATTATCTTTCCCTTTGTATGCGTATATTTTCATTCAGTACGCCCCTATCGTATTTGTGTTAATAATCAGAATTTTTCTTGACTTTACCACATTTCAAAAGCATAATTGTGTTAAAGGTCAGCATGACTATAATTTTCAAACGAAAGAGGGTATTTACTATGTTCATTTCTATCGGTATTGATGAAAACGGGAAACCTTTTGTTACTACGTCTGATAAATCAGAAAAACCCAGCCGCCCAAATAAAGGGCGCAGCCTCATTGCCGCACCAGATACTTATACGGTAATTGACATTGAAACAACCGGGCTGGACTCCCGTTATTGTGAAATCATCGAACTATCCGCACTGCGCTACTCAAACGGTTCTTTAGTTGATTCTTTTACTACTCTTGTTAAACCCACCGAACCTATTGACAGCTTTATAACCGAACTGACCGGGATAACAAACGATCTGGTTGCTGATGCTCCCGCCATTTCCGATGCAATTAAATCTTTCTATGATTTTGTCGGTTCTGATATCCTTGTAGGCTATAACGTAAATTTCGATATCAATTTTATTTATGACGTATTGCAGGATACGCACAGCATTGATTTTACCAATTCCTTTGTTGATGTAATGCGCTTTGCAAGGAAACTGCTGCCGGAACTGAAAAACCACAAACTAGAAACGGTTGCCGCCCATTATAAAGTTTCTTCCCCGGCGCACCGCTCCTATGCTGATTGTGAAGCCTGCAACGCCTGCTATCAATCCTTGCTTTCTGATGCGGTTTCACAATATGGGGACTTTGACGGCTTTAAGGCTTCTTATTCCAGCCACCAACTACACGCAAAAGATATTACGGCAACTACAGATAATTTTGATATCAGCCACCCGCTTTACGGCAAGCTCTGTGTATTCACTGGCACATTAGAAAAGATGCAGCGTAAAGATGCCATGCAACTTGTGGTAAACCTCGGCGGGCAGTGCGGGGATAACGTCACAGCCAAAACAAATTATTTAATTCTCGGCAATAATGATTTTTGCAGTCTCATAAAAGACGGTAAAAGCAATAAACAGAAAAAGGCTGAATCACTTATTTTAAAAGGCAAGGACATACAGATTTTATCTGAAAACGTATTTTATGATCTGGTTTTAAATCAGTAGGCAAAAAGGGTAACGGCTCACACCGCTACCCTTTCTTTTATCCTCTCATTGTTTCTAATGCTTTTTCAATATTGCTATCGCTCAATAATTCATTGCATCGTTTCTGCTGTGCTTCTCCTGTGGCTTCTACATCGTATGCCGGGCACTCGTCACAGCCTTTATTGTGCCCGCTACATATTACCAACGCCGCCAAAACTCTGCCCGCTGTTTGTGCGTCCATATTATGCTCTTTTCAGATAATCGCTATGGCAGTATCCCGTTACGTTTCCGCAGGCAACATACAGCCATTTTGCACCTGTCCCCTTTTCTTTGTTGTAATATCCGTAACAATGTACTTTGCCACCCTCTGCGATAGTTCCATAGTCCGCTTTTGTTTTTCCTGCTCCTGCTCTCATGTGCAATTTGTCCGCTGTAACAACATATGCACCCGCCAGCGTCTTATCAAAACACAACGCTGATTCTGGTTTCTGCGTCTGCTTTAATCCACTGCTGCCGCTGGTGCTGGTACTGTTGTTTTTGCTGTTGGCGGTATATGTATAATACTTATTGTTTGTATTCGATGTATAAGCATAGCCGCAAGATGCGCCCGCCCATACAATCTTATACCAGCCATTTGCCAACACCTCCAGCACTTCTACTTTTGTGCCCGCTTTAATCGAACTGTATACAGTATTGCTCTTTACTTCTGCTACGCTTCTGATGTTCATATCGCATTTTGCAACCGCTGTACCAATTCCTTTGCCAGAATAGTTGTTATTTCCGGCGTATCCCCCAATCCCTGCTTTTGCAAGCGTCTGTGCTGCGTATGTTTCATTTGTCAGTCCGCATACGGTGTGTGAGCTTTCTTTTACATAGATTGCACCTCTTACACAGTAATTTTCATTTTTCAGAAATGCACTGTCTGTAATGATTTTGTAGCCCGCAGCCTTTAATGCGTTACGCATGGTTGCTGTAGTCCACCCATTACTGCCATGCGTTACGCCTGCTGCGCCAGATGCAACGGCGCACACGTTCTGAAACTCGCTACAGTCCGTATTGCACAGCCCTACTTTTGACAAATCATAATTTACTTTCTTTGCCTCTGTGTTCAGCGTGTTTCTATCGCCCTGTCCGTATCCGATATTGTTATTTGCACAGCCTGCCTCTACCGCTTTTGCGTGCTTCTCTCTTACGTTTGCGTCCGGGTGGATTGCCATAAAATCCCATGGTTTACTATAAAAGTTTCTTACACATACCTCTTTTCCCGTCTGATCTCCCTTTTTTCCGTTAATAGTTCCGTTCTCGCTGATGCTTGCGTGTCCAATCAATACGCTCATATAGTTTTATCCTCATTCTTTCTATTCAGCGTCTTTTGTGATTCCTGCCAGTAGTTCCCTTATCTTTTGTACAGTTTCCATGATTTGCTTATAAAGGTTGTCATATCCAAACATTGCCGCATAGCATACCAAAAAGCCCAGCGCAATAGCTGCTACCCAGTAATACCACAACATTGCAATATTAAAATACTGTGCAAATGCTGCTACGGTAATCAATGTAGAGGCAATGGCTACAATCATTACCCACACCTGCACCGGGAACTTGTCCCACGCAACAACCTTTTTTGTGATTGCCACAATAATATTTACCCACAGTGTCAAAACCATTACAGCAATCAATGCTGCCGCTACATAAAAAAGTACTTTTTCCATTTTCTCTATTCCTTTCCGTTTTCTTTTTCTTCTGTGTCATTCATGCCACCCATTAACTGCGGGTACTCCTGCGTTATCTTGTCATAAAGAAGCAACCCACCCAACAAAAGCGGTACGCCCCACCATATAATTGCCGTCATAATGGAAATAATAAATACAACCGTTATGTACAAGCTGAATGGTTCGTTTTCATCTTCTATCGGATATTCCGGGTATAATTCCTGTTCCTTGTCATCTGCCTTTGCCGCCCACATAAAAAAAGCAAATAAACCAATAAAAGTAATGATTGCACCTATAAGGTACACAATTCCTATAACTCTGATATTTTCCATGATAAAGCCCATATTACCACCTTACCCCTCTGCGTTATCGTCTGTTTCTTCCTGCGGCGTTTGCTTACTGGTAACAATCTTGCAGGCGTTTTCTATTCCTGCTTTAATCAGATATCCACCAACAACTACCCGGAATGTTTCGTTTGATTCTGTAATCAGTGTTGTTATTGCCGCTGTGTTTCCTATGAACTGTAGCTCTCGCCAACATAAAACCATTGCGAACACAAACGACACAATGTATAAGAGTGTTACCGTCCACACCACTTTTTTACTGAACTCCCACAGCCAGCTTACCGCCGCCTGTGGTGTCACTCTTCTACGCCGCTTTCTCCTGCGATATGTCATTTACTGCTAATGTATCCTTTCTGTTTCTAAATTACCGTCTGATAATGGCAGTTGCATAAATCTTTCATGCATTGCGTGTGCTACATCATTGCCGCCCAGCTTTTCATAAGCTTTATATGCTGATGTTTCAGCCTGCTTTGCCCATGCCGGGGCTTCTTTGCGTTCCTCATACTTTAGGCAAATATCTATGATTTGCTGCCGCAAAAGTGCCTGCAATCCCTCACGCACTGCCTTGTTTTCTTCTCTTTCTTCCTTATGCTGCTGTTTCTCTTTTTTATAAAGTGCAATAAGAATTGCATACGCTCCGGCAAATAACCATGCTACCCAGTTTGCCGTAATGTAAGTTATTACCTGTTCTACCATTTTCTCTGTGTTTCTCCTATGCCTCGTATTTTTCGCCTGTAATCTGCTCGTACTGTTCCTCTGTAATCCCTCTGCCCTTTACCTTACGCTCAATGCGTACCCAGCCTTTTAATGTTGCCTTTGTGATATAGCCTTTATCGTATTTTTTTTTCAGTTCTTCGTACATGTCTGTACCACCTTTCTACTGCTCCATTAACATTTCAAGTGTGATCTGCGTTTCTGTCTGCTGCATCTGCAATGCGGAAATTTCCTGCATGATTGCCTCTGTAGTTGGGCTTAATAACTCTGCCTGCTGGCTCTCATACTCTTCTTTATCCTGCATACATTCTTCATATACCCACTTTTCTCCTGCCATGCTTTCCTCATTTTCATTACTCATGGGTACTTTTTCAATATTGCGCCTCTTATATACAAGGTGCGGGCTGCTTGTTATATCCAGCTCTTTTGGTTTCTCTTCTGCGGTGCTTTCTGCTGCGTACCATTCCATTGCGTTCATTCTCCTTTCTTGCGTGCTTTGAAACCAGCGTTTTTAGCACTTTCACTTTTACATATGGTTTTATGTATCTTTCGTAATATGCGTAAGTGTCACTATGCCAAATCCAGCCCAGCCTAGAAAGTAAACTACCTGCATCTACCCACGTAATCTTTTCTTTTCGCTTTACCCGGTTGACCTTGCCACGTATGCCCTGTAATATGCTCTTTCGCATCGTTGTTCTGTCTCTATAAAATTTGAACCCCATAAAATCCAACGGTCTGCCTCTGCGCTTGCCTTTTCTGTCTACATAGTCAAAACGGAATACCTGCCAGTTTTTCTTTATTTGTAATCCCAGCTCTTCCGTTATGAATTTCTCAATTTGCAGCCTTGCTTTATGCAGTTCCTTTTTATTGTTTCCGAATATAACCATATCGTCCATATACCGTATGTAATGCTTTACATGTAACTGCTCCATGATAAAGTGATCTAGTGGCTGCAAATAAAAATTACCGAACCACTGTGACGGGTAATAGCCTAACGGCAACCCCGGTTTATGGCTGTCTATGATAATAAATAATTTCTTTAGTAACTCTCTATCTCTGATTTTCCGTTTTAGTGCTTTCTTTAATCTTCTGTGCGGCACACTCTCAAAGAAATGCCGTATATCCAGCTTATATATGTACTTGCAGTTTCTGCTATCCTCTCTTATCCACCGTTCTACAGTTCTTTTTCCTCTGTGTACACCTTTTCCCGGTATACTCCCGTACACATGGTAATACATGCCTCTCATTGCAATCGGCACAAATACCCGCATTACGGAATGGTGCGCCATTTGCTCATACATATATTGTGGCTTTACTATCTTTCGTGTTTTCTTGCAGGAATTTTCCTGTATGATTTTTGTTTTATGTCTTTTCGGTGCAAATGTATTGTTCTTTAATCTTTTATCCAGCTCTTTTCTGTAGTGTTCTACATTCGCTTTTACTATCTGCGCCTGTTCTTTCTTGCTCTTTCCTTTTGATGCATTGTATATATCTTTTATTTGTTCTTCTGGTATATACAGTTGTTCGCTTACGCCGTTAAAACTAATCATTCTTATTCTCTTTCTTATCGCCTTGCAGTAGTTCGCCACGCTATGCAACTAAGGGCTTCGCCCCGGCTACCATACTGCACCTTTTGCGGCTGTATTTTCACTTTCAGCGGTATTTCAACCGCCAGCGGTGTAGGAATTTCCGGGGCATTTGGTTAATCTTCCATAATTTGATAAGAATGACCGGGCGCAATGTTCCAGTTCGCATTGCCAGCGGTGTTGTTCAAGTTCACGTAAGCCCCGCAATTCAGCCCGTTGTTGCAGTTGCCGCCCACAAGAGGCACAGCCACGCCCCGGAAATCCCCTATTATATTCTCTCTACCGTTAATTTTTCGTATGTTGTACTTTCCTGCGGGGAGAAATCCCCCGTTCCCCCTTTACTGCTTACGCAGCATTAGGCATTTTGCAAGAAAGACCGGGCGCAATGGTCCAGTTCGCATTGCCAGCGGCGTTGGTCAAGCGCACGTAAGCCCCGCAATTCAGCCCGTAGTTGCAGCTGCCGCCCACAAGAGGCACAGCCACAATGCCTGTATTCAACCAAAAGTAATCACACAGATATGTTGAGCTGCTGCCTGTATATGTTACCGGGAAACGTCCCGCTTTCGTCATAACGGTATCTTTCATGTAGCCGCCAACGCTACCACTTACTCCGTAATCTGCAAAATCTAGCACTTTTTCAAATCCTGCACCAGTTAAATTACAATCTCCATATGGCTGCACTTTCACAACGCCTTTATCACAAACCATTTGACAGATACGCTCCCACTGATCGCCCCACATTGCCTCTGTATGGAATACCTTAATCTGTTTATTTCCGGCATTATATCCGTAAAACTGCCCTTTATCGTCCATACTACCTGTGGCAAGTACTCCGTAATACTTCGTTGAATCATTCACATAACCGCTCATGTTTCCATTGCCGTATGCTTCCTGTAAATCCTCTGATTTTGCCATAATCTTTAACAGTGCAATAATATAATTCCATTCCCACCAGCTTGTATGCTCCCATACATCGCCGTTTGCTTTAATGTATGTACGTTCCTGCGTTGCATTTTTGCTTGCCATTGGCTGCTGCCCACTTAATGACCTTGCTACATTATTTAATAATGCAGGTGTGTAGATTCTGCGGTAGAATCCCTCTCTGATAACTCCGTCTGGTGCTGTTCTGTGGTATGCGTTGTACCCGTCATCGTATTTTACATTACTCCAAATGATGTATTCGTCTGTAGCCGTTTCGTACTGGCACAGCCAGCCGCCCTTAAATGCTGCCATTGCATTACCCGCATAATCCACGTTTGCCACATCGCTTGCCGTTGTTCCGTCTGCCTTTAATGAGTAATCTGTTGCCAGTAACTTGTAGTCCTCTGTACCGTCAAACTTAACCATGCAAGGGTAGTTATTCTTTACAAATTCCACATTGCCCCAGCTACCATAGTTAAAAACACCGTCTGTATAGTTCATCGCCGCAGGGGTCATGCCTACAGCGTCATATAGGTACGTTACCCGGCTTTTCTTTCCGCTGTCGCTCTTGCTGATTTTGATACCATAACGTACCGCTTTCTTATGTTCCCCGCCGCTTTCCTCTAATGCTGCCAGAATTGCATTTGTATTTGCGTGCGTACTGTCCAATGTTTCTTTATCCGCTAAATAAATTCTTGCCATGCTCTGCTCCTTATACTGATTCTAAATACACCATGCCGCCGTTAATCCCTATTGTGTAGGTAATGCCCGTTGTGCTGTCCGTCATACTGTTAATTCCCTTTGCCATATTCTCACAGGCTGCCGCCGCTTTATTTGCCGCTACGGCTGCATTATTGGCGGCTGCTGCCTTTGTGTTCGCCTCGCTGGTTGCTGTCTGTGCGTTCCGTGTTGCTGTTACTGTATTGGCTTTGGCTTCATTTGCCGCTGCTGCTGCATCATTCGCTGCCTTGGCTGCGCTGTTCCCGGCTGCGGCTGCTGCATTTCCCGCTTTCGCTGCACTATTGGCTGCTGTGGTCGCTTCGTTTGCTGCCTTGGCTGCACTGTTGGCGGCTTCTGCTGCCGCTGTTGCATCTTTCTTTGTCTGTGCTACACTGTTTGCTGCATTATTTGCCGCCTCTGCTGCATCATTCGCTGCCTTTGCTGCATTATTTCCGGCTGTAGCCGCTGCATTTCCCGCTTTTGCTGCGCTATTGGCTGCTGCTGTTGCTGTATTGGCATCTGCTGCTGCCTGTTCTGCACTCTTGGTTGCATTTATTGCCTTATCTGTCTGCTGATTCATTGCAATAATGCTTTCTGCCATATCCAAAAACTCATTATCACTTATCAGCCCATTTTCCTTGTACACCGTTGGTGTAATCTTCGTGTAATACGTTGCGCTTCGTAATACGGCTGTTCCGTTGTATAAAACAATTTCCCCACGCCCAGTGCCGGAAACTGCCAGCATCTGCTCTGTATATGTCACTGTAATAACATTCCCGCTGATTGTGGCATTGTTCAATACAAATTTGCCGTCTGGCTTGTAATACTTAATTTTTGCTGTTGTCCCGGCTGGTATGGTAAACTCTTTCTTATTCTCCAACAGTGTAACTTCCACTATCCGGCTTTCTTTTTCCCCAGCTTTTGCCACGACATACTCAAAAGGTGCGCTGCCGTCAAGCTCAATCTGTATTCTCTGTACATTCTGTAACGCCATGTGCTACTCCTTTCTGCTCAATGTATTAAGCAAATCCTTATTTGCACAGCCCCGGATATCCGCAAGCACTGCCGTTACAATCAGATCTGTTAAATATGCTGGCAGTCCATAGGCTGCCTGTACTTGTAAAATTGCTAATGTCATATCTTCATGCGCTCGGCTTGTAAGTATTCCCATTGGCTCACTCTGTTCCTCTTTTGGTTCATCTGGTAACGGCTGCTCTATATGTTCCTCTGTTGCCTGCTGCATTTCTTCCTGTTCTTTGCTCATTGCGCACTCTCCTTTATTCTTCATTCATTGCAAGCAATACTGCCTCTGTAAAATTAAATGTATCCGTCTTTGCTTTGTTTTCCTCTTCCTGTAATGGTGCTGGTGCTTTATTTAATTCAAGCGGCAACGGTGTTGCCTCTTCTGTAATTTCAACCTGTTCTTTTTCCATGTCCTGCTCCTTTATTGTGGAATACTTGTTATTAAGCCATTCTTTATATACACGTTTCCATATGTCCAACCAATACCGCCGTTATTGTCTGTTTTATGTATTTCCAATACAACTGGTAATGTCCCTGTAAAAGTTGTATAACCATTTGCGCTACAGTTCCGCAGGTCTACATTGTCCAGTATCCAGCCGTTGCCATACATATTGCAGCCTAAATTTAAACCAGCGTTTGTATATATACTGTTTGCCCTTGAGTAACATAAAATCGTTGTGTATCCGCTTGCACTCTCGGTTGCCCTTTGTGCCCATGCCATATACTTACCCTGCGGCTCTAAATCAAATACAAGTCCTTTGTGTGCATTGTTACTTGTCCATTGATTTGTACCAATTTTCCCCACATAGTAGTTATCTCTGTAAAAATGATTGCCGTTTTGGTCGAACGCTGCACGTTTTTTTGATGCACTTACTCCATTATCATATACTGCAATTTCTCCTGCGCTAATTTGCACATATTTTGAGTTATTGTTAAATGCAACAATGACATTGTTGTAATACTGCGTAATGTAACTACTCACATTTCCCTTTGTTACACAGCTTGTGATACTGTCGGCATTCACTTTAATAGAGGCTCTTAATTCTTCCTCTATACCCTTGGCTCTTTTAACTTCCTGCGTAATAGAATCACTGTTTATTTTTAACTGTGCTTCTGTGTATACCGACATCTGCCCCAGTACTTCTACATCTTTTACATATACTGTTGCCCCTTGCACGTAGGCATACAGATATAAATATCTTGTGCTCGTGCTTTCTGGTAATGTCACTTCTCTTTCTATGGTTGTCCATTCTGTGCTTTTCAGCAATCCGGCTGCGGTTGTCTGATAGGTATAAAAGCTGCACTGTATCCTTGCAGTGCTTTCGTATCCGCTTGCAGTTGCCGCCTTATACCGTACCCTGTACGTTCCGGCTGGCAATACTCCAATCTTGCACCGTATGTATGATGATGTACTGGAAGTTTTTAAAATCTTCGCACATATTCCCAGTGTGCTGTCTGTAATAACTGCGTTGTTTTCGCTGCTCGTATACCACTCATCGGTAAAACCGCCTTTAAAATCGCCACCCGCAACATAATTGTGCATGTTGTACTCTTCAATGGTTTTGCACAGCAATGTGATTTCTGATGCTGTACTTTCAATTTTTGCCGTCATTTCCTTTGTGACGGTTTCGCCTACGCTGTTTGCTTTATCTGCTGCATATGCATTTGCTGCTGCCTCTATCGCAATAGCTACGGCTGTCTGGTACTCCGTAACCGCACTGCCATACTCACTGTATGCAGTTCTGTACGTTTCCATATTTTTTTCAATTTCTTCTTTTGTTTCGGAATTTACAACATCATTGATTGCCGCAACCAGCACATTATATTTGGCTGTGTTTGCCGTTCCGAACACAGCAAGCCATGCTTTATGCATTGCGTTCAATTCCGCAGGCGGCACATAATCATTGTCAAATAATTCTTCGTGTTTTGCGTCTGCCTCTTCTTTTTCTTTCACAATGATCTGCAACATTTTCTGGATTGCAGCTTTTTCAGATTCCGTAATAATCCCGTCTGCTACTGTTGTTTCCAGTTCATTATTGATATTTGAAATAGCATCGTTTACATCTTGAATTTCTTTGTTGGTACTTTCCTGTAATCCATTCGCATACTGCTTTGCACTGCTTAATGCCGCCTCTGCTGCATCTGTTGCATGTTTGGTTACTTTATTCCTGTACTCTACATCTAATGCCTCTGCGTACACTGTTCCGGCTTTTAAGATAGCCCCGGTTAATTCCCCGGCTGTAATAAAGTTTGCTACTATCTGACCGTCTGCGGTAATTGCTGTTGTAAATTCTCCGTTTACACCTGTGCTACTATGCCCCAGTCCGGCAAGATTCCAACGCCATACATTTTTAGCCTTGGACATATCCGGCGTATCCAGTATAAATATTTCCTGCGGGTTCTTTTCCGGGTGCAATACTACATACCCGCCGCTGTTGCCAGTGATTGCCGCAGTCACATTTTTAATGGTGTTCTCAATCTGCTTTTTGATTTGCTCCGCTCTTGTCTGGTTCTTTACTATCAGCTCCTGCGCCTCTTTCTGTGCCGCAGTAATGGTTTTAGTCAGATTCGTGCGGGCTGCTCCAATTTCAAGCGATTCGTAACGTTCTTTTATGCTGTCATATTTTACTTTCGTAATCTTTGCTTTTACGTTGATATCAAGCGGCAAGATTTTAACCGTAACAATATCGCACAGCTTTACACTCTCAAAAGCCTTTATATTTTTATAATCTTTGGTTTTCTTCAACGATGCAAAAGACAAGGTAATATTTACTTTTGGCTCTGTGCTTAATTTGCCCAAATACTCTTTTGCCTTTGCTCGCAGCATGTCAGTAGTAATTATTGTTCCGCTTTCCCATTCCCCGGAAAAGTCTACAATCTCACACCGCAGCGTTGCATATTTGTTTGCATTCTCATGCTGTAATACCTTTTCCGGCAATGTTATGTATGTTTTCTGCTCCGCTCCCTCTGCGGTATATTTCGCATATGGGAAAATTACCGTTACAACATCTGCAATATTCTTTTCCTGCTTTGCATCTATCAGATTCTTGCCGTACTCAATCGTTACGCCATTGTCTACGCCCCTTGCTTTTAAAAGCTCTACTCTGTAATTGTCGTAGTGATATTCTCCACCCCATACGTCCAATAAGCTGCCCTCTGTGCCGCCCATAGCGTTTCTGACGCTTACAGCCCCGTCTATACTGGTGCTGTTGGTTGTGGTAATATCACTTGCACAGGTAAACTCATGTGGCAATATCGCTGCGTCCAGCAACTCATGTAATGCCCGTTCTCCGTTTACCTCACTTACTGTAAAACAGTCTACCGGGTTGCCGTTCAGTTCATAACTGATATGTTCCCCGTACCATGTTGTATTTTCTCCTACAGCTTTCGTATGGTTGTAAATACGGAAAAGCTGCGGGTTATCTTCATCATTCGCCTTTGCTTTTATGATTGCGTCATTCTCTAAGTATTTCGCCAAATGTCCTTTTGTCGGATACGTCAACGCAAGCTCATATATTCCGTTTCTTTCCTCGGTTACAATGCAGCTTACCGCATCTGTTAAAAACCCTATTCCATTTGTCGTAAAATCTTTTTCTAAGGCATCATATAGAATCGGTATCAAAGTCTGCACCACCTCGGTATAATTTCCACTTTTGTAACATTGCCAGCCCAGCTTATGTTATTTGCTCCTGCTGCCAGCTTTGGGAAAAGAGTAGTAACCATTTTACTGTTTTGTAGCAAATCGCCTTTGTATGCGTTCATTATTTCGCCATCAATCTCAATATATTCGTTCACATCTTTAAAGGTATGTGCCCGGTTATTGATATACAGCGTAATACCACCATTTCCCGTTATTTTTATATACGGCGTTGCCGTAAATCCCTCTGTGTTGTATATGGTTGCTGCTTTCGTTAGGGTTATTGTCTTATCCCCATTCAGCCGCCTTTCATATGCTTTGCACATGAATGTTATTTCTATCTCTCCCAGTAACCGCTTTGCCAGTTCTGACACGCTGGCATTACTGTTTATATACGCCAGCCTATAGCGTTCTGTATTGTAAGTGTCGTACAGCCTGCTATACTCTATTCCCGGCGCATACAGCCACATATAAATGCTGTGTGCCAGTTCTTCTAAGCTCCTGCCCTGTGTCGCATCTACACAGCATGTATATTTCTGCTCGTAATCTTTAAATCTCTGATTGTCCAGCGTGTCTATTCTATTGTCCTGTATCAATATGCCCTTTGCTGGCACTTCTACGGTTTCAATCTCCGGCTCTGCTGCTGAATCGGCGGCACTCTGCCCTGTAATAAATAACCCCATATCCAACGAATTTATGCCGTTATAGGTAAAGCTATTTGCACTTTCAAAATATTCACTAAGCATATGCCGCCTCTTCCCTTTCTTTTATTTGGTCTGCAATTTCCAATATTTCCTCTGTAAGTTCTCTTATGTCCTGTTCCCTGTTGTTGTAAAAATTCTCAATTTTCAATTGAATTTCATTTGTTGTACTGCCGCCCTGTTTACCGTTTACGGTATCCATTGCGGTATTTCTCGCCGTTGGTGTCAATGGTGTTACAATCGTCTGACCGTTTACCATTTGTATTAACTCTGGTCCCGCCTCTGCAACCATTGCCGCACCATTCTGTAATACACCACCATGTGCCAGCCTTGGCAGGCTTAAATATCCCAGCCCGCCTATGTTTACGCCCGGTATCTTATTGATTAAACCGATTGCCCCGTTAATCAGCCCTATTGCACTGTTAATAGTTCTTTCAATCGTGCTTATTACTCCGTTGATTCCGGCACGTACTGCCCCGCTGATTGCATTTGATATTGCAGTGCCCAAATTAGAAAACGTGCTTTTGATTCTGTCCCATAAGCCGCTGAAAAAGCTGCCCCAGTTTGCAAATACCTGTTTTACAGCCTCCCACGCTGCACTAAATGTTGTCCTAAAGAAATTTCCTACTGCACTGAATATTGTTTTTACACTGTTCCATGCTGTGCTGAAAAAATTAGCAAAACCAGCCCAAATGCTTTTAATTCCGTTCCATGCGTCACTGAAATTCCCCGTTAATACATCTTTTACTACTGAAAAGATTGTTTTAATACCGTTCCATACCGCTTGGAAATACGCTACTACAACGTCCCATACTGCCTTTATGACTTCCCACGCCGTACTAAAGAACGCCCCTAGCACTTCCGCTACTACAGAAAATACAATTTTGATATTTTCCCAAATTGTAGTAAAGTACATTACCGCAACGTCCCAAACGGTTTTAATCAGCTCCCACGCAACCGAAAAGAAGCCGCTTAGCACTTCGCCAACTACAGAAAATACAGTTTTTATTGCTTCCCACAAAATCATAAAATACGGTGCTACCAAATCCCACACTGCTTTTATGATCTCCCATGTGTTGCTAAAAATCTGTGCAATATCTGCCATGATCTGCTGAATTACGCCCCATATCATTTCTATGTACGGCTGTATAAATCCCCATATCTCCTGTATTTTGTCCCATACTGCGCTTATAAATTCTTTGATTGCATCAATGGCATTTCCCACAAAATCTTTGATTGCAGAAAAAATACCGTCAACTATCTCTCTAAACCATTCACACTTGTTATATAAGACAACCAACGCCGCCACCAATGCAGCTATTGCTATCACTACTATCATTACGGGATTCGCTGCCATTACTGCATTTACTGCTGCAATCGCAGGCTTTAACATCTTGCATACGTTTATTATGCTCGATATCGCCCCCGCCACCTTGCTTATAATCAATAATGCCGGGGCTAAAGCTGCCACAACTGCCAGAATAATAGCAATCGTTTCTTTCTGCCCATCTGACAAGTTTCTAAACCAGTCCGTAAAGTTCTTTACTGCACTTGTTACTTTTTCAATGGCAGGCTTCAATGCTGATAATGCTGTGCCTGCCAAATCACTGCCCGCAAGTTTCAGATTATTCAGCGTTGTTTTCGCTTCGTCCCATGGGTCTAATGTTGCCTCATAGGTATCCTGTACTACGTTCCCGTAATCGTCCAACGATGCGCCCAAATCGTCTAAGCTCAACTTACCCTCTCGGATAGCCTGCGCCATTTCCGCAAAACCTTTAGAGCCAAACGTTTCCTGTGCTATAGATAGCGCCTCTGTTTCTGTGCTGGCGTTTTTGATTCTGTCAATCGTCTTTTGCAGTGCTTCATTTGTACTTAATCCCTCTGCGGTATAATTCTTAACAGACTTTTTCAAGCCTGCCATTGCTGTTGTTGCATCTACACCGTTATTTTCAAATGCTGCCAGTAAATTTACACTTTCTGTAATCCCTAACCCCATTTCTTTTAGGGTGCTGCCGTTCTGCATCAACGAATTTTCCAATGTATCCATTGATAACCCGGTGTCCTGTCCTGTCTTTGTCAAAAGTCCCAGTACATTGCCTGCCTGTGATGCATCAACATTGAATTTATTTAAAATCGTATCAACATTATCTATTGATGTATTGAGGTCTGTATCATTGATTTCGGAAAACTCTATAAACTGCTGTGACAGTTTTTCAAGTTCTTCCCCTGTGAGCTGGAAACGTGTATTTACTTCTCCGATTGCCGTACCTGCTGTTTCTGCGTCAATCGGTAAATTTGTAAATATATTTTCCATGCTGCCTTGCAGACTTTCCAGTGCTTCGCCTGTTGCGCCTGTTTTTGTTATTACAATGTCATAGCCGTTATCTATGTTCATTGCCGCTGCATACGATGCAGCCCCCACTGCTGCCGCTCCTGCGGACAACGGGGCTAATGCTTTTGCTGCTGCTCCTGCTTTATTGCTCACAGTGTCCAGTGCATTTGCTGCTGCATCAATCTTGCTTACTTTTTCTGCGGTATCGTCCGCTGCATCTGCCACGCCCTCAAGCTCTTTGTTGCTTTCCTGCGCCTGCTGCTCCAAATCTCCCAGTTTGATTTCCGTTGATGCAATTTCTCTTTGCAGTGCCCTGTACTGTTCCTCGCTTACCTCGCCGTTTTCAAACTGTTCCTGTACCTGTTTTTCCGCTTCTTTCAGCGTATCCAGCTTTTCTTTTGTGCTGCCTATAGCTTCTTTCAGAATCTTTTGCTTTTGTGCCAAAAGTTCTGTATTTGAGGGATCTAGTTTTAATAGCTTGTCTACTTCCCTCAATTCTTTCTGTAAAGAACTGCATGAGCTGTTTACCCCAGAAAGTGCTTTGGACAGTTTGGTAGTATCGCCGCCAATTTCTATGGTAATGCCTTTAATATTTCCTGCTGCCATGCTACCGCTCTCCTTTCCGCATCTTTTCCCGCAGTTTCTTCCTATCCGGCTTTGTCTGTTCCATTCTCCAGCAATTATCTAAGTACTCTCTGCCCTCTTTCGTCTGCATGAGCTTATGTATATTTGCCTCTCGCATAAAATATAAATACAAATCTATTGGCATTTCCTGCACATCAAATATTGTGATGTTCAGATAGTCAATTACCAGCTTTTCCCCTTTTGTATTTAATCTATAATGCACCTTGTCCCCGCTGCCGCCGCCCGGATAATACGGCATTTTTAATTTGGGTTATTCTTAATCGAATTGACAAAATCGCCATAATCGTTAATGTATGCCACGATTTCCTCAATGTCGTACTCTTCGCTTTCCAAATACTCTGCTGTAATCCGCTCCCCGTTTTTATTGTTAGATAAGATTTCAGCCATAAGTGACAACATTGTTTTATATACTTCTTTGCCGTCCACTTCCTCTTCGTCCAGATCACTGATTTCCTGCATCTTTTCAAATGTGCTTTTCTTTGGCATGTTTACAATTACTACTTTGCCGTCTTTCAGTGTCGTTGTATAAAAACTGCGTTTCATTTTTCCAAAATTAAAGCTTTTGTTCGCCATGCTTTACTCTCCTTTTTTAGCTGCGGGAAGTGCCCCGCAGCTTTTTCTTTACACTTCTGTAACGATATCCTCGTCAAAAATCAATAATGTGCCGTCTTTATCCAACGGGTGCGCCTTAAACTGCGGCTCGATTGTGCTTTCTGCATCTTTGGCAAATGTAAAGCTAAAGCCTGCCTCATTTCTTCCCACAATCGTTACTCTGATATTGCCGTCCTCACTATCTTCGTGTAAGAATCTAATGAGGTATTTTTTATTGTTCTGGTTTTTGATTCCACCGATTTTTACAGTTCTCTTTTTGGCTGTTTCGGTTACTCTCGCTGTTGCACACAATTTTTCAAGTGTCTTTGCGCACCATGTAAGCAACCCTGCCTTTAATGTCACATCTTCACTGGTTAAAACCGTTTTCTGTACAACGCCCAAATCGTCCTTTGCCGTATATGTTTCTGCGGTATACTCCAACGATGCGCCGCCCTTGATATGTGCAAGCTGGTTTGCATCTGTTTCAATCGCTGTATCTTCCGGGATTTCCCCAGTAAAAACCATGCAATACAGCTTTCCACTGCCCAAAATAATTCTTTCGCTATCCATATCCTTATCCTTTCTTTCTCACTTTCTCGTAAATTGTAAATTCGTATGCGGTCTGTACCATATCCTCACTTTCAATCGTATCTTGGTACTTTGTGTAATCCACATCAAATAACACTTTCTCTTCAATTTCTTTCTCTAAACTGCCGTCTGCCACTTTGTCTGTGTACAGTTCCAGTGCTGCGTGTATCTCATGTAACAAAATTCTTTCATCACTTCCACGCCCAACTACCTGTGGTACGATATACACAAGATATGGCGGCACTGGTAACGGGTTTTCTTTCGTTTCCCGGAACGCATCTTTTGCAAGTGGCAGCCCCGTTGCTTTTGCCCTGTCAATTATTATTTCTAACCTCACTGCTGCACCACCTTTTCTATACGTTCCTGCAATTCTGTTACCATTTTTTCCTCTACAGGCTTAATATGTACCCTCGGATTTACACGCCCGCCGTTTCTACTTGCGTGTCCGTATTCCAGTAAGTGCGTAAGTTGATAATCTGTTTTATTAAACACTGTATTCCTTTTGGTGCGGGTATCTGCATAGGTCTGTTTTTTTCTCCAACCTCTTCTATAACTGCCTGTCAGCTTTGGGCTGCTCTGTTTCAGTTCGTCCACACCCTCTTGTGCCACATCATCAACTATCGTTTTTATTTCGTCCGCTACGTTCTGGTCGTATTCCGTAAGCCCGGCTGCAATCTCTGTTGCAAGGTCTTTTATATCTACTTCTTTACTCAACGTCTGCCCACCCGCTTTTCTGCATACAATTCTGTCTTTTCTTCGTTCTTCCGTTTGTATGTTCGGTATACCGTCAGCCTCTGCCCGTTGTACTCAATTTCTGTTTGATTGCTGTACTCAAAACTCCATACCACAAACTTGTATTGCGGCTTTATGTCCTTTTGCCCCACTGCCTCAAACTCGCTTTGCGTAATGCTCTCAACGTCACAGAAAATAATAGTTTTCTCTACCTCGCTGTCATTGATCTGCTCGCATAACGTAATTTCTTCCTGCATCTTATCCCTCTTTTGTGTTGTAATCTCCGGCAAGACACAGTGACATTTTCAACGCCTCATAGCTCTGCCTGTATCTGTCTGCTGCATTTTGGTAATTAAACTCTGCTTTTACAAACAACGTAACGGCTCTAATAATAAGCGCATCGTTTTCATTGATATTTACCACGCCTGCAAGCTGTAAATCCAACTTGCAGGCTGCAATACTGTTGTTTATGTCCTGTTCAATCACTGCGGATTTGCTTAAAATCCTCATGCTGCTTTTTATGGTATCTGTTAATATTGTTTCCATAAAACCGCCTCTACTTTGTGATTTTCGCCACTCCTGCTGCCACTAAAACCTCTGCACGTTCTGCTGTTACAACAAATTCTTTGCCCGGTCTAAATGTCTGCTGCGCCTGTTTATCTTTGTAGGTTTCAATAACCGTTACTCTCACACCGTCTTTTTCTGTGTCCGTTTCGGACACTTCCGGCTTTGGCGTTTCCTGTTCTGCTTCTCCCGGTACTTCCGGCTGCTGCGGCTCTCCCTGCTGCGTTTCTCCCTCTTCCGGCTCTTCTGCATCTACTGCCGCAATTCTCTTTGCAAGCTCTTCTTTCGTTCCGCTGTCACTCAACCCCAGCTCATTTGCAAGTTTCTGTAAATCTTCCTTTTTCCGCTTTTCAAGCTCTTTTACATCAAAATGTGCCATATTGTGCCTCTCTTTCCTTATACCTGCCTAACGCCCTTTTTCACTAAGATAATGCCGTTTGCATCGGCTACCTTGCCGTCCACAACCATTAAGCACTTGTTTTTGATTTTGTTGTTATCGTGGTCTGTCCACTTCACTACCTGCATTTCCATGTTGGTATTGATAACGTAATCAGAGAAACTCATAAATACCGCAATTACATCGCCCTCGTTTGCATCGTCCCAGCTCGGTAATACATCGTCCTCTACGGTTTCCACGTTCTTGCCCATGAAACGGTATGTTTCCTCTCCGTTCACTCCATAATTTGTACGTCCGATCGGCTGCCCGTTCTTATCTTCCATGCCGTCAATGCCTGTATCAAACGTGGACTGATTCATAACAAAACTGCCGTTTCTGTACGCCTTTTTCATTTTCCCTTTTACTTTGTGCCAGCCGTTCCAGCTCTCATACTCTTCCTGTGTCAGCGTAACAACCGTTGTTACCCGGCTGTCCTTTGTGACACCCAGCGGCTGCCCCTCTCCTGTACCATTGAAAATTGCAATCTCAATAGCCTTTACCATTGCCTCTGTTGCCATAGGTACAAACAGATCAGTAAACATTTTCAGAGTAACAACATTGGCTAAAATGCTCTGTGAAATTTTGCACTCTAAGCCGTAATAGTTGAATGTTACAGAAGTTTTTGCAGATGCTTTCTGGTCATCGCTGCTCTTTTCCTCTGCAATCCAGTGTGCCGTAGGTTTTAAATCTGCAATCGGAATGGATACACCGCCCTGTACGTTAATCTTGCGTACTTTTGCGTAAATGCTGCCGTAGCTTTCCAGCTTTGTAATAATCTCATTCATAATAGAGGTTGGAATTACTGCGCCGCTGTCTGCTGTCGTAGTATTTTCTGCTGCTCTATACTCCTGCGGAATAACCACGCCCCTGCACACATAATTCATAAATGCTTTTCTGTATGCTACAGTGTCGTACTTATCCTCTGGCTCTGTTGCTGCCGCACCCGTTCCGCCTGCTCCTGCAAAGTTTCTGAATGTCGTAGGTTCTGTGCCTGCTCCGCCTGTAGGCTCTCCCGCAGCAATTCTTGCAAGTAAATTTTTGCGTTTTTCTGCTGCCGCCTGCAAAGAGGTTCTTTCTTCCTGTAATGCTGTTACCTCTGCTTCAAGTGCTGTCATTTCTTCGTCTGTAAGCTCTGCCGCTCTGGTGTTCAGCTCTTCTCTGATTTCTGCTAATCTTGCCTCAATTTCTTTTAATCTCATGCTCTGTTTTTCTCCTTTTCATTTTCGCTTTTATAAGCTCGCCTTAATCTTTAGTATCATAGCCCGCCTTTTAAGCAACTCCTGCTTTTCCTGCTCATAACTCCTATTTGCAAAATTACGGGCACTTATTTCAGTATCGTTATTTGCCGGAATACTTACGGCTGATACATCATAAACTTTTTTGATTTTTAGAATCGTTCTTGTGTGTGTTTCCCTGTCGTAGCTTTCCTCTGCTACGGTAAACGCCCATGACATTTTTGTTATCATGCCTGCGTCAATGTCCTGATACAATCCCCTTGCCAAATCTGTTTTACTTAAATCTGCTGCCACAAATAAGCCTTTCGCATCTGGCTCTAAAATCAATGTTTTGTTGGACTGTCTGGCAAATACCCTGCCTGTATGGTCGTACTGCATTATAACGTCACTCATATCTGCATTATCCAGTGCGTGTGCGTCAATTCTTTCGTAAATCTTTGTACCGTCCTCAAATTCATATAAAAGATACGGTACGTTAAATGTAGTGGCGTATCCCTCTACATAACATTCTGTATTTATGCGCTTATCGCTCGCAACTTGGGCAGTGAGTGGTGTTACCAGCGTTCTGTATTCCCGTTCTTTTTTAACTGGCATTATTAACACCCTCTTTCTCTGTTTGTCCGTCTTGTGTTTCTCCCGTTTCTGGTTGTAGGTTCTGTTCCCCTGCCTGTGGGACTTGCTGTATAACTACTTGTGGCTCATTGCCTTTTTGCAGTTCGCTTACCTCTGTATACTCTTTGCGGATATAATATTTTTCTCCGTCCTCAACATGCGCCATATTCCATATATCCATTACGCCATTTCTGTTTAGTAATGCCCTGTCAAATAGCTGCGTGCTTACGCTCAACTTTGTAGCATTGCTGGCATATTGCAAACGGTTTGCAGAAAAGAAAATAGCATTTCCACACGCCCGCTCTCTTTCTGTAAAGCTCATGTTTGTCATCACTAAAGATAATTGAATTGCAAAAGGCTCTATTTTCCCCTCGTAATAGGCGTTCCATGTATTCTCGTCAAATTTGTTCTGCAAAATATCCATGTTCGTACCAAAATGTGTACAAACATTTTCCTGTATGTGCTGCATCTGCAATGCGTTAGGTGTATACGGTTTACTCTCTACCTGCTTCAAGTCGGAAAATTTATTATCATAAATAATCATTCCGCTATCATTGTCTGCGCTTAAATTGTCCTCTGTAAAACGCTTGCGCTCTTTCTTTATATCCTCTGGTTTCAGCATGTTTGCAACTTTTGCTAAAAATCGGATGTTTGCAGAGTTTTTTACTGCGTTTATGATTCCCTCGTTTTGCGTATGTATCAACTGCATTGTGGGTGCAAGCGTGCTGTTATCCTCTCCAAACAGATCGTCTTTATATTCAAAATCTGTCATAATCCCCACACGCTCAAACTCAATAGCCCCATAGCTGCCATTTGCAAACAGGTATCGCAAATATAACTGCCCCTCGCACTCTATTACCTCGCAGCGTTCGGCACGCAATGGATACCAGCCGCATAAACGCCCGTATTCGTCCTCTATCGGAATAATGAACGCTGTATGCTCTACAGCCACATACGTTGCCAGACGCTTAATAAATTTTGTTGTGTCCATAAAATAATTTGGCTTATGCTGTAATGTCTTTTCCAATGTTTTAAGGGCACTGCCCTCAATCTCCGGCTTTAATTTGCTGCAATGAGTGGCAAAATTGTTTACCGCTGTCCTTGTCAAATCCATTTCATATACACCGCCGCTAAAGCTGGTAAATGTCGGACTGTAGCCGTTCAGCATTTTAAAATAATTTCCTATGGCTTTTAATTCTTTGCCATGAAAAAGATAATCTAAAAATCTCATACCGTTTACTCTCCTTTCTATGCGGCGTTTTTCAGTAATTCCCCTACCTCTTCGTGGTATTTCTGTCTTACCGTCATTGCGTCTATGACAGATACAAAACCATCTATATGCGCCCGCTGTTCTATCTTTATCGGGCGGAACTTCCTTGTTTCCATGTTGTGCTTTAATGCCACATTTAAGAAATGCGACTGTAGCAATTTATTGTTTACAATTTTAAAATCGCCGTCTTTAACAATTCCCTCAAACTCCCGTATTACAGGTGTGAGGTTTTCGCCTTGGTAAACATCATCTGTGTGGAATCCGTAATTTTTCAAATCGTCCACAAGGTACTGTGCGCTGTACCTGTCATATCCGATTTTCAAAACCCTTATGCCGTATGTTTCCAGCAACCATACATACCAGCTAAATACGTCTTTGTAATTAACGTAATTGTCCCCGGATAAAGTAATAATGCCTTTCTTAACAAAAATGTCATACGGTACTCCATCTGCTGCCTGCAAGGTTTCAAGCCTGTTTTTCGGCATAAAGAATTGTGTAAATGCGTATAATACGCCCTCTTTCTCTATAACCACGCTTGCGGCTGTCAAGTCTGTTGTTTGGCTCAAATCTATACCGCCCACTGCATAGCACTCTCTAAAATCTTCCAGTGTTTTTAATACTTCTGCTTTTTCCACGGTCTGATATTCCAGCCATGCAATAGAGCTGTTCTGTTTGATATTGCAGTACTTTGTAAGGAACTCTGCCTTTTTACTTAAACTGCCCTCTGCTACTGCAATTTCATCAATAAAGAAACTCTCTTTTACTGATACACCCATATTCGGGTTTGCTTTTTTCAGTTCTTCTATATCGTTCCATTTTTCCACATCATCAATCATGTACAAAAATGGTAATAGTCTGCGTTCTTTGCTGTTTCCCTTTAAGAAACTTGTACTACGCTTCATTAACTCATCATAGATACTATCGTTGATATATCCGGCTGTACTTATGCTTAAAATCATCGGCTGTTTACGTGCGCCTAAAGCAGATTTCATAACCTCATACTGCTTTAATCCAGCGTCCCCGCTCCATGCCGCCATTTCATCACATACAACAAGCTGCGGGTTGAAACCGTCCGACTTTTTAGCATTAAATGCAATCGGTTTGATAACTGTATTGCTCTCTGCAATATAGATATCGCTACGCCGTTTTTTCGCCAGCTCTTCCAACTCTTCCTCTGCCTGTACCATTTGATAGAATCCGTCATATACAAGGGCTGCTTGGTCTAATTTGGGCGCTAAACAGTATATTTCCTGTCCATACTCCGGCTCTAAATAAGCCATGTATGCGATTAGCGCAGATGCAAACAAACTTTTGCCGTTTTTTCGTCCGATAACAATAAAAATTTCACGAAAAACACGTATTTTTTCTGCATCTTGTATGCCAAAAATGGTGGAAACTATAGCTTTTTGCCATAATTCCAGCGTGATTAAATCATTACGTCCCTTGCTATGGTGGCAAAATGTTTCTATGAATTTTATAGCTTTATTGGCTGCCTTGGCATTAAAAAAATACTCCTGCGTTTGTAGCCCGTTTATGATGATTTCAAATATTTTTTTAATCCATTTTCCTACGATGATCTCGCCGCTGCTTATCTTTGCGTAGTACTCATAGATATAATTTTTATATGGCATTTGCCCTATTCTTCTCTAAGGGCTGCCAGCTTGCTTTGCTTACGTTTTGCCGCAGGTACAAGCTCTGTTAATTGCTTGATGATAGCCGCATAATTCTTTGATAATGCTATGTATGTTTCTGCTTCCGGGCTTTTCTTCGTCCCGTACTGGTTCTCTCCGTTTTTGTACTCACTTGTCCAGCCCGTTTCCTCTATCACGTTCTGCAATTCATCAAGTTCTATCGACATAAAAGCAGCCTTTTCTATCAGCGGCGTTACCAACTTCTTTTTATTTTCGTCTAAGTCCTTGAAAATCCCTTTTAATCTTGTCTTTTCACTCTTTATCTTGGCTTCTTTGCTCTTTTCCTTTCGTGCTGCCATTTCTTTTACCCCTTTCGATACACCCCACCCCCTCTACACCACGCATGTGCGACCTTGCAGAGTAAAATTAGGGTTACCCCTCGGTCTATCGTGAGCGAAAAATATTTTTCTGAATGGGGGGGATTAGTTCGCCGTCAGCCGTAAACGCATATCGTTTTGCACGCACGTTTTTTGCATGATGCTCTTTGTTGTGGCAGTCCTGACACAATGCCTCTAAGTTGTCCCAGCATAACGTAATGTTCTGCTCGTGTATGTTCTTTGGTGTCAGCCATATCTTGTGATGCACAATCTTTGCTGGCTCTCCGCAGCGTTCACACAAGTAATGCTGTGCAACCATGTATGCGTCTCTTGTCTGCGTCCACTCTTTAGATTTATAAAACCATTCTGCCCACTCTTTCATGTTGCCTCTTTCTTTACCCAACGCCCTAGGTTTCATGCGTTGGGCAGGAGGTAAAAGTATGATGAAAAACAAAAGGACGCACGAAAAAACATTTAAGTTCTTTCGTGCGTCCTTAACAGTTGTATTATACCGCCCGCACCGTTTCCCTGTCCACCGCAGGATTTGTGCAAATATACCGCAAAATTTGTGTAGCTATTCCGCACAGCTTTACTCAATCCCATAAATCATAACTGCCAGCTCCTTTACTGCTGCTGTAATCCAGCGTCTTGGTGTATCTTTCCCTGTGTTTAATTCTTTCTCGATCTGCTCGTATGTATATCCCTGCATGTAATACATGCGTAATGCTGTGTACTCTTCCTCTCTCTCTGCCTGCTGCCTGCGCCGCTGTACCTCTTCCAGTGCCGCCGTAATATGCTGTACTGCCTCTTTTGTTCTCTGTCTGCTTTCTTCGTCCGCTGTGTGCTGTATAAAGAATTGTGCATCTCTGTACTGTTTCAACATTGCCACTGTTCTGTTATACTGCTGCCTCTGCATCTCTTTGTTATTCCCCATGCGCCCCTGCCTCACTGTCTTTATATTTTTCTGCCGCAACATTAAATGCCTGTGCCTGCCTGCTAAACATCTGTGCCAGCGCATCACATATATTTCCTGCTGCGGTAAATACTGCCTCTGTAAATGTTGCCATTGCCTGTGTTATCTGCTCCACCGATATACCAGCACAAGGCAAGGACTGCTGCGCCCTTGCCTTTCTTCTCTTTCGCTTGTCCATATATGCAGGTGGATTATAACCATATCGCTTTTTATAATTCTTTTTCCACTGTCTGTGATTCATGCCATTGCTCCTTTTCTTCTCTGTTCCAAAATACCTGTCTTGTCTGTATCCCTGCCTCATTAAGTTTTTGATATATTTCCCTTAACTGTTCCCGTTCGCAATGTTCCCTCTTACTTCTTGGCGGTCTTGAGTAATCCAATGGTGTTGTTTTACCAAAAAGCAGCGTCCGTAAGCATTCCGCTGTTGTTGCTCCTATCTGTCTGTAAACGCCCATTGCCATATACGTTTTTTGCCATATCCACAACTCTATTCCCAACGCCTCATTGATTTTATTAAACAATTCATCCAGCGCAGGTTGTCCCATTTCTCTATGCTGCCATTCATATTCCTGTTTTATTTTATCCTCTATCATGCTTTACTCCCTTGGTGTCCGTTTCGGACACAATACCCATTACCTTAATTGCCATGATGCAGTACCCCTCTGCAAGTCCTGCATATTCCTGTAACATATACGTTACCTCTGCCTTTATGATTCTTCCCGTTTCCTCTCCGTTCGTGTATTCTGCCATTTCTAAAATATCGCCCTGTTTAAATCCCTCGTCATTCTTCCGCAGCTCAAACGGCTTTTTACCGCTTGCCACATCTTCAAAAGACATTTTTGCTAATCTTATTCTGTGTAGCTTTGGCTGTTTTTCTGTATCGCTTGGCAAATGCTCCATTTTTTCATTTTCTGCCTGCTGCCGCAGCTTCGCTTTTGTTTCTCGGTCTATTCTGTCCTGCTCTTCGCTATACCGCTGTTCGTCCGTTTTTTCTGCCTCTGCCTTATTCTTGTACTTGTCGCACTTCTGACACGTCCCCGTTTTTACATTGCAGTCTGAATAATACAGGCATGAATAGCACAACGATGTAATGCTCTCCGGGTGTGCTATTTCGTAATCGTCCCCCGGTCTTGGTTCTTCCGGCTTATCTGCTTTTTCTGCTGCTTTCTTTTCCGCAACTTTCTGTGCAATTTCATTTGCCCGTATCTCTTTCCCGGCTGCTGCCCGCTCCGCAATTTCCTTTTGCTCTGCCTCTGACAACTTCGCAGCCTCATACGCTGCCGTTACCCCAATACTACCGCTTTTTAACTGCTCTTTGATTTCCGGCGTTGCATTGTTGTTGATACTTTCCATACGTGCTACGTTTGTGCTGCTTTCGTTCAGCATTGAGGCTATCAGATCACGCATTTTCCCTTTAATCTCTAATCCGTCCTCTTTCTTTGCCCGGATAAGTGCCGCCTTGGTTCTTTCTACCAATCTCGTTTTTTCGTATGCCGTCAGCTCCTGCGTGTATCCATTGCCAGCCAGCAACGATAACTCATACATAGCCTCGCTCATATCCTTTGAGCGGAAAAGCACTTTTTCATACTCTTTATGCCCCCGCTCCAAATTCAGCTTGTTTGCTTCGTTACGTCTGTGCCCGTCAATTATGCGGTATTCTCCGTTTACCCTTGCCAAAACCGTTGGCTGCTCCTGCCCTACGTGTAAAAAGCTGTCTGCCAGTTCTTCTATGCCCTCTAACTTCTGGTGCGTGTTCTCTTCGGCTGCCTTTACCTCATACGGGCTTAAATAGATTTCTTTGTATCCCTGTGCCTGCTGCCCGGCTGCCTTTGTCTTTGCGTTCAGAATATCGTTAATGCCAAACTTTGCCATATCTTTTTACCTCGCTTTTCCTGTGTATGCCGTTACAAATTTCTTGTATCCCTGCGCTGCTGCACAACATGGGCTGTACTCATAAATGGGCTTTCGCAAAAATGTGTTTTCTGCTACTTTCTTGGAATATCTGATAATGCCCAAAATATTAAAATCTGTGTTCTGTTCCAGCCACTCTACGCCTGCTGCCTCTCCGTCTGTGTTTTGGTATGACGTAATCAATACGCCAGCCAACTTTAATGCCGGATTAAATGCTTTTGCGTCCTCTATCTGCTCTGTCACGATATCCAGCCCCTCTAATGCGTCCTCGTCCACCTTTACAGGTACTATTACCTCGTCCGTAATCGCCAGCGCATTTACAACATTCAGCCCGATATCTGGCGGGTTATCAATGATGCAGTAATCGTATTTGCCGTATACGGTGCAATCTCCGTAATACTGTACTTTGGCATATACCAGTGTTTTGTATCTTTCAATCTGGTTTTCGCTGTCCTCTTTGGTTAAATTCCATGTAGCCCCAAACAATGACATATTCGCTGTTACAATGTCGATGCCCTCATAGTCTGTATGCTGTATCAGTTCGTCTACGTTGCACCAGTCCCCAGCCAGTAACTTTGTAACTGGTGCTATATTCTCTGCATCGTATCTGCTGTACGCTTTGCTTAAATTGCCCTGTTTATCGTTATCAATTAGCAATACTCTGTAACCTCTCCTGTAAAGCTCATATGCTACGTTTGCTGCCGTAAATGTTTTTGCCACGCCGCCTTTTAAATTTAAAACGCTAATCACTCTCATACTTTTACCTCTTTCGTGCTTATTTTCCCATTTCCTGTAATACTGCTGCCGCTTTGTCGTTGTCGGCTTTTAATAAATATTCTTCAATCACTTTTGCCGCCTCACGCCACCCGTAACAGATCACTGCATAATACCCTTGGTCGTTCAAAAATACTTGCCACTTTTCTTGGTTCTTTGTAGCCTTGTTTTTGCCTGCTTTCAGTTCGATGTACAACCCATGATATCCGTTTCTTGCCACTGGTAAACAGATATCCGGCACACCAGCTTTTACACCCTGCCTTTTCAGTGCTACCGCTGTCCGTTTATCTCGCTTTCCCCCGTTTGGGATATGGTGCATATATTCAAGTTCCGGCATACAGTCCATGTGGTACGCTGCCCACTCAAATAATGCCTCTTGATGTCCGCTTTCATCGTCAAGCCTAAAATTTCTCATTCTTTCGCTCCTTTCCTCGTTTTACTTCTGAACGGCATAAATCGTAATACTCACACCGCAGGCAACAATGCTTGCAATCTTTCCCCGGTTGGAATAACCAGTAAATAATTTTGTCAATCATGTTTTTCTGCCCTCTCTATCCGCTCATTGTTTCTTTTAGCAGCGGCTGCAAGTGCCATTAACACCATGCCCGCAACCACGCCTGCCATAAATATTGCAATCGCAGCTATCACAATCAAACTATCAACCCCTTTCATTCCAGTTTTACCAGCGTGTACCTCATGTACCCGTATCCGTAGTATTCCGGGCTATGTACGCCTTTGCTCACGCTGTCTTTGTCCACGTAGTAACCTTTTATCGCTGTTGGCTCTGATTTGAACCATGCACGATCTGAAATTATTCTTATTTCTGGCTCTGGTCTTACAAGGTTTTTGCTGCAATTCCAACGCTTGCCCTGTAATGCCCCGTCTGCCTCTGTCCTGTGCGTATCTGTGTACTTGATAAAATAGCTTGCCAGCTTTGCGTAATTTCCAGAATCGTCTAACGGGAATACCTTTACCCTATTGTGTCCCTCATACGCTTTGTACCAGCATCGTTGTAAAATCTCTGTATCAATCTTGTTGATAACTAAATGGTGGTGGCGTGCCCCTCTTTTACCAATCTCCATAACATGCACATATTTAAGCTCTATGCCTGCCTTTTTGCACTCTTTGCGTAACTCCCGTAAAAAAATATCCATGTCCTTACGCATCTGCTCCCTGCTTCTATCCGGCTGTCCCTTTTTCCGTATGTAGTCCAGTTCTAAGTGATAATCTCCATACCCAAAATTGGCATTTAACAGTAATCGTAATTTTCTCTCTGCCGCTCTGGTATTAACCTTTTTCTGCTCTTCCTTGGTTGGCTTTACTTTATCCCCTCTTTTTATGCCCGGCTTTTTGTATCTGCTGGTAAAGTAACGCTCTACCTCTATCGTCTTTCCTGCTCTTGTAACTCTCTCTACATACGGCATATGTTTTACCTCTCTTTTGTCGGATAGTTAATACTTTTATCAAGTGGTAAAGGCAGGCTCTGTGCCTGCAATTTCCTTGACTTTTCGCCATACGCCATTTATACTTTTGTTAGACAAATTGTTAAGGCTTATAGCTTTGCCCCTATGGTATTCCAGTACCGTAGGGGCTTTCTCTTTTCATTGTTTCTTTTCCTCTCTGTATGAGGTGTAAATAAGGCGTGAGTGCATATATATTGGTTTGCTCCCGCCTTTCTTGAAATGGTCTGTACATTCCCAATTTCCCAACCTTTTTAATAATCCACGTTTCCTTGTGCTGAAATGGTTATACGGGTATGATGTCAGCCATACATAAACTGCGCCTGCGGTCTGCTTCTCTGCATTCCACTCTTTTACACCTATCTGTTCCCGGTCTACCTGCACAAAATCAATGCCAGCGGCTTTTAATTGCCTTTCGGCTCTCTTAAAAAACCGCTCTTTATCCTTTTCCGTCCATGCAAATTTCATTCTGTGCCTTTCCCGCAACTATTCTTACATCTTGCCATTTCCTGCCCAGCAAGCATACTTACCAACTCCATAAGTTCATCTGCGCCCTTTTCGTCAATAAACTCACATCTAATACAACATGCGTTATATCCACAGATAGCATCAAATACAGATTGTACCTCTTGACATGTACCGCAATCTTTCAATGTTTCAATCAACCCCACTAGCCCAGTAACTGCCTTTATGCCTAGCTCCCCGCCTTTTCCATGTATCGGTATTGATATTTCCTGTGCCTTTGCTGTGCGTTCTCTGTTTAAAATGATTCTGCTTTTCATTGTGTCTAATTCCTTTCTACTGTTTCCGGCTGCCACCATACCTGCATCTTTTCTACTGATACCTCGAAAGTGGTTCTTTTCTCTTCTGATTCTGTGTTATTATCGCCGTAATACTTTTTCACATACTCCCGGCTCTGTAATCTGCCAGTGATTTTTACAATCGTGCCTCTTTTGTACTTTGCAATCTCGCTGGCGTTCTCCTGCCAGAAAATACATGGGATATGTACGTTTCCACCCTGTATGCAGTTTTCCACTTTCAGCATTACATCTGCTATATGTTTTCCCCTTGGTGTTTCTCTTACTTCCGGGTTATTCACAATTTCCGCTGTTAATTGCACGCCGTTCTGATATTCCGGGAACCCTACTGTTACAACGTGATCTGCAAGGATAAAAACAGCCGTATGCCCGCTTTCTGCGTTCATGGCTTTCTGCAAAATGCCCGTTGCCATAATATCTCTGCCAACCACCATATTTCTTGCTATTGCTTCTGCGTCTATGTTTTCATTTTCCTTTATTTTTGCAGCTACAATTACCGTATCCTCTGCCCCGCTTTTTCTCGGTACACATACCCGCAGCACTGCATAGCGGTTTTCTGTGTCGTATCCGCATACCCCGCTTGTTACCTCTGCCTGCTTTACCGTTCCCATAATTCCGGCAAAATTTTCATTGTTCATTTTTGTATGTTCTCCTTTCCGGGTGCGGGGGAAAAATCCCCCGTTCCCCCTTTACTGCTCCGCAGCCGCAGGCATTTCACAAGAAAGACCGGGCGCAATGTACCAGTTCGCATAGCCAGCGGTGTTGTTCAAGGACACGCAAGCCCCGCAACCCAGCCCGTCGTTGCAGTAGCCGCCCACAAGAGGCACAGCCACAATTTCTGTATCTACTGCCCCGCCGTCTGCTGCATATTTATGGCTTGTCCCATTAAATGAGATTGGCAAGCGTCCGTATGGTGTCATTACGGTTTTATCTACATAGCCATAACGCCAATCATTCCACATATAGCGGTATGCGTCTGTATATCCCTGTCCCGTAAAGTTCGGCTCTCCATACGGCAATACTTTTACAATTCCGTCTGCACAGATCAGCTTTGTTAAACGCTCCCATTTATCGCCCCATAATGCCTCTGTATGGAATACCTTAACTTGTATTCTAAAATCAGATGCACCATAAAACTGCCCTTTGCCGTTTAATGTACCTGTATTCGCTGGCTGCCCGGTTCTGCTGTTTCCTGTTCCGTAGGCTGTCTGCAAATCGTCTGTTTTTGCCATAATCTTTAACAGGCAAATAATGTAATTCCATTCCCACCATGAACTCATAGCCCACTTATCGCCGTTTGCCTTGCAAGCCTCGTTTTCCTGCTCCGCTGTCATATTTCCGATAGTCTGACAACCACTAAGGCTACGGGCTGCATTGCCAACCAGTGACGGCGTATAAATGTGTCTGTAGAATCCGGCATTTAATGTGCCGTCTTTTCCTGTTCTGTGGTATGCGTTGTATGAATCATCAAATTTTACATTGCTCCAAATGATATATTCGTCTGTAGCTGTTTCGTACTGGCACAGCCAGCCGCCCTTAAATGCAGCCATTGCATTACCCGCATAATAAATATCTGTAATATTGCTCTTTGTCCCGTCCTCTTTCAGTTCGTAATTGTCCGGGTTTAATCTGTAATCCTCTGTGCCGTCAAATTTAACCATGCAAGGGTAGTTGTTCTTTACAAATTCCACATTGCCCCAGCTACCATAATTAAATGCACCCTCTACAAAATCCATTACCGCAGGTATCATACCTACGGCATCATACAGGTACGTTACCCGCTTGTTGCTGTCCTCTTCGTTTTTGTTAATCTTAATTCCAAACCGTACAGCTCTTTCTACTGCTGCCATTGCTTCACTCATACTTTTTTACCTCGTTTCTTATATGCAAAATGTGTAATACAGTGTCATTGTCAAATCACTAAATTTATACTGCGGGTGTTCTCCCGGCTCTAATGGTTTCATTAACCCCAGCTTTTGCCAGTCCTTATGCCGAATATCCGGCACTACTGCAAAATCCTTTATCTCTGCCTGCCATATTTCTTTACTGATCTGACTTTTATCTTCCCGCAATATTCCCAGCCAGCCTATGTATACGTCTGCCTCACTGGTTTCGTACCTGCTGCCCTTGCCTTTAACAATGCGTATTCTTGTTATGTTGTGTATTGGCTCTATGAATTGCTCTAATGTCATTCTTCTACAGCCCCATCCTCTACAATCCTCATTTCTCTTTCAAGCACGCCCACCTCTACGCCCTCACACATTACAAAATATACTGTGCCGCCTTGCCTGTTGCTTCTCTTGTTTATTTTTGTTACCTCGTATACCTTGCCTACTTCCGGGCTTGGCTTTGTTGGTACATGCTGTACAATTTTAATTTTCATTGCTTTTTCTCCTATTTCTCTGGCATTTCGTATATTCTTGGTATTTCCGCTGCAAATGGTGGAAATGCTGGCGCACCCTTTAAAAATCCGGGGCTACCCTCTGAATATAAATAAGAAACGCTTACTTTCTGTATTTCGTCTATAATCTCTAAACACCGCTCTTTTGTTTCGTATGTTCCTATTTCTTCTAACACTCCGTCAGAAATAAAAATACTGTGTGTTTCTTTTGGTTCTTGCCCCTTTTTGGCTCTTTCTGTTGCACTTCCATACTCCACACATGCGTAATTTCCACCCAACCTATACAGCTTTTCTCTGTCTTGGCTTCTTATGTACATGCTGCTCACGTTTTTCCTCTCTTTCTTTTACTTCCCAATAATAAGTGTCCATTATCCACATTTCCTTGCTAAAGGTAAGTGATAATGCTATCGGCATGAAAAATGCTGAAATCGTGATAATATCCAAATCCAAAAGAGGTGCAAACAGTGTTGCAATTACCAACACCGCAAATGTCGCAATCCCGCATAATTTCTGCTTAATGAAATATCTTTTTCTTCTGCGTCTTTCATGTTCCCGTTGCTGTAATTGTTTTTTTGCATAATTCATGCCGTTATAAAAATCTTTTGTGCGTTCCATACTTTCCTCTCTTCCCGGCGGTGCTCTTATTCTCATATTGCCCACGCTCCTGTAGTGGCTTCGTATGCTGTGTTGCCCCTTTTCACATTAAAAAGTTGCCTAAAACCTGTTGACCGTCCACACGCTCTCTAGCTGGCGTGCCCACTGCTCCAAATTCACAGCACCCAGCGTGTAGTTGTTCGCCTGCTGCCACGCTGTCGCAGGTTGCCACGTTCCTGCTTTCAATGCGCCGTATGGGACTTGAACCCATGACTTACCGCTTATGAGGCGGTTGCTCTAACCAACTGAACTAACGGCACTCGTGCGGCTCATTGCCGCTTATTCATTAAACAAAAAGCCTTTTTCTATTAAAAACCTTATCCAATCACAGCCCGTTACATCGTCCCGCTCAATGAATTTGTAAAAACTCTCTGTGTCCTTTATTTCGTAATTCTTCAAAATGTTTCTTGCGTTTTCCACTGCTGGCGTTTCAAAAATATTCTCTGCGTAAAATGTAGCCTCTATAGTTCCGTAGTTGTTCTTCCCTGCTGGTATTCTCATTTCCACTACAGCTACATTCTTTTTGCTTTTTCTCCCTACTCCCTTTCTTATCACTACTGCCTCGCTGAATAGCCAGCCGTTCCAACCACTACGCATAGGTGCAAACTGTGTGCGTGGTACTTTCACTAAGTCCCCTGCCTGTAATTTGTTAAAATCTACTTTCTTCATGTTCTTTGCCTCTCTTTTGTTATTTTGATTTATAAAGTTTCCTGTGCTTTTTCTGCGCTGTATGTATCCGGCGTTGCTCCGCAGCGGGCGTACTCCTTATAAATCGTATCCCGGTGTACTCCTAAAGTAGTTGCAATATCCACCACCCTGCTGCCCGCCCGGCTCATTTCCTCTATTACTTGCCTATCTTCATAGCGCAATCTTTTGTATTTTCTTGCCACCGTTCCCGCTCCTTTCTCTTGAAATAAAATAAGCGTGCAAGAGCTTTTTACACTCTTGCACGCTTTTCTTTTCTTGCCATATATAAAAAGAAATTCGGCAAGAGAATTTTTTTAATTCCCTTTGTCGAATTTCATTCTAAAACTTATCTTTTATTTTATATTTTATTTAAAGTATTTTACACCTGATTCAAAAATCTTCAGATCCTGCTCTCCATAAATGTTAATAGCAACATGATCTCCGCGTCTCTCAGAGTGAGCCATCTTACCAAGGACACGTCCATCCGGGCTTGTGATACCTTCGATTGCACGGTAAGATCCGTTCACGTTCCACTCTTCGTTCATGCTGATATTTCCTTCCGGATCACAGTACTGTGTTGCCACCTGTCCGTTAGCGAACAGCTTATCAAGCCACTCTTCGCTTGCAACAAATCTTCCTTCACCATGAGATGCCGGGTTTGTATAAACTCCACCAAGCTGTGCTCCCTGAAGCCATGGGGATTTGTTTGTAACAACCTTTGTATAAACCATCTTAGAGATATGACGTCCGATTGTATTGTATGTCAGTGTCGGAGCATCATCTGTCTGTCCAACGATTTTTCCGTATGGTACAAGTCCGAGCTTAATCAGAGCCTGGAATCCGTTACAGATACCAAGTGCAAGTCCGTCTCTCTCATTCAGAAGTTTTTCAACAGCTTCTTTGATCTTCGCATTCTGGAATGCAGTTGCAAAGAATTTAGCTGAACCATCCGGCTCATCACCGGCACTGAATCCACCTGGGAACATGATCATCTGAGCCTGTCCGATTGCTTTCTCAAACTCGTCTACTGATCCACGGATGTCTTCTGCATCAAGGTTACGGAATACTTTTGTAATAACCTTAGCGCCTGCTCTCTCAAATGCACGGGCACTGTCATACTCACAGTTCGTTCCAGGGAATACCGGAATAAATACTGTTGGCTGTCCGATCTTATGGCTGCAAATATGAATATCGGATGTATTGAAGAGCTTCTCTTCAACCTTGGCATCAGAATCTGCTGCTGATTTTGTAGCAAATACTTTCTCAAGTGTTCCTGTCCATGCATCCTGTGCGTCTGCAAGTGCGATCTTCACATCACCGTAAGCAAGTACAGGCTCTTCTGTTACTTCACCGATTTCTGTATAAGTGATTGCGAGTTCTCCAACCTTTCCGTCTTCAACCTCTGCGATAATATCTCCAAATGCAGGAGCAAACAGATCTCTCTTATCTACATTGTGCTCGATTTTGGCACCCTTACGGTTACCAAATGCCATCTTGCTGACTGCTGCTGCAACTCCATGACGATCCAGTGCATATGCAGATACAATTTTTCCGCTCTGGATATCTCCCATGAATTTACCGTACTGATCCATTACTGCATCGTAAACCGGAAGATCATTCTCGTCTCTTTCGATCTTGAGCCATATAAGTTTATTTCCAGCTTTCTTAAGTTCAGGTGTAATAATATCCTGCTCAAGAGCCATATCAACAGCAAAGGATACAAGTGTCGGAGGTACGTCAATATCCTGGAATGTTCCTGACATACTGTCTTTTCCTCCGATAGACGGAAGTCCAAAACCAATCTGTGCTGCATAAGCACCAAGAAGTGCTGCAAATGGCTGGCTCCATCTCTTTGGATCTTCTGTCATTCTACGGAAATACTCCTGGAATGTGAAGCGGATTTTTCTATAATCTCCACCTGCTGCCACGATCTTAGCAATTGACTCTGTCACTGCATAAACAGCTCCGTGGTATGGGCTCCAGCTTGACAGATATGGATCAAATCCGTAACTCATCATAGATACACTGTCTGTTGTTCCGTTCAAAACAGGTACTTTCGCTACCATTGCCTGTGTCTCTGTCATCTGGTATTTTCCACCATGTGGCATAAATACAGATCCTGCTCCGATAGAACCGTCGAACATCTCAACAAGTCCTTTCTGAGAGCATACATTGAGATCAGAAAGCATAGAAAGCCATGTCTCTTTTACATCTCCTACTTCTTTCTTTACAAAAAGACTGTCCTTCTTAGAAGGAATCTCAACCTCAACATTTGTCTCCTGATGAGCACCGTTTGTATCAAGGAATGCACGGGAAAGGTTGACAATCTCTTTTCCTCTCCATACAAGAACGAGTCTTGGCTCCTCTGTTACTACTGCTGCAACTGTTGCCTCTAAGTTTTCTTCCTTCGCGTATCCCATGAATTCATCTACATCTTTCGGGTCTACAACAACTGCCATTCTCTCCTGAGACTCAGAGATTGCGATTTCTGTTCCGTCAAGTCCTGCATATTTCTTCGGTACTTTATCAAGTTCAACGCGAAGTCCGTCTGCAAGTTCTCCAATTGCTACAGATACACCGCCTGCACCAAAGTCATTACATTTCTTGATCAGATGGCTGACTTCTTCTCTACGGAATAATCTCTGGATCTTACGCTCTGTCGGTGCATTTCCTTTCTGAACTTCTGCTCCACAAGTCTCGATAGACTCTTCTGTATGAACCTTAGATGAACCTGTTGCTCCACCACAGCCGTCACGGCCTGTACGTCCACCGAGAAGGATGATGATATCTCCAGGATCAGAATTCTCACGGATAACCGCACGTCTTGGAGCAGCTCCAAGTACAGCACCGATCTCCATACGTTTTGCAACGTAATCCGGATGATAAATCTCTTTTACAAGTCCTGTAGCCAGACCGATCTGGTTACCATATGAGCTATATCCATGAGCCGCCTCACGAACAAGTTTCTTCTGAGGAAGTTTTCCTTTCAGAGTTGCATCTGCTGATACTGTCGGATCAGCGGCACCTGTCACACGCATTGCCTGGTATACATAAGTACGTCCTGACAGTGGATCACGGATTGCTCCTCCAAGACATGTTGCAGCTCCACCAAATGGTTCGATCTCTGTCGGATGGTTATGTGTCTCATTCTTGAAGTTGATCAGCCACTCTTCTTCTACTCCGTCAACCTTGATCGGAACTACGATACTACATGCATTGATCTCATCAGACTCTTCCTGATCTGCAAGTTTTCCTTCCTTTTTCAGACGGCGCATAGCCATCAGAGCAAGATCCATCAGGCAGACAAATTTATCTTCTCTTCCTTTGAAAATCTCGCTGTGATCTTTCAGATACTCTTTATATGTTGCTTCGATTGTCTCTTTGTAGTCACCTTCGTCAAACTTCACATCTTTCAATTCTGTAGAGAATGTTGTATGACGGCAGTGGTCTGACCAGTATGTATCAAGCACACGGATCTCTGTCATCGTCGGATCTCTGTGCTCTTCTCCTGCATAATAGTTCTGGATATGCAGGAAATCTTTAAATGTCATTGCCAATCCAAGAGAATCATATAACTCTTTCAATTCTGCTTCCGGCATATCTTTAAAACCGTCAAAAATCTTTACATCTGCCGGCTCATCAAATACTGTCACCAGTGTCTCCGGTTTCTCTGCTGCAGCTTCTCTGGAATCTACCGGGTTGATGCAGTGATTCTTAATTGCCTGCAGTTCTTCGTCTGAAACTCCGCCTTCAATTACATATGTAACTGCTGTACGGATTACAGGAGTCTCATCTTCTTTAATAAAACGGATACACTGCTCTGCGGAATCCGCTCTCTGGTCGAACTGTCCCGGAAGGAACTCTACGGAAAAACATTTATCTGTTTCATTTTTCGGGAATTCTTCTTTATAAAGGAAATCTACCGGTGGCTCTGCGAATACACCATTGCATGCCTTTTCAAATGTTTCTTCTGAAATATTCTCTGCGTCGTAACGAATCAGAACTCGTACATTTGTCACATCCTGAAGTCCAAGATAATGACGGATCTCATGTCTGAGGCCCTTCGCCGCAACAGCAAACTCCGGTTTCTTTTCTACATATACGCGCTTTACATTACTCATATATAATCTCCTCTTTCTGTATTACGTGCTCAAAGCACGATACTACCTTCATTACATTATCTGTTTTTATCCTACCATAGTTTTCTTCATTAGTATAATTAATAAAATTAAACAATCTGATAAGCACCGCTAATTATAACAGTTTTTCTTTATTTGGTTGTATTTTCCCTTTATTTATCTTATAATAAGATGAATATTTATTAGGAGGTCTAATAAAATGATGGATATAAACTACGAATTATACAAAGTATTTTATCACGTCGCCACCACATTGAATTTCTCAGAGGCATCCAAGCAGCTGTTTATTTCACAGTCTGCTGTCAGCCAGTCGATCAAAACACTCGAACGAAAACTGGATCAGACGCTTTTTATCCGAAGCACAAAGAAAGTCCAGCTCACACCGGAAGGAGAGATTCTCCTGCGCCACATTGAACCGGCCATGAATCTGATCCAGAAAGGTGAGGCTCAGCTTTTAGATGCCGCTTCTACCGGTGGGCAGATCCGCATCGGTGCAAGTGACACGATCTGCAGATATTTCCTTGTTCCATACCTTGAGAAATTCCATAAGACTTTCCCGAATGTACATATTAAAGTTATCAACCAGACTTCTTTAAGATGTACAGAGCTTTTAAAGAATGGACTGGTGGATTTGATTGTTGTCAATTATCCGAACGCAGCGCTCAACAATCTTTCTGCCTCTATGAAGATCAAAAATTTCCATGATGTTTTCATTGCCGGAAACAATTATCCTGAATTAAGGGAAAAGAAACTTATACTTGCCGATCTGCTCCACTATCCGATCCTGATGCTGGATAAGAACAGTACGACAAACGAGTTTCTTCATCGCCTGTTCCAGCAGCATCAGCTTGACCTGGTTCCTGAGATCGAACTTACAAGCAATGATCTTCTGATCGATCTTGCAAGAATTGGGCTTGGAATCGCATTCATTCCGGATTATTGTCTTTCTGAGAACAATGATGGTATCTTCAAGCTGGATATGGAAGAAGAGATGCCGGAGCGTTCTCTTGTGATTGCTTACAACGAGCAGCTTCCTCTGGCTAAGCCTGCACAGGAATTTTTGAACTATTTTGAAGAGCAGTAAATTTTGTACTGTTCGGAGCCAAGCAGAATTTTAAAATCAGCCTTAAAATGCAAGCATTTTATACCTGTTTTATGAAATTTCGTCTGGCTCTGAACAGTTACAAATATTCTTGAATCACTTCTTCTTTATCCAATAACGATTCTCATTTTTCATTTATCGATTCTCCCAGAATTCTTCCATCTTTTCTTTTATCTCTTTCCGCCCACACACTTCGTATTCCTTCCACTCCCTCGGAAATAGCTGCTGATACTGTCGATTCTGAAAACGATCATCAAGCAGAAGAATAATTCCTTTGTCATCTTCGGTGCGGATCACTCTTCCTGCGGACTGAAGTACTTTATTCATTCCGGGATAAAGGTACGCATAATCAAATCCTCGCATCCCTCTCTGGTCAAAATAATTTTTCACGATTTCTCTGTCATTGCACACCTGTGGAATTCCTGTTCCGACAACGATCACTCCAATCAGTCTATCATGTGTAAGATCGATCCCTTCTGAAAATACACCACCCATCACACAAAATCCAAGCATCGGATGATCTCTTTCTTCTTCAAACATTTCCAAGAATTCTTCTCTCTGATTTTCTGACATAAATTGCGATTGAATTACCAGTTCTACTCCGGATGCCAGTTTTTCAAACTCTTCCAAAACATCCTCCATAAACTGATAGGAAGGAAAAAATGCAATGTAGTTTCCATTCTTCCCATCCACTGTGTTTCTCAGATAATCGGCAATTTTGCGATACATTTCTGTGCCTCTTTGTGTATATTTTGTGCTTGCTTCACTTCCGATCAGAATTTTCCTATTCTCCTGTGGGAACTTAGATTCAGCATAGACTGCATAATCATCCTTCTCAACAGATAGTAATTGTTTATAGTAATCGATTGGAAGCAATGTTGCCGAGAAAAAGATCGTAGAATTGCCCTGGCTCAAATAATGATTCAGGTTTTGTGCCGGATTCACACAGAACAACTTCACTTTAAACCTTCCGCTTCCTTCCAGTTCTGTATACTGTATATAATTTTCATCCAACAGTTCATGAATTTCCAAAAACTGCCTCACCTGGAAAAAGAGTTCCATAAATGCATCCGGCTGCTCTGCATTTCCTGCATTCCGCTCTTCTTCAAGATATCTTTCCATTTGAGTCAGAAGATTCATCAGTTTTACTGCAAATGGAGAAACACTTTCCACCAACCGATAATTCTCGCACTCGCGTTTCATCTCAAGCATCAGTTTATTGACAGATTCCAGACTCTTCACAAGTTTTTTATCTCGGTCCTTCATCAGTTTTTTCACCTCGAGAATGTCTTCTTTATAGATGGAAGCACTGTACATTTCCCGTCCACGTTCCACGAGGTTGTGTGCTTCATCGATCAGAAACAAATAATCTCCGCTGACATTGTCTGCAAAAAATCGTTTCAAATGCGCCGTCGGATCGAACACATAATTATAATCACAGATCACCCCATCCGCCCATTCTGACAGATCAAGAGATAGTTCAAACGGACATACATGAAAATCTTCTGCCTGTCTTTCAATTGATTCCCGTGTCAGCTTCTTTTGCTTTTCCAACATGTCATAAACTGCATCATTCACCCGGTCAAAATGACCTTTCGCATAAGGACAAGCATCCGGATTGCATTCTGTCTCCTCGCAAAAGCAGATCTTCTCTTTCGCAGTCAATGTAATTGAACGAAAGGCAAGACCCTTTTCTTCAAGAATAGAAAATGCCTGCTCCGCCACGGTTCTTGTGATCGTCTTTGCTGTCAGATAGAATATTTTATCCCCCAATCCTTCTCCGATTGCTTTCACCGCCGGATACAATACTGCCATCGTCTTTCCGGTTCCTGTTGAGGCCTGGATAAATAATTTCTTTTTGTGATAAATTGTACGATATACGGAAGCTGCCAGGTCAAACTGCCCTTCTCTATATGCGAATGGAAATTCGGTCTGATGAATCGAAGCATCTCTTCTCTTTTCCCACTCAATCTGCAGTTTTGCCCAACGTTCATACTGATGAACCAGATCAAGAAACCATTTTTCTAATTCTTCAAATGTATGCTCTTCCCGAAATCTTTTCACATCTTCAGTATCAAGATTACAATAGGTCATCTGAACACTGATCTGCTTTAATCCCTGCTGTCTGGCATAAATATATGCGTAACATTTTGCCTGAGCAAGATGAACCGGCACAGGACGCTCCACTCGATCAAGGGAACGCACGACGCCTTTGATCTCATCTATTATTGTTTTTTCTGATTCAAGGAGAATTCCATCCGCACGTCCTTCCAGTTTTAATTGGAATCCCTCACACGGAAGCTGCAGTTTTAAGGAAACTTCTGCCTGATAGTTTGAGCCCATCATACGCTGGATCTTTCGGTGAAGGCGTCCTCCCATCAGCATCGCATCTTTATCCAGCGTACCTGAAATCCTGTTATCAATGTCACCTTCTTTTAATATGAATTCAACCAGATTCCGAACCGATAACCTGATGATTTTCTCTGTTTCCATTTCATTTGCACTCCAAAATATTATCGTTGTAAAACACATTGTGCCAATCTTTTGACAGATTGGCACGCTGAAATACATCTTTTATTTTACTTTACTTCTTTTTCTTTTGCAACGCTTGTTTCTGTACGGGCAACTTCTGCGATTGTTTTCGTAAGTCCTGCAATTCCCTGAATCTCTGAAGGAATGATGATCTTCGTCGCTTTTCCGTCTGCCGCCTTGGCAAATGCCTCCAGACTCTTTAGTGTAAGAACAACATCATCTGCTCCGGCATTCTTAATATACTCGATACCTTCTGCTGTAGCCTTCTGTACAGAACGGATCGCTTCTGCCTGTCCCTCTGCTTCTTTGATCCGTTTCTGTTTTTCAGCTTCTGCTTTCAGGATTGCTGCCTGCTTAGATGCCTCTGCCTCCAGGATCACAGATTCCTTTTCTCCTTCTGCAACAAGAATCGTAGACTTCTTCTCTCCTTCTGCACGCAGGATTGCTTCACGGCGTTCACGCTCTGCTTTCATCTGCTTCTCCATCGCATCCTGGATTGCCTTCGGTGGCATGATATTCTTCAGCTCGACACGGTTCACCTTGATTCCCCACTCATCTGTTGCAATATCAAGGATCGTACGCATCTTGGAGTTGATCGTCTCACGGGAAGTCAGTGTCTCATCTAATTCCAGATCTCCGATGATATTACGGAGTGTTGTTGCTGTCAGATTCTCGATTGCCGCAATCGGACTTTCTACTCCGTATGCATACTTCTTCGGGTCAGTGATCTGATAGAATACAACCGTATCGATCTGCATGGTAACATTATCCTTCGTGATCACTGCCTGTGGTTCAAAATCAACAACCTGTTCTTTCAAGGAAACTCTTTTTGCCACACGGTCAAGAATCGGCACCTTAAAATGTAATCCAACGCCCCATGTCTCCTTGTATCCGCCAAGTCGCTCTACAACATACGCATGCGCCTGCGGAACAATACGGATATTCGACACAAGAAGCCACACCACGATCATAATAATGATCATCCAAATAATAAGTCCAAATATCATAGCTCATCCTCCTTACATTTCTCTAAAATCAGTTTTACTCCGGAAATTGCTGTTACTTTGGCAAGCGAATCTTTCTCAATTCTGTCCTTGTCTGACTTGCACCTTGCAGTCCATTCCTTTCCCTGCGCAATTGCAGTACCGGTCTGTGCAAAATTATCAACCGTCTCTGTTACCTTAACAACACTTCCGATCAATTCATCACAATTCGTCTTTACATGATGTACATTGATATACTTTGCTGCAAAAGGCCTGGTAAAGATCACAAGCACTGCTGAAATAACTACGAATACAGCAATCTGTATCACCATTCCCGCTCCGGCAAGCGAAACTAATAACGCCGCTAGCGCACCGCCCGAAAACCAGATTGAAGTCAGACCAACCGTGGCAAGCTCAATAATCAAAAACACCACCATAAGCCCCAGCCACAAAAAAATCTCCCTCTCCAAAAAATCCGCCCCCTTTCATTTTTAAATACACTGATTATCCTAGTCGATAAGTATCCGTTTTCTTTCCTACTTTCAATTCTGTATTTCTGAGTGGATTCCTCCTCTTGAAATGAGTCCCCCTCTTTGAAAGTGTAAGCGAGAACAGTTCTGCTGTTGCCATGGGCACATGTAAGGCAGGAGCGTTCCGAATACACTTTGTTCAGTATGTAACGTAAGAGCCAGACAGGCACCACACACGGTAACTGTTCTGGCTCTTACGTTACATACTTTCAAAGGGATGAGGTAGAGCGAGCCGGTGCTCGTGGTAATAGCAGGACTGGTCTTGCGACCATTCTATAAAGTGCTCATTCCCCATACGAATCCCCTCAAAAACACAAATTACTCACACTCGCGAATCTTCTTTCTCAGCGGCAGTACCATCGCCGGAGATACAGACAGCTCGTCCAGTCCCATCTTCAGGAACTCTTCTGTCAGTTCAAGGTCCGCTCCAAGTTCTCCACAGATTCCGATCCATTTTCCTTCTGCGTGTGCATTATCTGCTGCCATCTTGATCATAGCAAGCACTGCCGGATGATGTGGATCATAGAACTCATCAAGCGCAAGGTTCTGACGGTCAATTGCCAGTGTATACTGTGTCAGGTCATTTGTTCCAACACTGAAGAAATCAACTTCTTTCGCAAGTTCGCGGCTCATCATAACTGATGCCGGTGTCTCGATCATAATACCAAGTTCTACGTCTTCCTTAAATGGAAGTCCTTCTTCTCTCAACTCTGCCTTCACTTCTTCGATGATCTCTTTGATCTTACGAACTTCTTTTACAGAAATGATCATTGGGAACATGATGGAAAGATTTCCATATACGGATGCACGGTAAAGTGCACGAAGCTGAGTCTTGAAGATCTCTGGTCTTGTCAGGCAGATACGGATTGCTCTGTATCCAAGTGCCGGGTTCTCTTCTTTTGCAAGATTGAAATAATCAACCTGCTTGTCTGCTCCGATATCAAGTGTACGAATGATCACTTTCTTTCCTGCCATGCTTTCTACAACCTGTTTGTAAGCTGCAAACTGCTGTTCTTCTGTCGGATAAGTACTGTTCTCAAGATAAAGGAACTCACTTCTGAACAGACCTACTCCGCCTGCATCATTCTTAAGTACTGCACCAAGATCAGATACGTTACCAATGTTCGCATAGACATTGATCTTCTGTCCGCTCTTTGTCACATTCTCTTTTCCTTTAAGCTGATTCAGAAGTTCTTTCTGCTCAAGGTCTTTCGCACGCTTCTCCTGCATCTTTGCAAGTGTCTCTTCATCCGGATCCACATAGAGTGTTCCTGTAAATCCATCAATGATAGCCATCTCTCCGTCATATTTCGGATTAAGAGCTTCTCCCATTCCGATTACAGCCGGAATATTCATTGTTCTTGCAAGGATCGCTGTATGAGAGTTAGAAGAACCATACATTGTGGCAAATCCAAGTACCTTCTCTTTATCAAGCTGTACTGTCTCACTTGGTGCGAGATCATCCGCAGCAACAATACAAGGTTCTGTCATCTCACGTGTTCCGTTGCTCACTCCGCAGAGAATATCAAGTACACGCTCGGAAACGTCCTTCACGTCTGCTGCACGTCCCTGCATATATGCATCATCCATAGATGCAAACATCTGTGCAAAGTTATCAGCTGTTGTCGAAACAGCATACTCTGCATTTACACTTTGTGTACGGATAATTCCTTCAATAGATTCCAGATAATCCAGATCATCAAGCATCATCTGGTGAATCTCAAAGATCATGGCGTTGGCCTCACCTACATCTTCAATGGCTTTGTCGTAGAGAACTTTCAGCTGGTCGATTGCTGTATTCTTAGCCTCTTCGAATCTCTTCCATTCTGCATCCACATCATCTACATGTGTTCTTCTGATCACCTTTTCGTTTCTCTTATAGAACATCAGCTTTCCAATGGATACTCCACCAAATACGCTTTTTCCTTCAATCGTTATCATATACACAAATCCTCCTTGAAATAAAATATTTCATAGACATTGGTTAAATTATATAATACTTCAATTCTTTTTTCAATCGACATCCTTTATTTTTCCAATCCATTCGTAAAATAATCTTTCCTCGCACTTCTATTTTTCACCAATCTTATAAATCCGATATGCTAAATGGTATTTACAAATTGTTGAAATCGATTTTACGTCACTTCACATGTTTTTGTCATTTTTCTACAAATCAAAAAAGATTACATTTGACTTTCTTTGTTAAACATGCTACAATAGACAAAGTGTCAATATGAATTTATACTGACACAATATTACAGTTTTCAGCGCATTGTAAACTGTGATGATTTAACAACTTATATTCTTTTAATGGAGGGCAACACAATGACAGGTACAGTAAAATGGTTTAATAACCAGAAGGGTTACGGATTTATCTCTGACGCTGAAGGCAATGACATTTTTGTTCATTATTCAGGACTTGTAATGGATGGATTCAAATCTCTCGAAGAGGGCCAGGCTGTTGAGTTCGAAGTAACAGAAGGCGCTAAAGGACCTCAGGCTGTTAACGTAGTGAAACTTTAATCAAGACTTTATGTACCTTTTAATTAATAAATAGACCGTATTTAATTTTTAAAAGTAATACAGAAATTCGATTAACAAAAAAGAGCTTTTTTAAGCTCTTTTTTTGTTGCACACCCCGGCAATCTACATTATGCTTACACGAGAAATGCAGTTTTGCCGGATATAATTATTTTATTAACAAAGTGGATATTTTGCAGTCAGCTCAGCAACCATTGCTTTTGCTTTCTCTACATTCTCTTCACTTTCGATTACCATTGCAATAATCTCTGCGATCTTATCCATATCATCTTCCTTCATTCCACGTGTTGTAACCGCCGGTGTTCCAAGTCTTACACCACTTGTTACAAACGGTGAACGAGGATCATTCGGAATTGTATTCTTGTTCGCTGTTACATGAGCATCATCAAGACGCTTCTCCAGCTCTTTTCCGCTTGTCTCTGTTCCCGACAGGTCTACAAGCATCAGATGGTTATCTGTATCTCCCGAAACAATCTTAACTCCGCGTGCTTTCAAACCGTTACAGAGTGCTTTCGCATTTTTAACAACCTGCTCCATATATGTTTTATACTCAGGCTCAAGTGCTTCCTTGAAGCAAACTGCCTTACCGGCGATCACATGCATCAGCGGACCTCCCTGAATTCCCGGGAATACAGCTTTGTTGAAATTGAATTTTTTATTCATCTCTTCGCTGCACATGATCATTCCACCTCTTGGTCCACGGAGTGTCTTATGTGTTGTTGTTGTTGTCACATGCGCATACGGAATCGGACTTGGATGAAGTCCTGTAGCAACAAGTCCTGCGATGTGTGCGATATCTACCATCAGATATGCTCCCACCTCATCTGCGATCTCACGGAAACGCTTGAAATCAATCGTTCTTGCATAAGCACTTGCTCCTGCAACGATCAGTTTCGGTTTATGTTCCTTCGCAATGCGAAGCACTTCATCATAATCGATCACGCCGTCTGCATTCACTCCGTAATGTGCTACATCAAAATATTTACCGGACATATTAACCGGTGAACCGTGTGTCAGATGTCCGCCATGATCAAGGTTCATCCCCATGATCTTATCTCCCGGCTCAAGCATGGCAAACATAACTGCCATGTTCGCCTGTGCTCCTGAATGTGGCTGCACATTAACATACTCACATCCAAACAGTTTCTTTGCTCTTTCTCTTGCAAGGTCTTCTACTACATCTACACACTGACATCCGCCATAATATCTCTTTCCCGGATATCCTTCTGCATACTTATTAGTCAGAGGGCTTCCCATAGCTGCCATGACTGCTTTGCTCACCCAGTTCTCAGAGGCGATCAGCTCGATATGGGAGTTCTGTCTCTCCATCTCTGCTTTTATTGCATCTGCTATCTCTGGGTCTGTGTTCATAATCTCATCGAAATCGTACATTATCTCTTCCTCCATTAAAGCTTTACCACGTCAAAGCGTTGTAGTCATTATAGCACAGCACTTTACATCCGTCTAGCGCATTTCCTACGAAAAATCAAACAAGGAAAGCTGATTACTCTGTGGAAGATTCCCAAATAATCCCAGTTCTGCCATCAGATCGATCACTGTCTTACTTACTTTTGTCCTCTGACGGAAATCATCCAGTGAGAGATATGGACCGTCTTTTGAAGCTTCTTCCACAGCTTCCGCCGCCTTATCTCCCATTCCTTCGATGCTGGCAAGAGACGGCATCAGTTTTCCGTCAATGATCTGAAACATCTTCGCCTTCGCCCGGTAAATATCAATCGGCATAAACTCCAGACCTCTTGCATACATTTCCTGAACGATTTTCATATCTTTCATGACATCCTGTTCTTTTTTCGTCAGGGTATCACTTCGCTTTTTATAGTCTTTCATGTAATAATTCAGTTTATCCTTGCCCTGACACATGATCGCATAAGAAAATGCATCCGCACGGATTCCAAAATATGCTCCATAATAAGCAAGCGGATAATTGATCTTACAGTAAGCGATACGATAAGCCATCATAACATAGGCTGCCGCATGAGCCTTTGGGAACATGTAGCTGATCTTCTTACAGGACCATATATACCAGTCCGGTACATCCTGAGCTTTCATCGCTTCTTCCCACTCCGGTTTCAATCCTTTTCCTTTACGCACACTCTCCATAATTGTAAAGGCCAGTGCACTTTCCACTCCTTTGTTGATCAGATAGATCATGATATCGTCACGGGTACAGATTGCCGTAGAAATGGTTGCTTTTCCGGATTTTACAAGTTCCTGTGCATTTCCGAGCCACACGTTCGTTCCATGTGACAGACCGGAAATTCGGATCAAATCTGATAACGTCTGAGGTTTTGTATCCTGCACCATCTGAATAACGAAATCCGTACCGAACTCCGGGATTCCAAGACATCCAAGCTTACAGCCGTCGATGTCTTCCGGTTTGATTCCGAGAATTTCTGTGCCATGGAATAGTTCGATTACTTTCTTGTCATCCAGCGGAATATCCGTTGCAACGAAAGGATGCTCCTCATTATATTCATTTTCCATTGCATCGGAGGTGATATAGTCTTCCAATGTACGAATCATCGTAGGATCATCATGTCCGAGAATATCAAGTTTCAAAAGGTTATGGTCAATGGAATGGTAATCAAAATGTGTCGTTGTAATGCCACATTCCATATCGTTGGCCGGATGCTGCACCGGTGTAAACTCATTGATGCTGTGTCCGTGCGGAAGTACTACGATTCCTCCCGGATGCTGTCCGGTACTTCGCCGGATTCCGGTACATCCTTCTGTAATTCGTTCAATCTCACAGCCACGCTTTCTCTGACCACGTTCTTCATAATAGTTTTTCACAAATCCATATGCTGTCTTATCTGCCAGCGTACCGATCGTTCCGGCTTTGAATGTATGACCCTCACCAAAGAGAACCTCTGTATATTTATGAGCCTTCGCCTGGTAATCTCCGGAGAAGTTCAGGTCAATATCCGGCTCTTTATCTCCCTTGAAACCAAGGAATGTTTCAAACGGAATATCAAACCCGGCCTTGACCAGTTTTTCTCCGCACACAGGACAATTTCTATCCGGCATGTCGTAACCACAGCCTCCGGCAAATGCACGAACCTCTTCAGACTCAAAATCACTGTAATGACATTTTTCGCAGTAATAGTGAGGGCTTAGCGGATTAACCTCCGTGATTCCGGACATCGTCGCAACAAAAGACGAACCTACTGATCCACGGGAACCAACAAGATACCCATCCGCATTGGACTTCCATACCAGTTTCTGTGCAATGATATACATAACGGCATAGCCGTTGGAAATAATAGAGTTCAGCTCTTTCTCAAGTCTGGAAGACACCTGTACCGGAAGATCTTCTCCATACATTTCATGTGCTTTACGATAACAGATATCTCGAAGCTCCTGATCGGAATCCGCGATTACCGGAGGACACTTGTTTGGGTTTACCGGTGAGATTTTCTCTACCATACGTGCGATCTTCTGTGGATTTTCTATAACAACTTCTCTCGCCTTCGCAGAACCAAGATATGCAAACTCCTCCAACATTTCATCTGTTGTGCGAAGGAACAGCGGTGCCTGATTATCTGCGTCTTTGAATCCTTTTCCTGCCATGATGATCCGGCGATAAACTTCATCCTCCGGATCAAGGAAATGAACGTCACAGGTTGCTACAACCGGCTTACCGAATTTCTCTCCAAGTTCAACAATCTCCCGGTTTACGTTACGCAGATCTTCCTCTGTATTGATATTCGGCGTTTTCTCATCTTCGAGCATAAACATATCATTTCCAATTGGCTGGATTTCATAATAATCATAGAAATCTGCCAGTCTCGCAATCTGCTGTGCAGACTGTTTTTCAAGAACCGCACGGTATAATTCTCCTGCCTCACAGGCACTTCCAATGATGATTCCTTCTCTGTGTTCATTGATCAGACTTTTCGGAATTCTCGGTCTTCTTGCATAATATGTCATATGAGATGCCGTGATCAGCTGATACAGATTATATCTTCCAATATCATTCTGTGCGATCAAAATAATATGATGTGTCGGCATCTTACGGATTGCATTAACATTACGATCCCCAAACTTGTTCATTTCTTTTAAGTTCATGATGTGCTGATCTTTGAGCATTTCAACAAATTTTACAAAAATTTCTGCTGTTGCCCCTGCATCATCAACCGCACGATGATGATTTTCTAATGAAATTCCAAGTGCTTTTGCAACCAGATTCAATTTATATTTCGAAAGGGTCGGAAGCAGCACACGTGCAAGAGCCACTGTATCAACAGCTGTGAATTCCTGTTCCAGACCAAGCACACGACAATTCTGTTCGATAAACCCAACATCAAATCCTGCGTTATGCGCAACCAATGCGCCCTCACCAATAAATTCGAGAAACTGTGGCAGCACAACCTCGATTGTCGGAGCATCCAGCACCATCTCATCTGTAATACTTGTCAGGTTTGTGATTTCGAAAGGAATCGGGCGTTCCGGATTTACAAAGGTACTGAACTTGTCTACAATCTGCCCATTCTCAACCTTCACAGCTCCAATCTCAATAATTCTGTCACGGATAGAACTGAATCCTGTTGTCTCGATATCAAAAACAATATAGGTATCATCCAATGTCTGATCTTTTGCATTAACTGCAATCTCAGTTAAGTCATCGACCACATAGCCTTCCACACCATATAGAACTTTAAACGGATCATCTTTATCCAATGTCTCAATATAGTGATTTGCAACCGGGAACGCCTGGGCTACACCATGATCTGTAATTGCAATCGCCGGGTGTCCCCAGTCATGTGCTCTGCGGACGATATCTGTCACTTCAGAAACTCCATCCATATCGCTCATCTTTGTATGGCAATGAAGTTCTACACGTTTCGTTGGATTGAGATCTTGCCTTGAGACCGTAAAGTCTCCAATCTTCTTGATTCCGGTAATTGAACCGATTGTCAGTTCACCATCGAATTTATCAATTGTCGTCACGCCTTTGATTTTAACGAAAGCACCTTTCTTCAAATCTCCGAGAATCTCCGGTAACTGATCATTTCTAGCAAACATCTTGATCGTGATTGTATCCGTAAAATCAGTCACAGCAAAGATAATGATTGTCTTCTCATTTCTGATCTCCCGTGTATCAAAATTGATAATCTTACCATGAATTGTGATCTCACCCATCTCAGAAACAACCTGTTCCAATTTGATTGGCTCATCTTCAAAATTCTTTCCGTAGATCAGGTTCGGATCGTCTCCGATCTTCACCGGACGCACATAATCCTTCTTGCGGAATTCCTTCTTTTTGAACTCTTTCTTTCCGCCCGAAACGGATGCATTTCCTGAAGAAGATTTTCCTGAAGTCTCTGCTTTCTTTTCTCCGGAAGACGAGCTTCCTGATTCGGATGACTTCTTCTTTGCCTCCACAGCAGACTTTCGCTCCTCATATTCGCCTCTCTGTTTCGCGCGCCGTTCAAAGATTGCATTAATTTCCTGCTGAATCCTCTGCTCGTCATATTCTCTGCTTCCCTGACCCTCGTTTTCTTTATATGTAACCCGGATATCAACATTCATATGAAAACGATTCCTGAATACATCGTCCAGCAGATTCATGATTTCTTCTTTTCTTCCTTCGGAAACAATCGTATCAAGAAGCTCCAGACGGACGACATTTCCCTCTTCATAGTTCACTTCTGCCTGTGAAAACATGTTTGCAGCAAGGACACTGATTTCTTTCAGTTCAAGAATCAAACTCTCCTTGTACTCTTCCATCACCGCTTCCGGTGTATAAAGCTCAGACAGCTCATACTCTTCCAGAATCTGAAGTTTTACAGAAGATGTTCCAAAGAGCTGCTCTTTGATCCGCTGCTCCATCTGCCATATTTTCTTCTTTGGGATCAGATGATGACTCTTTAAATGTACATGCAGAAAATCACGACCGGAATTAGTCGTGATTTTCTTAACTTCCACATCAGCAAAGAGGACTTTAAATTCCTCTTCTACTTTCAATGTGGGAAATACATGAAAAAATGTTTTTTCATTCTTTATTTGTTCCAATTCAATAACTCCTGTCTTAAAGTATCAAGAAGTTCTTCTTCCTTTACCTTCTTGATGATCTCACCCTTCTTGATCAAAAGTCCTTCCCCGATACCTCCTGCAATTCCGATATCGGCTTCTTTTGCCTCTCCAGGTCCGTTTACAACACATCCCATAACTGCAACTTTAATATCAAGCGGAATGTCTGCTACCATCTCTTCTACCTGGTTTGCAAGCTTGATCAGATCAATTCTTGTTCTTCCACAAGTCGGACAGGATACAACTTCAATACCTCCCTTGCGAAGTCCAAGTGTCTTAAGAATCAGTTTTGCTGTACGAATCTCTTCTACTGGATCTCCTGTCAGGGAAACACGGATTGTATTACCGATTCCCTCATGAAGAATGATTCCAAGTCCTACAGAAGATTTCACATTTCCTGAATATACAGTTCCAGACTCTGTAATTCCAACATGAAGCGGATATGGGCATTCCTTAGCGATCAGCTCATGCGCCTTTACACACATCAGAACATCAGAAGATTTAATGCTGACAACAAGGTTGTCATAGCCCATAGACTCGATCAGATGAACTTTATCCAGCGCACTCTCCACGATCCCTTCTGCAGTAACACCACCATATTTCTCAAGCAGATGCTTCTCAAGAGAACCACTGTTTACACCGACACGGATTGGAACATTATACTCTTTCGCTTTGTCTACTACTGCCTGTACCCGTTCTTTTGCACCGATATTCCCCGGATTGATACGAATCTTATCAGCTCCATTCTCAATTGCTGCGATTGCCATCTTATAATCAAAATGAATGTCTGCAACAAGCGGAATATGAATCTGTTTTTTAATCTCTTTGATTGCTTTTGCAGCCTCCATTGTCGGAACTGTACAGCGGATGATCTCACATCCTGCTTTTTCCAGACGCAGGATCTGCTCCACTGTGGCTTCTACATCTTCTGTCCTTGTATTTGTCATAGACTGGATTGCTATCGGATGGTCTCCCCCAATCACAACATCCCCAATTCTTACTTCTTTCGTCTGATTTCTGTACATGATCTGTACCCCCTGTTTCCACTGCTCTGCAAGTTCTTTCTGTGTCATCTGCTGAGGCAGAATCACCGTTTACTTTCCACTTTTTTCAAATGTCTTCTGACTTCCATATTCTGAATCAGTCAGTGTCAGTACGTTCTGTTCCACGCTGTATTCGTAAGTTCCTTCCATCACATCCGCAATATCCTGAAGCTCCTGTTTGGAACAGTCTTTTGTTTTTTCAGCCTGTTTTGCTATCTTTTCTTCGTTCACATGAATTGCAAAACGCTTATGTTCCATATCAATTGTATAATCAACAGGAACGCTGACTGTACTCTCGTCCAAAGCCTGCACAATATCCATTGTTCCGTTATTCTTGATCGTCAGCTTCATTCCATCATCTGTGTTCTCCCAATTTCCTGTCAGAGGATTGGAAGTAAAAAGCTTCACAGCGAAAAAAACAACGATCAGAATGATCAGAACTGAAGTAACCGTCATAACTGTTCTCCAGGCTATATTTCTCTTTTCTTCATTATCTTTCAGTAACATAAGAATCACTTCCTTTGCATATTTATCTTATCCAAAAATACCGCCAATAATTCCATAGGAAATGACTGACATAATAAATGCTGCGAGGCAGACACCAACAACAACTGCCGGAAAAGCTTTTCTAAAGCGGATTCCAAGCAGAGCTGCGATCAGTGATCCTGTCCACGCTCCTGTTCCAGGAAGAGGAATTCCAACAAAAAGTACAAGACCCCAGAATTCATATTTCTCTATCTTGTCACTTTTACTCATTGCCTTCTTCTCCAGCTTCTCCACCATCGGCTTCAAACGCTTCGTTCCTTTCATCCAGTCAAAGATCTTTGTGATCAGTAAAAGGATGAATGGAATTGGAACAAGATTTCCAATCACACAGATAGGTACTGCTTTTGCAAGTTCCACATTCAAAAATGCCGGTCCTGCTGCAAGCAGTCCTCCACGCAATTCCAGAATCGGAACCATTGAGATCAGGAAAAGAATAAATTCCTTACCGACCTTTCCGCCCAGTGTCACCATAAACCAGTTGATCAAAGCTTCACTCATTCAGTTATTTCTCCTTTATATATGTTCTCAAAAAATCAAAAAGCGTCGCCATCTCTTCTCTTGTACCAATTGTAATTCTCAGATACTGATCGATTCGTGGTGCATTCCAATGTCTGACAAAGATATTATTCTCTTTCAAAGCCTGGAAAAGTTCATTCGCATCAACCTCTGGATGTCTTGCAAAAATAAAATTCGCCTTTGCATCCGGGAAAACAAAACCAAGTTTCCTGAGCTCTTCTTTTGCCCATTCTCTTGTTTCAACTATTTTACGAACTCCTTCTTCAAAATATGCTTTGTCTTCAACCGCTTCCACACCACAGGCAAGAGCTGTCTGATTCATCGTGTAAGAGTTAAAAGAATATTTCACATCATTCAGGCAGCGGATCAGATCTGGATTCGAGATTGCATATCCGATTCGCATACCAGCCATACTTCTTGCCTTTGAGAAAGTCTGTGTCACAATAAGATTATCATATTTATCGATCAGTTCCATCGCAGATCTTCCCGCAAAATCAATATACGCCTCATCTACGATCACGATAGAATTCCTGTTCTGCTTTAAGATATCTTCTACAAATTCAAGATCTTCATAAATTGCTGTCGGCGCATTTGGATTCGGGAAAATAATTCCGCCGTTTTCAGCATAATAATCCTCTTTCACAATCTTAAAGCTTTCATCAAGCTTTGGACAATGATATGGAATCCGATACAATTCTGCCCAGACTTTATAAAATGAATATGTAATATCCGGGAAAAGAATTGGAAGATCTGAATTGAAAAATGTGAGGAAACACATCGAAATCACATCATCAGATCCAACTCCTACAAAGACCTGGTCTTTCCCTACACCATAATAATCTGCGAGACTTCCAACGAGTTCGTCCGCAGTTGGATCTGGATACAGTCGAAAACGGTCTGTGTCCATCTCTTTCAGAACACGTTCCACCCCCGGTGCCGGTGGATATGGATTCTCATTTGTATTCAGTTTCACAACCTTATGCTGTGGCTGCTCGCCCGGTACATATGGTTCTACGCTACGTATATTTCTCAAAAGTTCTTCTCTTACAGCCATGGTACTACCTCTATCTATACTCTCTCGCAAGCTCCGCAAATTTTGGAAGTGCATTTACAATTGTTTCATATGCTACACAATACGCCATTCTGACATATCCGGGACATCCAAAAGAGCTTCCCGGAACGATCAGAATATTGTATTTCTTCGCGGTATTACAAAATTCTTTTTCATCTGCAACCGGTGATTTTACAAAGAGATAAAATGCTCCTTCCGGTTTGATGCACTCAAATCCAAGTTCTTTCAATCCATTATAAAGAGTCTCTCTGTTTCTGTCATAATATGAAATATCTGTCTTCTCATTCAGACATGCCTTCACCACTTTCTGCTGCAGTGTCGGTGCATTGACAAATCCAAGAATTCTCGTTGCAACGTTAGCTGCGGCGTTCAGTTTCTCACTGTCTGCCACTTCATCCGGAATTACAAGATAACCGATACGTTCTCCCGGAAGAGAAAGTGATTTACTGAAAGAATATCCTACAACTGTATTTGCATAATACTTTGTGAGATATGGAACTTCCACTCCGTCATATGCAAGTTCTCTGTATGGTTCATCTGAGATCAGATAAATCTCTGTTCCAAATTCTTTCTGTTTCTTCTCAAGAATCGCTGCCAGCTTCTGGATCGTCCCTTCGGAATAAACAACACCTGTCGGATTATTCGGCGTATTAACGATGACTGCCTTTGTCTTTGGCGACAGCTTTTTCTCAAACTCATCAAGCTTTGGCTGGAATGTCTCTGTATCCGGAGATATCTCTACGATCACACCGTCATAATTATCCGTATAGCTTCTGTATTCTCCAAAATAAGGAGCAAACACAACAACTTCATCACCTGGATTCAGCAGTGATTTCAAAATCACATTAAGACCTCCTGCTGCTCCGACTGTCATCGTAATATTGCGGGAAGCGAAGTCTGTTCCAAAGCGTTCATTTAAGGAATCAGCAACTGCCTGTCTCACATCCTCATAACCTGCATTGCTGTTCGTATAACCGTGAAGCACGATCGGATCCTCTTCGGAAAGGATCTCGATCATTGCTTTCTTTACCGCTTCCGGTGCCGGAACATTCGGATTTCCCAAACTGAAGTCAAATACATTCTCTGCTCCGTATTTTGCTGCAAGACGGTTGCCCTCTTCAAACATCGCACGGATTGCAGAACTGTTCGCTACCATGTTTTCCATTTTTTTTGAAATCATTGCTGTCCTCCTATTCTTGTCACAAACCCTTTCTCTTCCAAAAAAGCCGGACGATAAGATAATTTTGCCTTACGGAGTCCTTCTTCCCCGGCATCATCTTCTCTGTTCACATAAGTGTAATCCATACATTCATGTTCAACAAACTGCTGATTAATCATAGGGTATGCTCCCTGTACATCTGCAAATGCTTTCTCAATATGAACAACAAATGTATCCTTGCACAGTTCTTCCCCTACTGTAAAAGCAACAATTTTTTCGCCATTTCTCAACACTCCGCCTTTAAAGCCGAGTTCTTTGTATAAACGGAGGGAATTCAATGAAACGCACATCTCTGCGTTCTTCTCAGGATCATCATTACATCCATTCGAATTTCTCCACTTCAGAGCCATCTGAAAGCACGCTTCTACATTCTCATCACTGAGTGATTCGTAAGACCAGTCCGGATAAAGCTGCTTAAACTTATTAATATGGTTTCGCTTTCCGTGAAGCTTCTTTCCTGCAAGTGTTACAAGCTTCTCCGTCTCATAGATGTAATCTGCCTGATCTCTGTCATATTCAATCCGGAATTGTCCCGGATACCACTCTTCCATCTGTGAAAAATTCTCCGGTGTCACACAGTAAAGACCGAATTCACAGTCTTCATCCTCGCAGATCTTCATCAATTCTTCCAATGCAGCTTTGACGGCTTCCGGCTTTCCTACAGGGTAAGCATAAGTATGTCCATCTCCTTCATCACGAAATACAAGTGCATTATGAAGGATTGCATATTTCACTTTATACTGTCTGGACCAGAGATATACATTCGCAAATGTTCTCTCGCAGCTTCTGCTTGGAGCCTGTGCAAAATAATAGTCAATCAGTTCTTTGTCTTCCAGTTCCGGTCGTTTGAATTCCGGTATCATTCTTGTACTACTCCTCCATCTTTGCAAGCTTCGCTGTCTGATCCGCTGCAATCAGGCTGTCGATCACTTCATCCAGATCACCATTCAGAATGCTATCCAGTTTATGAAGTGTCAGCTTGATTCTGTGATCTGTTACTCTTCCCTGTGGGAAGTTATATGTTCTGATCTTTTCAGAACGGTCTCCTGTACCGATCTGGCTTCTTCTCTCTGCTGCCTCAGAAGCCTGTTTCTTCTCAAGCTCCAGGTCATACAGTTTGGAACGAAGCAGTCGGAATGCCTTCTCTTTATTCTGCAGCTGTGATTTCTCTGTCTGGCTGTAGATCACGATTCCGGTCGGGTAATGAGTCAGTCGTACAGCAGAGTCCGTTGTATTGACACACTGTCCACCGTTTCCTGATGCACGCATTACATCGATACGGATATCCTTCTCATCGATTACAACATCAACTTCTTCTGCCTCAGGCATTACGGCTACAGTAATTGTTGAAGTATGAATTCTTCCGCCACTTTCTGTCTCCGGCACACGCTGTACACGATGTACTCCACTTTCGTACTTCATACGGGAATATGCTCCCTGTCCTGTGATCATGAATACACACTCTTTAAATCCGCCGATTCCATTCTCATTCAGAGAGATCATCTCTGTCTTCCATCTGCGGCTGTCTGCATAATGCACATACATACGATAAATTTCTGCCGCAAAAAGTGCAGCCTCATCTCCACCTGCACCGGCACGGATCTCAACGATAACGTTCTTATCATCATTCGGATCCTTCGGAAGAAGAAGAATCTTAAGTTCCTGCTCCAATTCTTCAATTCTGGCTTTAGATTCATTCAACTCTTCTTTTGCAAGCTCACGCATCTCTTCATCTGATTCTTCTTCCAGGATCATCAGACTCTCTTCTACATTCTGCTTACAGTTCTTATATTCCTGATAAGCTTCAACGATTGGTGCAAGATCACTCTGCTCTTTCATCAGCTTACGGAAACGTTCCGGATCATTCGCCACATCCGGCTCCTGAAGTTCACCCATTACTTCCTGGTAACGAATTACCAAATCCTCTAATCTGTCAAACATAGTTCTATATCCTCTTCTATTTTTTATCTTCTTTATCTTTTTAATAGTACACGCCACAGACGATGCGGTCAAGTCCTGCCAGGTCCTTTTTTACGAACACCTTGTCATATCCTGCTTTTTTCATAAGATCAGAAACTTCTTTGCCCTGGTCATATCCAATCTCAAAAGCAAGTATTCCTCCTGTTTTCAGGAATTGTTTTGCATCAGTAACAATCTTCCGGTAGAAATACAATCCGTCTTCTTTCCCATCCAATGCACTGAATGGATCGTGAAGTTTCACTTCGTCTTGAAGCTTCTCAATTTCTGCTGTTCTGATGTAAGGTGGGTTTGATAAGATCATATCATAGGTTTCACTGACATTTTCAAAAAGATCACTCAAAATCCAGTTCACTTTTCCTTTCTCATCCTTTTTCGTGCTTCTCAAATGTTTTTCATTTTTCTGCGCTACCATAAGAGCCTGCTCCGAAAAGTCAACACCTGTTCCTTCTATAAATATACCCTCTTGTTCTGCATAATGCATTACGCTCAGAAGAATACATCCTGACCCGGTACACATATCCAACAGTTGCAAACAACCTTTTGATCTGAATATCTCTTGTTTCATTATCTCCAGTGCCTCTTCCACAAGCACTTCTGTATCTTGTCTTGGAATCAGCACATGTTCATTCACCAGAAATTCAAGCCCCATAAATTCCTGACTTCCTGTAATATGCTGCAATGGAATATGATTTCTTCTTTTTTCAAGATATTCTTTATACTTTTTCCATGCTTCCGGATCCATGCTCTGATCCGGATCCATATAATAGCGAGCTTTCGTAATCCCTGTCACAAATTCCAACAGATACCACGCATCCAGATCTGCCTCTGTAATTCCTGCTTTCGCAAGAATTTCTTTTCCTTCTTTATATGCATTTTTCAAACTTATTGAATCGCTGCAATCTGTTTTATACACTGTCCTCTTGTCTGATTCTGTTCTCATTGCTTCAGGTTCTCCTCCTGCCATGTCTTCCAGTCAAACACTGCTTCCACTGCTTTGATCCCAACCTCGATCATACTGTCATCCGGTTCCTTTGTTGTCAGATTCTGAACCCAGAGTCCCGGTTTACTAAGTACATTGATTACCGGATGATCACTGTTTCCTGCCAGACGGATCAATTCATAAGAGATTCCTGCAATCAACGGAAGCAGGGCGATCCGAAGAAGTACTCTCACAATCTGGGACTTTGCCGTAATAAAAAAGCAGACAATAATGCTTACGATCATGACAAAGAAAAGAAAGCTCGTTCCACATCTCTTATGTTGTTTGGAACTCTTCCGTACATTTTCTACATTTAATTCCAATCCATGTTCGATGCAATTAATACATTTATGCTCTGCCCCGTGATACATAAATGTTCTCTTAATATCCTTTGTTCTAGAAATCAGAACAATATAAATCAGGAAAATAGCAACGCGGATCACACCTTCTAAAACAGTCATTACAAGATGTGAAGAGGTATGCTTTTCTATAATACTACTCAGATAATACGGAAGAACCATAAAAATACCAACCGCAATTAAGACAGAAACCACAACTGTCAGATTCATGATCAGTTTTTCCTTCTTCTCCTGCTTTCTTGCCTCATCTTCTGTAAGAATTTCTTCTTCCTCGTCTTCAAAAAAACTTGCAGAATAAGTCAATGTCTTCATTCCCAGCACAAGAGAATCCACAAAATTAAAAATCCCCCGAATGAAAGGAATCTTTTGCGGTGCCTTCCATGGGAGAACTCCTTTATATTCCTGAATATCAACTTCAATCTCTCCATCTGGTTTCCGGACGGCAACGGAATACGTTTCCCGATTCTTCATCATAATGCCTTCCAGCACTGCCTGGCCGCCTATATTCGATGATTTCATATATTTCTCCTAAACACAAAGAGGACTGAGATTTCCACCTCAGCCCTCATCACTTCGTATTTCTTATTTAATACCGTATTTCTTATTGAACTTATCAACACGGCCACGAGCCTGTGTTGCTTTCTGCTGACCTGTGTAGAATGGATGACACTTGGAGCAGATTTCTACGTGGATGTTCTCCTTTGTAGATCCTGTAACAAATGTGTTTCCACAGTTGCATGTTACAGTTGCCTGATAATAATTAGGATGGATACCTTCGCGCATGATTTTCACCTCTCTATTTTTAAATTACTTATTATTTTCTCTAAACAGCTTTCTAATTGTATCACACATTTTTTAATAATGCAATACCTTTTTAGATAAATTTCTGACGGATGATCTGCTGAACAAGCTCTTCGTTTGTTTTTGTACGGGAAAACATATTCAAAAGATTGTCCACTGCCTCTTCTGATTTCATGCCGTTCATTGCTTTTCTCATAATATAAACTGCATCCTGTTCTTCCTTTGTAAGAAGAAGATCTTCTCTTCTTGTTCCTGATTTTGGAATATCAATTGCCGGGAACACTCTTTTCTCCTGAAGCTTTCTGTCAAGCATCAGTTCCATGTTACCTGTCCCCTTAAATTCTTCATAAACAACATCATCCATCTTGCTTCCTGTATCAACCAGTGCTGTTGCAAGAATCGTAAGGCTTCCACCTTCTCTCATATTTCTTGCTGCTCCGAAGAAACGCTTTGGACTGTAAAGTGCTGCCGGATCAAGACCACCGGAAAGTGTTCTTCCTGATGGTGGAACGATCAGGTTATATGCTCTTGAAAGTCTTGTGATGCTGTCAAGAAGAATCATAACGTCTTTTCCATGCTCTACCAGACGTTTTGCTCTTGAGATAACCATTTCTGATACTCGTTTGTGATGCTCCGGAAGTTCATCAAATGTAGAATGAATCACCTCTACATTCGGACCTTCAATTGCCTCACGAATATCAGTCACCTCTTCCGGACGTTCATCGATCAACAGAATCAGAAGATGCATATTCGGTTCTGTCTTCTGTACAGATAATGCAACTTCTTTTAATAATGTAGTTTTTCCTGCTTTCGGTGGAGATACAATCATACCTCTCTGTCCCTTTCCAATAGGGGAAACAAGATCAACAATACGCATTGCTGTTGTACAGCCCGGATTCTCCAGACGGATTCTCTGATTCGGAAAAATCGGAGTCAGGTCTTCAAAGTTCTTTCTCTTCATTGCCTCTGCCGGGCGCAGTCCATTGATCGTAGACACATAAAGAAGTGCACTGAACTTTTCTCCCTGCGTCTTAACTCTTGTATTTCCTGTCAGGATATCGCCTGTTTTAAGTCCGAATCTGCGAATCTGGGAAGGCGCAACATAGACATCTCCATCTCCCGGAAGATAATTGTCAGAACGAATGAATCCATATCCATCCTGAAGTACCTCAAGGATTCCGTTTGCTGTAAAACCACTGTCCAACTGTTCAATATCTGTCTCTTCTTTTTTCTCTTCTTTTACTTCTTCTCTCGCTTCTTCTGCTGCCTCTTTCTGCTCTTCCTGCTCATCCAGCTCAAGCATTGCATCGATCAGATCGCCTTTCTTTAATGTAGAAACACCTCTCATCTTTCTTGCTTTTGCAAGTTCTTTCAATGTTGCCAGCGGCAATGATTCATATTTTTCTCGTGTCATATTCTTTTCCTTTCTTTTCAGGTAAATTTGTTCTTTCAATCCACTTCACATGTGCCCTTTTCACATACTGGATTATTCATTCATACTTCGGGAATACAAGTCTGATTCGACTTTAATGGAAATTTGCTTTAAATATGGTGTTATTATACAGTATATTTTTCTAAAAAGAAAGAACTTTTTGAACTTTTCTCTATTTTCCTGTACTTGCGTGTTTCCTTTTTCAGTGGTATCATTAATTCAATCAAATCAGAGAGGTATAAAATCATGACAAACAATGAAAAAGCTTTAAAAATGCATGAAGAATGGAATGGTAAGATAGAGACAACTGCCAAAGCGCATGTCAACTCAAGAGAAGATCTTGCCATCGCTTATACTCCGGGTGTTGCTGAGCCTTGCAAGGTGATCGCACAGGATCCTGAAGCCGCATATAAATACACTATGAAAGCCAATACAGTTGCTGTTGTATCTGACGGAAGCGCTGTTCTTGGTCTTGGAAACATCGGTGCACTTGCTGCTATGCCGGTTATGGAGGGAAAAGCGGTCCTGTTCAAGGAATTCGGTGGTGTCAATGCAGTTCCGATCTGTCTGGATACACAGGACACAGAAGAGATCATTAAATCTGTAGTCAACATCGCACCGGCTTTCGGTGGAATCAACCTGGAAGATATTTCAGCTCCACGCTGTTTCGAAATCGAAACACGCCTGAAAGAACTTCTGAACATTCCGGTTTTCCATGATGACCAGCACGGAACAGCTATCGTTGTCCTCGCCGGAATCATCAATGCCCTGAAAGTAACTGGAAAGAAAAAGGAAGATTGCCGTGTTGTAGTGAATGGAGCCGGATCTGCCGGAGTTGCTATCACAAAGCTGCTTCTCACTTATGGTTTCCCTCATATTACAATGTGTGACATCAACGGAATCATTTCCAAGAACTCACCGAACCTGAACTGGATGCAGCAGCAGATGACTGAAGTTACAAATCTGGAAGAACGCACAGGAACACTTGCCGATGCATTAAAAGGTGCTGATATTTTCGTTGGTGTTTCTGCTCCGAATATTGTTTCTAAAGAGATGGTTGCTTCCATGAATAAGGATGCGATTCTGTTCGCCATGGCGAACCCTGTACCGGAGATCATGCCTGACCTTGCAAAAGAAGCAGGTGCCAAAGTTGTCGGAACAGGACGTTCTGACTTCCCGAACCAGGTAAACAATGTTGTTGCATTCCCTGGTATTTTCAAAGGTGCATTAGAAGGACGTGCCACACAGATTACAGAAGAAATGAAACTTGCCGCTGCCAATGCAATCGCAGGTCTTGTTCCGGAAGAAGAATTGAATGAAAACAACATTCTTCCGGAAGCCTTTGATCCTCGTGTAGCAGACACAGTAAGCAAAGCAATTAAGGATTTAATCTAATATGTGGGGAGAGAAGCGCTACCACTCTCTTGACTATGCATTGAAATCCCAGTTTGGAGAGAAAGTATATCGCATTGCATTGAACGGTGGTATGACTTGTCCGAACCGTGATGGTAAGATCGGATATGGTGGCTGTATTTTCTGCAGTGGTATGGGTTCTGGAGATTTTGCCGGTTCTGCCTGCAAAACGATTACAGAACAGCTTGCAGAAGGGAAAGCCATTCTTGCCAGAAAGCGTCCGGTGCATGCTTATATCGCATATTTCCAGGCCTTTACGAGCACCTATGCCCCCATAGAATATTTGCGGAAAGTTTTTACAGAAGCAATTGAGGACCCCGATGTGAAAGTACTTGCAATCGCAACCCGCCCTGACTGTTTAGATTCTGATGTTCTGGAACTTTTAGATGAATTGAATCAGATCAAGCCCGTCTGGGTTGAACTTGGTCTTCAAACCATTCACCCAGAATCCGCCAGATACATTCGCAGAGGCTATCCTTTAGAGGTATTTGATACTGCTGTGCATGAACTGAAACGCCGGAATCTGACTGTTATCGTACATGTCATTTTATTTCTGCCCGGAGAGACTCACGAAATGATGCTTGAAACAATCGAATATTTGAATCATTCAAATATTGACGGAATCAAGTTGCAGCTTCTCCACATTTTGAAAGGAACTGATCTTGCAGTTGAATATCAGAAATGTCTTTTAGATCCTGCTTATACCGGTCCTGCTTTCCATATCCCGGATGCGGACGAATACATCCGTCTGCTCACTGAATGTATCCAGCATTTGCGTCCGGAAATCGTCATTCACCGACTGACCGGTGACGGACCGAAGGATCTCTTGATCGCACCTCTGTGGACAGGCGCAAAACGAACTGTTTTAAATCAGATTCACAAATATATGAAAGATCATGACTTGTACCAGGGAAAGGAGTATTATGGCTGAAACATTTACATTATATAAACTGATCGTGTTGTACATGTTGGATAGAGTCGATTTTCCGCTTACAACTTCCCAGATATCAGAATTCATTCTGGATAAAGGGTATACAACTTATTTTCGTCTTCAGTCTGCACTTGCAGAATTAACGGATTCCGGGCTTCTGAAAATTGAGCTGACACATAATCGTACGCTTTATAATCTCACAGAAGAAGGAGCTGCTACGATCAACTATTTCAGAAATAAAATTTCTCCTGAGATTCGTCAGGAAATTGATAATTTTATCAATGAGAAAAAATATGATCTGAAAGAAGAGGTTTCTGTTAAATCAGATTACTATCTGAATACAAACCATGAATATGAAGTAAAATGCCAGATTTTAGAAAATGGCTCCCACCTCATTGATATGACACTCACTGTGCCAACTCAGACTGAGGCAGAAGCCATTGTAAATAACTGGAATCGAAAGAATCAGGAGATTTACGCTTTACTGCTCTCGCAGCTTCTGTAAACGCTCCTTGATCTGTTTCTCATAACCAAGGTCGCCGGGTTCATAGAACCTGGCGTCTTTTATTTCATCCGGAAGATACTGCTGATCCACATAATGATTTGGATAATCATGTGCGTACTTATATCCTATTCCGTGTCCTAATTTCTGTGCACCTTTATAATGTGCATCCTGAAGGTGTGTCGGAACCGTTGTTTTATTGTTCCGTACTGCATCATTCGCTGCAAATATTGCATTAACGGCAGAATTACTCTTTGGCGCAGATGCCACATAAGTCACCGCCTGTGAAAGAATGATCTGAGATTCCGGCATTCCGATCCGCTCAACTGCCTGTGCAGCCGCAACCGCAACAGTAAGTGCCATCGGATCCGCATTTCCAACATCTTCAGATGCACAGATCATAATTCTTCTCGCTATAAACTTCACATCTTCTCCTGCATACAACATCTTTGCAAGATAAAAGACCGCTGCATCCGGGTCTGAGCCGCGCATGCTCTTAATAAATGCAGAGATAATATCGTAATGGTTATCTCCTTTTTTGTCATAATTCACCACTCGTTTCTGGATACATTCTGACGCAACATCCAGAGTAATATGAATTTGTCCATCTTCGCTTCTGTCCGTTGTCAGTACACCCAGTTCAATCGCATTCAGTGCGTTTCTTGCATCTCCACCTGACACATCTGCCAAAAATTCAAGTGCATCATCTTCTATCACTGCATGAAAGCTTCCAAGACCTTTCTCAGTATCATTCACTGCACGGAGAAGCAGTTCCTTAATATCTGTCTTCTCCAATGGATGCAATTCAAAAATACTTGATCTCGAAATCAAAGCTCCATTTACCTCAAAATAAGGATTCTCCGTTGTTGCGCCAATCAGGATCAACGTTCCATCTTCCACAAATGGAAGCAGATAATCCTGCTGCCCTTTATTAAAGCGATGAATTTCATCAATAAAAAGAATCGTCTTTTTTCCATACATTCCCTGCAGATCTTTTGCTTCTTTCACTACTTCTTCCATATCTTTCTTTCCGGCAACTGTCGCATTGATCTGTTTGAACTCTGCGCTGGTTGTATGTGCGATCACCTTTGCCAGTGTTGTCTTTCCTGTTCCCGGAGGTCCGTAAAAAATCAAAGAACTCAGCTTATCTGCCTTAATTGCCCGGTAAAGCAATTTATCTTTTCCTATGATATGCTTCTGTCCCACTACTTCATCCAGTGTCACCGGACGCATCCTGGATGCAAGCGGGGATTCCTTCTCTTTATTTGTCTCTCTCATATAATCAAATAAATCCATCTTTCTCTCCTGTTTTCAATCTTATATTCACATCTTCAATCCATAATCAGATGATCCACTGTCACAAACTCATAGCCTTTTCCCTGCAGCAGATCTACAATCCGTATAGCTGCCTGCACAGAAGAAGGATAACAATCATGTAATAAAATAACATCTCCCGGATTTATCTCTTCCACAACTGTTTTTACAACCGCCCCTGTATCTTCGGTCATCCAGTCCAGCGGATCCACCGTCCATCCGATATATATTCTGTTCAGATCTTGTTCGCTGTCCACCGGGAGTTCCCCGTAAGGCGCTCTTACGAACACCGGTTGTTTTCCCGTTATCTTTTCAATCACTGTATCTGTCTGTTCTAGTTCTTTCTTTGCTTCTCCCGTTTCCAGCTTTGACAGATTGCAATGCGTATAAGTATGATTTCCGATCAAATGACCTTCCTCATACATTCTTTTCACAATTTTTTCATTCTCGTCTTTTTCTACATTTTCGCCGATCAGGAAAAAGGTTGCCCGCACTTTACGTTCCTTCAATCCATCCAGTAGAATCGGGGTCGAGGATGCATTTGGCCCGTCATCAAATGTAAGCGCAACAACTGGTTTTACCTCATCTGATACATTCTGACTTCGCACTGAATCAGATGAAACGCTCATTGTTTTTCTCCCATCCATCTTTATCAGAAATGGGGACATACCCAAAAACACCAGAAGACAGAAAAACTGTACTACATAACCCCATCTTTTTCCAGACATCATGACAGCTTCCCGCCTTTGACATTCTTACTCTATTCTTATGTCCTGCACCTCGGCATCATTCCTTCTTTTTTCTATGCTTTTCTCTGTATTCCGTCGGACTTGTCTTCTTCACTTTCCGGAATGCCTTCGAAAAATAAAGATTATTCTCAAAACCAACAGAATATGCAATCGCCGAAACCGACAGCCCCGTCTCTTTCAACAGACGGCAAGCCTGCTGGATTCTATATTCTGTCAGATATTCTTTTGGCGAACAATTCATATAGGTCTGAAAAGAGCGGAACAGATGACTTCTGCTGATTCCTACATAGTCTGCAATATCTTCCACCGTCACGGGATAAGAATAATTGGTTTCTATATAGTTTTCTGCCTTTTCTACATACAAAAGCTTTGCATCTCTTTCCTGATCTTCCCCTTCATGATAGTGCATAAAGACTGACAGAAGACTGTAAAGTGCTCCTGTCATGGCAACCGCTTCTTCATACCCATTGCCCTTTGCATTATAAATCTGTTCCAATCCATTCCGAATCTGGTCATCCGGCACATTTCCTCTTTTTAAAAAAGGACGTTCTTTCAAAAAACCTGTATTTCGAATGATCGATGCCGCATCCGTCCCCATGAATCCTGCCCAGGCATATTCCCATGGCTCCTGCTGATCGGCATAATACTTTACTTCCACGCCCGGATATAAGATAAAAGTATCTCCGGCTTCTAATTTCCATGTCTTTTCTCCAACTGTATAGTATCCTGTTCCTGACAAAATATGATGGATACAATAATGATCCCTGACTCCGGGTCCCCACTGATATCCTGCTTCACACATTTGATATCCCGTGTTATATACAGACAGCGAAGTCATCAGAATTTCTCCTGACTTATACGAATGTTTGTAAGTCTCTGCCATCTTCCGGCTCCTTTCCCGTATCCTGTGATCTATGATGTGAGTGCCAAAAAAAAATTTTGCCACTCACTGCTGTAACCGGATTGCTCCATTGCTATGCAATTCCCGCAATCCTCATCATCATTATTATAACACCTCGTCTTTTTAATGCAACATTATTACATACCACAGCACGTATTTTTTATAGACGTTTCCACTCGTTAACGCTATAATAAATATAAATAAATCAGATCGATACGATTACTTTAAATGGAGGTAAATAATGATGAAGAAAAAATTGTTTGATATGTTTGCAGAACTTTTTGGTGATTCCGAAGGAGCTCGTTTTTACTTTTCTCCTGGACGCGTGAATCTGATTGGTGAACACACAGATTATAACGGTGGACATGTATTTCCATGTGCACTGACACTTGGTACTTACGGTGCCGCACGCAAAAGAGAGGATAACAAGATCCATCTTTATTCCATGAATCTGGACTCCTTTGGTGTTGTAGAAGCATCTCTTGATGATCTGACAAATAAAAAAGAATACAACTGGGCAAACTATCCGCTTGGTATAGTCTGGGCATTCAAAGAAAAAGGACATACAATCACAAGTGGTTTTGATATGGTAATCTGGGGAAATATCCCGAACGGTTCCGGACTTTCCTCTTCTGCTTCCCTTGAAGTTCTCACTGGTGTGATCCTGACAGACCTGTTCGAGATCAAAGATCTTTCCATGACAGATCTTGCACTGATCGGCCAGTATTCTGAGAATAACTTCAATGGATGCAACTGTGGTATCATGGATCAGTTTGCTGTTGCCATGGGTAAAAAAGACCACGCAATTTTCCTTGACACAAGTGATTTAAGCTACGAATATGCACCTTGCGTTCTTGATGGTGCCAAGATTGTAATCACAAACAGTAAAGTAAAGCATAGTCTTGTTGATTCTGCTTATAACGACAGAAGAAACGAATGTGCTGCTGCACTGAAAGCACTTCAGAGCGAACTTGACATTCAGGCACTTGGCGATCTTACTCCTGAAGAATTCGAAGCACACAAATCCTTGATCAAAGATGAGATCCAGTTACAGCGTGCAAAACATGCTGTATACGAAAACCAGCGTACAATCGATGCTGTTACAGCACTGAAAGCTGGAGACATTGAAAGCTTCGGAAAATTAATGAATCAGTCTCACATTTCACTGCGTGATGATTATGATGTATCCTGTGAAGAGATTGATATCCTTGTAGACCTTGCATGGAAGATTCCTGGTGTTCTTGGTTCCCGTATCACAGGCGGCGGATTTGGCGGTTGCACAGTCAGCATCGTAAAAGATGAATCCATAGATACATTTATCGAAACAATCGGAAAAACATATCTTGAAAAAGTAGGACATGAAGCCGAGTTCTACACAGTAGATATCGGAGACGGTGCTTCTCGTCTCGACTAATACTCGTCTCTACTGAGATCAGATATGAAATAACGTATATTTTGTTATAGGAATGCCATTGGCATTCCCTAATTTAAGGAGGTCCTTGACATATGCTTTATGATGCGATCAAAAAATTAGTACAGTACGGAATCAATACCGGAATCACTCCGGAATCCGAAAGAATTTATACAACGAATCTTCTTCTGGATCTATTCCACGAAGATAACTATGAAGATGTTGACTGTGATCTGAACAATCTTGTTCTGGAAGACATTCTTGCAGAACTTTTAGATATCGCCGCAGAACGCGGAATCATTGAAAACAGCATCGGCTACCGTGATTTATTTGACACAAAACTGATGAATACCCTGATGCCACGCCCATCACAGATCCAGCAGACTTTCTGGGAAAAATACAAAGTTTCTCCGGAGACAGCTACTGATTATTATTACAAATTAAGCCAGGACAGTGATTATATCCGCAGATACCGTATTGCTAAGGATCGCAAATGGACGGTTGACACAAAATACGGCACTCTTGACATTACAATCAATCTTTCCAAACCAGAGAAAGATCCAAAAGCGATTGCAGCAGCAGGAAAAGCAAAATCCTCTTCCTATCCAAAATGTCAGCTCTGTATGGAAAACGAAGGATATGCAGGACGCCTTGATCATCCGGCTCGTGAGAACCACAGAATCATCCCGATCACAATTCAGGATAACCCTTGGGGATTCCAGTACTCCCCTTATGTATACTATAACGAGCACTGCATCGTATTCAACGGACAGCATGTTCCAATGAAGATCGACCGCAATGCTTTCGAAAAGCTTTTTGATTTCATCAAACTTTTCCCACACTACTTCCTGGGATCCAATGCAGACCTTCCGATCGTTGGCGGTTCTATCTTAAGCCACGATCATTTCCAGGGTGGAAATTATACTTTCGCAATGGCTAAAGCTCCGATCATTGAACACTTCACTGTGAAAGGTTACGAAGATGTAACTGCCGGTATCGTAAAATGGCCTCTGTCTGTTATCCGTCTTCAGAGCAAAGAAGTAAAACCTCTGATTGATCTGGCTGAACACATTTTAAATGCATGGAGATCTTATACAGATGAAGATGCTTTCATCTTCGCTGAGACAGACGGTACACCGCACAACACGATCACACCGATTGCAAGAAAGCGTGGAGATCTCTACGAACTCGACCTGACATTGAGAAATAATATCACCACAGAAGAACATCCGCTTGGTGTCTACCATCCACATGCTAAACTGCACCATATTAAGAAAGAAAACATCGGTCTTATCGAAGTAATGGGACTTGCTGTTCTCCCTGCAAGATTAAAAGGAGAGATGGAACTTCTGAAAGATTACATCTTGACAGGAAAAGATATCCGCAGCAATGAACAGATTACAAAACACGCTGACTGGGTAGATGAATTCCTTCCGAATTACACATCCATCACAGAGGAGAATGTTGAAGAGATCCTTCAGCAGGAAGTCGGAAAAGTATTCTGCGAAGTACTCGAAGATGCCGGAGTTTATAAGTGTAATGAAAAAGGACTGGAGGCATTCCATCGTTTTATAGGGGTGTTGTAATTTGTTGAACTTGGATTCGGTCAACAATCGAAACAAAAACTTTTAATAGTAAAGGTCGTGAGGGGGCCACTGTATTGCATTGGACACCGGCCCGCTTTACCTCATCCCTTTGACAATCTGTAACGAAAAAGCCAGAGCACTCACCGTGTGTGATTCGTGTCTGGCTTTTTCTAACAGATTCTGCAAAGGGATGAGGTAAAGCGGGCCGGTGCTCGTGGTAATAGCAGGGCTGGCCTTGCGACACCATTCTATAGGCTGTTTAATACCAATTAGTACAGCTTCGCACTGATCAGTTTTGGTCTGAATCCAGCCTTATCAAGTGTATCCAGAATCTTTTTCTTATGATCTGTTCCGAATGCTTCCATTGTGATACGAAGCTCTACTGCTGCGTTTCTGTTTGTGCTTACAAACTGGTTATGCTCCAGCTTAATGATGTTACCCTGTACGTCTGCGACTGTCTGCGCCACACGTGCGAGTTCACCCGGCTTATCCGGAAGGAGTACGGATACGGAGAAGATACGGTCTCTCTGGATCAATCCGTGCTGGACGATCGAGGACATTGTGATAACATCCATATTTCCACCACTTAATACACAGACTACTTTCTTTCCTTTGATGTCCATCTGCTTTAATGCAGCTACGGAAAGAAGTCCTGAATTTTCTACGATCATCTTATGATTCTCTACCATATCAAGGAATGCACCGATCAATTCATCATCTTCTACAAGAAGTACTTCATCTACATTTTCTTTCACATATGGGAGGATCTTATCTCCAACTTCTTTTACAGCTGTTCCGTCTGCGATGGTATTTGCAGAAGGAAGTTCTACCGGCTCTCCTGCTTTCAGAGCGGCTGTCATACTGGCTGCCTCTGACGGCTCTACACCAACTACTTTGATCTTTGGATTCAGCATCTTGGCAAGTGTGGAAACACCTGTGATCAGTCCGCCTCCACCGATTGGTGCAAGGATATAATCTACAGTCGGGAGTTCCTGAACGATCTCCATTGCGATTGTTCCCTGACCTGTAGCAACATCAAGGTCATTAAACGGATGAACGAATGTATATCCGTTCTCTTCTGCAAGTTTACATGCATATGCGTAAGCATCATCATAAACATCACCATGAAGTACTACGTCTGCTCCAAAGCTTTTTGTGCGGTTTACTTTGATCAGCGGTGTAACTGTAGGCATAACAATCGTAGCTTTGCATCCAAACTGTTTTGCTGCAAATGCAACGCCCTGTGCATGATTTCCTGCTGATGCTGTGATCAGTCCACGGCTTCTTTCTTCGTCTGTCAGTGTGCTGATCTTGTAATATGCACCACGGATCTTATAAGCTCCTGTGTGCTGCATATTTTCCGGTTTTAAATAAACCTTTGCTCCTGTCTGTGCACTTAAGTATTCACTGTAAATGAGTTTTGTAGGATTTGTTACCTTTTTTACCAGTTCGCTAGCTTCTTCAAATTTCTCTAATGTCATCATGGTCTTTCTTCCTCTCTGTAAAACAACGCGTTTACGAACTCCTCTGAGTCAAATTTCTGCAAGTCATCAATTGTTTCTCCTACACCGATATATTTTACCGGGATACCAAGTTCAGACTGGATTGCTACTGCAATTCCTCCTTTGGCTGTTCCATCCATCTTTGTCAGAACAATTCCTGTTATATCTGTTACTTCATTGAATTCCTTTGCCTGGGCAAGTGCATTCTGTCCTGTCGTTGCATCCAGCACAACCAGCGTCTCACGAAACGCATCCGGGTACTCTCTGTCAATCACACGATTGATCTTCTTAAGCTCTTCCATCAGGTTCTTCTTATTGTGAAGTCTTCCTGCTGTATCGCACAGAAGTACATCTGCCCTTCTCGCTTTCGCAGCAGCAACCGCATCATATACAACTGATGCCGGATCTGCGCCTTCCTGACCGCCGATCATCTCAACACCGGCACGGTTGGACCATTCTCTTAACTGCTCTCCTGCAGCCGCACGGAATGTGTCCGCTGCCGCAAGGATCACTTTCTTATTCTGTGCTTTCAGCTTTCCTGCAAGTTTACCAATCGTTGTTGTTTTGCCAACACCATTTACTCCGATCACGAAAACCACACTCTGACGATTTTCAAATTCGTATGCTGTCTCTCCGACATCCATCTGTTCACGAATACTGTCGATCACAAGCTGTCTACATTCAATCGGTTCCTTGATATGTTGCTCTTTTACTTTAACCTTTAAATCTTCAATGATGTCCATTGTTGCTCTGACACCAAGATCTCCCATGATCAGAGTTTCTTCCAGTTCTTCATAAAAGTCATCATCAATCTTTGAAAATCCATGGAAAATACTGTCCATACCGGACACAATATTATCTCTTGTCTTTGTCAGACCGGATACAAGTCGTTTAAAAAATCCCTTTTTTTCTTCTCCCATTTTCAGCCTCCTGTTCTCTTAATACCCTGTTTACAATAAAAACAGGTTTATTTTTCCAGATCATCTTCCAACAGATCCACAGAAACAAGTGTAGATACTCCTTTTTCCTGCATGGTAATTCCATACAACCGGTCTGCTGCTGCCATTGTACCACGTCTGTGGGTAATGACAATGAACTGTGTATATTTTGTCAGCTTATGTAAATATTTCGCATAACGATCTACATTGTTGTCATCCAGTGCCGCTTCAATCTCATCAAGGAGACAGAACGGAGATGGCTTCAGATTCTGGATTGCAAATAGTAATGCAATTGCAGTCAGCGCCTTCTCTCCACCTGAAAGCTGCATCATATTCTGCAGTTTCTTTCCTGGCGGCTGTGCGATGATGCGTATTCCTGCCTCAAGAATATCCACATCCTCCTGTAATTCTAATGATCCCTTTCCGCCTCCAAAAAGCTGACGGAATACATCATTGAACTCTGTCGCAATTCTTGCAAACTGTTCTGTAAACTGCTTGCGCATCGCCATATCCAATTCTTCGATAATCTGTTCAAGAGATGCTTCTGCCTCTACAAGATCATCATGCTGACCTTTTAAGAATGTATAACGCTCAGATACATTTTTGTAATCCTCAATTGCATTGACATTGACCGAACCAAGCTTTCGGATCTCATTCTTAAGCTCCTGGATTTTTTTCTTCATCAATGCCAGATCTGTCAGTGTCTCATTACGAAGTTCTTTCGCGTGATTGTAAGTGAGTTCATACTCTTCCCACATATAATTCATCTGCTTCTCTGACGCTTCCTCATAGCCTTCTTTCTGGCTGTTCAGACGGAAACATTCTTTATCAAGATCTGACACATGCTTTGCAAGTTCTTCTCTCTGTCGTAAGAAATCTCTGTGCTTCTGATTCAGTTCTTCGCGTTTTTTACTCTGTACTTTAATCTCTTCACCAATCTCTGTAAAAAGTTCTTTTGAATCTTCAATCGTTTTCCTGAGTCCTTCGATTTCATTTTCTTTTTGCAGAATTTCCTCAGATACATCTCCTCGATTTTCGGCAAGTTCTTCCTGCTCTTTTTCATATCTGGTGATTTCCTCATCTATACGGGAAATATTTTCTACAATAAAGGTTTTCTGCTGATCCAGGCCTGCCAGTGAGAGATGGACTTCCTCAGACTGTTTCATCTGGACAGCCTCATCCTCTCTTTCTTTCTCCAACTGCATCTGCAAAGCTTCAATCTGTTCGTTCAGTTCTTTTTCCAACTTCTCTGATGTCTCAAGTTCCATCTGGATAGAATCTTCATTCTCATTGATTTCATCCAGCTCCTGAAGCAATGCTTTCTGTTCTTTCAGAAATCCTTCGTAACGCTGTTTCGATTCTAACTGTTCTCTCTGTACCTGTGCAACATTCATTCGTGCAGTATTCTCCAGCACTGATTCTTCTCTTAAATGTTCCTGTACTTCATCAATCACATTGTAGCATGCTGCACGACGGTTCTTCGCCTCTGTAACTTCTTTTTCCAGCACATCCATGTCAGCCTTGAGCATATCAACCGTCTTTTCGAATTCTTCGATTTCGCGGCGTCTGCTCAGCAGATTACTTGAATTCTTAAATGCACCACCTGTCATGGATCCGCCCGGATTGATCAGGTCACCTTCCAGTGTGACCAGACGCAGAGACTGGCGGTATTTTCTCGCAATTGCGATTCCGTGATCGATGTGGTCTACTACGATCGTACGCCCAAGCAGCTGATCTGCCAGTCCGTCAAATCTTGATTCCACATGGATCAATGTATTCGCAAGTCCGATCACTCCCGGTTCTTTGAGTGCGTCCGGATTCCTGATTCCTCCGCCACCATGCATACTTGTCAGCGGAAGAAATGTTGCCCTTCCGAATTTATTACGCTTAAGGAAATCAATCATACGCTTGGCTGTATCTTCATTATCTGTAACAATATTCTGAATACTTCCTCCAAGTGCTGTCTCAATAGCGATCTCATATTCCTTATCGACCTTAATGATATCCGCTACAACACCAATCAGACCTTTCTCACGTTCTTTATTCGACATTACCTTTCGGATACTGTTACCATATCCGTCATAGCGCTCTGTAATATTCTTTAATGACTCCAGACGGGAAGACTCTCTGTGATAAGCGGTCTGTCCGATCCGTAACTTTTCCTGCTTCTCTTTCAGCTCATTCTGAAGCTTGCCAAGTTCCTGTTCGTTCAGGGAAATCTTATCCTTATAGGTTTGAATGCGCTCACGGATCTGACCAAGTTCTTCTTCATACTTCTTAAGTCTGTTGTTCTGTCCTTCTGCTACCGTCGAAATCTCAAGAATATTTCTGGAAACGACAGCCTTCCGTGTCTGAATCTGTTCTTTCGTCGTATCAAAATGCTGAATCTTAGCTTTTGTTGAAGCACGATTTCCAAGCAGATCCATGATCTCCTGCTTCTTCTGCTCAATTTCAGTACTGTGTTCTGCAATCTTTGACTGAATCTCAATTAAACTCTGCTGTGCTTCCGTATCCTGTCCACTGGCTGATTCTAACTGTTCTGAAATTCTTTTCTTCTCTTCTTCAAGCTCTCTTTTCTGCTGCTGCCTTGTATCTATCTCACTGACGATCGTACTCAGGCGATGATCATAATGCTCATCACTCATACGGGCTGTATTAATCTGCTCTTTCAGGACATTGATCTGGCCTTCCAGCTGTTGCTTTAAAAGATTCGTCTCATTCATCTGGTTCTTCGCAGTTTCAATTGCAAGATCAATCTGATCTACTTCTTCCTCGATTGCCTCGTATTCTGCTTTCATCTTCTCATAACGGGCATTTGATTCCTGCATCTCCTGAGAAGCAATCTCATATTTCCCACCGACTTCACGAATACGCTCCTGCAGCCGCTCTTCCTCCAGCAAAAACATATTAATGTCATATGTTTTTAATTCTTCTTTCATCTTCAGATAGATTCTGGCTGTCTCTGACTGTCTTTCCAAGGGACCGATCTGTTTCTCAAGCTCTGCAAGAATATCATTCACACGGGTAAGATTCTGCCGTTCATCCTCCAGCTTTTTCAAAGAAAGGGACTTTCTTCTCTTATATTTTACAATTCCGGCGGCCTCATCAAAAAGTTCTCTTCTCTCTTCCGGCTTACCGCTTAAGATCTTATCAATCTGTCCCTGACCGATAATCGAATAGCCTTCTTTACCGATACCTGTATCATAGAACATCTCATTGATATCTTTCAGTCTGCAGGCTGAACCATTGATCAGATACTCACTCTCTCCGGATCTGTACAATTTACGTGTAACAGTGACTTCTTCGTACTCTACCGGAAGTTTATGATCTGAATTATCCAATGTGATTGCAACCGAAGCATAACTAAGCGGCTTCCGGTTCTCGGTTCCCGAGAAAATCACATCCTGCATGGTGCCTCCACGCAGCTGCTTCACTCTCTGCTCTCCAAGAACCCAGCGGACGGCGTCAGCGACATTACTCTTACCACTTCCATTCGGTCCTACAATACCTGTAATTCCGTTATGAAATTCAAATTTAATCTTATTGGCAAAAGATTTGAATCCCTGCACTTCTATACTCTTTAAATACATAAAGTCCTCTTTACTTTTTCTTTCTGAGATTCAGAATTGCCTCATAAGCTGCCTGCTGTTCTGCTGACTTCTTCGAGCTTCCTTTTCCACGTCCCCAGGCTTTTCCCCCGATTCTTGCTTCCACTTCAAAAATCTTATTATGATCCGGTCCCTGTTCATCAATCAGTTCATAACTTACATTCCCCGTCATATTCGCCTGCACGATCTCCTGTAAGATCGTTTTACTATCATAAAAGAGTTTTTTATCCTCTAAATCTGTCAAAATAAAATGATGGATAAACTCTTTTGCATTAGTAAAACCACCGTCGAGATAGATAGCACCGATTAATGCTTCCATCGCATCAGATGTGATAGAATCTCTTTTTCTTCCACCGGTCGCCTCTTCTCCTTTTCCAAGAAGCAAGTAATCTCCAAGTCCGATATCTCTTGCACACATTGCCAGAGACGGTTCACATACCATACTTGCACGTGTCTTTGTCAGTTCTCCCTCAGATACCTTTGGAAATTCATTAAATAAATAAGCACTTGATACCAATTCCAATACTGCATCTCCAAGGAACTCCAGGCGTTCATTACACTCATATTTCTTCAAATGTTTCTCATTTGTATAAGAACTATGCATCAATGCACGTTCGATCAGGCTTTTGTCTTTAAACACATATCCGATCTTTTGTTCCAGTTCTTTTACTCTGTCCATTTAAATGGCCTCCTTCGTGTTAATAAACGAAAAAGCCCAAACGGGCTTTTTCATCTCACTATCTGATTATTCATTAGCCTTCTTTTTCTGGATCTGATCAACAGCATCCTGCACTGTTGTGATCTTCTCTGCCTCTTCGTTATCGATCTCGATGTCAAAATCTTCTTCAATTCCCATAATGATCTGGAAAATATCCAGAGAGTCAGCTCCAAGATCATCTACGAATGTAGTATCCGGTGTGATTGTCTCCGGTGAAACATTAAGTACGTCCGCAATAATTGCCTGCAGTTTTTCAAATTCTGTCATTGTAAAACTCCTCCTGTCTTATTCGACTTCTTTCTCTTCTTTCTTTTCTTCCAGGGTCTCCTGTTGAATTGCCTCTTTTATCTTCTCATTGATCTTCTGCTCCTTAAATGCAACACACTGAATGATTGAGTTGCATACCTCCTTTGACTTTGAACTTCCATGTGTCTTTACTACAAGTCCGTTCAGGCCAAGAAGCGGTGCGCCGCCATACTCACTTGTATCAAAATCTTTCAGTACGCCCTTTAAAGCAGGTTTCACAAGCAGTGCCCCTATCTTACTACGCAAAGAAGAAAGCATTCCTTTCTTCACTTTCTTAAGCAGTGCTCCTGCAACACCCTCATAAAGCTTCAGAATAATATTACCTGCAAATGCTTCACAGACAATGACATCTGCTGCTCCGTAAGGAATATCTCGTGCCTCAACACTTCCAATGAAATTAATGTCAGGACATTCTTTTAACAGTGGGAATGTCTCTTTCACCAGCGCATTTCCCTTCTCTTCTTCAGCACCGATATTCACGATACCAACTGTCGGATTCTTCTTTCCCATAACGCTTTCCATATAAATGGATCCCATCTTTGCAAACTGTACCAGGTGAGATGGGCGTGCGTCTACATTAGCTCCACAATCGATCAAAAGTGAAACACCTTTTAATGTAGGAATCAGTGGTGCAAGCGGTGGTCTTTCAACACCTTTGATCCTGCCTACAAGAACCTGTCCTCCAACAAGAACAGCTCCTGAACTTCCTGCAGATACAAAAGCATCTGCTTCCCCTTTCTTCACCATCTTCATCGCAACAACAATGGATGAATCTTTCTTACCACGGATTGCTTTCACCGGAGGTTCTGCCGTCTCAATAACCTCTGTAGCATTCACAATCTCAATCTGCTCCTCAGGATACGTATAAGCGGAGAGTTCCTTGCGAATCACATCTTCCTTACCTGTCAGCAGTACCTTGATATCTTTTCTCTTCCGCACTGCCTCTACGGCACCTTTTACCATCTCTCTTGGTGCATTGTCTCCACCCATGGCATCAAGAGCAACCCTTGTAATCTCTGACATATCATTTCCTCCTTGCGCTACTGAAATTATTCTACTGGATATCAGTATAAAAATCAATAAAAAAAGGCGTAAAACACAAAGTTTTTACGCCTTCAAGTGTTCTGTTCGCAGTACACTCAATATCTTATTGATCATTAGTCAACTGAAACGATCTCGCGCTTGTTGTAAGATCCACACGCCTTACATACACGGTGTGGCATCATAAGCTCGCCGCACTTGCTGCATTTCACCAGATTCGGTGCGCTCATCTTCCAGTTAGCTCTTCTTTTATCTCTTCTTGCTTTTGAAGATTTATTCTTTGGACAGATTGACATAGGTTACACCTCCTTAAAATTCTTAAATAAGTCACGGACAACTGACATTCTCGGATCAAGCCCTGTATCTTCACAGTTACAAGACCCCGTATTTAAATTCTGACTGCATACATTGCATAATCCCTTGCAGTCTTCCCTGCAAAGTACTTTCGTCGGCCAGCTCGACAAAATCTCATGAAAGAGCAGTTTGTCCACGTCAAGATGATATCCGTCAATAAAGTTTGATTCATCCAGCTCCTCTGTCAGTTCTGCGTCGGAGAGGCCTACGTCCACATGTTTCACACAATTCAGTTCAAACTCCCGTTTCACATCCTCCAGACAACGGTCACATGGAATCATGACACTCAATCTGGTCTCAGCTGTGATGAGCAGTTCTTTTCCCCTTATATGCTCTACTTTAACATGAACCGGCTCCTTGCTGATAATGGGGTAGGTTCCGGATTGTAACCGGATCTCTTCCATCTCCAGCCGCACAGTTTCTTCAACCGTCTTATGCTGGTCTGACAAAACGTCTGATAGGTTAATCAACATAATGTATTTCTCCTATTCATACCTAAACTATTATATCATGGAAAAAATGTTTGTCAACAGATATTTATAATTTCTATTAAAAATATTATGAAGAGCAAAATGTATTGGATACATTTTTGTTTCTTCTATGCGCAAAAGCAGGACTGAACTGCTCTCTTGGCACCTCAGTCCTGCGCTCATATACGATATAATCTTTATAGATCACTATCGTATACACTTTCTCAAATTAAGATTTCTTCAATTATTTTACAAGCGCTAATGTCTCACGGGCGATTGCAAGCTCTTCGTTTGTAGGAATAACAAATACTTTAACCTTTGATCCTTCTTTTGTAAGCTCAGCTTCTTTTCCTCTGAGTCCTGCATTCGCTTCTGAATCGAAGTCTACTCCAAGGTATCCAAGGTATTTACATACTTCTTCCCTTACATAATCATCGTTCTCACCGATACCAGCTGTAAATACGATGTCATCTACACCATTCATAGCTGCAGCGTAAGATCCGATGTATTTTGCTACTCTGTATGAGAATACATCCATAGCGATCTTAGCTTTCTTATCTCCGGCATTCATAGCGTCTGTCAGGTCACGGAAGTCACTTGAAAGTCCGCCTGAAATTCCAAATACACCAGACTTTTTGTTCAGTACTTCCATAACACCTTCAATGTCAAGGTTCTCTTTCTTAGCAATGAACTCCATGATTGCAGGATCGATATCACCTGAACGTGTTCCCATTACAAGTCCTTCAAGTGGAGTAAGTCCCATAGAAGTATCTACACATTTTCCGTTAAGAACAGCACTTACACTGGATCCATTTCCGAGGTGGCATACAATTGTCTTTACTTCATCGTAAGATTTTCCCATTACTTCTGCTGCTCTCTTAGATACGAAGCTGTGGCTTGTTCCGTGGAAACCGTAACGTCTTACTTTGTATTTCTCATAGTACTCATATGGAAGTCCATACATATAAGCCTTCTCCGGCATTGTCTGATGGAAAGCTGTATCAAATACTGCAACCATAGGTGTTCCTGGCATCAGTTTCTCACATGCTGCAACACCGATCAAGTTTGCCGGGTTATGAAGCGGTGCAAGATCATTACACTCTTCTACTGCTTTTTTTACTTCGTCTGTGATTACTACAGATGAAGCAAACTTCTCTCCACCATGTACGAGACGGTGTCCAACTGCTCCGATCTCATCAAGGCTCTTAACAACTCCTGTCTTCTCATTTGTCAGAGCATCAATTACAAACTGAATTGCTTCTGTATGAGTTGGCATAGCCAGATCAGATTTCTCTTTCTCTCCGCCAGCCGGCTGATATGTCAGACGTCCGTCGATTCCAATTCTCTCACAAAGTCCTTTTGCAAGTACATTCTCTGTCTCAGCGTTGATCAGCTGGAATTTCAGAGATGAGCTTCCGCAGTTGATTACTAATACGTTCATTTTCTTTTTTCCTCCTGAAAAAACCTTATTATTATTATCCGAGGGCAGCTCACACTACCCTCTTTGTTTCTTTTGATTACCCGTAACTATTTTAAAAAATCTGTAAACAATTACAATTATTCAGCCTGTGCCTGTACAGCTGTGATAGCTACAACGCCTACGATATCTTCAGCGCTGCATCCACGGGAAAGGTCGTTAACCGGAGCGGCGATTCCCTGTGTCAGAGGACCGTAAGCTTCTGCTTTAGCAAGTCTCTGAACAAGTTTGTATCCAATATTACCAGCATCAAGGTCTGGGAATACAAGTACGTTAGCATGTCCTGCAACCTTGCTTCCCGGTGCTTTAGATTCCCCGACGGATGGAACGATAGCTGCATCAAGCTGAAGTTCTCCGTCAAGAGCAAGCTCTGGTGCGAGTTCCTGAGCGATCTTTGTTGCCTCAACAACTTTATCTACATCTGCATGCTTAGCACTTCCCTTTGTTGAGTGAGAAAGCATAGCAACAACTGGCTCTTTCTCAACAAGCAGTTTGAAAGAATCTGCGGATGAAATAGCGATGTTCGCAAGTTTCTCCGGATCTGGATTCTGCTCAAGTCCTGCATCAGCAAAGATAAATGTTCCGTTTGCTCCCATGTCGCAGTTCGGTACTACCATAAGGAAGAATGCGGATACGAGCTTTGTTCCCGGTTTTGTCTTCAGGATCTGAAGGCATGGACGAAGTGTATCTGCTGTAGAGTGGCATGCTCCGGATACCATTCCGTCTGCATCACCCATCTTAACCATCATTACACCATAGTATAAGTAGTTACTAAGAAGCAGTTCTTTTGCCTGCTCAGGAGTCATTCCCTTTTTCTGTCTTAACTCAACAAGTTTTGCAATATATCCTTCTGTTCTTGCATCTGTTGCAGGATCTACGATTGTTGCACCGGAGATGTCGTATGTACCTTTGTTCTTCTCAATCTCCTCTTTGCTTCCTACAAGCACCAGATCAGCGAGTCCTTCTTTCAGTACTGTCTCTGCTGCTTTGTAAGTTCTTTCGTCCTCTGTCTCCGGAAGAACGATTGTCTTTTTGCAAGCTTTCGCTCTTGCTTTGATTTCATCAATAAATCCCATGATTTAATGCCACCTTTCTTTTTATCTCACTTAGTCCTATTATAACTCAATCGTTTTTTGTATACAAGTCATTTTATGTGCATTTTCAAATACAATCCGAACTTTGTAATAGGATATTTGTGAGATTGTTACAATTTTATCAAACATTGTTTTTTTCCAAGAACATTACGAGCCAGAACAGTCACCTCTCACGACAACTGTTCTGGCTCTTATTAAAATTTACACCTTCAAAACCCCTTGCTTATATTCATTCTGAAACGCCGTCTTAAACTTATCCGTCACCACTGAGGTATACAGATTTGAAGCAAGCATATCATGTCTGAGCATTTTCTGACCAAGTTCCGGAAGATCGTCAATTTCAGACATTTTCGTCAAAACCGGAAGACTGCTTTCCTTTGACATAGCTGTCAAAAGCTTTGCATTGTCTTTTCGAAAACCAAGCAGACGTGCATACATATGATAGCCATTGTCAATATATTCTTCCACATTTGCCTTTTTCGTTCCAAGCATAATATGAAGCAATGCCCGGTTAACTCGGGTCTGCGTAAGTTCTCGTGTTTTTAACAAATCACAGAACTGTTTATAATTAAAAAAGTTGTTTAACTGATTCGCAATTCTGGATGCAATCTCCGGAGAGACATCCACATATCGAACCAGACTTTCTGGCTGTTTATTTAATAGTTTATATTTCAAAATCAGAGAAAAATCATTCTGTGAAATCGGATACTGTACTTTATGATAATCCTTCAAAAGTTCCAGACAACATTTTGGAACCTGGTTTTCCAACTCTGACAGTATTCCCGAAAACGAAAGCTCATCGTAATTTCCTTCTACTGGTTCTGTATTGAAAGATGAACTTGAATAAGCAAGCAGTGAACGAATTGCCGTAGCGGAACTGTAATCACTGTCCAGTTCTTCATCATGATACTGTGCACCACGCCTTGCAATCGTATAAGGTTCCATCCTGCTTCCAAGTTTTTTGATTGCTTTCAAATATTCAATCCCCAAAATATTGTTCGGATTTCTTAAAATCTCTGCAAACCGAGGATCTTCTGTATAAGAAAGAATTGCTTCCTGTCTGGCGCGTGGAAAAGACATCCCTTGTTTCAGATAATCTTTCAACAGAATCTGGTAGGCTTCAGGTTCTTCAAGAAGTAGTTCTGCAAGCTGTTCCAAGATTGGGAGATCATTACATTCACTGCCAAAACAGATAGAATCAACAATTCCAAGAGACTCTAAAAGAGATACGGATCCAAGTGCAAAAAGCTCCGCAGATCCCGTCGCATAACAGACCGGAAGTTCAAAGACAGCTCCAGCACCACACATCAGTGCCATCTCTGCACGTATCCTTTTAGGCATGATTGCAGGTGTTCCCCGCTGCACATAGTCACCACTCATAACAACAACGGCTGCATCTGCACCGGTTACACGCAAAGATTCTTTAATATGATAAAGATGTCCATTGTGAAATGGATTATATTCTGTAATAAGACCAACTATTTTCATAATATTCTCCTAAAAAAGCAGAGTACTGCTCACACCACGTGTGAACAGTACCACCTCTCACCAATACAGATTATGTAACTGTTCAGAGCCAACTTCCAAAATGCTACGCATTTCGTCACAGTTACCAGTTTACAATCTCTTCATGCAAGTAATCGCCAGTGCCCCCGGACCAATATGGCAGGCCACACTCAATGACAATGATCCTTCCATAATCTCATATCCCGGAAATCTTTCTTCGATCTCTGCTTTCCACTCCTGTGCTTCTTCTTTACTGCATGTGTAAGCCATGCCAAGAACCATCTGATCCTTAACATCGGCAAAGCGTCCATTCAGATCTTTCTCTATTGCATTGAGCATTGTCTTCTTCGCTGTTTTCCAGCCTCTTGCTTTAGAAAATGCATCCAGCTTTTCTCCCTGGATCTGAAGAACAGGCTTTAAGTTCAGCACCGTTCCGATTGCCGCCGCTGCCGGTGTGATTCTTCCACCTTTTTTCAGGTATTTTAAAGTATCCACCGTAATATAAATACTTGCCTGAAGTTTTTCTTTCTCCAGTATTTCTTTGATCTCTGCTGCACTCTTTCCTTCTTCACGCAGATTCATTGCATCCAGAACAGACTGCTCCTGTGTAACTGAAATTCTCTGATTATCAACCACCTGAACACGTCCGTCATATTCAGCTGCAAGAGTAATAGCTGTTGCACATGTGCTGCTCAAACCACTGGACATCGGAATACATACAAGCTCATCATATTCTTCCAGAACTTTATCCCAGAGATCCATGACCTCTCCCGGGGATGGCTGTGATGTTGAAATATCAGAATCTGCTCCGAGCTTTTCATAAAACTCACTCTGGGAAAGTGTGATATCCTCCAGATAAAGTTCTCCATCAATAAAAAATGGCATCGGAAGGACAAAAATCCCAAGTTCTTTTCCACGTTCCTGTGTTATACCGCTATTACTATCCGTTACAATTGCAACTTTACTCATCAAATTTCTCCCTATTAATTCTTAAAACTATGAATTGGAGCCGGAATACGTCCCTGTCTGTTGATAAACGCATCACATCCAAATTCATTCACCGGCATAATCGGTGCATAACCTAACAGTCCACCAAATTCTGCCACGTCTCCAACGTCTTTACCGATAACCGGAATCAGGCGCACTGCTGTTGTCTTTTGATTGACCATACCAATTGCCATCTCATCTGCAATGATTCCTGAGATTGTCGCTGCTGATGTCTTTCCAGGAATTGCGATCATATCAAGTCCTACAGAGCATACACATGTCATTGCCTCTAACTTCTCAAGTGTAAGAGAGCCTGCATTTACTGCATCGATCATTCCCTGATCTTCACTGACCGGAATAAATGCACCGCTGAGTCCACCCACATAAGAAGATGCCATAACGCCGCCCTTCTTCACCTGGTCATTGAGCATTGCAAGTGCTGCTGTTGTTCCAGGTGCACCCACGCGCTCCAGTCCGATTTCCTCCAGAATCTCTGCAATACTATCTCCAACTGCCGGAGTCGGTGCAAGAGAAAGATCAATGATTCCAAATGGAATTCCAAGACGTTCAGAAGCCTCTCCTGCAACAAGCTGTCCTACTCGTGTAATCTTAAACGCCGTTTTCTTAATTGTTTCACAGAGCTCTTCAAAACCTTTTCCACGTGCTTTTTCAATCGCTTTCTTTACAACTCCCGGTCCGCTGACACCTACATTAATAATCGTATCTGCCTCAGTCACACCGAGGAATGCACCTGCCATAAACGGGTTATCATCCGGTGCATTGCAAAGAATAACAAGCTTTGCACAACCAAGAGAGTCTCTGTCTTTCGTTGCCTCTGCCGCTTCTTTCACAATCTGTCCGCACAGACGGACTGCATCCATATTGATACCTGTCTTTGTTGATCCCACATTGACGGAACTACAGATTCTCTCTGTCTCGGCCAGTGCCTGCGGGATTGAACGGATCAGATTCTCTTCACTTGGTGTCATTCCTTTCGACACAAGCGCGGAGTATCCGCCAATGAAGTTTACACCTACTTTTTCCGCTGCGCGGTCAAGTGTACGTGCGATTGTCACATAATCTTCCGGAGTCTTACACGCTGCTGCTCCAACAAGCGATACAGGTGTAATTGAAATTCTCTTATTTACGATCGGAATTCCGAATTCTTTCTCAATGTCTTTTCCTGTAGATACAAGATCTTTTGCAACTGTTGTAATCTTCTCATAAATCTTACGGTTCAGTTCATCCAGATCAGAATCCACACAGTCCAACAGACTGATTCCAAGAGTGATCGTGCGGACATCAAGGTTCTCGCTTTCGATCATCTTATTGGTTTCTGATACTTCATACATATTAATCATAGTCCTATCCTCACCTTATCTCCGACTTCTTACAGACGGTGCATTTTCTCAAAAATCTCTTCTCTCTGACAATGAATTGTTACACCGATCTCTTTGCCAAGTACATCCATCTCATCACAAACTTCTTTGAAATCTTTCTTCAGTTTCGCAACATCTACGATCATCATCATGTTGAAATATCCCTGAATAATTGTCTGTGAAATATCAAGAATATTGATTTCATTTTCCGCAAGATATGTACATACTTTTGCAATAATTCCTACTGTGTCTTCTCCAAGTACTGTGACAATACATTTCTTCATTCTTTCTGTACCTCCGCTTTGATTCACTCAATTTTATACATTAATAATATCCGAAACTGATTCCCGGCTTGCAACGAACATATTCAGGTCTTCCCCTTTATATTCATTATCTGCAAGCGTAACTTCCAGCTTCACTGTCTCATAAGCAAGTCTTGCGTAATTGTTCTCCTTGCTCAGATGACCAAGCATGATGTGTTTCAGATTATCATGTAGTATATCACAAAGAAGCTGTCCTGACAATTCATTTGATAAATGACCGCGATCGCCAAGAATTCTCTGCTTCAGATAATATGGATATCCTCCGACTTCCAGCATATGGATATCATGGTTTGCTTCCAGAAGGATCGCATCCAGATTTTTCAGATTCTCCACTGTATAATCATCATATTTTCCAAGATCTGTTGCAACTGCTACGGACTTCCCGCCTTGTTCAATACGATACCCTGACGGTTCATTTGCATCATGAGAAATGGCAAATGGGTGTACGTCCAGTTCACCAAGCTGAAATGGGTGATCTGCCTTAATCGGATGTAAAAGTCCTTCCGGCATCTTTCCAAGACTGGAAGACTCTTTGATTCCTGCAATCGTTCCCGGCGTCGCATAAATTGGGATCTCGTACTTTCTGCTGAACACACCAAGTCCCTTAATATGATCCGAATGTTCATGTGTGATCAGAATCCCATCGAGTTCGTCCCCTTTAATTTCCAACTTATTCAGACCTTCTTCAATTCGTTTCTTACTAATCCCCGTATCAATCAGAAGATGGGAATTATCACTTCCTACATAGATACAGTTTCCACTGCTGCCGCTTGCAATACTGCACATTCTCATTTGTTCAATCTATCTCCTATTTGTCTCTTTGTTGCTTCAAAGTCTCCACTATTATCAATTACAACTGTGCATGCCTTTCGAAATACTTCTTCTACCGGTTGTGAAGCAATCATTCTGGTGATCTTTTCATCCGTATAATGTCTGGAACTTTTCAGTCGTTCTCTCCGAACCGCTTCATCTGTGTAAATATACCATAATTCATCACACAGTTCCTTTCCTACTTCTGGAAGAAGTGCTGCTTCTACAATATAATAAGAACAACACTCTTCTTTTTTCTTCAAGATATCTTTCCGAACCCATTCCAGCACTTCCGGATGCACAATATCATTCAATCTTTGTAATTTCTTCTCATCTGCAAATACGCAGCTTCCAAGTTTCATGCGATCCAGTTCACCATTGTTTCCGACAATCTGTTCACCAAATTCCTGTACGATTCTCGAAAACGCCTGTGTCCCTTTCTTCTGGATCTGCTTTGCAACTTCATCCATCTGGCAGACTACCGCACCGTACTCCTGTTCAAGAAATTTTAAAACTTCACTTTTTCCGGAGCCAACTCCACCCGTGATTCCAATTACTTTCATCTTATTTTGCCTCATACCAGTTCTTCCCTGTATGCATATCTACGCTAAGCGGAACTAACAATTCTGCTGCGTGTTCCATCTTATCCTGAAGGATCTGCTGTACTTCTTCTAATTCTGTTTCATCTGCTTCGATCAAAAGTTCATCATGCACCTGAAGGATCATCCGTGATTTCAGATTTCTCTTCTTCAGTTCTTCATTTACATGAATCATTGCTATTTTAATAATATCTGCAGCAGTTCCCTGGATCGGTGCATTCATTGCCACACGCTCTCCAAAACTTCTCTGCATAAAATTGCTGGATTTTAATTCCGGCATCGGTCTTCTTCTTCCATATAAAGTCTCTACATATCCTTTTTCTTTCGCATCACTCACACATTTATCAAGAAATGTCTTAATTCCCGGGTAGGATTCAAAATAATGCTCGATATACTGTGCCGCCTCTTTTCTCGAAATACTCAGATCCTGGCTCAGTCCAAAAGAACTGATTCCATACACAATGCCGAAATTAACTGCTTTTGCATTTCTTCTCTGCAGATCTGTCACTTCATCAAATGGTACATGGAATACCTGGGAAGCTGTCATTCGGTGAATATCTCTCGCTTCACGATATGCCTGGATCAGCTGTTCGTCACCGGAACAATGCGCCAGAATACGAAGCTCGATCTGAGAATAATCCGCATCCACAAAGACACAGCCTTCTTTTGGTACAAATACTTTACGGATCAGACGTCCAAGCTCCATACGAACCGGTATATTCTGCAGATTCGGTTCTGTACTGCTGATACGTCCGGTTGCCGTGATCGTCTGATTGAATTTACTGTGGATTCTTCCATCCATCCCTATATAATTTGCAAGTCCGTCTGCATATGTTGACTTCAGTTTTGCAAGCTGACGATACTCCAGAATCTTTGCTACGATAGGATATTCCGGTGCAAGTTTATCTAACACATCCGCTGCTGTAGAATACCCGGTCTTTGTCTTCTTTGCATGAGGCATTTCCAGTTTTTCAAAAAGAATCACGCCAAGTTGTTTTGGAGAATTGATATTAAACTCTTCCCCTGCCATTTCATAAATCTCTTTTTCCAGCTCAACGATTCTTGCTCCAAGCTCTTCTCCGTAACGCTTCAGCTCTTCACCTTCAACCTTAACACCGGCCTGTTCCATATCATACAATGTAAATACTAATGGCATTTCAATTTCATTAAACAAACGGAACATTCCATTCTCTTCCAGTTTCTTCTCAAGAACCGGGACACAGGCATAAGCTGTATATGCCTCATAACATGATTTTGTACCCTCATCAAGTTTTTCATCAATTAAAAGATTCAAATGTTCTCTTGCCACATCTTCTGCATTGTAATCATTTTTCAGAGGATTCAGAAGATATGCTGCTACGATTGCATCAAATCCGTTCTCACTTGTAAGTTCCGGCAGCCATTCCAGATATTCTTTCAATCCACACATTGAAAAACGTTTCACACTTTTTGCAAGGTGAGACAACTTTCCTGTCAGATATTCAAAATCAGCATCCATATCACAAGGAATCGTAACAATCTTTTCTGCTTCATAGCAAAGAGAAATCCTTCCGTATCCTGAAGCATGCGCAAACAATGGGAGAACATTTCCAGCATCTTTGGAAAATGCCGCACCAACGGTTTCTGCTTTCTCCGCCTCTTTAAAGACTTTCTCAATTTCTTCTTTTCCTGTTACCTCACGAAAATATTTTTCCACATCATTCACTGACGCTTCTACATCAAATCTTCCAAGCAGATTTTTAAACTCCAGTCTTTGGAATAATTCATGAGCTTCTTTTGTATAAGGATTCTCATGTCTGGCATTTTCAAGTTCAAAGGTAATATCTGCATCCAGTTTAATCGTCGCAAGAGTCTTACTAAGCTGTGCCTGTTCCCAGAATTCTTTCAGATTCTTGCTTGCTCTTGGTGGTTTCAGCTCATCAACATGCTCGTACGCATTTTCAATCGTCTGGTACTGCTGAATAATCTTTGTCGCTGTCTTTTCGCCAACTCCCGGAACACCAGGGATATTATCAGCAGTATCACCCATCAAAGCCTTTACATCAATAAATTCCTTCGGTGTTACTCCATAGCGTTCCTGCACATCTGCCGCATAATAATCTTCTACTTCCGTCTTCCCCTGCTTCGTCTTTGGGATGCGGATCTTAATATGCTCTGTCGCAAGCTGAAGCGTATCACGGTCTCCGGAAATGATGGAAACATCCATTCCTTTCTCCTCACAACGATGAGACAAGGTTCCCAAAAGATCATCCGCCTCAAGTCCGGCCTTTTCAATCACTTCTATATGCATCGCACGCAGAACGTCCTTGATCACAGGCACCTGCTGACGCAGTTCCTCTGCCATCGGCTTTCTCGTGCCCTTATAATCTGCAAACATCTCATGGCGAAATGTCGGCGCATGCACATCAAATGTAACTGTCAGATATTCCGGCTTCTCTTCATCTAATATCTTAAACATAATATTCAGGAATCCATAAACTGCGTTCGTATGCAGTCCTTCCGAATTCGTCAGATCCGGAACTCCATAAAACGCCCGGTTCAATATACTGTGTCCATCGATCAGTACGATTTTATCTCTCATCAGATTCTCTCCTATTATCTCTTGCTTTTTGTTGCATTTCATTTTAACCATTATTAAAGTATACACTAATTAACTTCTTTTTTAAAGGTTCATTTTATGGTATCATAATTTAGGGAGTGAACAGTAACCTTTTGACTCCAATATTTTGTAAACAATATTTTCAAAAATACTATCAGGAGAATTATTATGGATGGAATTATATTTGATGTAGATGGAACACTTTGGGATTCTGTTGAAGTTGTAGCCGAATCCTGGAATCTTGCAATAAAAGAGAACTCTGATCTTGAGCCAAACTTAAACCGCGAAATTCTTCAGGGACTGTTTGGAAAGACAATGGACGAAATTGCTGCCGGAGTTTTTCCCGATCTCGACACGGACTCTCGAAGAAAACTGATGGATATCTGTTTTGATTATGAAAACCGCTATCTTGAAACACATCCCGGTGTTTACTACGAAGGTGTTATGGACACACTCAAAGAGCTGGCTCTGGAATATCCTCTTTTTATTGTAAGCAATTGCCAGTGCGGATATATTGAAGTTATGATGAAAGGCGCAGGCATGGAACCATATATCAAAGATTTCCTTTGTTTTGGCCAGACGCAGACTTCCAAAGACCAGACGATTCTGAAATTAATGGAGAAAAATAATCTGACATCCCCTGTCTATGTCGGAGATACCCAGGGAGATGCTGATTCCTGCAAAAAAGCCGGTATCCCTTTTATCTTTGCTGAATATGGTCTTGGAGATGTTAAGGAAGATTACCCGACGATACATTCTTTTTCAGAATTAAAAACCATTTTAAGAGAGCTTGATTAACATCTCCGCTTCTGTTTACTTTTTTCATAATCGCGGATTTTACGCATCAATCCGCGATAAATCTTATCCTGAAGCAGTTCCCGATGTTCATACGATACCGGATATTCGTTCATGAAATCGGGATGTTCTTTTATATAGCAATCTCTTTCTTCTTTCGTTGCATTCAACAGATACTTTTCATAATAATCCATATCATCTATTTTTTCTTTATTCATCACTTTCTCCCATCCCCCTTAGTTCTTATACTGTCTCATTTCTCGCACATTTTTCATGTTTTTATCAATTATAGTCGTAGTACGACTATATTTCAATAGTCGTGTCAGGACTTTTATATAATAATCCAAAAATACAAAAGATATCAGATTATTGTTCACTGGATACTGTGAACAATAGCTTGTTTCCGGTTAAGTTCGCACACCGGATTTAAGGTACGAGGATGGGATTATGAAATTCGAAAACATACGAAATTTGCGAGAAGATAATGATAAAACGCAGAAAGAAGTTGCTGCATATCTCAACATCAAACAGACTACATATTCTAAATATGAACTTGGAAAAATCAACGTTCCTATTGATGTCTTCATCAAACTTGCTGATTATTATACAGTCTCAATTGATTATCTCGTTGGACGTGGAAAAAAGTGAACTTACAAAATGAAAAATCTCTGGACATCTTGCAAACATTGAATCTGTAAGATGTTCAGAGATTACGTTCGATGCCGCTGGCCGGACTCGAACCGGCACGGCTACTAACCGCTTGATTTTGAGTCAAGTGCGTCTGCCAATTCCGCCACAGCGGCTTATTCTGTCGGACAAGAAAATCTTCTTGTCCGAATCAGCTTTTTTATGTTACCATATCCGGTCACATTTTTCAACTATTTTTTTATGATTTTATTTGTTTTTTATTTGCAAAGTTTCTTTCCAACCTCAAAACAATCAAATGTTGCAAAATAGTCTTTCGGTGTCTCCGCACGGCGAATCATCTGTACACTTCCATCTTCTTTTAAAAGAAGTTCTGCTGATTTCAATTTACCATTATAGTTATATCCCATAGAGAAACCATGTGCACCCGTATCATGGATTACAAGGTAATCTCCCATATCAACTTCCGGAAGCATTCTGTCAATTGCAAACTTATCATTATTTTCACACAGAGAACCTGTTACATCATATTTGTGATCGCACGGTGCGTCTTCTTTTCCAAGAACAGTAATATGATGATATGCTCCATACATTGCCGGGCGCATCAGGTTAACAGCACACGCATCTACTCCGATGTAGTTCTTATAAGTATTCTTCTCATGGATTGCTTTTGTCACAAGGCAGCCATAAGGTCCCATCATAAAGCGGCCAAGCTCTGTGTAGATTGCAACATCTCCCATTCCTGCCGGAACAAGTACTTCTTCATAAACCTTGCGGACACCCTCTCCGATCACACGGATATCATTCGGTTCCTGATCCGGTGTGTAAGGAATTCCAATACCACCAGAAAGATTAATAAACTTAATATGTACTCCTGTTTCTTTCTGAAGACGTACTGCCTGTTCAAAAAGAACTTTTGCAAGCATTGGATAATAATCATTTGTCACTGTATTGCTGGCAAGGAATGCATGAATACCGAATTCTTTTGCGCCTTTTGCCTTCAGTGTCTTAAATGCTTCTGTGATCTGCTCTGTTGTCATTCCATACTTTGAATCTCCCGGATTATCCATAATATCATTACTGATCTTGAATATTCCGCCCGGATTATAACGACAGCTGATTGTCTCCGGAATATGTCCGATTGTCTTCTCAAGGAAGTCAATATGTGTAATATCATCCAGATTGATGATTGCTCCAAGTTTATCAGCAAGTTTAAAATCTTCCTCTGGTGTATCATTAGAGGAAAACATAATATCATGACCATCAATTCCAACTGCATCTGACATAAGCAGTTCTGTATAAGAGGAGCAGTCACAACCGCATCCATACTCTTTCAAGATCTGTAAAAGGAACGGATTCGGAGTTGCCTTTACAGCAAAATACTCTTTATATCCCGGATTCCATGCAAATGCTTCCTTTAATGCTTTTGCATTCTCGCGGATTCCTTTCTCATCATAAAGATGGAACGGAGTCGGATATGTTTTTACAATCTCTTCAACCTGTTCTTTTGTCACAAATGGTTTCTTACTCATTTTCATTTTCTCCTTCGCGTATTTTGATTAATTCTATCTCATTCGCAAGTGCTGTTTTAAACAGCGTAACGAAATTTCTTTGTCCGGAATAGACACAGGTGTTTCTGCTCTCCTGTCCATATTCACCTGAAAGTACATATTTAGAATCTGTGATCAGACCAATCTGATTTCCTTTTTCTTTCGTCACATAAATGATCGCCCCTGAAAGTTCAAATGGATGATCTGTCACAAGAACTACCTTTTTTCCTTTTTCTGTCAGTTCCTTTAACTGTCCTTTCAACTGTTCCAGACAGACACCGGAACAGGAACAATACACTCTTTCTTCCACATTAGCCAGAAGATTATGGATCTTATCTGAAATATGTTCCTGACCATCGATCGTAACATATCCTTCTTCTTCTTTCTGTTCTCCCGTAAGATTCATATCCAACCACTTCTGTTCTTCTTCCATTCTGCGGATTCTGTTACCACAGAACTCCTGAACATGAACCGGAATATATCGCTTGGCATCCTCTTCTACCAGATATGCAGCCCCTTTCTCAACCAGAGCTGCCAGTGATGCATACACATTCGACCTTGAGATTCCTGTATCTCTCGCAATCTCATACCCCGTCTGCTTTCCTGCTTCGATCAGCCGAAGATAAACAGTTGCTTCCTGCCGGGACATTCCAAAATGCATCAGATATTCAATTGCTTTACTTTCGTCCATAGCACCACCCCTCTGATTAGTAGTTCTTTACAGGAACACTATACAGCATTGATTGTTGGATGTCAATATATTGATTGTATTTAATAAGAGCCAGAACAGGCACCACGCACGGTAACTGTTCTGGCTCTTATTAAAAGTTTTTCTAATTTAATCTACTGTCACAATTCTCATCATATTACTTGTAAAGCTTCTCTCTTTGCTTACATTTGTTGAAGGAATTCCAGCTGTGATAACTACAACATCTCCCGGCTCAACATACTGTTTTACCTGTGCCAGTTCAATCGCATTCTCACAGATATCTTCTGTTGTATCAACTTCAAGAGACTTCAGCGGTCTTACACCCCAGTAGATAGACATTCTTCTCAATGTTCTCTCGTTCGGAGTTACACCAAGGATCTCCTGTCTTGGTCTTAAGTTGGATACCACTCTTGAAGTTGCTCCTGATACAGACGGTGTGATGATACATTTTGCATTCAAGTTTGCTGCTGCCAGTACAGATGAATATCCGATTGCACTGGATACTCCGCCTCTTAAATGACCATGCTCTTTCTCAAGCATGCTATCGTAATCCAGATGTTTCTCTGTCTGCTCAATGATATGAACCATCATCTGAAGTGCCTCAAGTGGGTATTTACCCTGTGCTGTCTCTCCGGAAAGCATTACAGCATCTGTTCCGTCATATACGGCGTTCGCAACGTCTGTTACCTCAGCTCTTGTCGGACGTGGATTACGCATCATAGAATCAAGCATCTGTGTTGCCGTGATAACTGTCTTGAACTGATCGTTACATTTCTGGATCATCATCTTCTGAAGATATGGAAGTTCCTCTGCCGGAATCTCAACTCCGAGGTCTCCACGGGCAACCATGATACCATCTGCTGCACGAATGATCTCATCGATATTGCTGATTCCTTCTTCATTCTCAATCTTTGCGATGATCGGAATGTAAGGAGCTCCGAGAGACTTCAGATATGCCTTGATCTCAAGAATACACTCTGCATTTCTTACGAAAGATGCAGCGATAAAATCAATTCCCTGCTCTGCTCCGAATTTAATATCTTCTTTATCTTTCTCAGTGATTGCCGGAAGTCTTACCGGTACTCCCGGTACATTAACGCCCTTTTTCTCTCCGAGTTCACCACCGTTGATGATCTCACAATGAATTTCTTTGTCTGTTTTTCCGATTACTTTCAGTCCGATCAGACCGTCATCAATCAGAATAATCTTTCCTTCACTTACATCTTCTGCAAGTCCCTTATATGTGATAGATACTTTATTCTCATCTCCAACAATATCTTCTGTAGTAAGTGTAAAGGTCTTCCCTGTTTCAAGCTTAATCTTCTTTCCGTCTTTCAGAATACCTGTACGGATCTCCGGTCCCTTTGTATCCAGAAGAATTGCTGTTGTTGCATGTTCTTCCTCACGAAGTTCTTTGAGCATATCCATACGCCCCTTCTGCTCTTCGTGGTCACCATGAGAGAAGTTGAAACGAGCTACATCCATGCCATTCTGGATGAGTTTTCTCATCAGTTCTCTATCATTTGTGTTTGGTCCCATCGTACATACTACTTTTGTTTTTTTCATACTAAGTCAATCTCTCCTTTAAAAAATATAACCTTAAAGTTCCTATACACCTGGAGCGAAGCTGCACTGTATCACTTTCGGCTGCAACTCTGATCTGATACACTGCACTGCCATACCTCATCTCCGGTAAACTATGAGAAATATGCGTTACACAATTCTCATTTTCTACTTTACATGTTCATGTGTAAATAAATGATCCTGGCAATACTCATAGTTTCCATTACATTTTGAACAGAAACGGAACTCCAATGTCGGATCATCAAGTTCTGTACGTCCGCAGACTGCACAACGGTGTCTTGCCCCATTCGCATAAGTCATATGTGGTCTCGTCTGCTGTTTAAACTTTGCTTTTCTCGCCTGCTCTTTCGGACTGAAACGCTTCATATTCCTGCTGGACAGGAAAAAGATAACAAAGTTCAATAAGGATGCCGCAATCGCAACTTTCGTTGCGAGACTTCCTGTAAAGAAATAGTACAGTGCCATTGCCGCATATACGAAAGCCATCCATTTCATCTTAATCGGTAAAATAAAATAGAGTAAAACTTCCATATCCGGATAGATGGAAGCAAATGCCAAAAAGATAGACATTGTAATATAGTTGGTGCTGATCAATCCGATACTTGAAAGCGGAAGTTCAATTCCATAGATAAGATAAAACACACCATACAGTATGAATACTGCGATCACTGTAAAAAGTATTCCTGAAAAAATGTATACATTATAACGGAATGTTCCCCATGTTCTCTCAAGGGCTGAGCCAAGGGAGTAGTACAATAATACTAGAAACAGTAAAGAAATCAAACTTCCTGTCGGTGGAATCAATACCCAGGAAATAATCCTCCAGACCTGTCCTCTTAAAATATATGCCGGTTCCAGTGTAAGCCATCCTAAAAGTCCCGGTGCTAAATAATAAATAGCGAAACCTATCACATACCCGGCCAGCAGATACACCGTAAGATTCGGTATTGCAAAACGACCTAATTTTTTTTCTAATTTATCAAGCCAGTTCAACTCGTATCCTCCTTCTATTTTCATTTTATATTACTGTCCACTACGTGTGGCCAGCACTCATCACATCTTTGTATAGCAGTAATTGTACAAGGGAAGACTTGTTTTGTCAAACGATTGTTTTTATATTAATACACTTTTAACAAGAATATGATATTTTCCTTTCCTTTCTACTTAGACATTTTGCCATATTGCAGCTCATTTCTTCACACTTACTACACTACAATGACCATTGTCTTTTTGAGAATCTTGTCGTATAATGTTATTTATTGCGAGCTAACAAACGCATTTAATAGGTAGTAACTCATATAAATTTGACAAATTAACTGAATTACAAAAGATTGGGGATATTAATTATGAACGCAAAAAATCTACATACTTTAGGAATCGACATTGGTTCCACAACAGTAAAAATTGCAATTCTTAATGATGAAAATGAAGTCCTCTTCTCTGATTATGAGCGCCATTTCGCTAATATCCAGGAGACGCTTTCCGATCTGCTCGGCCGTGCGCTTTATAAGCTTGGACCAATCCAGGTTTCTCCTGTCATCACAGGAAGCGGTGGTCTGACACTTGCCAAACATCTCGGTGTTCCATTTGTCCAGGAGGTAATTGCAGTCTCCACTGCACTACAGGATTACGCTCCTCAGACAGATGTAGCAATTGAGCTTGGTGGAGAAGATGCGAAGATCATTTATTTTGAGGGTGGAAATGTAGAACAGCGTATGAATGGTGTCTGTGCCGGTGGTACAGGTTCTTTCATCGACCAGATGGCTTCTCTCCTTCAGACAGATGCTTCCGGACTGAACGAATATGCAAAGAATTACAAAGCATTATACTCGATTGCTGCACGCTGCGGTGTATTTGCAAAAACAGATATCCAGCCACTGATCAATGATGGTGCCGCTAAGGAAGACCTTGCCGCATCCATTTTCCAGGCTGTTGTGAATCAGACCATCAGTGGTCTTGCCTGTGGAAAACCGATCCGTGGTCATGTTGCATTTTTAGGAGGTCCACTTCATTTCCTCTCAGAATTAAGAGAAGCATTCATCCGCACATTAAAACTGGATGATGAACATATTATCGCACCAAATCACTCACATTTGTTTGCTGCGATTGGTTCCGCACTGAATTCCAAAAAAGATACTCCGATGGAACTGCGTGATATGCAGAATCGTCTCGAAAATAAAATCCAAATGGATTTTGAAGTGGAACGTCTGGATCCACTGTTTGCAACAACTGCTGATTACGAGGAATTCATTTCCCGCCATGCAAAGCATCAGGTACCGGTAAAAGATCTTGCCTCATACAAAGGAAAAGCATTTCTTGGAATCGATGCCGGTTCAACAACTACAAAAGCGGCTCTCGTTGGTGAAGACGGAACACTTCTTTATTCCTTCTATCACAACAACGACGGGGATCCGCTTGGTACAACAATCACAGCAATCAAAGATATTTACGATCAACTCCCTGAGGGTGTAGAGATTGTTCATTCCTGTTCCACAGGATACGGCGAAGCACTGATCAAAGCTGCTCTGATGCTTGATGAAGGAGAAGTTGAGACTGTTTCTCATTATTATGCAGCATCCTTCTTTGAGCCGGATGTAGACTGTATTCTGGACATTGGCGGTCAGGATATGAAATGTATCAAAATCAAAAATCAGACTGTCGACAGTGTTCAGCTGAACGAAGCCTGCTCTTCCGGATGCGGTTCTTTCATTGAGACATTTGCAAAATCTCTGAATTATTCGGTAGAGGATTTTGCTCACGAAGCACTTTATGCACAGAACCCAATCGATCTCGGAACACGCTGTACAGTATTTATGAACTCCAAAGTAAAACAGGCCCAGAAAGAGGGTGCTTCTGTTGCTGATATTTCAGCCGGACTCGCTTATTCCGTTATCAAGAACGCTCTGTTCAAGGTAATCAAAGTATCTGATGCATCTGAACTTGGTAATCATATTGTTGTTCAGGGAGGTACCTTCTATAATAATGCAGTTCTTCGAAGCTTTGAGAAAATCGCGAACTGTGAAGCGATCCGCCCGGACATTGCCGGAATCATGGGTGCATTCGGTGCAGCTCTGATTGCCCGAGAACGTTATGTTGACTGCGAAGGCACAACAATGCTTTCCATTGATGACATCCGTTCCCTTGAATACTCCACAACAATGACAAAATGTCGTGGATGTACAAACAACTGCCGTCTGACGATCAACCATTTCAGTGGTGGACGTAAATTCATCACAGGAAATCGCTGTGAGCGCGGACTTGGAAAAGAGAAATCAAAAAATCAGATGCCGAATTTATTTGAATATAAATTGCATCGCTATTTTGATTATGAACCGCTTTCCGAAGAAGAGGCAAAACACGGATTAATCGGTATTCCTCGTGTGTTGAATATGTACGAAAACTATCCGTTCTGGTTCACATTTTTTACAAAACTTGGATTCCGTGTTGTTCTGTCACCAGCTTCCACAAGAAAGGTTTATGAACTTGGTATTGAATCTATTCCAAGTGAATCCGAGTGTTATCCGGCGAAACTGGCGCACGGACATGTACAGTGGCTGATCAATCAGGGAGTGAAACACATTTTCTATCCTTCAATCCCGTATGAGCGGAAAGAATTTGCTGATTCTGATAATCACTACAACTGTCCGATCGTTACTTCTTATCCGGAAAACATCAAGAATAACATGGACCCGATCGTCAACGGAGAAGTTGATTTTATCCATCCATTCTTGAATTTTGAAAGTGAAGAGACGATTTCTTATCGTCTTGTAGAAGAATTAAGTAAGAAGTTCTCTCTTTCCGAAAGCGAAATCAAGTCAGCAGTCCATGACGCATGGAATGAACTTGCTGCCTGTCGTCAGGATATGAGAAATAAAGGGGAAGAAACAATCCGTTTCTTAAATGAAACAGGAAACCGCGGTATCGTACTTGCTGGTCGTCCATACCATATCGATCCGGAGGTAAATCATGGTCTGCCTGAACTCATTACATCCTACAATATTGCAGTCCTTACAGAAGACTCTGTCTCTCATTTGAATCCGGCAGAGCACCCTCTGAATGTTATGGATCAGTGGATGTACCACTCCAGACTGTATGCTGCCGCAAATTATGTAAAGACAACGGAGAATCTTGATCTGATTCAGCTCAACTCCTTCGGATGTGGACTGGATGCTGTTACAACAGATCAGGTTGCTGAGATCCTTACAAATTCAGATAAGATCTACACAACTTTGAAGATTGATGAAGTAAATAATCTTGGAGCTGCAAGAATCCGTGTACGCTCTCTTCTCGCCGCAATCCGTGTGCGTGAAAAGAAACAGGAAAAACGTACCATTCGTCCGGCTTCTATCGAAAAGGTTACATTTACAAAAGAAATGCGTAAGGATTATACAATTCTCTGTCCGCAGATGTCTCCGGTTCATTTTGAACTGCTTGAGCCTGCTTTCCGCGCTGCCGGATACAACATCGATGTTCTTCCTAACGATAACAAACAGGCTGTCGATATGGGATTAAAATATGTAAATAACGATGCCTGCTACCCTTCTCTGATCGTTGTCGGTCAGATCATGGATGCACTGTTATCCGGAAAATATGACTTGAATCATACAGCTGTTATCATCACACAGACTGGTGGTGGCTGCCGTGCTTCGAACTATATCGGATTTATCCGTCGTGCACTTAAGAAAGCCGGCATGGAGCATATTCCGGTTATCTCACTTAACTTAAGTGGACTGGAAGATAATCCTGGATTCAAGCTTTCTCCTGCACTGGTTCTCCGCGGAATCTACGCAGCAGTATTCGGAGATATCTTTATGAAATGTGTTTACCGTATGCGCCCTTATGAGGCCGTACCGGGAACTACAGATAAGATTCACCGCAAATGGGCTGAAGTTGTTAAGAAGTTTGTGTCCGAAGGATATCCATCCCGTAAGAGATTTAAGAAGCTTTGTAAAGATATCATCAATGATTTTGATAATATAGAGACACTCGACATTAAGAAACCTCGTGTTGGAATCGTTGGAGAAATCCTTGTTAAATTCCTTCCGGCTGCCAACAATCATCTGGCAGAGCTTCTGGAAAGTGAAGGCGCCGAAGCAGTTGTTCCGGATCTTCTCGACTTCCTGCTCTACTGCTTCTACAATCAGAACTTCAAAGTTTCCCATCTGGGAATGAAGAAGACCAAAGCAACAGCAGGAAATCTTGGAATCAAAGCTCTGGAATGGTTCCGTGCTCCGGCTTCCAAAGCATTTGCAGAAAGTAAACACTTTGATCCGCCGGCTCACATTGAAGATCTTGCAAAAATGGCTTCAGAGATCGTATCTCTCGGAAACCAGACTGGTGAAGGATGGTTCCTGACCGGTGAGATGCTCGAACTCATTCACAGCGGTGCCGGAAATATTGTCTGCACCCAGCCATTCGCCTGCCTGCCAAACCATGTTGTAGGTAAGGGAGTTATCAAAGAACTCCGCCGCAGACACCCTGAATCCAACATCGTAGCAATCGACTTCGATCCGGGCGCAAGTGAAGTAAATCAGTTGAATCGTATTAAACTGATGCTGTCGACGGCGTTTAAAAATCTGGAGAAATAAAGATTTATCGTAGGGATTCTTTTTCGAGTTCGGACGAAATCAGATATCGCATATAAAGTTTATTCGAATAGACAGACATCGAGGGTTTGATGCAGGCTCCGGGTTCTGTATACAGGAAAGACTAAGAAAAACGAGAGATTACTAAAAACAAAGCAATGCTCGGCAAACTCGCTGCCGCTTCAGACAGCTGCCTCACATTGCTTCAACGTAATCTTTCGTTTTTTAAGTCTTTCCAAGCACACAGAACAGTCACCTGAATCAAACCCTCGATGTTTGTCTATCGGTAAGTTTTCAGCGATATCAGATTTCTACTTTCTCGAAAGAAGAACTCTACTTAAAACCAAAACGTAGCAGATGGAAATTTACATAAGTTATTTAGCAAAATGTCAACAAGACAATATACTGGCTTCCAACGTATTTTTCAATAAAATTTAGCGTAGAAGTCTATCTTTTTCAGTAAACAGAAAACAGAAAATATGAACTTCGAGAAGTTTCATGTTAGAAGAATGATACAGGGGCGAAGACGAATGTGGAGCATGCTTGCTCATACTTGAAAAACAACAGATTGCGTTAAAGAAAGGATTGACAGCTGTTTGAGCAGCAGCGAGTTTGTCAATCCTTTCTTTGCTTTTAGCAGTCTATTGTTTTTCCTAGTATGAACAGCGTGCATAACCCTGAGTCAGCGTTCCTGTATCGTTCTTCTAACAATCGACTCTCCAAAATCATATTTTCAGTTTTCGTCCGATACTCAAATAAGAATCTCTACGCTAAATTTTATTTCTGATACAAGTAAAGGATTCCCCCGAAAAGTCCCAGGAAAATTCCTGCGTATCCTCCTGCACAGAGGATATCTGCCAGACTCTGTATCAGATCTATCCTGATTGCAGAACATACTCCTAATCCAAACAGTGTTCCTATGATTGTCCATCCTACAATTAAAATTGGCAGATATACTGCAAGTGCATGATCTGCATCTATATAATGATTTACAAAACTCCAAAGTTTTCCATACATAAAAATTACCCTCTTTCTACTAAAAATGTCTAAGTGTTTTTCCTTTTGACAATTCTTAGTATATAGGGTTTTTGTAAAGTCTCATTTTCTTCCAATGCTAAATCTATGTAAAATAAATCAAACTATTGTTAAATCGATTTACTTTATTCTGTTTCCAGAACCAGTTCGGCTACTTCCTGTGGTGTTGTTGCCAGAGCGTCTGCACCTGCCTCTGAGAGTTCTTTTAAGTCTCCGTATCCATACAGAACACCGATCACTTTCAGCCCTTCCGCATGGCCTCCTAGTATGTCATAAGAACGATCTCCGACCATTACGATTTTATCTAGTTCTTTCTCTTCGCACTGTTCCAAGACATAACGGATAACATCTTGTTTTTCTGTACGTGTCTCATCCATACATGCCCCGCCGATCACATCAAAATATTGAGCCAGTCCAAAGTGATCTGCGATGATTTTAGCAAATTTTTCCGGCTTGGATGTCGCCATCGCAATCTTGATTCCCGCTTGTTTCAATGTCTTGAGCATCTCTTCTACGCCATCATACACACTGTTTTCAAAAATACCTGTCACTGTGAAATATTCTCGATAAAGAGTAACCATCTCTGCTGCTTTTTCTTCATCAATTCCACAGTGTTCCATAAACTGACCCTTCAGCGGTGGTCCAATAAATTTACGTAATTCATCTACGTCAGGTATCGGTTCTCCCACCTTCTCCAGCGCATATTTTACAGAATTCATAATTCCCGGACCTGAATCTGTGAGTGTTCCGTCCAGGTCAAACAGTACAGTTGTTGTTTTCATTTCCAATTCCTCACTCTGTTAAAATTTTCTAATCTGATCATCCTCTTCACTTTCTGTTTTAATCACTTTACGGATCACCACATAATAGCCGAAATCATCGTTCACTTTAATATAGACTCTCTCGCCTTCTTTATGTCCGAGCAGGGCTTTTCCGATTGGTGATTCTATACTGACCAATCCATTCAAAGAGCTTCCTCTTACAGATGTCACTATACGATATGTTTCGACTTCATCATCATCTTCGCAATAAAGTTCTACGGTATTATTCAGGCCAATTTCATCCTCTTTCGAATGATCTTCCACAATCTCAGCTGTCTTGAGCATTCTTTCCAGATATCGAATACGACTTTCGTTCTGATTCTTCGCTTTTTTTGCTGCGTGATATTCGAAGTTCTCACTCAAGTCTCCATGAGATCTTGCTTCTTTCACTGCTTCGATCAATTCTTTACGTTCTACTAATTTTCGATGCTCAATCTCTGCCTGAATCTTTTCTACATCATTTTTTGTCAATCTTTCACGCATGACTTTTCCTTTCCTCTCTGAACTATAGTTACTGTTCACACGATGTGCGACCAGCAACGCATCTCGCCATTTTAAATCGCCTTTGGCGATGGGGCGAGATGCATTCAAGTCAAAACACGCATCCTCCGTGTCAATCAGCGGAGTGATTGACACGGGAGTGAACAGTAACGAGCCATAGAAATTACTGTGTACAACTACTTTGAACAGTAATCTATAGGGAAAAGGAAAGCTATCAATTACGATAAACTAAAACAAGCACTGTTGTTATCGCAGTCAATAGCTTTCCCTTTTCACTTCTATCTTAATCCACGCAATTTTCGTCTAGATTCTTTTCTCTTGAAAGAATCATTCAAGTTGCCTGAATCCAAATTCAACACTTATGAATTATTTCACTAACAGAGATTTTCCTGTCATCTCAGCCGGCTGCTGCATTCCCATCAGCTCGATCAGTGTCGGAGCGATGTCTGCCAGGCATCCGCCTTCTCTTAATTTGTAAGCCGGATCAGCATTTACAAGGATAAACGGTACCGGATTTGTTGTATGAGCTGTGAATGGCTCACCTGTCTCCTCGTCGATCAGCTGCTCTGCATTTCCGTGGTCAGCGCAGATGAACATCTGTCCGTCTACTTCTTTCAGAGCCTCTACAGCCTTTCCTACACACTCGTCAACTGCTTCTACAGCCTTGATCGCAGCTTCCTGAACACCTGTATGTCCTACCATGTCAGGGTTTGCAAAGTTGATCACGATCACATCATAGTTTTCAGACTTGATCGCTCCAACAAGCTTGTCACATACTTCGTAAGCGCTCATCTCCGGTTTCAGGTCATAAGTAGCAACCTTAGGGGATTTCACAAGGATTCTGTCCTCTCCCTCATTCGGCTCTTCTACTCCACCATTGAAGAAGAATGTTACGTGAGCATATTTCTCTGTCTCTGCAATACGAGCCTGTTTCAGTCCGTTATCTGCAAGGAACTGTCCAAATGTATTCGTAATAGATTCTTTTACGAATGCAACCATCTTATTCTCGATTGTCGCATCATACTCTGTGAAGCATACGAATGTAGTCTTCACTCTGTCTCCTCTTTCAAATCCGTCAAAGCTGTCATCACAGAATGTTCTTGTGAGCTCTCTTGCTCTGTCAGGACGGAAGTTGAAGAATACAACAGAATCATTTTCTTTAATTGTAGCTGTTGCAGCACCGTCTTTTGTTACAACAAATGGTACTACGAACTCGTCTGTTACATCTTCATCGTAGGAAGCCTGGATTCCTGCTGTTGCGGATTCTGCTGTATTGCCTTCTCCTGCAACTAATGCTTTGTAAGCTTTCTCCACACGATCCCAACGGTTATCACGATCCATTGCATAGTAACGTCCGGATACAGATGCAACTTCACCTACACCAATCTCTTTCATCTTTGCTTCAAGCTGCTCTACATACTCTTTACCTGATGCCGGTGGTGTATCACGGCCGTCAAGGAAACAATGAACATATACTTTCTCGATTCCCTGTCTCTTGGCGAGCTCAAGAATTCCATAAATATGAGTAATATGACTATGAACTCCTCCGTCAGATACAAGTCCCATCAGGTGAAGTGCAGAATCGTTCTTCTTTACATTCTCACAAGCTGCAAGAAGAGCTTTGTTCTCAAAGAAATCTCCGTCTTCGATAGACTTTGTGATCTTTGTAAGTTCCTGATAAATGATACGTCCGGCACCCATATTCATATGTCCTACTTCTGAGTTACCCATCTGTCCATCCGGAAGACCTACAGAAAGTCCGCTTGCATTTCCTTTTACAAACGGATACTCTGCCATCAGTTTATCCATAACAGGAGTATTCGCAAGTGCTACTGCATTACCCTCTGTCTTATCTCTTAATCCATATCCATCTAAAATCATCAATACGGTTGGTTTTTTGCTCATCTCAATATCTCCTTTGCATTAAGATTGTCTATTTTTTAACTCTACGCTTTATTGTACTAGTTTTAGCACAATTTTGCAAGTCAGAGCTCTGGTCAAATATATCCGAAAATAAGCAGATTTTCGCCTGAATTCATGTAAAAATCACTACATTAAAAATCTTATAATGTCGGAAGCAATTCTTTCATCAGCTTTACACCATGAACAATCGCCTGTTTCTCAAATGTAGGATAATCCACCTGTGCACTTCCATCTGCCTTATCTGAGATTGCACGAATGATCACACATGGAACATGATTCAAATATGCACCGTGAGCAATTGCTGCTCCTTCCATCTCAGCACATTTCGCACCAAAATTATTAACAATACGTTCTTTTACTTCTTTTTCAGAAATAAACTGGTCTCCGCTTGCAACTCTTCCTGTAAATGTACGAATATCTGAATTCGCCTTTTTATTTGCTTCCACTGCTTTTCTCACAAGTTCTTTATCTGCCGGAAATGCAAATACATCCATACGCGGCACCTGTCCGACAGGATCTCCCAATGCACTGACATCCATATCATGCTCTACTGCATCTGTAGATACAACAATATCTCCGATATTGATCTCTGCATCCAGAGAACCGGCTACACCTGTATTGATCAGCTGATCCACCTGATAAAAGTCTATAAGGATCTGTGTACAGATTCCAGCGTTCACTTTACCGATTCCGCTCTGTACAACAACTGCTTCTTTTCCATAAAGCTGACCTTTATAAAATTTCATGGATGCCTTTTCCTGCATCTCGCATTCTGTCATATCCTCGATCAGCTCACGGACTTCTTCTTCCATCGCTCCGATAATTCCTACCATAGCTTCTTAATCTCCTATCTTTTATATTCCCTTTTCTTAATTGCTTTATTTTCTTCATTAAGCTGTTACATTATTTTATCAATCTCCTCTATGATACACTCAAATGATTTTCAAAGTCAAGAAAAAAGGCCATCCTGTCAGAATTGCTATCTATATCGCTACTGTCTGCACTACCTGTGCCCGGCAATATAAATATCTTTCTGACCAGATGACCTTTCTTAATTATCTGTTATAATGAAACAGCCTTAGATCTTATTATTTGTAGTTAACGATCTTTCCGAAGTCAGCCTTAAGGGAAGCTCCACCTACAAGACCTCCATCGATGTCAGCCTGTGCAAACAGTTCTGGAGCTGTAGCTGCGTTTACAGATCCGCCGTACTGGATACGGATTGCTTCTGCTGTAGCTTCATCATATACTTCAGCAATGCATGCACGGATTCCTGCACAAACTTCTTCAGCCTGCTCTGTTGTAGCTGTCTTACCTGTTCCGATCGCCCAGATTGGCTCATAAGCGATAACTGCTGTCTTAGCCTGGTCTGCTGTAACACCCTGGAATCCAACCTTAACCTGCTGACGGATGAAGTCCATTGTCACGCCCTGCTCTCTCTGCTGAAGAGTCTCTCCGCAGCACATGATTGGTGTAATACCATGCTCAAATGCTTTCAGGATTTTCTTATTTACATCTTCGTTTGTCTCACCGAAGTACTCTCTTCTCTCAGAATGTCCGAGAACTACATATTTAACACCTGCATCTACAAGCATATTCGGGGAAATCTCACCTGTGTAAGCTCCACTCTCCTCGAAGTACATGTTCTCAGCTCCTACCTGGATGTTTGTTCCTTTTGCAGCCTCTACAACTGGTACGATATCGATAGCAGGTACGCAGAATACGACATCTACGTCTTCGTTAGCTACGAGTGGTTTTAACTCTTCTACAAGTGCAACTGCCTCGCTTGGAGTTTTGTTCATTTTCCAGTTTCCTGCAATAATTTTCTTTCTTGCCATTGTTCTTATCTCCTTGAATTTTATATTCAGAACCCGTGTAAAATGTAACAACACGGGTTTCTTCTGATCTGTAATTACAGATTCTTATTATTTATCGTTAGCTGCCGCTACTCCCGGAAGTTCTTTTCCTTCGAGGAATTCAAGAGAAGCTCCACCACCTGTAGAGATATGTGTCATCTTGTCACCATATCCAAGCTGGTTAACAGCTGCTGCAGAATCTCCACCACCGATGATTGTTACAGCATCTGTGTTGGCAAGTGCTTCTGCGACTGCCTTTGTTCCATCAGCGAATTTTGGCATCTCGAAGCATCCCATTGGTCCGTTCCATACAACTGTCTTCGCAGATTTAACAGCATCAGCGAACATCTCAGCTGTCTTAGGTCCGATATCAAGACCCATCCATCCGTCCGGGATCTCGTTCTGAGCTACAACTTTTGTATTTGCATCGTTAGAGAAAGCATCTGCTGCAACAGCATCTACTGGAAGAAGAAGTTTAACACCTTTCTCCTCTGCTTTCTTAACCATGTCAAGTGCATACTGTAAGTAATCTTCCTCAAGAAGGGAATTTCCTACATTACCGCCCTGAGCTTTTGTAAATGTATAGCACATTCCGCCACCAATGATCAGTGTGTCAACTTTGTCAAGAAGGTTGTTGATTACGGAAATCTTACTGGATACTTTAGATCCTCCAAGGATTGCAACGAATGGTCTTTCCGGATTCTCTACTGCGTTTCCAAGGAAATCGATTTCTTTCTGCATAAGATATCCAACAACTGCTGTGTCAACAAACTGTGTAACACCTACGTTAGAGCAGTGTGCTCTATGAGCTGTTCCGAATGCATCGTTTACAAATACATCGCAAAGAGAAGCAAGGTCTTTGCTGAATGCTTCACCATTCTTTGTCTCTTCTGCTCTGTAACGTGTATTTTCAAGAAGGATAACATCTCCATCTTTCATAGCTTCAACAGCTGCTTTTGCGTTCGGTCCTACAACTTCCGGATCAGCTGCAAATTTTACTTCCTGTCCAAGGAGCTCGGAAAGTCTTACTGCTACCGGTGCAAGTGAAAGTTCCGGTTTCGGCTCTCCCTTCGGTTTTCCAAGATGGGAGCAAAGAATTACTTTGCCACCATCAGCGATCAGCTTCTTGATTGTAGGAAGAGCTGCCACGATACGGTTCTCATCTGTGATCTTTCCATCCTGAAGCGGTACGTTGAAGTCACATCTTACAAGAACTCTTTTTCCTTTTACATTGATATCATCTACGGATTTTTTATTAAGTGCTGCCATTTTTCATAGCCTCCTGTATTTCTATTTCCTGTCACTTTCACGTGCAGAATCTGTTCTGCACAAAGAAAATGGGGTCCGGTCCTACAATAAGACCGGACCCCATTGTGAGTCAATAATTCAGATAAATCTCTGAGATTCTAATTCCTCAAAAAGAATTAAGCCTCAAGAAGTTTTCCAAAGTATTTGATTGTTCTTACCATCTGGCTTGTGTAAGAGTTCTCGTTGTCATACCATGAAACAACCTGAACCTCTGTTGTACCATCGCCAACTGGAAGAGCCATTGTCTGAGTAGCATCAAACAGTGAACCATATCTCATTCCTACGATATCGCTGGATACGATCTGATCTGTGTTGTATCCAAAGGACTCGTTGGAAGCAGCCTTCATAGCCTCGTTGATCTGATCAACTGTAACTTCTCCGTCAACTACTGCTGTAAGGATTGTTGTAGAACCTGTTGGTGTAGGAACACGCTGAGCAGATCCGATAAGTTTTCCGTTCAGTTCTGGGATAACAAGACCGATTGCTTTAGCAGCACCTGTGCTGTTTGGTACGATGTTAACTGCAGCTGCACGAGATCTTCTAAGATCACCTTTTCTCTGCGGTCCATCAAGTGTCATCTGATCTCCTGTGTAAGCGTGGATTGTACACATGATACCGGACTTGATTGCTGCAAGGTCGTTAAGAGCTTTTGCCATCGGAGCCAGGCAGTTTGTTGTACAAGAAGCTGCAGAGATGATGTTCTCATCTTTTGAAAGTGTCTCGTGGTTTACATTGTAAACGATTGTCGGAAGGTCATTTCCAGCTGGAGCAGAAATAACTACTTTCTTAGCACCTGCATCGATGTGAGCCTGAGCTTTTGCTTTGGATGTGTAGAATCCTGTACACTCCAGAACAACGTCAACACCGATTTCTCCCCAAGGAAGCTCAGCTGCGTTAGCTTTTGCGTAGATCTTGATCTCTTTTCCGTCAACTGTGATGGAATCCTCTCCTGCCTCTACTGTATCTGCAAGAGCGTATGTTCCCTGAGTTGAGTCATATTTTAATAAGTGAGCAAGCATCTTAGGAGATGTAAGGTCGTTGATTGCTACTACCTCATATCCTTCTGCTCCGAACATCTGTCTGAAAGCAAGACGTCCGATACGTCCAAAACCATTAATCGCTACTTTTACTGCCATGATTAATTCCTCCTAAAAAGTTTAAAAAATTTATGACTGTATCTCCAGCCATGGCGATGAATTTAACAAAGCGATAATTGTTAAATATTCATCAACTAGATTCATTGTACTAAAACAGAAACAAAAATTCAACCCTTAAATCCATATAATTCGATTTTTATGGAACAATTCTCTTAAATATCGGTTTCCGCCCCTTAAATTCTGCATAATAACTAAAACCACAGCTTATAAGTATCTCGCCAGCCTTGTCAAAGTCAAAAGCGACATGTTCCGGACGGTGTGCATCTGCACCAATTGTGACAATTTCACCACCGAGTTCTCTATATCTTCTGATCACATCCGGATGTGGGTTCGGAAATACAAGCCCATACTTCATCCCGGCCATATTCATCTCAAGTCCTTTTCCCTGTGCAATCAGAATTTTCAGAATTTCGTCGATCTCTTCCGCATACTTTTTATAGGAATATTCCTCCGCCTGATGCGTTCCATAACGGACAACGTAGTCCAGATGTCCCAGGCTGTCAAAAGAATTTACCTTTTTCAAATTCTCTATCGTCACCTGAAAAGCTTCCTGATAAGCTTCCTCATCACTTCGACCTTCAAAAAAAGTTCTATAATACGGATCCTGTCCATGAATCAGATGCACTGATCCTATCACAAAATCAAATGGATATTTCTCTGTCAGATTCCGGTAATATTCCCCCAGATGCGGCTGAAGTCCGATCTCTACACCGATTCGGACTTCCAGTTTCTTCTGATATTCTTCTTTTAACTGTGTCAACCTCTGAAAATAGTTTCCCAGATCAAACAGAAATGCTCCTGCCGGAAAATCCGGAGTCTGCGGGAAATCTTTATCCAGATGATCTGTAATACAGACTGCTTCCATTCCCCTTTCTATTGCTGCATCAAGCATAGAATGTACGGATGCATCACTATCCTCAGAAAACCTTGTATGCATGTGGGCATCACATCTTATCATAATATTGTGCCGCCTCCTAATACATATTCTCCATCATACAGAACAACTGCCTGTCCCGGTGTTACTGCACGGATTGGTTCATCGAATATACAGGTAATCTCATCTTCTCCTGTCTTCTCCACGGTACACCAGGCTCCTTTGTGGTTATAACGAATCTTTGCAAACACACGCTTCGGTTCTGTAAGATCTTCCACGCTCATAAAATTCAACTCATTGGCACGCAGTGTATGCGTCAATGATTCTTCATACGTTCCGATTACAACTTCATCTGTCTCCGGACGTATCTCCAGTACAAATGCAGGATACCCTAATGCAAGCCCAAGTCCTTTACGCTGTCCTACTGTATAATGAATGATTCCTTTGTGTTTTCCAAGGATCTTCCCATCCGGTGTCACGAAATTTCCCTGACGAATCGGAGCATCTGCGTTTTCTTCAATAAAAGATGCATAGTCTCCATCCGGAACAAAACAGATATCCTGACTATCCGGTTTATTTGCCACCTGCAGTCCGATTTTTTCTGCCATCTCACGGATCTGATCTTTTGAATAATTTCCAACCGGCATCAATGTATGTTCCAGCTGTTCCTGTGTCAGATTATAAAGTGCATAAGTCTGGTCTTTCGCAAGCGTTGCAGATCTGCGGATTGCATATCTTCCGTTCGGGAGCTTATCAATCCTTGCATAATGTCCTGTTGCAATATAATCTGCTCCAATTGAAAGACTTCTCTGCAAAAGAGCTTCCCATTTCACATAGCGGTTACAGGCAATACATGGATTAGGTGTTCTTCCGTTCAGGTATTCTTTTGTAAAGTAATCAATTACATTTTTCTGGAATTCCTGTTTAAAATTCATCACATAATACGGAATACCAATAGACGATGCAACACGTCTTGCATCGTCTACCGCACTGAGCCCACAACAGCCGCCGTTTTCTTCTTGAACTTCATTTTCCTCATCCTGCCAAATCTGCATTGTCACACCGATCACATCATAGCCTTGTTCTTTTAAAAGCCAGGCTGCCACAGAGGAGTCAACTCCTCCGGACATACCTACAACAACTTTGCCTTTGCTCATTAATATTCCTCTTCCTCTGCTTCTTCACCTTCGTGAATATCTGACTTTGGTTTCTTCAGGCCTTCAATCTTAATCCCATGTTTCTCTGCATAATCCCAGAGTGCTGCATGGATTGCCTCTTCTGCAAGCAGAGAGCAGTGAACTTTTACCGGTGGAAGTCCGTCAAGAGCTTCCATAACGGCTTTGTTTGTTACTTCCATTGCTTCCTGAATGCTTTTCCCTTTAACCATCTCTGTTGCCATACTGGAAGTTGCAACAGCTGCTCCACATCCGAATGTTTTGAATTTCACATCGCGGATGATCTGGTTGTCATCAATGTCAAGATAGATTCTCATGATATCTCCACATTTTGCATTTCCAACTGTTCCTACACCGCTGGCGTTCTCAATCTCTCCTACATTTCTTGGATGCTGAAAATGATCCATTACCTTTTCTGTATACATTATATAATTCCTCCATTTTGTTTATCTTTTTATTCAAAAATTAGTTTGTATTTTTCTTTTAAGTCATTCTGGCTTATGCATTCTTCTGCTGCTTTTTTATAAAATCTTCGTAGAGTGGAGACATACTGCGCAGATGTGCAACAATCTCTTTAAGCTGATCTACTGTATAGTCGATATCTTCTTTTGTTATATCAGCTCCAAGTGTCATACGAAGGGAACCATGTGCGATCTCATGCGGCAGTCCGATTGCAAGAAGGACATGGGATGGATCCAGAGAGCCTGATGTACAAGCTGAACCACTGGATGCACAGATTCCTTTCATATCCAGCATGATCAGGAGGGATTCACCCTCTACAAACTGGAAGCTGAAGTTAATGTTATTCGGAAGACGTTTCACACGGTCTCCGTTCAGTCTGCAATATGGAATCTCTTTCTCAATTCTGGAGATTGCATAATCGCGGAGTTCTGTCTCCTGTTTCATTCTCTGATCCATAGAAGCCATTGCAAGTTCAACTGCTTTTCCAAGTCCAACGATTCCAGGTACATTCTCTGTTCCTGCACGGCGCTTTCTCTCCTGTGCTCCACCATGGACGAAGGAGCGGATCTTCACACCTTTTCTGATATAAAGGAAACCGATTCCCTTTGGTCCGTTCAGTTTATGTCCACTGGAACTGAGCATATCAATATTCATCTCATCTACATTGATCGGTACCTGACCAAACGCCTGGACAGCATCTGTATGGAAAAGTACTCCATGTTTGTGTGCAATCTCTCCGATTTCTTTGATTGGCTGAATACTTCCGATCTCATTGTTTGCAAACATTACGCTGACCAGAATTGTATCCGGACGGATCGCTGCTTCAACAGCTTCCGGACTGACAATACCATTCTCATCTACATCCAGATAAGTCACTTCATATCCTCTCTTCTGGAGATATTCTCCTGTATGAAGGATTGCATGATGTTCAATCTTTGTTGTAATGATATGTTTTCCCTTTGATTCATAAGCCTCAGCTGTAGCTTTCAGCGCCCAGTTATCAGATTCAGAACCACCAGCTGTGAAATAAATCTCCTCTGTCTTCGCACCAAGTGCTTTTGCTATGATTTCTCTCTGTTTTGTGATCACTTCTTTATTCGCAGCCGCAAAACCATAAACACTGGATGGGTTGCCAAAATGCTCTGTAAAATATGGGAGCATCGCATCCACAACTTCCGGTGCTGTCTTTGTTGTTGCTGCATTATCAAGATAAATTAATTTTCCCATTACCTGTTACCTCACTTTTATTTTATCTACTTTGTTTTCTTACTGTTCACAAATAATTGTAGACAATGATTCTTTTCAGTTTTTACACTTTGTATAATCCAAATGATTGTCTGTATGTCCAAGACATTTACTTTCTGTCACCAGTTGGTTCAGCCAGATTTCATCTACTGTCTGGTTAATACTATCATTGATTCGTTTCCACACATACTTTGTCACACAGCTGTCCGCACCTTTGCATTCTCCTTCCGGATCAAGTCCGGCGCATTCTACTGGTTCAAGATTTCCTTCCAGTGCACGAAGCACATCTCCTACAGAAATATCTTTTGCTTCCTTTGCTAAGACATATCCACCATTTGCACCTCGGATACTCTTGACAAATCCTGCTTTTTTCAGCTTCGACATCAATTGTTCCAGATATCGTTCTGAAATATCCTGACGTCTTGCAATACTTGTGATGGAAACCGGAGAATCTTCACTGTATTGGGCCAGATCGATCAAGGCACGCAATCCGTATTTCCCCTTTGTTGACAGTTTCACATCTTCACCTTCTTTTTCTTTTCCTTTTCCTAGTATTATGCTAGGGTTTCCTTTTGTAGGATATCACCAGTCTTACGTTCTGTCAAGGATGTTTCTTGAATATGTTGTTTAAAAATAAGTTCATTTCTGGTTACTGTCCGCGTTGCACGTGGCAGCAATCATCTTGACATGAGGGTATTATGTTTAGAAAAAAACATTCTTTGATTAAAGGAACACTGATTCTCACATCTGCCGGTCTTGTAAGCCGCATTCTCGGATTCTTTTTCCGTATTTTCTTAAGCCATACCTTTGGAGAAGAACAGGTCGGACTTTATCAGTTAATTTTCCCTTTCTACGCACTCTGCCTGTCTTTGAGTACTTCAGGTCTTGAAACTGCCATTTCCAGAAGTGTCTCTCGCTTTCACTCCCTTGGCCGAACGCAGGACGGAAAGTTGATTTTCCAGACAGGTCTGATTCTTTCTGTTCTGATTTCTCTGATTTGTACTTTTCTGGTACAGAAGAATTCCGTTTTTCTTTCAAATCGTTTTCTTGGAGATCCAAGATGTGCAACACTATTATATCTGATCGTTCTTGCACTTCCAGCGGCTTCTGTCCACAGTTGTATCTGTGGTTATCACTATGGTCTGCAAAGAACCTCTGTCCCGGCTATTTCACAGTTAATCGAGCAATTTGTTCGAATTTCTTCTGTTTTTGTTTTATATTTTATTTTTATACACCGTGGAGTTCACCCTGAGATTCCATTGGCTGTATCAGGTATTATTTTCGGAGAACTTGCAGCAGCAGGCTACTCGCTTTTTTCACTGAAGAAGAAGGGTTTTGATGCCGATTCTCCATATATTCTTTCTATCTCAAAATCTTGTTCTGAATTGCTACGCCTCTCTGTTCCATTGACAGTTAATCGCACAGCAATTACATTCTTGCAGGGAATTGAAGCAGCTTCAATCCCTGTCTGCCTTGAGCTTGCATCTCACAGCGCTTCCGAAGCTCTCAGTATTTATGGAGTACTGACCGGAATGGCATTACCATGTATCCTTTTTCCCTGTGCACTCACTAACTCAGTCAGCCTGCTTTTAATTCCAGCAGTCGCACAAAAGCAAGCTGAAAACTCTTCAAAAGAGACATTTCTCCTTATAAAAAAGGCTGCCGGAGGATGTTTCTCCCTTGGTCTTCTGTGTTCTGTCTTCTTTCTTCTTACTGGATCTTTCCTCGGAAACTTCCTGTTTCACAGTACTTTAGCCGGCAATTTCATCATAACGCTTGCCTGGATCTGCCCTTTCCTGTACACAAGTTCCGCTCTTCTCAGTGCAATCAATGGACTGGGACTTACAGCCCTGACGCTGATGATCAATCTTCTTGGATTATCCATCCGCATTCTTAGTGTATATTTCGGAATCCCGCACTATGGAATCACAGGATACCTATGGGGACTTTTCATCAGTCAATCAACTGTCTGCCTCGTTGCATTACTCACACTTTCCCACGAAATCAAAAAAGAATATTTACAATCTTTTGAATCAGCCACGGATTAAGACAGGATTCTGAAAAAATCCCAATCAAAAACAAACCGCATACAAAGAACGTTTTTTGCCTGTTCCACTGATTCTGTGGATAGTTCCAACAAAAGCGCAAAAGCACAAGAACTGCCGGAACATAAAAAAGGAACTGTGGAAATAGTCCTGCCACACAAAGAATACTTCCCTTCATTCCTAATTCTGCCACTGCCTCTGACAGTAAAATTCCTCCTGACATCCCGGTCCACAGAAGAAAAAACGCTGCCACAATTTTTCTGATCCGGATTCCCATCGCCAAAAACAGCATCAGGAAAAAAATTCCCCGTACCTGAATCAAATACCAAATGTACTGTTGAAAAGATATCTTCTCATTCTTTAATCTCATAAGATAAACTTCTGTAAAAGTTCCGATCAGGCTCAGCTGTTCTCCCCATATATAATTGACAATCAAGATTCCTGTCAAAAAGCCTGTAAAAAACAGAGCCAGAAAGTAATGTCCTGTACGAAATGCCTTCACCAGTATTCCTCCCACCCTATAAAATGTTCTGCGGATATATTTTTATCCTCAATCTTCCACACCATTATATGAGTGTCTGGTTTTTCTCATGCGGCAGCGATGCTACTTATTGTCGGCATTCAATCATTTTCCATACTTTACAGCATAAGCCATCAAAGAAGAAACTGTCTTCGCATCTTCAATCTCACCTGAAAAGATCTTTTCCTTCAATTCTTCTATTGTATAAGCGCCAAGTTCAATAAATTCATCTTCATCCAAATGCTGTTTTGACGGTATCAGATCATGTGCCACATAAACTTCAATCCGTTCGTTACAAAATGCTACTGTTGTCCGTAAAGTGATCAGCCACTCCAGATTCTCGCTGCGATACCCTGTCTCTTCCTCTAATTCACGGGAAGCACACTCTATACCAGGTTCTCCCACTTCATCAAGTGCTCCTGCCGGAATCTCCAATGTATATCGATCCAGCGCATTTCTATACTGTCTCACCATCAAAATCTTACCATCTGCTGTAACCGGAACTACCGCTGCTGCTCCTTTATGACCTATAAAATCCCATACTACGGTATGATCCCCGTCCACTTCTATCGTGTCCTGATAAAAATCAAGAATCTTTCCTTTAAATTTCAATTCTCTGTTAATTCTTTTAATCTTCTCGCTCATTCCGTTCTCCCTTCTTTTACCTTACATCACCGTATGCATTCTATATCAAAGACTTTGTTACTGTTCACACGATGTGCGACCAGCAACGCATCTCGCCATTTTAAATCGCCTTTGGCGATGGGGCGAGATGCATTCAAGTCAAAACACGCATCCTCCGTGTCAATCAGCGTAGTGATTGACACGGGAGTGAACAGTAACAAGAATTTTACGCTTACCTGTAATAGCTTTCTCAGTAAACTAAAAGCCCCTGTCTTTCGACAAGGGCCAACTTTCATCTTCTGTTATGATTCTCTTATTTTGCGTAATCTGTTGCTCGTGACTCACGAATAACATTTACTTTAATCTGTCCAGGATATTCTAATTCAAACTCAATCTGTTTTGCAATATCCCTTGCTAAAAGCACCATATCATCGTCAGATACCTGCTCCGGAACTACCATAACACGAATCTCTCTACCTGCCTGAATGGCAAAAGACTTATCTACACCTTTAAACTGGTTGGTAATATCTTCTAACTGTTTCAATCTGTTTGTATATGTCTCGATGGTTTCTCTTCTTGCTCCCGGTCTTGCAGCTGAAATAGTATCCGCTGCCTGAACAACACAAGCAATTAGACTCTGCGGCTCCACATCACCATGATGTGCCTCCACAGCATTAATAATGGTTGCTGATTCTTTGTATTTTCTACAAAGATCTGAACCAATCTGAATATGTGATCCTTCTACATCATGATCAATTGATTTACCAATATCATGAAGAAGTCCTGCACGTTTTGCAAGTCTGACATCCAGTCCGATTTCTCCTGCAATGAGACCTGATAACTGAGCTACTTCGATTGAATGCTTCAATGCATTCTGTCCATAGCTTGTTCTGAACTTCATACGTCCAAGAAGACGGATCAACTCCGGATGAATTCCTGTAACTCCAACGTCAAGAGCCGCAGCTTCTCCTTCCTCGCGGATCATTGTATCCACTTCTTTCTGAGCTTTTTCAACCATCTCCTCAATTCTTGCCGGATGAATACGTCCATCCACAATCAGACGCTCAAGTGCAATTCTTGCAACTTCTCGGCGGATTGGGTCAAACCCTGATAATACAACCGCTTCCGGAGTATCATCAATAATCAGTTCCACACCGGTTAATGTTTCCAGTGTTCTGATATTTCTTCCTTCTCTACCGATAATTCTTCCTTTCATCTCATCACTTGGAAGCTGAACTACAGAAATTGTAGTCTCTGCAACATGATCTGCTGCACATCTCTGAATTGCATTCACAACATACTCTTTTGCTTTCTTGTCAGCCTCTTCCTTTGCCTGAGTTTCCAGTTCTCTGACCATCTTGGCTGTGTCATGCTTGACGTCATCTTCAACAGTTTTTAACAGATATTCTTTTGCCTGTTCGGAGGTAAGTCCTGAGATTCGTTCCAGTTCCTGCACACGTTTCTGGCTAAGTTCTTCTACTTTGGCTTCACGCTGGCGAAGATGTTCTTCCTTCGCTGTCAGTTTGTTCTCACGATGTTCCAGTACATCTGACCGTTTGTCGACCGATTCTTCCTTCGCGAGTACACGCTTCTCATAACGCTGTAACTCCGCTCTTCTTTCTTTCGTCTCTTTCTCAAGTTCATTCTTTGTCCTGATGGACTCTTCCTTTACTTCCAAAAGAGATTCCTTCTTCGTCGTCTCTGCAGTCTTTACAGCATCGTCAATGATTTCTCTTGCTTTTGCTTCTGCATTCCCAATCTTGCTTTCCGCATTCTTTCTCAGATTGGAAACTGTAACAAAGTGAGTAATGATTCCGACTATCAACGCGAGGGCCACGGCAACGCCTATAAATAAACCTAGACTTATCTGCACAGGAGCACCTCCTTATTCGATTTTCATTGTACATATTACTCAAATACAACACTTAAATTTTATACTGTTTCAACAACAATGTCAAGCATTGTAATTATTATTTTGTATCACATGACACAACCCGGGTTACTGTTCACACAATGTGCGACCAGCAACGCATCTCGCCATTTTAAATCGCCTTTGGCGATGGGGCGAGATGCATTCAAGTCAAAACACACATCCTCCGTGTCAATCAGCGAAGTGATTGACACGGGAGTGTACAGTTACTCTGTTTATCATAATCTGATATAACATGGCGGATCACCTCATAACGAAATCCTTTTCGCGCAAGATATCCTAATATCTTTTGATATTCCTGCTCTTCCATTCTTTCCGGATCAACCTTCTTTTTTCGCAGTATCCTTCGGATTGCCTCTTCCTCAGAATCTTCACTATAGCACTGTTCAAAAGCCAGACAGATCAAATCATCAGAAACTCCCTTCTGCGACAGCAGTGCCTTAATTTCCCGTTTGCTTTTAGTATCTTTGCGACTCATAACAAAATTTTCCGCATATCTTGCATCATCCAGATATCCAAAAGATCTCACATATTCAATTGCTCCGCTGATTGCATTCTCCGGATATTGTCCCGCCTTCAGTTTTTCCCTTAATGCAGACTCAGTACGATCCATATCCTCCAGCAAATGCATTGCTCTCTTCTTTGCGCGTTTCAACAGTACCTCATTCTGAATCTTTTCATAATTTTCCTGCGCGAGATCTTCTCCCTGCTTTATACCAAAACGCTTCAACTCACCTTTATAAAGCACAAATGCAAATGTTCCATCCAGATATACTTTAAACTTCGTCTTTGTCTGCTCTTCTATCCCAGTAACAATCATTCTTTCTTTTCTGCCTCATCAGCCACTTTAGAAGCCGGTGTCAGCTTCAGATCACTTGATGCCCCTGTCTTCTTCTCAGCATCTGGAAGCTCATTCTCTGCTTCTTCTGATCCGGATAATGCATAATGTGCTCTCACCTTCTGATCCAGTGTCTCCATCACTTCCGGATGTGATTCCAGATATGCCTTTGCATTCTCTCTTCCCTGGCCAATCTTCTCTCCCTCATATGCATACCACGCACCGCTCTTCTTCACAAGATCAATATTGGTTGCGAGATCAAGAATATCTCCTGCACGGGAAATACCTTTTCCAAACATAATATCAAATTCCGCTTCTTTGAACGGCGGAGCAATCTTATTCTTCACAATACGGATTCTTGTACGGTTTCCTACCATCTCTCCACTCTGCTTTAAGGTCTCGATTCTTCTGACATCCATACGCACAGATGCATAGAATTTCAGCGCACGTCCTCCTGTCGTTGTCTCTGGATTTCCAAACATTACTCCAACTTTCTCACGTAACTGGTTAATAAAGATCACAATACAGTTTGACTTGCTGATAACCGGTGTCAGTTTTCTCAATGCCTGCGACATCAATCTTGCCTGCAGACCAACATGACTGTCTCCCATATCCCCTTCGATCTCCTGCTTTGGAACAAGTGCAGCTACAGAGTCAATGACAATAATATCAATCGCCCCTGAACGTACCATTGTTTCTGCAATTTCAAGGGCCTGATCTCCACTGTCAGGCTGTGAAATATAGAGTTCATCAATATCTACTCCGATATTCTTTGCGTATACAGGATCCAGTGCATGCTCTGCATCGATAAATCCGGCAATTCCGCCTCTCTTCTGAACCTCAGAAATCATATGAAGTGCGACAGTTGTCTTACCACTTGATTCAGGACCATAAACCTCGATCACACGTCCCTTTGGCACACCGCCAAGTCCAAGTGCCAGATCAAGACTCAGACATCCAGTAGGAACTGTCTCTACAGCTACATGTGCCCCTGATTCTCCCAGCCGCATCACTGCACCCTTACCAAAATCTTTCTCCAGCTTTGCGATCGCTGCATCCAGTGCTTTCTTCTTCTCTTCGTTATTTGCCAGCTTTGTAACACTCTCTTTGCCTGCCATAATTTTCTCCTTCTCTATCTCTCTTAGTGTATAAAACCCATTCTCTCTTTTTCGAACAGTTGTTCGTCTATGAATAGATTTTATTATACTTCTTTCAAAATGTCAACAATAATTCTTCCCCTTAATTTTGTTGCAATAATACGATATACCATGGAATCCTCTTCCTGAAACAGAAGAATTGAAGTTCATGTGAATCATTGCCGGCTTAAGGATCTGCCGGCCAGACAACTAAAGAATAGCATAAGGAAAGGCAGAATGCAAGTACCACAGCACTTACATTCTGCCTTTTATACTACACTGCTTTCCAGTGTTTCACTTCTTCTTTATAAAAGATAATTCCTTCCTGGATAATTTTGAATCCACTGCCTTCAAGTTCCGCAATCGTAACAGAACAATTTGGCGGTACTTCATTTTTCCAGAAATGCTCTACTGAAAGACTGCCTCTCATCCTGTTCAGCATTGCTGTCATCGCAGCACCATGAGTAGAAATCAAAAGATTCTTATCCTTCAGCTTCTTACTCTCTTCAAGACTCTTTAAGAAATCTCCGGTTCTTTCATAAAGTTGTTCTACACTTTCAGCATCTTCCGGCGGAATATAATTTCCCGTATCCTGAAAGAATTTCTGGAATGCAAGATTCTCTTCTTTCGTCTTATCTACACAAGACATTCCCTCATACGAGCCAAAAGAAATTTCCTGGATTCTCTGATCTTCATAAAGCGGAATGTTGCGTCCTTCAAGAAGAATCTCTGCCGTTTCTTTTGCACGCCGTAAGGGACTTGTATAAGCCAGATCAATCTGGTATTGTCTCATCCCATAAGAAGTTTCCAGGGCAAGATGACGCCCATATTCATTTAAGGGAATATCCTTTCGTCCCTGTACCAGTTTTTTCTTGTTCCAATCCGTCTCTCCATGACGCACAATATATAGCCTCACTGCTGCCTACACTCCCTCTTCTTATCTTTTTAATACTTCTCTCCTGATATATCTGTAAGTAGTTTCCTCGCCTTCTTCTGCAAGCATATGAAGCAGTTTTTCTAATAATTCTCTTGTATCTTTATGCATCAGCTCATCTGCACGCCCGTTTTCATAATAAGCAAGCGGTGCATCAGAGGTATATGCATCCCCGAGATACACTTTACTTGCTGCAATGCGGTCAAGAAACATCTCTACTACATATCTCACCGGCATCTTCATTCCCGCCAGAAGGTTCGGTCCCTCCAGACTATAATCAATCCAGTATTCATAATGGTGTTTGTTCCTGCCTTTGTGGTGGAGCCATGCGGAAGAATACCCCTTTTCTTCCCATTCGGCATTATTAGGGCTTCTTGTCCCCTGATAGTATCTGCATCCCACACGGAATTCTGTCCAACTGTATTTTGACATATCATGGAGCAGTCCCTGTTTGTACAACCCAACACGAAAACACTCTTTTAAAACCAATTTTTTGTGTTTTGTTATGGTACAAAAATGTGCAAATGCCTTCATACTTTTCCCTCTCTGGCCGGCTGTTCTTCTTTACAAAGTTCTTCTGCTCCCTGCCGTTTTTCTATTTTATTTACATTCTGCGTCTTAGCTGTATGAATCGATTTCTTTTCTGAACGACTCTTCTTTTCCTCTATCCTGCGTCCAACCAGAATTGCTACGCTACGTTCTTCCAGTAATACATCTTTCTGATTTTCCAGCTTTTTCGCTTCACAAAGCACGCCATCTTTTGTAGTCATAACAAGATACCATTCTACGTTCTTTCCAATCGATGGTATTGCGAAGTGATGCGGCAGCCAATGCATATTATATGCTATAAAACAAGGGAACTCCCCTTCTTTCGTTCCTGAATACAAGACACCTAACTGACGGCTGGAAACTTCTGCTTTTACCTGCCATGCATTTTCTCCATGGTAGGATACGTCCGGTATGCCACATCTCGTGGTATCCATTCCGGATAGTGCTGTACTCTGGTGGAGACAACGATGTTCTTTTCTCAGCCCGATTAGTTTCTTTGTATACTGAAACAGCCAGTCATCTTTCTTCAACTGTGTCCAGTTCACCCATCCTGTCTCGTTATCCTGACAATATGCATTGTTATTTCCTCTCTGCGAATTACAGAATTCATCTCCTGCAAGGAGGCATGGAGTTCCCTGAGCCGTCAACAGGAGTTCTAATGCATTCTTCACCTGATTCTTTCTAAGATTGACAACTGCGCGTTTTCTGCTCGGTCCTTCAGCTCCGCAGTTCCAACTGTAATTATAATCTGGTCCATCCAGGTTCTTCTCACCGTTTTCTTCGTTATGTTTACAATCATAAGACACTAAATCCCATAACGTAAATCCTGTCTGTGTTGTAATATAATTGCATTTTCCATTTTCCGATGAACGATTTTTCAATGCCCAGATGACATCATTGACCATATTCTCGTCACCTTTTAAGAAGCGACGCATTACATTCTGGAAACCATCATCTTTCTGCATCAGCTTGATATCTTTCAAAAACGGATCTTCTATCAGCTGCTCCCACGGTACGTTATAAGGATTCAGAACAAATCCATCCACATGATACTCCAGCATATAAAAGCGTAGACATTCCGTTACATAATTTGCTGATATTCCCGGAACAAATGGCATCTCCAGTACAACTTCTATGCCCTGACTATGACATGCTCGCACCATATCTTTCAACTCACGAACTGCACTTTTCCCATATGCATAGGCTTTTTTAGGGGCAAAATAAAAACCTTTACCATATCCCCAATAGTTCACTTTTGTTTTTCCGCACTCTTCAAATTCATAGACCGGCATACACTGAATCTGGTTGACTCCAAGTTCTTTTAAATAATCCAGTTTTTCAACAACCCCCTGGAATGTTCCCTTATGCACCACTTTCGAAGAAGAATGTTTTGTAAATCCACGCACATGCAAACCATAAGCCACTACATCTTCCCATGGAAGATGTAGACGCTGATCCTCCTGCCAGTCATAGTCCTCCATTGAAACAATTTTCCCACGGATCTGATGTTCCTGAAGTTTCCGTTCTACACCAAACTTCTCTTTTCCTGCAAGTTCTTTTACATATGGATCCACACATACTTTCCCATCAATCAGAAAATTGTATTCATATCGATCTGCTTTCAGACCTTCAACAGATAAGAAACGTACTTCTCCAACGCCTTCTTCCTCCGGCATATCAAACTGATATTCCGGAACTTCTTTCCCTCTCTTATACAGTAAAAGTTCACATGTCTTCCCTTTTGCTACCTGAACGGCAAAATTTATATTTTTGCCTTTGATATCCACTCCAAATGGCTGCGGACTCCCCTTTATCTTCCTCATAGTTAACCCCTTTCTTGAGCAATCAATAAATTACTGCCATCCATCTGTTCCGTACATTTCAACATTATCACGATTTATAAAGAAAGTTTCCTCATAATTTTCCTTCTCGTAATCCTTGTCTGCCAGTAATGCTGTCGCTACCTTTACTGCTGTCTTTCCCATATTGATTGGGGACTGTGCTCCAATTCCGGTCATTCCTCCAGTGCCATTCATCAGTGCTGTTTTTGTCGCCGGGGAACCATCCACACTGTACACACAGATATTTGTTCTCTGCGCTTCTGTGATCGCCGCCATTACCTGTTCTGCCATCGGATCACTGCCACACATTACAGCATCAATCTCGCTGTTTTCGCTCAGAACCTGTGTCATCTCGTCCTTCACATTGCTGCTGTCTCCCAATGCTTCAATTCTCTTTACCACTTCAAACCCACTGTTTGTTATAGCCTCTTCAAATCCGGTAATTCTCTCATTCACTGAGTTCACCCCAGGGCTTTCCACAATCACAATTTTGCCGCCATCTGGTTTCTGGACCAGAAGATCCTGCCCGCACACATATCCCGCATTCTCATTATCTGACCCTACAAATGCAGATACAAGGCTTGTCTCTTTTACTTCTGTATCAAGATTGATCACCGGAATATCTGCCTCTTTTAAGGCTTCAAGTGCGGGAGTGATTTTCTCCCAATCTACCGGACAAAGAAATACTGCCTGTACCCCTTCGTTGATCAACTCCCGAATCTGTTCATTCTGCAAATCAGCATCTGATGCCGGATCACGAACCATCAGACGGTCACCTTGAGCCTCTAATGCTGTCTGGACAGAATTTTTCAATGTGTCATAAAAAGGATTCGACATATCAATCCCACTAAATCCAAACAGTCTGCCACCTTCCCCTGTATTATCATTTTTCTTATCATCCTCTTCTACTACTGCATTATCTTCCGGTGTTCCAACATTTTTCTTCCCACATCCAAGCAGTGCTGCCGCTATACACACAACTGCCACTGTACACAGTATCCATCTTTTCTTCATATTGTCTATTATCCTTTCACTTCTATCAGTAACACTTTTATTCTACCTTGTTTAACCCGAAAGTCAATCTTATCTTGCTTTTTTCTCCCCTTTTTGTTACCATCAAGATAGCTGATCATTCTCGTTTTGAGCACCTGGCTGGTCAATACGGAATGAAATACAACACAGATTCAAAGGAGAAGATTATGAACGAAAACGAATCCCTCACAGTCACTTTGACACTGGAGAATAATGAGGAACTTGAATGCGCTGTTCTCAATATTTTTAAAGCAGATGAAAAGGAGTATATCGCACTTCTTCCACTGGACGAAAACGGTGATAACACAGACGGTCAGATCTATCTGTATCGTTTCATTGATAACGGAGAAGAGGAAGAACCTGGACTTGAGAACATCGAAGAAGATGAAGAGTTCGACCGTGTTTCCGCTATATTCAACGAATGGCTGGATACACAGGATTTCGGCGATATCGATCTTGATGCATTAGATGACCTGGAGGACTAAGTCTTGAGGATGTCAGCAAAGTGACTGACATCCGGTCAGCTTTTCAATAGTTCGTCTACAAAACGGGAAGGAGTAACTTCTTTCCCGTTTTTTATTTTCACATAACAGATCTTCAGAAAATCTTTTGCCCTTGTCATTGCCACATAGAATAATCTTCTCTCTTCTTCGATCTCCTTGTCTGTCTTTGCCTTCTGATACGGAATCCTTCCTTCATTCGCCGCAATCAGAAATACCTGCTTGAATTCCAGTCCTTTAGAAGCATGTATCGTCATCAGCCGGACACCCGGACGTGGTCTGTTTCTTTCCTTTTCCTTCACTTTCAAAGTCTCCGTATATTCTTCTACATGTGCAAACCATTCTTCAACACTTGAAAATGCTTTCGCCGCCTCTTCGATCTCTGCCAGTACTTCATTCAGATCAGATCTGTTTATCTGATGTGTAAATGCATACTCTTTCAGAAAATCGTCATAACCAATCCTTTTTCTGATATACTGGATTGCCGCATATGGAGCCATCTTCATAAGCATCTTAACATCCCACTCAAACTGATCAATCCGGTCGATCATCCAGTCTTTATCACAATAGAACTTCCGCATGTCTTCAAAAGAAACCTGACTTCCTGACACGCTGTCTCTTCCAAGATATCGCTTTGGCCGGTTCATCACCTGTAAGAAATCCTGTCTGCGCCGCTTTCCTGTTGCCAGCCGGAAATATGCCATAATATCCTTTGCGATAAAGTGTTCATAGATATTCGGAAGATGCTCTTTCATCTGAAACGGGATCTTCCGTTCCACCATTGCTTCTACCACTGCTCTCGCATCTGTATGAACCCTGAACAGAATCGCAATCTCCTCTTCTTTTATGCCATTCTCCTTACATTTCTGTATCTCTTCAAGAACATACTCTGCCTCTTCCACCGGATCTTTCACTTCCTGAATATGAAGGCAGGAACCGCCTTCACGGTTTGCTTCCAGTTTTTTACTGTATCTCTCCACATTATTTTCAATCAGTTTCAAAGAATTCTGTACGATATTTGCTGTCGAACGGTAATTCATTCCCAACAGAATTTGTTTTGCATTAGGGAAATCTTTTCCAAATCCAAGCATCAATTCTGAATCAGCTCCACGAAATCCGTAGATTGCCTGATCGTCATCCCCTACTACGAACAAATTATTTTCCGGCTGTGCCAGCATGCGGATCACATCATACTGAATTCGATTAATATCCTGAAATTCATCAATCAAAACGTATCTGAATTTCTTCTGCCACTGTGCAAGTACATCTGGTCTTGACCGGAACAATTCATAACAAAGTACCAGCATATCATCAAAATCAATCTTTTTCAGTTCTTTTCTATGCTGTTCATAATTACGGTAAATATTGCGAAAAGCATCCGCACTACACTTTTCTGATACAAATTCTTCCAGCGGAATCCGATTATTCTTCACTTTTCCAATTTCTGCCGCAATATCCTGAATAAAATCTTCTTCATCAAAGATCTCCATTCTTTCCTTGTTAATCACGCCACGTAAAATCTGATATTTTTCTGTCTCTGAAAGAATATTTTCCTGATTCATCCGGTAAGCCCATTTCAGGATTCCATAATAGATTCCATGAAATGTGCCTACTGTAACCGGAAGATCTCTTTTGCCCATAACCAAACAGAAGCGGGATTTCATCTCCGCCGCTGCAAATCTTGTAAAAGTAACGACCAGAATTTCTTCTGGTCTTACTTTCTGTTTCTCTATAAGGTATTTTACTCTGTTTACAATCGTAAGCGTCTTCCCCGATCCCGGGCCTGCCAGTACAAGACATGGGCCGTCTGTGTGCTGGATCGCCTGCGTCTGTGCTTCATTAAATCCCATTCTACCTCTTTTCGCTGTCCTTACTGAAGTTTCTCGATTCCAAGACGGATTCTTCTAAGAGATTCATCTTTTCCGAGTACTTCCATCAGTTCTGTTGCTCCACCCGGAGTATTCTGTTTTCCGGAAACTGCTGTACGAAGCGGCCACATTACATAACCTACTTTGTATCCTTTTTCTGTTGCAAATGCTTTCAATGTCTCAAACAATGCATCATTGCTAAAGTCATCCTGTGCTTCGAGAACCGGAAGTACCTCATTCAGAAGTGCGAGTGACTTCTCCGCATCTGTCTTCATCTTCTTATGTGTATAAAGCGCGATATCATAATCCGGAAGTTCTTCAAAGAAATCAACCTGCTCTTTGATCTCCGGAAGAATCTCAATTCTTGTCTTCACGAGTGCTGCAATCTTCTTCAGATCATAGTCCTTTGTTACTGCCTCTTTCAGGTATGGCTCTGCAAGTGCATAGAACTTATCAAAATCCATTGCCTTGAGATATTCTCCGTTCATCCATTTTAATTTCACTGTATCAAACACAGCCGGAGATTTACTCATATGATGATAATCAAATGCCTCAACAAGCTCTTCCAGTGAGAAGATTTCTCTGTTGTCTGTCGGGCACCATCCGAGCAGTGCAACATAATTCACAACTGCCTCTGAAACATATCCCTGCTCGATCAGATCTTCATAAGAAGAATGTCCACATCTCTTGCTCAATTTCTTATGATTCTCATCTGTGATCAGTGGACAGTGTACATAAACCGGTACTTCCCAGCCAAACGCCTCATAAAGGCGGTTATACTTCGGTGCTGAAGATAAGTACTCATTTCCACGAACAACATGTGAAATCTCCATCAGATGATCGTCAATTACGTTTGCAAAATTATATGTCGGGAATCCATCAGATTTGATCAGGATCATATCGTCAAGCTCTGCATTCGGAACTGTGATATCTCCGTAGATCTCATCATGGAATGTTGTCTCACCTTCATTCGGTACATTCAGACGGATAACCCATGGCTTACCTGCTGCCAAATTCGCCTCTACTTCTTCCTTGCTCAGACTTAAGCAGTGCTTATCATAAACAGAAATCTCTACTCCACCTTCGGAAACCTGTGTCTTTAAAGACTCCAGACGCTCTTTGTCACAGAAACAGTAATAAGCATCTCCCTGCTCTACAAGCTGCTTTGCATATTTAAGATAAAGTCCTGATGCATTACGCTCACTCTGTACATACGGTCCATATCCGCCATCTTTATCCGGTCCCTCATCATGGATGAGACCTGTTTTCTCCATTGTTCTGTAAATGATATCAAGTGCACCTTCCACAAAACGTTCCTGGTCTGTATCCTCTACACGAAGGAGGAAATCTCCCCCTTCATGCTTTGCGATCAGATACGCGTATAGTGCTGTTCTTAAGTTACCCACATGCATTCTTCCTGTCGGGCTTGGTGCAAATCTTGTTCTTACTTTCTTACTCATTCTATCTTCTCCAATTCCTGTTTGTTATTGTTCAATCTCGTCATATTATAGCGCAAGTCCCCAAATTCTTCAACAAACAAAATCAATGTTTTTCTTTTACTCCAAAAGTTTCACCGTTTCAGGAATACTTCCCGCCTGTTCAAGTGTACAGGATCTTGCATCAATACATTCCAGATTTGTTCCATCAAATGCACTTTCCGCAAAACTTTTCACACTTTCCGGCACCTGAAAGGTTCCTGTCCACGCTGCCGGAAATGCAAGAAGAACTGTGCCATCTGCCGTGTAAAGTACACCATCTACCGTAACATAGGCTGGATTTGCTGCATCTGCTTCTATCCATCCCAGATTACTCAGCCCCACAAACGCTCCTGGCTGAATATTTGTTATATTAGCAGGAATTTCAATCTCTTCTACAGCAGAACCAAGACCCGACAGTGCTCCTCTCGCAATTCCGGAACATCCTTCTTCAGGAAAGTACAATACTCCATCCTTTATCACTTCTTTGTCTCCTGAAAGTCCACAGATCATACCTTCCGCATTAATAAGATATCCGGTATCTGTATTTCCCACTGCTATCGACCCTTCTTCATCCTCATTTTCATTTTTTACATTTTCTATTGAATCAGGATTTGTAATTACCGGTTCACTTGCAACATTTATAGTTGTATCTCTTTTCACACCTGGTTTTTCTGCCACAATCTCTTCTACTACTGGTTCTTCCACCACAATTTCTTCTACCATAGGTTCTTCCACTAAGATTTCTGCCGGAACAGCTGCTACCTGGATAACATCTGCTTGGTTAACATCTGTCTGGATAGCTTCTATTGTTACTTTTTCCGGCAGATCATTTCCTGACACATTTATATCCTCTGGTGTCGCACAGACCTCTATTTCGGAAATCAGATTCTTTTCCAAATATAATGAAACAATTTCCTGTGCAGGCATCAGAATCAGCGCACCACTTAATAAAGTCACTCCCACTCTGACATATGGTTTTCTCGCCGCTTCCTGATGCCATTCATTCCAATTCAGTCCTATATCCATGTTCTCTTATTCCTTTCTCTTTCCCCCATATTTTAATATACGAAATAATTTTAGTTTATCAAAGAAAAAAGGATGCTGCAACCAAATGCAACATCCCTTTGATTTTTCCGCTTTGTCCTGATAGATTCCAAGGATTCTATACGTTAATTTCAGCCTTCACGCCAAGGATCTCTTTATTCTTTTCAAGCAGTGGACGGATCACATTTTTAAGATAAGCATCTACCTGCTCACTTGCACGTCCAACATATTTCTCCGGTTTCATTGTCTTCTGAAGATCCTCTAAAGTCAGGTTGAATGCCGGATCTGCTGCGATCAGTTCAAGAAGGTTATTGTCAAGTCCCTTCTCTTTTACATTTCTTCCTGCTTCCATAGAAAGCTCACGGATTCTTTCGTGCAGCTCCTGACGGTCTCCACCGGCTTTAACAGCATCCATCATAATATTCTCTGTTGCCATGAATGGAAGTTCGGACATCAGACGCTTCTCGATTACTTTCGGGTATACAACCAGTCCGTCTACAACGTTCAGACAAAGATCAAGTATTCCGTCGATTGCAAGGAATCCTTCCGGAACACTCAGACGCTTGTTAGCGGAATCATCAAGTGTTCTCTCAAACCACTGTGTTGCAGATGTGATTGCCGGATTAAGTGCATCGATCATCACATATCTTGAAAGGGAAGCAATTCTCTCACTTCTCATCGGGTTTCTCTTATAAGCCATTGCTGAAGATCCGATCTGTGTCTTCTCAAATGGTTCTTCAATTTCTTTCAAATGCTGGAGCAGACGGATATCATTAGAGAATTTGTGAGCACTTGCAGCAATTCCTGCCAGTACATTCAGTACTCTTGTGTCTACTTTTCTTGAATAAGTCTGTCCGGATACCGGATAACATGCCTTAAATCCCATCTTCTCAGCGATCATTGGATCGATCTTGTCAATTGTCTCCTGATCTCCGTCAAACAGTTCAAGGAAACTTGCCTGTGTTCCTGTTGTTCCTTTAGATCCAAGCAGTTTCAGGCTTCCAAGTACATATTCCAGATCCTCAAGATCCATTTCAAACTCCTGCATCCAAAGAGTTGCTCTCTTTCCAACAGTTGTCGGCTGTGCCGGCTGGAAATGTGTAAAAGCAAGTGTAGGCTGGTTCTTCTGCTCCTCTGCGAACTTCGCAAGCTCTGCAATTACATTCACAAGCTTTGTGCGAACCAGTTTCAGTGCTTCTGCCATAATAATAATATCTGTATTATCTCCTACATAACAGGATGTAGCTCCAAGATGGATGATTCCTTTTGCTTTCGGACACTGAACACCATATGCATAAACATGAGACATAACATCATGACGTACAACCTTCTCACGTTCCTTTGCCACCTCAAAGTTAATATCATCCGCATGGCTCTTCATCTCTTCGATCTGCTCATCCGTGATGTTGAGTCCAAGCTCCTTCTCAGTCTCTGCCAGTGCGATCCAAAGTCTTCTCCATGTTCTGAACTTTTTGTCCGGTGAGAAGATATACTGCATCTCGCGGCTTGCATAACGCTCTGAAAGCGGGCTTACATAACGATCATTACTCATAATTCTTTTCTCCTTGTTTCATATCTTTATCGTAACTGTTCATCTATTATAACACATAAACTGAGTCTTCAAAATCAATTTTGTTCAAATGCCTGACTGATATCCTCTTTCGGAACTTCCATCGGATACTTTCCTGTAAAGCAGGCATCGCAATACTTAAGATCTCCAACCATGTCTTTCAGTTTCTCAATCTCCATGTATCCAAGAGAGTCTGCTCCAATCAGCTGACGGATCTCCTCCTGTGTGTGAGTATGTGCGATCAGCTGCTCATTTGACGGAACATCCGTTCCAAAGAAGCATGGATGTAAGAACGGTGGAGAACTGATACGTACATGTACCTCTTTTGCTCCGGCTTTTTTCAGCATCTTAATGATATTTGCACAAGTTGTTCCACGCACGATGGAATCATCTACCATTACGATTCGTTTTCCCTTTACAACTTCCGGAATCACATTCAGTTTGATTTTTACACTGGAAACACGTTCGCTTTGTTTCGGTTTGATAAATGTTCTTCCCACATAGCTATTCTTGTGAAATGCCATTCCATACGGAATTCCTGACTGCTCAGAATATCCTTTCGCTGCTACCAGACCGGAGTCCGGAACTCCTACAACAAGATCAGCGTCTACCGGATAAGATTCCGCAAGTGCTTTTCCTGCCAGAATTCTGGAATGGTATACACCTACACCATCGATTGTACTGTCTGTTCTTGCAAAATAAATATACTCAAAAATACATCTTGCCTGTTTTTCCGAATCGATCACCATACTCGTATCTGACTGGATTCCATGTTTTCTTGTAATTGTTACGATTTCTCCCGGAAGAACATCTCTTACAAACTCACCGTCTACAGCTGCGATTGCACAGCTCTCAGAAGCAAGGAAATATGTATTGTCACGTTTTCCGATGCACAGTGGCTTGAGTCCAAACGGATCCCTTGCGCCAATCATTTTTCTCGGGCTGCTAACGACAAGTGCGTACGCTCCCTTGATCTTCTGCATCGCACACTTCACAGCCTCTTCTGCTGTCGGTGTATGAAGACGTTCTCTCGCAATAAGATATGCGATCACCTCAGAGTCTATTGTTGTCTGGAAAATAGCACCCGTCTGGCTGAGTTTTTCTCTCAGCTCGATCGCATTTACTAAATTTCCGTTATGTGCAATCGCAAGTGTTCCCTTTACATAGTTTATAACAAGTGGCATTGCATTCTCTACACGTGTTCCGCCTGCTGTTGAATATCTCACATGTCCTACTCCAAGATTTCCTTTCAATTCTGAAAGTCCCTCTTCGTTAAACACGTCATCTACATGGCCAAGTCCTTTCTTTGAAAGAACGTTTCTCTTCCCATAAGTGTCTGTCACTGCAATACCGCAGCTCTCCTGACCTCTATGCTGCAGAGCAAACAAGCCATAATAGACTGATGCAGCCACATCCTGTCCATCCACATCATAAGCACCAAAAACACCGCATTCTTCCCCAAGTCCCGTCACTGCTTTTTCAAATTCACTCATGTCAGTTTATGCTCCTTACCTAGTTCCTGCTAGTTTTTATCATGATTTCTGTATCATACAAAACCGATTATAATATAAGGCAGAGTGAAAATCAACATTCCCCCCGCCTTGTATTTCTTCCTGCTCATTATTTTATTCGCGCTTGATATATTAGCATTTCTAATATATTCGTTGTTTTTATTCTTCGTATCTTATTACCGCCTTCGTTTTTTGTCAGTATTTACAAAATCACTATCCATTCGTATAACGAGACAAAAATTGACGGGTACGCTCTTCTTTTGGATTCTCAAACACTTCCTCAGGTGTTCCCTGCTCAAGTATCTTACCGTCATCCATAAACAGAACTTTGTCCGATACATCTCTTGCAAATGCCATCTCATGCGTTACGATGATCATCGTAGTATTCTGATCCGCAAGTCCTTTGATTACCTTCAGCACTTCACCTGTAAGCTCCGGATCCAGCGCTGAAGTCGGCTCGTCAAAGCACAGAATATCCGGACTGAGTGCAAGTGCACGGGCAATCGCCACACGCTGACACTGTCCTCCGGAAAGTTGATGCGGATAGTTATTCATACGCTCTGAAAGTCCCATCTGATCTAAGAGGCGCTTTGCTTCTGCTTCAATCTCTGCGTGTATCTCTTTCTTGCGCGCCTTATAATCAGGCTGACTTTTTGCAAGTAGTTCCTTCGCCAGCATTACATTCCCAAGTGCTGTATACTGCGGGAACAGATTAAAAGACTGGAATACAAGTCCAAAATGTAATCTTTTCTTACGGATCTCACTTTCCTGTTTTGTTACAGGATTTGCAGCATCAAACAATAATTCATCATTTACACGGATCACACCTTTATCCGGTGTCTCCAGAAAATTCAGACAGCGCAGAAGTGTTGTCTTTCCACTTCCCGAGGAACCAATCAAGGAAAGTACCTGTCCACGTTCCAACGAAAAGCTGATATCTTTCAATACTTCTGTCCGTCCAAATGTTTTATTAATATGTTCTACTTCAAGTATTGCCATTTATCTCTTCCTCCCCATTTAATTAAAATATTCCAGCTTCTTCTCAAGCTTTCCAAGAAGGACTGTCAGAATACCATTGAAGATCAGATAATAAAAAGCTGTAAAGAACATCGGCCAGATCGCACCTGAGATTCCCTGAGAACCTTTCAGGAACGCCTGTCCTGCCCAGATAATCTCCTGCAGTGCAATGATTCGTGCAAGAGAAGTATCTTTTACAAGCGTAATGATCTCATTTGACATCGGTGGAACAATTCTCTTCACCATCTGAAGCAGCTTAACCTTAAAGAAGATCTGATGCTTTGTCATTCCAAGAACAAGTCCGGCCTCCGTCTGTCCCTGTGGGATACCCTGGATTCCTCCGCGGTAAATTACCGAGAAATAGCATGCATAGTTAAAGATAAATGCAACCGAAGCTGCAAGAAATCTTCCGCTTTCACCGCCACCCCAAATTGGGTTTCCTAAGACCAGTCCCGGGAAATAATAAATGATCAGCATCTGAATCATAAGCGGTGTGCCTCGCACGATCCAGACAATGATATTCGTGATATAACTCAACGGTTTAAAATGTGACATTGATCCAAATGCAATAACCAGTCCCAATGGAATTGCACCGAGAAGGGTTGCAAAAAACAGCTTCAGCGTCTGTAAAAATCCCACATTCAGTGAGTGAATAACGATTGGAAATTGTTCCATAATAAGTTCCATTTTATTAAAGCTCCATCCTAAATTTATTTTTCGATCAATGCAGCCTGTACTTTATAAGTCTCAGCACATTTCTTCATTGATCCATCTTCCATACTCTTTTTAAAGTAATCGTTCAGAGCTGCTGCAAGATCAGATCCTTTACGGAATCCAACGCCATACTCCTCATTGTTCAGACTTATTGTGTAAGTAAGATCTGCATAACCTGTTCCTTCTCCGATCATAGCTGCTGCCATCAAAGCATCAATTGCAGCTGCATCTGAGTTTCCGGAAGCAACCTCCATCAGTGCATCTGCCTGTGATGAAACGGCTGTATACTGTGCACCAATTCTTTCAACCTGATCTTCCCCTGCACTTCCTGCTTCTACTGCAAAAGTTAAATCTTTCACACTTTCCTCATCCTGATACTTATCTGCTTTGTCAGCCGGTACAACTACAACCTGCGCGTTATTCATATAAGCATCTGTGCATTCCATAGAACTCTTCACTTCATCAATCAGTGTCATACCATTCCATACGCAGTCGATTGACTTTCCATCAAGCTCAAGCTCTTTATTATCCCAGTCAATCTCTACAAACTCAGCTTCAACACCTATACTCTCTGCAAATGCTTTCGCCATGTCTGCATCAAATCCGACCCACTCACCATTATCATCTTTATAATCCATTGGTTCAAAGTCAGTAACACCGACCACGAGTGTCCCTTTGTCTTTCACATATTCAAGATCACTCCCTGTTGATTCCGCTTTCTTATTCGCATTAGAAGAGTCTGAACCACATCCTGCTAACATAGAAACTGCAAGTCCTGCACATAATAACACACTTAATACTTTTCTTTTCATAATAATACCCTCCATCATCGAGTTTGGCTTTTATTCTCTACCAATGAGTCACTGTACTACGGTAAAGTTACCGTTGTATTCTACCATAGCATACAATATATGTCAAACCCCAAAACAGTAAACAATGCAGCTGCTCATAGATTCTGTGAACAGCTGCATAAAAAGTCTGTATTATGTATGATTTCTTCTATGTTTCCTCTTCCACTTCTCCAAAAGTACTTCATTTGGCTCAATCTGAAGATTCTGCTTCACTTCGTCCATCTCGCTTCTCATCTGTGCATTCACTTCCTGATATTCACTGTGCTTTGTAAGCAAAATGTGAAATTCTTCCAGCGACATATACTTATAAGACGCATACAGATATGGTTTTAGTAATTCCTTATCTTCGCAGATCTGGTAGGCTCTGTCATACATTTTGGCCGCTTCCTGATAAAGGAACAATCGTCCATATGCCGCTCCAAGACATGCATAGATCTTTCCATAGAATTTTTCATCTACACTCTCATCTTTTTCCTGATTCAGGATTTCCTGATAAACGATGATCGCTTCTTCAATCTCACCGCTTTCAAGAAGATTATCGCCTTTATACTTCTTACGCTCTACATCCTTCTGATTTTTCAGATGTTCCAAAACATTCTGGATACGGATCATTTCCGATTCTTTATAGATCTTTGAAGCTTTCAGGATTGTAAGAACAAAATTCTCGACAGATCCACGCATACGCATCAAATCTCGAAGCTGCTCTGCCAGTTCTTTCATCCCAATCTCTTCTTCCAGCCAGGTGCAAAGCGGTTCATTCATGATCGTATAATCGATCAAATATAAATTATTACACAGATAGTAACACAATTCTTCTATCGTAAAGATCCTGCAATGGATCCTGGAAATCTCATAAGGATGTGCCGCGTGTCTGTCATGACAAAGAATTAAATTTCCCATCATTACCTCCTAAATGTATCACCTTTTCCTCACGGAAATCCGTCGGTAGGAAGAAATCTCCAAATCCGACATCACGTACTGTAATCTTGCAGGTTTTTTCATCCAGAAACATCGTTTCTATCTGAAGTCTTATCGAATACTCTGCTCTCTTCGGAAGTCTCTCCAAAGAGATTTTTTCGGTCTTAACCGTTCCCTGAACCAGTGACTCGATATGGAATTCTATATCATCACCCTCTTCAAGGATCACTTCCCACTGATTATTCGACTCATACCAGTGTGCACCCCAGGAAACAAGCGGATACCACATTTCCTGACCATCCACACGCATATTGACTGTAATCTGATCTGTCAGCTTAGTCTCCGATAGATAAACCGGATTCTCTATATGCATATACAATTTTCTGTATGCAGTATAGCAAGCTCCTTTGCTGTACAGATTATTTCCGATAAATGCTCTTCTTCCATTGCAAAGCACCCGCAATGACTTCGGATACCAGTTATTTTCGAACCCTTCTCCTGTCAGGAATACGGAAGAAACAATCCTCTTATCAAACACGCTCTGTATAAATTTACAGAACATCGCATCGGCTTCTTTTGCTTTATCCTCGTTCAAAACCGGATAAACAAGCGCCAGTTCTTTCATATGTGCATTTGCAACTTCATCAACCGTAACAAATGTAGTCTTTCCACCACCAAGTCCCGGCTTCAGTCTGCGCAGCATATATGCTTTGATCTCATTACGGTCACAGCAGAACAATGCTGCATCATACTGCCACAGTTCTTTCGGCTGATAGAAGAGATAATTACAAAAACTCTCTTTATAATCCTGAATAAAGATATGTCTTTTATCAATATTCATGCGAACTGCGATCCTTCGAAGCATCTGTGCCAGTTCTTCTGTAAGAACCGGTACGCTGAACACAATTCCATCAATTTTAGGAAATGACTGTAAAGACATCTGGATAAACTGTGAAAGCAGCCATACTGCATCATATGTCTCATCACCAAATTCAATTTTCTCATTTGCAAGACTTCTCGAAAGCAGACGGGCAACAGTAAATCCTTCTTTCAGTGTTGCAAGACGTTTTGCCTCTTTTCCATATGCCCATGTGTCTCTTAGTTTTCCAATAATCAAAGGAATCTGGAAATTATCTGAGTCAACTTCCAGTGTCTGAGGTTCCATCTCTTTATCATTATAAAAACTGATCTGGCATGTCTTTTCATTTATCTCATATCCAATTATACTTCCCTGTCCCATGAAAAGATTTCCTCCTTAATACTGTATGAACATATGTGATGCAACCGCATCTTCCAGTGCATACTGCTTCATCTTCTTCTCTCGTTCTTCCGGATCTTCTTCCAGAATAATGTCATTGAGCCTTCCATATCTGCCCGGTTCACCTTTTTCAACCGTATGCTGGCAGATCTTTTTCTCACTTCTGTAAGAATTTCCGTCAATTGTTTCTTTAAAATAATAGATCAGTCGTTCATGCGAGAACAACACAAACTTCTTCACATACAAATTCTCATACATTGGTGTCAGAAGTTCTGTTGCATAATCAGAATCTCCGTTTCCACCTTTCTGCAACTGATAATACAACATAACACGGCTATCCTTCTGGCCCTTGTATTCTACCAGTGTCTTATCCCACAACTGGAATTCAATCAGCCACTCCTTATCATACTTAAGGAAAAATGGGAAATAAATCTGTTTGCCACAAAGTTCCTGCATAAACTTTTTCAGCGTCTTCTTAAGGATTGTTTCATACTCTTGATCCGAATAATATTTCAAAACAGCAATCATACAAATATCGATTGTTGCCTCACCCTTCTCTGCTTCCCTGCAGATAATATCAATTATAGATTTCTCTATCTTACGTGCTTCTACAACATATTCTCTGGAGACATATGCCAGATAAGCCTGCTGGAGCCGGAAGTATGCACCTTCATCATAATAAGCTTCAAATACTTTTGTCTCCTGGAATAATTCCTCTGAAAAGAGCATCTGTGTAATGATCCGTTCTGCCAGTTTGTGTGTATGGACTTCATACTCTCTGGCAACTTTCCACAATTCCTTCATCTCCTGTGTTGCTCCACAGTAGAAGTTTGCCAAATACGTAAGAATCACTTTATCATACTGTTTTTTCTTAAATAAATCATAACAAACATAGGTCAGGAAATCATCATTCTCATAATTTGTCTCACGAATCATCTTGCTGCACAGTACCTGGATCTCATCCTCCGGGAAATTTTCCAGACCCTTTTCCTTTACGATTTCCAGTGTCAGCTCTTCCTCTTCTTCAAACGCTTTGCTTCGGTTCAGGCTATTTGCATATTTTCTGCAGATATCCATATATCTAAGTTCATAAAACAGACGTTTACTCTCATATGGGATAGAATCTGTATAATGTCTTCCATCTTTTGCTTCCCATACAATGCGATCCGTCTTTGCATACAGAAATACTCTGGCTCCATTCTCTGTATATGCTGCCTTCTGTGTAATTGTTCCATCAGCTGCGATTACATGAATAAATTTCATATTCGGAACCTTTGTTGTAATCCAATATGCGTGACACACATCATAAAGAGCGCGGATTCTGTCCTGACTCATGTCTGTCTCTACAAGGAATCGCTTATAAATAATCCGCAGATCTTCATCTATATTTCTCTTCTCCAACTGATTCCATGTGAATTCTTCCATCTCATCCCTGTAGTGCGCATAAATCTCACTTGTCTCATCTTCATAAGTAATCAGATTTGCATACAAAAATGCGCATTTCTTATAATCCAGAGAATTTCCATGCATAAAATACAAATATACCGAACGAGGAAGCGGCTTATGAAATTCTTCCGGTCTCGCAGCCGCCATATAATATTCGTAAAGCTGCGCGATCTTCAACTCTGCGTCTACCGCTTTCTCATACCAATGGAAATAGATGTGTTCTGTTCTGCTGCCTTTTATAAGCAATGTACAGATAGAAGTCAATATCATCGCTTCATCATACATCTCATAACACTTCACAAGTACATTATACAGATGTTTATCAAAATTCTTCATCTGACTTGCCAGGTTTGCTGTATATAATGCAAGTTCCTTCGTCATCAGTTTATATTTCACGCCAAAAAGCAGAACCTGTACTTCAAACTGTCCGAGTTTTTTAAGAGATGAGCTCTTCTCTTTAAAACAACGGAATGCCTGAAGATAGAACCATAAGCTGTGAGACTTATACTCCATAAACTGCTTCTCAAGCACATTCAGTCTTTCACTGTAGATTTTATATTCCGAATCAACCTCAATCAGCATACAAAGAATCCGCCAGCTGTCCGGATGCTTCATAAAAGAACGTGAAAGTTCTTCTGCGACCCTTCTCTGCCCAATCGAATCATTACTCAGCTTTGTCGTCAGATAAAGGTAATAGGAACTCAATTCAACATCCTTACCGATTGCAAAACGATTGTAGTTATAAGATTCTAAAAGCCATTTTGCCTCATCCATCCGATTACCCAAAATGCAGATATGTGCCTGGGCAAGAAGGTAAAATTCATTACGTTCATCTACCTCGCGAAGATGTGAAATTTTCTTAATAGAAGTCTCTGTCCAATCTTCCAGTGACATCTTGTCACCTTCATATTTCAGATAATCTTTCAGAATTACATTAAATTCCTTTTCATTTGCACGATGTTCCTCATCTCTGCAAATATCCTTTTCCACTACGACCTCATAACTCAATGTTTCATATGGAGTTTCCAGAATAATCCTTCCAAAGTTACTTCCTCTGTGAAGCTTGTCCATAGAAATACCATATTCCAGACGATAGGCATTACCTATAAATTCGTCTGTCGTCAGATGTCTGTGCTCAACAGAAAGGAAATCGCCTTCTGTTCTTACATCAATCTCCAGATATCCCCAGGTATTTTTCTTCACAGTAAAAGTCTCTTTTCTGTCTTCTACAAGAGAAATAAAAGCACGGCTTTCTTCTTCCAATGTAAGAAAAATCTTCTCTTTCTGCTTGCACCCTACCAGGAATTCTTCAAGGGCGTGCTGATCCAGTTCCCATTTACGCATATTATTATAAAGCGCCTTGATCCTCGTATCTTCATATTTGAGAATTTCAAAGAAATCTCTGGACCGGAATAACTTCACTGCCTCAGCTGCATCACGATATGTAAGCTTCTTAAAATCTTCCAGGCTCTGAACCTTTCCGTATCGAGTCATAACAAATGGTTTCTCAATAATTGCAGTAAATGCAATATCATACTCTCCACCATTACATACAATCGTAAATTTCCCATGTTCAACATGTCCCGGCACAAGTCCTCTTCCATCGTATGTATAATAAATATTTACCGGATTTCCATCAAAACCCTGCTCTGCGCACTGTACACGATAGGAAGAAGGATATACAAGTCCACGTATTGTCCCTTCCCCTTCATTCTGCAGAGAAAAGCTTCCCTCATATTTTTCTCCTTCTCCGACACGCATCGTAATGTGAGTCTCAGGAAAAATAATTTCCGGCTGCGGGATGTGAAAATCCCCCTTTGCAAAACGTTTGATCTTATTCTTCAAATCCGTCACCTACTCAAATTTTTAATCATCCATAAGTTTGCTTCTGGCAACTGCCAAAAACGCTACTATAAATTATATCATTAGTATACATGATCTTGCAATGGGGGATTGTATAAAGTTTTACATCCATTTTTTCATTAAAATTCCTTCTTTATTTTCCCTGAAAAATGGATACATTTTTACCGGCAGCTTCCCATCATTGGATACAAGTAAGTAAAACCGAGACAAATCAAACAGAACGTGCTATAATAAAATTCATCTGAATGTTATTTCTACAAAGGAGGACTTCATTATGAAATTAGTAATTACTATGAGTCGTCGTTTCGGTACCGGAGCCAGCATTATTGCTGAAGAGCTTTCGAAACGACTTGATATTCCGGTCTATGACAAGGCCTATATAGAAGAAAAGCTCTCTGATCACAAATATGAAAGTGAAGCTGAAGCAATCCGGAAACTGGCTGAAAACCCTTGCATTATTCTCGGACGATGCGCCTCAGATATTCTGAAAGACCGGATGAATGTATTAAACATCTATGTGAGTGCTGCCAAAGAGGACCGCATTCAGAGAATCATGAAAAAAGAAAATCTTGATCATGATGCCGCAAAAGAAAAGGTGGAGCATACGGATGAAGAGCGTGCTGCTTATTATTATGAACACACCGGCAAGACCTGGGGAGATGTGAATGATTATCACATGATTCTTGACACTTCCGAACTTGGTGTTGAAAACTGTGCTGATATCTTAATGCATTATTTCGAAAAACTGGAATACATTTAATTTTTCGTGAAAGCACGGACTTTGGCTCGTTGCTCGTGTAAATATAACAGGGACAAAAACTTGTTGGTCTTCACAAAGTTTTTGTCCCTGTTTTTTTAATTCTGGCTGTCTGAAGTATCTGATGTATCTGACGTTTTAATTGTTACACCCTGTTTTTCAAAACTGATCTTCTTCCATACTTTTTTCTCTTCTTTGATTTTTGTATCCTTTTTCCACTGCTCCAGAAGTGAATCATACTGTTCCTTTTTTCTCTCACTTACAATACTTTCTTTTTTACTGTCTGTTGCCTCTCTGTCCAAAAGACTTGTAAGCTTTGCAATATAAATTCCATTCTCTGTCTCTATAATATCTGTAACATCACCTTCATTTGTCAATGCATCTGCTGCTGCGATCAGATCCTTATCCGGGCTTGTACTTTCAGAATCAAATGTAGCTGTCTGGGCTGTAAGTCCTGCTGCTGATGCAACAGTCTCCATATCTTCTCCACCCTTTAACCGATCATCAAATGCCTGTGCGGTCGTCTTCAAGGCTTCTTTCTCATCATCTGATAATGTCTGGGATTCTCCCGAATCATCTGTTGTTGTATATGAGAATAAGAGATATTGCATACTCTTCTGTGCTGCATCTTCATCTGATACATTCTCATCCACACCAGCTTCCATTGCCGCTTCCATCTTATTCGAAATTGTCATCAGTTCGAGAACTTTAGCCACTTCCTCCTCATCTCCTGATACCACTTTCTTCACATCATCCGAATTATCTTCACCGAATTTTGCTGCTGCATCTTTAATCGCCTGCTGCTCTTCCTCTGTCAGTGCAACATCATAGTCAGATACATGCTGTGAAACAAGATACATATTCTCCAGATTCTCAAGAATACTCTTCTTTGTCTGCTCCTCATATGTCTGATCGCCTGATGCTTCCTTTGCCCACATCTCTTCTGCTGTTGTTCCCATCATACTCGCATAGTAGGTTTCATACTGAGCCTGCTGCAATCTTGCGTAAAAATTCGCGACTCCAAGTGTAATCTTCTCATCACCGACTGTTGCAACTGTCTCATCTGTATTTATTGTTCCGCATCCTGTCAAAGATGTTGCTGTCAATGTGCCTGCCACTGCAAGCACTGCCAGCCTTTTTGCCAAACGTACCATCTGGTAAATCCTCCTCTTTTTACGTATTTACTTACGCAGCCATACTACCGCTCATTATATCGTGTTTTTTGTTCTATCACAACCCCAAACACAGAATCTCCTCAACTTCCCTAATCTAATCGAAGTTCGCGAATACTCTCTATAATTTCTCTTAGCATCTGCAGAACATTTTCCCCTTTCTCTTTTCCACTTCTCCCTTTCTTTTGATAAAGGAAATACGGGACTGCTTCTGCTTTGAAAATCATATTATTTCCATATTTCTTTAAAAGTGCCGGAATTTTTGCCGGATCCAGATTTGCTTTTTCATATAAGATAAATTTGTAGTCTTTTCCCTTTTGTTCTATCGCTGTAATATATGCAGAATGCGCAAGACTCTTAAGTGCTGCAATATGAAGAAGCTGCTGTACTTTTTTCGGAAGATCTCCAAAACGATCAATCAGTTCTTCTGTCATATCATCCATCTCTTCTTCTGTTTCAATTGTGGCAATTCTCTTATAAATATCCAATTTTTGATACTCGTTTTTAATGTAAGATTCCGGAATAAATGCATCTATATCAAGATCAATCGTTGTAGCGTAGTCTGCTTCTTCTTTTTCACCTTTCAACTGACTGACAGCCTCATTAAGCATCTTGCAGTACAAGTCATATCCAACTGCTGCCATATGACCACTTTGCGACTCTCCTAAAAGATTTCCCGCACCTCGGATCTCAAGATCACGCATTGCGATCTTGAATCCCGATCCAAGATCTGTAAATTCACGAATTGCAGCCAGCCTCTTCTCTGCAACTTCTTTAAGCATCTTATCCCTCTGATACAGCAGAAATGCATATGCCATTCGATTGGATCTCCCAACTCTTCCTCGCAACTGATATAACTGTGACAGTCCAAATCTATCTGCATCTTGTATAATCATCGTATTAGCATTCGCAATGTCCAGTCCTGTTTCAATAATTGTTGTCGATACAAGCACATCAATATCACCATTGATAAAATCATACATAATATCTTCCAACTGATGTTCATTCATCTGTCCATGTGCGTAAGATACCCTTGCATCCGGCACCAGTTTCTGCACACGAAGTGCCACATCTGCAATATTTTCCACTCTGTTATACACATAATAGACCTGTCCACCTCTGGCGAGTTCACGCTCAATAGCTTCACGTACCATCTCATCATTGTATTCCATTACATACGTCTGTATTGGCATACGATCCATCGGTGCTTCCTCAAGCACACTCATATCGCGAATTCCGATCAAACTCATATGAAGTGTTCTTGGGATTGGCGTTGCTGTCAGCGTCAGCACGTCTATATTTTCTCTTAATTTTTTAATTTTTTCCTTATGCGTCACACCAAAACGTTGTTCTTCATCTATGATCAGAAGTCCTAAATCTTTATATCCAACATCCTTTGAAAGCACTCTGTGTGTTCCGATCACGATATCAACCAGACCTTTTTTCAAATCCTCTACTGTTTTTTTCTGCTGCGCCTGCGTCCGAAAACGGCTCATCAAGTCAACACGCACCGGAAAATCTTTAAACCTTTGTATAAATGTATTATAGTGTTGCTGCGCAAGAATCGTTGTAGGTACAAGATAAACAACCTGTTTTCCTTCCTGCACTGCCTTAAAAGCTGCTCTTATCGCAATTTCAGTCTTACCATACCCTACATCTCCGCAGATCAGACGATCCATAATCTTCGTACTTTCCATATCTTTCTTTGTATCTTCAATTGCACGAAGCTGATCCTCTGTCTCTTCAAATGGAAACATCTCCTCAAACTCTCTCTGCCAGACCGTATCCGGTCCATAAACATAACCTTCTGTCTGCTGGCGCGTTGCGTAGAGTTTTACAAGATCTTTTGCGATTAACTGAACCGCTTTTTTTACCTGTCCTTTTGTTTTTTTCCACTGAGGTGTACCAAGCTTATTCAATTTTGGTGGCTTTGCATCTGCTCCTGCGTATTTCTGGATCAGATCCATCTGTGTTGCCGGTATATATAGAATTCCTCCGTCCGCATAGGAAATTTTCATATAATCCCGAGTAACAGTATCTACTTCGACTTTCTCAATCCCCTGATAAATTCCAAGTCCGTGATTCTCATGTACCACATAGTCTCCCGGTTTAAGTTCGGCAAATTCCTGGATTTTTTTTCCTTCATAAGTTTTTCTTTTCTTTTTTTTCTTTTTCTTACCAAAAATATCAGATTCCGAGATGACCGTAAACTTTAACATTGGATACTCGTATCCCTCTGAAATATAACCACAGGTTACCATAATCTCTCCCGGATTCACCTGCCGTTCCATCTCTTCACTGTAAAAACTGCTCAGATCATAATCTCTCAGATCTTCTGCAAGACGTTTTGCTCTTGTTCTTGAGCCCGAAACAAGAATCACGCGATACCCTGTTCTTTTCAGTTTCTTCAGATCTCGTGTCAGGAGCTCAAAGCTGCTATTATACGGATTGACAGTTTTAACCTGCAGACTGTAGACAGACCTTACTTTAAACATTCCACATTTTGATTCCAACATGGTAAATGCAATTCCATAATACTTGTTCATCTTTCCAATCGTATGATCTGTCTGTTCTACCTGAATCGGAATCTCATCTGCCTCGATACCTGCTTCTTCTCTGCTCTCCAAGCTGTGAAAGTACTCTTTTTCTACGATTTCTGCAGATTCTTGAAGACGTACCGGTTCATCCAAAAACAAGATTGTCTCCTTTACCGGAAAATATGCCAAAAAGCTTTCCGTTTCCATCTGCTTCCAGTTCTCAGTTGCCGGATAGATTTCTATTTCCTGTAAATTCTCTGTCGACCTCTGACTTTCCACATCAAAACTTCTAATAGAATCAACTTCATCTCCCCATAATTCAATTCGAACCGGATTCTCCTCTGTCAGTGGAAATACATCCAGAATCCCACCTCTGACTGCAAATTGTCCCGGACTTTCAACCTGGTTTTCCCTTTCATATCCTAATATCGAAAGGTTTTCCTGTAATTTCTGAAAATCCAGCGCCTCTTCTGCATGAATCTTAATCCTGTTCCCATACAGTTCTTCTTTCGATGGAAGCCCATCCAGAAATGCGTCCATTGTTGTAACTACAGTAATTGCTTCCCGTCCTTTCTTCTCTACAATCGCACGCAATACTTCCATACGTTTCCCTGTCAAAAATGCGCCCTTAATATCTGCATGATAAAACAAAAGATCTCTTGCCGGATAAAACCATACATTTTCCTCCAGTACACGCCATTCTTCATAAGCCTGTTTTGCTTTTTCTTCACTGGAAAAAACGATGACTCTGTACTCAAAGCCATCGCTCAGTGCTTTCGCGAGATGTATCTTCTGTGAATTCACACATCCTGCGATTTGCAGGAAACCCGTTTTCTTTCTTCTCGAACTGACAATCTCCTGATAATCAGCCAGTTCTTTTAATGGTTCTAAAAAAGCCTGCATCTCTACTCGTCCTTCTTTTTACGATTATATTCGTTCATCGCTTCGCTCATCTGGTCACTCACGATCAGTTCCACCGCTTTTACCGCATTATCATAACCTTCGCTCATCAGTTCCTGTTCCGTTTTAGAAAAATGTCCTAAAACATAATCTGCAAGATCATACTTCGGTGGTTTTTCTCCAACTCCTACTTTTATTCTAGGAAAAACCTGTCCGCCAAGATGTGCAATAATATTTTTTATTCCATTATGCCCACCTGCACTGCCTTTTGCACGAATTCTTAATTGTCCTACCCCAAGACTGATATCATCATAAATCACGATCAGTTCCTTCTCAGGATCCACTTTATAATAGTCAATCACACTTCGGATACTCTCGCCACTAAGGTTCATATAAGTCTGCGGTTTTACCAAAATCACCTTCTGTCCTGCAATCATACCCTTTCCAATCAAAGCTCGATGCTTCTCCATAGTTACATCTATATTATATCTCTCAGAAAGTCGATCTATAACATCAAATCCGACATTGTGTCTTGTTCCTTCGTATTCTTTCGTCGGATTACCTAATCCTGCTATAATATACATCTTCTTCTTCCTTTCCTAAATGCGTTCTCCATCCTCTTCTTCCCACTGTAAGCAACACGGGCTTGTTGTCATATAACTTCCTCTTGCAAACAGCAATCTTTATTTTACCGCATGTGTGAATATTTGTCATGCATATTTGCTCTGTAAATTCATAAATTGTATAAAAAGGGGGATACTCATGAAATCAAAAACTAAAATCATTGTCCTTCATATGAAAGAGATCATCTATACTATTATTTTTGCTGCTCTTGGCATTCTTTTGATTCTTCTTCTGATTCTTATGTTCCATCCAAAAGAACCGTCTCCTGAATCTGATCCTCAATGTTGCATTGCTGAAACTAACATTTCTTCATAAGCACTCAAAAATGCTGCTTGCCGGGTTTATACAGCAAAAAAGCCACAGTCCATCCTTTCTGTGGCTTTTCAATTGCTTTTTCACAATCACTACTATTTTAATTCTGCTTATCCTTCTACAATTAGATAAGTACCATCCGGCAGTGCAAATACTTCAGAAGCCTCTTCTAATTCTTCCTCTGACATCCCGTCTACATCCATGCCATTCTCTTCAAAGTATTCTCTTACTTCAGCCAGAGATTCTACAACAACTGCCATACAGTCCTCCAGAAAAGCTTCTGCTGCCTCAAGGGTCTCTGCTACCGGTTCATCAAAAAGCTGCTCCTGCTTCTCCAAAAAAGTCTTCAGACACTCTTCATTGTACTCTCCCATTACTTCTCCTCCTGTTTCTTAACAATCTTTCGTATCTCTTCCGCTGAATCAACAATACATTCAGCTCCGTCCTCTAAAAGAGCTTCTCTTCCACGGAATCCCCAGGACACAAGAATTGTCTGCATCCTTGCCGTGTGCCCTGTTGCAAGATCCACTTCTGAATCTCCGATGTATGCTGCTTCTTCCGGCAAAACCCCAAATGAACTGGCAATCGTCAACGCGGCCGTCGGATCCGGTTTCTTAGGAACTCCATCCTTCTGTCCCTGTACATGGTCAAAAAGTGCTTTCCCAAATACTTCTTCAACCACATGGACAGCCTGCCTGTCTGGCTTGTTTGATAAAACTGCAAGTTTGATACCACTCTCTTTCAACTGCTGCAACATCTGTGGAATTCCTTCGTATGGAGCAACCTTATACATACAATTTGCATCAAATATCCTGGCATACGCTTCCACCGCCTCTTCAAGATGACACAGTTGTGTATCCCCGCCTGCCTTTAATGTCCGTTCAAGCAGAACCTTCGCCCCATCTCCAACGAACTGCCGGCACTGTTCCTTTGTGATCTGTGGCATTCCAATCTCTTTCATCGTCTCATTGACTGAATATTCCAGTGAATCCAATGTGTTTGTCAACGTTCCATCCAGATCAAAAATACAAGCCTTTATCATAGCTGCCTCCATACTTTATCATTGGTTACATTACACCATAACCATATCTGCTCTTTTCTGTTACTTTCCGTAACATTTTCTTCCCACTTATCATAGTATGAAGTCATAAAAATTTCAATACTTTCTCTCTATTTTCCAAGAAGATATTGTCTCATTGTTTTTAAAGCATTTTTCTCTAAACGGCTCACCTGTGCCTGCGAAATTCCAATCTGTTCCGAAACTTCCATCTGCGTCTTTCCTTCAAAAAATCGTAAGCGGATCAGCCGTCTCTCTCTTTCATTCAGCCGTTCCATCGCAGCCTCTAAAGACAACTCTTCCACCCAGTTTTCTTCTCTGTTCTTCTTATCACTGACCTGATCCATCACATACAGTGCATCGCCACCATCATTATACACCGGTTCCTGAAGACTCATTGGTGTCTGTACTGCATCCAGTGCATAAACTACTTCTTCTTTTGAAAGTCCAATCTCTTCTGCGATTTCCTGAATGCTGGGTTCTTTCATATTTTTTCGGATATAACCTTCTCTTGTATAAATTACTTTATAAGCTATATCACGCAATGAGCGGCTCACGCGAAGGGAACTGTTATCTCGCAGATACCGACGGATTTCTCCTATGATCATAGGGATAATGTATTATAGTGGAAATTTTGAAATTTCCTTTATCCAATAGGGTAATTATCTTGAATAAGATATATGAAATTTCACACGCAAGAAGATATATCCCCTTGCGATGTATTAACTATAGAAATGTAATTTACTGTAGTGTCAAAAGATCATTATACTCAATTTCAACATAATCATTCGATATTTTGATCTTTTTGATATATTCACGTACAGTCTTCTGTCTTTCATTGAAAGACATGAACTCCCAGCTGTCAGCAACACTTTTGAATGCTTTAGCTCTTGCTGTCATATCTTTAGCTCTGGTGTTCTTTAATGTGTACTGTTCTATCTGTGTATTCAGATTTTCCAGTTCTTTATTGATCTCACCAATCGTCTCCAGCAGGACACTATTATTGGTATCGGACGCATATAAATTATACAGGGATTTCAGCTTACCTTCAAGAACTGATTTTCTCTGGTTCATAGCTTCAAATCCTTTTTGATTTTGCTGTTCTGATTTTTCCTCGATTACCTCATACTCCTTTGATAATTTCAGCATATCACTAACAACAACTTCTTCAACTTCAGCTGCATCCAATTTTCCATTCTGGCAATTTGGATTCTTAACCAGGTGCGGTTTACTATGGTCTAATGAGTAACAGTAAATCATCACTCTTCCACCGCTCCATTTTTGATAACGCATCTTTGCCCCACATAATCCACAATATATTAACCCAGTAAGTAAATACTGTGATTTATGAGAAGTTGCTCTCGTTCTTGTTTTTCGCAATTCCTGAACTTCATCAAACAGTTTTTTATCAACTATCGGCTCGTGAAGACCATCAACGATTTCCTTATTATATTTGAGCTTTCCAATGTATGTCACTCTGGATAACATATCGGACACTTGTTTGTCTCCTTTTAAATCGAACATCTTTGCCAGTGCATACGTGGAATAGCCTTCCTTATATAATTCAAAAATCTTTCTGACTGTTTCTGCATCTTTATTTGGCACAAGAACGTCATCACCGTTATTATAGTCATAACCAAATGGTGGTTTCGTCCCTCTCCATTTTCCGGTTTTGATTCTCTCTGTAATTCCCATCTGTGTACGTTCACGAATATTTTCACGTTCATACTGAGCAAATACAGATAAGATACCTACCATTGCTTTTCCATATGGTGTTGTTGTATCAAAGTTCTCATTTAAAGAAATAAATCCAACATCATTTGCTTCAAACACATCTTCCAGAAGATAAATCGTATCTTTCTGACTTCTGGACAAACGATCAAGTTTAACAACTACAACTGATTCCACTTTGCCCTCTTGAATTTCTTTAATAAGACGTTTCATCTCCGGACGATTCAGATTGCTTCCTGAATAGCCACCGTCAATATACAGATCATAATTATCAATCTCCTGATAATTACAATACTTTTCAAGCTTCTCTGTCTGAGCACCTACTGAATATCCTTCTTCAAACTGAAAATTTGTAGAAACTCTGATATACAATCCTGTTTTTTTATTATTTGAGGTATTCTTTCCAATTCTTATGTTTCTCACCTCGCTCTTTCCTCCTCTCACGTATACTATACCATCCTTCCAGAAAAATTTCAACTTATTTTATTTGTCTAAGTATGTTATATGAAACTTCTTCTTTCAGCTGCATCGACTTTAATATTATCAACTGCTCCCATCTCTTTATTCATCTGATATAAGATCTGACGAACTACCGGGGAATCTAATTTGAATCTTTCTAAATCTTTATCTTCGATCACATTACCATTTGCATCATATCTTCTTACAATTTTTAATGCCATCGCAATCCCTCCCTTTATAAATCATATTCAATCGTCTCTAAAAAATCACCAGAACCGCTCGTCCTGTATTGTCATTCTTTTGTGTTATCTACATTTTATGACGTCGTTTTCTGTTGAATTGTCGAAAGCAGGAATATCATTTCCCGCTTTCGTTCATTCCCATTTGAATCTGTACTGCTTTCAGTACCCGATCCAAACTCCACTTATTTACTCTTCCGCATTTCTCAATAATGCATTTTGTAGAAATGCTCATAACCTGTTCAGCCAATGCCAGGCTTCCTTTTCGGATCCCTGTCATATCGTATTTACTGATAAATACATGTGTTGGTAAATACCGCTTCTTATATATTCTTGATGTCAGCGGAACTACTGTAATGACTGAACTGTATGTATTGGCTTTGTTGTTACTTACTACGATCACCGGTCTTACTCCACCCTGAACCGAAGTTGTCGGGAACATACCGAGATCCGCCCATAAGATATCTCCTCTTCGAATCGTCACTTGTCATCTCTCCAATCTTTTTAATTTGTAAAGCATTCATAGCGCTATATTGGCTCCACAAGAATACGGCAGAGTTCCTTTCCAAGATGGAAAGCTCTGCCACATAACCTCTATAGCCAATTTGATTATTAAACAGTGCTCGCTCGATTCTATTTATCCTCGATACCCCGAATCGTTACTCCTGCATCTGCAGGAAGGGAATAATAACCTGCCCGGATGCTATACTCCGGACCACAACCCAAAAACTCTCGTTTCCAGGCTCTGGCAGTTCATAGGTTTACCAGTTACAGACTTCTCAGGGTCTGCAAGTGTATCGCATCTCACACATGTCATCGCATCACCAGCCTGCCGACTGGCTTTGGTCAGTGCTTTTTCGCAGCATTATTGACTCTAAATAGTTTCTTACGTCTTATAATCCTATAGCGGCATCTTCCTCGTGCTCACTGTATGAAATGTCACGTCAGTTATTATTGGATATTCAGTTATCATGGTGCATTTTAGGGAGTCCTTAAAGCTCCTCTAATTACTAAAGTCAAATGACTTCGGCAGATGCAAAAAATTTCCGAAATTTTTTAAAAAATTTTTTTCATATACATTTCACGCATTTTATTAAGGATCGTTTTCAGCTTGTAAGCTAATACCTGTCTGGAAATCCCCATAATCTCTGCCATCTGTGTCTGTGTCTTGTTTTCAAAGAAAATGCCGTAAATAATCATGCGTTCCTCGGTATTCAGCTGATCGATCACTCTATGAATATCCTGCTGTTCCATTTTCGTCAGTACACTGTGCTCCACGTCACAATTCAGATCCGGGAAATCTTCAATCATGAATCCTTCCCCATCAATGGACTGTCCACTGTAAGGGACCTCCCGCAGCATCTTATCCACGACTTCCCCCAGTTCGTTCTTAATCTCAACTTTTTTTGCCTTGCTACTTCTGTAAAAATTGTTCATCGCATACGCAACTTCTCTTGTAATCTCGATCATTTCTCCATCAATATTTGCGTAGTACTTTCCGTCATAAAAATATGGGTGTTCAATATACATATCCGTTCCTCCTGAATTTGAAATCTTGTTGCTCGTTTCAAATCCAGAAGGCGGACCTCTGTTTAGGATCATGCCTGCTCCGCCTTTATCCTGCCGGGACATACCGGCAGTTATTGGCTGAAAAATTCAGGCACAAAAAAAAGCCCCAGTAGTTTTTTCTTAACTACTGAGGCTTTCGTCTCTTTCTTGTATTCAGTTATCTATGCCCTCTTTCATCAGCATAATCATTGTATCAGGATAAAGTTCACAAAGTATCCGCAATACGTTCCCATAAGTTCATGTCATTATTAGAATCGTACATATTTCAGTGTAAAAAGTTCACCGTGTTATTCTTCTACTTCTTTTCCATCTATATATAGTTGAAATTTATCAGGATTATTGACAACATCATAGTCCTTTCCATATTCTACAGGTCTGTATTCGGCTGTCATTACCGATTCCCCGTCTTCAATATCCTCTTTCCATAAATAGATGTTCATATCAAGGCTCGTCGCATATCCCCTGTCTGTAGAGAATTTTGTCGAATGAAAAGAATCATCCTTGTACATCTGCAAAAGTTCTCTTGCAAACGCTTCTCTATCCTCGATATTTTCTCGGTTAGCGACCACAGTTAAATTTTCATCCCGATTTATGGAAAATGTTCCTACTACATCCGGTTCACCTCTCTTATGACCGGATTCAGGTTTCCAATAAATACGTCCTGCAGCAATTATCAAGATCACTGCTCCTGTTATCACTGCAATTATCTTTTTCTTCATATTTTCATTAATTTCCTTTTAATTGTTTTACTGCGTAATTGATTACTTCTTCCGGTGTGGGTCTGTCTCCTTTAAGTGTCATTTTCTTCCATTTTTCCTGCACAGCTGGATCAGGATTATCAAAGCCTGCATCTATGGCTATCTGCATTTCTCTGCGTACTTCTTCTGGTGTTGTGTTGTACTTTTCTGCAATCTTCTCATAAATAGTTTTCTCTCTCATTCATTTTCCTCCAATATACAAATAGAATTATGCCTTGTTCTATAGAACTAATTTAGCATATTTCTATTGTCATGAAAAGACACTTTACAACTTAAAGCTGAATAAAAGGTCAAAAAAAGAAGAGCTACTTGCTCTTCCCAGTTTGTCATATTACTCTTCCAATAATGTATGGATTACTTTGATAATTTTTTTCTGCTCTTTGATCGGAAGTTTTTCTATTTTCTCTGTCAGCTCATTGGTAACACCTGTAACTGAATGTGCCACAACATCAATCAAAAGAGTATCTGCAGAAACATCTAATGCATTTGCAATTGCAACAAAGGTATCCAATTTTGTAACTTTCAAACCTCTCTCTATTACACTCACATGCGTCGGGCTTAAATTTACTAATGCAGCCAGTTCCTCTTGCGTGAGATTTTTTGCTTCTCGTGCTGATTTGATTCGCTGCCCTACTGCTTTCAAATCCATCGTAACACCTCCTCCAGAACGAATAATCGTTCTGAATTTAGTATACTTGTGGATATCTTAAATATACAGAATCGCAAAACCAAGTTCTAATTCTATAGAACTATATTTCAAGATTTTCTTTGCATATTCGTAAAAAAGCGTTATGATAGAATCAGTTAAATCAAAGGAGGTATTAAATCATGAAATCGCATAAATACTGGTCCCTCGGAGCACTTTTCTGTATGTTGGGATGCATTTATTCTGGAATCAGAAAATCTATGACTGCACATAAATATTTTGCCTATTCTTCATTGCTTTGTATGGGCATGTCCATTTATTCCGGTCACAAACTGGTTTCTCCAAAGAAGAAAAAAATCACTGAATCAAATAATAGTGAGAATAGTTAAATGAAAAATTGACCTTTATTCATCAAAGACAAAGTTGCTGGAGAATATTTTTTCTCTCCAGCAACTTTCTTTATCTTTAAGCCATTGAAATACAATACTGTCCAATCAGCTTCGTCCAACTATTATATTTATTCTTTTCACACACCTTTCGGCAAATTTCATTTTCCATCAATACACAGAACATCTTATCATAATCAAATGCCCAAACAGCACCATTCACATGGTTTTCCACTGCTTTCTGATCTATGCTCTTTAAGCGTGTGACCATTTTTTCAATTTCTCCATTTCCCAAGTTACCGATATTTTTGCAGATAAACCGAAAGAAATTCAACGTTGCATATTCGTCATGCCAATGGAACTCTTCTGGATTGTTTTTAATTTTACTGGCTCGCTGCTGTTCTTTGATTATCTGATCAGCTACACCTTTCATCGAATCTTCGTATCTCATATTACTCACCTACTCTTCCTCAACGCCCAGTGACGGTTTAAATCTTTTATCCTTTGCCTGCGGTACCACGATCTCATAAAAATAAAATCCTAAATACCCAAGTGCCTGCTTCTTCATTTTATAAAAAGAAGTCCTGCCTATTCCTAACTCCTGCTGTACTTCCACATCTGTCTTATTATAATGACTGCAAAAACAGGAATGAAGGATTTCACTGAGCATCACACCATTCGGTGCATAGAACTTCACTAAAGTCATTCCCCGATAGATCATGTCCGACAATCCATAAATAATCATCAGATTATTCATCTCCCGGTGCATCTTTGGCACATTCAGCTGGTTGTTATAAATGCTCAGATAACTCAATGCATATGCCATGTCTTCATTGATTTTCTCCTGGCATTCCATATCCAGTTCTTCTAACACAATCTGATTTTCCAAAATCAATTTCTGATAGCTTGTCATCAATTCTTTAATATCAGTATAATGTCTTTCGATTGTAACTTCCAGATAATCCTGTGCATGACTTGCCATCTGGAAGGTAATTTCTTTCATTGATTTAATTGCATAATCTCTGTCTGTCATCAGTTTCAAAATCTCCTTATCATCATCACACTAACTGGCGGTCTTTCAGACCAGTTCGCTTTCCCCATGATTTTGATGGGAAGCAATTACTTACTATAACTTGCAGAAGCGGATATCCAAAAGGCATTGTGGGAGCTGCCTTTGCTGACCGGAATCCCTCTTCTTATGTAAAACCTGCAGGAATATAAAGGGAAAGTGACTATCCCTGCCGGTTAATAATCCAAATAATATCGTCTATACCAATCTCTCCTTATGCTGTTTTTCTCTCCATAAACCATTTATCCACTTCGTAAAACAAGTGGCTTTCCTGCCCCTGTATCATACAGGTGTACATCATTCCTACACCGCCTGCCTTTCTGCTGGCGCATCGCTCGATTTTCAAAATTCTGTCAATGCTATACTTTCTTCCATCCTCCCATGTAAAAAATATGGGAACCAGCTGTCCGTCTTTACGAAACTCTGCTACTACATCTACATATACTTTGTTCATGCCGACACCTCACTATAAAATCTCAATTGCTCTTGGCGATGCCGGGATTCTGCGGATATATCCATTTAACTCCAACTGCTTGATTCTGGAAAATGCTGATGATGTTGATTTCACCCCGATCAATTTTCCAAATTCCCGTACTGTCGGCGGATATCCATGCTCCTTCGTATAATCCAAAATACATTGATAACTTTCTTTCTGTTTTCTGGTTAATGCTTTTTTCAAATCTATTCCTCCAATTACCCATGAAAATAACTGTGTGGATGGATCGTGTGCGTACCAGCGTCTAAGTGGGATAAGACTTTATCCTGATACATTGCCGCTCGCTGTATACTGAAATAACCAAACCGTCGTCTGATCTCATCTACAGTACGATCCAGCTTCTCTAACTTTTCCTTTTTCTCCTGATTTCCAAATAAATCCAACTGCACGGGAATATCATCTAACACAAGATCCGCAGCTCGGATTCCCAGGCTTCTAATGGGATATTCCCATTTGTAATTATCTTTAAATAGCTGAAATGCTGCAGTTACAATCTCGTTTGTAATATTCGTTGGCTGTCGTAAATGTATCTGTCTGGAAAAACTATACAATCCATTATCTCGAACTGTAATTTCTACTGTTTTGCATTTAAATCCATGTTTCCGCAATCGTGCAGCTACACTTTCTGCCAATGCTATTTGAATGATCCATACATCCAGATCATTTTCCAGATCTCTCGGTGTTGTAGTGCTATTACCTATCGACTTTACTGGTGCTTCATATCCTTCCTTGCAAACCGGATCTTCATCCCAGCCATTTGCGAAAGCCCATAATACATTTCCTATTTTTCCAAAATGACTCTCTAACAACTTTTCGTCTGATTCCGCAAGTTGCCCGATTGTCCGGATTCCAAGTTTTTGCAATTTCTTATTTGTCTGTCTTCCGACATAAAGCAAATCTGACGCTGGAAGCTGCCATATCCTGTCTTTATAATTTTCTCGATTAAACTCTGTGATTGCATCCGGCTTTTTATAATCTGAACCAAGTTTCGCATAAATCTTATTCCAGGAAATTCCAATACTTACCGTTACACCCAATTCGTATTTAATCCGATGGCTGATTTCTCTTGCAATCGTCATTCCGCTTCCTTTCAGATTTCTGCTGTCCGATACATCCAGCCAGGCTTCATCAATTCCATATGGCTCGATCTTGTCCGTATACTCCGAATAGATTTCTCTTGCCATCTTTGAAAATCTCAAATACAAATCCATCCGTGGTGGTACAAATATGATTTTCGGACAAATCTGTTTTGCCTGCCATAATGCCATTCCGGTCTTTACACCTTTTTGCTTTGCAATATAATTTGCTGTCAGCACAATCCCATGTCTGGCTTCCGGATCGCCACCGACTGCCAGCGGCATTCCGGCAAATTCCGGATGCTGCAGCATTTCTACACTGGCATAAAAACAGTTCATATCACTATGCAGGATCACACGCTCACTCAAACTTTTTACCTCCCAGCTGTTTCCTTCAACATGATGTCTTATCAATTTTTGTATGTTTAGTATATATCGACATTCCGGAGATAGTCAAGTAACATCTTGGTTGTATTTTCTCCATTTTGGAGATTGTTGTTGATTTTATTTCTAACATACGGTATAATGCATATAGAAAATTCAAATAGAAATGAGGCGAACAAATGCGTGATTTCGGGGAAATATTAGCAGAAAATAGAAAAAAGAAAGGATACTCTCAATCATATCTTGTAGACCTGCTTTCTCAGGAAGGTATTCAGGTCACTACAAAAGCACTCTCCAAATGGGAGACCAATGCACGAGAACCAGCTTTACATGTTTTCCTGACACTTTGCCAGTTACTTGATATCGAAGATATATATGAATCCTTCTTTGGAGAAAACCCATATAACATTATGAGTGGATTGAATGAAGAAGGCAGAAATAAATTGATTGAATTTGCTGATATTTTGAAAGCTTCTAAAAAGTTTTCTCCACTGTCTGCAAAAATTATCCCATTCCATCATCCTGTAGAAATTACCTGGGAACCAGTTTCTGCTGGTACTGGAAATTACCTGGAGGATTCTGTAAAAGAAACCTATGATGTAGGATACCTTGCTCCTGAGCAGACTGACTTTGGTGTACGGATTTCCGGTGACAGTATGGAGCCACTTTATCATACAGACGATGTTGCATGGATTCAGAAAAAAGATTCTCTTGCTAATGGTGAAATTGGAATCTTCTATCTCAACGGCAATACTTACATCAAGGAATTACACGATGAGCCAGATGGTGTTTATCTGATTTCTTTAAATCAAAAATATCGTCCTATCCAGGTTTTGGAATCTGACTCTTTTAAGATTTTTGGAAAAGTAATCGGGAAATGCAAAGGTGCAGAAATTCCGGGATTTCATTAGATTTCAACAGCAGGTTCATGATCCTGCTGATAACAATAAGCAAAGGAAGTGATTGAATGGCAATCAATAATACACTAAAAGATATTCGTGAAGAACGGAATCTCATTCAAGCAGATTTGGCTGAAGCCATAGGTTCCTGCAGCCAGACTATAGGCCGCATCGAACGTGGAGAACGTAATCCCTCTCTTGAGATTGCAATCCGGCTGGCACATTACCTGAAAGTGCCTGTAGAAGATATTTTTCAGGTTGAAGACTAGAAACACAACTGCCAGAAAACCGAGGAGTAAAATCCCCGGTTTTCCTTTTACTCAAAAATCAGTGTAATCCTTTTACGAAGTCCGCTGCGTTTTTCATATCTTCTTCATTCGGATGGTCTTTAGCAATACCTCCAACCAGTTTAAATGGTCCGAATGTGTCATACCCTTTACAGCCAAATTTTCCAACCACACTGGCATGTCTTTTATCCAAAATCTGCTCTATGGTTTTATAATTAGCACTCCCGCCATAAGTACAGATCAGAAATATCTTTTTGTCGTCCGGTAGATTCTTCTCTGCAAATTCCAATATCGACTGATGAAACTTTGAAAAATAGATTCCTGATGCAAACCCAATCATATCATAACTGCTCAGGTCTGCATCTGGCTGTTTCACAGCATCAATCAAATCCACCTGACATTCTTCTGCGATCCTCTTTACTAATTTTTCTGTATTTCCATGATGCACAAATGCGTATACTATCGCTGTTCTCATTTTTCTTCCTTTCTGTCTGCTCCGTCAATCAGGTCATAGCTCATATCCAAAAAGTCCAATATCTTCGCTTCACTGACTGAACCATCCAGTAAAATCGTGACCCAGTGCTGTTTATTCATATGGTATCCTGGTAAAAATCCATAAGTCTGAATAATCATGCTGGTCATTTCTGGATCGCACTTTACATCCATGATTTCAACCAGATCATTTCCCTCTAATCCCAGTTTCGATTTTTCAACCGTCATGATCACTGCATACCATTTCCCATTTTTATGTCGAAGTACTGCACTGTCCGATAGTTTACTCCATAAATATTCCGGCATTGTGCCATACTGTTTCTGCACATATTCAAAAATTTCTTCTTTCTTCACAATCTATTCAACTCCTGATTTTTCTGATATCCTGCCCATAATCATACCACATTTTCGTATCCCATACTACCTGCCAAATTCTTTTGCATTTTTCCGGTTCTCCTGACTTTAACTAATAGAGGGGTAAAACAGCAAGGACAGGAAGTGAGGATACACTTCCGGGAAATCCCAATTTAGGGAACCCTGCCCTAAATTGAAAAAAGCTGAAAGCAACGATACTACTACCTTCTCAGAAAGGAGAACACGCCAATGGCTGAAAGAAAGAGAAGCAAAGAAATCCATTTCTATGTCACAGAAGAAGAACGGAAGCTTATCCGTAGAAAGATGATTGAATCAAAGACCAAAAACATGGGAGCTTATCTTCGCAAAATGGCAATCGACGGTTACATCGTCAACACAGATACCACTCCACTGAAGAAACAGTATGAGGAAATGCACAAGATTGGTGTAAATATCAACCAGATTGCAAAAAAGGTAAATACCACCGGAGATCTATATCCGGAAGAAATGCAAGAATTGAAAGAGATGGTGAAAGAATTATGGCGTATCTTAAGATCTTCCCCATTAAAGTAACAGACAAGAAAGCTCTGGACTACATCACAAATCCAGATAAAACAGAAGAAAAACTGTTAGTTTCCAGTTTTGGCTGTTCCCCGGAAACTGCAGATCTTGAATTTTCTATGACTAGAGAAATGGCAAAAAAGAATGGAATGGATAAAGGTGATAACCTGGCATTTCATCTGATCCAGTCGTTCAAACCTGGAGAAGTTGATGCCGAAACCGCCCATCGCTTAGGACAGCAATTCGCAGATGAAGTACTAAAAGGAAAATATGAGTATGTGATCAGCACCCACGTTGACAAAAATCATATTCACAATCACATCATCTTCAACGCTGCAAGCTTTGTTGATCATCACAAGTATGTTTCCAATAAGCGGAGCTACCATAAACTCTGCCGGATCAGTAATCGTATCTGCCATGAAAACGGACTTACCACCAGTATGCCAATCGGAGAAAAAGGCAAAAGCTATAAAGAGAACATGGAATATCATCGTGGCACCAGTTGGAAAGCCAAGCTACGTGTTGCGGTTGATAAGGCAATCTGGGCTTCCATCAACTATGAGGAATTTCTGCAAAAGATGCAGTTAGCCGGATATGAAATCCGCCAAGGAAAGCACCTGTCCTTCCGTGCACCAGAGCAGAAAAACTTCACTTATATGAAATCTCTCGGAAGCTATTATTCCGAAGAAAATGTTCGCATCCGCCTGGCAAAAAATCGTAGCAAAGTAAAAGCTCCAAAGCATCTGTCCAGAGAAGCCCGCCTGTATATCAATATCTCCACGTATGTTACAACCGGCAATCGAGAAGGATTTGAACGATGGGCAAAGCTCAATAATTTGAAAGAGGCGGCCCGCACCTTCAACTATCTTTCCGAAAATAACCTACTGAATTATGAAGATTTCCAGCAGCATCTTTCTGATGTTAATGCTTCTGTTAAAGCGGCTGAGCAGAGAATAACGCAAATCAACAGTGAGCTGAGCACACAGAAAATCATTCAGAAACACTGTGATTCTTACCGGCTTTGCCGTAAAGTGATTGAAGATTGCAGATCTGCTAAAAATCCAAAAGCATACCGAACCAAGCATCAGGCAGAATACCAGCTCCACGATTCACTAAAAAAAGAGCTTCAGGATCTCGGTGTTACCAAAATCCCAAGCTCTAATAAAATCCAGAAACGGATTGAAAATCTTGAATCTGAACAGGCAGCTACTGTCCGCGAAAAACAGGAATTACAGAAAAAACAGAAGACACTAGATATCATCCAGCAGAATTTCATTGCTTTGATGTATACTCCAAATGTAAAATCCGATTCACTTCAGACAAAACGAGAATCAGTACCTATCTCGAGAGATGAATGAGGGCACTTTGTGCCCTCATTCATCTTCTTCTGACTCTTCCCAAAGTTCCAATCTCATTTTTTCTTAATGTATAATGTGGCACATAACCAAATGTATAACATTTTCGATCTGTCCCTCCCTGCAATGGTCTATATAGAGAAGCGAACTGTCCGTACTACTCTGGAAGTAGGAGCTCTTATCTCAATTTCCATCCAATCGCTTTCTTACGAATACCAATGAAATCTGCATAAATACCAGGCTGCCTTATCAAATCCTCATGTTTGCCTGTCTGAACAATGTGACCACCTGACAATACAAAAATCTGATCCGCATTTCTGACTGTTTTTAGCCGATGAGCTATCATAATAACCGTTTTATTCTTCGTCAGCTCTGAAATAGCGCCCATCAGAAGATTTTCATTCTCTGGATCAACACTTGATGTAGCTTCGTCTAAAATGATGATAGGAGCGTCTTTCAAGATTGCTCTGGCAATCGAAATCCGTTGTTTTTCACCACCGGACAATGTAGCGCCTCCCTCACCAATAACGGTGTCGTAGCCATCAGGCAGACTCATAATAAAATCATGGCAGCACGCCTTTTGAGCTGCTTTTACAACTTCGTTATGGGAAGCCGCTGGATTGCCGAATTTGATATTATTTTCTATGGTATCAGCAAAAAGATATACCTTCTGGAATACCTCACTGATATTGGTGAGCAGACTGTCCAGTGTGTAATCTCGAACATCTATACCGCCGATTGTAATTTTTCCATCGTCAACATCCCAGAATCGAGCGATTAGGTTACAAAGCGTACTTTTTCCGGCACCGGACGGACCAACAATAGCCGTTACGGTTTTTTCGGGAATAGAGAGGCTCACATGATCCAGAATCTTGTGTTCTCCATAGGAAAAAGAAACATCATCAAAAACAATATTATAATTTGGGGGATTAATAGGTTTACCATGCTCGTCCATAACGGGCGTGTTATCAATTTCGTTTACCTTGTCAATCGAAACATCCAGTAACCGCAGGAGAGAGGAAGTATTCCCCGCCGACTGAAGCTGACTAAAGAGCATAAATGATGCTACTGTCATAAGCAGGCAAATGGAAAGCGCCATCGTTCCATTCAGGTAAAAGTACAACCCCTCCACTATAACAAGAATACTTGTTCCGTAGAGAATGATTTGTTGCAGCATATTGTAAGGGACGAATGTACGCTCTAATTTCAGATTTTTATCCTTGCTGTCCAGAATTGCCTGTCTCATTTTGCTATTGGAATTTTGACCGAGATTAAAGGATTTTACAATCAGCATCCCTTGAACGTATTCCAGTACATTAGAAACGAGAGTCTCCTGGGCCTGCTGTCTTTGTGGCGAAACCGTTTCCGATTTTTTCTGTAACCGGCCGATGCACCATGTAAAAAGCAGAATCCCGCACAAAATCGTCAGTCCGATCCGCCAGTCGATACAGAGCATAACAATAGTAATAATCGCTGCATGGATATAGCCGCCTAATATGTTGGTTAGCACCATGGACGCATTATTTTCAATATCGCCCATAGTCGTAGTGACGACAGAAGTCAAATTCCCCAAATTGTGATCGTTGAAATACCCCATCGGCATATATTTCATGCGATCTCCAATATGAATCCGTTTCTCCGCGCACATAAAATATCCAATTTGCACCTTGCCAAAATCTGAAATGTAGCTGCAATAAATTTTAAGCAGCATACTTGCCAGGGTGATTCCAAATATCATCCAGATCATAGACGTAGTAAAACCGTCTGTTAAACCCGAAAAAACCATGGCTAATGCTCCAAAGGACATCATATCAAAAAGGGAGTGCAGGACAGAAAAAAGGATAGCTTTTTTCATTGTCCCCTGCATTTTCCCTGAAAACTGATAAATCTTGCTTAATGTCTTTATCATCTTCGCACCTCCTACGCCACATCTTTTGTGTCCATGTGCGCTTTCCACATTTCCTGATAGAGCGTACAGGAAGTCAATAAGTTTTCATGTGTTCCTTCGTCAATAATCTGCCCATCTTTTATGACAACAATTTTATCTGCATCGGTAATCGTAGAAAGACGGTGCGCAATCATCAGAACGGTTTTCCCGGCAATCACTTTTGCCATTGCCTCTTGAATTAAGGCTTCATTCTCGGCGTCAATGTAAGCGGTTGCCTCGTCAAGAATAACAATCGGCGCATTTTTCAGTACAGCGCGGGCAATCGCAATTCTCTGGCGCTCACCGCCCGACAAGTGACCTCCTGCACCTCCGACAACTGTATGGAATCCATTTTCCAGATTCAGAATGAAATCATAGCAGCCACAATCTCTGGCAGCCTGATATACTTCTTCATCCGTTGCGGATGGTTTTCCCATACGGATATTTTCTAAAACAGTTTCGTCAAAAAGATAGTTGTCCTGTGAAATATAAGCGATATTATCCATAAGCTGTGACAACGGAATTTTGCGAATATCTGTTCCGTCTAACTTGACAGTTCCGTTTGTTACATCCCAAAATCCCGCAATCAGCTTCGTAATGGTAGACTTGCCGCCGCCACTGGGACCGACAAAAGCGGTAATGCTGTTTTCTGGAATAGAAAGGTTGATATTTTTTAGCAATGGCTTTTCGCTTTCATACGAAAAGCTGACGTTTTCTAACACAATATTGGAAGAATGAATAGACACCGGCGTTTCCGGGCGATCCAGTTCTTTTTCATCCAATACGGCGCACAATTCCCCGACTACTGATTTCATTTGAGAAATGCTGTCCGTAAAGTTCATGGCATTTAAAATTGGTGTGATAATACCCAATGACAGCACGATACAGGTAACAAATGCCGGAACGCTCAGGCTCCCGTTCCGGTACAGGACACAGCCAATAGGAAGAACACACACTAACACACTGGGCCAGATTGTAACAAGCATGGATTTGTAAAGCTGCACGCTTTTCATCCAGTTCACAGCATAGGCCGCATTATCTTCAACGGCATCTGAATATTTCTGGTAAGAATTAGCAGACTGATTAAACGCCTTAATGACTTCTATTCCGCCGATATACTCAACCACAGTGCTGGTCATTTTACGCATGCGCATAATAAGACCCTGGAATTTTTCTTCATATCCATTTGCCATTCCCTTATAGCACAACATACCAATCGGCAGGGTAATCAATGCAGCCAGCGCCATTCTCCAATCCAAAAACAGTAGGTAAATCAGAATACAAATCGGAATACAGAGATTCGCTGTCAGCTCCGGTACTAAATGCGCAAGGGTCGTTTCCATTCCCTCCACACGATCTACCAAGACATTTTTTAATTCTCCCGATGGGGTGTTAATCATATAGCCCATCGGAACCCTGGTAAGTTTATCTGCTAGTTTCAGGCGGATCTCCGCCAGAGTTGCGAAAGTGGCCGTATGGGAAACTAAAGTAGAGAAATTTGCAAAGCATACTTTCCCAAGGAAACCAATTCCCGCAATCAGACACCACTCCATATAGACGGACACAGATGTCTCTCCATCCATCAAGAGAATCACAATTTTTGAAACTGCAAAAAACGGCAGCAATCCGGCGGCAACACCCAGGATTGCCAAAATCACTGAAAGAACATATTCACCCTTATATGGAGCGGCAAGTTCCATCAGTCTGGACATGGGATTATCTTTCTTGTCCATTTCACATACGCTCCTTTTCATAAAAATAGAGATTGGTTAAACACTTCTAACCAACCTCTATTATATCTATTCGGCTATTTTCTGCCACTCTGATAGGGCGTTAAACACTCCATTTAGACATTGGATTATATTTATTCCGCAGGCTGTACGTTATCGATCTCAAAGAACTGTGGCACGCTGGAGAAAGTATATCCGGCGATTTTGGAGGAATTATATACAACCAGATCCTTAGAATAGGAGATCGGAAGGTCAATCACATTGTCGTTGGAAACATTCAGTGCAGTAGCAATCGCACTCTGAACCACTTCGGGATCAGCAGAGGTGGAGAACGCATTTACCGCATCCGAATAGCTCTGGAAATCCTCAAGTGCCTGCAAGGAAATAGCATGAGGATCAGCACCGAGGGATTCCTGCAGGAACTTGTGCGGTTCAGTATAAGACCCTTCTGTATTCCATGTTGTAATGTCATAATTTCCTGCAACGCCTTCGGTCCACCAGGTCATCTGATCCTGGCCGGTAGTGGTTACGTCAATACCAACCTCTGCAAGCTGGGTCTTAATTGCAAGAGCCATGTCCTGTGCAAGAGAAAGATCAGTCCAATAGGTGTAATTCAGGGAAAGCTGCTGTCCATCTTTTTCACGGATACCAGTGCTTTCATTCATCACCCATCCAGCTTCATCCAGAAGTGCATTTGCTTTATCCAGATCATAGCTCCATGTGCTGTTATAAGTAATGTCTGTGTAGGGCGCTCCGGGTGCAAACAGGCTGGTGGCCGGAGTTTCGTATCCATAGGTCAGGCCCTTGGTGATTTCTTCCTTATTGACAGCGTATGCAATCGCCTGGCGAACCTTAAGATCGCTCAAAATTTCGCTGGACGCATTCAGAACCAGGTTCCGGGTCAGGGTATTTCCATCATTGATTGCGCCCTCGATCCCATCCAGAGAAAGAGCCTGATTATAGTCATCATAGCTGAGAAGGTCAGCACCGTAAATCAGGTCAACCTCACCAGTCTGTAATGCCTGAAGTCTGGAAGATGCCTCCGGGATATACTTTATGACAACTTCATCATAGTAAGGAGCTTCGCCCCAATAGTTTTCATTTCTGACAAAACGGGTGCAGTCACCGGAAATCATTTCTTCGCGGATGTATGGACCAGTGCCGACAACATCTGTGAATGTCTGGAAGTTTTCAGCTTCAAACACATTCGGGGACATCATACCAGCAACATTCTGGAAGCAGAAGTCATTGATATAAGAGAAGCAAGGGGCAGCATAATGAACGGCCACCGTGTATTCGTCAACAACCTCTACGCTTTCAATGTTGTAAATGCCCTTGATACCGCTAAAATTAGGGTTGGAACGGTCAAAGTCCAGAATTTCCTTTACGCTTTCCGCATTAAAAGCGGCTCCATCTGTAAAAGCAACATCCTGACGGAGCTTAAAGGTAAGGACAGTATTTGTCTCATCCCATCCCCATTCCTCGGCCAGTTCGGGAACAATTTCCCCGTCCTCATAGGCGACTAAAGTCTCATAGACCAGGCCACAGGCAATATTGTTTTCCTTGTTCATGGTCAGTGTCGTAAGGCTGTCCAATTCCTTAGCCGTGACGATCGTCAGTACCTTCGCTTCGTTTTCACCGCCAGTCTGCGTCTGATCGGAGGTATCATTCTGACCACAGCCGACCATAGACAAAAGCATACTCACGCCCAATACAGCGGCGAGAAGTTTCTTGTAAATCTGTTTCATGTTATCCTTGTCCTTTCTGGTTTGATAATTGATCTATTAGATAGCCTTGCTCGGCGATCCGTCCCTCCCGCATGATGATAATCCGATTTGCAATACGCATTGCGTCCTTTCTGCTATGCGTAATGAAAATGCAGGAGCTGCCGGATAGCTTCACAAAGTTCTCTACTAAAGTAAGTACGGCATCCGCCGAAATCAGGTCAAGCCCGCTGGTCACTTCATCCATGATTAAGTAATCAGGTTCCACGGCAATCGCCCGAAGCAAAGAGAGCCGCCTCTGTTCGCCGCCCGAAAGCTGACGGACAGGCGTTTCCAAAAGCCCATAATCCATGTGTACGGCATCCATCAAATCTAAAATATGTTTTTTTCTTTCGGCTCTTTTCTTATCAGTTAAGTTCACCAGTGCTTCTTCTACATTTGCGTATGCAGACCTGGCAGGATTTAAAGTGCCGGAAGAATCCTGAAAAACAGCCTGTATTTTTTTACGGTGCTGTTTCCATGTTCGATAATTCCAACAGGTTATATCTTCACCATCCAGTAATATTTTGCCAGAAGTTGGTTTCTCAATGCCGATCAGAAGTCTTGCCAGCGTGCTTTTTCCCGATCCGCTTTCTCCCTCAATAGCAAGACTTTCACCTTTACAAAGGTGGAGGTTGATGTCCGAAAGCGCATTAAAATCTCCCTGGTTCACATTATGATATACCTGATTTACATTCTGGATTACAATTTCTCCCATTTCCATTCACCCCGACTTTCCCTATGGCTCAACGCGGAAAATTGTTTCATCCAGTCTGTCTGCGGACTTGACAAGAGTTTATCCATCGTTCCATGCTCAATAATTTTTCCGGCTCCCAGAACATAAACGTTCTGACATAAGTTTTTAAGTGCGGCCACATCATGGGATACAAATAATATGCCTTTGTCCTTCATTTGCTCCTGCATGATGAGAAGCAATAAATCCCTGTTTTCTTCATCCAATGCAGCGGTTGGTTCATCGGCTAAAACATAATCCGGCGACATTCCCAATAAGATTGCCGCAGCTACTCGTTGTAGCATTCCGCCTGATAGTTCAGACGGATACGCACCCAAAATCCGATCCGTGTCTTTTAGATTTACGGAAACCAGTTTCTCTTTCGCCAGGTCAGTTGCTTCACTTGTATTCAAATGCAAACGATTGACAAAGGTTTCCCGCATCTGATAACCGATTTTTAATCGGCTGTCAAAAGCCGTCATAGGGTTCTGGGGGATAAATCCAAGCTTCTTCCCACAAAGCTCACGATGTGACTTGCGGGAAAGATGTGATAAATCTATATCGTCCAACAAAATTTTCCCGGCATCAATATGACAGCTTGTGTGAAGCATCCCCAAAATGCTCCGCAGCAAAGTTGTTTTTCCAGAGCCGCTTTTACCTGTAAGTCCAATCACATGGCCTGCAGGAATTTCCATAGATATGTCTTTCAGAAGGTAGCGGCCTGACCGTTCCTTGACATCTAACTGTTCAATTTTTAACATCACTCTGCCTCCTTCGTTGTCAACTGCCTGCCAATGACGTTAAAGCAGAGTGTCGATAAAATTACCGCCCCTATTGGATAGAGAATCATGGTCGGGTGAAGAACCAAAGCACCCCTTGCGTCTAAAATCATACTTCCCCAATCTACTACATTATCACCAAGCCCTAATCCAATAAAGGAAAATCCGGTAATAGCCAAAATCATATCCGCACAGGAAAGGCACAGAAAGCGAATCATTTCGGCAATCAAATTCGGGAAAATATGAATCAGCATGATTCTGAGCTTTGAAGCGCCGGAAGCGATTGCACACATGACATAAGCTTTTCCCATTTCCATGTCGGTACGGGTACGAACCAGTTTTATGTATCTCAAAATGTAAGACACAGTGAGCGCGACAAGAGTAGTTTTCGCTCCGCTGCCCCAGGCTCCAATAAACACAATTAAATACGCAATCGGGGGAATGGCTGTAACAGCGTTAATCAGGCCATCAATAAGTGCATTTTCTTTCATAATGGCCCGGCTTGTCACCATTCCGATAACAGTGCCAAGCAGAAAAACAATAAGAGAGCCTCCTAATACAATCCCCAGCGTTGTCCAGCCACCATAAAGAATCCGTGACAGAATGCAGTGCCCTAAAGCATCCGTACCAAACGGATATTCTGCGCTGGGATCAGCATATCTCTCCAACAAGTTTGATTTCATTGGATCGTTGGGTGCAAATAAAAATCCGGCAAAAAAGAAAATAATCACAAGGGTTGGAATGAAAATCGCACACCATTTTCGAAAACGCTTCGTTTTCATTTACGCCACCCCCTTTTTACGCCCGATTGCCCACTGCACCAAGTCAGCGGCAATGTTGCAAAGAGCAATCGCCAGCGCCAGAAAAAACACCTCGGCGTGTATCATGGGAGTATCGCGATCAAGCACATGGTTTACAATCAGATAACCAAATCCCGGAATTGAAAAAATGGATTCAATCACCGTTGCGTTAGCCAGTGCCAAACCAATGCTTTGTAAAAAGTTTGGAACTAAACCCATCGCTGCCCGCGGAATAAAATGGCACAGCAAAAGCCTTTTTTCCGAAAGCCCACGGCAACGGGCATAAAATGCGTAATCCTCGTTGCTTTCATGCTCCAGAGCATCCATCAGAAGCGGCGTATAGAAAGAAGCCCCGAATACGCCAATGCAGATTGCCGGAGATATGTAGCTGAGTAGGGTTGTATTTCCTGCCACAGAAATTAATGACTTTTGAACAGCAAAATAATCCAGATAAACGGTTGCCAAATAGAAAGAGGGTATGGACACACCCAAAATGCACAAAAGCCTGACTGCCTTTTTCGGAAGTTTCCAGGGAAGTAAAAAGGCAATACAACTAACGATTACAATGAAAACAACCTGAAAGATAGATGCCAGAGCTACAATTCCAAGCGTTTTCGGAAAGGCTGTGGCAATATCCGTCCAAACATCATGTCCATTTGCCAAAGAAACGCCTAAATCAAAATGCAGTAAGTCCCATACCCAACGGCCATACTGGACAAGCAATGGTTTATCAAACCCCAACTGAATCCGAATCTTTTCAATCTGTTCCGCTGTGGGGTTTCCGATCATCCTCTTTGCATAAGCTGTGGCTGGATCAACGGATGACAGTCTCATCAGCAAGAAAGACAGTAGAGTTACAAACAATAAAGTAAATATCAGCTCAACCAGTTTCCGTAGGATATATTTTCTCATATCCCGTTTCATAATACCGACTCCTTCGCGGGTTAGAACAATCTAACCTCTATTCAAAAAAAAGAGCGTCTGCACGACGCTCTTAAATCATCTGCTAGTACAGATGATAGTATATTGTATCTGGTATTTTGCCGCCACTCTAAAAAGACCAAACATCCTCTATTTGGACAACTTTTTTCGGAACTCGGAAGGCAGTTCTCCAAATTCCTTTTTGAATACTTCGGAAAATTTACTTGGATTATCGTATCCCATTTTAGCCGCAATTTCTGTTATGCTGTCAGAAGTATCCCGAAGCAAGATCGTGGCAGCCTGCATACGATAGGATTTCATATAAGCATAAATAGAACACCCATAAACGCCCTTGAAGCAAACCTTCATTGAGGTAAGAGGAATTTCAAATTTTTCTGATAACTCCTGCAAAGTATAATGGTTGCGAAGATCAGCTGTCATATATTCCTGCATTTTCTTTATTGTTTGTACTTGATTTCTTGCAAAATATCTTCGTTCTTCCTGGTAATCCTGAAGCGAAACCTGATTCAGAAACATCAGCAATTCCAACACTTTCACTTTTAAATAGTAAGCGATCATCCGAGGCTCCACCCGATAAAGTTCCGAAAAAATATGTTCAATTTCGCTTTGAGTTCTTAATACAATGCAGGTATCATTCTTGCAAAACTTATCTGCAATCGAAAAGACATCTATATTCAGACCTCCAATCACACTTTCTATCCGCTTCATAGTTTGATCTGCCGTAGGCAGATCAATGGTAATAGAAATGCCGTGATAATGCGACAACGGAAAGTAAGTTGATGTAGTTTCGTTTGTCAGGCGGTTAATTGCAAGATCGCCAGCACCGACATACTGATAATCTCCATTAGCAAATTCGCATTCAAAACGTCCCTCCCGGCAATGATTGATTTCAAGTACATCAGAGTGCGGAAGCTTGTTTTGATTCTGTCCATCGCTCATGTGAAAATCATTATAGAATAATTCAATACCCGGAAGAATTTCATAGCGAGTGATAACACCCTCCCCAGTTACATTTTTCATTCTGTAAATGGAGCAGCCATCTTCGCTGACAATTTTTTGAATTTCCGGGTCAAAAAAGTCTGTAAATTGCTGTTCGCTCATTTGTATTTTCTCCCTGATTAGCATAAGTAAACCACAGTTAGTATAGCATATTTTCATGGCCGCAGTCCATGGATGTTTTTTGAATTTTGAAGTATGCGTGTTGTTTATGTTACTGTTCAGGTGCGAACTTGATTAAGAAAAGCCGGTGGTGTAAACTGTAATCAGTCAAAACCACTGGCTCTTCTTAATCCAGAATCCTGGATACTCTATCAAAGAGGTTACTTTCATTTTGTCGCATCACAACCAGCATGCTCATGCTTTTACAGAGATAATCGTGGCTTTGGTTACTCCGGAAGGACACGACCTGCTTTTGCTTTCTTTTATAGTTGCGAAGCTGTCTCTCGGCTTCATTATTACTTGTCGGAACCCTTCTGTCATGCAGGAACATGAGATGGTTTTTCATCAGTTTGTCCATGCGTAGGTACAGGTTGTATCTGGTGTTAGCATATAAGTCCGGACAAGTGGCTCCGAAGAAATCGGAGTAATCATTCTCCTTATTGTATTGATTCACCTAATTATTTCGGATACTATTTCTCTGTAATCTTATTTACTAACTTCTGAATATTGTTTACATCAGTAAAACATGTAAGATGATTTCCAGGAATCATAATAACAGTAACATCACCAATGCAATTTTCTCTCCAAAAATTTATAACTTCTTCACTTCGATGGAATACAATTTTCTCTGTATCTTCTGCTATAAATAAACGAATATCACCTAAATATGGTATAGGTTTATATATAGCTCCATTTGTACTTTGTTTGAATATATCAAATAAATAGACAAACATTTGAATTGGCATATTTTTCGATACACTGTTTATATACAGTCTTATTCTTTCCTCTTTCTCAATCTCCCGAAGACCATTTATGTATTCTTCTACTTTATTTTTAGATTTCTGTTCTATTCCTGTATATTTTCCAAATTTCTCATCCATATATTCATATAATTCCCGCTCATTTAATTGATATTCCGCCAACACAGGATACGTTATATTTACCATAGGTAAAAACATTAGTTCCATTACTACCTCATCCTCAATACTATATTTCCCTGGTATACTATCAATCAGAGAGACATCAATAACATCAACTCCCTTATCCATCATATTTTTTGCAACCTCAAAAGCTATCATTCCGCCAACACAATGTCCAATAAGTTGTATTTTATCATAGCCTAAGTCAAGTATAATTTTTGTATATTTATCAGCAACACTCTCATATAAATGCCCTGCATAAAAATCTAAATATTGCTTTACATTATTTAATGCTATACTAACAATAGTCCCCTTTTCTTCATTACATAGACCTTGTATAAATGGTAAAAATTCATCAATCGATCCCAAGCCAGCGTGGAAAATCACAACTAATTTATCTTCTTTCCCTTTTTTATGAATTTTTAGCTTGCCAAGTTCTTCCTCATTTACCTCAGCATCTTCATATCTGCTATTCACTTCTTTTTTTAAAATAATTTGATCTATGTATGAAACTATCTCACTCAAAGTCGGGGAATTAATCGTCTGTTTCAGCAATATATCAAACGGTACATCACATTGACTCCCACTTTCTTTTAAAAAATTCCGTATTTTTCCAACTGCTTGTGCCATAATCAAAGAATCTGCTCCAAAACTACGCAAATCCGAATCTGGTCTAATATCGCTTCTCTGTAGCAATTTACACCATATCTCTTTTATCGGAAAATAAGTAGATGAATCACTATTTATTGTGTTTTTCGTATCTGCCTCTTTTTTGTCCTCTACAATTTCTATATTTTTAAGATATTTTCTGTCAATTTTACCATTAGATGTTAATGGCAATTTCATTACACGTATATTGTATGGAATCATATATGCCGGAAGCATTCGTTTTAACTCATTTAATACATATAGGCTAAAATCTTCCGTAAATTCAGATGGCTGCGGTTCAACATATGCAATTACTCTTTTTTCTCGTCCCTTTTCTCTACACAAAACTGCAGCATATTTAACGGATTTAATTTTTTCTATATTAGCCTCGATTTCTCCTAACTCAACCCTAAATCCATTCAATTTTACTTGAGTATCACGCCGACCTAAAAATTCAATATTTCCATCTTCTAAATATTTTCCTTTATCACCTGTATCATACATTCTTTCTCCATTTACCATAATAAATGCTTTCTCGGTTAGTAGCGGTTCATTTAAATACCCTTTTGCCAATCCTATACCAGAAATGAAAATATCTCCAACAGCACCCAACGGGCATATTTCTTTTTTACTATCCAATACATAAACTTCTTGATTTGGAAGAGCTTTTCCATATGGTATACTTTTCCATTCATCAAAAAGGTATTCATATTCATAATATATTGACCAAATTGCTGCTTCTGTTGCTCCACCTAAACTAATTACCCGTGTTTTTTCCATACAAGCAGAGATTAATCTTTCTGGCAAAGTGAGCGGTATCCAATCACCAGACAGCAATGAGCACCTTATATTAAACTGTTCCGTTCTTTTTTCATTTTCTCTGTATTCCAGAATCATCTGCATTATGGCTGGAACAGAATTCCATACAGTAATTTTTTGTTTCACTATCGTCTCAAATAAATAAGAAGGATCTGCAATTCTGTTTTCATCAGGTAAGAACAATTTTCCTCCTGCCGACAAAATTCCAAATATGTCATAAACTGATAAGTCAAAACTTAATCGAGATACTCCAAAAACTATATCATTAGTGGAAATATTCAGCATTTTATTTACATAATATATTGTATTCAATGCAGACAAATGAGAAATAGCAACCCCCTTAGGTTTTCCCGTACTCCCAGATGTAAAAATAACATACGCTATGCTGCTATTGGGGACTTGCGGAATTTGTTTTGTAATTATTTCATTGTTTTGTTTGTCTGCATAAATGTACTTAACATCTAAAAACATTAACTCTATCTTGCTACAACTACTTATCAAAACATATTTTATTCCCGCCTGTTCAATAATTTCATTTATGCGTTTCTTAGGTTGTTGAATATCTATCGGTACATATGTGCATCCGTTCATTAAAACGCCAAGAACACTTGCTATTTGATAGTTTGATTTTGGCATAAAAATCCCCACAAGATCTCCTGGAATGCACCCTTCCTGTTGAAGTTTATTTTGAACGAACCAGCTTTTTCTTACTAATTTACTGAAAGACCATATTTCATTTTCATCTTGAACTGCTTCTTTTTCGGGACATAATTCTGCCATTTCCAAAATAGAAGAATACAACAAGCCACTCGGCAAATCATATTTTTTCTTACTAATTTTAATGTTTTTATTTAATATAGCAGTCACCTTTTCTACATTCCAATTTTCTGCGTCAATCAAAAAATTGCAAATTAAATCTTGAAACATTAAAAACATTTCATCTATAACCTCAGGCAAAAAAATTCCTTCTCGCACATCCCAATTTATTAATAACTCATCGTCCTGATCAAACACTTGACAATCAATAAACACCTGTGGAGTTTGAGAAATACCATTTTGATAATATTTACCATGGTAACCTTCTTTCTTAGTATTCCGGATCACTCCAATTCCACTAGTAAATACATATGGCATGATAATATTCTCTTTGCCTTGAGACAATTCACGTAATACTTCAACACCAGAAAAAAACTTATGTTCCATATCTGTTAATAATTGTTGCTGAATTTGTTTCACGTATTCTCTAAAACTCTTCTGAATTGAGAAATCAACTGCCAACAAATTTATTGAAGTAAAATCCCCAACAATATTATTTACTTTGCTTTCATAACTGTTTCTATTTAAAGTCGTTAAATTCATAACAAATTTTTTGTTGGTACTCCATTTTGAAATAACCATAGCGTATGCAGATAAAATAACAGCAGAACTTGTCAATCCCATCTTACTAGAAATCAATTGTATAGTTTTCCACTTGTTTTTTTCAACAACAAATTTGTATCTTTTAAATATAACATTTTTATCAATATTCTCAACAGCATTAATAATAGGGAGATCCGGTTTTTCAGGAAACTCAGCTAAGCGTTCTATCCAATATTCACGATCAGAAAAATATTTTGGTGTATACTTCTTTACTTTTTCACAGTATATATAATCACTAAAATTGTATTCAATTCTAGGTAATGAAGCCGTTGGATTTTGATATAACTTTTCAAATTCGTCTATTAATATCCATATGCTTGCCCAATCCGCTATCATAAAATCGATAGAAATACCCAGAATAGCCTTATTGTGACCAGATACACACCCTATATCAAACATAGGCCATTTTGAAGCATCATATATTTTATGTCCTAATTCAGTTTGCAAAGTTTCTTGCGTATATGTTATGTTGCGATTTGTATACAACGTATACCAAGGAGTATCTCTTAAAATTTTTTGAATTCCTGTATCACTAAAGATTACTCGCAGCATAGGATGTCGATTAATTAGAATATTCCACACTTCCTCTACACGCTGAGAATCCAATTCAGAATACTCAACCTCCATATAAATGTGGCACGCTGCATTTCCATATTGAAAAATATTTTTTCTTCCAATCAAATACGCAGACTGTACATCTGTTAATGGAAAACTGTCTCCTTGCTTTCCTTTCCATAGTTTTTCTGGATGCTCGGTACAATTAATAATTGTCAGAAGTTCATTTTTACATTTTCTTATTTCCTCTATGACTTCATTTGTCATAATTCCTGACGGCGCTCTATATTTTATTTTTCCATCAACATTACTAAGTTTTACTTTCTTATCCTGCAATTTTACAAAAAGTTCAAAAGCCTTTTTTAAATTATTTGCATCCATAGCGTATTATTCCTTCCTTATAATAAATAACTTTTGATTTAATGGTGCTAATGGACTAGTATCACTTGGCACTACCACTAACTCTCTTTCACTTATTCCGCAACCCCAAAAAACTTCTTTCCATTCCTCCATTTTCAAAAAAGTTTCATTACATACTTCCCTTGCATCTGTTGGCCGGCTCATCATAAATGATTGTGATAACATTAACTCATAATTCTCTCCCACTGGCTCAGCAATAAGAGCAATACCGCCATGTACTAAGCTGCATATGATTTGTCTCATAGAATAATCCGTATTGACAGCATTATTCATCATTCCAGCAGCTATGACAATGTCCACACTCTCTTCAGCAATTCCCTGGTCACTTAAGTTAGAATCAATATTTATCACCTTATACTCTAATTCTTCTTTTCCCTGGTACTTTTGAGCAGCAAAATTGAGAAAATATTTTGTAATATCAGAATAAATATATGCTATTTTTTTAGTTGAATTTTCAAGAACCTTTAATATTCTGTCTGTTGTTGCTCCTGTTCCTGCTCCCAATTCTAATATCCTAATTTTATCTTTTTTAGTATGTTCTATAGCGAATGAAAGAATCTTTTCTATACAATATGCAAGATATTTTTCCATTAAATTTTCTCTATAGAAACAATTAGCTAACTCTATTGTTCCTTCCGGAAACAATAATAACGCAGCATTCATTTCTCCTGATAACAAAGCTTCCATTTTTTCAATATGTTTTAAATAATAATTAATGACATGTTCTCCTGATAATTTTCCAACCCACTTATCAGACACAATTTTCCAATTGTCTTTCTCACATATACTTGTATTTTTCTTTTTCCATTTAATTTTCCCAGCATTACATTCTATATATCCATTTTCACTTAAAGCATTAAGCCACCTTTGTAAAATATGCATATTTGAATCTGCCACCTTTAAGCAACTTACAATTTCTGTTATTGATATATTCTCCTTCTCCCCAGTCGCCTCGTACAGTTTGTATGAAATAGACTCCAAACATGCGATATTCATTATATGTTTTGCTTCTTCAACATAACCATATGTAATATCTGGTTCCAAATAAAAGTCAATATTGTTTGCAGTTTTTTTGATTTCTAGTGAATCATTTAAAAAGGTGTTTTTTTCTTCAAAAAAATCTAAAACATAGTTATTTAAATCAACTGCATGATTTGCATTTTGATACAATCTTGGGTAGCCAATCTTTTGAGTTATAAGCCCCCATATACTGGGAATTACAATTTCACTTTGAATTTTCCGACGATATTCCGTCATTTTTTCAAAATAAATATTATCTATAAATTCTTTAATTTCTTTTTTTATAGCATCTATCCATTTTTTGCAAAAAATATCTTTATAGCTCAACTCACTTTCTGACTCATACCAGTACATTTTACTGTCAAATATCTTCTGATCTAATTCATCCCCCTTCTTGATAAATAAGTCATGAGCAGCTCGAAATTGCGGTTTCCAAATAATCGGTCCATTAACATCAACCATGAAAAGCATTCCTTCCGATGTATAAATATTTATCTGTTGTAAATAATAGCAATAACTATCAGAATCGACTGTATTTACAGAATTATATACTTTAATACTCAACGGTATATCGTTAATACTACCTGAAGCAATAAAAAAATCTTGATTTTGTATCCAAAAATTTTCAATCGAAAATCTTGCCTTTTCCCTGAAAATTCTCAAAATATTGTCCAGTAGACTATATATAACTTGATTAGCACAAGCACATTCTATTGACAATATTTCATTTTTCCTCAACAGCCCTTTAGAGCACTCAATGTATTTATGAACAGTGTCCATGTACTTATAAAAATTTGCTACATGAAAAAATACCCCCTTCTCAATTGAACATTTTACACATTTTTTCATCTCGTCTATATGAATAGGCTGTTCAATGAATACATGAATACCTTTAGACAAAAATTTTAATGCCAGTTCACTTCCATCACCTCCCATTACACCCGTTCTGACAGCAATAAATACAATGTCTATATCCTCTGGGATTTTATCTATCGATGTATATAAATTAACATTATATTTTTCAGCACATAGCCTTGATCGTTCACTTCCATTAGAAAAAATGCCTATGAATTCCACGCACTCTTTCATCTTACTAATAGCATCTATATAAAATTGTCCAAACTTACTACCACATACAAGTGACTTTAATTTTCTCATTTTCTCACCTTCTCAATAAAATAGGGACAAGTTACACTCCTCAATATCTAATACTCGTAATTTGCCCCTAAAAATGCGAGCTATTTTTCATTATGAAATATACTAAAAAACAGATTTGACAATGTTAAATTTCTCCACACTCCATCTCGATATCTTCCATAATGACATTTTGTCTTACTAAATCTATCTTTTGAGCCAATAATTTTATCGTAACATTTTCAAAAATATCACTAATCATAATTTTACAGCCAAATTCTTTCTGAATATCTGAAATCAATTTGGTTGCTATTAATGAATCACCACCTAAAACAAAATAATTATCTTCAGTCCCTAAATTTTCATAACCAAACATTCGTTTCCAAATATCCAAAAGTTTTTCTTCTGTCTCCGTTACTGCTTTTGAAAATCTGATAACCGAAGTTTCTTCTTTAAAATCTTCCCGTAATTTTTTCCGGTTAATCTTTCCATTGGACAATGTTGGAAGCTGTGCCATAAAATGATAGTTTTGGGGAACCATATACTCCGGCAGCTTTTCCGACAGATATTCCCTAAGTGCTCCATCATAATAGGACAAGACAGATGCCTGCTGCCTACTGCAGCATATACATCTCCCATATTCTTCTGTTACAACAATGTCCTGGCCTAATCCTGCCTCTGATAAGCATTCTCTCCACAGCAGACAATCTGGGGTAACCATCCCCGCTTCTTTTCTCTTGTCCCGAATATCTGCGAAACCATTTTCCAAAAAAGTTGCTGTAAGCTCCTGAAGATATGTCCTTACCACAAGATCTGTCATTAACAATATCCCATTTGGCTTCAGTAATTCCGCTACTTTCTTTACCGCATCCACAGCGTCAATATTTCTATGCAAAGCATTTACCGATATCACGACGTCATAACTATGCAGAGCCATCTGCTGCTTGTCCATGCTTTCTTCCAGATTCAGCATTTCAAACTCGACTCTTTCATATCCCGCAAGCTCTTTCTCCGCTTCCTGCAGAAAATATTTTGAAGAATCCACATATGTATACGCCACACTTACATCTTCCAGCACATTTAAAATCTGTCTTGTAATTGCAGCATCCCTTGTCCCAATCTCTATAATCTGGAGTGGTTCTTTCCTGCGCCCTTCTATCAGAAGTTTTAATTCCTGCACCAGTCTTTCCACGGTCTCCTCGTAACCCGGAATCCTCCGAAGCAACATATTCGGAGCCAGCGCCGAATCTTTCTGATAAAATACATCCAGCGGAACTTCATTCCCAGTAACCATATGCTTCAGATACGGCTTCAGTTTCTTAAAATACGTTTCCGCATCTCCAGCTTTTTCCGGTACAGCTACTTCCTTCCCGGTACGCGATAGTCTGCCGTCCTCTTCTCTCAGGATTCCTTCCTTCTTTAAAATTTCCAACCATCTTGCCACAGTATTCTTCTGTGTTTCCGTAATGCTCCCTTTTTCAAAAATTTCCTTCTGCGAAAGAACTTCCTTCTCTGATACAAAAACGCCTAACTCTATGAGTGTCTCCAGCATAAGCTGTACACATCTCTGGTCTGCATAGGCAAGGAAATTTTTGTATGCTGTCTTCCGTTCCTGCTGCATCTGCCAATTGCTGACATCATCCTTCAGTTCTTTCCAGCCCCCGCCAAAGATATCTGTGCCGTACAAATACGTTGTAACTTTAGAATCTTCCTGCAGCGGCGCTCCGATATAAGCAGCCAGCGTTTTATTGCCATGACCATCACTAACTGTATCAACAACTGCATGAGCCACACCCGGAAACTCCTGAATAGCATGTTCAATTTCTCCCAATTCAATCCTGTGTCCACGGATCTTTACCTGATGGTCTTTTCTTCCCAAAAATTCAATTGTCTCATCATCCCAGATTCTTCCGAGATCACCGGTCCGATACCATCTTCCATACTGATCTGTGATAAATTTCTGCCCCGTAAGCGCAGAATCTCCCCTATATCCTTTTGCTACACCAAAACCGCCAATCCAGAGTTCGCCTTCTGCCCAGTAAGGGCAATCCCTTCCATACTCATCCACAACACGATATGCCTGATATCTGAGTGGCTTTCCATAAGGAATAGATTTCCAGTTTTTCGGCATCGGCAGGGTAACATTCTGATAATTGGACCAGATACTTGCCTCTGTAGCTCCTCCCATAGCGACAAACTGGCAATCCTCTGTCCATGCCGCAACCCTCTGCGGGAGATCCATCCCAATCCAATCTCCGGAAAGCATAACCGCCCTGATCGGCAGTTTCTGTTTCATGGATTCCGCCCGTATCAAAAGCATATCCAGAAGCACCGGCACTGAATTCCAAACGGTAATCTGATATTTCAACACTTGTTCCAGCCAGTAATCCGCATTCCTTCTCTCCTGCTCTGGAAGCAATACCAATGTTCCTCCTGCGCCTAGAATTCCAAAAACATCATATACCGACAGGTCAAAATCCATAGCTGATACAGCCAGCGCCCGATCTGCACTTGTCACATGGTACTTTTCATTAATATCCTGAACCGTATTCCATGCGCTTTCATGCGCAATCTCTACACCCTTCGGAACACCTGTAGAGCCTGACGTCATGATGATATAGGCGCTGTCCTTCGGCGACACCTCTGGCAGTCTCACATTTTCCTGTCCCTCTTCCATACCTTCCATCACAAGGATTTCCGTACCTTCCGGCCAGTCCAGTTTTTCGGATAATTCCCGATTCGTGACCACATAGCGGACTCCCGTCTTCTCATGGATTAACGCTCTCCGATCTTTAGGCTGGCTTAAGCTGACCGGAAGGTATGAATTTCCGGAAAGCAAAATTCCTAATGCCGTCTCGATCTGTTCTATCCCGCGCGGCAGGGTAAGTGCAACCGGGACTCCCTTAATATCCTTTTCTGAAATCCCTGCCGCCACTGCTGTCGCCCGTGCTTTTAATTCCCCATAGGAAACCGATCTTCCGCTTCCCGCATCAATAAGCGCAATATCTTCCGGGCAAACTTCCGCATGGTTCATAACAGCCCAATGCAGGCATTCCACACGCTCCGGCACTCTTGTACGCGCTGTATCTTCAATTTCTCTTTTTCTTTTTTCAGGAAGCACATCAAATCGCTGATTCCAGTCCTTCTTTCCCAATTCATGCAGAAGATTCTCAAAACACTCCAGCATATCCGGGATCATATTCTCCGGGAATAACTTATCCACGCTGTCCCATGTAAGCTGTACGCCATTTTCATCTTCATAACTCTGGAAGTCATTCCACACCTGCGGCGTTTGGGAAATCATATAGGAAAACTGCCCCAGTTCTTTCCGGAACGTATCATTTACCAACGGCGTTCCCAGATTGCAGGCAAAAACAACCGGCGCCACTGCCGATGCGTCTCCATACATCTGTGCAAGGTCTCTCTGGACTTGCACGCCGGAATATGCCGTATACTTCATATCCTCATGGAGCTGCTTCTGAATCCTGTCTAGCAATTCTGCAAACGTCGGATTCCCTTCGCAGTCAATCTCCAGCAATAACAGTGTAGTGAAATCTGCTATCACGTCTTCCAATCCCTGCTGCTCTGTTTTCCGGTTAAAAAATGGAATATTAATAAGGAAACGATGATTCCTGCTCCACCGTTCCAAAACCGTTGCATATGCAGTAAGAAGAACCATTGCCGGAGTTGTCTGGTATTCCTTTGCCCGTACTTGCAGATGAGCCCACTCTTCCTTGCCAATCCTTACAATCCTGCGGTTGAATACAGTCTTTGTCACTTCCTGCGGCCGTTTTGCCAGTGGCAAGCCTGGCCCTTTCGGCAAATGCTCCAAGCGTTTTTTCCAGTATCCTTCTGCATTGTTTCTCTCTTCCTTATCTTCCTCTTTCTGCCGTTCCAGATAAGAAGCAAAATTCCACCCTTTTGATTCTGCCGGAAGGCTTTCTCCGCGATAGGCAGCCGCCAAATCCCTCAATAAGATCTGCAAACTCTGTACATCGGCAACCAAAAGTGCCATATCCACGTGCATGCGTGCCCTATTTTCAGGAAAAAGCGTAAGCTCTATTCCTGCCACTTCGCCTTCCTCGATCTTTAGCTTCCGATGGGATAAACGTTCTCTGACAGATACTGCCATTGCCTCTGCTTCCTCAGATGACATCCGTGAAAAATCATGAACCTTTATTTTTTCACAATACGGCTTATCCAGGATTTTCTGTGTCCCATCTTCCAAAAAGCAGGCACGCAGCATGGGATGATGATACTGCAGCACATTCCATGCTTTTTCCAGACGCTCCGGATCTATATTTCCCCCATCAAACTCTAAATACGCATGACAGTCTATTCCTCCAAGAGCCTGTTCTTCATCCCTGCCAACCCAATATGCATACTGTACGTCTGTTAAAGGAAACGGCTGTTTCATATCCTTTTCCGGCGTTATCTTAGATTTTTGCGCCCGTTTTTTGCCCGCTTTTTTCTTCATGCTGCGCTGGATCAGCGCCCACCAGCCTTCAAGGGTAGGATTTTCCATCAATGAACCGAATGAAACCTTAACCCCCTGTTTTCTCCACTGGTTTACCAGACGCATGATCGTCAGGGATGAAAGCCCAAGCTCCAGCAGATTTTCGGAATCCCCCAAATCTCTGGCTACCGGCAGCTTTTGTTTGATCTGTTCCTTTATCTCTATATATTCCATGATTCTGTCTCCTTCTATTTTTCCTGCGCCATCCGTTCTAATGCTTTCTTATCTATTTTTCCTACGCTGGTCAGCGGCCATGTCTCTACCCGTTCTATCTGATCCGGCATTTTATACGCCGCAACGCCTATTTCCCGCAGGAACCTGTGGATTTCCTGCAAATCGATCCCGGCTTCATCATCGGTCACAAGGAATGCACATATCCGGTTTCCAAGGGTTTCATCCGGAACGCCGACAACGGCTGCCTCTTTGATTTTCGAATGCCTGCAAAGGTAAGCTTCAATCTCTGAAGGCATGATCTTTTCTCCGGCGCGGTTAATCTGCTCTTTGATTCTCCCGCCCAAACGTAACCTTCTGTCTTTCGTCCACATAGCTTTATCGCCCGTCCGGTAAAACCCGTCCGGCGTAAAGCTCTTTTTATTTGCTTCCTCCGCCATATAATAACCATCAATCGTATACGGGCCTCTGGATAATAATTCCCCAAAAACTCCTTCCGGTACGGCCTTATCTTCTTCATCCACAATCTTCACTTCATCCGCAGGAGACACCGGAGTTCCCTGACATCTTGCGATCAGGGAACCTTCATCCTCCGGGCTAGTAAAGGACAGTAGCCCCTCCGCCGTACCAAATACCTGCATCAGTTTACACGGCCATTCTTCAATGATCTTATCCGCAAGGGAATCTTCCAGCATTGCGCCGCCCACCTGCAAAATCCGCAGGCTGGATATATCATAATCTTCATCCCATTCCAGCATTTCCATGCACACAGTAACCATAGCAGGAACCAATGCCGTTATCGTGACACCTTCCTCTGTAATTGCGTCAAGGATATCATCTGGGCTGGTCGCAGACGCAAGCACAACTTTTCCTCCCACGTCCAGCGTGCCTAAAAGCCCCGGGCAGCATAATGGGAAATTATGAGCTACCGGAAGAGACGCCAGATAAACGTCACTGCTATCCAAGCGGCATCTCTTCGCGGACATGCGGGCATTATACATATAATCCGTATGGGTGCGCGGAATTAGTTTCGGAACCCCTGTCGTCCCGCCGGACAGCAAAAGCACCGCCGTTTCATACCCATCCACAGCCGGAAATGCTCCATTTTCTCCACACGTTTCCGCAATCATTCCACTGATATCCCCGGATTCGCTATCTACAAATATATGCCGGATACATGAATATTTCTCTTTCATCGCATTTGCCATCGGCACATATGAAAATCCCAGATATTTCTCCACCACAATATAAGCGGCCGGCTTTGCCAGTTCAATAATTCCTTCCAGTTCCGCCTCCCTGTGGGCCGGCAGCATCATGATTGGCACCGCCCCAATCTTGGAAAGCGCAAAAAACACGATCACAAAAGAAATCCTATTCGGAAGCTGCACAAGCACTTTGTCTCCCTTTAAAATCCCTTTACGCAGAAAAGCTGCCGCAAGACAATCTGCTTTTTGCTTTAATTCCATATAACTGATCTCGTCTTCGCTGTCCGTGACCGCAGTTCTTTCTCCATATTTTTCCGCCCACTTATCAAGCTGCTCTCCAAAGCCGCATCGTTCCCATCCTTCCAGATGCTCGTATTTGCTCATATCCTTCTTATAACTCATTTGATTTGTCTCCTTTCTTATGCGCCGCCACATACGCAGCATATCCCTCAATCTTTACTGGATACAAATGCCATCCCTGGCCTTTCCTGCCTTTTTCTGTAATTTCCCCGTTTCTGACAGAGAAGAAATCCATTCCTCTTCCCAATCCAATACCGATCGCTTTTACATACGCTTCTTTCGCCGCCCAATACTGGAAAAACAGTTCCGGTCCCTCATTTATTACATCTTCCGCTTCTTCTGCCGTATAGAAATTCCCGGCTATCTCCCTGTAATCCGGGCATCCTGCCATTTCCTGCACATCCACTCCGATATCCATTCCGACAGCGAATCCCTCCAGTATGAATTCCCCCGAATGCGAAATATTAAAATTGACTGTCTGCTTTCCTGCGATTTCTTTATGATAAGGCTTACCCAGTTCATTGACAGAAAAATCAACTGTTTCCACATCTAAGTATCTTTTCAAGAGAATTCGCACGATAAGTTTCCCGGCAATATAACGCATCCTGTCTTCAGGAAAGCGGAACTTTCCGGCTTGCTCCGACTCCTGCTCACTCAGGATATATTCATGATTCTTCCAGAAATCTGTCATTTCCGGCCAACAGATGCACCATATATGTATCTCATTTTCACGGATACGAAGTTTGTCTGCTGACAGAAATTCCTTCTCCCCGCATCGTTTAACCTCCATTTTTCATTCCCTGAAGCCGTCTCTCAACCTCACTTATTACTTCGTCTTCGTAATCCCGCAGATAAAAATGCCCTCCCGGAAATATTCGGTAGTCAAAATCATTATCCGTATACTTTCCCCATTCACAGATTGCACTCTCATCCGCTTCACCGTCCTTTTCTCCGCCAAATGCAGAGATAGGTGTATGCAGCACTACTCCCGCTTTATCATAATACGTTTCATCCATGGTAAAATCCGCCCGCAGCATAGGCAGAAAGAAATCCAACAATTCCTGATTCTCTAGTATCTCTTTTGGCGTCCCTTCAAATCTTCCCAGTTCCCTCTTAAACGCTTCATCCGGAAGATGATAGATTGGCTTCGGTTCCGGAATGCTGGGAATCCGGCTGCCGGAAATAAACAGGTATTTCGCTCTATATCCCTCTGCCTCCAATCGCTTTTCCAGCTCATAGGAGATCTTCCCGCCCATACTGTGTCCCCATAAGGCATACGGTCCGTCCACAACCTCTCTTACAGCCTCTTCCAGATCATCTAACATAACCGGCATATCTATATACGGTTTCTCCATGATCCGTTCTTCCCTTCCCGGAAGCTGGACTGGACATACCGTTACTTTTCCCTGCATCTTTTTCGCCCACTGATTATAAGCAGACGCGCCGCCTCCTGCAAACGGCAGGCAGAACAAGGTTATTTTCTCTTTGTTGATATTTTCTGTATTTTTTATCAATTTCAAATTCACTTTTATATTCCTCTTGTATCATGTTCTTTTTGTTCTGTTTATCATCCTTTTGCAATACGCTTTTCCCAGGTATTTCTTATTCCTATCATGGATTAGTTCACTCTAACTCTTTATCAAAAAAAATTTTGGTCCATCCTAATATTAAACCAGACGCCAAAACAATATGCGCTACCATAATCCCGTTTACGATCAGGGAATATCCAATCACAGAAAAAACACCTGCTATCGCGCATTCAATAACTAAAATTACCCTCGCGCGCATCCCATAAACTTTTTTCTCTTTCGCATCCAACTTCTTGCTGCTGGCATCTACCGGCGCCATGATAAATATAACGCCAACCGCGACAAACCATATGATCCGCATTTGCCATATTACAGCCGGAGCAGACGCCAGATACAGACTGCATAGAAGGACAAGGATACCGGAAACAGCCATGCAGCCCCCTGCCTTTTCCAAATGAATCCCTCCGGCATACTGCCTTAAAACAGTAAAGGGCAATAAAAAGACTATCATCTCCATCCAATTCCCCGTTATGATGCCAAGTATGACGATGATAAGGTATATTACCACCCTGCCCAGCAGTACGCCGTAAGCATATTCATACAGCCTGCGGTCTTTCTCTTCAAGAATCCCATTCCTGCTTTGTAGTTCAAAAAGCCGACCAGCCATTTTTTTCCACACTAGAATTTCCTCATTTTCTTAACTTCTTCCGGCTCATCTTCCTGATAGTACAGCCAGTTGCACGCCAGATTTGCCGTATACGCCGTCAAGCAGAGTGCAAGACAGTTTACAGCTCCAAGCAGTTTGATTCCCAGGTTTTTTCTGATTATTTTTTTCATAGTTACAAAGCCTCCTTTTTTCCGAAAGTTTACACAAAAATCGCCCTCTTTTCAATTACCGCGGCAAAAACGGTAACTTTTTGGGCGATTTTTGCACGTCCTTATTTGATTGTAAAGATCAGCTTAACAGAGAACTCCCGTTCTCCTGCCTCCACTCGCATAATTCCCGCATACTTTTTAACCAGTTTTCCAACCGTGTGCAGTCCGATCCCGTGACTGTCCGCGTCTCTTTTGGTGCTTATGTACCTGTCCTTGTCCTTTAACAGAGGGACGACATACCCATTGCAAAATTCCATGACAAGGAAATGCCCCGCATTTCCCATATACATCCTGCATTCCACATATCTGCCATCTTCTGTCTTTTCTGCCGCTTCCAGTGCGTTATCCAAAAGATTCCCTACGATCGAGATCAAATCCAACTCTTCCAGAAAATCCAGTCTGAGATCATTACCCAGGGTAATCCTATAGGATATATCCTTAGATTCTGCAAGAAATTTTCTTTCACATAGGATGCTGTTCAAGATCGGATGCTCACAATATACACTTTTTTGAAGATTCTGAATCCGGACGCCTAAATGTTCCATGATGTCCTTAACCTCTTGATTCTCTCCTTCTTCTATCAAGCCGGCTACTGTACAGATAAATTTATTTATATCGTGTAAGAATGCTCTGTTATCCTCATTAACCTTATTCATATACTGCAGATTGGCAATCTCCGCCCTGCTTTTCTGGTATAGCCGGTCCATCTTCTTCACTTCTTCTGATTTTTCTACAAACCTGTCAAATACTGTGAAAATGAAGATATTCGTCATTAACAGAAGCGAAGCTCCTACCGGAACCATGACCCTGTTCATTCCTTCAAAAGAAGTGTGCGAATAAAACATACATCCTAACATAACGATCGTTGCGGTTGGCAGCATGAGCAGCACTGTAAATGTTTTATTTTCAATCGTCAGATAATCCCTTTTCCTTGTTACCTGATTAATGCATTTAATAAACAGAAATGTCATGGTACTCATCAGCAGGAGTGCTAATGTCTTTTCTGTTTCAGTCCTGAAGCCCTCGGACGCACCAGTCACGCCATATGCATTCGTAAGTGCCGCAAAGAGAAATTCGGGAATAATTGCCAGCACATAATAGCAGCATACCGTAACCAGCTTCTTCCATATATTTCCCCGGAACACAACCATAGACGCGATCATATAGATTACCGGAATCATTACCATATTAAGTATTGAGGATTCCAGGCGGTTGGTTCCGAACATTGCCAGTGCTGCGATACAATATACGAGAAATTTTTCCCAGAATCTTTCTCTTCTGTATGGGAGTATGTTCTTTTCCAAGTCCTCCAACAGATACATCTGAAGAAGACAAATCAAATAATCTCTTATTATCATACCATGCCGTTCCTTTCCCCAAGAAATGTTATCAGTGCGTCGGCAAACTGTCCTTTTCTCGACCTCGAAACATTCAACTGGATTCCAAACGACAGCAACGCAACGTTCTTTTCCAATCCTTCCACTTTTGCCAAATTCACAATATAGCTGTTGTGTGCATACTCAAATCCCCTTCCGGCCAGACACTCATACAGATCACTTAAAGATTCCTTGCAATGCATCTCTTCTATCTTTCCCTGTCTGGCAATGTATATCGTACAGCCCCTTTTCGCCAGACAGATATATAAAATGTCTTCCGTATGGATGCGCATTATCCTTCCCGCCGATGTAACTGTCACGGAAGAATCTCCACAGCACAATTTCACTTTTAATAAAATCATAGGTATTTCCTTTTTCAGACTTCTGTCATGCAGATCCTTCATGATGTACCGGAACGGTTGTCCAACATTAATGCTGTCAGGAGTCGGTTCAAAACAGCCGGAGCAGAACACCAATATCGCTGCTTCATTATATTCCCTCAGCTTCAGTACTGTTTTATTTCCATCCAATCCAGGCATACGCATATCCATAAAAATCAGATCATGCAAAATATCCGCATCTTCCAATAATTCTTTTCCTGATTCATATTCATAAAACCGTATCTCATTCGAAGACAGAATCCCTTCCGTTTTTATGACCGTCTTTATTTTCTCCCTGTATTCTTTATCATCGTCGCAAATTGCTATTTTACACATATTCATCCTCCAGTGTTAGTTTCTTCTAACCCTTTCCCATAAAAAAACCATCTTGCAGAATCTGAATCCTAAGATTATTTGCCTGTTCCTATAACTCCGGTTCCAAATCTGCGAAGATGGGATCTTCAAAAAATTCCTGTATTGTAATATCCAATCCATCGCATATCTTTTTAATTGTAACTACGCCAGCATTCCTGCTTTGTCCATACAAAATATTTTTCAGTGTTGAAGGCGGGACGCCTGAGCGCACCGCCGCTTCATTCACTGTGATATCTTTCTGCTTAATCAGATCGTTTAACCGATATATGACCGCTGTTTTTATATCCACGGAATCAACCACCTTTTTTTCTTCTATTTTATATAAACCGTCTTTAAAAGGTCGCCCATATATAGTCTTTTTGATCTATGTATGATATTTTTTGACAGTTTTCCTGTTTTTAGAGAAATCCGCAAAAAACCTGTCTTTATCAGACGCAGAAAAGCCCCACGAGAACACATCCGGTCCTGCGCAGGGCTTTTCACTTATCATACTATTTTCCATATTTTTTATTTTCCAATGTGCCGGGCCGGAGCCTCCGTTCTTCTTTCCCACTGTTGCCAGTCATCGTTTTGCCTTTTTCATACTTTTATTTTTCTCATTCTTTCCTGATAAAATCATTATTGTTACGTCTATGAAATAACACCGTAAAAAAACACTGCCAAACAGACAGTGCACCTCATTTTATGCATCTGGCTGCCATTTTACAGGCCCTGTAGCTTTGCGTCCCAGACTTTCATCTGGTTTGCCGATTTCCTTATTATAGCTCTAATCTTATGCAAAAAATTGATTTTATTATACTTTAACGCTCAACTATACACAAGAAAAATTTATCGTTTTAACGCCCGAAAAACAAAAAAGAACAGCCGATACATATACCCGAACTGTTCTTCTACTTCCGAAGTCCACGCAGCATTGACATTACTGTTTCCTGCTCATTTGTACTCAGATCGTTCCATATTCCTAGAACTTCTTTCTGTTTTTCTGTCAGATTCTCTGAATTATCTTCCTGAAAAAACTACGATAATGTCACGCCCAAAGCTGTACATATTTTTCAAGTGTGATCAGCGACGGCAGGTTTTCCTGCGCCATGATTCTTCCCAGTGACGACTGGGAAATTCCCGACAGTTGCGATAATCTGCATTTACTGATATCACGCTTTTCACATAGAGATGTTATTTTATCCGCAATATACTTCTCTATCTACAAGTAACTATTCCTCATTTCCGCTATTACATGTTCTTATTGCACCTGTAATAGCAGAAAAATATTAGTTATCAACTTTGCAAGTATTCATTTCCACAATAGGAAGCATACACATAAAAAAATAAAGATACTTTCCTTTCCGCAAAAGTCATTTTCGCTTATATCATTTTTATAATATCACAGCAAGTTACGTTTATCACATAAAAGTTTGAAGCATAATCATTCAAAACAAAAAGCCGAAAGCCACATTGTTATCTGTGACCTCCGACTCCATTCTATCTTATACTACACCATCCTTACACTCAAATCAGCTCCTCTCTCCGGCTCATCTTTTCCCTGTTTTTCCTGGATGATTCTCTTATTGATTTCCAAGCGTTCATGGATCGACGGTTTCTTCTCTTTTCCTGTTATTTCCTTTCTTTCAGCTTTCCCCGCATCCTTAACTGCTATATTTGCTTCACCGCCAGTTCTTGGCACAGCTTCTCTGCTCTCATTTTTCTCTGCTACCTGCTGTTCTCGTCTCTCCTTCACACCTTTTTCTTCCAGGCTGCAAAAGCTCTGCAGATACGGCAGTACATGATTCTGCATATCTGTCAGATCTTCCATATACTTCTGATACTCTTCATTGCCTTTTCCTTGCTGGTAGCTGATCCAGCTTTCATCTGTCAATTTCATTTCATTCTGCATCTTTAACTGACTGATGATACCGCCGTTTCCGGTACCAATATCTATCTTACCTTGAAAATGATGCAGCATCTTGTCGCCCTTCTCAGCATAATATACTGTAAAAAACATCTGTGCTGTCGTTTTTGGTTCGTTAGTCTTTGGATCACGATCAGCATACCAGACTTTGTCCTGTTCTATGGTTTTGGAATCCAAATCAGATAACTTCTGGCATCTTGGATTCCCCAGTTCACTTTTCTCACAATAATTCACATACACCATTGGTTGCATATCTTTTGGAAGTTCCGGTTCATAGGCTTTTAGCCTTTCAATCAATACACCTGCACGAACAGACAAGTCGCATTCTTCGTCTACAATATCTTTCAAGTAAGAAACATAGTAATGAATATTTCCACTTCGCAAATCCAGCATTACTTCCTGTACCGTATTTTCTCCCGGCTCCACATTATCCCGATACTCATATGGATCAAACGCTTCTGCAATCTCATCCAGTGCCTCTACTAACTGTTCTGTGGTCATCTTCTCTGGATACATTGCTTCTCGAACATCCCGCATCGGAACGTACTTATAGTCAGGTAATGCTTCATGAATTTTCTCAATTCCTTCCCGTACCAATGCAAGTTCCCCATAAAACCGAACATCATCCATCAGATTTCCAAACACAGTATTTCCTTTTACAATTGCAAATTCAGCTTCATCATAGTAACTGTCTTCCGGATCATGATAAATAATTCCCATCGAGCATCCCAGATACGCTGTTTTTGGATTCTCCCTATATTTTTCATAGACTGCAGCAATCTGATTAGCATCGGTACTTTTTTCATACGCTCCCATATCATGGAACTCATCGCATTCTGCCGCAAAGTATTCCAGATATGGTTCTTTCTTCGGTGGCATATTGTTAAGGACGTTATCAATCATGTTATAATTTGCTTCTTCCAGTTCCTCCACCTTTGCCAAAGGCTTATATTCGCCCTGGCTTTTCTGAATCTCTGCCATTACAACCTCATCCATTTCTTCTACTTTCTCCATCAACCGATCATAATCTCCACGGATGCGTTCTCCATTCCAGCCTTCGTCTTCCAGAAGTTCCTCTGCCGCTTCTTCAATAGAAATTTCATCATTCTCATAAACGCCACCATCTATCAAGCGGAAATCTTCATCGTAAAAGGAATAATCATATCCTTCTTCTGTTCCCTGAATAGCAAAATACCGTTCTCCTACCTCATATGCCAGTTCATTAAGAACCTGTTCTTCCAGATTCAGGAAAGAATCCATCTGTTCAAAACTGATACTGTCTACAAAATGGGCAGTTACCTTTTCCCCGTCATTCAGAACTACGATATCACTGACAGACAGGGAGTGACCACGGAAGTCTTCCGGTCTGTCAATGTTGAACCTTTCAAAAATATCATCCAGTGACATATTTCCTGATAATTCACCAACATAGACCAGTTTATAATCTTCTTTTTTTATCTGCATACCATGACTTTCAATAAAACTCATATTCATAAATGCATAGTTTTCGCCCGGTGAATCATCCCGGATCTGATAAATTCCAAATGTCCTTCTTGTTCCTAACAACAGGTTTGCTTCTTTCAAAGACTGAATCTGTGGATATTTCTGCATTTCCCATTCCAGACTGCGGAAACGCTCCAGTTCTGTCATAGACATCTGATAATGTTCCGGTCCTCGTTCAATTTCCATGCGTTCTGTGACATACATCGGTGATGAAAAATTAGTGATCAGATAGATATCTGCTCCGGCATCGTATAATTTCAGTGCTTCTTCCTGCTCAATGACACTCATAGGCTCCTGAAATGCTCCTAAATTTTCTTCTGCATAATCTAGGTTGTTATCCTTTATCCGTTCCCACATCTGCAATTCCATTCCAAACAAACCGTCATGTGCCTGTATCATTTCTTTACTCGCATATTCACCTTTACTGCCATCACTGCCAAGACAATAAATCTTAGAACCCATTCTGTGATAATCCAAAGCTGCTTCTTTTCTAAGTGGCACCATATCTTCTTCCATATATCCATAGTCATGTAATTCCAGCTTACCTATGGTTGGATCTGGAAGTTCCTGAATATCCATTCTTGCGTCATCTAGCAAATCCTCTACACCTTCTTGATCTGCCTGACTCACTGCATCTGCCAGATTTCTTACCAGAATCCTAACTTTTTCTTCCTCGCCGATCAGATTCGCATATTCAAAAAGCTGTTCTTTTACATCTGTTGAAAATTCTATATCTCTACGCTCTGCCTGGGCGATACGTTCCTGCGTATATTCCTGCATTTTCTGCGTCTCTTTTCCTGTTATCATATTTCTCGCCATATAAGTTCCTCCTGTATTCTGAAAGATGGCATAACCCACAGAACATTCTTTCTGCCAGATTATGCCATCTTTCCTGTTTACTTATTCCAGACCGAAGTCCCGTTTTCTGTTATCCTTGCCAGTTTCACTTTCCCGCTGACTCTTTTCTTTATAAATCTGCAGTTTTTCATGGATAGAACCACGTGTCGGTCTTTCTTCTTTCTCATCTGATTCGAACACCTCTGCTTCTGCATCTTCCCGTTCATCCATATTGAGCAATGCATTTAATTCTGACAGTCGCTCCAGTTTCTGGTTCAACTCCTCTTCTTTTGGAAATGGCTTTCCAACCTCTTCTTTTGCATTTGCAAGCTGTTCATATACTGTTTCCAGTCTTTGTTGTGCTTCTGAAAGCTTCTCTGGATAACTGTCCAACAGATTGTTGATACGAGTAATATTTCCAAGTGCATCTGCTCCAAGATGAACTTTCGAGACAGACTCATGTTTGACAGATAGAATAAATTCTTTACTCCATCCATCAAACTGAATCCTCATATTGAATCCCTGATAGTTTCCGATATCCATCGCAGCATCTACAGCTTTAATATCTTTACATACCGCCAGAAGTGCTGCTCCTGCCTCTTTCTTTTCTGTGAACTCTTTGCCACCAATCTCCATAGTAAACTGCTCTGGATCTGTGATTTTATGCTCTGAGTAATGAGCGATGTCTGCCTTGTAGCTGTCAATGATTTCTGTCAGTTTTGCAATCTGTTGTGGAAAATTTCTTGCAATATCATCTTCCAGGCGGTACTGGTTATTCATGTGGTTGGCTTTTAAAAGTTTTAATTTTGCCACATCAACATCCAATGCCATCTTCTCTTTTACTGCTGGATTTCCGGTTGCAAGAGCTTTGACCTCTGCATAGGAAAGTGCCGCTTCGTCCACATCTTCACAGCTTCGCACAGGTGCTTTGCTGGTCATAATCTGAGAAATGAATTTCTGCTTATTCTCGATCAGCTGCCACATGTAGCTGTCGAATGTGGATTCTGTTACATATCGGAAGATATGAACCTTTTTATTATGATTTCCCTGGCGGATAATACGCCCTTCCCTCTGTTCCAAGTCAGATGGTTTCCAGCCAATATCCAGATGGTGCAACGCAATCAGACGATCCTGCACGTTGGTCCCGGCACCCATCTTTGCTGTCGAACCAATCAAAAAACGAACCTGCCCGGATTTCACTTTTCCAAACAACTCCGTCTTCTTTGCTTCTGTATTTGCATCATGAATGAATGCAATCTCTTTTTCCGGTACACCTTTTTCCATCAGTTTCTGCTTCAAGTCGTCATAAACATTGAAACTGCCATCACCTTTCGGTGTGCTCAAGTCACAAAAAATCAGCTGTGCCGATTTCTGTGCTGCTGTGTCTTTCCAGATCTCATAGCTTTTCTCTGCACAGACTGATATTTTGCTTTCTGGATTATCTGGCAATAATTCGTTCACCAAACGCTGATCCAATGCTAATTTTCTTCCATCATTGGTGATTTTCAGCATATTATCAACCGAAGCATCTACCCCTCCGTTTCTGACAACTTCTGCACGTTCCCCCAGACTTTCTACGATTTCTTTCTGCTGTTCAGTTGGTTTCAGCACCACTGTTTCATATTCTGCTTCCGGCACAGGAAGTTTTAACTGATCGGAAGTCTTGATATCTGCAATCTCCTTAAACATATTCATCAGTTCCGGAATATTATAAAATCTTGCAAATCTTGATTTTGCACGGTAGCCTGTTCCTTCCGGTGCAAGCTCAATGCTCGTGACTACCTCGCCAAAGGTGGAGGCCCAGGAATCAAACAGTCCAAGTCCCATATTTTGTAATTTGCTGTTCTGCAGATACCGCTGCATAACATATAATTCCGTCATACTATTGCTGATCGGTGTGCCCGTAGCAAAGGTAATGCCTTTTCCTCCGGTAATCTCATCCAGATACTGACATTTATTGAACATATCTGCGGATTTCTGTGCTTCGTTCTGTGCAATCCCGGCTACGTTTCTCATTTTTGTATAAAGAAACGCATTTTTATAGCTGTGTGCTTCATCTACATACAAGTGATCCACTCCCAGTTCTTCAAAAGTAACTACCTGATCTTTTTTCTCTTTCTGATTCAGTTTCTCCAGCCTTGTCTGCAGTGTTTTTCTTGTCTTTTCAATCTGTTTGACGGTATAACGTCCACCATCCTGTTCATATCTTGCACTCTGGATTGCCATTTCCAGATCATCAATCTGCCTCTGAAGCATGGCTTCTTGTTTCTCATCAGAGATTGGAATACGCTCAAACTGAGAATGACCGATAATAATGGCATCATAGTTTCCCATAGCGATCCTGGCACAGAACTTTTTCCGGTTTGCCGGTTCAAAATCTTTTTTGGTTGCTACCAGAATGTTCGCCCCTGGATATAGCTGTAGGAACTCAGCTCCCCACTGCTCTGTCAGATGGTTCGGAACTACAAAAAGATTTTTCTGAGATAATCCCAGACGTTTGCTCTCCATTGCCGCCGCTACCATTTCGTAGGTCTTCCCAGCACCTACCACATGAGCAAGAAGCACATTATCACCATATAGCTGATGTGCGACTGCATTTTTCTGATGCGGTCGAAGTTCTATTTCCGGATTCATTCCTGGGAAAGTCAGATGACTTCCATCGTATTCACGGGGACGGATACTATTAAAACGTTCATTGTACACGCTTACCAGTCTTTCTCTCCTCTGCTGATCCTTAAAAATCCAATCTTGGAATGCAGCCTTCAAAGCATCCTGCTTTTGTGATGCCAATATAGTTTCTTTTTTATTCAAAACTCGCACTTCATCCCCATTGTCATTTACGACTTTATCATAGATTCTAACATCTTTTAGATTCAAGGTATCTTCCAGAATCCGGTAGGCATTTGCTCTCTCCGTTCCATACGTTGCATAGGCAAACGCATTTCTTGGACTGTCGGCGTTCTTTCCTGTAATCCTCCACTCACCATTTACCTCAGAGAATTTTACCTGTATTTCCTTCTGCGCAAGATACCTCGGCGTATGAAGCAGTTCCACCATAAACTCCTGATAATCCGAAGGTTCAATCCAGGTGGCTCCAATACGCACTTCAATCTCCGATGCTTCCAGATCTCTCGGCTGAACTGCCTCCAATGCACGGACATTCGGTGTGAATTCTGGATGATTCTCTGCAAAAGTTCTCGCTGTATTTAATTTATCCCTAACATTTCCGGACAGATATTCATCTCCACTTTCCCACTGGTCTGTCAGTGGATTTTTGAAGATAACTCCAACCAGCTCTTCTGTGATTTTCTCTTCGGTCTTTCCGGTCAACTGTGCCATATATGGGAGATCTACTTTAGCCTTTTCATTTAGGGACAGAGCAAGTGCTTCTGTGGCTGTCTCCACACTTGTCACAGCGACCGCCTTTTTAATGGTTCGTTTGGTAAACATGTCCGCTTTCCGCTTCAATGTTCCATCTTCATTCAAGTCTTCCAGGGAACACAGCAGACAATAAGAAGAGTCATCAGAAAATGCACGTTTGTTAGCATTACTTCCAATAACTCCATACTTTGCTGTGTAGGTATCATACACCTGATTCAGTTTTTTCTGCTGTTTCTGGATTTCTTCGTCTGTGACAAATTCTTGCATCTGCATGGAGATCAGCTCACGAACAGTATCACGGATTACAACCATGCCTTTCACACGTTCTGCAGTGGCGGCTGGCATTTTCACCTGATTCATCAAAGAATTGACACGGTAATATACCTGATCATCTACCACCGTATAGCTGTAATTTCGGACATTTGGATCTGCCGGAATACTCTCTGGCATCTCATCCAGTTCTGTCTCCACATCTACTGCCGGTACCATGCTTCCCTTGATGTGTTTTACAGCTTCTTGTAACTGTAATTCCAGAACAGCTCCTTCCATTGGAGCACAGGTTGTTTCCATACCATACGGACCGGACACTTCTTTCATCTCACCAAGAATCATTCCCGGATGCTGAACAAAATACTTGTTAATGGTAATCCCATTTGCATCACTCTCCAAATTCACCCAGTCTGGCATCTCTTTTGTGAAACTCTCACGCTTCTGGAAAAACAAAATATCAGCACTGACTTCTGTTCCTGCATTTGCCTTAAAAGCTGTGTTCGGCAGTCGGATTGCCCCCAGCAAGTCTGCACGCTCTGCCAAATATTTCCGGACTTCCGGTGATGCCTTGTCCATGGTTCCCTTTGTTGTGATCAACGCAGCCACTCCACCTGGACGTAACTGATCTATCGTTTTGGCAAGAAAATAATCATGAATCATGAAATTATAGCGGTCATACTGACGGTCATTGACCTTATATGCACCGAATGGCACATTTCCGATTGCCACGTCAAAGAAATCATTTGGATAATCCGTCTTCTCAAAGCCTTTGATCTGGATATTGGCATCTGGATAGAGAAGTTTAGCAATTCTACCACTGATGCTGTCCAGTTCCACTCCATAGAGTTTGGACTGGTTTAGATTCTCCGGAAGCTTTCCAAAGAAGTTCCCGACTCCCATAGATGGCTCCAGGATATTTCCCTTTGTAAATCCCAGATTCTCCAACACCTGATACATACTTTCAATCACAATCGGCTGTGTAAAATGAGCATTTAATGTGGAAGCTCTGGATGCAGCATATTCTTCCGGTGTAAGGACGGTCTTTAATTCCAGATATTCTGTCTCCCATGCAGATTTTGTCTCATCAAATGCATCTGCAAGACCTCCCCAGCCGACGTACCTGGATAAGATTTCCTGTTCCTCTGGTGTCGCATTGCGGTTCTCATCCTCACATTTTTTTAACAGCTGAATAGCCATAATATTGGCTCGGAATTTCTCCTTCGGTGTTCCCTGTCCAAGTTCATCATCTGTGATATGGAAGTTCGTTGCTGGAATCAGTTCTGCTATTCCGTTAATCTCTTCCAATGATTCTTTTTCTTCCGATACCTCAACTTCTCCCGACAGTTCTTTTTCTTTTTTATCATAATCTGTCCAGACACGTTGAGAAATCGCAGTAAAATAGGAAGACTCTTCCTCCATGATTTCTTCCCTGATTTCCCGTAATTTATCTAAGGTATCCGCATTTACTGTTTTGTTGTGATAATGATAATAAAGTACTTCTTGTCCGAGTTTTACATCCAGACGTTCCAATTCTTGTGTTGACATTCGATCCCAAATATCATCTTTTTCCGTATGAATCGTGAAACCTTCTCCATCATCATGATATTCTAATGTGTATTGAAGTCGATTTTCTTCTCCCTTAACTTTGCAATCAAAATCATAGATTTTTGTTCTGGTACCGGACATATATTCTGAATCAACTAATCGCAAATCAGTTATATCTTCTGCTGTCAAAGTATCCTGCTCCAGCTGTTCTCCTAACATCTGCTGTGCTTCTTCCAGGTCTGCCAGTCTTTGTGCTTCCTGACGCTCTTCGTACTTTTCCATTTCTTCCGGTGACAAATAATCATCTGTGCGGATTAACTGGCGAACACGTTCTGCAACCTTATTCCACTTTAATAAAACTTCTACCTCTGGACTGCCAATCTTCCCTTTAGCAAGCTTTAATCCTTTTGCATCGTGGGATGCATCAGAAGCATCTGCTCCTGGTATTCCGGGTGCAGAACCACCTGTTCCATATTCATTTTTCAAGAACTCAGCTGCATCTTTCATATCATGGTGTTCCATGAAATACTCATAAATTCGATTCCGTCCTCCAACAGTAATACCGCCTCTTCTTAACACTGCATCAATTTCATCCTGTGTGATAAAGGATAGAGCCGGTCGCTCTACTTTAAACTGTTGATCCACCCAGGAACGCTCCCTCTGGAGATCTTTATAACGTTGGAAATATTCAGGATTATGCTGTATTTCCCAGCGATGATAATCTTCTGGATTCTTTTCCATATCTTCCTGAAGCCATTCAAAACGATAGGCTGTCGCAGCTGCTTCCTCCGGATCTGTCCAAGCCGCCCCCACTACGTCCTGCCAATCAGAATAAGACAACTGCTCTTCTCTGTTTCTGCTCGTATCACGGAAATGGAGTGCCAGAAGATCTGTCATTTCTTTCTGTTCCTGCTCGATAGCATTATTGGAGATAAGATTATCAACGTAATTTCCCTCCTCATACATATCTCGGATTCTGTCAGCGGATTCTTCCCACGTAACGATACGGTCAAAGTTTCTTCTTGCAGAATCACCTCTCCGGATACGGATACCATCGTTGTCGTACCAGATACTGATTTTCTGACCATCTATGGTAAATCCTTTTCCTCCAGTTCTATATTCATCTTTCAGGAAGCTTTGCATTTCTTCATTGTCCAGACCCTCAATCAATCTTGCAGTAATGTGAAACAGCGTATTTTTCTGTCCGCTTCCTGTTCGGAGAATATCGTCTACCACTTCATCAGAAATAAGAAAAGCGGCTGGCTGTTCTAATGCAGCTGCCGCTTTCCTTATTTCCCCTAACTGTTCCTCTTCTGTTGGGAACAGGCTTAACTGTAAATAATCTCCTGAATCACCAGTTCCTCTGCCTGTGCTTTGATCTGGTTCATGTGTCTGGTCCACGCCATTGTGTCTGCCATCTTGTCCGGTGCCGGATCTTTCTCCAGAAGTTCGTTCATCAGGTTGTCTACTCTCTGTCTTGCCTGACTGTCGATCTCCATCAGATGACTGTCCAGACGGTTCTGCAGTGTCAGAATGTTGAACCTGGCTACCTTGTGATTTCTCAGATACTCTTTCCGCATCATTCCGTACTTGCCGATGGTTCCTCTCGTCTCTTCCAGGCTGATATCTGGAATCTGATACTCTCCGTTCTGGCTGTAACTGATCTCTCTCATAGTCTGTTTCCTCCTTTTTTTCTTCTCTATCTTCTGTGTTATCTGTATTACTTTCACGAATTAACGTGTTAAATTCATTATAAGCTACTTCTTTTTCTTTTGCAACCGTTTTCAGGTCATTTTCCAGATCATTCAGAACATATCGTCCGATCTGCATCAGAACTGGTCTGCTGATCTCGTTGACTGCACTTCCCAGATGTCCTAATACTTTTAGCTGATTGAAGTCCGTAATATGCCGAAAATCCTCTGCATCCAGATATTCCTGTACATCCAGCCCACACCGGTTTAGTAATACATACCAGACACTATTGGTCATCAGTTCCCGAAATTCGACTTCCTGATTCTGTTCGTCCAGTTCTTCCAAAAATGTCCCTGTTACGTCCAGTCTCAGTTCTTCCAATGCATCTGGAAGCCATTCCTGCATACTCTCCTTCGCTGCCTGATGCAGACTTTCAGCAAGTCCTCCTTCTGTATCTTCCAGTGATAACTGTTCCTGCAGATAATCTGCAACCAGCTGTTCTCCTTTCACCGGAAGATTCCATAACTGAGGATCTTTTCCCAGATTCCGCACTTTATAAGTGTCCTGCACATCAAATACATACCGAAGTTTTGTTTTCGATCCGGAAGTATTGTCAATCAAGGCAATCCCCTTGGATCCCTTTTTGATCCAGCGGTACATCTTCTGATTCCAGATTTCCATGGATGCTACGGCAGTTGCTTCCGGTCGCTGTGCATAAATTAAAAGCTGTTCTGGAAAAGTGTATTTGTACAGTCTGGATGCAGTGTTTAGGAACCGCATCCATTCCTGCGGACTGGCAGCTACATCTTTTGCCACCTCTTCCGTTAGCTGTTCCATTGCATATAATTTATTTGCCATGTGCTACTCCTTTTCATAAAATCAGGGACTGCTTGGCACAGTCCCCTTAATATCATCGTTGTTTCTCTTTATAATGCTGTGGCAAGCTCTTTTGACTTATTCTTTGGCACTTTGTCTGCCTCTTTTGCCTTGATCTCTGCCTTGGCTTTCTCCAATCTTCCATGGATTCCACCTTTTACTTCTGCTTTTTCTTTTTCCAGACGTGCTTCCCTACGCTCAGCATTTTCCATTACTGCGGTCTTTTTATCACAGAACTGAACCTTATCAGAAAGCTGTTCCTGTCTTTCCACCTGTGTCTCATTGACTTCCTGTACCATCGCATTTAATTCTGGAACCTGAAAAATTCCGTTATCAGGGAGAATCAACACTTCATGAACGGAAGATGGGATGACAAAGTAATCACTTCCCAGGCATTCCCCAATCTGTTTACGAATATCTTCCTGCAGTAACAGGGAAGCTCCATTCATCTTAGCTTTGTTTGTCAGACAGAACATTGGGTTTTCCATGGCTTCCATATCCATTTTTTCATTCAGCAGGTTTTCTGGTTCTTCACCAAAAATCATAGATTTGATAATCTCATTCATATCCATAAGTGTGACACCACGTTTTCGGTCTGCCACCATCGCATCCGCTTGAATCTGTTCGGCAGATACTCCCCACTCGTTCATCAGAGAAACAGTTACCGGAATACTGCTGATCCCTTCTCCATTTTCCTCCAGATTTACTGCATAATAAGCTGCAAAATCTCCGTGTTCTGTGACTACTTTATCTGCAAGAAGATCGGTATTCCATTCCTTATCACAAATTCTCATCTGTAATTTGTCTTTCATCTTTTCATAATCCAGAATATCCGGAACTCCCATATCAAAAAATTCTGCTTTTCCCTGTGCCTCAATACGCATATCAGCTACATCACCAACACAAGAATCTACATCTTTTCCATGGATATATTCCTGGTAGAGGGAATCCAGATAGACTGTCGGTACGATTCTCTGATCTCCGTTTGGAATCGTGATACCAGTCAACTTCAATCCGTTATTCTTTTCAACTTCCTGAAGTTTAATTTCTGCGTCCTTATAAGACTCTGGCAGATACTCCTTTACATTGTCTTTGACATATTCATAAAATTCTTTTCTGTTCATCATACGCTTTTACCCCTTTCTGATCATGTGATGGTTCATTCTTTTTCTGCTGACCATCTGCTCGGCTTTCTTCTGATAAGCCATCATTCTCTTTAAAGTTTTCTCCTGGTTTTTTCGTGCTTCCTGTCTTTTTTCCATTGCTTTCATCATAGTTTTCTGTTCCTTTCTGTGATTTTTTTGTATGAAAAAGGGAGCCTCACATAGAAGCTCCCAATCATAACCGTTGGTTTTAGTTTCCTTATTTGCTTTTCCTTTTCCGGCTGATATAAAGTCCTGCCATACCTCCTGTGGAGATTACAAGAAGCAGGATTGGCAGCCAGATATTCGTGCTGTCACCTGTTTTCGGTGCGTTTGATACCTTTGTCTCTTCATGGGACTGTGGTGTATCCGGTGTGTTCGGTGTTTCTGGAACTTCCGGTTTCTCATTTGTCAGATTAAAGGTAACTTCCACAACCGGTGTACTGTCATCTGAATAGGCAAATGTCACTTCATGCTTGGTCTGATCCAGTGTGTATCCGTCCAGTGTCTTTGTTTCCACCAGATAATACTTGATAGCGGTATCATATTTGCCGTTCTTAAATGTGGCAATCTCATACAGCTTACTTTCTGCATGACCGGCAGCATCTGTCTTTAAGGTTTCCAGAACTTTTCCTTTGCTGTCACGAAGTTCAAATTCTACCCCTTTCAGTGGTTCTCCTGACGATTTATCTGTCTTATTGAGAATCACTTTTCCCTTGGCAGTATCATCTTTCATAGCCACTTTCTGGATTTCTCCGTTATCTTTCACCTCAAATGTCACATCGGCTGTCAGAAGATATCCTTTCGGTGCCTGCTCTTCACGTAAGGTATATTTACCGATTGGCAGTTTTTCGATATAGTGCGCTTCCTCTGTGGAAGTCCAGCTCTCTACTACCTGATCATCCTTATCGAGAATCGTCAGTTTCGCACCTGGAATCTCAGTTTCTCCTGTGATATCAGTCTTACTGATCTGCACTTTTGTCACATCGTCTTTCATCTCATGCTTCTGAACCTCTGCTGTATTCTCTACTGTGAAAGCAATACTTTCTGCAGTGACATATCCATCTGCCGGTTTTGTCTCTGTCATGGTGTATTTCTTACCAACAACCAGTTCTTTGATCACATGGGATTCTTCCGTAGAAGTCCATTCATCTACTGTATTGCCATCTGAATCCGTTACTTTCAGGTGTGCACCTGGAAGTTCTTTACCTGTTGTCAGGTCTGTTTTGGACAGCTCCACTGTGGTTGGCTGATTTTCAAAAGTAAAGTCGTAGCTTACTTCTGCCTGGTCTTCTCCGGCATATTCAAAGGTAAATTCCTGTACTTCTTCTGTTGTAACAAATCCGTCCGGCGCAAAGATTTCTTTCACATAGTATTTTCCATCTACCGGAAGATCTGCCGTAAAAGTAATCTGTCCTTTTTCATCCGTTACTCGCTGCTCGATCAGACTGTCTTTCTCAAGGAGTACCTCGCCCTTTGCATTTTTGATATCTTCACTGGTATAAAGACCGAAGACACCACCTGCAAGGACACGGTCTGTATCTTTTTCTTTCTTCACAACCGTAACCTTTACTTTCTGACGGGCATTCTGCCATTTTTCATCATAAGTGATGACTGGTGTGTCCTGATCACGGTAGGAAAGGTCAACATATTTCGGCTCTTTATCCAGCACATAACCATGGGCTGTTTTTACTTCCTTCACATAGTATTTTCCAGCCGGGAGATCTCCCATCTGTGCAATGCCATTGGAATCTGTAGTAATAGTTCCCACTTTTTCATCTGCTTTGAAATAATCTTCGCTGACACCATCTGCCGCTTTGATATTTTCCGCAGCAAATACATCGAAAGTTACATCTGTAAGACTTCCGGTTACATATTCAAAGAGATGCTCCACAGTACCTTTTACATGGTCCAGAAGTGTCACTTTATCCAAAAACTCTCCATTTTTGTTGATGATCAGAAGTCCTGTCGGAACTTCATCTTTCATCTCTACTTTCTGAATCTCGGCTGTATCTTTCAGCGTGAACTTCACATCCATTGCTTTCAGATATCCATAAGGTGCCATTTCCTCACGAAGGGTGTATTCCTCACCAACTGTCAGTCGTTTGATCACATGTGGCTGATCTTTTACAGAAGTCCACTGGTCCACAACATTTCCTTCTTTATCGAGAACGGTGAGTTTTGCCCCATCCAATTCCACACCTGTTGTTACATCAGATTTTGTGACTTCTACGGTTGTTGGCTGGTTCTTTTTCACTGTTTTCAGTTTTACTGTCTTCACATCCTGTCCCTGGTAAGAAGCATCCAGATTCAGAACTTCATCAGAGGATACAAATCCCGCCGGTGCTTTTAACTCTTTCACATAATACTGTCCAAGTGGCAGATCCAGCGTACATGCTGCAAGACCATCGTTATCAGAAGTCATTTCCTGCAGAAGTGTATCTGCCTTTACAATGATCTCACCTTTCTCATTCTTCAGATCTTCTGTGTTATAGATGCCAAAGACAGCTCCTGCTACGGTTGCACCATTTTCTGCATCCTGTTTTTCTACCTGGATCGCAATTTTCTGTCGGTCATCACCAACAGTCACTTCCTGTTCGATCACAGGTGTATCCTGATCCGCATAGACAAATGAGACATCCGATCTGTCATGGTTCAGGACGAATCCTTCCGGTGCAGTCTTTTCTACCACATAGTAAGAACCAAGCGGCAGGTTATCAGCAACTGCTTTTCCGTCTTCCCCGGTCGTTACCGTTGTTACCAGTGCATCTTTTGCATAGATCAGCTGTCTGTTTCCGTTTTCATCTTTCTGATAATCCGGTGTATAGATATTTTCAGCTGCATAGACATGAAATGATGCACCCTTCAGGTATCTTTCTTCATAAACAAAATCCTTTTTAAATCCGGTCAGCATCTCACCTTTTTTATAGATCGTCAGCTTTCCTTTTACCGGATGGTTCTCGTAGTCTACCGTAATAATGGCATCTCCGCTCTCAGAATCCATCTGGTATGCTGTGTTTGCATCCACCGCAATCTCTACATAGTTCTTATTGATTGTGTACCCTTCCGGTGCGTTGACTTCCTCAATCCGGTAATGTCCGATCTTCAGATTCTTCGGCATGATCAGATATCCCTGGCTGTCCGTAAAATAAGACTTGTGAGTAGTTGTCACTGGGTAAGTTGTTACCTGCTCCACATACTTCTTGTTGTCCAGGTCATATACCTTAAATTCTGTTCCGGCAATCAATACAGATTTCTTTGTTTCATCGTCTTTTTTCACGATTTTCAGTTTTGCCTTAAACTCTTCATCCAGAAGCACTCGCCAGATCTGTGGCTCGTTTGGATGATGTTCTGTGATATTCACTTCAAAATCATCGACTGGCTTGTAATTGTGCGGTGTTGTAGTTTCACGCACGATATAGCTTCCAAATGGTAATGGAATACTGCAGGCATACCCTTTTTCATCTGTGAAAATCTCAGTTGCTCCATTTTCTCCACTCACTACTGGTTTGGCAGAATCAAAATCATAGCTTCCATCTGCTTTCTTTGTAAGAGAAGATTTCAGATAAACTGTAAATCCGGCTCCGAATAACAGATCTGCATCGGTCTTTCCATTGTTGGCTGCTTTGATGATCTGAAATGGCTGTTTGATGACCTGCTCACTGGAAGTGCACTCTCTTTTTACTTCTGCTGTCATATCTCCTTCATAACTGCACACAAGATCATGCTCTTCTGTATCTGCCAGGTATCCGGTCGGCGGTGTGATCTCTTTGACATAATATTTGCCAAGATATAAACCTTTTACAGAAGACTGTCCTTTGTCATCTGTTGTAAGAGATGCTACCTGTTCTCCTGCTTTATAAATAGTTCCGGTTGCTCCGTCCGGATGCACGATATCTTCACGGGCATACAGACCATAAACTGCACCTTTCAGTGTGGCATCTCCCTGTGATACTGCTTTTCCTGTTTCTTTATCAACTTTGAATAAATTGATCTTTGCTGTCACACGGTCATTGCTGAAGGTATGGGCAAATAATACGGTTGCTTCTTTATCATTGGTGTAAGAAAACTTGAACGTATACACATCTTCTGTATTTCTTACATAGCCTTCCGGCGCCTGATCTTCTTTTACGGAATAGGAATATCCAATCGGAAGATCTGCTGTGAATTTTGCAGTTCCATCTGCTCCAGTAGTTGCTTTCTCAATCAGTGTTCCTTTTTTCACAACAACGGTTCCGTCTGCATTTCTAATATCATCGAATGCATACAGAGCAAAAATACCGCCATTCAGTGGTTTCTTTGTATCTTTATCCTGTTTTACTACGGAAACATCTGCTTTCTGTCTTTCGTTGTTAAAAGTCACATCTGCAAATACAACTTCTTTATTCTGTCCGGCATAAGTCAGAGTCACTGGCTTTTCTTCGCTGCCGTTATAGAAATTGTCCGGTGCTTTTGCTTCTTTCACCACATAGCTTCCAAGATGCAGGTTCTTCAGTGTAACAGAACCATTCTCTCCCGTAGTCAGATTATCTTTTACCAGGTCACCTTTGCTGTACACTTTTGTGCCATAAGCAGTTACGATATCTGCCCCGGCATACACGTTATACACTGCATTTTTCTGTCTGCGGTTTTCATACTGGAATACCGTTCCATTTTCACTGACATCTGCTCCGGTAAGAACCTGTCCTTCTTTGTAAATGGTAAGCTCTGCAAGCTGTTCTTTATTTTCTACAGTCACAGAGGAAGTCTTACTTGCTACCAGTTTTACATTTGTTGCCGTTGCATTTACTACATATCCCTGTGGTGCTGTGATCTCTTTCAGATAAACGGTATCCTGTGTCTTGATGATCGTAACAGAAGATTTTCCATTCTTATCTGTTGCCGGCATCTGAGTGATCAGCTTTGTACAAGCCTCATCGCTGTATACACCGAATACTGCACCTGCAAGATTGACATCCGCTGTATCGTCTTTCTTTACGATTTCGATCGTAGCCTGTTCAATCCAGGACACCTTTAAGCTTACATATTTTTCATCAGCGACACCTTCTCCAAACACAAATGCCAGATCCTGAACACTTGCATTCGTAGTCAGTTTATATGCTGAATAATCTTTTGTAATACTACCCTTCATTTTTGCAGAAAAAGTAGCACTTACATCTTTTGTCTGTGTCAGAGGTGCTGAAAGATAAAACGTAGTTCCTCCTCCAATTGTTACGCTTGCACCTGCCGCACTTACATTTCCAGTAGATACATTATGGAGCTTTACACCCTTTGGTAAGTCCATTGTAATTTTCTGCTGGGAAGATGCATTGAACTTAATGTTCTCCGTTCTCTGAACATTTCCATCTACATAAGCTTTTACATTCGGTTTTGAAAATGACATCGCTACATCTGGTATTTCCGGCTTATTCACACAATAATTATAGAGTTCTTTTGCCAAAGCCTCGCCTGTAGCATTTGTTCCATAGAATGCATCACTGCTTCCATTGGCATACGATGCAGCCATGTGAATAATGATGAATCTTTTTCCTTCTGAGAAATCCGTGTGTTTATTCGCAAAAAAACTTTCGCTCCCTGCGGCATCTGTACCGTAATAACACACTTTTGCTAACGCCTGATTGTCCCCGATCTTTGTGATTGTATAATTTCCAGATCCTGGTCCTGGTTTTGCTGGCTGTACACAATACGCAGTTGCTCTGACGCTTCCGTAGCTGATATAGTACGGCTCTGTCAGATAGGTTCCAAGATTATAATCTGCATATCTATACAGAGGTCCTTTTTCAATCGTTACCTGCTGTGTAGTTCTTGCTGAATAAGCCGAAACTGCTTCAAATGTTGCAATCTCTCCCTCTTCCATAGAATCAAGATCCACCCCTTCGTCTCCTGCCTGTTCCAAAACATCGTGAAGCTCTAACCCTGATTCTTCATCATAGGTATCCTGATTCTGTGCCTGCTCTACTAAATCATCAAATTCATCAGCATCAATATCGGTAATCTCCGAGTCTGCTTCGGAATCCTCCGCTTCTTCTGTCTGCTGTTCACTGCCAGCTGTTTCGGATTCGGTTACCGCTTCACTCCCTGCAGTTTCTGTCTGCACTTCTGTTTCTTTCTCACGCACAATCAGCTTTCGGCTGATCTGATACTTCGGATGCTCCTGATTTACCGGTTCCACATAATAGACCGCTTTGTAAGTGTCCGCATGATCTGTCGTAAAATCCTCATCCTTGTCGTTCTTTGCTTCCTCGAATGTGACTTTAACCTTGTCAGCATCCTTGATTTCCAGTCCTGTGTAGTCTGATTTCACATCAAATACACTGCCTGTTTCGATTTCATAATCTTTGGCAGTCACCACCTCATCTTCATCCAGAAGGTCTTTCACTTCCTCATAAAGTGGCGGTTTTTCCTCTGGCTGAATCTCCGCTGCATATGCAGTCATCGGAGACAACACGGTACTAAGCATTGTCATGCCTGCCAGCAAGCCAGATACTACTTTTCTAAAATTACCTTTTTTCTTCATGCTAAGGTCCTCTCTTTCATAATATTTGTATGAAAACAGACAGTCCTTAGACTGCCTGCCATACACTACTTATCGTTGTGGGAAAATCAGATTGAACTGCACATTCCCCTCGCCGGGATCAACCATTTCCACAGTTGCTTCATACTGTCTCCCTGTTTTTCTGGATACCAGATCTTTATAATGGATTTTTCCTTTAGACAGGAACTTCTTTGCTGCCGCCTTATCCATCTTTTTTCCCTGGCTTGCAAGGAATTTATCATTCTTCCACAAGGTAAAAGCACAGTTCCGATCAGAACAGTAAAAGTTTACTTTTCCTTCCCTGACATCAGCTCCACAACGGGGACATTTGCCAATGACTTCTCCTTTTGCTTTTCCCTGAAACTGCTCTTTCTTTTCTTCTGAAATACCCTGATATCTGGCAACCAGTTCCTGCATCAGCTCTGTAATCCCATTTAGGAATTCATCTGCTGTCTCTGTATTCTGGGCAATGTGATTCAATGCCATTTCCCACTCTGCTGTCATCTTCGGAGATTTAATCTCATCCGGCAGAACCGTAATCAGCACATTGCCATCATCTGTCGGCACCAGATTTTTCTTTTCCCTTTTCACAAAACCAGACTTAATCAGTTTTTCAATGATTGCTGCCCTTGTTGCTGGAGTACCTAGTCCTTTCTTTTCTGTATCTTCGGTCATTTCTTCATTCCCTGCACGTTCCATCGCAGAAAGCAGGGTATCTTCTGTGTACTGTTTCGGTGGCTGTGTAAAATGCTCCGATACAAAAGAATCACAGGGACCATAATGCTTGCCTGCCCAGATATCCAGCTCCGGCTCTTCTTTCTCACTCTTTACGCCAAAGAACTGTTTCATTTTATTTTCGATTGCCTTGAATCCTTCCTGCTTTGTTTTCTTTGCCGTGAGATAAAACGTATGATAATTACAGGTAATCTGGCTTTTATGACTCTCATAAATATAAGGATCTGCGGTTGCTGTCAGTACCCTGGCACTGATCAGGTACAAAATCTTGCAGTTTCGTTCTTTCAGTTTACCTATATCTGCCTTTGCTACTTCCATGGTCGGGATAATCGCATGGTGATCAGATACTTTCTTTGAATTTAATACCTTACTCACGTCCGGCTGATATTCCAGGCTTTCAGCATAAGGCATTTCCCCAAGTAACATCTGAATCAGAGTTTCTGTGCTTTCTCCCATCTCATCTGTCAGATACTGGCTGTCTGTTCTCGGATAAGTGACAAGCTTCTGCTCATACATCTCTTGCACGGCATCCAATGTCTGTTGAGCGGTATAGCCAAATATTCTGTTTGCTTCCCTCTGCAGGGTGGTCAGATCATAAAGCTTCGGAGGGCGGACTGTTTTCTCTTTCACATCATCCTTTTCCACTTCGCACATCCGCTCCATGCAGTCCGCAGCCACTTTATCTGCATCCTCTTTTTTCTGAAAATGCTCTGTAACTGCATCCATATCATCAAACTTGATATGAGCCATATAATATTTTTCTTTGGTAAATTCCTTGATCTTCTGATTTCGATTCACGATCATGGCAAGTGTTGGTGTCTGCACTCTTCCGACTTTCAGATTCTGGTTATACAGAACGGAAAAAAGACGGCTCGCATTGATTCCCACCAACCAGTCTGCCTTTGCCCTGCAAAGTGCTGACTGATAGAGACTGTCATAACACGAACCGTCTTTTAATGACGCAAATCCATCTTTAATTGCCTGTTCTTCCATAGATGAGATCCAGAGCCGCTTCATCGGCTTTTTGCATCCTGCCTGCTCATATACCAAACGAAAGATTAACTCACCTTCACGTCCTGCATCAGTAGCACAGATTACCTCATCTACTTTGGAATCTCTCATCAGTTTCTTTAAGATTCCGAACTGCTTCTTTGTGCCCTCCAAAATCTTGTGTTTCCAACATTCCGGCACAATCGGCAGATCCTCATATCTCCATTTTTTATATTTTTCATCGTATTCCGATGCATCGCATAATCCCACCAGATGTCCTACGCACCAGGAAACGATATAACCGTTTCCCTCCACGTAGCCATCTTTTCTTGTTCTGGCTCCAAGAACGGAAGCCAGTGCCATCGCAACCGATGGCTTTTCTGCAATCACTAATTTCATTTACTCCTGCTCCTCTTCTTCATCTTCCAGCACATTATCGTCAAAATCTTCATCTCTCAGGATTTCCGGTTCTGTACTTTCTTCCTGCTCATCTGCATCATCTACTTCCCGTTTTTCTGACTCTGAATCTTCGGATTCATCTTCATCCTCTTCCATCTCATCCTCGTCATCATATTCATGTTTTGGTTTATAGACTTTGAAGTAATATCCTCCTGCCGCAGCTCCGACTGCAACCAGTGCAATCAAAAGATACGTTCCAAATGGACTTTTATCTTCAGGCATCTGAATATCATCCTCTACCTTATCTTTCTCATCTGTCTCTGTCGTTTCCGGTTTTTCTTCCTCTGCTTTTTTCTCTGGTTCTGCATAAACCGTATCCACTTCCGGAAGTGTCACCGAATCAGAAAGTGTGAAGTTCATCAGATCTTTTTCACTGACTTCTGTAAGAAAATACACATTATCCTGAGATTTTGAATTGTCAATAATCAGATAGAAAATCTTACCACTCTTAGTTGAAATGGTATAAAACTCTTTTGTGCCTTCCGTAGCTGTTTTAGTAACAGAATCTGCTGTCTCGCCTTCTTTATTAAGCTGTTCCTCAATACCTGTCACTGTCCGATCATCCACGGTTCCTTTTGCATCTGTCGGCTCAGAAGCCTGTGCATCCTGCGGAAGCGGTGAAGTCGTTGTTTTCTCAGTCCCAGTTGCATCTGCACTGGTCGTGGTTGCCATTGCACCATTACTGTCAATGGAAGTTTTCTGTTTCTCTGCCTGCTTCTTTGCCCATTCATAATAAGGATTCTGTAACACATACTTTTCAGACGTATTTCCGGCACCGTCTGTTACCGTAATCTCAATCTGTTTTGTAGTAAAATCTTTCTGTGTCAATTGCACTCTCAGCATTCCATCCTTCAAGTCTGTATAAGTGGTGCCATTGACTGTTACTGCAGTAATCCCTGATACTGTATCATTCCCCTGAATCGTCAGCACACCATCTGTCAGGGAAGCAGATAGTGTAGGCTTTTCCGTGTCATAACACTTAATAGAGCGATTCTGCTCATAGACCTTCCCCTCACCATCTGTCACACGCACATACACTGTCTGGTTTCCAGTGATCGTGATACTTCCACTTCCGGTTACATCCTGCCAGCTTCCATCTTTTCCTGCTTTTGCTTCAATCTTTGCTATTGAGAAACCTTCCGGCATATGACTGGCATCTACCGTAACAGCAATGGTTGTTTCTCCCTGTTTCCAGCCATCCGGTTTCTCAATCGTGATTGCAGGCGTGGTATTCTCAGCTGCATAAGCAGTCTGTGTCTGGAGCAAAGGTGTTGTCAGGCAAAGAAATGTCGTTGCTGCAAGCAAGCTCTTTTTTACCCTGCTTTTAGTAATTGTTCTCTTCTTCTGTTTCATTTTTTCCAGATTCATCATCGGCTTTTGTTTCCTCCTTCTGTATTTCTACCCTGCCGGGCAGTTCATTTTTCATTCTCTTTTTGAAAGCTTCCAATTCTGGAATACTCATATCCATTGCACGGATAATTCTTACAATTTCCAGATTTTCCGCTTCTGTTTTGGCAATCTCCGCAGCCTTGAAACGCTTTAAATCTGCTTCATATCTGGCTTTGGAGGCTTCCATTTTCTCTTTGGCTTTCTCATAATCCGCCGTTGCTTTTTCAAGACTTTTCATCGCTTCTCCTTTCCGGACGGCTGATGCAGCCGCCCTTTTTTCTTACCATCGTCCAAATCCATAGAAATGGCTCTGCCAGTATGGGGAATTGATGGACGTATACTGCACCGGATGTCCACAATGGATCATCTGACCATTGCCTACATAGATTCCGATATGCGTTACCGGCTCCCCTGCGTCGTAAGTTCCAGTAAAGAAGATCAAATCTCCCGGCTGTGCCTCCGACTGGGATACTGGTGTACAAATGTTGTACAGTCCCTGTGCTGTTAGTCTTCCTGTATTCCTTACACCAGAGTTTGTCAGACAGTAGCTTACAAATCCGGAACAATCGAATCCACTTGGGGAATATCCACCCCACACATACGGTGTTCCGAGATATCTCGCTGCTTCATTTAACAAACGCTGTGCTGCTTCACTGGTATATTCATTGCCGCCAAAGCCTGCTCCTTCTCCAGTTTCCAGATAAAAGATCGGGTTTAACCGCTCTCCATTTTTCAGAAGTTCAATATGAAGATGGCTTCCTGTGGAATTTCCAGTATTTCCTACAAGACCTATCTCATCACCTTTCGTGACGGATGCTCCTGCAGATACACTCCGGCTGCTTAAATGTGCATACCGTAGTTCATAGCCTTTACTGTCCTTGATTACAACATAATTGCCATAGCTGTCGTTATAAGCAGAAGTTGTAACTGTTCCTGTCAGTCCTGCCATCACTTTTGTTCCTTCCGGTGCCCCGATATCCATGCCATTGTGTAACTGATTAGCTCCAGAAATCGGGTGAATCCTGTATCCATAATAGCTGGTCACACTGGAATACCAGTTAAAATCAACCGGTGTCGCAAACATCTGCAAGTTGCCTTTTGTATCGTTGTAGGCACTGAACAGTTCTTTCTGGAAAAATCCCAGCCTGTCCTGACAGATCGACATCAGATTTCCGCTGTTTAAGGTGACATTCAGCACATCTACATCTCTTGTCCTGGTCACTTCCACTTCCTGGCTTCCATTATCATCTGCCAGATAGCATTCCCAGGTCTTATGACCATGTGCGGATGCTGCCGCATGACTGTCATAATAGACATCAAATTGTACACCGTATCTTGCGAAAGCTCCGGTATCTTCTACCGTATATTCGACACCATTCATGACCACCTTTGTTCCCATTGGAACAAACGGATTGGAAGCATCTACTGCTAAGGTATGATTGGCTGTTGGATATGCTCCACTGGCAGTCGGTCCTCCACTCCAAATACCACAACAGATTGGACAGTTACAATATCCGCTTGTTACAACCTGTCCCAACGATTCTCCAACTCTTACTGTTGCTGTCTCTGTCACAGTTTCATTGACTGCTTCAGTAGTCAGATGATATTGCTCTGCAAACAATGCATCCAGTTCAGGCTTGACCTGTTCAAAAGTAAACTCCTCATACTTTGCTGACAGATAACTGATTAGGATAAACGGATCATGCTCAATAGGTCCGATGTTATATCGGTATTCCTCATGTCCCGGTTCTTCAGACTCCATGTTGTTAATCCGCTCCTGCAGATTAGCTTCCAGCTGTGTATAATACAGTTCCGCTTCCCGGATTGCTTGATCCGATGACAGATAACTGGTTCCCGTGTAAGTGATCACATTTTGTAAAAACACTGCAGAGCATGACGTGACATTCGTTATAATCAGAAACATCAATCCGATCAGAACTGCCACACTGATATACACCTTCCGGTTTTCTTTAAAGAAGTTGGTGACTTTGCCGCCAATCTTCTTGATATAATCAATCGTACCTTTTGTAGCTGTACCTACGGTCTGTTCACTTCGCTTTGCTTTGGCATAATCCCGTTTGATCTGTTGCTTCTGAATCTGTTTTTTTAGCTTCTTCTGCTCCTGACGGGCTGCCGCCTGTGTCTGTTTCTCTGCCTGTCTCTCCAGTCTGCTTCTCTTTCTGGAAGCCCTCTGTTTCCTTCGTCTAGCACTTCTCTGTTCCAGCCGGTAAATACCTTCGCAGCCTTCTTCCAACTTATGGGCACCTTCTACTGCCGCATTATCGTCTTCATTTTTACTGATCTCACGGTGCAATGCTGCGGAAGTTGCACTTCCTGCTTTCTTAACAACAAAAGCTTTTTCTGTTTTCACAGATTCCCCTTCGCCAAACTTCAGGCGGGATTTCTTCTTTCCAGAACCCTCTCCTTCATTTGCCTGATAAACCTGTGCCTTCTTGGAATGCTGCTTTGCTTCCTTTTTCTTTCTTGCTTCCTCATAAGAAAACTTTTTGGCTTTTTCCTTCTGTTTCTGATGACGGAAATTGACTCCATCCGTATCCATCTGGTTCAATTTCTCCATATCTTTGTCATTTTTCACAGAAGCACCAGTCTCTTCATAAGCAAATTTCAGACGCTGTTTCTGCTTTGGTTTCTTACTTCCACCATTCTTCTTACTCCGGCTGTCTCCTCTGTTTTCTGAAAGATCCGCACGTTTTTCTTTCAGTCTCCCTGACTGGCTGGCTTCGGATTTTTCCGCAAATCTTGATTCTTTTCTGTTCTCAGCACGGATTCTTTTCCGGTTTTGTTGCTTTCTATTTTGTCCAAAATCCTCACTTTGGTTCTCCGTTCGCATCAGTTCCGGTGCATCCCTGGATTTTTGCACAGAGGGACGGATATTTTTCCCACTCCGCTTAGACTGGCGGGGAGACTTATCCACAAGGTTTTCTGCTTTTTCCCCCTGTTTTATTCCCATCTGCACATCACTGGCACGGTTACTGACACGAACAGAAGATTTATCCGTCAGGTTTTCTTCCACCAGACCATCTTTGGTCATCTTCTGGACCTTCTTATCCCTGACTTTCATTCTCTGTTCTGCCACTGATTACTCCTCCTTCTTCGGATACCCTTTCCCTGCCTGTAATAAACAGAGAAAAGCGATGCCAAATACAGCACCGCCACTAAAAGTTAATACATATGAAATTGCTCGTAACATTGTCTTCTCCTTTGATTTAACCTGCTTCGGAAGTTTCCTCCAAGCGGGTTGTCATGATTTTATAGAGGGAATTCTTCGGGAATCTGTCTACGAATGGAATAATGACATTTCCATAGAACAGAAGTCCTTCCCCCTCATTACTGTTGGTTACATAGGACAGCTGGGTTGGTGAGATATTCAGCTGTTTTGCAAGAATCTGCCGGTCACCGGAAGCCTGGTTGAGCATATAAATAAAATCTGAATTTTCAAATATATTCTCTATCTCCCTGGAAGACAACAAATCCTTAATATTCTGGGTGATACCAGTTGGAATACCACCCCATTTACGAAATCTCTTCCAGATTTCCACACTATAAGCTGCAGTCTGCTCTTCCTTCAAAAGAAGATGGAACTCATCCACATAGTATCTGGTGGACTTATGGGCAGAACGGTTCATCGTTACCCTGTTCCAGACCTGATCCTGGATTACGAGCATCCCAATCTTTTTCAGCTGTTTGCCAAGTTCTTTGATGTCAAAGCAGACAATACGGTTATTGATATCCACGTTCGTCTGATGGTTAAATACATTCAAAGAACCTGTAACATAGATCTCCAATGAAGTGGCCAGTCGCTGTGCTTCTGGCTCTTCCTGTTTTCTCAGAAGGTTGTATAAGTCCTCCAGGATTGGCATCTTCTCCGGTATTGGATCGGCAAGGTATTCCTGATATACTAACCGAACACAACGGTCAATAATCGTTTTTTCTACCGGCTCCAGTCCATTCTTTCCACCAACAATCAACTCACACAGAGATAAAATAAAATCTGCTTTTAATGACAGCGGATTGTCTTCCTCGGAATAATTCAGGTTCAGATCCATCGGATTGATATACTGGTCAGATACCGGTGAAACCCGAACCACCTGTCCATGCAGCGCCTGCACAAGTGCCGAATACTCGGCTTCTGGATCGCAGACAATGATATCGTCTTCCGTAATCAGAAAACAGTTCGTAATTTCCCTCTTTGCTGAAAATGACTTACCAGAACCTGGTGTACCAAGAATCAGTCCATTTGGGTTCTTCAGGCGTTTCCGATCAACCATGATCATGTTATTGGATAACGCATTCAATCCATAATAAAGAGCTTCCCCTTCCTGAAACAGTTCCTGTGTCGTAAATGGCACAAAGATTGCGGTTGATGATGTGGTAAGCCCTCTCTGAATTTCAATTCGATTGACTCCAAGCGGAATACAGGACATGAGTGCTGCTTCCTGCTGATAATCCAGCTGTTTTAAGGAACAGTTATATTTCTGTGCGATTCCCTGTACCTGGAAAATATTATTATCCAGCTTCTGACGCTTCTTTGCGGTATTCATAACCAGAACCGTCACAAGAAACATTCGCTCATTTCTGGACTGCAGATCTTCCAGCAGGTTCTTCGCTTCTTCTCCATAAGTCACAAGGTCCGATGGAAGCACGTCCATATCATAACCGGAACGTACCGCTCGTTTCTGCTCTTCGATCTTCATCTTATCCAAATCTGAAATCTTGCTCTTGATCATCTTGATCGCTGAACTCTGGTCAATAGACTGGATATGGATGTTGACATTAATACTGTCATCTACATCCAGAAAATCTGCAAGCATCCGGTCTGTCAGCTCCGGTGCAAGAATCTGCAGGTAACTTACACTTCCCATCGTTCTTCCCATCAAAAATGTCTGATTCTTGGAAAAGTTAAAGGAAGTCGGTGCAATAAAATCTTTGGTCTTTAATCCGGTTTCTGGTAGCATCCTGTACTGGAACTTAAATGGTTCGATCCGATCCTGGTTGAACACATGATACATAATCTCCAGCCTTTCCAGTCCATTCAAAGAATGTGCCTGTGCTCCCAGAACCTTAAAGTTATTTAAGATATCTGTTTCGATTCTTTCAAGCCTTGGTCTTGCTACCTTCAGACTTTCTGCTTCGATTCCAAAAGTGATATATTTCGTCTTTACCAGACCATTATTTCCCTTGGAAAGCTGATTTTTCAGCATAGTACGGTACTCTTCACGAATGGCATTGAAGTCATCGTTCTGATCCGGAATGTCAATGCTTTTCTCAAATTCTGCCACATCCACCTGCTGATTGATAAAGGACAGCTGCACACTGATGGAAGAATCAAAGTAATTTAAGAAATCACAGTAATTCTCAAATATCGTGGTCTTATCCTCGTTTAAAGCAAGCTGATAATTGATGTCGTAAAACTGAATCGTCTTGGAGAAAAAGGTCTTTGTCACCTGGCAGATACCATCCTGCAGCATCCGAATATACGGAATACTCTGCTGTGCAGTTGTAGGAATACTTTTCTGTTTCCTGCGATCCCGCTCCTGTTTCTTCCTACGCTTTTCCTGTTCTCTTTCTTTTCTGCTTTTTTTGTTTCTTCTTTCCTGACGGTTTCTTTTTTCCGCCAGGGACAAACGCTCCTGCTGAGCCTCCTGCTTTGTCTTTTTTGCCATCCGGCACACCCTCCTTTTTTACAAGGGTGGAAATCTCCTGATAAAAATTTTCTGTCTTATATGGTCTTACTGCCGGACAGATAAACTTCTGTCGAATGATATTTGCCACCACTTTTTCAAAGGGAAGCCCGTCTTTTTCATACATTGCCATGAAGAAAAACGGAAGCATGACCGTTACCATCAAAATGGCAGCGATACTGGAACCGATTAGTTTTCTCATGAACAGATAAAACGGAATTCCCACAACTGCGGCAAGTGAAAAGAAAATCAACTGCCGCTTTGTCAGATTTAACGCTACTTTTGTTTTGACCTTGGTAAGGTCTTTTGGTACTGGTACATACGCCATGGTATGCGCTCCTTTCCTGCCCGTTAGTGGGCATTGAATATCGATTTGCTAAGGCTTCCGGTCTTGAATAATGAAAATGCAAGAATCACGGTATAAGCCGCTACTGAAAACATTGCTGCATGAAGGTCACTGGATATGGTCATTGCATTTACTAAAACTGCATAAATTCCCACACAGACCATCATGAAGAATCCCTGAAATGCCAGTGCGAACAAGCCTTTTAAATAGTTGTTTCCGATATTGCCCCATTCCTTATTGGTCATGGTGGCAAACGGAATTGGTGCTATGGAAGTATAAAGGTAAATCTCTATCATTCTTCCGTACAAAATAACGGTTATGATGATCGACAGAATCCGCATGGTAATACTGATCAGCAGCGTTTCCATGGATAGCAGGAACAAATCCCCTAACTCCATATCCTCCAGGGCATCCACAATTCGTGTAATTGCTTCTGTTGCATCCACCGCAGTGTTTCCTGATATCACCCCGGCGGCATTGTTGACCACATGCTGGCCAACGTCAAAGACCGCCATCGTGATATTGAACGTATTTGTCACCAGATAAATGGCTACATACGCTTTGAAGATCCAGAGAAAAATATTGTAAGTCTCAAATTCATGGAAATTGTTTTTCTGTGTTACCATCGTGATCAATTCATAGCACAGGACAAAGGTGATGATCAGTCCCGCAATGGGGACGATCACCGTTTGGGATATATTCTGGATCAGATTAAAAATCCCTGCATTCCATCCCTGCGGTGTCTGTCCCACCTGCCCGGCTATGGTTCCCACCTGCTCATTGACAGACGTGAACATGTTATCCAAACATGACTTGATAAGTCCAATCAGGATATCCTTTATCGCTTCCGTAATTCTCTCAATGATGGTGTTCATCTACCACTCCTCTTAAGAGAACAATGTTGCCAGCTGTGGAATCAGGGTAGTTCCCAGCAGCATGATTCCGGCACCAGCCATCAGCTGTTTCATACCAAAATAGGTGTAAAACTCTGCTCGATGGCGGGCGGCGGCGTGTCAAGAAATTTATGGAATTTTTTTAGAACCGCCCCGGCGGGAACAGGTCAGGCCGTGACCTGTTCCACCTCCGGGATGGGTTTGAGATTAAAATGAATTTCAATAGAAATGTGTCGTGTCTTATCGCTGTCGATGTGTTCATGGACAACGATTTCTTTAATCAGACGGTTGAGGGTGGCAGCGTCCAGCTCCGTGATGTCGGCGTATTCCTGAATGGCGTCCACCCATTGCTTGGCGTCCACGGCAAGGCGGATTTCATCAGCCAGCTTCCTGCGCCCCTGTTCAACCCGTTCCTTTAGTTCAGCCTGTTCCTTCTGCGTCTTATCCAGCATGAGATTGAAGTTTGCTTCGCTGATACGTCCGGCAACCATGTCCTCATAGAGCCGCAGCACCATTTTTTCCAGTACCTCAATCCGTTCCTCGTGCTTCGTCAGGGAACGCTCCAACGCTTCCCGCTGGCCTTTCTGCTCGGCTTCACAGGTGTTGGTAAGCCGTCCGGCAACAGCTTCCCCGTCCATCAGGGCGGCCTTCGCACATTCCCGGATTTTGTTCAGCACAAGGCGGTAAAGGGTTTCGTACTCCACACGGTGCTGGGTACAGTGCTGTTTCCCATAGGCATTATAGGTCTTACAGGAATAAATCTGCTTCGGGTGCTTGTCGTTGGTGTAGCGGATAGTCAGTGATTTCCCACACTCGCCACATTTGAGAAGCCCCGCAAACAGGCTGATTTCCCCGGTCTGGCGGGAACGCTGCCGGGATTTCAGCTTGTCCTGCACGATGTCAAAGCTCTTGCGGTCAACAATCGGCTCATGCCGTTCCTCCACCACAATCCAGTCCTGCGGCTTTTTTTCCCCGATGGTGCCGATTTTGAAGCGGTAGTCCTTCTTCTGGGAAGCGATAGCCCCGGTATAGACGGGATTCATCAGGATGTCCTTGATTACCGAAAAATCCCACATATACCGCCCGTTTACCGGGTCTTTCTTTTCCCATTTAGTGCGGACATTGCGGAAGCCCCGTTCCCGGTTCCACCATGTAGGGCAAGGCACCTTCTGTTCTTCCAGCCTGCGCCGGATAAAGTTCGGGCCGTGTCCTTCCAGCGCCCAGCGGAAGATTTGCCGGACAATGGGGGCGGTTTCCTCGTCCACCAGCAGATGGTTTTTGTCCTCCGGGTCTTTCTGATACCCGAAAGGGGCGATACAGCCGGTAAACTGGCCTTGCTGGGCTTTCAGAAGGTAAGAGGAATGTACCTTCTTGGAAATATCCTTGCTGTACATCTCGTTGAGGATGTTCTTGAACGGCGCAATGTCGTTATTCTCCCGCATGGTGTCGATACCGTCATTCATGGCGATATAGCGGACGCCGTGGCGGGGAAAGAAGTCCTCAATGAGTGTGCCGGTCTGCAAATAATTTCTGCCCAACCTCGATAAATCTTTCGTTATGACAAGGTTTATCTGCCTGCGCTCGATGGCTTTGAGCATCCGTTTCAGGTCGGGGCGCTCCATGTTCAGCCCCGTGTAGCCATCGTCCTGATAGACTGCCACAACCTCCCATCCCTGCTTTTCGCAGTATTTTTCCAGCATATCCCGCTGGTTGGCAATACTGGCGCTCTCCCCGTCAAGGTCATCGTCTTTGGAAAGCCTGCAATAGATGGCTGCCCGGAAGCTGCCTGCCAGTATTGCGTCCATGTCTGTATATTCATATCCGTTCATCATAACCGTTTACCCGCACAATCCAGACGGAACACGGTTCTTCTGAACCTCATCCTTATTATACTCTAAATCTTGTGTTTTCGCAAGATTTTCTTTGCTGGTATTCTGCCCATATTTTTGGGCAATCAGGCTCACAAAGACGTCTGTGGCGTCCAGTTCGCCGTCAAAAACTGTGGTAACATGAATCTCTGTTTTCGTTTTTGCCATAGGCAGTTATCCTCCATAATAGAATAAGCCAGACAAGGAGAAGGTCGGCAACGAAGTCCGGCAACGGGCTTCAAAAAACCTGAAAACTATCTCTGTCTGGCAGTTTGGCTCTTATTTTTATTTTCTTTTATTTTTCTGTTGTTTTGGTTGCTGATAAGGGGAAAAGCCCGCAGTTACGGGGGGTTTCCCGGCAACCGGCTCGGCAACGGGAGTGCAACAGGGTCGGCAACCGGCTGCATTTTTCAGAAGGGAAGCTCCATCTGTTCCGTGACTTCCTCAAATCCTTCCGGGATTTTTTCAGCTCCGTTGCTGATGTCCGTTGCTTTCGTTTCACGCTCCCAGCCCTTTTGCCTGCCGTATTCCGGGAACACACGGGGGTTGGAAAAGTAATTCCAGCCCGTCACGCAATGGTTCATGATGTCGTTGACTTCCCGGATTTCCCATTGCTTCGGCTCGTCAAAGGGGTGGTTCAGGGCTTCCTTGAAAAGCTGCTTGGAACACACCATGCCGCCGGTATAGCGGTCAAGGTATGCCTGTATCATCCCGGCCTTGGTGTCCTCCGGCATGAAATCCCGCTGGTGTTCTTTGAGATAGCGCACCATTTCCGGGCTGAAAGACAGCTTAAAATCCCCGCTGCGGTAAACCGTCATGGCTTCTGCCCAGACCTGTGCAAGATAGGCTCTGGAAGCGGCTTCGTCCTCCAAAATGTGAACCTCGGCCTGTTCCGGGTACACCATGACCGGCAGGAAGCGCCGGTTGCCGGAACGGTCAAGGGGCAGGAAGTCAAGGGCATTGGAAGTGCCGCCGAACACACATTGCCGCAGCCTGTCCTCCGGGTGGGTTTCGTATGGGATTTTATAGACCTCCTTCTGTCGGCTTAAAAATGACTTGATTTCCTCAATGCTCTTGGCATTGGCGGTGGCAATCATCTCCGACATCTCGATAATCCAGTGGCCTTGCAGCTTGCGGTACACGTTATCATCATCCAGCTTCCGCAAATCATCGGAAAACCACTCGTCTTTTACTGCCAGCAGCCGGAAAAAGGTGGATTTCCCGGCTCCCTGACCGCCCACCAGACAGAGCATGACTTCAAATTTACAGCCGGGGCAAAATGCCCGGTGGATGGCTCCCAGCAGGAACAGCCGCAGGGCTTCATAGGTGTACTGGTCGGTGTCGGCTCCCAGAAAGTGGCGCAGGCAATAGCGGATACGCTCCTGCCCATCCCATGAAAGGCCGTTCAGGTAGTCCCGGACGGGGTGGTAGCCGTTTTCATTGGCAACAATCCCGATGGCGGCGGTAATCTTTTTCTCACTGGTAAGCCCATAGGTTTCTTCCAGATACAGGAGCAGATAGTTCATATCCGTGTCCGTGATGGCGGTGCCGATGCGGTGGTAGCCGATGGGCTTTACAATGTCCACTCGCTCGGTCAGCAGATTTTTTGCGATTGCCCCGGAAAGCAGCGGGTCATTCTGAAAGACGGTCAGGCAGTTGCGGATACTGTTGCGGACGCTGCCTTTCTCGGTGCTTTCCAGCATGGCCTTTACTTCCTCAATGCTCCGGGGCGGGGCTGCTTCTTGTATGGTCTGTTCTGCGGCCTGCCGTATCTTGGGCGGCAAGCTCTGCCATTCGTCTTTCAAGATTGCTCACTTCCTTTCCATAGTCAACGATAAGGACTGCCCGTTCCTCCATATCCGGGGAGAGCAGCACATCCAGCAGATATTCCACATGGGATTGCTTCTGCAAGGCTTCCACAAAAAGCGGGTGCCATGCTTCTTCCGGCATCTTAGGGGCATAGTCCCGTTTCCAGCGGCGCAGAAGATGGTAATAATCGGACAGCACCCGGAAGCAGTAACGCTCCATGCGGCAAAACCGCTGTTCCGGGGTTTCCTGCCGGGGTTTGGGTTTTCTCCTGCCGGGTGGTTCCCTGTCCTCATAGGGGATGGAGAACTCCTGCGCCAGCATGAGGGCGGCTTCCTTCGGACTGACAGCTTCCAGACGGGAAACAAAGTCAATCACATCCCCGTCTGCCTGACAGCCGAAACAGTGAAAGCGCCGGTCAACCTTCATGCTGGGGTTTTTATCAGCATGGAAGGGGCAGACACACATCCCGTTTCGTCCCACCCGGATTCCAAAATGCTCCGCAGCCTGCCGGGTGGTAACAGACTGCTTGACAGCTTTAAATACATTCAAATAAATCCTCCTGAAAATAAGAAAAGCGCCTGTCATTCTCGAAAAAGAAAATAGCAAGCGCCTATTAAAGTTCCATATCCTGTTTTTTCTCTGTGCGGGGCTGCTTCCGTTTCTCGGCCTGTTCTTCCCGGATACGCTGCGTCCGGCCTTTGACTGCCTGCTGGATGGACGGTTTCTTTCCCGGCTCGGCGGTCTGGCGGTACTGTTCAGACGGAAGAACCTGATTGAGCCAGTGACGCACATCCCGGAGAATCTTCACATCCTCCTGTAATGCGGACAACCGTTCCTTATATCCGGCAACTTCTCCGGCAAGCTGTGTCTGTTCCTCATTCAGCTTTTTAATGCTGTACTTCTTCTCCTTCAAATGCACCTTGAAATAACGGATAGCGGCATTATAGGCGTCCAGCTCGTCCCGATGGGCGGCGGCAAACTGTTCCCGTGGCTTCTTAAACCGGATGGCAGCATACTCCACATGAACCGGCTTATGGGCTTCAAAGTTGGCGATATGGGAAAGCAGGGTGTTGATTTCTTTCATACGCTGTTCTTTCGGCTTCATCTCTGCCCGGATGGAAACGGCCTGCCCGCTGACGGTATCCAGATAAGCGTCCAAACTCTGCACAGTGGACAGCTCCTTTTCCCGCAGATAGCGGATAGCTTCCATAACCTTGTTGAAATCGGCAACGCTGCCTGTAAGCTGGCCTTTGCTTGTCCAGCCTGTACGTTCCTCCCGGCGCAAATCCAGATATTTCCCCAGCAGCTCCGGCAGGGTGGGTTCCTTCGATTCCTGCAAGGCTTCCAGCAGGGCGGCTTTTTTCTCCTTCAGGTCTGCAATCCAGCCTTTCAGGTGGCGTACCATCTGCCGGATAGATTGCATAAGGGAATTGGCGGCTTTGATGTCCCGGTTCAAGTTGCCGATGTTGGTCTGTATCCCTCGTTTCTCCATCTGGCTGACTGCTGGCCCCATATGGACGGTGGGGATTTTATCAAGCCCCTGCCGTTCATAGGAACGAAGGTCAAGGCGCTCCGGGCGTCCGTTGGCTTCCAGATAGCGGTTAGCGGTAGCCGCCCAGCCCTGCCGCCAGATCTCTCCGTACTTCTGGTCGTTCCAGTCCACGGTATCCTCCTTGTGGCTTTTCCAGCTCCCGGACGGGAGCCGGATACGCTCGCCGTTCTCGTCAAGGTCATAAACCTTCCGGCTCTTGGGAAGCCATTTCCCGTTTTCGTCCATTGCCCGCATGGTCAGCAGGATGTGGGCGTGGGGATTCCCATTCCCTTTGTCGTGGATGGCAAAATCGGCAATCATGCCTTTAGAAACAAAAAACTCCCGGCAGTAGTCCCGGATAAGGTCGGCGTGCTGTTCCGGGGGGATTTCCCTCGGTATGGCAAGCACGATTCTCCGGGCAAGCTGGGAGTTCCATTGCTTCTCGATAGCTTCGGCGGCGTTCCACAAAGTATTGCGGTCTGCATACGCTGGTGGGGCGTGGGGCGGCAGCATGATTTCTGTATGGACAATCTCGCTTTTATGGGAATAGTATTTCTGCTTCTGGTCGTACTCGGAAAACAGCCGTTCCCCACTCTGGTAGGCGGCAGACGCAACGGCTGACTGGTGGTTGCTGCGCTGGATTATTTTTATATCATGGTGTGGACAGGGCATAGCGTTCCTCCTTCCTGTGGTTGATTTTGGGCAAAAGAAAAGCAGGAAACCGTTTCTGATTTCCTGCTTAGTGGTGTCGCTGGTAGGCGATTAGTATTCAGTTTTGAAGGTTCGGGTCAGGTTGGCTCGATGATGGAAAGCTGTCTAATAGCTTAAAAGTTTTTGTTCGCAAATTTACTTGTAATTCCAGTTTCTGTTTTATAAAATCCAAAAATCAGAAAAATAATTCCAACAACTACTCCTGCAAATACGGTAGTCTGTGTAGAAATATTAAGAAGAAGTAAGGATATACACAAAACGATTTCTACCAAACCTAATGTTTTGCCAATACCAATAAAAATATTAGGTGCTATGCTTTGTGCATAATCCCAATGCTCTTGTGACTTCCGAGATGTAGGCGTATTGTATCCGTTACCGGATGTCATATCTTTTACCGGGTGCTTCTTTAAGATATATCCTACAAAAACCATAACAAAGGGTATGATGAAATTCAAAGCAATCAATCCATACATAAAACCATCTCCTTAGATAGTGTTCGTCATTAGCTTTATTATACTACGGGCAGTCCTGTTTTGGAATAGATAAATTGTAAACTTGCTGGACGGGAACAGCTTGCAGCGCAAGGTGTTCCCGGGCGGCAAGTCCACAAAGGGGTAGCTGGCGCAGCCAGCGCAGGGGAAGTGTAGCGTCCCCTGTGATGATTGGAAGCAGCCGCAACGGTGCTGAAAATCATCCGCTTTCCGCAGGAAGCCCCCGGCAGGGCGCAACGCACCGGCTTGACCGGTGTATAGTTGCGCCCTTACTCCGTAAGGGATTCCCCGGCTACCCGCCCTTTCACGCTTTCTGCAACTATTTCCTTCATGCCACTTTGAGAAAATGCCTGTTTCAGAATGTCCATCACATCCTCGTCTGTCAGCACTTCCGGCCTTAAAAGGAAACTTTCCAGCATAGCTCCTCTGGTACAGAGCCGGTGCGTCCGTTCCTTCCGGGTAAGCTGCTTCACCTGGTGTTCCAGTATTTTTTCTTCATGCTGCGCCCGCCGCAGTCTGGCTTCGCCTTTGGCAATCTCCTGATTCAGCTTTTCCAGCTTCTCATTTATCATGGCAGCCCTCCTTTGGGAAGCAGCGTGTAAATGCGGTTTGGTTCTCCCACACCCCGGCGCACCCGCAGGATAAGCCCGATGTCCTCCAATTCTTTCAGGGAACGCTTCACAGTGACGGGGCTGCGGGAGAGGGCTGCCGCTAATTCCATGATAGGAAAACGGACAAACAAAATGCCGTTGCTATCCTCTATCCCTGCCGTAAGGGTGGTGTTCAGCAGACGGGCATACATGACTTTTGCTGTGCTGCTGATCGGCAGCCGAAGCATTGCGGCGGGTAGCGGCATACAAGGCGGCAGAACCGTGTCTGCGCTCATAAATTCAAATTCCATTTAACTGATTTTCTCCTTTCGCTTGGCTCGTTTTGACAGGTAATGGGGGCAGTCTATCACGACAGCCCGGAAACTCTGCTTGCACTTATGCTGGCACTTCCGGCACAGGTCGTTGTAGGCCACACGCCCCCGGTCATTGAGGAAGAAGGAAAGCTCCAACTTCCGTTTCTTGCTCATTCTCGGCATAGTGCCTCCTATCATAGAAAATCCGCCCATTTCAGCCGTAACAACGGGAACAGGCGGATAAAGGTTTTTGGTGTCATGTTTCGGGGCGATTTTCAAGGAAAATACGGCCATAGAGCCGCTTTGAAATGCCCCATAGTATTACGGACGGGGCAGACTACACCCCGCCGATTTGTCGTGTTTGGGTAGCGTTTTGGTATCAGTTCTGCCGGGTTGTCCTGCTGTCGTTCCTGCCCCTGAATCTCACAGCGGCGTTTCGTTCCCGTTGGTACGCTCGCTGCGGTCAAGGTTCCTCCATTTCCTTGCCGCAGGTCGTTGCGCTACATCGCCGGGGAGCATATCCCATCAGGCCGGTCATTCGATTGGAAATAATCCATCGATGAACTGACTTAATCATAGCTCATTTTTGAACCCTTTCCCGTATGTCCATAAAATAGGAAAACCGCCCCAAAATCGAAAAATTCCACGATTTCGGAACGGTATATGGTATAATAAGGAATAACAGCGGCAGCCAGCCGCAGGAAGGAGCGATGTGTTTATGAAAACCCGCATTTCCGTACAGGAACGCCTGAAAGATTTACGGGTGGAACGGGGCTTGAATCTGGAAGAACTGGCACAGGAAACCGGCATTTCAAAATCAGCCCTCGGCAGTTATGAAAACGACAACGACGAATACAAGGAAATTAACCACGGCAGCCTGTTGAAGCTGGCAGACTTCTATCAGGTGTCGGTTGACTATCTGCTCGGCCTTACCAATAATCGGAGATATGAAAACACCCCGATAGAAGAATTACATTTGAGTGATGAAGTCGTGGAACTGCTGAAAAGTGAACGCTTCAATAACCGGCTGCTGTGTGAGATTATCTCCCATGAAAAATTTAAGGAATTGCTGGCAGACGCAGAAATCTATGTGGACGGGATAGCAACCATGCACTTCCATGACACAAACAGCTCACTGGCTGCTTTACGGGCTATGGTACTGGAAGAACACCCCGAAGCTGCGGCAGACCGGGCAATCAAAGTGTTGGAAGCCTGTCAGATAGAGGAAGAAGATTTTTTCTGCCATGTGACGCACAAAACATGGGACGTCATTCTCCATGATATACGCAAGGCGCACGAAAATGACAGCGAAAGTGCGCCGGATACCACGCCTGCCGATGAACTTATACGGGAAGTACAAAAGGCCATGCAATCTCCGGGGGACAGGGTTCAGCAATTCACGGAGATATTCTGCAAGGCGTTCCGGCTCAAATACAAGCGGCTCTCACAAGAGGAACGAAGCCTTTTGAAAAAGCTGTTCAAGAAATCCCCGCTGATAAAACAGTCTGGTATGAACTTCCGGCGCAGGCCGTGGAAATAAAAACAGCCGTTGTAGGATTTTGTTCCTACAGCGGCTGTTTTTATTTATGAATCTTCTCCAACAAAAGACAGGATATTTTCATCAGTTTGTAATGTAATTGTTGCGCTTTCTGAATCATCAGAATAAACTCTTGTTCCATATACGCCTGTAACAGGCTCCTCTAAATTTTCAAAAGTTAATCCGAGTTTCGAAGAAGAATTGTCAATCTTTTCAAGCGAATATGTACCTGTCCATTCTTGTTTATGAGTGTTATCTGTTAAGATAAAACTTTTTTCTTCAAAACTCAATGTCAAATCCAATACTGGTATGTCATCATGCACTGAACCTGAGAATAACATATTACCATCTAAATCAGTAATAAATTCTAAAGACCAGTTATATGATGATACCGACCGAGTTTGGGAAGAATCACACGAACATAAGCCTACACACATAAAAAAACATACGCATATTGCCAATAACCGTTTCATTTTACCTATTACCAACCTTAATTCACAACTGTTTTGCATTTAATTAGGGAAGTGTCACAGGGTAAGAAATAGCGAAAGCTCCACCGCCTGCCAAGGCATTATTAGCGGTAGCAACACCAGAAACAGAAACCGTTCCCTTATCTCCGCTATTACCTGTTCTTCCAGTATCCACATCAGTTTCGATTGTTTCTTCACCGTCGGCTAATTCTGCAAATGCCGTATTGGTGGATTTTTTGTTCATAAGCACATTAACTGTACCAGTCATACCAGTGAACTCCGGTTTTGGAGATTCATACCACGGTACATACAACTTCACATGAACTTGAATCCCATCATCCTCATCATAAGTTGCATAAGAGTTAATACGAACATTAGCGACTGCTCTTTTGGTGACACCATCGGAAATCATAACATCGGTTAAGTATCCGTCATATTCTCCAATGACTACCGGCTGTTGAGTATCCGTTATTTCCGTTGTTGTTTCCGCTGCAAAAGCAGGAACCGCACTCACAGAAAAAAGCATACAAAACGCTACCAACGAGGTAAACAATCTTTTACTAAATTTTTTCATAAACAATGCTCCTTTCTAAAATGACCAGAACCTACATTTTTTGTATTCAGTTATTGGCAATATGCTACTAACCTGCAAGCACACTCTCAAATCATAAAATGTTTCAAATGTACTTGTTTTATTTTATGATAGCACTTATTTACATTGGGTACAATAGAAAATATACACCATTAAAATTTAATTTTTTGTGCAAATCGAATCAAATATAAAATTATATCGCTTTAGATATTGTCCTGTTCTAATTTAATCACATTCATAATACCACAATTCAAGGCTTCACAAATGCGAACCAGCGTTTCCATGCTGATATTCTTTCCCTTGCCCATGTTGGCAATCATATTTGTGGTAAGACCGGCGGCAAGCCGCAAATCCTCTTTCCTCATGCCACGCTCTTTCAGTGTGTTCCATAGTGGCTGATAACTAATGTGCATAGGCTTCCCGCCTTTCTTTCCATCGTCAAGTGTTTTATACCCATTATAGCAGAAATCTTGCGTTTCCACAATATTTCTTGACTACACCGCCGGTTCCGTCTGGATTGTGCTTTTCCTTTCTCCGCTTTTATTACATCTAATTAGCCATGAGCTGTTTGATGCCCTGGCTCTTAGCACCGGGATTGTCATTTCCATATCCTTCCAGAAGGTTTACGACACCCCACACACCAAGACCTGCGCCGATTGCGACTACAAGAGTTTTTAAAGTTGTAATTGCACTGCTAAAAAATGCCATATATTCATAAACCAAAACTGACTTCTTTCAGGTGTTTACGGGAATGAAAAAACACCGACTAAAAAGCCGGTGCACCTAATGTCAGTTATTCCTTTCCTCATTATTTTTCGTTCATTCCCAAGGTTACTCCGACAGTTCTACATGAATCACTTCCACCTCTTCTTCGGGTTTCGGTGTGTACTGCGGATTTAACTCTTTCTCTACTTTGTACCGGTTCTTCTCGTTTTCATCTGCAAGAAGCCGATAGTTTTTGTGTTTCGTGATATCATATTTATCCGAGAAAAATGGTCTGGCACCACGGATCTGCAGGATACATTTTCCTCCATCCATGACTGCAATCTCATCTTCCGTCATCAGCTGTTTGCCTGTTTTCTGGTAATTCAATCCAAAGGACTTCTGATTACTCCTCGTCTCCGAAGTGTTATACAGGTCAATGGTTTCCTTCCCCAGAAGCTCACTCATTTCCTTTAAGGTAGTTTTCTCTTTGCCACCAAGAAAAAGTGTAGTATCACAGTTGCCCAGAATGGTATCTGCACTATCCTTATACATTGCCTTTAGCTGACTCTGGGACTGCAAAATAATAGAAGCAGAGATTTCCCTGCTTCGGATAGTTGCGATCAGCTTATCGAACTGAGGAATCTGCCCAATGTTTGCGAACTCATCAGCGATGACACGCACATGCACCGGAAGTCTTCCACCATATTCATCATCTGCCTTATCGCAAAGCAGATTGAAAAGCTGTGACTGTAACATGGCAATCACAAAGTTAAAAGTTGTATCTGTGTCGGACATAATCAAGAACAAGGCTGTTTTCCTATCCCCGATCTTATCCAGTTCCATTTCATCGTAAGACATGATCTCACGAAGTTCTGCGATATCAAATGGGGCAAGTCTGGCTCCACAGGATATCAAAATCGACTTCGCCGTTTTACCAGCCGCCATTTTATATTTTTTATACTGTCTGACCGCAAAGTGCTGCGGATCTCTTTCTTCCAGCTCCTGGAACATCATATCCACAGGATTCTGGTAAGTTTCATCCTCTTCACGGGTTTCGCTTTCGTTCAAAAGATCCAGAAGGGTATTCAGATTCTTTTCCTCTTCATCCCCTTCATACCAGATAAAAGCAATCAGTGCTGTGTACAGCAATTTCTCTGCTTTCACCCAAAAATCTTCGGAAGCTTTTTCCCCTTCGCCTTTGGTATTCACAATGATTGTTGTCACCAGCTTCAAGATATCTTTTTCAGACCGTATATAAGCAAATGGATTGTAATGAAGCGATTTTGAAAAGTTAATGGTATTCAAAACCTTAATCACATATGGCTCATGAACCACTTTTCCAGATTTATCTTTCATAATATTTCCATTCTTATCTCTCTTAGGCGGTCCCTTTGCTAACATCTTCCCGCACTCCTCAATGAGAGTGCCCTTTGGATCTGTAATGACCATGGAACAATTCATCTGCATGACCGACGGTTTCACGAAAAATCGTGTCTTACCGGAACCACTACCGCCAATAACTACAATATTTTTATTTCTTGCATATTTCGGTTGTTTTGGTCGACTTTCCATAGTCAATGCTTCTGTTGCTGTCAACGGAATATTCATCCAGGGATCATCTGACATATAAGGCTTGATATCCTCTGCAGTTCCCCATCTGGCTGAACCATACTCGATTCCCTTCCGAAGTTTCTTTGCATCTGACTGTTTCTGCCAAACCAATAGTTTCAAAATAACTGCGACAGTAACTCCAACCAATAGATCTCTCAGGTCAAAGCTCAACAGAATCCCTGTAAAGATCCGATCTGCATGTTCCATCGCATATAACAGTTTGTTCCCTATATCTTCTCCAGGACTGCTCCTGTATAAGCAGGATGCCCGGTCCGCATAAAAAGCGGTCAGAACATAGGGAAGATTTGTAAGAACCAGTTTCTTTTTATCCAGGGCGGACAGCCTGACCCCAGCTTTATTCTTCCACTTCTGCATCAGATTATTGCCGTTTTGTTTCTTCATCGGCTCTGTTCCTGATGTCGGTTCTTTACTTTGTCCTTCGTCTTCTTTGGCATCATTGCCCGGTAAGCTGCAAGACGCTTATGAATGGAAGGTTTATTCGCTTTTTGAATCTGTTTCTGGGAAAACTCACGGAAAGCAGCATTGAGGGCATCCTGATCACGTCCCTTGAAAAATACCAGATAAACCGGCGGCTCTTTGCTCTTGTCTTTTTTCAGAGCATAATTGATCCCATATTTTCTGGCATACCGTTCAAAGGACTTGATATTTTTGTCCGTGATCTCGATATTGACCATCCCGGCATTCTGTTTTGCCAGCTCTTTTACCGTGACCTTTCCCTGTTTCGGCTGATTTTTCTGTGCTTTCTTCTCTACTGATTTCTGCTTCTGATGACGCAGATACGCAACAAGAACCTTTTTTAACAGGTCTGCCGTAATCTTAGTAGCCCGAATACAGAACGTGACCGTTTTCTGAGTTACCTCTTCCTGCATGACTTTTCCCTCCTTTCAGCGATTCAACTGCTGTCCAAATCTGTAATCATGGCAATCACCCCCTTTAATGAAAAAAGACAGATTAACCGGTAATCAGGTTCTGCACCTGTACGAGTTTTTCTGTCCCTTCTTCTTTTCTCTTATCTTCTCCACCACAATAGATGGGAACACACATTTCAAGTATTCTACTGTAAATACGCTGATGGGCAGTATCCAAATCTGTGGACTTCATTTCATTCAGTCCCAGATTCGTTGTTATGATCAGCGGAAGCATTTTACAATAGCGGCTGTCTATCACATTATAGACCTGCTCCAAAGCAAACTCGGAATTTCGTTCTATTCCCAAGTCATCAATAATCAGCAGCGGATAATCCACAAGATTTTGTATAATCTGGTTCTTATCTGCCTGATAGCTGGTCATTTCATTTAAAATCCTGGAAAAGTTTGTCATCATGACACGTTCTCCCTGTTCCAAAAGTGCATTTGCAATACAGCCTGCAAAAAAGCTCTTCCCGGTTCCAACCGGTCCCATCAAAAGCAATCCTACATTTTTTCTCTTCATATCTGTCCAGTTTTCTACATACTGCCTGGCGATTAGTATCTTCTGGTTGCTTCCATTGTCATTTTCAAATTTCCATTCCCAGAATCTTCTTTCCCGAAGTCCGACGGATTTTCTCTGATAAAGCTGCCGCTGTTCTTCTTCCCGCTGCATCTTCTCATCCAGTTCCTGCCTGGCTTTTACCTCGCATTCGCACAAACAGGACACTACATGCTCAAAACCCATCAGACTGACTTTCATCTGTTTTCTTTTTCCACAGGTGCCACAATGAAGACATCCCTCTTCGTCCAGATAATCTGCTGTTACTTTGTTTTCCATCACAGGCTTTCTCCTTCCTGAAATTCATATTTATCCATTCCTATCCTGGTTCCATCCCTTTCTGCCCAAAGACAGATTGTTGCAAAATGGTTTTGATACTCTTTTCCACTGGATTTCATATAAACAGAAAGATGATCAATCCGTTTCTGGTAATCCCATGGAAATAGCGTCATCAACTCCTGCAGTTCAGCTTCCGACAGAACAACATTTTTAAATCTACCATATTGACTGAATTTTTCTTCCAAAGCGGGTGTATTGCCCTTACTCTTATCAGTATGATTCTTTTCAGTCTTATTTATCTTAGTATTACTTCCATCCAGATTCTTGCAGTCCGGACTTCTATTTTTTTGCGTTCCGGACTTCCAGTTTCTTGCAATCCGGATTTCCAATTCTTTGCAGTCTGGATTTCCAGTTTCTGGCATTCCAGAAACAAAGTATCTTACTGGCTTTCCTCTACTCCGTTTTACAAAATTTTTCACATATATGACAGAGGGACGATTATTCCCCTGCCGATACCGCTCGATCAATCCAATCCCATGCACACTATCCAGCTCATATAGAAGCTTTGTCACTGTCGTATGCGACATTCGCAACAGCTCCTGCAATTCTGCGATCGTGTAAATGATATAGACATAACCCTCACTGTCAATCCAGCCATTTTTCTTGGACAGGCTGATTCGATCAAGCAGAATTCCATAAAGGAGCTTTGCGTCTGTGGACAGGCTTGCAAACTCTTTTTCTGTGAACAGAGCTTTTGGTATCCGAAAAAAAGAAAACTGGTCAGATTCTTCTGCTCTGAAATATTCAAAATCTGCCATAATATTTTCCTACTCTTCTACATCAAAATCACAATTTGCTGCACTGCCTGTACCATGGCACATCTCATCAAATACAAAATTGAATGATTGAATCATTTCGTCCAAATAATAATTTCTGGCCTTCTTGTTACAAGCATACATATCACCAATAAAGCCTTCATCATTCCCCATCGCATGAACAAGGGTTTCCAGGACCTTCATAAACTTCTTTTTTGAACAGCTTTCATACTGTCTGTTCACATATTTCTGGATATCTAACACACGAGCAGGATTATTTTCATTTTCCTCCAGAATTCCAAATGCAAGATCCATACCAAACTCATATCCATCAGTCTGAATTTGATCAATATCCATCTCTCCAAGCTCATCCTGGTATCCTCGCTTTTCCATTGCAGTTAAAGACGTTTCATATTGATCAATATATCCCATATCCGCAATAGTTTCAAAAATATCTCTGGATGCTTTCACCATCTTATCCATAATAATTTCTCTTTCAGCCAGCGGCATATTTGCCATGATAGTATCTAATGTCATCATTGATTCTTCCTCCATCTCATTTTCATAAATACCATTGATATAAAAGTGGTTCGCCTTTCCATTGTTTGGAATGATACGCACCAGTTTACCAACCTGAACCAGTTCCTGTACTGCCTGATCTACTCCATATCGAGTCGTATTCAGGTCTTTCTTTATTTCACTTTTGGGATAGATAACAAACAGATTCCCGTTATGATCTACCCAGCCATTTTGCACCGCAAATTTCAAACGATCCAGAAATAAGCTGTATAGAATCTTTGCTGTATTTGACAGATTTTTGTATTTTTCCATCTGAAACAGCACCTTTGGCACCTGCAGACAATCTACCGGCATATACTCCATCTTACTCATTGATTGTTTCCTCCTTCTGTTTGTACAGCACTTCGGCTGAATTAATATTGATTTCTAGCATCCCTACAAACACCTGATAGTACAGCAGGCATATCTGTTCATCCTCTCTTGCCAGATACAATCCTTCCAGTTCATTGGACGGATGTTTCATTCCGTATACTGCCTGACAGATATCATGGATTTTCTCACATTCCACACTTCTAAGATGCATCTCCAAGGTGTGATTAAATCTCTGCCAGTCCTCCAGTTTCTGATTTACTGCCATCATGCACTGGAACAGTTCCGCTGCTTCACATGCTGCTGACAGCACTACATTTTTGTTGTTGATACTTCCATCGGCATTTTTCATATGCCCTACCATATACGCCTGATCTACTGAAACCATCTTTTATCCTCCTCTATCTAAACGGCATTTCTTCTTCCATACCCTCTGGGATCTCTAAGAACCCTTCCGCATCTTCTGGAAACGGTGGTCTGTCAACCATTTTTGCACCTGCGAATTCAATCCGGTTTGCATACACTTCGGTGGTATAGATCTTTTTCCCGGTATCCTTATCTTCATAATTACCTGTGACAATCTCGCCTTCCACCATGACCTTCGTTCCCTGCATCAGATAATCTCTGGCAAATTCTGCTTTCTTTGCAAAAGCCTTTACCGGAATGAAACTGACTTCATCGGAATAATTTCTTCTGACTGCCAGAACGAACTTGGCAATCTTATGAAGTCCTTTTTCATTCTCCACTTCGTTGTATCCGGGATTTCTTACTAATCGCCCGGAAATAACTGTTGTATTCATTGGCTTACCCCTCCTATGCTTTCATTGATTTGTAACAGATACCGATACATGGTCCACATTTTCCATAGGCACATCCGTAACATTCATCTTTTTCCAACTCTTCTTGCTTCATTTCATCGGCAAACATTCCTAACAGTGTTGTGTAAATCTTTTTCATTGCCAGGAATTTTTCTTCTGCTTTTTCCATCTTCTCTTTGTAAAATGGGATCAGTTCACGAAGAACTGGATGGAAACGTTCATTTTCATCATCCCAGGCACAGGTTTTCATCATACAGCGTGGCTGTTTCTCATAATTGCCCAGATAATATGGGCAGAACGTACAACCTCTTTCTTTAACAATTGCCACCGGAATCACTGGCATCTGACTTTTGATTTCCTTTGTTACATGCTTACTTTCAATTCGCTCTCTCATCTTAAAAATCCTCCAAGAATATATATATTTGCAAAAGGGAATTCCCCTGAATTGCCTGTTTTTAAGCACAAAAAAAGAGGCAGACTTACGATTTTTATTTTCGCAAGCCTGCCTCTTATCAATCTAATATTCTATTTTCCAATGACATACCGTATAAACACGTATATCGCTCTGATCACATACACTGGAATCATGATGCTTCCAATCAATGCTCCAATAATGACACTTAATGCAGCCATCCCAAGTGTTGCTGTGGTATCCATTCCTCTCGGAATTAGAATCAACCGCATTTTATGTATTCCAAATGGAAGTCCGGCAATAAATACCCACCAGAACCAATCCGTCTGCCCACTGACCTTCATAATTGTTTTTGTCATCCAAAACCAGAATACCATAAATGCCAGTGGCAGAATTGATTTTTTAATTACATCTCCAATCGTCATTTCTTTCGTCCTCTTATCTAATCTGTTTATCTTCTGTACTTTAGAAAGATATGCCTGATATCTTTGCATCTGTCTATCATTATATCTTATTTGCTTTTCATATTCCACTTTATCATCCCCTTTGCTCTGTTTGTGCTTTCCACGAATCTAATAACTGGAAAATTATTTTTTCGATTTGCTCTTTCTTGTAATCTGGTGGAAAATATTTTTGCAGTTGCTTTTCTGAAAAACTGATTTTCTGATAATTCACTTTTGCTTCTCCTCTAAGAATTTTCTCTATATCTTCTCCAGTCAATTCTTTTTGCTGGCTAAGTTCTTTCAGTTTTTTTGCCTGAGATCCATTTGGCATTTTCTTTGTTGTTCCTATAAACGCCAGTAACAATGACTGCTCATTACTTTTCAAATAAGATAAATCAACTGCAACAGTAAATGGCAATTCATTTTTATCTACAAACTCCAGCAAGTAATTCGACAAGTAGGTCAAGCGTATATATCGTTTGATCGTACTCATTGTCTCTCCGACTTCTGTGCCAACCATCTCAGCTGCCCATCTTTTTTTCAACTTTGGTTCAACTTGGACCAAAGTTAAATCAGTCCGTCTACCCTGACGTTTCAATGCTTCATACTTCATGCGGTATGCAAATGCCTTCTCACTATATAGCAGATTTTCTCTTTGAATGTTGGAATCGACCATAACCACAGTTGCTTCATCATCAGACATATCTCTGATAATGACCGGCATTGTTTTCAGTCCTAATTCCCTGCAAGCATATTTTCTTCTGTGTCCCACAACTAATTCATAATCCTTTTCCCCTGAATTTGAAGGTCTTGCAATTCCTGGCACAAGAACTCCATATTCTGAAATACTTTCAATCATTTCCTCCATTTTATCATCCCTAAACACTTTAAACGGATGATTCTTGAATGTATCCAACTCGTCCAGCGGAATTTCTCGCACACACTCCTGCTCCTCTGACAATCCGAATAATGCATCTACCCCTTTGAATTTTATCTTTGAAGCACTACTTTCTTTCACTGCCATCACCAATCACCTCCTCTACCAATTTTTTATAAGCTTCGGCAACACGACCTTTCGGATCGTGTTTATAAATACTTACTCCCTCAGCACTCGTCTCTGCTGCCCTTATCGAAAACGGGATTGCAGTCTTGAAAATATTGATATATTCGCCATAATTATCATGAAGCAACTCTATAATCTCTTTTGAAAAATTCGTTCTTCGATCTACCATGGTAAGTAAGATTCCGTCAATCTGAAGCTTTCGATTTATCTGCTTTCTAACTTTATATATGGTCTGCATCAACTGTTCCAATCCTTTAACAGGAAGATAATGTGCCATAACCGGAATGATAACCGAATCAGCTGCTGCAAGAGCATTTACAGTAAGCATTCCTAGCGATGGCATATTATCAATCAGGATATAATCATATTCTGGCGAAATTGTCTTGATAAACTGTTTTAACACATATTCTCTGCTCATAACATTTACCAGACTAACTTCTACCCCAGACAGTTCAATATTTGCCGGAAGAATGTCCATTCCCTCTTCATGGTGAAGAATTCCATATCCTTTTGGTAATTCAAGACCATTCATTTCACAATGAAGAATTGTCGCTACTGTTATTTCTAATTCATCTGGATTCTGATATCCAAGACTTTCTGTTAAACTTCCCTGTGGATCAAAATCTATTGCCAGAACTTTATATCCTTTTTTTACCAATCCGATTCCTAAATTCACACAGGAAGTTGACTTTGCGACACCACCTTTTTGATTGACTATTGCTATAACTTTTGCCATCTCTATTTCCTCCCGATTCGTAATGTATGTTTTGAAACTGCTTTTTCTGCCTTTTTCTGATTTTCAGCCTGCAATGTTAAATCATGCGTCTTTATCAGCAATGCCTCAAATCTTTCTTTTTCTTCCTGCTGTTCGTGTACTGTCAAATTCGTTTCCACATTCGTTTTTTGTGAAACGCTCAACTTATTTCTAATATTATATGTGTCATATCTTCTTCTAATGCAATTCGCTTCTACACCGGACAGTGTAACCAGCTCTGACCAGGAAGACACTTTACATCTTCTTGCAATCGTTCCCCATGATGGTGTTTCTGGATTTCTACAAGCATCATATATTTTTGACGTTGCCGGTTGTATCCGTTCAAATTCGTTTTTAAATATTTCCAGAAAATCATATTGATCATCCACACACCTTGTTCGATGACGTCCAATCCTTACGTATTCCATCTCACCATAATAATCATTTAGAAATTCTCTGGCTGTTTTTCCAAAAAGCTTTTCAAAGACCATATGGCTTGGCAGCTCCTTATGGCTGTCACACTCTTTTATTTTCGGTGGTATACCATTATGAGATTCTGTCCATTCATCTAATGCTTCATATACACTGGCTGCATCCCATCTATCCAATGGCGTGGAAGAATATTTTTTTAGTGCCTGTATCACTTCCACAACTTCCTCCGTCTGTGGCAGACATTGCAGTAATTCGATTGCCTTGGGTATGGCTTTTCTTCTTGTCATAATTCTTGCCATAAAAAAACCTCCTTTGAATGGTCATCATCTCATTCAAGAAGGTTCCTATCAGAAACAATTCCGAATTGTTTTCAATATCTTATCTATACTGTTATTTCAACATAAGATATCGAAATGTACATCTGACAGCACTGTTTTTTTATCTAATGCCTTTATCAGAAATCCCTTATTTTAAGGCTTTTCCGGTCGTTTCCTTTATCTTACTCTATTGGAACCGCGTAAGTAGAAAACTTCACCTGGCGATCTGGATCAAAGTTATCTACGGCCTTTACAAGCCCCACACATCCAATCTGAAACAAATCATCTGCATTTTCATTACTGCTGTCAAACCGTTTCATCACACTAAGCACCAGCCGAAGATTTCCTTTGATGTATTCTTCCCGCGCCAACTTGTCCCCCTGACGAATCCTGCGAAAAAGCTCCTCCTTCTCCTTTTCCCTGAGAAGTGGGAGCTTTGATGTATTCACTCCACACAGTTCTACCTTATTCACAACCATTGTAAGAAACCTCCTAAGTTTTTTTCTACTTAGAATCATTCTCACTCTTTGAATAAGATATTCCATGAAGTACTGAATTTTATAAAGTTTTAGTCCTTGACAATCAAATATCCCATTTATCTGACAAATTATTAATCTGCGACTCGAATTTTGCTTTGTCTTTATTCGCGAGACCTTCGTTCTTGTAAATAACATCAAGTAAACGCTTTCCTGCTGCAACAAGACGTTCAAACGCCGCATCCGCTTTACGCTGTGCCGGTTTTTTCGCCTTCACCGGAATCTTTACACCTTCACTTAAGATCTCATTTGTCAAGAGGTCTGCTTCACTACACGGAAACGGTGCATAAGCCTGATATCCAAACTTTTCTTCCACCGTCTTTGCAAACTCTTCTGTTACAGTATCTTCACCATGCACAACAAAGACGCGTTGTGGCGCCTCTTTAAACGCTCCCAGCCATTTTAAGAGCCCATTCATATCCGCATGACCACTAATTCCATGAAGGCTCTCAATTCTTGCCTTAACTTCAATCGGCTCACCGAACAGCTTCACGTTCTTTTCGCCCTCGATCAGTCTGCGTCCTAAAGTGCCCATTGCCTGATACCCAACAAAAAGAATCGTACACTCTTCTCTCCACAAATTATGCTTCAGATGGTGACGGATACGACCAGCATCGCACATTCCGGAAGCTGAGATGATCACCTTTGGTTTCTCGATAAAATTGATCATCTTAGAATCATCACTTGTTGTTGCAGTCTTAAGTCCATCAAATATAAGTGGATTAATCCCTGCATTAACAAGTGCAAGTGCATCCTCATCAAAACACTCTCTCATATTTTTTGTAAATATCTTCGTTGCCTCAATTGCAAGCGGACTGTCCAGATATACTTCGAAATTCTGATATTCTTTTAATAATTCCTTTTCTTTGATCTCACGTATAAAATAGAGGAGTTCCTGAGTTCTGCCCACAGCAAAGGAAGGAATAACAACATTTCCCCCTTTATCAAATGTCTCTTTCAGGATTCTTGTAAAATCTCCCAGATAATCCGGTTTTTCCTGCGTATGCAGCCGGTTGCCATACGTAGACTCCATCACAATATAGTCCGCACTCTCTGTATAAGCCGGGTCTTTAATAATCGGCTGATCCAGATTTCCAATATCTCCGGAAAATACAATCTTCTTTGTCACTCCGTCTTCTGTTGCCCAGACTTCAATACTTGCTGATCCAAGCAGATGTCCTACATCTGTAAACCGGATCTGGATCCCCTCACAGATTGTAATGCGCTCCCCATACTGACAAGGCACAAGCAATTCAATCGCATTAAGTGCATCCTGCATCTCATAAACCGGTTCATACTCCGGCTTTCCTGCTCTCCTGCCTTTTCGATTTCTCCACTCTGCCTCAAATTCCTGAATATGCGCACTGTCACGAAGCATGATATTACACAAATCCGCTGTCGCATAGGTAGTGAAAATCTGCCCTTTAAACCCATCCTTTGCAAGCTTTGGCAACATTCCGGAATGATCAATATGTGCATGTGTGAGGAATACATAATCTACGTCTGTTGCGCTGATCGGAAGTCCCGGATTCTCATACAGATCCGGGCCCTGTTCCATACCGCAGTCAACCAAAATATTCTTTCCTGCTACTTGCAGAAAATGACAGCTTCCCGTAACCTCATGGGCTGCACCTACAAATGTTAATTTCATACATCCTCAACCCTTTCTGTCCTGTATCTTTTCTTTTTAATCTTCAGATACTTTTTCTTTTATTTTAACACCATACGGGAAATTGTACATCTTTCTTTTTATTAAATTTTTGTAACTGTTATTCATACCGGACCATTTCCATCCGAAGTCTGTGCATAATTTTCTTTTCCAGTCTTGATATATAAGACTGAGAGATTCCAAGTTGATCCGCAACCTCCTTCTGCGTCATTTCTTTTCCCTCCGGATGATCCAGTCCAAACCTCATACGAACGATTAATTTCTCTCTTCCTGACAATTTATTCAAGGCACGAAACAGAATCTTTCTTTCTGCCTCATCCTCCAGATCCCGATAAATTGTGTCCTCTTCTGTCCCAAGAATATCAGATAGAAGCAGTTCATTTCCATCCCAATCTACATTTAAAGGTTCGTCAATGGAAACTTCCATCTTCGTCTTACTGTTTCGTCTCAAATACATCAAAATCTCATTCTCAATACAACGTGAAGCATATGTTGCCAGTTTAATTTTCTTTGATGGATTAAATGTATTGATTGCTTTGATCAGGCCGATGGTACCAATAGAAATCAAATCTTCTACACCTACTCCTGTATTATCAAACTTCTTTGCTATATAAACAACCAGGCGCAAATTATGTTCAATCAGTATCTTTCTCGCCTTTTCATCTCGATCTGTTCCAAGCCACCTTACCACCTCACGTTCTTTTTCATTTTCCAATGGTGGAGGAAGAACCTCACTGCCTCCTATGTAATGAATCTCCTGTTGGCCACCAAATAAAACCGTCCTGACATTTGGTACAATCCTTAATTTAAATTTCTCCGGCACAGCCACTTTAACCATCATATAAATTCCTCCTGGTTTCTTTCTTACATCTTCTGTTGCAGCACAGTTTTTTATTCACAGCATCTGCACCTTACAGTTCAATATCAATTGATAATCTTCCTCCCCACTGATCGGTGATTCGCTCACACCGATCAACGGAGATTCTATCCATTCTTTTTCATTTATTTCCACACACATTTTCCTAATCCGGAAAATTTTCATAATGCCACTACCATGAACACTTCGATATGGAATATACCTGAATTCCATTGCTTCTTTCATTACCTGATGATAAAAATTACAATCCAGTACATGCACCCCTTCACCACTGAGTGGATCTGTCAGGCAGTTTCCCGTATCCCTCAATGCATGAACCTTATAACTATCTGCTTCTGTAAATAAAATCACTTCACAGCACCGTTCCTGCTCTATCTTAAGAACTTTCAAGAACTTCCAGGCCATCAGAATCCCCTGTGAGCTAAGCACCGCAATCCCATAAAACAGACTGATATAATGCAGATAAGGACGAAACATCATCAACGTGCCCCCCAGGAACATTCCAAAAAGGTAAAGCAATCCCATTCCTTTGAGTATCTGGAGCATACATTGTTTCCTATTTTTTAACCAAAGCATACAAAATGGAATCACCAGATAAAAGGCTATGTTTTTCATCCAGGCGGGAACAGATACAACCACCATCAGACATGTCAACACACTTCCAAGGAATGCTCCGGATAAAACTCCTTTAAAACTATATTTTCCACCCGTAATCCGTTCTGTCACGAAAAGTAACAGGCTATCCATCATGAAATTTTCCAGAAAAAAAAGATCTATGTACAACTCATAGTGCATCTTCCACCTTCCTTTTCATTTCGAGTCATCCTCGATATCATATAGAATTATAAAATTTGCTCTTTGGAAATTTTGTCAGATACTGACAGTAAAACAGAAAGAAAATAGAAGAATTTCTGACATCCTTCGACATAAAAAAAACGGCCTGATACTTCAGACCGTTTCATCATTTTTCAATTCAATTATTTCTTAAAGAAATCCGGAATCTTAATAGACTGCTCTCTTACTCCACCAGTTGTTGATCTTGGCTGCAGTGTTGGCATTGTTCCACCCTGCGGTCTTACTGTTGATGTCTGAGCTGTTCTTTGTGCTGTATAGTCATAAGATGGTCTTGCATGACTTTCTACACCATTCGGAAGAATAGAACTTGTCTTCTGCTGTCCTTCCAGTCTTGCTTTCAGCTTGGATGCACTTCCGCCTACATTATGTAAGCCTGTAGCAATAACTGTGATTGTACATTCATCAGACTTTGTATCATCATACATAGCACCGAAGATGATACTTGCACTTTCTCCTGCAAGCTCCTGTACATAATCAGCTGCATCAGAAGCATCCATAAGTGTAATGTCTCCAGATACATTAACGATAACATTAGATGCACCTGTGATTGTTGTCTCAAGCAGTGGACTGGCAACAGCCTGCTTAACTGCTTCGAGTGCCTTGTCATCTCCGCGTCCTGCACCGATACCGATGTGTGCAATACCTTTATCCTTCATAACTGTCTGGATATCAGCAAAGTCAAGGTTGATCAGAGATGGTACATTGATCAGGTCTGTGATACCCTGAATACCCTGCTGAAGAACCTCGTCAGCCTTTTTCAAAGCTTCTGGCATAGTAGTACGTCTGTCTACAACTTCAAGCAGTTTGTCATTCGGGATAACGATGATTGTATCAACGTTTTCCTTTAATTTATCAATACCATTGATTGCATTCTGCATTCTTGTCTTGGATTCGAAACGGAAAGGCTTTGTGACAACTCCTACTGTCAGAGCGCCCTGCTCTTTCGCAATTCTTGCGATAACCGGAGCAGCACCTGTTCCAGTTCCGCCTCCCATACCGCAGGTAACAAATACCATATCTGCACCTTTTAATGCAGCCTGGATCTCCTCAGCGCTTTCTTCTGCTGCCTTCTCTCCCATCTCAGGCTGTGCACCAGCACCAAGTCCTTTTGTCAGTTTTTCACCGATCTGCATAAGTGTCGGTGCTTTACACAGCTGTAATGCCTGTTTATCTGTATTCACAGCTATGAATTCTACGCCTGCAATCTGTTCGTCGATCATTCGGTTCACGGCATTGTTACCGCCTCCGCCGACTCCGACAACAATAATTCTTGCAGCCGCTTCAGATTCGTTGGTTTTAATTTCTAACAAGAGTAGTTCCTCCTTTGTCGTCTTATTAATTCTTATATACATCCCTTATTTTAATTGAACGATACAATTCAATAAGTATATAATAAAGTCTTTTCCGTAAATAATCAATAGATTTTTTCTTATTTTTGGTTTTTTTCCAACAATTCAGCTTCAAGACTGCGGTGTAAAGTTAATTGATGCTGAATCTGCTTCATAATTCTCAAGATGAAGTACCCCCGCCTGATCCGGATACTGTTCCTTCAGCTTCTCAAGAATCGGTTTGATCTGTGCAATTCTGATCTCATATTCTTTATTCCCAATTAAAACTTCTACTGATCCAAAATATAATACCACACTCTGTTCATTAGCATATACCAGTTTATCCGGTGTAAGTGAATATTTCACCAGATACTTTGAAGCCTCTGCGATCAAAGTGAATGCACTGTCATCTTCCACCGGAATCTTTTTTCCGATCTCTACTTTCGATGCATCGAAAGAAAGTCCTTCCACATAAGGTACTCCTGTAAAAGTTTTCTTGCTTTCAAAAAGTGCTGTCCCCTTCCGGTCAAAATATAAATTTGTATCATTGAAAGAAACATAACCGGATTTTCCTTTCTCTTTCACATGCGCAACAAGCGTCCATGGATTTTCAAATGTCAATTTCATTTCTTCCACAACTGACGGAACTTCTGCATCTGTATAATTATATTTCCAGAATAAATACACCGTATTCATGGAGAGTTTATCTTTCTCGAGCCAGCTGATGATTGAATTCTCTCCGTAATATTCATTTCCCTTCACCTTTATACTGCGTGTCTGAAAGAGTAGAACAAACACTACAATCAACAGTAATACTACAATAAAGCGGAACATCCCTCTCTTCTTTTTCTTCTTTTTTTTCATTGATCAGATTCCTTCCTCTGTTCATGTTTTCCATACCCGGACTCCATCTGTATGAAATACAGGCAACTCTATTGTACCAAACGTGATATGCTAAGGACAAGCCCCATTTCCAAAAGCAGAAAAACAACTGACGTTCCACCATAACTGATAAACGGAAGTGTAATTCCTGTATTCGGTATAGAATTTGTGACGACAGCAATATTCAATATTACCTGAATCATCATATGTGCCATGGCTCCCACTGCAATCAACGCACCAAAAAGATCCGGTGCGTGTGTTGCAATCACAAAAAATCTCCAGATTAAAATCAGAAACAGTACAATGATAGTCCCCGCACCAACAAGCCCTAATTCTTCACAGACAATAGAAAAAATCATATCATTCTGTGCTTCCGGCAGGAATCCCAGTTTTTGTACACTGTTTCCCAGCCCCCGGCCAAACAGTCCTCCACTTCCAATTGCATAAAGTCCTTGCAATGTCTGATATCCTTTTTCATACTTCTCCGGATTTCGCCAGATTGCAAGTCGCTCCAGCCGATAGCTTTCCAAGGCGAGAAAAATTCCCATAAATCCAACTCCTGATACGGCCATCCATATAAACTGTGCATATCTTGGACTTGCAACAAAAATCAATGTAACTGCGATTCCGAGGATAATGATTGCTGTACTCAGATTACTTGCTCCTACCAGACCGACAACCGGAAGGATTGAAAGCATCATTCCGGACATTATCCGAAGTTTTGATATTTTTTTCACATTTCGGTTGATCAGCCAGGCCAGAAACAAGATCACTGCTACTTTAGCAAATTCTGAAGGCTGAAAAGAAAACGGACCCAAAGACAACCATCTTTTGGATCCGTTATATTCTTTTCCGAATGCCATGACAGCAATGGATAAACCGATTGCAGCCAGATATGCTGGCACAGCAAGTGGAATCCATCTGTGATAATCAATTCTCGCGATCCATAGCATTCCTGCCATTCCAAGAACTGTAGCCAGTCCCTGCTTTTTCAGATAATAATAAGAATCATGAAACTTCACCCTGCCGTTATATGCACTTGTACTGGTCAGAAGGATCAGACCAACCAGTACGAGAATCAGCACCGTCACAAGCAGTGTATCATCATACGTGTGCTTCTTTGCAGGACGCTTCAATACAGTTCACCCTTTACAGATTATTTACAAGCTCTTTAAACTTATCTCCACGTTCTTCATAATTCTTAAACATTCCCCAACTTGCACATGCAGGAGAAAGGAGTACTGCATCTCCCGGTTTTGCATTCTCTACACATTTTGCAAATGCTTCCTCAAATGTATCCGCCATCTCAATATCTTCAAATCCATGTGCTCTGGCTGTCTCTGCGATCTTGTCACGTGTCGCACCAAGAAGTACTAATTTTTTTACTTTTCCATCAAAGGAATCGATCCATTCATCATAAGCAGAATCCTTATCATAACCTCCACCAATCAGAACTGTCGGACGATTCATCGCCTGAATCCCCTTAATTGCTGCATCTGGGTTTGTTCCCTTGGAATCATTGTAATATACAACTCCATTCTTTTCTGCCACATATTCAATACGATGTTCGACCCCCTGGAACTCTTTCAGCGTTCTGCGGATCACATCTACCGGAACCCCATATGCTGCTGCCATTCCGGCTGCTGCCATCGCATTCTCATGATTGTGTGTTCCAAGAATATTCAATTCATCTACATGACACACCGGTGTCTTCTCTCCGTTCATCGCAAGAACGATCTGACCATTTTCCAGATAGATTCCTTCTTCTAATATACGCTGACTGCTGAAATATAGAACCTTTGACTTTACATTTTCTCCAAATGCCCTTGTCACATCATCTTCGTAATTCAGAACACAAGTATCTTTCTCTGTCTGATTCTTCGCAATATTTTCCTTTGCCTCTATGTATGCTTCCATCGTATGATGGCGGTTCAGATGATCCGGAGTAATATTCAGGATCGCGCTGACTCTCGGACAGAATGTCTGAATTGTTTCTAACTGAAAGCTGCTCATCTCAGCAACAATTACAGAATCCTCTCTTGTCTGGAGTGCAATACTCGTATATGGATTACCGATATTTCCTACCACAAAGCTGCTCTGCGCATAGTTTTTCATAATTTCTCCAAGCAGGGAAGTGGTCGTTGTCTTTCCGTTCGTTCCAGTAATTGCAAGAACATCACCTTTTCCAAAGGCATATGCAAGCTCGATCTCGCCCCAGATTGGAAGTCCTTTCTCACGCATCTCATTTACGATTGGAAGATCTGTCGGAACACCCGGACTCATTACAACAAGAGAAAGTTTATCAAGAAGTTCTTCTTTCCTGTCTCCCTCAAGTGTTCCAAGGACGATTTCCAGTGACTCACTGTCCCCGCCTTCAATCTTTGCACGGATCTCTTCCGGATTCAGCTTATCGTTACCATCATACAATACGACCTTTGCTTCTTCTTTCAAAAGGAGCTCACACGCTGCCTCTCCACTGATTCCAGAGCCAAACACTAATACATTTTTATCTTTTACAACCATTCTTTTATACCCCCATAAGAGCGATCAGGCAAAGAATTGCCGTCACAATAGAAAATACTGCCACTACCCGTGTCTCTGACCATCCGCAAAGCTCGAAATGATGATGAATCGGTGCCATCTTAAAGAGACGCTTTCCTCCTGTCTTTTTGAAATATGTTACCTGCAGAATAACTGAAATAACTTCTACAAGATAAATAAATCCGACAATAATGATATACAGCGGCATCTGCATCATATACGCTGTTCCTGCAACAAAACCACCCAGTGCAAGAGAACCTGTATCTCCCATGAACACACTGGCCGGATACACATTAAAAAGAAGGAATCCCATCAATGCACCGACAACTGCGCAAGTGATCGGCTCAATCCCACTTTTCGTTCCAATTGCTACAACCGTGAAAAATGTTGCCACCAGAACAGTTACACTTGATGCAAGACCATCCAGTCCGTCCGTAAAGTTTGTTCCATTAACTGTACCGATTACTGCAAAGAAAAGAACCGGAATCGCAAGCCATCCAAGATTCAATTCATAACCGCCGGAGAATGGAACGATCATTGTAAGCGGAATCTTCGCTACTTTTACGATGTAAAACGCAAAAATTGCTGTTACTACAATCTGGAGTGCCATCTTCTGCATTGGAAAAAGTCCGTCTGAACGTTTCATGACAACTTTAAGATAATCATCCAGAAATCCAATCAGTCCGAATCCTACTGTAAGGAAAAGTACCGGGATGATCTTTGGATAGTCTTTCACATAAAACAGGGACGTAATCACAACAGCTGCCAGAATGATAATACCTCCCATTGTAGGTGTTCCTGCCTTCTTTAAATGAGACTGTACACCCTCCACACGCTCCGTCTGACCCATCTTTAACCTTCTCAGGAAAGGAATGACCACCGGTCCAAGCACAAGGCTTATAACAAATGCAATCAATACCGGAATCACTACATGACTGTTCATATATACACCTCTTCATTTCTTTTGTTTTACACAGAGAATCCTTCTTATGTACTTTTCTGTCATCAGATGATGTGAGTGTCAAAAATAAATTTTGCCACTCACTGATGTAACCGGATTCTCAAAATGCACTTTACAGTATACTCCATTGGTCAGTTTTTTTCAATCCCGAGATACGGAAGTACATTGTCATAGATGCTGCGCAAAACCGGAGCTGCAATCGTTCCTCCGTAATAAATCCCCTGTGGGTTACGGATCACTACAATTCCAAGAACCTGCGGATCTTCCGCCGGTGCAAACCCTATAAATGATGAAATATACTTGTTTGCGCTTCTTGGAAGAGTCTGTGATGTTGCAGTCTTGCCTCCGATCGAATATCCTTCAATGTATCCATTTTTACCAGATCCTTCTTCTACCACACTCTTCAGAAGTATTCTCATCGTCTCCGATGTTTTTTCAGATACAATCCCATTCTTCTTTTTGTATTTCAGCTTTCGTATCTCTGTTCCGTCTTTTTCAAGAACTGCCACTCCAAAATGCGGTGTCACCCGGTATCCCCCATTAACCAGCGAACTTACTGTTGTTGCCATTTGAACCGGTGTTACCTGGAACGACTGTCCAAATGAAATCGTTGCCAATTCCACAAGACCAATATCTTCTACGTTATGCATAATTGTTCCCGCTTCACCCGGAAGATCAATATTCGTCAGACTAAGTAATCCAAACTGTTTAAAATAAGCATAAAATTTCTCTGCTCCAAGCCGAAGACCAATATCAATAAATACCGGATTACAGGAATTCTGTATCCCCTGAATAAACGTTTCCTGTCCATGTCCACCAACCTTATGACACCGGATTTTTCTGTCTTCTACAATCCGGTATCCCGGACAGGAAAATGTATCCGACAAAGAAACGACACCTTCTTCAAGACATGCTGATGCTGTAATGATTTTAAACGTTGATCCCGGCTCATATGTGTCATTAATACAGGGATTTCGCCACATCTGATTTAACATCTCCTGAGCCTGTTCATCCGTCTGTTCTGTATTTTCATCCACATCAATCAATTCAAAAGGGGTATTCAGATTAAATTCCGGTGTATTTACCATTGCAAATATCTCTCCGTCCTGCGGATTCATAAGCAATACAGATACACTATCCGCCTGTTTTTCCTCCTGAACCTTTTTTGCTGCCTGTTCACAGTACTTCTGAATATTATGATCCAGACTGATCTGAAGCGTGTTCCCAGCCACAGGTTCAATCCTGTCTTCTGCTACTTTCTCAAGTTCGACTCCTCTCGCATCCGTCACTGTAAGAATGGTTCCATCGGTTCCTTTTAATACCTCTTCATATTTTACTTCAAGTCCGATGATTCCCTGGTTGTCCCCACCTGTAAATCCAAGAACTCTGGATGCAAATGTATCATAAGGATAATATCTTTTAAAATCCTCATCTACTTTTACTCCTGCAAGATCCAGATTACGGATTCTATCCCCCGTTTCTTTTTCCACATTTGTTTTAATTTTTTCCATCGAAGACACTTTTTCTACTTTTTTACGGATGTTTTCTTCCTCTTCCCCAAGTTCCTGACAGAGAGCTGCGATCACCTGTTCCGGATCTTTCATCTGATTATGAATCACGGAAATTGTGCATACCGTCCTGTTCGTTGCCAGGACAACTCCATTTCTGTCAACAATCTCTCCTCTTGCCGCTTTGATTTTTCTTTCTCGCTCATGAAGATCTTTCGCCAGCTTCTGATAATGTGCAGCATCAAAAATCATCAGATAAACAAGTCTTCCGAAAAGAGCCGAAATCAAAAGAACTGCGCAGAAAAAAACAAACATTGTTTTTTTTCGGTTATATGTTTTATTTTTCACAAAAAACAACTCCGAGAAAGACATTTCTACAATGTATTATGTCTTTTTCGGAGTTATTCCTGTTTGCCTGTCTGCTATAACACTTAATCTATATTGGATGATGTTGCCCAACTGTCCAAATCCGGCTTATAATTTTCATCAACATATGAGCCGTCTTCATTACTGTAATCATCTGTATAGTCCTGATCATAATCAGAATACTCTGTATCTTCAAAGCTCTGACCGCTCTGCTGTGTCTGACTTTCCCCTGTCTCTTCCATAGTTGTGATACCAAGATACGGAAATGCTTCTGACATGATATTCTTCGCAAGTTCAAGAACCAATGAACTATTATCCTGTGCATCTACATTTGCTTCATCAATTACCACATAGATAACAACTTCCGGATTCTCCTGTGGAGCATATCCGATATAAGAAAGAAGATATTTCCCATCTTTACGTGGAAGTTTCTGCGCCGTACCAGTCTTCGCTCCGATATCATATCCTTCCACCTGGGCTCTCTTACCTGTACCATACTGCATTACCGCCTGTAAATATGTTTTTACTAATTCAGATGTTTCTGTCGAAACTGTCTTACGGAGCAATACGGGATTCTTCGTTTCAATCACATTTCCATTCTCATCCTGGATCTGCTTTACAACATGCGGTTCATAATAATACCCACCATTGATCAGAGAACTGAACCCTGCTGCCAGCTGAGTCATTGTCACATTAAAGTTCTGTCCGAAAGCATTCGTTGCAAGATCAACCGGTGTCATCGTATCAGTTGTATACAGAAGACTTGCTGTTGATGCTTCTGCCGGAAGGTCAATTCCCGTATATTCTCCAAAGCCAAAAATATGCTGGTATCTGATAAAATTATCAATTCCGATTTTTTCCGCCATTTCCATCAATGCAACGTTACAGGAATTAGCAATCGCATCCATTGTGCTTTCTGTTCCATGTCCGGAACGAAGATGACATCCGATATCATTATCCCCCACATGAAGATAACCACCACAATAATAAGATTCATCTCCGGTAAGAGTTCCTGTCTCCAATCCGGCTGCAACAGTGAATGGTTTCATCGTAGACCCCGGTTCAAATGCATCACTGACACAGAAATTTCTCCAGATGCTACTCAATATGTTCAATTGATCCTTCTCATCTATCGCATTCCATTTTTCTTCGGAATAAATACTGGACAGATCTCTTGGTTTGTTCAAATCAAAATTAGGGTAAGAGGCCTCAGCCAGAATTTCTCCGGTATTCGGATTCATGATCATAACCGCTGTATTCTTGCTACCGGTCACTCCACTTCCTTCTTCTCCGGCATGTTCTTCATTGAACTGTTGAATGTATTTTTCCACAATACTCTGTAAGGTAATATCTATTGTCGTAACAACATTATTCCCATTCTTTGCTGCTTTTACATTCTGTTCGACTGTATCATCTTCATCCAGATAACCATACTCTCTTCCATCTGTCCCCGTCATAACATCATTGTAAGCACTCTCAATTCCAATTGCTCCTATATTTCCGGAATAAGTAAAGCCTATCACATCGCTTGCCAGCGTATTATATGGGTATGTTCTGTTATAATCATCCTCCAGCCAGATTCCCTTTACATTTGGATAATTCTCAGTATCATTCTTTATCTCATTATATTTCTGAGCCGTCTCGTAATCGATTCCTTTTTTCAATATAACATATCTGCTATTAGGTTTTTCTTCTACAATCTCTCGTACTGTCTTTTCACTGATTCCGAAACATTTATTCAATACTTTAATCGTAGGATCTATATATTCTTCTTTATCTGTCATTACAACAACATCAAGAATCACATTATAAACCCTTTCACTTGTCGCTATCTTTGTACCGTTTCTATCCAGAATATCTCCACGTTTATATGGAATTGTCTTACTGTCATAAATTTTCTGATTCAGTACAAGCTTTGTATACTTGCTTCCCTTTGTAACATTAATGTATGTAATTCTTCCTACAAGAACAAGAAAAGCCAGTATAACTGCTATAAACAGCAGTACCAGCTTTCTCTGCATTCTTACCGGGAATTTTTTAGTCAGAAATTGAAATCTGTTCTTCCTTCTTTTTCTTCCTGCCATCTTCCATTATTCCTTATTTTTCACATCCTTGGATTGCGCTAAAACGCCATCTTCCGGGATGTTATCATACTGTTTTACATAGTCACTTGTCGGGCTTTGATAATGAATCACTTTGCCCTGAGACTCATAAACCATTCCCATCTCGTTCATTGCCTTTTCACGAACACTCTCAAGATTAACAGAATCTTCTGCTGCCTGATGTGCAGTATCATTTGATTCCTTCAGATCCGTCAGTTCCTGCTGCAGCGCTGTGATCTGATCTGCACGATTCAAAACATCTGCCTGTAAGCGTAAATACATAACACATATAAAAACCGCACAGACTGCCGCCACAATTAGAAAAGTCGCATATGCCTGACTGATCCGCTGCGCACGATGCCGGTTTTTAATCACCTGACGGCTTGTTCTTTTTTTCTTCGGCTTACGAACTGTCCCATTTCCAGACGGTAAAGCTTCTGGCTGACGCACGGCACTACCGTACACATAGAAGTGGTTCCAGTCTGCTGCTGGTCTATTCTGCTGTCTGCGACCTGTGTTTCTCGCCATCGCTTTCCTGTCCTTTCTCTGGATTCTTGTTCCGCCGGGCTCTCCCCTTCCCGGAGGAACGTTTCGTTTATACTCTAAATACTCCCTGTGATATCAAATTATGCACGTTCAAAGATTCTAAGCTTTGCACTCTTTGATCTGCTGTTTACCGTCAGCTCCTCTTCTGACGGAAGGATTGGCTTCCTGGTGATCACTTTCCCTTTGGATACATTTCCACATACACAAACCGGAAAATGACTTGGACAAATGCACGGATTCTCATTCTTACGGAAAGAACTCTTCACAATTCTGTCTTCAAGCGAATGAAATGTAATAATGCAAAGTCTTCCTCCTGGATTCAACAGATCGATCATATCATCTAATGTATCCCGCAAAATATCAAGCTCATGATTCAATTCAATTCGAAGAGCCTGAAATGTACGCTTTGACGGATGTCCTGACGTCTTCTGAATCTTCATTGGTATTGCATGACTAATAATCTCATTCAATTGTCCTGTTGTCTCAATCGGACCTTTTGTGCGTTCTGCAACAATATGCTTCGCGATATTTTTAGCAAATCTGTCCTCGCCATAATCACGAATCACACGATAAAGTTCCGATTCACTATAGTCGTTGACAATGTCTCTGGCTGTCATCTTCTGACGCTGATCCATACGCATATCAAGAGGTGCGTCAACCCGATATGAAAATCCCCTCTCAGCTGTATCCAACTGATAAGAAGAAACTCCAAGATCTACTGTAATTCCATCTACTTTGTCAATTCCTATCTCATGAAGCCGCGGTTTCATATCACAATAATTGCTCCGGATTATTGTGACCTTCTCCCCGAAACCTTCCAGGCGTTTTCCTGCTGCTTTAATCGCATCAGCGTCCTGGTCTATACCTATTAATCTCCCCTGCTCGCCAAGCTTTGTACAGACTTCATATGCATGTCCGCCTCCACCCAACGTGGCATCTACATAGATGCCATCCGGTTTTACGTTCAAACCGTCTACTGTCTCATGCAACAGCACTGAAACGTGCTCGAATGCCATAGACTCCTCCTTCTGACTGCCTCACTTGGCGGTCTTTGTTGTCATCAGATGCGAATTCCGATCGCTTCCATACGTTCTGCAATCGCATCCAGATCTTCCTCGCTGATCTGGTTTTTCTCTTCCCAGAGTGCCTTGTCCCAGATCTCAACACGATCCTGGACTCCGACCAGAACTACTTCCTTCTCCAGATGTGCATTCTTTCTAAGTGACGGTGGGACAAGAACTCTCCCCTGCTTGTCGAAACTGCCCTCAGATGCACTTCCAAAAAAGTAGCGTTTAAAGATTCTGGCATCCTTGTTCATTCGTGGTAAGCTTTCGAGTTCGGCTACGAATTTATTCCATTCTTCCTGGGAATAGACAAATAGACAGCCCTCTAATCCGTTACAGATCACGAAGCTGTCACCAAGATCTTCCCTTAACTTTGCCGGGATGATCAGTCTGCCTTTTTCGTCTATGTTATGGTTAAACTCTCCTAATAACATACGAAACCCTTTCTCTGGAATCTATGGAAATGTTCGCGTTCGCTAAAGGTATCACTACCGTAATCCCTTTGCTTCCACTCCTTCTCCATATTGCACCACATTCTACCACTTCTCACCACTTAGCTCCATTGTAAACCACACTTCCACCTTTTTCAAGTCCTTTTTATGAACTTTTTCGTTTCTTTTCAGAGTTCACGTTACTGTTCACTTCCTGTTTTGGTTGCAAGAAACACAAAAAGAGGTTGCCGTTTTAACAATGATATGCCACCTTCCTATAGGATAACGAAATATAAAAATCCTATAACTGGAGACGTATCACTTAATACGACAACCTCTTTTTATTGCACTATATGTAATTATAACAACCTTATTCTGCTGAAAGTGTACTCAGATAATCCTTAACAGAGTCATAATTCACTTCTGCAACTGCACGTTCCTGGTTGGAAGAATGCAGATCATATGCTGAATATCCGAACCAGCCAACAATTGCAAGTGCAATTACTCCCGCTACACATCTTTTTACATTGCGCATGATCTTCTCTTTACGCATTGTCTTCTTTCGGTCCGCCTTTTCCTTCTTATAACGATCCACCTTCGCCTGACTCATCTCTTGCCTGCTCCCTTCCTATTAGGTCTTTAGCAATTATTTTACCACAGCATATCTTAAAGCACAACAATAATTCCACCATCATTCGCATACATACTACTAATTCCTGCTGTATCTACAATAAAGGAATCTTTCACCTTTACTTTCTCCAAAATCAATTTTCTGACGGCCTCTGCACGTTCCGGACAGTTGCAATGTGCAATTGCAAGAATCTTCTCCTCCGGTTTTACAGCATCCTTCGCGACATGCTCTGCCATCTTCGCCAAAGCTTTCTTCATTCCTCTGCTCTTATCCAACTGACAGATTGTTCCCTCTGGGGTAGAACCCATAACAGGCTTGATATTCAATGCGCTGACTACCAGAGATTTCAGTCCTGTCAGTCTTCCATTCTTACGAAGTGTATCAAGATTCTCAAGAACAAAATACGTATGCTGTTCTTCAATATAAGCTTCTACCGTTTCAACTACCTGTTCAAAATCCATTCCGGCTTCTTCACATTCCTGAATCTTTCGTCCGATCAACGTCTCTCCGACAGATGCTGAACGAGAGTTAAATACATGGATCTTTTCTTCTCCGCCTTCTTCCTTATAAAGTTTCTCTCCAAGAAGTGCACTGTTATAAGATCCGCTCAATTCCCCTGACAAAGTAACTGCATAGACTCTGTCAACATCACATTTGTATAATTCCATATAACGCTCCGGGGATGGACAGGATGACTTCGGACATTCCTCGCTTGCAGCCACTCTTCTTAAAAAATCAGCCTGATCAAATGTCTCGTCATCCGGAATGTGAAAGCCATCCACTTCCATGCTAAGAGAAGCCGTCTTAAAAATTCCACTCTCCTTCATCTGTGGAGTCAGCTCTCCACAACTATCTACGATCACTCTGTAACTCATAACTTATATCCTCCCATGCTCTATCGCATATTTTTTCATCCTACTTTACGTGGTTTTTAATACTACATATTAATATAACACACTTCAGTCAAGTTGAAAAGAGGGAGAATTTATTTCAACCGTATCTTAGAAGATATTCCAAGCGCAATTCCCATCTCGGCCAGCAAGATCACAATTGCCGTACCTCCATAGCTTATAAATGGAAGCGTAACTCCGGTAGTAGGCATCAATCCGGTTACAACCGCAATATTTAAAGTAACCTGCAGCGCGATATGCGCGAAAATTCCTGTTGCAATCAAAGAGCCGTAAAGATCCGGTGCATTTCTCGCTATGAACAATAATCTATAAAGCATAAAGGCAAACAGACACAAAACGAGAATTGCACCAAACACTCCAAGTTCTTCACAGATAACCGCAAGAATCATATCATTCTGTGCCTCCGGAATCGCATGCAGCTTCTGTGTACTGTTTCCAAGTCCTTTTCCAAAGAAGCCTCCCGAACCGATCGCATACAATCCCTGTAAAAACTGATAGCTGTCTGTATCAGCATTCGCCTCCGGATTCAGCCATGCAATGATTCGCCGCATACGAAAGTTATCACTTTCCGCAAGTGTATATTTCAAGAAAATAATCCCAATAATTCCCACGATTCCTACTGTAATTACTCCAGCAACAAATGGTTTTGTCTTCGGATGTACAACAAAAATTAAAATACATGTAATTGCAAACACAATAATTGCTGTACTCAGATTATCCGTCAATAGAAAAACTCCCAGTGTTGCAACAAGGCAATAACCAAGCAGAATCTTAATTCCATCCCATTTTTTCGCCTTTTGCCCCAAGAGGCAGATTTCATATGCTATAAATAGAATCACCGCAATCTTCGTAAACTCTGCCGGCTGCAATGACAATCTACCCGGAAGCCTGATCCATCTTCTTGCTCCATTTACTGTCTTGCCAAGTGGTGTCTGCACCAATGCCATCAAAAACATTGAAAACCAAAAAAATTCTTTTGCATACGCACCATACAGATGATAGTCAATCTTAGAAACGATAAACATTGCAAGAAATCCGATAATACCGATAATCGCCTGCCTTGTAAAGAAATACATATCATTATTATAATCATTCTGTGCACTGTAGGCACTACTGCTATAAAGCATTACAAGTCCAAAGCACATCAGAAAAATAATTACAAGAAGCAGATCATAATCATAATAAGGTTTTCCCTTTTCTCTTGTCCTTTTACGTTTTGTACTCGCAGACCTTTCCGCTATTTGCCGTTCCCTCTGTACCGCAGTCTGCTGAGAATATGGAGAACCTGACGTTCTCACAACCTTCTGTCTCTGCTCCATTGAGCTTCGATACTTCCTATAAGCATCACTCTCATAGTTTCTCATACATACTCCCATCTAAAATCTGTATCCATTCTATTTTTTAACATTCCCAATTAATAAACAGCAGATACATTTTTTATTATTGAACACTCATCGCCGGATGAACCGGTTTTCCATGCTCAAAGAATCTGTCATACCATACGAGGAAGATATAAACTGTCCAGATCTTACGGCTGTTATCTGTCTTCTCATTCGTATTCTTTCCATTCTTATGATCATCAAGCATCTTAAGCAGGAGCTTCGTATCAAAGAACTTCTTCGCTGCATCAGACTCAAACATCTCTTTTACAATATTATAATACTTCTCTTCCTTCAACCATACACGAATCGGAATTGGGAATCCCAGTTTCTTCTTCTCCGCTGTCTTACTTCTGATATGTCGCTCTGCCGCAGCACGCAATGCAACCTTCGTCTTTGGCGCACGTACTTTGTATTTTAACGGAAGTGTCTCGGCAAGTTCAAGTACTTCTCTGTCAAGGAACGGAACTCTGACTTCAAGAGAATTCGCCATTCCCATCTTGTCACCCTTCATCAGAATATCATGCACCAGCCATAAATGAAGATCCACATACTGCATCTTTGTCACAGGATCTTTTCCTTTTACACGTGCATACAATGGTTTTGTCACTTTCTGGATTCCCGGCTTACATCCTTTTTTCAAAATACGATTTGCCTCACGCTCTGTAAAAATATTCGTCGCATTTGCGAAATATCTCTCTTCCAATGTCTTTCCGTGACGCATAAGGAAACCTCTTCCCTTCATACCACGTGGCAGACAGCGTTCTGCAAACGCACCCAGGAAACGGCGTACCGGCATCGGTATTTTATTAAAAGAAGTATGTTCCAAAGGTTCACAATATATGTTATATCCTCCAAACAATTCATCAGAACCTTCTCCTGAAAGAACTACCTTAACCTTCTTGGACGCTTCTGCACTGAGGAAATAAAGTGCGATTGCAGCTGGATCTGCGACCGGCTCATCCATATAATACTGAATATCCGAAAGCTTATCCCAATATTCTTCCGGTGAAATCACCTTAGCGTCATTCTTCATGTTAATGCTTGCTGCAAATTCCTTTGCATCCTGAATCTCACTGTACTTTCCTTCATCAAATCCGACTGTAAAAGTACGATCCACCTGTCCCAGATAAGTCAGATAACTGGAGTCCACACCACTGGAAAGGTAAGAAGCAACCTCTACATCACTGATTTTATGCTTCTCAACGGAATCCTTCATCACACGTTCTACATCATCCACCACTTCTTTGAAAGGCTTCTTACAGTCTCCTGTGAAATGAGGTTCAAAATAACGTGTAATGTTCATTTTTCCATTTTCATATATAAAGTAATGTCCTGGCTGTACACAGAACACTCCTTTAAAAAATGTCTCATTCGTAGGAACAAACTGGAAAGAAAGATAGTTTCCAAGTGCCTCTTCATTGAACACCTTATCAAACTTCGGATGCTCCATAAATGCTTTGATTTCAGAAGCAAACATCAATGTACCATTCATATTCGCATAATATAGCGGTTTGATTCCGAAAATATCTCTCGCTGCAAACAATCTTTTCTTCTTTGTATCCCAGATTGCAAAAGCATACATTCCTCGAAGACGGTCTACCAGTTTCTCGCCCCACTCTTCGTATCCATGAATCAGTGTCTCTGAATCTGTATTCGATACAAACTCATGACCTGCCGCTTTCAGTTCTTCTCTCAGGTCCTGGTAATTATAAATCTCTCCATTAAATACAAGAACCATGCTGCGATCCTCATTGTACAACGGCTGATCACCAACGGAAGAAAGATCTATGATACTCAGACGGCGAAATCCGAGTGCTGCATCTTCATCCACATACTTTCCCGCACTATCCGGTCCCCTGTGTACGATTGTATTCATCATATTAACAAGTACCTGTTCTCTGTCCTCAACTTCTCCGACAAATCCTGCAAATCCACACATATGCCTTCTCCTTTTTTAATTACTGTCAACTGTATATTTGTTACTGTTCACACGTTGTGCGACCAGTAACGTATATTTACACCCGACAATAAATTTCTTTTATTATAGCCTCTTTTACTCAGGGAAAAAAGTCCCTTTCATCAGAAAAACAGAAAAATACTGTGAGTATAACATCACAGTATCCCCATTGATCGTATATTTAATTGTTATGGTTTCCCCATCAACGCGTATATTATATCTGATTTATAGGGAAAAGTAAAGGGGGATTTTTGAGCAGTATTTACATAAAATGTAAATCAGGGATTGCCGTCTGACAATCCCTTTCACAAAATAAACACTTCATCTTCATTCAAATTCTGGGTTGATCGCATAGAAATTCTTACTGTCAAGATGTTCCTGTACAATTCTTAGACTTTCACCAAATCTCTGATAATGCACAATCTCTCTTTCTCTCAGAAAACGGATCGGATCACAGATTTCAGGATCTTTAATCAGCCGTAGGATATTATCATACGTAGTCCGTGCTTTTTGCTCTGCTGCAAGATCTTCATGAAGATCTGTAATCGGATCTCCCTTCGATTGAAAATACGTTGCAGTCCACGGAGCTCCGCTGGCTGCCTGTGGCCATAATGCCAGTGTATGATCAACATAATACGGTGCAAAACCGGAACGTTCAATTTCTTCCGGTGACAAATTCTTTGTCAGCTGATAGATAATTGCACAGATCATCTCCATATGGGCAAGTTCTTCTGTACCAATATCAGTCAGTATTCCTGTTACCTCTTTATATGGCATCGTATATCGCTGTGAAAGATAACGCATAGATGCAGCTAATTCGCCATCCGGTCCACCGAACTGACTTATAATGATCTTCGCCAGTTTCGGATTCGTCTGGGTTATCTTCACAGGATATTGAAGTCTTTTTTCATAATTCCACATAAATCAGCATCCCCCTTCCTGCCACGGCCATGGTTCATTGATCCAATTCCAGCAGTCACTGTTTTCGCTGACTGTATCTACAGTTAAAGGTCCATATACCTCTGCATATTCTTTGAGTGCTTCAATACGTTTCTCTTTATATTTTTGAAAATAGTCAAGTGCTTTCTGATTTTCAGGATGTGTATCTAAAAATAATTTAACATCATCCACCGCGAAACTAATCTGATTTATATATTCAAAAAGTTCTCTTCGATTCATTTCATGACAATTGCAACTCATTTACAGCATCCTCCTTTTCCTCGAAATGGTTTTTCAAGCTCTTGAAAAATAGTTCCACACTGAAATCCATAACCGAGATCGTGAAGTTTTCTCCACTGCTGCCATGGGACATAAGCCATCGCAACCGGAAACTCTTGCAAAACATCCGTTTTGCTGTAATCGCCAACACACTCATCGCAACAGTAATTTTTCGACTTCTGCTCCGGAAGTGGAGGAACAGGAATATTGCAATGAAGCTGTCTTTCATTTTCTTGCCTTGTTTGTGGCCTGTAATTTCCATTCTGACAATAACAATTCGTATTCCTATTAGAACAATATGGTGCCATAAAATAAATCCTTATATCTTTTTTGTTATTGTATGGAAGATAAGAAAAATTGTGAACAACAGCAAAAGGGATTGCCACGTGACAATCCCTAAGCATAATACATTCACTTAAAAGTAGTTTTTATTTTGCACCGAAAGTAACTTCCACTGTCTTCTCTTCATATTCTCCATTACTCTGTGGAATCTGAATTGTCAGTGACACCTTATCTCCTTTGGCATAATATTGAAGCTGTTCCTGAAGATCATCCATGCTTGATACGGTTGTTCCGTCAATTGCTGTGATAACACTTCCTTTTGCCATTCCGGCAGCCTCTGCTCCACCGCCTTTTGTAATTTCTGATACATAAACACCTTCCGGCATATTCAGCTGTTTGGAATATTCAGCCGGCACGCTCATTCCTTTGATGCCAATTGCACCCTGATCTTTTTCTGCAACCTTTGTCTTTGTTGCCTGATTCATCAGATTCTGGATCAGATCGGATACATCACTGATTGGAATTGCATATCCGACACCTTCTACAGAATCACCAACCAACTTGGATGAGTTGATTCCAATCACTTCGCCACTTGCATTTACAAGTGCTCCACCACTGTTTCCAGGATTAATGGCTGCATCTGTCTGAATCAGTTTGGCATCACTCTCTGTTGTCTCACCAGTCTGCTCGTTTGTTTCAGAAACAGAACGATTCAAAGCACTGATTACACCAGTTGTTACTGACTGTCCATAGCCAAGTGCATTACCGATTGCAATCGCAGGTTCTCCAACCTTTAACTGTGTGGAATCTCCGAGTGTTGCTACCGAAATTGCTTTCATTGTATCATCTGAAATAGAGTCAAGTGGAACAGCCACAACAGCGATATCATACTCTGAGTTTGTTCCTTTAATATTCGCCTCAACGCTTGTTCCATCATCAAACGTAACTGTTAATGTATCGCTTCCTGCTACTACATGATTATTTGTAACAACCAGAAGTTCTGAATCATTCTGGGAAATAATGATTCCTGTTCCAGCACTTTCGCTCTGTTGCTGCGACACACCACCAAAGAAATCCTGAACCTGCTGCACACTCATATTTGTAATTGATACGATTGATGGCATTACATTTTCCACAATACTTGAAACATCTGAAGTTACAACACTGGAAGATTTGGATAATGAAGCATTGCTGCTCACAGATTTGGTTGCCGTAGTATTGGTCTTCGTCACACCGGTCAATCCCAACACTTTACTTCCAACAACATTTGATGCCAGAAATGTACCACTGGAAACAACTCCAAACAATAGTGCAAATCCTGTCACTGCCACTGCTTTGGGAATTTTCTTTTGTGGTTTCTTACCATGCGGTACTTGATGTTTCTGACCACCCTTGTCATCATGAAATGGTGTTTCACCCTGTCCGTTTCCATTCATTCCATCCGAATTATAATAATTATATTGATTCTCCATAAAGATTACCTCTTCTCTTGTTTATTCTTTTTCTTTGATGTTTACATAGTAACTCCGCATTGTGATAAATCTGTGTATAATCAATTAATAAAGATTGAAAAGAACGATAGAAAAACAGGATCAGAACTTTCTTCTTGAACAGTTCTAATCCTGTCTATATGTTTTCAACTACCTAATCAGTATCTTTCATCCTTCTCTTAAACTTACAGATCAATGAAATCTACATCATAATCATCTGATTTTTTTCCTTTTTTTGATTTCTTAGCTGATTTCCCTAAATTTCTTGTATTTCCTGTCGGTGCATCATATTCATCAGCATACTCATCATCGTAATCATCATCAAAATCATAATCCGCATACTCATCATCAAAGGCATCGTAATCATCATTAAAATCATCATCATAACCATCGTCATAATCATCATCTTTTACTTTTTTACGTCCAAACGCCTTTCTATCTGACTTCTTAGCAGCAACCGGCTCGTCATCTTCTTCATCTTCAAAAGGAATATCATACTCGTCATACAAATCATCAAGTTCCTGATTTCTATGCACAAGTTTTACTGCAAACATAATCATAAGAACAAGTAATACAACTACGATGAGTGCTCCTCCAGCCAGAAGAACAATTGGATGCTCTTTTACAAGCGACTCCAGTTTTCCAACAATCCCTTTTGCTTCCTTCTTTGTACTGTCTGTTGTCTGAACATCTACACTCTGATAAGTTCCATCCTGTGAATCATACTGATAGAACCCTTTTTCACCTGTTCTTGTATTCACTGCATACAGAAGATCATAACGATCATTCTCCGGGTTTGCCCAATATGGATACGTCTGATCTGCTACTGTAAGTTCCCCTTCCTGGTAAGAATCCGGAAGTTTTGCTCCTCCATTATCTGCTAAAAGAATAATAGATGTTGTATCAGAAATCTTCAATTCTGTATATGGAACAAATGTAGAATCGTCCTCATTGTAGAGGAAAAACTTTCCTTCTCCGGAAGCATCTACCAAATATCCAAGTGTAACACCAGCCTCATTAGCAACAAACTTGTGCTCTTCTCCATTGAATGTCTTTGTAGTCTCACTGTATCCTACCGGAATCGCAGATGTTGCAAATTCTTCTGAAAAATTGTAATCTGTTCCGTTCACACTTACTGTGATATCTGTAGCCGTACCTGCTGCTGTACTGCCAGTTGCCTCAACTTCTGTTGAACCATCATCTGCCTGTTCAATCTTAATTGCGGAAGATCCCTGATCTAATGTCAGCGTCTCATCAGAATACAGATAAGCCTTTGAGCTGTCAACTGTGATCGTTGTGTCTCCCATCTTCAATGCTTTAAACGTCATTGTAGTACGAAGTTCTGTCGCTGTTCCGTCTCCGCTTCCTGAGTATGTAAGCTTGCCATCACTGTCTACTGTTACACCCTCTCCGCTTTCAAACTGAAGTGCAGAAGTATCATAACTCATTGTAATATCTGCATCACCAACAGCTGAATCACCGGATCTCACAACAAGATCTACACTTACTTCCTCTCCAACCTTTGTCTGTGGATCAGAGAACATCAGAGAACCATCAGCTGCACTTACGATTGTGCTGAACATTGGCACTGTAAGACACAGTGATAATGCTACTGCCGCTAATTTCTTTGCTTTCATATAATTACCCCTTCTTTTGTTGTCTTAAACTTATATACCATCCTATTGTACACTGTTTGAATGGAGTTGTCCACCCGGAAGCAAAAGAAATCTCATGTATCTTAGAAATCATAATTTACAAATTACTTCCTATCTTCAAAAATAATAATGAATTGTAGAAAGTTTCTCTGGCTGATAAACAATCTGCTTACTTAATCCACTTCCTGCATCTGGAAAAATTTCAAATGCATTTACCGGTATGAAGAATCTTTAAGCATTGTGATTGCATACTGTGGAATTGGTGGATATAATGCATAAAATAATACAGTAATAAAACAATATATATTCCTTATTCCTTTACGTTTTAAAAATACACAGGAATAAGAAAAAGCTGCCGCTGTCATCACACACTGAATGACTATAAAAAGAAAACACCCTATATTAGAAGAACAGAAGAACCTCTGTCCTATCCAGATAAAACCTCCAAATAGTATTGTATCAAAAACCGGGTGATGATCCTGCAAGAATGCTTTTCCTTGAATATAACTTAAAAACATTTCAATCTGTGTTGATGTATCCCAAAAACTACTATAGCAAAAATACAAAAAAGAATTTTTATTATACTAGCTATCAACATAGTTAAAAGTATAACAAAAATAACTGTAACAGAAACACTATTTCCAAATAGAAAGCTTGTTCTATATATATTCATTGATACAACAAACAGATACTATCGCCATAACTAATGAACACATCAAAAGCAAAATCACAAATCTATCTTCTCTAACTTAATCATTTCTCCAAAAAAATTTTTCTTGTAACAAAATTGTAAATCATAACAATCGCTGTCACAAAAATCTTTGCCAACATATAAAAAACATGTACTCTCGACACAAACACCCACATTAACAATTGATTTAATCCCAAACCAATCACGCTAAGTAAGATAAAAACAATAAATTCTTTTTTCTTATCTCCATCTTTATCTACATCAAATACCCAATGCACGCTCAAGATATAGTTATATATAACTGACACCACAAAAGAGATTCCACTTGAAATCAAATAATTAATCCCACAGAATTCTGTCAACGCAATCATTATACCATAATCAATCAGGAAAGCCGTCCCACCGACCACGCCAAACTTTAATACCTGAGCAATTAGTTTTTTCATTTATTCCCTCTCATTTCCATCTGATTTAACATGATTTCATATAATTGTCTGTGTTTCTTTACAATCACTTCCAATATCATTCCACAAACCCAGAGTAAAATTCCTATTAAAGCAATTACCCCTGATACAATCAACGTTGGAAAACGAAGCACAAGCCCTGTCTTAAAATACTCTAATAATATAGGGATAAAAAATGTCAATGCGATTACTTCCAGCACTACAGCAACACTCGTAAAGAACGCAAACGGTCTATATTCACGAAACAATGTCGCAATTGTCGAAAGCACTTTCATTCCATCAGAAAATGTATTCAGCTTTGATACACTTCCCGATGGACGGTCTCTGTACTTTACAGGAATTTCTTCAAGAAGGAAATTTTTATCTACCGCATGAATTGTCATTTCAGTCTCAATCTCAAATCCTTTTGACAATACAGGAAATGATTTAACAAATTGTCTGCTGAAAGCACGATATCCGGTCATAATATCACGTACATTATTATCAAATAATTTGTTGATAAAGAAACGTACCATACGGTTTCCGGCATTGTGGAAGGGACGTTTATTTTCCATAAAATAAGTAGATGACAGGCGATCACCGATTACCATATCCACCCCCTTTTTCAGAACCAGCTCTGCCATTATGCGGGCATGTTCAGCCGGATAAGTATCATCTCCATCAATCATAATATAACAGTCGGCCTCAATGTCACGGAACATACTCCGAATTACGTTCCCCTTTCCCTGACGATACTCATATTTCACAATAGCTCCTGCTGCTCTGGCGATTTCGTCTGTATGATCTGTAGAATTATTATCATAAACATAAACATCTGCTTCTGGCAAGGCTGTCTTATAGTCTTTTACTACTTTTTCTATTGTTACGCTTTCATTGTAACATGGTATCAATACTGCTATTTTCTTCATCTTGTCTTTTCTCCTCACTACATGCAATCATTATAAATAAAGGAATCGTAGTCATCATAGCATAGCTGTAACGAAATTCTGCCTGAACCGGCGTTGCAATAAACAACGAAAGTAAAATTGCTGCAACCGGGAAAAATGGGGCAATTGATTTTTTTCTGCAAATTGTGACCCCTGCCAAAAGAATCATTGTCCACGTATAGAATCCGATACTCCACAACAATCCTAAGATAGGAATCTGTTTATATAATGTTTCAACAAACCGCATAATGTTTAGCACACACCCCGGCATCTTTGAATCCCGATACATCCCCCAGCTATTTTCTTTCATCATCGTTGTTGTTACCCAATACTGAATATCCGGATACCAATATCCCTTCGTCTGATCAATCTGTGCTTTCAAGTAAGTAGAGGGATGTTCTATCCCTAGCTCAATCCATAATTTAAAATAGTCTATCTTATGTTCTGCAATATATTCCTGGTTTCCTGTCTGACGAACCAGTGTCTTGATTGGATCCGAAAGTGCCGGATCATATTCTTTTTTTATTTGACTAACATCTACTGCTTTTGATAATAATTTTTCTTGTTTTTCCGACAAAGTACCATCATCCGCTATTACTCTGGCAATATGCTGTGCCGGAATTGATAAGGATTCTATCGTATCCGGAGGTGTCACTCCATAATATTTTAATACGGGGCCTTTATAAAATAACGTCAATGCAATCGTCATCACACTAAACAAAAGAATACTTCTTCTATTTCTTTTCAAGAAAAAAAGAAAAAATGGAACACACAACAAATACGCATAAAAGCCATTACTTCGAAGAATACAGAGCAAAAGTCCCATAATTAAAAAAATCAGTGATGTTCCAATTCCTACTTTTCTTTCTCCTGTCATACGCCAGACAGAAACTGAAAAACAAAGAACAACCGCTCCCATTGCCACATCTTTCCAAAGGGTTACTGCATAAAGCGCATGAAAAGGAATAAGAGCAAAATAAATCACACAACCATAAAGAAACCCCCGCTTCATATGTTCTCTATAGAAAGTTGTAATCAGGTAAGCAAATGCTGCCGCCATCACTCCCATCTGCACTACCACACATACTGCGACCCCTGCATTTACTGTATGAAATAAATAATATCCAATTTTATAAAACAATCTATGGAACATCGTATGAATCCATGGCTGATGATTACTAAAGGATCTAAGACCAATCGCCTGCTCTAACTGCCACTCTGCATCATCTGTAATGATTCCTGGATAATATGCTAGAAAATAAGGCAACCAGCACAAAATACAAATAAAAAATACACATATACCCAAACGGAACGGACTGATTTTCTGAATATCTGCTGAGCGTAAATTACACCTAGACAATTTATAAACGAGTATTCCTATACATTCTCTTAATAACAGATAGATTCCAAGCATCGAAACAGCATATTGAATTATCAAAAAAATTCCTTTTTCCTGGTAAACATCATAATTTCCCATTACCCAAAAAGCAGCAAATACACCTGCTATGAGATTCACTACTATCTTTTCTGTTTTTTCCTGTCCCTGTCTGATTGTCTGTATTCTGTCAGATTTAAGGAAAAACCAAAGGATAATTACCAAGGGAACTACAAACACATTAGATGTTTGTAATCCCAAAGTCCAGACAACTGCAGCAGTTATAAAAAATAAACGAATAAAGATGTTATGTGTTATAAAAACACATTGTGCTTTCCATTTTTCCATCAATCTTCTTTTTTCCTTCCCAAAATTCCCTTCACCCTAAGTACAAGTTCTTTGAACTCATCCGGTTCGACCACATAATTTACCCCAACAATAGTAAATACGCTTACAGCCACCATTCCGATTGCATAGAGGAACCATATAATAAAAGATGCCATATTCTGAGGAATAACATATGTTCCAACAATACAAAGAAATGCAACTGCAATTCCATTTCTTACAATCCGAATCAAAGATATCTTTGCACATCCTTTCACCAGATGACGACTTGTATAAAACACAATATCAAAAGAACGATATCCATAAGAACATACTGTACCAAGAAGAACTCCTGCCATGCCTAACTTCCATACCAGCCCAAGAGAAACTGTAATATTTATCACAGCTTCTAAAATCGCCTGATATCTCGTTTCCTTATAATGCCCTGCTGCGCAAATAATCGTCAATCCCGGAATCCTTACATTCTGCATCAGAACAATCAAAGTAAAAAGGAGTCCCAGCAGAGGACGCACATACTGCACATCTGTCAAGTTAACCGTATACACTCCAACAAACGGCAAGATCAACACTCCCATGCAGGCAATCACAATAAACATGATTACAAAATACATATACTCATAACTTGAATAGCTCTTTTTTAGTGTCTCTTCCTCATTCTTGGCGATCACTTCTCCAAATCCTGCGGTCAGACCATTCGAAAACGATGTCATCAACTGATTCACTGCATTAACTACCATCATATAAACTCCATAGACACTAACCTCAAGAAGGGACTTTGTACCCAGGCAAATTGTGAGTACTGTTGTATCAGTATTGTTCACGATAATACCAACAACCTGATGTAAAAGTGCTGCATTTTTCTGCTTTAATGCACTATCCTTTGGTTCTGCATGAAAATCAAGTTCCGGATATTTCCGCTTTGCATAGATTTTAACTAACACCAGGCGAAGCATATATACACCAGTTGCTACTGCCTTTACAATTAAAACACCTGCTCCAATATAAATCAGAAATATGGATACAACCATATTAACAACTGTACCTGCTGCCTGAATTAAAGCAACTACATATCCTTCTTGGTTTGCTGTTAGTAATACTCTGTATTTACCAAGAAAAAAATAATCCACCAGTGTACTTCCCGACAAAACAATAATCATCCACCTCACAAGACTATTATCTAATTGTCCTGAAATGAAATACGGATATACGCCAACAAGAACTATTGTCAATGCAAGAAATAACATTCCTGATTTATTATAAAATTTTCTTGAAGCTGAAAGAATAGAATTCACTTCCCCTGTTTGATTTAGGGCAAGTGGCGTATAAAGCGCAACTACCGTCGCAGTCCCCACGCCTGCTTCTGCAAGTCCTAGATAAGTCAGAAACTGATTTACAGAAGTAATCATTCCATTTACACTGGATCCATAAGCCTCAAGAATAAAACGTGGCAATATCAATCCGGACAAAAGAACAATTACCTGCAAAAACAAATTAGCCACCATATTCTTAAAAGCCTGTTTTCCTCTCATGAGTTCTCCTTTCCTGCTTTTTGTCTACTAGATATTGTCTGAAAGATTTTATCTATAACCTCCTGGTCAATATTTTCATCGAACTTACGTGCAAAGAGATGTGGGGCATTCATCAGTTCTTCATAATCTTGATTTCTCCAGACATATGGATTCCCCCGTTTCCAGTCTATCAAGCGAAGACAGGCAAAATAATCCTCCTCAAAGGAATATACATTCTCTCTGTATTTTGAATTCCACACCAATGTCTGAACAAAAAATTCATCACAACATAATGTTTTCTCAAACAGCTTTTTTATCAGATTTTTCTGTTCGATGATATATTTTGTCAGTGAATGTGTAATGCTTACCCAATTAGCCCCCAAGCAATATTCCATTTCTGGTTGATGTCTCCTGATTCCGAGTCTGCGTTGCAGAAATAAGGAAATCTTTTCCATAAAGAAATAAACTCCCTTCTGTTTTCTTCCAATCTTTTCCTGCCAAAAGCGGTACTGCTCATATTTGTAAGCAGACTCCTTCCAAAAAGACTTCGGACAGAAATAAATGAACTCTTTTCCATCATTTGCATCAAAAAAAGCATGGATCTCATCCTGTGTTTTTAATGGAAGATCCACTCCACTCAGTAAATGATAATATGCATAACTATTTTCTGCTGCCGCTTCAAAAAGATGAAGCTCACTTTCAATCTGACTATATCCTCCCCAGGATTCCTTTACTGGATACACAAAAAAAATCCCAGATCTTTTCACACATTTTTCAAATCTGGCCCTATCGTAGTTCACTCCAACCCCTATATGAATATAGATATCATTTCTTTCATCATCAAGAAGCCGTAACAATTTTTCTAATAAATCAAACTGATGATGTGCCTTAATTAAATACGCATGTCTCTTCATCTATTTTTTCTTTTCCTCACTCATGAATACCATCTTCCTGTACAAGCCCGTATTTACGCACAATACAACAGATGAAATCTTTCTCTTTGGCTGAAAATATGGATTTCGCAGGATTGTCAGGATATGCCCGCGAATAAAGCGTTTCAAATCCTGATATCCTTCTAACTTCTTATAATCCTCCTGTAACAGCATCTTATCCAGAACAATAAAGCGTGACCAGATCCAGAGGCACTCTGCCTCCTGTGTTAGTGATGGAAATTTCTCTTTCACTACTTCATAATTCTTTGTATAGCCATCTATTATGTCAAATACTTTCGGACGGTATGCCTTTCCGGTAATACTGTCTTCTCGATGAAGATAATAATACTTCGGCTTTGTTCCTACTGCCACCTTCTTAATTCGCTGCATAAGGTCTACTGTATAATAAATGTCTTCATACAATCTTCCCTTCGGAAAACGAAGATCTTCGATACAGCTTTTCCGGATCAGTTTATTCCATATTTCTCCACGGATCGTATGCCCCCTGAGGATACAGCGAAAAGCCTCTTCTCCTGTGCAGACAAAATCCACCTCTTCCTTTTGTGTCTCGATTCTGTCTTTATACACTTCATATAAGCCACATGTTGCCATATCTGCTCCGCTATCTTTGATACGTGTATACATATATTCAAACATATCATTTTCAATATAGTCATCACTGTCTAAAAAAATGATATATTCTCCTTTTGCATAGGGAATTCCAGCATTTCTGGCATCACTAAGTCCACCATTTTCCTTATGTATCACTTCCACTCGATTGTCCTGTTTTGCATATTCATCACATATTTTTCCACACTGGTCGGGACTCCCATCGTCTACCAGAATCACCTGAATATCAGAAAATGTCTGTCCCAAAATGGAATCCACACACTTTCTTATATATGGTTCAACTTTATAAACCGGTACGATCACACTGATTGTCGGCATGATATCTCCTCCATTTTATTCATAGTATGAAAGCAAAGTCTGCGCAGCGCTTTCAATATCATATCCTGCTTTTGCAAATGCCTGCCTGATTCCTGAATTTTCTTCTTCGCTCCTGTCTTCTCCTTTGTAAGAAAGAATCACACGGCTCCATTCCTTTGGTGAATCCTGGAGTGACAGAAATTTCACTTTTTCAACTAACTTCACTTCTGTTGTAATCGTATCTGCCATTACACTCCTGATTCCGGATGCCTGTGCTTCCAACGCAACAATAGGAAGACCCTCAAAAAGAGATGGGAATACAAAAATGTCCATTCCTTTCCATAGTTTTGCAACATCTTTTCTGATCCCTAGAAATCTGATTCTATCTTCTATTCCATATTCCTCAGCTTTCTTTTGGATCATTTCCTGAAGTTCTCCTTCTCCAACTAACAAAAGTATAGCTTCTTCACAGGCAGATGCAACTTCCCGAAAAATCTCCAAAAGAAATTCATGATTCTTCTGTTCTTCAAAACGTCCCACATGTCCTAGCACAAATTTTCCTTCTACTCCCAGTTCATGGCGGATCTCTTCACGTTCTGACAAACTGAAAGCAAATTTTTTCAGATCAAGAGCATTGTGGATAAGATGATAATTGTTACTCTCTCTTATCTTTTTTGAAAAGAGCCATTCTCCAGCCAATTCACTGCATGCAAAATACTTTGTAGCAAACATTGGAATCAACGGTCGGTTAATTCTGTGCAACAAATTTCTCACCACTCCCGGAGTCGAAGAATTATGTGAGTGTGCGATCACTGTTGGAACCTTTCCATAGCTTGCCACAATCAGCGGTACTATATTCGCTGCTGACAGCATATTTACATGAACTGCATCATACCTTCCGATTCGAAGTATCTTTCTCATTTGTCTGCTAAATTTCAATGGATGTTTTCTTGCATCACATGTATGAAATACTTTTCCTCCAAGTGACTTGATTTCTTCTTCATACGCAAGGTGTGGAAACATACTTATGAAATCAAATCTAACACCCTTCTTACTCAATTCTCTGTAATAAGTCATTACAAAACTTTCAATTCCCCCGGGATTAAAGGATAATCCAACTTGTAATACTTTCATTTACTTTCCAATTACTTCCTTTCCATTGTCAGTTCATCTATCAGATTCGTCCACTGTCGATAAATCTCTTCTTTTTCAAATTTTTTTACACCCGATATCGTATGATTTGAAAACGCAATTCTTTGTTCTTCACTATCCATCAACAATTCTATACGATTTGCCATCTTGTCCAAATCATAAGGGGGGATTAAATATCCATCCTTCCCCTCCTCAACGATTTCTCTTGGCCCTGTTGTTACATCAAAGCTCACCATAGGAAGTCCACTTGCCTTTGCCTCAAGCAATACTAACGGCAATCCTTCCCTGTAAGATGGTAATACCAAAAATGCATATTCATTATACAACTTATATACATCTTTTACATTCCCTTTCTGAATCAATTGAGACGTTAAATCGTATTCTACCACCTTTTGGTGTATCTCGTCAAAAGTATCTCCCGTTCCGTATAAATGCCATTCCCACTCAGGATGAGAAGGCAATACTTTTTTCGCCACTTCTACAAGAAGATCATATCCCTTTTCTTCACTGAATCTTCCTACGGTGATAATTTTTCTCGAATCCTCTTTATATTCCTTTCGCATAGTCAGGATTTCTGGTTTGATCCAATTATATATACTTCGGATTTTCTTTGGATTCATATGAAATTTTCTAATATAATCCTGTCTGTTCTGTTCCGTCAATGTCACTGTACAATGTGAAATTAATGAATCCCAGAAACGGAAAAAGCGGATATCTTTCTTCTCCCATTCATTCATTAATGCACCGTGATCACAAAACACATACTTTGCTTTCGTAAAAAAGCGAACCGGTGAAACCGTCATAGCTGGATAATTCTCCATAAGGAAAACCACATCTATTTGATTTTGTCTAACAAATTCCCTAAATGGTCGAAATGTCTTCTTAATTCTGTCGCGTACTCGACACTCTTCTTCTAGTTCTGCTCTATATGTAATTCTCGGATCCAGGTCATATGGAACATGCCCTCCTTTTCCAAAGATTGCATAAATATATACTTCATATTCTTTACAAAACTCATTGGCAAGAGTTGTTGTGACTTGCTCAACTCCTCCTGTTACTGTCATATCATAATTAACAAAACATATTTTTTTCATTCTGAATATTCTCCATCTGCATAGTAAACAATGAATATCGTTTTACTAAGAAGGCGCCTATTGAACTTACAATAGACGCCCAAACTATTATTTCTTTAATATGTTTGCAGATTCTTCACCATTTTTTCAATATCAATACCATATCCTTCACTTGTAGCCCATCCATATCCATTTGGATTTTCTTTCTGACCAAGCCATTCCACATAAGGAGCGCTTCCTCTTGTAACCAATGAAAATCTTGGATCTACGCATTCATTCTTTAATGCATCTTTGGATCCATATGCTTTCAAATGCTGAATCTGAGCTCGTATTCCTTCACGTACTGTAGTAAATGATGCTCCGGCAACGCCGCCACCAGTTGTTCCAAGTCCTGCAAAATTATTCTGTTCAATCTTAACATCACCACCAAATTTAAGCCATGCAGTCTCTTTCATTGCCTGTGTAAATGCAATTGCCCCATTGATTCCTTCCGCATTCGCTTCTTCAACGTAAATCTGACAGAATTTTTCAAGTGTTGGCGCATCCGTCTCAGCGTAATATGCCGGATATGTTGCACCCTTAGCCTTAAAATATTTTTCTATCTGGGATGCAGTCACAGTAGTCTTTCCAGAAATAGCCATCAACTGATCTGTAGTACAAGAATCATCCAATGTTCCATTGGTTCGGAAATAATACCATGTATTGGATATAAATTGCCATCCTGTCTGCATCACTCCATTTTTATCCAAATAATATCTTGTCTTTCCAAAAGAAATCCAACCGGTCATCATGTAGCCTTCCGGCATAAAGAAATATTTCTTTCCACTGATTGTCTGCCAGCCTCGTACCATTTTTCCGTCTGATGCAAGATAATACTTTGTACTTCCAAAGCTGCACCATCCTGTCAGCATATGTCCATCCGGCATCAGATAATATCTCGTCTGACCAAAAGAAATCCAACCGGTCATCATATAACCTTCCGGCATAAAGAAATATTTCTTTCCATTAATTGTCTGCCAGCCTGTCCGCATCACTCCATCTGTGCCAAGATAATATTTCGTGCTTCCAAAAGAAATCCAACCGGTCATCATGTAACCTTCCGGCATAAAGAAATATTTCTTTCCATCGATCGTCTGCCAGCCTGTTACTGCTACTCCATTTTTATTGTAATAATATTTTTTTCCATTTACTGTTTTCCAACCACGTTTACTCTCTACAATCAGCTTACCGTCAGAAGCAAACGTATACGTTGTCCCGTCAATCACCTGTTTTCCGGTCACCATCACACCATTAGAATCCAGATAATATCTTGTCTGACCAAAAGAAATCCAGCCGCGCATCATATAGCCTTCCGGCATAAAGAAATATCTCTTTCCATTGATTGTCTGCCAGCCTGTCTGCATTACTCCGTTTTTATCCAGATAATATCTTGTACTTCCAAAAGAAATCCAGCCGGTCATCATATAACCTTCCGGCATGAAGAAGTATTTCTTTCCATTGATTGTCTGCCAGCCTGTCTGCATCACTCCATCATCATTAAAATAATATCGTTTTCCATCAATTGTCTGCCAACCTCGTACCATCTTTCCATCTGATGCAAGATAATACTTTGTACTTCCAAAGCTACACCAGCCTGTCAGCATATGTCCATCGGGCATCAGATAATATCTTGTACTTCCAAAAGAAATCCAACCGGTCATCATGTAACCTTCCGGCATAAAGAAATATTTCTTTCCATCGATCGTCTGCCAGCCTGTTACTGCTACTCCATTTTTATTGTAATAATATTTTTTTCCATTTACTGTTTTCCAACCACGTTTACTCTCTACAATCAGCTTACCGTCAGAAGCAAACGTATACGTTGTCCCGTCAATCACCTGTTTTCCGGTCACCATCACACCATTAGAATCCAGATAATATCTTGTCTGACCAAAAGAAATCCAGCCGCGCATCATATAGCCTTCCGGCATAAAGAAATATCTCTTTCCATTGATTGTCTGCCAGCCTGTCTGCATTACTCCGTTTTTATCCAGATAATATCTTGTACTTCCAAAAGAAATCCAGCCGGTCATCATATAACCTTCCGGCATGAAGAAGTATTTCTTTCCATTGATTGTCTGCCAGCCTGTCTGCATCACTCCATCATCATTAAAATAATATCGTTTTCCATCAATTGTCTGCCAACCTCGTACCATCTTTCCATCTGATGCAAGATAATACTTTGTACTTCCAAAGCTACACCAGCCTGTCAGCATATGTCCATCGGGCATCAGATAATATCTTGTACTTCCAAAAGAAATCCAACCGGTCATCATATAACCTTCTGGCATGAAGAAGTATTTTTTTCCACCAATTGTCTGCCAGCCTGTCACCCGATATCCATTTGCGTCAAAATAATATCTCTTTCCATCAATGTCTTTCCAGGAATTAGTTACATATTTTCCGCCTTCTTTATATTTCCATCCATTGGAATCCTCTACCCAAGTTCCTTTTTCCTTAGATACCCCTAAATACTTTGCTATACCAGTAGCATCCGCAACACCGAGTTTTTTTAACCCGGCTTCATTATTCAGATATGTATTTACATCGCCTGTATTCGTTACAAATGCATGTTCTACTATAATTCCAGGAATATTATTTTCTTTCGCTGCAATCTGAACCGAAAAATAATCTGATTTTGATCCATCTGGATATTTTTCATCTGCCAGTGTTGTATCTTTACTATAAATAGATCTTTTCTGCAAACCAATCGCAGTCAGCTCATCCATAATGTCATTCGCCAGCTCTTTTCCCTGCTGTGCAACTTCTGGTTTCCAACTATCATTTGGTACAATTACTTCTGCACCTTTTGCTGAAGTCGATGTAGAAGAATTCAAATGAAAGCTAACAAATATACTTGCCCCTGCTTTTGCAGCCGCATATACTCTGTCACTGATATCCCCACCACTGTTCTTATTGCTTGGATATGGGCATGCTGCTGTCGTTCGTGTCATGTAAACCGACACATTCGCATACTTTTCCAATTCTTCCTTACAATATTGTGCAATCTTTAAAGTTAAAACTTCCTCTCTTACACCATTCGCTCCTGCTCCTGTGTGTGTTGAATCATGTCCCGGATCAAGAGCAACCACAACATTCTCATTGACAGCTCTCGAATCATCCACAGCTCTTGCATTATCCTCTGCATAAGTCTGAATATCTTCATCCGAATCATATTCTTCAACTTCCGCTTTCTCCAATGCATCTTCTATACTGGACTCTTCCATCACATTTCCATCTTCATCAATACTCATAACAGCAACATCATACTGCTCCTCATCAGTTGCTGCTTCTGCATCCGGTTGTCCTTCAATCGGCTGTAATTCTGACATTCCTTCATATGTTTCATTAACACCAAATTTTGCTTCCATTCCAAGATCCGACAGCAAATAACTTGTTTCCATCTCTGCTGTCTTTACTGTCAATTTGGTTATTGTATAAATTCCATCCTCTCCATCTGCATATGCCTTCTCATATAGAAAGACACCGTCTTCTGATTTTATAGAAGTCCATGTTTGTGTATCCCCATTATGTTCTACACTTAAATCAATCTCTTCAATATTTTCTGTTCCATCCCCCCAGGAAACAACAATTCTCTGTGTTGCCGGAGTTTCTACGTACGGACTTTCTATGTACAAATAATTCAGGTGCTGCTCTATTGCATTCTGAACTTGATTTTCTTCTATCTGCTCACTGTCTGATGGCTGATTTTCAACTGTTTCTATATTTGTATCCACTTTTGTGTCCGCTGCATAAACCGGTACTGATGTAACCACAGTTGCTGCTGCTAATATTGCGACCAGACACGTTCTTATTTTTGATATCATTTTTTCCTCCTACTTATTTTCTATGTTTATCAATTGCTCTTATTTCCATCAGAAGTGATTCATGTATCCATCTAACTCTGTATCACCTGTATCTAATGCCTGTCCATTCTCTGTTAATTTAAGTTTCTCACAGTTATATGTATCCAAATAGGAGTTCACAATACATGTAAGTATTTCATCTTTCCCTGTGGTCCCCATACTTCTGATACGTTCACCAACTTCTGTATTCATATCCAGATCTATTGTTTTATTATTCTCGTCAATTTTACAACTGTTCAATTTACAACCTTCTGTCAGAATACCTTTTTCTATTAATTGATTCCAAACTGTTGTATCATCTATGTTTTCTGTCTTCATCTCTTCCGAAACGATTTCAGCATTTTCATTCACATAGTAAATTTTCAACGTCTTCATCTCTTGCTTTTCTTCTGAAATATTGCTTTTTTCTTCCTCCTGTTTTTGATTATTTTTTTCAGAATCTATCGTTTCACTTGTATCCTTATTGCCTGAATCCTCTACTGTAGTATTTTGTTCTGTATCCACATTGTTTTTCCCACATCCCACTGAAAAAAGCACCATACTTGTCAACATTACAACTACTAATAGCTTTTTCATATACCTTAACCTCCTCTTGCTTATTGCTCCCCATAGATTTCTCTATGATAATAACACAAAAATGCGTTTAAAAAAAGACTGATTTTCCAATCAGTCTTTTTCTATAACATGTTATTTCAAATTATTTGTAATATGAACTTGGAAGCTGTTCTGTTTTTACTGTTTTTCCGTTTTTAACATAATCTCTATAAGCAACCGCTGATTTGCTTCCTGTACTCCATGATCGTACATTAACATAATCATACCAGTCTGGTTGGATTCCCCAAACTTCAGCATACAATGTTTTTCCACTGACATATGTCACCAGTTTCACCGGATAATCATAGTCATTTCTGAATTTCAAATCTGATGATCCATAATCTACCATTGCATCCTGACCGATCGGCACATATGTAGATGGAACAGAATGGTTTCTTCTCTGAACAATTGTAAGTCCGGCTCTTATTGCTGCTCCGTAAAGCGTTGTGCTCGCCTGACAGATACCTCCGCCATATCCAACACCACCTACAACTCCTGCCTGCTTATATCCCTCTGCTTTTCCACATGGCCCTGCCACGCCAAAAAATGAAAGGGTCTGTCCCGGCTGAATGACAACCTGATTAAAGCTCTTTAATGCTCTACTCATATTATATGTGCCGTTTTCATTATTTGTAGACACTGTAGAGAATACTGACATTCTATCCACATAGGCTGGAGATGTTATCCTTAAGTTCAATGTTAAAATCTGACTTTCCGAATCCAGTATATCTACATAATATGTATGTGCTCCATTTCCTGAGAACATAAATTCACATGACTTTTTAGTAGAATAATTTTGTAAAACTTTGTTATTTCCACCATATACTTCTCTGAAACGATATTTATGAACATTATCATAACCTCCACTGGAAGTTGCTGTCAACTGTATTTTTTGTCCGTTTTTTGCTATACCATTTGTATTACTTACAAAGGAACCTCTTAACTGATTATCCGGATGTACCACTACCTGCATTGTGTACGTTGCACGTACCACCTGGCCTTCATCATCTTTTACATCCACATAGAAAATATGTGTTCCAATCCCCGTCGTTGTAAAAGAATATGTGTTTTTATAACTATAACTCTGTCTTACCTTTGTAGTTGCTCCATATACTTCAGTAAACTGATACTGACGTTTTCCGTATCCACCCACTCCACTGCCAGTTAATGTAACAGTTCTTTTTGCATATTCTCTCGTTGTTTTATTGCTTCTAAGACCTGCTTTTATTACTTTATCCGGATGTACTACAACAGTCATGGAATATTTGAGTTTTGTACTCTGATTCTCTTTATCCTTTATATATACATAATAAGTATGTGTTCCTGGCCCTGTTGTCTTAAATGCATACGTGTTCTTTTCACCATACTTCTGAACAACAGTTACTTTTCCATTATAAGATTCTACAAACTGATATTTAAGTGAACCATAACCACCTTTTGCATTTGCTGTTAAGCAGATATTTCTATCGATATATTCTTTTGTCGTCTTGTTACTTGTCACACTACCTGTCAACACATTATCCGGATGAGCAACAATATTCATCTCATAAGATGCTCTAAATTTCTGTCCCTGTTCATCAATCATGTCAACATAAAACACATGATGTCCCGTTCCTGAAGTTTTAAAAGTATACGTGTTTTTCTCACTATAAGCCTGTCTTACTGCCGTTGTTGATCCATATGTTTCAGAAAACTGATATTTGATCTTTCCATAGCCACCCTTGGCTGCTGCTGTTAGAACAACTGTTCTTTGTATATATTCTCGATTTGTCTTATTCGAACTAAGCTCTGCTGTCAATTTCTTTTGCGGATGCAGTACAACTGTCATCGTATAGGATAACTGTATTTCCTGTCCCTCTGCATCTTTAATGTAAACATAATATGTATGTTCGCCACATTCCTTTGTTATAAATGAATAGGTATTTGTGTCACCATAATCCTGTAATGCTGTTTCTACACCATCTTTCTTCTCAGTAAACCTGTACTGATAATTCCCATATCCATTTGTTGCTTCTGCAGTTAACGTTATCTTTCTATCTACATATTCTTTTTGTGTTTTATTACTGGTTAATTTTCCTGAAAGAACTTTCGATGGATGTGCAACCACCTCAATCTTATACTCTGCTGATCCTATATTACCATTTTCATCTTTTACATTTACTCGATATACATGTTCACCAACGCTAGATGTCTTAAATGAATAGACTGGATTTTCTGCGTATTCCTGAACAACAGCTGTTTCCCCTCTATATTCTTCTGTATACTGGTATTCGACATTTCCGACCGCATCCTCGACATTTGTTGTCAATTCTACGGTTCTGTCCACATATTCTCTTGCTGTTTTATTACTGACAATTGTAGTTTTTAATTCTGTCACCACTTCTGTTGATGGTAATTCTTCCGTTGTTGTATCTTCTGCCGCGCTTTCTTCCGGTTCTGTTTCGATTGGCGATTCTTCTGAATTATTTTCATCTTCTGTCTCTTGAATCAGTTCTGTATTTTCACCATCATCTTTCTGTGTGCCTTGATCATCCAAAGTCGTTTCTGCCTGTTCCACCTGTTCTGCTGACACTTTTAACGGTATTCCAGAGAAATCTGCCATAAATATTCCCGCACATAGCATCAAAGCCATCCATTTTCTTCGTTTCATACCTTTTCCTCCCCTGCAAATAATTATAGAGCTTTTTTTCTTTTCAACCGGTCAAATAGCTTTGTCTTATAACAAAACACCGTTCCACCATAGCATACAGCAATGCAAAGCCAAAATTGAATATACACAATAAATGTTAACCATCCAGTCGCTTCCGCTCGGGGAATAAAGAAAATATTTTGTAATGAGACAAGAATAATTGTACTAAGCAATACTCTTTTTCCAAACCCATATACCATATATAGTAAAATAATTCCTAAAATAATGCTGAATATAAAAGCTCCAACATATCCAAAATCAAACCATGTCTCCACCAAATAATTTGATCCTCGTCCATGACCATTCAAATAATCTTCTTTCATGCTCAAATAAGAAAGAATGTGTGAAAGATTATTGCTATGAAGGGCATTAAATTCACTATTTGCCGACGTCAAACCTTCTGTATGAAAAATTTTCTGTCCTATACTTCCTCTATAAATATAGTCTATAATATCTCCAAATGTAAAATTCAAATGAGGAGATAGTCTGATTCCCTCTCGATATCCATACGCTATTGTTGTAACGTTAAATGTGACTCCCTGACCATAGAAAAAATCGGCAATTAATGTTAAAAAGTTTCCGGTTACAATCTTTAAGCCACTACGTATATATGCGTATACTCCCATAAAAATAATTAAAGCTGGTGTACATATAGCAAGGAGTCCCTTTTCAATTTTTCCGATCCATTTCTTATCATCTACTAAATAATCTCGCAGTAAATAATAAGATAATACAAACAAGAGACTTAACATTGCCGGATTCCGTACTCCTATCAGCAAACTTGGAATCGTGGAAAGAACGTATAAGCTCAATGGAATAAACGTTTTTTTCTTTTCTGGTAGTGTAGCAAGAAATACACATATACTATAACGTGCAAAAGAGGCCAACGTATGAAAGAAACCTGGCAGACTACTGGAATAATTTGTGTAATAATCCAAGTAATTTCCAGTTCCTATTTTAATCAAAGGTTCAAATTGCTCAATAAGATAAAACAGCATTGTTACATAAAACACAACCATTGAAATCTTCCTGAGATTGCTGACAAATTCTGTTTTACAAAACATGCTGTCTAAAGAATGTGTATTGTTTTCTCTAATTTTTATACGAGAAAACTTTATAATATTAGCACCAATATAAAGCGCAGTCTCCGTAATAACAATCAAAGTCAATGCAAACCAGATATTTTCCTCTTTCTGAAAACTTTCTTTCCACCATTTCATTCCCCTGCACATTCCTATAAAAGGTCTGCTGATTTGAAATGTAAAAAGCGTAAGCTGCATGAAAAAGTATAAAAAATTTTCTTTAAAGTTCTTTATACTGAACAGGATATTCATACAGAATAATATCATGATTGCCACTAATCCCAGATTAAAGAGATTTTCCACTCTTGATACCAAAAATAACACAGATCCTATTACAAATAGTAGAATTTCACATATAAATATAATCTGTTCTTTCTGCTTCCATGACATCTTCTCTTTACTCATTTTTATCCCTCTTAATCTTCCTTACCCAAAATGGCATTTCTATAATTCCAATTAAGGTTCCTACTCCATATGCTAAATGCAGTGATAGAAATATTAACGGCAACATTAAATAATAATTGTACCACTTTTGCCTTTGAACAGCTAATACTGACATTAACAGATCGACAATCACATATAATACACATAAGCAAACAAACATTCCTGTATTTCCCAGCAAAACTATAATTCCTGTTAGAATCAGTGCAAGCACAAATGCCAAAGGAACAAAATGATGAATAGAAAAGCATCCCGGACAAACTCCAAGCGTCAAGCCAATCCAATGCCCATTTCCATATTTTTGTTTTAACATTCCACACCATGAATTCCTAATATTCTGATAAGATATAATATCTGGATTAAAACAAATTTTATATCCCGCTTTTCGAATACGATAATGCATTTCATTATCTTCTGTTCGTCCTAAATTTTCATTAAAAAGCCCTGCTTTTTCAAATACCTCTTTACGATATGCTCCATGAAAAACAGACTTCACATACGTTTTGTGATTTCCTTTACGATAAGGTGCAATACTACTTCCAAACATAGAAGATTCTGCCAACAACAATGTATGTTTCCAAGGGGTTTCTTCTTCAACAACATTCGGTCTTCTGCCTCCTGTCACGTTTTCTCCACTTATTATACATTGTATATTTTTTGATACAAAATCACTTGGAATCATTGTATGTGCATCAATCCTTAAAATCACATCACCTTTGGCTGCTGTAATAGCTACATTCCATCCTGCTGCCTGTATCTTCTTCTTATTGTCCAATACTACAACTCTTCGGAACCCATGATCCTCTTTTGAGAATTCTTCCATCTTTTTTCTCGTTTGGTCTGTGGACATAGCATTCACAAGAACTATTTCCATTTTTTCATGTGGATAATCTTGTGCAATAATATCTTTGAACAACGAATCAAGTGCTTTTTCTTCATTATATGCAATCACGCAAAAAGAAACTAACATGTTCTCTCCCCTTGTTATATAAAATCTGTTATTTAATCATATAAACACTTTTTCCGATAATATATCCAGTATACCACTCCTGATACTACATATACAAATCCTGTTGCAATTCCAGCTCCCCAGATTCCAAATTGACTGATTGCAAAATAAGTAATGATTAAATGTACTCCACAAGAAATTGCTGCCATTATTGCATTGAATTTTGCAACTCCTATTGCCGGCAGAAAATTCATTGGAACCATTCTGATTCCTGCATTCAACGCATATACTATCCAAAAAACAGTTGATAAAGCAGTTGCATCTTCATAACGACTTCCGTACACAATTCTTATGATATACGGACTAAGCACTGCTCCTGCAACAGTTATGATACCAATAACTCCTGCTGTCATCATACCAACTTTCTTTGAAATATTCCACACTTCTTTTCCATCTGATGCTTTTGCAATAATAGTAAAATAATAAATAATAATTGATTGAGTCACGAATGACAACTGACCGGGAATCATAATAGCAATTTTATAATTTGCTGTTATTGTTTCATTCCTCAGTAATTCATTAACAAGCGTCATCTCGTTGATTGGCATAATCAGTGAAAACAGATTAGAAAGCATTAATGAGATAGACATTACCATAAATGCCTTTATCTGTTCCGGACTCAGCTTCGCCGCTTTCTCTTTAGAAATATTTCTCTTTAGTGCTGCCCATACAGATATGATTGCAACTATGATCGCCACGTATCTGGCAAATGCAATTCCTTTGATACCAATCAATAAAACAAAACATACACTACATCCAAATACAACTGTTGTCTGAACCACAGCGGCACGTGCATACGCCTCATTCTCGCCATGTGCTCTCAAATAACTAAGTACTGTAGCCAATATATTATTAAAAACAGGATAAATCACCAGTACATATACAACGCTACGCGCATTAGGGAACGGAATCGAAGTTAAAGCTACATAAAGTACTACAATCAAAGATAAGATAGCTTCAAATAGAGTTCCATATTTCATTGCAAATTCAAAATATGCTCTATCTTCCTGTTCAGTATCTGCCGCCGCACAATATTTAAGAATCGACGATGTCATTCCGAGACCGGCAAATGAAACTACATAGTTATATAAATTATCAGCATACGTTAAATAAGCATAATCTGTCTTGTCAACTAAACGTACAATTACAATACTTGAAACAAAAGCAATCATTTTCACAAGTGTATTACCTACAAAAATGTGAAAAAAGCCTCCTTTTATCAAACCATTTAACTTACTTTTTATTTTTTCTCCCATAAACGAACTGGCCTTTCACCTTTTCTGATATTCCTGTGATATACCTTTGTATCTTTCCTTCTCTTTCAAAGAAGTAATAAATTGCAAGTAAAAACAGTACAGTTAGTATAAGATCAAAGCTATATACAAAATCACAAAATCCACCTTCCAACGCTGTTCCTAATTTAATTGTTAAAACAGCTCCAAGTGCTAATGTTGAAGGTGTTTTTTTAAGTTTCATAATTAACAGAACTACAAGACTCAAAATAAGAGCAACCCAAATCACCGCAAAAATCACACCTTTATATCCCCAATTTGCATATGCTTCACCTGCAAAAAGAGCATTCATTACTCCGGCCGAGCCATCATACACTTTTTCTGATCCATAAAATGCCATTGTCAGTTTTGCGCTTCTCAAATAATCACTGCTATTCATCCCAATTAATCTTAAAATTGTCGGAGTAAAGCTCCGGCCTCCAAGAAAACCGAACACTTTTGGGAACAAATCAAAACAATATGCCAGAGTCCCCACCTGTGTAAATAAAGTCCTTCCCATTGGTCCATTATAAATATCAAAAAGCGATCCTGAAAAACCTGTATGAAAATAAAATGCTACTATAATTACTGCCATAAATGCAACAGATATAATCATATAAATCATCTTAATGCCACCCTTATAATAAATTAACATAATTATAAAAGCTGCGAAATAAAAAACAACCGATGATTTTTCAAATTTATATGTCTTTATAATAACAGAAGAAATAAATAGAGCAATTGTGATAATTGTCCATTTTATTTTCTTTGTTTTCAGCATGTATGCAAATGCCACATAAGAAAGCAGCGGTACCATCATCAGAACAAAAATGTTGCTTAAATATGGATGTATAAAATAAAGTCCTCCTATTCTGGTTCTCTCTGTCGCAAAATCAAAATCCGCTGACGCATGAATCAATTTCAAAAGCGGAATATATCCAATCTTCGCCAAAAGACCTATCAACAAGACGATACACCCAATTGAAAGCAATGCAAAATAAGGAAAAATCAAATCTTCTTTTTCACATTCTATTTCTTTCTTTAAGTACTCCTGATACTGTTTCTTCATGTTGACTCTGAACATTTTCTCCCAAAGCAAAATAAATGCCGGTAAAAAAATTGCAATTCCAAAAACAACTACTTCTGTAATCATACAGCTTTTATCACGATTTAACAGATATCCCAGTGTATAGTGTTTATCAAATCCTAATAAAATCAAAGCCGTTCCTGCAAATGTCTGTAACATGAAAATATAATATATATATGATATAACATTTACCTTACCAGGATTCAACGTTCCTGCTGCTTTACTGAACAAAATCGTTGAAATCCCAAAAATCACCAATATAAGTAATATCTCCAAAATATAACCCTCAATCATTTAAATTGTACTGTTTATCCAATAAATACTGCTTTGTTTTTTCATCACCATTTTTAAAATTGCCTATCATAAAATCAATTTGTGATCTGTCAAAATCATTATCCAGATAAATTGTATTAAAATTATGAAGATTTTCCAACACGCTAATATCCGTTATCTTCGTTCCTTTCATGCTCAGAAACTCGAGATCCGGACACTGCTCAATTCCATTTAACCTGGAATACTCATTATATGAAATATTTAATCTTTTTATATTCGGACAACTTTTTAAAACGTCAAAATCTTCCAAATGATTAGAATAAATGTCGAGTTCTTCTAACTGTTCAAGATTTCCCAAATATCCTAATTTAGAAAATGCATTGTTCCCCAAATCTAACAGAATTAAATTTGTCAAGCCTTCTAACTCCGGTGTTTCAGAAAGCATATTTGATGACACATACAAAAAATTTAACCGTTCACTTTTTGCTAATTGATTTATATTCACAAGTCGGTTCTTTGAAAGATCAAGAAATGTCAGGCTCTTCATCTTTTCGATTCCTTCTTGAATATTTCCGATATTATTTTGCTGGATAACCAGTTTTTGTATTTTTTCCAATCCGTAAATTGGTGAAATATCTGATATCTGATTATTTGTTAATGTCAATTCAGTTAATGAATAACATTTTGATAACGCTGTTATATCCTTTATTTCATTTCCAGATAAATCAAGCACCTGGAGTTCATTTAACCCTTCTATTGCCGAAATATCATTCAACTTACAATTTTTGATTGTAAGCTGAGTAAGTTTCTTACACTTAGCCAGATCTGCAATTTCTGTAATTTCCTGATTATCTTCTATATCTATTGTCCGCAGACTGTCTAAATCCTCTTGTGTTATTTTATCTTTTTTTAAAATCTGTTGTAGTTCTTTTTCTATATATTTATTATTAAATACTATATACTCATCTTCTTTTGCAGTGTTATGGCGGAATGATAATCCCACCATAACTCCTGCCACAAGAAGAGCTGTAATTAACACAGACCATATTATGATCAAAATTGGATGTCTTCGTTCGTATTCTTTTAATTTAGCCATAAATATTCCACAAAATTGTCTCATAATATCTTCCTTTCAATCTGTTACAAGACTAGTTCAAAAAATCTTTCACGCAATTACATACTTTCTCTAAATCTTCCGCATTCATATACGGATGCATTGGCAATGCAAGAACTTTCTTACAGAGTTCCTCTGAAACCGGACAATCTACATACTTCTTTGTATCAGCAAATGCTGTCTGTAAATGCATCGGCTTCGGATAATAAACCATAGATGGAACACCATTTTCTTTTAAGTAAGACTGAAGCCCATCTCTTTCTTCCTGATTCTTCAGCTGAATTGTATACTGTGCCCAGCTTGAATAAAATCCGTTCTTAACACATGGTGTCTTAACAATATCTGACAGAGCTTCTGTATACTTCTTTGCAACTTCATTAACAGCTTTCAGTTCATTCTTTTCAAATGCAGTAAGTTTAACTCCAAGAATTGCTGCCTGAAGTGTATCAAGCCTTGAATTCCAACCAATACGTACATTGTCATACTTAAACTGTCCTTTTCCGTGTACACGGATAGACTCTAATAATTCTGCTGTCTCATCGTCATCTGTAAAAATAGCTCCACCGTCACCATAACAACCTAATGGTTTTGCCGGGAAAAATGATGTTGTAGATGCATCACCGAAACTACATGCCTCTCTATCACCGATTCTTCCGCCAAATCCCTGCGCAGCATCCTCCAACAGAAGAAGATTGTTTTCTTTTGCAATTGCTTCAAGTTTTTCATAATCTGCCGGCTGTCCAAAAAGGTCTACTGCAATAATTGCACGCGGTATAAGTTTTCCCTCATCCTTTACTTTTTGAATTGCATCCTTCAGAGATGTCACATCTGCATTGAAACTATCCGGATCAACATCATAGAATACAGGTGTCGCACCTTCAAATGAAACTACTTCTGCTGAAGCAAAAAAAGTGAAATCTGGAACAAAAACTGCATCTCCTTCCTTGATATTCCATGCCATCATCATCATCGTTAACGCATCTGTACCATTTCCGCATGTAATACAATGTTTTCTTCCAACATATTTTGCAAGACGCTCCTCTAATTCTTTTACCTGATTTCCGCTGATAAAATTACAATTTTCTAATACTTCAGAAATTGCAACATCCATTTCTTCTTTTAATACCTGATATTGTTTCTTTAAATCTCTAAACTGCATTTCTATTTATCCCTCTTTTTCACATGTTCCGATTCACTCAGCATTATGTATTAACTAATTTTCACATTCTTTGCCATTATATTCACAAAAACCCATATATTTCTTTAAAAGATCATTAATGTTTTTTTAATTTTAATCCATCCGTATGTTCTTCATATTCTCGATGACAACATTCACATTTCAAATCTTTTCCAAGAACATTTCCGCATTCACATACCCAACCGATTCTTTTTGCCGGAACTCCTGCCATTAATGCATGATTTTTTACATTCTTTGTAACGACAGCACCCGCTGCGATCATAGCCCATTTTCCGATTGTATGACCACATACAATCGTTGCATTTGCACCTACTGTTGAACCTTCTTTTAAAAGTGTCTTCTTATATCCGGCACTTCCTTTTGGATATTTGGCACGTGGTGTCAAATCATTCGTAAAAACCATAGAAGGACCACAAAAAACGTAGTCCTCCAATTCAACCCCTTCATAAATGGATACATTATTCTGTACTTTTACGCCATTTCCAATTTTTACATGATTTGACACATTCACATTCTGTCCAAAAGAACAGTTTTCTCCTATTTCTGATCCACTTTGAATATGAGAAAAATGCCAGATTTTTGTGCCTTTTCCGATTTTAACATCGTCATCTATATAGCTGCTTTCATGTACAAAATAATCACTCATTAAAATTCTCCTGTCATATCCAGACTTGCAAAATTCTCCAGTGGAAGTTTTACAGCATGACCTTCTTTCTGGCTCTTATAAATTGCAAGAACAAGCTCCAGTGCATTTCTTCCTGCATGTGCATCAACATATGGTGCTCTGTCATTCTTAATTGCATCAATTACATCTGCATAAAGACTTGTGTGTCCATTTCCATATACATTACTTGTCTGCTCTTCAAGTCCTTTGTTTGCCTGATCATCATCTGTCTCATCAGCAAAATTCCATACATCAATGTTATTTGTAGATTTTCCACCAAGCTTGACTGTACCATTCTCACCGAACAGATATAATGTTTCCTCGAGATTCTGTGGATAGACATTTGTTGTTCCTTCAATTGTTGCAACTGCTCCATTTTTGAACTTTACAACTGCCATTCCGATGTCTTCTGCTTCAAGATAATGATGGAACTGCTGTTTTGTTACACCATAAACTTCATCGATTTCATTTCCCATCATCCAACGAAGAAGATCAATTCCATGGATACACTGGTTCATAAGAGCTCCACCATCCTGAGCCCATGTTCCTCTCCATGGAGCCTGTGTATAATAATCCTGATTTCTGTTCCAACGTACATGAATAGAACCATGGGAAAGTTTTCCGAATCTTCCTGCTTCAAGAGCTTTTCTCATCTCCTGAACTGCAACATTGAATCTATTCTGATGACACGCAGATACTTTTACGCCTTTTTCCTCAGACAGTTTAATAATCTTATCTGCATCTTCAATGCTCATTGCCATCGGTTTCTCGATAATACAGTTGATTCCATGCTCAATACAGTACAAAGCAATCTCTGCATGAAGACCACTTTCTGTTGCAATACCAACAAGTTCGATTTCATTTTCTTCAATCATTTTTTTGTAGTCTGTATATCTTTTAATACTTGTATCATTTTCAAGTCCATGTTTTGCAAGAACATTTTCGATATGTTCCGGTACAACATCGCAGGCAGCTACAAATTCGAGTTTATTATTTACAACAGCTTTTACATGATTTGTTGAAATTCTTCCACAACCAATTAATGCATATTTCATCTTTATATCCTCCTACAGAACTTCAATATTCTCTCTGTTCTCGATATTCTTCATAACATTCTTTGTATCAAAGATTGCTTTTGCATTCTTCTGAATCATGTCATAATCTACATTCGTATGTGCTGCTGTTACCATAATCAGGTCGTAAGAAGCAATGATTTCCGGATCAATTTTCTCAATTCCCTGATGTTTCTCTCCATGATATTTGTACTCAGAAATCCATGGATCATAGAAATCAACATCTGCCATCTCGCGTTTGAGCACTTCAATTACACGAAGAGCCGGACTTTCTCTATAATCATCAATATCCTGCTTGTATGCAACACCAAGGACAAGTACCTTTGCTCCGTTCATAGCTTTCTTATGACGATTCAGAACCTTGCTTGCGCGCTCTACGCAGTATTCCGGCATCTGATCGTTAATAATCATAGATCCTTCGATCATAGATGTATGGAATCCATACTCTCTTGCTTTCCATGTAAGGTAATATGGATCAAGCGGGATACAGTGTCCACCAAGTCCCGGACCTGGATAGAATGCCTGGAAACCATATGGTTTTGTCTTAGCAGCATCAATAACTTCCCACATGCTGATTCCCATTCTGTCACAGAGCATAGTCAGTTCATTTACAAGACCAATGTTGATATTTCTATATGTGTTTTCAAGGATCTTCTCCATCTCAGCGATTGCCGGTGAAGAAACTTCATATACATCACCTTCAAGTACAGCACGGTACATTGTTGCAATTACCTCTGTCGCATCTTTACCGATTGCTCCAACAACCTTTGGTGTGTTTTTTGTCTTATAGATCAGGTTACCTGGATCAACACGCTCTGGAGAAAATCCAAGATAGAAATCTTCTCCGCATTTTAATCCTGATCCTTCTTCAAGGATTGGTTTGATCAGTTCTTCTGTTGTTCCCGGATATGTTGTAGACTCAAGTACTACCATTGTTCCTTTTGTAAGATATTTAGAAATAGCTTCTGTTGAGGCCTTTACATAGCTGATGTCCGGCTCCTGATGGGAATCCAATGGTGTAGGTACGCAGATAGCGATAAAATCAACATCTTTTACAAAACTAAAGTCTGTTGTTGCTTTCAGCATTCCCTCGTCAACAAGTTTCTTCAGATCACTGTCTACAACATCTCCGATATAATTATGACCTTCATTTACAAGGTTTACCTTTTCTTCCTGAACATCAAATCCGATTGTCTTAAATCCAGCTTTTGCTTTCTCTACAGCAAGTGGAAGTCCTACATATCCAAGACCTACTACACCAACTTCGATTTCTTTGTTTTCAATTTTCTTCAATAATTGTTCTTTCATTTTTCTTCTCCTTTATTTTAAATCTAAAATAACCTGTTTTGCTCTAGCTTTCCATGTATTAGCCTCGTATGCCGATATTTCCGATTCTCGCTTTTCCTGCAGTAATGCCGGGTTTTGTAAGATATTATGCAAGCATTGTTTTAATGCTTCCTGATTATATTCTATACTCCATCCCAGGTTTTCTTTTTCAATAAATTTACCTGCTGCTGTATCTTTGGTTGCTATAATCGGTATATAATGTCCTAAATATTCAAACACCTTTATCGGCATTGCCATACGCATATAATCACCTTCACCTGCAAAGGCACAGCATATATCTGCTTTTTTATAATATGGCTCTAATCCCTGTCCACTCTCATGAATAATGGAAATCTTTTCGCTCATATATGGTAAATACTTGCTCTTTGCATTTTCCCATTCTTTTTCTCTGCAACAGACATAAGCATGAACCTGATCAGGCATCTGCTGCATCGCCTGGAAAAATACTGTCAAATCATAGATTCTGTCAATTCCACCAACATATAAGATTTCTAGTTTTTTTGCAGTCAAATCCGATATTGCCTGCACGGCATCAACATCATATTCCGCACATCCTGGCATAAGAATTGCACTTCTATTCAACAATTCCGGATATTCTTTTAAGTATGCCCGCATTTCATCTGTTGGAAGATAAAATACATTAAGCAATTTTTTATATTGCCTTAAATCATATCTGTACATTGGAATCGAAAAGCACTTCTTATACCATGATACATTATCACGATATACAGAAAATTTCCACTGTATATCTCTATAAAAAAGTCCGATTTTTATCCCGTTTTTCTTGCAAAATTTAAAAAAGCTAAAATCTAAAAACGGATAACGAGGCAAATGATTTTTTTCAGTCAGCAAAGTTGGCATTGTAGAACTCTCTGAATAAAGAAAATCATATTTTATACCGTTCCTTATATTCCGTTTTATCTTGTTTATTTGAACTTTTCTTTCAGTGCCATATCCTGAAATATATTCAACAAGATAACCATTTTCTTCAAATGCCTGTTTCATCTTGATTGGACGGATATTGGAGCCCGATTTTCCGCTTTTTTCAATATGGTTGGGGATGTGGACAATACATCTTTTTTCTTGTTTAATGTTCATTGTCACACCTCACTCTTTCATATAAATTAAGCATTTTCTCTACATTGTCATTCCATGAATACAGTTGTTCCACTCGTTGACGTCCATTATTTCCCATCTTTGTGCGCATCTTTTCATCAAGCACAAGTTTCTTCAATGCATCTTTTGCCTTATTTATTTCTTTTCGAGAAATAATCAATCCTGTTTTTCCGTCTTCTATAACTTCTTTAAATCCATCTGCATCCGATGCAACAACGGGCTTTTTCATCGCCATGGCTTCTACTGCTGCTACTCCAAAACTCTCTTTCCGGCTTAATGCACAAAAAATATCAAATTCGCTTATTGCTTCCGGCACCTTCGTGTTAGGTATTTTCCCTTTTAGGAAAACAGAATCCTGCAGGTTCTGCTTATTGATCAGATCTTCATACTGTTCTTTTTTGCTTCCCGAACCATAAATTAATAATTTAATCTTCCTTGAGTAATGCTCCTGCTCCAATTCCTTTTTCAGATCTCGAAATGCAAGAATCATTTCTTCAATACCATAAATTTCTTCTAAAGCTTTTATATTTCCTATTATCAGCTCTTCTTTTTCTGTTTCTTTATACTTTTTCGGATCAAACTGATTTAAATCCACTCCGAATGGGGTAATCGTAATTTCCAGTTTTTCATCCTGCATTACCTTTTTCAGTTGGACAGCCATACAATTACTTGTTGAGGCCAAATAAGAAGCACTTCTCACATTTCTTTTTAAAATGTAGTTTTTCACCCTGCTTTCATATGGGAAATCATATACATCACTTCCCCATACTGAAAGAATATATTTCGGTAATCGTGCTTTCCTCGCCAATGTCCCATAACCGCTTGCATAATGTACGTTAATGACATCCGGATTTATTCTTTTGGCAATTTTTCTCAATTCACCGGCATTTAGATAATAGCCTTTGCCACCACTGTGTTTCATCAAGTATAATTTTACTCTCGAATTCAGTGCATCTTCTTTCGGTTCATGGCCTCTGTTTGAAACAAGATACACTTCATGTCCTCTCTCTGCTAATGCATTCACCCATCTAACAGTGTGCGTACTATTTGCTGCCGATACAAACATTATTTTCATCAAAATGACTCCTCTGTTTTACTATCTCGCTTCTCTTCAAAACAAACTTATCGTTTTGAACTATCAATTGCCTTTTTTAAAATCCGCTCAATTTTATTTGTCAGTATCTGATAATCATACTCTTGTGCGCATTCTTTTAAACGTTGGCAATACTCTCCGTATTCTTCTGAAGTAAGTTGACGAAACTTTGTAATCTCTTCCGCATATTCTTTTCCATTCGCAAATCGCTTTGCAATTCCTAATTTTTTCTCTCTTATTAAATCATAATTCACCGGAAGATTACATAAAATCGGCTTTTCACTCGCCATATACTCAAACAGTTTATTCCAACTGCATCCGTATTTATTTAAGCCTGCCCCCTGAACATTAATTATGTTCAAATCAGCATTGCTCAGAATATACGGAATATATTTCTTTTCTACACGCCCTTCAAATTTAACATTCAATGAATACTTTCTGCACTCATCTTCAAGCATGTCTTTTTCTGTGCCATCTCCATAAATATAAAAATGAATATCCTGATTTTTCAATTCTTTTGCAGCATCAACCAATGTCTGAAGATTATTTACTTTTCGAATAGATCCCATGTAAACTACTTTAAATGCATTATCATTCGCAATCTGGCTATTCTCAAGGTTATATAATTTTTTATTCTCTTCAAATTCTGCTAAATCGACGCCATTATTTACGTGATTTACTTTATTGATATTAACTTTTTTCGTCCAGCCCTTATCGCATATGTACTCTTTTCCGCCCGGCATTGTAAAAATCAATTGATCTGCGTGTACGTAAATCCATTTTTCAAGCTGATACAGTACTTGAATAATTGGATTCATTCGAGACATACCATTATATTCTACAATCGACTCCGGCCATAAATCTCGTACTTCCACAACAACTGGTATTTTATGCTTTCTACCAAATAATAATGCAAATAATGCAACAAATAAATCTGGAGAAGATGTATAAATCACATCTGGCTTTTCTTTCTTATAAAACCGCTTCATTGCTTTCCAGGTCTTGAATGGAAGATCCATCATATTGATAACTCTGTCCATTCCATTTCCTTTATAATCACGGCTTTTAACAAAGGTATACTCTACACCATCTTCCATCTCTTCTCTATAAAGAGATTTATCCCTGATCATATTAATATCTGTATTATGAATCTTACTGGATGTAAAGATTTTCACCGAATGTCCCTTCTTCTGAAGGTACTTTGAAAAATAATAATGCCTCACCAATCCCCCCATACTCGGTGGAATGGCGTAATGATTCACAATCCATACGTTCATTGTGAGTTCTCCTTCATACCTTTGTTATTTTATAACTGCTATTACTGTTGCTAACATCGTCTTGATATCTTGCCAGAAACTAAATTCTTCAATTGCTTTCAAATTATATTTCATCTTTTCTGGCAGAATCTGTTCGATATAAACCTGATCTGCATTCTCTGCTGATTCAAGAAGCTTGTCTTCATCTTTATATTCAATACTCGCCCTTGATGTTACTCCTGCTGGCAATAACAGTGTCGCCTTCATTTCATCTGTATAATGGGCTACATACTTTTCAACTTCTGGTCTGGTGCCTACAAAAGTCATATCTCCAGATAATATGTTGAGCAACTGCGGTAGTTCATCTAATCTGCATCCGCGTAATGCTTTTCCTACTTTTGTTATTCTGGTATCACCTTTCGTGGTAACCTGCGTTCCGATTTTATCTGCGTTGTTAACCATCGTACGGAATTTAAAAATCCGAAAACTCTTACCGTATGTCGTCACTCTTACTTGTCGAAAGAAAACCGGACCTTTAGAATCCAGTTTAATGCAAACTGCTAGTATCAAAAGCAGTGGTGATAAAAGCACAAGCAACACACCTGCTACTATTATATCAAAAAGACGCTTCAGAATCAAACTTGCTTTATGCCGCTGCAAAATATCATAATATCTTTTTACTTCTTTCACTTGCATATTCTGAGGCAATTCGTCCCATCTGCACATCTTTTAAACCTCACTTACACATTTCCTAAATGTTTCAATCACATACTCTACATCCTCATCTGTCAGTTTTGTATGGAGCGGTAACGTAATCTCGTTTTCAAATAGTGCATAAGCATTCGGATAATCTTTGATATCAAATCCAAGATTTTTGTATGCTGTCAAAAGTGGAAGCGGTTTGTAATGAACATTTGTTGCAACGCCTGCTTCAGCCATCTTTATAATTACTGCATTGCATTCTTCTCTTGTCTTTCCATTTAATCTGACAAGATACAAATGACCACTTGACGCAAAATCATCCCCATAATGGTTCAATACACTAAGATCCAGATCTTTCAATCCTTCATTGTATTTTTCTATAATTTCTTTTCTTCTTGCCAAAATCGATGGGTATCTTCTCAACTGTACAAGTCCAAGAGATGCCATAATATCAGTCATATTGCATTTATAATACGGCGCAATAATGTCATACTCCCACGCTCCCAGCTGTGTCTTAGCCAAAGCATCTTTAGACTGACCATGCAGAGAAAGAAGCATAAACTGTTTGTAAATTTCTTCATTATCTATTCCGTCAATATCTCTCCAGACTGCTGCTCCGCCTTCTGCTGTTGTAAGATTCTTTACTGCATGAAAAGAAAAGCTTGTAAAATCTGCAATTTCTCCACTATGCTTTCCATTTTTTGTAGCACCAAATGCATGCGCACCATCAGCTACTACCGCTATTCTTCCCATCTTTTTCTGTATCTCTGTGCTCGGACGGAATAATGACTTTTTCTTTTCTACAATGTCGTATATCTTGTCGTAATCACAAATCACCCCTCCAAGATCAACCGGAATGATTGCCTTTGTTTTCTCTGTAATTGCAGATTCCAGCTTTTCATAATCCATCTCATAAGAATCCGGCTGAGTATCTACTAATACAAGTGTTGCACCTACATGTACTGCAACACTTGCTGATGCAGTATACGTATACGCACTTGTAATCACTTCATCCCCCGGACCAATTCCAAGAACACGTAAACTCATCTCTGCACATGCTGTAGCTGAGTTAAGACAAACTGCCTTACTCGTATGGCAAAATGCTGCTATTTCGTTTTCGAATTTCTTTGTCTTAGGTCCTGTAGTTATCCATCCACTTCTTAAAGTATCTGCAACCTCTGCAATCTCTTCCTCCGTAATATCCGGTGGTGAAAATGCTATATGTCTGTTTTCCATCTATCTATCCTCCACAACTGGTTCTTCGTGACTCGCTTTTCCAAGACTTAACAATTCTTCGTACATCTCTTCATCACGTTCTTTATCTTCTTCTCTGATATGATACGTCGGAACAATTCCAGATACGATTTTTTTCACATCCCTTGATTCCTCTGATGCAGCAATTTCGAGTTTTTTCAACTCGCTTAAGAAATGTACCTCATCAAATTCTAACGGTTGTCCCACATAAATCAGATTATTTGCCGTCTTCTGTAAACCTTCCTCTTTTGTAAGAATCTCCTCATACAATTTTTCTCCTGGTCGAAGTCCTGTATACTCAATATTCATGTCCACACCAAGAGTATAACCTGACAAACGAATTAAATTCTTGGCAAGATCAGCAATTTTAACCGGCTCACCCATATCAAGCACGAAGATTTCTCCTCCATGAGCCAATGCGCCTGCCTGCATTACCAATGATACAGCTTCCGGAATTGTCATAAAGAAACGGATAATATCCGGATGTGTAACTGTCACAGGACCTCCGGCTGCCATCTGTTTCTTAAACAATGGAATAACACTACCATTACTCCCAAGCACATTTCCAAAACGCACAGCAACAAATTCCGTCTTGGAATATCTACTGAATGTCTGAATGATCATCTCACATAATCTCTTGGACGCCCCCATAATGTTTGTTGGATTAACAGCCTTATCTGTAGAAATCAGTACAAATTTCTTGACCCCATACTTATCCGCCGCACGTGCTGTCTTATAAGTTCCAAAAACATTATTTTTAATTGCTTCATTCGGACTGTCCTCCATCAGCGGGACATGCTTATGTGCAGCTGCATGATACACTACATCTGGTCGATAAAGATCCATCACACTTTCAATTCTCTTTGTATTACGAACTGAACCAATAAGCACTTCTAATCTAAGTTTTGGATATTTCTTTTTTAATTCTTGCTGTATATCATATGCATTATTTTCATATATATCAAAAATAATAAGCATTCTTGGATTATGTGCAGCAATCTGTCGGCAGAGTTCGCTTCCGATAGAGCCACCACCTCCCGTTACAAGAACACTCTTGCCTCTCACATATCCGGCAATACTGTCAATATCAATCTTCACAGTATCTCTTCCCAGCAAATCCTCAATAGAAACTTCTCTTAATTTTGAGACACTTACCTCATCATTGATCAGCTGATACACGCCTGGAAGTACCTTCAGCTTACAGGTTGTTTCATTACAAATACGCAGGATATCTCTGGTGTCTTTATTATCAGCAGATGGAATTGCAAGCATAATCTCATCTACATCATATTTTTTCGCAGCCTCTTTAATTTTCGTACGGTCGCCGACAATGCGTACTCCGCGAATATATTTTCCGGTTTTTGATGGATTGTCATCAATTACACACACAACATTTCTGTTTAAATGTTTGCTTGTTTTCATCTCGGTGATTATTATATTACCGGCTTCGCCTGCTCCGATCACCATTGTATTGATTGGACGATTTGTGTTCTTTGAGATACCTCTTTGAAGAGCATGCAAAATACGATAAGAAAATCTTGTGATCAAAGTTGTCATTGTCAAGAAAAAGAAATAGAACAAATGAAAACTTCTTGGCACTGTCAGATAAAGCAGACTCATTCCAAATGCCTGAAATGCTGTTGATAAAATTGCCGCTGCACAAACAAGTAGCGCCTCATAAAGACTTGCATATGACCAGACTCTATTATATAAATTCAATAAAAGAAAGATGATCATTGTAGTAACTATATTAATCAACAAATACGTATTAACACTTGCCAAATCTTCCACAGGAACCGTGTTCCCATCCATTTTATATCTAACAATCAACGCTAGGTAAGAATTCACTATAATTGTAATGACATCTACAATAAATAGTAATATCATTCTTGATTTTGATGTTTTTAAGCTGAATATATTTTTCATAGAAATCCTCTCCATTAACAATGTTACAAATTATTACAAGTTTTTTACATAACTTATATATTATCAAATTTCATTCCATTATTCAATGTCTATACTTATTTTTTTCATAAATTGTGCAGGTTTTATATTTCTCTGCATTACGTTTTTGAAATCATTACCAATCAACTTTAAAAAAGGAGACGCTTCTTACTATTTCTGCGCCTCCTCTACCCATTCTTAATTTAATTGTTCTCCTTCGGTCAATACGCCGCCTTCTTCAACAACATTCACCAAATCAATAATATTCTGCACAGAAGATTCAATCGGTTCCATAATAAAGAGTTCTGTATCTCCACTAGAATAACAAGTACCTTTTGTATTCGTTCCTTCTGCTGCTATAGACTGGATTGTCCATGTTGCATTATTATTCAACTGATACTTGATCAGAGCATTGATCTGTTCCTGAGACATATTTGTCTCAACATCTTTGCTGACCTGTTCCATAATTGCATTTGCCTTCAAAAGCATTGTAGGCGACAGACACTTCTTTAGCATTGCAGTAATAACCGCCTGCTGATTTTTTCCTCTCTGATTGTCTCCATCAGGAAGATTGTGTCTTTCCCTGCAAAATGCAAGAGCTTCTTTACCATTAAAATGATTATACCCTTCCTGAACATCCATAGTATATTCTGAATCTTTACTTGTCGTAAATGCAAATTCGGAATATACATCAATTCCGCCAAGCGTATCAACAATATCAATTAATGAAGTGAAATTTAATCTCGCATAATAATTAATATCTGTCTCATATAATTCACCCAAAGTTTTCATAGATGCATCTATACCATAGATTCCCGCATGTGTTAACTTATCTCTCTGTCCTCCTGAAACTCCCGGAATAGGAACATAATAATCACGCGGTGTTGTTACAAGTAATATCTGATGTGTTTGTGGATTTACAGCTGCAATAATATTCACGTCACTTCTACTTGTTTCTGATACATCACCATAAACATCAATACCACTGATATAAACTGTAAATGGTTCTTTTATAATACTGTCATCTGTTGCTCCTGTTGAATTTCCGAAATCCAACTCAACACGTATATTAAATGTATACAACACTTTCACTTTATCGCTATAACCATCTACTGCTTCTTCCATCAGACTTGTATATGCACTGTTATAAATGATTGCATCACAATCCCCATCAATCAAAGCCTGTGCTTGTGTCTGGACAGAATCATACTCTTTTACTTCGATCGTATCAACGCCAATCTGCTTTTCAATATCGGTCACAGCTGTCTGTATATTGCCAGCACCTTTCTCAAACTGTACACCATACGTATAGTCTGCCGCATCTTCTATTGTCTCTGCTGAATCATCTGCTCGTACTGCAACAACCATCTTATCCACTTTATAGTTGCTTCCTGTAATCTTCCCAATCATATTATTAGCCTGAGCGACATAATAACTTCCAGTAAACATCACAACTGCCATAAGTAAACTGAACACTTTTCCCAAAGTCCCCCGTTTTTTCCTTGCCGCCTGTGAATTCAGTGTCACACACCATAAGAAAAACAGTATTGCTGCTGCCAGTATCAGATACTTATCCGGAATCATTCCCAACAAATACAATACCGCCATTAAGGCTATACTGGCAATCGTCTGAAGAATGATACACAAAGTTCCCAGCTTATTACTTCCCGATCTGCGGGAATACTTATTTGTACTTTTCTTTCTGCGTGCAGAATTGCCAGCAGATCCTTTTCGTTTTGCCATCTTACATCCCTTTTCTTAAATTAGAACAATTTTGACGGGTAAACTCCTTCTTCAATCAATCCACGAAGCGCTGCTGTTACAGATTCTTTATCCTCCTTATATGTCACACCAAACCACTGGTCATGTGACTGCAGTACTTTTACTTCGAGTTTTCCATCACTTAACAGATCTCCAATCATTGTCGGAAGCAGATATTCTGCTTTTAGATCTGTACTTTCTGTTTTCTCAAGGAACTCATCAAATCCTGTCTTAAGAATCTCGAAAAATTCAGGTGTAATTCCCCACATATTCATAGATACCGGTGAATCAACATCAAGGAATACATCTCCATCCTCTTTGTGGATTACAGCTTTTCCGTCTTCTTTTTCGATGTTATGTGTCTCTTCAATGTCTGCAAGCATGCCATGTCCGTCTACTTCGCACACACCTCTGGTCACGCCTCCGTTATCACTCAATGTATTTTTCAATACAAAGCTGACCATACAAATCTGCATTATATCAGCAGATGGAAGGTTTGTCAAATAACTGTATGCCTCTTTAAATGCTTCTTTTCCATAATAATCATCTGCATTGATTACAAGGAATGGAGCATCCACCACATCTTTACAGCAAAGAATTGCCTGACCTGTTCCCCAAGGTTTTGTTCTTCCTGTGAATTTTCCGCTGAATTTTTCCGGAATATCATCAAGCTCTTGAAATGCATATGCTACTTCTACTTCTTTTTCAATACGGTTGCCAATGATCTCTTTGAAATCTTTCTCGAGATCTTTGCGGATAACGAATACAACTTTGTCAAACCCTGCTTCTAATGCATCATAGATGGAGTAGTCCATGATAATCTCTCCATTTGGTCCAATCGGAGCCAGCTGCTTGATTCCACCTCCAAAACGACTTCCGATACCTGCCGCCATGATTACTAATGTTGCTTTGCTCATTTCTTTTTCCTCCTAATGTCTCTTCACTGTTACAATATACCAGTTTATAAACACCACTTATTCTCCCAATCCATCTTTCACAAGTTGAACCATGTCTGAAAGCGCTGTTTCTTCGTCTTCTCCTTCACAAATAATTGTAATCTCATCTCCGCTTTTTATACATGCTCCCAGTACGCTTAATACACTTTTAGCATTTGCATTCACTTCTTCATTTTTCATCTTCTTGTATACTGTGATCTTGCTCTTGTACTGCATTGCAGTTTTACAAAACAATCCTGCCGGTCTTAGATGAAGTCCTGTCGGATTTTTGATCACTACTTTATCGCTTACCATGTTATTCTCCTATTCTATCTCTCTGATAGTTGGAAGTTTTAACTCCAATATCATATAATATGCATCGAAAACTGTCAATGCCAGCCTTCTTAATTCTTTTTTAATTTAGACCTGTATTTTTTTAATTAATATGAAGTATCATTAATTTGTCTCAGCGTCATTTTCCGGTTGTTCATCCTCTGTTGATTCTTTTTCAGTCAATGTAAGCTGCACTGTCACTGGTTTTGTCAATGTCACTCCATCCGGAAGGTCTACTTCTACCGGTATGTCAAAAGTGCCTTCCTTCGTGTAATTCTGGAGATTTACCGATACTGCATTGCTGATATCCAGACTGTCCAGCGTATCTTTCTCGCCCTGGAATACAAGCGTTACCTCAGCATCTGGCTCATAACTCACCTGAAGATTTTTTGCCAGATAATTCTGTTTGATGGATGCAACCATAAACTCAATTGTTCGATTTCCCAACTGTTCGATCATTGCAGTTGCTATAACCTTTCCTGATGCACCTTCAATCAGTTCTACACCTTCCGGCAGATAATCTGTAATATCAAATGCTTTCTCTATCTTCTCTGTTGCCCCGTCAATAGACAATTCAGATGCTGGAATATTGATACTTTCAATCTTGGATAAGGCCTCTTCTTTTCCGCAGACCTGCACGCTCGCCGGTTCGCTCGAACAACCTAGATATTCATATCCATCTGCCGGTGTTCCAGATGCTTCAAATTTCAACGGAACCGTCTTGATCCTCATCACTGTCACATCTACAGTGATTCCATCTTCTCCAAGATTATTACTTAGCTGTCCCTGATTGATTACATTTCCCGATGCATCATATAAAACAAGTTCTGCTGTAAGTTCTTCATCTTTTGAAATTCCATCTACATTAATCTTCGCTACGGCTTTATCAATTGATTTTACTGTGGATTCTGCTCCTGTAATCGTTATTTTTTCCGGATTAACTTTCATCTCTCCAATCTGATAACCGTCACGCTGCGTTCCTGTTGTGCTAACAGTCAGTGTAAATACATTCTTCCCTGTCGGTTCTGTCTTAATCTGTATGTTTCTCGGAACAGACTCTGCCGACTGATAAGATCCACTATACTTTGGAATTGATACTGAAATTGGTATCAACCCTGTCCTGGAATCCATTTCTTTAATATCCGCAGTAGCCACAATATCATCTGACTTAATCTGTTGAATCACTGAACGTTTTGCATAAACAACTACGTTTACATTCTGATCATCTAAAACCGTATAAACTTCCCCACCCTGTGTAATCACATCATCGTTCGCTATCGTAACTTTGATGTTTGTATAGGTTGATTTCGTAACCGGATTAGCAACATTCGCAACAATCAGCCAAAGAAATGCTGCAAAAACAAATGCAATAATCTTAAGCGGAAGATTCGTTGTCAATTTGTATTTTTTCATGATCTGTGCCATCCTTTCCGTATAGAAAACTTGTTCTTTGTCTCTGTCTTTCTATACTGAATCTGGCTTAACTGACTCCGAAGTTCTTCTGCGTTAATAGCTCGAAGCAATCGTCCTCCGGAAGCCACAGAAACAAGTCCCGTTTCTTCTGAAACAACAATCACAAGAGCATCGCAAACCTCGCTCATTCCCAATGCCGCACGATGCCTTGTTCCCAGATCTTTACTGATTGTCATGTTATCTGAAAGTGGCAGATAACATGTTGCTGATGTAATTCTGTCCCCTCTGATAATAACCGCGCCGTCATGAAGTGGGGTATTGTGTTCAAAAATATTGATCAGCACCTGAGAAGACACTTTACAATCAAGCTCTATACCTGTCATTTCATACTCTGTTAACTGAATCACCTGTTCTACTACGATCAGTGCTCCTGTACATACACTTCCCATAGCATAACAAGCTCTTACAATACTATCCAGTGTTTCATCCGAAAACCTCTGATTTTCTTTATTTTTATCGAACGGATTAATGTTACTAAATAAATTTTTCTCTCCCAGCTTCTCCAATGCCCGTCTAAGTTCTGGCTGAAAAACAACAATTGCTGCTATCGCTAATACATTAATTGACTCTCTTGCCAGATACAGGATCGTATTCATTTGAAAAAGCCATGCCAGAAGAATAAATCCTCCCAACATCAGCATTCCACGTAGAAGCATCCAGGCTTTTGTGTTCTTGATCCAGAGCATGATTTCATAGACAATAATCGTCACAATCAGAATCTCTATGATATCTTTTATCTGTATATGTGGAAAATACATTCCATTTGAATAATTTCTTATAAAATTCTGAATCCACTCTATCATCTCAAGTCTCACCACCTTATGTAATCACTCGTTGTTATGCACTCTTGCATCTTTTGCTCTGTCGATCACTCTTTTTTCTCTTCATTCTGATCCAGACCCAGTTCCTTGCTCAGACTTCTTGTTAAAAGAATATCTTCCGTCATGTTTGAATCATTAAAAATTGTTGTTTGTGCAAGATCAGACTCCTTTTTCAGTTGTTCTGACTGATTTTTTTCCTCTTTCTGTTCAACTTCCTTCAAATCAGAAACTTCTGACACAGCAGTATTGTTTTCTGTCTCTGACACATTCGGCATCTCTGCGTCCTGTTCCTGATGTTCTGTAATATGTTTCACTTGCTTCTCAGGCATCTGAACTCCTACTTTCGGAACTGCCTTTACATAATAATAGTATTCGTCATCTTCAAACTGAACATTCTCTATTCTTGAATAATCCACAGAGAAAAAAATAACTTCAAGGAACAATCCTATTACAACACCAAGAATTCCACTGAAAATCATCATCGTATAAGACATATGAAGTCCAAGAGAAATATTTCCCGATGCACCTACGATCACACAAACTGCTGCTCCTGTTGCTGATGCAATCTTCCAGGAATGATCGACTGCCCGATTTTTAATTCCGTTCACTACCAGTATTCCGATCACTACTGCAAACAGCATAACCCACATCTCTTGATAGCCTACAAACTGTTTTGTAAAATTGGTTAAAGTGCTGATCATTGTTGTTCCATCTGTACCTTTCAATGCTGTTGCAGAAGCTTTGATCAGGTAAAGTAGATAATAAACAAGAATTCCGCAGGATGCAGGGACAATCCATACTGTAGTACCTAACAGCCCAAATATAACCGGAATCACCAGTGGTATTTTCATGCCGAACGCTACTACCGTCAGCAGAATCAGCCAGCTCTTCTCCGGGGTAAATCGAAAGTAGAAAATATACATTAACAAAAACAGTATCACCGCAACTCCGGCTATTGGCATAGATAATGTATATAAATGAGCCACTATTAACACAGTTGCTGCTGCCGTCATTACTGCCAGAGGGAGAAATGTACAGACTACTGCTAAGCCAACAGTACAAAGAACAGATGATGCCATCTTCATAAATCCAATATTAGAATTGATCAGGTTAAACACCAAAAGTGCAAGCAAAAACTGTGCTCCCTTTCGAACTAAGAGAGAGTGAGAAACATAAATCTGCTTAAATCTTTCTCTAAGAACCAGTAAATTGTTCATTGTTCATTCTTCTCCTTTTTACACATCTTCTCTAAACGGGACAAATTACGATAATAACGTTTTACATTCTGTTTGGCAACTGCATGTTTTCTCTTATAAAAACTATTTGCGCAAACCCCATATATAACCAAAAGAACTATATAGCCTGCAATTGCTGCAATCAAGAGAACGAATAGTTTTAAAATTGTCAGATCAGCAGATAAACTATCACTTGAATAAATGCAGAAACTAACGAACAAAATTGCATAACCCATTGTTACCCAGATCAATGTAATCCATCTCTTAAGACTTGCATAATCTTTTCTGTAATAATCGGCAATTTTAAAATCATCTCTGTGATTCTTCTCATATATCGACATTTTTGTCATTAAACGAATCCTGTCTTTATCTAACATATCCGACATTCACCTTTCCAGATTTCTCTCCTAAGTATACCATATGTTCAGATGCCTTGTCCAATGCTTAGAGTCAAAAAGTAGACATTTTCAACACCTGCTTTTTTCAGGATTCCTGCAGCACGTTCTATTGTACTTCCGGTTGTGTAAATATCATCAATCAGAAGAATGTTCTGGCGTGGATTCCACGATTTTGAAACCGCAAATGCCCCCTTCAGATTTCTATGTCTCTGCTCCCCGTTCATTTCCTTTAAAGGCCGGGTTTTCTTAATCCGATATAAAACATCTTTTTCCATAGGAATTCCCATGCATTCTGATAACTGCTTTGCTAAAAGTTCTGCCTGATTATATCCTCGTTTTCTCATTTTCGATCTATGTAATGGAATTGGAATAATTGCCTGGATCCCCCATCTTCGAATCTGAAATTCAAACTTATCTGCCAGCTCTTTCCCAAAGATTTCCGCATAATATCGCTTATTGTGATATTTCAACCGATATACTGAATTTGAAACCGGCGGAATGTGAACCCAGAGGCTGCGTCCTTGTTCATAATTACTTTTTCTTCTTTCACAATCCCTGCAATACTCTTTCGTTTCATCCTCCAATGGCTTTCCACAATGGATACATTTTATTCTTCCCACCTTAACGACCTGTTTTCTACAGTCATCGCAAATACCTTTTGAGCTGATTTCCTGACAAAACGGACATCTTTTTGGATACATTTTTTCTAAAATTCTTTGATTCGCTCGTCTAAGCTTGTAAATCTTCCCTGTTCGCTTTTGTTTTCGATCATTTCCTGAAATGTTAGTTCACTCCCTACTATTGTTAAACATTTTTTTGCCCGCGTCACTGCTGTATAAAGCAGATTCCTGTTATATAGTAACTTTGGTCCTGGAAGAAGTGGGATAATGACCGCCGGATACTCGCTTCCCTGAGATTTATGAACCGTAATCGCATAGGCAAGTTCTAACTCATCTGTCATATCGTATCCATATTTTACCTTTCTCCCCTCATCATATTCCACGATAACAGTTTCTGTATATTCATTGATTTCATCAATGACTCCCATATCACCGTTAAAAACTCCAATCCCTTTGTCAACTGTTAATCCAAATCTGGTAGAAACTTCCCACTCTAATTGATAATTATTTTTAATCTGCATTACTTTGTCACCTTCACGGAACAATCTACCATTAATTTCTTTCTCCGTTTTTTGGGAATCTGAAGGATTCAGATATTGCTGTAGAATCACATTCAATCGTTCTACACCCAGCAATCCCTTACGTGTTGGTGTCATTACCTGGATTTCATTTGGGTCGGCCTGCACATATCTGGGTAATTTCTTCTGTATTAAAGTAATAACGACGCTAATGATCGTATTCGCATCCTGGCGTTTTAAGAAGAAGAAATCCCGGCTTTTATTATCAATTGTAACCGGTTCTCCTGCATTAATCTTATGAGCATTTACTACAATATCACTCTCTCCTGCCTGACGAAAAATCTTTGTAAGCGTCACTACGTGAAATTTTTCTGAGCGTATGATATCTTTTAACACACTTCCCGGTCCCACGGACGGAAGCTGATCCACATCTCCCACAAGAATAAGTCTTGTTCCCGGAATAACTGCTGATAAAAGTGCATGCATCAGATTCAGATCAACCATGGACATCTCATCTATAATGATAACATCTGTCTCAAGTGGATTCTCTCTGTTTCTCAAAAATCCACCTATACTGTTCTCTTCCTCAGGATTTCCACTTACTTCAAGTAGTCTGTGAATCGTCTGGGCTTCATATCCTGTAGCCTCTGTCATTCGCTTTGCCGCGCGTCCTGTTGGCGCTGCAAGAAGGATACTCATTCCTTCGCTTTCAAAAAATTGAATCATCGTATTGATCGTTGTCGTCTTACCTGTACCCGGTCCTCCTGTTAATATGAGCAAACCATGTTTAATAGCTTCTATAACAGCTCTGTGCTGCATTGGATCCAATTCTATCTTTTCTTTCTGTTCTACTCTTTTCAGACGTTTCTCCATCATGTCTTCCGGCATCTGACAGTCAATATCAAGATCATTAAGCATTTTCGCAGTATTCAATTCCAAGTAATAATAATGTGCTGGATAAATGCGAATTTCCTCATCCACTTCTTTCATAACTGTTTTCCGCTCTATACACAGATCCATGATGTACTTCTCAATATCTTCAAGATCAACTCCTAAAAGTGCATTTGCCCTTCGAAGCAATATATTCTGTGGTAAATACACATGTCCCTCACCTACTGCCTGTTGCAATGTATAAAATAAACCACTTCGTATACGATAGTCTGAATCTGTATGTATGCCAATCTTGGATGCAATTTCATCCGCAGTCTTAAATCCGATTCCTTCAATATTATCTGCAAGCTGATACGGATTTTCTTCTAGCACTTTATACACTTTCATTCCGTAATACTGATAAATCTTGGCTGCCAGCTTTGTTGAAATACCGTATTTCTGCAGATAAATCATAGCTTTTCGCATATCTTTCTTTTCTTCAAGCTGAGATGCAATCTCCTGTGCTTTTCTCTCACTGATTCCTTTGATCTCCGCAAGTCTTTCCGGCTCTTCTTCAATAATGCGGAAAGTATCCTCTTTAAACTTTTTCACGATTCGGCCAGCCAGTGCCGCACCCACACCTTTCACTGCTCCGGAGCCAAGATATCGTTCAATAGAAACAATATCCTCCGGCTCTTTTACTTTATAATGAGAAATCTTCAACTGCTTACCGTAAACATTATGATTCACATATTCTCCTTGAATTTCAAGAAGTTCTCCTTCATTAATATAGTTCAGACTTCCCACGCATGTCACTTCACCATCATCATGTTCAATATGGAATACTGTATACCCATTATCAGAATTTCTATATACAATATGACTCACATACCCTGTAACTGTTTCCACACTTTTTCCTCTCTCTTCTTGTATCTTTTCCTATTTATATGCAGAAAAAGGGTGTGTTCCTATTATACACACCCCTTGTAATTGAATCTTCTTCTCTAAGAACCTGACACTTCAAATTCTTTTTCAGAAGTCTTTCTCTTAAAACTCTTTTCTTCCACTCATAAATTCCACAAACTGTCCGGTACCAATTGCAACGACTTTCATCGGATCCTCCGCTGTCATCGTATTAATTCCTGTTCTCTCTTCGATTAATTCTTCCAATCCGCGAAGAAGTGCTCCTCCTCCGGTAAGAACAATTCCACGATCAAGGATATCTGCCGACAACTCTGGCGGAGTCTGCTCAAGTACTCCGATTACAGCTTCTACAATCTGTCCGGTAGATTCTCTCAAAGCTTCTTCTGTCTCAGATGAAGTCACCGTAACTGTCTTCGGAAGCCCTGTTACCAGATTACGCCCTCTGACTTCCATCTTCTCTTCTTCTACAAGTGGATAAGTCGTTCCAATCTTAATCTTGATATCTTCTGCCGTTCTTTCTCCAATCAGAAGATTGTGTTTCTTTCTCATATAGCGTACGATTGCTTCATCGAAATCATCACCTGCTATCTTAATTGATGTATTCACAACTGTTCCACCCAGCGAAATAACTGCAATATCTGCTGTACCTCCACCGATATCAACAATCATGTTTCCACAAGGCTTTGAAATATCTATCCCTGCTCCTATTGCTGCTGCCACAGGTTCTTCAATCAGATGAACTTCTCTTGCTCCGGCTGCAAATGTAGCCTCTTCCACTGCTTTTTTTTCTACTTCTGTAACACCACTTGGTACACAGATACTGATTCTTGGCTTCTTAAATGTACGTTTTCCCAGAGCTTTCTGAACAAAATACTTAATCATCTTCTCCGTCACGGTATAATCAGAGATTACTCCTTGTCTGAGTGGTCTTACCGCAATAATATTTCCCGGTGTTCTTCCAAGCATCAGACGCGCTTCTTCACCAATTGCCTTGATCACATTCGTATCACGATCAAATGCGACAACTGATGGTTCTTTCAGAACAACCCCTTTTCCTTTCACATATACCAGTACACTGGCTGTCCCCAAATCTATTCCAAGATCTACTGACATCATAATTTCTATATCTCCCTTCTAAAACGCTCTTTTACTGTTCTCAGCAATCTACTGCAAATAAACAACTTTGTCTGTTACTGATTCCAGCATTCTCTTTCCTCAATCAAGTGTCTTTTGTCCCTTGAAGGGGTTTATCGTTACTGTTTTTTACTATTACTGTTGTCAATATTATGTAACCAAAACAGTAATGTTTTATCATCCGCATACTTTAGTATAATAGACTTCGCTTAAAATAGAAAGGCATTTTTTGCATATATTTTACGACTTTTTTCGACTTTTTTTCGTCTTTATTTCTCCAATATAGACGCAATATATTTCCCTGTATAAGAATCTGGATTCTTTGCGACCTCTTCCGGAGTACCACTTGCCACAACAGTTCCTCCGCGGTCGCCTCCTTCTGGTCCAATGTCAATAATATAGTCTGCCGTCTTAATCACATCCAGATTATGTTCGATTACAATTACTGTATTTCCATCCCCAGAAAGTCTGCGGAGAATCTCTGTTAATTTATGCACGTCTGCAAAATGAAGTCCTGTCGTGGGTTCATCCAGAATATATACCGTTTTTCCGGTACTGCGTTTGCTAAGTTCTGTCGCAAGTTTAATTCTCTGTGCCTCGCCACCTGAAAGCTCTGTAGAAGGCTGTCCCAAACGAATATACGACAATCCGACATCTCGCAACGTCTCCATCTTTCTTCGAATACTTGGCACGTTTTCGAAGAAATCTACCGCTTCTTCCACTGTCATATTCAATACATCATAAATATTTTTCCCTTTATAGCGTACTTCCAGAGTCTCACGATTGTAACGCTTTCCACCACAAACCTCACATGGAACATAAACATCCGGAAGAAAATGCATCTCAATTTTCAGGATTCCGTCTCCTGCACATGCTTCGCAACGTCCCCCTTTAACATTAAAGCTAAACCGTCCTTTCTTGTATCCACGTGCTTTTGCATCCGGCGTTCCTGCAAACAAATCTCGGATCAAATCAAACACGCCTGTATAAGTGGCAGGATTCGACCGTGGTGTCCTTCCGATTGGTGACTGGTCGATATTAATCACTTTATCAACCTGTTCTAGCCCTTCTATTCTCTTATGCTTTCCGGGGATTGTTCTTGCCCGGTTCAAGTCTCTTGCAAGTCTTTTATATAAAATCTGATTCACAAGAGAACTTTTCCCCGATCCAGACACTCCTGTTACACAAGTCATAACTCCCAAAGGGAATTTTACATCAATGTTCTTGAGATTATTCTCTTGTGCACCGACTACTTTCAGATAACCTGTCGGCTTCTTTCTTTCTGTCGGAACCGGAATCCTGATTTTTCCACTCAAATACGCTCCAGTGACAGAATTTGGATTTTTCATAATTTCCTGTGCATTTCCCACAGCAACAACCTGACCGCCATGTTCTCCTGCCCCCGGACCGATATCTACTATATAATCCGCTGCCAGCATCGTATCTTCATCATGTTCTACTACAATCAATGAATTTCCAAGATCACGCAGATGTTTCAGCGTCGCAAGAAGTTTATCATTATCTCTTTGATGAAGTCCGATACTCGGCTCATCCAGAATATATGCAACTCCGACCAGACCTGATCCAATCTGTGTTGCAAGTCGAATTCTCTGTGCTTCTCCACCAGAAAGAGTTCCTGTCGCACGTGCAAGCGTCAGATAATCCAGACCGACATCCATCAAAAACCTGATTCTTGCTTTGATCTCTTTCAGAATCTGATTCCCGATCAACTGCTGTGTCTCTGTCAATTGAAGTTCATCTAAAAATTTCTGAAGCCGTTCTATAGAAAGTGTTGTCACTTCTGAAATATTCTTATCTCCAACTGTTACAGCTAAAGCCCCCGGCTTCAAGCGCTGTCCTTTACAGGCTGAGCATGGTGTAATATTCATAAATGTCTCATATTCTGCTTTCATCGTCTGAGAACCTGTCTCACGGTAACGACGTTCCACATTCTTGATCAATCCTTCAAATGCAACTGGATAAATCCCTTCGCCTCTCTGACCTTTATAATAAACCTTTACTTCTTTCCCACCTGTTCCATAGATCAGGATATCATGAATCTCCTTCGGGTAATCCTCGAAAGGTGTGTCGAGATCAAAATGATATTCTTTACACAGCGCATCCAAAATTGCACGCGTAAAGCTGTTCTTGTCTGTACATGACTGCCATCCCAAGACTGCAATCGCGCCTTGGCTGATTGACAGAGACGGATCCGGGATCATCAATTCTTCTGAAAACTCCATCTTATATCCAAGTCCAAAACACTCAGGACATGCACCAAACGGATTATTAAAGGAAAAACTGCGAGGCTCAATCTCATCGATACTGATTTCGCAGACAGGACATGAAAAGCTTTGGCTGAAATTCAGAGATTCTCCATCGATCACGTCAACAACGAGCAGACCTTCTGCGAGCTCAAGTACATTTTCGACAGAATCTGTCAGTCGTTTTTCAATTCCAGGTTTTACTACAAGACGATCTACAATAATCTCAATATTATGCTTGATATTCTTATCTAATGTAATTTCTTCTGAAAGCTCATACATATTGCCATCCACACGAACACGAACATATCCACTCTTTTTTGCACGTTCGAAAAGCTTTGCATGTGTTCCTTTTCTTCCACGTACAACAGGTGCCAGAAGCTGTATCTTCGTTCTCTCCGGAAGCGCCATAATCTGATCCACCATCTGATCTACCGACTGTTTTGCAATCTCACGACCACATTTCGGACAATGCGGAATTCCAACTCTCGCATATAATAATCGAAAATAATCATAAATCTCCGTAACAGTTCCAACTGTGGAACGTGGATTGTGGTTCGTTGATTTCTGATCGATAGAAATTGCAGGTGAAAGCCCTTCGATACTTTCTACATCCGGTTTCTCCATCTGACCAAGAAACTGTCTTGCATAGGAAGACAGTGATTCCATATAACGTCTCTGTCCTTCTGCATAAATTGTATCAAATGCAAGGGAAGATTTTCCAGAACCGCTAAGTCCCGTCAAAACAACCAGTTCATTTCTTGGGATATCTACATCTATATTCTTCAGGTTATTCTCATTCGCGCCTCGTATCTTAATGTACTGTCTGGCGTCCATTTTCTTACCCATTTTGTAATCTCCTATTCCATATCATTGAGCATCTTTTTTAATTCAACAAGCTTATCACGAAGCTCTGCCGCTGCCTCAAAGTTCAATTCCGTTGCTGCCTTCTTCATCTGTTTCGTCAGATCCGCGATCAGTTTCTCCAGTTCTTTCTGGCTCATGGACTCCGGATCTTTTTCAAGCCGCATCTCTTCCGCCGCAACCTTTTTAGAGATACTGATCAGATCACGCACTGACTTCTGAATCGTCTTCGGCGTGATTCCATGCTCTTCATTGTATCTCATCTGAATCTCACGACGACGCTGTGTCTCATCGATCGCCAGCTGCATTGATTCTGTAATCTTATCTGCATACATGATTACATGTCCTTCTGCATTACGTGCTGCACGACCGATTGTCTGAATCAGAGAAGTCTCTGAACGAAGGAATCCTTCTTTATCTGCATCAAGGATTGCAACAAGAGTGATTTCTGGAATATCAAGTCCTTCTCTCAAGAGGTTGATCCCAACCAACACATCAAACACATCCAGACGCATATCTCGGATGATCTCCGTACGTTCAAGTGTATCAATATCCGAATGAAGATATTTTACACGGATTCCTACTTCACGCATATAATCTGTCAAATCTTCTGCCATACGCTTTGTCAGCGTTGTGACAAGGACTTTATTCTTCTTACTGATCTCTTTGTTCACTTCACCGATCAGATCATCAATCTGTCCTTCTACCGGTCGCACTTCAACTTCCGGATCCAGAAGTCCTGTCGGACGGATTACCTGTTCTGCTCGAAGAAGTTCATGATCCTTCTCATATTCTCCCGGTGTCGCAGATACAAACATCACCTGATTGATCTTACTTTCAAACTCATCAAAGTTAAGTGGACGGTTATCCTTCGCAGATGGCAGGCGGAATCCATAATCTACCAATGTCTGCTTTCTCGACTGGTCTCCGTGATACATTCCACCAATCTGCGGGATTGTCTTATGTGACTCATCAATCATCATAATAAAATCATCCGGAAAATAATCGATCAATGTATACGGAGCCTGTCCCGGTCGAAGCCCTGACAAATGTCTGGAATAATTCTCAATTCCGGAACAAAATCCAGTCTCCTTAAGCATCTCAATATCAAAATTCGTTCGCTCCGCAATACGCTGTGCCTCTAAAAGCTTATCATTTCTCTTAAACTCTTTGACACGTTCTTCTAATTCTTCTTCAATATCTGCCACCGCACGCTTGATATTCTCACGGTCAACCACGTAATGAGATGCCGGAAAGATTGCTACATGTTTCAGTTCGTCCTTCACTTCTCCTGTCAAAATATCAATCTCTGAGATCCTGTCTATCTCGTCTCCAAAAAATTCCACACGAATCGCTGTGTCACTCTCATATGCCGGAATGATTTCCAAAACATCTCCACGCACACGAAATGTACCACGGTGGAAATCCATATCATTACGATCATACTGGATCTCAATCAGCTTTGCCATTACTTCATCACGATCTTTAATCATACCAGGACGCAAAGAAACTACCATGTTCTGGTAATCTACCGGGTTACCCAGCCCATAGATACAAGATACACTTGCAACAATGATCACATCTCTTCGCTCCATCAGTGACATAGTTGCGGAGAGTCGAAGCTTATCAATCTCGTCATTGATGGACGAATCCTTGGCAATATATGTGTCTGAAGATGGAACATATGCTTCCGGCTGATAATAGTCGTAGTAGGAGACAAAATATTCCACTGCGTTATTTGGAAAGAACTCTTTGAATTCCCCATACAGCTGCGCAGCCAGCGTCTTATTATGTGCAATAATCAATGTCGGCTTGTTCATCTGTTGAATGACATTCGCCATGGTAAATGTCTTACCAGATCCAGTAACGCCAAGCAACGTCTGACACTGGTTTCCTTCTTTGAAACCTTCGACCAGCTCTTTAATTGCCTGCGGCTGGTCGCCAGTTGGGTTGTATTGTGATACTAATTCAAAATGATCCATGTAATTTCTCCTGAGCGCTCTAATTTAGCGGTGATATTTTAGAAATAGTAGTTGTTTTCTTAGTATTGTTACTTGTATAGTATATCATTCAGGAGAAAAAAAGTACAGAACTAAACCGAATGTTTGTTCTGTACTTTTACATCTTAGCTCGATTCTACATACCTTTAAAATGTATCTGGATTTAAAGTCAAGTTTTTATTTCGTTGACAGAATAACCTTTTAAGATATATAATATTTTTATTACATTTGTAAGATTTGGAGGAATATCACATGAGCAATCTGCCTCAAATTTCAGAAGCTGAATTTGAAGTTATGAAAATCGTTTGGAAATACGCACCAATCAGCACCAATGAAATTACTGAAAAATTAACACAAATTTCCAGTTGGAGTCCTAAAACAATTCAGACATTGATTAAACGTCTCGTTTCTAAAAAAGCACTAACCTATGAAAAACAAAGCCGAGTTTTTGTCTATACTCCATTGGTCAAGGAAGACGAATATATTCGGCAGGAAAGTAATTCTTTTTTAAAGCGATATTATAATGGTAATATCACTTCTATGCTTGCCTCTTACATTGAGGATGATAAATTGTCTGAAGAAGACATTGCCAGCTTACGGAATCTTCTTTCCAATCATTAAACATGGGAGGAGCATATTTTGACGTATTTTAGCTTTCATTTTTTACTCTGTAATGCCATCATCTGTATTTTTTTAGGCATTTTACTGGGATTAAAAAGATTATTACAAAATCAATTATCCGCACGTATGCAATATAATCTTTCGATTATATTTCTTGTCGTTCTAATTGTTCCTTTTTTTCCAATAAAGTCTGCCCCATCTTCTATATCATGGGGACATTTACTAATGCCAAATTCAAATACCAATGGTGACATTCAAACCACTTTTCTTTCTGGTAATAGTTATACTTTGAATAAAATAAATGATTTTGCTGTCTCGGTCAGCACCCAAATTCCAACTTTTATTCACTCATTACTTATATTTTTCTGGAGCATCGGTGTTTTCATAATGTTTGTTCTTCTCTACCGTTCGGCAAAACAAGTAAAAGCCTTACATAGTTCTGCCTTACCTCTTCAAAACGAAGTAATAAACACTCTTTATATAGAATGTTTAAACGAAGTGAACAGCAAGCATACCATTCCGATTTATAGTACAGCATTTTTGAAATCTCCTGTTTTGGCCGGTTTCCTGCATCCTCGCATTTATCTTCCAATTCACTTGATTTCAGATTTTAACGCTGGAACTATAAGCACAACTGATATTCGATATATGCTTCTTCATGAACTGCAGCACTACAAGCATAAAGATATTCTAATTGGATATTTGATAAATACAGTAAATATTTTCTACTGGTTCAATCCCCTAATCTGGTATTTTCTAAAAAGAATACGACAGGAACGGGAACTTGCCTGCGACAGTGCTGTATTACAATTATTGAAAGAAACAGAATACAAGTCATATGGAAATACACTGATTAACTTTGCCGAAACAATAGCTCTGTCTCCATTCCCTCTTACTATGGGAATTAGAGGAAATATAAAACAGTTAAAAGGACGCATTTTAAATATTGCATCATTCCACCAACCTACTTTTAAACAAAAAATTCGTGGATATCTTATATGCATATTCGTCTCTACTATCATCATTGGATGCATTCCCATACTTTCTGTTTATGCTTCTGATCAGACTGGCTATCATTTTGACACAACCGAAAAGAATATTGCTCAGCTAAATCTTTCTTCTAATTTTGGAAACTATACCGGAAGTTTTGTTCTATATGATCAGGCTACTGATAAGTGGAATATTTATAATATGGATCATGCTTCCACACGTGTATCACCGAATTCGACTTATAAAATATATGATGCATTACTTGGCTTGGAATCTGGAATTATTACACCAGAACATTCCACTTTCACATGGAATGGAGAACCATATCCTTTTAATTCATGGGAAGCCGATCAAGATTTAACCTCGGCTATACATAATTCCGTAAACTGGTATTTTCAGGCAATTGATTCACAGGCAGGTTTTCAATCCGTAAAGACATTTTTACAGACAATAAACTATGGGAATCAGAATACTGGAACAAACTTAAATCTCTATTGGACAGATTTTTCTCTGAAAATCTCTCCAATAGAACAAGTAGAATTACTACAGAATTTCTACCAAAATAATTTTCATTTTGATAGAAAAAATATTCAAGCAGTAAAAAATGCCCTGTTACTTTCCACTACCTCTTCTGGTTCTCTTTACGGAAAAACCGGAACCGGACGTGTCAATGGTAAAGATGTCAATGGCTGGTTTGTCGGATACATTGAATCAGATAATAATACATACTACTTTGCCACAAATATTCAAGCTCCTTCCAACGCAACCGGAAGTCAGGCTACTGAAATAACCGAAGCTATACTTTCTGATTTTGGTATTTGGAAATAAAAAAGAAGAACTGGTAACCTAATTTCCTGTTATCAGTTCTTTCTTTTTCTTCGTAATCTCTTCAATATTGTTATCTAATTATTTTAAGGTATATCCTCACTTACATTCCTATATATTTTTTGGCTTCTTTTTTACAATCCAACGTATTACCATGGGCAATTACATATTCCATGCATTCTTTTCCCTGTTGTTCTTTCCCTACTCTGTAGTAACATACTCCAAGCAGAAGTCTGCGTGTAACCTCATAATATGGCAACTTTTCTGTATCATCTTCCAGTAATCTTATTGCTGCCTCATCTTCCTCTTTCAGCATAAACTTTTTTGCCATAAACAGCGGATTATTCTGAAATACGTTTCCTGCTTTTTCTAATCTATCAGAATATCCAGCTCCATCTTTCTCCTGATATTTCTTCGCCAGTTCAAGATTCGTCACAACCTGCTGCCAGGAACGTCCCTCTTTTTTTCCTTTCCATTCATTCTTTGTATATTCTTCTGCTTTCTGTAGTTCTCCATTAGCAATAAGTGCAACTATATACTTAGGTTGAGCCATCAATACTACATTTTTTTGAAAACCTTTATAATCCAGACTCTTTCCGTATTTTATCATCCCCTCCAACATTTCTAAATATTTCTCTGCATCACATTCCTGCGACAGCATCCGATCAATTTTTGAAAACTCTCGGAGAATATTACAAATTTCAATCAACATGACTACAATCAGATCAAGCACCGCACAGCCCCATAGAAGATAGGAATCTGTTGTGATCCAGCCCGACTGTTTCACATTGAAAAAGAGTACTGTCTCTTGATGTGGAAATGGATTCCCTTTAAAAATACTTACAATACAAATCAATGCTACATAAATCAACAGCACATTTCGTATCATTCTGATGCGACCATTTTTTTGCTTTTCATAAATCTTTTTTATCTGTTCTTCCATTCTCTTCTACCTTTCTTCGTTGCTGATCAATCCTGCAACTTATCTAACCGATATTGATATTTTGGTATATTATCGATTCCATTATCTAAAATCCTATTTCCAACATAATGAACCGATCCATCATTCTGAAATTTCACCGTAAGTTCATGTGTAATAACCGCATCATTACACACTACAGAATCACAAACTGCATTTATAGTCAATACAACTGTTCCATCTTCATTATACTTGATTTCAATTACTTCCGGCAATGATAATCCGAAATGTGTTGGTGCATAATTACCACATCCCAAACGTTGCCACGCATAAGTATTACTTTGTTCATCATACACCGCCCATTCTTTTAGTTCTTCTGCGGTAACAGGAAGATATGTCATAATTACACTTTCAAACTCATCTGCCGTAACTCCTGCTACTCCAGTTTCATTGCTAAATTTTTCCCCGTATTTCATATTATAAAGATATTCAAAAATCCCATTATAGTCCAGATCTTGCATATTCTCTATATTCCAGTTTGAGCACAGTAGATTGTTTCCCTGATAACCCAATGGCCCTACATATTTTTCTGAATATTCCAGGCATTCCTCATTTAATGGTCTAACTCGGATAATACAACTTCCATCAACAATTTCTGTCACTTCCGGTGGTTCCGGTACACATACTTCATAGCAAAAGTTCCCATATTCTGTGTATTTCCATTCCTTTATTTTTGAAAGAGAAATATAGGTAAGCATCGGCTCTGTATCATCGTTCCACAACATTTTTGCTGACATAACAAACATGTTTTCCCCATCATATGTATATTCTTTTCTGGTAATTCCTCCATCTATATCAATTTCATATAAAATTACGTTGTCTTTTTCTTCTTGCCTGGCAGCATTCAAAAACATTTCCATCTTCTGATAATTTTCCATAACAGAATAATGATCTGAACCCCTTACCGGATTTCCATTTTGTTTGATAATCTCTTTCATCCGATCCATCATTTGCCTGGCAACATTCTGATCCGCTTCTTGCATTCCATTAAATTCAGAATAAATATCTCGGATGGCCTCCATATTCTCTTCACAATCGTTCACTACTTCCTTTTTCTTTTTTTCATCAATTGGCAAATCATATCCCTTATCTTGAATTTCCATAACAGTTTTTTTCTGACTCTTCTCATTTTTTACATCTGAATCGTTTAGTGTTTTTATGTTTTTGCAGGAAGTCAGAACCATTCCTATACAAAGTACTAACAAGATGCTTTTTCTTTTCATATTGCCCCCTAATTATTGCTATAATTTGCTTTCCACTCTTCTTCTGTCAATCTTGGCATATACCACCCTGCATTTGCATTTTGATCTGATTTGATTACTTTATTTGATAAATACTGAAAACTTCCGTCTTTCATAGGTTTTATAATCAATTCACTGGTAATTGCCTGGTCTAACATTCTAATTTCCCATACTGCTTCTATCGTAAGTTTTAATGTTCCATCGTGCAATTTTTCATATGAAATAACTTCCGGATATGGCTCATATGGAAATTCACAATCATACAATCCTCTCGGTCTGTATCTAAAAGTTTTGTCATCACAGTTATAAAAAGTTCCCTTTTCAATCTCAGTACTGTCAAATGGTAAATATGTCTGCAAAACCTCTTCAAACTCATCTTCTGGAACTTCATATTCTGCTCCACCGAAATTTGCTTCATAGGAGACTTGCTTTCCATATTTCATATGATACATTTTTTCATAAAGGTCATAAAAATCAAGTTCCGTATAATTCTGCTCATCCCAATTTGTAATCAATAGATTATTAAGCGTATACCCTAACGGCATAACATATTTCCGATTCAATTCTCTGCACGTTTCATTCAATGGCTGTACTCTGAATCCAGTCTCCCCCGGTGCTCCATCAAATCCCGGTGGACGGTACTCTTCAATAAACAAATATCCTTTTTCCGTATATTTCCACGCATACGCTTCATATTCATCATAATATTCGGCCTGTGGATTATTATCTTTCCATTCAACCTGACATAATCGAACATCCACCTTTCCATCCATTGACTCTAAATGATATTGTATAATTTCCCCTTCATCAAATACGACAATAATGTCAACTGCTGCCTGTTCTTCTTTTTCCGCTGCTTTGCAAAATTTTTCTACCTTTTCACTGTTGACCATATCAATCTGATTATCACGATCTACTGCCGCATATCCTTGCATTTTCAGACAATTGATAATTTTTCTTTTCGTTTTTAATGTATTTAACTCTGACTTCTCCTGTATATAGATATTCTGAAAAGTTTGTGCTATTTCTTTCGCTTCAGCATACATTGCAGATTCTACAGTTTCTTTCTTTTGTACTTTTTCTGTGATTCTTTCTTGTCTGCATCCTGTAAAAACCATAAGAATTATCAATATCACTGTCAAAATCTTACATTTGTAATAATTTCTTGTAAAAATTTTTTTATTCTTTAAAATACTCATCCAATACTGTTGCATCTTTTCTAACAACATAACCACTTCCACCGATTCCTTTCACATTCTCAACCATACTGATGAGAAGAATTGGTCTGTCTACATTTTTCTCTGCTGTAAACACTGAAAACCACCCGATTTCTTTACCAGAAGTATCTTCTTTCGTTGCTTTCAACTCTGCTGTCCCCGTTTTTCCAGCCAGTAAAATATCGTCACGATGTGCCGCATATCCGGTTCCTTCTGGATTATTTACAACACCTTCTACACCTTGCATAATTTCTTCTACATTTTCTTTGGTAAAAGCATTTTCTATCCATATTTCACCGGCAGCCTCTTCTTCGTATGTTAAATACGGCTTTACCATATTCCCTTCATTTAAAAACGAAGTATAAATACTTGCCAAATGTAACGGATTTACAAGAATCTGCCCTTGTCCATAGCCACTATCTGCCAGTTGTATTTCTGTTTCTATTTTATCCGTATTTGAATATGTTGATTCCTGCATCGCAATCTCAAACGGTATATTCTGATTAAAGCCTATTTCATTTAAAGTATTCATAAAATTTTCACTTCCAATTTTAAGAGCAGCCTTTGCAAAGTAAATATTATCAGAATAAATAATTGCATTCTTCATAATAACCGGTTCATACTCATGAAGTGTTGTCACTTGATAAGATCCCCAGGACGAATCTTTCTGCCATTCCAGACCTTCATTTCCAAAATCCTCTTTTGGATCTATGGTTTCCGTTTTCAACCCAATTCCTGCTACAACTGGCTTAAATGTTGAACCAGGACACCATACTTGACGGAAACGATTATATAAAGGTTTCTTTTCATCTTCATTTAATGATGTCCATTTTTCTGATGATAATCCTCGTATAAATTCATTATTGTCATAAGATGGAGTACTGACCAAAGCCAATACTTCTCCCGTATAAGGATTCATTGCAACAGAGCACCCCGGATCTTCTTTAAACTGCTCATATAATGATTTTTGCAAGTCAGAATCTATCGTCAATCTTATATCTTTACCATCTTCTTTAAAAGTGCCTACAAGAACTTCTTTTTCTTCCCCATCGCTATCTAGAATCTTTATATCACAACCATCTTTTCCTTTTAATTGCTTTTCATATATTTTTTCCAACCCAGACCTTCCGATTACACTTTCGTTTGTATATCCTTCCCCCGGATGATTTTCCAAATCCTCTGCCGTTACAGATTGTACATAACCAATTAAATGAGCGGCTGCTTCCCCTAACTCATAGGATCTAACTTCCACATCTGACAGCATAACCCCCGGAATTTCCAGAAGTTTATTCTGACGCTCCTGCTCTTCAAGTGTCTTTTCTTCTGGCTGTATTTTCATTAAATCTATTTCTTCTACTTTCGGAATAGTTTCAATTGGTACAAAAGAATCTTCTTTCACCCACTTTGCTGTAAGTTTGTTATTTATTGTTTCTACGTCTATCTTCAATAACTCTGCTATTTTTTCAAGAGATACATTCCTGTCTTCCAGCTTTCCCGGTATAATACCAACCGATGTCGCTATACCTTTTCCTGCAAGCATTTTACCATTCCGGTCTAATATTTCTCCTCGCTCCGCTTTTGAGGTAGTAACGCTTATTTTATCATCACTCTCTAAATTTGGAAAAATCAGGCTATCCTGCCATACTAATTTATATCCCTGTTTCGTCTTCTTCAGTTCCGCCATATTGTCAAATTGTATTGTTCCGGCAATTGTATTACATGATGTTTCATACGAAAGCGTAACTGTATCTGCTTTTTTCTCTTTCACAGCTATATGACTGATTTTAATGTCACTGACCTCTATTCCTTCGTATATCTTAGAATTTCGTTGTATGTATTCTTCTTTTGTCAGATAAACTTTTTCATCTGAATCTATCATAGTATACATTACTTCATATTCCTTTTTTTCAATATGGTTCATATATTCCATAAGTGTGTCTTCTGGTGATTCCGTTATCGTCCTTTTTAATAAAACACCTCCTGAAACAGCAATTACTGTTATAGCCATTATTAATCCAAAAATCCTACAAGTGTAAGATTTTTTAGTGCTTTGTTTTTTCCGTCTTTTTTTCATAGATACCCCTTTCTTTCAACGCTTTTATTTCCTTAAATCTTACACTTGTAATATCTGAAAGTCAAGTCTTTTCTTAGGCATTATATACGTGCGTCGCACGATGCATATAAAAAGAAATCCTCGATCACAAGTAAACTTGTGGGGTTTTGGTCTAGGTACAGCTTGTGCATTGTAGGTGCATCAAGACATCCGCACAAGCACGCTTAGCTCGATTTCGCTTCGCTTCATCTCGCTATACGTGCGTCGCACGATGCATATAAAAAGAAATCCTCGATCACAAGTAAATTTGTGGGGTTTTGGTCTAGGTACAGCTTGTGCATTGTAGGTGCACCAAGACATCCGCACAAGCACGCTTAGCTCGATTCCGCTTCGCTTCATCTCGCTATACGTGCGTCGCACGATGCATATAAAAAGAAATCCCCGATCACAAGTAAACTTGTGTCGAGGATTTCTTTTTATATACGCCGTGCTTGTGCTAGACGCTTACATTCCAGCCTGAGCTGCAACTTCTGCTGCGAAGTCATCAACTTTCTTTTCGATTCCTTCACCAGTCTCGAAACGAACGAATTTTGTAACTTTAACGTTTGCACCGTTCTCTTTTGCTACCTTATCAACGTATTTTCCTACTGTAAGGTCGCTGTCCTGAACGTATACCTGATCAAGCAGACAGATCTCTTTAAGTTCTTTGTTCAGACGTCCGATGATCATCTTCTCGATGATGTTTTCCGGTTTCTCCGGGTTCTCTTTCTTAGCCTGAGCAAGAAGGATTTCTTTCTCGTGATCAAGGTAATCCTGAGATACTTCCTCACGGGATACATACTTCGGAGACATAGCTGCTACCTGCATAGCTACGTTCTTCAGTGCTGCTTTGATCTCGTCGTTAACAACATCTGTATCAGCAACAACAAGAACACCGATACGTCCGCCACCGTGGATGTAAGGAACAACCACACCGTTGTCTGCTGCAACTTTCTCGAATCTTCTGATGTTCAGGTTCTCTCCGATAACTGCGATCTTCTCTACGAGAGCATCTTTTACAGTCTTTGTTGTATCAGCTTCCCAAGCCTCTGCCATAAATGCATCAAGATCAGCTGCTTCTGAATCTACTACCTGGTTAGCAACTGCTTCTACGAATCCCTGGAACTCGTCGTTCTTTGCAACGAAGTCTGTCTCAGAGTTTACTTCTACGATTGCAGCAACTTTGTCATCTTTAACAACTGTCTTAACGATACCTTCTGCAGCGATTCTTCCAGCTTTTTTCTCAGCTTTAGCCTGTCCGTTCTTTCTAAGGAACTCTACAGCTGCGTCCATATCTCCGTTTGTCTCAGAAAGCGCTTTTTTACAGTCCATCATTCCAGCGCCTGTCATTTCTCTTAACTCTTTTACCATTCCTGCTGTGATTGCCATGATAATTTTCCTCCATTATTCATAATGTGTGTGTCACTATAAGCAGTAACATATGCTTTTCTCTATAGAACTATTTCTATAAAGTAAAATGCTTCAACCTGATAATCAGGCTGAAGCATTTTCTTTCATATCAAGAACTGATATTACTCTTCTACAGCCTCTTCAGCTTCTGCTGCTTCTGCAGCCTCCTCGTAATACTCATCCTCAGCTGCACCCTGGTTTGCTTCGATAACAGCGTCTGCCATCTTAGAAACGATCAGTTTTACAGCTCTGATTGCATCATCATTACCTGGGATTACGTAATCCAGTTCTTCTGGATCACAGTTTGTATCACAGATACCGATCAGCGGAATTCCGAGTGTGTGTGCTTCCTGTACACAGATTCTTTCTTTCTTAGGATCTACGATGAAGATAGCGTCTGGCAGTTTCTTCATGTCTTTGATTCCGCCAAGGTTCTTCTCAAGCTTTGTCCACTCTTTTTTGATTTCGATAACTTCTTTCTTCGGAAGTACTTCGAATGTTCCATCTTCTGCCATTCTCTCGATGTCTTTCAGACGTTTGATACGGCTCTGGATTGTCTTGAAGTTTGTAAGCATTCCTCCAAGCCATCTCTCGTTTACATAATACATTCCGCAACGCTCAGCCTCAGCTTTGATTGCATCCTGTGCCTGTTTCTTTGTTCCTACGAAAAGAACTGTACCGCCTTCTGCAGCGATGTCAGAAACAGCCTTATATGCATCGTCAACCATTCCTACAGATTTCTGCAGGTCGATGATGTAGATACCATTTCTCTCTGTGTAGATGTATGGAGCCATCTTAGGGTTCCATCTTCTTGTCTGATGTCCAAAATGAACACCTGCTTCCAATAACTGCTTCATTGAAATAACGCTCATGTTATTCTCCTCCATTTGGTTTTTTTCTTCCGTATGTTTTACTCTCCTTCGCAACCGGACGAAACTCCTGTCTCGACTTAGGCACCTTGGAAGGAATCCGCATACGTGTTTTTTAGCAACGTTCGTAGTATAGCATAAAACAAGGGACGTTGCAAGAACTTTTTCCCACAACGCCCCATTTTCCAACATTTTTTGTTATTGTTCGTACTATGTGCGACCAACAGCCATTTTTATCCTCCATCGCAACAAGATGTGAATTTCCTATTCCTATACCAGCTGAAACGCTTTCAGCACATACAGCCATCCTGTCAACGTGAATGCACTGAACAATGTTGTCAGCATCACTACACTTGATGATAAAACTCCTTCATGTCCCATATTCTTTGCCATAACAAAACTGCTTACTGTTGTTGCAGATCCAAGCATTACAAGGATTGCAATCAGTTCTTCCTGACGGAATCCCAGTTTCACAGCAATCGGAAGAAAAATTGCCACAAATATGATCAACTTCATAATTGTTGCTGTCACAGCCGGTTTGATCTTTCCAAGTGCTTTCCTAAAATCAAAGGTAGCTCCCATTGCCATCAGCCCCATTGGTGTAGACATTCCTCCAATACTTGTCACCGTTTTATTAAGAATTGCCGGCATTGGAATCTTGCAGGCTGACCAGATCAGACCAGCCACGATTCCAATGATGATTGGATTGGTCACGATCCCCTTTAACGTTTTCATCCATACAGCTTTATCAATTGCCTTTCGTTCCGGATGGAAAAAGGACAACACGATAACCGCCATCACATTATAAAGTGGTACACTTCCTATGATCATAAGTGGCGCCATCCCTGCATTTCCATAAATATTCTGGATAAATGCAATCCCAAGAAGTGCTGCGCTGCTCCGGTACGAAGCCTGAATAAATTCACCCTGGATGGAACGGTCTTTCCAGATGCAAGATACCAGCGCAGCAATTGTAATGCAGATAAATGTTACTACAAAGCAGAAAATCACAAACCTGATATTCCACACTTCTTTAAAATCAACTTTTGCCAGATCACCAAACAACAATACCGGCAATGGAATCAGAAAGACAAATTTATTCATCTTTGCTGCAAACTCTTCATCCATCCAGCCAAGCTTTTTGAACAGCATTCCCAGTACCATCATCAAAAAGATTGGTACGGTTGCATTCAGACTAAAAACTAAATTTTCCATTCTTCTCACCCGTGCCCTACTCTGTACGAAGTGCTGTCACAGGATCACTCTTTGCTGCTTTCTTGGATGGAATCAATCCACCAAGTAATGTAAGGACAACACTTAATAAAATCAGTATGATTGCCGGAACAATCGGCAGAACTGCATTTACCTTCGCATTATCTGCCACATTGTGAATAATCGCATTCCCAGGAATCAGAAGTAACAATGTTAGTCCGATTCCGATCACTCCTGCACAAAGTCCGATAATAAACGTTTCTGCATTAAACACCTGTGATACATTTCGCTTTGACGCACCGATTGCTCTTAATATTCCAATTTCCTTTTTCCGCTCAAGCACACTGATGTAGGTAATAACACCAATCATAATGGAAGATACCACAAGAGAAATCGCTACAAATGCAATCAACACATAACTGATCGTATCTACGATTGTTGTGACAGAGGACATTAAAGTTCCAACCACATCGGTATAAGTAATGACCTGCTCATCCTTCCCTTCTGCCTCCATCCTGCTATTATAATCGTCCAGAACCTTTACTACTTGTTCCTTTCCTTCAAAATCCTTTGGATAAATGTTAATAGCAGACGGGACTGCAAAATCTACATATCCCAGTTTCTGCAGATTACTATCATAAGAAGCCAAGCCTTTCCCACTCATTGACATCATAAGCTCCGCCAAATCATCTTCCGTCATATTCATCTGAAATACATCTGCAAATGCTGCCGGATCAATCTGCATTGCATTTCCGAGGGTGTTCTGAAGCTGCGTTCCTACGTTGGTCATCATCTGCTTCATTGCAGATTCAAGCTCTGTTGTCATCTGACTGATAATCTGTGTCATTGCAGAGGACACCTGTGTCTCAAGTGCCTGACCAATCGTATTTCCCATAGCCCCCATTGCCTGATTCATATAGTTTCCGATGATTTTTGACACCTGGCTCTCCAACTGATCCATATCGATCATTGCTGACAGACCTTCCTGAAATTGCTTCTTTCCATCATCTGTTTGCAGATAAGCCATGAAATGTTCTCCCATCTTAGACGGATCCGGAAGACCATTCTCTGAAGCATATGCCAAATAACCTTTCACAAGATCATCTGATAGTTTCTCAAGCTGTTCCGGTGTTATCTCAATCTTCGGATCTTCCGGCATAACTTCTGACATCCAATCTGAAATTATTTTCTTCGCTTCATCCGTCTGAAGATATTCCATCAAATATTCATCAAATTGATCCGGATCTGTATATCCTTTTTCCGTAATATACTGTTCGTATCCGGCCATAATATTTTTGATCAATTCCTGTATTTTCTCGGTTGTAATCGTCACAATTCCGCTTGATTTTATGATATCTTTTATATTATCAGAAATAATCTTTTTTGCTGCATCTGTCTTAAGAAATGCTGTAAAATCCTCTCCAAGACCTGAATAATCTGCCTCTGGATGTGTCTTTGCATACTTCTGATATCCCGTCAGCAGTCCACAAGCCATCTGTTTCATACCATCCGGTGATACCTTCAGATCCAGATTCGAAACGATCTCTCCCAGATTCATCTGCGGCATTCCGGAAAGATCTAAGTTCAGAGAATCTGGATTCACAAGTCCCGACAGATCCAGCGTATTACTTCCTGTCTGAAATGCTTTTGACAAATTCATAGATTCACTGAGATTTAACGAATTCCCAAAATCCAGAGAATTTCCTAAATTGTTCATCGCACTTGCGTCAAATCCCAATGCTTTCTGCAGTGCTGCTTCGTCAACCGTAAATAAAGAATCCATGGAGAATCCATTTTCACTGTCTTTCTCTCCGAATTTTTTATTTGTAAATACGTTAACATCCGGATTTGCCAGCTGCTGTTTCACAATCTCACTTTTTGCTGCCTGTTCTGCCACATGTTTCGTCAATGATGTAGGATATGCAATTCCCGGACTCAGAGATGAGGCTTTCGCATCTTCAGCGGGTTTCACAATACCAACCACTGTAAGATCTTCCCCATTCGCTACAAGTGATTTCATATAATCTTCATTATCTGTCTTATCTTTCCAGACCTGATACTGACTATCATATTCATAATACTCAGAACTGTTCACAAGCTTGAACTTTGTTCCGATAATATCATCATAAGAATAAGTTCCCAGATCATCCGGTGTAGTAACATTTTCCTCTTTCATAAAGGACTGGATCATCTCATCAAGCTCCAGCGGATCACGAAGTCCCAATGTATAAAGCATAAAATCACTCATTCCGCCATTCGAAGTCAGAACCACAACACATTCATTATATTTCTCTGGCCAACGCCCCTTTTCCACTTCATACTGATTTTCATAAAGTTTACTGCTTTCCGGCATCTCATAAAAAACATCTGTACTCATCATAGATGACATCATACTATTCGTACTTATAGAAGAACCCAACCCCATGGCTGAAAAGGATTGATCTGGATTCACCTGACGGATACTGTCTTTATTTTTTTTATAAATCTGCGGAGAAATGCTGTACTTATATTCTATAGCATTCGTATATTGTTCCACTCCACTCTTGCCAGTATCAAGATACTTCTTCAAAGCACCAAGGTCATTTGAATCCATTGTGGAAAACATATTCGTCACCATCTGAATTACTTTAACCTGATCCTTTGACTTTTCCTTTGTATCTGACTTCTCTTTGTCTGTTTTTTTATCGTCCGCAGAGGCACTGTCCATCCCGACCATCATGGATGTCAGATCAAAGCCTGTACTTTGTATCTGTAGAGGATATTCTGAAAGCGTCTCTTCCTCTACGTTCTGAATATATTGATTCACACCTGTAGATAGAGACAGAATTAATGCAATTCCGATAATTCCGATTGAGCCTGCAAATGAAGTCAGAAGCGTTCGTGCCTTCTTTGTCTTCAGATTGTTAAAACTCAAAGCTAAAGCGGTCAGAAATGACATCGAGGATTTTCCCATATTCCTGTGTTCTGCCACTCCCATCGTCGTTTCATCTACTTCAAACGGATCTGTATCTGAACGGATCACACCATCTTTTAATGTAACGATTCTTGTCGCATACTGCTCTGCAAGCTCCGGATTATGTGTAACCATAACAACCAGACGGTCTTTCGCTACTTCCTGAAGAAGATCCATGACCTGCACACTTGTATCACTGTCCAGTGCACCTGTCGGTTCATCTGCAAGCAGGATATCCGGATCGTTCACTAATGCCCGGGCAATCGCAACACGCTGCATCTGTCCTCCGGACATCTGACTTGGTCGCTTGTGAAGCTGCGCACCCAGACCAACCTTTTCAAGCGCTTCTGTCGCACGTTTCCTTCTCTCGGACTTGCCAATCCCCGAAATCGTAAGTGCCAATTCAACATTTGCCAGAACAGTCTGATGCGGAATCAGATTATAACTCTGGAAAACAAATCCTATCGTATGATTACGATAAGAATCCCAGTCTCTGTCTTTATATTTCTTCGTTGATATTCCATTGATGATCAGATCTCCGCTGTCATATCGGTCCAAACCACCAATGATATTCAGAAGCGTTGTCTTTCCCGAACCACTCGGTCCCAGAATAGCAACAAATTCATTATCTCTGAGATTCAGACTGACATCATCCAATGCTTTCTGTATCAGATTACCTGTTCGATATTCCTTGCAAATATGTTGTATCTGAAGCATGCCTTTTCTCCTTTTCCAATCACTATTCAGCCATTATTTTACTATTCTACACCCTGCTTGGATGAATTGTCATTCACTTTATAAGGATTTTTCTTGATTTCTATACATTTTTCCATAATGTGGTTAGATAATATGTAATACACGAAAGCATTGAAGGAATTTATCATGAAAACATATAAAAAACCTGTTGTTTCCGTTGATACAGGCCTTGCTGAAGGAGTATACGCTGCAAGTGGTGCAACTATAAAAACTGCCAGCAGATAAATTTCTACTGGCAGAAAAAATTTATATTTTTTCAATTGTCTACTTCTTAACATAATCCTTTAATTGCTTCTATTGTTCGGGTATATTCTCGTTCTACTTCTTCAAACATCTCTGTAGTGTTTTCTTTGATTTCTTTGTCTCGAAGCTCTTCTGTTAATGCTGAGCTGACCTCGAATAACTTTGTAAATCCAAGATTCATGCACACGCCTTTCAATGTATGTGCACTTCGGAATGCGAGTTCTGCATCCTGATTTTCAAGTCCTTCTTTTAATCCCTGGAAACTTGTATCATCCAAAAACTTCAATACAAATTTACGGACCAGTGTTTCACTTCCAAGTCTTCTCATCACATCATCATAGTTACTATCCATTACTTCATAGCATTCTTCTAAATTCATTTTTGTTTACTCCTTAATTTTCTTTTATTTCAATAGTCCCATTAATTCTTCAAAACAGACACCATCCGTCAACGGAATTTCCATTTCAATTGACTTTTGTATGCACTTCTTTATAAATGCGGATGCCTTTCGGACAGATTTTGTAAATTCCACTCCATTAACTGCATCTGCTGCAATGATTGCAGAGAAAATATCTCCCGTACCACATCTGGAATGTCCTACTTTATGTGTACGGATCATCTCGTATCCTTTGCCTTTTTCATAGCACAAGTTGGATACATACGTTTTCTGTGGAATTCCTGTAATCACAACTTTTTCTGGTCCGGTCTGCACAATCTGTTCTGCCATCTTTGCCAGCTCTCTCGTTGTCCACCGTTCCTTATACGGTGTTCCTGTCAAGATACATGCCTCTGTCACATTTGGAACAACTACATCCGCATAGCGGACTAATTGAATCATCTGTCTGCACATTTCTTCCGTATAAGTCGAATATGCCTCCCCATTGTCCCCCATCACCGGATCGATCACAGCCACTGTATTCTCGTCTCTAAAATACTGGATAAACTCACTGACAATCCGAATCTGTTCTGCTGATCCCAAAAAACCAGTACAAATTCCTTCGAACTTCAAATCCAGCTTCTTCCATTGTTCAATATATGCTTCCATATTTGATGTATAATCTGTAAAATAATAATCTTCATATGCGGTATGATTTGAAAAAATCGAGGTAGGCACTGCACAACACTGCACTTTCAGCATTGAAATAATCGGCATCTGTACCGCAATTGAGCATCTGCCAAAGCCTGTAAAGTCATTGATCAGCGCAATTTTTTTCTGTTGATTATGATTCTGCATCATTCTATTCCCTCGTTTCTTCTATATAAATAGACATACTAATTTAATTACAATATGTCATAGATGTCAATATTTCTTTTTACTATTCTCTTTCACCTTCTGTGTAACTGCCTTTTCTACTATAATAATTTCTTATTAAATAATATCTGATTTGTTTATGATACCTCAAAAACATTCTGTTTTTTTTACTTTTTATCTAACGTATTCCACAATCACTCTCTTTATTTTTCCGTTGTTTTTATACAAAAAACACAATTTTCCACATTTTTCCTTCTTCAATGATTTTTCACACCTCTCTTCCCACGTTTTCAGCCCGCTTGACAGTTTCCCCTAAAAAGTGTACGGTTACGTTGTAAATTCTAAGAAAATTCTATGAGGTGAAAAAATGCAGGAATTAAAACCAATCAAAGAAGGTAAAGTTCGTGAAATTTATGATAATGGAGACAGCTTAATCATGGTTGCTACAGACCGCATCAGCTGCTTTGACGTGATTCTCAACAATGAAGTTACAAAGAAAGGAACTGTCCTGACTCAGATGTCCAAATTCTGGTTTGATCTGACAGAAGACATTCTTCCTAACCACATGCTCTCTGTTGATGTAAAAGATATGCCGGAGTTCTTCCAGCAGGAGAAATATGATGGAAAATCTATGATGTGTAAGAAACTCGAAATGCTTCCAATCGAGTGTATCGTTCGTGGTTATATCACTGGAAGTGGCTGGGAAAGCTATAAAGAAAATGGAACTGTTTGTGGAATCGCACTTCCGGAAGGATTAAAGGAATCTGACAAACTTCCTGAACCAATCTATACACCTTCCACAAAGGCTGAAATCGGAGATCACGATGAGAACATTTCATTCGAGCAGAGCGTTGATCACCTTGAAAAATATTACCCTGGAAGAGGACGTGAACTCGCTGAGAAACTTCGCGACAACACAATTGCTCTCTATAAGAAATGTGCCGAATATGCTCTGAGCAAAGGTATCATTATTGCAGATACAAAATTTGAGTTCGGACTTGATGAAAATGGAAATATGGTAATTGGAGATGAGATGCTCACTCCTGACAGTTCCCGTTTCTGGCCTGCTGACGGTTATGAAGCCGGACATGGACAGCCATCTTTTGACAAACAGTTTGCCCGTGACTGGCTGAAAGCAAATCCAGACAACGACTGGACACTTCCACAGGAAATTGTAGATAAGACGATTGAGAAATACCTTCAGGCATATAAGATGCTGACAGGAAAAGATCTGGATAAATAAGATTTCATAAAACAAACAGGGACGAAATGAACCGCTTAACAAGCTTTTCATTTCGTCCTTTTTTACTACATTTCTGTAAAAAGAAAACGAGGATCAACTCCTCGCTTTCTCTCTGGTTTTTAGTTTGTTGTTTTCACCCTACCTGTGTGATCTTTTGTGATTGCTTTGATTGCAAGCAGAACTCCAATCTGCAGAGCAATTCCGATCACGAGACAGATGACTGCATTCTGCAAGATACCTGCGATCACATATGTAATACAGGAAACCGCTGCTACAGTCATTGCATATGGAAGCTGCGTGGATACATGATTCACATGATTACACTGCGCTCCTGCGGATGCCATGATTGTTGTATCTGAAATAGGTGAACAATGATCTCCGCAAACTGCTCCGGCCATACAAGCTGAGATTGAGATGATCATCATTGTCTCGTTCGTACCCTGGAATACTGCAACTACGATTGGAATCAGAATTCCGAATGTTCCCCAGGAAGTACCTGTTGCAAATGCAAGGAAACATCCTACAAGGAAGATGATTGCTGGGAGAAGGTTCATCAATCCGCCTGCTGCTGAATTCATTACAGAAGCTACGAATGGAGCTGCTCCGAGACTGTCTGTCATTGCTTTCAGAGTCCATGCAAATGTAAGAATCAGGATAGCCGGAACCATTGCCTTAAATCCTTCCGGAATGCAAGCCATAGAATCCGAAAAACGAAGAACTTTTCTTACTACATAAAAAACAATTGTAATTACCATTGCAAAGAAACTTCCAAGCATCAGTCCAACCGATGCATCACTTCCGGAGAAAGCCTCTACAAAGCCTGTTCCTGAGAAGAACCCACCAGAATAAATCATACCAATGACACAACATACAATAAGTGACAGAATCGGGAATACAAGATCGATTACTTTTCCTTTATTGTAAATCGCATTTTCGGATGTATTTTCAAATGGTCTGTCTCCTGTTGTAAAAAGATCCCCTTCAATCGCATTTTTCTCATGCGCCTTCATCGGACCATAATCTTCTTTTGCAAGAACCAGTGTTACCATCATTATAACTGTAAGAATTGCATAATAGTTATATGGGATTGCACGAATAAAAATTGAAAATCCATCCTCCCCTTTAACAAATCCTGTTACTGCTGCTGCCCAGGAAGAAATCGGTGCAATAATGCAGATTGGTGCTGCCGTAGCATCGATCAGATATGCAAGTTTCGCACGGGATACATTGTGGCTGTCTGTTACAGGACGCATAACGCTCCCAACTGTAAGACAGTTAAAATAATCATCAATAAAAATCAGCACTCCAAGTGCGATTGTTGCAAGCTGTGCACCCGCTCTTGTCTTGATATGCTCTTTCGCCCAGCGTCCGAATGCTGCGGAACCACCGGCTTTATTCATCATACATACCATAACACCAAGAATTACCAGAAATACCAGAATACCCATATTGTAAGAATCTGTAAGTACTCCCACTACTCCATCCTGAAATACATGTAAAATTGTAGCTTCCGGTTTAAATCCTGACCAAAATACACCTCCGATTAAAATTCCAACGAATAAGGAGCTATAAACTTCCTTTGTAATAAGTGCCAGTACGATTGCAATGACCGGCGGCACCAGAGACCAGATTGTTGCATAGAGCTGAGGTACATACTCGGCAGATGTATCTGCGGCAAATACTGTTGTTGAACTACAACACAGAATGAGCAGAGACATCAGAAACACATACCCCATTTTTCTTTTGTTTCTCATTTTCTTTTTTCCTTTCCTATAAACTTATGTTTGTTAAGTTTGTGTGTAAGCATAGTGGGTTTTGCCTGGGATTCTCTAAACGCAAAAAATGCCATAGGCACTCTCTGCTGGTGAGTCACCCATGGCATAATAATTCTAACGTCATCGATAGCTCTCCACACCTGTGACAGTCCGGCGTATCTTCTACATCCGGCCCAGGAATCATATCTGGGAATATCATTCCTTCGGCGGCTTCTCCTTTCTCTCACTGACAGTCTTCCCAAGACTCTCGTCAGCGGATACTCATATCACCGCGCCTCTATCAAACATTACTATATTATCACATTCTATTTAAAAAAGCCAGACTTATTTTATAATAATTTTCATTTAGAAAACTCCAATATTAATTTCACCGCTTTCTTTGATTTCATCTAATGTTCGATAACCCTGATTTCCTTTATCGGATGTCTTTTCGGCTCCGCATCCTGTCAAAGCAACTACTCCTAATGATGTGGCTAAAACTCCTATTCCTTAACTTCATCTTACCATATCGTTATCATTAAAGATACTTAAAGTTATATATTTCCCATAAACAAAATAGCTGTTTCCCCTACTCAGAGAAACAGCTACTATAATCACTGAAAGATGATTCATCTAAAATCTGATTTTTTAGTTGTTAGAATAGAATGAACCCATATAACGGATATATTCATCATCTGTTTTATTTGCCTGCCAATTATGAACATTTGCTTTATTGTGCTCACCTGCAATAACAGAAAGAGATTTGCCAAGATTGTCAAATGCTTCCTCTACACAAGCTTCCGGTGTCATAGCTGCCTTCATAACAGCTTCTCCTGCTGGACCGCCTGGAAGATTGCTTAACAAACTTGGTGTAATTGTTGTTCCTAACGTGATAACCTCAACGTCTACATTTGTACTCTCACATTCTGCCGCCACAGCTTCTGTCAGTTTCTTAATGTAAGATTTTCCTGCACCATACTGTGCGTTATATGGTGAACTACTGATTGCTGTCAAAGAAGACACATTGATTACAGCTCCACGATCCTGCTTTGCAAAGATTCCCATGTAATGATAGAAACATTTCAAGAATGTCATAACATTAACATTAATCATCTGCTCATGCTTCTCCCACGGAGTATCCTGCAATTTTCCAAATGTATGGAAACATGCAACATAACTCATGAATCCCATATCAAGGTCTTTTGTTGCTTCAAAAATCTTGTCAGTACAGTCGGACTGTGCAAAATCTGCACGAATAACCATGTGATCCACACCATATGTTTCGCTGATACTCTTTCCAAGCTCCTGAAGTTTCTCTTCTCTTCTTCCTACCAGGACAACACTCATTCCCTCAGATGCGATTTTCTCTGCAAATGCTTTTCCAACGCCTTCTGTTGCTCCAAGGATGATACCCCACTCACCGTATTTTTCTCTTAAGTTCATTGTTTTTTCCTCCTAATTTTTCCGATTCACAACTAAAATATACTATAGCACACCTTAAGGAAAATAACAATGTGATTTTGATATATTTTTAACAAGCTATACCAATCTGTTCGCTTACCTTATAACTTCTTTTACAGAGTGATATATTCTATTCATTATTACTTGAAAAGATATCCGCCACCTCACTGATTATAATAAATGTTGTGAAGTTCACTCAACTTTCAGCATCCGATACCCCACGCCAATGTGTGTTTGGATATATTGTGGAGAGTTCGGTTCTTTCTCGATTTTTTTACGAAGTGTCGCCATAAACACACGAAGGGAGGCAATATCATTATCCCAACTACTTCCCCAAATGCTTTGCGTAAGGAAAGTATGGGTCAGAACTTTTCCTATATTTCTTGTCAACAGGCAAAGCAACTTATATTCAATAGGTGTTAAATGCAACTCTTCTTCATTCAAATAGGCACACCCCGCAACATAATCCACACGAAGTTTTCCGTTTACAAAAACAACCGTTTCGACAGGGGATACTTTTTGCATCATCGATAACCTTCTTTGCGTGACTCGTAGTCTGGCAAGCAGTTCCTCAACAGAAAATGGCTTTGTTAAATAATCATCTGCACCAGCATCCAACGCATCAATTTTATCGGTATCTTCACTGCGAGCACTGATTACGATAATTGGCATGTTTGACCAAGTACGGATTTTTTTAATAATCTCAACACCATCCATATCAGGAAGTCCTAAATCAAGTAAAACAATGTCAGGATTGTGTGAAGATGCTTCTAAAATTGCCGATTGACCATTGGGCGCTGTCAGATATCGGTATTCGTGCGCTTTTAAGGTTGTTGTAATTAAATTTCTGACAGATGTGTCATCTTCTACAACTAATATTAGTGACTTATTCATATACTTTGACCTCCCCTGCCGGTAATGTAAATGTGAATACTGTTCCGTGCGGCAGATTATCTGAAACAGTAAGTTCTCCGCCGTGGGCGTTAATAATGGACTTGCACAAAGATAATCCGAGTCCTAAACTTCGGCGACTGTCTGCAATTTGATTTGCACCGCTGTAGAACATGTCGAATATCCGTGGCTTTATTTCATCAGCAATTCCGTTTCCGTCATCCGATATAGATACGATCGCTTGTTTTCCCCGTTTTTCTGTCCGAATAACAATATGAGAGTTTTTAGGTGTATATTTGATAGCATTATCAACAATATTGATAATCACCTGAACAATAAGCTTTGCATCCATTTTTGCAAGAAGAATTTCTTCTTTGCTTTCAACAGAAATATGATGTTCTTCACTCTTTCGGTTAATATGATGTAACGCTTCTGTAATCACGTCATCCATCAAATCTTCCGTTATACGGAGATTCAACCGTCCTTCTTCAATCCGGGTTACAGCCAGCAGGTTTTCTACAAGGTTTATCAGCCACATAGAATCATCATAAATATCCGTATATAGCTGCTTTTTTGTATCATTATCAAAGGAATCGCCATTGGACAAAAGGTTACTGGCATTACCAGAAATGGATGTCAGCGGTGTCCTCAAATCATGTGAAATAGCACGCAACAGGTTCGCTCGCAACTGTTCATTTTTTGCAAGGACAGCCGCCTCCTGTTTCTCGCGGGCATTTTTTTCATTTTCCAAAGCCAGAGCACATTCTCCGAGAATGGACAGTAGAATACTGTTTTCAAATGGATCAAGAGGTATTTCCCCCATCACGATTCCAACAACTCCATATACCATACTGCTACTGCGAACAGCAAGGTACAGGCATTTTGCATTGGAAAGCGTTCCTGTTGTGGATCCGGCACGTTTATTGTTTTTCAATACCCAGCCGGCAACGGCCTTTTCATTTTCGGAAATACATGATTCCAAATTTTCCTCAGTTACAGAAAAAATATGCGGCGTATCCAACACTTCGCCATCAGCTAAATAAAAAACGATATCTTTTCCCAAGAGTTTAATGAGCTGATTTGAAGTTGTGGATACAATTTCATTTTTATCTTTTGCCTGTTGCAATAGCTGGCTTGTATCAAATAACACTTTGGTACGGTAAGCAGATTGTGCCGCCTGTTTTGCTTGATTTTTAATCCGTATAGCAAGAGAACCGGTTAAAAATGCCGCCAAAAACATGATAATAAAGGTAACAGGATAACCCTGATCATACGCCTGCAAGGTAAATTGGGGTTCCGTAAACAGGAAATTAAAAATCAAAACACTTACAATCGAGGAAATTAGGCTGTATACCTGATGTTTCGTGATGACAGCGGTGACAAGAACGCCTAAAACAAAAACAGTAATAATATTTGCTTCGCCAAATCCAAGATTATGGAAAATCATTCCGACTAAACTGGATAAAATCAGAATCGCAGTAGATTTTAATGTATCAGTGGCAGAGAAGACGATATGGTTCTTTTTCCTGCCCCCTCTTAACTGATACACTGCAGCATTAGAAACCGTATCCGGAATAATATGCACATCCAAGTTAGGGGCATAATCAATCAGTTTTTCTGTCAGTGTCGGTTTGCTGAGCAAATGCCGTTTTGTAGCAGAACTTCGCCCGATCACAATCTTTGACGCACCGGACAAACGGGCAAATTCCGCAATCTGAAACGGAATATCTTCTCCATAAACTGTTTCAATTTTTGCCCCAAGCTGCTCAGCAAGACGAACATTTGAACGAAGGCGTTTTATATTGTCCTCGCTCATCACTGAAAAATCCGGTGTTTCTACAAACAGAGCCGTAAACTTTCCTTTGAAAGCAGAAGCCATTCTTGCGGCGGTACGGATAATTTTTGCATTAGATGGAGAAGAAGATAGACAAACAAGAATATGTTCGTCTGTATGATAATCTCCGTGATTTTTAATGCGGGCATTTTCTGTGAGGATATTCACCCTATCCGCACATCGCCGCAGTGCAATCTCCCGAAGAGCTGTCAAATTTTCTATTGTGAAAAAATTTTCTACCACCTGTTTTGCCTGGGTCTGTCTGTATACATTTCCTGTATTCAAACGGTCAATCAAATCCTGTGGTTCAATATCCATTAATTTAACCTGATCTGCATTATCAAACAGAGAATCCGGAATGCGTTCCTGTACAACAATCTCCGTAATGGATGAAACTGTATCACAAAGACTTTCAATATGCTGAACATTGACAGTCGTATAGACATCAATCCCTGCATTCAAAAGTTCCTTAATGTCCTGATACCGTTTTGCATGACGGCATCCTTCGGCATTCGTATGAGCAAGTTCATCCACAAGAATAAGCTGTGGTTTTCTTTTCAGTGCCATGTCAATGTCGAATTCGTTCAGTATCATACCATTATAGAGAACTTCTCTTGTAGGAAGAACTTCTAAGCCATTCAAAAGAGCTGCTGTTTTGGGGCGTGCGTGGGGTTCTATATAACCGGCTACCACGTCAATTCCCTGCTGTTTTGCCATATGAGCCGCTTCCAACATGGCGTAGGTTTTACCCACACCAGCTGCATATCCGAAAAAGATTTTCAAATGTCCTTTATTCCGATTTTCTTCATCGGCTTGGATTGCCTTTAATAACTGATCCGGATTGTGTCTGTTTTCGCCCATACGGTCACCTCCCTGTGCAAAAAACATTATATAAAGATTATACCACCTTTTCTTCTTTTTTTCCATTCGGGCGTGTAGCCGAAAACAGAAAAGGCTCCGAAAAATCATGCAATTTTTCTACAAATGAACCTTCCATACAATTACTGTTATTTTGCCATATCACTCTCACTGGTTTCTCAATCGTGTTGATTGGATGTACCGCAATGTCTATAGAGTCTGGAGTAATGACGCTTTGCTTTATTTGAAAGGATAAGGAACAATACTTATCTTTCAAAATATCATTGGATTCCTCTATTATAAAGCCAAAATCAAGTTTATTATTTCCTATCCCATTTATTATTTCACTTACAGAACCGTAGAACAGGTTCAACTCATAGTTTGGGTATTCGCTTGAAAATTGTTCTAATAGATCTGCAATAGAATCTATGATTGCAGGTGTTTCAAATCCAATCCTAAGCTTAGAACCTGAAATATGTTTTTGGGATTCATTTTCCTCGAGAAATTTATCCAGTTTTCCCATAAGAAAATAACCATAAATAAATGCTGCCAATACCACTATAAGTAAAACAAAGTCTTTCATATCACCAACTTCTTTCAAAAATTAAATACGAAAACACTTTTGAATATGTTTTGTATCCCCGAGAACAAGCATGGTACTATTCTTCAATAACTGCGTATCGGAACTTATTTTCAAATTCATAATATCATTTGTTTTCAGTGCCATAATATTGATGTTATATTTTTTTCGTATATCCAACTGACCGATAGTTTTTCCTATCCATTCTCCCGGTATAGATATTTCAAAGATTGCATGTTCTTCATCTAGTTCTATGTAGTCGAGAATATGATCAGCACTATAACGGATCGCAACCCAATCGGCAAGCTGCCTTTCAGGATAAACAATTTCATCTGCGCCGTTTCTTAAAAGAAATTTTGCATGAACATCACGAGAAGCACGAGACACCACCATTCTTGCACCGAGTTCCTTCAAAAGGGACGTTACTTCCAATGAATTCTGAAAATCATCTCCAATTGCCACAATACAAACGTCAAAATTCCCAACACCAAGCGAACTTAAAAAATCCTCACTAGTCGCATCCCCAATCTGAGCGTTGGTTACAAAGGGAAGTACAGCATCAACTCGGGTATCTTCTTTATCTACCGCCATCACCTGATGGTGCAATTCATCTAATTTTATAGCAATATGCCGTCCGAATCTTCCCAGACCGATAAGTAATATTGATTTCATTTTTTATTCTCCTTTAACCTACTGTGATTTTTTCCTGAGGATATTTTGAACCGTTAAACTTTTTTTCAGAAAGGGTGGCAAAAATCAAAGTCAATCCGCCCACTCTGCCCAAAAACATCAAGCAAATCAAGATTATATGAGAAACAAGTCCCAGGTCAGGAGTTATTCCCAGCGATAACCCTACCGTCCCGATTGCCGACGCCGTCTCAAACAAAGCGGTCATAAGTGGAATATCTTCTGTGCTGCTAATTACCATTCCTCCGACAAGGAATAAAACGATATACATCAAAAAAATCGTAGCTGCATTTTTGATAGTGTCATCCGGAATTCGTCTGCCGAAAAAATGAGTGTGTTCCTTTTTTCTAAATACAGATAATGCCGATGAAACGAGCACTGCAAGAGTTGTCGTTTTCATACCCCCTGCAGTAGAACCGGGCGAACCACCGATGAGCATCAGAATAATGATAAGCATTTGCCCAACTTCACTGAGTAAAGTCAAATCTGCTGTATTAAATCCTGCAGTTCTCGGCGTAACAGATTGAAACAAGGAAACCCACACTCTTTCCATAAGAGGCACATTTGAAAACTCAAAATAAAAAAAGTAAAGAGCCGGTAAGAATATCAATAGTCCTGTTACCATAAAAATCACCTTGCTTTGCATTCTGTATTTTTTTAAATGCCATTTATGATTCTTTATATCCTCCCAGGTAAGGAATCCAATACCTCCTACAACAATCAGCACCATAATCACAAGATTTACAATCGGCTGTACAGAATAAGATGTCAACGAGGAAAAAGGGGTTCTTATACCGATTAGATCAAATCCTGCATTGCAAAAAGCAGAAATAGAATGGAACAACGAATACCATATTCCTTTCCAAACCCCAAAGTCCCTGCAAAAAACAGGGGCTAAAAGAGCCGCACCAATGATTTCGATAAGAATAGTAGTCCGAATAATAAATTGTGTTCTCCGTACAATCCCCCCCACCGTTGGAGCCGAAATTGCCTCCTGCATGGTACTTCGCTGCATCAACCCGATTTTGCGTCCGGAAACAGTAGCAATCGCAATAGCAATCGTAATAATTCCCATACCTCCGATTTGAATCAGCAATAAAATAACTCCTTGACCAAATAAAGACCAGTAGGTTGCCGTATCCTTAATAACCAGTCCCGTCACGCAAACCGCAGAAGTTGCGGTAAACAAAGCATCTGAAAAGGATGTACTCTGACCGCTTTTTGTAGCAATCGGCAGCATCAAAAGCAGACTGCCTAAGAGAATCACGGATAAAAACCCTAAACTAATCACTTGAAATGATGTCATATGCCGATGTCTTGACCTGTTTTTCTGTTGCATAACTATGTCCCCATAATTTTAATTTCTTTTTTATATTTTCTTTATTCTATCTTTATTTGTATTAAATGGACGTAAGTAAGTTTGTTTTGAAATTAAGATTGTATAAAGATGAGCAGAAGTCCGAAATCTTCTGCTCATCTTTGGAGAGCGCTAGTTATAGGATACCGTCCAACATCAAATTGACTTTCAGAACATTTACGGTTTTTCTCTCCAAAAACACCTAAAAATCTACTGTCGGTGCATTTTTCAATAATATCTCTGACTTTTTCTTCACTCATATTATTTGCTTTTGCAATTCTTGTCACCTGATATTTAACCGCCGTAGGGGAGATATGTGGATCACGTCCGATGCCGGAACAGGTCACAAGTTAAGATATGCTAAAAATACAAATTAGCAAGCAATGCAATTCTCCGTAAGATTGTGTATTTAGCAGAAACCTCTCTTCGGAATTTCTTTCAAATATAAGCCTTTTTTCGGAGACAATTCTGCACTTTCCTGAATATATTCTGGTGCTAAACCGGACTTTTCTGCAATCTGGCTGATAATATTTTTATCATAGTAGGCACTTCCAAGTTTCTTTGCTACTTCTTCCCCGATAAAACGCCCGCCACTTCCAAATTCTCTGCTGACTGTAATATAAGATTATTGGGATTCCCATTTGGATCATCAGCTTATTCACCTGCATCTCCTTCATCTTGTTGCTTTCTGACATTTTGTTTAAACTCCTCTCTTTTTGGCACAAAAAAGTGCGCACCTTGTCTTATAAGCTGGACTTACGCTGACAAGCTACACACTTTTTCATAACAAATATATTATTTTAACAAAGCGAAAAACGAGTAGCTGCTAAACTGGATTTACACTTACCTGCTACTCGTCTACTATAATTATATTTCCAGTTTTTCCAAAATCAAATAAATTTTTCTTGCATTTTCTCTTCTCTTTCGTTTATAATATACCCGAAAAACAATAATTATAACGAAAGCCGGCTTGTAAAAGCGTGAAATCATGAGGATTTGCTTGTCCTTACAGATTTCACGCTTCTTTTTTTGCAATGCCACGAGGAGGTCTTATGAATTCAAAAAACAAACTGGCAGAAATGCCAATCCGTCCTTTAGTGTACACAATGGCTATTCCATTGATGCTCTCTTTACTTGTGCAATCGCTTTATAACATTGTTGACAGTATCTTTGTGGCCAGACTGTCTGAAACAGCTCTGACCGCTGCATCGCTAGTATATTCCGTTCAATTTTTAATGATTGCCGTGGGTGTCGGAACCGCAGTAGGTCTGAATTCCTTGCTTTCCAGAAAAATAGGGGAACATAAAACTGAAGAAGCATGTCAGGCTGCCACAACCGGACTTTTCCTCATGCTCTTTACATCCATCATCTTCTCTTTCGCTGGCATTTTTCTGTCCGATACGATTGCCTTTAAAATGGCTACAGATCCAGAATTACAAACTCTCTGTAAACAATATCTTTCCATCAATCTCGTGTATTGCTGTGGAATCTTTTTGCAAACTTATGGGCAAAGACTGCTACAGGCTGTTGGAGATACTGTTTTATCTATGATTTCTCTGATCATAGGTGCTATTTTGAATATTATTCTTGATCCCATTATGATTTTCGGTCTGTTTGGCTGCCCTGCAATGGGAATCCGTGGTGCAGCAATCGCAACTGTCATCGGACAAATGGTGGGGGCCATCGCTGCTTTATTGTTTAACCGTTTCCGAAATCCTCTCATCCATGCCCATCTAAAAAACTATCATTTCAGGTGGCGAGACGTTGCTGATATTTACCGGGTGGGGCTTCCTACAATTATCATGCAGGCCATCGGAAGTATTATGACACTTGCAGTAAACAGTATTCTCCTACCTGTTTCTGCAACAGCAGTTGCTTTTTTCGGTGTCTACTATAAATTGCAAAATTTCCTGATGATGCCTATCAATGGTCTTGGACAGGCTGCCATTCCTATTGTCGGATATAATTACGGCAATAGAAAATATCATCGAGTACAGCAGACATGGAAAGTTTTACTTCCTACCGGAGCAATTATTGCCTTATGCGGAACCGTCATATTCTGGTGTTTTCCCGGACAATTATTGCAATTATTTTCTGCAAGCCAGGAAATGCTGACTCTCGGTATTCCGGCACTGCGAATCATCTCCGTTTCCTTTGTTATGGCTGCAATTACAATCCTGTGCGGATATTTTGCTTCCGGCCTCGGAAACGGCATCATTAATATGGTCAGTGCTGCTATAAGGCAACTTATTTTATTAGTTCCCTGCCTCTTGATTTTCATAAAAATCTCTGGCATTTCACATGGCTGGTATGCAGTCTGGATCGCAGAAATCGTTGCCTGCATTTATAGTTATTACATGTCACATAAATTACTAAAAACAATTTTCGCACACAAATTGGAGGTAAGAAAATGAACGAAATTTTTCACAGAACAAGTCCTTATGCCGGAGGTACCGCATCTGCTCCTCTCGCTTTTGTCGCTTGTTACAGAACAGCTTGCAAAATGCCAGAATATGCTCAGATAGATATGAGTGCCTCTGTTGAAAATCTTTTATTGGAAGCAGATTCGCTTGGGCTTGGTGCTGTGTGGCTTGGAATCGCACCACTAAAAGAACGTATGGAAGCAATCCACAATGTACTGCAAATTTCTCAAGATTTAGTTGCCTTTGCAATTGTACCATGTGGTTATCCAGATGCGCTACACTCTCAACAAGATCGTTTTGATTTCAAACGAGTCCACTATATTTCCAAATACAGTAAACAGTAAAATTTCTATCATCAGACTGTTTCCTAGCATAATCCCATTAATCAAAAAAGGAGACATGCACTTTTTGTGTCATATCCCCATAAGTATCGTTTCCTTTTGCGTATAATTAATTTTACAATTTTCCATTATTAATGCAAAAGACATTTACCACAATATTTCTTCTGTTACATATTAGCATTTTTTACTATAACTGCGTTTTATATTTCTACGAATTCACCCGATGTAGACAACACATGGCTCGATAGGTCCGGATTGATGTCGGTAATCTGGAACCTATCCCGGCTAATATTGTATGTACCAAAATATCTCCGTTTGTTCGTGGAAACATATCTATTAATTCTGTATCAAAAATATCTTGATACATTCTGCTATCCATATCGCAGATTGAACCTCGTTCGTCCACGGAAAAAGTTCAACTTTTTTATTCGTTTCTACTATTATAGTGATTCTAACATAAAAGTCAAATCTTGCGAGGAACCGCCATCGCCTCAACCTTGTCCGTTCTTCCTAGAAAAACAGGTCAACGGCTATTTTTCGCCCCGACGGATGACCCAACTCCCATGCACTCGACCTTGGCAAGCTGAAAATTTTAATGGAGATGCTGCTACTTCTTCGCACTCTCTTCCAGTTCCAACATGTATTTATCAAAGTCAGACATAAACAATCTGTCCTGGATGACACGATACTTTTCAAATTCAGTCTCCGCTTTAGCCTTGGCAATCTCTGCCGTGATCTTTCCTGCATCCTGAAGGACCTCTCTGTCATCAGCCATCAGGAATAAATCCAGACGCTTTGCCCAGTCCTCCATTGTCATCGGAATGTGACGCTCTGCACGATCCTCTGCTAGATCCAGGTATGCCGAAACGATACGCTCTAATGAACGCATTTCCTGCTCTGAAAGATAATTCTTCGCAACACTCACATCACTTTTTACAATCTTTCCTTCCGGTGCTGCTGCCCACGTGGTCAGCCCCATATGTGGCTTATCAGCATCTGCTCGCTCATAAATCAATTCTGCTGCTGTATGACCGTGAACTGCATAATGCATTTTATTCTGCACCTTTGCAAAAAACTGCTTTGTCGTTTTTGCTGTGCGGTCGTAATCAAGTGCTGTGGCATAGATGTCCGTTATCTTCTGATAGAATCTACGCTCAGACAAACGGATCTCACGAATCTGCTCAAGCAAGCGATCAAAATACTCTGTTGTGAGCACGGAACCACCGTTTTTCAGACGCTCGTCATCCATGACCCAGCCTTTGATGGTATAGTCCTTTGCAATTTGATTGACCCATTTACGGAACTGCACTGCACGCTCAGAATTGACCTTGAATCCAACAGCAATGATCATCTCCAAGGAATAGTGATTTGTGCTGTAACTTTTTCCGTCAGCGGCAGTTATTCGAAATTTTCGAATAACTGAATCCTCCTGTAACTCACTGTCCTCAAAGATTTTCTTAATGTGATAATTTATAGTATTAGTGCCGACATCGTACAACGTAGCCATCATCTTCTGTGTCAGCCATATATTCTCATCCTCGTAGCGCATCTCAATACTGTCCTGCTGATCACCAACAGAGGCAACATAGGTCAGATATTCCGCTGCGCTGGAACGGATGGTTATTTCGTCTTTTTTCTTTTTCAAATAGGAATCCTCCTTCTGGTTTCTTCTCATTTCACTAATTGAAAATCACAACAAAATTAATAGTTTTAATATGCCTTTGTAAGTCCAGAAAAATGCGACTCCACAATTCTATCCATCTGATTAACAATCTCCGCAAAAGGCTGGTTCAAGTCTAGGGTTTTAACACTTATCTGACTTCCATGCATTTGATACACATTGTCCGGTTGAATTTCTTCTTCTGTCTTTGCATATAGAAGCATTCCAGAAACTGTATTTTTATCCTCTCCAAATTGATAACTCCGATTTTTTACGTATGTAAAAATCTGATACAAATTATTGGAATGAATCGTATGTTTATCAAACTGGGACTGTGTTGTGTGACTATAGTATTTTGCGTCAATAATAAGTACAGTATTGCCACGTTGCAGATGAATATCACTTTGCATGACCGGAAGCATGGTTCCAATACCATCATCCAGTGACCACGGAATCTGTGATGCACTGACAGATAATTCAGGATAATGTCTGCTGTAATATTCCAGAATAAATTTCTCATACAGCCTACACGTACGTTGCTCATCTACGAAAGAGGCTAACCTATAATCACCTGAATCTGTTGTAATAAGCATCCCCTCAATAATCAACTGGCAAATACTTACAAGCATTCTATATGTTTGATTATTACGCTGAAAACGAATGGACGACCATTTAATTCCTGTTGGTTCTATTATCTCTACATTTGAAAAATACAACATTTTCTTTTTTAGATCATCTTTGTATTTTGCTTGCACTTTTCCATTGCGTAAAAGAAGCGTAACAGTTGTTTTCAGTATTTGATTCAGTAAATTGTTTTCCGACAACTCATCAAAGTCGCAAGTAAGTACCCTTTTATGTGCCAACCTATTTTTAATTGTACCCGGCATATTTATTTTGCCGCGCATAACTGAAAGTTCTTCCTGACGACTTATGTATTCTCTATATAGCCCTTGCTTTAACTGCAATCCAATTCCCTTAGACAGAATCGCTGCCAGCAGATTATACATCTCATCAAAAGACTCTACTGCAACATCTTCATAGGTTTCTTGGTTCAGTGCCTGAAAAGCATAAGAAAGCATATGATAAATATTATTGATTAAAATGCTCTTATCCTTTGTCATTGAAATACACCATGCAAAATATTCTCCCAACGTTGCAGTTTGTCTGTATCATCAAACCAGTATTCTGCTAACATAGGCAACACATCAAAATCAACCACATCTTGCATCCATTCTTCTGTACACTCATCTGTGTTACAGAAATAGCTATGCCCAATACAGAAACCTTTACCAAGTGATTTATCTTTAGCAATTTCTTGGTTCAATTCCTTAATACGGTCAATCAGAGTATTGAATGTGTCGTTTGCGAATCCTTCCTGATATTTAATAAAACCTTCTGAATCAAATCCCGGTTCCATATCAAAGAAGCTAAAACGACGACGAAGTGCGTAATCAATCATCGCCAGACTTCTATCAGCAGTATTCATCATGCCAATGATATGTAGACGCTTTGGGACAGAGAAGCTTAGGCCATTGTAGGCTAATGTTGCTTTCGTATCTCTATAATCTGCCTCAATTAACATGAGTAACTCACCAAAGATCTTACTCATATTTCCACGGTTGATCTCATCAATGATAAAGAAATAATCTTTATCAGGATGGTTTGCAGCCTTTTGACAAAATCTATAGAAAATACCATACTTCAATTCAAATCCATCTTCAACCGGCTTATACCCCATCATGAAATCTTCATAGGAATAATTCTGATGGAATTGCACAAACTCTATGCGATCATCATCCTTCTCACCTATAATCGAATATGCAAGTCTCTTTGCCGCAAATGTCTTTCCAACACCTGGAGCACCTTGAAGAATAATATTTTTCTTCTTTTTCAAAACTGCAACTAAGCGATCATACTTTGCTTCAGTCATATATACATCATTTAAAAACTTTTCTTTGTCATATTTTTCAATACTATCTGCTGCAGGTGGTGCTGGATTTTCATCACGAATCATGTCATAAATGAAATCATATTCACCCTTTGTCAGTTTGAACAAACTCCCCTGCGGATTACCAAAGTACTCCATCTTTTCAAGTTCTGGACAAGCTTTCAGAGTTGCATAATCAATTGGAGAAGACAGCCCTTCTACTTTTTCAAAATAAATTGATTTTCCATCTTGTTCTGCACTAATTTTGAGAATTGCAACTACCTGCTTTACCGGTGTGGACTCATAGCCGATTATCATATCTCCAGCCTTTGCATCTAAGAAATTCTGAAAAATACGCCGTTTATTGCCATTATCATTATATAATGTATAATCCTGTACTTCTCCAACTGGCATGCTAGCCATACTCCATATTTTTGGATTTGCATTCAAAAACCAGTATCTATGATCTTCTTCTCCTTCTTCATCTTGCGCATACAAAAGGACTTCTGATAAATCGATCTGATCTAGAGCTTCTGCTAATTCATCACGAAGTTTCCAAACATAAGATCCTTCTTCATCTTTTGCAGCATTCTTACCAACATATAATACAGGCCAGAATCGAGAGTTTTCTTCATCTCTTGCAATTACTGGACATCCAGTTTTTTGAACAATACGTCTTGCCAATGCAACAGATCCACTATTATAAAAGTTCTTGGTTTCTCCGTATTTCACAGCAAGCTGAGTGCAAGTAGCCCTTCCACCATAATCCTTCATTCGTTTCATGATTTCGAGACTACTCTCATTAAATACGTCTTTATCTGGCAGAAGCTCTAACCAATCCTCTACCGTTAATGCCGGAGTATAATCAGTCGGCCACCACTCATCCGATTTAGGACCTGGTTCCTCCTTGTTCCAATAGCGAGAAATAAAGAAGCCAACATCTATTGTAAGAGTTCGTAATTCAGGATCAGCGTAACATGTAGATGTCAGCTGAGAATTAAGCAGATTTTTAAGTTCATCATCCTGCTGAAGTTCAGCACAAATCTCATCATAAAATGCCACAAAATTCCTGATGTTATCAGCATAGGCACCCTTTTTGAATCGATAATCACTTTCCAGCTCCGACGAAACAGCTTTTACTTCACTCAATTTGTAAATGTAGTATTTATCCGGATAACGAAGCCATAAATATGTCATTATCGCATTTTCATACTGGTAATGCTGAGCTGCTCCATTGCCATACCTCTCTAATAACGTATTAGATTTATTTTTGAAGCTGGCTACTCTCTCATATAAATCCTTACTCTCATCATACAGTTCAATATACATTGAGCGTACTTCTTCTGGCGCAATCTCTGCAAACTTAGTAATCATTCTTGCTGGGAAGTTATTTACCGACGCCAACAAATTAGCCGTCTGAGCAAGTGACTTTGTTAGCATCTGTGCAAAATCATCTGAATTGACATCCCAATTCAACTGAAAGCATTGCACAGCCTCCCATTTATATTTTTCATTAGGCCACTGTTGTTGCACAAATCGTTTTTTGTACTCTACCAGCACTTCTTTTAGTCGAAATTTATCGAACACTGTCTTTCACCGCCTTTATACTGATTCTCTAAGACTTTTATAAATCTCATCAGAAAAAATTCCCATCACCTGATGTTTCATTTCATCATTTGACAACAACATTGAGAAGAACTCTTGATTCTGTGACAATCCTTCAATAAGCGCATCATCAATATCATCAAAATAGGAGAACTCAAAGTCTTGCTGTGTGTTATTCTTAGCACTTGTTTTAAGTTTATCTGATTTCATAAGTATATCTCTAATCTGCAGCATAGCCTTTACAACAACATCGTTATCATAGTTCTTGCCAGTCTTGCTGTTAATCTCATCGATTATTTCAGACAGTCTCTTTTCTTTATCCTCGCTCAAACCAAAGTGTTCCGCCGTTGGCAGTTTCATTACCGGCTTTGCAACCAGGCCAGATGAAACATGTTCTTCACCTTTTTTCTGAACAAATTGAGATGCTTTGATCTTTCCATCCAAATTAAAACCACCACCTGGATGCTTAATATTGATATAAGCTAACAGGTATGAAATAAAGTTATACTTCTTGTGCAAATCAGTATCTTCAAAACTAGAAACTTGAAGCAAAAATTCATAATAACGAACAAATCCACGCATATCTGCCACAGCTTGACGCTGTGTTTCATATTCATAATGTTCTAGTAGCTTCTTGCTTTTTTGCAGGAAGAATGTCAATCTCTGCTTCTGTTTTCCTGTTACTTTCTGTGAATACAATATATCATTTGCAGCTTCAATGTCAGATGGATCAAATAATGCATAGGCATCAATAGTAGCTTCTAAGTCATAAATTGCATTAGGCGTTACTGAATTTGCCAGTAATGTTGTGGTGTAGTATGGAGCAAATGCAGCTTTGATATCCTCGTATGTATTTACGAAATCCAACACAAATGTCTTTTTATCATATGGAGCACAAATACGATTCAGTCTCGAAAGTGTCTGGACAGCATTAACACCTCTTAGTTTTTTCAGAACATACATTGCGCACAGTTTTGGCTGATCAAACCCTGTCTGATATTTATTGGCAACCAAAAGCACTTGATAATTATCTGTATCAAATTCTTTGGTGAGTCTATCCTCCGGAAAACCATTGATAGATGCCTCTGTGTATTCTTTATCATCATCCGGTAGTTTTACTTTTCCAGAAAATGCAACCAGAGCATGAATTCCGTCGTAACCTTTCTTGGTAATATACTCCTCGAAAGCCTGTCTATATTTAACAGCGCCTTGTCTGGACGCGGTAATAACCATTGCCTTAGCCTGGCCACCCAGTTCCTGCATTACCGTTGTTCGGAAATGCTCAACAATTACTTCTACACGCTGTGCAATATTAGTATCATGCAATTCTATAAAGCGTGCAATCTGCCTCTTTGCCGCATTCGTTTTACAACGAGGATCGTCTTCGATCTCCTTGTTAAGCTGGTAAAAAGTTGAATACTCTGTATAGTTCTGCAGAACATCAAGAATAAAACCTTCCTCTATAGCCTGCTTCATCGAATAAACGTGAAATGCTTCTCTCTGGCCATGTGTATTCAAACGACCAAACAACTGAATTGTTGTCGGCTTAGGTGTAGCTGTAAATGCAAAAATTGATACATTTGCTTGCTTACCGTTTCTTTTGATTTCACTTGAAATCATATCTTCAACATCTGATTCAGTTTGATCACCAGAACCAAGCGACATTGTTACCGCAGCCATATCTTTACCTGCAGTAGAAGAATGTGCTTCATCAATAATTACTGCAAAACTTTTATTCTTAAGTCCCTTTACACTATCAACAATATACGGAAACTTTTGAATTGTGGTTGCAATAATCTTTGTATTGCCATTCAAAGCAATCGCAAGGTCAGCTGAATTGCACTTATCGTCCATAACACGAATCAATCCGGCCTTATGCTCCATTCCCATGATTGCTTTTTGAAGTTGGCGGTCAACAACAACTCGGTCAGTAACAATAATAATGTTGTCAAAAATAATCTTGCTTTCTTCGTCATGAAGAGATGTTAAACGATGTGCCAACCATGCTATAGAATTTGTTTTTCCAGATCCAGCGCTATGCTGAATCAAGTAATTCTGCGCAGTACGATTTTCTCTAACATCTGTGAGCACTTTTCGAATGACATCCAGCTGATGATAACGAGGAAATATCAAATTCTCAGAGCGTTTGATTTTTCCAGTCTTATCATCTACTTTTTCTTTTGTCTCGACAAAAATAAACTTACTTATTAAGTCCAAAATCGTATCCTTTGTAAGAATATCTTCCCACATATAAGATACGCTATACTTATCTTCAAACGCAGGATTTCCAGCACCAGCAGTTACACCTTCTCCGTTTCCCATATTAAAAGGAAGGAAGAATGTAGCGTCACCTGCGAGTTTTGTCGTCATATACACTTCTTCTAGGTCCATAGCAAAGTTTACCAACGTACCTGCTTTGAACATAAAAAGACGTGTTTTAGGGCTACGGTCAGTTCTGAACTGATAAATTGCATCTTGATAAGACTGCCCAGCTGCATTGCACTTAAGTTCAAATGCAATAATAGCTAGTCCATTCAGAAAGATAACAATATCGATTCGTTCTTTATCGCTGGCCCACACTTCCTCCATTGCAGAGAAAATATTCTGTCCATACTTTCTGGTCAAATCTGGATTGAATGTAGTTGCCGGTTTTGTATACATAAGTTCCAGCTTCTGATTAGAAATTTCAATTCCATGTTTCAGCACATCAAGAAGGCTGCTACGAGTTTTTGTCGTTTCAGCATTGATAAAACTAACAATCGTCTCTTCCAAATCAGACTTATATATTTTTCTCAAATATTCCATCGTTTCGTGCTGAGTATCTTCTAGAAACTTAAAGAGCATCTCTCGGTCAACTGCAAAATAGCGGTCAAAGTTACTTGCCTTACGAATAATATAACCGTTGTCCTTTTCCAGCCTTTCAAGGAGGAATTTTTGATATTCTTTTTCGGAGAGAATTGATGCGTGATGACGAAGCTTCTCGCTGTACGCAGCAACTCGTTTTGCAGCATTTTCTACATGTTTTTCTGCATCCAAATCCGTAATATCAATTATCGTTTTATCATCCATTGGTTATCCCTCCTTACTCACTTTTCAGCCGTTTGATTAGTTGACGTGCAAAAAGCAAAGCAATCTGGTCGCAACTATACTTGGATGAGTCAATCGCTTGTATATCCGCTATAGATGGATACATTTCTTGTAACTGTGAAACCGTAATGTTGTGCAAAATCGGAAGAATCAGCTTCTGTCCATTTCTATTCTGTCGATTTAAAAACTCATTCAATTCACGCTCAGTCCACTCTCGATCAAAGAAGTTTTCCGAAATAACGATAATTGCAAACTCTGCTTTTTTCGTGCCGTTCAGAATACGATCCTTCCAATTATCTCCCCACTCCAAAGACTCTTTATCATAAAAAATCTTAATTCCCAGTTTGTTTAATGACTGATATAATTCTTCAATCAAATCTTCTTTATCCTTGTTAGCATGGGAAATAAACACATCAAATTCGGGCAAGGTTTTTGCCTGATACTTTGGTACACTAACCATTGAAATTCCGTTCATTTTATTTATAAATTCTTGGTCCTTACTGATGCTCTCCAAACATCCAACGAGATTTTTGTAAGCATCCAGATTTCTATGAAACAGAATTGTTTTCATGCGGTCGCCTAATGGATGTTCTTTAAGATAATTATTGTAAAAAATCTCTACATCATTGATCCATACTTCACTCGGACGATTATATTCGTTTATATCCGTACCGATTGCCGCTGCATTAATTGGGCTTTTAATAGAATGAGTCCTTTCTAGCAGATTATTAAGTTGTTCTTCAAAAGTAGCCATTAGACAACCTCCTTCTTTCCAGTTACATACTCGAAGATGAGTGATTTCTTGTATTCGTCAAGCGTTGCAAGCTGAGCTTTTTTATCGGCAATAACAGCATCCGCTTTTGCAAGCACCGCATCGATATGTTCAACAATCGCTTTTTGTTCATCCAGCGGTGGAACAGGGTATGAGAGATCTGCTAACTTGTTCCAGCGCAAATCACAAGAACGAACTCGGATTCCGGTTGCCAGTGCAAGGAATACATCACTGTACGCCATGCTGCGAAGATAGTACATAATGTATCGCTTGTTTTGGTTGGTATCTAAAACATTAAGCACAGGTGACGCCTTGCCTCTTGAATCAGAAATGCCAATAGCGCCTGCAAAGCCGTCCATACCATGTACAACCAGATCACCGATATCAATGCCTTGATAACCGATTTCTTTATCAGACATCGTAAAACCATCTTCACGTCGATTGCTTCTCAGGGTTACCTCACCATCGCGGAAACAGGTTATTACACCATCATCTTCACGCACCGGTTTCTGCATATATCGTAGAATGTACTTGCCACGAATAACCTCCCAATGTGAAGGCATATTGCCAATCCATTGAATCCCGCTGTCCTTCATCTCGGCATCGGGATTCAGTCCTTTGGTGACAGTTTCGGTGATAACAGACCGCTTGTACTGCTCCAGCGTGTCGATCTGAGTTTGAATGTCGGTGGTCAGCACATCAATTTCAGCGCATTTAGCATCGAGAAAATCGGCAATGCGGTGCTGCTCACCTGTTGGAGCAACCGGTATAAAAAGGCCACCAAACTTATCCATCGGAATGCGCATTCGAATTGTATTCAATTTTCCATTTCCAGATTCTTTAATAAGAATGCCATTTCCAAGTCCAAACAAACTGCGTTGAAACATCGTTGTCTGAAAGATATAGTTATAGTAGCGTACATCTTCCTTTGCATTCCAAGGGCGAAGCATATAATAAACAGGACTAACACAACCAAAATATCGCGACAGCCCCACAGAGCCAGACAATATATTCATGCTATTCATTACGATATCCCCAGGATAAGCCAGTCTGTATGCACTCACATCCTCTTTAGGTTTGTTTCCTCCACCTTCTTTTTGATCGTATGGAATGACGCCTTGTTTAGCAGTCAACGAAAGAATTTCTGTTGTCCTAACAGGATTATTTTTCTCAACTCGTTCTTGCAAACAGTATTTTATTTTTCTTAGTTCCCAATTGGAGGGAAGCTCTCCCAACCAAGAGATTCCACTCGCTTTCATTTCTCTCATATCAGCACCACCTTACTCAAACAGCTTTGCCACACGCTTTGAAACCGAAAATTCCAGTTCCATAAACTTTGTTTCCAGCTCTTCACTTGGCGTTGATGCCTGATATTTGTAGAAATACCGCGTGAATGGGATTTCAGCACCGGTCTTGATGACAGGTTTTTTCTTTCCAAGATCTTCCTCAAAAAAAGCGGCGGCATCCGGGATATGAGGCAAAACCTCACGTGCCATATAATCTTCGATGCTTTCCTCCCATTTCACCAGTTCGGTGTCCTTGGTTTCTTTGTCGTAAATAATCCTTCCCTTGCGGTCACGTTGAATTTCTGCATTCTTATCCATAATAGAGAGGCCATTAGCAATCTTGTCGAGCAATTTTTTATCAGATGTTGCCGAAGCAAGTGCCTTAGTCAGTACAGGCATAAACTCAGTCGGTGAATTATATACTTGTTCTGAAGTGGCAGCTTTCAATGTAGTAATAATCTCATCGTATAAGGCCTGATTGTTTTGGAATGATTCTAATTTTTTCTGTTCTTTGCCAGTTAGTTCTTCAGCATTCTCCAATTCATTAACCTTAGCCTGATCATAGAGAGAAGAAAGCGCACCCTTAGACAGCATAGCTTCGATACGCTCCTCTGTAATGGCATAGCTACGCTGAAGAGGCTGCATAACCGTGTACTCACGGTAAATGAACTCCTCGTTGTCGTAAATCTTGCAGTACTCGTTTTCTGCAAATTCTGCATAGAGCTTCGTTACGGTGCTGCGGTCTTCCGGAGATATTTCATTTTTCTTATCACCCAGAGCCTTGCGCAGTTTGTGGAAGAAAGACGAAGCATCTATCAACTGAATCTTGCCCTTGCGCTCAGCACGTTTATTTTTTGAAAGCACCCATATATATGTAGCTATGCCAGTGTTGTAAAACAGATCTGTTGGCAATGCAATAATTGCTTCGATTAAATCGTTTTCTAACATCCAACGACGAATTTGGCTTTCTCCAGAAGCTGTACCACCTGAAAATAATGGACTACCATTTTCAATAATAGCAGCACGACCAAAGTTATCATCTATTTTGTCAATAGCAGATTGCAAAAACAACATCTGCATATCGCCAGAACCAGGGAGCCCAGCACCCCAACGGCCATCATGTCCCTTTGCGTATTCATCATTAACTGCTTTTTCTACACCTTCAGCGGCATCCTTTCCTCCCCAAGGTGTACCAAATGGAGGATTTTCAATGACGAAGCGCATCTTTGTTTCAGGAAAACAATCTTTTTTCATTGTATCCTGATACCATATATTCTCAGCATTTTGGCCCTTGATGAGCATTTCTGCAAGACAGATAGCATAAGATTCCGGGTTGATTTCCTGACCAAAAAGACGCACATCCGCAGTGGGATTGTACCTCTTAATGAAATTATAGCTTGTAGAGAGCATACCACCGGTACCACAGGCTTGGTCTAAAACCGTGATTACCTTTCCATCATCAAAAATATCATCACACCCTTCAGCAAGCAGAATGTTTACCATCAATTTGATGATATCTCGTCCGGTATAGTGATCACCAGCTTCGGCATTTTCAGAAAATCTACGAATTAGATCCTCGAAAATATATCCCATCTTTACGTTATCAATTGTGCGAGGATTTAAATCCAGATCTGAAAATGCTTTAACGACACTTAACAGACGGTCATTTTTATCCATCTTGTCAATTTGCTTATAAAAGTCCAAACCTTTCTCAGCAGATACAATAATCTCCTGAACATTTGGTGAAAAGCTTTGCAAATATGCTTTGAAGTTTGCAGCTAAATGGTCTGCATCGTTAATCAGCTCTGCCAGTGTAAATTCACTAGTATTGTAGAACTGAAATCCCGAAATACGATACATAGCTTTTGCTGGGTAATTTGAATTTGCTTTAAACTGTGCAACCACCTTATCTTTGGTAGGTTCCAGCGCACACTCAAAACGTCTGATAATAACCATCGGAATGATTACATCTTTATATTTATCACTCTGGTATGTACCACGCAGCTTATTTGCAATAGACCAGATAAAATTCACCTCTGTTGATACATCGATAGGGCTATCGTCCCACATTGCATCAATTGTCTGCTTTTGTGCCATTATATTTTCCTCCATTCAGACTAAGAGTTTCTTAGTCAATGTTAATTTTATATTTTTAGGTGTCCCAAAATCCGGACTTAGTCCTCAATTCCCATCATCATCTTATAGTGTTGTTCCTGATGCATAGCTGTGAAAATCAGTTCAAACACCTTTTTGCATTGTTCCACATCACTGCCGTCATCAATATAGTTGAATCCATCACTGATAACTGCTGGGCTATCATTCATGTATGTGAGCATACTTGAAGCAATATTGTAGCGATCATAATTTGGCTTCTGACCTTCTATTTCGTCCACAAACAAAGGTTTATTCTGCTCCAAAACAATTTTATGAAGATCATTTCCTTCATAACCGCATATCTGAATAAAGTAGTACTCAAGAATATGACGGATTACATTCTTCACTGTATTTGCCATTTTTAGTTCTTTGTATTCATCCCACAAAGCGGCATAAGAGTTCTGAATTGGATTATAGTTTTCTTGTTCAGTAGGTACTCTCTGGCTTTGCTTGGTGATGTGTAATCTCCTAATGGAAATAAACATTGTGAGTCAGGACGAAAATCTGTTTAATATAGTCTCCGTTGACTTTACGGCTTCCTGCATATAAAATTCTCGTGCTTTATCATTTTCCCCACGCATCAAAAGCCGATAATGAGTCCAACTCAATTCGCTACGCAATGCGTAGTCATTTGTTTTGACAACTCTTTTAGCAAGCCTGTACCATACTCTGCTTTCGGATCATAATCTATGCTCGTTGCATAAATTTCCAGAACCTGACGATAAAATACTTTCTCGGATGCACGAATATCACGGATTCTCTCTAACAATTCCTTGAAATATCCTCCGCCACCTAGATTTTTCAAACGATCATCATCAAGTGCAAAACCTTTTCTCATGTATTCTTTTAAAATTCCGGTTGCCCAGATTCTGAACTGTGTTCCTCGTTTTGATTTTACACGATAGCCAACAGAAATAATAACATCAAGATTGTAATAGTCTACATTGTAAACTTTTCCATCAGTAGCAGTTGTTGCAAATTTTGCAACAACTGAATCCCGCTGTAATTCACCTTCTGTAAATATATTTTTTATATGTCTAGAAATGGTTGATTTATCTCTCTGAAACAATTCTGCCATCTGATCAATGGACAACCAAACTGTATCACCATCAAAAGTAGTCTCAACTTTCGTCAGACCATCTTCTGTCGTATAAATAATCATATCTGCTTTTTCTTTATCCATAAATTAATTTTCCTCCAAAATCAGATATATTATCAACATGAACGAGTCACTATAGCGAAATCATCATTCCTCATCTTTACCATCTTTAATACGGTAGTAATCATCCATATCCTCACTGAGTTTTACCTTGGCATCTGGTTTTCATTTGCCCAAAAGACATACAACCTCACAATGCACCGTCTCACAGAACTGATCCACCGCCGTCATCTTCTCCACACGATATCCCGCCAGCTGCATCATCTCCAGATCACGTGCCAGACTGGTCATCTTACAGGAAATATATACAATCTTATCCACCCCATAATTCAAGATCTTCGGGAGTGCCTTCGGATGAATTCCGTCTCTCGGCGGATCCAGTACGATCACATCCGGCTTCTCTTCAATCTCATCAAGTACCTTAAACACATCTCCGGCAATAAATCTGCAGTTGGAAAGTCCGTTTCGGACAGCATTTTCTTTTGCTGCCTCGACTGCTTCTTCAATAATCTCGACACCGATCACTTTCTTCGCAACCGGAGCAAGCACCTGACCGATTGTTCCTGTTCCGCTGAACAGATCGAATACAACCTGATTATCAATATCTCCAATGTATTCTCTTACAGTCTCGTACAGCACTTCTGCACCTTTTGAGTTTGGCTGGAAGAAGGAAAATGGTGTAATCTTGAATTCCAGTCCGAGAAGCTTCTCATAAAAGAAGTCCTGTCCATAAAGAATTCTTGTCTCATCACTCTTCACGACATCAGACAGGGAGTCATTCAATATATGAAGGATTCCAACAATCTTTCCTTCTAATTCTAATGCCAGAAGTTCTTCTACTAATGGAGTTAAGTCATATTCTTCCTGCGTTGTCGTTACAAGATTCACAAGAATCTCGCCTGTTGTATCGCCTCGTCTCAGAAGAAGATGGCGAAGATAACCGACATGCTGCATTTTCTTGTAATAACTTACATTTCTTTCTTTGAAATAATCCAGCACACAAAGGAGAATCTTATCCATATCTTCATGGACAAGCTGACAGTCTCCTGCTGTCAGTACATCATAAGTACTTCCTTTTTTATGAAGACCGAGAGATAACGGACCGTCTTTGAATTCGTCTCCAAAAGAAAATTCCATCTTGTTACGGTAATGAAATTCCTTCGGACTGTGCTTCACACCCTCAAAAAGATACTCGCCTTTTACTACCGGATCCATAATCCTGTGGATCTGTCCTTCTTTCATCTTCACCTGCTCTTCATATGGCATTGTCTGATACATACAGCCGCCACAGGCAGGAAAGATACTACATACCGGCTCTCTTGTCTCTAATGGAGATTTCTCCAACACTTCAAGAAGTCTTCCTTCTGCATTTCCTCTTTTAAATTTATTTATCATAAAACGGATCTTCTGTCCCGGAATCCCATTTTTCACAGTAACATACTGTTCTTCCTCCGGAACAAATACAATCCCCTTGTTTGGGAAATCTACACGTTCAATAATCCCCTCGTAGATCTGACCTTTTTTCATCCTAATCTCCTATCAATTCTAATCTATTTTAACAGAAAAACAGACAGGATGGTTTCTTCTCTCACCCTGTCTGCACTTTTGCAATTCACTCAAGAATTATACCTGATCATCCTCGCTGAAGTAATCATCAAAATCGTCATCAAAATCATCTTCAAAATCATCAAGATAATCCGGTGATACAAAACGATATACTGCATAAGCGATTGCAGCTACTGCTGCTACTGCTCCGATGATAGCCAGTGTCCAGATTACTGTGTTCTTCTGCTTCTCAGCCTCATTCTTATGAAGAATCTCGTTCAATCTTGTTTCTGCAATGATGTCTTCTATTCTCTTGTTCATATTAACACGTCCTTTCTTCACCTTTTGCGGTGACAGATAATCTGTGTTTATTATAACACCTGACGATTCATATTACTACTGATTTATCATTTTTTTATAACTTTCTCATACCTTTACAAGCTTGGCAAATTTTGCAAACATCTTGCGTGTTCCGACACTGTCAAATTCAATCGTAACCTCGTGATCTCGTCCGCCTTCTTTGATATTCGTTACTGTTCCTTCCCCAAACTTCACATGACGTACCCGGTCTCCGACCTCATAACCAAGTGGACCATTTCCACCTGCTGCCAGCTGACTGCCCTTCTGCAGGGATGCCAGTGCCTGACTTCCTGTAACTGTCTTACTCGTTCCCTGATTCTTCGCAGGTGCCATTCCGCCAAATGCTCCTCCGAATGCCTGTGCCCGAAATGCTTCTCTGGCACGTGCATATGTATTCTGTTGTGCTGGCATCTCCGTCTCCTGAGTAAACTTCTTGTTTCCTGTATCAAGCAGTTCCCTCGGGATCTCTTTCACAAATCTTGACATCGGATTGTACTGTGTCTCACCGTGCACCATTCTTCTGCGCGCACTTGTCAAAGTCAGTTCCTGCTCTGCCCTTGTAATTCCAACATAACAAAGTCTTCGCTCTTCTTCCAGTTCTTCTCTGTCTCCCGCATTAATACTCATATATCCCGGGAAAAGTCCATCTTCCATCCCTGCAAGATAAACACGTGGAAATTCAAGTCCCTTTGCACTATGTAAAGTCATCAGAACAACATATTCCTGGTCTTCATCCAGACTGTCAATATCCGCAACCAAAGCAACTTCTTCAAGGAATCCACTCAATGTTGCCTTTTCATCTTTATCCTGACAACTTTCCTCATAAGTTGCCGCTTTACTGATCAGCTCATCTATATTCTCTTTTCTTGTTTTCGCCTCTTCTTTATCTTCATTTTCAAGGCTTTCTATATATCCTGTCTTCTCAATCACTTCCTGTAAAAGATCTGTGATACTCATCTCTTCTGCCAACGTCTTAAAATACTCGATCAATGCCGCAAAAGAGTCCAGTTTTGTTGCACTTCTTCCCACTCCTGCGATCAGCCCCGGTGCCAGTAAAGCCTCATAAAACCCAATTCCACGTTCTGTCGCAGACTCCTGAATCCGGTTAATTGTTGTAAGACCGATTCCTCTCTTTGGGACATTAATGATTCTTCTAACCGCAACATCATCACGTCCATTGTCGATTGTCTTGAGATAAGCAAGAAGATCCTTAATCTCTCTTCTCGCATAGAAATTCACTCCACCGACAATCTTATAAGGAATGTTCATGGCAATAAACTTCTCTTCCAGCAGACGGGATTGTGCATTCGTACGATAAAGAACTGCACTGTCATTATAGGAACCTCCCTGTCTGACAGCACTTTTGATATCTTCGCCAATGAAATCTGCCTCATCAAACGCAGTATCGAACTGACGCAGACGAATCAGTTCGCCTTCTCCGTTCTCCGTCCAAAGTGATTTTTCCTTTCTTCCACGGTTATTCGCAATCACGCTGTTCGCTGCATTCAGAATATTCCCTGTAGATCTGTAGTTCTGCTCCAGTTTGATCACCTTTGCATCCGGAAATTCATGCTCAAAGTCAAGAATATTCCGGATATTCGCTCCACGGAACTTGTAGATTGACTGGTCATCATCTCCAACGACACAAAGATTCTTATATTTTCCTGCAAGAAGGCTTACCAACTGAAACTGGACTGTATTTGTATCCTGATATTCATCTACCATAATATAGCGGAATCTTTCCTGATAACTCTCAAGCACATCCGGCTGTGTCTGCAAAAGCTGTACTGTCTTTACAAGCAGATCGTCAAAATCCAGCGCATTATTCGCCCTCATCTGCGCCTCATACTCGCGGTAAACCTTGGCAATCTTCATCTTTGCAAAGTCTCCTCCGGCATTCAGTTCAAATTCATCCGGAAGGATCATCTCATTCTTGGCAGATGAAATTGCTGAAAGCAGACTTCTTTCTTTAAACACTTTCGTATCCACATCTACTTTCCGACAGACTTCCTTAATTAATGTCTTCTGATCATCTGTATCATATATAGTAAAATGATTCTCATACCCTAATCTGTCAATAAACCTTCTCAAAATACGCACACATGCAGAATGAAATGTGCTCACCCATACACTTTCCGCTCCAAAACCGACAAGGTTATCCACACGCTGGCGCATCTCTTCTGCCGCTTTGTTCGTAAATGTGATTGCAAGGATATTCCATGGGTTCACGCCACGTTCTCCGATCAGATATGCGATCCTGTGCGTCAGAACTCTTGTTTTTCCTGAACCGGCTCCGGCAAGGATCAGAAGAGGGCCGTCCGTGTGGTAAACAGCCTCTCTCTGTGGTTCATTTAATTTATCATAAATGCTCATCTTTCCACTCCTTTAAAGTTATAAAGATATCTGTAAATGTATTCCCATTATCAAACACACGTTCCTGTTTGTCAACTACATTTTCCGGCCCTCTTATCTTTTGCTTGCCATCTAGTTTTAAATACTATATAATAAATGTATTGAGGTGATAACATGAATATAGACACAAGTAATCTGTTAAACAGCATTTTAGAAGAACTTTCTTCTTTAAGTTATGTGCATCCCGGCGATGTTCCGAATATTGATCTTTACATGGATCAAGTAACTACTTTTATGGATGAGCAGCTGGCTTCGACCAAACGTTACCCTGATGATAAGATCCTGACAAAGACCATGATCAATAATTATACGAAGAACAATCTTCTTCCACCCCCGGTGAAAAAAAAGTATTCCAGAGAGCACCTGCTCCTTCTGGTCTTCATTTATTATTTTAAAAATATCCTTTCAATCAAAGATATTGAGACAGTTCTTGCACCGCTCACAGAGAAATATTTTCCGGATGGAAGCTCTTTTGAATTAGCGGATATTTACAAAGAAATCTGCAAGATTGAAAAAGAACAGCTGGATTCCATCAAAGAGAATGTAACTGCTACTTACGAAAAATCTGCTGAGACTTTCACTCATCTTGCTGATGGCGAAGATAAGGAGATCTTACAGCAGTTTGCATTTATATGCAGCTTGAGTTTTGATGTATATATCAAGAAAATGATCATTGAACGGATCATTGATGACCTCTCTTCCAAGTCTTCAAAAAACGAAGAGAAAAAGAAAGGGAAATAAACATTTCTGTTTAAAACGAGATACAGCCTGCGAAAGACTTTATCAGGATCTTCCGCAAGCTGTATCTTTTGATTGATAAAAGGTATTTTATTGTAAGCTTAATTCTTAAGTGTTATTCTTCCGTTCCATTCTCTTCCTCAGCAAGCCCTACACGTTTGAAAACCATATCATATCCGTCATTCCCATAATTAAGAGAACGGTTCACACGACTGATTGTCGCAGTGGATGCTCCTGTCTTCTCCGCGATCTCCAGATATGTCTTCTGTTCACGGAGCATTCTTGCCACTTCAAATCTCTGTGACAATGAAAGCAGCTCATTGATCGTACAGATGTCTTCAAAAAATGTATAACACTCTTCTTTATTCTCAAGGCTTAAGATTGCCTGAAACAGATAATCTACTGCCTCGGTTCTGATCTTCTTACTCATACGAAACAATCTCCTTCTCAACCGGCTAATTATATGATGGCTTACGGCATACCATAAACCATAACAATACCTTTTGCCTTCTCAGGCCACTTTTTGATTTTAACACATTAAATTTTTAAAGTCCACCATTTCTTATGAATTTAAACTAAATTCTTGCACAATTTTGATTTTTTTCTAAAACATTTTATGTAAAACACACTTTTTTCGTTGTTCTTCCTCTTTTAAGATGCTATAATAAATCTGTTATAAATATTTTGATACAAAAGAGAGGAGTACATGATTAATATGAAGTGCCCAATATGTGGAAAAGACCTGGATTTGCAGAATAAGCAGATTGGCACCAGCGAAAACGGGGATCCAATCTTTAATGAATATGCAATCTGCCATAGCTGTAAAAAGCAATGGAACCTTGATAAACAACGTGCAAAGAAGATCGCTGCCAAGAAAGCTGCAGAAGAGAAAGCAAAAGCTGAAGCTGCCGCCCGTGCTGCTGAAGAAAAAGCGAAAGCCGAAGCTGCCGCCCGCGCTGCTGAAGAAAAAGCGAAAGCTGAAGCTGCCGCCCGTGCTGCTGAAGAAAAAGCGAAAGCTGAGGCCGCCGCCCGTGCCGCTGAAGAGAAACGAGCTGCCCGCAGAGAAGCAAAAGCCCGCGCCCGCAAAGAAGCGATTGCCCGCCTTGCTGCTGACAAAGGGATTTCAGAAGAAGAAGCTGAACGTATTCTTAAGGAGAGAGCCAGAGCCCGCAAAGCCGCTGCACAGAAAGCTGCCACTGATGCCACTGCCACTGATAATTCCGAAGAGCAGAAATATGGGAACATTCCAGCGGAAGAAATCCGTGATAAGCGTGAAAAAGCAGTTCGCAAGGGATACGAAGATATGCTTGCAACTGACCCTGACAGTAAAGCTGCCAAGAAGAAAAAGAAAGAGGAAGCCGAAACTGCGAAAGCAAAGGAAGATGTAAAATCCAGAAAAATGGATGACTATGATGATAAGAAATCCTCTGATGATGAAGATGATGATGAATATGAATATGTAGACGAATATCCACGCTTCAGACCTGGACGCATCATCCTTGGAATCATTTCCCTGCTTGCATTTGGTTTCTGTATTTATAAAGGATTCGTAACAGGACTCAGCACATCAGGAGCTGACGTAACTTCTGCTCCAGGCATGAATTATGTCATTGTTGCTCTTTGTATGCTTGTCACTGCACTGTTATACTTCATCATGAATAACCGTGATACACTTTTTGCATTCCTTATCCCGATGATTGTCTATATCGGTGGTGCTGTTTTTGCTTTCCTGAAACATGGAGATGAATTCGAGCTTCTGATTTTAGCCGGTGTAAGTGGTGTACTTGCTGTTATTTCACTGATTCTCGCAATTGCTTCCCGCGGTGGAGATGATTACGATGATGAAGATGATTACGACGATCCATTTGAAGAAGAACACGATAATTAAAATCGCGTTGTAAATCTTTTTGGTTTCTAAGAACAATTTATATAAGATAATTACAAGGGAGTATCATTTTGCGGTACTTCCCTTTTTTTGTCCTGATATGCATTTTTTATATCATATATCTAAAATATTTTTAGGTGTCAAAAACTTTTTTAGAATAGTTGTTGCTTTTTGTTGAATATGTGATAAAATATAACCATAGGTATCTTTATATAATTAAAAATACACAACAAACACATACTCCTCAAAGATTTTTCTTTGGGGATTTTGTTACAAAGAAAGGAGTAACTGACATGGCATCATTTATAGTAAATGGTCAGGAAGTCTCACCTTCAAAGAATCAGAAACTGTTACGGTTCCTGCGTGATGAACTGCACATTACCTCTGCAAAGGATGGTTGCAGCGAAGGCGCTTGTGGAGCCTGTACTGTTATCATTGATGGACAGACTTGCAAATCCTGCGTACCTGACACAGATTCATTGGCCGGAAAGAATGTCATCACAGTCGAGGGGCTTTCTGATTGGGAACAGAAAGTTTACACTTATGCTTACGGGAAGGCAGGCGCTGTACAGTGCGGATTCTGTATTCCTGGTATGGTTATGTGCACAAAAGCACTTTTGGATGTAAATCCGGAACCAACCGATGATGAGATTCGCTATGCGCTGCGCAACAACTATTGCCGCTGTACAGGATATGTTAAGATCATGGACGCGGTACGTCTGGCAGCTAAGATTCTGAAAGAAGGAGTTTTACCAGATGACGGAGATCCTAGCTGGACTCTTGGTTCCCGTGTTTCTCGTATAGATGTTGAAGAAAAAGTGCTTGGAACAGGTAAATATCCGGATGACTATTATCCGGAAGGAATGCTCTATGGCGCTGCTCTTCGTAGTAAATATCCACGAGCTCGCGTACTTTCTATTGATACCTCTGCTGCCGAGGCTCTGCCTGGCGTAGAAGCGGTTGTAACAGCCGATGATATTCCTGGGGAGAATAAGATCGGACACTTAAAACATGATCAGTATTCACTGATTCCGGTTGGCGGACTGACTCATTATCTCGGAGATGCAATTGCCCTTGTAGCTGCAACTGACATGGCAACTGTAGAAAAAGCAAAGAAACTTATTAAAGTTGAATATGAAGTACTTCCTCATGTGCATACAGTGGAAGAAGCTGCTGCTCCGGATGCACCTCTTGTTTATGATGAAGAAGAGACTAACGTATGTGCTTATAAGCACATCAGCCGCGGAAATGCGGAAGAAGCAATCAAGAATTCCAAGTACGTGATCTCACATCACTTCGAGACACCTTGGACTGAGCATGCTTTCCTTGAACCGGAATGTGCTGTTTCTTTCTATGATGAAGACGGTGACATTTTCGTATATTCAACAGACCAGTCCGCTCACCAGACATTGCACGAAGTTACACTTATGCTTGGAACAGATAAAGTAAAGGTTCAGAACGCATTAGTCGGCGGTGGTTTCGGTGGTAAAGAGGACATGACTGTTCAGCATTTAAGTGCATTGCTTACTTACGTAACAAAGAAACCGATCAAGATGAAATTATCCAGAGCGGAATCCTTGCTTGTTCATCCGAAACGTCACCCATTCTACATGGATATGACAATGGGATGCGATGAGAATGGAGTGATCCAGGGTGTAAAAGCGATTGTTAAATCTGACACAGGTGCATTCGCTTCTCTTGGCGGCCCGGTTCTTGAACGTGCATGTACACATGCAGCAGGACCTTATCATTATGAAAACTTTGAAATTGAAGGAACTGCTTACTATACAAATAACCCACCTGCCGGAGCATTCCGCGGATTTGGTGTTACACAGACTTGTTTCGCAACAGAGACACTTCTGAACATGATGGCTGACAAAGTAGGCATTACGCCTTGGGAGATTCATTACCGCAATGCGATCCGCCCAGGCGAAGTACTTCCGAACGGACAGATTGTAGATAACTCTACAGGTCTTGTAGAGACACTGGAGGCTGTCAAAGAAGAGTATGATGCTGCACTTGCGGCCGGTAAGGCTGTTGGACTTGGTTGTGCTATGAAGAATGCCGGCGTTGGTGTTGGTATTCCAGATACAGGACGTGTAAAATTAATTGTTGAAGAAGATGAAAAACTTCACATCTTCACTGGTGCTTCCTGTATCGGTCAGGGACTTGGTACTGTACTTGTACAGATGATCGTTACAAATACAGATCTTTCCCATGATGATATCGTCTATGAGCGAAGCAACACATGGATTTCACCTGATTCCGGTACAACTTCCGGTTCTCGTCAGACACTTGTAACCGGTGAAGCGTGCCGCAGAGCATGTGAAAAATTCATGGAAGCGAAAAACAGCGGTAAGTCCATGAAAGATATGATTGGAGAAACTTTCTACGGAGAGTATCTCGCTAAGACTCATCCACTTGGTGCAGATGTGCCTAATCCGATATCTCACGTTGCTTATGGATATGCAACTCAGGTCTGCATCCTTGATCCTAAGACAGGTAAGATTGAGAAAATGATTGCCGCACACGATGTTGGTAAAGCTGTCAACCCACTTTCCTGCGAAGGTCAGATTGAAGGCGGTGTTGTAATGTCTATGGGATTCGCACTCAGAGAGCAGTATCCAATCGATGAAAATTGTAAACCAATTGACAAGTATGGTTCCTTAGGACTTTTCCGTTCTCACGAAGTTCCTGAGATTGAAGCAATCGTTATTGATAAACCTGGTCTGGATGTTGCCTGTGGAGCAATCGGTATCGGAGAGATCACATCCATCCCTACTGCTCCTGCAATCGCAGATGCATATTGCAGATTTGACGGAGAAAGACGCTACAGCCTTCCTCTTTCTAACACACCATACGAAAGGAAGAAATAATCATGGCAATTAAAAAGAGATTTCCTTACCGGGCAGCTCTGGTTGCCTGTAACGGTGGCTGCCGCGCAGCCGGCTCTGAAGACGGTGGATGCAAAGATGGCTGCATCGGATGTGGAGCCTGTATAGAAAAATGTAAATTCGGCGCGATTTCCATGAATGAATATGGCGTTGCCGAAGTAGACGAAGAAAAATGTATTGCCTGTGGACAGTGTGCAAAAGTCTGTCCACAGAACGTGATCAAGATTCACGAATGTGCAAACTACATTGTAGTAAAATGCTCTAACAAAGAAAAAGGAGCTGTTGCACGTAAACAATGTGAAGTCAGTTGTATTGGATGCGGTATTTGTGAAAAAACATGTACTGCAGGTGCAATTCATGTAGAAGATAATTGCGCAGTAATCCAGGAAGACATCTGCTTAAGCTGTGGAATGTGCTCTGTAAAATGTCCAAGACATGTAATCCATGATCTCCGCGGAGTATTTACAGCAGTAAGATAATACAAAAGCTATCGACTACGATAACAACACAGATATGTGTTAAGTTATTGTAATCGATAGCTTTTTTATCTACTCATCTTCATCCAGAAACTCGATATCATCATCGTCATCAAGATAATCTAAATCATCTAAGTCATCCAGATTTTCCAGATCATTCAAGTCATCTAAGTTATCCGGATCTTCATCAAAATCATAATCCTCTGTCGCATCTGCCTCATCAGCAGTTACTTCAATTTCGACGTCTTCCTCCCAATCTTCCTCGTCTACATCAAACTTCTCTTCTTTAAAGTTCTCCACTTCATCCTCTTCCAGATCATCTTCAAGATCATCAAATTCATCCATGCTGACAACTGTTGTGCCCTTGTCTTCTTTCCGGACATTTTCCGGAAGACTCTCTATAATCTCATCCAGCTCATCAAAATCATCCAGATTCTCAACCAGTGCCCTTGCCTTCTCGACTTCATTTTCTGTAGAATGTTCTTCACGGATCTCTGCTGCTTTAAGTAAATTCTTTTTCTTACGTTTTCCGGATTCCAAAAGAAGCTGGATCCAGATACTAAGTGCACCAATTGCAGCACAAAGTGCCACATGGATCATTCCGTTTTTATATGGCTGCAGATAAAAGATACTGCTGCCCGCTGCCATTGCTCCAAACACAGAAGAAGAAGCAATCAGCATAAAGTTATGAAACTTAATAGAAAGCAATGCACACACAAGACCAATACCCGCACAGATTCCATAGATAATAAAATCCTGTGGTTTCATCAAATGTACACTGACAACAAAAACGAGTACCGCTACTGTCACAAATCCACCAATCTGCTTCTTCCATGCACCAAGCACCGCCAATACAAGTCCCACACCTGCTCCTGCCGCCAATGCGATTGTCTGATCCAGATCTGCAATCGCTCCGACCGCAATTCCGGCTGCGCATCCTGCTGACAATCCTGCGATCACAGACCAGAAACGTACCAGTTTCAGCCCCGTCAGACATAACAGTACCGCTCCGGCCATTATAACGATCAGAGAAATAAATTCCATCTGACTCAAATGATGACTGCTTTCATTAAGTCCAGCCAGAACAACATCCAGGTCAAAATTCAGAATTGTATCAATCATATCATTTACATTCATTATTTACACCTTCGTCCCTTACTATTTATTACTCACTACTGCTCATTTTAGCAATTTTTTTTACTGATTACAAGTGTTCATTTCACCTTTCCATTGACTTCTTATTCTTCTCCACTTAAAATAGAAGAGAAATGCTATTGCTGACCGCATAATACTGTGAACAGCAATAAAATGCTAACATAAAGGAGTTTATTATGGAACAGTTAAGAATACCTGCTGGCTATCATTCCCCTCTTACAATTCGTGAGACAGAAGTAGCCATCAAAGAAGTGAAAGACCACTTCGAGCGTGCTCTTGCAAAGAATCTCCACCTGACACGAGTGTCAGCACCACTGTTTGTCCGTCCGGAATCCGGTCTGAATGATAACTTAAACGGTGTTGAACGTCCGGTTTCCTTTGACATCAAAGAACAGGATGGTTCTGTTGCAGAGATCGTTCATTCTCTTGCAAAATGGAAGAGATATGCATTGAAGAATTATAATTTCCATTCCGGCGAAGGGCTTTACACAGATATGAGTGCGATACGTCGTGATGAAGATACAGACAACATCCATTCTCTGTATGTTGACCAGTGGGACTGGGAAAAAGTAATTTCTAAGGAAGAACGTAACACAGAAACACTTCAGTACACTGTCCGCAAAGTCTACCGGGCTCTGAAAGATACAGAAGAATACATTTCCAGACGTTACAACTATATCGATCCTCTTCTTCCTGATGATATCTTTTTCATCACTACACAGGAGCTGGAAGACCTTTATCCGGATCTTACTACCAAAGAACGTGAAAAAGCGATTGCGAAGGAAAAAGGCGCAGTGTTTATCTCCAAGATTGGTGGCGTACTTGCTTCCGGCGAAAGACATGACGGTCGTGCTCCGGACTATGATGACTGGGAGCTGAACGGTGACATTATCGTTTACTATCCGATTCTTGACATCGGTCTTGAACTCTCTTCTATGGGAATCCGTGTTGACGAAGACTCATTAAAGGCACAGCTAAAAGAAGCCGGATGTGAAGATCGTGCAGAACTTCCATTCCAGAAGGCACTGCTGAACGGCGAGCTTCCATATACAGTCGGCGGCGGTATTGGACAGTCCCGTATCTGTATGTATTACTTAAGAAAGGCTCATATCGGTGAAGTACAGTCTTCCCTCTGGCCTGAAAATGTAGTTGAAGCTGCTGCTGATGCCGGCATCCACCTTCTCTAAACACAATACAGACCAGCCAATTATATGATAAAAAGCAGATTCGAATTCTACTGGAGCATCTCTCCTTTGAATTCGAATCTGCTTTTTCATTCTCCTCTTATTCTACAATCAGCAACTGTTCTTTCTCTTCCTCAGACACCCTGTTCCAAAAAACATTAAAATCATCAAATTCCGGCAAATAGATATCTGCCGTATTCCAGATCTGCGCCAGATTCTTGTCATTTGCCTTATCATAAACTGCTACTGTCTTAAATCCCGCATGCTTTGCCGTTCTCAAAGCCTGGTAAGTATCTTCAAACACCCAGGTCTGTTCCGGCTCCGTATCCAGCTGCAAAAGTGCTGCAAAATAAATATCCGGCTGATCCTTACCGCTTCCGATCTCAGATGCTGTAAAAACTCCTTGAAAATAAGGTAATACCTTCAATCTGCTCAGAGCTGCTTCTGCATTCTTCCGGTCACCGGTTGTTGCGATCACCATAGGAATCTTCCGCTCTCTGAATTCCTCCAGATACTGACGAACCCCTTCTTTCAATGGAACTCGTTTTGCATAATAGTCTTCCACTTCTTTATTCAGTCCCTGTACAACCTCTTCCACTGTCTTCTCCAGGTTATAATGTGAGATCAGATAATCTGCCGCCTCCTCCAGGCTCATCTCAAATAATGTCTCCCCTAGGTTCTTCTCGGCCTCAATTCCCAAATGATCCAAATACAATTCTCCAAGATTCTCCCAGACAGGCATGGAATTGAGAAGGACACCATCTACGTCAAATATTACACCTTTTATCATGTCATTCCTCTTTTCTGCTATGCACTACATTATAATCTCCCTGGAAACGCATGTCAACCGTTACTGTTCACACGATGTGTGACCAGCAACGCATCTCGCCATTTTAAATCACCTTTGGCGATGGGGCGAGATGCATTCAAACCAAAACACGCATCCTCCGTGTCAATCAGCGGAGTGATTGACACGGGAGTGAACAGTAACTGTCAACCATCAGAAAAAGACCTTCTGCCGGCAGATCAACCACTTGCAAAAGGTCTTTATAAAATGCTGTTATTTATTTTGTCTCAAGAATCTTATCAACACTTGCCAGTTTTACACTCAATACAAACACTTCAGCGGCAACTGCAAGTTCTTCCGGTGTTGGATAAGACGGTGCGATACGGATATTGCTGTCATGTGGATCTTTTCCATAAGGGAATGTTGCTCCCGCTCCTGTCATAACAACGCCAGCTTCTTTCGCCTTCGCAACAATCGCTTTCGCACATCCATCCAGCGCATCAAAGGAGATGAAATATCCTCCGCGTGGCGCGATCCAGGATCCAATCTCAAGTCCGCCAAGTTCTCTTTCAAGAACTTCAAGAACAGTCTCAAACTTCGGACGCAGGATATCTGCATGTTTCTTCATATGTTCTACAATTCCGTGAATATCTTTGAAAAATCTTACATGACGCAGCTGATTTACCTTATCATGTCCGATTGTCTGCACACGCATTGTGCTTCTGATATCCTCCAGGTTCGCATCAGATGCTGCCATTGCTGCAATTCCTGATCCTGGGAAACTGATCTTGGATGTAGAAGAAAACTTGTAAACCATATCCGGGTTACCTGCCTTCTTACACTCCATCAGAATCTCAATCAGATAATCCTGCTTATCTTCATATAAATGATGTACACAGTAAGCATTATCCCAGAAGATACGGAAATCTTCTGCTGCCGGCTTCAGGTTCGCAAAACGGAACACTGTCTCATCAGAATATGTGATTCCCTGTGGGTTAGAGTACTTCGGTACACACCAGATTCCTTTAATTGCCGGATCACTGCTTACAAGTTTCTCAACCATATCCATATCCGGTCCTGTTGATGTCATCGGTACATTGATCATCTCAATTCCGAAATGCTCTGTAATCGCGAAATGTCTGTCATATCCCGGAACCGGACATAAGAATTTTACCTTATCAAGCTTACACCATGGAGTACTTCCCATGATACCATGTGTCATTGCACGTGCTACCGTATCATACATCACATTCAGACTTGAGTTTCCGAAAATGATCACGTTATCTTTCGGAACTTCCATCATATCTGCAAGAAGCTGTTTTGCTTCATCAATTCCATCAAGTCCGCCATAGTTACGACAGTCAACACCATCTTCACAAGTCAGATCAACACCACTTGTCAGTGTATCCATCATCCCCATTGACAGATTCAGCTGGTCTGCTGACGGTTTTCCTCTGGACATATCCAGTTTCAGACCTTTTGCCTTCACTTCTTCAAACTGCGCCTCCAGGCCACTCTTTAATTCCAATAACTCTTCTTTGCTCAAATCTTTATATGCAGTCATTGCAGGAATCCTCCACTTTCTTTATTTTTTCACTTTTGTTATTGTATATAATTTTTGACGTTTCGTCAATGGGTTCTTGCATTCTTTTTTATTTTTTTGTTTTTTTCAGCTTTTTTTCCACATGTTTTGCATTTCAAAAATGTTTTTCATTCATTTTTCACTATGTTCTGTGTTATCACTCTATCCCATCAGGTTTTATTTATGCATTATTGATTTTTCCTCTCCTCCTGTGATATCCTTAGAAAGTAGATTCCAGTCATCATTCCACTTGACTGTGAATAAAAACCTTATGATTCTATGGAGGTACTAAAATGAATTTTACATTTGCACACAATAACCTGAATGTATATGATCTTGAAAAATCTCTGGATTTTTACCAGAAAGCTCTGAATTTAAAAGTAGAACGTGAAAAACTTGCCGATGACGAAAGTTTTAAGCTTGTATATCTCACAGACGGTGTGACCCCGCATCTTTTAGAGCTCACCTGGCTGCGTGATATGGATCGACCATATGAACTGGGAGATAATGAGATCCATCTTGCATTTGCTGTCGATGATTTCGATGCTGCTTACAAAAAACATAAAGAGATGGGATGTATCTGCTTCGAAAATCCATCTATGGGAATTTATTTTATTGAAGATCCTGACGGATACTGGCTGGAAATTGTACCGGGCAAATAATCCCACTAAAATTGTTAAGAAATTTGACCCTCTTTTACGTTTAATTCTGACCCATCTGAATTCAGAAATTGTCTGACTTTCAAATGGGTCATTTTTGTAAGTTCAGCATCCTTGGACGCCGTGAAGAAAAATTTTTTTCACAGGCTGTTGCTTTCCTTTGCTCTGATGCAGCACGATTTATTAGTGGAATTGACCTTGTTGTAGATGGTGGAATCAGTAGTTCGTTCTTATTGTAAAATAAACACAGACTTTAGCTCGTTGTTCGCATAAATCAAAAAGGAATTTTCAAGTAATCAAATGAAAATTCCTTTTTGGTTTATGTACATTATTTGCTTTTATCTTTCTCTATGCATTTATCCTGATCTTTCATGCGTTTTCTAAACATGGTTAGCTCCTTCAGGAATCCCTAATTCTTTAGCAGCTTTGGCACCACCGATTTCTTTTAAGAGGTCATCCTCCTTGCAAGGCTACGAATTGAAATAATTTTGGTTGGCATAATGAAGCGAGAAGTTCTAAGTATTATTGAGTTTGAGACATATGTAGAAAAGTTTTGATAAAGAAATAAAACTGTAGGGTAGACAAACGATTCAAAAATTTGTATTCTTTTCTTAAAAAGATAACACTATATATTTAAAATTACAGCGAATCAGATTCTTATGATATGAAAAATGGAATTGAAAACAGCAATGCCATGTGAAGGAGGATGTATTATCCATGAAAACAATACACGAACATTCGATTTATAAGAGACTTGCTGCCGTGATATGCATCCTCACAAGTATGTTTTTAGTATCATGTGAAGCAGTGGACAAAACTCAGACAACAAGCCAGATATCAGATCAGACTCTTTATGCCGGAGAAATTCAGGAAGCGGATGTTTTTATTGATATCCCGAATTTACGCCAATACGGAGGCTATACATGTGGAACAACTTGTGTACAGATGTTGATGAACTGGATGTTTCCATATCAGGGAGATCTAAATTTGGCTACATATGAAGAAGAGCTTGGAACTAGTGAAGAAGCCGGGACTCCACCGGAAAATATAGTCACCTATTTTAAAGAAAATAAGATACAGATACATGAAAAAGAGAAAAGAACCATAAATGATCTGATTTTTGTGCTGGATCAGGGGCATCCGATACTGATGTGTATACAGGCATGGACCTCATCGGAGGATGGATATAATACTACAGATTCAGAGGATTCAGAGACGTATTTAACAGAGGGACACTGGGTAATCTGTATTGGTTATCAAAAGCAAAAAAGTGGATATGTATTTTATTTTAATGATCCTGCCTGTGTAGGACATTGTATAATGGACGAGGATGATCTGGATCAACGCTGGATTGATATGGATACGAACGGGAAGGTGTACGATCACTATGGAATTGAGATTGCTGAAACTGGTGACTCGTATAATCCGAATGGAGTATTTTATTTAGAATGAGAGTAAGAGGAGAAAAAACCATAATTGAAATACAGAAAGCTCTTTGCATTAGCTGCAGTAAATGTGTAAAAGACTGTGTAGCCCACAATATTATTTTAAAATCCGGAAACATTGCTTCATACAATTCTGATCACCTCTATGAATTACGTGTTTCTGAAAAGATTTTATACAAGAAACGTCATCGTGAAAGCTGTCCTTATTGTAAGGGACGAAGACGCAAGAAGTGACTATTTTAATTTTAAAGTGTAAAATAAAAAGGAATCATAATCTGATTCCTTTTTATTATGTACATTTTCTAATGATTTTAGTGATTTCTATTTTTAAATTTTAAAGCTTTTTAATATCTCACATAATATGTAACACGTACAGAACTTACCTTAACCGGTACTCCTGTCTGCTGTGCTTCGATCATCTGTCCGCCGCCAATGTAAATCGCTACATGTCCCGGTGTCCAGCAGATATCTCCCGGCTGTGGATCATTTACGATTGTTCCTGCTGCAAGAATATCTCCACTTGTTCTTGGAATTGAAATTCCTGCCTGTCTATAGCAATACTGTACAAGTCCTGAACAATCCAGTCCAACTCCAGGTGTAGATCCGCCCCATACATATGGAACTCCGATCTGTGAATAAGCTGCATTTACAATAATGCTTCCCTTATCTGCACTATAGCTTGGGCTTGATGAGGAAGAACTTGAGTTGCTTGAGCTTGAACTGCTGGAAGAACTACTGCTTGAGCTACTGGAGCTTGAGCTGCTTGAACTTCCTGAGCTTGAGCTGCTTGAGCTTGAACTACTGGAAGAACTATTACTTGAGTTATTTCTATTAGAAGAACTACTGCTTGAGTTATTCTTCTTAGCTGCTTCCTCGGCAGCTTTCTTTGCTGCTGCTTCTGCTGCCTTTCTCTTAGCTTCTTCTTCCGCTGCTTTCTTTACAGCTGCATCAATCTTAACATCGAGATTTGCGATTTCACTACTCTTCTCTGTGATTGTTGTATTCAGTTCATCCTTCTGCGCATCATACTCTGTCTGTGTCTCCTGCAGATCAGCCATCTTTGTCTCAAGTGTTGTCTTAAGATCTTCTACTTTCTGAACTGTCGCAACATACTCTTCGAGCTTGTCTCTGTCATAAGAATGTACCTGTTGGGAATATTCTGCCTGTGTCAGTACACTGGAAATATCTCCGGATGTCAGTACCTTCTCCACTGTAGCAGTGCCTGTTCCTTCTTCATACATGTACTTAATACGAAGCTTCATAGCTGCATACTGCTGTTCCTGTTCCTCCTGCGCTGTCTTCAGATCTTCCTCTGTCTGAGAGATTTCCTCACCTGTTTCGATCAGATCATTCTCAAGATCAGAGATCTTGGTCATAAGTGAATTCAGCTGTGTCTGAAGATTACTTACCTGATTCTGTGTCTCCTGCTTCTTCTGCTTCAGATCACTGACCTCGTCAGCAAGTACCGGTGTAACAGTCATTGTACATGCAAGTGTTACTGCAAGAATCATACTGCTTACTTTTTTTAACTTCATCTTTCCACCTATCCTTATTTTTATCTAGTCCCCCATGTGATGCATTATAATTTTTCGTATCACAATTCATTGTAAATAGTTACATTATAATTCCACATACTCATATGTTATAATACAACATCTATTGTGTTTTTTCAACATATTTCTCGTAACAAGAGGGTATTTTATTTACATTCTACGTTCAATATTATAGCGTATTTATGTAATATTTTCAATAGTTTCCCTTACTTTTTTCATTTTTTCGTAACATTTTTGTAACAAAAAATCTGGAAAGTTCTCTTTATTCTTAGATAAACTTTCCAGATTCCTGTTTCACTGTATGATCTTTTATTTTCTACTGAATATATAAGTTTGTATATCCCATCAGGCTTTCATCTACTTCTCTTGCCACTTCACGACCTTCACGGATAGCCCATACAACAAGAGACTGTCCTCTGTGCATATCCCCGGCTGTGAATACATCCTTCACATTTGTAGAATATTTTCCTGCCTCTGTCTTTACATTTGTGCGTTCATTCACTTCTACACCGAATGCTTTTGTTACATAATCCTGACTTCCAAGGAATCCAGCTGCGATCAGAACAAGATCTGCATCTACGGTATACTCGCTTCCTTCTACCGGAACCATCATTTTCCGTCCGGTCTTCTCATCTGTCTTACTCTCAAGCTTGATAAGAACTGCCTTACAGAGATTTCCTTTCTTGTCTTTTACGAATTCTTTCACTGTCGTTGTGTAAACGCGAGGATCAGAACCAAACACAGCGATTGCTTCCTGCTGGCCATAATCTGTCTTGCAGACTCTTGGCCACTCCGGCCATGGGTTCAGCGGTGTCCTCTCGTCCGGTGCTTTCGGCATCATCTCCAGCTGGAGAACGCTCTTTGCTCCATGACGGATAGATGTTCCGACACAGTCATTTCCTGTATCTCCACCTCCGATTACAATTACATTTTTTCCTTTTGCAGAAATGTAGCTTCCTGTTTTAAGCTTCATGTCATTTGCCCATAATGCTTTCGTTGTTGATTTCAGGAAATCTACTGCAAAATAAATTCCCTGTGCATCTCTTCCCGGTGCTTTGATATCTCTTGGATTTGATGCTCCACATGCAAGGATCACGCGGTCATATTCTTTCAAGATATCTGCCGCCTTCACGTCTTTTCCGACATTACATCCAGTCTGGAAGATAATTCCCTCTTCTTCCATAATCGCAATCTTACGGTCGATAATCTGTTTCTCCAGCTTCATATTCGGAATTCCGTAGCGGAGCAATCCGCCCGGTTTGTCCTCACGTTCAAAAACAGTTACCTGATGACCTCTTCTGTTCAGAAGATCTGCTGCCGCAAGTCCGGACGGACCGGAACCGATCACTGCGACTTTCTTTCCTGTACGCACTTTCGGTGGATTTGCCTTTGCATATCCCATCTCATATGCATTTTCAATAATTGCATATTCATTACTTTTTGATGCAACTGCTTCCTGATTCAGTCCACAGGTACATGCATTTTCACACAGTGCCGGACATACACGGGAAGTAAATTCCGGAAAATTATTTGTCTTTTTCAGACGTAAATAAGCTTCCTTCCAATTTCCATTGTAAATCAAGTCATTCCACTCTGGCACAAGGTTGTGCAGTGGACATCCACTGGCCATTCCTGCAAGCGGCTTTCCAGACTGACAGAACGGAACTCCGCACGCCATACAGCGTGCGCCCTGAAGCTCCTGTTCTTCTTTGCTAAGAGGCGTATGGAACTCATTGAAATGTTTGATGCGTTCCAATGGGCTCTCTGCCGGTTTATCCTGTCTTTCATAATCCATAAATCCTGTCGGTTTTCCCATCTCTATGCCTCCTATCTTCCGTTCTTGATCATATTAAATGCTTCGATTTTTGCTTTTTCTCTACTAAGTCCTTTTTCTTCCATCTGGATGATCGTGGACATCATTCTCTCATAGTCTTCCGGAATGATCTTCTTGAATTTTGGCAGATATTCTTTGAAATTATCAAGAATCTTCTTACCTACCTCAGAGTTTGTATAAGCAACATGCTCCTGGATCATTCCTTTTAATTCCTGTACATCATACTTATCTGTGACACGCTCAATGTTGACCATTGCTTTATTTACTTTACGATACAGGCTGTTATCGAGATCGATCACATAGGCAATACCGCCGCTCATTCCGGCTGCAAAGTTCTTTCCAACCTGTCCAAGTACAACAACACATCCACCTGTCATATATTCACATCCGTGATCTCCGACACCTTCTACAACTGCGCGTGCACCAGAGTTTCTTACCGCAAAACGTTCTCCGGCAACACCTCCTACAAATGCTTTACCACTTGTAGCTCCGTAAAGAGCAACATTTCCGATGATAATATTCTCATCTGATTTGAATTTCACACCTTTCGGCTGGCAAACAACCAGTTTTCCACCAGAAAGTCCTTTTCCAAAATAGTCATTACTGTCTCCTGTCAGTTCCAGTGTCAGTCCTCTTGGGATAAATGCTCCAAAGCTCTGACCGCCGGCACCTTTACACTGGATCACATAGCTGTCTTCTTCCAGTCCTTCCGGATATCTTCTTGTGATCTCAGATCCGAAAATTGTTCCGAAAGTACGGTCTGTATTTGTAACATCTACTTCAAGTCCTCTCTTTTCTCCTCTTTCAAGGGCTGGAAGAAGCTGTTTCAATAGTACTTTTTCATCCAACGTCTTGTTAAGTTCAAAATCATAGACTTTCTTTGGATTAAAGATAACACCTTTCTTCTCTTTCGCATATGGATTGTACAGAATCTGTGACAGATCCAGTGTTGCGGCACGCTCTGATGTCGGAACGTCTTTTACTTTCAGAAGATCTGTACGTCCTACCAGTTCATCCACTGTGCGGACACCAAGTTTTGCCATATATTCTCTTAATTCTTCTGCAATAAAACGCATAAAGTTGACAACATATTCCGGTTTTCCGCTGAAACGTTTTCTAAGCTCCGGATTCTGAGTTGCAACACCAACAGGACAAGTATCCAGGTTGCAGACGCGCATCATAACACATCCCATTGTTACAAGCGGAGCTGTTGCAAATCCAAACTCTTCTGCTCCAAGGATTGCTGCAATCGCAACATCACGGCCACTCATGAGCTTACCATCTGTCTCAATACGGACACGCTCACGCAGACCATTCTGAATCAATGTCTGATGAGTTTCTGCAAGTCCAAGCTCCCACGGAAGTCCTGCATTCTGAATCGAGCTTCTCGGTGCTGCTCCTGTTCCTCCGTCATATCCTGAGATCAGGATAACTCCGGCTCCGGCTTTTGCAACACCTGCAGCAACTGTTCCAACACCTGCTTCTGATACCAGTTTCACAGAAATTCTTGCATTTTTATTTGCATTTTTACAGTCATAGATCAACTGTGCAAGATCCTCGATTGAATAAATATCATGATGCGGCGGTGGTGAGATCAGACTTACACCTGGTGTTGAGTGACGTGTCTTCGCGATCCATGGATATACCTTTCCACCCGGAAGATGTCCTCCTTCTCCTGGTTTTGCTCCCTGAGCCATCTTGATCTGGATTTCCTGTGCACTGACCAGATATCTGGATGTAACTCCGAATCGGCCGGAAGCAACCTGCTTGATTGCAGAGCATCTGTTTGTGTCAAGACGTTCAATATCCTCTCCACCTTCACCGGAGTTTGATTTACCATGAAGCATATTCATGGCGATCGCCATTGTCTCATGTGCTTCTTTTGAAATAGATCCATAGGACATCGCACCTGTCTTGAATCTTGTTACGATTGAATCTACGCTTTCTACTTCATCAAGCGGTACACTCTTCTTCGGGAAATTGAAATCAAGCTGACCTCTCAGATTGATCTTCTCGCCTTCCTCATCAACCATCTCTGTATACTGTTTGAACATTTCATAATCACCACGTCTTGTGGACTGCTGAAGCATATGGATTGTCTGTGGATTATAGAGATGTTCTTCTCCGCCACTTTTATATTTATGTTTTCCAACACTGTCCAGTGTCGTATCAACCTGCAGTCCAAGCGGATCAAATGCTTCTGTATGGAATGCTGTGTAATCTTCTGCAATTTCTTCAATACCGATACCACCAACACGGCTGACTGTATCTGTAAAATAGCGGTTAATAAAATCTGTCTTGAGACCAATTGCCTCGAAGATTTTTGCTCCCTGATAGGACTGGATCGTTGAAATTCCCATCTTGGATGCAATCTTAATAATTCCATGAATTACTGCTGAGTTATAATCATCTACTGCTGCATAATAATCTTTGTGAAGCAGATTAGACTCGATCAGCTGACGGATTGACTCATGCGCAAGATATGGATTAATCGCACATGCTCCATATCCAAGCAGTGTTGCAAAATGATGAACCTCTCTAGGCTCTCCACTTTCCAGAATCATCGCGACTGAGGTTCTCTTTTTTGTACGTACCAGATGCTGCTGCAGTCCGGATACTGCCAGAAGTGACGGGATTGCAACGTGATATTCGTCTACCTCACGGTCTGTCAGAATCAAAATGTTAGCACCCTCGCGGATCACACGGTCTACTTCAATAAACAGATACTCGATTGCCTTCTCAAGACTTGTGTTTTTATAATAAGTGATTGGAATCTCTGCAACCTTGAATCCATCCACTTTCATATTTTTAATTTTCAGAAGATCTGTATTGGTCAGAATCGGGTTATTGACTCTGAGCATCTTACAGTTCTCTTCCTTCTGCTCCAGAAGGTTACCGTCTGTTCCGACATAAATTGTTGTAGATGTTACAACTTCCTCACGGATTGCATCGATTGGTGGGTTTGTTACCTGTGCAAACAACTGTTTAAAATATCCGAACAGTGGCTGACGTTTCTGCGAAAGGACTGAAATCGGTGCATCCATTCCCATCGCTGCGGTTCCTTCGGCACCGTTCTTTGCCATTGTCAGAATAGAAGTTTTCACGTCTTCATAAGAATAGCCAAATGCTTTCTGAAGCTGTGTACACTCTTCGGCAGTATACTTTGGCACATCCTTATTCGGGATTTTCAAATCCTTCAGCTGAATCAGATTACTGTCCAGCCATTCTCCATATGGGAACTGATTTGCATATTTTTCTTTTAATTCCTCATCATCGATCACGCGTCCTGCAACAGTATCAACAAGAAGCATCTTACCTGGGTGAAGTCTTTCTTTCATCACGATCTTGGATGGATCGATATCCAAAACTCCAACCTCTGAAGAAAGAATCAGATTATCATCATCTGTAATGTAATATCTGGAAGGGCGAAGTCCGTTACGGTCAAGTACAGCTCCCATAACATCTCCATCTGAGAACAAGATTGACGCCGGTCCATCCCATGGCTCCATCATTGTTGCATAATACTGATAGAAATCTTTCTTGTTCTGGGACATCTCTTTATTGTTGATCCAAGGTTCCGGAATACAGATCATAACTGCAAGCGGAAGATCCATTCCACTCATCACCATGAATTCTAATGCGTTGTCAAGCATTGCGGAGTCAGAACCTGAAGTATTGATTGCTGGAAGTACTTTGTGAAGTTCGCCTTTCAGACATCCTGCCTCCATCGTTTCCTCACGGGCACGCATCTTATCTGCATTACCACGGATCGTATTGATCTCTCCGTTGTGGACCATAAAGCGGTTCGGATGCGCTCTCTGCCAGCTCGGTGCAGTATTCGTACTGAATCTGGAATGTACCATTGCAATTGCAGAAATAAATTCTTCATCCTGCAGATCTTCAAAGAAAAGTCTCAGCTGTCCTACAAGGAACATTCCTTTGTAAACGATTGTTCTGCTGGAAAGTGAAACAACATAAGTATCATCACTGCTCTGTTCGAAGATTCTTCTGACTACATACAGTCGACGGTCAAAGTCGATTCCTTTCTCGTATTTTGCAGGACGTTCAATAAATGCCTGCATAATACATGGCATGCAATCTACTGCTGTCTTTCCAAGAATGTCCGGATGAATCGGAACTTCTCTCCAGCCCAAGAACTTCAATCCTTCTTTTTTTACAATAACCTCGAAAATCTTTTTCGCCTGATTGCGTTTTAATTCATCCTGCGGAAGAAAGAACATACCTACACCGTAATCTCTTTCATCTTTCAGCTTGATCCCAAGTGGCTGACAGACTTTTTTGAAAAATCCATGAGGAATCTGTGTCAGAATACCCACGCCATCTCCTGTCTTTCCTTCTGCATCTTTTCCGGCTCTGTGCTCAAGTTGTTCTACAATACTCAAGGCTCCTGCCACTGTACTATGTGTCTTTTTGCCTTTGATATTGACAATTGCACCAATACCACAGTTATCATGTTCAAAACTTTCGCGGTAAAGACCACGATTCTGACTTTCCATTTCTTTCCTCATAGTCGCTATCCTTTCTTCCTGTAATCTAAAGTTTACTTTAAAATCTTCTTTGTCCGGCGCATTCAATCATTTCTTTCTCACGTCGTGTAAAACTTTTTCTAGAATATACACCCTTTTACCTAGGCTGTAAATAGGGAAACTCTTGTAAATTGTCTGATTATTTGATTTTTCATTATTTTTCTTTTAATAGTCAGATTATTTTGATTTTCTTATAAAAATAATATTAATTATTAAGATTTCTGTTTTTCTTTGATTTTATTTAATAAAATACTGGATTAAAAAGAAAATGCGCGACAAGGTTTCGCACCTCATCGCGCACAATTTAAGATTGTATTTTTATTAGTACAATTTATTTCATTCGTATTTTTTCACTATTCTTCTGTTTTCTGAGTACTCACCGGATCCCCGCTTCTCTGAATCCACACAAAACAAGCTGCACAGATAAATGTGCTGATGATCACTGCCACTGCCATTTTAAACGGTTCTCTGGCAAGCCAGTTAAATACTCCGATATCTGTAAAGATCAAAGAGCCCAGATTCAAAACAACGTGAAGCATAATCGGAGCTTTCATTGAACCAAATTTCTCATAAATATAGCACAGAAGAATTCCTAGGAGGAAAGTGTAAATCATCTGTACCGTGTTGGTATGTGTGACTGAGAAAAACAGTGCTGACCAGATTGCCGCATAATAAAATCCTCTGGTCTCCCGGTACCTCTGATAGAGCACTCCGCGGAACATAAATTCCTCTGCAATCGGAATTACAAATCCAAATACAATAATCTGGACCACAAAATCTGCTGAATACATATTCTGTGCGGTCTGGATATACTCCGGATCAACCAAAACGGCCTGTGCCATAGCGGACAGACATGTAACACCAATACTTCCGATCACTCCCATCACAAAAAGTGACCAGTAACTCTTCAGTGGCTTTTGAACCCCCATCCGCTGTATCCCTGCAATCTGCTCTTTCTTTCGATCGATAACAAACAATGTAACTGTCAGAAACAACGTTGCTGCTGTAGCAATCCCTGCAATCGCAATCTGACCTCCTATGATTTTATCAAACGCAGGACTTAACACTTCATAGTACTTATTCATCATTTCCTGATAATTAAGAACTTCTCCACTTTGTGTCATCCTGGAAGATGCTTCCCCCATAAAAGGAAGAATGATTATAAACTCAATCACAAATTCCATCACCAGCTGGATTCCCCAGAATCCAAGTAAAGGACCGGCAGCTCTCCAGAAGGAGCGTCTCGGATCATTTTTCATAAGACAATTCCTCCGCTATCTTCTGAATCCACTCTCTGATCTTTCCGGCTTCACCTTTTACAGTTCCCTGAACCATCTCCGGCTTTCCGCCTCCCCGTCCTTCGAATGCAGCATTTAACATTTTGGAAAATGCACGAAGATCCTGGGTTCTGCTTCCGATCACATAACGGTATCCCGCTGCATCATTTCCATAAAACACAGCACAAAGAATTCTTTCTTTTTCAAGCACTTCATTCACATACTGACGCATGGCATCCGCACTGATATCCTCCGAAAACATACAGACCGTTTTTTCTTCTTCCGAAACAGACTGCGCCCAGACGTGTACAAGCTGGCGTTCTTTCTCCACCAGTGTCCGTTTCAAAGAATCCAGCTCTTCTTTCAAGTGTCCCACTGCCTCTGCTGTATCATATTCTTTCGCACAGAGCAACGCTGAAATTTTCCTGTTCTGTTCCTGCTTCTTCTCATAATCTGTAAGTGCACGGCTTCCACAGAGCATTGTCACACGAACGCCGCCTTTGTATCGCTGCATATTAACAAGCTTGATCATACCGATCTCTCCTGTGCGTTCAACATGCGGCGCACAGCACGCACAGATATCATATCCCGGAACCGATACGATACGAACCTGTCCCTCAATCTCAATCTTACTGCGGTAATCCAGTTCTTCCAGCTCTTCTTTGGATGGATAGGACACTTCTATTGTCAGATTCTTCCACACTGCACGATTTGCTTCAAGTTCAATCTCCTGCAGTGCTTCTTTTGATATCTCTCCATCAAAATCCATCGTACAATCTTCTGTTCCAAGATGAAATCCGACATTGTTGAAACCGTATCTTGCATGCACGATTCCGGAAACAATATGCTCTCCGGTGTGCTGCTGCATCTTCATAAATCTGGTCTCCCAGTCGATCTCGCCTTCAACAATCTCTCCTGCTTCAAACGGCTGATCTGTAATATGCAGAATTCTTCCATTCTTTTCCCGAACATCAGATACCTTCGCATCCTTCAGTTTTCCTGTATCTGCATACTGTCCGCCGCCTTCCGGAAAGAATGCTGTACGGTCAAGTTCTACCGCATAGCATCCTTCCTTTTTCTCATACGGCTCACATTCCAGAACCTTTGCAGTAAATTTTGAAAGATGGCTGTCATTGTAAAACAGTTTTTCTGTTCTTGTACCATCCATCAATCCATTTTCTGTCATAATTCGTATTACATCCTTTCCGGAGCTGTAAATCCAAGAAGGTCAATGCAGGTCTCAAGTACTTTTTTCGCAAGTGTAAGAAGTGCAAGATAACCTTTCTTCTTCTCTTCGTCTTCTTCTGCAAGAATCTTTGTCTCATGATAGAACTTATTAAAGTCGTTCGCAAGATCATAGATATATGCACACAACTTATGAGGAGCTGTCTCTTTATATACATTATCGATCACTTCATTGAATTTCACTACCTGAAGCATCAGAGACTTCTCTGCATCATTCTCAGCCGGTCTGATCGTTCCGTCAAAAACTCCGCCATTCTCAGCATATTTCTTGAGAATAGACTTAATTCTAACGATTGTATAAAGAATATACGGTCCTGTATTTCCCTCAAAGGAAGTAAATCTGTCAACATCAAAGATATAATCCTTAGAAGCCTGGTTAGAAAGATCTCCGTACTTGATTGCTGCAAGTCCAACTTCTTCTGCTGTACGTCTTGCATCTTCTTCCTCTACTGTACGGTTGTCCATGATCTTCTTATACATCTCATCATCAATCTCACGGATCAGATTCTCAAGACGCATAACACCGCCTTCTCTTGTCTTAAACGGCTTACCGTCTTTTCCGTTCATTGTACCAAATCCAAGGAATGTAAGTTCTGTCTCCGGTTTTACAATTCCTGTCTTCTTCGCACAACGGAATACCTGCACAAAATGCAGTTCCTGACGCTTATCAACAACATAGATCACCTGATCTGGATCATACAGTTTCTCACGTTCTACCAGTGTAGCAAGATCTGTTGTATCATACAGCGCAGCTCCGTCAGATTTCAGAATCATACACGGAGGAATCTCTTTCTTATCTGTCTCTTCTGCAACGTCTACTACAAGCGCACCCTCATCATAATGTGCGAATCCTTTCTCCTTGAGCATCTCAACCATATCCGGAATATATGCCTGGGCATCTGCTTCACCTTTCCAAAGATCAAAATCTACACTCAGTCGCTCGTAGTTCTTCTTCAAGTCAGTTACAGACACATTCATGATATGTTTCCAGATTGCACGATATCCTTTATATCCATTCTGTAACAGATAAGTTGCATGAAGTGCTTCTTCTCTATAATCGTCGTGCTCTTTTGCATAAGCACTTGCTGTAGGATAAATCTCTTCCAGTTCACTGATCGTAAATGGTGCTTCTTCCGGATATTCTCCTTCAAAACTCTCATCAAAATACGGGAGTTCCGGTTTACGTTTTTTCAGCTCTGTGATGATCAGGCCCATCTGATATCCCCAGTCTCCCAGATGGATATCTCCTGTTACATCATTTCCTTTAAAACGGATAATACGTTTAATGCTCTCTCCGATAATCGCAGAACGAAGATGTCCGACATGCAACGGTTTTGCCACGTTCGGTCCGCCGTAATCAATAATAACTTTTTTCGGATTCTTTTCTTTTTCAACACCAAGATTCTCATCTGCTGCCATCTCATTCAAATACTCTGCAACAACTTCCGGTGCCAGCTTCAGGTTGATAAATCCCGGATTCACCGCTTCTGCTGATGCAAAATACTTGCTATCTGCAAGTTCTTCCACAACTGCATTCGCAATCATGATTGGAGCCTTCTTATATTTCTTCGCACCTGCCATTGCACCATTACACTGATATTCACAGAGATCCGGGCGGTTGGAAAGCGTAACTCTTGCAAGCTCTTCATCATATCCTGCTGCTTTGAACGCTTCTTTCATTTCTATTGTGATCATTTCCAGTAATGTCTTCAAAGTTTCACACTCCTCTTTACTTTTCGTTTGTCTTTTCTGCCTCCCAACTTTTCTGGAGACAAACAGCCACTATTTATTCTATCATGTATCCAACAGAACAGCAAGCGTTACTGTAAACGGAGATTAACATACTGTAAACAGAGATTAAGTGCAAAGATAATGAAACCAGTCGCAAAACTGATTGACATAAAAATATCGAATACTTATAATGTAACCAAAACTTTACACATACTGTTACCTGTATGATGTAACATCAGACAGAAAGGATACCCAACAATGTTAAAATTAGGTTCACACGTTGGCATGAGTGGAAAAGAAATGCTTCTTGGTTCTGCGAAAGAAGCCGTTTCTTACGGTGCCAATACATTTATGTTTTATACCGGAGCCCCACAGAATACCCGCCGAAAAGAAATCAGTGAATTGAATATCGAACCAGCATGGGAATATATGAAAGAACACGGAATTGATGAAATTGTCGTTCATGCACCTTATATCATCAACCTCGGTAATTCAGTAAAACCAGAAACGTTCTCTCTTGCCGTAGAATTTCTGGCAAAAGAAATCGACCGCACGATTGCCTGCAGAAGCCATACTCTGATCCTTCATCCGGGTGCTCATGTAGGTGCCGGTGTCGAAATCGGAACTGCACAGATCATCAAAGGACTCAATGAAGTTCTCACTGCTGAGACTGACTGCTGTATTGCCCTTGAAACAATGGCCGGAAAGGGATCAGAAATCGGACGGAATTTTGAAGAACTTGCCCGGATTTATGATGGAGTTGTCCAGAATGATAAATTGAGAGTCTGCTTTGACACTTGTCATACAAGCGACAGCGGATATGATATCATCCATCATTTTGATGATGTTATGGAGTCTTTTGACCGTCTGCTTGGAAAAGATCAGATTGCCGTCTTCCATATCAATGACAGCAAAAATATTCCAGGAGCCGCGAAAGACCGGCATGAAAATATCGGCTTTGGAGAAATCGGTTTTGATGCAATTTCTACAATTGTCCATCACCCGGATTTCGAATCTGTACCGAAGATCCTTGAGACTCCTTATATTCCTTCTGTAACAAAAGCAAAGAAATCTTATGCCCCTTATAAGTATGAGATTGAAATGCTAAGAAACAACCGGTTTGATCCTGAAATGAAAGACCACATCCTTGCAGATTGTGAATAAAAAACTATATGAAAAAATCCTGTTATTCTCAGCCATCTGAATGCGCTGAAATAACAGGACTTTTTTATCCTATAGCGTCTGAGCGGAGTCGAACCGCCGCACATGCCTCCGGAGGGCATCGCTCTATCCACTGAGCTACAGACGCATCTCGGTTGTTAGTAGGAAAATTTAATTTCGTACAGCTAACAACCTTTTTTATCCTAGCACAATTCTGTATAAATGTAAAGTGGCAAATAAACCTCTAACTTTCTGCGGTTAATCTTTTTTCACTGCAAGCAGAAGAATTAATATCCCTGCCCCAAGACAAAGCATTGCCCATGCACCTGCCTGTTGTGAATCTCCGGTCTTTGCAGCCTCTTCCCTTATCGTTTGTTTTGGACATACCCTGACATTCCAGTTCATTGCCCCTTTGTCCTCTTCCCATTTTGGCAGCTGGACAAGAACCGGCTGAACCTCGTATTCTGATTCATCTTCAACATAGATCAGATAAACTCCTGCCCTCAGATTCGTAAGGGTTGCTTTTCCATCACAATCCGTCCTGCACAATCCATCACTATAATGATATTTACTCAAAGTCCGCGCCAGCTCTTCCTGTTCTCTGGCATACCTTACCTCATTGAGATCCACGCCTTTATCTTCATATCTTTTCTCCATCTCGTAAGCACCATCAACAAGAGATGCCACTTTGGAATACTGGAATGTAACACCTTCTCTCTTAATTTGTTCTCCGGTATCTTCAATACAGATTTCTATATTTCCTGTTTCTGTTTCTGCAAACGCCGGGTTCTTTACTGCTACCACCAGAAAACATATCAAAAGAAGAAGAATTCCGCATTTGATTTTCCCATTTTGCCGTCTTTTGCATCTTTCTTTTTTGTCTTCTGCTTTTCTTTCTTTTTCGTTTCTTTCTCCTGTAGTGCTTACATTTCCTTTTCTGGTTTCTGTTTCTTTTTCTCTTTCCCTCACAATTTCTTTTTTCTCGCTTTCTTTTTATTCTTTCAATCACAACATATACCAAAAAGAGAATTGGAATCATTGTGAAGATCATTTCTCTGACAGACGGACGTTTCTTTTTGATTTCCTCTTCTTTTTTCTCTTCATACACAACCCGTTTTCCAGTAATCACTAACCGATGGGTATTAATTCCATATGGGGTACATGTGACAAGCGAAACCAGATCTTCTCCCGGTCTGATTTCCAGACTTTCTACCTCTTCTGGTAAGATTACATTTATTTCTTCTACTTTATATGCGAGTTTTTCTCCCAGTACTTCCAGAAAGAACTCATCGCCTTCCTTTAATTCATCCAGACGAGTGAAAAGTCTCGCACTTGCAAGCCCACGGTGTCCCGTCATCACACAATGCGTATTTTCTCCCCCTATCGGAAGACTACTGTCCATCAAATGCCCTACACCTTCCTTAAGTACTGCCTCGCTGGTTCCATGATAAACCGGAAGCCTGAGATCTATTGACGGAATTTCCAGTACACACATCATTCCTGTCTGTATTTTTTCGGCATTTAACAGACCTTCATACTCTTCCATCTGGTCAGACTCGCTTTGTTCCCTGACTCCTTTCGATTCTGCCCAAAGCTTTTTATTATATTCATCAGCCTGATTCCTTAATTGTTCAATTTCATCTCCTGTTGTCTGTTCCACAACCTGTTCATATGTTGCCAACACATTTTGTGTTTTCTTCTGACTATACCAGCCAGTCAAAAGAGGTATACTACACAAAAGAACTCCTATCCATAGTAAAAGATCTGACTGTAATCTATTGTTTTTCCTTTGCATTTTTTCTGTTTCTTCTCATTGCTCCTGCAAGAACAAGAACACTTCCGGTTGTAATACAGATAACAGCTGCTGAAGAACCTGTTACCGGCAGTTTTTTTCCAACTGTATTAATTACTGTCAGATTAGCAGATCCTTCGCCTTCATTTGTTGTCAGACTGACTTCTGATTCTTTCCAGTTTCCGTTAATAAATTCTTTGATCTGCGCAGATGTCTCCAGTTTTTTCAATCCTTTGTCTGTTTTTCCGTCTCCTTTTACATATGCGTTTCTATCATTTGGAAAACTTGCTTTTATATTTACCACAATCGGCTCTGTCAGCAGACGGTATCCTGCCGGTGCCTCTGTTTCTTTCAGATAATAGGTGCCACTATCTAATCCATAGATCACAAATGTTCCATCCTGACCGGATTTCATCTCCACCGCATTTTCCGGCTGCTTTCCACCTGTATGGTCGTTTCCTCCAAGACTGTCCCCGTTAATTACAATGTACCCACCTTCTCCCTGTTTTACATATACTTCATTTTTTAATCCAGCGTCAGAATAAAGTCTGAACCTGGCATTTTCCAGACTTTGTCCATGGTTATTTGATTTCAATGCATTGATTTTATAAGTGAAACAAACAACTGTATCCCACGGTGTATATCCTGTACTTCCTCTCACCGCTGAATCCGGATCATTTGAAAATTCCAGCCGAACATCGTTTTCAAATCCTGGACGTCCTGTATTTTTCGCTGCCTTTTCATTCAATGTTGCCTGATAGGTAAGCACTATTTTCTGTCCATATTTATTTTCTCCTGCTTCATTTTTACGATTAAACTCTCTGTCTATGATTTTTTTCATATCAGAAACAATGACCTGAAACGTATCTCCTCCTCCCGGAGCTTCCTTTACTTCAAATTCACCCTCTTTCAATTCATAATAATTTCTTGCATTTGAACTTTCATAAATCCGGATGGCTACAGAATCCTTTTTGAAAGTAAGTGCTTCACTCATCACATCATGCCATGCGTAATAATAGGTGTTGTATCCGTTAACATCAGGCATATTTGACTCATACCGATACGGAACAGTCTGCCCGATTTCAAAATCAGCCAAATCATTCCATCCCTGATTTCCAACTTTGTCCTGATCATCATCTTCCCGGATCTTTTTTGTCACAACCGGATAGTCTGATTTTATGTTGAGATTCATTTCCGGATTAGCTGTACTTACCATACACAAAGAGGCTGCCGAATTCGTTCCTTTTACCTCTGTCACTTCATCAATAATATAATATCCATACGGCAATCCCTTAATTTCAAATGAATTGTCTGCTTTTGTACTTGTCACTTCAACAGATTGACCTGTTTTTCCATTTCTCTGTAGATGGGTTCTTAATTCTTCTACAAAAACACGATATTCACTGTATGCTCCTTCCTTTTCCTGAGCGGTCTGCGCACCTTCTGTCTGATGCGTATTCAAAGACTGAATATAGTCGATCACCTCATACTCTGTTACATTTCTCTCATCCTTATGAATCCGCTGTCCCACGATATAACAAACAAATTTCTTGTATTCCGGATTAAATGTGTAATTAATGGATTCCATTCCTTTCGCATTTTCTGCCTGAAACAACTGATATACCAGGAATCTTTTTCCTTTCAGGCTCTGTCCGTCATTTCCTTTGATTGTAATACTTGCCGGTCCATTGTTAAGATTTAAAACCCCATTTGTAGTTGCTGCTCTTTCCTGTACCTCATTTTCCACTGCATATACAGATTTGATTCCAGTCACACCTGTTGTTCCAGAAGTACAGAGTACCGCAGCTAAAGTCATCATATAACAAATTTTCATCATTCTTTTTTTCATTTTCTCATCTCCTCATTTTCACCGTTTTACTACTATCTTTTTTGCTCTTTTTTTCTGTAAATCATTGTCATGATCCCTACTGCTAAAATTCCTGTAAGTAACACAGGTTTTCCTGCCGATCCAGTATCTGGAAGCTTCTTTCCCGTCTGATTTATGATCTTCATTTTCACATTCCACTCCTTAATTGAACCTTCAATACTTATCTTGCTGTCTGCAGTATCTTTGCTGCTGTATTCTTTTCCATTCACAACCAACAGACACTTCCCTTCTTCCGGATTACTTTCCAGACAGATTTCATATACAATATCTGCATCATCTGATGTTTTCGGAATTCTGTAACCTGTCGGCGCTTTTGTTTCTTTCATATAGTATTTTTTCTTTACTTCCAGATTTTCGAACATTGCAATTCCATTCCCATCCGTCAACACCCGGTCAATTTCTTTCTGGCATGCCTGGTCTTCATATAAAGTAAACTCAGCTCCTGCAAGTGCAACACCTTTTTCATTTTCCTTTTTCAGCTCAATCTTGTAACAGGCCGGCTTATCTTCTATCGTCACTACCGCAATTCCATCCTCTGTATATTCGATAATAACCTCTCCTTCTTCTGTATTTACCTCAGATAAAAATTCTGTTTTCCCGCTCTCATCAACTTGAAAAATCAGTTCATTATTATTTGTCCGATACCCGTCCGGTGCTTTTACTTCTTTTAATTTGTGCGTTCCCTGAGATAATGGCATTACTTTCAGAGTCCCTTTTTCATCCGTTGTGAGAATCTTTTCACTTCCATCCGGTCTGATATGCTTAAATTGCGCTCCCGAAAGAGGATGTCCTGTCTCTGTTGCTTTTTTCACCAAATGGATCTGGAAAACCCTGTCCGGTATCGTAGGGTTCTGATATACATTTATTTTTTCTCCCGTACCTTCTGGTTTTATCTGGCAAACAAAGACTTCCTCATTCAGGAAATATCCTTTTGGCGGTTTTATCTCCTGAATTGTTACAGTTCCCAGCGGAAGTGCTTCTGTTCCGTCTGTCGCTTTATACAATGCATCACCTTTTACCTTATACTTCTCCTGATAACGGCAAACTGCTTTTGCATCTGTTTGAAAGACCCAGCTTCTGACTGGCTTTTTCCCTGCTTTTTCCGGATTTTTTCCCGGATCCAGAAGTTCTGCATAGAATTTCACTAAAAACTGTGCTCCTTGATACGCTGCTGTTCCCGACGGATCAAGATATTCCTGTTCCATACCTGTTTTCTTTAACAAAAGTTCCACAGGATTCATCTGCGGCGGGTCTGAAAATGTCACTGTCGCTTCCTGCCCGGATTTTACTGTAACCGTTTTCACTTCATCTACAAGTGCATAACCTTTAGGAGCTTTTAGTTCCTTTACGTAATAAGTTCCTGCGTTCAGCGCAACTGATGACGAATTTCCTGCCGCATCCGTTCTAAACGTTCCTGCTCTTGATGCACCCGAAAGAGTAGGACTGCTATAAACACCATACTCTGCTCCCTCCAAAGAATAGCAACTGTTCTTTTCTGTCACAGAAGTATTCGCTGACACCTTCTTTAATCTGCCTGTTCCGGTCGGCTGGTATGTTCCGCCCCATTTACTGAGCGGCTGGCCATTGCCTTCATAAATAACTCCATATGCATCCGGAAAATATTTATAATTCTCTTTCGCCCATGCAATCCCTTTTTGATAATACTCAGATTTGTGTGCTGAAATCCAATGACCATTCCCACAGGCTACATTATTTCCTGTTTCTATCTGAACCATATCTCCATACCAGTGATGTACTTCATTCATGATCCACCATACTGCGCATTGTTTTAAGAGATAATCGTAATTCGAACTCACACCGTTGCACTTATTCTTATCGTAGTAATAGAACATTGCCGCGATCATCTGAATGGTCTGTTTGTTATAACGTTTTGAAGCATCTACTGCTGTTTTGTTGCCCTCCTGAAACTTTAATGTTGGATTGGTGCAATACAGACTTTCTCCTGATTTCGTACCAAGTCTTCCTTCATTCCAGTGCTGCAGCACAGGCCAGTTTGGGTCATTATAGTCAACTACATCGATTGCACCGATTCCCCTTTCGATCGCCTTTGTATAAACAGTTTCTCCTGCCCTTGCCGCTGCATATACGCCTATGCTTTGTATCTTCTTTTCATCTGTCTGATCAAAAGTTTCTTCCTTGTCTTCCTCCTGTTTATCCTCTGTTTCATCGCAAAATCCCACACCGATATCTTTCAGGATTTTTTTTACTTCTTCTGCCCAGCGCAGTTCTTCTTCAATATCAACCTCTGTTTTTTCTCCGGCCTCTTCAGGCCGTTTTTCAAGTTCTTCGGCCTTGACAATGCCTCCATATGTCATTGCATAGAGAATACAGATCAAAAAGACTGACATGCAGAGGATTGTTATAATCTCTCCGCGTCCTTTCATTCATTGTCCTCCCTGTCGATACACATCTCTTTCCCCAGCTGAAGTTTCCCTTCCTGTGCATAATAAAAATAAGCATGATTGCTTAAGATTTCTTCCTCAGGCACCTGCGTTTCATTGATTTCCCGCACCATTCTTTCTAATTCTGACTGACGGATCTGAGAGGATTCCGGTACGATGATCACTTCATGGACACTGCTTGGAAGAACATAGAAATTTTCCTTTAAGACTCCTGCAAGCATGTCCAGAATATAAGGGTATGCAATACAGGCCGCCCCATAATTTTTCAGTTTATTAGACAAAACATACATTTTATCTTTTTCCGGAAGTTCCAGTTCTTCATGAATATGCCAGGTTCTTCTTAACAAATTCTCCCGATCATGTTTCCCCGGAGTTGATCTGCTGAGCAGTTCATACACTGCAAAATTCATTCCGAAACATTCTGCCGGAAGCAGACGCTTTGTATTTTCTTTTGCCACATTCCAAAGCTGTTCTTTTGTCACCTTCCATTGTCTCATATGCAGATCTTTGATCAGCATCACTGCCGTCCCATCATTGTCCGCTTCTACAAGTACTGCAAACACAAGTGACAGATCCAAAAATTCTCTATGTGGAACATCCAGAAGTAATTCCTTGTTTTTCTCTGTGTTGATCAGTCGAAAGATGATTCTGTCTTTTACCCCTTCGAAAGAAAGCATTCTCTCATAATCCCATGATTTTTCCTGTCGGATTTCTTCATATAGCCCCACCAGATCTTCAATGATCCAATCCATCTGTTTCCCTTTTTCATATAGTTCAAAAAATTCTTCCAGATAGATTGTCGGCGATATATTAACACCCGGCGTCTCCAGGATTAGTCCTGTACGCTCTGTTGCATTATTTTTTTTCGTCGTATAGACGTTTACCCTGACACCTCCATTTAACTCCTGAGTCAGTTTTTCCTTTACCGCATTTACAAATTCTGTATAATTCACTCTTCTCCTTCCTGATTGCGGTTCATAAAATTAAAATGAGAAACCAGTACGAAATGTACTATTTCAATTGAGTTAGAATTTCCCGGAGAGTTCAGAATCTCTCCAAATAGAATTTCTTAAAATTTAGAACAAATATTATGTGTTCTTTATTATAGACAGGCCTTCCTTAAAAAGCAAGCCAGAATTTTGCATAAATCCGAATTGATTTTTTTAGTGAAAACAGAGAATTTCATCTGATTTTGTCAAAGAAAAAAGGAACCTGCATGATACAGATTCCTTTTTGAAATACAGCTTAAACTGTACTAAATTCGTAATTAAACTCTTGACAGATACTCGCCTGTACGTGTATCGATCTTAAGAACATCACCTGTCTCAACAAACAGCGGTACCATAACAGTAGCTCCTGTCTCAACGATTGCAGGCTTTGTAGCTCCCTGAGCTGTGTCACCCTTGAATCCCGGTTCTGTCTCTGTGATTGCCAGTTCTACGAACAGCGGCGGCTCAACTGAGAATACGTTACCCTTATGGGAACAGATCTTAACGTTCTCATTCTCTTTTACAAATTTCAGAGCGTCTCCAACTACATCAGCGTTGAGAGCGATCTGATCATATGTCTCTACATCCATGAAGTTATACAGATCTCCATCCTGATACAGATACTGCATTTCCTTTCTCTCGATGTGTGCATTCTCGAACTTCTCTGTCGGACGGAATGTCTTCTCTACTACACCACCACTGATGATGTTTTTCAGTTTTGTTCTTACGAACGCTGCACCTTTACCAGGTTTAACGTGCTGGAATTCCAAAATCTGGAAAATATTTCCCTCAATCTCAATTGTTAAACCATTCTTAAAATCTCCTGCTGAAACCATGTATAATCCTCCTTAATTGCATTTCGTTCAGACAATGTAACTGTTCGTTACAGACTTTTTGCTTCTACCATTCTATACTAATTTGCGACTTTTTTCAATCTTTTTTTGCTCTTCTTATAGAAATGAAGCACAATCTTCTCCAAATACCGCTTTAAAACGATCTGAATCTCTTCTTTTGGATTGATCGGATGCACTAAAATGTTGTGTATTCCGACCCTCTTTGCGCCCCATACATCTGTAAAAAGCTGATCGCCGACAAACAGCGTGTCCGCCTGATCTGTTCCCATGATCTCCATCGCATGAAGATAATTCTTTCTTGCAGGCTTCAGCGCATTATAAATATAATGCGTCTGGATCTCCTGATTAAACATCTCTACACGTTTTTTCTGATTGTTGGACAACAGACAGCTTTCAAAGCCAATCTCTCTCAGTCTCTGAAACAGTCTCTTTGCACGTTCATCTGCCGGTGCACCGTGAGGAACCAATGTATTATCAATATCAAAGATTACCCCCCGGTATCCTTGCTCATATAGTTTTTCAAAAGGGATCTTATAAGTCGACCCCAAATATTCATCTGGAAAAAATTTTTCAAACATTATTTTCATCTAACTCCGTAAGCTTTGAAATCAATTCTTCTATGATCCCAAGAATTGATTTCATTATAACAATTCAGTGAAATGATGTCTACTGTTTTTCCAACGCATCCTGCACATTTCTCCTGAATTCTACCCATGCGTCCTCATCCTCCACAAAATATTTCGGACAGATTTTTCCGGTTACATCATAGTGACGGATCACCTGATCTGCTGTCAGATCATATTTTGCACAAAGCCATGCTGTAAGTTGTACAAGTGAGCGGTATGTTGCATCAGTAAACTTTCCATTCTCATCCGGATGACAACATTCAATCGAAATCGTATCCGCATTGCGGTCATTTGAAGCATATGCCATCTCCCAGGTCGGAATGCACTGAATAATCTCTCCTTCCAATCCTATCACAAAATTACTGCTTGCCGAAGTCTCATGGCTATCTTTGAGACCATTAAAATAATCTCTGTTATCCTGCGCTGTACTCCCCGGATTCGCTGTGTAATGGACAACAATCCCATTCACATGGTCAATTGTTGTCCCTGGTCTGGAATACGGATTTATATCTAACAACTGTACATCCATCTCCGGCTGCGTTGCATCCACATCAGCATATTGATTTTTCTTTTGTATACAGGATTTAAAAAGAAGAAAAAGTAATAAAATCATTAATGGGATCATTATGATCCGCAGCATTTTCCTGCCTCGCTTTTTCTTCCTTCGTGTATTCTTCGGCAATGTTTTCCGTCCTGCCAGCTGATTTCGTCTTGACGTACTCATTCGGTATTTCTCCTGATTTTTAATTCTCTCATTTCCATCGTTTAAAACAAACATCTTCTTATTTCAGCTATTATACCATATGTTTCTTAACCATTTATGAATTTTGTCTTAACTGTTTTATATTCGTATAAAAGAGAAATTCCCGGTAGATCCAGCTCTCACTGAACCTCCGGGAATTCCTCAAGGCGTTCCTATATATTATTTTATTATATCAGGGATGTGATTTTTCATCCCGTCAGGTAATGCGGAATATCCGCAGTACTTCCAAATTATCAGTCTGCATAAAATCTGCAAACTTCCCAATTACTCGTCTACACTGTAGTTCGGAGCTTCTTTTGTAATATGAATGTCATGTGGATGACTTTCTTTCAGTGATGCCGCAGAGATCTTCACAAATCTTCCGTTCTCCTTGAGTTCTTCGATTGTGTGTGTTCCGCAATATCCCATTCCTGAACGAAGTCCACCCATGAGCTGGAATACCGTATCTTCTACAGATCCCTTGTAAGCTACACGTCCTTCTACTCCTTCCGGAACAAGTTTCTTTGCATTCTCCTGGAAATAACGGTCTTTACTTCCGTTCTCCATCGCTGCGATGGATCCCATTCCACGATATACTTTATATTTTCTTCCCTGGTACAGTTCGAATGTTCCCGGGCTTTCATCACATCCTGCAAAGATGCTTCCCATCATACATACATTCGCACCTGCTGCGATTGCCTTTGTCATATCTCCTGAGTACTTGATACCACCATCTGCAATGATCGGAATACCATACTCTTTAGCAACTTCGTAACAATCCATAACAGCTGAAACCTGAGGTACACCAATACCTGCAACGATACGTGTTGTACAGATAGATCCAGGTCCAATACCAACTTTAACTGCATCTACACCAGCTTCGATCAGTGCTCTTGCAGCCTCTCCTGTAGCCACATTTCCAGCGATCACCTGAAGATCCGGGAATGCATCCTTAACCATCTTCACTGTGCGGATAACATTCGCTGAATGACCATGTGCTGAGTCCATAACAACAACATCTACATGAGATTTCACAAGTGCTTCTACACGCTCCAGACAGTTTGCTGTGATACCAACAGCTGCTCCACAGAGAAGTCTTCCCTGCTCATCCTTTGCTGACAGTGGGTACTTGATCTGTTTCTCAATATCTTTAATCGTGATAAGTCCTTTCAGATTACCTTCATCATCTACGATCGGAAGTTTCTCTTTTCTTGCTTTGGCAAGAATCTTTTTTGCATCCTCTAATGTGATTCCTTCTTTTGCTGTAACAAGTCCTTCTGAAGTCATGGATTCTTTGATCTTCTTAGAGAAATCTGTCTCAAACTTCAGGTCACGGTTTGTGATGATTCCGACAAGTTTACGTCCCTCTGTAATCGGCACACCTGAAATACGGTATTTTGCCATCAGGTCATTTGCATCTTCAAGTGTATGCTCCGGTGAAAGAAAGAAAGGATCTGTAATAACACCATTCTCAGAACGTTTCACCTTATCAACTTCCTCTGCCTGTGCTTCAATAGACATATTCTTATGGATGATTCCGATTCCACCCTGGCGAGCCATAGCGATTGCCATTCTATGTTCTGTAACAGTATCCATTCCTGCACTCATCATCGGAATATTCAATACGATTTTCTTTGTCAGATGTGTTGACAGATCTACCTGATTCGGAATTACTTCTGAATAAGCCGGTACAAGAAGAACATCATCAAATGTAATACCTTCCCCTATAATCTTACCCATTATACTTTACCTCTCTTTCTTAAGAACCCATGAAACTGCTTTGAAATGGCAGTTAATGTATCTAAAAATCTTTTGTAATTATTAACTGATATACTACAGAAATTCCCGAAGGATGTCAAGAGTATTTTCCCTGATGTGCTCATAATTTGTATTGATTTATTTTAACCTTTATTATTAAGTTTTACTTATAAGTACTCCTTTATTTATTATCTATGCGACAAACTGAGCCTTTTTTAGAACAAACAAAAGGTTCTATCTGACATTACGAAAATGTGATAGAACCCTCTGTTCCTGCTGCTACAGATCTCTATGTAACAGCTCTTTTATTCTATTCTTATAGAAATTCTGCAAATCTTCCTGATGGATAGATTACATCATTCCCATTCCACCTGCTCCGCCTGCTGGCATAGCCGGTGTATCCTCTTTAATTGTAGATACAACAGACTCTGTTGTAAGAAGTGTAGAAGCAACACTTGTTGCGTTCTGAAGAGCACTTCTTGTAACCTTCGCCGGATCAAGGATTCCCTTCTCAACCATATCTACATATGTCTCATTGTAAGCATCAAATCCTGTTCCTACTTCAGACTCTCTTACTTTGTTTACAATAACTGCTCCCTCAAGTCCTGCATTCTTTGCGATCTGAGCCAGAGGAGCTTCCAGTGCTTTCAGGATAATCTTGGCACCTGTCTTCTCATCTCCCTCAAGAGTCTCTGCGAATTCTTTTACCTTCTTAGAAACATGGATGTATGCGGATCCACCACCACCGATGATTCCTTCTTCAACTGCTGCTTTTGTAGCATTCAGAGCATCTTCCATACGAAGTTTAGCTTCTTTCATCTCTGTCTCTGTAGCTGCACCTACACGGATAACAGCAACTCCGCCTGCAAGTTTTGCAAGTCTCTCCTGAAGTTTCTCTCTGTCGAAATCAGATGTTGTCTCTTCGATTGCTTTCTTGATCTGTCCAACACGATCTGCGATTGCGTTCTTGTCTCCACATCCGTCAACGATAACTGTATTCTCTTTCTGAACCTTAACAGATTTTGCACGTCCAAGCTGATCCATTGTAGTTTCTTTAAGGTCGAATCCGAGTTCTTCAGAAATCACCTGTCCACCTGTCAGAATTGCGATATCCTGAAGCATCTCTTTTCTTCTGTCACCATATCCAGGTGCTTTTACTGCTACAACGTTGAATGTTCCACGCAGTTTATTCACGATCAGAGTTGTGAGTGCCTCACCCTCGATATCTTCAGCGATAATAAGAAGTCTTGCTCCAGACTGAACGATCTGCTCAAGAACCGGAAGAATCTCCTGGATATTGGAAATCTTCTTATCTGTGATCAGAATATATGGATCATCCAGAACTGCTTCCATCTTCTCCATATCTGTTGCCATATATGCGGAAATGTATCCACGGTCAAACTGCATACCTTCTACAAGGTCAAGCTCTGTCTGCATTGTCTTAGACTCTTCGATTGTGATAACTCCGTCGTTGGATACTTTTTCCATTGCATCTGCAACCATCTGTCCAACTTCATCATCTCCTGAAGAAACTGCAGCAACTCTTGCAATCTGCTCTTTTCCGTTGACTTTGCTGCTCATCTCACGGATTGCTTCTACTGCTTTATCTGTAGCTTTCTTCATTCCTTTTCTCAGAACGATCGGGTTTGCTCCTGCCTCAAGGTTCTTCATTCCTTCGTGAACCATTGCCTGTGCAAGAACTGTAGCTGTTGTTGTACCATCTCCGGCAACATCATTTGTCTTAGCTGCAACTTCTCTGATCAGCTGTGCACCCATGTTCTCAAATCCATCTTCCAGTTCAATCTCTTTCGCGATTGTTACACCATCATTTGTAATAAGCGGAGCACCGAATGATTTATCAAGTACTACGTTTCTTCCTTTTGGTCCTAATGTTACTTTAACTGTATCAGCTAACTGATTCACACCTCTTTCAAGTGCTGCTCTTGCTTCTGATCCGTATTTGATTTCCTTTGCCATTTTAACTGCATCTCCTTTATATTTGTCTGGGTATTACTCTACAATTGCAAGAATATCATTCTGCTTTACAATGATGTATTTCTCTCCTTCAAGCTCTACATCTGTTCCGGCATATTTGGAATAAATTACTTTATCTCCAACCTTAACCTGCATTACAACTTCTTTTCCATCCACAACTCCGCCAGGTCCGACTGCGATTACTTCTGCTTCCTGTGGTTTCTCTTTTGCCTGTCCCGGTAATACGATTCCGGACTTTGTTGTCTCTTCTGCTTCTAACTGTTTTAAAACGATCTTGTCACCTAATGGTACTAATTTCATTGTAATTCCTCCTTACTTTATTAGCACTCATTTCTCTTGAGTGCTAACCCATGAATATAAAATAGCACTCCCCATTTCATTTGTCAACACAGTTTACATATTTTTTATAAAAGAAAAGCCATGGGGCTTTCTCTGCCTCACAGCTTTTCTTTCGTCTCTAAAACTTCTCTATGATCTTCTTTCGTTCATCTCATAGAATCCGTTCTCAATTTTAAACTTCAGTAGATTCCTGTCTTCCGACTGGTATCTCTCTTTCACAACACCGGAGCAGCACAACAGCTCTGTCCCCGTTGAAATATAACATCTGTATTTTGCATCCAGCAGAATCGTTGTCAGAGGATCTTCCATCACTTCAAGATAAATGTAATCTTCTTCTGTATCATAATGATCCACCTTACAGACTCTTGTTGTATCATCAAAAATAGCATCTGCTGAAATCACTTTTTCCATCTGCAGATCAACCGGATTTCCCTCGTACATCTTGTCTTCTCCTTCTGCTTACATCCGCTCTTTCTCAATCCTCTCGAGCTCTGTAAATACATAATCATTCAGAACTTTAATATAAGTTCCTTTCATTCCTGAAGAACGTGATTCAATTACTCCTGCACTTTCAAACTTGCGAAGTGCATTCACGATAACCGATCTTGTAATTCCCACACGATCCGCTACCTTGCTGGCAACCAGGATTCCCTCTGTACCATCAAGTTCTTTAAAGATATGAATGATTGCTTCCAGCTCTGAGAAAGAAAGTGTGCTGATTGCTGCCTGAACGACATGTTCTTTTCTTGTCTCTTCCGCACTTTCTTCATTCACTGAACGAAGCATCTCAAGTCCTACTACAGCAGTACCATATTCACTGAGAATAATATCATCAATAGAATACGTTGCATCCTGTTTGTAGATAAACAATGTTCCGAGACGCTCCCCGGCAATATCGATCGGTGTGATGATTGCCTGACATCCTTCCACAGCATCTGAAGAAAAACCAAGTGTCTCCAGATTAACATTCTCTTTTGTAGACAGAACACTCAGCAATCTTTCATTAAGCATATTATCAATATGAGATCCTACGGATTCTGTGATCAGTTCACTGATTTCTCTCACCTTATTGCTTTTGCTGACTCCAAGAATCTTTCCCTTCTTGCTGACTACCAGCACATTTGAGTCCAAAATCTCTGTCAGTACCGCACAGATATCATTAAACACAACTTTGCTGGAGTTATTATTATGCAGCAACTTATTAATCTTTCTGGTCTTATCCAATAATTGTACGCTCATTGTCTCCTCCACATGATTTGCTCTTATTCACTACTTCTAGCAAACAGTAACTATTATTTCCCAAGTTGTATACACAAATCAAATTTCAAATTCCTTACTAGCTTATATTATCATACAATTCAGAAAATAGCAACGTTGTGTTTTTCTGTTTTTTGAAATATTTAATCTTCTTTCTTAATTGTTTCCACATATCCGCACTTTTCATCAGCACAAACTAATTTATTGCCTTTTTCTACCATGTATCCACCACATTCAGGACATTTCTTACTGGATGGCTTCTGCCAGGACATAAATTCGCATTCCGGATTATCCTCACATCCATAATACTTTCTTCCCTTTTTCGTTTTGCGGATAACAACTTCTTTTCCACACACAGGACACGGAACTCCGATCTTTTCCAGATATGGTTTTGTATTTCTGCATTCCGGGAATCCCGGGCATGCAAGGAATTTACCATGCGGACCGTATTTGATCACCATGTTACGACCGCACTCTTCACAGATCACATCTGTTACTTCATCTTCAATCTTAACTTCCTCAAGCTCTTTCTCTGCAATTTCAACAGCTTCCTCAAGATCCGGATAGAAATTACGGATTACTTCCTTCCACGGAACCTTTCCTTCTTCAACCATATCAAGAAGACCTTCCATATTCGCTGTAAAATGAACATCTACAATACTTGGAAATGACTGTTTCATAATATTATTAACAACTTCACCAATCTCTGTCAGATAAAGATTCTTGCCTTCTTTTGTAATATATCTTCTTCCAAGGATCAGAGAAATGGTTGGAGCATAGGTACTTGGACGTCCGATCCCAAGCTCTTCCATTGTCTTTACAAGACTCGCCTCTGTATAATGTGCCGGCGGCTGCGTAAAATGTTGCTTTGGATCAAATTCTTCTTTTGTAAGAACAGAATCCATGCTAAGATGTCCGACCAGTACATTGCTCTCTTCCTTCTCTTCCTCTGCCTCTACATACACAGAGCGAAATCCATCAAATGCAACCCTTGCTGTTGATACAGTAAAGCAGTACTCACCGGCTCCGATCTTGACTGCTGTTGTCTCATACTTCGCCGGCTGCATGCGGCTTGCTGTGAAGCGTTTCCAGATCAGCTGATACAGACGGAACTGATCTCTGCTTAATGAATCCTTGATCGCTGCCGGTGTGCGTGTAATATCTGTCGGGCGGATCGCCTCATGCGCATCCTGAATCTTCTTATCTGCGGACTTTGTTTTTGTTCCTTCTGCTACATATGCTTCCCCGTAAGTCTCAGCAATATAACTTCTTGCTGCTGCATCAGCTTCCTCTGAAATACGTGTAGAATCCGTACGAAGATAAGTAATCACACCGACTGTTCCATTCCCTTTAATGTCCACACCTTCATACAGCTGCTGTGCAATACGCATTGTCTTCTGTGTACCAAAGTTCAATGCCTTGGCAGCTTCCTGCTGCAGCGTACTCGTCGTAAATGGGAGTGGTGCTTTACGCGTCCTCTCACTGTTCTTGATATCTGTAATCTGGAACTCTTCGTTCTCTAATTTCTTTAAGATCTCGTCCATCTCTTCTTTTGAATGGATCGTCATCTTTTTCTTCTCTGTCCCGTAGAACTTCGCTGTCAGAGGACGTTTCTCACCTTTTACTTTCAGTTGTGCATCCAATGACCAGTACTCTTCCGGAATAAATGCATCAATCTCTGCTTCCCTGTCTGCAACAATACGAAGTGCGACTGACTGTACACGTCCGGCACTCAACCCACGCTTTACCTTTGCCCAAAGCAATGGACTAATCTTATATCCAACCATACGGTCAAGCTCTCTTCTTGCCTGCTGTGCATCTACAAGATCCATGTCAATATCGCGTGGTGCTTTCAAAGATGCTTTCACAGCATTCTTTGTAATCTCATTAAATGTAATACGGCGCATTTTCTTCTCGTCCAGCTTCAAGGCAGCAGCAAGATGCCAGGAAATAGCCTCTCCTTCACGGTCAGGGTCGGTTGCAAGATAAACTTTGTCTGATTTCTTCGCCTCTTTTCTGAGCGTTGCAAGAATCTCTCCTTTTCCACGAATGGTAATATATTTTGGTTCGTAATCATTCTCCACGTCAATTCCAAGCTGACTTTTCGGCAGATCCCTGACGTGTCCCTGTGACGCTGCAACTGTATAATTGCTTCCTAGAAACTTTTTAATCGTCTTCACCTTTGCAGGAGACTCCACGATTACAAGATAATGTGCCATAAAAACTATACTCCTATTTTATTCTGATATAATAATTCTTTGTTATTTCACGAATGTATCCCTGCAGTTCCAGTGTAACAAGAATGCTCATCAATTTTCTGATCTCCACCCGAGATTCCTGCGCAATCTGATCCACATTCTTAGGATACAAACCGACACAACTATACACCAAATCATCTGTACTTTCAAGCACTTTTTTATTTTTCTCGTTTTTTATCTCCGTGTTTCTGCACAAAACATTTGTTTCAATCCCCCATTCTTCCAGCAGATTTTTAGGATTCAGAAGGATTCCGGCACCCTGTTGGATCAGGTGATTACACCCGGCACTCAAAGGACTGTCCAGCGGTCCCGGAAGGGCATAAACATCCTTTCCCTGCTCCAGTGCCATATCTGCTGTAATCAAAGAGCCACTTCTTATCCGGGCCTCCATTACCAGAACCGCATCTGACAGGCCGCTGATGATCCGGTTCCTCATTGGAAAATTCATTGCAAGCGGAGGGGTTCCCGGTGGAAATTCCGAAAGGATTCCGCCTCCGTGTTCTATGATATCCATATATAAACCGATATGATCTCTTGGATAACAGACATCCACTCCGCTCCCTAAAACAGCATAAGATTTTCCGCCTGCATTCAACGCTGCTCTTTGTCCTGTTCCATCGATCCCTTTCGCCATGCCACTGATGATATCAACACCTGCTGCCGCCAGTACTTCCGCAAATTCTCTTGTATAATGTTCTCCATATCCACTACACCCCCTTGCTCCGACAATTGCTGCCTTCTTCTTGGCTCCCGGACATGTTCCTTTCACAAAAAGAGCAAACGGGGGATCTGGTATCTCAGCCAGCCCCGGAGGATATTCTTTTGAAAAAAATGGAATAAATTCGATTCCATGTTCCTGCATTTTGTAAAACTCTTCTTTTAATTGTTCTTTCGTTTTCTCTTTCCGGGCTTTTTTTAATCCCTCTTTTTCTTCCTCTGTAAGGAATTCAATTCCTGTAATTTCAGTTTCTTCTATATAATATATCTTCTTTCCACTTCCTATGAGTTCTCGGAGCAGATACTTTTTTCTTGCAGATAGTTTTCGAATCGTAGAAAACCAGTATTCAAAAATCATCTCTTCACACATCATACATACCTCCCCCAATATTTCCTGTCCAATGTCCGATAACCGATCGCCTCCTGTAAATGTTCCAGTTTTATCTCCTCACTGTAATCTAAATCCGCAATCGTTCTCGCAACCTTTAAGATTCGGTGATAAGACCTCGCCGTCAGATTCAGTACATCATAAGCCTGCCCCATCAGTCGCATTTCTTCTCCGTTTAATCTGCAATACTTACTCAATTCTGCACCATGAAGCATTGCGTTACACTGGATCTTCGTGTTTTGGTAGCGAATCTTCTGTCTCTTTCTTGCTTCACATACCCGCGCTTTAATCACCGCCGAAGACTCCGGACAGGAAACAGACTCTTTCACCAGATCCCGATATTCCACTTTAGAAGCTTCAACACTAAGGTCAATCCGATCGAGAAACGGTTGGCTGATCTTGCTTAAATACGCCTGGATCTGTGCCGGCGTACAAGTACAGGCTGTCGATGGAAATTTCCCACACGGACACGTATTCATGGCAGATACAAGCATAAAATCAGCCGGAAAGATATAATTCCCACTGGTTCTTGTGATCTGTATGCTGCGTTGTTCCAGTGGCTGCCTGAGCACTTCAAGAACACTTCTCTTAAATTCAGGAAGTTCATCCAAAAATAGAATACCACTATGCGCCAGGCTGATCTCTCCTGGTCTTGGAACAATCCCACCACCAATCAGCGCTGCTCTCGTTGCAGTATGATGTACCTCTCGAAAAGGTCTTCTGGAAATCAGTGGTTCCTTTCCATCCAGCATTCCCATAACACTATAAAGCTTTGTAAGCTCCATACTTTCTTCATAATTCATCGGCGGCAGAATTCCTGCCATACATTTTGCGGTCATTGTCTTCCCGCTTCCGGGTGGTCCGACCATAAGCAGATTATGCCCTCCCGCCACAGCAATTTCCGCTGCCCGACGAACATTCTCCTGACCATATAAGTCTGCGAAATCAGGGACTTCTTCTCCCACTTTTCCTCTGTCTTCTATTTTATCAGCCTCTTTTTCACCAAGACATCTCTGTTCTCCACCTGTTCTGTCTCCATGTTCCAAATAACTGATACATTCCCTGAGACTTCCAACTGCAATAATCCGAACCCCTTCTACAAGTTCTGCTTCCTTTTCATTTTCTCTCGGAACAATACAGCTTGTAACTTTTTGTACCTTTGCCTCTGATACCATAGAAAGAATCCCGGGAACTTTCCTAACTTGTCCATCCAATCCCAGTTCTCCGATGATCATACAGTCTTTCATTCTTCTATTCTGTTGTAAAACGCCAAGTGACGTCAGAATCGACACTGCGATTGGAAGATCAAATGACGCTCCTCTTTTCCTCATAGTTGCCGGCGAAAGATTGATCACCACACGTTTCGCCGGAAATTCAAGACCTGAATTCCGGACTGCAGACCGTACGCGTTCTGCTGCTTCTTTCACCTCTGATGACAAATATCCCACCATGTGAAAAATCGGAAGTCCATTGCTGACATCCGCCTCCACATAGACCATTTCTACCGCAAGCCCTTCCATTGCCGCGGATTTTACTGTACTAAAACTCATATGCGCTCCTTCCTTTTCCCAGTCACAAGCGCACCTGTTCTTCTTACACCCCATTGTAAGCTGCTGAAATTCTGGCTGAATCAGCCGGATTTGATTTTCGGAACTGACATTCCGAGAATGTATAGATATCATAACTTCCGAATATCGATTTGTCAATCAGTTTCCGAGAACTTGAGCATATGGAAAAGCACAATTTCCACATTTTTTCATAAACTATATTAAATGCATCCAGAGGTGCTGTCTTGAAAGCATTTCCTAATCCCCTCACACCGGCGGAAGAGAAAAAATACATTCAGAGATACACCGAGGGCGATCTGGAAGCCAAGCATATTTTAATTGAACGCAATCTCCGTCTCGTTGCCCATGTTATACGGAAATACCAAAATACCAGTGAAGATCCGGAAGATCTGATTTCTATCGGCACGATTGGCCTGATCAAAGCTGTAATTACGTTCGATCCTGAAAAGGGAAATCGTCTGGCTGCCTATGCCTCCCGCTGTGTAGAAAATGAAGTCCTGATGTATCTGCGCGCCAGAAAAAAATGCAGCCATGAAATCTCTCTTTATGAACCGATTGGCACAGATCGGGAAGGAAATGAAGTCAACCTCTACGATATCATCGAATCTACAGAAACAGATATTCCAGAGCGGATTCATCTGAAGGACAATATTCAAAAGCTTTATGAAAAACTGGAAAATGAACTTTCTCCAAGAGAAAAACTTGTATTGAAAATGCGATACGGACTGTATCAGGGAGAAGAATACACGCAGCGGGAGATTGCCGCACAACTGGGCATCTCCCGCTCCTATGTATCCCGTATCGAAAAAAGTGCTATCGGAAAACTCCGACAATATTTTTGAACTTTCTAAGACTCTTCTATGAATTAACTTCTTTATCCTCTTCCTGTCTTCTGAGAAGATCGTACTGAGCTGGTGTCTCGCTCAGTTCTACATGAAGAACCTGCTTTGAATGCGGTGCACTTTCCTGTTCCTCTCCATCCTCATTCAGGATCCGGAGAACCTTTGCCTCAACATTACTTCCGTCCGGCTTCATAATCTCAATTGTCTCACCTACAGAAAACTTATTGCGCTGTTCAATTCTTGCAAGCCCATTCTCAACAGCCCCGACAATTCCAAGATAAGTATACTCTCGGATATATGTATTATTGTCATAAATCTGTGTCTCATGATCTGGTTTTCCAAAGAAAAATCCAGTCGTAAACTGACGATAAGTACAGTTTGAAATCTGATCCAGATACCAAGGCATGTTCTTCTTGTAAAGCTCTGGATCTTTCTGATAATCATCAATTGCTTTACGGTAAGTTCTCGCCACTGTTGCAACATAAAGTGCTGTTTTCATTCGTCCTTCGATCTTAAAACTGTCAATTCCCGCATCAATTAATTCCGGAATATGCTCGATCATACAAAGATCTTTTGAATTAAAGATGTAAGTTCCGCGTTCATTCTCATAGACCGGAAGATATTCTCCCGGTCTCTTTTCCTCGACTACTGCATACTTCCAACGGCATGGATGTGTACATGCCCCCTGGTTTGCGTCCCTTCCTGTAAAATAATTACTCAGAAGGCAGCGTCCGGAATAAGAGATACACATTGCTCCATGGACAAATGTCTCAATCTCAAGATCTTCCGGAATTCTTTCTCTGATCTCCTTAATCTCTTTCAGAGACAATTCTCTTGCTGAAACCACACGACTTGCACCCTGTCGATACCAAAAGTTATAAGTTGCATAGTTTGTGTTATTCGCCTGTGTACTGATATGACGCTCAATCTCAGGACATACCTCTTTTGCAATCTCAAACACTCCCGGATCCGCAATGATCAGTGCATCAGGTTTAATCTCTCTCAACTCTTCAAAATATTCTCTTACCCCTTCAAGATCATCGTTGTGGGCAAGAATATTTGCTGTAACATACACTTTTACATCATGTGCATGTGCGAATTCTATTCCCTCTTTCATTTCTTCCATAGAGAAATTTTTTGCTTTCGCACGCAACCCAAATGCTTCTCCTCCGATATATACTGCATCAGCACCGAAAATTACAGCTGTTTTTAACACTTCCAGGCTGCTCGCCGGGATCAATAGTTCGATCGGTCTACTCATTTTTCTACTCCTTGTTTTATGCTCACTGCCACACCATCTCCAAGCGGAATAATAGATGTGACCAGATCCTCTCTGTGTTTCAATTCATACAGATATTCCCGCATTCTCGCATGTATTGTACGATTTCTGCGTTCTACCGCAAAACGGGATTCTATGATATCCCCATCCTGCATCACATTGTCTGACACAAGACAGCCTCCATCCGAAAGCAGTCGCAACACATTCGGAAGATAATGAATATATTGCCCTTTCGCTGCATCCATAAAGATAAAATCAAAAGTTCCTTCCATTTCCGCAAGAACTTCTGTCGCATCTCCTTCAATCAGAGTAATCTTATCTTCCTTTCCCGCTCTGCGGAAATTCTCCCTCGCAATCGGGATTCTCTTCTCATAATTCTCTATTGTTGTTATATGTCCACCTTCCGGCAGGTAATCACTCATCAATAACGCAGAGAAACCTACGGCAGTTCCGACTTCCAGAACGCGCATAGGTTTTTTCATCAAAAGGAGAACCTCCAGGAAGCTCTGCATCTCTCGTCGGATGATCGGTACATCCGCCGCCAGCGCTTCCTGTTCAATTGTCTCCAGTATTTCACTGTTCTCTGTATCCATAGAATTGATGAATGTAATAATACGTTCATCTACTATCATATCTTACACATCCACATCCATGATGATCGGGATCACCATTGGTCTTCTCTTTGTCTTCTTCCAGATATAGTCATTCATTGCATCACGGATCACAAGCTTGATCTTATTCCAGTCTGTATGTCTTCCTTTCAGGCATTTCTCAAGTGCTTCTGAAACAGCCTTTCTTGCATCATCCATCAGCTCCTCTGACTCTCTGACATAGACAAATCCTCTTGATACGATATCCGGTCCTGCAAGCAGGCGGTTCGTTCTTCTCTCTAATGTAAGAACTACAATAATGATACCATCTTCTGCAAGATGCTGTCTGTCTCGAAGAACGATATTTCCAACATCTCCAACACCAAGTCCGTCTACCAGAATTGCTCCTGTATGAACCTTATCTACAACCTTAGCGTAATCATCACACAATTCAAGTACTTCACCGGACTGCATAATAAATACATTCTCTTTCGGAATTCCAAGGCTCTTCGCAACACCGGCGTTTGCTTTCAGATGGCGGTATTCACCATGCACCGGAATCGCATATTTCGGTTTTACAAGAGAATAGATCAACTTCAATTCTTCCTGACAGGCATGTCCTGATACATGAGCATCCTGGAAAATAACTTCTGCTCCCTTTGCAGAGAGTTCATTGATCACACGTGAAACCGATTTCTCATTTCCAGGAATCGGGTTTGAGCTGAAAATGATCGTATCATTCGGCTGAATTGTAACCTTGCGGTGTACGTCAGCTGCCATTCTTGACAGTGCAGCCATAGATTCTCCCTGGCTTCCTGTTGTGATCAGCACCATCTTCTCCGGTGGATAATTCTTCATCTGATCAATCTCAATCAATGTATTATCCGGTACATTCAGATATCCTAATTCTGATGCTGTAGAAATGATATTCACCATACTGCGACCTTCTACAACAACCTTTCTGCCATACTTATAAGCAGAGTTGATGATCTGCTGTACACGGTCAACATTCGAAGCAAATGTCGCAATGATCAGTCTTGTATTCTGATGCTCTGCAAAAATGTGATCAAATGTGATACCTACTGTACGTTCTGACTGCGTAAATCCTTTTCGCTCTGCATTCGTACTGTCAGACATCAGTGCCAGCACGCCTTTCTTACCAATCTCAGCAAAACGCTGCAGGTCGATCGCATCTCCAAATACCGGAGTATAATCAACCTTGAAGTCTCCTGTGTGGACAACAACACCTGCCGGTGAATAGATTGCCAGTGCGGACGCATCCTGGATACTGTGGTTCGTCTTGATAAATTCAATCCGGAACTTTCCAAGATTGATTGACTGACCGTGACGTACAACCTTTCTCTTCGTTCCACGAAGCAGATTATGCTCCTTCAGCTTGTTCTCAATGATTCCCATTGTAAGCTTGGTTGTATAAATCGGAATGTTGATCTCTTTGAGTACATACGGCAATGCACCGATATGGTCCTCATGACCGTGCGTGATAACAAATCCCTTTACCTTGGAAATATTATCTTTCAGGTAGGTTACATCCGGAATTACAAGGTCGATTCCAAGCATATCATCTTCCGGGAACGCAAGACCACAGTCTACAACAACAATACTGTCTTCATACTCAAACGCAGTAATGTTCATACCGATCTGTTCCAGACCTCCAAGCGGTATGATACGCAATTTTCCATTATTCTGTTTTTTCAAAAAATATACACCTCCACTATCTCTGTTTCTTCATACAGTCTTTACACAGTCCGTAGAATTTCAGTTCGTGGTCCAGGACATGGAAGCCGGTTGCCTTCTCGATATGATCTTCCAGACTCTCCAGAAGGTCATCATCAAACGGCATTACCTTGTTACATCTCTTACAAATCAGGTGATGATGATTGTGCTTTGTCTCCCCATTCAGTAAATGTCCGATCTCATAGCGCACACATCCATCCCCAAAATTAATCCTGTCTACCAGCTGCATATCCCACAAAAGCTGTAATGTTCTGTATACTGTGGCAAGCCCAATCTCCGGATAATCCTCTGATACCAGATCATAGATATCTTCCGCTGTCATATGACTCCCACTGTTCTCTTCAAGTACGGACAGAACAAGCAGTCTCTGGTGAGTCACCTTCAGCCCCTTTTCCTTTAACCTCTCTTTCAGAAGCTTCTGTGTCTTATCTGCTTCCATCTGTCTGCCTCCTATCTATATTGTAAAAAGAACTCCAGACTTTTTTCTAACACTTCTGCAAAAGTGAGAAAAGTATTCCTGTCTGCAGTTTCTCTTACATTCGTATTTCTTTCATGTAATTACATCTCAATATCGACGTCTTCCAGCAATTCCTCAAATACTTTGGAAACTGCCATCAGCTCTGTATCGTCTTCCACGATCTCATACGTCTTCTCTGCGTCTTTTGATTCTTCAACTTCTCTGAGAATCAGGCATTCTGCGTCATCTTCTTCTGAATCAACTACAAGAATATACGCGGAACCATTGATCTTTGTCTCTTCAAGTACAAAGAACTCATCTGCTCCACTTCCATCACTAAAAGTAAACTTTGCCTTTTCCATATGATTTTCCTCTATTCTGCTGTTTTCTGCATATAAATCGAATCTAAATATCCCTGGAGAATGAACACAGCAGCAATCTTATCGACATATTGCTTTCTATTTTCTCTTCTCACACCACTCTCGATCAGTGTCTGCTCTGCCGCTACTGTCGTAAGTCTCTCGTCCCACATGATCACTTCCAGTCCTGTACGACGAACCAGCATGTCACGAAATTCTAATGACTTCTGTGCACGCTCCCCGATATCATTATTCATATGTTTTGGAAATCCAAGCACGATCTTCTCTACCTGATATTCTTTGATCAATTCTTCAATCCTCGCACAGGTACGGCGCAGCTTGTTCTCCTCTTTCCGTTGTATTGTCTCAATTCCCTGGGCCGTAAGTCCGAGCGGGTCGCTGATAGCAACACCTACAGTCTTCGTCCCATAGTCCAGTCCCATTACTCTCATTGTCTGATTATTCCCACGCATTATGCTCAATATACGCTTTCAACAGTTCTTCTACCAGTTCATCACGTTCCACCTTCATGATCAGGCTTCTTGCTCCGTTAAAACTTGTAATATATGTCGGATCTCCTGACATGATATATCCAACAATCTGATTCACCGGATTGTATCCTTTTTCTTTCAGAGCCTTGTATACGATCTCAAAAATATCCTTCGCAGAAATCTGCGGACCCGGCTCTACCTGAAAGAACTGAGTACTACTTAAATCACTCATCTTTCTTCCTCCTTCTCTTTCTTGTATCTATTTCCTTCTTCCGAAGGGCTTTGCTGTTGTTCTGTCAAACAGCGCAAAACGCTCTGGAAACCCAGAAACCCTACTTATAATTCTAATATAACCGAATTCAAAATTCAATGTATAATTTGCGAATCCTTCCCAATTTGAACTTTTACGATACTATTCTTGAGATTTTCATTTGTCTCTAGTGCAATTTTCATATATTCTTTCGTATGACCTGTCTGTACTTCTTTTCCATTCAGTTCCAGATCCTCTTCCACAAGTACTTCCACTTCTTTTCCCTGGAAACTCTGTTCATATGCTGCACGCTTTTTCTCACCAAGTTCAATTAATTGTGCACTTCTCTTTGCCTTGATCTGTTCATCTACCTGATCTGGCATCACAGCTGCTTTTGTCCCCTCACGGCGGGAGTATTTAAAAATATGTGTCTCATAGAAATCTATGCTGTCCACAAAATCATATGACTCTTTGAACTCTTCTTCTGTCTCTCCTGGGAATCCCACAATCACATCGGTTGTCAATGCCGGATTCGGGAAGTATTTTCTGAGAAGTTCACATTTTTCCGCATATTCACTGCTTGTATATCTACGGTTCATACGCTTTAATGTTGCATCACATCCGCTCTGCAGAGACAGGTGGAAATGCGGACACATCTTCGGAAGCTTTGCAATCCCTTCTGCAAATTCTTCTGTGATGATCCCCGGTTCCAAAGAGCCAAGACGGATTCTTTCAATTCCATCAATCTCATGGACTGCCCGGATCAATTCCAGAAGGTGATATTCTTTATCAAAATCAATTCCATATGAGCTCAAATGAATTCCTGTCAGTACAACCTCCTTATATCCGTTATCTGCCAGTGTACGTACTTCATCAAGCACATCTTCCATGGAACGGCTGCGGACTCTTCCACGGGCATATGGAATGATACAATATGTGCAGAACTGATTACATCCATCCTGAACTTTAATATAAGCTCTTGTATGATCTCCCGGCTTCGTCAGGTGAAGATTCTCGTACTCTTTTGTCTTTCCGATCTCTTCCATCTTGATCTCTGCTTTTCTGTCGTTTTCCTGGTTCTTTGCATTCTTTTCATTTTCTGTTACGTTGCAATCTGCATTGTGTGTTCTTTCATACTCTTCCAATGCTTCGATCAGATTCTGCTTCTTATTATTACCAAGCACAATGTCAATGCAATCATCCACCTGAATCTCTTTTTCCTTCGCCTGGACATAACATCCTGCAGCGACAACAACTGCATCCGGATTCATTTTTCTCGCCCGGTGCAGCATCTGTCTCGACTTGCGGTCCGCGATATTTGTAACAGTACATGTATTGATTACATAAAGGTCTGCCCCTTCCTTGAAAGGAACGATCTCATACCCTGCTTTTTCAAGCATTTCCTGCATGGCTTCCGTCTCATAGGCATTTACTTTGCATCCCAAATTATGCAGTGCTGCTTTCTTCATTTATTTCTACCTCTTTTTTCCTTTTATCTCGTTAATTTCTTGACTTTTGAACCTGCATCCCGTAGAATATACCTAGGCTTAGAAGCCAATTTTATTGTATAATTCAAGGAGGGATTTCAAATGAAAACAGTACAGATTTCATTAAACTCAATCGACAAAGTCAAATCATTCGTTAACACTATCACAAAATATGATAATGATTTCGATTTAGTATCCGGAAGATATGTTATAGATGCCAAATCAATCATGGGTATTTTCAGCCTTGATCTTTCCAAACCGATCGACCTGAACATCCACGCTGACAGCAATGTTGATGATATTCTTGCTGCACTTGATGCTTACATCATCAAATAATTCTATCTGAATACGATTCATGCGGACTTTGTTTTTGTAGCTTGTCCGCATATTTTTTAGAGTAAAGAAAAGCTGTTCCATTGGAGCAGCTTTTCTTTTTCCTATTATTCTCCCTGCTTCACTTCAATGATCTCAACAGTATCAATTGCTGTCTGCATCAGTTCGTCAATCTTTTCTGCAAGGTTCAACTCAGACTTCTCAATTCGTTCAATATTCGGCTTTGTCACCGGATGTTTTGCAACGAAAATTGTACAACAATCCTCAAATGGCTGGATTGAAGTTTCATAGGTATTGATCTTCTCAGAAATTTCTACAATATCCTTCTTATCAAATCCGATCAGCGGACGATAAACCGGAAGTGTACATACTGCATTCGTCGCTGCAAGACTCTGCATTGTCTGGCTTGCTACCTGACCGATACTCTCTCCTGTGATCAGACCAAGACATCCGTCTTTCTTTGCAAAATGTTCTGCGATCTTCATCATGTAGCGACGCATAATGATCGTCAATTCATCATGTGGACACTTCTCATAGATATAAAGCTGAATATCTGTAAAGTTGACAACATGAAGCTTGATCGGTCCTGAATAAGCAGAAACGAGTCTTGCAAGATCAACCACCTTCTCTTTTGCTCTTTCACTTGTGTACGGTGGTGCATGGAAATAAGTTGCCTCGAGTTCAACACCACGCTTGGATACCATATATCCGGCAACCGGACTGTCAATTCCTCCTGACAGAAGCAGCATTGCGCTTCCGTTTGTCCCGATTGGCATACCTCCCGGTCCCGGAATAATTCTGGAATAGATATAAACTTCTTCACGGATCTCCACATTGATACGAAGTTCCGGCTTATGAACATCTACTTTCATTTCCGGAAATGCATCCAGGATTGCTTCTCCAACTTCACAGTTGATCTCCATAGAGTTCGCAGGATAGCTCTTCTTTGCTCTTCTTGCATCAACCTTGAAAGTCATATTCTTCTCTTCGTAAGCCTCATCCACATATGCCACAACATCTTTTCTCAGCTGTGCCAGTTCAGCCACCGGTACACGGACTACCGGACAGATTCCGACAATACCAAATACCTTCTGAAGGCTTTCTACTGTCTCATCAAAATCATAATCTCCATCACAATCCACGTAGACTCTTCCGTGACATTTGTGTACAAGGAATTCTCCGTCTACGCCCTGCAGAGCATAACGAATCTGACGTACCAGTGCATCTTCAAAGATATAACGGTTCTTTCCCTTAATTCCGATCTCGCCGTATTTTATCAGAAATGAATGAAATTTCATGCTTTTTCTCCTTTATGAATCGACGTCAATTAATGACGCGTATATTTTCTCAGCATCGGTATACAATTATATAGTGTTTCCAGCGTGTAGTCAATTTCTTCTTTTGTAGTAAATTCTGACATACTGAAACGAATCGTCGCATCCAGATATTCCTGTGCCGCCCCAATGCTTCTGAGAACACCGCTTACTGCCGGATGATTCGATGCACATGCAGATCCTGATGAGACATAAATCCCCTTATCTTCCAGTGTATGAAGAAGAACCTCACTTCGGATTCCTGCAATTCCAAGACTGATGATATGTGGTGCACTTCCTTCATCTTTCAGACCATGGACTGTTGTATTCTCAATCTTTCCTGCCTGCTCAATAAAATAATCCTTCAGTTCACGCATCAGAGCTACTTTCATATCCAGATCATTATAGATCATCTTTGTTGCAAGTCCAAGCCCTGCAATTCCCGGAACATTTTCTGTACCCGAACGGAGATCCTTCTGTTGTCCTCCTCCGAAAAGAATCGGTTTAATCTTCACCTTTTCACCCACATAAAGAAATCCGGTTCCCTTCGGTCCATGAATCTTATGTCCACTCGCACTTAACAGGTCGATCTTCTGACGTTTTGGATAAATGTGATATTTTCCAAATCCCTGCACTGCATCCGAATGGAAAAGAATAGAAGAATTATACTCTTTTACAATCTTTACCGCTTCATCAATCGGTTGAAGTGTTCCAACCTCATTGTTCACATACATAACTGATACGAGAATTGTCTCCGGACAAAGTGCTTCTTTCAATGCTTCCAGATTCACTCTTCCACTCGCATCTACCGGAAGATATGTCACACGGAAGCCTTCCTCTTCTTCCAGATAACGCATTGTATTTAAGATTGCAGGATGCTCGATTGAAGTTGTGATCAGGTGATTTCCCGCTCTTCTGTTTGCTCTTGCACATCCGATCAGTGCAAGATTATCACTCTCTGTTCCTCCTGATGTAAAGTAAATATCTTTCGCATTTACCTTAAGAACCTTTGCGATCGTTTCCTTGGCTTCCTTTACATAATGCTCCGCATCTACACCTTTTCGGTGCATGGAGGATGGATTGCCATAATCCTGACACATTACTTTATATACAAGATCTCCCACTTCCGGATATGCTCTGGTTGTGGCTGAATTATCCAAATATGCTTCCATTTTATCTTCCCTTTTCTAACTCTGTTACCATTCACAGGCGTCTGCAACTGGCAACGTCTTTCTATTATCTTATGTTTTTATCGTCCAACTGTTCCCTGCATTCTAAATGATACATCAGAATTGACAATGTTGTAAGTCCCGCTGTCTCTGTTCTTAAAATACGCTTTCCAAGTGTGATTGGAACCGCTCCGGCCTCTTCCGCCTGCTCGATCTCGCTCTCGTCAAACCCACCTTCCGGTCCGATAAAGATACCGACAGACTGTCCCGGTTCAATCTTACTTATGACAGCTTCTGTTGCTTTCATCCCTTCCTGCAGTTCATAAGGAACAAGCACTACATCCAGCTCTTTCGCGTAATTCATTGCTTCCTGAAAGCTCATCACATCCTGCACTTGTGGCACAATTCCTCTCTTCGATTGTTCCGCAGCCCCCTTGGCAATTGCCTGCCAGCGTTCTCTCTTCTTTCCGGCTTTCTTCTGATCCAGTTTCACAACGGAGCGCTTTGCCGCAAATGGAACAATACTGTAAGCTCCAAGCTCTACTGCCTTCTGTACGATCCATTCCATCTTGTCCCCTTTCGGAAGTCCCTGAAATAAGATCATATGGGAAGCCAGCTCTGTCTGAGACACTTCTTTTTTCACAACACGAAGGACTGCTTCCTTCTCCTCATAACCTTCCACACTGCAGAAGTAATCCATTCCCTCTCCATCACTGACCCACACTTCCTCACCGGGTTTCATGCGGAGTACATTCTTCATATGATTCACATCACTTCCTGCCAGACGGATCTGTTCTCCGTCCACACAGGATGGATCTGCAAAAAAATGCTGCATCTTGTTTCTCCTTATGCATTCTTACGCGCTGTCACACATACCCATTCGCCCTGATATGTAACATCCAGAAGTTCCAGTCCGGCTTTCGCAACAGCTTCTTTTACCATCTCTTCTTTATCATCGATAATCCCACTTGTGATATAGATTCCGCCTGGTTTCAGCTGATTCACAATTACCGGTGTAAGTTCTACAAGAATCGGCGCAAGGATATTCGCTGCCACAATATCGTAGCACTCATATCCAACCTTATCCTGAACTTCTTTGTCATTGATAATATTTCCGATCATCACTTCATATTTATCTCTGGAAATTCCGTTGTTCTCCATGTTCTCATATGTAGCATCGATTGCACACGGATCCAGATCTGTTCCAACAGAATACTCTGCTCCGAACTTCAGCGCAAGCATTCCAAGAATTCCGCTTCCGCATCCCACGTCAAGAATCTTTGTCGTCTCTGTTGTATACTTTCTGATCTGACGGATACAAAGTTGTGTTGTCTCATGCATTCCTGTACCAAATGCTGTACCTGGATCAATATGGATCACCATCTTATCTTCATCCGAAGGCTTTACATCTTCCCAGGATGGAATAATCAGAATATCATCCACATAGAACTGATGAAAATACTTCTTCCAGTTATTCACCCAGTCTACATCCTCTGTCTGGGATTCTTCAATCTCGCAGGCTCCGACATTTACATAAGCAGACATCTCCTCCAGTTCTTTTTTCACATTTGCCAGAACTTTTTCTTTGTCCTCATCCTCTTCCAGATAAAAACTTAAGTAAGCCACACCATCATCTGCCTCGATCTCCGGTAAAATATCAACAAACATCTGCTCTTTATCAGACTCTGTCAGCGGGATCTTATCCTCAATCTCAACACCTTCAATCCCAAGATCTGCCAGCATACTGCTTACAATATCCTCTGCCTCTGTTGTTGTCTTCAATCTGAATTTATTCCATTTCATCTAGTTTTCCTCCTGAAACCACAAATCTAAATCTACGCTTGCACGAATTCCCGGAACCGTACCGGCCTCACTGTACTGCCACATCTTATAATCATATGGACACTGCGGAAGTTCATGATAATCCGCATACCAGAAATCATATTCTGTCAGCTCTTCCATCTTCAAGGTAAATGCCATCCATTTCATATTAGCATAAATCATCGGTTGATATCCAGCCTGTTTCACTCCGTCACAAAAGACTTTACAAAAATTCGTAAAGTCTTCCCTTGTATTCTGGCCTGTTCTTGCTGTATCATCTTTGATTTCTTCTGTGTCATAGACAACAGGTCCTTTAATCTGATACGGCTGGATATGTTCCAAAACAAAGTCAGTCTCTTCGACTGCCTCCGTTGCTGAGATTGCCTGGGAAAAGAAATAGACACCGACTTCCAAACCGGCATCCAATGCGCCTTGTACATTCTGTTCAAACATGGCATCTTCAACTAACGCGCCGCTCTCTCCATATGCACGGTATCCAAGTCTTACGATCACGAATTCGATTCCGCTTTCCTTCACCTGCTGCCAGTCGATCGTCTCTCCCTGGAACTCCGAAACATCAATTCCTTTTTTCGCTGACACTTTTCCCTTCGTATCTTTATACGAAAGATATCCTGTCTCTTCATCTAATGCCAGATTGCTAAAATCATAAGAATTCCTTGGTACTTGATCCTGAAGCCTTGCTCTGTAATTATTCTCTTTCACATCCTGGAAGTCATAGTACTTCTTTCCGTCTTCTGTAACAATCTGAACTCCACTGACAATCTGCGTGTTTTCCTGCTTGTCTTTCTTCGTCTGTCTTGTCTTCACGTTGCCGGAACCCACGCCGACAAGAATAACTGCAAGCCCCACAAGAGCCGCCGCCATCCATTGCTTCTTTCTCATTCATTTCCTTCCAATCGCATCTGTTCCGTACCGTTGCAGAAATGTTGTTACTGTTCACACGATGTGCGACCAGCAACGCATCTCGCCATTTTAAATCGCCTTTGGCGATGGGGCGAGATGCATTCAAGCCAAAACATGCATCCTCCGTGTCAATCAGCAAAGTGATTGACACAGGAGTGAACAGTAACGAAATGTTTCCAAGGTAATTTTCCTTATTCGTCTGCTGCAAGCACGATCATTTCATCTCCGGCTTTTATTTTACCACCATGAAGCACTTTTGCAAATACCCCTTCTCGCGGCATGATACATTCTCCCATTTTTTGGAAGATCTGACAGCCATGATGACATTCTTTTCCAATCTGTGTCATCTCTAACAGAACATCATTACATTTTAATCTTGTTCCAACCGGAAGATTACGGAAATCAATCCCCTGAACGATCACATTTTCTCCAAATGCGCCATCTTCTACTTCTGCACCTCTTGCACGGAATGCCTCGATCTTGTCATAAGAAAGAAGACTGATCTGACGATGCCATTTTCCTGCATGCGCATCTCCTTCCAGACCAAAATCTTCAATAAATGTGCCTTCCTCGATTCTTGTCTTCTGTGTTCCCTTTGCCGGACTTGTACAAATTGCTATTACTTTTCCCATTTTTCTATACCTCTCAAATTACTTTTTCACTTTTATAATTTTTGTGTATGATCTGCACCGTTACTTTTCTGTTATTGATTTTATTTCATTACTGATCTAACCACCGATTCCGTACATGCCCCGATGTTCTTTTTTCTGACCAACTTCTTCATCTCTTCGCTCATCCGAGAAATTGTGACAGGCCGGTTTTTTCCAGATTGCCTGACGCATTGCTTCTTTCACTTCTTCATCCGTTGCACCGCTTCTTAAAAGTTTTCTTAAATCAATTCCACTTTCATACTGTAGACAGAGTTTCAGATATCCTTCCGCTGTGAGCCGAATCCGGTTGCAGGAATCGCAAAACTTGTGACTCACTGCACTGATAAATCCAATTCTGCCCTGAAATCCCGAAAAGCTCACATACTCTGCCGGACCATTCCCCAAATGTTTTTCATACGGTTCAGCGTTTCCAAATGCTTTCTCTAAAAGTTCCAGAAGCTCATCCCTTGATTTTCCCTGACAGGCTTTTCCCATCCCGATCGGCATCATTTCTATAAAACGAACCTCTACCGGATGCTCCTTTGCATACTCTGCCATCTGAATATACTCTTCTTCTGACTGATTCATCGGCACACAATTTAACTTCACACGCAGATTCGGATATTCGAGTGCTGCCTGCAGTCCTTCCAGTGCCTGATTTAATTCCCCACATCTTGTCACTGTATGGTAACACGTTTCATCCAATGTATCAATACTGATATTCACTGCATCCAGCCCCTGACGCATCAACTCGTCCAACTGATTTTTAAGAAGAATTCCGTTTGTTGTCAATGTCACCTGTTCGATCCCCGAAATTCTCTTAATTTTCCCCAATAAATCCGGCAATCCTTTTCTCACCAACGGTTCCCCACCGGTCAGTTTGATCTTTGAAATCCCAAGTTCTGTACTGATCTGGCATACTCTCTCAATCTCATCAAAAGTCAGAATCTGCTCATGCGGCAGCTGCTCAATGCCCTCTTCCGGCATGCAGTAGACACAGCGCAGATTACAACGATCCGTCACAGAGATACGCAGATATTCTATTGTTCTTCCATATTGATCGATCATCTCTTACATACCTCATATTTTTTATCTCTTACATTACTGTTTTACTTTCCTTCAGAAACTGGTTTTCCACACTCACTTGCATTTCCTGTAAGAATTGCAAGACCATGTTCCAGAGATGGAAGTACTGCTTCTAGATTCTCTTTTACAGCCTTCGGGCTTCCCGGGAAATTAATGATCAACGTCTGATTGCGGATCACTGATGCACCACGGCTCAGCATTGCTCTTGGTGTTACCTGAAGTGAAGCCAGTCTCATCGCCTCTGCAATTCCAGGTGCATTCTTTGTTGCCACGGCAAGTGTCGCTTCCGGTGTGCAGTCACGCGGTGCAAAACCTGTTCCTCCGGTTGTTGCGATCAGATCCACTTTTTTCTCATCTGCAAGTTCGCAGAGACACTGTTCGATCATCTTCTGCTCATCCGGAAGAAGTCTTACTTCTGTCACTTCATATCCGGCTTCTTCTAACATACTGCAAAGAAGCGGTCCACTCTTATCCTCCCGCTCTCCTGCATATCCTTTATCACTCAGTGTCACTACCGCTACTTTCCATCTTTGTTCTTTCTTTTCCACTTTACTTTTCGCCTTCTTTTCTTTCCTTCTTATATCCATTATTGATCAGCCCACTCTTACCGCCGCTCTTTCTGACCAGATAGATTTCCCCAATCTCCATCTTTTTATCCATCGCTTTGCACATATCGTAAACTGTCAAAAGTGCTACACTTGCTCCTGTCAGAGCTTCCATCTCAACGCCTGTCTTCCCGGTCACACGTACCGTACAATTACAATAAATTGCAAGTTCACTCTCAACCATCTCGAACTCTACCTTGCACTTTGTGATCGGAAGAATGTGACACATCGGAATCAGATCCGATGTCCTCTTTGCTCCCATAATCCCTGCTGTTGTCGCAACTCCAAGCACATCCCCTTTGCCTGCAGTTCCTTCTTTGACAGCACGGAACACTTCTTCATTCACCGTGATCTTTCCTGTGGCGGTTGCTTCCCGGACTGTGTCCCGCTTCTCCGTCACATCTACCATAATGGCTTTTCCTTTTTCATCAAAATGTGTAAATCCCATTTTTTTCACCTCTCAATCTGAAAATGCTGTTGATATCCACATTCCCCTTGCAAATATCAACAAGACGATTGCTTTTTTTATACCAAACGATTGTACCACAGAATAGTGCTAAAATTCAATGTTTTGGCAAAAAGAAAGGACAACTATAATAGCTGCCCTTAAAATCAATTATTAAAATTCAATATTCCGCATCTCATCTGACTTCTCCGGAATCTTATGTCTTTCCGCATATCCTGTAAGAATCAGCGTAAGCGCTCCGTCCCCGGTCACATTACAAGCTGTTCCAAAACTATCCTGAAGTGCGAAAATTGTAAGCATCAGTGCTGTTCCCGCATCATCAAACAGAAGGACTCCTGTGATAAGTCCAAGGGATGCCATAACTGTTCCTCCTGGAACTCCCGGTGCACCGATTGCAAATACTCCAAGAAGTATACAAAACAGAAGCATTGTTGGAATTGACGGAAGTTTTCCATACAGAATCTGTGAGATTGTCATACAGAAGAACACTTCTGTGAGTACAGATCCACACAGATGGATATTAGCAAACAACGGAATTCCAAACTGTACCATATCTTTTCTTAATGGTTTTGCCTTTCCTGCACACTGCAGAGCAACTCCAAGTGTTGCTGCGGAAGACATTGTTCCAACAGCTGTCAGATATGCCGGTCCGTAATGCTTCACAACCTCCAGTGGATTCTTTCCTGAATAAACGCCGGCGATTGTATAAAGAAGTGCCATCCAGATATAATGTCCGATCATAACAATAATAATAACCTTAAGGAATACCGGAAGCTGTTTTGTAATGGATCCTTCATACGCCAGAGAACAAAATGTGAATCCAATAAATAACGGAAGGATTGGAATCAAAATCCTTGACACGATGGAAAGCACGATCTTCTGGAATTCTTCCAACATTCCTGTGATTAATTTTGCCTTATTCCATGCCGCTGCAAGTCCGATCATAATAGAAAATACAAGTGCACTCATAACCGGCATGATCTGTGGGATAGAAAGTTCAAACACCATCTCCGGCAGTTCTTTCAGTCCATCTACATCTGTCACAATAGAAAGATGCGGGATCAGCGCATATCCTGCTGCTGTAGAGAATAACGCAGCCCCAACAGAAGATACATATGCAATACATACTGCAAGCAGAAGTAATCTCGATGCATTATTTCCCATCTTTGTAATGGACGGTGCGATAAATCCAATGATGATCAGCGGAACGCAGAATGAAATAATCTGTCCCAGAACATATTTCAAAGTTACAATAATGTTCAGAATTGCATTTGTCAAACCTGTCCCGTCATTTGCATTAAGAGCAAGTCCGGCAAGAATTCCGATCACAACACCTACCAGAAGTTTAAATGGCAGGCTTTTGAAAAAACTAGATTTTTTCATAGGAAGAATCCTCCAATACTATTTTTCGGTCCTAATTCACAGATGTCTGTAATCTCCAACCTTTCTCAGACCTGTTTAGTCTGTATGCAATATTATAATACACGAAGGATAAATCTACAACTGTCTGTTTTTGGCACTTTTTATCTTCTCATCACATCGTCCGCTTACGAACTCACCTTTATTCTTTACTTTTTTATAATTCATGATAAAATATTTGTAATACTATATCGTGTTTAAAAGGAGATTTTAAAATGTTAGTATGTGATTATATCGTAGAACAGATCGACGGAGATTATGCACACTTAAGAAGAGTTGATCTTCCGGATGAAGAGTTAAAACTCGTAGCCAGAGCACTGCTCCCGGCTGAGATTGTAGAAGGTTGTAAACTGCACTATGAACTGATGCAGTATACAATCATCTAATGTTACTATTCTTCTACCTGTTTTTATTCAAAGAAGACTGTAAAGAGGATTCCCTCCTGAAAATATTTCATTTTAAATAAATGGAAATATTTTCAGGCAGGAATCCTCTTTGTACGTTTTCTCTATTTCTTTCCCCGTCAATTAATCTTCATCAAACGGAACAACATCATCCTCTGCATTTTCCACAGCTTCACCAGAACCACCTGCTTTCGGTCCTGCAACGCCTTTTACCTTCATCGTTCTGACATTGATCCCATTGACCTCAATGTGGTCATCCACAGGAATCACAAGGCACTGTCTTCCGTCGATCATTCTTGTCTCTACAAGATCCATCCGGTCTGGATTCACCTTGATCACAACATCCGGTGTCTCGATATTGAACTTTCTTGTCTCTGCGATATTACTTGCCAGAAGCGTTGCTTTCTCACCTGCATTTTCTTCGAAGTTCTTCTCAAAGTTTTCCATCTTCTCATTCGGCACACCGCTCTGCTCGAAAATCTTCTTCACATCCGTTTTATCCAATGTCAGCGGATCCGGTTCTTCTTTGTGTTCTTCGATCATATCATTCAATGTCTCGTGAATGTTACGGACAGTCTCGTAATCACCATCTTCTCCTAATGTATCTTCAATGATCATCTGGAATGTCTCTTTCTGTGTATCCGCAGACATCGGCATCTTCGCACCAAGAAGCTGGTCGATCATCTCCGGCTGAAGATCTTCTGATTTCTTCGTGTAATAAAGCACACTGTGAAGATCAGTACTTCTGTCGTTGAATGCCGGGAAGAGGAATCCTTTGTCCGGCTTATCAACGATCCAGTCACGGATTCTGTCCTGAATACAGTTCTCTTCCGCGTTATAGCTAAGCCCTGCCTTTGACAGACTGACCGGACAGATGCTCATCAGGATATGTTGATATACTTCATCTGAAGCATCATCCATCTCAAGATCATCGGATGTTCTTCCAGGAACATCGTATGCTGCATGGATCAAAATAATGTAATAATTCTCCGCATACTCATACGTTGCAATAACTTTGTCATAGAATTCTTCCAGAAGCATATCGTCTTCGAGACGGCTGTCACGAAGCTTCAACAGAAATTCCTGCGTTCCGCCCGGCATCTCTGCATCCAGTGGAAACTCCATATTCAGCATATTCTTTCCGATACTTCCGGAAAGTGTCTTCTTAAAAATATCAAAATACTTAAATGCTTCTTCCTCCGGAAGTGCGAGAAATGCGTCTTTTGACTCCATCTTTTTATTCTTCTCATAATCCACATAGCAGCCACAGATTTTCGTAATCGCACAGTTTTTCGGTGAGAACTGCTTACGGATCTCAAGTACTTCTTTTTTATTCATATATGTTTCCTTTCTCCATTCTTTCTATGTTATAATGAATAAACCATCTTTTCGGGGATTGTAAATACCGTAGACATAACATTCTTATTTTACCTCTATTTTCATAAGAAAGAAAGATTTGATTTTCTCAAAATTCTATGGTATTATACGCATTCTGAAAATACAGAAAGGAATTTTTTATTATGTCATCCAACTCAGTCACTTTAACTGCCCGGGAACATGTATTTCCACTCTTTGTTAAATATGTCTCAGCAAATGTACTCGGCATGATCGGATATTCTTGTTATATCCTTGCCGATACATTTTTTGTTGCCCGGGGAATCGGCTCGGATGCGATTGCTGCGCTTAATCTGGTTCTTCCTGCTTTCAGCTTGTTAAACGGAACAGGGCTGATGATTGGCATGGGTGCTGCTGCGCGATACTCGCTTTCCTCCGGCAGAGCTGACAGTGAGATTCATCGCACGATCTTCACCCAGGCACTTCAGCTTGCATTTGTAGCTATGCTGTTCTTTTTCAGCATCGGACTGTTTTTTGCAAGACCTCTTTGTGTCTTACTCGGAGCCGACGGAACTACATTGCCGCATGCGATTCCATACATCCGCATCCTGCTTATGTTCTCTCCGCTGTTTTTGTGCAACAATCTGTTGAACTGTTTTGTCAGAAATGATGGAGAACCGCGACTTTCAATGACTGCAATGCTCGTTGGAAGTCTGACAAATATTGTGCTGGATTACATTTTCATCTATCCTATGCAGCTTGGCATGACCGGAGCTGCACTGGCTACTGCAACTGCTCCACTGGTTGGGATGAGTATTCTGTCCATGCATTTCTGGAAAAAGAAGAATCAGTTTCATCTGGTAAAAACAAGGATACATCTGAAAACTGCTATAGATATCTGCCGGCTTGGAGTTTCTTCTCTTGTCGCTGAATTATCTTCCGGCATTGTAATTCTTGTCTTTAACATGCTGACGCTGAAGTTCAGTGGAACGACCGGACTTGCGGCATACAGTATCCTTGCTAATATCGCACTCGTACTTGTGGCGATCTTTACCGGAATCGGGCAGGGCATCCAGCCGATTGTCAGCAGCCACCCTGGTAAAAATGGAGCTCCTGTACGCAACCAGGTAAGACGTTATGCATTAAGCACTGCATTACTTATGGCTTTCATTGCCTATCTGGTTGTCTTTGTCTTTGCAGTTCCGATTGCTGACTTATTTAATAAAGACAAGGATCCGTTGCTTACTTCAATGGCAGCAGAAGGCATGCGCATTTACTTTGTAAGCCTGTTCTTTTCAGGCATCAATATGGTGTCAGCCACTTATTTAAGTGCTTCCGACCAGCCGGTACCGGGATTCATCATCTCTATCCTGCGCGGCCTTGTACTGATCCTGCCGATTGCTTTCCTGCTTGCCGCACTTTTTGGAATGACAGGTATCTGGCTCTGCCTTCCTGTTACCGAGGCAATCGTGTGTGTCGTGACCTTCTTCTTTCTGAGAAAATTTTAAGTAAAGTACTTACAAAAGAAGAACCCTGTTACGAATGTATTGATTCATACATCTCATAACAGAGTTCTTTTTTTACCTTATTTTAAATATTTCGCTGTCTCAAGAATACGGTTTGCATTCTCAATTCTCTCCTGTGTCGGAGGATCGATTCCCTCTAACTTGTAATCATATCCAAGTTCTTTCCACTTATATGCACCAAGTGTATGATATGGAAGAACTTCAACACGCTCTACATTATCCAGTGTCTCGATGAAATCATGAAGTCTCTCCAGGTACTCATCCTTGTCACTGCGCTCCGGAACGAGTACGTGACGGATCCAGATTGGTTTCTTGATATCAGACAGATAACGTGCAAACTCAAGAATATTCTTGTTGCTCTGTCCCGTGAGAATCTTATGCTGCTCATCATCAATGTGTTTGATGTCAAGCATCAGCATATCTGTGTATTTCAGCAGCTCCTGCATTTTACCAAAGAATGGTTCTTCCTTTGTAAATACAGCTCCGCTTGTATCAATATTGGTATGAACTCCCTGTTCTTTCGCTTTCTTGAAAAGGTCAATCAGGAAATCCATCTGCATCAGTGGCTCTCCACCGCTGACTGTGATACCACCTTTATCTTTCCAGTAGCTTTTATAGCGAAGTGCTGTCTTAAGCAGTTCATCTGTTGTCTTCAGTTCGCCGTCCTGCATCTTCCATGTGTCCGGGTTGTGGCAGAACTGGCAGCGCATTGGACATCCGCTTACAAAAATGATAAAGCGTACGCCAGGTCCGTCAACGGAACCGAAGCTTTCTGTTGAGTGAATGTATCCTTTTACTTCTGACATTGTCTTTCCCTCCTAAATTTTGTTTAAAAAAGGACGCAGCATGGTGAAATGACTGCGTCCTGATATATTATCTGTTATTTATGATCTTTTATCCGCAAATCGCAACATTATTTACATGTGGTCATGGCAAGTTCTTGCGATAACGTCAAGCTGCTGCTCACGAGTAAGGTCGATAAACTTAACAGCGTATCCTGATACACGGATTGTGAAGTTAGCGTACTCAGGTTTCTCTGGGTGCTCCATAGCATCTTTCAGCTTCTCAACACCAAATACGTTTACGTTCAGGTGATGTGCTCCCTGATCGAAGTATCCGTCAAGTACGTGAGCAAGGTTCTCTTTACGCTCTTCATCAGAATGTCCAAGTGCACCTGGGTTGATTGTCTGTGTATTAGAGATTCCGTCAAGTGCAAGCTCGTAAGGAAGCTTAGCAACAGAGTTAAGAGAAGCAAGAAGTCCGCTCTGCTCTGCGCCGTAAGACGGGTTAGCTCCTGGTGAAAGTGGCTCTCCAGCCTTTCTTCCGTCCGGAAGAGATCCTGTAGCCTTACCATATACAACGTTAGATGTAATTGTAAGGATAGATGTTGTCGGTACAGAATGTCTGTATGTGTGGCACTTGTTCAGTTTGTGCATGAATTTCTTCAGAAGCCATACAGCAATCTCATCTGCACGGTCATCATCGTTACCGTATCTTGGGAAGTCTCCCTCAATCTCGAAGTCTGTTGCAAGACCATCTTCGTCACGGACAACTTTAACCTTAGCGTATTTGATAGCGCTCAGGGAGTCAACTACATGTGAGAATCCAGCAATACCTGTTGCGAAAGAACGTTTAACGTCTGTGTCGATCAGGGACATCTGAGCTGCCTCATAGTAGTATTTATCATGCATGTAGTGGATCATGTTCAGTGTATCAACATACAGCTTGGACAGCCACTCCATCATCTGGTCATATTTCTCCATTACTTCATCGTAATCAAGGTACTCGGAAGTAATTGGCTGGTAAGCCGGTCCTACCTGTACTTTGTTCTTCTCATCGATACCACCGTTGATAGCGTAAAGAAGACACTTAGCAAGGTTTGCACGAGCTCCGAAGAACTGCATCTCTTTACCTGTCTCTGTAGCAGATACACAGCAGCAGATGCTGTAGTCATCGCCCCATACCGGACGCATAACATCATCGTTCTCATACTGGATAGAACTTGTTGTTACAGAAATCAGGGAAGCGAACTTCTTGAAGTTCTCTGGCAGTCTTGAAGAATAAAGAACTGTCAGGTTCGGCTCTGGTGAAGGTCCCATGTTGTTCAGTGTGTGAAGGAAACGATAGTCGTTCTTTGTTACCATAGAACGTCCGTCCTGTCCAAGTCCACCAACCTCAAGTGTTGCCCATGTCGGGTCTCCTGAGAACAGCTGGTTGTAAGATGGGATTCTTGCGAACTTAACCATACGGAATTTCATTACCATGTGGTCGATGATCTCCTGAGCTTCCTTCTCTGTGATCTTTCCAGCCTTCAGGTCTCTCTCGATATAGATATCAAGGAATGTAGAGATACGTCCTACAGACATAGCTGCACCATTCTGAGTCTTGATTGCTGCAAGATATCCGAAGTACAGCCACTGAGCTGCTTCATGAGCATCCTTAGCCGGCTGTGAAATATCAAATCCGTAAGCTGCAGCCATTTCTTTCATTTCTTTCAGAGCTTTGATCTGATCTGCAAGCTCTTCACGAAGACGGAAATCCTCACCCTTCATGCCGTGTCTTGCATAACGCTCGAAGTCATACTGTTTTCTCTCGATCAGGAAGTCGATACCATACAGTGCAACACGACGGTAGTCACCTACGATACGTCCACGTCCGTATGTATCCGGAAGTCCTGTAATAATCTTGTTATGACGAGCTTTCTTCATCTCTGGTGTGTAGATGTCGAATACTCCCTGGTTGTGTGTTTTATGATATTTTGTGAAGATCTCATGCAGTTTCTCGCTTGGCTGATATCCGTATGTTGTACAAGCCTGCTCTGCCATCTTGATTCCACCATAAGGCATGAATGCTCTCTTCAGCGGTTTGTCTGTCTGCAAACCAACAATCTGCTCAAGATCTTTCATGCTCTCATCGATATATCCTGGGCCGTATGCTGTCAGACCGGAAACAACTTCTGTCTCCATGTCGAGAACTCCGCCCTTAGCTCTTTCTTCTTTCTGAAGTTCCTGCAGTCTTCCCCATAATTTGTCTGTTGCTTCTGTTGGTCCCTCAAGGAATGACTCATCACCTTCATATGGTGTGTAGTTCTCCTGGATGAAATCACGCACGTCTACAGAGTGTGTCCATTTTCTTCCCTTGAAGCCAGCCCACTGCTCAAAATTAGCCATTGAAAAATCCTCCTATATTCTTTCCTAAAATAGTTTTGTAATTGTTTTACGGGCATAGTATAACACCGTGTTAAATAAATGACAAGCGTAAAATCGAGAATAAATATCGGAAATCGCTTTGTATTCGATTTAGTACAAAATATACGAAAAAACGCCCATTTTACGGGGAATTGTACGAACTTTAATACAGTAAAAATGTACTGTAAAAAGAACATTTTCCCCATGTGTACGGTCTGATTTACAGACAAATAAACAGCCTCTTTTTCTTTCAAAATTCACTCTAGGTACTTTTCCTCTATGATAACGATTTCGTTTCATGTTTTCTCTATATTTTTGTCAATGGAGTTACGTTCTGTTTTTTGATATAATAGTGCATTAGCGTATCTATATTTAGTTTATGAAAGAGGAATATTATGGAAATCAGAAAGACAAAACCTGAAGAGCTTGAAGTACTTCTTAAGATGTATGAACATGCACGGACATTCATGGCAACTCACGGAAATGCTTCTCAGTGGGAAAACACTTATCCTTCTCCACAGTTGATTCTGGATGACATCACTGAGGGGAACAGTTATGTCTGCACAGAACAGGATCAGATCATTGCTACTTTCTATTATAAAGAAGGGGCTGATCCGACTTATATGCGCATCTACGATGGGGACTGGATCAACGACTCCCGTTACGGAGTCGTCCACCGCATCACTTCCACCGGAAATGTAAAAGGTGCAGCGTCCTTCTGCCTGAACTGGGCCTTGGAACAATGCGGCAACATCCGTATTGATACACACCGGGACAATATCGTAATGCAGCATCTGTTAGATAAGAATGGATTCAAATATTGCGGAATCGTATATGTTGAGGATGGAACAGAACGAATTGCTTATCAGAAAGTGGTTTAATAATACCAAAATCCATAAAGCAAGGAGCAGAGACATTTGATTTTAATGTCTCTGCTCCTTGTTGCTATATGTCTCACAGAATCTTGCTGCGAAGGACGGTTCTTCTCCACCTGCATAGAGATGTGAGATATCTCCTACTTTCAATCCTCGGAAATATGCCGTTCCCTGTTCTCTCTCTTCTGTTACTACTTCTGTCACAGAAGTCGGTGCAAGAGCCAGACTATGCCAAAGCACGAATGGTGATACATTCCATAAATGGGACAACAGCACGCAGCTGATTCCGAAATGGCAGAAAAATGTCACTGTCTCATCACTTTCTTTCTCCACACGATAATGCGCCCCTTCTCTTACATATCCATGCTCTGCGAGAAAGCAATCAAATTCTTCAATCACATGATCGTATACTTCTACAAGATCAGAATTTTTCGCCACTTCTGTTTCACGCCATGCATTTTTATCCATATAAGCTTCATGTTCTGTCCAATACCCCGGAACCATATCCCATGCAATTCTAGGCAGGAAATGCTCACCTTCTTTTTTCACATCGGGATATGCTTTTTCAAGTTCCGGATTTTTATTCAAATCAACCTGCGCCGGGAACTCTTGCAGCCAATCCAATATTTCTGCTGTTTTCCCAGTTACCTCAAGACATGGAGCCGCCGTATCCTTCGCTCTTCCAAGTGGAGACTTATAGCATTCCCCCATATTCATAGATGCTGCACGTTTTGCAAGCAGTGCCGCTTCACGTCTTCCTTTTTCTGTTAATGTGTCATTTACATAATCCGGATCTCCGTGACGGATCAATAAAATTCTCATCGTGCTTCTCCTTTGTAATCAATTATTTTCTCCAACCATTCCTCTGCCAGTTTGGGCCAGATCTGTACTTCTTTCAGAGTCTTTCGGATTTCTTCTTTCTGCTCTGCTGTCCATTTCGGTGGCTGTGTTCTTCCAATCCCATTTTGCACAAGAAGTTCTTCTCCCTTTTCCTTTGAAAATGAAGTTTCTCCCGCAAGAATCGCTTCTGCAAGCATACGAAGCTGCTCCTGTGTATAAGGCTGTCTTCCTCTGCGTTCCAGCCAGTCCTCTGTTGCAACAGACATTCCATGTACGCCTTCTGAAAATACATGGTGCGCAAATGGAACTCCTTCTTCCAGACATTTCTGGGCTAAAAGATAGCTATTCTGTACTGGAACGGTTCCATCCGTTGCTGTCTGCCAGATAAAACATGGTGGCATTTCTTTTGTTACATACTTTTCAATTGACATATATTCCAGCTCTTTTTTTGTAGGATTCTTTCCAAACAGAGCTACAAAAGAATCTTTATGTGTGTACTTTCCTGTAGTGATTACCGGATAAGACAGCACTGCAGCATCCGGTTTGTTTGAAAACTTCTGATATTTTTCATCCGAATCCTCAATATCCGCTCCATGCACACACAGACTCGCACACAGATGTCCTCCGGCTGAAAATCCACAAACCACGATCTGATCCGATAAAATATGCAGCTGTTCTGCACGAAAACGGATCATTCGCACTGCTCTGGAAATATCTTTCAGCGGCTGAAGCTTTAATGGTGCTTCATCCAGTGGATTCACTGTATATTCAAGGACGAACACATTATAACCGGCCTGATAAAATTCCATTGCAACCAGATGTGCTTCCGAAGGCGATACAAGTCTGTAACCGCCTCCCGGAACCACCAGCATCGCCGGATGCATCAGCTCATCCTCATGAATATAGCTGACCATAATCGGGATAAACCCATGCGCCGCCGGGTAATGATATTCTTCTTTGTGCCATAATTCTATTCTTTCGCCTATCATGTGTTAATACCTCCTGTCTGATTTATAATTTGTGCTTTTCTGTTATTCTTTTAGGAGCACGGACTTTGCTCGTTGCTCGCGTAAAAAAGCCACGAAAGACAAGATCCCCCAACCTTGTCTTCCATGACTCCCATTACATACACTCAACTTGCTTTACAGTTCGAATCCTTCCAGATATGGATTCTCTGCCTCAGAAAACTTCTCTTCCTCAACCATCTGCGCGATTGCCGGGTCAAGCGGCATCTTTCCAAGAACCGGAACATTAAGATCTGCTGCGATCTCGTCAATGTGGCTCTCGCCAAATACTTTGATCTCTTTGCCACAATCCGGACATTTCACATAACTGTAGTTCTCAACAATTCCAAGAACCGGAATATTCATCTGCTTCGCCATTCCATATGCCTTCTTCACGATCATCTGTACAAGATCCTGCGGAGATGTAACGATCACAACGCCATCAACCGGAAGAGACTGGAATACTGTCAGCGGAACATCACCTGTTCCAGGTGGCATATCAACGAAGAGATAATCAAGATCTCCCCACATAACATCTGTCCAGAACTGCTTTACAACACCTGCGATCACTGGTCCCCTCCAGATAACCGGTGCTTCCTCGTCTTCCAAAAGAAGATTGACAGACATGATCTTTGTTCCATCTGCTGCTTCACATGGAAGAATTCCCTGCTCAGTTCCTACTGCCATCTCATGAAGTCCATACATCTTTGGGATAGATGGACCTGTAATATCTGCATCCATGATACCAACATTATATCCTTTTGCTCTCATCATTCTTGCAAGGGATGCTGTCACGAGTGACTTACCAACGCCGCCCTTTCCACTGACAACGCCGATCACTTTTTTAATAGATGAATACATGTTCATCGGTTCATGCATATCAACTTTCTTACTTGTGCATGTTCCTGCACTGGCACAGCTGGCACAGGATTCCTCTGAACATCCTGCTGTTTTCTGCTCTTCTGCCATAATACCATAACCTCTTTTCTACAAATAAATAGTGGTATCATTGTAGCACATTTTCTCACAGAATGATAGGCTGAACCTATGCTTTTATTTTTCTAAGTGTTATACTTATGTTAATTCTTAATTCATTCTAACTTGAATACAATTAGAAAGGAGTTTTCCTATATGCCAGTAATATCCGAACAGCTCAAGCCAATCGATACCGTCAATGGATTCCAGATCCGTCCCGGCTTTTTCCGTGAATTTGGTGCAGTCGCTATCCCGGGTGGTGTCAACTTTACGATTCATACACACGGAGCTACCTCCTGCGAGCTTCTGCTGTTTCACCGCAAAGCCGAAGAACCTTACGCCGTGATTCCATTTCCGGAAAGTTACAGGATTGGTTTCTGCTATTCTATGATCGTCTTTGATCTGGATATCGAAGAATTTGAGTACGCCTATCGATTGGATGGTCCTTATGATGAAAAGAAAGGACTCCGTTTTGATAAAAACAAAATCCTGCTGGATCCTTATGCGCGCGCCGTCACCGGACAAAGCCAGTGGGGGCATGTAAATAACGCCCAGCATGGTTATCGTGCCCGTGTGGTACAATCCAACTTTGACTGGGGTGACCAACGTCACCATTCTATTCCTATGGAAGACTTGATCATCTACGAGCTACACGTCCGCGGATTTACCATGGATGAAAGTTCCGGTGTTAAGCACCACGGTACATTCGAAGGCCTGCGCGAAAAGATTCCTTATTTGAAAGAACTTGGAGTCAATGCTGTTGAACTAATGCCAATCTTCGAATTTGATGAGATGCGTGATGTACGATTGATTGATGAAAATGAACTTATTGATTTCTGGGGATATAATCCTGTCAGTTTCTTTGCACCAAATACAAGCTACTGTTCTTCTATGGAATATAACCGCGAAGGACTGGAACTCAAGACACTGATCAAAGATCTCCATGACAATGGTATAGAAGTGATCCTCGATGTCGTCTTCAACCACACTGCTGAGGGAAATGAATTCGGTCCGTGCTTTTCTTTCAAAGGCTTTGACAACAACATTTACTATATGTTGACTCCGGACGGACATTATTATAATTTCAGCGGATGTGGAAATACACTGAACTGCAATCACCCTGTTGTACGAGACATGATTTTGGAGTGTCTGCGTTACTGGGTCATCGAATACCGTATAGATGGATTCCGTTTTGATCTTGCTTCCATTCTTGGGCGAAATGATGACGGAACCCCTCTAAGCCAACCACCGCTTCTGCGAAGCCTTGCATTCGACTCAATCCTTGGAAATGTAAAACTGATCGCTGAAGCATGGGATGCCGGCGGACTTTATCAGGTCGGTTCCTTCCCTTCCTGGAAGCGCTGGGCTGAATGGAATGGGCGCTACCGTGATGATATGCGCCGCTTTTTAAAAGGAGATGACTTCCTTGCCCAGACTGCTGCAGCAAGAATCACAGGTTCTCCTGATCTGTACGATCCTGCTTACCGAGGTGGAAATGCTTCCATCAACTTTCTCACCTGTCATGATGGATTCACGCTTTATGATCTGTACAGTTATAACCAGAAGCATAATGAAGCCAACGGTTGGGGGAACACTGACGGAGCTGACGACAATAACAGCTGGAACTGTGGCGTAGAAGGCGAAACAGATGATCCTGCCATTCTGGCACTTCGTAAACGACTGATGAAAAATGCCTGTGCCGTTCTGCTTTGCAGCCGCGGAACTCCAATGTTCCTCTCCGGTGATGAATTTGCAGACACACGTTATGGAAATAATAACCCTTATTGCCAGGATAACCTGATCTCCTGGCTGGACTGGAGTCTCCTCAAAAAAAATAAGGATCTGTTCGATTTCTTTCAATATATGATCCAGTTCCGCAAAGATCACCCTGTCATCCGTAAGGATCTAGAGCCAAGCTATCTTGGTGTTCCGGCAATGAGCACGCATGGGCTCACTCCGGATGAGACAAATTTCTCCGGTGACCGCCATGTTGTCTGTGTACGATTCGCAGGTTATGATGAAGCAATACAAGAAGAAGACCTTGTTTATCTGGCTGTAAATTCCGGATGGTTTCCGGTCACACTCACTCTGCCGGAACTTCCTGAACATTACAAATGGAAAGTTGCGGTCAACACCGGCGATGCTAAATGTCAGTTTTTTCACAAAAATTCAATGCCTACGGTAGAATCTAAAATATTTTTAGGTGAACGCTCTGTTATTATTTTCGTTGCTACCGCTATATGAATTGATTTTTTTATCTATTTCTCAATATTTTTTAGAATATTTTTGTTTATTTTTAACAAGCTTGTTGTTTGTATAATAAATAACAGGCTTGTCATTTTTTAAACTTTTCTTGATAATTTTTAGATTTATTTGTAGAATATTACTAAATGGAACTTTACTGGTTTGAAGATAGGTTTTTTCAAATACATTTCCTATTTTAAAATCAGTCAGTAATGAACGTTATGGTAAAAGGAGAGGTTTAAAATGAGTAGACTTGAAATCCCAGGTCCAGACAAAGGCCAGCTCGTCGTTGAAGAGCTGTACAAAGATCTGGAACGCAGAATTGAATCCAGCCCTCCGGGATTATGTCCGGTTGACATGACTCGTGCATTCATCGAGATGTGTCAGACACAATCCTGCGGAAAATGTACCCCGTGCCGCGTTGGGCTGTGGCAATTGAAGAACCTTCTGACAGATGTTATGAACGGTACTGCTACAATGGAGACACTTGATCTGATTGACACATTGTCTGAATCCATTCGCGAAGGATCTGACTGTCCGATCGGATATGAAGCCGGTGCCATGGTACATAAGAGCTTAAGAGACTGTCGCGAAGATTATGAAGAACATGTCCGTCAGGGACGCTGTACCTGCCACTATACACAGCCTGTACCTTGCGTTTCTCTCTGTCCTGCACATGTTGATATCCCTGGATATATCGCGCTGACCGGAGAGGGCCGTTACGCTGACGCAATCCGTCTGATCCGTAAGGATAATCCGTTCCCGACAACCTGCGGTTTTATTTGTGAGCATCCTTGTGAGGCCCGCTGCCGTAGAAATATCGTAGATGATGCCATCAATATCCGTGGACTGAAACGTATGGCCGCTGATTATGCAGGCAAGGTTCCACCACCGGAATGCGCACCTTCCACCGGAAAGCGTATCGCTGTCGTAGGCGGTGGACCTGGTGGACTCAGTGCTGCTTACTACCTGCAGTTGATGGGACATCAGACAACCGTATTCGAGATGCTTCCAAAGCTCGGCGGAATGCTCCGCTATGGAATCCCGAACTACAGACTTCCAAAAGATCGTCTTGACGAAGATATTCAGGCAATCCTTGAGACAGGAGTTCAGGTAGAATTTGGAAAACGTATTGGTAAAGATATCACAATTCAGAGTCTCCGCCAGGAATATGATGCTGTTCTTATTTCCATCGGTGCAAGCACTGATAAGAAGCTTGGTATCGAAGGCGAACATGCAGAAGGCGTCATCTCTGCTGTGTCCTTCCTTCGTGATGTTGGAGCAGACAAGAGCCCTGATCTTACCGGACAGGAAGTTGCTGTCATCGGTGGCGGTAACGTTTCCATGGACGCCGTCCGCACAGCAAAACGTCTCGGTGCTAAAAAAGTAAGTATCGTTTACAGACGCCGTACTGCAGATATGACTGCTCTTCCGGCTGAGATCGAAGGTGCAGTTGCAGAGGGAATTGAAGTACTTACACTGAAAGCGCCATCCAGAATCGAGACTGATAAGAACGGACACGTTTCAGGTATCTACGTCACACCACAGATGATCAGCAAGATCAAAGATGGGCGTGCAAGTGTCTGTCCGACAGGTGAAGAAGATTTCCTTATCCCTTGTCAGACACTCATCGTTGCGATTGGTCAGGATATCGAATCTGAACACTTCGCTGAAGCCGGTGTTCCGGTTTCCCGCGGTAAGATCATGACAGAGCGTTATGGCGGTTTCGACAATATCCCTGGCGTATTCGCCGGTGGAGACTGTGCATCCGGACCTGCTTCTGTAATCAAAGCAATCGCCGCTTCAAAGGTTGTTGCAGCCAATATCGATGAATATCTTGGTTTCCACCATATCATCAGCTGCGATGTTGAGATTCCGGAGCCTCGCTTAAGCGACCGTGAACCTTGCGGAAGAGTTGAACTTACAGAACGTGAAGCTTGCAGCCGTGTCTGTGATTTTGAAGGTGTTGAAAACTGTATGACAGAAGCCGAAGCAAAACAGGAATCCCACAGATGCCTGCGCTGCGACCACTTCGGTTATGGTATCTTTAAAGGAGGTCGGAAAGAAAAATGGTAAATATTACAATTGATAATCAGAAAATATCCGTACCTTCCGGAACTACTATCATGGAAGCTGCGGCAAAACTTGGAACTCCGATTCCGAAATTATGTTATTTAAAAGATATCAACGAGATTGCGGCATGCCGTGTCTGTGTTGTTGAAATTGAAGGGAAAGATCGTCTGGTCACATCCTGTAATAACGTTGTAACCGAAGGCATGGTGATCTACACGAACAGCCCGAAGGTACGCATTGCAAGAAGACAGACTGTACAGCTTATCCTTTCCCAGCATGACTGCAAATGTGCAACCTGTGTCAGAAGCGGGAACTGTACACTTCAGCAGGTTGCAAATGATCTGAACCTGATCGATCTTCCGTTCAAAGAACGCTTTGAAGATACACCTTGGGACAAGACATTCCCACTCATCCGTGATTCACGCAAATGTATCAAATGTATGCGCTGTATCCAGATTTGTGACAAGATCCAGGGACTGAACATCTGGGATGTTACAAGTACAGGTTCAAGAACAACGATCAATGTAAACGGAAATAAAAAGATCAATGAAGTCTCCTGTTCTCTCTGCGGACAGTGTATCACTCATTGTCCTGTCGGCGCACTTCGTGAGCGTGATGATACAGAGGATGTATGGAGTGCGATTGCTGACAAGAAGAAAGTGGTGGTTGCACAGGTTGCTCCGGCAGTCCGTGCTGCGTGGGGAGAAGCTCTCGGCCTGTCCAGAGAAGAAGCAACAATCGGAAAGATCATGGACGCCTTGAAAAAGATCGGCATAGACTACGTCTTCGATACTTCTTTCTCTGCTGACCTTACGATCATGGAAGAAGGAAATGAATTCCTGCAGCGCTTCACCAAAGGAGAATTAAAGTTGCGTCCGATGTTCACTTCCTGCTGCCCTGGCTGGATCCGTTTCATCAAATCACAGTACCCACATCTGGTGCCACAGCTGTCCACAGCCAAGTCACCACAGCAGATGTTCGGTGCTGTTATGAAGACTTATTTTGCACAGTCCATCGGTGTCGCTCCGGAGGACATTTACACCGTATCTGTCATGCCTTGCGTAGCGAAAAAAGGTGAACGCAACATGGAACTTTTCTACGGCGAGTATGCCGGACATGACATTGACACAGTTCTCACTACAAGAGAGCTGACAAGAATGATCCGTGCTGCGCATATTGATCCAAAGAGCCTGAAAGACCGCGAATGTGATCCGCTTATGAAAGAGTGGTCCGGTGCCGGTGTTATCTTCGGTGCTACCGGCGGTGTTATGGAAGCTGCACTTCGTTCCGCACACTATCTTGTAACAGGACGTAACCCAGATCCGGATGCATTTAAGATTGTCCGCAGTCCATCCTTTGAGACGGGTGTTGTAGAAGCTGAAGTCCAGATCGGTGATGCTACGATCCGTGCTGCTGTTGTCAGTGGTCTTGGAAATGTACGCAAACTGCTTGAAGCAATTGAACACGGTGAAGTACACTACGACTTTGTGGAAGTTATGGCCTGTCCGGGCGGATGCGTCGGCGGAGGCGGCCAGCCGATCCACGACGGCGAAGAGCTTGCACACACACGCGGTGCAAACCTCTACTTCCTTGACAAGAACGCAAAGATCCGTTTCTCCCATGAGAACCAGGATGTTATGAAATTGTACAACGATTTCCTTGAGAAACCATTGTCACACAAATCACATATGCTGCTTCATACAGATCATACAAAGTGGGATATGCCTAGATAATAATTCCTATATAAAACAAGAGCCAGAACAGTGGGAAGATGCGGTGCTGTTTCTGGCTCTTGCCAAAATCAGGCAGGACGGATTCATTTTCCCGACCTGCCTGATTCATCATATTCTTATTCTACTGTTACACTCTTTGCAAGGTTTCTCGGCTTATCTACATCAAGTCCCTTTGCAACACTTACATAATATCCGAGCAGCTGCAGCGGAATCACTGCGAGACTTCCCATAAAGTGCTCATCCACCTTCGGAACATAGACTGTAAAGTCTACCTTGTCTTCCATCTCATAATTGCCATAGTTTGTCACACCCATCAGATATGCGCCACGGCTCTTACATTCCATCATATTGCTGACTGTCTTCTCATACAGCTTGCTCTGTGTCAGAACTCCGATTACGAGAATATTGTCCTCGATCAGACTGATTGTTCCATGCTTTAACTCACCTGCCGCATAAGCCTCAGAATGAATATAAGAAATCTCTTTCAGTTTCAGACTTCCTTCCAGACACACTGCATAGTCCACTCCACGGCCTACAAAGAAGACGTCATGTGCATTCGCATATTTGGCTGCGAACCACTGGATTCTCTCCTTATCCTGAAGAATCTTCTCAATCTTCTCCGGAATTGTCTGAAGCTCGGAAATGTAATAGCTGTACTGCTCGTCTGTGATCAGTCCTTTCACTTTTGCAAACTGAACTGCAATACAATCAAGAGCTACAAGCTGTGCGCTGTATCCCTTTGTTGTAGCAACCGAAATCTCCGGTCCTGCCAGTGTATAGAACACCTTATCTGCCTCACGGGCAATACTGCTTCCGATTACATTTACAACTGCAAGTGTAGCAAGTCCTTTATCTTTCGCCATACGCATAGCTGCCAATGTATCTGCGGTCTCTCCGGACTGGCTGATCACGATAACCAGACCATCCTTCACAAGCGGCATCTCACGGTAACGGAACTCAGATGCAAGCTCTACTCGAACCGGAATCTGAGCCAGCTCCTCGATCACATACTGAGCCTCAACTCCTACATGCCATGCAGAACCGCACGCAACAATGTAAATCTGGCTGTATTTCTTAATCTCTTCCTCTGTAATATCAATATCCGTAAAGTCGATCACTCCGTCTTTCACAACAGAATTCAGAGTATCACGGATTGCTTTCGGCTGCTCATAGATCTCTTTCATCATGAAATGCTCGAAACCGGCCTTCTCTGCTGCCTCTGCATCCCATTTGATCTCTGTTGTCTCTTTCTCGATCTCGTCACCATTGAGATCATAGAAATGAGCCTCTCCCGGAACAAGCTTTGCAAACTCAAGGTTTCCGATATAGTATACATTTCTTGTGTATTTCAGGATTGCCGGTACATCAGATGCAACATAAGTCTCGCCATCTGCAATACCGATGATCATCGGGCTGTCTTTTCTGGCAACCCAGATCTCTCCCGGATAATCCTTGAACATCAGCTCAAGTGCATAAGAACCACGTACACGAACCATAGTCTTGGCAATCGCATCGATCGGTCCTAAATTATATTTCTTATAATAGTAGTCAACCAGTTTGATCACTACTTCTGTATCTGTATCACTGTAGAATGTATAACCATGCTTTAACAGCTTCTCTTTCAACTCTGTATAGTTTTCGATAATACCGTTATGTACTCCGACAACCTCAGCCTCAACTGTACCGGATCCACTTCTCTCACAGTTTCCGGATACATGCGGATGTGCATTGACCTGACTTGGCTCACCGTGAGTCGCCCAGCGTGTATGACCGATACCGCAAGTTCCCTTGAGTGCCTTACCACTGTCTGTCTTCTCTGAAAGATTACTCAGACGTCCCTTCGCCTTAACAACCTGTGCAAGATGCTCTCCGTCACGCACTGCAAGACCTGCTGAATCATATCCTCTGTATTCCAGCTTAGACAATCCGTCCAACAGAATCGGAGCTGCCTGATGGTTTCCTGTAAATCCTACGATTCCACACATAAATAATTCCTCCTATTAACTATCTGCATCCCTCTCTACAAATAGTTATATACATTTCCATGTTGTTTTCCCTTTTCAATGAGCCTATCACTTTCGTAATTGTTACAAAAAAGTTAAATAACTCATTCGTTAGTGTAACACAGATAGGCGAAATAGGGAAGTAAAAAATGCATTTTCTTAATCACTTTCCCATCACTACAGTGGCCAATCAGGGAACCTTCCGTTCACGATTGCATGCATGATCCTGTCCTTCGCCCCTGGCGTCTCCCTGTTGATCTGCTCCATCAACTGTTTTGCATATGCTCTTTTTGTTGAACCGTCTACCGGGCACGTATTCTTAACCACACGGATTCCCTGGTCTGCAACAAAGTGCGCTACACCTTGCTCCGGAACATACATCATCGGACGGATCACCGTCACTCCCGCTTCCGGCAATTCTGTCACTGGTGGGAATGCATAGAACCGACCTTCATAGATTAATGACATCAATGCTGTCTCAATAAAATCATCCTTATTATGTGCATATGCCATCTTATTGATTCCAAGCTCTCCCAGCCGTTGATACATCGCACCCTTCCGAAGCTTTGCACACAAAGAACACGGTCTTGTATCCTTATTCTCCTGAAATACGATCCGGGCAATCTCTGTATCAACCTGCTCATAAGGAATCTCCAGGTGCTCACAAAACTCTGCTACGCCCGTAAAATCCATCCCTTCAAATCCTACGTTGCAGGTAATCGCAGATAATTCGAACCTCTTCGGGTAAAATTCCTGCAGCAGCTTCATCGCATAAAGCAGAGTCAGGGAATCCTTACCGCCGGAAACACCTACTGCAATCCTGTCACCGTCTTCTATCATGTTGTAATCTTGTATCGCCTGACGGATCAGACTTAATAATTTCTGTTGTTTCATACTTCCTTCATTTTTTCTTTCACTTTATCCGGTACATCAATCAGTCCAAATCGATAAAACATTCCATAAATGTAGGTAACGCCCCTGATATCTCCAAGAGCCTTCGGCCTTTCAACTATTTCTCCTGTCTGCTTTATATTATGAAATGCCAGCCTCACCGAACTCCAGGCCAGACTTTTACTTTTTTCCCTGCGGTCAATCCAAAGTTCTTTTGTATATTCACCATTTCTTCCTTTTCGCACTTCATAGGTGAACGACAAACCGGAATATGTTTTAAACGTTATGTTTTGATAACTGAGGATCATATCCCATAAATGCTCCTCACTTAATTTTTCCTGCTGTTTCCTCATTAGATCATAATATCACTTTTCCATAATACTTTACAACAATTTTGCGAAATTCAGGTTGCGGATTTTGTAAGCACCTCTTATACTTTATTATTATGTACGAATTTGGAGGGATGAAAGCATGAAGATACTTCTGATCAATGGGAGTCCTAAAGGTAAAAGAAGTAATTCATTAAAGCTTGCATACAGTTTTATTGAAGGATTTAAAAATGGATGTACGGATGATGAAGAAAGCATCTCCATCGATGAACTCCATGTAGCTTCAATGAATATAGCTGCGTGTAAAGGATGCTTTGCGTGCTGGCAGAAAACGCCTGGCATATGCTGTATCAAGGATGATATGCAAAAGGTTATTGAAAAATTGATTGATGCTGATCTTATTCTGTGGTCTTTTCCACTGTACTATTTTAATGTCCCAGGTATCTTAAAGAATTTGATCGATCGTCAGCTTCCTATGAGTCTTCCTTTTATGAGTTCAAAACAGAACGGATACGGAAGCGGAAGTCATGACTCCAGATATGATATGGAAGGTAAAAGGCATGTTCTGATTTCCACCTGTGGCTTTTATTCTGCTGTTGGAAACTATGACAGTGTATTGCGGATGTTTGATCATTTTCTCGGCAAAGGAAATTATACGACCATCTTTTGTGGTCAGGGAGAATTATTCCGTGTAAAAGAATTGTCTGCAAGAACAGATGAATATCTTTCCACTGTAAAATGTGCCGGCTCAGAATATGCAATGACCGGAACAATCTCTGAAGAAACAGATGCAATACTCCACACGCTTTTATATTCCAGAGATGTGTTTGAAAAAATGGCAGATGCCAGCTGGGGCATCAGCAAAACAACCGGAGAAAAAGAACCGGATGATCTTGTATTTACCCGGCAAATGGCAGCTCTTTATAATAAAGATGCCTACGATGGAAAAGACCGCGTGCTTGAGATTCACTTTACCGATTTGGATCACACCTACCAGATTCAGCTTAGCAAGACAGGAAGCGAAGTATTTACTGATGGACGTCTTTCTCCAACTACTCGCATAGATACGCCTTTTACTGTATGGTCAGCTATTTCCCGTGGAGAAATCGGTGGCGCAGAAGCATTGGGAAAACAGATGTATACGGTATCCGGCGACTTTTCCTTGATGATTGATTGGGATAAAATCTTCGGAAGCGCATCTGTGGTCAAAAAAACAGAGAAAACGCCTCAAAATACAATTGAACAGAAAAATCCTTCTATGACGACAATGCTGATACCATGGATTACGTTCTGGATCGCTGTTTCTATTCATCCGAAAGTCGGAGCTATGATAACACTACTTGTGGTCGCAACAGTACCGTTTATTATGAGAAAACATAAATTTGTCATCTGGGATCAGCTCTCTATGGCAGCTGTTGCTATACTTTCTGCAGCGGCAAATATAACCGGAAACGGAGTTCTTCCAACAAACATCGGATATCTTGTATTTGGACTCTTCTGGCTGCTTTCATGCCTGACAAAAGAACCTTTATGCGCTGCATATGTAAAATATAATTATGGGGGTGAAAATGCGCATCAGAACCCTCTCTTTATGAAGACAAATTATATTCTTGCCGCGGCATGGGGCACGCTATATGTACTAACAGCAATCTGGACCTTTCTGTTTAAGAAAGCCGGGTTTGGAAATATACTTATCCTTGTGAATAATCTGATTCCTATATTGATGGGGCTTTTCACAGCATGGTTTGAAAAATGGTATCCTGCACGGATGGCAAGAGGCAAGAGAAAATAGTATTTTCTCTTGCCTCTTGTTATTCTCAACGTAAGTAGCCCATAAGAAAAACACAGCGATTTCTCGCTGTGTCTTATGTTTTTACCACTGCTTCCGATATTCTCTTGGACTGCTGCCTTCCTCCTTGCGGAACATCCGGCTGAAGTAATTCGCATCTCCCATGCCGACTGCAGCGCCAACTTCACCCACAGTCATATCTGTGAAGCGAAGCAGCTGCTTGGCTCTGGTGATCCGCTTTGAGATCAGATAGTTGTTGACCGTCGTTCCGTAAGTCTCTTTGAAGATTTTGGACAGGTAGAACTTATTGATAAAGAACTTTTCTGCCAACTCTTCCAATGTAAGCTTCTCGATATAATGCTCGTCCAAATACTCCTTCACGGCTGCTAATTCCAGTCGCTTCCGAGATATCGTTACGCTCTCTGGATGCCATGACTGCTCCATCAGGAGAGTCAACAGAGTCCCCAACTTCTCATTGATTCGCATGTCACAGATGTAGTCAGATGAGGAAGCTAAGTTGTAAAGATCTGTCAGAAGAGAGGTAAAGGCCGTTAAAGTTTCCGATATTCTCTTGGACTGATGCCTTCTACTTTTCGGAACATCCGGCTGAAGTAGTTCGCATCTCCCATGCCGACCGCAGCACCAACTTCATCCACAGTCATATCCGTGAATCGAAGCAGCTGCTTCGCTCTGGTAATCCGCTTTGAGATCAGATAGTTGTTGACCGTCGTTCCGTAAGTCTCTTTGAAGATTTTGGACAGATAGAACTTGTTGATGAAAAACTTCTCTGACAAATCATCCAATGTAAGCTTCTCCGTATAATACTCGTCCAGATACTCCTTTACAGCCGCCAGTTCCATTCTCTTCCGGCTCACCGTTACGCTCTCTGGATGCCAGGACTGCTCCATCAGGAGAGTCAACAGAGTTCCCAACTTCTCATTGATCCGCATATCCCGGATGTAATCAGATGAGGAAGCTAAGTTGTAAAGATCTGTTAGAAGCGATGTAAATGGTGTTAAATCATCTGGATGAAACACAGGCCGACCGCCTCGCTCTTTGTACTTCTCATACACAGCTGGAAGAGACGGTGCATAGAAGTGACACCATTGGAGCGACCAGAGATTGTCGGAGGTTGAATGGCTATACGCTTTTCGACAGTCGATGAACACACAGTCTCCCTCGCTCAGCTGATATGTTTGCTCCTCATAGGAAAGTTCTCCCTCGCCAGACAGAACGATGAAGCAAAGAAACGACATCAAATCCTCTCTCTGGGATACATGTGGGTGAACAGCCTGCAAAGAGCCGACCTCCTGCAAATGGAGCAAGGATGTCCGGGCAAAGGTTGATGGGGTGTAAATGATTCGGGAGGAACTTACGGATGAAGATTGTGGATTGAATAATTCTTTGTCCATAAGTTGCTCCCCTTTCCTACTACGCCTTACTTTTCTCCTATTTTCAAATTTGTAAACGTTTAATTTACGTAATATGGTTCTTTATAAATTCATACACCACATTTTCGTATCTTAACGGATCTATTTTATAACAATCTGTATGTCCAGCACCTCGTATAATGAGCATTTGCTTTTCGCTTTTACAACTATTGTTAAGTCTATATGCCATTGCTACCGGTGCTTGCGTATCTTTATCGCCATGAATAATTAAAACTGGAATTTTCGTGTTCATCAGTGCTTTACACGCATCAACACCTCTCAAATTACATCTCCCCCATATTCTTGCCCCAACATTAACGAGTTCTGAGAATATTCTCACCAAAAATTTGCTTTGCAGCTTATCTCTACTATTGATTTCTATCATTTCTAACGGCGAGGTATATCCACCTTCATCGATGATGCCACGCACACATTCCATACCTTCTAAATTACTACTCAGCATAGCTATGGCTCCACCCATAGAAATTCCCATTAGAAATATCAAAGATTCAGTTCCAAATCTCTTTCTTGCCCAACTCACCCAATCACGACAATCATATTTCTCTAACGCACCAAATGTAGAATATTCTCCCCCACTCTCACCATGCGCTCTTAAAGTAGCTAAAAGCAAATTCCAATTATGTTTCTCAGTAATCCTGTAAATTGGTTTTCCATTTACAAATCCAGTGCTCCAAAGCCCGTTAAAGAAAATCACAATCGGTGCATTTTTCTTTCTTTCATAAAAATAGCCTACTAATCTCACTCCATCTGATGCCGTAATTATTATTTTTTCATTTTTTGTAGACAAACTATTCTGTTCATCATCTGCCGTTTCTAAATTCACCGGATGCGAAGTCCTCCGCTTACAGGCTTTCTGAAAAGCATATCTACTCCCTACAAAAAAAGATATTACCCCTGCAAAAATTATTACAGAATATATTATAATTACTCTACTCATCTCGCCTGTCTTCCTCCGAGAAAAGTTTGCTTAACAAAAAGTTGAATACAATTTCTTTTTTTGTTAACTCAAACAGCTATCGCCTGTCTCAAGCTTCTATTACTCTTGGCAACAATTTTTTATCTTCAATTCTAATAATCGCATCTTCGCCACAGCTTCCGCTGTGTTGCCTGCTGCTCGCCTCGTAGCGGTGTGCATTTTTCGAGCAGCTACCGTGTGAGAAATCACACGGCCTTGTTTCCTATTGTCTTATCCCTTTACTCCCAGCTAAAGCACATTCCTTTGAAGCCATCGGCCTGCTCTTTACTGGTAAACACTACCTTAATTTCGTTCTTCACGGTGCAGTCATCGCTGACTACTAGGATATGTCTCTGAGAGAAGTCATAATCAAATGTTACCGTTGGGGATTCAAACAGTTCTCCATCTACATAGATATCTGCTTTGTTATCTCCGGATTCGTAGGTATAGTCGATACCCAGTATGCCAGACGCACTTGTGCTGATGGTAAAGGTAGTATCATCTACCTGCTCAAAATCCGAACTTGCATCGTACCAGACAAAGTTGTCGAACTTATGCACATCAGCATTGATCACATCAGTGTCTTTCATCTTTCCGGTGGAAGCAGCTACATTATCGTCAATAACTGCCTTGACAGTTTCAAAGTAGATTTCCTGTCCGGCATCGTTCGGATGAACACCATCACTGGACAAGTCATCATAAGCTTTGCCAGAATTGTTAAAGGCATCGATTGTATCTGCCACTGGAATTCCATAATGCTCACAGATGCTCTGAATAGTAGTCATTTTCTCCGTATACTCACGCTGAGAGGATTCCAGAATAGAGATGATAGAGCAATCTGGGTACTTAGTTCTGATAGTTCGGATGATAGATTCGTAGTTCGTGGAGAAGCCATCTGTTCTATCATTCTGACCATAACAGATAATTGCCAGATCATAATCTACATCATCATTTAAAGCCATTGTCCGAACATAACCGGCGTAAGAGGTATTTCCACCCATAGATACATTGGTTACCGAAACTTTGCCTTTATTTACGTTCTGGAGATATGTCTGCAGCTGTTTAAACCACTGTTGTCCATCTGTCTCTGTACCTGCGCCCTCACCAATGGAGTCACCTACGATCAGCACATTCACATCAAATCCATCTGCCAACTTCTGATAAAAGCTATCTTCTGCTTCCTGCTGTTTCAAGGCGGTCTGTTTATCTTGTTCCTCTTGATATAGTTTTTTATTAAGTGCTTGAAGTTCTGCTGACCGCTTATCGTCTTCCACCTTACTCATCCACAAAAGGACACCTAGCAGTGCTGCTAATATAACAATTACTATTCCGTATATCAGATTTTTCCGGGAGTTACTGCGGTACCCCCCCCCCGTTTTCTACGACTCATGTTCCAAACTCTCCCTCAAAATTTATTTACCAAATGCAAACATAAAATGTCTTTCACAGATTTTTCCTACTGCTAAAACAATTAGTCCTGCTACTACAAAAACAATCCAACCTAAAATTTCCATCGGCAGTGGTAATAATCGGACAAGAATCCCGCGCGTTCCCTGCACTATAGAAAAATGAATTACATAAATAATAATCGAATTTTTTCCACACCACTGTAAAAAGGTATTTTCATGCATCAACTTGGCTACATCACTTAAAATATAATATCCTAAAAACGCTGTCACCAAACTAATCGGTACATTGCCATAACTATTTTCATACATCAAAACAGGTTTATTGTACAGCGACAATACTGTTATAAGCGCACAGCCGACAAGCAGTAGAACAATATTACCCTTCCCGGTAATCTTTTCACCCATTTGCCTATCCTTAAGGATTGTTCCCGCTTTATGTATCATGTTTCCAGCAAGATAATATCCAAAAGCAACTGGCGTCACTGCAATATATAATGGACCAGACACTCCCTGCGGAACAACAATGGTATAAATTATACAAACACCAAGCAAGATACCTTCTGCTTCAATTAAGTGATTTTTACATATACGGGTTAGCACTTCCCAAGCAATGATCACTTGTGCCATCACTAGTAAAAACCACCATCTGAAAAAGCAATAAAAAAAGCTGAGTTCCTCAGCTGTAGCTGTATGCAACACTAGCTTTCCAATAAAGAAATTATACAAAAGTGATAAGATTGCCAATGTAAGCTGCGGTATTAATAGTCTTTTGATTTTTTTCTTTATTACAGCATCAAAATTTCCTGTAATTTTTTCGTGAGCCAAATAGCCAGACAATATGAAAAACGCTGGCATATGAAATGACAATATAATTTTTGCAAAAAAATTATCACTTGTTCCAAGGGCGTGCTCTAAAACTACGAGGAGGATTGCCCCCCCCCGAATAATATCAACTTGTTTGTTTCTCTCCATCCTCTTCTCCCCGTTTACTACCTATGTATGATCTGTTTTACCTTGTTTTTTGCCCACGCAAATTCTTCTGTCTTTCTCATGAAAATCAGTTCAACTAAAAGTACTGTCAAACCACTAATCACAACGCGCACAACAAGACCTATAAACGATTCTGATACAAAAGAGCAGAGCATATATGAAATAATCACAATCAGAACATTACTACCAATGATTCCAGCCTGCTGTTTAAAATAATCTACCAAAGGCCTTTTAAATTTTTTCTTAAACAGAATATACGGTTCCCACCATACAATCGTCAAAACTCTTGCAATTGCTGTCGCTCCAAGAATTCCTGACATTCCAAAAGGCTTAGCTAATACTAAGGACAACAGAATATTAAGAATCGCATTAATCACCATTGCATTTTTACGTTCTTTAAAAAGCCCCATTGTTTCGCAGAACATCCATGTTGGATCAAACGCATGTGTAACATAAAAAGTCACAAGTATTGCAATCAGCACATCTTTTCCCAAAACATATTCACGTCCAACCCAAATTGGTATAAAACCTTGGATTGCATTAAGAACACAGACTGAGCAAAAAATTGTTATAACGCCAAATAAGTAAACCATGCCCTTGAACACACTATATGAATGCTCTGAGTCATTATCCGCATTCAGATTGCCAAGACTTGCAATCAAACCAGTTATCATCAAATTAATAAAAGTCGCAATGTAGTTGATAATCATACTGTAGTTAGAATAAAAACCAACATATATTGTTCCAAGCAGCATCGAAATCAGAATATTATCTGTGCTCGTTACTACAACATTTGAAACCTTATAAACGAACATAGACTTCACATCACTGATTAACCCTTTTTTGTCTATAAGATTCGTTTCTTTTGTATACTCCTTTAAAAAAGGATAATACTTATTCGCTATTACATTGCAGACAGCATTCTGCATAATTGTAAAAAAGATCTGGATGATTAAGTATGTCGTGTAATTATTGTTAACATATAAAAAGGCAATCTGTAATACATACTGAAGTAACAAGCAGATTGTCGCCACAATGTTTCTGATGTACTCCTTTTGATCTGCTCGAAGCAGCGTTACCTTAAACATCACAAAATAAGATACTACTGAATTACACAGAAACAATAAATAGTACAGAACAACTTCATTGTGAGGTAATGTACTTTTAACCAGTTGCCCTAAAAAAGGAACGATGACTAAACCCACTACGGTTACCGTTGCCGCTATATAGCGATATAATTTTCGATAATAACTTATAAACTGCTTTAATTTTTCATGGTCATTATCATGTAAAGCACCATATAAACTATACGTTAAAACATTTCCTATTCCCAGTTCTGCTAAGGACAATAGAGTAAGAATATTTGCATAAAGGCCATTTACCCCCGTGTACTCAGCTCCTAATTTTCTTACAAATATTGTCCTTGTCACAAAAGCCAACACAAGCGTTATTAGCTGCTGTGCAAAACCAAATGAAACGTTTCTAACAGAATTTGCACTCCTAGACTTTCCCATTCTTTTTTCCTCGTATACTTAATCCAATCAATGGCATAATCCAAAGATTGTGCAAAATTGTTGCTACAATATCCGATCTTCTCAGTTCCCACCAAACTGACGCAAACAAAATAACGTGCAGAACATAAAAATATGCTAGTTGGTTGTTAATTGATGGATTTCTTTTTGCTTTTCGGTATATTCTCACAGAAATTCCTGCAATAATAGCAGTCACAAGAACAACTCCAAGATATCCAAAATCCTGCATGAAATAATAGTACCATGTTGGATATGCGTTCATACTCTGATGGGCACTAACGGCATAAAACTCAGCAGCATACGCTTGAGTGTCATAAAGGTTTAAATGAACTCTCTTAAATGTAACTATCTGCAGAATATAATTGATACATCCAAGAAGGCCTCCAAATATAGCCTGTCCCCAATGCCAAGCGGAAATTCCTGATGACACTGGATTTTTTAGCATAACTTGCAAAAGTGCTGGTCCACAGCAAAAATAACCTGCAACGATATTTAGAATTGATTCAAAAATATTTCCAATAACTTTATGTCTTTGAATCGTCACACTGGCAAGTGCAATAATCGCTATTACAATTATCATTCTAATCCTTCTTCGGATTTTTTTCTGTTTTCCTATGCTCATTCCCGAGTCGCTAGGGCTTTTATTGAGCATGTAAGCGCAAAGCATTGCCAACGCAAAATAAAATACTTCCCATCTACCTACTGTTGATACTACAACTATAACCAAATCAATAATACTAGCTATCAAATTCCAACCTTTTATTTTGCCCTTTGCCCACAGAAACACCTGAATAAAAGAACATGTTTGCATAGCAGGAAAAATTCCTAGATGTAAGAAAAGAATTCTTTCTGCAGCTGTCATATAACCTTCTTCCACGCCATTTGCAAAAATATTTCTCATAACGGACATTCCATATCTTTGCACATAAGATAGCCCTCTGAGAAAGAGTGGGATACTTATAAGCGTCAAAACTAGTTGGATCATCAGCAGACGATTTCCAACTTTTCTATAGTCTATCTCATCATTCTCGCATTCTTCAATGTATGTATTGATATATATTGAAGATTTGTTAATTGTTCCATAACCAATTAGTAGACCCCCGAAATCAAACGAAATCAGTCCGATAAGCAATATTGCATAAACATCATTTCCTAACGGGTACCACTCCATAGTATTAATCTGTAATACTATGGTCACAATAAGCCACAATGCATTATATAGAAAAATTGGATGGAGTGCCGAGTTGTACTTAGCATAACTAACATAGCAACCGCAAAAGGCTAAAAGTATAATAATAAACGCAAGTATTGACACCTTTATCTCCCTTCCAATATGCCTTTGAACAGTTCAACATATTCTTTATATTTTTCCTTACATGAATATTTCATTGCTCTCTCTCTGCATTTTTCTTTTCTAAACAAGCCCTCTTTTTTTACTCTGAAAATTGCTTGTTTTAATGCCTCGTAGTCATCTTTCTCAACAACTATTCCTGTTTCTTCATCAATAATTTCTGGGCTTCCGCCAGTTTTGTAAGTAATAACTCCCGTTCCACATGCTAGCGCTTCAATATTAGTCGTTGGAAAATTTTCTTCGCGCGTTGGATTCACAAAAATATCTGCTACCGAATAAATTTCAGCGAGTTCTTTCTGATTGTTAGTATGTGTTATACAAACCATATTTGCCGGTAAATTATCTTTTTCCTTTTCCCCAATGCCAACGATAACTATTGTGTATTCATCTGGCAATGTTTCAGCCAACTTAACAAATACATCTAATCCTTTGCGTGGTGCCCATGCACTTGCAACACCAAGAACCATAAAGTTATTTTCTATATTATGAACTTTTTTAAATTCAGAATCTGTCGGTGCAAAAATATTCAAATCTATTCCATTATTAATGACCTTAACAGGGTATTCCGCTAAAAAAGACCTTTTCACCTCCGAACCAAGCCATTCAGAAGGCGTCACAATTGTAATATTCGCACCCGTAAACCATTCTTTCTTTTTTTGAAACATTTCTTTTGTACGGTCAACATCACTATACGGGTAGCCCTTTATTTGCGGACACTCCTGACACGTACTCTCCCACTTGCTACAATTCACATAATCATAGTATGGACAATGTCCTGTATACGGCCAACAATCATGTAATGTCCATACTACTGGAATATTTCTCTTTTTTATATAGTTAAAAAGCATCGGCAGGTTAATATAGCAGTTATGTAAATTGTGAAAATGTATAAGATCCGGCTTTATGTCATCTAGTTTCCTTAGAAACAGCCCTGTTATCAAATGGGAGAAACAACCATTGTAGCCGGTCTTTTTTGCCATCAAGAGGTGAAGTCTTTTGTCAAGTTTATTTCCGATATATATATGATTTTGTTCTTCTATTTTCTTTTCATTTCCATGAACTGCTGAGCATGTATATACTTTAAATCCTGCTTTTCTTGCCTCTTTAGCAATCATAAACATAATGCGTCCAGTGCTTCCAACTGTGCTGCAATTAATCTCAACTATCGTTTTAGGCATCACTATCACTTTCCTTCTCTAACCGCCATTTAACGCTGTCCATAATAGGCATTCGGCCCATGTTTTCTCATATAATGCTTATCAAGAATATATGTTTCCATTTTAGCCTTCGGATTTAGCGCTAGCGTCTTTAAATCCATCTCCGCTACTTTTTCCAGCACAACAGCATTGTATACTGCATTTTCCGGACTTTTCCCCCATGCAAATGGCCCATGATTTTTTACAATGATTCCAGGAATTGCCATCGGATCATATCCACCATTATCTACTGTTTCAATAATCACTTTACCTGTATTTGCCTCGTAATCTTCCATAACCTCTTGTTTTGTCAGTTCACGAGTGCATGGAATATCACCATAGAAATAATCTGCATGAGTCGTTCCCAACGCAGGAATTGCAATACCTGCTTGGGCAAAGGCCACAGCATTTACAGAATGTGTATGGACTATTCCTTTTATATTTTTGAACTTTCTATATAATGCCAAGTGTGTTTTGGTATCAGATGACGGATTCCATTTTCCCTCCACTCTTAAGCCACTTTCGATGTCAACTACAACCATATCATCTGGACTCATTTTATCGTATTCAACACCAGATGGCTTAATCACCATGTATTTTCCATCGCTGGATATCCCACTAACATTTCCCCATGTATAGATAACTACACCTCGTTTTACCAATTCAAGATTGGCATCACACACACTAATTTTTAAATCTTCTAACATTATAATCACTCATCCTTCAAATACGCCAATGTTTCTGTAAGCCCATCTCTAAGCGTAAATTTTCCATTCCATCCAAGTTTTCGCAATTTTGTATTATCCAAAATGCAATTTTTTGAACGCGAAAAACCTTTCTCTTCTATCTCGTCTGGCAAATCAAATACCACTGTTGTCCCTGCAATTTCTGCACACATTTTTGCAACTTCAGCAATAGATGCCACCGATTTTTCATTTGAGATGTTGTAAATTTCACCATTCTTACCAGCAGACAAAATTTTAAATATTGCACTTGCAGCATCAACAACATAACAATATGTTCTTCTTTGGTCACCCTTACTTTTTAGGATTATATTTTCACCATTTAAAGCATTTCGTATAAACTGTGCATGGGCCTTACTATCCGACCTCAGCATAGTTGGGCCATATACACTTGGCAATCTCGCAATAACTGCATTGATTCCAAATTCTTCAACATAACTTCTAACCAGAAGTTCACAGCATCTTTTGCTTTCAGGATAACCATTTCTGAGAATTGTCTGATCTATCATTCCACTCATATTTTCAGAATAAATGTCTTGTCCATTCAATTCTCCATAAACTTCAAACGACGAAGTCAGAATCATTTTGGTGATTTCTTTGTGACTCACGCAATAGTCTAAAATATTTTTATTCCCGATAATATTGGTGAGTATTGTTTCAACAGGTTGCGTAGCATAGGACTTAGGATCTGCATTGCTCGCCCCATGGATAATATAATCATACTTAATTTCTTTATCCAAGGGATTCATAATATCCTGAACAATCGGTATAACCGCCGTCCCAAATCTCTTTTCAAGTTTTTCTCTGCTTCTACTAAGTGCATATATTTTTATCCCGGCACCAAATTCTTTATTTGCCACCAGCAAAGTATCTATTATGCACGATCCAATTAGCCCAGTTGCCCCAGTCACTAGAATTGATACATTTCTTAAGTCAATTGCGTTAGCTGTTTCTCTTATACTCTCTCCATACATTAGTGCATCCACTCGTCTTTCTTAGCCATCAATAGTGCTTTGAAGATTTCAATGTCCTCAGATGTTGTAAGTTTTAAATTTTTCTCAGACCCCTGCGACATATAAAGTTTTCTTCCAAGTTCAATGTACATCGTGCAAGAGGCAACCGAATTTGTAATTCCCTTATCAAGTGCTTCCTTATGTGCGTCACAAATGTCCTTTAAGAAAAAGGCTTGCGGTGTCTGTGTGATTTTAAGATTATCTCTTGGAACCTGCTCCACCGTAGAAAGTGCATCATATGTTTTAAGCATCGCCGCCGTACAGGGCACAACAGTGATTGCATTCCCATACTGTCGGCAAACTCTGATGTTGTCCGTAATAACATCTGCACTAACCATCGGTCTGATTGCATCATGAATCAAAACTACATCATCATCATTTTTATATCTTTCCACAATATCGTATAAGCCATTTCTAATTGAATCTTGACCATTTTTTCCGCCAGAAACAATATTCTCCAATTTTGAAATGCCAAACTGCTTGGCATATGCTCTTAAAACATCATGCCAGCCATCCAAACATACTACCTCGATTGCATCAATCTGAGGATGCTTTTGGAAAGCTTCCAACGTATAAATTATAACCGGTTTATCATGAACATTAATAAATTGTTTGGGTATATCTTGTCCCATTCGAGCACCAACACCACCAGCAATAATCAGCGCAATATTCTTCATAATTATTCTCCTTTACACATCCAAATCTGTAGTTTTTGCATGTAATTTCTTTCTAATGCTTTCTGATCCCGGAAGTTTTCTAATAAAGTTTGCTACTCTAAATCGAGCAATTGACTTCATACCCAGCATATAAGCCTGCACAGGGTTCATCCCATTTTTTATCGAAATTTCTATGCCTTCAGGAACAGTTTGTTTTACATAAGTACGTTGGTTAACACCGCCCAATCTCATCATCGCCAAATCTTCATTTAAATATTGAAATTTAGCACCTGCCACATACATTCTTAGAAGCAGGTCACGATCCATTTGGCACTTATATTTCAAATCAAATGTTCCATATCTATCATATGCAGATTTTTTTACAAAAGTTGCGGGATGGACAACTGCCATCCTTTTTCTCATAACTTCTAGCGAATCAGCTGGCTTACAACGATAGTTTGCTTCTCTCCCCCCAAACATAATTGCATTTCCATAAATGACATCTGTTTCCTGCTTAATGTTCTTTGCAATTATATTTAGCGAATTATCTGTTAGCATATCGTCCGAATTGATTATTCCAATCAATTCACCTGATGCAATCTTAATTCCCTTATTAAATGCATCACTAATACCTTTATCTGGTTCGCTAATCCACTTTGTTACAACGTTCGAATATTTTTTTACTATATCCAAAGTAGCATCTTTTGAACCGCCATCCACAATAATATACTCAAGATCCGGATAATTCTGTCGTGCTACACTTTGAATCGTATCTTCTAATGTTTTTTCACTGTTATATGTAATTGTTATTATTGAAATTTTCATTTTTCACTCCGTTATTTCCAGTATGCTGTAAAATGGTGATGTGAAACCTGCTTTTCTTTAGGAGGAAGTTTCATATAATCGCCATACATATTTGAAAGAACATGTTTATAATTTTTCGGCGCACTATATTTTTTCCCTTCAAATTCAAGTTCTACGGCTTCTGCAAAATCTTCACATGGAAAAACCTCTTTCATTCCATAAGTAAAAACTGATATATCTGCAATTCTATTGCAGGTAGCATCATCATTATAAGATGTAGCCAATTTTGCTATTTTACTTATAAGGTGTTGCATCGAAATCGGCTTCAATAAAAAAGAACTTACCTTTAAAACCCAATTTTTCACAGTTGATCTTCTATCACTAACCGGAACCGATTTCAAAACAAGCATTTTGCGATATATATCTATCCGGTGATTTAGCTGCTTTAATTTCTTATCGTCTGCCGGCAGATAATCCATCGGAAACACATCAACATACACGCCAATCGGCATGGCATAATTATTTTCTTCTTCAATAACTGTCGCTGTATCAATCACTTTTCCACTTGCGAGATAATAATCTTTCTCTGTTTCCGTTGAAATAGCCTTTAATGTGTCCTGTCTCTGTTGATTAAATTCTGCAAAGAAACGATCATAATCTTTTCTCTTCATGCAAATGTCAACATCATCATCCCACGGTATGTATCCTTTATGTCTAACTGCACCAATTAGCGTCCCGGAAAACAAGAAATACTGCATTCCATTTTTTTTGCAAAAATCATCTATCGAATCCAGTATTTTCAATTGAATCATTTTTAATTCTTCAACGCTTATGTCTTTTTTCATTCGCCATTCCTCTTTTTTATCAGTTCTTTATAGAGTTCAACATATTCATTAAACTTGATATTCTCATCAAACTCTTTAGCTTTTTCTCTACACATTTCAGACGTGACACTTTCCCACTTGCGGCTCACTATATACTCAGCAAGTTGATTTACATTACCTTGATCTACAATCTTTCCATACTCGCTTCCTGCTGCTTCCACAGATCCTCCCGTTCTATATGTTAGAACCGGAGTGCCGCATGCTAATGCTTCTAAATTTGTTGTCGGATAGTTATCCTCATAAGTGGGATTAACAAAAACACTTGCCACGGTGTATAACTCCGCCAATTCTTTTATACTATCTGTGCGTTCAATTCCAATAATAGTATTAGGCAATTCCTCTTTCTGTTGTTTCGTCAACCCGACAAGAACAATTACATACGTTTTTGGTAGTAAACTCGCCAATTGAATAAAATCATTTAGACCTTTTGACTTTGCCCACGTTGAAGAAACACCTAAAATTACTTTTCTGTTCCCTATCTGAAGCTTGTCTGTAATAGTTCCAGTCGTTGGCTTAAAATCATTTAAATTTATGCCATTATTGATAACCTCGATTCTACAACCCTTAAAAAATGATTGCCTTACTAATCCAGCTAGCCACTTAGACGGAGTTACAATTGCTAAATCAGGAATTTCTGTAAATAGTTCTTTCTTTTTTTCCCAATTCCACTTTGAGTTATCAAATATCAAGCTTGTTGGGTGATGTCTTTTTTGTTCACAGTCATAGCATCCAGTTTTCCATTTTTCACAGTGAATAAGATCAAAATATGGACAGTGTCCTGTAAATGCCCAACAATCGTGGAATGTCCAAACGACAGGAATATTTTTCTTTTTAATATACTCAAAAAGAATTTCCAGATTAATATAATACCCATGCATTATATGTAGCTGAATCAAATCGGGGGCATATTCATCAATCTCTTTCAAAAATTTCCTTGTCACAGTTTGAGAACCAAAGCCACATTTATCAGTAATGCGTGTATACAATCCATGCACATTTTGATCAAGTTTATTTCCTATTTTAATCGTCGTAACAGTATCTGCTGCCGTATTTATTCTGCCCCATGCAATCGCACATTCCTGATTTTGATTTATCAATGCATTGTGGATTCCTACCGCAATCCGCCCTGTACAGCCCCATCCACTATATGCTGTAATTTGTAATACCCGCATTTTAATTTTCTCCTACGCCTTCAAGTCTCCCTGTGACTTCATTTTTACTCCTAACTTCTCGCATTCATAAATTTTGGCATCCACCAAATAGCGATACCAGTACGCCTGAAGGAACGTATAAATTTTTCCCTCAGTGCCATCCAAAAAGCCAAGTCTGAAATAATATCTATAAATAAAATACAAATGCGCCCGGAAGAACTTCGGCAAACTATAATAGCCATGATTCTTCACAAAACGCTTTACCTTCGCTTGCATTGACGTCGAGGTTTCTTCCACAGATTCCTCTCCATTTGCAGCATCCGACTTCATTTGCTGATCCAGCACTTCTTTATTTGAATACCAGTTATGCTTATTGATCCACCATTCCAAAGATTTATTATTGTTATCAGAAAAGTCATTTTTGAAGGTAACCACATTACCATCCGTAACAATAAGATGCTCATCCATGAGTTTCATCTCGGACATTCCATGACCCACACGGAAAATTCTAAGCAAAAGTTCCGGATACTTTCCACCGTGTTTAAGCCACCTTCCCATGAAATAAACTCTACGGCGAAGAATTACACCGTTCACTTTTGCAGAAAGAGTATCCAGCTTTTCGTCAATCTCATCTGCCAGTTCTGAAGTAAACTCCTCATCCGCATCAACCTTCATTACCCACTCGGTCTGCAGGTTGATATTATCCAGTGCCCAGTTAAACTGTGCAGCATGGTTTTCAAACTGATGCTCATAAACTTCCGCTCCGAGTGACTTTGCCAGTTCCACTGTTTTGTCAGTCGAATAGGAATCAATAATTACAATACGCTGTGCCACGCCCTTAAAAGATGCAATGCACTTTTCTAAGTTTTGCTCCTCATTCTTTGTGAGGATAATAATTGTTAAATTTGCCATTCTATTTTCCTCACAACCTTTTAATAACTCTCGCCGGGTTTCCAGCGATCACACAGTTATCCTCAAACTTCCCAGCAACCACAGCACCGGCACCAACAACGCAGCCATCTCCCAGCACTGTGCCCTTCAGTATTATCGAATTGCACCCAATGAAGCAGCTCTTGCCAATCTTAATCTCTCGGCTTGGCACCAGATCACTGTCACCACCGTTTTCATCTCGCAGGAGTTTGTTTCTCGCCTCTGCCTCAATGGGATGGAAATCGTTGTCCAGAATCTTACAGTTTCCACCGATGCAGGTGTTATCGCCAATCGTGATCTTTTTCCGGGCGTAGATCGTTGCTCCACTTATTCCAACATTATCGCCAATCTCAATCTCAGCTCCCGGAGCACGGGTTACGATAATCGTCCGGCTGTAAAGACCAACCAGATTACTGAGGAAACTGCTCTTGATCGTGACGTTCTCCCCAATCTTCAACTTGGCACCGCCCTTGTTGAAGACGATCGGTACCCCCTTCAGCAAGAGGTTCTTTCCATATTCAACTTTTGTCATCTTCATAACTAGCTTAAACCAGTTACTGTTCATACCTCTCGCCTCCTTTACAGCTTCAGAATTTCTTCTGCGTATTTCCTCACCGACACATTTCTGGTCAGATTCTTCTCCAAATTTTCACGACCTCTGGCTCCCATTGCCTTCAATTTACTATTTTCGGCATTCTCAATGAACCAGCGGATATTCTCCTCTACCTTGTCATAATCTCCAGGTTCACAACAAAGACCGCCATGTGTGTCTTCAATCAAGCATCGAACCTCGGATCCTGATTCGAGAACTCCTATAATCGGCTTAGCCGCCGCCATTATTCCATATGCCTTCGATGGACAGCTCACACCTTTGATACCTTTTGCGTTCACACACCAGTGAACATCACCGGCGTTTAAACTATAAATCAGGTCTGCTTTATCCTGATACGGAATGAAAGTCACGTTGTCCATGTGATTCTCTTTCACATAAAGCACCAGCTTGTCCAGCACAGAGCCACCCCCAACAAATGCAAAGACAATATCTCTTCCATCTACAGTCTTTGTACCCGGTTTGAATCTCTCTATAACTTTAATCAAATTCTCAAGGTCGTAATATAAACCAATGTTTCCTGAGTACATGATGACAAACTTACCATCCAAACCGTATTTTCTCTTAAAAGCCAGAACCTTTTCATTATTTTCATCCAATGGATAAATTTCGTTCTCATCAATCCAGTTGTTAATCATAACAGTCTTAGGAATTTTCTTTCCTTTAAAACGGTCCTCCACTGTTTCTACCAAATCCCGTCCGACTGTAATCACAAGGTTGCTGCGCTTGCAGCTGAACTTATCAAACCACATCATGACATCAGTGATAAATTTGCTCTTGGTATAGCCTACAGCAAGCACCTGCTCCGGGTTAAAGTCCTGAATATTGTAGATGTACTTGGCGTGCTTCACCCACTTACCCCAAACACCCAGCAGACCTCCAAGAATCGGAGGCTGAGAAATGGAGAACACATAATCCATTTTTCCAACCTTGAAAGTTGCCCCCATTGCCCCAAAGAAATAGGAAACAATATTCTTCACACGGCTCTTTTTATTGGCCTTACTGAACTCCGGCACTCGAATTCGCAGAACCTTCACGCCATTGATTTCTTCTTCGTAATATTTCTGTGTCTTATATTTATCCTCAATCGTCCCTAAGTAACTCGGCACCACGCAAATGATCGTGATGTTGAACTTATCCAGCATACCCTCCGCCAGTTCACGGAGAATCTGCCCCGTTGACGCAGTATCCGGAATATAGTAATGAGCATAAATCAGAAGATTTTTCTTATTTGACATTCCTATAATTTCCTCTTGCTTTTTCTCGTATAGCTATACGTTCAATCCCTCAAAAAAAGAAAACCATCTCAACAAGCTCCATTCCACTCCCAAGCACCCCTGTCTTCCCTCTTCGTTTATTTCTACCTATAGCTATACGTTCAATACCAATAATACCTGCAGTTTCCCCTCCCGGTTCCACTGCAGATCATCATTCTTATATCATTTTCCTTATCTCTTCCATCCATTCCATCACTTGGATCCGCTGCCCTTAAGCACGACCCCGACGGTCTTGAACAGAATCTTAATATCCATTCCGATATTCCAGTTCTTGACATATTCCATATCAAGCTTCACAACTTCCTCAAAATCAGTGATATCACTTCTTCCGCTCACCTGCCACATTCCGGTCAGTCCCGGCTTCACGGCAAGTCTTCCGCGGTGATATGGCTCATACTGTTTCCACTCATCTACTGTTGGTGGACGGGTTCCTACGAGACTCATATCTCCTTTGAGTACATTCCAGAACTGCGGGAATTCATCCAAAGATGTCTTACGGATAAACCAGCCAAGTCCATGCTTGCTTCCATCCGCTCCGCTTCCGATGATTCTTGGGTCATTCTCCATCTTGAACATAAGCCCCTTCATCTCGTTCTGTTTCATCAGTTCTTTCTTGCGTTCCTCTGCATCCATATACATGCTTCGGAATTTATAGATTTTAAATAATTTTCCGTTTTTTCCTACTCTCATCTGAGAGAAGAAGATTGGCCCCGGTGAAGCAATATAGATTGCCGGAGCAAGGAATATTGTAATGATACCTGTCAGAATCATTCCAACGATTCCGCCACAGATGTCCATCGTTCTCTTCATCATAGCCTGTCGTGAGGAAATCACTCTGACGCTGGAAGTCAGGACTGTATATCCACCCATACGGTTAATAAACTGATTGCCTGTCCATCCTGTTCTGTCATCCAGACATTCGTGAACTGTAATTCCCATGTTCACGCATGTTTCAAACAAATCTTCCGGTATCAATGTTTTCTTCTTAATTCCAACAAGAAGAGCATCAACCCATCTTGTCTGTATGTATTCAGTTACTGTATCAATCTTACTTACAACCGGAATTCCTTCGATCAATTCATTTTCTTCCGGTTCGCGGTCTGCAAGTACGATTCCGACAATATCGAATTCATTAAATACATTCTGTTCCACCTGTCTTAACATGGAATCTATTTCATCACTTGTCGAAACAAGGAGCATATTTATTTTTGAATAGAGCATATTGCCATGTTTCAGTAAATATTTCTTCCATATGATTCGCACCACATAAACCAAAATAACTGACATTGGAATAAATGATGTAATCACAAGACGTGAGGTCATGCTTCCCTGTTTACTCATAAAGAGATATACGATTACAAGCGCACTCACGATAAACACATGCTTTAATACATTCTTAAACTCTACAAAGTATCCTCTTCTCATGATTCCATGATATGGCTCTGTAAAGAAAGCAGTGCAAATGTCTACCAGTGCGATGAAAATCCCGATATTCAGATATAATCCGTTATGATACAGATTATCCATTCCCATACGCAATACAAAACTGCTTACATAAGCCAGCTGTAATGCGACAAGATCTAATATGATGAAATCCCAGTGCTTCAACCAACTATTACTGTTCTTCCTGTACATTCTCCTCGTACACCCTTTTCCCCTGATAATCTTCTGTCTGACTACATAACAAAACATCTGATTTTATTTATCTTAACTGTTTTGTTTGTTTTTTCTCAGTAAAATGGAATATGCAGCGGATATTCTCCACTGCATATCCGACTATTCCTGTTTGCTTTTACCATAGTAGTATGAATTATACTTACTATAATATTTCTCTTTCTTCATATCCACTTTATTCAATACTGCACCGAGAAGCTTACATCCACTCTTCATAAGCTGATCTTTTGCTTTCATAGCATCTCTTCTGCTTACTGCTTCGCTCTCGATTACGAGGATTGCACCATCACACTGTTTTGCTACGATTGCTGCATCACTCATATTGATGATCGGTGGTGTATCGATTAAAACATAATCATAGGCTTTTCTCGTCTCTTCAATCAGTCTGCTGAAACGTCCCTGCTCCAAAAGCTCTGATGGGTTCGGAGCGTACGGACCGGAAAATATAATCTCAAGATTACGGTAATTTGTAGAATAAATCACTTCCTCCAAAGCAACCTGTCCACTTAAATACTGTGACAGTCCATTGGTCTTCTGCTTGATCTGGTAACGTTTGATATAACTGGATTTACGGATATCTGCATCTATAATCAGAACTCTCTTTCCCATCTTTCCAATCTCTACTGCAAGCTGGAAAGCCACGTCACTTTTTCCTTCATTCGGATAACAGCTTGTGATAACAATACTCTTTGTCTCGACACCGCTGAACTGCATATTTGTACGGAGGGTTTTAATAGCCTCTTCATAGAAGACGTCTTCTTTTCTGGAGTCCGTCATCATAACTCTCTGAATTGCCATTTATTTTTTCCTCCTTTTTTTCTTCTTTTTCTTTGATGCTGCCTTGCTTGAATTGCGAGATCCTTTTCCTGTAATGTAGTCTTTTCTATCTGGAATACTTGCCAGTGTTGTCAGACCAAGGTAGTTCTCGATATCTTCCTCTGACTTGATTGTATCATCCATCAGTGTGAGAAGGATAATAATACCTGCGGAAAGAACCAGACCAGCCAGTGCTCCGATCAGCACATTCTTCTTTGTACTCGGACTTGTCTGGATTGTCGGCACTTCACCTTCTTCAATAATCTTCGGCGGTGTTACTTCCATCTTGTCTCCGATAAAGTCAGCTGATGTCTTTGCCAGCGTGTCAGCAATCTTCTTTGCCATCTCTGGATCTTTGTCTATTGCTGTAACGGAAAGAAGACGTGTATCACTTGGATTCTCTACGGTGATACATTCCTTCAACTCTTTATATGTCATATCCAGATTTAGTTCATCTACTACGTCCTGCAATACCGTACGGCTTGTGATCAGGATGTTGTAGTCTTTCGTCAACTGAGTACCGATCTGCAGATCAGCCAGTGAAGAAAGTGTGGTTTCCTTTGTGAGAACAAGCATCGTAGATGTTGCGCTGTAAACAGGTGTCATCAAAAGCTTTGTTGCTGCTCCGGCAATCACTGCTCCGGCCAATATAGCCGCAAGAATTACCAGAATGTGCTTTTTCAATGCGTAGAATAGTTCTCTGAGGTCAATCTCGACCTCGTCGTCATCATGCGTATTTCCCATCTTTACTCCCCTTTATTTTATTATTTTGCCTTCTGCAATGCGAAGTGCATTCTCTTTTGTTATCTGTCTGAGGTAAGTACTGTCTAAATGCTTCCTCATCCAGCTCATTGCCTCTTTTGTATCAGGCATTCTGTTCCCGATATTGTGCATATCGGTTCCCATGAAATGGATATTCTTTTTTTTCAGATTATCCTTACACCAGCGTGCTGTCGAATCCTTCCAGTCACCGCTGACGGATCTGTAATTCATCTGGATCAATGCTTCCAGGTCAATCAGTTCTTCTACACGCTTACCTTTTCTAAGACAGCGATACCGCTCTGCATGAGCAACTACCGGAGCATACCCTGCTCTTGACAGATTCCTCACTGCTGTACATATCTCAGAATACGGTACTGAAGGCATAAACTCAACCAATACATAATTGCTGTCTGCCAACGTAAGCAGTTTTCCCTCTTCAAGCAGACGTATAACACTATTAGAATAAAAAATCTCCTGTCCTGTCCAGATTCGAATTGGCTGTCTTCGCTTTATCTTCCCATCCGGACCTTTCACCGGACGGTTTGCGCGACTCATCAACTCATCCCGAAGCCGTCTCAACTTCTCCGGATCTTTGTTTGGAAACGCTTTGGAATAATGTGAAGTTGCAAACACATCTGTGATTCCCTGTCTTCTTGCCATAGAAAGCATATGAAGACTTTCTTTCATCGAAGACGCTCCATCATCAACTCCAGGCAAGATATGGCTATGTATATCAATCATCTTTAACTCGTCCTTTTACATAATGAAAGAGACACCTGAGATAAAAATCTGTCCTGCCGTGCCTCCTTGTATCGTCTTATCTTATTGCCTTTAACACCCAATTAATGATATTTTATTTTTCTTTTACTGTCAAGTTATTTTCATGTATATTTTTATGAACCTTATAACATTATTGTGATTTCTTGTTTATTTCTTCATTTTTGGTTCAAAAATCAATGAAGCCATGTATCCGAAAATCAGTGCTGCGCTGATTCCGGCGGCACTTGCCTTGAACCCTCCCAGAAAGATTCCGAGGAATCCGTTTTTATCAACAGCTTCCTTCACACCTTTCCACAGGACATTTCCGAATCCAAGAAGTGGAACGCTTGCACCTGCTCCTGCAAATTTTACAAATGGTTCGTATGCTCCAATAAATCCAAGCACTGCGCCTGTGCAGACGAGTAATACCATAACACGTCCCGGCATCAGCTTTGTTCTGTCCAGAAGAATCTGCACTGCAGCGCAGATGAGACCTCCGATTAAAAATGCTTTTATATAATCCATTTTTCTATTCCTTTTCTTTTTTTAACACACACTTAGCACATTTTTTACTTCTTCCTATTATAATAGGGCTTTTCAACAGTGTTCGATCATAATCGCATGCGCAATTCCAGGCACACTTGCTCCTTCATTGAAGCTGACCGTTGACATCAATGCACCGGTCGGCACGAAGAGTATCTTTCTCCATTCTCCATTCTCAAGCTTTGGCAGAATATAAGAAGCCAGTGTTGACGCTGCGCATCCACAGCCGCTTCCGCCGGCATGTGTATCCTGCGTCTCCTGATCAAAGATAGTCATTCCACAATCCATATGCTTTTTTCTGATATCATATCCTCTGCTTTTCATCAGGTCAAAAAGTATGGACTGACCAATATATCCAAGATCACCTGTTATGATCTGATCGTAATCTTCCTGTGTACGTCCAAGATCCTGAAAATTACGGTAGATGGTATCGGTTGCAGCCGGAGCCATACATGCCCCCATGTTCTGCGAATCCTTCAAGCCAAAGTCCACGATCTTCCCTATTGTAACGCCAGTGATCCGAATATGCCGGAACTGGGATTTTCTTTGACGTTGCTTATCGGAATGTATTTTATTCAAATGGCTTCCTACAAGGAAAGCCCCGCTGGCTGTCACGGTCCAGTGTGCGGAAAGTGGTCTCTGGTTCGCATATCCTAACGGAAATCGAAATTCTTTCTCTGCACTTCCAAAATGACTTGAAGTTACTGCCAGCATGTAATCTCCGTATCCTGCTGCCACACTCATTGCTGCTAATGCCAGTGCTTCTCCTGATGTGGAACATGCGCCATACAGGCCGAATATGGGAATCTGCAGATCTTCCACGCCCATAGAAGTTGCAATCCCTTGTCTGAGAAGATCTCCTCCAAAGAGATAACGCACAGACTTCGGATCCACATGCGACTTTCCAAGTGCCAGTACACAGGCTTCCTTCTGCATGTTGCTTTCGGCTTCCTCCCAGGTCTCTGCTCCAAACAGATCATCCTCATTGGTCAGATCGAAGTATTTTCCAAGCGGCCCCTGCGCTTCTTTGCTTCCGGCAACAGATGCTGCGCTTAGAAGATAAGGTGCTTTTGTGAATACAATGCTCTGTGCTCCACGAAGCTGGGACAGATGAAAAGGACCACACTCTGATTCAACTGCCCGGTTCTTGTTTCCCGTATCATTCATATCGTTTCCTCATTTCTGATGTTTCATTATTTATTTTTAAGGATATTATTTTCATTTTGTGAAAAACTATGTGTAGAATTTAAAAACAAAAAGAAGGGATTTTCATTTATGGACAAAATAGAACAATTGAAGCAACAGAAGCAATACGAAGCCTATGTCAAAAAGAAAACACCACAGCACAATGTGTGGTTCAACATGATGAAGGCATTCTTCCTTGGTGGAACAATCTGCCTGATCGGACAATGTATTTATCATTTCTGTGAACTGAAAAAGCTTTCCCCGGATGACTGCAGCAGCTGGACTTCTATTCTGCTCATTCTTCTGAGTATCCTTCTCACCGGTACCGGAATTTATCCACTGCTTGCCAAATGGGGCGGTGCCGGTGCACTTGTTCCGATTACCGGCTTTGCCAACTCTGTTGCTGCACCTGCGATTGAATATAAAAAGGAGGGGCAGGTTTTTGGTATTGGTTGTAAGATCTTCACGATTGCCGGGCCTGTGATCTTGTATGGAATTGTGACAAGCTGGGCGCTTGGAGTTGTATATTGGGTATGGACGTTGATGTGAAACAAGAAATGTGTTAGATAAATGTATTAGGAAGTCGCTATTCACGGCTTCCTAATCTTTCTTTAAAATCTGTATAATCAAATACGGTTAGCTGCTGCATGGTTCTGTCAGCATGTCTGATCCAGATATCCGGCAATGGCATCCCGTTAAATGTATTATTTTTGCAAGTCGTATAAATCGCCATATCTCCAAACAGAAGAAGATCTCCGTATTCCGGTAATTTGCTGAATTTATAGTCTCCAATGATATCCCCTGACAGGCAGGTTGGACCTCCTAACCGGACTGTAATCCCACTATCTGTTGTCTCATCCGATGATCCAAGAAGCGGTGGACGATAAGGCATTTCCAGTACATCCGGCATATGGCAGGCGGCGCTGGCATCTACGATTGCAATCTGTGTGTCTCCATTTTTCAGAACATCCAGCACACTGGTCAGAAGAAATCCTGCATTCAATGCCCAGGCTTCTCCCGGCTCCAGATAAACCTCAACCTTCCATTCTTCCTGTGCCATTCGGATGCATTGCTCCAGTCGCTCAATATCATATCCTGGTCTTGTAATATGATGACCACCGCCAAAATTGATCCATTTCACTTTGGCAATCAAATCACCGAACTGTTTCTTTACGGAAGCAAGGGTTGTCTCCAGATCATCCGAGTCCTGCTCACAGAGAGTATGGAAATGAACCCCATCCAAAAGTTCCATCAACTCCGGATTCTTCACAATTGCTTCATCCCACTGTACTCTTGTTGTACCCATGCGGCTTCCCGGTGCACAAGGGTCATAAATCTCATGTCCCTCCTGGGTAGAGCATTCCGGATTGATCCTGAGTCCCACGCTTTTTCCTGCCTCTTTCGCCATTCTTCCAAAGCGAAGAAGCTGGGACGGAGAATTAAATACAATATGATCGGCATACTGAAGAAGTTCCTCGAATTCATCCGCCCGGTAACCTGCACAGAATACATGAACTTCTTTTCCCGCCATTTCCTCTGCCCCTAATCTTGCCTCATACAATCCACTGGCCTCTGTACCCGCCAGATACGGTTCAAAAAAAGGATAACAATCATAATTACTGAATGCTTTCTGTGCCAGAAGCATCTTACATCCTGTCCGTTCTGCTACTTCACCGAGCAGTTTTGCGTTTTCTGTAAGTGCTTTTTCATCCAGTATATAACAAGGTGTTTTGATGTTCTGAAATTCCGGCGGAATAATTCCGCCGGTGGCTGTAAATGGTGCTCTTTTATCTAATCTTTCCATCAGTCTACCAACTTCGGATCATGATTTTCACTGCGCGGCAAACCATAACGGTCAAGTGCGTCCAGGAACGGATCCGGATCAAATTCTTCTACAGTATATACACCCGGTCTGATCCATTTTCCAGTCAGCATCATCAATGCTCCGCACATTGCCGGAACACCTGTTGTATAACTGATTGCCTGGCTTCCAACCTCATGGTAGCATTCCTGATGATCGCATACGTTATAGATATAGTAAGTCTTCTCTTTTCCATCTTTTACACCGGTAAAAATACAGCCGATATTTGTTTTTCCTTTTGTGCGTGGACCAAGACTTGCCGGATCCGGAAGAAGTTCTTTCAGGAACTGGATCGGAACGATTTCCTGTCCATTGTACTGGATCGGTGTTGTAGAAAGCATTCCCACATCCTCAAGACAACGCATATGATCCAGATAGCTTTGTCCAAAAGTCATAAAGAAACGAATACGTTTCACACCTGGAATTGTTTTTGCAAGAGACTCTATTTCCTCATGGTGAAGCAGATACATGTCCTTGTCTCCGACCTGATCAAAGTTGTATTCTCTCTTAATATCCATCGGCGGGATTTCTACCCAATGTCCGTTTTCCCAGTAACTTCCCGGTGCACTTACTTCACGAAGATTGATTTCCGGATTAAAGTTTGTCGCAAATGCATAGCCATGATCACCGCCATTGCAATCCAGAATGTCAATGGTATCAATCTGATCAAATTCATGTTTTAATGCATATGCACAATATGCCTGTGTGACACCCGGGTCAAATCCGCATCCAAGCAGTGCTGTAAGACCTGCATCTTCAAATTTTTTGCGGTATGCCCACTGCCAGGAATAATCAAAATATGCTGAAAATCCTTCTTCTTTACAGCGTTTTTCGTAAATCGCACGCCACTTCGGATCATCCGTATCTTCCGGCTCGTAGTTTGCTGTATCCATATAATTTACGCCACATGCCAGACACGCATCCATAATCGTCAGATCCTGATATGGAAGCGCAATGTTCATTACCAGATCCGGTTTGTAATCATTGATCAGTTCGATCAGCTGATCCACATCGTCTGCATCAACCTTGGCTGTCGTAAGAACTGTTTTTGTCTTTCCTTTCAGCTTTTCTGCAAGTGCATCACATTTTTTCTTTGTACGACTTGCGATACAAAGTTCTGTGAAGACCTCATCTGCCTGACAACATTTCTGAATTGCTACACTGGCCACTCCTCCGCAGCCGATTACAAGTACTCTGCTCATAACTCTTCTCCTTTTCTTCAACAGTTGTATATTTATAATTGCTCTCTTATAAGTTGCCGGTTTATTTTGCAATTGCAAGAAGCAGTTCACGAAGAACCTTACATGCTGTTGCGGTTGAGACACCACTTGCATCCAGCATAGGAGCAAGTTCATTCACATCCGCTCCTACTACATTTGCCTGCGCAACTGTACGGATAGCTTCAAGAAGCTCTAAGAAAGTTACTCCACCCGCCTCCGGAGTCCCTGTTCCCGGAAATACTGCCGGATCCAGACAATCCAGATCAATTGTAAAATAAATTGGTACATTTTTCTCTTTCAGTTCTCTTACAGTCTCTTCCAGTCCGTCAAAAGAAAGTGGATGGAAATCTGTATGCTGCGCGGCAAATCTAAATTCTTCTCTCTCTCCGCTTCGGATACAGAACTGATGAATACGTCCGTCTCCCAGAAGATCATGGCATCTTCGCAGAACGCATGCATGACTCAATCTGGCTCCCAGATAATCATCCCTTAAATCTGCATGTGCATCAAAATGGATGATATGTAGATCCGGATATTTCGCAGCTACAGCGCGTACTGCTGCCAGCGTCACCAGATGTTCTCCTCCCAGAAGCAATGGAAATTTATCTGATTTCAATATTTCTTCTGCTCTCTTTTGAATATCCGAAAGCGCCATTTCACTGCTTCCAAAGCAAAGTTCCAGATCCCCGCTGTCAAATACACTGATATCCATAAGGTCTCTATCCTGATATGGACTGTAAGTTTCAAGTCCGAAACTCTCATGACGCATAGCTGCCGGACCGAATCTTGCGCCCGGACGAAAACTTGTCGTCGAATCAAACGGCGCACCATAAAGGACAATCGATGCTTCCTTAAAGCTGCTTTCGCATCCGATAAAAGTTTCTATATTCGGTAAAATCATGAATTATTCCTCCACTTCTTTCAGCATATCTTCCAGAAATGCCGGAAGGTAAAATGCTCCTTTATGGAGTCTTGTTGTATAGTAACGTGTACGAAGATTTAATGCATTCCATGCTTCTGCGTCCAGATCATCTACGGGATGATATTTTTTGCTGGCAAATCCAAACAACCAGTAACCTGCGGCAAAAGTTGGGATATGTGCCTGATAAACACGACTGATCTGAAATGTACTGGCAATTCTTTTATGGCTTCGCTGCATTGCATGTGCATCTTCTGCGTAGAATGGACTTCCCTGCTGGTTGACCATAATTCCATCCTCTTTCAGCGCATTGTAACAATTCCCATAAAATTCGCGGGTAAACAATCCTTCCGATGGGCCAAACGGATCAGAAGAATCTACGATAATAAGATCATATTTTGCCTCGCATCTTCGGATAAAACGGAGTGCATTTTCGTAATGAAGATGTACTCTTCTGTCATCCAGTCTGCATGCATTTTCCGGAAGGTATGCACGACATGCCTCGACAACCATCGGATCCATTTCTACCAGATCAATGTGCCTGACCCTGTCGTATCTGGTCAGTTCACGAACAACACCGCCATCTCCGGCTCCAATCACCATAATCTCTTTTGCTTCTTTATGAATCGCCATCGGCACATGCGTGATCATCTCGTCATAAATAAATTCGTCACGTTCTGTCAGCATTACATTTCCGTCCAAAGTCAGAACACGGCCAAATTCCGGTGTCTCAAAAATATCAATTCTCTGATAATCACTCTGTCTGGAAAAGAGCTGACGGTTTACCCGGATACTGTGTTTCACATCCGGTGTATGGAATTCTGAAAACCACATTTCCATTGTTATTACCTCCCTGTCAGAACATTCAGTTTCAAAATATCCGGATCTTCTGGTCCGGTCATATTACACCCCTTCGCTTTTGCATACTCGATATAATCCAGAATTTCTGCTGTAATGCGTTCCCCAGGCGCAAGGATCGGAATTCCAGGCGGATAACACATCACAAATTCACTACAGACCATACCTTCTGTTTCCCTGAGTGGCAGACTGCACTTATCTGCATAAAAAGCATCCTGTGGGCTGGTCACTACCTGAGGATCAATATATTCCTGACTCAGAAGTCCTGTTCCGTCTGTCTGAAAACGTCTGCGGATCTCTGCAAGTGCACTCACAAGCCGTTCTACTTCCTGTGCGCGGTCTCCGATCGAAAGGTAGGCAAGAATATTTCCGATATCTCCAAATTCAATCTGAATGTCGTATTCATCACGCAGAATATCATAAACTTCAATTCCTGCGAGTCCGATATCTAACGTATGTACACTTAATTTTGTAATATCAAAATCAAAAACAGAATTTCCATTTACCAGTTCTTTTCCAAATGCATAATAACCACCGATTGCATTGATTTCTTCTCTGGCATATTCTGCCATATCTGCTACCTGATGGAAAATCTGACGGCCACGCTGTGCAAGATTCCTTCTTGAAATGTCAAGACTCGACATCAGAAGATAGCTTCCTGATGTTGTCTGTGTCAGATTGATGATCTGCCGCACATACCCGGCATGTACGTCCGGACCTGTAAGAAGCAGACTCGACTGTGTAAGACTGCCTCCGCTTTTGTGCATGGATACGGACGCCATATCTGCGCCTGCCTCCATAGCTGAAACAGGAAGTCCGCCACCAAAATAAAAATGTGTTCCATGCGCTTCGTCTACCAGACACATCATTCCTGCCTCATGTGCCATCTTGACAATTGCTCGCAGATCACTGCATATTCCATAGTAAGTCGGATTATTTACTAACACTGCGACTGCCTTTGGATGCTCTTTTATCGCTTTTGCAACCTGTTCTCTCTGCATTCCCAAGGAAATCCCAAGCCGCTGGTCTACCTCCGGATTTACATAAACAGGGATCGCACCACATAAAACAAGTGCATTCAACACACTCCTGTGAACATTACGTGGCAATATGATCTCATCTCCACGTTTGCAGGCAGTCAGAACCATTGTCTGTACAGAACTTGTCGTGCCCCCTACCATTAAAAATGCATGTGCTGCTCCAAAGGCATCTGCTGCCAGTTCTTCTGCTTCCCGTATTACAGATACCGGATGGCAGAGATTGTCCAGTGGTTTCATACTGTTGACATCGACGCCTACACATTTTTGTCCGAGAAATTCTGTCAGCTCCGGATTTCCTCTTCCCCGTTTATGACCAGGGACATCAAATGGCACAACTCTCATTCGCCGGAAAGTCTCCAGAGCCTCATGGATCGGTGCATGATTCTGGTTTAATTTAAAACGACTCCCTTTCATATTTCCTCTCTTTCCAGGTTCCTTTGTCAAAACACTTTCTTAATACAGAAAAAACGCAGATAAGGGCGCTAAGCCACAAACCTGCGTTCGGTATGTATTCGTCTGTTTTATTCTCAGCTGTAACAGAAAAGGCAATATCTTCTCTTAGATTTTTAAATAAAACTTCTGGATCATGCGTGTCAGAGTCTATATAGCAATTATACTTTTACTACTCTTATTGACCGTTTCACAAGTCTGCGCGTCTGGCGCATAAGGCTATCAAAGAAACCTACTTATAAAATTAGAGCTTTTCACTCAATCAATAAGGCAACCAAAGTTACCATAATCGGCAGTGGACCCGGCTGTCCGTATGGCCTTAACCTCGCTGGGTGGTCCGAAACAATTGCTTTGAAAAGACTCTGTCTGTTACTCTGCATCTTCGTCTCTCAAAATCGACTATAGCATAACATGTTAAAAAAACACTGTCAAGAATTTCTCCCATCTATTCGTTACTTTCTTGCAGCAATTCTTGTATTAAATTAAGGTTCGAATCAGAATGTTCCAGTTCTCTTGAATAACGATACACCGTATCTATCACATCATTTATATCTAGCACTTTTTCTTGCTTCATCCACTGTGCCATCAGAAGTTCATGGATCAACAGGGTGCTGACAACAGCCATCTGTGCTTTTGCAAACGCTTCTCCATCGTATACTGCACCGCAAAAATAGGTACTGATGAAATATACAAGGAGCTGTTCATACTGTATTTCATATTCCGGCATTTCTTTCGCCATCCAAGCATGAAATTCTTGTATCATCTCAATATACCGTTTTTTGTCTATTTTTTCATTTACATTTCTATATAATAATTTCTCTGTTTCTTGAAGATAAGATTCCCAATCCGCCCTTAAATGTTCCATCTGATACTGATTTTGAAACATCTTTCTACTATATGTATAGTAATCCACTTCTGCAAGAGCATTTTTCACTTCCCGCACGCCTTCTTCAGCCTGATAGTAATCAAATACATCATCCATCGAGAATATATCTTCTTCGTCAATACATTCCTGCAGATCACGTGCAATCGCCAGAATAAGAGCTGCTCGCAGATTCAGCTTTTTCTCTCTGTCCTGTAAAATCTCAATCATCACATCTCTTGCATCTAACAGTTTCGAATATAAAAACGGATCAAAATCTTCATAATCTTCTTCCTCATCTGTTTCATAAGTAAGAAAATGTACCGGTTCTTTTTTATTCATCAGGATTCTCGCCACTTCCGGACAGGATACCGAAAGTGTAACCTCCCGCACATCTTCAAATTCTTCGATATGTCTTGGATACAATTTACAGGTTCTGCACAGGCTCTCTTCTCCCAGGGCGGTATACATATCACAGAGGTTTGATTGATTCAGGAAAGCACATCTTCTGTCTTTATCCTGCTTGAATGTTCCTTCTTCCCAGTTGACAGATTCTTTCAAACGCTCTGCAAATGTACCTGTCTCATTTTTATAGTTTTCTAATGAAGCTTCATCTGCAACGATCTGCCATCCGGCACAACAAGTATCCTCACATTTTCCTGCAACACAGCTAAATTCATGATAATAATCCGGGATTGTATATAACATTGATCTACTTTATCCATTCCTTTCGCTTTTCTGATCGTCTATAGAATTTCCGACCTGTTTTATTATAGCACGCACTTTTAAGAAATGGTTATAAAAAAACGTATCAAACTGACTGGATTTCAATTATCACTATTGAATATCCGGTCGATTTGATACGTTTTATTATTTTTTTAGAAATTTAATTATTTCTTTTTCTCATACAGGAACTCTTCTGGAAGTGTTACATTAAAGTCATGTGCCAGTTCGCGGAAGTTCTCCGGTGTGATTGTCTGAATCTTTCTTGGTGTCATAGAAAGAATCTTCACAAGGATCTCTGCTGACTTCTCTACTGTATGCATAAGACCGAATGTAAGATCGAAGTCTTCTCCTGAACAGAACATTCCATGATGTGCCCAGATAGCAACATCGTATTTCTCCATCAGCTCAGCTGTCTTCTCTGCGATTGCTCTTCCGCCCGGAACCATCCAGCCTACAACTCCAACTCCATCCGGGAATACGACCGGACACTCTGTTGCTGACTCCCAAAGTTCTCTTGTAAATACCTGATCATCCAAAGGAAGAACGAATGTCAGTGCGATTGTATTTGTTGTATGTGCATGGTAGATTACACGATGTTTTCCGTTTGTGATTCTCTTCTTCACTTCATGGTTCATCAGATGAGTTGGAAGCTCACTTGTCGGTCTTCCACCTTCTACCAGCCCCCAACGGATTCTGTATTTTGTTCCTGTATAATCAATCTCGATAATTGCAAGACATACTTCAGGATCAACGATAATATTTCTGAAATACTTTCCACTTCCTGTTACAAGGAAGAATTCTCCTGCAAGTCCCGGAACCTCTGTTCCGATCTCTGTCCATTCTCCTGATTCATTCAGACGTGGTCTGATCAGCTCAACCTCTTCTGGTTTCAGACGATAACTCAAATTACCACCATTTCTCTCATGCCATCCCTGAAGGAATCCGTCATTTGCCATTTTAATAAAATCCTGTACAAACTTCGCATCTAAAATCTTCATATTATTCTACTCCTCCTGTTTTTACTCATTTACCGCAATGTTGTTTTGTGTGGTTTATTTCTTTTTTACTATTGTTTTCTTGTGGTTTCTATTTGTATTATAGATAGTTTCATGTGGTTTGTAAACACTTTTTTCAAAAAAAATTGTACAATCCGAAAGACATTAACACAAATCAAGCCTATCATGCTATAATTCTGAACTATATCAGGAGGTACTATAATAAAATTATGAAACGTAGAGCACTAAAGGCAGCCTTTCCACGAACAATCCCTATTATGACTGGGTTCATTTTTCTTGGAATGGCTTATGGAATATATATGAATGCATCTGGTTTTTCTTTTATCTACCCATTTTTCATGAGTATGTTGATTTTCGGCGGATCACTGGAATTTGTCTGTGTTGAGATGCTGCTTAGTCCATTTGCACCTGTTCAGGTACTGATCATGGCTGTGATGATCCAGGCCAGACATCTTTTCTATGGACTTTCCATGTTAGATAAATTCAAAGGACTTGGATGGAAGAAGTATTATCTGATTTTCGGAATGTGTGATGAGACCTTCTCTGTCAATTACACCTCTGAGATTCCCGAAGATGTAGACCGCGGATGGTTTTATTTTTTTGTTACATTATTGAACCAGTTCTATTGGGTTGCTTCCGCAACGATTGGTGGAATCATTGGTTCTCTTCTTAAATTCGACACATCAGGAATCAGTTTTGTCATGACAGCTATGTTCGTTGTAATTTTCCTGGATCAGTGGATGAAAGAAAAAATCCATGTTTCTTCTATGATTGGAATCCTGGTTTCGCTTGTATGTCTGATTCTCTTCGGAGCGGATTCCTTTATGATTCCGACAATGATACTGATTGTACTTCTACTGACAGTACTTCGAAAGTGGCTGGAACAATGCGCCAAACTTAAAGAAAAGGAGGAGCCGACCAAATGAGTAGCATGACTTTGGCACAACAGATAATTACAATCGGAATGTGCATACTTGGAACAATGGCAACGCGCTATCTTCCTTTCTTTATTTTTAAAGAAAATAAAAAGACACCGGAATATATCCAGTATCTTGGTAAATTTCTTCCTTCTGCTGTTTTCGGAATGTTAGTTATCTATTGTCTGAAAAATGTAGAAGTACTGCACGGAACTCATGGAATTCCGGAAGGAATCTCCATTCTTGTCACCGCAGTACTTCATATATGGAAGAAAAATATGTTTCTATCCATTGCAGGTGGAACTATCTGTTATATGTTGATATTATATTTTCTATAATAATCTCTATAGCAAAAAGATCTGAGACCACATGTGCTTACACATTAGTGGTTGCTGTTCTCACTTCGTGCGACCAGCAACCATTTCTAATCTCATAACTCTTACGGCTTGCATCTGCCACAAGGCTCATATCCTTCTTTAATCAAATCCGACCTACTTCCTGTATACTCTTCTTTGTTCTCTGCTTTGATGTCCTTCACACCAGAACAAGTTGATTTATGAAACTTTTTTGTATTCCTATTCAATATATAAGTTTCTTTTTGGGTTGAATTTGATGTTTTCGATGAATTGGATACATTTTTATCAGTCACTTCAGCTTCTGTTCCAGGAGCCCACTCACCTTCCGGCGTTGCGAGTTCTTCCGTCTGATAACTTTCTCCTGTCTCATAATTGATCACAATATATGGCTGCACATTATATACATATACGTTAAATGTCACCCCGGCGCCATCATCTTCCACAGACTTTGCCTCCATCTGGACTCCGGAAGCCACCAGGTCATCACCACTATAGATTGGAGTGACACGATACATCACATGATTATCCGTTTCTTTAACATAGTCTGCCACCTCATCCTCGAACGGAAGCATACCATCTACATTCATATAGCGGGTTCCTGTAATCAGGTTACGTTCATTCGCATTCTCACCTGTCAACTGGAAACCAATCAGATGACAACGGTTATACAGATATCCACCGTCAATTCCGTCATATTCCTTATTCACCCAGCCTGTTGGCTTCACACTACTGATGCTTTCTCTTTTCTGTGTCGGCATCAAATCTTCACCTACACAGGCTTCCGCTGTCTGACATCTTCCCAGTTCATCTAACGGGCTGTATTCTTCGTAAGAATCTGCCGTCAGCTCATCTTCTGTAAATGTTGGCTCATTATCATTGATCTCCACGTATGGCTGTCCTGTATACTCCGGTACTTCTTCCAGCGTATCAACGGATTCTATCTGTCCTGTTGATGCGAATGTCGTTTCTGTTGTCGTTTGATTTCCGCGGTCGGAATCCTGATTGCCTGATCCTTGTGATATCTGCAGTGAACCGCAGGATGTCAAAAGAAGACAAAGGGCCGTTATACATCCACATAATATGGTTTTAAATTTCTTTTTGCTCATATTGCACTCCTTTTTCGAACATACGTACTTGTTAAGTATACACTATTTTTTCTAATATAGGAAGTGCTTTGTGTGGACACCAGTAACAAAATGTCAATAGTTTTTTAATCACTTTTCAAAAAAGGAAAAAAAATAGAACGTATAGTTAATTTCCATACGCTCTATCTCACATTTCATATTAAATTTTTGAATTCTACAAACTTGAAATTTCATTATCCACAAAGGCACACTCATACTTCTTAGCCATTTTCTCAGCTTTTACTTCAAGTGCTTCAAAGCAGCGATACGGTGCTCAATGCTCGAAGCAGAATCCATATCGTTCTTGAAATTTTCATCTAGTGTGGCTCGGCTGGGTTTGCTATTTTTGAATGGTAATTGCAGATTTAATTCTTGCGACTATATCCAATGGTGCTTATTATGAGGGAAATTCCAAAAATCAAAATTGCCGCTATCCCTGTGATTAGCACATATGAATGAACAGAATTTACCATAGCAGCCATTCCCGGCCCATCTTCAAAATATTTTACAAAGTAAAACATTGGAATTACCACAATCAATCCCATAGTTTGCGCAGAACGAAAACCAAACCAATAAGTTAATGGCAAGCAAATTCCTGTCCATAATAATGGGATAATAATTGCTGCTGCAATCGAAAACAACCAGATAAGCATATCAAAGTTTTGAAAAATTATGATGGATAAACTATTGAACGCAATGCTTCCCAAAATGCTGATTGCAACAGTATATATTACGGAAACATATTTACTTGCAACAACAGTAAAATTGCTTATCGGCATAGCTAATTGATATTTTTTCCAGCTTGCCTTTTCATCACTTGCGAAACTCATAATATTTTGCATACCGATTGTCATGGCAAACATAACGGAAGCAAATAAGCCAGCATAAATTCCAGCATTGAAAATAAGCAGAACAATAGCTGCTGCTGCAATCAGAATAAGTTTCTTATCAATACTCTTGAAGAAAATGGATATGTCTTTATATATCAATCCTCGCATGATGTACCTCCTTTAACATAGAAAAGCATAATATCTTCTAATGTGGCATTATCCACAATGATGTTTTTGTATTTTCGTTTGAATGCTTCCTTGTCATGAACAAGACACTCCACGCTCATATTTGTAGTTCGGTGTATGATATAATCATCAGAGAAAAGCTGTGCAAATTTTTCTTTTCCGCACTTTGCCACGCCATAATTATAAACAAGATTATCTTTCTGTTCCTCGAAAATGATTTTTCCCTGATGAATTAAAATCACATAGTCTGCAATTTTTTGTATATCCGAAGTAATATGCGACGAAAAGAAGATAGAGCAATCTTCATCTTGGATAAATTCCAAAAATAGGTCTAATACTTCATCACGCACAACGGGGTCAAGACCTGTTGTTGCTTCGTCCAAAATCAACAGTTTAGGTCTATGTGCCATAGCACAAATGATAGACAACTTCATTTTCATGCCTTTAGAAAATGTGCCAATCGTTTTCTTGGTCGGGATTTTGAGTTTTTTCAAGTATTGTGAAAAAAGGTTACTATCCCATGTCTTATAAACTTCTTTCAAGATTTTTTCAATATCTGCGGCTGTAAACACATCATGAAAATTACATTCATCAAAAACGACGCCAATATTTTCTTTGACAGTTGGAATTGTATGGTCTATTCCAAAGACTTGTATCTGTCCGCTATCTTTGCTTAGTTCATTTAATATCAGATTGATAGTAGTGCTTTTTCCTGCACCATTCTCGCCAATAAAACCTACAATCCTGCCTTTAGGGACTTTGAACGAAACATTGTCCAAAGAAAAATCCTCGAATTGCTTGCATAAATTCTGCACCAAAATGTTGTTATCCATGCCTGTCACCTCTCGTTATTCCTCGTAAAATAGTTTTAGAATATTCGTCATTTGCCCAAGACTAATGCCATGTGCTCGACCAATTTCTGCGACCTTTTGTAAAAGTTCTTCAGCAATTCGTAACTGTTCCTCTTGAATAAATTCCCTATTCTGTGATGCTACAAAACTGCCTTTTCCAGATACAGTTTCTATAAATCCATCTCTCGTTAAATCTTCATATGCTCTCTGAACGGTAATAACACTGATATGTAAATCTTTTGCTAAAGCTCTCATAGAAGGGAGGGCTTCGCCAGCAGATAATGTGCCGTCCATAATAAAACTTTTTACTTGCATACAGATTTGTTCGTAAATAGGCTTATCACTGCTATTACTTATGATAATCTCCACTTGCTCACCTCACCATGTGTACTTATCGTAATAAGCGTACTTATTCGATAAGCACAGTATAGGCGGTTTGTGTGAACCTGTCAAGAGAAAAGATGTAAATACATTCGGAAAAGCGAGTGGCTGTCTATCAAATTCTTGTGTGTTACTTTACCGCACATGAGCATTTGCACCGAGATTATCATTTCCGTATCCTTCAAGAAGATTGATAACGCCCCATACACCTGCGCCGATTGCGGTTACTACTGTTTTAAGTCCTGTTACTGATGTTGTAAAAAAGCCCATTTGTTTGTCTCCTTTTTCCAAAAATAAAAAGGGAGCTTCTCTGAATTATAATTTTTAGAAAAGCTCCCATGTCATAAGTTCCATATTCAGTTGTAAAACAACTTCTGGTCACAATGTCTAGAAGTTAAGCTATGATTTCTCCGACATCGCATACCTCATCCACCACATCATTCCTCTTAAAGCGGAGTCTGTTGCGGTTCTTGACGTATTTTTCAATGTCAAACTCATTCTTTTTGTCATAATCGGATAACAGCGGGTACTGCTTATGCTTCGTTATATCAAACTTGTCCGAGAAAAAAGGTCTCACGCCCCTAAGCTGCATGATACACTTGCTGCCATCCATGACTGCAATCTCGTCCTGGCTCATCAGTTCCTTTCCGGTCTTTTGGTAATTCAGACCGTAAGACTGGCTCGTACCCCTTGTATCCGAGGTATTGTAAAGATCAATCGTTTCTTTCCCAAGGATTTCTGCCAGATCTTTCAGAGTATCTTTCTCTTTTCCTCCCCTAATGTATCAAGCTCCAGTTCATCATAAGCAGTCAGGTCACGCAGCTCCTTGATGTCAAATGGTGCCAACCTTGCACCACAGCTAATCAGAATAGATTTTGCTGTCTTTCCAGTAACAAAATGTCAATAGTTTTTTAATCACTTTTCAAAAAGGGAAAAAAATAGAACGTATAGTTAATTTCCATACGCTCTATCTCACATTTCATATTAAATTTTTGAATTCTACAAACTTGAATTGTTCGAGCTTTTCAAATACTAACGTCCTTAATTCTGTTCAATAATTGATTTATAGTAGTTACCAAAGTCAGCAAGTGAATTAACAATTGGAAGCATTTTTGTTCCGAGTTCCGTTAAGCCGTATTCAACTCTCGGTGGCTGTTCATGGTAATCGTGGCGATATGCCAGTCCATCACTCATCATTTGTCTTAAACTATCTGTCAAAACCTTTTGTGAAATACCATCTATACTTCGTTGTAGCTCATTGAATCTCCATGGACGCTCTTTCAAGTTACGCAAAATCAGCAGTTTCCATTTTCCTCCGATGAGAGATACTGCTGTTGCAACTGGGCATTCCGGTAATTCTTCTCTTGCTCGCATAATTCTCACCTCCGAGTCTATTGTAACACATTCAATTTTGAGTGTACAGTTACAAAAAAGTGCGTACTTGTTTTTGTATGTGTCTCACACTATACTAATACCAAGCAACCGGAAACTACAAATTAACTATGGAGGTATTATTATGGCAAATTACACAAAAACAACTATTGGAAAGGAAAGCCGAATTGAGCTGCATGAAAAGTTGTCTTTAACTGGTGCAGAAATCAGTTTAAACGAACTACCTGCAGGAGCAAATGTACCATTTGTTCATTCTCATAAAGAAAATGAAGAAATCTATGGAATTCTTTCAGGTAACGGCAAAGCCATAATTGATGGAGAAGAAATCATCCTTTCAACCGGAGACTGGCTAAAAATCGCACCTGCTGCAAAGCGCCAGTTTTTTGCATCCGATATTTCCGGAATTACTTATATCTGCATTCAGGTAAAAGAAAATTCTCTGGAACATTTTACAGCAGAGGATGCCGTAATCGGCTAATTAAAAGTATTTATTTACAAAATGCACAGTTCACGATAAGCTATAAACTGTGCATTTCTTTTTTGTTCAATATTACGTTTTCTCAATTTTTCAAACTTGAAGTTAGCGATTTCTTTTTCCGGTATTCTCTGTCCCACGGATTTCCTCATGATAGAAATAATCTACGATCACCGGATGCCCCTGCGGGACTCTGCCATAAGGCATTTCATTATCCACAAAGGCACAATCATACTTCTTAGCCATTTTCTCAGCTTTTACTTCAAGTGCTTCAAAGTAGCTGCGGTTATGCTTGTTATAGATCTCGTCGTAAAGTGGTACAAGATCAGGATATTTTCCGGCGATATAATCCATAATTGTCTTTTTGAAACCGCCTCGAAGATTGAGATTTTCGAGCCAGAACAGATCGCACTGATCCTTTACCCGCTCAAAGATTGCTTCAAAATTCGTGATACCGGGGAATACCGGGGATACGAAACAGACTGTACGAATACCTGCCTCATATACCTGCTTCATAGCAGCGATACGGTGCTCAATGCTCGAAGCAGAATCCATATCGTTCTTGAAATTTTCATCTAGTGTGTTGATCGACCATGAAACGGTTACACGTCCAAGCTTCTTCAACAGATCAATATCCCGTACCACAAGATCCGACTTTGTGCAGATCAGAATATCTGCGTCACTGCCAATCAGCTGCTCCAGAAGTTTTCTGGTATTCCCGAATTGCTCCTCCTGTGGATTGTAGCCATCTGTCACAGAACCGATGACCACCCGCTGGCCGGCATATTTCTTCGGATTTTTAATTTCCGGCCAATGCTTCACATCAAGGAAAGTGCCCCATTCCTCCTTGTGCCCGGTAAAGCGCTTCATAAAAGAAGCATAGCAATACTTGCAAGCATGTGTACAGCCCACATAGGGATTGACCGAGTAACCACCTACCGGCAGACTAGACTTAGTCATGATGTTCTTTGTTTCCACCTCACGAATGAGGATTCCATTTATTACTTCTTCCATGATTTCTGTACCCCTAACACTTTATTAAATTCTTCCGGCATTTCCTGAATCATATTTTCATCCCCTATGATAGGGACAAGATCTTCCTTCATAAACACCGGAATGCCGAGCTTATGTGCCTGGTCCGTCAGAGACCATGCCCATTCCGGCTCCGTATGAATCTTCCTACTCTGAGCTCCGGTCATGGTGCCGACAACGATCCAATTGATTCCGGAAAGGTCAACTGTGCCGGGATCATCGAATAACGGCTCAAAGGTAACATGGTAATGTTTTGCTCTGACGTTTTTCCGAAGGGCGTCGATACGCCACCGTTCTGCTTTCCTCGTCACCGTAACGCCAAACCATGCGTTTTCCAGATCGGTATCAAAATCCAGCAAATCAGGTCGCTTGGTAAGGAACAGGAACTGATGCTGTGGATTTTCACGGATCTTTGCAAATACCTCGTCTCTCCATTCCGGCTTCCATCCAGAGAGATCGCTCATGCCGGTAAGAAGAAAGTTCTGCGGACGTTTCTTTTCCATCATCTTGAGCTTACCCGGAAAGAATTCAGGGTCAGCGAAATCATCAATCATATGCCAGCGTTTCACGTTGTTGCGGGCATAGCAATATGTACACCCCACTGTGCAGCCAATGACGATATTCATGTTCTGAATCTGATCTTTGATACAAATACTCATGACTTCTGCCACTCCTCAAGATTCTTTCTGATGCGGTCGAGGCATTCCTCAAACCGGATAATTTCTTCCTCTGAAAAACCTTTGTAGTAAATACTGCCCATCTCATCAGATACAGAATCGTACTCGCCCTTTAAGGCATGTGCTTTCTCAGTCAGAAACAGGAGCGTTTTCCTTTTGTCCGTTTCAGACTGAACACGGCTTATCAGCCCTTGATTTTCCATTCTTTCCAGCATCGTAGTAAGAGATGTTATCGCTAATCCGCATTTAGTCGAGAGTGACCTGATTGAAATACCATCCTTCTGCCACAGCACATAAAGAATACGCCCCTGGGCTCCATTAAACGCATCAATATTCTTTTCACTGAGAATCTTCTCGAAAATCCGGTCTCCAAGCTGTTTTATTTTGGTAACAAGAAATCCTCCATTCATTTCCATACAAAAGCTCCTATATAGTAGTTTATTAAAAACATACTATATAGGAGCTTTATTGTCAAGAGTTTATATGTCTTAATAGGTAAATTCCGTTTTTTTTCAATTCTCCAAACTGGAATTTGGAGTGTGCTTTATAAATTTTTTCCGATTCCCTCAAGTTCGTTCATGGAATTCTTATTTTTTTCAAGTTCATCTCTGGCTGTTGCATAATATGATTTATTGAAAAGCATGTCCCATGAAAGATATTTTGCCATACAGTCAAACTGCTTATCAATCAGCTCATACTGGATACTGTCTACAGGAGAACCACCTACAACAATCGTGCCCACTTTTTTATTTTTTAACTGCAATCCACGGCAGTAGCACTTATCAATGACTAATTTCAATTGTGCTGACATTCCCCACCAATAAACTGGCGTAGCAAAAAGAATCATATCTGCGGCAGCAATTTTATCAATTGTAGGATTTGTATCATCCTTATCGACGCATCCCTTAGAGCATTGACAGACACCACATCCCCTGCATGGTGCAATGTTGAGTTTGTCGGGTTCAATGATTTCAATTTCATTCTTTTCTGACGCTCCTTTTATAAATGCATTGATTGCTGTCAGCGTGTTTCCTTTTCTGGCACTTCCATTAATGATTACAATTTTCATGCGTGTATCCTCCAACTTTTTCAATTCAAATAACTTTAGGTTGCCTGTCATAAAATATTCGAGAAGAACTCTTCTAGTAAACTATTGATCATCTCCGGTTTATCTGTATTAGAATTATGACCGGCCCCTTCAATCCACTTTAAAGGAATTTTCGTTTTTCGATGCCATTCTCTGTTATACCTTATGCATGAACCGGCATGATCCTTTGTACCACATATCAACAGGGAAGGACATTTGATTTCATAAGGCAGATCCTTTTCCATTACCTCTGCCAGAATACGAAATCCATGCCCGGCAATTTGTGCATAACGATGCTGATCACCATCATAGACCAGCATCATTTCCTTCATCAGGTTTCTGCCATAATTAGAAGTTGCAACTCCCTTTGTTCCGGATTTCAAAAGCAACTTCCATGGGTAATGTGCATATACTGGTTCCATTCTTTTCAGAAGCCAGATCTCCACTGCTGTCACATAGTTTCTCTGGAGCTTCAGCCATTTTGCCTTATCAAACAAGTCAAAATCAAACCGGAACGGCCAGGAAGAGGCATGAGCCGGTGCATCCCATACAATAATATTATATTTTCCATCGAAGTACGCAACCTGTTTATCAAACAGTCTATGGTCAGCAGTCAGCCCCGGAAGAAATACAAGCGTCGTTGTATCCAACCTCAGAATACTTGACCAATAGTGAATTGTTCCGCAAGGAGTTTGATATGTACTTTCCTTCAACAAATCCACCTCCGCAATTTTCATTTTTCTCAGTTACACAAACTGAAAAACTTTAACTAATTTCATATTGGTTTTTTGTATCAAATACATTCTGCTACATCTCATCCGGTTTTTGACCGTCGTGGGCTTTCCATTGACACTCCGTCAATTTCATATCTGTAAATACCGCTTTAAACGATGAATCTTCCGGACTGCATGCATAAATTCCAAATTTGATTTTTCCTGCACCAGCCCACATATGACAAATCCTCATTTGCTTAAACCGTATGCCATCCTCAGAACATTCAATGCAATAATCATCTTCACGTCTACTGAGACGATACCACATAGATTTAATCTCTGCATCAATTTCCGTAGTTGCCCAATCTGAATATCCATTGTTTGTCACAACACTTCCCAGGTGCTGAAAATTGTCATTCTCATATTCTATAGAACCTTTCAACCAATTCTCACTGTCAAGATACATAACCACACCGCACTGATCAAAGCGATGATGGCTTTCCTTAAAATCAGTTTTCACTATAAAGGAAAAAAACTTTTCCTCTGTTTCTATCTGCAGAACCGGAGCATTATCATTACGGAAATGATAGTAAGTTCTTTGCCACAAATCAGTTCCAGGCTGTGTAATAATCTCAATTTTGTCATCTGTCAGCGTGTAATCATCAGGTTCTCTCGTCCACTTAAAATCTTTTATATTCATTTCATTATCCCTCCAAATTCCAAGTTTCTCAATTCTCCAAACTTGAAGTTGTATCATCACTTATCTTTATCTTTTTTTGAAAAAATAAGACTGCCAGATATGCCAAAAGATATACCCAGACATATTCCGATTCCAATTCCAGCCATGCTATTTAATGAGTTTATGAAAACAACGCTCCAAAGTATTGCTGCGATTATTCCGATAGTGACTCCTATAATTACCTTTTTGATTTTCATTAGTTTTATCCTTTAATTCCCGATTTTACTTTGTGACTATGACTTTTCCTTCCGAATCCAGAAGAGGTGTAATACTGGCTCCAAATCCGGAGTTCCAACAAAGGTAATTAACCCCAGTCTTCTTATCTACAAGGATTTGACGAATTCCTTCATCTTTAAGCCAACTTCCGTCTCTGAATGTAACTTCAAATCTTTCTTCTTTCTTTGCCATGTTTATTTCTCCTTTTTTCAAACGTTAAATACCGATTTTCTTGATTCTGCAAACTTTATCGTCTTGTTCCATTCTTATCAAAATTCTTTTTTAATGCTATTTCTGTTGGGAGAATAGACCCAATTAAAGGAATAAGTTGAACACCACAAATAATTCCTCCCATACTCCCAACACAATCTTCACTTTTTCCAATTACTAAAAGCATGAATATTACTGTTATTGGCAACATAACCATTCCACAGACATACCAGACTTTACCGCAATATTTATGAGCAAATTCCCATGTGTCTTTATTCTTCATAGACATCAAAGTCCGATATCCAAATACTGAATTTATTTCCTTTGGAGCCTTTTTCATAAAATATCTTCCAAAACCAATCATCGTAAATGGAAGAAACAAATCCATAATCAACATAAAAATCCAAAACTCCATTGTAAATCTCCTTTACTATAACTTCCGCTTTGTATTTTCGTTTTTATTCTTTTTTGTGAAATTCTTTCAAATGTTCCAGTTGACGAACACTCCATGCTGCTTTTGCACATTCTTCCATATAAAATCTTCTTGCCTGTTCATCATTTATACGCATCAAGACACGATAATGTGACCAGCTCAATTCAGGACACAGTGTATCTCGAATTGGAAAAGTGCAATAAAACTGCCTCATCTTACGCCGAATAACAAAGTAACAGCAACAATGCTACAATTCCAAACCATTCCATATTATTCTCCTTAGCAAACTTAACGCTAGCATGTCTGTTCCTTAAAATATCTTTTGCCATTCAAATCATATCACACCATCAGACATATTTCCATTTCGATTTACTCAGTCAAGTCACTTCGCTCAGCTACATTTCCTGTCGGCTTGCTTCTGTAACTAGTGCAGCGTTTCACAAATAACTGTCTCATTCACGCAGAATGCGGATTCGAGTGTTCAGCTGAAAAAACGTAGGCGTAGCGGGCTACGTCGAGGCTTTTTCAACTGAGCAATCGGATTCGCAGGCAAGTGTATGAGGCAGTTATTTTGAAAACGCTGTACTAACATCCGGTTATTAAGAAGTCTCTTCAAACTTACTACACCAGTAACATGAAGTAGTAATATAAAAAGCTTTCGGATTTTTTCATTTGAACCGAAAGCTTTTTATTTCATCATCTTCTATTATATCTATCTTCCTGTCTAACCGGCACTCTGACCGGTACTGGTTCTGGCATCAGTCCTGGGATCAGACGATTCATAAAATCTTTGATCTTCTTCCCTGCTTTTGTATTGATCCATCTATAATATTGTTCTATTGTCATACTGTTCTACCTCCTATCATAAGTAAATGATCTGCATTTCTGCTATATATACCTATGCCATATTATTCTTTTCTGACATGGCTGTATTTTATCAGATGATTTTCTTTTTGTCAGTGCATTTACCGCTTATTTTAGAATTGTTTATACTTCTTTTATGAAGTTTGGGACACATTTATCGTCATGATCTGATTTTATAAAATTTTCATTTCCCTTTATTTGCCACATTGTCTCATCTATGTTATGATTACGTTATTGATTGCGAAATATCTATCTAGATAATAAGATCAACAAGAGTATAAATTTCAGAAATGGGGAACTCATATGAAGTCTAAACATAAAAAAGGTGCGAAAAGAGCTGCTGCAAGAAAAGCTGCTGCTGAAAAAGTTGCTGCTGAAAAAGTTGCCTCAAAAAGAAATAACAGAAAAAAGGCTTCCCTAAGACGGGAGGCTGCAAAAAGAAGAAATTCTACTACATCAGAACTTATTCAATGGCTAATTGCTATTTTAGTGGCTTTTATTATTGCTTTATTTGTTGATAATTTTCTAATCGTCAATGCACAGATCCCATCCGGTTCAATGGAAAACACCATCATGACCGGAGATCGTGTGGTTGGTAACCGGCTTTCTTATTTAACTAAGGATCCTGAGCGTTATGATGTAATCATTTTTAAGTATCCTGATGATGAAAGCCAGCTTTTTATCAAGCGTATCATCGGACTTCCTGGTGAAACCGTGGAGATTCGTGACGGTCATATCTACATTGATGGCTCTTCTGAACCGCTTGAAGATGTAGAGACGAAAGAATACATGGTCGGAAATTATGGTCCTTATACCGTACCGGAAGGATGCTATTTTGTGATGGGAGATAATAGAAATGATTCGAAAGATTCCCGCTACTGGATTAATCCATATGTATCCAAAGATAAGATTCTTGGGAAAGCAGTCTTTCGTTACTGGCCAATTACAGAAATGAAAACGATTAAATAATTTTCAAGGGCAGATCTGACTCATACGAGTTAAATCTGCCCTTACTATTTACATCTTATAACAACCTTTTTCAGAAATCACAAGGTCCATCCGCAGATCATGTTCCTCCACGGGAATTTCGTCTACAAGCAGTTCCTCCCTGCAAAGTGCTGCTTTCACGCAATGTGTCTTTTCCAGATATCTGTCGTAATATCCACCTCCGTGACCAAGGCGTCTTCCGCTTCTATCGCAGCTGATACATGGAATGAAAGCAAAATCAATTGCTTCCGGCTGAATCAATCTTTCCGGGTCTTCTTTTGGTTCAAGGATTCCATATGCACCCGGATACAGCTCTTGTAATGAGTGGATCTCGTATACGTTCATAATTCCTTTTCCCGTACACTTTGGCACTCCAAGATGCTTTCCTGATTGAAGAATATCTTGCAATATAGAAAATGTATCCATTTCTTTCTCTGTGCTCACATAACAGAACACACAGTCTGCGCTCTTGTATTCATTCAGTTCCAAAACGCTTTCTGTAATCTTTCTGTCTGCTTCTTTTCTGTATTTTTCTGTTGTAAAAGAAAGTTTTTCTTTTATTTTTCTTCTTAATTCTTTCTTTTGAATCATTTTCTCTTCTGTTTTTCTTTCCAATTCTTCCACTCTTTTCGCTTTTTTCCTCTTGTTTAACTATTTTCTTTCTCCTGTTCTTCTCCGACAGATTCAATCAGCAGGTGATCCAGATTTTGCAGGTCTGCTTTTCTGATTCCATATTTTCCCTCTTTATCTTTTTCTACATGAAGAACAATTTTATTTGGTTTTCCGTACTTCAGCCCTTTCTCTTCCGCCTGTCTTAAAACCTCATAATAGATCTGATAAATTTCTGTCTGCATCTGTGTTTCTTCTGGCATAGCCTGTCCGTTCATCACATCATTTGAAACTTTTGTGGCGTATTCCTGCGCCTTCTCCTGAAATTCAGCATAAGTATCCTTCAGCAATGTGATTGGTTTCACTGTAAGAACAACCTGATAAGTTCCATTTTCTTCCCTGGTTGCTTCTCCTACAGTATAAGATGTCTTCTTTGCAAGATCTGCAAACAGCTCTCTATATTCTTCTGTCATCTCATCTGTCATTACATGCTCCGGAAATTTTTCCATTGTATAAGCAAGATTATCTTCGAAAACCTGTTTTGCTTCTTTCTCGGAAATGCCGGTCTGTTTTATATAGGATTCTGTTTTCTGCTTATAAGATACATCTAAAAATGCCTGTACATATTCCTGCGGATCAAAACGGTTTATGTAACAATAGATCATTGTTGCTGTTGCTGCGACGATAATTGCAACCATTATAATTCCTACTATAAAATGCTTCTTTTCTTTTTTTCCTGACATCAACTTTACCTCTTTTCTAACTGTAATTTGAATAACTTATTTGTAATTGTTCAGAGCCAAGCAAAATTTCAAAAACAGGTATAAAATGCTTGCATTTTTAAAACTGTTTTTGAAATTTTATTTGGCGGATACGCCACACCGACGAAATGCGTAGCATTTTGGAGGTTGGCTCTGAACAGTTACACTTATTTTATTTCTGTCACAGTATAGCATGATATCAGTTCACATTTTGTAGAACGATGTCGCCTGCATGCAGCACATTTCAGATAGCAAGAAAGAGATACGCAACCGTATCTCTTTCTTCTTGCAGACTTGTTTCTTTTGTCTGCTTTCTCTTTCATTTACAGATCAAATCTGATCTTGATATATGCTTTGATCTCTTCCACGCATTTCTGGAATCCAAGCTTTCCACTGTTCAGGCACAAATCATAATTTCTTGCATCTGCCCACTCGTGTCCTGTATGGTAACGATAGAAATCACCGCGAAATTTATCCGTCTTCTCGATGTATTTTTTCATTTCTTTTTCTGTCATACTGTTACGCTCCATCGCACGATCAAGACAGAATTTCTCATCTGCATGAACAAACACACTGACAACATTTGGATTGTCTTTCAGAACATAATCTGCACATCTTCCAACGATTACACAGGATTCTTTCTCAGCCAGATCTTTGATGATCTTTGCCTGATAGTTAAAGATATTTTCTTCTGAAACGAAGTCTTTATCTTCCGGCGGAAGAAGTTCTCCGTCGTATGGACGACTGAGGATCTTGAACCAGCCGGCTCCCTTCATCTTCTCATCACTCATACCGAAGAGTCTCTCGTTAATTCCGCTTTCCTCGGATGCCATACGCAGGATTTCTCTGCTATAACAGTTGATTCCAAGCTCTTTTGCAAGCATAGCTCCGATTGTCTTACCACCGCTTCCATACTGTCTCGCCATTGTAATTACAATATTGCTGCTCACCTGAATCGCCTCCTATTCTCCTAAATACGCTTTCTTAACTGCTTCATCTTCCAGCAGGTCTTTTGCATTTCCTGACATTGTGATCTTACCAGTCTCAAGAACATAGGCGCGATCTGCGATAGAAAGAGCTTTCTTTGCATTCTGTTCTACAAGAAGTACTGTTGTTCCACTCTCACTTACTGCCTGGATAATATCAAAAATCTCATTTACAAAGATTGGAGAAAGTCCCATAGAAGGCTCATCCATCAGAATGATCTTCGGTTTAGACATCAGTGCACGTCCCATGGCAAGCATCTGCTGCTCTCCACCACTGAGTGTTCCGGCCATCTGATTTCTTCTCTCTTCCAGACGTGGGAATCTCTTATAAACATTTGCAAGACTCTCTTCGATCTCATTTTTATCTTTTCTTGTATAGGCGCCCATTTTAAGGTTTTCATAAACACTCAGTTCAGCGAAAACTCTTCGTCCTTCCGGAACGTGAGCCATTCCCATAGACACGATCTTATGCGCCGGGATCTTTGTGATATCAGTTCCTTCAAACATAACAGAACCTTTCTTTGGAGAAAGAAGTCCTGTAATTGTATGAAGTGTTGTTGTCTTTCCGGCTCCGTTCGCGCCGATCAGTGCAATAACCTCTCCCTGATTTACCTCAAAGGAAATGCCTTTGATTGCCTGGATCATTCCATAATATACTTCTAAGTCTTTGACTTCAAGCATTGCCATTGTTATCTTCCCCCTATTCTCCCAGATATGCCTTGATTACCTGAGGATCATTCAGTACATCTGTTGTCTTGCCCTGTGCAAGTACTTCACCGAAGTTGAGTACTGTCAGCTCCTCGCAGATACCACTTACCAGTTTCATATCATGTTCGATCAGAAGGATCGTCATATGGAACTCATCTCTCACGAAACGGATCATATCCATCAGTTCTCCTGTCTCGTTCGGGTTCATTCCTGCTGCCGGCTCATCCAGAAGAAGAAGCTTTGGATCTGTCGCAAGTGCTCTGGCAATCTCCAGTTTTCTCTGCTGTCCATAAGGAAGGTTTGCAGCCTTATATGACGCAAACTTCTCAAGATCGAATACCTTCAGAAGCTCCATCGCCTTTTCATTCATCTCTTTTTCTACCTTACGATAATTCGGAAGTCTTAAGATTCCTTCGATCGTAGAGTAATGATGATGGTTGTGAAGTCCTACTTTAACATTATCAAGAACAGTCAGTTCTTTGAAAAGACGGATGTTCTGGAATGTTCTTGCAATTCCGGCCTTACTGATCTCAATATTTTTCTTTCCTGTAAGATCCTTTCCGTCCAAAAGAACCTTTCCTGAATCCGGTTTATATACTCCTGTCAGAAGGTTGAATACGGTTGTCTTACCGGCACCATTTGGTCCAATCAATCCGTAAAGTTCTTCTTTCTGTATCTTGAGGTCAAAGTCATTTACCGCACGGAGACCTCCGAAAGAAATTCCAAGATTTTTTACATCTAATAATGTACTCATTCTTACTTAAGCCTCCTTTTTCTTTCCAAAATGAAGATACTTCTCTCTCCACTCGATTGCCTTTGGTGCCCAGTTAAAGAGCATCATGATGATCAGAACGATCGCATAGATCAACATACGGTAATCAGACAGTCCACGGAGAAGCTCCGGAAGGAGTGTCAGGATAACTGCTGCAATAATAGATCCACGGATATTTCCGATTCCACCAAGTACTACAAAGACAAGAATCGTGATGGACATATTGTATCCAAAGTTGTTTGTATTTGCTGTCAGTGTTGACAGGTTGTGTGCATACAGAACACCTGCTGCACCGGCCATAGCTGCTGAAATTGTAAATGCCATGAGTTTATATTTTGTAACATTGATTCCGATAGACTCAGCTGCGATTACATTATCACGGATCGCCATGATCGCACGTCCGTCTCTGGAATTGATCAGGTTGAGTACGATAAATAATGTCACCATGATCAGGATAAATCCGATCAGGAAAGTTGAATCCTTCGGAGTTCCTGTGATTCCCTGCGGACCGTTCAGAATAACTGTTCCGTCTGGATCCATGTCAAGTGCCATAACGTCCTTTGTTGCAAAATGAAATCCTTTGGAATCCTTTCCAATATAAAGAACATTTACAAGGTTCTTTATGATCTCACCGAATGCAAGTGTAACGATTGCAAGGTAATCGCCTTTCAGACGAAGTACCGGGATTCCGATGATAACACCGAAGATTGCTGCTACTACAACACCGATCAAAAGTGCAAGCAGAAATCGTACAATCGAATTCTCGATCACATCTCTCATACATTTTGAGAAAAATGCACTGGAAAATGCTCCCACACACATAAATCCTGCATGGCCAAGGCTAAGTTCTCCGAGAATACCTACTACAAGGTTCAGAGAAACCGCCAGGATAATATATGTACAAAGCGGAACAAGAAGTCCTGTCAAAAGACTGGAAATACTTCCTGTGCTGCTTAAAGTCTGCATCACTATGAAAGCTACAATCACGATAGCATAAGTGATGAGATTACTTCTCTTTGTTTTATTCATATTCTTCAACATAACTCCATCCACCTACACTTTCTCCTGAATCTTCTTGCCTAGAAGTCCTGTAGGCTTCACAAGCAACACAATGATCAGAACTGCGAACACGATCGCATCTGCAAGCTGGGAAGAAATGTATGCCTTACTGAGTATCTCGATGATTCCCAAAAGAATTCCTCCGATAAATGCACCCGGAATGGAACCGATTCCTCCAAATACAGCTGCCACGAACGCTTTGATACCAGGCATCGCACCTGTGTATGGTGTCAGGCTCGGGTAGGTAGAACACAGAAGCACACCGGCTACTGCTGCAAGTCCGGAACCAATCGCAAATGTAAGAGCAATTGTTGCATTTACATTGATACCCATTAATTGCGCTGCGCCTCTATCCTCTGATACTGCACGCATCGCCTGTCCTGGTTTTGTCTTCTGAACAAATGTGATCAATGCGATCATAATAACCACACAAACTACGATCGTAACAATTGTCTCTCCTGAAATATTCAGCTTGCCATCTGCAAGTGAAAGTCCGCTCCACTTGATCACTGATGGGAATGTCTGTGCATTCGCACCGAAGATCAGAAGTGCTACATTCTGAAGCAGATAACTGACACCGATAGCTGTGATCAGTACGGCAAGTGAAGATGTTGCATTACGAAGTGGCTTATACGCTACACGCTCCATCAGAACACCAAGTACTGTACAGGCAATGATTGAAATCAGGATTGCCACCCAGGTAGGAAGTCCTGCCTGCTTCATCGTGATCAAAGCTACATATGCACCGATCATGATCACATCACCATGTGCAAAGTTCAACATCTTGGCGATTCCATATACCATTGTGTATCCAAGCGCGATCAACGCATAGACACTGCCAAGACTTAGTCCATTTACTAAATATGAAATAAAGCTCATATCCGTCCCTCTCATCCTTTTTATATTTTTGTAAGGTACTACTTTAACCTTTTAAATTGAATTGATTATAGCATAATTATTTTCTCGTATCAATACAAAAAACAGAATCCGCTCTGTTTTCCTGTGTTATTTTTTGACTTTTGTAAGAAAAAAGACAACATTTTCCGTTTTTTCTATCTATACCTAAAAATACTGTCTTTTTCTTCTTTCGCGGATTCTTATTTACAGACTTTTATGAAGTAATCCAAGTACTGTTGTCAGATCTTCAATCCTCATCTGTCCCGGTGCAGATACTTTCCCAACTGCTCCAAATGTCAATGCAGAACCAAAGACTTCTCCACAGAGACGGCTGATCACACCTGTTCCTGACATAGACATTGTAATGATCGGACGATCTGCATACTCGCTTGCCATCTCTTCTGTCGCTGCAAGAAGTGTAAGAACATCTTTCTTATTCTGTGGCATCACAGCGATCTTCGGAATATCTGCTCCAAGCTCCTGCATTTTTCTTAAACGGGATACGATTTCCTCTTTTGCCGGAGTTTTATGGAAATCATGGTTAGAAGCGATCACTTTTACTCCGTTTTCATGTGCTATCTCAACAACAGCCTTCACTACATCATCTCCTGTAAATGCTTCAACATCTACCAGATCAACAAGTCCTGTCTTCGCCGCATTCTGATTCAGTTCAACATAAGCCTCTGTCTCGATTGCTTTCTCTCCACCTTCTTTTGATGTGCGGAATGTGAAAAGAATCGGCATCTCCCCAAGCACCTCACGAAGTGCCTGCATTGTCGCCTCTGTCTTTGTAAAATCAAAGATATCTTCATACCAGTCAACACGCCACTCAACAACATCAGCCTTTGTTGACTTGATATTCTCGGCTGCTGCAAGAATCTCTTCTCTTGTTACGCCAACAATAGGTACACAGATTTTCGGGATTCCAGCGCCAATTTCAATATTTCTTACTTTTACTGTATTCATGATTTTTCCCTTTCTTAAGCTTCTTCCGAATTCTTCAGAAGCACACCATATCTTACATTTATAAAAAGTATAATATAAATAATAGCACAAAGATAGAACAGCATGCTATAGAAAATTCACAAGCTTGAAACTATGGCCACACCAACGGAAAAACATCTTGTAAATCAAATGACTAACACTGCTCCTAAAAGAAGTCCCCCGGCAGAAACGATGTCTGTCGGGGGGACTTCTCCTATTCTTTTAATGTATCTGCAAAGAGTGTTGCTGCTCTCTGTATTTTTCTAAATGAATTTGATAGATCAATTATTCAGCAGCATCTTCTGCCTGAAGTACCTGATACTCTCCACTCTTAACAACAACTACTGTAGGCTCTTTTGTAGGCTCTCCATCCTCTGACCATGTGATGCTCTTTCCAGTAAGTCCATCATATGTGATCTCTGTCATACCTTTTTTAAGTGCGTCACAGATATCTGATACGCTCTTATCCGGTGTAACATCTTCTTTCTCAGCTGCTGCTTTGATTACGTATACACAGTCATAAGCATCTGCTGCGAACTGAATCGGTGTGTCTCCAAATGCTTCTTTGTAATCAGCAACGAATTTCTGTGTTGCTTCGTCTGTAGCATTTGCTGTAAATGGTGTAAGGAACATTAAGTCTTCTGCAAGACTTGCGTCAAATCCATCAAGATCAAGGATACCGTCCATACCGTCACATCCGAACCACTTCGGTGTAAATCCTGCTTTGTTTGCCTGAGCAAGAATCAGAGAAGCTTCCTGATAGTAAATTGGAAGGAATACAAGTTCAGCACCTGCATCTTTTGCTTTCTGGATCTGTACAGAGAAGTCTGTCTTGTTATCTGCTGTAAATGCTTCTGCTGCTACAACATCAAGGCCTTTTGCCTTTGCCTCTGTCGCAAATGTCTGATAAATTCCTGATGAATATGTGTCAGAGCTGTTATAAATGATTGCTACTTTTGTTGCAAGCTTGTTCTCTGCAATGTAATCTGCTGATGCGCTACCCTGGTTAGGATCTGAGAAACACATACGGAATGCATTGTCATACTGGATACTGTCTACTGCTGTAGCAGATGGTGTCAGCTGGAACATGTTATCTGAATGAGTCTCCTCAACAACTGCTGTACAAGGTGTAGAAGTTGTTGTTCCGATCAGTGCCTGCATTCCCCAGTCTTTCAGAGTATTGTAAGCATTTACAGATTTTTCTGAATCTGCCTGATCGTCTTCAAACTTATATTCGATCTGCTTTCCATTGATTCCGCCTGCTGCGTTGATCTCATCTACTGCAAGCTGAATACCATTCTTTACAGCTGTTCCGTAGATTGCTGCATCTCCTGTTGTAGGTCCGATACCACCAATTTTAAAAGTGTCAGAATCGGATGAGCCTCCGCTCTTATTTCCTGAACTTCCACATGCTGCTAATGATACTACCATAGCTGATGCAAGCATTACACTTGCTGCTTTTTTCCACATCTTCATAATAATAATCTCCTCCTCAAAACGAATTGATATTCTTTATGAGTCATATATTAGACCGCGAAGGAGTGATTTGTCAAGCAAAAACAGAGTACAATCTGTTTTTTAGCTATATTCGTTAAATATGGTCAAGTAATGTTAAAATACATCAAGTTTGTTGTTGTATCTATCAATCTGATATCTTAATACATTTCGTTCTATGGAAAAATTTTCACTAAACATATCTTCACCTTACCAATACATCTTTGCTTGTGATATTTTCTCCCGGAAAGCGAAACCATATAAAATCATTATGACTGACACCATGTGTCTTTCGTACTATTTCATATGGATTATACTCTTTAAGTCCCAGATGTTTTAAGATTTCATCAATATCAGGCCTACCTTTTTCAAAGCATCTTAATTCTAAGATCTTGCCTAACTGATAACGAGTCATCTTCTTCTCTGCAAATAGTTGTCGCCCTGGATTGTCTGAAAAGCGTGATACAATAACATTTTTCTTTTTCACATATACTCTGGCCGTAATTTCATCTTTCCAGTATACTTCAAAAGTAAATTCATCCATGAAATTTTCTTTTTTAGTCCTCTTCTCATAGCACGCTAGCATCTTACTTGCAGTCATAATATCCCATTCTAAATCTTGTATCTCATTTGACAAATGCTCAATTCTTAACTGAATATTTTCTATATCTGCTATCTTTCCCGGAATAACTGGAGACAGATATCTGCTTTTGACCTTTCCATCTTTACGTTGTTGTGCATAATAATATAATTCGCCATGAATTTTCTTTATTGTAATGTTTTGCTTTTCCATAGAAATTTCTTGTAATTCTTTTTTCTTAATATCCAACTCCTTTTTATAAAGTGCTTCTTGATATTTTAACATTCTGTAAGTTTGTTGTATCTCCATAGTTCATCACCCATTATTATTGTAACCTATATTTTTATTTTTTTCAATATGTGTAGGTTACTTAATTTTGCAAAGAAAAAAACAGCGCTTTCGCACTGCTTCTCATTCCTGTCTATATTCCATGTACCTTCAAAACTACATACAGTCAAAACCAACATCATCATCCAAACCTATCACTGCTTTGGTTATGCCCTCGACCTATTAGTAACAGTCAGCTCCATGTGTTACCACACTTCCACCTCTGCCCTATCTACCTCGTCGTCTTCAAGGGGTCTTACTAACTTGACGTTATGAGATATCTCATCTTGAGGGGGGCTTCACGCTTAGATGCCTTCAGCGTTTATCCCTTCCCGGCTTGGCTACTCTGCTATGCCTTTGGTAAGACAACAGATACACCAGCGGCCAGTCCATCCCGGTCCTCTCGTACTAAGGACAGCTCCTCTCAAATATCTTACGCCCACGCCGGATAGGGACCGAACTGTCTCACGACGTTCTGAACCCAGCTCGCGTACCGCTTTAATGGGCGAACAGCCCAACCCTTGGGACCTACTTCAGCCCCAGGATGCGATGAGCCGACATCGAGGTGCCAAACCACTCCGTCGATGTGAACTCTTGGGAGTGATAAGCCTGTTATCCCCAGGGTAGCTTTTATCCGTTGAGCGATGGCAATCCCACTTTATACCACCGGATCACTAAGTCCTACTTTCGTACCTGCTCCACCCGTCGGTGTCGCAGTCAAGCTCCCTTCTGCCTTTGCACTCTTCGAATGGTTTCCAACCATTCTGAGGGAACCTTTGAGCGCCTCCGATACCCTTTCGGAGGCGACCGCCCCAGTCAAACTCCCCACCTGACATTGTCCCCCAGCCGGATCACGGCTGCTGGTTAGAAACCCAGTACTGCAAGGGTGGTATCCCAACATTGGCTCCATGGCAACTGGCGTTACCATTTCCTAGCCTCCCACCTATCCTGTACATGCAATACCGAATCCCAGTATCAAGCTGGAGTAAAGCTCCATGGGGTCTTTCCGTCCTGGCGCAGGTAACCAGCATCTTCACTGGTATTTCAATTTCACCGGGTGCATTGTTGAGACAGTGCCCAAATCATTACGCCTTTCGTGCGGGTCGGAACTTACCCGACAAGGAATTTCGCTACCTTAGGACCGTTATAGTTACGGCCGCCGTTTACTGGGGCTTAAGTTCAAAGCTTCGCTTGCGCTAACCTCTCCCCTTAACCTTCCAGCACCGGGCAGGCGTCAGCCCATATACCTCACCTTTCGGTTTTGCATAGACCTGTGTTTTTGCTAAACAGTTGCTTGGGCCAATTCTCTGCGGCCATCTTACTGGCACTCCTTCTCCCGAAGTTACGGAGTCATTTTGCCGAGTTCCTTAACAATGCTTCTCCCGTCGGCCTTAGGATTCTCTCCTCATCCACCTGTGTCGGTTTACGGTACGGGTATCCTGCAAACAATAGCGGCTTTTCTTGACAGTCAGCTCACGTGCTTCCCTACTTATTTTCAGTCCACATCACGTCTTCAGATTAAAGAGCGGATTTGCCAACTCTTCTCCTACCTCGCTTGTACCGGTCTTTCCATTCCCGGCTCACGCTCTCTGCCTGTGTCCCCACAGTTCTGTTACAGGATAGTACAGGAATTTCAACCTGTTATCCATCGACTACGTCTTTCGACCTCGCCTTAGGCCCCGACTTACCCAGAGCAGATCAGCTTTACTCTGGAAACCTTAGATATTCGGCCGGAAGGATTCCCACCTTCCTCTCGCTACTCATTCCGGCATTCTCTCTTCTTAAAAGTCCACAGCTCCTTTCGGTACTGCTTCGTCCCTTTAAGAATGCTCCTCTACCAATTGAATTCTCAATTCCAAAGCTTCGGCAGTGTGTTTTAGCCCCGGACATTTTCGGCGCAGGACCTCTCGACTAGTGAGCTATTACGCACTCTTTGAATGAATGGCTGCTTCTGAGCCAACATCCTAGTTGTCTTCGAAATCCCACATCCTTTTCCACTTAACACACATTTTGGGGCCTTAGCTGTTGGTCTGGGCTCTTTCCCTTTTGACCACCCAACTTATCTCGGATCGTCTGACTCCCATACATCATCTACACGGCATTCGGAGTTTGATATCCCTTAGTAAGCTTTGACGCCCCCTTAGGAATTCAGTGCTCTACCTCCGCAAGACTCGTATGAGGCTAGCCCTAAAGCTATTTCGAGGAGAACCAGCTATCTCCGGGTTCGATTGGAATTTCTCCCCTATCCACACCTCATCCCCACCCTTTTCAACGGATGTGGGTTCGGTCCTCCATTGCCTTTTACGGCAACTTCAACCTGGACATGGATAGATCACCCGGTTTCGGGTCTACTCCGACTGACTATGCGCCCTATTCAGACTTGGTTTCCCTTCGGCTCCGGACCTTTAGTCCTTAACCTCGCCAGCCAGCGTAACTCGCCGGACCGTTCTACAAAAAGTACGCGGTTGAGCATATAAAGCTCTTCCACAGCTTGTAAACATATGGTTTCAGGTTCTTTTTCACTCCCCTCCCGGGGTCCTTTTCACCTTTCCTTCACAGTACTATGCGCTATCGGTCACTAAGTAGTATTTAGCCTTACGGGGTGGTCCCCGCATCTTCCCACAAGGTTCCACGTGTCTCGTGGTACTCTGGATCCCGCCATGTCAACTCGTCTTTCGCTTACGGGGCTTTCACCCTCTCTGGCCGGCTTTCCCAAAACCGTTCTGCTAAACTCGTTGAATCAATTCCGCGGTCCGAACCCCAGCATGCACGCACGCTGGTTTGGGCTCTTCCGTTTTCGCTCGCCGCTACTCACAGAATCACATGTTGTTTTCTCTTCCTCCGGCTACTTAGATGTTTCAGTTCACCGGGTTCCCTTCCTTAAGTTATGTATTGGCTTAAGGATACTTGAGGTTTGCTCAAGTAGGTTTCCCCATTCAGAAATCTCCGGATCAAAGGATATTTGCTCCTCCCCGAAGCTTTTCGCAGCTTATCACGTCTTTCATCGGCTCTTAGTGCCAAGGCATCCACCATACGCTCTTATCAGCATAACCAACTCGACCTCATCCCACGGGAATGGGATAATGTCCACACATACATAGCGTTGTATGCGTTGGTGATAGTCAATTTATTTTAAGTCTGTTTTCTTCAGACTGTAAGTTAATGTTGTTAACATTACCTCGGATGTCTTGATTAGATATTTATCTAAATCTATTGATTTTTACTATATGCAGTTTTCAAGGTACATAAGATGAAGTCCTTATTCAGTTCTTCATCTGACTGACTTTTTCATCAGTCATCAGAGACTAAAAGCTTTCTTTTAAACTCTGATCACTGGTGAAGACCAGCTTTATCGCAGAACCTCTCGGTTTATTTTCTTTTTAATTTGGCGGCCACCTACTCTCCCACACCGTCTCCAGTGCAGTACCATCGGCCGCTTAGGTCTTTACCATCGTGTTCGGGATGGGAACGGGTGTTACCCCTAAGCGCATCGCCACCAAAAGTTTTGGTTACTTGATAACCCAACAATAGACAACAGTAAAAACTCTCTACTTTTTTCTTCCTTAGAAAGGAGGTGATCCAGCCGCACCTTCCGATACGGCTACCTTGTTACGACTTCACCCCAGTTATCGGTCCCACCTTCGGCAGCTCCCTCCTTACGGTTGGGTCACTGACTTCGGGCGTTACTGACTCCCATGGTGTGACGGGCGGTGTGTACAAGACCCGGGAACGTATTCACCGCGACATTCTGATTCGCGATTACTAGCGATTCCAGCTTCATGTAGTCGAGTTGCAGACTACAATCCGAACTGAGACGTTATTTTTGGGATTTGCTCGACCTCGCGGTTCTGCCTCCCTTTGTTTACGCCATTGTAGCACGTGTGTAGCCCTGCTCATAAGGGGCATGATGATTTGACGTCATCCCCACCTTCCTCCAGGTTATCCCTGGCAGTCTCTCTAGAGTGCCCGGCCAAACCGCTGGCTACTAAAGATAGGGGTTGCGCTCGTTGCGGGACTTAACCCAACATCTCACGACACGAGCTGACGACAACCATGCACCACCTGTCATCCCTGTCCCGAAGGAAAGGCAACATTACTTGCCGGTCAGGGAGATGTCAAGAGCAGGTAAGGTTCTTCGCGTTGCTTCGAATTAAACCACATGCTCCACCGCTTGTGCGGGTCCCCGTCAATTCCTTTGAGTTTCATTCTTGCGAACGTACTCCCCAGGTGGACTACTTATTGCGTTTGCTGCGGCACCGAACAGCTTTGCTGCCCGACACCTAGTAGTCATCGTTTACGGCGTGGACTACCAGGGTATCTAATCCTGTTTGCTCCCCACGCTTTCGAGCCTCAACGTCAGTTACCGTCCAGTAAGCCGCCTTCGCCACTGGTGTTCCTCCTAATATCTACGCATTTCACCGCTACACTAGGAATTCCGCTTACCTCTCCGGTACTCTAGATTGACAGTTTCCAATGCAGTCCCGGGGTTGAGCCCCGGGTTTTCACATCAGACTTGCCACTCCGTCTACGCTCCCTTTACACCCAGTAAATCCGGATAACGCTTGCACCATACGTATTACCGCGGCTGCTGGCACGTATTTAGCCGGTGCTTCTTAGTCAGGTACCGTCATTTTCTTCCCTGCTGATAGAGCTTTACATACCGAAATACTTCATCGCTCACGCGGCGTCGCTGCATCAGGGTTTCCCCCATTGTGCAATATTCCCCACTGCTGCCTCCCGTAGGAGTTTGGGCCGTGTCTCAGTCCCAATGTGGCCGGTCACCCTCTCAGGTCGGCTACTGATCGTCGGCTTGGTAGGCCGTTACCCCACCAACTACCTAATCAGACGCGGGTCCATCTCATACCACCGGAGTTTTTACCCCTGCACCATGCGGTGCTGTGGTCTTATGCGGTATTAGCAGTCATTTCTAACTGTTATCCCCCTGTATGAGGCAGGTTACCCACGCGTTACTCACCCGTCCGCCACTCAGTCACCAAGATCTTCATCCGAAGAATCAAATCAAGGTGCTTCGTTCGACTTGCATGTGTTAAGCACGCCGCCAGCGTTCATCCTGAGCCAGGATCAAACTCTCGTTAAAAGTGTTTGTATCCAGTTCAGAACCAACTAACTAGCTAATTCTTCCCTTTTTACTGTTGTTTTGGTTTGTTTAAAAACCGTTCTTAAAAATCTTCTCTTAAAGAAATTTTCAAGGGTTGTTGTTGTCTATTGTTCAGTTATCAAGGTTCTTTGTTTGTGTCGTTCTTTTCAAGCGACAGCTTTTATATTTTATCAAAAGCTTTTATCTTTGTCAAGAACTTTTTTATTTTTCTTTCACTGCCGAATCCGTTTGATTACTTCTCACTAGCAGTGTATTTATGCTATCACATTCAAACTTTTCTGTCAACCACTTTTTAAAATTTCTTATAAGTTTTTATCATCTTTACTTATAAATCTTTTCTTCGAACTTTTTCTCTCTCAGGGACTGTCCGCCTCCGCGCCTTCCTCTTACCCAAGCATCTGTTCTGTAGTTTTCAGTGCCGTTCTCAGCGACGAATGTTATCTTATCATAGCCATTTCTAATTGTCAATGTTTTTTATATATTTCATGCAATTCAGAATATTCTGAAAAATTAGCATCTGCGTTCCCAAACACTAACAGCTATTGCAAGCTTGCTTGCAGTAAGCTGGTAGGGTTGGGGAACATAGGGCGAATGCCCTTAACCGAAAGGACGTCAGTTCTTTCGGTTGTTGCAGATGCGTAACATACATTCCAAAACACGACAGCTATTGCAAGCTTGCTTGCAACAGGCTGGTAGGGTTGGGGAACATAGGGCGAATGCCCTTAACCGAAAGGACGTCAGTTCTTTCGGTTGTTGCAGATGCGTAACATACATTCCAAAACACGACAGCTATTGCAAGCTTGCTTACAGTAAGCTGATAGGGTTAGGGAACATAGGGCAAAAACTAAATTGACATAATCAACTTAATCTTCGAATCAGTTTCAGGATTCTGTTTGCACAAAGACGGATTTCTTTTTCTGTAAGTTTTCCTTCTTTATACGCATCACGAATGTTTTTATCATCATCCGGATTTCCCGGCATGATAATATCATTTCCTGCTGCCACACAAACCCACGGAATACTTCCATCCTCCGGTACTGTTGTATTCCAGTCAGACATGATAACTCCGTCAAAGCCCCACTCTTCACGTGCAATCCTTGTACAAAGGTCCTTGCTGTTTGCTGCATGCACACCATTGATCAGATTATAGGAAGACATGATCGCAGTTGGTGCACCCTCTTTCACTGCAATTTCAAAACCTCTGAGATAAATTTCTCTCAATGTTCTTTCTGATATGTGTGCATCAACACCCATTCTGTTATCTTCCTGATTATTGCATGCAAAATGCTTGATTGTAACACCACATCCCGGTCTGCTCTGAACTCCTCTGGTCACTGCTGCTGCCAGTGTGCCTGCAAGGAATGGATCTTCTGAATAATATTCAAAGTTTCTTCCACACAGCGGATTTCTGTGAATATTCAATCCTGGTGCAAGCCAGAGATTAATATGAAATTCTTCCATCTCTGCCGCAACCTTCCGTCCAAACTGTTCCATCAGTTTTTTGTTCCAGGACTGTGCAAGTGCTGTTCCTACCGGAAATGCAGTACAATACTGATAGTAACGTTCCGCGCCCTCATGGTCTTTTTTTCCAACAAGATAACCATTTTCAAGTGAACCAAGCACACCTGTTCCATAAACTGTATCTTTCTCACGGTCTACTTCATAAGTTTGCTGCAGGCGGATTCCGGCCGGTCCGTCTGCCATGATCAAAGATGGGATTCCGTATTGATCAAGCAGTGCTTCACTCGTCTCTCCTGCTGTTCCCGGCACTTTAATTCCAGATGCTCCAAGTGTACTTCTGATTTCAGACATATTTCCATACATAAGTGGAATCAAATCTTCTACAGGAATCTCCGTTTCTTCTGGAAATCTGCATACTTTCTTTTCTTCTGCCTCTGGTTCAAATGATACGTTCGGAAGTTCCTCAAGCAGTGCTGTCCATTCTTCTGCGCGTCTGCATAATTCTTCTGCACAGTCTTTGATTTCAACAACTTCACTATGATCTTCCAGTTTCTTTGTTTTCTCCATCATTACATCAGCAGATACCTTTACCCCCGCTGAAAGTTTTGCCTCTGACAAGCTGTTTCCAATCCATATTCCATAAGCACCAGCCTGGATTCTCCACTCCTGCTGCTCTTCTAAAAAGCTTGCGAACGCCTTTGCAGGAAGAACAATATTCAGCATCTCTTTCTCTCCCGGTTTCAGTTCTTCTGTCTTTTCATATCCGACCAGACGACGGAATTCTTTTCTGCTTCCATCCTGAGGAAGAGAAGCATAAATCTGCACAACTTCTTTTCCGCTGTATGTTGTTCCTGTGTTTTCTACCTCAACAGTTACTGTCACACCTTTCGAATCAGTATTTATATCGCAAAGTCGAATGTCAAATTCTGTATAAGACAGACCATAACCAAATGAAAATAATGGTTCAATTCCAAAGCTGTCAAAATAGCGGTATCCAACATAGATTCCTTCCGCATATTCTTCCGTCTCAAGATTTCCGTTCAAATAGCTGAACTCCTCTGCTGCCGGACAATCATCGTAGCGTTTTGTCCATGTTGTTGTCAGCTTTCCACTCGGTGTAACTTCTCCAAACAATATATCAGCAACTGCATTTCCACCTTCCTGTCCAAGCTGGGAAATATTCAGGATTGCACATATATTTTCTGTTCCAGCCAGCAGGTCTGTAAGTTCTACCGGTCCACCTGCATTAAGGATCAATACAGTTGGGATTTTCTGCTCATTCAGGAAATACAGATCTTTTTCTTCCTGGTCACTCAGATAATAATCCCCTTTTCTTTTTCTTCTGTCCTTTCCTTCGCCGGAAATACGGCTTATAACATAAACCGCTGCTTCCGCAGCCTTGATATCTTCACTTGTCACCGCACGGCCATCCGGCATGGCAAATGGATTGGCAGCATAGGCATCAAACGGATTGTCTACATGTTTTGCAGCTTCTAAGATCTGCTCCTTCCACTCTGTTCTCGCCTGCTCATAGCGGTTGTGATAATCTTTCAGCCACTCCTCGCTTACAATACCCGCGTTTTTCTCTTTCATTCCGGCATATATAGATACACTTTCTCTGTTATTTACATCTCCGGAACCAGTACCACCTTTAATCGTCTTTTCTGCCCCAATCCCCAAAAGTGCAATCTTTGTATCTTTTTTTAATGGAAGCAGTCCTTCGTTTTTCAACAGAACAATTCCTTCTTCTGCTGCCTCACGTGCAAACACAGCATGATCTATTTCACGCTGGCAAACTTCTGTACTTCTTGTTCCACTATGTTTCAAATTCTTTTCCATTTACACATCTCCTTAATTCAATTCGAACCTCCGTGAGACTTGGCGCGTGATTCTGGTCAGCGAAGCTGACATATTCCTATCAGAATCACTGCGCATCCTCGCGGAGCGTTTATCTCAGTCGGAGATTGGACTCCAACTGAGAACAAATTTGCTATTACTCACCACCTGAAGAGGTGGGAGTCTTCTCGACTGAGATAAACCAACTGTAAGAAAAAAGCTGCCCACTAAATGACAGCTTTCCTCCAACAACTTAATTCTTATTATTCTTTTACTCCACCAAGAGTAACTCCTGCAATGATATATTTAGACAACAGCAGGTATACAATAATGATCGGCACGATTGCTACCGTGATCATCATGTAGATTTTACCCATATCAAAGTTCATATAGTCCGCTCCACGAAGTGTTGCGATCAGGATCGGGACTGTCATCTTATTCTTTGACTGAATGATCAAAGCCGGAACGAAGTAATTGTTCCAGGAACCTACGAAAGTAAAGATTGCCTGAACTGCAATTGCCGGCTTCATGATTGGAAGAACAATGTGGTTAAATGTCTTAAATTCTCCAGATCCATCTATTCTTGCCGCTTCTACAAGAGAAATCGGAAGGGAAGACTGCAGATAACTGTACATGAAATAAAATACAGCCGGTGATGCAATTGATGGAATGATCAATGGAAGCAGAGAATCATACATTCCCATGTTCGTAACCAATTTCAGGAATCCCATTGCTGTAACCTGTGTAGGCATAACAAGGATTGCCATAATAAATGTAAATGCTACTTTTTTTCCTTTAAAATCATAAGCATAAAGTCCATATGCTGTCAGAGCTGAAAAATAGGTACATAATGCTGCTGAACACCCTGATACGATCAAACTGTTCAAAATACCACGGAACATCGGGAAGCTTCCGTCATTCGCTACATTTTTTAGATTTGTCAAGAAATATTTTCCCGGCAGTGCTGAGAATCCCTTCTGTAGCTCTGCATGAGAACGTGTTGCATTTATAATCAATACATAGAAGAAAAACAGACACATAAAAGATAACAGAATCAATACGGTATGTGCCAGTATGCTACGTCCACGACTTGACTTTGTTTTTGATTTCATTATCTCTTTCTCCTTTCTGCTTTTGCTCTTTTCTTAGCTGCTTTCTTAGAACCATCCGGATCGTTATCATTTGTCATACGATATACAAAGAAACAGAGGATTGCACTTACGATAAACAGATATACAGAAAGTGCACCGGCCATTCCATAGTTTTTGCTCTTCAGATGACTATTCAGGAACATGATCAGAGTCATGGATGTTCTGTTCGGGTTACCCTGTCCATTTGTCAGGATCTGAGGAACATCGAACATCTGAAGTCCGCCAATAATGGATGTGATCAATGTATATGCCAGAATTGGACGGATCAAAGGCAGTGTAATATAGAAGAATCTCTGGATACTGTTACATCCATCCAGGTCAGATGCCTCGAAGACGTCCTGACTGATTCCCATGATTGCTGCCATCAACATAATAGTTGTATTTCCAAACCACATCAGGAAGTTCATAAATCCGATCAACGATCTTGTTCCAAATACAGATCCAAGGAAATCGATCGGTTTTTTCAGGATTCCGATTGACATCAGAATTGAGTTAATCGGTCCATTTGTTGAGAACATTGTAAAGAATAACAATGCAAATGCAGATGCCATAATCAGGTTTGGAAGATAAATGACAACTTTGAAAAACTGCTGCCCTCTAATCTTTAATCGGACATCAGTGAACCACGCTGCAAGTACCAGCGCGATCACAATCTGAGGTATAAATCCGATTACCCACAGAATTAAAGTATTCACTCCATATTTCAGCATATCTGAATGAAGAAGACTCACATAGTTTGCCATTCCTATAAAATTCGGTCCAACCTCTTTAATTCCTGATCGGTAATATTCAAAGAAACTATACCTTACTGTATCGATCAACGGTATCAATGAGAAAATAATGTATGCTACGAAAAAAGGAAGAATAAATATATATCCCCATTTTCCATAATCAATACTTTTTTTCTTTTTCTTCATAATGGTTCTTCCTTTCCACAATATCTTCTAACAGAACAGAGGCTCTGCTGTCACAGAGCTCCCTGCGTTAGTAGCTGTTCATTCCAGACATTATTCTGGCCAAACAACCTCTGTAATGTCAGGATAACGTTCTTTAATTGCTGTTTCAAAGTTTGATTTTGCTTTCTCAAAGTCAACTTTGCCCTGGAAGTAATCGCTGAATGCGTTCTGGATCAACTCCACACATCCCTGATCGTAAGCGGAAAGTGGTGCGATCTTGATGTTTTCAGCAACTGGTGCAAAGTACTGGAATGGGTTCTGTCCGCCAAGGAATTCTGAACCATATGTAGCATCATCGTTTGCTGCTTCCTGCATACCGGATTTTGTATTTGTAAAGTCTGAGTAATCCTGGGAGATCTTTAACAGATTATCTTTTTTTGCTGTCATAGCAAGGATAATGTCTTTTGCATGTTCCGGATTATCTGTACCTGTTGCAACATGGATGTAAGATCCTCCCCAGTTGTATTCCTGCGGTGGGTTTGTTACTCCCCATACGCCGTCTTCTCCATCCCAGTTCGGTTTCAATGTGAAATCAATACCCCATGCCGGGAAGAGAAATGCAAATACTTTGGACTGACTTCCCATTGCTTTGTTCCAGTCATCATTCCACTGACCTTTTACTGTCGGGTTTAAGTAACCTGCATCCAGCCATTCTTTTGAATCATTAATCCACTGCATGATCATTGGATCAACTGTAACCTTTGTGTCTCCATCTTTTACCCATGAATTAGAAATGTTGTTTCCATAGAGACGGAATGTATCAGCATAAGAAGCAAATGCATAATATCCTTTCTGCTTCAATTCTTCTGCTGTCTGTTTCATAGCAGCCCAGTCTTTTACTTTTTCACCTACAGCAGTCGGATCGTCTGTTCCGAATACCTCTTTTGCAATATCACGACGGTAAACCATTGTTCCCGGGCAGCACTGCCATGTAGATCCTCTCTGAACCCCGTCTGCATCAGATGCTGTTGTTTTTGTGAAGTCGTACTGATCTGCAAGATCTTTATCCGGATCAATTCCAAGATCCTTCAGTGGTACTGCAGTGTCTGCTTCAGCATCTGTATATTTGTATACATAGTCTGTCTCTGACAGGAAGATATCTACTTTATCATCTGTATCAACATCTGCCTGTTTCATAAGTGCCTCATCAAGTTTCTGCTGATAAACACCATCCTGGTTTGGATTGATGATCCAGTGGATCTCTGTTCCATCTTTCAATGTTGTAACAGTTCCATCTTTGGATGTTGACTCAACTTCAGGATATACAGCTTCCAGTCTCTCACGGAACTCATCATTCCAAGAATAAATGTTAATTACCTTTCCTTCTTCTGTACTGGCCTCTCCGCCATTTCCGCCTTTGCTTCCACATCCAGCGAGTGATCCAACAGCAACTACTGTTGCCATAAGAATCGCAACAACTCTCTTTTTCATTTATAAATCCTCCTTTATCTAAGCACTCTGCTATGCTTTTCTTGTTGTTGAACTAAATATACCATCTTTTTTCCTCCGATTATATTATTTATCTTAACAAAATATCAAATTCATGTCATAATATAAAAAAGGAGGTTTTTTATGACTTTATCTAATGAATGGTACAATACAGAACTCGAAAACAGCGAATTAGAAACTCTTCACAGATCACCAACTGTAGAATATTCTTTCTATAATGCTGTACGCTCCGGCGACATGGAAGCAGTCATTAAAAACTGTTCCGAAGATGAATTTATTCGCCTGGAAGGAACAGGTGTTCTATCCCGTAATGCGCTTACTAATATAAAATACCATTTTGTTGTCACCACTGCAATGTTGACCCGTTATTGTATCGACGGTGGGCTCGAACCAGAGCAGGCTTACAGGCTCAGTGACTTCTATATTCTGAAGATGGATTCCTGCACAACGATCCGTCAGGTTGCAGATCTTCACCATGAGATGGCAAAGGATTTTACAGGTAAGATGATTCTTCAGAAAAAAAGTTCCATTTTATCAAAACCCGTTATGCAATGTGTTGATTATATTTACAGTCACATCAAAGAAAGAATCACGATTCAGGTTCTTGCTGACCACACCGGACTTTCCACGAATTATCTTTCACGCATTTTCAAGCAGAATCTGGGAGTCTCTGTCAGCGATTATATCCGTGAACAGAAGATAGAAAAAGCAACTCATCTGCTGCGATACTCAAACAAATCAATTGTAGATATCGCAAATTATCTTGCATTTTCTTCACAGAGTCACTTCATCCAGACATTCGAGAACTTTACCGGGCTCACTCCAAAGAAGTACCGGGACAAATACTATAAAAGCATGTGGTAAAATCAGATTTCTTCACAGAAGAATTCGCAGATTTTCCCACAAAAAATACTGTCAGAAAGCAATTCTCTTTCTGACAGTATTTTTATCTTTTTTTAATCTGTCGATTATACTAATTCAATTTCAATCTTATGTGTCTCTTTCACTGAGAGCATCTGAATCTCTCTCTTTGAAAGTATTGTACACCTTTCAGCTGTTATTTCTAATGCTTTTCCATCGCAAGCTGCTTTCTGGATCTTCAACTGATCAAATTCTTTCTTTTCTTTATTATAGAATATAATCTCAAAGTTCCTTCCGGCAAATGTCATCTTAAGTACTGCTTTTCCATTCTGATTATACTGTTCCGGCATAAGTGCAGGTGCGATCTTCAAGTCACCGCAATCTCCTTTCACCCCAAACACTTCTGTGATCATGGTAAGCATATACCAGCTTGCAGCGCCTGTCAGATATGCATAGAGGCCTCTTCCCTGATTATCAAAATATTCCGGAAGTCCAGGATACATCTTACTGTTATCAAATTCCATTGCTGCATCTAAAAGTGCCTGAAGTACTTTATTTCCTTCTTTTGCAAATCCTCTCTGGTACAATGCATTTGAGTACATAACAGCCATGTGTGAGAACACTGCTCCATTCTCTTTCTCGCCATAAGCAAATCCAAACATTCTTCCAAGATCAAATTTTTCCTCATGGAAGTTTGTGTTCAAACGGTATCCGCCGGCTTTCTGATCATAAAGATACTTGTCTGCACTCCTGCAGATAGATTCCACCTGATCTTCTGTTGCCGTTCCACTCATAATGGCAAATACTTGTCCGGTCAGCATCATTCTCACGCTTTCATCCATAACGCCTTCTACTTTTCTGCCATGGTTATCATAATAGCCATTGAACCAGCCATCTTCTCCATCCTTCACCCATTCGTTGGCACGGATGTTTTTCATCATCCAGTCTGCTTTTCCCTCAAGATTAGCCGCAAGTTGATCCAATCTTACAACAATTGTGTCTCCACTGATATTATGTTCACACTTCTTTGCGTATCCTGCAAGGAGTGCCTGCTTACGTGCTGCATCTTCATACAGTTCCACGCTTCCTGCAAGAAGATCTTCCATCTCATGTGCAATTTCAATCTTGCTGCTTCCACTGATTTCTTCCAACTGACGGAGTGTTTTTGCAATATTTCTCAAATTTCCGGCATAAGCACAGGTAAATGCAACACTTTCACCCTTCTCCCATGCCATGTCCAGTGCATCATTCCAGTCGGCACCATGAAGACGCATTTCATTATGCTCTCCTACATCATAGAACGCACACAGATTCTGTAAAAGAATATGCTCCAAAACTGTTCCGAAATAAATGTGGTCTCTTTCTGTTTTCTGCTTCTGTCCATATTCGCTGTTCCAAAGCTTATCATGTGCAGTACCTCTCATAGACTGCAAATCTTTAAAATACGGAACCTTTTCAAACAGAACATCCATATCTCCTGTCTGATCCAGATACAGACGAGTCGTTACAAATGGCCAGAATGCATGATCCATCCAGACACGTGTAATATTGTTTCTGTCTGCAATAAACTCACCCTGCTTATTTCCGATGATTGTCGCATTTGTTCCATCAATTCTTACTCCGCCATAATTATCCACGATCATCTGACGGACGTTTGAAGGATCCATAATCAGAAGTGCAAGGCAATCCTGCCAGAGATCTCTCCAGCCTCTTCCTCCTTTTCCATAATCGTGATATGGAAGGAAGGAACATCCATAAATTCTTCTTAAAATTGGCTGGAAGCAAATCCACTTCAGATAATTGTCTGTAGCTTCATCACCGGTTTCAAACTCTACATTTACTTTTTCTGTCCAATACTTTTTCACTTTGGCAAGCTCGTTCTCCGCCTGCTCCTTCGTACCAAATGAAGTACAGATTTTTGAAATGGAAGCCTTTTCTCCCGTTGCTCCGGCAAGAACAACATACTCTATTGATTCATTTGCTTTTAATTTTCTGCGTTCAAACCTGAATGCCCCAACAGCCTCTTTCCCCTCCAGATGGCAGCCTGCGGTACATCCCGTTTTTTCTACACGTACTGCTTCCGGAATCAGGAAAGAACCTCCCTCTCCAATAAAACTTTCAACAGTCGGATAAAACTCCTTCGGGGCATTTCCTTCTGCTGTAAAACCATATACAAAATAAGTCGTATCATTTTTCTGATGTCCACGCTCATCAAAGGATAATACTGGTGTAACTTCTACGCCACATTCTTTCGTGTCGATTCTGTGAAGAAGTGATGTGACATGTCTGTGGTCGCGGATATTATCTGCGCTTCTTCCATAAACCGGAATGGCAACGATCGGTGTTACTTCCTGTTCTTCTTCCGAAAGATTTGTAATCTTGATCAGCTGGATCTCTGTTGTGCCATCAATAGAAACAAAGGATGTGATTTCTGACTGAAGATCATATTTTTTTGAAGTTCTTGTCAACTTCTGCCACATCATTCCTGCTTCCAGAGTACTTTCATCCTGTCTGTCTGTATATTTATCAAACTCCTGCTCCGCTGAAACTCCACATGCTGACCAGTAGCCTTTTCCTTCTACCCGACACCAGAAATTTCTGGTGCCACGGTTATTGTGAAGGTTTTCAATGCTGACAGGTTCGAGAAGGAAATGATTCTGGTCCGTTTTACTATCTCCCCCCAAAGTTGGTGTAATACTGGATTTCAGACCTTCTTCTCCTGCCAGTGGTAAGTAAAGTCCACTATAATTTTCCGGATTTGTAATCGTAAATGTTCCGTTTTTATCTGTAAAATTGATTTTTCTCATGTCCAGTCCCTCGTCATTTCATTTAAGAAAGGAATAATTCTACCTCTGTTGTCTTTGTTAACTTCTCCTGTGGAATATAATTATCTTTCATTTGTTCTCCATTTACGAAAAGTTTTTCACATCCTGACTCTGCATGCCCCGGATTTTTCACAACGATATGTAAATGTGAACCTCTGAAATCTTTTTCGATTTCAAATTCCTCCCACTCTTTCGGTACTGACGGAGCAATCTTCAGTCCATAGAAGTCTGGCCGCATTCCGAGAATCCCTTCTACACATCCCACCATAACCGTAGATGCTGTTCCTGTCAGCCAATGTACATGAGAACGGCCGAAGTTCGGGCTGTGTTTTCCTTCTGTAAACTGTCCATAGCAGTATGGTTCAAGTCTTCTGATCTCTGCACGATTATTCTGTGCAGCCGGTGCATTTTCAATAAAATAGTTAAATGCTCTCTCTCCGTGTCCACGAAGCGCCTCTGCAAGAATGATCCATCCCTGAGACTGTGAGAAAATTCCTGCATTTTCCTTTGTTCCGGCATTGTAGATCACAGCCAGTGCACCTTCAAATGCATGTGCATGATACGGAGGATCCATCAGGATTGCACCATATTCTGTATTCAGTTTGTCATATACATTCTGAAGTGCAAGATCTGCCTGCGCTTCATTTGCAAGCCCACTGATCACAGACCAGCTCTGTGGGTTCAGCCACATATTTGCCTCCGGATCTGTGCGCTGTCCGATCACTTCACCATCCTCTGTGAAACCACGGATAAAGCGGTCTTCGTTCCAACAGAGATCCTGGATCAGTTTTTCCAGCTTCTTCTGACTTTCCTCCAGATAATTCAGATATTCTGTGTCTTTCTTATACTCAGCAAATTCCTTCAAAATTGTCATTGCATAGTAGAACTGTAATGCAACGAAGGTTGACTCTCCATCTTTTCCGAGTCTTAAGCAGTCATTCCAGTCAGCATAAAGTCCTGCCGGCATACCATGCTTTCCAAGATGATTCATGGAGAAATCTATTGCACGTTTCAAATGCTCGTACACGGTACCTTCTTCTTTATTTGCAAACGGAATCACTTCATCGATAAATTCCAGATTTCCCGTCTCGGAAATGTATTTGTATACTGTCGGGAACAGCCACAACGCATCATCTGCACGATAAGCCGGGTGTCCTGTCTCCTGCACATAAGAAGCATCATCCGGTGTATCCTCATGTCCCGGATTGTGTGTGAATTTTACAAGTGGAAGCCCTCCACCATTATTTACTTGCGCAGAAAGCATGAAGCGGATCTTCTCTACTGCCATCTCCGGTGCCAGATGGATCACACCCTGGATATCCTGTACTGTGTCACGATAACCGTATCCATTTCTCAGTCCACAATATGTAAAGGATGCAGCACGTGACCAGATAAATGTCATAAAGCAGTTATATGCATTCCATGTATTGATCATTATATTAAATTCTTCGCTTGGTGTCTTCACCTGGAAATGGGACAGATGTCCATGCCAGTACTGGATCAGTTCTTCCAATTCATTTCTGCAGATTGTTTCACAATCCTCATAACGAGACATGATTGTTTCTGCATCAGCATCTTCTTTCATACCAACAATAAATGCTATTTCTTTTGTCTCTCCCGGATATAAAGTCAGGATTGTAGCTAATGCTCCACATCCATTTTCATTATAATTTCCTTCACAATTTAAAATACCATCTTCCACTCCGACCGGATTGTTGTATCCATGATATCTTCCAAGGAAACCTTCCCTGCTTCCACACCAGGAATCAACCTTTGCACCTGCAAGTCCGAAGAAACGGTCAACAACGATCTTGTCATCCACATCTTTTCCATCTTCCAGCTGATCCAGATTGGCATGGATCATCTGCCGCACACGGTTTCCACGGAACACTGTTCTTGTAATGAACTGAGAGTACTGAAGATTTACCTGATCCTGCTCGTAATTGCTGTTGTTTGTAAATTCTGCATAGCCTGTTACATTGATCTTGCGTATGCGATCTGAGGTATTTGTCACTGCAAGATTCCACACTTCATAAGACTGATTCAGCGGAACATAGTATCTTACTTCTGAATGGATCTGGCTATAATCAGCCATCATCTTTGTGTATGCTGTACCATGATGACATTCGCTCTTATAAGAATTCAGATCTTTTCCTACCGGCTGCCAGGAAGCTGACCAATAATCTTCACTCTCCTGATCTCTTAAGTAGATATATCTTCCCGGCTGGTCAAACTGATTGAAGATATATCTTAAAATTCTTCCGTTCGCTCCTGATTTTGCAAAGCTATATCCACCTGCATTATTAGAAATAATTGCTCCATATTCTGGAGATCCAAGATAGTTCACCCAAGGTGCCGGTGTATCCGGTCTTGTGATCACATATTCTTTTTTCGATTCGTCAAAAAAACCATATTTCATACTTCACATTCTCCTATCACACTTATTATAAACAAATTGCAGCCATTCCTACTATCTGCAATTCTATCTTTACTGTGATAAAAGAATATCAAATCAGAACACATTAATATACAAAATAAGAACTCAAAATATCAAATTCGTGACATGACAAAAAGGACTTATTTTACTCCCGTATCAGCCTGCTTGTATAATATACTCATTTCATGTTAAGATAGTATCAGCTTTATATTATGAAAGGATTTTCTCATGCCTGGTTTTATTTTACATTTAACTGCAGCCCAGATGCTGCGAAGCCATCTTCACGAGTACCCTGATTTTCCTTATCCGATTCAATCTGTAAATGATTTTCTGATTGGGAATCTTCTACCGGATGCAACAGACCAAAAAGAGGTTTCACATTTCCGTAACCCTGTTTATCGTGATAAGATGATGGTATTTCCGGATTTAACACGTTTTACTGCTAAATATGACTCTCTTCTTTCTGATTCCAGTGTTTTGGGCTACTATTTTCATTTATATATCGACCGTCGGTTTTTCAAGGATTTTATTCCGGAGATTGTTGATTTTTATGATGAAACCGGACAGATTACAGATATAAAAGAAGAGATTGCGACCGTTTATATCAGAAATTTTCAGACTTATATCCCTTTTGAAAAGTATCTTACTGAGGAATATTATTACGGTGACTATACAAAGATGAATACTTATCTTGTAAATCGTTATCAGATTCCACTCGATCTGAACGCACAGATAATAAATCCAGGGATTAATGAAATTCAGTATGGAAATGTACAGCAAGTCCTGGATTCATTGCATGGATATCTCAGTGTTACCGAAGATGCTGTAAATGATCTTAAGGTATTTCCACTTGATAAGCTTCTTGCTTCACTTGAACAATATACGATTGAATTTTTAGCTAATCCTTTATAGAAAAAAACTCTATTATCCCTGCCATATTCTAATCTGGAAGAGATAATAGAGTTTCTTATTATTTTACGCGATCTCTGTCGTACTTTCGAACTGAGAATTATACAGATCTGCATAGAAACCGCCTCTTGCAAGAAGTTCCTCGTGATTTCCCTGTTCGATGATATCCCCGTCTTTCATAACAAGGATCAGATCTGCATCACGGATCGTTGATAATCTGTGGGCAATAACAAAGCTTGTTCTTCCCTTCATCAGATTGTCCATTGCTTTCTGGATCATTTCTTCTGTACGGGTATCAACGGAACTTGTCGCCTCGTCGAGAATCAGGATCTTCGGATCTGCAAGGATTGCCCTTGCGATTGTGAGGAGCTGTTTCTGTCCCTGGGATACATTACTTGCTTCTTCATTCAGTTCCATATTGTATCCACCCGGAAGTGTCTGGATGAAACGATGCACATGTGCCGCCTTCGCTGCCTGAATCACTTCTTCCTCTGTCGCATTCAGTTTTCCGTAACGGATATTGTCACTGATCGTACCATGGAACAGCCAGGTATCCTGCAGAACCATTCCGAACATTTCACGGAGTTCACTTCTATTGAAGTCCCGGGCATCGTGTCCGTCAATCTTGATCGAACCTCCATTCACATCATAGAAACGCATGAGCAATTTGATCATTGTTGTCTTTCCGGCTCCTGTCGGACCAACAATTGCGATCTTCTGGCCTTCTTTCACATCCGCTGAGAAGTCATTGATGATGATCTTATCTTCATTGTATCCAAAACGTACATGCTCAAATTCAACATTTCCCTGAAGATTCTCTACAGAAACCGGATTCTCTACTGTCTGATCTTCTTCCGGTCCTTCCAGGAACTCGAAGACACGCTCTGATGCTGCAGCTGTTGACTGAAGCATATTCGCCACCTGTGCGATCTGCTGCAATGGCTGTGTAAAGTTACGTACATACTGAATAAAGGACTGGATATCTCCAACCTCGATCACATCCTTAATTGTCAGATATCCCCCAAGGATTGCCACTGCCACGTAACCCAAGTTTCCTACAAACTGCATTACAGGCATCATCAAACCGGAAAAGAACTGGGATTTCCATGCGGAATCATACAGCTTATCATTTGTTTCATTGAATACTTCAATTACTTCCTCTTCTTTATTAAATGCCTTGATGATGTTATGACCACCATAGATTTCTTCTACCTGTCCATTCACATTTCCAAGGTATGTCTGCTGCCCTACGAAATATTTCTGTGAATGTTTCATTACGAATCCGATCAATCCGGCAGAAAGCGGAAGAATCAAAACTGCAATCACTGTCATCAGCGGGCTGATTGACAACATCATGATAAATACACCTATCAGAGTTGTAACCGATGTGATCATCTGAGTCGCACTCTGGTTCAGGCTCTGTCCAAGTGTGTCAACATCATTTGTCACACGGGAAAGCACTTCACCTACCGGCTTTGTGTCAAAATAGCTCATCGGCATGCGGTTGATCTTCTCGGAGATTTCTCTTCTCAAACGGTAGGTTGTCTTCTGAGACACCCCCGTCATCAAATATCCCTGCACAAAACTGCAGATTGCGCTGATCACATACAGGCAAAGAACAGTCAGCAGAATCTGTCCGATTTTACCGAAATTCATTCCGTCTCCACCGGAAACTTTACTTACAAGTCCATTGAAAATCTCCGTCGTTGCTTTTCCTAAAATCTTCGGTCCGACAATATTGAATATCGTTCCACAGATAGCAAACACGGCTACGAAAAATACCTGTACTTTGTAAATTGCCATGTAGCGGATCAGTTTCTTCATTGTTCCTTTGAAGTCTTTTGCTTTTTCATTCGGTCTTCGACCGCCATGCATTCTAGCCATGAATCTGATCCTCCTTTCCATCTGTCTGCTCATTTAACGCTGCTTCTAACTCTTTCCTGGACAGCTGGGATTCTGCGATTTCACGGTATACCGGACAGTTCTTGAGAAGCTCCGCATGAGTTCCCTTACCTGCCACTTTGCCTTCGTCCAATACTATGATTTGCTCTGCATGCAGGATCGTGCTGATTCTCTGTGCAACGATCAGCACCGTACTTCCGCTTGTCTTTTCAGCCAGCGCACGGCGGAGTGTTACATCCGTCTTATAGTCAAGGGCAGAAAAACTGTCGTCAAAAATAAATACCTGCGGGTGCTTTGCGATTGCTCTTGCAATAGAAAGTCTCTGCTTCTGTCCACCGGATACATTCGAACCTCCCTGTGAGATCGGGCTCTTATATTTCTCCGGTTTTGTGTCAATAAATTCTGTTGCCTGTGCAATCTCTGCCGCCTCGATCATCTCATCATCGCTTCCATGTGAATTACCAAACATGATATTAGATGCGATATCTCCCGAGAACAGAACTCCCTTCTGCGGAACATATCCAAGCTTCTCACGAAGTTCCTGCTGTTTCACTTCACGGATATCTACACCATCCAGCGTAATATCTCCGGATGTCACATCATAGAAACGTGGAATCAGATTTACCAGCGTAGACTTACCACTTCCGGTACTTCCAATGATTGCTGTTGTCTCACCAGGTTTTGCCGTAAATGTAATATCTTCCAGAACATCTTCATCTGCACCTGGATAACGGAAAGATACATGATCGAAAGTAAGTACTCCTTTTCCGTCTTCTGGGAAATGTTTTTCTTGCTTTGGATCGTGGATCATCGTCTCACTCTTCAATACTTCCTCAACACGGTCTGCTGCCACAGCTGCTCTTGGAAGCATAATTGAAATCATACAAAGCATTAAGAATCCCATAATGATCTGCATCGTATATTGGATAAATGCCATCATATCTCCAACCTGCATCTGTCCATCACTGATTCCATGTGCTCCTGTCCATACGATCAGAACAGATACACCGTTCATGACTAACATCATCACCGGCATCATAAATGTCATTGCACGATTGACGAAAAGGTTCGTCTTTGTCAGAGTGCGGTTTGCATCATCAAATCTCTCTTCCTCATGCTTCTCTGTGCTGAAGGCACGGATAACCGGAAGTCCTGTCAGAATCTCTCTTGTTACAAGGTTCAACTTGTCAACAAGATTCTGCAGCACTTTGAACTTTGGCATAACAACAAGGAACAGCAACAAAACTACAAATGCAATGATAATAACTGCAAGTCCGATGATCCAGGACATGGATACATTCGTCTTCATAACCTGCAGCACTCCACCGATTGCAAGGATTGGCGCATACAGAACCATACGAAGCAGCATAACGATCAGCATCTGAATCTGCTGGATATCATTCGTACTTCTCGTGATCAAAGATGCTGTTGAGAAGTGATTGAACTCGTTGTTTGAAAATCCAACAACCTTATGGAATACTCCACTTCTCAGATCACGTCCTGCACTTGCTCCAACTCTTGATGCCAGAAATGCAACCATAATACTTGCTACCATTCCAAGAAGAGCAAGTGCAGCCATCTGACCTCCTGTTTTTAACAGATAATGAATCTGTGTCTGATCCATGTCCATTCCAAGGTCTTTATATGCACTCCTGCAGAAGCTCACTGATGCCTGATCAAGAATTGTATCCGGCATCTCTGACATCTGCTCTTCGATCTTCTCAACCATTGTTGCTCTCTGCTCAGCCGGAAGCATTTTCAGAAGATCAAACATAGACATGTCATCCAGTGACACTGCCTGGGATTCCGCCTGGGATTCACCTTCCGGCATTGTCCGGTCTGCCCCTTGTGGCATGCTCTGCGCCATTCCCTGGGACATCTGCTCTTTCAGCTTGTCTTCCATCTGTTTTGTTGTATCACTTCCGGACTCGATTCCGGATGTCATCATCATTGGAATCTGAAGAATATCTTTCAGATTCTCCATCGTATTTTCCTCTTCAGCAACAGAATCTTTCAAGACATAAGCTTCTTTTTTATAAGAAGTATTATCTTCTGTATATGCATCCATCACCGTCTGTTGATCGTCTTCCGATACAAACAAAAGCAATTTTTCCATTTCTTCTATTGCAATCTGTCTCGGTACTTCATCTTCAATACCGCCCTGCTGGATTCCTACATTTACAATATCTGATGTATAGGCCGGCAAGGACAGATCACAATACGCCTGCACAACCAGAATCAGCACGATCGCAATCATGGCTTTCCAGTACGATGCAGCGTATTTGAATAAGTTCTTCATAATCTGCGTATTTCCTTTCCTGGTAATTCTCTGTTACTGTTCGCAATATGTGTAAGCAACAACAACTCTCTTCAAGTTACACAATTTATCACTAACCGCTGATTCTCAGCGACAGTAATCTACTTCATTCACTACTCCACATTCTCTATAATCTGCAGGAGCAGCCGGCGAAAAAGCATCTTCTCTTCCACGCTCATTCCTTCAAACACTTTTTCTTCCAGTTTCTCAGCTGTCTTGATCACATAAGCAATGCTGTCTCTCCCTTTCTGTGCAAGAGTCAGGCGCATCACTCTCTGGTCCTGTTCATCGGCTTTTCTTGTAATGTAACCTTCCTGTTCCATCTTCTTGATCATCGATGTAATTGACGGCGGCGTTACATTCAGGCGCTTCGCAAGTTCTTTCTGAGACATGGAATCTTCCTGATGAAGGGCAAATAAGATCCCTGACTGGGCTCTGTTCAAATCGTATTCTGCATACAATTCCTGTGCTCTCTTTCCGATCAGGCGCATACTCTGTCCCATCAATCCAAGTAATGGGGCATCTTCTTTATGACACTTCACGTTCTTTTCCCTCCTTGATCTATTGATACATTCTACAAAAAAATTCTGACTATCCCTTTTTCCACAGAATGAATAGTGAAAATTAGTTAGTTAATTAACTAAATGAAAATATAGTACTTTTCACAAAGTAAGTCAATATTATTTCTATTTTTTCACATTTTCTTAATACTTTTTGCACACAAACAAGTTAGATAGTTAATTAAATTCAATATATAAAAATGATGAAACCAAATGGCTGACACCATCTGATTTCATCACTCCATCTTAAAAAGTGAACAATAACTAAAACTCTTTCTTTTTCATGACTCTCATACTGTAAATATAAGAAATGAACCATACAAGCAGACTCAGCACGATAAGTGCAATCGCAATTTCAAAATCACCTATCCCTTCTATCATATACAAAATACTTTCTTTTAATCCCAGGTTATCCATCACAAAAGAGCCAATTGCATAACAAATTGCAAAAACAATTAAAATTGCAATTGGTAGCACTAATCGTCCTTTCTCTCCTTCAAACCTTAACCGAATTGCAATCGTAATTCCCGCAATTGCCTGAAATACAAAGATTGTGATCAACTCCATTGCCAGCGTTTCCGGATCAAACACTTCTTCTGGCTTTATGAGTACAGTGATTCCTGCACAGATTACTCCAATACACCATCCACACGCTGTCATAATAAAGGAAAAAATATATTTTTCTCTAACATATACTTTTCTATTTACAGGTAAAGAAAATAAATACATATATCCATGATTGTTTTCATCATAACTAATTGTATTCCCCGCATATACTGCTATAACAGATGGGATATAGATTGCAATAAAAGTAGCTGTCTTCTTTTCCGTCAGCGTAAAAAATAACGCCACAAACGCTAACACAAAAAAAAGATTGCCACCTTGCCGAAAAAACAACCGAAAATCCTTTTCCAAAAGTCCTCTGATTCCTTTCATCACATCCCGCCTCCTGTCAACATCAGAATCACCTGATCGAGTGATCCGCTTTCCACTACAATTTCCGGATAATTTTCTGTATAATACTGCTTCTCATTTGTCAGACAGGCAATTCCGAAATTTTCTTTTCTCTCTTTCAGGATATAGTTTTTATCTAAAGCCTGATACTGTTCCTCGCTGACTTTCAACATGGCATACTTTTCAAGAATTCTATCCATCTCTTCATGAAGTACGATCTTTCCTTTATGAATCACATAAATATCATCACACAGATGCTCTAAGTCTGAAGATATATGTGAACTGATCAGGATACTTCTCTCCGGTTCTTCTTCCATATATGTTCTCAAAATATCCAGCATCCCTTCTCTTGCTCCGACATCAAGACCGGCTGTCGGCTCATCCAGCATCAGAAAATCTGCCTGATGCGTCAATGCAATGATCAGATTCAGCTTTGCTTTCATTCCGGTTGAATACTCTTTTAAGAATTTATCCAGTGGAATCTGATATCTTTCACACATCTGAAGAAATTTTTCTTCTTCAAACTTTGGATACAGTTTGGCAAGAACTGCCTTAACATCTTTTCCTTTTAAATATCCGCTGAATCCTGCTTCTGCCAGGACTACTCCTATCTGTTCTTTCTCTTTCTCGCTTAACTCTTGCGGTGTTTTTCCAAGAATCTTTATCTCGCCACCATCATAGGAAATGAGTCCGAGTACTGCCTTGAACACAGTGCTCTTACCGGCTCCGTTCTCTCCGACCAGACCTGTGATTCTTCCTTTTTCTACATTTAGCGAACAGTCTAACTGAAATTCGCCGTAGCTTTTCTTTACCCCTTTGATATCTAACATAATTATTCGTCCTCCATGATGAGTTCAAACAAGGAGCGGATCTCTTCCTCTTTCATTCCGCAGCGTCTTCCTTTCTGAATCGCCGCTTCCAGATCCGCCTCAACTTCTTTCCTGCGCTCTTCTTCCATCAACTGTGTATTCGAAGCTGCAACATAAGTTCCTTTTCCATGAACCGTGACCGTCATGCCCTCCGCTTCCAGATTGTCATATGCCTTCTTTACGGTAAGTGCACTGATCTTCAGTTCCTTTGCCATCGTTCTCACTGACGGCAGTATATCATTTTCTTTTAATTCTCCGGAGATGATCTGCGCCTTGATCTGCTCCATGATCTGTTCATAGATCGGTACCATCGATGAATTATTGATTATAATCTTCATAAGCAACCTCCTGTTGTAAACAGTATATAACAGTGTATCACTGTTGTCAACTGTTATATACTGTTTGTTTTTTTATTTTTTAGAGCAATGGTTTATTATATTACTCCGTTATCCATTATTTTTCAGCATGTTGTAAACTAAAATGCGTCCTAAGATATAAAAAGAAGTTTCTAACATAAAATTTTCATCTTATATCAGAAACTTCTTTCTTCATTTGCTCTATTTCATTATAACCTTGCAATGTTTCTTATTACTAAAAAATCGCCACAGCCTCATTCACACTCTTCACACCCAGCAGCTTGATTCCCTTAACATCCTTCACCGTTTTCATGCACACTTCCGGAAGGATACACGTCTCGAATCCAAGCTTCTTCGCCTCAGCCACACGCTGCTCCGGCATATTCACCGCACGTACCTCACCACTCAGACCAACCTCACCGAACACGATCGTTTTTTCATCGATCGGACGATTCCGGTAACTTGACACGAGTGCCATCACGATTCCGAGATCGATTGCCGGCTCATTCATCTTGATTCCGCCCGCAATATTTACATAGGCATCGCAATTTCCAAGATTCATACCAAGTCGTTTTTCAAGTACTGCCATCAGAAGATTCACCCTGTTATAATCTGTTCCTGCTGCAGTTCTTCTCGGCATACCAAAGTTCGTTCTTGCAACTAGTGCCTGAATCTCCAGAAGAATTGGGCGTGTTCCCTCCATCGAACAGGCTACAACTGAACCGGATGCATTCTCCGGTTTTCCACTCAGCATATATTCGGATGGATTCTCTACTTCTACAAGTCCATTCTGTCTCATCTCAAAGACACCGATCTCATTCGTAGAGCCAAAACGATTCTTCACAGCTCTGAGGATTCGGTAAGATGCATGACGATCTCCTTCAAAATAAAGTACCGTATCCACCATATGTTCCAGCACACGCGGACCAGCCACGGTTCCTTCTTTTGTCACATGGCCAACAATGAAGATTGGGATACATAGTCCCTTCGCCAGCTGCATAAATACATTCGTAGACTCACGGACCTGGGAGACACTTCCCGGTGCGGAATTCACATCTTCACTGTACATCGTCTGGATGGAATCAATGATCACAAGCTCCGGCTTCTCTTTCTCGATCACGCTGCGGATAATCCCAAGATTCGTCTCACACAAAAGCAACAGATTCTGGCTAAATTCACCCATACGGTTTGCACGAAGCTTGATCTGAGTCTGAGACTCTTCACCTGAAATATATAAAATCTTCTGCTGCTTCGCCATCCTCTGGCAGACTTGCAAGAGCAAAGTTGATTTTCCAATTCCCGGATCTCCTCCTACCAGAACGAGTGACCCCGGCACGATCCCACCACCAAGAACCCTGTCTAATTCTTTAATTCCAGTCTTATTCCTTGTATCATCATCCGCGGAAACTTCTGTGATTGGGACCACTTTCGCTTCATTCACCGCTCTGGCTGCTACAGTCGTTCCTTTCGTGATGCCACTGTCAATTCTCTCCTCGACAAATGTATTCCATTCCTTACACATTGGACACTGACCAAGCCACTTCGCTTCCTCATGCCCACAATTCTGACAGAAGTAAACTGTTTTCTTTCCTTTTGCCATTCATAATTTCCTTTCTGTTCGAAGCAAGCGTAATACAGCTTGCCAGGTTTATAGATTAGAAAAGGGAAAGGCGCATCTTGCAATTCCTTTCCCTCTGTTTTTACACTACTCTTGTTTCTATCCGAATCTGACTGATTAGCATTTGACAACTTTGATTGCAGCACTCTGATCTGCGTTAAGTTCAACACTTACACTTAATTTTCCGCTTAAGTTTGTTCCCATCTTACCTGCAGACTCTCCGGCGATAAATACTTCATATTCGCTCTCTGGCTCAAGTTCCAATGTAAACTGTACGTCTTCCGGTGCGGAAACTGTGAACTCAACTTCTGTTTCTGTCTCTTTGAAGTTCTCTACTGTACTTCCCGGAACAGACTCATAAACGAACATTCCATTTTTCTCCAGCTTTGTAATCTCCGCAAATGTCTTTACTTTATAAAGATCTCCTTTAAATTCAAATCCGTCCTTCTTTGTCTTGGATGCAAGAGTGTAATCTCCAAAGCTTAATGTTCCGTCGTTCTCTGCACGCAATAATTCTTTCACTGTTGCCATTTTTAATTTCCTCCTGGGTATATATATGTTCCTATTATATACTACTTAAAATAGTTTTTCTATAGATTTTATTTATTCTTCACATTTACAATTCGATGTGATTTTAAGATTCTGTCTTCACAAAATGAATTCCCTTTTTGGATGCTCCTGCTGCCACATGATCCCCTTCTTGAATCTCTCCGTTCAGGATCGCATCTGCCAGCTTATCCTCCAGTTCTGTCTGCAATGCACGGCGCAGTGGTCTTGCTCCGTACTTCGCATCCGTTCCTTTCTCCACAATGAGAGCCTTCGCAGATTCACGCAGTTTCAGATGAATATTCATCTGTGATTCCAGACGTTTAGTAAACTGATTGCATAACAAAGAAACGATTTTCTTCATCTCTTCTTTGCCGAGTGAATGGAATACAATAATCTCATCAATTCGATTCAGGAATTCCGGACGGAAGATCTGCTTCACTTCATCCATCACATTCTGCTTCATCTTCTTATAATCACTGGCCGGATCTTCTTTTGTCGCAAATCCTAGCTTCTTCGGTTCAACAATTGCTTTCGCACCTGCATTTGATGTCATAATAATTACAGTATTAGAAAAGTCAACCTTTCTCCCCTGAGAATCTGTAATATGCCCATCATCCAGCACCTGAAGAAGTACATTGAATACATCCGGATGTGCTTTCTCAATCTCATCAAACAGAATCACGGAATATGGATGTGTACGCACCTGGTCACTGAGTTGTCCACCTTCTTCATGACCGACATATCCCGGAGGAGATCCGATCATCTTGGAAACGGAATGTTTCTCCATATATTCTGACATATCAACACGGATCATTGCATCTTCTTTCCCAAATAATGCTTCTGCCAGTGCTTTTGATAATTCTGTCTTACCAACACCGGTTGGTCCCAGGAACAGGAAGGAACCGATCGGGCGCTTCGGATCTTTCAGTCCGACTCTTCCTCTCTTCACGGCTCTTGCAACTGCGCCGACAGCCTCGTCCTGTCCGATCACTCTCTTCTGAAGGACATGCTCCAGATTCTTCAGACGCTGGGCATCACTCTCTGCGAGCTTACTCACCGGTACTTTTGTCCAAGCAGACACCACTTCTGCAACCGCATCTACAGTTACCGGTGGGTTGACCTTCGCCTGTTTCTTCTCAAAGCGTTTCTTCACTGAGTCTAATTTCTTCTGCACTGCATCCTGTTCTTTCTGAATCAGGGACGCTTCTGCAAAATCTCCCCGTTCAATGCTCTCTTCCTTCTGCGAAGCAAGTTCTTTCACTGCCTGTTCTAACTGCTTCAGATTCTCTGGAACCTCATATCCCTTCAGACTCACCTTTGAGCATGCTTCATCTAAAACATCAATCGCCTTATCCGGAAGATTCCGGTCTGTGATGTAACGCTCTGACAGCTGTACTGCTGACTCCAGTGCCTGTTCTTCGATCACAACTTTATGATGCGCTTCGTATTTCTCTTTCAGACCTTTTAAGATCTCAATACACTGATCCTGTGTCGGCTCTTCAATCGTCACCGGTTGGAATCTTCGCTCAAGTGCTGCATCTTTCTCAATGTACTTCCGATATTCCGCAATCGTAGTTGCACCGATCAGCTGCATCTCTCCTCTCGCCAGTGAAGGTTTCAGAATGTTGGATGCATCAATCGCTCCTTCTGCGCCTCCGGCACCGATCATCGTATGGATCTCATCAAGGAACAGAATCACATTTCCACAGGCCTCTACTTCTGAGATCAGGCCTTTCATACGCTCTTCAAACTCACCACGGTACTTTGAACCAGCGATCAGTCCCGGAAGATCCAGACTGTAAATCTTCTTATCTTTCATCTTCTCCGGAACCACACCGGATGCGATTCTCTGTGCTAAACCTTCAATAATTGCTGTCTTACCAACCCCCGGTTCTCCAACCAGACATGGGTTGTTCTTTGTTCTTCGGCTTAAAATCTCCATCAGACGGTAAATTTCCTGGTTTCTTCCCACAACCGGATCCATTTTTCCTTCTGCCGCACGTTCTGTCAGATCTGTACAGTACTGCTCCATCATCGCACCGCTTCCGCGATTATCCTCCTGAAGTTCTTCCTGATAGATCTTCGGATCGATCCCTGCTGCATTCATAATGCTCTGGAATAATTTCTGAAGATTCACATTCAATGTGATCAGAATCTTTGCTGCCACACAATCCACATCACGTATCATCGCAAGAAGGAGATGTTCTGTTCCGATTTCCGTTGTACGGAGTCTTTTACACTCCTTCGCGCTGTTCTCTAACAGATACTGGAGTCTCGGACTCTCTTCTAACCTCTTTCCTTTCGCTGCCGGATGTTCTTCTGCCGGAGTGATCAGCTCATCCATCAGCTTCAGAATCTTCTCCGACTCTACTCCACTGTTCGCAAGTACCTGTCCTGCCACTCCTGTATATTCTTCTCTCAATGCCAGAAGCAAATGTTCTGTTCCGATATACGGATGCTTCATCTCTCTGGCAGCTCTAGCCGCATACTTAAGCGCATGCTGCGCCGACTTTGTATATGAAATCTGCATATATATCTCCCTTATGTCTTTCTACTTCTCTGCTACCGGTTCTCGTGCAGCTCATACTCGTCAAATATCTCATCTACCAGCCCATGAACCTCCTGCCGTGAGATATTCTTGCAACGCCCTCGCGCAAGTACGATCCTTAACTGCTCTTTCATCACTTCGAGCTGCTGAAGTTTATCTACATCAACTGCGATCACTGCACCTCTGCGTTTATCCAGACTAATATATCCTTCCTGCTTCAACACATGATACGCTTTGTTCACAGTATGCATATTCACTCCAACCGTATCTGCAAGCTGTCTGACAGATGGGAGTGAATCCCCTTCCTGAATATCTGACATAGCAATACCAAGAATGATCTGGTTACACAATTGAATGTAAATCGCCTCATCACTGTTGAAATCAACTTCTATCAGCATACGCGTAGCCCCTTTCTCTTTCGTGTAAAACAGATCTCCTGCTGTCTTCTGTAAAATCGTTACTGCTCACACGATGTGCGACCAGCAACGCATCTCGCCATTTTAAATCGCCTTTGGCGATGGGGCGAGATGCATTCAAGTCAAAACACGCATCCTCCGTGTCAATCAGCGAAGTGATTGACACGGGAGTGAACAGTAACGTAAAATCAGCCGCAGGGGATATTTTCCACTTGTTATATCTATCCTAGCACAACCTCTTGTTTGATTCAAGCAAAAACGCAGAAGAAAAGGAAGGTTTTCTTCCTCTTCTCCTGCGTAAAACAGCACTATTTTATTTCTCAGGAAATATAATCTCCATTCTTGTTCCTTTTCCGTACTCACTATCCACCTGAACTTTTGCCCCATGCAGAATTGCTCCATGCTTCACGATCGACAGTCCAAGTCCTGTTCCACCCCGTTCTTTCGAATGGCTCTTATCAACTCTGTAGAATCGTTCAAAGATTCTATCCTGATGTTCTTTTGGAATTCCGATTCCTGTATCACTCACGCGGACTTTCGGTCCTTCCAGTGTATTTCCTACCCAAATGGTTACATTTCCATTTTCTTTATTATACTTTACAGCATTTTCTGTAATATTATAGATCATTTCATCCAGAATCTGACGGATTCCATGTATTTTCACAGATTCTCCTGTCAGTTCCATATGAATATTCCGCTGAGCCGCAGTAAGAGAAAGACGACTGACAATTTCTCTCGTCAGTTCAAATAAATCTACATCTTCTTTCTCAAGCTCAACAGATTCGTCATCTAGCTTTGATATTTTAATAATATCTTCAATCAATGTCAAAAGCCGACGTGCCTCCTTATAAATTGTCTCAGAAAATCTCGGAATATCCTCCGGACGCACGAGTCCATTCATCATGATCTCTGCGTATCCGGAAATCGAAGTGAGCGGAGTTTTCAGCTCATGGGATACATTTGCAGAGAATTCTTTACGCATATTGGCCACAGCTTCTTTTTCTTTATTCTGCTTATCCATAGCTTTCAAAAGCGGGGTCATCTCCTCATATACAACATTATCCAATGGGTTTTCCAAATCCAGATGAATTACAGGTTCCATCAGTCTGTTTGTCTGCCATTTTGCAAGAAACCAGGCAAGTACAAGTCCAATGATTCCAATCCCTATAACCACCGGCAAAATATTTAATGAAGTCCACATCAGACTATCCATTGATTTTGAAACACGGAGAACGTTCCCATCATCCAGAAGAACCGCATAATAATACAATTCTTTGCTTACGGTATCTGACATACGGATCTTCTCGCCTGTTCCATTCTTCAAAGCCTGCTGTACTTCGGCTCTGGTCTTATGATTCTCCATCGTACTTCCATCATTTCTGGAATCATACAGAACATCTCCCGTAGATGCGATCAGCGTCACTCGCGTTCCCTGATCCACATCATCCAGCTGTGCAAGATACTCTGTTCCTGACAGATCGACTGCCCGTTTGATATACGCTGCTTCCTGTTTGATCTCACCCTCAAGGATCTTCAGGTTCCGCTGATACACAACAACAGACATGATCAGATATATCGGAACTAAAATTGCAATCAGTATAAACATCATGCTTTTCTGAATTCGTTTTCTCACTTTCTCATATCCTCCAGACTTGTATTACGCTTCTCCACCGATCCGATATCCAACACCACGAACTGTCTTGACCAGACTGCCCTGCTCACCTAACTTCTGGCGGAGTGTCCGGATATGAACATCAACCGTTCTCGTCTCTCCATCAAAATCATATCCCCAGATCTCTGTCAGTAGCTGGTCTCTTGTCAGCACGATTCCCTGATTGCGCATCAATTTCTCAAGAAGTTCAAATTCCTTCAATGTCAGCACAACTTGCTCGCCATCTACTTTTACTTCATGTTTCTTCGTATCTAAGCTGATTCCTCCAACAGAAAGTTTCGTCTTATCCTGTTGCTTTCCACTTCTGCGAAGCACTGCTTTGATTCTGGAAATCAGCTCCATCATACCAAATGGTTTCGTCACATAATCATCCGCGCCGGAATCCAATCCCACTACCTTATCATACTCTGACCCCTTCGCTGTCACCATGATCACAGGGATATCCTTTGTCTTTGATGAATTTTTCAGTTTCTTAAGAATCTCGAGTCCATCTTCCCCTGGAAGCATAATATCAAGCAAAACAAGCTCTGGCGTGTCAAACGCCAAAGCCTCCATAAATGCCGTCCCGTCTGCAAATCCTCTGGCTTCCAGTCCGGTTGTCTCCAGAGTGTAGATTACAAGTTCGCGAATGTTATCGTCATCTTCTACACAAAAAATCATATATTTCTTTCTCCTTCTAATGCATTACAGCACTATCCTTATGCACTCCGGTAATTGCAAATTCTACCCACTCGGCAATATTTGTCGCATGGTCTCCGATTCGCTCAAGATACTTTGTAACCATGATAAAATCAAAGAGTTTTCTTCCATCACGGCCATCAGCCTCACGGATCAGCTGGATGATCTGATCCCGGATCTCATCAAAATAATCATCAATCTCATCATCATCATTCATGACTGTACGTGCAAGCTCCAAATCTTTCTCAACATATGCTGTTACACTGTTGCGAACCATCTTGCTTACGCCTGTTGCCATCGCTGTCAGCTTGTCAAGATTCTCATCCATCTTCTCCCACTTGGATGAAATGATGATCTCTGCGATATCAGAAGTCTGATCTCCGATTCGCTCCATATCTGTGATCATCTTAAGTGCTGCTGAGATTCTTCTGAGGTCTCTTGCGACCGGCTGCTGCTGGAGCAGAAGCTTCAGACAAAGTCTCTCGATATCTTTTTCAATCTGATCGATCTCTTCATCTTCTTTGATCACAACCTGAGCCTGTTCCGTGTTACCTTCCTTTAATGCCTGAGTTACCTTTGCAATTGCTGTTTCACACAACTCACCCATATGTGTAAGCTGTGTATCCAAAAGATGCAGCTGCATATCATATCTGTTACGCATAAATCAACCAAACCTCCCTGTGATGTAATCCTCAGTTCTCTTATCCTCAGGAATGGAGAACAATTTCTCAGTGTCATTATATTCAATCACTTCTCCTAAGAGGAAAAATGCTGTGTTATCCGATACACGGACAGCTTGCTGCATATTATGCGTTACCATAACGATAGTATAATCTTTTTTCAGTTCCATCGCAAGGTCTTCAATCTTAGATGTTGAGATTGGATCCAGTGCGGATGTCGGCTCATCCATCAGAATTACTTCCGGCTCAACTGCCAGTGTTCTTGCGATACAAAGTCTCTGCTGCTGTCCACCGGAAAGTCCGAGCGCACTTTTATTCAGACGGTCTTTGAGTTCATCCCAAATCGCTGCCTGACGAAGGCTTCGCTCAACGATCTCATCCAGCTGAGATTTTTTCTTGATTCCGGCAATTCTCGGTCCGTAAGCCACATTGTCATACACACTCTTTGGAAATGGATTTGGCTGCTGAAATACCATTCCAACACGATGACGCAGTGTGATCTCGTCCATTTCCTTGAAAATGTCCTTACCGTCGAGCAGAACATTTCCATCAATCTTACAATTTTCCACCAGATCATTCATACGGTTCAGTGTCTTCAGAAATGTAGATTTTCCACATCCGGAAGGTCCGATAAATGCAGTGATCTTATTCGCCTCGATCTTCATATTCACATCTTTGAGTGCATGGAAGTCTCCATAATGAAGATTCAGATGGCTGATATCAAATTTATAATCATTTGCTTTTTTTGCTTCCATTTTTATTAATTATCCTTTCTACATGCCAGTCAACGAAATGATTGACATAGAAATTATCAGTTGGCTTCCTCTTTCATTTTCTGTCTTTAGTTTCCTGAATTCTTCTTATTAATGTGTCGGCTCAATGCATTTGCGCCAATGCTGAACAGCAGAACAAGAATCATCAGGATTGCTGCTGACAGGTTTGCAAGATTCGGATCCTGTCCATTGATCTGAAGTCCCCAGATCTGCAATGACAATGTCTCTGCCGGACGGAAAATATTCAGCGGGCAGGTTGGGGATGTCAGATTCCAGTTGTTCCAGCGCAGATCTGTTCCTGATCCTGTTGTATACAGAAGTGCTGCCGCCTCACCAAATCCTCTTCCTGCTGCCAGGATGACACCTGTCATGATTCTTGGGATACACGCCGGGATCAACACATGATAAATGGACTGCCATCTTGTTGCTCCAAGTCCAAGACTTGCCTGCAGGTAATGTCCCGGCAGACCATTGATCGCGTCCTCTGTCGTTGTTGTGATAACTGGGATCGCCAGAATAGAAACTGATAATGCTCCCGCGAGAAGACTCTTTCCAAGTCCGAAAAACACAAGAAATACCAGATATCCAAACAATCCAACAACAATGGACGGAAGCGAAGAAAGTGTCTCAATACAGATTCTTAGAAATTTTGTAAGAAATCCTTTCTTCGCATACATTGCCAGATAGATTCCGGCTGTCACTCCAAGCGGAATGGAGAATAACAACGAAATAAATACTAGATAAATTGTATTGAACAACTGGTTTCCGATGCTTCCTTTTCTTGCAAAGGCAAACATCTCCGGTGTTGCTCCTGTAAATCCTTTAATAATTACATAAGATGCAAATCCAATCAATAATGTAAAGAAGAACACTGCGATCAGATAAAACACGCCGGTCATTATTTGATTTATTCCACGCGCACGTTGTACTCGATTCATCTATTTGCTCCCCCTTACTCTTTGTCTTTCTTCGGTCTTGAGAAATAATGGATCAGCAGGATGAATAACAGAGACAATAAGAACAATAACAATGCCATTGTCCAGAGTGCTGTCTTCATCTCACCGCCCTCCGTTGCATTTCCCATCTGTGCTGCGATTTCTGTAGTCAAACTCTTTGTTGTGGAGAATAATCCCTTTGGAAGAGCTGTTGTCTGTCCAATTACCATTGCAACCGCAAGTGCCTCACCGAATGCTCTCGCAAGTCCGAGAATAATTCCTGAAAGAATTCCTGAACCTGCTGCCGGAATGACAACTTTATAAATGGACTGCCATCTTGTAGAACCCAGTCCGTAGGCTGCCATACGGTAATCTTTTGGCACAGAATGAATGGAATCTGCTGCTACATTACTGATGGTTGGGAAGATCATCAGTGCCAAAACAATCCCTGCCGCAAGAACTGAATGTCCAACCTGTAAATGAAATACTTTCTTAATTGCCGGAATTAGAACTGTAAGTCCAACCCATCCATAAACAACTGATGGAATTCCTGCGAAAATTTCAACGATTGGTCTGTAAAACTTTTCTCCGAATTTCGGCGCGATCTCAATCATAAAGATTGCAGAACCTACTGCAAATGGAGTCGCAATCAGAAGTGCCAGACCACATGTACATAGAGAACCCACAATAAAGATCAATGCTCCGACAGTTCCACCACCCTGTGCATTATCTTCCGGGTTCCAGTCTGTCGATCCTAAGAATTCAAATATGGAATGACCAAATATCGTAAATGTACCGGATCCCTTATATATAAGAAAGGCTCCGATACAGATTGTGATGGCAATAACAAGCAAACCGCCTGCTGTCATCAGTCCTCTCCATGCATACTCTTTTGTAAACATGTTTTGTTTCTTCATATTTTCACCTTTTATCAGTGAAATGTACTGCTGTTCTGAATTTTCTCGGAACACACAGTACATTTCATAGCTTTTCACTTTATGCTATTAGGTTACTGTTCACACGATGTGCGACCAGCAACGCATCTCGCCATTTTAAATCGCCTTTGGCGATGGGGCGAGATGCATTCAAGCCAAAACATGCATCCTCCGTGTCAATCAGCGAAGTGATTGACACGGGAGTGAACAGTAACACTATTAATGCTCTGTTACAGTCATCTTAGATGCAACACCATAACCAAGTTTCTCCATCTGAGCGCCATATTCATCACCTGTAATATAATCAAGGAATGCTTTTGTCACTTCATTTGGTTCACCCTTTGTGTACATATGCTCGAATGTCCATACAGGATATTTTCCGCTGTAAGTATTCTCAAGTGTTGGCTCAACATCATCAATTGCTACTGTCTCAACACCTGCATCTCCTGTCAGATAAGAAAGTGCTACATAACCGATTGCTCCGTTTGTACTCTTTACATTTGTAAGAAGAACTCCGGAATCATCTGTTTCCATGGATGTGTTAGAAGCTTCTTCGTTTCCGTCCAGTGCATATTTCTGGAATGTTGCTCTTGTTCCTGAAGACTCAGGACGTGTTACAAGAACGATATCCTCATCCGGTCCTCCAACATCTTTCCAGTTTGTTGTCTTTCCTGTGAAGATGGAGATCAACTGCTCTTTTGTAAGACTCTTAACACCTGCTTCTGCAACATCTTTGTTTACGATCGGTGCCATAGTTACAACACATACCTGATGATCTACAAGCTCTTTTGCTGCTGTCTCATCCAGTTTATCTTCTGCTGCCACATCAGAGTTACCGATATCTACAGTTCCTTCTGATACCTGCTTCAGTCCTTCTCCTGAACCGCCTGCATCAATTGTGATAGATACATCCGGATGATCATTTAGAAACGAATCTGCTGCATCATCAGCAAGTGGTTTCAGTGCTGATGAACCGGCTGCTGTGATTGTTCCGCTTAATGAGCTGTCACTGCTCTCTGTATTTGTATCTGCTGCATTATCTGAAGTTTCGTTTGATGAACTTCCACATCCAACTGCCATTGTTGCTGTCATACCTGCTACTGTAAGTAATGCAATAAACTTTTTCATTTTCATGTCAATTATCTCCTTTACATTTCATACACATTTCTAATCCCACTGCATTTTCTTTTTTTTATTTTCTGCAGTCATTTATGCTTCCCTCAAGCACAGTACATATGTTACGTAAGAAATGTAAAGTCTGAAATCAACCAAATGTTAAGTTTATGTAAAACAACAACGGGTGTTTTTCGGATTTGTGCAGATCCTAAACGGAGTATTTTTTGTATATCAGGAAAATACTTTCCTGATATACAAAAAAGAGAGGCCTCTCAACCTCTCTCACAAATCATCTCTTTATCTGAAGCAAACACATAAGGACTACGCCCAGAATCAGACCACCGAGAAAACAGACAATATATCCAAGAACCACCTTTCGATTTCCCCTTTCACCGCTTGTCTTCCTGATGTCATTATATGAAGCTTTCTGCGAAAATATTCCTTCTAATCTTCAAGTGTTCCCCTTGCCCAACGAATCAGCCATAGAATACTCCAGGTCAGCAACACTCCCATGATCACACCGACAATATTGATTCCTGCTTCATCCCACTGACAGTGTCTTCCTACGATCAGAACCTTGTGTGCCTCATCTGCAATTGCCAGGATCGTACAAAGTCCGAATACCGCACACGCCGCTTTCCAGGCTTTCATCACATTCTTCATTGCCAGAACCAATAATCCTGATTCTATGAAATAAACGATAAAGTGTGCCCATTTTCTCAGATACATATGCACATAATCCACACTGTCCTGTGGAAAAAAGTGCTGTTGGATCCATTCTGCCATCGGCAGACTGGTTGCCGCTGTCTGTGGTCCATTCTGGCTTGACAAAACCAGAAGAAGGATCAGCCAAATGATTGCCGGCAAAAATGAGATCATCGTCAATTTCCTGTTCTTCGCTCTATTCGTTTTCTTATTGCTCTTCAAAAATCTACTCCTAACTGATATACTGCTTTCTTTTTCGCTCATTATACCATGTAGAAATTCTTTGTCAAATTTCATTTCTTGTCTTACTTATACGTTAAACAAGTAATTCGCAATCCCATACATCTACGCCACTGTCCTGGAACACGCCATGCAGACGTTCATGCAGCTGCTCCTTTGTCACATCTTTCTTTAGAATCACCTGAATGAATCCGCCTCCACCGGCTCCTGATATAAACTTCCCATCGATCAGGTCTTCACATACAAGAAGGATCTGATCTATACAGGTATTGGTTGTACCGGCATCCAACATACAGGACAATTTCCAATGTTGGTTTAAAAGCTCAGCAAATTCGTCAATATCTCCCTGCTCCAGTGCAAAACGCATTAACACGGCGACTGCCTTCATCTCCTTTAATGCCTTCAATGATTCTGGTCTGCTTCCGATATAGCCACCAACCACATCACGCAGCAAATTTCTTGCGAGACGCCTCTGACCAGTATAAATCAATGCGAAACGTTCTTTCAGTTCTTTCTTTCCCTCTTCCGGCATTTCTATCTTCTCTACAACAAGATTCTGAGCAATCCCCGGTTTTGTTGAGATCAGTTTAATTCCTTCTGTCAGTCCGCCAACCTGATCCTGCCATCCTCCTCCGGTACTCATGATCTGCTCCATACCAAGGACAACATCATAGATCTCTGCATCTGTACGCTCCTGACCAAGAAATTCAAAGATTCCCTTTACGCACGCTCCTGATAAGATACTGCTTGTTCCAAGTCCTGATCCTTTCGGTACTCCATAAACCTGGGTAGAAAGATAGATTCCTCCTCCCATCCGCTTTAAAATCTCCTGAAGATCTGCTTCTTCCCTGACCGGGATAATTCCACAGGCGATCAAAGCTGCTTTATGCAGTGCAAATGAATCATATGGATTATGACAATCCTGGATCTCAGCTGCACTGTCTACAGTTGTATAGACTCCGATATCCTTACTTTCAAATTCCACATGAAGCTCATCTAATCTCTTCACCGTGATCTGTACCGGATAAATTCCTCTTAATTTCATTGCAGCATTAAGAACTACTCCACCCTTTTCATTACAATGTGGTGGTGTATCCGTCCAGCCTCCGCCCCAGTTCACGCGAACCGGAAGGGCGATATCAACCTGATCTTTTACAATTCTATATCCTGCACTATCCGGAAGTTTCTTCTCTGCTTCTTCATAAATTACCTCCTGGATTGTTCCAAAACAGTCATTCTCAAGTGCATCATAATGCAGATCATCATAAATCGTTCTTGTCTTTTTCATATAACAGGAGACTGCATGATAGATTCGAATCTTCAATGAGAAATCTGCTTCTGCCGCATCTTCCATCAGTAACTTAAAGATTTCTTTCGATATTCCACGCTTTCCAAATATCTTGAGTGCATCCGCATAATACATTCCCTGCTCCAGTTTTCTGATGAAACACCTTGCAAGAATACGGTTTTCAAGAAACCTCTCCTGATCACAGGATGCCTCAATATCTGCTGCATTAAAACTGGAATAGAGGCTCAAACGTTCAGTCTCACGCCATCTGGAAATCTCTTCTTTTGTTGCAGTACCATGTGCCATCTTGTAAATGATTTCAGCCATATCAAGTGCATCTTCCCAGTCATCACACACCGGGTAAAGATCTGCAAACCACAGATAGGTCTCTTCTCCTTTCCAGAGTTCTTCTTTCGTCACTTTATTCTGAGCCATAAACTGATTCAATGTCGTGCCGAGAAATGAAACCTCTCCCGGATATTTTCCTTTCGGATTATCTGGTACACCATAAATCCTAATTACTTTTTTCCCACCTGTCAGTTCAATTCCGTGCATAACAATCTGTTCTGGAATCTTCCGGTCCATAATGCGCACATGGGAAAGAACGGTTCCGTCGCCGACCTCAGAATTACCAAGAATATAACAATTCTCCAGATATGCTTCTTTTCCTATCTTTGCACGGCTTCCTACATAAGCATTATGCGCTGCAAATCCTTCTTTTTGCACCGCTGAATTCACCTGCATCTTCCAATCCAGGAACTCGTAATCCTGCACATTTTTTGTTACAAGGCTTCTCAATTCCCTTGTTGTCCCGAAATGAATAAATTCCGCCGGTGACAGACACAACAGCTTCATTGAGAAATGATGGATCGCATTCCAGATCTGTGTCCTGCATTCATGCAGTGCCTCATTGAGCTGTCCTTCTGCTGCCTCTTTATAGAAATCTTCTAATGTAGAATCATTTGCAAGCGGATATAAAAAGTCTCCATAAAAGCTGATCCTTGCTTCTTCATTACAAAACTGACGGAATTTCTTCTCGTCTACTTTGCCCTCTGTTGAAATCAGACGGAACAGTGCCTGCAACAGTGCGCTGCCAAACAATACCGCACCTGTATCAAGATCTACATTTCCTGCTTTATTAACAGCTCCCATCTCTCGCAGACGCTCTTCTGTCTGTTTATGAAGAAAACACTTTACATAATCATGTCCGTCATTCAGAAATACGCCATGATTCTTTCCTGTAGCTACCGGCTCTTTAATGGAAATTGCTGCCGCTCCGTCAAACTGCGCATCAATCTGAAGTGGATTAAACAGAAGCAATACATCACCTGACAAAACAAGCATTCCTTCCTGAATCCTGGATGGAACCCCTGACATCCCTACAATAAACTCATCAAACAAAGTGGAACTTCTTCCATCCGGCAATTCTCTTGGAACCGGTGAGAAAAGCTTGCCGATTGCAGAATACTGCGGCACTCTCTTGCTGTCACCACCTGAATGAATCACAAGAATTCTACGATTCTTAAAAGGATTCTCTCTCTCCGGTTCCTGTTCTGCAATATAACGCATCACCTGAAATGTAGCTCCTCCTGATCCCACACGTTTTCCCTCCGGATCCGGAAGAACCGCATACGTTGTCTCTTCCGGAAGAAGACCTTTTTCCAGACGGTTCTCGATCTGATTCCGATAAGCCGTTGCCTGTGCTTCATTTGATGCTGTCAATATAATATAATCCCATTTGATAAAGCTTTTTTTCTTTAAACTTCTTTCATAATCTTCCCAGGAATCCAGATAGGACTGACGCAGGAAGAGATTATTCATCTTCTCGTATTTCATTTCTTACCCCTTATCTACCTTTTTCTTATCTTAGTTAAACGTTCAAATAACATCCAATGCTAGGATAACACACATTTTATAAAATTGAAAGTAATTGCAACCCGAGTAGATGTTTTTCTATATCAGAACAGTAACCAGAACATGACTTTTTCATATACAAAAAAGAGCTGTAAAAAACGAGATTATCCTCTATTTCTCACAACTCTTTTCAAAAATCGGTTTAACTCCAGCTCTTACTGCTGTGTAAAATCATTATTCGCTGTTGGTGCTACCGCACTTTCCTGAGCACTGATCGACTGAACTGTCTCAGAAGGTGTATACGTTTCTGTCGGATACAAAAATGTATGCATCTGTGTACTCATGTCATTCAATGTAACCGGAACTTCATAGAACACACCATCAATCTTACCGGAATAGAATACCTTTGGAAATGCATCCATTGCTTCCACCTTGTATTCTGTGATTGTACTTAAAAGACGAAGCACTTCGCTCTCTAAATAGTTTGTATTAATTTTATCAAGCATGCTCTTGGCAATATCGATCTTTTTCGCTTTGTCGAGCTCCTGTGCTTTTGAGAAAATCTTAAAGAGAATTGTTCTCTGTCTTTCACTTCTCTTATAATCTCCTCCTTCTGTATAACGGATACGGCTAAATGCAACCGCCTGTGTTCCGTCTAATGTATAAGTACCAGCTTCTGTAATTTGTGCAGAAGATGTTCCCCTGATTCCATTAAGCTCATTAATATAACCGTTGATATACTTTGTTTCTTCTTCTGTAATATCCTGCTCGATTCCACCCATATCATCAACCAGTTCTGCAACATTCATGAAGTTAACTGTAATATATTTCTGAATATCCAGATCAAAGTTTGTATTTAATGTATCCATTGCAAGCTCCGGTCCTCCGAAAGAGTGTGCATGTGTGATCTTATCCAGACCATGACCTTCAATCTGTACATAACAATCTCTATAGACAGAAGCAATATACACTTTTTTATTTGTATTATCTACATTTACCACCATCAGGGAGTCTGATCTTGTTCCCTTACCAAGATTATTTTCCCTGGAGTCAACTCCAAAAATAGCAAATGTCTCCTGATTAACTTCCGGCTCTTCTTCTACTTCTTCCGGCTCTTCTTCCTTTTGTACTACCTGCTTTGTCTCTTTCTTTGGCTCTTCCTTTTCTTTCTTCTTTCCACAACCGGAAAAAGAAGCAACTGCAAGTGCAACAATCAAAAGAACTGCAAGTATTCTTCTCTTTTTCACCTGAATTTTCCTCCTTCTCTCTGTCTTATCTCCATATTGATACGAAAAAGTTTCTCGTTACTGTTCACACGATGTGCGACCAGCAACGCATCTCGCCATTTTAAATCGCCTTTGGCGATAAGGCGAGATGCATTCAAGCCAAAACATGCCTCCTCCGTGTCAATCAGCGGAGTGATTGACACGGGAGTGAACAGTAACAGTTTCTCTGCATATTTGCAAAAAATGGCTGTGTTTCATCAACAAACACAGCCATTTTAGCACACTTTATTTTAGAAAGCTATAGAAAATCCTCAGTTCTCGCCCGAAAACGGTTCTTTCTGACATTTTTCACCAATTTTCTCACCCATCTTTACCAATGTCTCTGCACCGGTTGCACTGTTTCTCACCAGATCTTCATCCGTCTGCACTTTTCCCGGCTCTGTCAAAAGAACGACTGTAGACCCGCCAAACTCGAACATTCCTTTTTCTTCTCCCCGGTGTACAACAGATACTTTCTTTTTATAATTCTTAATCCGTCCAACCATAAGAGCACCGACTTCCATCTGCAAAACGGTTCCCAGTTCTTCTGTCTGTACAAGACAATATTCCCTTGTATTCATCTTGTAAATCGGAGCATAGTCATTTGCCACCGGATTTACTGTATGGAATACTCCTCTGATCTTTCGCTGTGCAGATTTCACACCATCTGCCACATAACAATATCTGTGGTAGTCATCTACCGTGAGACGGATTATATAAGCTGTTCCACCTTCATAGCGTTTCGCAAGCTTTTCATCCTTCAGAAGACTACGGACTGTATACTGTGTCTGTTTGATAAGAAAAAGTCCATCCCTTTGAATCGGACAAACTGTCACTTTCCCGTCACAAGGACTGATCAGCACTTCTTTTCTTCCGTCAATCGGACGTTCCTCCACTAAAATCTTACGCGTAAAAAAGTCATTATAAGAAGAATAATGTTTCTTTTCATAGATTGACAGATCAATCTGATTCTTTCTGACAAACGATGGAATCAACAGCCTGGACACTCTGCTGTCCAGCACTTTTCCGCCAAGTCGGGATACCCCGGATCCAAGCAATGGTTTCAACATCATTCTTGTCAATGTATGTCCATAGATATATTCCAGGAATCTGTCCTGCCCTGTTGTTTTCTCCATCCTGTTTCCGTTTCTGTCTGCATAAATCATAATCTCTCCTCTTACATGAATCTTCGTCTCAATGTCCAGACTACTGCAACCGCTACTACTCCGACTAATGCAGAAAGTGTCTTATTCCCCGGCTTTTTTAATTTGAAATCCATAACAAACAGAAGTCCTACAAGAAGAACCATCGCATGCAGTGCAATTCTGAAATCACAGTGCAAAAATGGGCGAAGCACAACAAGAATCGGTAATGCGATCGACATGGATGTGATCGGCAATCCCTGATAACACTTTCTGTTCTCTGTTGTCTCATCCTGTCGGCACTCTTCTGTTACATTAAACCATGCCAGACGGATCAATCCTGCCAACACATAAAACATAAGAATAAGAACACCGACAATCCCATTCATTCCCATACAATAACAGATGATCGCCGGTCCAACTCCAAAACAGACAATGTCGCACAGTGAATCAATCTGGATTCCAAAACGTTTCTCTGTTTCTGTTCTATCCTTCTTTGTTCTTGCAATCTTCCCATCAAACATATCACACAGACCAGACAATGCAAGACACAATACTGCAAGATCCAGATGTCCATTCAATGACAGCATCATCCCACCAATTGAAATCCACAGACTGATATATGTAAGTATAACTGTGTAATCATAAACACCTAACATTTTATTTCCCCCTTGCTTTTATTCTTATCAGAATAACCATCCTTTTATTTATGCTTTCTTCCTTAAGTTTCTTCCTATTGTAAAATTCGCCACGATCGTAAAAATTGCACTGATCAATAATTCTGTATAATATCCAAGTCCTCTGCTTAAGATCATTCCCGGGATCAAAAGTGCACTTCCAAAAACTGGTTCAAAAATCATCGAAAACAGTTTTTCACTGATTCCCATCCCCCCCGGCAGTGGCAGCATATCCACAGAAACGGAAATCACAGACTGCAGAAGAATAATCACGAATGCATTCGTTCCGGACAGTCCAAATGCCTTATATACAAACCAGGTTGCTGTAAACAGTGCGAACCTCTGAAATAATGTGATTGCAAATACATTGACCAGTACCATTATATGATCTTTCAGATAAACCGCTGTTGTATGATACTGATCCATCGATGCATTCAGTTTCTCAATTCTTGTACTTTTATATCGCATCAGATGCATTTTTTCCAGCAGTTCCATCCCTTTTACAAGAATAGAACGCGCAAGCACCGGATGAAATACAAGGAGCAGCATAGAAGCCACACAAAATACATTTAGGCCTGTTCCAAGATAAAAAATATGACGGATATTATACATATGTGTTCTGATGAATCCCCTGCCGAAGATCATAAGTCCAAGACCGATCACAACGAGAACCATTTTATAGGTAATCGTGACAATCATCAATACAAGCGTTGATACCGGGATTGGAATTTTCTCTTTCTTCATATAATAAATCTGTGCCGGCTGTCCTCCTGTTGCGGATGGTGTGATACAGCTGAAAAAGAATCCTACAGAGGAAAACAAGAAACATTTCCATTTCTTTAGATGAATACCAAGCGTATGCATCATATAAAATATAATAATTGACTCTCCCCAGATAAAGATAATCACACAGGCAACACCCGGAAGCAACCAGTATGAATTCACTGTTTTCAGAATTTCTGCAATCTCACTTAAATCCTCCCCATGGAATACTCCATAGATTGTTGCCGCAAAGACAAGAAAGAGAAAAAGTACATTAAATATCATTTTCTTTTTATTTTCCATTTTCTCCTCCTGCTTTACGAACCAGATTTCTGTAAATTTTCCATCCGTTTGTCCGGCAGCTCACAAACCAGGTCAGCTCCGCTACCGCAACTCCACCGATCACATCCACAATTACATGCTGTTTTGTTACAAGCGTAGAAACAAAGACCAACACTGCGATCATTACAGATACGATCTTATACCACCCCGGTACTTTTTTATCTCCCCTGATTCCAATACAACAGAACCAGCTTGCCATACAATGGATTGATGGAAATAAATTCACCGGTTTATCAATCTGATATAAAAAACGCATGCCCTGAACAAAAATTCCGTTTCCTACAAGTTCTGGTCTTACATTTGTTGTCGGATAAAACACAAAAAACAGAAAACAAATGATTCTTGCATACAAATCAGCCGTAAAGAATCTGTATTTTATCTCTTCCTCCCGCAATGATACAAGCAGATAATTAATCACCCAGAAAATGTAACATCCAAAATAAACAAGAATAAATACCGGGATCAATGGGATCTTTGTATCTAATGCAAGTGACAGGTTATGGTACTCACTTGTATCTGTCAATCTCGGTGCTCCCCAGTAGACAGCTGAATTCACCAGAAAAACAATTACCGGCGGGAGTAAGATTTCTATTATTCTCTTTCTGTCCAAATCCCCTGTCCTTTGTCTCACTTCTTGTTTTCTCCATTCTTTTCCCATTTTATGATGTAACCAGATTGCTCCATTGCTATGTACTTACATCATTTTATCCCACTTTTTCATAATAACAATAGGCTTTGGCATTTATTAAAGAAAAAAGTGCCATTCTTTAAGGAACAGCACTTTTTTCTTTAGAATATCTTCAGAATTTACCGCAAATGCATCTCAGGGCTTACATCTCGTCTTCCCTGTATCCAAAATTTTTCATCATATAATCGCTGTCTCTCCAGTTCTTCTGAACCTTCACCCACAGCTTCAAATTTACTTTGCAATCCAGCAAACGCTCGATCTCAAATCTTGCAGTACTTCCGATTTTTTTCAGCATACTTCCCTGCTTTCCGATGATGATCCCTTTATGGGAATCTCTCTCGCAGATGATTGTAGCATCAATATGACACACTTTGTGGTTCATCTTCATCTGATCGATTGCTACTGCGATTCCATGAGGGATCTCCTCATTCAAGCTGTGCAATGCTTTCTCGCGGATAATCTCTGCCACGATCTGGCGCTCCGGCTGGTCTGTGATTGTATCTTCATCATAGAACTGCGGTCCGTATGGAAGATATTTCATAATTACATTTACAAGCTCATCCGTATTATCGCCTCTTCTTGCAGATACCGGAACGATTTCTGCAAAATCACATTCCTTACGATATGCATCAATAAACGTAAGAACCTCTTCCTTCTTCACCATATCAACTTTATTAATAACAAGAATAACCGGTGTCTTTACCTTCTTTAACTGCTCAATAATATGCTTCTCACCTGCACCGATAAATGTAGATGGCTCTACAAGCCAAAGTACAACATCCACTTCATTCAAAGAACGTTCTGCAATATTCACCATATACTCACCAAGTTTATTCTTTGCTTTGTGAATTCCCGGTGTATCTACGAACACAATCTGACCTTCCTCTGTTGTCAGAACAGTCTGGATACGGTTTCTTGTTGTCTGTGGTTTATTTGATGTGATTGCAATCTTCTGTCCGATCAGACGATTCATCAAAGTAGATTTTCCAACATTTGGTCTTCCGATCAGTGTGACAAATCCTGATTTAAAATTATCCTGCATACTTTTTCCTTTCTTTTTCCATCTTAAAGTGTCTTTATTTCAAGGAACATCTCTTTCTGCTCCTCAATCTTCTCTTCACTTCCGATCACGCAAAGTTCATGTGCATCAAGTAATGCTTGAAGTACATCGGCAAGTGCACGGATGTTCTGACTGCTGTGCATCAAGGATCTGATCTCTCTCTTCCCTGATCATCTCAGCAGATACATGGTTCATATAAAGATTCATTGACCTGCTTCCCTTTGCTGCCGGATTCATCGGACGGTCGATATTACTGATCGTTCCGATAATAAACTTGTTCATGTCTCTGTCATCTACATTGAAGTTCTTCAGATAATCCACAACTCCTTCGTAGATTTCCATTGTCTTCTCCAGATTCGGGTCACGGTAAGATACCAGATATCCCTCTCCAATACGATTGAAGCTGCTCATGCATCCGTAAGCTCCGCCCTTCACACGGACATTCTGCCACAGATAATCATAGCTCAAGATGACTTTCAGAATCTGAAGTGCTCCTGTATACTCAACACCACGGTCGATAAAGTTACCTGTTCTTGCAACATACTGAACTTTTGAAGATGTCTTGAATCCCTCGTTGCGTTTCACACAATGAATTTCACACGGTATCTCTGCTTCCTTCTCCTCTGTATGAAGTGTGTCTGCAATCTTTGCAAATGCCTCTTCCATCGGTGCAAGACCATCCGCTGATGAAGTATAACTGATGATCAGATTATCCTTGCGGAAAATCTGCTGTGCAATCTGTCTTAAGTTTTCAATCAGTTCTGCTTTCTTCTCCTCAAAGTTTTCCTCCAGTTCCTTTACAACCTCATAGTAACCGATTCCATCTGTATCATCCTTGAACTTCGCCATCGGTGAAGTATAAGACAGGGAACGAAGGGCTGCTGTTGTGTGTCCGGATGACAGGAAAGACATCTGCAGTCTGGATTTCAACATTGCTAAGATTTCTTTCAGACGCTTCTCATCTCCAAGATCAGATTCCATCAGAATCTCACGCATCATAGAAAACAGAACATTCATCTTCGGATACAGTGCTTTACCTTTGATTTCAAATGTTGCACGGAATTCTTTCTCCTTTACCTTTGTTACGTCTGTGTAAAGCTCAAGAGAAGTTCCGATTCCTCCTGTGTGTACATTGATCTCATTAAATAATTCACTGTATTCATAATTCTTTGTATTAATAATTCCAAGCACACTCTGCAGAATGCTGATATATGGAAGTTTCTCTTCCGGAATACCGGACAGGTCAAACAAAAGCGCTGTGTATCCAATTCCATTCGTCTCAACTTCATGGTGTACCAGCTTCACTCCGCTTGTCTCAAGCTCTTTATTATAAATCGGTGCGATCTCTCTGGAAATATCTTCGCGTCCGAGTACAGGAATCTTCGCCAAATCCTCCGGTGCCGACTCTTCTTCCTGATATTCTTCCAACTCTTTCGTCGCTTTCACAAGTGCATCGATTTCTTCTTTTGACAAACTGTCTTTGTATGCTTGAAGCTTATCTGCAAGTTCCTTATCCATTCTTGCAGTACGTCCACGCTCCGGCTTAATGATCACGATAGAACCATGTGTATTATCCAGGAGATATTTCTGGATCAGTTCTTCAAAGTATCCTGTTTCCACCTGTTCTTTCAAAAATTCAAATGTCGGAATCGCCTGCATATGGATAAATGGTTTCGTCTCATCATACAGCCAGCTGTCAAACAACTGAAGACCATACATCAATCCACGCGGATAATTTCCGAAATCAGCCTCGCGGAAACGGAATTCATGATAGTTGATTCCTGCGCGAAGTGCTTTCTTATTGATTCCATTTTTCACAATATCTTTCAATGTATCTTCAATTACACGAACGAATTCTTCCTTCTGCTCTACATTCGCATTCTTAGAAATCACAGAGAAGATCGGCTGATAAACTCCGTTGTCATAAGATCCTGAGATATCCTTGCCGACCCCAGCATCCAGAAGTGCTTTCTTCAGCGGTGCGCCCGGTGCGGACAGAAGTGCGTAATCCAGAATCTCAAATGCCAGATATAGTTTCTCATCCAGTGTAGTACCGATCACTTTGTTATAAGAAAGATAGGTGTTATCCTCCTCATTCTCTTCACTTGCGATGGAATACTCCTGAACGACTTCCTTCATCTCTGTAAATGGCTTCTGCAGATGAATCTCTGAATCCACCGGTTCATTCTCAAAATCTGACAAATACTTCTCGTCAAGCCATCTTAATTTCTCTTCCATATTCATATCACCATACAGATAAATATAGCTGTTAGATGGATGATAATACTTTCTATGGAAATCTAAAAATTGCTCATAAGTAAGTTCCGGAATCACCTCCGGGTCTCCACCGGACTCTACGGAATACGTATTATCCGGGAACAGAGAGTTCAGAACCACGCGGTCAAGTACGCCTTCCGGAGAAGAGAATGCTCCTTTCATCTCGTTGTATACAACACCGCTGATTGTCAACTCTCCATCTGGATCATCCAGCTTATAGCTCCAACCTTCCTGGCGGAATGTCTTGTCATTCTGATAAATATTTGGATAAAATACTGCATCCATATAGACATGCATCAGGTTCTGGAAATCCTTGTCATTGCAACTTGCCACCGGATATACCGTCTTGTCCGGATAAGTCATCGCATTCAAAAATGTATTCAGAGAACCTTTCACAAGCTCAACAAACGGATCCTTCACCGGGAATTCTTTCGATCCGCACAGAACAGAATGTTCCATAATGTGTGGAACTCCTGTACTGTCTGACGGTGGTGTACGGAATCCAATTGTAAACACCTTGTTCTCATCATCATTTTCCATAAGAAGCACTCGTGCTCCGCTTTTCTTATGCTTCAGAAGTGTCCCCTTTGACTTCAGATCAGATAAATCTTCTGTCTGGAGCACTTCATATGCATTCAAATCATATATACTCATTCTTTTTCTCCTTGGTTTTTGTTCTTATAAATATCAAATTTTTCAAAGATTGACTATTCTTTAGTATATCCGATTTCACTGGTAAATACAAGGAAAGCCAGTGGAAAGAAAACTTTTTAAAATCTTTTTGTTACTATAACAAAAGGATGAATCCCCTAAAATCTTCATCCCTTTATTTTACCTTTATTCTTCTGTTCCTATCAAAACCTTTTTTCCACGAAATGCAAATCCGCTTTCTCTGTTCGATGTAATTCTATATTTTTCGGCTAAATCCACGATCAGTCCAAGAACAAATCCGTGGTAGAATCTCTCCGGTTCCTGTTCTTCGGATGGCTTATTCCCGGTATCAAAACTGCTAAAGGTCTGAAGTGCAACCTGATTCATAAACTGATTCATATAATCCAGATCCTTTCCGCATGTTATTATCACATTACTTTCCCTATTGTATCATATTTTTCCGCTTAAACAAAGAGTAGGGTTTGTAATAACATTTGGCACTTAATGATATATGTAAATTATAACCCGTATTTCCGACTGTAGTTTCTTCTCCTTTTTCACTTATAGGTTTCATCTATATATATTCATTTCATATACACATTATCTATTGGAAAACTTCATTCAAAAACGATAAAATTTATCTATAAAGACTTTGGTTATGAGTGTATTATTCCCATCGTTTGTTTTTTTGGAAAGCATACGTTTAATAAAATAAGCTCTCTACAACAGCCATCCACAAAACCAACAATAAGGAGAACGATTATGGAAATTATTAAAGATTTACCGGAAGTATTCGAAGAATTCGCAGAACAGCGTCAGAAATCATTTCTCGCTGTAAAACAGTTGAAAGACAAAGGAATCCCTGTGATTGGATCCTACTGTACTTATTTTCCAAAGGAGATTGCCATGGCAATGGGCGCAGCAACAGTCAGCCTCTGCTCTACATCTGATGAGACGATCCCAGCAGCAGAAAAAGATCTTCCACGTAACTTATGCCCACTGATCAAATCAAGTTATGGATTTGCAAAGACAGACAAATGCCCTTTCTTCTACTTCTCAGACGTTGTTGTCGGAGAGACAACATGTGACGGTAAGAAGAAAATGTACGAATACATGGGCGAATTCAAAGAGGTCTTCATCATGGAACTGCCACAATCCCAGAAAGCTGAAGTACTCGACCTTTGGAAGGCTGAGATTCTCCGCTTCAAAGAATATCTCGAAAAAAAATTCGAGGTAACGATCACGGAGGAACAGGTTCGTGAAGCAGTTAAGCTTGAAAATGAAGTCCGCACATCCTTGAAGAATCTTTACGGAGTTATGAGACATGATCCTGCACCGATCAAAGGTCATGATCTTTTCCGCGTTCTGTATGGAAGCGGTTTTAAGCTTGACCGCACTCTGATCGCCGACGAAGTTGACGCACTGACAGCCAAGATCGAGAAAGAATATGCGGAAGGAAAACGTGAAGATAAGAAACCTAGAATCCTGATCACAGGATGTCCGATCGGCGGTGCAACAGAGAAGATTATCGACGCTGTTGAGAATAACGGTGGAATCGTTGTTACATTTGAAAACTGCTCCGGTGCAAAATCCATCGACCGCCTCATTGACGAAGATGCTGAAGACATTTACCAGGCAATCGCAGAGCGTTACCTCTCAATCGGATGTTCTGTTATGACTCCAAACCCGAACCGTCTGGAACTTCTCGGAAGATTGATTGATGAGTATAAGGTAGACGGAGTCCTTGAGATGACTCTTCAGGCATGCCACACATATAACGTAGAGACTCTTTCCATCCGCCGCTTTGTAAACGAGGAAAAAGGAATTCCATACATGAATGTTGAGACAGATTATTCCCAGACTGATGTCGGACAGCTGAATACACGTATTGCAGCCTTTATCGAAATGTTATAATCTGGTAACTGTTCAGAGCCAAGCAAAATTTCAAAAAACAGCTATAAAATGCTTGCATTTTTAAGAATGTTTTTGAAATTTTATTTGGCGGATACGCCACACCGACGAAATGCGTAGCATTTTGGAGGTTGGCTCTGAACAATCGGCTGTTCTCGTGTGAGAGCCGACTGTTTTTATAAAGGAGCTTTTATTATGAACTATATTGGAATTGACATCGGTTCAACCTGTGCGAAGACAGTTGTTTTGAACGAAAAGAAAGAACTTATCCTGGAATTCGTTCAGCCAACCGGATGGAGCAGCGTAGATACAGCCGAGGAAATCCGTCAAAAACTGGAGTTTGCCGGAATCAATCTTTCTAATGAATCTTCCCACTGTGTAGCAACCGGTTACGGACGTATCTCTGTTCCTTATGCCGATAAGACTGTTACAGAGATCACCTGTCATGCACTTGGTGCCGTACATTTATTTCAGCATCCTGACCTGACCGTAATTGACATCGGTGGCCAGGATACGAAGATCATCCAGATTGAACAGGGATTCGTAAAAGATTTTATCATGAATGATAAATGTGCCGCCGGAACCGGACGTTTTCTTGAAGTGATGGCCAACACACTTTCCCTTCGCCCAAATGAAATGTTTGATCTGGCACGCCTGGGTTCTGACACAACGATCAGCTCTATGTGTACTGTATTCGCAGAATCTGAGGTCATCGGACTGATCGGTAAAGGCGAGCCAAAAGAAAATATTGCTTATGCAGTAGTAAATTCCACCATTCGTAAAGTTGCCGCCCAGGTCAGCCGGATGAATGGTGAAATGTTCACATTCTGCCTGACCGGAGGTCTGTGTGAATGTGATTACATCCGTGAGGCTTTATCAAAAGAACTTGGAAAAGATGTTTTTTCCTGCCCGGATGCCCGTTACGCCGGTGCGATCGGTGCTGCACTTAGTGCGATGAAGGTACGAAGATAAATATCCATCGAGTAGGAGGCTAACCATTAGTTGATTAGCCGACCTCTCACACCACCGTGCGTACCGTTCGGTACACGGCGGTTCTTTAGTTTTCGTAGACTACTAGATAATAGTCAAGCATGGATGTATATCCTAACTTGGCTATTATTTTATTCGAAAAGATTTGGTTCAAGACTTTCGCCATTCTCCAATAGCCTTTTCTACTGTTGGCTAATTCCTTGGCTTTCCAATCCTCTAATCCTAGTGCTTTCAGCATTCGGCACTTTGTTTTGATTTTCTTCCACTGTTTCCAATAGACCGCTCTGATTCTGCGTCTTGCCCATTCGTCCGTTTTCTGGAGAAGTTTCTTCATGTCTGCAAATCTAAAATATTCTACCCATCCTCGCACATACTCTTGATACTTCTTTTCTCGCACTTCATTGCTTATCCCTTTGTTCCTGTCAGTAAGTTCTCTGATTCTATTCTTCATCTTTGCTACTGACTTCGGGTGTACTCTAAATCCGCATTTACCTTTATGTCTATAAAAGCTATATCCGAGGTATTTGACTGTGCTGATATGAGCCACCTCTGTTTTCTTCCGATTTACTTTAAGAAATAGTTTCTTTTCAATAAATGGAATGATGTTCTTCAAGGTTCTTTCTGCGCTTTTTCTGCTCTTGCAGAAAATCATACAATCGTCTGCGTATCGGACAAATCTATGTCCTCTATTCTCCAGTTCCTTATCCAACTCATTTAGCATTACATTACTAAGCAATGGGCTAAGCGGACCGCCTTGTGGCATTCCAACCTCTGTACGTTCAAACATTCCTTTTGCGATTACTCCCGCATTCAGATATTTGTGTATTAAGGATATAACTCTGCCATCTTTGATGGTTCTTGACAATACTTCTATCAGCTTATTCTGGCATACTGTGTCGAAGAACTTTTCCAAGTCCATATCTACCACATATACGTAGCCATCATTTACGTTCTTTTGGCATTGTCTGAGAGCATCGTGTGCTCCTCGCTTTGGTCTGAAACCGAAACTATTTTCTGAGAATTGCTCCTCATAGATTGGCGATAATTCCTGTGCTATTGCCTGTTGAATAACTCTATCAACAACAGTAGGAACTCCTAACTTTCGAAATTCGCCTTTTGTTTCCTTGGGTATTTCTACCCTTCGAACTGGGTTAGGCTTATACTTTCCTTCCCTTATCTCTTGGATTAAGGAATCTTGGTTTTCTCTAAGGAAGGGCAGAAGTTCATCCACCTGCATACCATCGATTCCACCTTTTCCTTTGTTTTTCTTGACTTGTTTATAGGCATTGTTTAGATTGCCTTTTCGCAAAATCAAATCCAAAAGATTGTTCGTCCAATAGTCTGTGATGACACCGCTCTTTTCAGCAATCTTAGAGTAGTCGAACACTTCTGCATACTCTTTCTGTTCCGCAGATACCATTTGCAGATAGTCTTCCATATGAAGTTGTCTGTTCTTAAATCTACTTTCAGTTACATTCATTGCTTGTGTCTCCTAAAGTTCAGCCCTTCGCCAGTGTTTGCAACCACTGGTTTACTATGGCTTCTGCTGACTTCTCTCCATTCGTTGTTACTGACGGATTTCATACTCTGTTTTCATCCGCTGACGAGACCTCCCTTGGTACCACACGTTTCTTTCTCTCCATATATCTGCCACATTTACTACTGTTAATTCCGAGTAGTTATTGGACTTTAGTTTGTTGTGCAACCTTATCCTTAACTGTAGCCTGATGTGATTTCTGTTCGTCAGACCAGAGATTTGCCTCCACCTTCCTTCAGATTCCCCTCACGTTAATCATAGCAACTCTATGAATAGGACACCCTTGGTCTTGGCTATATCCTTCCCACTACTAGGGTGGATTAGGGACTTTCACCCATTAGAAACGTGCGCCGCAAGGCGCACACAAAAAGCACTTCTCAGATTAACTCCTAAGAAGTGCTTTTATACGTCTTCTGTTTGACTTAACTGTTTATGAACATTACGTCCACCATACATAATTCGCACTACGTATACTATTCCCGTTTCATTTCTGCTTCAACTTCATCTGCTGAATACACTCTGCCTGTTCTTTTACTTCAGGTTCGACACGTGCAAATACATTTGCTGTTCTTGCTTTCCATTTAGTGAAACTGCGATTTTCTATATTCTCTCGGAGTCATTCCATAATTTTTTTGAAAAAGTCTGTAAAATTGTGTCCTATTGCTAAATCCAATCCGTTCCATAATTTCCGCCACTGTAAGGTCAGAATCCAAAAGAAGTTCCCCCGCCTTTTCCATTGTAAATTTCGTACTATATTCATACAGAGACAACCCTGTATATTTTTCAACCGTTTTATAAAGATAATCCCCTGAATAACTGAACTTTTTCTCCAAATCCTTTCTACGTACCTGTCCATCTTTTTCTCGAATGTAACTGCTTATCTGATCAAACAGTTCCCTTTCAGATGTATTTCCAAAAGCAACCGGCGTATTCGTATAGGCTTCTTTATCAAACAATGCAGATAACATTTCAATCATTGCTCCTGCAATCTGAAAATTTGATTTTGGCGTTCTCTCCTGCAGGCCTAGTGCAATTTTGTCAAAACAATCATGCACTACTTTTGTCTCTTTCATCGGAATAAAATCGATATAAGCCCGTTGTGATGCCTCTTCTTTATCCAGTTCATGTAAAAAGAACTTCCTTACCATTTCATATTCCGGTGTGAGTTTCCTGGTAAAAACACTTGGAAATTGTAGTAAATTCAAAATATATTCTTGTGTAAACTCCAGGAAAATCACTCTGCAATACTCATCGAATTCCTCCAGATGGCGAATATTCATATTCATCAGACAGCAACTTCCTTTCGGATAAAGATGTATGGTATTCTCAATATTCTGATATAACCTTCCATCCGCAACATACATCAACTCATAGAAATTATGTCTGTGCATACTTTTTCCTTCAAGAATTTTGTCCGATTCCTTCTTGTCCATGCAAAAATATCCTACATCCTTCGGTCCTATAAATGTAAGCACCTCTCTTCCTTCTTCTTTTTCCGGATAATAGGAATCTAAAATAAAAGAAAGACTGTCTTCTGTAAAATGATTTTCTCCAAAACCTTTTTCATACGCCTTCATTTCTTTAATTAAATCCTGATGCATCATAAGACGCGTAGATTGAAAATACATCGTTTATTCCTCTTTCTGATAAAAATCAGTTTTCGTCTTTTTATAGTTATCATTCCTGTTTAGCACGAATAGCTCTTAATAATTGAATCTGATACATATAGGATTCAATCCCCTCATATATGCCATTTATACTCCATTTCATATTATTTATAATAATATGAAATGATATGGGTGTCAAAATTTTTTTACCACTCACTAGTATAACCGAATTGTTCTGTTCAATAGTAAAAGGGGAGGAAAACTTATGCAAAAAACAGATTTCAACCGTGACTGGACCGTGCAGAAAGACGGCTCCACCGAAATACTTCATGTCAATCTTCCAGATGACGCCATGATCCGTGAAGAGCGCTCAAAAGAGAATAAAACTGCAAGTGCAAGCGCCTATTTCGCCGGTGGCAAATATATTTACACTAAAATTTTCAATCTTTCGGAAGATGAAACCAGACAGACTCTGATCTTAGAATTTGAGGCTGTCTATCAAAACGCAATCGTATTCTTAAACGGTAGACAGGTTGCCGAACGTCCTTACGGATACACAAACTTTTTTGTTGACATCACTGGAAAAGTCATTGCCGGAACAAATGAACTGAAAGTCGTTGCAGACAACGCAGATGTCCCGAACAGCCGATGGTACTCCGGATCCGGTATCTACCGCGAAGTGCACCTTTACCGTTCCGAAAGTTCTTATATTCGCCCAGAAGGGTTGAAAGTGCAGATTGTTGATCTTAATACAATCCACATTTTTGCTGATGCGGTTATGCAGCCTAATGAAAAAATTGTACTGGAAATTTTCAGTGACAGTGGCAAAATTGCATCTGCCGAAGGCACAGATGTCACAATTACCATCCCAGATGCACACCTCTGGTCTTCCGAAGATCCTTATTTATATACCTGTCAGGCTACTCTTCTGCAAGGCGGAACTGTCATTGATACTGCAAAAAGCTCTTTCGGAATCCGTACCCTTTCCTGGGGAAAAGATGGATTCCTTGTAAACAACAATCCCGTCCTTTTCCGGGGTGCCTGCATCCATCATGATAATGGAGTACTCGGCGCCTGTGGCTTCCATGATGCCGAATTTCGGCGAGTACGCATTTTAAAAGAAGCCGGATTTAATGCCATCCGTTCTTCACACAACCCTATTTCAAAGGCAATGTTGGATGCATGTGATAAACTTGGTATGTACGTTATTGACGAAGCTTTTGATATGTGGCTGATCAAAAAAAATCCTTACGATTACGCCGGTGAAAAGTTTTCCAAATGGTGGAAAGATGACATTGCTGCCATGATTTCAAAAGACTATAACCATCCTTCTGTTGTGATGTACTCTATTGGAAACGAGATTACAGAACTTGGCCTTGCAACCGGACAGGAACAAGCCCGTATCATGACTGAATTCTGCCATACACAGGATCACACACGCCCTGTCACAGCCGGGATCAACCTGATGCTCGCAACAATGGCTAAAAGTAAAAAAAGTATTTATGGCACAGACGAAGACGGCAACGTCAAAAACAGTGGTACCGGAGGAATGGATGATGCTCCAACCTCTGAATTTTTCAATATCATGATGAACAAAATGGGCGGACTCATCAATAAAGCTGCCAAAACCAAAAAGGCGACTGCCATTGCTGAAATCATGTCCGATATTTTTGATATTCCCGGATATAATTACGCGTCCAGCCGCTATAAAATTGATGCAAAAAATCATCCTGAACAGGCAACAACCGGTTCCGAAACCCTTCCACAGACTCTTTACGATAACTGGCAGCTTGTAAAATCCATTTCCACTATGACCGGCGACTTTATGTGGACTGGATATGATTATCTTGGCGAGTCAGGAATCGGTACCATCCAGTATAAAGATAAGAAAACAAAGCAACCTGCTGATCCAGGTCTCATTATTTCCGGTGGTGCCGGTATCATTGATATCTGTGGAAAGAAACGCCCGGAAGTCGGATGGAGTAAAATCATCTGGGGATTACAGAAAACTCCAACAATTGGCGTTGATCCTTATACACGTGCAGACTACTTCCAGTCTCTTTCTATGTGGCGTATCACAGATGCGGTAGAAAGCTGGTCCTGGGAAGGCTGTGAAGGTAAAAAGGCATCTGTAACAGTCTACTCCGATGCAGCCAAAGTAGAACTGTTTGTCAATGGAAAAAGTGCCGGTAAAAAGAAAACAAAAAAAGATATTGCAAAATTCAAAAAAATCCCATATGAAGCCGGAAAAATTGAAGCCGTTACTTATGACTCCTCCGGAAAAGAAACAGGCCGCACCTCACTGATCTCTGCCACTGGAAAAACTTTGATAAAGCTTACTCCTGAGGCAACCAGTCTCTGCGCAAATGGTCAGGATCTCTGCTTCCTTAATATCGATCTTATCGGGGAAAACGGAATCACAAAATCTTCTGTCGACCAGAATCTGAAGATAGAAATCTCCGGTCCTGCAACCCTTCAGGGCTATGGCTCTGCAAGACCGAATATTGAAAAAAGCTTCTGCAGTGATACTTTCAAGACATTCTACGGAAAATCCTTAGCCGTTATCCGGGCTGGATATGAACCAGGTACTGTCACTGTAAAAGTTTCCGGAAAAGGATTAGACACACAAAAACTTACATTAAATATCTGCTGAAACTCTACAGATTTCTAAATAAAATCAAGGGAGAACATCAGAACTCTTTTTCCGTTCTGACGTTCTCCTTTCGGTCATTTTTCTAATATAGTTGTGCTACTTGAAAATCAATTGTTATGTTCTAATTATCTTTTCTCTATTACCGTTATTATGCAATTTTATTCTAAAACTCCAATCGAATCTGTCTGTCAATCCAGCTTTCCTGCTTTGCCTCACGAACAATATCACCCGGCATATGTCCACCAATTAGAAAAGGAGATGCAGGATTATGCTTTCTCATATTTTCTTTGACCAAAACAGGATTTACATTCGCATAACAGTATTTACACAAATGTCCGCAAGTATCATAGGCACCTATATCTGTCCCCAAAAGGCACGCACATTCCCCATTTCTCTGATTTTTCTTTCTCTTTGGAACTTCCAGTCTGCTATGGAGAGCTGTCTCAAATGTATGAACAGTCATACACCCGGAGCAATCTGCACCATATTGGGCAAGCTCTTCTCCTTCTGCACAAGGCCTCAGAACCATTCCATACTTTGATGCTATTTTTACAAATGCTTTTCCTATCATAGCCCGGTCTTCTGCCCGTACTGATTTTGCTTCTGGAAAATTGCGTTCCACCTTTTTATAAATATCTATAAAGCTGATTACACATGTCTTTGTGTATCCGGCAAGATTTTCAGCCATTTTTTCAAATTCAGATATATGCCACTCCACAGAATGTTTTTTATCTATAAAAATCGGATCATATCTCCATCCAATACTGTCTACGCCCACGACATCCGACAATTTTTTTAAACCTTCCATCACAGTTTCTTTATCCGGAACATTTGGCTCAACATCTCGTCCGTAAGGCGTAATTGTTACAAACCAGTATTGACCATACGGTTTTAACTTATCAAGAAACGGCAGCATTGGAAGAGGGTTCTTCGTGCAGAATGCGATCAGATCCACAACTTCTGGTGAAAGGCTGTATTTCGTCACCTGTTTTGGATTATAGGGATTCCTCACGCATACATATCCATCTTTTATCCGATTCAAAAACCATTTCGAATAAAATGCAGGTATATCTGTTCTCATTCCTGTTTGTATTATCATTTTATCATACCCTCTTTTGTCACTGTTCACTCCGTTCACAACCGCTCTTTATCACAAGTCTACAGTTCTTTCAGAATCTCTCCAATATCTTCATTCATACAAACAGACTTTCTCGTTATTTCTGCAGGTGCATATGCTTCACTCTGGTTCAAACACACATAAAATGCATGTTGAAATTTGTTTGTCATCTGCCAAAACGGATATTTTATAATACCAGGAGTATTATATCCTACACCAAGCTCCAGGAACACCATTTTCTGCTTTTTATGTTCCTGTATAAATCTCTCATATCTTTCTGCTGCCTGATGCCATCCTTCATCTTCAACAAATGTCTGATCCGCTCTGAGATTCATACTCATCGGCTTACCGCAACGTGGACAATATGGAATCTGACCAGACGGAACCATACGCTTAACTTCTCCATCTTCCGGTTTTTGCAGTTCGCCATCTTTCATCTGAAATCCCTGACTCAGCATCATTTTTTTAATTGTTTCTTCATTGTCATAAGTTTCCTTATGGCAAGGTTCGCTACATTGAAACACCCCATAATCTCCCTGTGTATAAAAGATTCTGTTTTTATCAAAACCAGCCTTCTGGAAACAATGATCCACATTTGTCGTCAGAATAAAATAATCTTTTTCTTTTACTAGCTCATACAGGTTCTGATATACCGGTTTTGGCGCATCCATATATCGATTGATATAGATATACCTGCTCCAATATGCCCAGTGTTCCTCTAAAGTCGAATAGGGATAGAATCCACCTGAATACATATCTGAAAACCCATACTTTTTCTCAAAATCTGAAAAATAGTATGTAAATCTATCTCCGGTATATACAAACCCTGCCGCTGTAGAAAGCCCAGCTCCTGCCCCAACTATAACTGTATCTGCCTGTCTGATTTTTTCTTTTATCTGTAATATCTTATCCGAGTAACTGCCTGTAGAGTCGTTCATCTTCCTCTTTAAAAACATTAAATATCACCTTTATCTTTGATTTTGTTCTTTCCTTATATTCTTTTACCGTCTGTACCGCAAGCTCGGCAGCTCTTTTATTTGGAAACATAAACACACCTGTCGAAATACAACAAAAAGCAATACTAGTCGCCTCATTCTCATCAGCAATCCTAAGACATGATTCATAGCAGGATATCAGTAAACGCTCATGTTCCTTTGTCAGCCGTCCCTGTACAATCGGTCCAACTGTATGAATCACATGTTCACACGGCAGATTAAACGCTGGCGTGATCTTGGCCTGCCCTGTCGGTTCTTCCTGTCCCTGCTTTATCATCATATCATTGCAATAGTTTCGAAGCTGAATTCCTGCATAAGTATGTATGCAATTATCAATACAGTTATGACAAGGATGATAGCATCCTGTCATACCGCTGTTAGCCGCATTTACGATTGCTCCCACTCTAAGTCTTGTAATATCACCCTTCCAGATATACAGATCAGGCTGCACCTCCCTGATATCTGCCAATGTGACAATCCCCTTCTTCTCATTTTCTTCTGAAAGGTACGCATCCTGAATCTGCAAAAATGCAGGATCAATTTCCTTCGGCATTCTTATATTCATAAGCGATCTGAGTAACATTTTCTGCTCGTCTGCATCTGATGGAATCTGCATGTTCTCATATTCTGGTCGCTCTTCCAATAATTCTTCGATTAAATATCTTCTTCTGTCATTCTGATTCATTTCCTGATCACCGCTTTCACCGGACATTTTTCATAACAATTTCCACAATGAAGACAGTGCTCCTGCCGGATGACAAAAGTTGTTCCCTTCTCAATACATTTCTGTGGACAATGTTTCCTACATGTGCCACAGCCAATGCAGGATTCCGTTATGTAATATCCTTTTTCTTTTATATTAACATTCCCCAGAATATATGTCTCCCGGAAAATTGGATTTACGCCAAGATTAAAATACTCCACTTCCGCCTGATCAATACAGAAAATAATTCCGATTTCTCGTGTATCTCCCGGATATACATTCGCAAGGTACGGCTGTTCTTCAAAAATGAGATCCATCCATTTTTTCTGTTCATTCTCTGCTACTGCGTAAGCCTTTCCTGACAAACGAATCATTTCTTTGTATTTTGTATAAGCAAGAATCTGAACCCTTCCATCTTCCATTAATTCTTTGCAAAAATTTTTACCTCTGGCGATGAAAAAATAGAGTGCATCCGGCTCATAATGAATCGCACTGATATTCCGTATCTGTGGTGCTCCTTCACTGTCTACTGTTGCAAATGCAAGCACTCCCACCAGTTCCATTTTTTTCAGACATGTTTGTAAATCCATTTATTGCTCCTCCAATCTCTCCCCGGTAATCTCATTTCTTGTCTTCCAGCACTGTGGATCTGCCCCATAAAAGTCACCGCTTGTTCCATTGGCAACGGCAGGACATCCACGACACCATGCCTTTAGTTCACATTTGCTGCATTTTACAAATTTATCGTAATCTCTGTATTTTTCCATCTGACAGATCCAGACGTCTGCCAGTCGGTCTTCAAAAATATTGGCCACTTTACTGTCTGTCACCCTTCTACATGCCATAATATCTCCATTGGAAGATATGGTAATATGACAATTTCCACAGTTACAACCACCATAGATCATTCCTGCCTCTGTACTCTCAGGAAGCTTAAACTGTCCGGTTTCATATTCATACAGCGTCCACAAATGATCCTTTTTATTAAAATAGGTCTCGCATCCTGCCTTTTCATATGCCTTATACTTTGCATCACAGACTTCCAGAAGTTTTCTGTATTCTTCCGGTGTCATGCTTGTGTCAACTTCACCGCCTATAGGCACATAACGGGAAAATGCAAAAACCTTTACTTTCGCTTTTACAACTTCATCAATAATATCCGGTATCTCATCCATATTTGTTTTGGATACCGTGCTCATAATTACACTTTTTATTCCTGCTCTGTTCAAACATCCGATTTTCTCAATCGTCAGATCAAAACTTCCCGGCTTTCTGAACCAGTCATGAGTTTCTCTCATTCCATCAAAGGACATCTGATATTTGTCACAACCGCACACTTTAAGCATACGACAGACTTCATCATCTAGATGAAATGGATTTCCCATCAACGTAAATGGTATATTTTTTGATTTTAACAACACCATCAGTTTCCAGAAATCCGGATGAAGGATAGGATCTCCGCCAGTAATATAAAAATATGGCACTCTGCCATATACTTTGCAGAAATCCTCACAGCTTGCTACTATCTCTGTCATCTGCTTCCAGGTCATGGACTTTAATTCCTTACAACCTTCACCTGAAAATATATAGCAATGTTTGCAACGCTGGTCACACTCATCTGTAATATGCCACTGAAAAGAAAAATACTGACTCATCCTATCCAACTCCTTCCTTAACTAATTTTACTTGTCAGATGCTCCACATGCTGTTCCGCATGCTGCCGGTTTCTCTTCTAGCTTGTCTGCTGCTCCACATGCTGTTCCGCATGCTGCTGGTTTTTCTTCTGGCTTGTCTGCTGCTCCACACGCTGTTCCGCATGCTGCACTAGTTTCTGTTTCTGCTTTCTTTTTCCATCCAAAAAGATTTGATAATGACATTTTGTTACCTCCTGATATTTTTGTTTGTTGTTATCTTTGTTGCAAGATTATAATATCAAGAGTTCTTAACTGACAAAAGTACGCACTTTTTTATAACCTATTGCTTCTTTTTGTCTGTTACATTAAAATTAAATATAACAATAAAAAAGGATGTTATATTAGGAGGCGATCATATGTTAACAAAAGAAGAATTACCGGAATGTCCTGTAGCTATTACTGTTGGATTAATCGGAAGTAAATGGAAATTACTGATTTTAAGAAATCTTCTTACAAGACCCTGGAGATTCAATGAATTGAAAAAAAATCTTGATGGAATCAGCCAGAAAGTATTAACTGATTCCTTAAGATCCATGGAAGAGGATGGACTCATCACCCGAACCGTATTTCCCGAAGTCCCTCCTCATGTAGAATATGCTTTAAGTGATCTTGGTGAAACTATGCGCCCTATTTTGGATGCCATGAAAGAATGGGGGACTTGGTATAAGGAGAATTGTTAGAGAGGGAAGCTGCTTTCACTTGCAGCTTCCCTCTTCTACACCATCGCATAATCCTCAATATTCGTTATTCCTGAAATGTTTTCAATGCATCAATTGTCCTCTGGATCAGTTCATCCAGTGTCCATCCAAGCATCTCTGCCCCTCTTTCGATCACTTCTCTGGAACAGCCGGCGGCAAATCCCTTGCTCTTATACTTTTTCTTCACTGACTTTAACTGCAGATCCTGAACGCTTTTGGACGGGCGCATCAATACAACCGCTCCGATCAACCCGGTCAGCTCATCTACTGCATAAAGTACCTTCTCCATCTCATGCTCTGGTTTTATATCTACGGTAATCGCATATCCGTGACTTGCTGTTGCGCGAACGATCTTCTCGTCAATCCCGCGCTCTCTCATAATTTCCTGTGATTTTATACAATGTTCTTCTGGAAATTGCTCGAAATCAAGATCATGCAGAAGTCCGACGATTCCCCAGAATTCTTCTTCCTCGCCATAGCCCAGTTCTCTCGCGAAATAACGCATGGTATTCTCAACGATCTGCGCGTGTTCCAAATGAAATGCATCTTTATTGTATTCTGTTAATAAGTTCCATGCTTCTTCTCTGGTCATATCTTCCCGGTCCTTTCTTTGTGTGAAACTATTTTTTTGTCATTTGTTTTTCACATCATAGCACACTTTTCTTTTCTATGCAATTCCTATCTGTTTTGTATGTTATACATTCTACTGGTCTGGATAAATAAATCCAAACAAAAAATACCCTGGAACAAGATTTAAAACCAATCTGTTCCAGGGCTACTTATATTCTTTTATTTGTAGGTTTTCTCTTCGTCTATTATCTGATTCTGAAGATCGGGCTGATCTTCTTGTAGATCAGAAATACAACAAGTGATACAACAATTCCCTTCACAAGGTTGAACGGTGCTACCGCAAACATAACAAATGTAGAAAGGCTTGTGATATGTGAGTTAACTGCTGTTCCCATACCAACCAGTGCATCAATCGGCATTCCGAATGCTTTTGCATAAGTCGGAAGAAGTACGAATCCATTCACGAAGCATCCGATCACGATCATCAGAAGCGTTCCTGTTGCCATTCCGATCAGAGCGCTTTTTCTTGTTCTGTTTTTTCTATAGATCAGACCTGCCGGTACACAGAAAGAACATCCGATAATAAAGTTTGCAATTTCTCCAACACCTGCTGTTGATGTTCCTGTCATAACAAAGTTTAATAAGATCTTAACAAGCTCTACCAGAACACCTGCCATAGGTCCCATTGCAAAGCATCCTACCAGAACCGGAACTTCACTTAAATCAATCTTATAAAATGTCGGTGCAAACGGAAGTGGAATCTCGAACATCATCAGAATAATTGCGATTGCTGAAAGCATTCCGATCTGAACTAATGCCTTTACCCCCAGCTTCGGCTGAATCTTCGCATCTGCGTTTGTTAGTGTCTTTGTCTCTGTACTCATAGTGTTACTCTCCTTTTTCTATCCGCTGTCTTTATCCTAAACAGCATTTTTTCTTTTTGAAAAAGGTAATCTTCACAAGAAAAAAACCGGAAGGTAATTACCTTCCGGGATTCATGTTTTCTGCTCTTAATGGCATTCTCGCAAGATTCTCAGGCAACCAGATATCATATTCGAATATCTCTTTTTCTGATCCTGCGGGCATGAACTTCTTCTCTCATCCAGACTTTACTGTCGGTACCGGAATTCCCATTCTGTAATGCCATCACAGACGAGTCACCAGTTCAGCCGCATCATATGCGGGTCGCGGACTATACCGCCGGTTGGGACTTGCACCCTACCCCGAAGATTAAATTCCTTTTACTCTTACTACTATAGCGCGCTCTTACTAAAAATGCAACCCCTTTTATTGATATTTAATATCATTTTGCACCGTAATCGATATCACTTGTAGCACTTTCGACTAATATATTGATATTCCTTTTTTCCTACTAGGTTTGTCTTGTTCTTAATAAATTTTTTCAATAATGTTCATTTTCGGTTCAAAAGTTCATCACACTTTTTTCACAAAATACCTCTATACTATAAGTGTTCTTAAAAAGAACACTTTTTCATAAACTTTTTCCCCCTTGAGTCACAGAGATGTGGCTCATTCCTTTTATATAAAGAAAAATCCTGTCTTCTCGACAAGATTTTCTCATACATTCTTTATAGAATACGTTTTCTCCATTTTTCCCATAGGGTTCCCTGAACATACTGATAAGCTTTATCATAAACCAATATTGCTATCTGCCCAACCATTACAGCTACCAAAAGCAACTGATCTGACACTGCTTTCTGAAACAGCATCGAACGGAATCCGAAAAGACACGGAAGATACACCAGATTAAAGATCACATATTTCACAAGCCAGTAAATCCCCATCCTATGTCCCATCTGTGGTCTTTTCGCAAGAAATATCCAGACCGCTTCAATTCCAAGAATATAGAATCCCATCGCAGCAAATGTTATTACATAAAATTTGTTCGGCGTAACCAGGAATCCTAATAAAATTGCTGCCAGATAAAAGGCTGCCCCTGTACGAAGGCCGAACTCACGAATAACAATCCCTACAAAAAATGCCGCTGCTGCCAACAAAAACAATGTATTCGTCTCGATCACGCTTCCAAGTGCCATACACACGACAGTCACCGCAAGGATCAAACCTCCAAATGCCATTTGTTTTGCTTTTACATGCATGAGCAGAGATCGCCTCCCATACATTCACACAATGTGTCCGCAAGCCATAAGTCGCAACACATATTTCCTGTACCACAGGAATTCTGTCCTCCCGGTGCATAGCCGCCACCATACGGACTGTTCTGATACCTTCTGCTATTGAAATCCAACTGATTCAACAGCTGACGAAACTGCAGATTGTTTGGTTCCATATTTACTGCCTGTGCCGCGTGATCCCTCGCCAGAATCTGATTTCCGATTCCTGCATTCGCACAGCCGCTCAGATAATACCACATCGCACTTCTCTGCTGAACCTGATCCAGTGTATTGATTGCCTCTCTGTAACGTCTGCTGTTAATATAATTCGCAGCTGCCTGCAGTTTAGGATCCATCGTTCCATAGCCATAAGAGCTGTTCTGATTTCCATAAGAATAACTTTCAGAGGAACCATATCCATAATTATTCCCGTACGAATTTCCTCCGTTCGCACGCTCTCTCATGATAATATCATACGCTTCCTGTACTTCCTTAAACTTCTCTTCTGCAAGATCTGCTAACGGATTATTCACATTTGCATCCGGGTGATATTTTCTTGTCAGATCCCGATACACTCTCTTTATCTCATCATCCGACGCATTCGGTGACACACCAAGCACATCATATGGATTTTTTGTCATCATTCTTTTCCTCTCTTTTCTTCATCTGAATCTTATTGTAATGATTCCAGACTCCATCATACAGTATATTTCTCAAAATGTCCACGTCAACCAGACATGGCAGTTGTTCAAAACGGACTGTGCTCTCCGCTATCATCATCCGAAGAATCTGTTCCATCTGCACCTCATAATCCGGCCGCTTTGCCAGTTCTTTCAATGGATTGTAGCGATTCTTCTTTCTATCTTCCGGCAGATCCTCATAGGCATCCATCAGATAAATGAATTTTCCGAGATAGAATCCCATCTTTCTGAGCGTCTTCTCCCAGATATCCTCCTTCCAGACAAAAAGCTCCGCCATTAATCTGCCAAAACATCCTGCTGCCCGGTCAATATCCATACTATTCTCACGCTCACATTCTCCAAGTTCCCTCAAAGACTGCTGAATCACCTTGCTCTGCCGCGGATATTTCTCTATAATTTTCTTTGCTTTCCCCTGAATCATGCTCTTTGTCATCAGACTTGAGATCTTGTGATCATCCTGCCAGTCATCTTCCATATGATAATATGCAAGCAGCACATTCATCGCCGCCGCATAAGATGTAATTTCATTCCGCAACATATGTTGCCGCTTCACTGGATGAACCTTACAGCGGTGTTCCTCATGTTTCGCAATTGTCTCATATAAAGAAGATAACAGAATAACTGCAAATGTCATATCATACGTCAATGTCATCTGCCCCATAAATCCATAATCTTCTTTCAATGTCCGGCAAAGTCCACAATAATATGCCCTGTATTTCTTCAGATCTTTTACTTTTAATTCCGGTTCACAGACCGTTACATATCCAAACATGCAATTCCTTTCTCTTCTGGCAATTTTCCTGACTTTATCTATTCTACCTTATTCTTTCCATTTTGCCTATCACATGTCTGCAAAATTAATAAAATTAATAAGTTTTTAATTGTTAACCTTTTTGTATTTTGTAGTTGACAATTAACTTTTCATGAATTATACTAACGAAGGACTCAATCGTTGCCATATTTCAGACAACGATGTTAAAGCTCGCTTGAAACAGCGATAAGTATTAAGATCTAAAGGAGTAAATTGAAATGTCACAGAATGAAACTTCCGGCACAGTTGCCGTAGACAACCAGAAAATAAGAACAAAACAGATGGTACTCATCGCCCTGATGACTGCAGTAACCTGCGTCCTCGGACCACTTTCCATCCCGCTGCCATTCAGCCCTGTTCCGATTTCCCTTACAAACTTTGCAATCTTCCTTGCAATCTTCGTTCTCGGAATGAAATCTGGAACAATCAGCTTTATCATCTACCTCCTACTCGGAGCAGTTGGTGTCCCGGTCTTCTCCTCTTTCCGCGGAGGTTTCCAAGTTCTCGCAGGACCAACCGGTGGATATCTGATCGGATTCATCTTCCTCGCACTGATCATGGGATTTGCACTCGATCACTTTGACCGTAAGCTCGTTCCTACGATCATCGGAATGATCATCGGAATGGCTGTATGTTATGCATTCGGAACTGTATGGCTTGCCAAACTGTTAAGCCTCTCCTTCAAAGAAGGTCTTATGATGGGTGTTATTCCATACCTTCCGGGAGATGCAGCTAAAATCATCATCGCAGCAATCGTAGGACCAAAACTTTACGGAGCAACACAGAAAATTCGATAGTTATATTAAGAACTTGAAAGAGGACAGTCACTTTAATAATAATTGTTATTAAAATGACTATCCTCTTTTTATATTTTTTTCGAATCCGTCTCCTCGAAGCAAATACTTTCGGTTTGAATAATGTAAGTGAGGTAGCGGGCCGGTGTCCGATGCAATAAAGAAACTTCCTCACGCATCTTAATCAAACCAAAATACTTACTTAACCTTAAATCCCTCTCATCGTCAGCTGAATCCTCTTTTTCTTCAGATCCACACTCATCACCTTCACATCCACAATATCTCCAACACTGACTGCTTCCAGCGGATGTTTGATATATCTGTCTGTAATCTGGGAAATGTGTACAAGTCCGTCCTGATGAACTCCGATATCCACAAATACTCCAAAGTCGATCACATTTCTTACAGTCCCCTTCAGCACCATACCTTCCTTCAGATCTTTCATCTCAAGGACATCTGTGCGAAGGATTGGCTTTGGCATCTCATCACGCGGATCACGCGCCGGTTTCTCAAGCTCCTTGACAATATCACGAAGCGTAATCTCACCGATTCCAAGCTCTTCTGCAAGCTTCTTATAATCTCCGATTGTAAGACCAAGTCCTGTCAGCTGATGTGCTGTGATAGCATCTGCTTCGTACCCTTGCTTCTTCAACAGCTTTTCTGCTGCAGCATAAGATTCCGGATGAACACCTGTAGCATCAAGTGGATTCTTACCTTCGGAAATACGCATAAAACCTGCGCACTGCTCGAACGCTTTCGGTCCGAGTTTCGGTACTTTAAGCAATTCTTTTCTGTCTGTAAAACGACCGTTTTCTTCTCTGTAAGCCACAATATTTTTTGCGATTGCACTGCTGATTCCTGAGATGTAAGAAAGTAACGGTGCAGAAGCAGTATTTAAATCTACTCCAACTTTATTTACGCAATCCTCTACAACTCCGTTTAAAGACTCCCCAAGCTTCTTCTGGTTCATATCATGCTGATACTGGCCGACACCGATGGATTTCGGATCAATCTTTACAAGCTCTGCAAGCGGATCCTGCAGACGGCGTGCGATTGATGCCGCGCTTCTCTGTCCCACATCAAATTTCGGGAATTCTTCTGTTGCCAGCTTACTTGCAGAATAGACAGATGCTCCCGCCTCATTAACGATCACATACTGTACCTTCTCCGGAATCTCTTTCAGAAGCTCTACGATAAACTGTTCTGATTCACGGGAAGCAGTACCATTTCCAAGAGAGATCAGAGAAACGTGATACTTCGGAATAATCTTCTTAAGCAGATCTTTACTTGCCTGGATCTTCTTCTCTGTTGTCGGTGCAGTCGGATAAATAACGGTTGTTCCGATTACCTTTCCTGTCTCATCAACAACTGCCAGCTTGCATCCCGTACGGAAAGCCGGATCCCAGCCAAGCACAACCTTGCCTGCAATCGGCGGCTGCATCAGGAGCTGATGAAGGTTCTTTCCAAACACTTCGATTGCCCCGTCTTCTGCCTTCTCTGTCAGTTCGTTTCTGACCTCACGCTCAATAGCCGGTCCGATCAGACGGTTGTAACTGTCTGCAATTGTCTCTTTCAATACCGGTGTTGTATAAGGATTCTCTGTACGGATCACTTTTCTCTCAAGATATCTTAAAATATCTTCTTCCGGTGCTTCCACCTTCACTGTCAGGAATTTCTCTTTCTCACCACGGTTCAATGCAAGAATTCGATGTCCTGCAAGCTTCGCAACGGCTTCTTCAAACTCATAATACATCTCATAAACAGACTCTGCCTCCGGATCCTTCGCCTGAGAAGTAACCTTTCCTTTTCTCATTGTCGTCTCTCGGATCCAGGTTCTGTAAGCTGCCTCATCTGAAATGCTTTCTGCAATAATATCACACGCTCCGCTGATTGCATCCTTTGCACTTTCCACACCTTTTTCTTCGGAAATATACGCTTCCGCTGCCTTCTCAAGCGGCTCTTTTGTCTTCTGCAATGTGATCAGTGCAGCTAATGGCTCAAGTCCCTTTTCCTTCGCGATTGTCGCACGGGTACGTCGTTTCGGACGATACGGACGATACAGGTCTTCTACTGCCACAAGTGTTTCCGCTGCCAGAATCTGTTTCTTTAATTCTTCTGTCAGTTTTCCCTGCTCCTCGATACTTGAGATTACCTGTTCTTTCTTCTCTTCCAGATTTCTTAAATACACCAGACGCTCATATAGCTTTCTCAATTGTTCGTCATTCAGTTCTCCGGTTGCTTCTTTCCTATATCTTGAAATAAATGGAATCGTATTGCCTTCATCGATCAGCTGTACTGCCGCATCGATCTGCCAGCGTTTTACATCCAGTTCTTCTGTCAGTCTCTGATTAATATCCATTCTTTTTAGTCCTTTCCACTTTCATAGGCATTCTGTACCTGTTCGGTCAGCTCTTTTCCGCCGTTCGCATACCATTCTACCACAAAAGTATCAAAGTAATCCACTGGTTTCTCCCCACTGATAATCTGAAGAAACGCTTCATTCTCCAGTTCTTGTAATTCCTGCGGGATTTCGGCATTTACGTTTTCCAAAGGCAGTGTCTGTGCACTTCGTATTCCCGCTTTCTGCAGTTCCCCCACTGCCTCAATTCTTGATGCATAAGCTGCCCAGCCATTTGCCGTTGTCAACTGTCCATTCAAAAATGATTTACATGTATCATAATAAGATTTTTCTAGTCCACTCAATTCCGACACATCAAGCGTTTTATCCAACGCTGCCTGAATATGTTCCGTTGTCCGATAAAGTGCATCCTCATAATCCACATTAATATTCAGCGGACGGGCCGTCGGATCTACATTAATGGAAAAATAGTCATTCACCTCTCTTGCTGAAGCATCATTTGCATATCTGGACTGATCAAAAATAGCACTCACATACTTTGCTACAATTTCCGGATGCTCATATCCTTTGCGTACCACCACATACATCCACTGATCATACGATTCAAAAACTGATATCTTCTGTGTCTCATTCACTTGTTCTTTGTCTAAAAGATACGGTTTCCACTCTGCATTTGAATCGACACTATATGCCGCACTAAGCGGATTATTCGGAGCCCACCAACGTCCGTAGATTGCTCCGCAATGTCCGGTTTTTAACAGATTATCTATGTTTTCCGTCTTTCTCAACAAGAATCTCTGGTCGAGTATCCCATCCTCATATAGATTACGAAGCTTTGAAAGTGCTTCTTTTGTTTCCTGCGTTACTGACCCATAAACTACATCTCCACTTTCATCCAGAATCCAGTGACATGGCATTGCACCTGCATGTATAAACGCTGAATCCACTCCATAAGTCTGGTCCGCCCCGGCAATCACATCTGTACTACAGGCAAGACCAATCGTCTGACCGTCTCCTGCTGCATCTTGTTCTACAAATGCACGCACTATCTCCAACGCTTCTTCTACCGTTTCCGGTTCCTTCAATCCCAACTTCTCAATCCAGTCTTTCCTCAACCAGAGAAGTGGAGCTCCGTCATCGATCACCGTATTCGGAAATGCATACAACTTTCCATCAACTGTTGCAGATTGTAAGAGAGAATCTCCATAACTGTCATACATTTCTTTGATTGTATCTGTCGTACACTCTTCATAAGTTTCTGTGAGGTCTTCAATCATACCTGCTTCAATCAGGCGGAGCAGGTTATCTCTTCCCTTCACGACAAGCACATCCGGAATATCTCGATCTTCAATCGCTACATTGACTGCCTCTTCATACGTATTGCCATCCTGCAATTCAAAGACATCTGCATTTTTAATATTAAGCACTTTCTTCAGATATCTCGTATACGCATTGTTTTCGTACGTATTTCCCACCGGGAGATTCGAATTATTTGCTCCTGCAATCTTGCCAAGTGTATACGTGACTGTCTCAGGATATTTTCCAAGCGGCGTATGCATTGCTTCATACATCTGTTTTCTTTTCCCTTCAGCTGCTTCGCCTGCACCAGACTCACTTTGAGATGCATCTGACTGTTCCATCTGTCTTTGACTTTCTTTTGATTCAAAACAAGTTCCGCACCAAAGTATCATCAACAAAATTAATACAAGCTGGGCTGAAAGAATTCGCTTTTTCCTATCGTTTTTCATAGCACCTTTGCCTCCGTCTTCTTCGGAATCCGGATAAAGACACGCGTTCCTTTTCCAGGAGTGCTTTCTATCTTCATCTCACCTTTCTCTCCGTAAAGAACATGGATTCTGTCACAGACATTTCGCACGCCATAACCGGACGACTGATAGGTCAGGATCTGATCTGCCTTTTCCTGCGTCATTCCTGCTCCGTTGTCCCTGATTTCAAAGAAAATATGCTCATTTTCTTCACGAATCGTCAGCCACAATGTTGGATCCTCATTATCTGACACATCGATTCCGTGATCGATTGCATTTTCTGCCAGCGGCTGCAGGATCAGCTTCGGTATCATATAATCATTAAGACCGTCTGAAATCTGTTCGACCACACGGAACTCGTTATCATGCATAACCAACTGGATCTTGAGGTATGCACGGATATTATCAATTTCTTTTGCCACTGTAGTCATTGTTTCACCACGATTCAGGCTTGTTCTATAATAAGTAGACAGTGCCAATGTCACATAACTGATTTCATCCTCCCCCGCTTCAATTGCTTTCCAGTTGATAATAGAAAGTGAATTGTAAAGGAAATGTGGATTGATCTGTGCCTGTAGCGCTCTCATCTCACTATTCTGAAGCTGGATCTTACTCTCATATACTTCTGAGATCAAATGGTTCATCTGATCCATCATGCGCTGGAATGACCGAATCAACACACCAACCTCATCCTTGGACTTACTCTGCACCGTAACCTTGCGAAGTCCCATATTGATCTGGTTCATATTCTCTGTCAATAATTCCAACTGTGACACCATACGGATGGAGAAAACATACCCTAAAAGACTCAAAAGGAGAACACTGATTAAAATTAACGGAATATTTTTAAGCAAAAGCTTATGGATTGCATTTTCACTTACCGCCTTCGGACGATAGATATAGAAATTCCATCCGGTATCTTTCATTGTTCTCTGTGAAATATAATACTTATCACTGATATCCTTAAGATTCTCAATATTCTTTGGACGATATTTTTTATCCATAGAACAATCCGCATAAACAACATTTCCATTATCGTCCATAATCATGCCACCTGTATTATCTGTAATCTGACTCATGAATGGACTAAGAACTTTTTCATAATCCAGACGCATCTCCAATACTGCTTTGATCGTATCATTATCGTAGAATTTTCGACTGGCAATGATTGATTTATTTCCCCCACGAGTAATGCTCCACTGCATCAGCGTTCCTTCATTCAGTCTGGAATACCACTGTTGATTCTCCGCTTCTGACATTGGAAGAAGTGTATCTCCATGTGGCACTTCTATATTGTCAGAATACAGCGTAATACTCCGAATCTCTTTGTGATAGATGGTCGGCATCTGAAGCAACGGATCTGCTACTTTCACATATTTCAAATATTTCTCATAATCTGATTCCATTTCCGTATCGAAAATATTCCTGAGACTTTGTGAATAGGATAAATAATCGACCAGATTTTCATAAATCTGTGACTGGTTCTCAATTGAGTTCACCGACTGCTCCAGTATTTTTTCCAGGTTATACTGTTCCTTTTCTCTCAGCTGATTCGTCATGCCATATTGCATAGAAAAAGCCAGGAATACAACCGGCACCAATCCTGCAATCAACATCAAAACTGACAGTTTCTTACGGAATTTCAGATTTTCAAATCGATGGAGCAGCTTCCGTATTTGTTTTTTCATCCGCCTCTGTTCCTTTCCTGCATGCTTCCGGTGTGTCTCCGAAAAATTCCCGGAAGCTTCTGCAGAAGTATGAGTTATTGGAAAATCCTACTTCTTTTGCAATTCCGGAGATCTTCATATTCGTTGTCTCAAGAAGTTCTTTCGCTTTTTCCATCCGCACTTCACGGATAAAGCGGTTCAGTGTCACTCCCGTTTCTTCTTTGAACACAGCACTCAAATATCCGGGAGAAAGAAATACCATTGCTGAAAGCGTCTCTGCTCCAAGATTCCTCTCCTGGTAGTGATGATAAATGTAACTTTTTACTTTCGTAATCTCTGAACGGAATCCGTCTTCCTGTTCCTGTATACAGTGTTCATATTCCTGAAGTGCTTCATCTACTATAGTGATCACATCCTTCAGGTTTTTGCAACGATATAACCGATCCACTCTCTTCGAAAGCATTTTCTCATCCATTTCATCCATCTGATCAAGCAATTCTTTTAAAATTCCGGAAAATACAAACTTTACATACATATCTGAAAACTGCTTATTGGCACGGTATTTATCTTCCAATTTCTGAAAATCCTGACGGAGATGGGGCAGATCTTTATATTGAATATCATTCGTGATCTGTTCCATGATTTCAGAATCTTCTGCCGGGTCTGCTTTCTTCTCTTCCTGCTTTTCTCCGTGAAAAAATAAATGCTGATGTGGCTGGTAGAACTGCTCTTCCAGCATTCCTTCCAGGGCTTTAAACTCCTCTGCCAGATTCTTTCTATCCTCAATTTCTTTACTGACCGCAAAATAACATTCACTGTCAAACTGATGCGCAAAGAACCGATACATTTTCTCTACAACCACATGATAGTCTGTATACTTCTCCGGGAACAGAAAGATGGACTCATTTGAATTCAGATTCACATAATAAAATTCTCTCTGCACCTCTTCCTTCAGACTTGTCAGAAAATGTTCCTCCTCCGTCTCAAAAAAACCATTGGATGCACTGACAAGAACCATGCGCGAAAACTGTGAAACATCGTCTTCTGTTTCATCCGTTAATTTCTCAAGTTGAACAAAATCCTCTTCTTTTCCCGAATATAGATATCTCAGGAAGAAGTATTTCTTCAGATAATCTTCTTTTCTGTTCTGCTGCTTTTGCTTCTCTTCCTTAGATGAGATATTTTCCATCACTCGTTGAAAGGTCTTATGAAATTCGTTCGGATCGACCGGCTTTAGGACATAATCCACGACACCATATCGCAGAGCCTCTCTCGCGTAGGAAAAATCATTATATCCGCTGAAAATCACGATTTCCATCTCCGGATGATCTTCTCTTGCTGCTTTTGTCAGTTCCAGTCCGTTCATGTAAGGCATCTTTACATCCGAAAATAAAATATCTACATGATTCGAAGCCAGTATACCAAGTGCATCCTTTCCATTCGCCGCTTCTAAAATCTGGAAGTCTCCCTCTCTTTTCAGCAGAAAACGGATTCCCCTTCTCTCCAGTTTTTCATCATCTACGATCAGTATTGTAATCATTCCCCCGCGCCTCCCACACGCTCACTTTATATTTTCACTATTTCTTTTATAACGTCCGAAAACAGCAGGGAATGATCACTCACTCTCTGCTGTCTTTTTTAAGTTTTTATAATTCTATTTTAATTCATCTCTCAGCCATTGTCTATACTAGCCTTTGTTACTGTTCACACGATGTGCGACCAGCAACGCATCTCGCCATTTTAAATCGCCTTTGGCGATGGGGCGAGATGCATTCAAGTCAAAACACGCATCCTCCGTGTCAATCAGCGGAGTGATTGACACGGGAGTGAACAGTAACTAGCCTTTAACTGCTCCTGCTACAACACCTTCGATAATATATCTCTGGCAGAACAGGTAGAAGATGATGATCGGCACGATTGCAAGAACCAAAGTTCCCATCATTGCTCCCATATCTACGGAACCATATCCACCTTTCAGATACTGGACTGCCATCGGCACTGTCTTATATTTTCTCTGATCCAATACAAGTGATGGAAGCAGATAGTCGTTCCAGATCCACATTGCCTGAAGAATTGTAACAGTTACACAAGTCGGCTTTGCAATCGGAAGTACAACTTTGAAGAATGTCTGGATTGGTGTACATCCATCGATCATCGCAGCTTCTTCAATCTCCAGTGGAATGGATTTCATGAATCCAGTGAACATAAAGACGGAAAGTCCTGCACCAAATCCAAGATAGATCACAATCAGTCCCCATGGATTTCCCATATGAAGCATATTTGCAATCTTAGATAATGTAAACATTTCCATCTGGAATGGTACGATCATTGCAAACAGACAAAGCATATATAAGACTTTTGTGAACTTTGTCTTCACACGACAGATATACCATGCACACATGGAGCAGCATAAGATGATCACTGCTACAGATAAGATTGTGATAAACAAACTCCATCCAAATGCCTGAATCAATCCTGTCTGTTTAATACCACGGATATAGTTCTCTAATCCGACATACATCTTTCCGGTCGGTATCTCGAACGGGGCTTTACTGATATAGGCTTTTTTCTTAAAGGAGTTGATAAATACCAGTACGATCGGATACAGATACAGCAGACTGAGTACTGTAAAAATAACGGTTAATAATGTGCCATGTTTTACTTTTTTATTCATTACTGCTGCACCTCCTTTGATGTTGTCATTTTATTCTGAATTAATGCGATCACTCCTACAATAATGAAGAAGATAACTGCTTTTGCCTGTCCTACACCTTCCCAACCGGTTCTTCCATAGAATGTATTATAAATATTCAGGGCAAGCATTTCTGACATCTTGTCCGGTCCACCGTTTGTCAATGCAAGGTTCTGATCGAAAAGTTTGAATCCGTTTGTAAGTGTCAGGAAAGTACAGATTGTGATGGATGGCATAACCATCGGAATTGTAACATATCTTAAAAGCTGTACTTTATTTGCTCCGTCGATCTCCGCTGCCTCGATCAGCTCTCCAGGAATATTCTGAATACCTGAGATGTAGATGATCATCATGTATCCAATCTGCTGCCAGAGCATCAGGATAACTAATCCCCAGAAACCATATTTTGAAGAATATGTAAGTGTTTTCTGGAAATGTGCCAGAATACCGTTTAATAACAGCTGCCATACATATCCAAGTACGATACCACCGATCAGATTTGGCATAAAGAATACGGTACGGAAAATATTAGTTCCCTTAATCTTCTTTGTCAAAAGCATTGCTACCGCAAAAGCGAAAATGTTGATCAGTAATACTGTTACGATCGTAAATAATGCAGTAAACCAGAGAGAGTGAAGGAAATCCCCATCTCCCAGTATCTTTGCATAGTTGCCAAGTCCAATAAATCTGGCATCTGTTACCGTTGTAAACTTGCAGAACGAAAGGTATACACCTAACACGAATGGTGCAAGGAAACCTATCGTGAATGCAATCAGCGTCGGCAATACAAATACCGGAAAATATCTTTTTATAGCTTTTTGCATGTTCTTCTCCTCCTGTCTCTCTTTCTGTAAAAAGGTCTGTCTCTTTTTACACTTCTAATAACACACTTTCAGCCTGCCCCCGGTATTCTCGTTGGCAGGCTGCATACTATTTCTCTATTTCACAGCCTTTTTATCTGTCGGTCCTGTGAAAAGCCTTTTTTATTCATTTGCTGCTGCGTATTCTTCAGCCCATCCATCAACGAATGCTGTCTGTACACTATCCCATGTGCCTGTGCCCTGTGCATAGTTCAGAAGAGCACCACCAAGATTGTTCTTCCAGTTCTCAGATGGCATTGTTGTAAAGTTCCAGCTTACTGGTGTCTTTCCAGCCTCTGTGTACTCGGCATTTGCTTTTACAAGCGGGTTGTCCGGAAGGTAATCTGCGAATGTTGTAAACGGTGTTACGAATCCCATCTGATTTGCCAGCATGTCACGACCTTCGTCACTCTCAACTACCCATTTCATGAAATCAAGTGTTGCCTGAATATCTTCTTCAGAAGCGTTTTTATTTACACACCAGTAGTTCTCTGATCCTGTACAAAGTCCCTGGTTCTCTTCTCCATCAACTCCGATGTAGATTGGAAGCATTCCCATATCTTCTTCTGCTACTTCGTTATCTTTGATATCATTGTAAGCCCATGTACCATTCTGATAGAATACTGCTTCACCAAGTGAGAATTCGCTTGCTGCGTCATCTCCTGTCTTAGAAGAGATCATAGATGGCTCACATGTAGAGTTGTTCAGATACAGATCCCAGATCTGTTTGTAGTTGTCAAGGTATGTTCCCTTGATAGCATCTGTACTATCAATTCCGTCTGCCTTGTACTCATAGTAAATTGGCAGGTTTGCAAGGTGAGTCTTGAATCTCCAGTCAGAAGAAGAATCCATTCCTGCTGAAGTGAAAGCTCCTTCTACTCCAAGATCATCTTTATGTGCCTGAATCTCTTCTGCTGCTGTCTTAAGTGCCTGGAAGTTATTCAGCTCATCGATGGATTTGATGCTTGCATCCGGCAGTTCGAAGTATTTGTTCAGAAGTGCTTTGTTGTAGATCAGACCATAAGTCTCAATAACATAAGCGATTCCGTCTACTGCATCACCATCTTTTAATACATAGTCATCAGACTCAACGTCTTTGTAAACGTCACTTTTTGAAAGGTCATAGCAATAATCCTTCCATGTAGCAAGTCCAACCGGTCCGTTTACCTGGAACAATGTTGGGGCCTCGTCTTTTGCCATCTCTGATTTCAGCTGTGACTCGTATGTTCCTGATGCAGCTGTCTGTACATCAACCTTAACACCAGTTTCATCTGTGTACTCTTTAGCAAGTTCTACCCACTGATCAGCCTGCTCTGGTTTGAAGTTCAGATAATAAACTTTTCCGGATGACTTATCTCCTTTCGCTGTTTCATCTCCGCCTGATGTGCTTCCACATCCTGCAAGCATTCCGCCTGCCATTGAAGCTGCAAGTACAAGTGCAAGAATCTTTTTCTTCTTCATAATAGAATCCTCCTTTTATTACTACTTGTCTTTGTTTTTCTTGATAGTGTTATTATAATAAAAAGTGCCAAAATAAGATATAATAAAATTCCAAGAAACATAACACTATTTCAAGATTATTGTAATTTTTGAAAATTTTGTGTATGATACAAGAGTTCATAAAGAGTCAAATCGGAAAGGATGTGTCTGTTTTTATGCTATCAGACACGACAGGATAGAAAAAGATGGATCGTACGATCAACTATCAGATAACAGAAGAAGCGGACGGCCTGCGTATCGAGCAGTTCCTGCGTCACCAGGGCTACTCCTACCAGAACATCACTCAGTTAAAAAAGATGCCGGAAAGCATTTTAAAAAACGGAGTCTGGGAATATATGCGTTCACTACTTGCTACCGGAGATATTCTCACAGTACATATTCAGGAAAATGAAAGTTCACCGAATATTCCTCCTGTCGAACTGCCGCTTAGCATTATATATGAAGATGAAGATATCCTTGTTGTCAACAAACCTGCCGGAATGCCGATCCATCCATCACTGAATAATTATGAGAATTCTCTGGCAAATGGACTAATGTGGTATTATACAGAGCAAGGAAAGCCTTTTATCTTCCGCTGCACGAACCGCCTGGACCGTGACACTTCAGGACTGACCGTCATTGCCAAGCACCTGATCAGTTCCAGCATCCTATCTTCCATGGGCGCACGACACGAGATCAAGCGTGAATATCTCGCGATCGTCCGTGGCAGTGTAACACCTCCATCCGGCACGATTGATGCACCACTCGCCCGCACCGGCAGTTCCATGATTGAGCGAAAAGTAGACTTCAAGCATGGAGAGCGTGCAGTCACACATTATAAAGTTGTAGAAGAAAAAAACGGGCACAGCCTTGTCTCTCTTATCTTAGAGACCGGCCGTACCCATCAGATCCGTGTCCATATGCAATATTTAGGATTCCCACTTGTCGGTGATTATCTATATAATCCGGATATGGAATACATCCACCGCCAGGCATTACATTCCTGGAAGCTCTCCTTTATTCATCCGATCACAAAGGAGCCGATGGAATTCACAGCGGAATTACCGAAAGATATGAAGAAGATTCTTATTTAAAGAACACTATGCGCGAAAACACTCCCCACCACAAATCAGGGAGTGTTTTTCTATCTATTCTTATACACTAAGCTTCTTATCTGCCATCCATCCACTAAGTAAAAATACCGCTACACAGATTATAATGTAGTATACAAGATATCCGACGCCAAAGAATGAATTTCCTGCTACTTCCACATTCGGAAGTACATTGCTGATCAGATTATAAATCTTTTCTATTATAAATGTAATCACAAAGAAAGCTACGATTGAGATTCCTCCTGCATATTTTGAATCCCTTAAAATAGTTCGAGAAACGATTACCGCAAGATAACCAACCATCACAACCTCTGTCCATCCGACAAAGATGCAGAGAAGATTCCAGACAATCTGTGCGATCAGCTGCCCTTCGCCTGACACTCGTATAAAACTATCTCTTATGATCGCAAATACATTTCCAAGTTCTCCGACATACTGGATCGTCCCTACAAAACAAAGCAGTCCGGCAATCGCATAAAGTGCAAACACGAAAAACATCTGTGCGATCGCTACAACAAATTTTGCTCCAAGAATTTCCCATACGGATTTCGGAGTCATCCAGATCATATAGCTTTGCTTTGTTTTCAAATCTCTGTTCAGAATCAGAATACTCTCAATTCCCATATAGAACACTACAAAATACGATCCGACTAATAAAAGCGTTGCACTGATTCCCATCAATGCATCCTTTTCAACCAGCATACCTCCAAGAAATGTAAGCACACAGACAGCTAAAGCTACCATAACAATCATTCTCGAAGTCCGCTGTTTCTTCCATTCATATTTCATTAATTTTCCCATCGATACTCCCTCCTTACATCTTCTGCAGATAAAGCTCTGCAAGTGAATTTCCCGTTGTCATTCTCTCTGTTTCAACATTCACGACATCCACAAGCTGTCCATCTTTTATAAAAATCGCATCCTCAATAAAGCTTTCTACCTCTTCAATCAGATGGGTAGAGATCACCATTGTACGATTCTCATCTGCTTCTTCCAGGATCAAAGCAATGATCTCTTCTCTCGCTTTATAGTCCACACCGTTCAAAGGCTCATCTAACAAGAGAAGATCTGCTTTTCTTGCCAATGTTGCAGCCGCTTTCAGCTTGGCATTCATTCCGCTTGACATTGCAGATGCTTTCATCTCTTCATTCAAGCCCAGGCGTTCAATTGTTTTTCTAAACTGCTCTCTGTCAAAATCCTCAAAGAAATCTGCATAATATTCTTCTACATCTTTTACCTTCATATAACTATAGAAAAATGGTTCCGTTGACATATACGCAATGGATGCTTTGTCCTGATAGCTAAGCGGATGTCCCTCAAATAAAATCTCTCCCTCTGTTGGCTGTGTCAGTCCCGCTGCCATCTTCATAAGTGTCGTCTTACCACTTCCATTTTCTCCGAGAAGACCATAAATCGTGCCCTTTTTCAACTTCAAAGTAAGCTCTTTAACTGCTTCTTTATTCCCGAATTTCTTTGTGATATTTCTGTACTCTAACATTATTTCTGCTCCTCCTCGTAATCGGCAATCTGCTCAATAATCTCGCCTTTCTGAAAGCCAAGATCACGCATCTCGTGTACAAAATTCTTCAACAGCTCTTCTGCCATCTCCTTCTTCACATTGTCAAACATATACTCCTCCTCCGACACAAATGTACCGATTCCACGCTTCGTGTAACAATATCCTGCCATCTCCATCTCCCGGTAGATTCTCGCCGCTGTGTTCTGATTCACTTTATACAAAACTGCAAGCTCCCTGTTCGATGGCATCTTCTCACCCGGTTTCAACTCGCCCTTTACCATCTTTTTCTTAAGCTCGTTGATCACCTGAAGATAGATTGGACTTCCTGAATTATATTCCATGTGATTCCTCCATTTATCTTTTTTGCATTTGCTGTATCAGTGCTATAGTTAGATAGTACACTAGGTTTTTAGTTTTGTCAATATAAATATAGACATTTTCTCTTTGATTGATGGTTATTCTGACGACAGCCAGTTTGATTGTTTTAATTTTGAATTATACACATAAAAAATAAACGTCCTTGCTTTGGCCAGCAGACGTCTATTTTTAATACTTTGCTACTATGATTTACTCAATCTGCCAGTCAATCGGCTCGATTCCATTCTTCTCCAGAAATGCATTTGTCTGACTAAATGGCTTGCTTCCAAAGAAACCTCTGTAAGCAGCCAGCGGGCTTGGATGCGGTGCTTCCAGAATAAGATGCTTTGGATTCGTAAGCATTCTCTTCTTCCTCTGTGCAGGAGCTCCCCACAGAATAAAGACAATCGGTCTGTCCTGGCTGTTCAGTGCCAGAATCGCTGCATCTGTGAATTCTTCCCATCCGATTCCTCTGTGAGAGTTCGCCTGATGTGCTCGTACTGTCAGCACAGTGTTCAACATTAATACACCCTGCTCGGCCCATTTTGTCAGGCATCCATGATTTGGAATCGTGCATCCAAGATCATCATGCAGTTCTTTATAGATATTCACAAGTGACGGCGGGATATCCACACCTTTCTGCACGGAAAAGCTTAATCCATGTGCCTGACCGTTATTATGATAAGGATCCTGTCCAAGGATCACAACCTTCACATCCTTCAGCGGAGTCAGATGAAATGCATTGAAAATATCCTGTGCCGGTGGAAAAATCAGTTTTGTCCTGTATTCCTCATTTACCGTCTCAAATAATTTCCTATAATAAGGCTTAGAAAACTCACCTTTTAATGCCTCATACCAGTCTCCGTTCAAACCACTCATAGTTCCTGCTCTCCTCTTCTTTCTGCTTAACCATTCTCTACAGTCTGACAGAAATTCCTTCGTTTCTTAAATACTCTTTTACTTCTTTAATTTCCAATTCCTTATAATGGAACAAAGATGCTGCCAGTGCCGCATCTGCACCACCGTCTGTCAGTGCCTCTTTAAAATGCTCCAACGTTCCGGCTCCACCGGACGCGATTACAGGAATCGATACACTGTCAGCAATCGCACGTGTCAGTTCCAGATCATATCCAGCCTTCGTTCCGTCACCGTCCATACTTGTCAGAAGGATCTCACCTGCACCAAGGGACTCTACTTTCTTCGCCCACTCAACTGCATCGATACCGACATCCAGACGTCCACCGTTCTTATAAATATTCCATCCTGTTCCGTCTGCTCTTTTCTTTGCATCAATCGCCACTACTACACACTGGCTTCCAAACTTCTCTGCCGCTTCACGGATTAGCTCCGGTCTGTTGATTGCAGAAGAATTGATTGAAATCTTATCCGCACCTTCTCTTAACAATGCACGGAAATCATCAACTGTCCGGATTCCTCCGCCGACAGTAAACGGAATAAACACACATTCCGCAACCTTTCGTACCATATCAACAACTGTTCCTCTATCATCTGAAGAAGCTGTGATATCCAGAAATACAAGTTCATCAGCTCCTGCCTTATCATATGCCTTTGCAATCTCCACCGGGTCTCCGGCATCCTGAAGATCAACAAAATTCACACCTTTTACAACACGTCCGGCATTCACATCCAGACATGGGATAATTCTTTTTGTAAACATTCTCGCACTCCTCCTACAGCTCTACAAAGTTTTTCAGAATCTTCAGTCCTACATCACTGCTCTTCTCCGGATGGAACTGGCATGCGAAAATATTGTCCTTCTCAACAGACGCATGGATATGTGTTGTATACTCTGTTGATGCCTTGACAATCTGTTCCTCTTCTGCTTTCAGATAATAAGAATGTACAAAATATACATAAGAATTCTCAGCGATTCCCTTAAAAAGTCTTCCATCATTCTCTAAATGAAGGGAATTCCATCCCATATGGGGAATCTTATATCCTTCTTTATCAGGTATCCTTAAGATCTCACCCTTTAGAATTCCAAGTCCTTCTACACCCGGAGCCTCATCGCTGTGCTCAAATAAAAGCTGCAATCCAAGGCAAATTCCAAGAAATGGTGTTCCCTTTTCTGTAACCTCGCGGATTACTTCATCAAGCCCTGACTGTTTTAATTTCTCCATAGCATCTCCAAATGCACCGACACCCGGAAGAATCACTTTATCTGCATGAAGGATCTCATCTCTGTCCGCTGTAACTATAACATCCTGTCCAAGTGCAAGCAATGCTTTCTCAACACTGCGGATATTACCGGCATCATAATCAATTATTGCTATCATTAGCCTACCTCTTATCTGTAATCTAGTATCTATTTTCTATACTTTACCACACTTTGCGTCGAGTTCAAACCAAAATTCGACTCCATTGTCATAATTTTTCACGCCGTACCCCTGATGGAAAGATTCCATGATTGCCTTAACGATTGAAAGTCCAATCCCATTTCCACCATATTCACGTGTATGTGCTTTATCCACTTTATAAAATTTATCCCACAGTTTTGGTACATCCTCTTCTGGAATCGGTTTTCCACTATTAAAGACGGAAACACATACTTTTCCATCCATTGAAACGATCTTCACTTCGATCCGCTTCTCATTTCCGACATGATGAATCGCATTCGTAAGATAATTCCGTACAACCTGTTCTGTCTTAAACTCATCTGCCCAGACATAAGCTGTCTCATCAGCAATAAAATCTACATTCGCATTAACCTGTTGGATCAGAATATCACAACTTGCAATAACACCTTTCACAAGCTTCACAATATCAAACCGTTCAAATTCCACTTCATCTGTACCGAATTCCAACTGATTCAGTGTCAGCAGATTCTTGACCATCCGGTTCATCTTTCCTGCTTCATCAATAATGACATCACAGTAAAACTCTGTACTTTCCGGGTCGTCATTGATTCCTTCTTTTAACCCTTCGGCATATCCCTGGATCAATGCGATCGGCGTCTTCAGCTCATGGGAAACATTTCCAAGAAATTCATTTCTCATATTTTCAAGTTTCTCTTTCTGCTCAATGTCCTGCTGCAGCTGATTATTCGCAGTCTTCAATTCAGATATTGTCTTTTCCAGCTGATCTGACATTTTATTAAAATTCTCGCCCAGAACACCAATCTCATTCTTTCCGCCGCTCGTATACTTCGCATCAAAATTCAGATTTGCCATATCTTCGGAAAGTCTTGCCAGTTCCAACACTGGTTTTGTAATCCTTCGTGAAAAAATCCATACAAGGATTCCTCCAAAGAACATTCCGAAAATTCCAAGATAAATCAGAAACTGATTGGCAAGATTGGCACTTTCACGAATACTGTCCAATGGGCTTCGCATTGTGACAAACACACTATCACTTAAATACCCCCACATTTCCAGATAATCCGTACCGCTCTGTGGATCCTGGATTTTACGAACCACATAATCATCCGAATGCTTGAGAATCTTTTCCTGATCATCATCTTTCAGGAAGAAAATACGGAGCATCTGTTTGTACAGGAAACCTTCTTCCTTTACATTTGTAAATACAACCTTTCCATCGTCAGAAATATCCATCGCGCAGACATCAATATTCGTTTTTTCAAGTTCCGCCACAAATTTCTTCTGCACTGCCTCATTTCCAAGATTTCCATTGTTCACTGCTTCACTCATTTCCTCATACATCTCAATCAGATCTTTCTGCTTATGAGACATATAATATCGTCCAAGAAACCCCGTATTAACAATGAAAACTAACATCAGAACAAACACTAGAAGTCCAACAAAAATAGCTGTCATCTGTCCGCTCAACGTATATTTCAGTTCTCTTTTTGCTTTCTTCATCTGATTTATTTCTCCGTGCTCTGAACTTCAAACTTATATCCCATGCCCCAGATTGTTTTGATATATTCGCCCTTATCGCCTAATTTACTTCTCAGTTTCTTCACATGTGTATCAATTGTTCTTGCATCACCAAAATAATCATAATTCCATACATTATTCAATATTTTCTCTCTGGAAAGCGCAATTCCCTGATTTTCTATAAAATAGGTCAACAATTCGAATTCTTTATAACTAAGTTCAACCGGTGTTCCATCAATCTTCACGATATGTGCTGACTTATCAATCGTAATACCGCCTGCCTCCAGCGAATCATTGCCGACCGCTCCCAAAGTTCTGCGAAGGATCGCATTTACTCTTGCCACAAGAATCTTTGGACTGAATGGCTTAGAAATGTATTCGTCCACACCAAGTTCAAATCCCTGCAGCTCATCTCTCTCCTCAGAACGCGCTGTCAGCATAATGATTGGCACTTTAGAAGTCTCTCGAACCTCACGGCACACCTGCCAGCCATCCATTTTCGGCATCATTACATCTAAAATGATCAGGGCAATGTCTTTATCTTCGTAAAAAAGATCCATTGCTTCCATTCCATCTCCGGCTTCTAATACTATATACCCTTCTCTTGTGAGAAAATCCTTCACAAGTTTTCTCATTCTGCTCTCGTCATCCACAACTAATATTTTTGCTCTTTCCATCTTCTTTTCTCCTAACTTATATTTGCGTGTACCAGATCACTTCTACATTTAATTACCTTTTAATATACCAAATAGTTTTGTCAATATTGTGAACAACAAAACGGTCAGTCTATAAATGTGTGTCAAAACTTCATTTACAGACTGACCGTCTCTTCTTTTATTCAAGAATGCCTCCGGCAGGATTATTCAAACTCATAGTTAGAAAAACATTCATTTGCCTCTTCTTCATCCTGTCCATTCACAACTACACGCATTGGCAGTCCCAGCTTAATAGACATTAACCCCATAAGGGATTTACCATCGATGATATAATTTCTGTTTGCCATATCAGTTACATCAACGTCTGATTTTAATTTCTGACAAGTGTTGCAAAATGTCATGATCTGCCCTGCTGACATAAACTTCACTTTCTTTTCTACCATGTTTTTTACCTCCATCTGTCTATCGAGTACAAGTAATAATAAAAGCCAACACAGAAATCTGCACAATGCCTGAATGCAGATTACTGTAATTTCAAACATACTTGACCAGTATATACCACTTATTCCGGAGGTGCAAGTGAATTTTCGATTTTTTTCGACATATTGTCTACCTTTTTTGATATAAAGTTCTCACCCGGAGAATCTTGACAGCCACTACTGTCACTTTTATAATAATTGATGGCTTATTATTACTGCTTTCCGCCAGAAAGCAGCAATTCAATCATGACAGTAGGTACTACACACGAAAATGAGGTGATATCTATGAAACACAAATTTCAAATTTCTGAATCTATCCGGCTTGGAGCAATTCTTGCACTTTCCGGTGGATTCATGGATGCTTACTCTTATATGGAGCGTGGAGAAGTATTTGCCAATGCACAGACTGGAAACATGCTTCTCTTTGGGGTACATCTCTCTCAGGGAGACTTCCAGAACACACTGAAATACCTTTTCCCTGTACTCGCCTTTGCACTTGGAATCGCTCTTGCTGAAGTTGTCCGGGCTAAGGCAGGAAATCTGCTTCACTGGAGACAGATTTCTGTTCTGGCAGAAGCACTAATCCTGATCGCAGTCAGTTTCTTCCCAACAGCATTGAATCTTCCGGCCAATGCGTTAACTTCTTTTGCCTGTGGAATTCAGGTTGAAAGTTTTCGCAAGATTCATGGCAAAGGAATCGCAACTACAATGTGCATCGGTAATCTGCGCAGTGGAACAGAGAACCTGCACCACTATTTCCATACAAAAGAACGACATTTTCTGGATACAAGTCTTCTGTATTACGGAATCATTGCCTGCTTTATTGTCGGCGCAGTGATCGGTAATGCAGCAGTCCAGCTGTTCCAGACAAAGGCAATTCTTGGCTGTTCCTTCTTGTTATTAATTTCATTCTTTATGATGTTTATTGATTGGGAAAAGAAAGAAAAGGAGCTTGCACTTTAATGTGCGGCTTCTTTTTTCATACTGGTTTTCAGATAGAAAAAATCCCGAAAGTGCAATGTTGATCAGCACTTCCGGGAAAAAAATTTACTGCGGATGACAGGACTTGAACCTGCACGTCGTAAACACCAGAACCTAAATCTGGCGCGTCTGCCAATTCCGCCACATCCGCATATTTCTTATTCAATTATTGATTAAGAAAAAAATAGAACAAGCAATTTGCTTGTTCCAGTGAGCGTGCGGGGATTCGAACCCCGGACAACTTGATTAAAAGTCAAGTGCTCTACCACCTGAGCTACACGCCCTTATTCATTTTTATTTCTTTCCTGCTAGCAGGATAACTGGGCTAGCTGGATTCGAACCAGCGAATGCAGGAGTCAAAGTCCTGTGCCTTACCGCTTGGCGATAGCCCATCGAAGACTTCATATCTGACACTGCACGGCCAGTTGGAATATTTAAAGAAAAAGGTGGATAGCCGGACTCGAACCGGCGATATCCAGAACCACAATCTGGCGCGCTAACCAACTGCACCATACCCACCATAAAACGAGCCTGGGGGGATTCGAACCCTCGACCTACGGCTTAGAAGGCCGTTGCTCTATCCAGCTGAGCTACAGACTCATTTCTCTTAATGAGAACCTCTCGTTTTCAAACGAGAAGCGGGTGATGGGAATCGAACCCACGTATCCAGCTTGGAAGGCTGGTGTTCTACCATTGAACTACACCCGCAGGATGATCGGGGTGACAGGATTCGAACCTGCGACCTCCTGGTCCCAAACCAGGCGCTCTAGCCAAGCTGAGCCACACCCCGATATCAGTTTTATTTCCTTGCCCCTGCGGTTTTGTGTTTCTTTCGTATCTCCCGCAGCGACAAGATATATTATATGGCATGTTTCTCAGAAAGTCAACAGGTTTTTTAAAGTTTTTTTACTTTTTTACGACTGTTTTTTTACCTGTTTTTCACAAGAAGAGTGTGCAAATTGTTTCTTTTGTTTTAGTTTTCTGATAATTAAAACAATTATAGATATTTTTGCTCAAAACTCAATTTTCCGTCCCCATTGACTTCCATGATCATATAGCTGCCTCGTCTTCCCTCCTGACGTGGAAAAGATAGACTTCCCGGGTTTAAAATTGTCATTCCATCCTTCTGAAGAAAGAAAGGACGATGTGTATGACCAAACATTACGAGATCCGCACCTCTTGATCTGCCCTCTTCTATGATAGTTTCCATCCCCATGGACACATAATAATAATGTCCATGGGTAATAAATGCATGATAAGGACCAATCTCAAACTCCTCTTCTCTCGGAAGTTCTGTAAAAAAGTCGTTATTTCCTCTTATAATATGCTTCTCACACTCTACGACAGCCTCCAGATAGTCTTCTCCACCTTCTACATCTCCAAGATGGATAAACATATCAATTTTCCCAGCCTCTTCTAATGCGCGGTCCAGTGCCTGGTGTCTTCCGTGTGTATCACTGACAATCAGAATTTTCATGCTTCTTCCTCGTTCAATTTCTCTTCCAGCAGGATTTTTATTGCTCGAAGTGCTTTTCCTCTGTGGCTCAATTTATTTTTCTGCTCCGGTGTCATCTCCGCTGTTGTACATCCGAATTCCGGAACATAGAAGATCGGATCATACCCGAATCCATTCGCACCGACAATCTCGTGTCCAATTTGTCCTTCAATCGTCTCACGGACTATGCTTGTCGTTCCATCCGGAAATACTGCTGCAACCGCACAGACAAATCTTGCGGTACGCTCATCGTCCGGAACCCCTTCCAGTCTGTCCAGAAGGATTCTGTTCTTTATATCATAAGAAGTATCCTCTCCGGCAAATCTCGCAGAATAAATTCCAGGTGCCTTATCCAGATAGTCAATCTCAAGACCTGAATCATCTGCAAGAACAATATCGTTGACCAGCACTCGTGATACAGCTCTTGCCTTGATCTCTGCATTTTCTTCAAAGCTCATTCCGTCTTCTACGATTTCTTCATCGACTCCTGCCTCACGCATCGATACGATCTCCATACCAAGATCAGCAAGAATCATCCGGATCTCTTTCATCTTATTTTCATTTCCTGTTGCAAATACAATTCTTCTCTTCATTTTGCTTTCTACCTTCTATTCTTTTTCGCCAACAATCTGGTACAGCGTTTCTTATTTCTTCGGTCTCGGTGGCTTTGGTCCCTGGAACTGATAGAAATATGTTTTCAGCATACCATTATAAATCTTACGGTTCTTATCTGCTTTTCTTCCGAAATAACGTTCTGCGTCTTCATAACTTGTGATCATGTATGCAGACCAGCTGTCAAGTTTCCTAAAGCTCTCGCCAAATTCACGATATAAACCAGGAAGTGCCTCTTTCTCCTCAAGACGCTCTCCATACGGCGGGTTTGTTATAATAAATCCATATTTCTTCGGATGACTCAGTGCACTGACCGGTCTCTCCTGGAAATGGATCAGATGATCCACACCTGCATTCTCTGCATTCTGTCTTGCCATCCGCACAACATCCCCATCAATATCATATCCCTGGATATCCGTCTCAATCTGATCATCGATCAGATCATTCGCCTCATCAATGGCCTCATACCAGAGTTTCTTATCAATCAGATTTGCCCAGCTCTCAGCCGTAAAAGAACGATTCATTCCCGGTGCAATATTTGCTGCCATCATTGCTGCCTCAATTGGAAATGTTCCACTTCCGCAAAACGGATCCACTAAGATACGCTCTTTTCTCCACGGTGTCAGCATGATCAGTGCTGCTGCCAGTGTCTCAGAAATCGGTGCCTTGCCGGCTGACGGACGGTATCCTCTCTTATGAAGAGAATCTCCCGATGTATCGATTCCGATCGTAACGATATCCTTCATCAAAAATACTCTCAGTGGATAAGAAGCTCCATCTTCCTGAAACCACTGTACATGATATCTGCTTCTAAGACGATCTACCATCGCTTTCTTCATAATTGACTGAATGTCTGAAGGGCTGAACAGCTTACTCTTTACCGATGAAGCTTTCGCCACCCAGAACTTCCCGTTCTTCGGTATATAATTCTCCCACGGAATTGCTTTGGTCTTCTCAAACAATTCATCAAAGGTAACTGCTTTAAAACTTCCTGCCTTGAGCAAAACACGTTCTGCTGTACGGAGAAATACATTCGCTCTGCACGCTGCATCTGCTCCTCCGTAAAAGGTAACTCTTCCATCTTCCACCTGTGCGATCTCATATCCCAGATCCTGAATCTCCCTTTTTAATACTGATTCAAGACCGAAATGACACGGCGCAATCCATTCCATTCTTTCCATATCTACCTCATATTATCTTTATGTACTTATTAATTGTTACTGTTCACACGATGTGCGACCAGCAACGCATCTCGCCATTTTAAATCGCCTTTGGCGATGGGGCGAGATGCATTCAAGCCAAAACATGCATCCTCCGTGTCAATCAGCGGAGTGATTGACACGGGAGTGAACAGTAACTATTAATTACTGTTAACTGATTCTTTTTACAGTATTATAATTTTACTATAAATGAAAGGCAGAGTAAAGTGCGATTGCCTTTCTTCTCTGCCTTGTTGCTGTTTATAATAATCTTATGAAGTGAGTTTCAAAAGTAAATTTTGCCACTCACTTGTTTGTTACTGCTCACAGTATCTGTTAATATCTGTCTGACTCATCATAATCATCTTTTCCGCCATAGCAGTCATCTGCATTTTTGGAATTGCAGTTTGTGCTGTTCTTATTCTTATTTGAATAAGAATTTTTGCTGGAATTCTTATTCGAACCTGAATTAGATGTTGAATTTCTGTTCTTACTCTGATTTTCTTCCTTCGATGAATAGAATCCATTCTGGGAATTTTTACTTGTGTTGCTATAATTTTTTGCCATGATACTTCCTCCTTATTTGGTGTTACTGTTCTTATTAACTGACAGTAACTATTTAGTACAATCTTTATTATCCCAAACGGAGGTCTTTTTATGCATTTTGTTTCAACCATATTTTGAATATTTTGCTTGCTTTTTCCAAATGCATATATTATACTGATTCATGTAGAAAGATTATTTTCTACAACCCCTTATTAATTATTTATACTCCCCTCAAAAGACCGATGGCTCCCCCATCGGTCTTTTACTTTTCTTTTTTCTAATATCGTCGGTTCCCACCGATCAGTCTGATCACGATCATAATGATCAGAAGAGGAACAAGAACCGGTGCCAGAAAACTGATGATTCCTGTTATAACAGACACAACTACTACGACTACAAATACAACTGCAAGGATCAGCAAAGCCTTCTTCCACCAGGTATCTAATCTGAACTCATGATAGGAACCATAAGAATGCTCTGTTCCATATTCATCCTTCTGTCCATAACCAGTATAGCTATTCTGTGCCTGCGTTGTCTGGTTGTACGAATTATTAAATGGACTCCTGTTCTCATAAACCACTTCTTCGTCTGTTCCATCACTTGCATCTACAATGGTTTTCGCAATTGCCCACGGATCTCCGAGCAGTTCCAAGACCTCCTGCTCGCTCTTTCCTTTTCTCATTTCTTCTATAATATAATCATCATAAAACTTAAGATGATCCTGAATTGTTGCGGCATCAAGCTTTCCATTCAAAGCCTCCTGTAATTTTCGGATAAATTCCTGTCTTGTCATATTCAACTATTACCTCCTGTTCCAAAGGTTACTGTTCACACGATGTGCGACCAGCAACGCATCTCGCCATTTTAAATCGCCTTTGGCGATGGGGCGAGATGCATTCAAGTCAAAACACGCATCCTCCGTGTCAATCAGCGGAGTGATTGACACGGGAGTGAACAGTAACTTCCGAAGTTCTCTTTAGATGTAGAATACCACACTGCCATTCTTTTTTAAACCGTTATTTTCCACTACATCTGTCGTTCATAATTTGTTCATTTATCATTTAAAAATCTTTCATCTTCTTATCACTTTTTCTTCATTTCTCTCACATATACTATAAGCATCAAAGGAAAAAACAAAAAACTTTGAATAAACTTTTTCATAATACATGCCGGGAACCAGTAAATGGTTACCCGGCATCCTCCCTTTTATGGAGACTTTTTTCTTATTCCGGAACAACCGGATCATTTATCACTTCTTGTTTCGTTTCCTGTTGTATTTCCTCTTCTACAGATTTTTCCGCAGTTTCCTCTGTTTGCTGTTCTGGCGTTTGCTCTGCTTCTTCCTTGTTTTCCCCGTTATCCTCTTCTTTCGTCGTTTCTTCTATCTTCTTTTCACACGCTTTGACCGATTCCAGAATCTCCTGAACCCGTTCTTCCATCTCTTTCTTCCATTTCATATCTTCCAATGCTTTTTTTCTGTCCTGTTCAGTTTCACTATGTTCTTTTGGTATTGTTTTTACATCGTCTGCTTTCTGAGCTTGCACTGCTGTTTCACTTTTCCCAACTGTATTGTTGCCTTCTCTTCCCTGGCTCATCCCAATTCCTGCTGCCGCAATTACTGCCCCGGCAGCAAATAAAAGAACCGCCAGTTTGACATTCCGAAGTTTTACTTTCTGTTCCAGATTCCATTCCTCGCGTTCCTCCGGAAGATCACGTATCACCTGGCTGATCTTATCATAATGCCGTCTTCCGCCACCGGTACAACGTTCAATGATTCGCTCCAGTCTGCGTTCTTCACTTCTGCTAAGTTCTGGAATCTGCTCTGTATATGCCAGTAAAAACTGCAAAATTTTACCATATCCGAACAAATCCACTGAACAATTTTTCTTGCTGCCTGACGCTGTCGGACGGATAAAATGACTTCTCACCGCTTTCTGCTGCATCTTCTTCATAACAAATTCATTTTCCTGTGCATCCGGATTTAAAAGCAGCAATTCTCCTTCTTCTGTCACAACAATACTATATGGGGTCAGACAACGATAATTCTGCCCACGTCTCGACTGCTGATACTTTCTTATTTCTCCGGCAATTTGTCGGAACCATTCAAATAACACCGCTTTATCCAACTGTGTATTATCCCGCAGATAATAAATCAAAAGTTCTCCCTGCAGGCAATCAATACTTGGCTGACATTCGGTTCCTTTTTCCACGAAGCGAAGTACTTCATACATTTTTTCCATATTTAATTCTACTGCGATCTGTCATCTAAACGTGTGCGGCCCCACACCGCACACGATACAATACCTGTCCAATTGAAAATTATCAGAATCTGATACGAACTACTCTTCAGAATCTTTCCTGATTCTTCAGTCAGAACGACTGAAGTGTGACTCTCATATTAATTGAATTCTTCCAGTCTGTCAAGAGCTGCGGCAACAACTTTATCCATGTCATAATATTTATAATCTCCCAGTCGTCCGCCAAAGATTACATTTTCTTCCTTTTCTGCAAGCTTCTTGTATTCTTCAAACAATGCATTATTCTTCTCATCATTTACCGGATAGTATGGTTCCATGCCAACACTCCATTCTGATGAATACTCTCTGGAAATAACCGTCTTCTCCTGCTTGCCAAACTCAAAATGCTTATGCTCGATAATTCTTGTATACGGAACTTCACGCTCTGTGTAATTGACAACAGCATTTCCCTGATAGTTCTCACAATCAAGAACTTCTGTCTCAAATCTGACAGAACGATACTCCAATGCTCCCAGCTGATATCCAAAATATTCATCGATCATTCCTGTAAAAATAATCTTCTCTGCAATCTCCGGATTCTCTTTTCTGAATTCAAAGAAATCAATCCCTGTACGAACTTCTGTTCCTTCCAGCATCTTCTCAACGATTGCTGTATAACCGCCAACCGGAATTCCCTGATATCTGTCATTGAAATAGTTATTATCGTAAACAAATCGGAATGGCAGACGTTTGATAATAAATGCCGGAAGTTCTGTACACTTTCTTCCCCACTGTTTCTCTGTATAACCCTTGATCAGCTTCTCATAGATATCTCTTCCGCCAAGAAAAAGTGCCTGTTCCTCCAGATTCTGTGGATCTGTGATTCCTGTCTCTTTGCGCTGTTTTTCAATAATCTCTTTTGCTTCCTGTGGTGTGCGGATATTCCACATCTTACTGAATGTATTCATATTAAATGGCAGGTTATAAAGTTCATCTTTATAAACTGCTACCGGTGAATTGATGTAATTATTAAATTCCGCGAACTGATTCATGTAATCCCATATCTTTTTATCAGACGTATGGAAAATATGTGCACCATATTTATGTACATGGATTCCTTCTATGTCCTCACAGTAAATATTTCCTGCAATATGATCTCTTCGGTCAATCACAAGACATTTCTTCCCTTTTTTCTTTAATTCATGTGCCATGACAGCTCCATAAAGACCTGCTCCGACAATCAGATAATCGTATTCTTTCATTTACTCCTTCTTTCCGCAGAACGATTGTCTAGATCCGGTAAAATTCAGAGATCAACCTTTCTGCCTTCTTTCTTTTCATGTTACAGTGTGTTTATGATAACACATTTTCTAATAAATTTGAATCTCTATCAAAAATACGGTATACTTAACAGCAAAAGGAGGATGAATTATGCTTATAAAAAATGGTTTTCTAATTGATCCTGCATCTGATACAGAACGTCTTGTCGACCTTCGCATCACAGACGGTCTGATCCAGACACTCGCAGATGCCGGAACTCTGACACCTGAAAATGGAGAGGATGAGCTTGATGCTGCAGGACTTATGATTTCTCCAGGACTTGTTGACACACACATTCATTTCCGCGATCCCGGATTTACTTATAAAGAAGATCTCCATACCGGATCTCTAGCAGCTGCTGCCGGTGGATTTACTTCCGTGATCTGTATGGCAAATACTTCACCGGTCATCGATTCTGTTCCGGTTCTCAAAGAACTGATGGAACGGGAGGCTTTGGAAGACATCCATATTTTCCAGGCTGCTGCTGTCTCCTGCGGACTCAAGGGTGAAGAGATGACTTCTATGAAGGAACTTGCCGCTGCCGGTGCCTGTGGATTCACAGATGACGGAATCCCTCTTAAGAACGCTGCATTTCTCTATAAGGCCATGGAAGAGGCGAAGGCACTTGACCTTCCGATCAGTCTTCATGAAGAAGATCCTGCATTTATTGAAACAAACGGAATCAATCACGGACCTGTATCTGATGCGCTGGGCATCTACGGATCTCCTTCGATTGCTGAAGAATCTCTTGTTGCCAGAGATTGTCTGCTGGCGCTTCGTTCCGGTGCACAGGTCGTGATCCAGCATATCAGCTCCGGACAGTCCGTTGAACTGGTACGTACCTTTAAAGCTATGGGAGCAAATCTGCATGCAGAGGCAACTCCGCATCATTTCACTTTGACAGATGAAGCTGTATTAAAATACGGCGCACTTGCCAAGATGAACCCACCGCTTCGTACAGAAAATGACCGCCTTGCTATCATCGAAGGTCTCAAAGACAGTACGATTGATCTGATTGCTACAGACCACGCGCCACACAGTACGGAAGAGAAATCCCGTCCTATCACCCAAACACCAAGCGGTATTATTGGTCTTGAGACTTCCCTTGCTCTCGGAATCACTTCCCTTGTACGTCCGGGACACCTGACATTAAGCCAGCTGATTGAGAAGATGACGATCAATCCTGCCAGCCTGTATCACCTTCCGTGCGGTTCTGTCGCAGAAGGAAAATCAGCTGATCTTGTACTGTTTGATCCGAATGAGAAATGGACTCCTGAGACTTATGCTTCTAAGTCTTCTAATTCTCCATTTACCGGATGGGAATTGTATGGAAAAGTAAAATATACAATCTGTGATGGGAAGATTGTATACAAGGATTAATCCAAGAGGTCCCCTGCAGAATCTTTCATTTCTGCAGGGGACCTCTTGGATTAATCCTCGATCGCTGTTACTGTATAATCTTTGTCTTCGACTGTCTTTTTCAGCACTTCATTACTGATTTCAGAATTCAGTGTCACAACTGCTGTTCCGGCCTCATGGCTGACTTCTGCTGTATCAACCTGCTCAAGTGCCTCGAGAGCTTTCTTCACAGCCGCCTCACAGTGTCCACACATCATTCCTTCGATTTTCATTGTCTTTGTCATCTTTGTCTCCTCCTTGTTTTCTGACTCATTTTTGTCTGCTAAGACAATATCTGAAACAGTATTTTCTGCTGTTTCTACCTTTTTCATCTTTCTTTTTCTGTCTTTGCTGGCATCGTGCATTTTAAACAGATTCAGTCTCAATGCATTTGTTACTACACAGAAGCTGGACAGGCTCATTGCCGCCGCTCCGAACATCGGATTTAATTTCCAACCAAAGACCGGGATCCAGATTCCTGCTGCCAGTGGAATTCCTATCGCATTATAGAAAAATGCCCAGAACAGATTCTCATGAATGTTGCGCAATGTTGCACGGCTCATACGGATTGCCGCCGGCACGTCACTTAACCGGCTCTTCATCAGCACAACATCCGCTGCATCGATTGCAATATCTGTCCCCGCTCCAATGGCAATTCCCATATCTGCCCTGGTCAGTGCCGGTGCGTCATTGATACCGTCACCTACCATCGCAACCTTTCCTTTTTCTTTCAGCTTGCGGATCACCTGTTCTTTTCCTTCCGGAAGAACACCTGCGATCACTTCATCCACACCTGCCTGCTCACCAATTGCCTTCGCTGTGCGCTCATTATCTCCGGTCAGCATAACAACATGGATTCCCATATTCTGAAGTTCTTTCACTGCCTGTGGACTATCTTCCTTGATCACATCCGCAACTGCGATCATGCCAAGGAACTGCTCATTCCTTCCAAAGAACAGCGGTGTCTTTCCTTGCTGTGCCAACCGTTCCGCCTGTTCTTTTATGCTGGCAGAAATCTTCATTTTGTCAGAAATGAATTTAAAATTGCCTCCGTACAGCCAGTCCTCTCCAAGTTTTCCTGACAGACCATTTCCCGGAACTGCCTGAAACTGTGTGATTTCACTTTTCTGCTCTGCTTCCCCATTTTCTTCTGCCTTTGCAAGAATTGCCCGGGCAAGCGGATGCTCACTTTTCTTCTCCAATGCATTTGCAAAAAATAATAATTCATGTTCTGTCATTCCGTCCGCAGGGAGCAGATCTGTCACCTTCGGTTCTCCACTTGTGATTGTTCCTGTCTTATCCAGTGCGACAATCTCCGTCTTTCCTGTCTCTTCCAGCGAAACAGCTGTCTTAAACATGATTCCATTCTTCGCGCCCATTCCATTTCCAACCATAATTGCAACCGGAGTGGCCAGACCTAATGCACACGGGCAGCTGATCACCAGAACAGAAATTCCCCTTGCAAGTGCAAATCCAACAGGCTCTCCGACAAGCAGCCATACGATCATTGTGACAACTGCAATAGAAATAACTGCCGGAACAAATACTCCTGAAACTTTATCTGCCACTTTGGCAATTGGCGCTTTTGTTGCTGCCGCATCACTTACCATCTGAATGATCTGTGATAATGTCGTATCCTCGCCAACTCTCGTCGCCTCGCAACGCAGAAAACCTGACTGATTCATTGTAGCCGCAGACACTTTATCCCCTTCTGCTTTATCTACCGGTATACTCTCTCCGGTCAGGGCAGCTTCATCTACTGCACTGTTTCCTTCCAGAACAATTCCATCCACCGGAATATTCTCCCCAGGTCTTACAACAAACTGATCTCCTCTTCTCACCTGGTCAATCGAAACTTCCTGTTCTTTTCCATCACGCAGGAGCGTTGCTGTCTTTGGTGCCAGCTTCATAAGGCTTTTTAATGCATCTGTTGTCTTTCCCTTTGAATGCGCTTCAAGCATCTTTCCGACTGTGATCAACGTTAAAATCATTGCTGCTGATTCAAAATAAAATTCATGCATCAGCTCCATCACATGATCCATATCGCCTGCCGTCTGCGCTGCTGTCATAGCGAATAATGCATACACGCTATATCCATAAGATGCACCTGCACCGAGTGCAACCAGCGTATCCATATTTGGTGCTCTATGGATCATGCCTTTCCATCCACTGATAAAAAACTTCTGATTGATCACCATAACGATTGTCGTTAACAGGAGCTGCGCCAGCCCCATCGCCACATGATTCCCTTCCAGAAATACCGGAAGTGGCCAGCCCCACATCATATGCCCCATTGACAGATACATGAGCGGAATCAAAAAACACAAAGAAGCGATCAGACGCCTTTTCATCTTCGGTGTATCCCTATCTTTCAACGCATCTTCCGCACAGTTCTGCTCACTTTGATTCATTCCATGCCTTTCATTCTTTGCAGATTTCAACGTTGCCCCATATCCAGCTTCCTCAACAGCCGCAATGACCGCATCTACTGTTGCTGTGCCTTCCACCCCCATGGAATTCGTCAGAAGACTGACTGAACAGTTCTCAACTCCGGGGACTTTTCCAACCGCTTTCTCAACACGGGCACTGCAGGCTGCACAGCTCATTCCCGTCACATTATATTGTTCCATCTTACTCCTCCTTCAAGTTGTGATCCGGACTTTTTGTGCCAGATCTCTCTTCAGATCTTTTATCGCATCAATTTCTGAAGTGTCGTCACGAGCTCGTCAATCGTTTCATCTTTTCCATCCCGGATATCATCTGCCACACATGTCCGGATATGGTTTGCCAAAAGCACTTTATTGAAACTATTCAGAGCCGCATTCACCGCAGATACCTGAATCAGAATATCCGGACAATACGCGCCTTCTTCAACCATCCTTCGAACTCCCCTGACTTGTCCTTCAATTCTACTCAGACGATTCATCAGATCTTTATATTCTTTTTCCGGGCGGTCCTTTGTCTTGTGACAACATCCCGGACAGACTTTCTTTTCTTCCATTGTATTTCTCCTGTCGTATAACCCCCAGGGGGTATATTTTCTAATTATTAATATATACCCCCTACAGGTATATTTCAAGTGCTTTTTAACAAAAAGTTACTGTTCATGCTACGTGCGGTTGCTGCTTACGCTATATGCGGCCGTCAACAACAAAGAAGCTGTCATGGAACATTTCACAATTATATCTATATTCCATGCAGCTTCTCTGCAATCCATTATTATGTTCGTTATTATATTTCCTGACAAATCTGTCTTATTCTACACTCTTGAGTGATTCAACCATGTTAATCTTCTTTAACTTAAAATACATCACTCCATTGACAAACAATGAAAAAGCCACTGTCAGAAGAAAGGCATACAGGAAACTTGGTGGATCGATATTTCGTCCAAACATAACCGAATCAATCTCCACTGTCTCAACAATAAAGCGGTGCAGAATTTTTCCGATCAACAATCCCGCCAGTGCCCCAATCAAGGTCAGCAGGATATTCTCTCTGTAAACATAAGAAGAAACTTCCTTGTCATAAAATCCAAGTACCTTTAATGTTGCCAGTTCTCTCTTGCGCTCTGTAATGTTAATATTATTCAGATTATACAGCACTACAAACGCCAGCATTCCTGCTGAAATAATCAATACAATAATCACGATGTCCAGACTCTCCAGCATATGATCCACCTGCTTTTTCAGGCTTGTCGTATAGCTGATGCTAAGTGTTCCATCACACTTCATTATATTTTCGCCGACATCCTTTGCCTCCTCTGTTGTACGGTCCTGAGTTCTATAATAAATTGAATTATAGACCGGAGCCTCACCGAATGTCTTTTCATAGACTTCAGATGTCATATAGAGATAATGTCCCATATAGTTCTCACAGATTGCACTGATCAAGACCGTTTTCTCTCCATCATCTGTATCAATCGTTAATTTATCACCGACATTGACTTCCAGCAGTTTCGCTACTTTTTCAGTCAGGATTGCTCCTTTATCATCCAATGAATAAATTTCTTTTGTTTTCCGATCCCGGATCACGACAAACTTTTTGAATGCTTCCACATCTTTTGGTACATCTAAATAAACTTCCTGAGAAGACTCTCCTGAACTGATCTCAATATTTTTCAAAAGATTTTCTGCAGTCACCGATACCTTCTTATCCGTATCCAGTTCTTTCTGAACCTCAATTCTCTCTTCTTCTGTCACATCTTCCTTTAAAATAACGTCTCCATCATAAAGCTGAATCTGTTCGTATTGAAGCGGAACGATTGCTGAAATAGAATCTTTTAATCCAAAACCAAACAACATCATACCCATACAACCGCCAATTCCAAATACTGTCATGAAGAAGCGTTTTTTATACCGCACCAGATTACGCACGGTCGATTTCCATGTGAAATTCAGATTTTTCCAGATAAACGGAACTCGTTCCAGAAATACTCGTTTTCCCTGTTTTGGTGTCGGCGGACGCATCAATTCTGCTGCCTGCTCTCGTAATTCTTTCATACATGAGAATAGTGTTGCGATTACTGTACATGCAAGTGCCGCTGCACATGCTGTTACAGCATAATACAAATTATACGGGATCACAACATCATACATATGACGATACAAGATCTTATATGCAGTGATAATGATATATGGAATTATCTTTTCTCCAATCAGAATTCCGAAAACACCACCGGTTAATGTCGCAAGGATCGCATACCAGAGATATTTTCCAACAATTGAAGCATTTCCATATCCGAGAGCCTTCAAAGTACCGATCTGCGTTCTCTCCTCCTCTACCATTCGTGTCATTGTTGTCAGACTGATCAATGCTGCAACAAGAAAGAAAATGAGTGGGAACACTTTACCGATTGCCCGCATACGGTCTGCATTATCTCCGTATCCACTGTATTCTGCCAGATTGTTCCGATCATAAACATACCACTTTGGCTTTTCAAGATCATCAATCTTCTGCTGTGCTTTCGCAAGCTCTTCTCTTGCTTCTGTAATCTGCCGCTCTCCATCTTCAATCTTCTTCTGAGCTTCTATACGACCTTCCTCATACACTGCCCAACCGTCTTCCAGCTCCTTTGTTCCGCTGCTTAACTGCTGCTGTGCCTCCTCAATCTTCTTCTGTCCCTCACTGATCTGCTGCCATCCGCTGTCAATCTGCTGCTGACCGGATGTAATCTGCGCCTTTGCCTGATCTATCTGCCGCCTTGCGGTAAGGATTGCAGCATCTCCCTGTGTCAACACATCCGTCAGTTTCTGTATATTATCCTGCAATACCAGAATACCTTCTTCAATCTGAGCTATCCCGGCTTCAACTGCTGGAAGCCCTTCGTTAATCTGCGTCAATCCGGCTTCGATCTTTGTCTGGTTTTTCTGAATCTCCGCTTCGGCAGCTTTCGCCTCCAGTTCCATTTTATCCAGATTTGCTTTCAATTCAGTCAACTTCTCTTCCATTGCTGTTTTTTCAGCTTCCAACTGTTCTAACTGAGCCTTTAATTCCGGATCTTCTTCTCCTGCTTCCTGCTTCCGGTCGTATTCTTCTTTCAGTGCCTCATAGTTCTGTAAAAGAAGTTCATACTGTGTATTTAGTTCTTCATAAGACTGTTTCAACGGCTGATAAATCTGCTGATACGCAGACTGATAGTCTTCTGCCTGTTGCTGCAATTCTTCCTTTGCTTTCAGAAGCTCGTCTTTCTTTTGCTGCATCTGTGTCTGTTGCGCTAAAAGTTCTTGTCTCTGATCTTCCAGACTTTCTTCCTGCTCTTTTAGTTGTGCCAGCTGATTTCTTAATGTTGTAAGTGCAATCTGTTTTTCGCTAAGTTCCTGTGCACCCTGCTCAACTTGTGCTTTGGACTGATCCAGCTCCTTTTGCTTTGATATCAGAAGATTTCTCGACTGCTCCAGTTCAAGCTTCGAAGCTGCCAGCTGATTTCTTCCTCGTTCAAGTTCTTTCTGCGCTGCATCAAGTTTCTCTCTTGCACTTGCAAGTTCTTCTTCCGCCTCTTTTTTTCCATCCGCCAGATCCTGTTCTGCCTGAGCTAACTCATCTTGTGCTTCATCCACTTTTTCCTGCGCTGTCGAAGTAATCTCATCATATCTGGCCTGTTCTCTTTCCGCTTTAATTGCCTGAACCTTTTTCAGCACAGAATCCACATGTTCTTCATATTCTTTCGTAAATGCAGTCGCTTCCTTTGCACCTTCAACCTGCACTGTAATCTCTGTATACACATCTAATGAAAATGCTTTCTCCGGAACGCAAAGAAAGGCACTGACACTTCCATTTCCAATTGTTGTACTGCCTCTGTGAAATGCAATATACTCCGGACTGCTGACCGTACCAACAATGGTAAATGTATCTGTCTTAAGTGTATCTTCCAAAGAATCCGAAGTCCCACTCGATAATGTGATCTTATCCCCAATCTTCAGATTCTTTCCATCCAGATAATCTGCATCTATTACACATTCATTTTCCTTTTCCGGAAGCCTGCCATCTTCTAACTGAACTTGATTCATCTTATCCTGGAGCGCCATAACATGAACTGCTACCTGGTTTCCCCGAATCGTACAAAGTACATCTGTTGCATAGCTTCCTTCTGCATCCAATACACCATCCACAGCACGAATTGCATCCAGATCATCTTTTGTCAGTCCCATTGTACTCATTACCTGAATATCCATCAGGTTCTTCTCATCGAAATATGCATCTCCTGAATATCTCATATCCGGCTCTGATGCACGGATTCCGGAAAAGAATGCACATCCTATCGCAACAATAAAGAAAATGGATAAAAAACGTCCAAGGCTATGACGGATCTCCATATAAAAGTTTTTTCGTAATGCTTTCTTCATCCACATCCCCTACCATTCAATTTCATCAATCGAAGTCGGATTCTCATTAGATTCTATTCTTGCTACCTGTCCATTTTTTATATGAATCAATCGATCTGCCATCGGCGCAAGTGCCTGATTATGTGTAATGATAATAACTGTCATTCCCTTTTCTCTACACATATTCTGAAGTAATTTCAAAATTGATTTTCCTGTATTGTAATCCAATGCACCTGTTGGCTCATCACAAAGCAAAAGCTTTGGGTTCTTCGCTAATGCTCTCGCGATTGAAACTCGCTGCTGCTCACCGCCAGAAAGCTGTGCCGGAAAATTATTCTTCCGTTCCCCCAGACCAACTTCCTCCAAAACTGCCTGTGCATCCAACGGATCCTTACTGATCTGCAATGCAAGCTCAACATTTTCCAATGCGGTCAGATTCGGCACAAGATTATAAAACTGAAAAACAAATCCGATGTCATCTCTGCGGTATCCTGTCAGCTGTTTGGAATTATAAGCTGTAATATCTTTTCCATCTACATACAGCTTCCCGCTTGTTGCCGTATCCATTCCGCCGAGAATATTAAGCACAGTTGTTTTACCTGCACCACTTGGTCCAACGATTACAACAAGTTCTCCCTGCTCAATCGAAAAGCTGATGTGATCCACTGCATGAATCTCAACTTCACCCATTTTATAAGTTTTCGTGATATCCTGCACTTTAACGAATTCCTTCATCTACATTCTCCTGACTCTTTTTCTCTTCTTCTGCATCTCTCCTGGCAAGCAGTCTGTTGCTCTTTTCTTCGATTCTCTACAGGCGCAGTTTCTCCCACTCTTCTCCTGCACCAAATGTTTCATGAAAACGTTCCGGAAGCGGTGTATCCTGGAATAATTTCTTCTGATACTGTACGATCAAACTCGCAGCTAACGGCACTGCACCTGAATATTGCCGTTTCAAAACCTTACAATATTTCTGACATAACGGATCTGGCTTTACACTCATCACTATGTCATGCAATGAATCGTATTTCCCCACTGCCTTCATCCCAAGAAACAACGCTTTTCGCTTTCCAGATGTCGGTGCCAGAAACAGCTTATGATAAAAAACCATCCCTTTTAATGCCTTATAGATCTGCTCGGCTGTTACATCTTTGAAAAATGGTGCGATCACTTCCGCATACTCCATCTTCGGCTGAATGTGCTTTGCTGTCAGATAGCGCAAAGGATCATGATAATCTTCCGTCAGCATCATTCGATCCAGTTCCATCTCAATCTCATTGTGTGAAACTCTTCCGACCTGCATAATTTTTTCAACATAAGGATGGCATTCACTGTCTAAAGCAAAATGACAGATAAATCCATAAATATATGCACGCGCCGCTGCCGGATCTTTTGCTTTCTCAATCACTTCAACAGCATGATGGAAAAACTCATCGGCAAATTGTTCATGAAGTGTATGCCCCTGTTCATTCACCGGATCTTTCTTTAATGCATTATAATAAAATAAAATATCCGGTCCATGTAACCCAATATCAAACAACTCTCTATGCGCTTCTATAGAATTCTGAAGGGGTCTTGGAAGTGCGCTGAGCACCTCTTTTCCGAATTTATAATGTGCGTATGTTGTTGGCATAAGAAACCTCTCCTTTTTCCGAATTTTCTTGTTAAGATTTATAATTACTCATATTATTATATTAACACATTCTTCCCTGTCTGACAGTAATTATCTTTATAAAAAATATGTGAAATGACATTAAAAATGCTAAATTTTTACTGCTTTTTCACTTCTTTTAACGCAATAATCACTTGACATTTATATTTCTTTTTACTATATTAGTATGTACAGCACACAAGAGAATGTGTCTGTTACAGTAGAGAGTATTTATTACTCTACCCTGATCAGGGCTTGTACTGGTTTCGACAGGGATCTCGAAGATGGAGAAGCTATCCGTAGGCTGATGCGTTAAATCGCAAACTTAAAATTAAACGCTAACGATAATTTCGAATTAGCTGCAGCCTAAATGCTGCATGTCAGCCCTGAAGCACTCACACTTTAGGAATCTGGCACCGACTATGTGAGAAACGATGACGGCAAAGCTTTGAGCTGTCAGGCGTATTATGAAGCTACTAAACCCGTAAGGATGTTAGTTTTCGTACGGCAGAGGGAATGTCAAATAACTGACTATGATAGTAGAAGTACATGGGACAGGTTTTTGGACGCGGGTTCGATTCCCGCCAGGTCCACTTTTTAATGAAAAGTGTGAAGACTTTAAAATAACGGCATTATATCTCGTAAGATGAGATGCAATGCCGTTATTTTTTGAATAATATCCTTGCCTCCAAATGGAATGCATAAAACAAAAAACTCTGAGATTCTTGCAAATATTGACTTCACAAAAATCTCAGAGAAAAAATAATGCCGCAGACCGGAATCGAACCGGTACGGGTATCACTACCCACGGGATTTTAAGTCCCGGGCGTCTGCCAGTTCCGCCACTGCGGCATTCCTCAAAATGCTCTCGCATCTTGAACGACCCAGAAGAGACTCGAACTCTCGACCTCCGCCGTGACAGGGCGGCGCTCTAACCAACTGAGCCACTGGGCCAAATATTTAATTGTCAGCTCGCTGCCCCTTACTACTTCCAAGCAGTCTAGCTAAATGGACCTTCGGGGACTCGAACCCAGGACCGACCGGTTATGAGCCGGTTGCTCTAACCAACTGAGCTAAAGGTCCAATTGATTATTTCTGTTCCTAAGAACAAGCCGATGATCGGACTCGAACCGATAACCTGCTGATTACAAATCAGCTGCTCTGCCAATTGAGCCACATCGGCATAAATGACCCCGACGGGAATCGAACCCGTGTTACCGCCGTGAAAGGGCGATGTCTTAACCGCTTGACCACGGGGCCATACTTTGTCTGTCGACTTCCTCAACAGCGATTATAATCATATCATATAAATCACCGTTTGGCAAGTACTTTTTTGATATTTTTTTAATTTTTGAAACTTTTCAAATAATTCGACAAATCGAACTTCTTAGTTTCCTACTCCTGATCCGATAATCAGAGAATAAAAAGATCTTACATTTCTGCAAGATCTTCAAGCTCCCCCTGTTGGACTTGAACCAACGACACTTCGGTTAACAGCCGAATGCTCTACCGACTGAGCTAAGGAGGAATATTTAATTAAAGGTTATGTACCTTCAAAACTACATACAGTTAAAACCAACATCATCATCCAAACCTATCACTGCTTTGGTTATGCCCTCGACCTATTAGTAACAGTCAGCTCCATGTGTTACCACACTTCCACCTCTGCCCTATCTACCTCGTCGTCTTCAAGGGGTCTTACTAACTTGACGTTATGAGATATCTCATCTTGAGGGGGGCTTCACGCTTAGATGCCTTCAGCGTTTATCCCTTCCCGGCTTGGCTACTCTGCTATGCCTTTGGTAAGACAACAGATACACCAGCGGCCAGTCCATCCCGGTCCTCTCGTACTAAGGACAGCTCCTCTCAAATATCTTACGCCCACGCCGGATAGGGACCGAACTGTCTCACGACGTTCTGAACCCAGCTCGCGTACCGCTTTAATGGGCGAACAGCCCAACCCTTGGGACCTACTTCAGCCCCAGGATGCGATGAGCCGACATCGAGGTGCCAAACCACTCCGTCGATGTGAACTCTTGGGAGTGATAAGCCTGTTATCCCCAGGGTAGCTTTTATCCGTTGAGCGATGGCAATCCCACTTTATACCACCGGATCACTAAGTCCTACTTTCGTACCTGCTCCACCCGTCGGTGTCGCAGTCAAGCTCCCTTCTGCCTTTGCACTCTTCGAATGGTTTCCAACCATTCTGAGGGAACCTTTGAGCGCCTCCGATACCCTTTCGGAGGCGACCGCCCCAGTCAAACTCCCCACCTGACATTGTCCCCCAGCCGGATCACGGCTGCTGGTTAGAAACCCAGTACTGCAAGGGTGGTATCCCAACATTGGCTCCATGGCAACTGGCGTTACCATTTCCTAGCCTCCCACCTATCCTGTACATGCAATACCGAATCCCAGTATCAAGCTGGAGTAAAGCTCCATGGGGTCTTTCCGTCCTGGCGCAGGTAACCAGCATCTTCACTGGTATTTCAATTTCACCGGGTGCATTGTTGAGACAGTGCCCAAATCATTACGCCTTTCGTGCGGGTCGGAACTTACCCGACAAGGAATTTCGCTACCTTAGGACCGTTATAGTTACGGCCGCCGTTTACTGGGGCTTAAGTTCAAAGCTTCGCTTGCGCTAACCTCTCCCCTTAACCTTCCAGCACCGGGCAGGCGTCAGCCCATATACCTCACCTTTCGGTTTTGCATAGACCTGTGTTTTTGCTAAACAGTTGCTTGGGCCAATTCTCTGCGGCCATCTTACTGGCACTCCTTCTCCCGAAGTTACGGAGTCATTTTGCCGAGTTCCTTAACAATGCTTCTCCCGTCGGCCTTAGGATTCTCTCCTCATCCACCTGTGTCGGTTTACGGTACGGGTATCCTGCAAACAATAGCGGCTTTTCTTGACAGTCAGCTCACGTGCTTCCCTACTTATTTTCAGTCCACATCACGTCTTCAGATTAAAGAGCGGATTTGCCAACTCTTCTCCTACCTCGCTTGTACCGGTCTTTCCATTCCCGGCTCACGCTCTCTGCCTGTGTCCCCACAGTTCTGTTACAGGATAGTACAGGAATTTCAACCTGTTATCCATCGACTACGTCTTTCGACCTCGCCTTAGGCCCCGACTTACCCAGAGCAGATCAGCTTTACTCTGGAAACCTTAGATATTCGGCCGGAAGGATTCCCACCTTCCTCTCGCTACTCATTCCGGCATTCTCTCTTCTTAAAAGTCCACAGCTCCTTTCGGTACTGCTTCGTCCCTTTAAGAATGCTCCTCTACCAATTGAATTCTCAATTCCAAAGCTTCGGCAGTGTGTTTTAGCCCCGGACATTTTCGGCGCAGGACCTCTCGACTAGTGAGCTATTACGCACTCTTTGAATGAATGGCTGCTTCTGAGCCAACATCCTAGTTGTCTTCGAAATCCCACATCCTTTTCCACTTAACACACATTTTGGGGCCTTAGCTGTTGGTCTGGGCTCTTTCCCTTTTGACCACCCAACTTATCTCGGATCGTCTGACTCCCATACATCATCTACACGGCATTCGGAGTTTGATATCCCTTAGTAAGCTTTGACGCCCCCTTAGGAATTCAGTGCTCTACCTCCGCAAGACTCGTATGAGGCTAGCCCTAAAGCTATTTCGAGGAGAACCAGCTATCTCCGGGTTCGATTGGAATTTCTCCCCTATCCACACCTCATCCCCACCCTTTTCAACGGATGTGGGTTCGGTCCTCCATTGCCTTTTACGGCAACTTCAACCTGGACATGGATAGATCACCCGGTTTCGGGTCTACTCCGACTGACTATGCGCCCTATTCAGACTTGGTTTCCCTTCGGCTCCGGACCTTTAGTCCTTAACCTCGCCAGCCAGCGTAACTCGCCGGACCGTTCTACAAAAAGTACGCGGTTGAGCATATAAAGCTCTTCCACAGCTTGTAAACATATGGTTTCAGGTTCTTTTTCACTCCCCTCCCGGGGTCCTTTTCACCTTTCCTTCACAGTACTATGCGCTATCGGTCACTAAGTAGTATTTAGCCTTACGGGGTGGTCCCCGCATCTTCCCACAAGGTTCCACGTGTCTCGTGGTACTCTGGATCCCGCCATGTCAACTCGTCTTTCGCTTACGGGGCTTTCACCCTCTCTGGCCGGCTTTCCCAAAACCGTTCTGCTAAACTCGTTGAATCAATTCCGCGGTCCGAACCCCAGCATGCACGCACGCTGGTTTGGGCTCTTCCGTTTTCGCTCGCCGCTACTCACAGAATCACATGTTGTTTTCTCTTCCTCCGGCTACTTAGATGTTTCAGTTCACCGGGTTCCCTTCCTTAAGTTATGTATTGGCTTAAGGATACTTGAGGTTTGCTCAAGTAGGTTTCCCCATTCAGAAATCTCCGGATCAAAGGATATTTGCTCCTCCCCGAAGCTTTTCGCAGCTTATCACGTCTTTCATCGGCTCTTAGTGCCAAGGCATCCACCATACGCTCTTATCAGCATAACCAACTCGACCTCATCCCACGGGAATGGGATAATGTCCACACATACATAGCGTTGTATGCGTTGGTGATAGTCAATTTATTTTAAGTCTGTTTTCTTCAGACTGTAAGTTAATGTTGTTAACATTACCTCGGATGTCTTGATTAGATATTTATCTAAATCTATTGATTTTTACTATATGCAGTTTTCAAGGTACATAAGATGAAGTCCTTATTCAGTTCTTCATCTGACTGACTTTTTCATCAGTCATCAGAGACTAAAAGCTTTCTTTTAAACTCTGATCACTGGTGAAGACCAGCTTTATCGCAGAACCTCTCGGTTTATTTTCTTTTTAATTTGGCGGCCACCTACTCTCCCACACCGTCTCCAGTGCAGTACCATCGGCCGCTTAGGTCTTTACCATCGTGTTCGGGATGGGAACGGGTGTTACCCCTAAGCGCATCGCCACCAAAAGTTTTGGTTACTTGATAACCCAACAATAGACAACAGTAAAAACTCTCTACTTTTTTCTTCCTTAGAAAGGAGGTGATCCAGCCGCACCTTCCGATACGGCTACCTTGTTACGACTTCACCCCAGTTATCGGTCCCACCTTCGGCAGCTCCCTCCTTACGGTTGGGTCACTGACTTCGGGCGTTACTGACTCCCATGGTGTGACGGGCGGTGTGTACAAGACCCGGGAACGTATTCACCGCGACATTCTGATTCGCGATTACTAGCGATTCCAGCTTCATGTAGTCGAGTTGCAGACTACAATCCGAACTGAGACGTTATTTTTGGGATTTGCTCGACCTCGCGGTTCTGCCTCCCTTTGTTTACGCCATTGTAGCACGTGTGTAGCCCTGCTCATAAGGGGCATGATGATTTGACGTCATCCCCACCTTCCTCCAGGTTATCCCTGGCAGTCTCTCTAGAGTGCCCGGCCAAACCGCTGGCTACTAAAGATAGGGGTTGCGCTCGTTGCGGGACTTAACCCAACATCTCACGACACGAGCTGACGACAACCATGCACCACCTGTCATCCCTGTCCCGAAGGAAAGGCAACATTACTTGCCGGTCAGGGAGATGTCAAGAGCAGGTAAGGTTCTTCGCGTTGCTTCGAATTAAACCACATGCTCCACCGCTTGTGCGGGTCCCCGTCAATTCCTTTGAGTTTCATTCTTGCGAACGTACTCCCCAGGTGGACTACTTATTGCGTTTGCTGCGGCACCGAACAGCTTTGCTGCCCGACACCTAGTAGTCATCGTTTACGGCGTGGACTACCAGGGTATCTAATCCTGTTTGCTCCCCACGCTTTCGAGCCTCAACGTCAGTTACCGTCCAGTAAGCCGCCTTCGCCACTGGTGTTCCTCCTAATATCTACGCATTTCACCGCTACACTAGGAATTCCGCTTACCTCTCCGGTACTCTAGATTGACAGTTTCCAATGCAGTCCCGGGGTTGAGCCCCGGGTTTTCACATCAGACTTGCCACTCCGTCTACGCTCCCTTTACACCCAGTAAATCCGGATAACGCTTGCACCATACGTATTACCGCGGCTGCTGGCACGTATTTAGCCGGTGCTTCTTAGTCAGGTACCGTCATTTTCTTCCCTGCTGATAGAGCTTTACATACCGAAATACTTCATCGCTCACGCGGCGTCGCTGCATCAGGGTTTCCCCCATTGTGCAATATTCCCCACTGCTGCCTCCCGTAGGAGTTTGGGCCGTGTCTCAGTCCCAATGTGGCCGGTCACCCTCTCAGGTCGGCTACTGATCGTCGGCTTGGTAGGCCGTTACCCCACCAACTACCTAATCAGACGCGGGTCCATCTCATACCACCGGAGTTTTTACCCCTGCACCATGCGGTGCTGTGGTCTTATGCGGTATTAGCAGTCATTTCTAACTGTTATCCCCCTGTATGAGGCAGGTTACCCACGCGTTACTCACCCGTCCGCCACTCAGTCACCAAGATCTTCATCCGAAGAATCAAATCAAGGTGCTTCGTTCGACTTGCATGTGTTAAGCACGCCGCCAGCGTTCATCCTGAGCCAGGATCAAACTCTCGTTAAAAGTGTTTGTATCCAGTTCAGAATCAACTAACTAGCTAATTCTTCCCTTTTTACTGTTGTTTTGGTTTGTTTAAAAACCGTTCTTAAAAATCTTCCCTTAAAGAAATTTTCAAGGGTTGTTGTTGTCTATTGTTCAGTTATCAAGGTTCTTTGTTTGTGTCGTTCTTTTCAAGCGACAGCTTGTTTATATTAACATAGCTGTTTTTGTTTGTCAAGAACTTTTTTAAAAAGTTTTATGAGTTTTCATAAAACAAACGGAGAAGGAGGGATTTGAACCCTCGCGCCGCTACTAACGACCTACTCCCTTTCCAGGGGAGCCCCTTCGGCCAGCTTGGGTACTTCTCCATAAAAAACGGAGAGGGTGGGATTCGAACCCACGCGCCCTTTCGGACAAACGGTTTTCAAGACCGCCTCGTTATGACCACTTCGATACCTCTCCATAATACCTAATCATTGCCGATTAGCAATTCTTATTAAGTTGTTGTCGTTTCACTTGCGACGCTGATAATCTTATCATAAGGTGGACCTAAATGTCAACACCTTTTTTTCATTTTTTTCACATTTTTTTAACTTTCTTTGTTTTCCTTGATTTTTGGGGCTTTTTCCACACTTTACAACATCGGAAAATCCCCCTCTTTTCTTGAATTCCCTTGTATATTCCTACAGAAACGCTTCCGCCACAAGAAGATCTTCCGGTGTTGTGATTTTTATATTTTCATATGCTCCGGGATATAATTTAACAGTATGTCCCATCATCTGCTCGACTACCATCGCATCATCTGTCGCATTTTCGATTTTCTCGTTGATTAATTTCTGATAAGCTTCTTTGATCAGCTGGATATTAAAAACCTGTGGTGTCTGAACAAGCCAGAGTGTTTTTCGCTCCGGTGTGCCTTTCACATAATTCTTTTCGTCCACAACTTTGATTGTATCCTTTACAGGCATGCCGGCAACACATGCATTTGTTTCTTCCACGCAAGAATAGGCGCGTTCAATCATAGTATCATCCACAAAAGGTCTCGCCCCGTCATGAATATATACGAACCCATCTTCTTCTGTTATTTGCTGAAGACCATTCCAAACAGAATTATATCGCTCTGCTCCTCCAGATACAATTTTGCGTACTTTTGAAAAACCATATTTTTCTACGATTTCTTTTTGACAATATTCTTCTTCACCTGTACCGCTGACAAGAACGATTTCATCAATCCATGAGGAATCCTGAAATGCTTTCAGAGAATAATAAAGTACAGGATAACCTTTCAGCATCAAGTACTGTTTATGAACTTTTGTCCCCATTCTTTTTCCACTTCCGCCAGCAAGAACAACCGCTGTACAATATTTCTTCTCCATTTTTCTCTCCTGTTATTCACATTAAATACAGGATTTTGCAAAGTTATTCACAACTCATCACAAAATCCTGTTCATATCTAATTACAATTTAAAGAATCGTGTGGATAACTTTTCGTTTCCCACTTATTCCATTCATACTCACGGTACCTATACCATATGACAAAATCATGCCTCGATACACAAAATATTTCTATCTCTCTCCAAGCTTCAGGTTCGGTACAGCATTCAAATCCCATCCCGAACGAGTTCCGGCAAGGTATTCATAATAAGCCGCCGCTCCGATCATTGCCGCATTATCTGTACAGTAAATCGGTGACGGACGGTAGAATTTCATTCCACGTTTCTCACAAGCTTCTTCCATCGCTTCACGAAGCGCTGAATTAGACGCAACTCCTCCCGCAATCGCAAATTTCTTCATGCCGAGTTTTTCTACTGCACGCATTGAATTACCCACAAGAACTTCTACTACTGCCTTCTGGAAAGATGCTGCAAGATCTGCAGGATCAAATGTCTCACCTTTCATCTTACAGCCATTAATATAATTCAATACCGCTGATTTCAGTCCACTGAAACTAAAATCATACTCTGCATCATTTACCTTTGCCTTTGGGAACTGGATTGCATCCGGATTCCCCTCTTTGGCAATACGGTCAATCTTTGGACCGCCCGGATAACCGAGCCCGATTGCACGAGCCACTTTATCATAAGCTTCACCCGCTGCATCATCTCTGGTTCTTCCGAGGATTTCATATTTTCCATATTCTTTCACACATACAAGATGCGTATGTCCGCCGGATGCAACAAGACACACAAACGGTGGCTCAAGATCCGGATGTTCGATATAATTTGCAGAAATATGTCCCTCAATATGATGCACTCCAACCAGTGGAATATCTTTCGCCCATGCGATTGCTTTTGCTTCAGCCACGCCAACAAGCAGGGCTCCTACAAGCCCCGGTCCATAAGTTACACCGATTGCGTCAATCTCATCTAATGTTGTCCCTGCTTCACTAAGCGCCTCTTTAATCACCTGATTAATCTTCTCAATATGCTTTCTTGATGCAATTTCCGGCACAACACCACCGTATAATTTGTGCAGATCAATCTGAGAAGAAATGATATTTGAGCGCACTTCTCGCCCGTTTCGTACTACTGCTGCCGCTGTCTCATCACAGGAACTTTCGATCGCCAGTATATTAATCTCTTTGCTTTCACTCATTTTCTATCCCTCTCAATCTTCAAACATCAGATCAACAGACATTCCATCCTTTCCAGCTTTCGCCCGAGGGAATATCTTTTTCACATCATTCATATAATGTTCCGGCTTTGTAAGTGACGGGCTATAATGTGTCAGCCACATCTCGCCAACATTCGCTTCTTTCGCCAGTTCCGCCGCTTCATAAAATGTCATATGCTTATACTCTACTGCCTTCGCTGCTTTCTCTTTCTCTCCATACATGCCTTCACAGATGAAAAGATCTGAATCTTTCGCATTCTCACGAATCGAATCTGTCGGCCTTGTATCTGTTGTATAAGTCAGCTTAATTCCTTTTCTCTGTGGACCGAGCACCATATCCGGTGTCAAAATTCCCATTTCACTTTCTACAGTTTCTCCGTTCTGTAAGCGACTCCAGTATTTCTGCGGAATCTCATTTGCACGGGCACGCTCCACATCAAACTTACCGGCGCGGTCAATTTCAATCGTATAACCATAGCAAAGTACATTATGGTTCACACGAAATGCTTTCAACCGGTATCCATTTAACTCAAATGTCTGCTCCGCTCCCTGAATCTCCTGATAAATGATTGGAAATGGCAGTTCCGGCGCAATTACGCGCAGGCAACTGACAACCCTTTCAAGGCCTTTCGGTCCGATCAGTGTCAACGGTTCCCTACGGTCTGCATTTCCCATTGTAAGTAGAAGACCCGGAAGTCCACTGATATGATCCCCATGATAATGAGTAAAACAGATCACATCGATTGGTTTAAAACTCCAGCCCTTCTCTTTTACAGCTACCTGTGTTCCTTCTCCGCAGTCAATCATCAGACTGCTTCCATTAAACCTTGTCATTAAGGAAGTAAGGAAACGATAAGGAAGCGGCATCATCCCACCACTTCCGAGCAAACATACATCTAACATAATATTCCTCTATCTTCTGGTCCATTACGGTTTGCCCGAAACTGCAAACCAGACTCTTTCATTCATCTTTACATTCGGTTGGAATGAGGAACCCCTTTGTAATTTCATCAAAACACTCCTCGCACAGATCAAAACTGCAGCTTTCTCCATCTTTTCCAGAAAAATACCCCCAGGTATGCTCTACATGAAGCATCTCTCTTTTCGGAATCCCACTCACAACTTTTGTTTCTTTTCCACACCGGTTACAAATAATTTTCGTAATTTCTTTTGTTTCTTTCAACTGATACTGGCGCATACGTTTTCCTCCTGTGAGCAGCAATTATGTTGTTACTCATCATTGTAATTTACAAAAACGGAATATTCCTGTTTTCTTCCTTTGTTACGCCTCAATTATACAAAACAGTTTTCGCAATTTCCACTGGAAACTGCTGGTTATTTATCTATTTCCAGACTCATCAGTACTGCATCTTCCTTCGGATCCTGATAGAATGCTTTGCGGACTCCATCGTTTACGAATCCTTCTCTCGCATAAAATGCTCCTGCTGCCTGATTACTTTCTCTTACATCCAGCAGAACCTTTGCAATCTGATGTTCTTTACTCCACGCCTTCAAAGTTAGCATTAATGCATGACCAACCCCCTGACGTTTCATCTCATCAATCACTGCGATTCTTGCAATCTCCACTTCATCAACCGCAGTATAGCCAAGCAGATATCCTACTCTTTTCCCTGCTTTTTCCGCAACAAAGCAGACACTATTGTTCTGTTCCAGCGTCTCTAGAATCGCCTTCTCGCTCCAGGCATCAGAAAATGACTGGTGCTCAATCTCAGCAACTACAGCACCGTCTTCAATCGTCATCTCACGCACTTCTGTCTTTGCTTCCTTTTCACGCTGAGCACGTTCGCGCTCTGCCTGAGACACACGCAGATAATCCGGCTTATGCGCCTCTGCTGTCTCATATTTTCCTGCATAATAATACGCAATACCAAGTGCTCCTACTACAGCCGCTCTCTGACGGTTCATGTATGATGGGGCAAATGAATACGGGACTTCAAGTCCCTCTTCAAGCATCTGACGATACACTGGTACTCCGTCTCCCAAAAATACAACCGGACGTTTATACGCATTCAGCTTACTGATCAACTCTTCTACTGCAATCGCCATCTGCTGTTCTTCCACATGAAATACTGCCTCTGTCAGATGTGTTCCATCTTTCACTTCATGTGAAAATGAATACAATCCTGTATAAACCTGTTTTCTTCTGGCATCCATGATTGGGCAGATCAAGTCGCCACATCCATAAACATTATAGGCCAGTGCATCCACTGTCGGAACATGGATCAGAGGTTTTCCGAGAGCAAGTCCCAGTCCTTTCGCAGTAGCAGATCCGATTCTAAGCCCGGTAAAAGAGCCCGGACCTCCTGACACAGCAATAGCATCAATGCTGGACAGATCCAGATCGATCATCTTCTTTACCTCATCAATCATCGGCAGAAGTGTCTGCGAATGTGTCTTCTTATAATTCACGGTATACTCCGCAATTGTCTGTTCATCCTCAACGACTGCAACCGTTGCTGTCAGTCCTGAGCTGTCTATCGCCAATACTCTCATGGTCTTGCTTCCTTCCTCTGTCAGCTGCTGTAAAAATGTTCTCTGTATCAACAGCCTTCTCTTTGTTCCATTCTTCTAATTTTTTATCGTTATTGTTCCTCGATTGTGATCCGACGATAATCAAATCCCTGTGTCAGATCCTTCTCGATCAGAATATTTGTCCGACGTTCCGGAAGAATCTCTTCTATCAGATTCGCCCACTCGATCAGTGAGACACCTTCCCCCATCACGTATTCTTCAAATCCCACCTCGTCCATCTCTTCAATGTCACCGATTCTGTAGACATCAAAATGATAGAAGGGCAGACGCCCTTCTTCATAAACCTGAACGATGGTAAATGTCGGACTATTCACCGGTTCTTCAATCCCAAGTCCTTCTGCAAGTCCCTGAGTAAAGACCGTTTTCCCAACTCCAAGATCCCCTGTCAGGGTTAACACCTGACCTGGGAATGCTTTTTCACCAAGACTTTTACCGACTGCAAATGTCTCTTCCGGGCTTCTTGTCTCTATTACCATAATATTTCAGCCTTTCTATACCGCCGGTTCTTCACCAAAAGTCCCGGTTCTTTTATCATCTTATCTTAAGTTTCTAATGATGGAACAGACGGATTCCTGTAAATGCCATTGCCATGCCGTATTTGTTACATGTAGCAATTACATTATCATCACGCACAGATCCACCGGGCTGTGCAATATAAGTTACACCACTCTTATGTGCACGCTCAATATTATCACCGAATGGGAAGAATGCATCAGAACCAAGCGCAACACCTGTCAGCTGGTCCAACCATGCTCTCTTCTCTTCTCTCGTAAATACTTCCGGTTTTACCTTAAATGTATTCTCCCAGACACCATCTGCGAGAACATCCATATATTCCTCTCCGATGTAAAGATCGATTGCATTATCTCTGTCCGCACGTCCGATTCCATCCTTGAACTGAAGTCCAAGTACCTTCGGATTCTGACGTAACCACCAGTTATCTGCCTTCTGTCCGGCAAGACGTGTACAGTGGATTCTTGACTGCTGGCCGGCACCGATTCCGATTGCCTGTCCATCTTTTACATAACATACAGAGTTAGACTGTGTATATTTCAGTGTAATCATGGAAATAGCAAGATCGATCTTCGCTGCATCCGGGATCTCTTTCACATCTGTCACAACGTTTGAGAAGAAATCTTTATCGATATTCAGTTCATTTCTTCCCTGCTCAAATGTAACTCCGAATACTTCCTTGTGCTCTAACGGTGCAGGCACATAATCCGGATCGATCTGAATAATATTGTAATTTCCTTTTTTCTTCTGTTTCAGAAGTTCAAGTGCCTCCGGCTCATATCCCGGTGCGATCACTCCATCAGATACCTCTCTCTTGATCAGGCGCGCTGTATCAACGTCACAGACGTCAGACAGAGAAATAAAGTCACCGAAAGAAGACATACGGTCTGCGCCACGCGCTCTTGCATAAGCACATGCAAGTGGAGAGAGCTCTCCAAGATCATCTACCCAGTAAATCTTCGCCAGTGTCTCTGACAGTGGAAGACCAACAGCTGCTCCGGCTGGTGATACATGCTTGAATGAAGTTGCGGCCGGAAGTCCTGTTGCTTTCTTCAGTTCTGATACCAACTGCCATCCATTGAACGCATCCAGAAAGTTAATATATCCTGGACGTCCGCTGAGCACCTTGATTGGAAGCTCTCTGTCGTCGTTCATGTAAATTCTTGAAGGTTTCTGGTTCGGGTTACATCCGTATTTCAATTCTAATTCTTTCATCTGTCTTTACGCTCCTTATTTGTTCTTATTCACGATCTTTGTCTCATAGTTACCTGTCTCGATATCAATGTAACGGACAAATAATGACACTTTATTTTCCTCATTCAGGCTGTTCCACAGAAGGTCTGCAAACTCTTCCATGTTGTCCAGCACCTCTACCAGCTTCGGTTCTCCCTCAAAGCTTGGAAGCGGGTTGCCATCATGCATATAAGTGTGAATAAAATGAGCTTCACCGGCTGCCGGATTCTCGTATGCAAAAGTATATCTGTTGCAACTGTCCGGGTTTCCGTTATTGCTCTTCAGGATTGACATTGCATAATTGAAATTGCCATTCTCAATATGCATCACACCAGAAATACGTGGTGTGTAGTTCGGACCATCCGGCTCGAATTCTCTAGAACGAAGAGACTGCTCAAAAGTAAGCTGCTTATCCATTCCTTCATAAATCGTATCTGTCTGATCTCCGTTTGTTACGATCGTCTTATTCCCCAATACTCTGACCGGTGCGTAAATAATCAGACTTGGGTCTGTAAGCTTCGATGGATCAAATGCCTGTGTACGGATTCCCTCTCCGTCCTCTACAAACACACGGTTTCTACTGTTCTCACTGCGTCCCATAATAAAATAGGCAGTGACAGCCTTCTTTCCATCCGGGCTTTTACCAATAATAATTCCTCTTCCTGGATAAGAGTTACTCTTAAGTTCCTGCTCAATCGACAGCATCTTCATTGTTGTTCTCCTTTCGGTACGTTCGCTTTCTTGACAATCTACTAGAAAAAAACGAAAAACTTCTCCTAAAATAATAGATTCAGGAGAAGTATATCATGCACATGCTTTTTTCGCAAGTCCAGGCCCGGCAGCTATTGAATGAAAAATCCTGATTTTCCGTAGCTTCGGACCTCTTTCTATTAAATTCTAGTAACTATTCACTCTTTTTGATCAGTTCTGTCATCTCGCCTGCCGGAATTCCAAGAACATAATTCATTTCACTCGAAAGAGCATGTTCCAGAAGCAGCTGATATTTCTTATCCATGCTTGTCATGCTGCCTCTTCGTTTTGTTCGGCTATACAATGTCTTCAGCACTTTGACCCAGTTTTCAGGACAGAAGCTTGAGATACAATCCTTGTATTCCTGTTCTCTGTACTTTTCATTCTTTACATTCAGTATACCAACCTCTGTAAGATTATCCAACAGTTCCTTCGCCTTCTGCTCACTCACCGGACGACGGATGTTCTTCTCATCATCAATCGGAACATACGCCTTATCTCTCTGATTGTCTATGGATTGTAATGTATAATAATCTTTCTTGCCATCCACAAATGAAAAATCCAGTTTTCCTACTTCTTCTACCTTGTACACTCCTCTGCACTTATATACAACTGCGTCTCCTCTGCTGAGCATTTTCAAAACCTCCTGTTCTTTTCATTTACACTGTTGTTGTCCACAATGTACTGCCCTTTTTATAACAGACTCTACGTGTGTAGTATAACATTTTTTCAGTATTATTTTAAGAGATTTTTAAATTTTCAAACATTTTCGTGATTATTGCATAATTCACATGCAGCTCTATTTGTGCAATTTTTAGAATACTTTTGTTGTCCACTGGCTCATATCCCACACTTCATCAACCACATCCTGATAAAATTCAGGTTCGTGGCAGATCAGAAGGATACTTCCCTTGTACTCCTGTAATGCCTGCTTGAGAGAGTCCTTTGCATCCACATCAAGATGATTCGTCGGCTCGTCAAGGAGAAGGAAATTCGTATCTCTGTTTAACAACTTACAGAGACGCACCTTTGCCTGCTCTCCACCGCTGAGTACACGCACCTGACTTTCGATATGCTTCGTTGTAAGTCCGCATTTTGCAAGCGCGGAACGCACCTGATACTGTGTATAAGAAGGAAATTCCTGCCACAGTTCCTCAATACAACTATTACGATTTTCTCCTTTTACTTCCTGCTCAAAATAACCAAGTTCAAGGTTATCACCAAGTTCAACACTTCCTGATAAAGAAGGAATCAATCCAAGAATACTCTTTAGCAATGTGGTTTTTCCAATTCCATTTGTTCCAACAAGTGCGATTTTCTGTCCACGTTCCATAGAGAAATTCAACGGTTTAGATAATGGTTCATCATATCCTGTCACAAGATCCTTCGTCTCAAAAAGCATCTTACCAGGAATTCTTCCATATTTGAAATGGAATTCCGGCTTTGGTCTTTCTGCCGCAAGCTCGATCACATCCATCTTATCCAGCTTTTTCTGACGGGACATCGCCATATTTCTTGTAGACACACGAGCTTTATTTCTTGCAACGAAATCCTTCAGCTCGCTGATTTCCTGCTGCTGACGACGGTAAGCCGCTTCCAACTGTGCTTTCTTCACTGCATAAACTTCCTGAAAATGATCATAATCGCCCACATAACGGTTCAATTCCTGATTTTCCATATGATAAATAATATTCACGACTTCATTTAAGAACGGAATATCATGTGAAATAAGGATAAATGCATTCTCGTAGTCCAGAAGATAACGCTTCAGCCATGCAATATGCTCCTCATCCAGATAGTTTGTCGGCTCGTCAAGAAGCAGGATATCCGGTTTCTCAAGAAGAAGTTTTGCAAGAAGAACTTTTGTTCTCTGTCCACCACTTAAGTCTGTCACATCTCTGTCCAATCCAAGATCAAGTAATCCAAGTGCACGCGCAACCTCTTCTACCTTCGCATCAATCGTATAAAAATCATGCAGTGTCAGTTCATCCTGGATCGTACCAAGTTCTTCCATCAACGCATTCATTTCTTCCTCATCTGCTGTTCCAAGCATATCACAGATTTCATTCATTCTCTGCTCCTTCTGAAGGAGTGGATCAAATGCAGATTTCAAAGCCTGACGGATCGTCATTCCTTTCTCAAGAACTGCATGCTGATCCAGATAACCTGCATGCACATTCTTTGACCACTCAACCTTCCCTTCATCCGGTAACATTTTCCCTGTAACAATACTCATAAAAGTGGATTTTCCTTCTCCGTTGGCCCCGACAAGAACCAATGTGCTCTCCTTTCAAAAGTCGGAATGACACATCATTGAAGATTGCACGGTCTCCAAATCCATGTGTCAGGTGTTCTACATTTAATATGCTCATATCGCTCTCCAATCGTATTCTTGTTTCTTCTCTTGATTTTGTATTTTACTTCTTATTCCTGATGACTCTCCAGCCATTTCACCGCACACTGTGCCAGACATGCCACACCGATCGGGCAGACATCTTCATTAAACTGTACCTTCGGATTGTGTGCCGGATAAGTTCCCCGCTCATCCGTATAACCTGCTGAGAGATACATAAATGTACTCGGAACTTTCTCTGCGATCACTGCAAAATCTTCCGATGCACTTGCACTCACATCCGGAACCGGAGTAAGGCCCGGAATATCCATCTCTTTCATATATCCAATCATTTCGTCCGTCAATGCCGGATTGCAGATCAGCGGCGGGACTTCAGAGATCATCTCGATTTCTACACTGCCATTATACACAGCTGCAGTCTTCTCTGCCACTTCTTTCATTCGACGAACAAGAAGTTCGCGCTCTTTTGTATTATTTGTACGAATTGTTCCCTGAAGAACTGCTGTCTCTGGGATAATATTTGCCGCCTCGCCGGCCTTAAACTGTCCAATTGTCAGAACGCATGCGTGCGCCGGATCAGTCTCTCTTGCAATCAACTCCTGCAATGCAAGATGAATGTGTACTCCGATATTAATCGGATCCACACCCGCATGAGGATAGGCTCCGTGAGAACCTTTCCCTTTGACCGTGATTTTAAATCCATCAACAGAATACATCATTGTGCCTTTATCATTATACATAAAAAGTCCGACCGGCATCTTTCCCGGAGATACATGATACGCAAGTGCTGCATCTACCTTCGGATTTTCAAGAATCCCATGCTCAATCATATTCTTACTTCCCTGAAATGTCTCTTCCGCCGGCTGGAACATGAATTTCACAGTTCCTTTCAACTTGCTCTCCTGTTCTTTTAAGATTCTTGCCGCACTCAAAAGCATTGCCGCATGAAAATCATGTCCACAAGTATGTGCTGTTTTTCCTGTTGGACAAGCAAATGCTTCACCACTTTCCTCCGGCATCGGAAGTCCATCCATATCTGCACGCAGGAGAAGAACCCTACCGCCATTTCCAAGCGTTGCCGTAACTCCCTCTCCGCATTCAACCGGATCCAGACCATACTCTTTCAACTTATCCATCACATAAGCTTTCGTCTTCGAAAGCTCAAGTCCTGTCTCTGCATTCTGATGAATGTATCTTCTGTCTGCTACTGTTTCGTCTTTTAATTCAAGTGCTCTCTTGTAGAAATCCATCGTGATTGCCTCCTTTTCGTCACCAAATTTCTATCTGCCTATTTTTTGTATAGAATTACCTTCTTTTATCTTCACCGGAAATCGGTACGAATAATTCTTTTCCTGCCACTTTTCATCTTCCATCATTCTAAGAAGATTCTTTGCTGTAATACGTCCAAGCTGATATTTCGGATGAATTGCAGAAACCAGCTGAGCCCCGTTGTTTGCATCTAAAAGCTCCGCATCATCAAATGATACCAGCGAAACATCCTCTGGCACATGTAATCCCCTCTCCTCCAAGAAATCCATGTAATAATTCGCAACTTCATCATTATATACAATCATTGCCGTACAGTCTTTCGTACGTCTATACATTCGGAGTAAACCTTTTTTGCTCAGCTTTTCTTCCATATCTTTTGTTGAATACCAACGAATATAATCATCATCAAATTTTACTCCATAATCTGATAAACACTGAATAAAGCCTTTATATCTCTCAATCCCCTGCATATCATCATATTTAAAAATCCCGCCTATCCTGCGATGTCCATTTTCAATTAAAAGTTTTGTCAATTCGTACGAACACTTCTTATCTGACATTTCCACACTGTCAAACACCATATTTTCATAATGATTATGAATAAAAAGTGTCGGAATATTCCTTCTTTTAATTTCTTTATAAAGTCGGATATTGGGATTCGGAAATGCAGATCTTGAGCCTTCTATGATCAAACCACTGACATCCCCTTTCAGAATCCCTTCCAAATAGATAGCTTCATCATTCAATCGATTCTTTGTCACAGCCACCTCTATAGCATATCCTTTTTCCGTAAGACAAGATTCAATCCCATCATATACTCTTGGAAAAAGATAATCCGAATAATAACTCAAAAGAAGTCCGACCTGCGGTCGTTCTTCATTTACCTTACTGCAGTCATAAGACACATAGGTTCCGCTTCCTCTTACACGAGTTACCAGCCCCTCTTCCTCTAGTTTCTGCAGTGCAGTTCTTACAGTCTGTCTAGAATACCCAAATTTCTTTTGAAGACTTGGTTCTGACGGAAATTTATCCATATTTTTTATCACACCACTGGTGATAAGTGTATGAGCCCAATTATATAATTTTTGATATTTCAAACATTCTTGATCCATGTTACTCATAACTTCTGCCTTTCCCATAAAATAAAGACCAGACTCTCTAACCGCGCTTTATGGTAAAGATTCTGATCTTTATATTATACTTCCGGGGAAGTGCTTCTGACAAGAGCATTCCCCGATCACGTATAGTTTATTCTATATTATTTGATTACCTGAATAGATTCACGATCCGCAAATACTGCAACGAAAATCAAGAATACGATTCCCTGAATCAACTGCATCATCTGTGTTGAGAATCCCATCATTGTCAGTCCACTATTCAGTACAACATACAGTAATGATCCAACAATAATATTTTCAAAACGAACCTTTGCACCACCGGAAATAGGCATTCCGCCTAATACCAACGCGATAAGAATCTGTGTTTCGAGCTGATTACCTCCTGAAGAAGTAACTGATCCAACTTTGATTACATTGATAAATGCAGCAAATCCCGTAATTGCTCCTGCAAGTACATAGATAAGGAATTTCATCTTATCTGTACGGATACCTGAAAACATCGCTGCTTTCTCTCCTGCTCCGATTGCTTTCAGATAAGTTCCAAATTTCGTATAACGAAATGCAACAAATCCAATAAGAAGGATCACTACTGTACAAGCAATCTTAAGCTCTGTACTATCGTAGTTGATCAGTTTTGCAGAACCCGCAACCGGCGCATTTGTTGTAAGGTATTTGATAAATCCACGGAACAAGAACATTGTACAGATTGTTACAATAAATGATTTGATCTTACGAAATACATAAAAGTAACCGTTCAATGCTCCGATTGCAGCACCGCTTACAATACCTCCGATAATTGCAAGCGGAATGCTCTTCTGTGAAAGCATACATACAACAATAGAAGAAATACCGAGAATGGATCCCTGGGAGAAATCAAGGCCTCCCATTGTCATAATGAAGAAAACTCCCATTGCTGCAATCATTGTTACATATATTTGTGAAAATACCAGCGACAGATTTCCCATCATTCTGAAATCTGTCAAAACGTTAAATAACAGGAAAATAACAACCAATCCAACGATCGGTAAGAGCGAACGGATCAAAGACATTTTTGATGCTTTTTTCAGCTGCTGCTCTTTATCATTTGTTTTTACACTCACTTGACTTCCCATAGTTGCCTCCTTATACCATCATAGAAATAAGACTGTTTTCATTCAGATCCTTATTTCTATCAAGCTGACCACTGACTTTTCCATCTTTCATGATTATAATGCGGTCACACATACCGATCAGCTCCATCAGCTCTTCTGAAATCATAATGATAGATTTTCCATTCTTTCTCATTTGATTCATCAGCTGGTAGATATCCTGTTTTACCTTGATATCAATACCACGAGTCGGACTGTCCAAAACAACGATATCAGAATCTTTACCGATCCATCTTGCAAGAACAACCTTCTGCTTATTACCGCCTGAAAGATTTGATACAAACTGGTTTACATCCACCATTTTTACAGACATCTGTTTTGCATACTTATCTGCAAACTCTTTTCGTTTTTTATCTCTTAAAATATGTGATTTTCCTGCCAGCTCATCCAGTGACGGAAGGCAAATGTTATCTCCGATACTCTGGTTAAGGACAACCGATTCATTATCACGATCCTTAGATGTATATGCAATACTGTTTTTAATCGCAGTAGGAATGCTGTTGATCTGAGTTCCGTCTGCCAGTGTCACCGCACCTTCACGATCATAAGATGCTCCAAAAACAGCTTTTCCGATTTCATGCATACCTGATTCGGAAAGTCCTCCAAATCCAAGAATCTCTCCCTTATGAAGATCAAAGGATACATTTTCAATCAATCCTGGAACTGTAACATTTTTCACTGATAACACGACTTCATCAGATACTTTTTCGCCATAATCAGAACGATAATAATCACCTGTCACTTCACGTCCTACCATCAGCTTTTTCAAGTCTTCTTCTGTCACATCTTTACTCTTAACTGTATCAATGTAAACACCATCTCGAAGAATTGTAATTGTATCAGACTTATCCAGGATTTCCGGAAGGTCATGGGAAATAAAAATAACTGTATTTCCACTCTTTCTGATTCTTTCCATATGTTTGTAAAGCTCTTCACGTCCTTCCTGTGAAAGCGCTGTTGTTGTCTCATCGATCACAACAACCTTTGGATCAAAATAAGTAGCTTTTACAATCTCAACCAATTTACGATCCTCGAAATTGTAGTTATCGATCATATCTGCTGCTTTGATTCTGTCAAAGCCATATTTTTTCAAAAGCTCTGTTGCTTTTTTGTTCATTGCATTTGTATTTTTAATTCCGAAATGTACGAACTGATCTTCATGTCCAAGGAAAATATTCTCTGCAACAGTAAGTCCTGACAGAGTTCCAAGTTCCTGCACAATAATGGATACTCCTTCGTTGTTTGCTTCTACCTGGTTCTTTGGATGAATCTCTTTTCCGTCCAGAATAAATGTTCCGCTTCCGATACTGTAAATACCTGTTAGCATATTTGTCAGAGTTGACTTACCGGAACCATTTTCTCCGATCAGCGCATGAACCTCTCCTTTATTCACATTGAAGGATACATTCTGAACTGCTTTTGTAATACCGAAGTTTTTACAAAGATTTTTTACCTGTAATCTTACTTCACTCATTGCTGTCTCCCTCCTTCATTACTTGACGATTTCGCCCTTAGTAGCCTTTGTTGTCACTGTAATGATTATAAGCAGTGCAAGTCCTGTGATAACATCCTGGATTGCAGTCGGTGCTCCAAGTGCAATGAAACCAAAGAAAATGATGTTGATTACGAACTCACCGATAATGATTGCCGGAAGCGGCATTCCGTATTTCTTAAATGCCAGACCAAAGAAACATCCCATAGTCGGAATAAAGTTTCGGCTCATGGACGCCATTCCTGTAACAGCTACCATAGAGGAACCATAACTGATTGTTAAAATCGCCATAACTCCCAGAAAAGCACCACTCAAAATAAATGCAAGTACTTTATATTTATTTACATTAATACCCATGTTCTTTGCAACGAACTCGTCACTTCCGATTGCGTAGGTATAAGTTCCGATTTTAGTATAATTCAAAAAAATGTAAGCTACTGCGCAAGCCACTAATGCAAGAATGATATCTCCAGGCATCTGACCAAATGCACGAAGATTTGATGGAAGTGTCTGCTCAACACCACCTGCAATATAGTTTGCAACCGACTCATAAATAAGAGCCAGACCTGTTGTTACGATCATCGACGGAATACGAAGCTTTACATAGAATAATCCGTTTAATGTTCCTACGATCGCACCTGTAATAATACATCCTGCGATAAGTCCAAAATAACCCAGGTTAAATCTGGTTGCAAATACGCATCCAACGATTGCTGAAAGCATGATATTTGCACCAATTGAGAAATCGAACATTCCCATTACCATTACAAAGTAAAAACCAACTGCACCCACGGTAGCGATCAGGCTGGCCTGAAAGTAATTGAGCATATTGGAAAAAGAACCGAAGTTATGTGGTGTTAAAATTTTAAAGATCGCCCAGGAAAGTATGACCAGACCTATTAAGATCACATATCCCATCGCTTTCCCTGATATTTTTTTAGTAGTGCCCATATTATCTACCTCTTTATAATTATCATTTCTGATTTAGAAAGGGTGGCATCGCCTTTGCGACATCACCCTTTACAAGTTAATCGTCGTTATTATTATCTGTCTTATTTTCCAGCACGTTCTGCTGCATCTTCAATAGATACCTTAGCAGCTGTTGCTTTTAAGTCGTCAAGACTAAGTTTTGACATTTCAACCAATTCTTCATCTGTATATGGAAGCTGATCTACAAAATATTCTTCATATGCTTTGTAGTCTTCCGGTGATGATACATACAGATATGGGAATGGAACATCTTCGAATTTTCCACCAAAGTCTGCATAGTCACCCTTGATTGCGTTGTAAACCATCATGAAAGAAATCAGAGGATCACAGAAGTGTCCACCGGATTCACCTGCCATTGAACCGTTTTCAAGTCTTTCTCCAAGATCTGGAAGGAAGTCTGTTGAAACAATATCAATGCTGTCTGTTTTTCCTGCACGTTCTACTGCTGCGATTGCTCCCTGAAGTGGGTCTCCGCCGCCACCTGCCGGAATCAGTGCGTCAAGGTTCGGATCTGCTGCCATTAAGGCTTCTGCTGCTTTTGATCCACCTTCTGATGTAGTACCTGCATACTGTGGTTCTGAAAGGTTTGCTTTGTCATCTGGATGTTCTTTGTTCCATTTTTCAACGCCTGCTTTGTAACCTTCCCATCTTCCAAGCCATGTAGCATCTCCCTGCTCCCAGCCGATCAGACCGATGTTACGATCTCCTTTTTCAAGAAGAATATTCACAAGCTCTTCACCATTTGCTGGCTCATCTTCATGTACTGCTCCGATGTAGTACTCTGAATCCTTTGCTGCCTGATAGATGTCCGGGCTGTTTTCTTCACTGATTACACGGAAGAACTGTGACAGATAAACTTTGTTATCGTTACATGTTTTGATTGCAGATGTCATCTCTGTATCAGATGAGTTACAGATGATGATTCCCTGACATCCTGCTGCTGCAAGTGTTTCTACAGAAGCTGTAACTTTCTCTGAAACATGTCCCTGGTCCACATACTGTAATTTTACGTCCAATGCCTTTGCTGCTTCGTCCAGCATCTTTTTACACTGTGATCCAAGTACATCTGTTGATGACCAGATAGAAACTCCGATTTTAATCTGATCTGATTTGGAAGTACCCTTGTCTGAGGATTCGCTGCTTCCGCATGCAGCAAGTCCGACTACCATTGTAGCTGCCATTGTGACTGCTAACGCTTTTTTGAAAACTTTTCTCATATTTTTCTCCTCCATCTAAGTTTTTCTTGATGGTTTGATTATATTATCTGCCCCTTTTTCTTTCAATAAAATACAAGAAAGTTTTCTTTTAAAGTTGTACCATTTTTTAACATTTTTACTAGTTGTATTGTTCATTTTTGTATTCTTTTATACATTTTTCCTTTATCTTCACACATTTTTCACATGTTTGTCATTGTTTTTGTGCGTTATGTGTAATTTTTAGATTAGTCGATAGTACAACTTCGTTTTCCTCAATACTTGTATTGTTATCTTATTAACAAACATCTGAATCTGCTTGATATTTTCTATGCTTCCTGCACAGATTTTGTTTACAAAAAGCTCAAAAAAGAGGAAGAAACTGTAGATAAGTTCTTCCTCAAAAAAAACAATTTATTTTTTATCTTAATTCAGCCGAAACACTGAACAATCGCTATTCTTTGCTTCTATCTGACTAATAACAAAATCCGGATCATTTTTATCGTAACAAACCTTGTCTCCTTCATTGATATTGTTTTTATAAAGTAGGTCATCCTCTACTTTCACTCTCAATTCTTCTCCAGATGAATCTATAAGTGTAACCACTGCCATGACTGGACTTCCTTCAGCTCGTTCTTCGCAACCAAAATCTAAATCTTCATCGATTCTCTTTACTGTATAAATCATGATAATTTATCCTTTACTTTTCTTATTTCCACGTTTTCCAAATATCCGGCTGATAACCAAGTGTGGATTGCTTTCCATTTCTGACAACCGGAGTTTTTATTACCTGCGGATTTTCGAGCACCTTTTCCAGCTTATCTTCATCTGCAATATACTTAATGAGAGCAAGAAGATCTTTGTCTTTTCCTTCCCAGTTGATCATATTTTCTAATCCACCATTCACCTGGGCAACTGAATTGAATTCACCCTTACTCATACCTTTTTCTTTCATATCAATGAACTGGAATTTGATTCCACGTTCTTTGAAAAACCGCTCTGCTTTCTTGGTGTTATTGCATTTCTTAGTTCCAAAAATCTGTATGTTCATTTCATTTTCCTCGTATCTTTATATTGTCAATATTTGTTTATTATTACACTTCCTTATAATACAAACAAATATTCTGATATGTCCCATCTTTCATACGGAATCCATTCGGTACAGTTCCAATCTGCACAAATCCTAATCTCTCGTACAAATGACGTGCGTGAACATTATTTTCTACCACTGCATTGAACTGTAAAATCTTAAAGTCATGCAACTTTGCCTGTACAAGGCAGTCACTTACAAGTTTCTCACCGATATGTTGTCCTCTGTAAGTTGAATCCACTGCATAACTTGCATTTGCAAGGTGGTCACAGCGGCCAATGTTATTCGGATGCAAAATGTAAAGTCCTACAATTTTCCCATCGTTATCTGCAACGCCACAATAAGTCTGTGATGCAAAGAATTCTTCCCCTGTCTTATCATCCAGGAACTCTTCCTGTGGAAATGCTTCACCATCTTCTACTACTTCATTCCAGATGTGAACCATCTCGGAAATATCTTTTTCTGTATATTTTCTAATTATCATAATGTCATTTTCCTCTTCTGGCCTAACTTTATTGTACTGTTGAATTTTTACTTTTCCTATATTCTGTTGGAGTCATTTTATAACTCTTTTTAAATGCTCTACAAAAATAATCTACATTATGAAACCCTGTTTCGTAAGAAATCGTATTGATTTTTTTCTCTGTATTTTTAATCAACAATGCTGCCTTCTTCAGCCGGTAACCAATCAAATACTTAATCGGAGTGATATGTAAAAATCTATTAAAAAGATTCAACACCGTACTTTTACTAATATTAGCATAACAGGCAATTTCCTCCAAAGAAATATCTTCTGCATAATTTTGGTGCAAAAACTGCATCATAAGCTGCAAGCGTGCCTGAACTGAACCGGAATCGTCCACTTGCTCTTCCATACACGTTTTGTCAATATTTTCATAAATGATCAGCCATAATTTCTGCATAAGAACTGATGTAAACAGCTCACCATCACCTTCTCTATCCTGTGCGGAAAATATTTGCTTCATAATTTCTAATGCCTCTCCTTGCCATAAATTCTCCCCGTTTAAAATCAAGTATGACAACGATGATGAAACAATCGGTTGAATATATTTTTGATAGATCAAACTATTTTCCGGCGCAAGAAAGGACGGCATACAAAGGAAATTGGGGATGACAGTTTCATCACTGGAATAAAATTTGTGCAAAATCTTTGAATTTATAAAAATACCATTCCCCTCTGATAGTGAAAACATCGATTCACCAACACATACCGTCATGTTTCCGGATTCGACATATACAAATTCCCATTCTGTATGCCAATGCCAGTCAATGCAATGAAAATCAAATTGAGATAACTTTTCAAAATAGCATTTAAACGGATAACTGTCCGTCCCATGTTTTGCTGATTCCATTAAATTCTCATCTGTTACAATTTTATTTTGTGCCATATCTTTCCTCACAACAACCTTTTTATTGGATTTACGATATAATACAATATTTATGCAATATAAGTCAATGTTTTTTCTTGTTATCTAATATATAATACGGTATAAAAAGAACAAAGGAGTTTTCTGTTATGCCAGATTATCAAAAAACAAAAGTGGCATGTTATCTGGGATTCGTCACTCAGGCGATATCCGCAAATTTCGCACCACTATTATTTTTAAAATTTCACAATGATTATGATATTTCATTGGGTAACATTGCTTTAATATCTACATTCTTTTTCTTCACACAGCTTTTAGTCGACTTATTTTGTGCGAAGTTTGTAGATCGAATCGGTTATCGTGTATGTATCGTAACTTCTGAAATATGCGCTGCTGCCGGATTAGTTGGACTTGCATTTCTTCCTGATCTGTTACCGAATCCTTTTACCGGAATTATTGTAAGTGTAATTATCTATGCTGTGGGGAGTGGATTGATCGAAGTTCTCTGCAGTCCTATCATCGAAGCATGCCCGTTTAAAAATAAAGAAGCAACTATGAGCCTGCTTCACTCCTTTTACTGTTGGGGTGCGGCAGCCACCATACTGATTTCGAGCTTATTTTTCTTCCTGTTCGGGATGAATAGTTGGAAATGGCTGGCAGTCATGTGGGCACTTATTCCGGCGATTAATATATATAATTTCGCAACTTGTCCGATAGAACATTTAGTAAGTGACGGAAATGGAATGGGCGTCAGACAGTTATTCCGAACTCCTGTTGTCTGGCTGGCAATCTGCCTGATGATTTGTTCAGGAGCATCTGAATTGGCTATGGCACAATGGGCATCAGCCTATGCCGAAGCTGCACTGGGACTTTCTAAAACTTTTGGGGATTTGATTGGACCTTGCATGTTTGCAATTACAATGGGAATAAGTCGCCTGATTTTTGGAAAATATGGTGAAAAAATGGATTTGATGAAGTTTATGACAGGTTCCGGAATCCTTTGTGTGATCTGTTATCTTTTAACCACCTTATCATCGAATCCGGTAATCGGGTTAACCGGTTGTATTGTATGTGGTTTTTCGGTTGGAATCATGTGGCCTGGAACGATCAGTATTACATCCAAAAGAGTGCCGGCCGGTGGAACCGCAATGTTTGCATTGCTCGCCATGGCCGGCGATTTGGGAGGCAGCATTGGACCTGGTATTGTAGGTTATGTTACCCAGAATTCTGATAATAATATCCGTGTTGGAATGGGGATAGGTCTTATCTTTCCACTTGTTCTCTTGATCATGTTATTTATTCTTTGCAAGGGGAAGAAGACGCAGGAATCGCTTCATACAGTTTAATTTCAGTTGAAGTTGAATTTCTTATCCTAACCTCAATCGATTCTTTCTCTACATAATTTATACTCTCTAGATGGAACGCATCACCTTGCACTCGTATGGTCTCAACGTTCCATCTACTTTTCCATCAGAGTAATTTCCAAGCAACAATTCATATGAATCCCACTCACTCTGCCATACAACTTTATTTTCTTCCTCACATAAATTGCACAGCACAACAAGTTTTGTTCCTTCTAATTCTCTTACATAGCCGATCACGCCTTCGCTTTCTTCATCTAAAAACTGAATGGTTCCATTTGCAATAACCGGCAGTTTTTTTCTTAACTGAATCAATTTTTTATAGAAATTCAGGATAGTATCTAGCCTCTTTCTGTATTTTCTTTCACGCTTCGCGCTCTTCATCAGACTTGAAGTTATCTTACTTCGCTTTGAACTCTATCCACTCATTATCTATAAGGACAACTACACTGTCATCCTCAATAACTGCATAAGGTGTTCCTAAATCTCTGTTGAAATTGGCTTCGCCATCTTTTTGAGGTATGCCGTTTTCTGCATAAGAAGTAGTATATTGAATAACACTCTCGTCCACTTCAACAGGAACAGCATGATCAGTGGAATAGTAGTTAGTACCATTTACCATTATAGTTGCAGGGTAGTCACCACTACCTGATTTTCCACACCTTGCCAAAGTAAGAATACAAACTAATGTCAAAACTGATGCAATTAACTTTTTCATACAATCGCCTCGCTATTCACTTTTACTATTTCCGTAATAATATTGCCAATAAAACAATTAGAACTAATATAATTATCAAAAAAATAAACCTTATTTGACCGTGAAATCCTAATCCGATCCACTGCAATACTATTATTAACGCAAAAACTAATAACGCCCAGTAATTTCTTTTCATGCAAATCCCTCCCTTAATATCGTAACGGCTTGCCTTGGAAATCAAAAACGCATCTTGGGATCTCTTAATTCCTCGTCTGAGCACATCTTTCTCCTCTATATCAAGTGCATCTGCAAGCATCCTTGACTGAATATCAACTGTTTTCTTAAGCGCCTGAAGACGCTTTTCATTGATTGCATAGCCTTGCAAAATAAACTGTTTAAGGACATTATTTGCCCATTTTCTGAAAGCTATACCTCTTTTAGAATTAACTCGATATCCGACAGACAAAATCATATCCAAATTATAAATTTTGGGTTTTCGTCCCCCTGTACTTCTGTCGGAAAAACCGACAGAAGTCTCATCCAGTTCTCCTGAAGCAAGAATATTTGAAATATGTTCGCTTACTGTAGCGTGCTTAACATCAAACAACACTTCCATTTGTTTTTGCGTCAGCCAAACTGTCTCCTGCTCAGGATTGATTTGAACTTCTATATTAACATCACCATCTGTAAATAATACAATTTCATTCTTCATCCTTCAGTTCCCCTCCACGAATATTTCCCAATAACACATCTCATGTGAAACTTCCAGTTTACACATCCAATCATTTTCTTCATTCTATCACAGCATCATATTATTCCGCCATCAATTTTTCAACCCAGGTACCCTTGACAATAATAAACTGGTCTGCGCCTTTCCACCCATGCTTCACCGGTAAATCTATTCTCATAGTTGCTGTGATTTTTGCTGCATACTTGCTACATATCCACCAATTTTCATCACGTTTCTAGACGTCTCACTGAATCAAAAGGTAAAGAAAAACCCCAGAACCGAAGTTCTGGGGTTTTGGATCTCTTTGAATTGTATTTCTCTTGCGAGATAATTATCTCTTTGAGAACTGTGGTGCTCTACGAGCTGCTTTGAGACCTGGTTTCTTACGCTCTTTCATACGTGGGTCACGAGTCAGGTAACCTGCTGACTTGAGAACCGGTCTGTAATCTGCGTCTGCCTCAAGGAGTGCTCTAGCGATTCCGTGACGGATAGCTCCAGCCTGTCCTGTGTATCCACCACCACATACATTAACGATTACGTCGAACTTGTCAGCTGTCTCTGTAGCCACGAGCGGCTGGCGAACAACAACCTTCAGAGTTTCAAGTCCAAGATACTCGTCGATATCTCTTTTATTGATTGTGATCTTTCCTGTTCCAGGTACAAGATATACTCTTGCGATAGATTTTTTTCTTCTTCCTGTTCCGTAATATTTTGCGTTAGCCACTGTTATTTCCTCCTTCTACCTAAAATGTAAGAACTTCCGGCTTCTGAGCCTGATTTGCATGCTCTGGTCCAGCGTATACATGAAGTTTCTTGATCATATCTCTTCCCATAGGTCCCTTCGGGAGCATTCCTTTAACAGCAAGCTCGATAACCTTCTCTGGCTTCTTAGCAAGAAGCTCAGCAAGTGTAGTCTCTCTCATTCCTCCAACGTAGTCAGAGTGATTGTAGTAAATCTTCTGCTGTAATTTCTTTCCTGTTACTTTAACTTTCTCAGCGTTAACAACGATTACATAATCTCCTGTATCGATGTGCGGTGTATATTCCGGTTTGTTCTTTCCTCTAAGTACTTTTGCGATCTCAGATGCAAGACGTCCAAGTGTAGCGCCTTCAGCGTCAACCACATACCATTTTCTTTCAATCTTATCAGGGTTTGCCATATAAGTTTTCATGGATGTTCCTCCTATAAATAATCATTAATTACTATTGCTTATTTATTTGAAATCAGCATACTCCGGGGCTTTGGTGCATACTGTTTCTCCTTATGTCATACCTTGCTATTATATGTTGATTTGTGTTCTGTGTCAAGTGTTTTTTACATAAAATCGCATTTTTCTTTCAGTTCTCAACAGCAAAGCAAAACTTTTTTATTCTTTTACAAAATCCTCTCTATTTCGTACCTAAAAAGTGCCAAGTCATATATTTTTTCCTATGACTCAGCACTTTTTTCACATTCCCCCAACCAATGGTTATTGCTCCTTGGAACAATCAAAACCTTCGATTTTCTTATTTTTCTTCTTTTGCCTGCTCCAATTCTTCAAGAATCTGAGCTGTAAGACCTTTTCTATCTGTTTTGAAGTGGAAATAAGGTCTTTCGGTAATTTCTCTGATCTCTACCGGATACTCATGTTCTTCCAGTGTATCTTTCAGCAGTTCTGCTACTTCCTCAAGTGTCTTTGTTCCATCAAGAATCACAAACAGATATGGACGATAATATCCTTCATGCTCCTGATCCGGAACAAGACAGAAGAAACCATCTTTTACACCAGGAGTTCTAACTGTTTTTGTCTCCATTCTCATTACATGAAGCGGTTTGTCTCCGTAAGCTTTGATTTCACCACGTCCAAGGATATGCACAATTCCCTGCTCTGTGATATAAGCTTCATCTCCTGTATGTAACCATGTGTTTCCATCTGAATGTTCAATAAGAGTCTGCTCCGTCAGTTCTTCACCTCTCCAGCCTGAGTAATGAAGCATCATAGACGGACCTGTCATACAAAGCTCTCCTGATTCTCCGTAATTTAATTCATTCAGATCTTTGTCAAATACACCAAGTACAGTTGCTGTCATCGGCATACCCACACATCCATCCTCTAATGGGAACATTGGGTTCGGCAATGTGAAGTTTGAGCATCCCTCGCTCTGTCCATAACCTGCACTTAATTTTGCCTGAACGTTGTGTTTATGGAAGAACTCTTCTACCTCTGCATACTTACGGTCATTCATGGCCTCAGCACCTGCACCGATTGTTCTCAGATGAGACATATCGTAATCTTCCGGAATTCTATCGCTGGCCATTAACAGTTCGCAATAACGCGGAATCAGTGCCCAGAAGTTTGGTTTGCGATCCATAAATTCAATGTCAATATTCTCTAACGGACAGAATGGATCAAGTGATACCATTAATCCTGTAGAAAGTGGGAAAATTGTCATTGAAACTGTTACCGCGATCAATGCCGGTGGAAGAATTGGTGTCCACCAAACTTCCTGCACATCTGACGGCGGAATAAAGATTGACATCTGGTATGCAGTTGCTACTATATTCGCTGAAGAGTGAATTACAAGTTTAGAGATTCCTGTTGAACCACTTGTGTAAGCTCCAAACACAGCTCTCTCAGGATCTACAGACACAAGATATTCACCTTTGAAGTTTCTTCCCATCTCCATAAACTCCTGCCAGCTCATATCACCTTCTGTTGTCTCTGTCACTGCCTGATAGCGGGCAGTGATTTCTTCTAATACATAATCTTTCATCTGGCTCTTGTCTGCATATTCAAATGGTGACACTTTAATCATACGTGTCATCGGAGTTGTTGTACGGAATAACTCTTCATCTTCTTTTGAAAGATAATCCATTACAAATGCTGTATCTGTTTTACATTTACGGATTGCAAAACAAAGTTCTTCCGGTTCGTCATCACGGCAAATAATTGTTAAACCAACTTTTTCTGCTGCAAGAAGCAAAATAAAATGAGCTGGCGTACATACTAAAAAGGACGGAACTCTGTCACCTTCGTTAAGTCCGAGGGCTTTCAGTGCTCTTGCTGCAACATCTACTTCTTCCCATAACTGCTTCCATGTAATCTTATTTCCATAATACTCAAATGCGATCTTATCCTCATTCGGGTTTTTCATTTTCAGAAAAGCTTCGATTGTCATTCTTGGTATCTCGATATTTCTGAACTGTTCCGGATAAAAGTTCAGCCATGGTTTATCAATACTTGCTTTACCTGTCAATTTCTGCTCTGTAAAATTCATAATTTTATCCTCTTTTCTTTTGTTTTTCACGCTTCGTTTTGGAAATAAATACAAAATCAGTAGGTAAATTATGGTTCTTTTATTGCAATTTTATTTCCTCTGTTCTAAACTAATATCATACTATCAACTTCTTTAAAGTATTTTTAAAAGGAAGGGGGACATATTACAAGTTATTCTATACTCTGTAATATAACAAAAATATGAAAGATAAAAACCGTTTCAGCATTTTGCTAGAACACCTTATGGCTACTGCTGAGCTAAAAAATAGTATTCTCGCAAAAGCTGTTCAGTATGATGACTCCTATATCAGTAAATGGATCAGCGGAAAACTGTTGCCAACTGAAAAAAATCATGAAAATACACTTCAGGCTATCAGTCACTGTATTGTTGAAGCTCTTTCGGAAGAAAGCACTACACAACTGTTACAGGAATATCAGCTACAGGATATCAAAAATCTTGAAACTGCTATTTATGACAATCTCGAATCTGAATATATGTATGTAAAAGAATTACAAAACTCAACCGGTACAGAAATAGCTCCAAAGATTTCTTATTATCCGGAGCTTACATTAGACCAATTCATTTTTAAAATGAAACATCCTTCACTTCGAAAAGTTAATTCTCTAAACGTATACGCAATTGTTGATATTTTGAATGTCGATCCTAATTACCAGCTTTTGATTGCAGAACTCAACAGTGCACACGGAGACCGGAATCTTATTCTTCCAGGTGTACATTTTTCACTCCTTATAGACCTAGAATCTGCCGCTTCAACTCCTACTTATACTGCTGGGTTTCTAATGAATGTGATGACCAATCTCGCAAATATTGATTTTAATCTTTATAGTGGTTCACAGGCACAGCGCAAACTTATTTTTGCAATCAGAGACACTTACGCAATCTCAGGAATGCTAGTGGACAGCAATCACTGTCTTGGAATCACTACAATTGAAGACAGTGATCTAACCAATGAACTATATCATAAGATTCGGCTTCTTTGCAATAAGGAAACATTGTTGATCCGTAAAACAACAATTTCAGAAATGATTCACCGATTTGAATATGAGCAGGCACTAATTTCGCAGAATCAATATTGTCTCATCGGACATCTGACAGAGCATTTTCTTCCAGAAGATTTATGCATGGAACTTCTGGATGAATACTGCCTGAATAACAATGACCTCCAAAAGCAAGACATCAAAAAACTAACTCACCTGACACAACGTATTTTGGAGACCACACCAATCCATCTGATCATTTATGCTTCAGTATTAAAAGATTTCACAGTTACTGGAGAACTTGATTTCTTTGGTGTAAGAATGTCGTTAACTATATCGCAAAGACTGCGTTGCCTTAAGAACCTGGAGCAAATGTTAAACAGACTTGATTTTATGCACGTATGCGTTCTTCCGGAAGGACTTCTTTCTGATCATCAGCATATAGCACACCCGACACTTTTCATGTCAGATTCCATGTGCTATCTTCGTTTAAAGAAACTAACTCCGGAATATAATATCTGCATTCCGAATAAGATTCTATTGCATCGTATCTTTGAAGAGTTCTTCGATGATGTTTGGAATTCTAATGTTGATAAAAATAGCCATAACACTGTCGTCTCCATGCTTCAGCATGCAATTCGTGCAATAGAAATTATGCTTGAAGTCAACTAAAAATGAACATCTATAAAGTAATCCCCTACCTGTTGCTATTTCAAATCAATCTGCAACTGGCAGGGGATTATTTGTTTACTCATATGCTGTCTGATTCGGATAGTTAAATGCAATATAGCTCTTTCCGCGGTTAATTGATATTTCATTTCCTGATTCATCATAAAATGTTAATCTTGATAATTCATTATTTTCCTCTTTACTCCAATGAATCTTCTGTTTTGCACCATTCGAAATATAATATCCCATGGAGTCTTCCCAGCCATCCCAGTCAACTGCTTTATGTCCCAAATCATCTTTGACAGAGATAGTGGTCTCTAACACAAACACATTGGTAAAAGCAAGCTGGTTTCCTGTTTTTCCGTCTATCTGGGCATTTCCGTCAATTTCTTTTTTATAAGTATTGCTTGCTTCATCATAGACAAGTGTAGCGGACTGTGCGCCAAAATCAATACTCACTTTCTTACACACATCCTCTGATGGTTTCACTTGTTCATTTAATCCATTAAACTGAAATGCTGTCCCTTTCTTATCCTCTGCAAGGTCTGTTCTCTTTCCGGTATTTTGCACTACTTCTGCAAACTTTGTTCCATCAAAATATCCTGTGTGTTCCAATGCATACCCCTGATTCCGACGTTCCATATCTCGTCCAAACAGACCTCCTGCATTGTAAATTCCATCATACTGATCCAGTTTCAAAGCTTCCAGATAATCTGCGATACTGTCATCAATTCCCCAATTTACATAAAACGCATCAAATCCCTGAGACAGTGCCGGGAAATAATATCTGCAGCTTCGTATCGCGCAGATCTGCGGAACAGTTGTATAATCCGCATAAAGAGCCATAAAACGTGTCTGATCACCCTCTACCGGAATTTCAAAGATAATATCTGCTTTTTCTACTCCGTACTGTGGCATTGCTGCCGGAATATTATTCACCATAACCGCCACCGGACGTTTACCAATAGCAGCATCTGTCAGATCTGCAAGACCTGTCAGCAGGTTTTGATTTTCCGGAATCTTTTCTTCTTCCGGTTCTTCCGGCACTTCTTCTACTGATTCCGGCTTTTCCACTTCTATTTTCTTAGTTGGTGGTTTTTCTGTTTTTGTCTCCTTTTTCTTAGAGCAGCCTGAAAGAGCCAGAACTATCATAGATAAAATCAGTAACAGGCCCATCCCCCTTCTTTTTTTCTGCCCGCCTCGCTTCTTCTTCATACACTTTCCCTCCCTTACATTTGGAATATAACGAATATTATTAACTGAATTAATTATATCATCCCTCAGTGTCTTACACAATCAAAGAGAAACATATTATGCAAAAAGCACAGTGAATAAATCACTGTGCTTTCTGCGTATAATCTTCACAAGTTGAATCCTGTTTATAACTTATGATTCAGATCTCATTCAATTATTTTGCTTTTCCATATACATACTCCGGTGTTCCACCAACAACCTTGTTTCCGTTAGAGTCTGTATGGTATGGGAATACCCAGTAGAAGTTCCAATCTGTGCTGGATGCCTTCTTATCTGTAAATGTTGTGCCTTTTGTTGTCATACCAATGTAACCATATTTCTCGCCTGGATGGATTCCATATACAAGATATCCTTCTGCTCCGGCTGACTTCGTCCATGTAAGTTTTACTCCACCCTTTACAGATGAAGCTTTCAGGTCTGTAACAGCTGCGCATTTCTGTGCCTTACCATATACATAATGTGCTGTCAGTCCTGGATACATCTTGCCATTCTCATCTTTGCAATATGCAAATACCCAGTAATAGTTGTAATCACTTGTAATTGCTTTTACATCAACGAACGATGTCTTAGATGTCATACCGATATAGCCATACTTGTTACCGCCTCCACGGATTCCATAGATCAGGTATCCTTCTGCGTCCTTCACTTCACTCCATGTAAGTTTTACCTTACCTACTGAAGAAGATGCTTTCAGGTTTTCTACTGCTGCAAGTCTTTCTTTTTCAACTACGATTTCCTTAGTTGTCGGATTAACAACTTTCTTTCCATCTGGTGATGTTACGGACGCTGTATAAACAACTTTTCCTTCTTTTGTATAAGTTGCTTTCTCGACTGTTTCACTATCGATCTTAACTTCCGGTGTCTGAACATGTGTTGCATCATTTGCACATGTAAATGTTGCTGTTGTTGTCCACTTACCATCTTTTTCTTCCCAGTCTGACCATACCGGATCGCCGTATTTGTGACCAAGTTTTGCAATTGCTACTTCTTTTGTCTCTTTTGCAAGTACAGTATTATCATCTGTTGATGTTACTGTTGCTACATAAACATCTTTTCCTGCTTCTTCACATGTAGGTGCTTTATATGCATCTGTATCTTTTACTACAGATACGGATACATTTTTCTGAACTTCTCCACATACGGAACACTTCACTTCATCAACTGTTACTGAAGTGCCTTCTTTCTGATCTGTCTTATAACCTGTGATGTTTCCATCATCATCTTTGATTGCTGCTGCATCCCAGTTGAATTTTACATCATCGTATGCGTGCTTTCCTGCTTCACCTTTTACACTTCTGGATATTTTATATTTATATCCATCTGCAGTCTTACCTTCTGCTTTGTAAAGAGTAACTATACCATCAGTACATACACCAGTTCTTTCAACAACTTTTGTCTCAACTGTAACTTTATCCGCCAGTTTCTTCTGAATAGAATCAATGTTTGCTTTATTTGTTTCATTTGTATCAGAGGAAAGTAAACAATCAAGTTTATCTACTTTATTTGCACAAGATTCACATTTTAAAGTCTGGAATGTAACTGTTGCGTTATCTTCACTCCATTCTGCATCTTCTACAGAATAAGCATGACCTTCAGCTGCGTTCTTCTGTGCTGCATCCCAAATTGCTTTTCTCTTTTCATAAGTTGTATTTGCCTGCTCAAATTTTGATTTTACAGGTTCTGTAATACAAGCTCCACATTCTGGGCATACGTAGTTGTCAGCTTCATTTGCTGTATCGTTTGATTTTGTATAATATACCTCATGAAACTTGATGTAATGATGCTCATGAGCTGTATCTTTCTTTTCGTTTCGTGTGCCTTCTTTAATCAGTCCACAGTCAGAACAACGCTCTTCTGTAAATTCATTACGTCCACAGAACGCTGGTACAGTCACTTCTTTATAATCATGAGAAGAGCCTGCAAGTTTTTTCATATCAACTTTGTCCACAAAGTTTGCTGACCACATGAACTCGTCATTATCGTTCTTCTGGTCACCCATGATACTTGCATACTTTTTATAATTTGTGTAATTCGGATTATAGTCTGTTTCTTCAAATTCATATCCGTAACTATTATGATCAGTCATGCTTGTTTTTCCGGAAATGAATGCAAAGTTTGTAGCAATGGATACAACCATTGTTCCGTCACTTTTAATTGTCAATCCTGCAATCGGATGATTCTCAACAGTAAGTGCTCCATCAGTTCCATTAGCTACTGTGCTGAATGCCATACCGCCGAATAATTTTGTTTCGTCACGAACTGCTGATACTGTATTATATTCTTTCACAGTTGCTACTTTTCCTGTTGCTGGATCATAAGACATGATGTCATTTGATACATTGAAGTAAAGTATTCCATTGTAAAGAGCGGCTGTAAGTCCAATTGATGGGTAAACACTCTGCTCATCTTTAAACTGTGCATACAGTTTTGTAAGTGCCTTATCCTTTACTAATTCGCCATCTTTGTTGCGAACTTTTACATAAGTATCTGTGTCATCCTCATTGTCTTTTGCTGTAAAATCAATCAATGTCTCATAATCACTGTCTCCCTCTCCTCCGTCGGAATCAGTAATCTTATGACGAACCAGCTTATATTCTGCTGATTTCTGCTGAGTTGACATACTTCCGGATGCTCTTGAGAACAGATCTGTAGAATCATACAGATAGTACATATAAGTTCCATCAGAGTATACATTACTTGCTGCACGTGCCATCCATGCCTTTTCATACGTCTGATCGTTTGCTGTATCCTTATAAAGTGATCTGATCTCACTGTAATTTCCATTATACAGACTTTCTGAACTGCTGTGACTGAACATGAAGAATGCATGACTCATATCTCCATCTGTCTCTACACGATCACGGCTCATAACCTCTGTATATACGTCTGTATAGCATGGATCTACATAATACCATTTTCCATCTACCTTAACAGCATTCCAATAATGATCGGATGCGAAATTGTCTTCTGTATGACCAAACATTGTAACTTCTGACTGGAAGGAGATTCTTACAAGGTCAACTGTATAACCTGCATTTGTATCAATCTTTCCATCTGCATCGTAATACAAGTCTTTTGATGTCTTCCAGTTAGAACTTGTATATCCTGCATTTGCATCTTTCAGATAGATATTCTTATCCATGCACTGTACAAGATATGTATATGCCTTCGAATATCCAAGACATACAGATGTCCCAAACCCAAGTGCTCCAAACTGAGTACCTTCCCAGTAATTAAGAATACCTGTTGTAAGACCTTCTGCAGCCTGTTTAGCATAAATCGGAACAGCATCATTTGCTGTAGTATCGTTTGTTCCATCTCCGTCAAGATCCACAATCTTATCGTTCGCCATAGAGTTCTGAGTCAGCTGCTCTACTGTCATCTTTGTCCCTGGCTGAACCTCGACTCCATTTTCTTCTGCATCTTTAATAAATGCATCTGCCTGTGTTTTTAACTGATCTGCTACTTCTGCGTTAAACTTCTCTCTTACAAATCCATCTGGATCCGCATCAATAGCGTCTTTGTTCTGCTGAACAAATCCTTCTGCCTGCTCCTGTGCAGCTTTTTTCTCTTCATCTGTAGCAGCGCTTTCATCTTTTCCTAAAGCCTGCTGATATACGATGTTCTGGATTGCTTTTTCATAAAACTGCTGGAGAAGATTATTTTCGATTCCTGCAAAAATCTGATCATGGAAGTTCTGTTTAATCTGCTTCTCGTATTCAGAATAAACCACATTATAAACATCCTGCTCGTGCTCCTGTTTCTGAGGATTCTTTGCGATCATCGGTTTATCTTCATCATTCTTGCCTGAGTTCATGATATAAGACATATCAAATGTATTCTCATGTGCAAGCCAGTCGTTAATAACAAGAAGCTTCTGTGCTGTAGTCTTTGCTCCTGATTTTGAGATAGCATCAAGCACGGAATCTCTTGCACTGGTAACATCTTTACCATAATACTGAATACCCAGCTTATCTCCATACATGAAGTTCATGATCATACCTGTCAGATCATCATAACTGTATTTACCATTTCTGACATCATCCACAGATGCTCCGTCAAGTGCAAGCATCTCTCCCATAATTCCAAGACCATCTTTTTCATCATTAAAGTCAAGGAAAAATGGATTCTGAACTCCTAAGTATTCCGCATTATCTTTCCACTGATTCAGATACTGCTGGTACATTCCAACAACTGTATTAATCTGGTCTTCTGACAATGCATTCTTCTTTTCTTCTGCAGCATACTGTGCAATTGTAGATATATCGTCTTCAATTCCTGCTTCGCCGCCTTCAAGTTCCAGACCTTCCAATGCTCCACGCAAGCTCTTGATTACTGGATCTTTTTCATCAATTTCTACGTCTTTCGCAATGGCTTCTGCTACTGCTGCATTAGCCCCTTGAAAATTAATTGATGGGATAGAAACTGTATATCCATCTTCTACAGTGATATTCTTCTCTCCTTCTTCAACCTGAGCTGTTGGTGCTTCTTCCTGTGTCTGCTCATCTTCAGGAGTTACTTTATCTGCTGCATCAGAATTTTCTGCATCTTCTGTTGGTTCCTGAGCAACTACGGCACCATTGTTCTCTTCTTCTGCCACATTATCTGTCGGTTCTGCATAAACAGGAGCCGGAACAGATGTTGCAAGCATAGCAGCTGAAAGAACGATACCTAAAAGTTGTGTCTTTTTCTTTTTCATAGTTCTCCTTTATTTCCTTTCTCAAACAATTTTCATACTCTCCTCTGAGCGCCCTATCCATTTTTCGCCCGTCATCACCCCTTTTTCTTCTTTGGACCTACCCTCCTTCCTTGATTCAAACGTGCCTGCAATAATTATAAGTAAATAATTCAACAAAAACAAATAGTAAGTCCATATTAGATATAGTATATCACCTAAAATCCGGAGCGTCAATTAACCATCCATGTTTTTACAAATTTTGCAATCTGTAAAATTACTCTTCCCACCAAATACCAAAAGCAGATATTATGCCACATTTTCATTCAGCTTTCACTTCTTTGTGTCATAATACCTGCCTTTATTTATTTCTGTTTGCGCGTCTCACCAGGTTCTTTACACAAAGATAGTATGTATTGTCCATATGGTGTCTTACGTAAACGACTTCCTAACTTCTTCAATTGTTCTTTATCAATAAATCCTTTTTTATATGCAATCTCCTCTATACAGGATACCTGCAATCCCTGGCGGTTCTGGAATGTTGCTACGAAATTAGCTGCATCTATAAGTCCATCCGGAGTTCCCGTATCCAGCCATGCAAAGCCGCGACCCAGAAGTTCCACTTTCAGTTTTCCCTCTTGAAGATATCTGTTGTTGATACTTGTAATCTCAAGCTCTCCACGTTCGGAAGGCTCGACTTCCTTTGCATACTGTACAACAGAATTATCATAGAAATATAATCCCGGTACTGCATAGTTAGACTTTGGTACTTTCGGTTTTTCTTCTATAGAAAGTACATTATTGTATTCGTCAAATTCTACCACACCATAGGCTTTTGGATTCTTTACATAATATCCAAAGATTGTGGCTCCCTCGCGTTCGTTCACCCTCTGCAAAACAGGGGAGAAGCTTTGTCCATAGAAAATATTATCTCCCAGGACCAGTGCCACATCATCTTCACCGATAAAATCCTCTCCAATGATAAATGCCTCTGCAAGTCCTCTTGGTTTCTTCTGAACTTTATATTCGAATCTCATTCCGAGCTGTGAACCGTCACCAAGCAGTTCTTTGAACACACTAATATCTCTCTCTGTCGTAATAATCAGGACATCCCTGATTCCTGCAAGCATAAGCACGGAAAGTGGGTAATAAATCATTGGCTTATCATAAACCGGCAAAATCTGTTTTGAAACTGCCTGTGTAATCGGATACAATCTTGTTCCTGATCCTCCGGCAAGAATAATTCCTTTTCTCTTCTTCATATGATCTGCTCCATTCATCTACTATTTACAGATGATACATCTCTTTATAATAGTTCTGATATTCTCCGCTTGTAATGTTCTCCATCCAGTCCAGATTCTTGAGATACCATTTTATCGTTTTACGGATTCCCGTCTCAAAGTCTGTCTCCGGCTCCCAGCCAACTTCTTTGCGGATTTTGTCCGGTGCGATTGCATATCTTCTGTCATGCCCTTTTCTGTCTTCGACATATTCGATCAGATTTTCATTAATATGTTCTCTGCGTGGGTCAGTTTCCGGAAGTACATCATAGAGCAGTTTCAAGATTGTCTTCACAATCTCGATATTTCTGCGCTCATTGTGTCCGCCAATATTATAAGTCTCACCCAGTCTGCCCTTTTCCTGTACCATATCGATTCCCTTAGCATGATCTTCTACATACAACCAGTCTCTGATATTGAGTCCATCTCCATAAACCGGAATTTTCTTTCCGTTCAAAGCATTATTGATGATCAGTGGAATCAGTTTCTCCGGAAACTGATATGGTCCATAGTTGTTACTGCAATTTGTAATATTGGCCGGGAACTTATAAGTATCAATATAAGCCTTTACCAACATGTCTGAAGATGCCTTACTTGCTGAATATGGACTGTGTGGTGAATACGGTGTTGTCTCATAAAAGAATGTCCCATCCTCCTCCAGAGATCCATACACCTCATCTGTTGATACATGGAGGAACTTTTTCCCTTCTTTATAGGTTCCGTCTTCCTGTTCCCATGCATTTCTTGCAGCATTCAAAAGAACTGTCGTTCCAATTACATTCGTCTGCACAAAAATCTCCGGATTCTTGATACTTCTGTCTACGTGGCTCTCTGCCGCAAAATGTACAACTCTGTCAATATCGTACTCCTGGAAAATCTTATTCACAGCTTCTGCATTACAGATGTCTTCTTTAATAAAGACATAGTTTTCATTGTTTTCAAATTCTTTCAGATTTTCCGGATTTCCTGCATAAGTAAGTTTATCCAGATTAACAATTTTAATATCCTTATACTTTTTAAACATATAATGAATATAATTGCTTCCGATAAATCCGGCTCCACCGGTTACTAAATATGTTTTCATTCCCTGTTTCCCTCGTATTTTTACTATTTTTATCTGATCTTTTTCTAATTTTATTTTAACATACCGTTTTTTAATTTAAAATAATTAATTGGAATTTATTGTTTTTTCTCTTCAACCGTTTTTCCATCACTGTTTGCATATCCTTTGATAATCCCTATCGTCAACACAATAAATACCGCTCCGAGGATCATGACTACTGCTGTGTAAAAAACTGATATTCCGATCATTCCATGCTTTTCTGTGATTGTTTTTCCACCAAAAACAAACAATAAAAAAGCTAACAGATATCCTATATTCAGCAGTTTTTGTTTTCTTGCGACAGTAATGATCATCTGCAGGAAATTTACAATCGCAAGTGCTCCTCCTCCGATCAGCAAAATTACAAGTGCTTTCTTATAATCTGTCAGATCCACACCGTAAATTAATGACAAGACAGGAATTCCAAGTAAGTATCCCCCTATGATCGCAGCTACAGAAAGCAACAGGATCAAAGCAATCTGTCGTAAAATCAGCTTATTAAACTGACTGATCTTTTTCTCATGCCATAAAAGAGCCATTTTGCTGATTACCGGCTGATAGACAAACTGACTCAAAAGACTTATAACAAAGACCGGCATGAAAATGTAGGTGAAACATGCCTGCGCTTCACTTGACATCACCTTATCAATCGCATATTTCGGTGCATTTCCAATGTAAATCACCAAATAGGATGCTATAAAAAGCGGAAAACATTCTACAAATATATTTTTAACATTTTTAATTTCAAATGTTTTCTTTTTTATTTCAAAGCCTCTTATTGCCGTATAATTCAATATCACGAACTGAATAAATGATACAAGCAAAGCCACTGCAGATGTCAGGATAAGGTTTTTGCTGAAATAATAACATACTAAATATACAAAAATATAAGTACACATTCTGATAGACAGGATCTTTCCGGCCACATCCAGGCGAAGATATTGCTGGAACATTCCATGAATCACATCTTCTACCGCATCGATCACTTTTGCCAGACAGATTAGAATTATAACTATAGATTTTGAAGAATTATACAATCCTGATGCAAGATTCACTCCGACATAAACAAAAGATGCAGCAATCATAATTATACTCGTTATGATTCTCGCAACTGTATATTCTTTAAAACTATATTTTTCTTCGACATCTGACACTTGAAACTGGCGTATTCCATATTTTCCTATCGCCATCATAAGATTTCCTATCGCAAATGCAATTGTAAATACGCCCGCATCGATCACCGGATCAATGCGGGATATAAGCATCAGTATAAATACTGTCTGGAATGCATTCAGCATTGCTGCACATGTATTCCACAAGTACGCCGACTTCATTTTGTCCTTACTGTCAAATAGAATCTTTTTTATCATAATCCTGCTCTTCCATATACATAGTGTGCTGTACCGCCCGCTACTTTATTTCCATTACCGTCTGTATGATATGGGAATACCCAGTAAAAATTATACTCATCTCTTAATGCATTTTTATCTGTAAACGTTGTTCCTGTTGTTGTCATGCCAATATATCCGTAACTTCCTTCTCCTCGAATTCCATAGACAAGATAACCTTCCGCACCTTCTGATTTTGTCCAGGTCAACTTTACCCCTCCACTGACAGAATATGCTTTCAGGTCTGTTACTGCTTCACATTTTTGAGCTTTTCCATAAACATATTTTTCCGGCGCACTTCCGGCGAGCATATTTCCTTCTGAATCTTTACGATAAGCAAATACCCAATAAAAATTATAATCACTCGTCAATGCTTTTGTATCCGAGAAGGAAGTCTTGCTCGTCATCCCAATATAACCATACTTCCCGCTACCACGGATTCCATAAACTAAATATCCATCTGCCCTCTTTACTTCTGACCAGGACAGATTCACCGCACCTATCTTGGAAGAAGCTTTTAAATTCTGAACTGCTTCCGGTTTTTTATTTGTAGTTTCTGCACCGAAATCCATGTTCAGATCTACTTTTCCATCAATTCCATCAACCGTACCAGAATCTGTACATTGCCACATTGAATACTCTCCCTGGTAAGTACAGGTAGAATTGTACTGTGCGACCCAATGATCAACGGTATCAAAATAAGAATCTGTCAGATAATTTGTAAACCAGTCTTTATTCGCATAAACTGCCACATCATATCCTGCATCTTCTATGATACTACAGAATGTCTGTGCAACTTCTGCGATCTCTTTTGTGCTCAGTTTTTCCCTCACACTATTTTCTTCCAGATCATAGTAAATCGGATAAGAAAGATCATATCCTTTGATCAGACGAAGTACATGATTTGCTTCGCTTTTTGCTGCTGTCACACTGTCTGCATAAGAATAAATATAAGTACCAAAAGGAATTCCTTCTTTTGTACATGCATCTGCATTTGTCTTCCAATATGGATCATCCTGACTTGTCTCATCATCTCCATATCCACAACGTATAATTGCATAATCTACATCTGTTGCCTTTACTTTTGCCCAGTCAATGTCTCCATTCCACTTACTTACATCAATTCCTTTGGCAACAGCTCCTATAATTTCTTCTCCCTGGTCATTATAGAATTTCCCGTCTTCTTCATACCACGCATCCGAAGAACTGCGCAGATATTCTGCTGTATCAGACAAAATTGGAGTTCCATCTTTGTACCTCCAGCTGTTGCTTCTGTCTTCTCGTTGTGCCTTCTGTGGCTCTGTTAAATCTTCTTGTACTGATGTACTTTCTGTTTCTTCTGCAAATACAGTAACAGAAGGTAATGTTTCCAAAACCAGAACTGTAACAACCGCCATTGCAAGTACACGTTTAACTCCCTTATTCTTCATACTTTCTTCAACCTTTCCATGTCTACTCCGACGTTGTCATGCTGCCTGACTGCTTCATTCTCCTACAATATACCAGTTATAATCATAATCTTCGGATTTTGTCATATCTCCCGGAGCAAGTACAATATAGTAATCATTTGCATATTCCAGGCGATAATCATTCCTGTGCAGGAATTTCATAAACCAGTCTTTTTTTCCATTGTACTGATTATATAATTCACTTTCAATCAAAACATCGTAATTATATTCCTCAAACCCATAATAATTGTTTGTTCTGCAGAATATAACAACCGGTTTTTCCTCCCAGTTCTCTTTTGCAAGTTTCAGGTCTTCTTTCAGTTTCTCTTCCGTATAATTCGGATTGGTAACCCATGGCTGTACATAAGATTCCATTTCATTCAATGAATACATTAAAATAGCTCCGCCAAATACCATTAATGGACGTTCTTTCTCCTCATCTAAATGATTTATGCAATCCAGAACACCATTGACAGCATCTGCTTCTCTCTCTGTTGTCTTCATATATTTTAATTTATCACTGTTAACAAAATATCGAAGTGAACTTCTATCCACACTGTCAAAATTCATTGTGCAATAAAGCATGTCTGCAAATTTCACTCCCATGCAGACAAGAATAATCCCTGTACAGGCTAAAACTGCACCATGTCGGATTTTCAATCCATATTTTTCTGTCATTGCATTAACTGCTTCAAGTGCGGCTTTACTGAAAACAAACCTGCAAACAGCGGATACTGCAAATGGAGCAATAATCCAAAATGCAAGAATCACGTGTTTTGTTCCTGTATTAGAACCTGCAATTGTCAGAAGTGGAAGCATAATGGCACAGATTCCAAGAATAATCAGATCTGGATTTCCATTCTTACTATACATGTTAAAAAATACATAGCAAAAAGTTACTACATACAATATACCTATAAAAAAGGACGGACCTGTTGTCATCTGCGGCCAGTTTGGTACTGTATTTACATCATATGCATAAACCAACATATAAACAGCAATTCCAATCACTACTGCGCTGAATGCAATATTCAGGATTATTTTCTTCGGATGAATTCCTTTTAATGAAAACAAAATATTCATTCCTAAGAGAAGAATCATAGAAGCAGCAAGATAAATAACTCCCGAAGCAATTGCATCAAGATTTCCAAATATAAAGGTAGACCAGAGATTTTCCATGCTGTAACCGCTTCCGGCCGTAGATGCAATACCAGATAATCGAAAAATATTATTGATAAAATATTCAACCTGACCTGTAATTGCCAGAAATGCTGCCAGAACTCCGAACGTTGCTGCTACTCCTCCCGCAAAGACTCCCAGATGCTTCATAAAATATTTCACATCTTCATTGTTATATAAATAAGAGAAAACATAGATAAAGCATGTAACCAATGCTGTTATACTACCCATTCTGGAAAAGACAACCAATGTCAGGAAAATTCCTGCGACAAAACTATATTTAAACTTCTTCTCAACTACAGCCTTAAATTCAAATCCAAGAATAAGAATCAGGAAAAATACATTGAACTGGTGATAATTGAAAATATTCAAATATGTATCTGATGCCATAATTGCAATAAGAATTCCGAATAATGTCTGTAAATCACCCAAATATTTATGAAATACCTTATAGACAGTGAATGCCATAACCATTTCCACAATTACTTCCAGAAGATTTAATCCCCAGATTCCTAATCCACCAAATATCTGAAGCCATCCCCATGCAAGTACATTTGTCAGATAGCAGGTAAAACCAACTTTATCCGGATTGCTATATATATTTTCATAGTTAAACATATGAATCCCAGTATCACCCAGGTCAATGCCAAAAAAGCTGCAAAGAAATGGATAGAGAAAAATTCCTGCGATCAACACAATCTTCGCAATTTTTTCAATTTGTTCCTTCTTACTTAACAACTGCTCCTTTTTACTTAACAACTGTTCTTTATTCATCCTCTTTCATCCTTATACTTTATTAATCATTTAAGTATTTTTTTAAACACACAATATCATATGTATCCCATTTATATTTATCAAGATACTCAAACCAGATATCTTCCTGATTTTCAATATTTTCCAATTTCTTTAAGAACTCTTCCGTATGTTGTTCTTTCGGAATAATTACGACTCCGGTATCATCGCATACAGCAATACTTCCTTCATATTTATCTCTGTGTTCTTTTTCAATTACACTGTCTAACGGTTGTTCAATGTATTTATTAAAACAGCCCACCGGACTAAATCCTTTACACCACATCGGATAATTCTGCTTAATGATATCATTTGCATCTCTCATATTGGCATTTGATATAATCGCAACTGCCTCTCGATACAGTACTGCAAACTTTGTTACAAGCTCTCCGATAATTGCACGGTCACCACAGTTAAAAGCTTCGATCATTACAACATCTCCGGCCTGCACTTCACGGATCTGTTCATGTATGCTCCAGTTTGATTCATCCAATGCGTAGATCCATTTTACATTTCCCACCGCAAAATGCCCTCTGTTCACCGCATGAGAATCTTTAAATACGCCTGTTTTCCCCAGACAGTCTGCTACTTCTGTTGTAGAAATTCGATTCATTCTGATTTTTCTTATGATTTCGTTCTTAATATCCATGTTTTCTCCTATGATTCGAAAGATACTTTCAATGTATTCTTTACTTCTTTTTCAATTTCTTCAATTCTCTCTTTTGATTCTGCACGTGCAATAAAAAATCCTACTCTGGAACGATCATCCTGTGCCTTCTCTATAATATCGCCTTCTTTAAATTCAAGCTGAAGCTGTAAAATTTCCGGAATTGCATTAATCTGCTCAACACCTTCAATTTTGGTAATCTTCTTTCCTTCTGATTCGATATCCAGAAATTCCAGAACTGCTGCTCTTTCTTTCATTTTCTCCGCATCTGATATATGCAGTTCTTCCACAGATGGAGTCTTGCCAAGTGCTGCATTGATCAGCAGCTGATAGTTGTCTACCCCTGACATAAATGGAACAATATCAGAAGCAATTCTGCTTCCACCTCCACGTGCCGCCATCTCAATCAGATAATAATCTCCATCTTCGAACTTGTATTCGGAATGTGTGATCGCATATTTAATTCCTGTTCCGCTGATCAGCTCGTCATTTGTTTTTCTGAGCAGGTTATAATCAAATGTCTCATTGTAGTTCGTAAAAAACAACTTTGAGGCTATATTTCTGTTATAAGAATAATGTTCTTTCTGAGAGATCGCCAGTGTATGGTGTGTTCCATCAATCACAATACCATCCACAGTAAATTCTGTGCCTTCAATATATCTTTCCACAAGCACATAATCGCCACTATTTGTAAATGCTTCCGTCTCTGCGAATCGATCCCTCAATTCCTGTTCGGATTCTATCGTAAATATTCCACGGCTGGACTGGGAATCCAATGGCTTAATAATCACCTTTTTTCCCAATTCTCTGTAGAACTCGATTGCTTCTTCTACATTTGTACATAATCTGTACTCCGGATACTTAAATTTATTTTCCCGGCAATACTCTCTCATTTTAAATTTGTTTGTAAAAAGTTCTGCCATTTCATGACCAATTCCAGGACACCCCATCTGTTCTGCAACATAAGCTACTGTTGGAACAGCAATATCACTCTGATCTGTCAACACTGCATCAATCTTATATTCCTTTGCAAGTGCCAGATTCTTCTCTTTGTCTCTTACATCCATTACACCTGTAAAATCCGCGTACTTAAATCCAATAGAATCTTCATAAAGATTTGAATTCACTACTTCATATCCCAAACTTTTTACTTTCTTAATCAGTGGAACCTGCCATGTTCCCCCTGCAATTACCATTACTCTTTTCATCATTCGCTCCGACCTTCCTTTAAATCTACAACCTTTTTTACAACAGGTCTTCTCCGTCTTTTACAATACTCTCTATTACATACTGTGGCTGATTATTGATACACATATAAATTCTTCCTGTATACTCTCCGATAATTCCAAGCACTCCCAGGATCAGACCTCCTAAAAACAGTGTAACAGCCATCTGCGATGTATATCCCACTTGAATTGTAGGTATAATCAGTTTTCTTATTAATGAGATAATTCCTAGCAACACTCCGCATACAGAACTGATAAATCCAAGTGCACTTCCGACTCGTAAAGGTTTAATTGAAAATGCTGTAAATCCATTGATCCACAGTTTTAATAATTTCTTAAAATTATAGCCGCTCTTTCCTGTTGCTCTTTCTCTCTGTTTCAGATGAACATTTCCTATCTTTCCTGATGTTCTGAGTAGAAGTCCTGCAATGTAAGGATATGGATTCTGATATTTGACCATCTCTTTCACTACAAATCTTTTTGCCATAAAAAAAGATGATAATCCTATCTCTTTAGGCTTATCAATCATATGATACAGCATAAATTCATTCACTTTTGTACCAAATCTTCGAACAGCCGATTTCTGTGTAGTCTCTGTATATTTTGCGCAGACTACATCATATCCTTCCTGCATCTTGTCATAGAAATCCCAGACCATTCCTACCGGTGTCTGTCCATCATCATCTGAAGTCATAATATACTTTCCGGATGCCTGGTTAAACCCTGCCAGCAATGCGTTTGGCTGTCCGAAATTCTTAGCAAAATTGATTCCGATGATTCTTCCATTTTCTTTTGAAAGCCGATTGATCAATCCCTTTGTATTATCTTTTGAATTGTCATTGACCAGAATAATCTCATATTCAAATCCTTCTCTTTTTTTCATTGCAGCTTCAATCTCGCTGATCACGCCTTCCAGATTCTTTTCTGAACAATAGCATGGAATTACAAATGAAATATCCATTCAATCATTTCACAGATCAGATTTTCTAAAGTATTAAAATCCGACCTGTGTACTCCTTTCTCTTTATCTCGTATAAGCCATCTCTGTACTTTTTTTATTTTCCAGACAGATACTGCGTGCCGGAACATAGACACTATATGGCTCTGTATTCTCTTTGACAAATGCACCTGCCCCAACCAGTGTTGCATATTCCAGCGTCCTGTTTCCAAGTACCGTACTGTTAATTCCGAGAAAACAATTATTCTTTACAACTGTTTTTCCTGCGATAACAGAATCCACTGAAAAGAAATTATAATCTCCAACCTGCGATTCATGTGAAATCTGGCTTCCGTTCCATATAATGTTGGAATTTCCAATCTTTGTTCCATACGCCAATGTAACATGTTCGAGAATAATATTCCCCTCGCCCATTGCAACACTCTCGTCTACTACACTCGGATGAACAAAATTTTCGATCCTATATCCTTTTCTTTTCGCATCTTCAAACTTCTGCTGTCGAATCTGATTCATTTTCTTATAACCAAGCGCAATAACCATCGTATATTCTGTTGGTGGATATGCTTTTTCAACTTCTTCATAAGCCACTGCCGGCAGACCATCATAGGTATCACTTTCAAGATATGCTTTATCTACCGTATATGCCACAGTCTGTACGTCTGCATATTTTTCAAAATAATATCGAAGCATTTTCCCAAAATCTGTCGTACCAAAGATCACACATTTTCTCTTCATTCTTTTATCCTCTGTTTTTACTATACCGGTTCTTTTACTTTCCACTATAAAATGCTTTTACTTTCTCCGCAATGTAATCTACATTTTCTGCTTCGAGTCCATAATACATCGGCAAACGCAGAAGTCTTTCGCTTTCAGTCGTCGTATACTTATCTTCCCCACGGAATTCTCCGTATTTCATACCTGCCGGAGCTGTATGCAGTGGAATATAATGGAATACGGAAATAATACCATTCTCTTTCAAGTATCCAATCAGTTTCTGACGTTCCTCCAGATCTCTCGCTTTGATATAGAACATATGAGCATTATGTACGCAATCCTCAGGAATAACCGGCATTTCAATCTTTCCTGCTTCTTCCAGTTCCTTTAAAGCTTCATAATATCTGTTCCATGTTTTCATTCGATCATCATAAATCTCCTGTGCCTTCTCAAGTTGTGCCCAGAGATATGCTGCATTCAATTCACTTGGAAGATAAGATGAACCCGCATCCATCCATGTATATTTATCAATCTGACCACGGAAAAATTTACTTCTGTTTGTTCCTTTTTCTCTTACGATCTCTGCGCGTTCAATATCTTCCGGATCACGAATCAGAAGTGCTCCACCTTCTCCCATGCTGTAATTCTTTGTTTCATGAAAGCTAAAGCAGCCGTAATCACCGATTGTACCAAGTGCTTTTCCCTTATAGGAAGCCATAACTCCCTGTGCAGCATCCTCTACAACCTTCAGATCATATTTCTGTGCAATTGCACAAATCTCATCCATCTTACAGGCTACACCAGCATAATGAACCGGAACGATTGCTTTTGTCTTCTCCGTAATCGCATTCTCAATCAGCCTCTCATCAATATTCATTGTTTCCGGATGAATATCAACAAATACTGCCTTGGCACCTCTTAATACAAACGCATCCGCTGTTGATACGAATGTATAGGACGGCATGATCACCTCATCCCCTGGTTTAATATCCAGAAGGATTGCTGCCATCTCTGTAGCATGTGTACAGGATGTCGTCAACAGTGTCTTGGCTGTTCCTGTATTTTCTTCAATCCATTTAGAACATTGTTTTGTAAATGCTCCATCACCACAGATTTTATGATTTTCAATTGCTTGTCTGATATAATCGATCTCTGTTCCGACGATTGGTGGTACATTAAAATTAATCATTCTCTTTTTTCCTCATTCCTTTGAAAACTTCCATATTTGATAGCCATCTAACTCTTTGTATAATTCTGCCTTTGCTTCAGGATAATACCGTTCCTGCAAATACTGCACTTTTTGGTCTAAAGTTTTCCACTCCGAATCCACAAGATATACCTTCTCATTTATTAATGCTTTTAATGGCTGTTCGGCATCATATGTTTGCAATATCTGATTGCAATCCGGGAAATTTGTTGTTACACCTGCAAGATATAAAACATTGTCAAATTCTCCTGCCGGAATTGCTTTCCACGGATTCCAGTCATAATAGAACACTTGCATCATTGTCTGAAAATCCAGTAAATACAAATTTTTCTTATGTGTTTCTATCTCGTTGATCAGTTCTTCCGACTTCGCCCCTTTATTGACTATTTTGCGATATTTACTCGCTTTATAGTTCCATGACTCATAAAATGTATTCTCTATATATTCCTTGCGCCCCCAACTATCTACATCCTGATAGGATCGATCCGGTAAATAAAGCGGCAATTGCAAAAATAGACATACTGTATTTATTATAACACAGACTCTCCTATATTCAATAAATTCTCTTTTATTTTCACATTCTAATTTTTTCCAAAAGTAAAAGAGAGTTAAAAATCCACCTAAAAATACTGCATATTCCGTTCGATACACGGTTCTTTCAATCAAAAAGCAATATAAAATATAGGCAAATCCGATTCCCCATATCACAATTGCTGTCCAACAATTTTTTCTCTGAAAAACAATACTTAATATTGTAAGCACCACACAGGCAAGGAAAACAGGATATCCCTGTAAACCACGGTTCTGTATCTCTTCTATTATTACCTCCTTAGATATCTCTACATTTTTTTTATAATCCTGTATAATATCTGCGGCCTTCTGCATAATGTCTAAAGAGAAGACTTCATTATCTGCAAAATTCCAGTTACGCATCATCTTATAATCATTTTCTGAAATTCCGATTTTCTGTAATTCTTCCGCGTACGCTTCATATCCGTAATCACTTGCATCTACGATTGCAGCCCTTGCTTCGCTATATTCTTTGAAGTATTTGTATTCCGGATCCTTATTATAAGAATAATCATCAAATAACTTGCAGCCTGTTACTACTAAGATTAACAGCAGTCCCGCACTGATAATTTTTCTCATCTTTAGCCAAAAACGTCTGTGATCCGTCTCATTTTTCCACACCCGGACAATCTCTACAATAAGAATAAATAAAAGGAAACCGCCCGCGAGATAAATAATATTAAACCTGAACCACGTTCCAATTACGCACAAAATCGCCGCCGATATCTCTATCCGCAACGATCTCTGTTCAAACAGCGCCCACAGGAATACAAGGCTTCCTCCCATGACAGCTATCATTGCTGTTTTGGTGAACTGCACAAGAATATACGCATCACTTCCAAACACAGTCAATAATAAAGTTATTACCATAAGCGCCATTGATCTGTTCAATTTTTTCAATAACATATATGAAAGTATTGTAAAACTAAGAAAACAGAGTAATAACTGAAAAATAAGATACCAACTGATTTCTGGTAAAATAAGATAGAATGGGGTCAACAGATATCCCCACAGGACATTGATAAAAATCAAATGTGGATTTAAACTCCCCCCATAAGCTCCTGACAAAATCGCAGACATCACAAAATCATCTGACACTTCATATTTGACATCACAAAATACTAAAATTGAAGCTAAAAAAAGAAGATTCAATGTGATAGCAGACAATATTTCCGATTTCCAGATCTTACTGATACAGTTTTTCAAACTTGTTTTTTTCGTCTTATCCATACTTCTCACCTTCTTTTTTCTATTTAATCAGTTTCCTGATCTCTATTGTTCCTATTTCTTTTCGATATAGTTCCCTACAATCTCCCAGACCAGTTTTTCTTTTGTCATAAGGAGTACAACTCCATAAATCCCAAAGAACACGCATGCGCTGATTGCGAGCATTACAAATGACTGTATCTCCATGCTCCAACCAGATGATTCTAAATCAAGCAAGCCCTTCACTAAACTCCCACCGATGGTTGCCACTACAATCGCTGCTCCAATTTTCATACCACTGACATCCCGCATGATATCCTTTAATATCTCTTTCAAGTACACACATTGAACCAGAAGTACCACCAATTCAGCTATCACAGTAGCAAGTGCTGCACCGGATGATGCCATCTTCGGAATCAGAACCAGATTCAGAAAGAAATCAGCAACTGCACCACACACGATAGAATTTAACACCTTCTGTTCCTGATTCTGTGGCGTAAGAATCTGAATCCCGGTAATATTAGACATACCGATCAAAAGTACTGTCGGCATCAGAATAATCATCGGAAGTACCGCGCCCTGATACCCGTCTCCTGCAAGAAACTGAATCGATTCTGATGCATACAGCATAAAATAAATGGTCAATGGAAGTCCTGCTACAACTACAAAATTGACTGCTTTCCCGATCATTCTGTAAAAATCTTCTGTTTTTTCTTTCTTAATATAATAAGAAAGCCTTGGCAAAAGTACTGTTCCAAGAGAAGTGATCAGCGTAACAAGTATTGTTTTTACTTTAATTGCTGCATTATAGTATCCAACTTCTGTATTCCCCTGCATGAACCGAAGCATTACAACATCTAGATTCGTATAAACACTGGTTGCAGCTGCCATTGCAAAAAAACGCAAAATCGGCTTTATATGTATCCGAAAATCATATGTCCCACTTTTCTTAAAAGAAACAAATTTTGTTGCATACACAAAGTTAAACACATAAGATGCAGAGCTCGCAAATACAGTAATTCCTCCATAGACAATATAATCTTCCGGATTATGTACCAGAAGGAACATCAACACCAGTGATAATAGTTTTACAACCATGTTGCATACCGTAATATACACGTACTGCTCCAATGCGTTATATAGCCATGTGATAGCAAACATGTTTAGAACCATTCCGATTCCGTTAATAATATACAATTCTTTTTCTGCTGCAAACTCCGGCACTGACGCTACTGTAACTACGAAAACGATACAGGTTAAAAACATCGTAATTGAATTGATGATCAATAATTCCTGCACTGTTTTTGACAATTTTTCTTTATCATCTCTTACTTTTGCGCATGCCCGAATTCCATAGGTTGGAATTCCCAAAGATGCAAACATATTGAAATAGGTTATAACAGCACTCGCTGTTGCCACCTTACCATTTCCGGTTGCCATCAAGACTCTTGAAATGTACGGAAATGTAATCAGTGGAAATACAATTGAAGATGCTGACATAATAAAATTCATGATAAAGTTAAATTTAACAGAGTGAATCTTCATATTACGACCTTTCTTTAACCATTTCGCACCTTACTCAACCGGACGATCAACGAGTAAAATCTAAATCCGGATTTTCTCAAGAGACGCAGCATTCCGCTAAATTCTCCGGATTTTTCGTAAACATATGCATTTTTTTCTTTTACTTCTGCATCAAATTCTTTAAATTTTTTCTGTATTACTTTATCTCCAGAACCAAAGCTTATAAACACATCTACCTGTCCATGCACCATTTCCGCTATTCTGCGTGCCATATACAATTCTTTTAATTTATCATAGTCTGCTTTTTCTTTGTAGGCATTAATATAATCAAGTACATGAAAAATAACGTCAATATGATTCTGCATATGTTTCTGATATCCCAGCATGCTCACACTCTGATTCACCTGTGCAAGACGATACATATAAACAAAAATATCAAAATAAATCACATTTTTCACATACGGGATTGGATACAAAATGTACTCTACATCCACATAGAAACTGTGTTCGTCTAAACGGATCTGATTTTCTTTTAGAATTGATGTTTTTAAAACAAGCGCATGCATAGAGATTCTCGTCTCATTCGCAATCATCTCAAACGGCATCTGTTCTTCTTTTCTAATTCCCGGGAAGGTAACTGGATTTAATTCGCCTGTTACGTCATTCACTTCATAATAATTAGTAAATACATAGTCTGCATCGCATGTTTTCAATCTTTGAATCAGTTCTGCAAATCCATCCTGATCTACCCAGTCATCTCCGTCTACAACCTTAAAGTATTTTCCTTTTGCTTCACCAATCCCTCTATTGATCGTAGAACCGTGCCCTCCATTCTCCTTAGAGATCACGCGAAACGTATCTGGATATTTTTCTTCATACTTTCTTCCGATTTCTGCTGTCTTATCTTTCGAACCATCATCGACAATAAGCACTTCAATATCATCCAACACTCTCTCATCCACAAAGGAGTCCAGAGTGTTCTCTAAAAATTTTTCCACATTATAGGAAGGTACTGTGACCGTCAGTATTTTTTCCACCTTTTCTACCTGCTTTCCGATTTTTACAGTTTTGTTGATACCATTCTTCTGGCTTTAGATAAAAGACGCATCAGCCAATACTGTTTGTAATTCAATATCCATAAATGAAGCTTATCTTTTCTACTCCATTGATTTATGTATTTATTATTCTTAACATTCCCAATTCTTGACTTTGTATAGTCTCTGTACTTCTGAAGATATGTCCCATCGTCTCCCTCAAGTACAAGTTCTTTCGATGGTTCAAAATAAGCATTTGCCAAAACTAGATATTCTAATTCTTCGCGGTAAGTTTCGTATTTTCCATTTTCACGATATACCGACAATATATGATCTATTACTTCCATTTTATCATGACTGCTTTTCTCATGATTTTTCCCTGTCATAATTGAATTTTCGCGAATAATATAATAATATAATGGTTCTTTTAAATAACTGATTCTTTCCGCTTTCAGGAAAAATATCGGTGTTGTTGCCAGATCTTCAAAATATAACCCTTTTGGGAATGGACAATCTGCTTTCACGTAAAATTCTCTGTTGAACAATTTTGCCCAGGCCGCCGGTGGTGCAAGCAGTAATTGGTGTTCCTTCTCTAAAGAAATCACTTTTCCGCCAGGAATCTGTGTTGTCCGAACTTCCTCTATCCCGTTTTCCACGCAATAATAATCAAAAAGAACCATATCGCATGCCATTTTTTCAGCTTCTGTCACTGTTTTTTCAACCAGATCTTTCGCTATGTAATCATCACTGTCTACAAATAGCAAATATTTCCCTGTAGCCAGTTTTACGCCGGCATTTCGTGCATCACTTAATCCACCATTCTGTTTATGCAGCACTTGAATTCTATTATCCTTTTGAGCCAGCTCTTCACACATTTCACCGCAACGATCCGGCGATCCATCATTTACAAGTATAATTTCCAGTTCCTGATACGTCTGTTCACAGATGCTTTTCACGCAACGTTCCAGATATTGTTCTACTTTATATACCGGTACAACTACACTTACCAGTTCCACTCACATTACCTCCTGCTGACTGCTGCCAGTCTGTCCTTCATTCTTCTCAACTGAGACATCAATACCATCATTCCATACATTCGATACTGTAATAGTTTCAAGAGGATCTTATCTTTTCCTGCTATCTGCTGCACATAATAATTCTTATTCATCTGTGGAAATTTATTGTATGCATAATCTCTGAACTTCTTAAGATATTCGCTTTTTCTGTCATTTAATACGATTTCTTTTGATGGCACGAAATAGGTATTTTCAAATACGAGATATTCCAGTTCATTTCTATATGTCTCTATAAGATTTTCTCTTTCAAAATATTCAAGAAGTTGATCTACCGCCCATGTACGATCTTCATAATTCTTTTCAAAATTTCTGCTGTGCATAATTGATCCGTCGCGCATAAGATAATAATAATAAACTTCCGGCAAGTACACGATCTTTTTCGTCTTTGTCATAACTTTTGGAATCGTTGCCAGGTCTTCATAATATCTCCCCTTTGGAAATTGAAAGCCACTTTCTTTCCAAAGCTCTCTGCGAATCAGCTTATTTACAGCCGAACAGGATCTCATGATCAATTCTTTTTCTTCTGCAACCTCTATCACCCGGTTTTCTGAAAAAGGAAATGTAAACCGATCTGTCAGATTTCCATTTTCCTCTTCTCCGATATAATCAAAGATAACCATATCCGCCTGATTTTTTTCTGCTGTCTCTACTGTATCACGCACAAGATTTTCATGGATTCTATCATCACTGTCAACAAATAAGAGATACTTTCCTTCTGCCTTTTCCACGCCTGCGTTTCTCGCATCTCCAAGTCCGCCATTCTCCTTGTGGATTACTTTTATACGTCCATCCTGCTCTGCATATTCATCACAGATCACACCACTTTTGTCTTTCGAACCATCATCTACAAGAATAATTTCTAATCCCTGATAGCTTTGCCCACATACACTCTGAATACATCTGGCAAGATATTTTTCCACATTATAGACGGGTACAATTACACTTACAAGCTCCATATTTTGCTCCTATTATGATATAGTAAAATGATCAGTTCACTTTTTCTAATTATAGTTTAGCGAATCAAACTCTTCAATTCCTGATCCTGATTTGCAAGATCATACTGTTCTGCATTATCAAGGAATTCTGCTGATTGTCTTTCCATTCTGTTGTCCAAAATTTCCTCAGCCCAGTATTTTGCGCCTGATTTTAGAGGAATAAAATAACACGCTTCCGTTATTTTAGATTCTTTTGTTATCTCATCACTCATAAAACACGGTAAACCTGCTGACTGTGCCTCGATTCCTGCGATTGGAAGTCCTTCAAAATTAGAAGGTAGTAAAAATGCGTCCATTCCCTGATACAAATAGTCCGTATCACTTCGTCTTCCAAGAAGTTTTACAACATCTTCCAGATTCTTTTCAGCAACTATTTGCCTGAATTTTTCAAATCTGACTCCGTCTCCTGCAAGAAGCAGAACTGTGTTGGAATCTTTTTTATGAACTTCTTCAAATACATCTAGAAGAAAATAATGATTCTTCTGATAGCAGAAGTTTCCCACATGACCGATTACAAATTGGTCAGTTATCCCCATACTCCCTCGGATTTCTTCTCTTTTCTGCGCACTGTACTTATATTTTTCTCTATCTACAGCATTATGAATTACACAGAATTTTGATGAATTCACTATTTTTTTTGGAAATAACCATTCGCCGGCTTTCACAGAACATCCATAAAATTCTGTTCCGTATCGATATAAAAACAAGCGGCAGAACTTATGAATCCCGTTAAATAGATTTCTCTTTAAAGCACTTTCACAGTCATTTCCACTGGAATGACTGTGAATCATTCTTCTCTCCACCTCCGAATGCTTTGCGGCAATTGCCGCAATACAGTCAATAGCTGTTGAGATATTCAGATAAACGGCATCATACTGCCCCTCTTTCATAATTCTACATACTTGCCGATATTGAGACACCGGATGTTTCAAATTGGCAATGGCATATAAATTTGAATGGAATTTTTTTAATTCTGTCTGTAACTCTACGTCAATTTCATTTGTGAGAAAATCAATCCTCACCTCTTCATTTGACACTTTTGTCAGGAAATTCAAAAGATATTTATCAATTCCTCCTGATTTTCCATCCATGATAAATCCTACCAGAAGCTTTTTCATCCCTTTTCCTCTCTACGAACCTGATATGAATATTGTACCAGATAACCACTGAACACCCATAAAGCAAAAGCACTTGGGGAATTCGTATAGATTCCGTCTAATAAAAGCAACATACTTATAAGTACTGTTCCTGCCACGGCAAGAATTGCGATAAGATACAAACTATCACTGTCCGATTTCTTAAAGACCGGAACTAAAACATATTGTATAATTCTAAATGTGATCAAAAGGAAAAGAACAAATCCAAGGATTCCCTGAAATGCCAAAGTATTAAAAAATGCATTGTGCATACTCGTATAATCACCCACTTCATTATTTACAGCATATGTCTCCGGCACATGTTCTTTTGCATATGAAATAAATGTGGAATACCCAGCTCCGTATATAGGACTTGTCTGCCAGACTTCTACTGCACTTTTCCATAACGAGATTCTTCCATTGGTAGCATCTTTTTCAATATTCTCATTTCTTGCTGTCTGAATCTTGTTTCCTTTCTTCGTTTTCGTAGAAATTGTAGTCTGAGGTTTTGTAGTTTGATCTTGTGTAGTCTTCTGTGCAGTTTTCTTTGCCATTTCAGTCTGATACTTGGTATTTTCTGCCTTTAATACCTGCATTCCTCCAACTGATACAATCATAATACACAATACGATCAAAAGATTTTTAACATATCTATACTTCTTGTTTTCACTTTTCCTATGAATCAGGCAAAAATATAAAAGAAAGCCTCCGCACAAAACAAAAGCGATCTCACCGGTTCTTGAATCTGAATAGGTTACATATCCCAAATTAAGTAATGCCGCAATTACATAAAAAAGTTTCTTTATTCCTTTCTGCTGAAATATGAATAGAACAGCCAGGATAAAACCTATCACACTAAAAACCGCTCCATAATTAGGGTCTGTATATACGCCCCATAATCTATCCCAGGTATACCCGGTGACAATGAATTCCCCCTCCGGTGTTGTAAGATATTCCGAATAAGATTGAACCATCATAACAAGACTTGTTACAGCAGATACAGACGTTACAATAATCATCAAGTGTGAAAGAATATTAAATTCTTTTCTGTACTTCTCCGTGTCACGATCCAGATCACATACATATAATGCAAAAAACTGAATTCCTGTCCAGAGAATCCATTTCAGATTATCTGTCATGCCATACTGTCTATTCATAAATGTACTAAGCAGAAAACTCAAACAAAAGAATATCATCAAGATCAGACATGGCATTTTTCTATATTTCTTCCAGTTTATAATACGGACCAAAATCACAAATAATCCTAACACTAATGTCAATTTCACAAGGATTGGCTGTATTGGTGATATATAAATTATAGAAATAAATGTCGCAAATGCTAGACATAGATAACTGATCTTAAATACAAGTTCTAATATTTCTTCATAGTTCTGTTTTAATTTATCCATTAGATCCCCTTTGCACTTCGTGTCTATCTCATTAGTATCTGTCTCGCTAGTTCCTGTTCTGATTTTTCTCAATCAATCCTCGAATTAATTCTTCTATTTTTCGGTAAGACTTTGGTCTGTCAAACTGCTCTTCCGCAATTTTGCGTGCCTTTTCACCCATTTTTACTCTTGCTTCTTCATTTTTATAAAGCTTCTCAATCATATCCGCAAGAATATTTACATCTTCCGGAATAATATTCACACCAAAGCCATCGTTTTTCACCTTCGCACGGAATTCCGGACTCATACAGGTATTGATCATTGGTTTTCCTGCTGCCAGATAATCTCCGATCTTCGTGACAATGCTCTGCGGAGCCTTCTTAACAAAAGAGTTCACCAGAATATCTGATTTCTTAAGATATGCTGCCATCAGATCATAAGGTGCATATCCAACAAATTCTACATTTGATATCTTTCTTGAATTTGCAAGTTCTTCCAATTCTTCTTTCATTGGTCCACCACCAAGAATTTTTATCTTAATCTGTGGCATACCGCGTTTTGCAAGTTCTTCACCTGCCAAAACCATCGTACGGATATCATAACTCGTTCCGATCGTTCCTGCGTACGATACCCAGAATTCTTCTTTATCTTTTACAATCTCAGCTGTCCGCTGTGCTGCTCCCGCATCGAACACCGTCAGTTCATTTCCCACATAAACTGTTTCTCTCGGAATATCTCTGTTCCGTCTTTTAAACGGGCGGTCACGGTATTCATCCGATGTACCGATCACTCCACTTGCAAGTCTGTAAACTTTCTCTGCATCTCGAAGCAGGGAATAAAAAATAATATCACTTATCACCGGAATATCTATTATCATCCTCATTGCTTCCGGCCAAAGATCATTCACATCTGCAACAAACGGAATTCCTTTCTTCTTTGCATATTCTGCTGCCGCCAGTGCTACGTCATTCGGTGGAATCTCAGCATATAAAAGATCATAGTCTCCCTCTTTCTCAAGAAGATTCATCAGGTTCTTTGCTGCAATTCTATGACTATAGATTCTACGTAGATCAATATTTTTCTTATATCCCGGCTCATAAATGAACTTGACCCCAAATTTGTATTTTTCATTTTTAATTTTTTCCAGATCACGCTGTGCTTTTTCCCAATGCTGAAAGGTCGTTGTAATCAGATCAACCTGATAACCAGCATCTGCGAGGAATTCACAGACAGAGCGAAATCTTGTATATCCTTTTTCATCATCCAGACGAATTCCCATTGTAATAACTGCTACTTTATACATTATTTTTCTCCCGCTTGATATTTTTTTCTATGATCTATCTCTCCGACTTCGTCTTTGAATAAATCACAGGCATTCCTGTTCGCACAATATGCACCATTCTTCCAAGTGCTGTACACAAAAATGTGGAATGTGTGTTCAAACATTTTAAAGTAATCTTAAGTGCCTTACTGTCCTTCGCTTCTGCTTTTGGAAGCAGCTGCTGAAACAACGGATCCCGGAATACTTCCCTGCAAAATTGCTTTCGGTCTTTTGAGTTCATTCCTGACTGATGATCGCAATTTCTTTCTAAGGCTGAAAGAATATATCTTCCATACAGTCCTCCAAGAATAGCGCAGTGTTGAGGCGTATCTACTCTCCAATACCTCTGCTGATTCAGTAACATTTCAATACGTCTTCTGTGAAGCGGATAATAATCCGGTACAAACTTAGTTGTCAGACTTCCTGTCATTCTTTTCGCATAATGATACGGTGCAATATTCAATAAATTCATTGAATCAATATCATTACAATAATTAATATTAAATACGATATCCTCAATCAATCTGACCGTTTCATAGCGAAATTTATTTTCTTTGATATAGTCCAGATCATACACTTTATTCCACGCATAACCATAAATCGTCTCCTGTTCCAATCGGATCATATAATTATGGATTTCTTCAATATCCGTAAAATATTTTTCTTCTGGCCGGATCTCATGGGCATAAGCAAAGCTTCCATCTTCATTGTAATATTCTTCAAGATGTCCAAAAACAACAAGTTTTGCTCTGTTTTTTTCTAAAGAATCTGCCACTTGTTGTAAAAGGTCCATGTCTACTGTATCATCCGGATCCATAAACCAGATATATCTTCCGGCTGCATGTTGAATCCCTGTATTTCTTGCTTCACTGAGCCCTTTATTCTGTTCATGATGTATCACCCGGATTCTTGCATCCTTCTCTTTTAATTTCTCAGCCAGACTTCCTGTTTTATCCGGAGATCCATCCTCTACGATAATTAATTCCCATTCCTGAAATGTCTGGGATTCTATACTCTCTACCGCTTTGGCAAGATATTTTTCTACTCCATATGCCGGCATTACAACTGTAAATAATGGGCGTGTCTTACTCATATCATTATCCTTAATCATCTTTTCTCTATAACATCACGATTCCCGCAGACAAATTTCTGCCTGCGGGTTTCTCTCGTTGTCTATTACTCTGTTGTTGTTCCGCCTTCCAGAGTTTCTCCGTTCTCCACTTTATCCATAGCTTCTTTGATTGCGTCTACAGACTCCTGATTTGGCTGCATTACATATAAAGGCTTACCGGAATAAGAATAACAATACTGAGTGTCTCCTGTTCCCTCTGCTGCCATTGATGTAATTGTCCATTGCGGGTTCTCAGAAAGCTGGGTTTTGATCAATTCCTGAATCTGAGCTTCAGACATATTTGTTTCAACATTTCCACTTACACTATTAAGAATTCCATTTGCTCCTGTCAAAATTGCCGGAGATACCATCTTCTTGATCATTGCTGTAATTACCGCCTGCTGATCCTTACCGCGCTGATTATCTCCTCCTGGTACATTCTGACGCTCTCTCGAAAATGCTAACGCCTGTTTTCCGTTAAAGTGGTTGGTTCCCTGTACAACATCCATCACAAGTCCTGAATCTTCACTTGTTGTAAAGGCATACTCGGATTCTACATCTACTCCACCAAGTGCATCTACCATTGTGATCAGGGAGGTAAAGTTTACTCGCGCGTAGAAATCAAGATTCGTATCATATAACTTCTCTAATGTCTTCATAGACTTATCCACGCCATAGATTCCTGCATGTGTCAGTTTATCTTTCTGTCCACCTGAAACCTCAGGAATTTCGACATAATAATCACGCGGTGTGGTCACAAGCAGGATCTGGTGTGTTGTTGGATTTACTTCTGCTATGATATTTACATCACTTCGGCTGTTTGTCTCAATTGCTCCATAAACATCAATGCCACTGATGTATACACTGAATGTATCATTTTTCACTTCAACATCAGATGAGGTATCTTCTATCTCAGTCTTAATGTCATGGGAATAAATCACTTTTGTATTATCTTCATACCCTTCAAATGCTTCTTCAAGAACTCCTGTAAATCCCTGATTATAAATAATCGCATCTACTTTTCCATCATGAAGAGCCTCGGCCTGTTCTGCCAATGTATCATACTCTTCTGTCTTAATTTCCGTTCCGAGTTCTTCATTAATTGCCTGAACAGTCTGTTTAATCTGATCTCCATTCATCTTATATTGTACACCAAATGTGTAATTTTTTGCATCTTTGATTGCCTCTGCTGAATCATCTGCCATAACAGATACAACTACTTTATCTAGTTTATACTCTCCACCAGAGATTTTGGAAACCGTTCCACTTACCTTGAACAGATAATACGAACTAAAAATCAACAATACGGTAATCAATACGCTGATAATTTTTCCTGTAATCGCATTTTTCTTGGAAAAGAACTGGCTTGCCAGAATAACTCCCCAAAACAGCACCAATGCTACAGTTGCTGCAACAACATACTTTGTCGGAAGCATATTCAATTTAAATATGCCTGCCATAAAAATCCCTGTCGCAATAAGCTGAACAATTGCCAGAACTAATCCAATTGTTCTGCTGAGTTTATTCTCTCTCTTTTTCACCTTTCTCCTTCGGCGATGTCTGTCAGATGTATTTTTTCTATTGGAATGTCTTTTCTTTCTTCGCACATCATTTCTTTCATCAGAAGGTCTCCTGCGCCGAGATCTTTTGTCCTGCTGACTCATATTCTTTAGTTTCCTTCCCTGTAAATCATTCTCTATGTTTCTATCTGTCGCTTTCTAATGGCACTGCCAAACGCAATTTCTACGCTTAACAGCCCATGAATACTAATTTAATATACCATTTCAACCTTCATTTCGCAACATAAGCCTTGTATTCTAAAAAAATCTTAATCTTTTTGATCTATTTAAAATACTTTTACTTCCTCACGAAATTGTTGCTTTTCTTCACAATCATTCAAACTTTCAATCAGTTCTGCTACAACTTCCGGGATCTCCGGTCTGAATTTCATATACCAGTCAAGCGTCTCGCGGATGTATTTCTTGCGAAACTTCTCATTTGCACAGAATGCACTCTGCAGATTATGAAGACGATCTGCCCCTTTCACTGCATATGCCATAGAATTTGTCTTAATCCCTGCAATATAGGTCTCCATACAATATTCTTTTTCCTTCGTCACCAGCTTCACTGCTTTTAAGACATCTTCTCCCCCGATTTCTACAATCTCCTGTTCTGAAGCATCTGTATCCTCTAAAAGATCATGAAATACTGCCGCAACCCGATATTCAACCTGCTTACCATCCTGTCGAAGAATCTCTGCAACTGCAATCGGATGTACAATAAAAGGAGCTCCACCTATCCGAAACTGTCCTTCATGCTTCTTCTTCGCATACTCCAGTGCTTTCTGGTATATCTCTTCTCCCATGATATCCTCCTTTGAATCTTCCATATTTCTGTATCATCCGTCCAGTATCTTCCTGTTATTTCGATAATTTTAGTATACGTTGTATTTCTCGTAAATGCAATTCTATCTCTTTAAACTTTTTCACCAAAACGCTCAACTTATGTTATAATTAGAAATAGGTTTTAAGAGATTTTTATATCTCTGACTCTTTATCGAAATCCGATAAAAATCCGAATCAAGAAAGTGGGTAACAACTATGTGGGCTTACAATGAAACTTTTTATCAAATCTACCCGATCGGATTCTGCGGTGCTCCGGTACATAATGACGGAGTAACAGAACACCGGATTCTTAAAATTGGTGAATGGGCAGAATATCTTGGTGATCTTGGAATCGGTTCAATCATCTTGAATCCGATTTTCGAATCAGACAACCATGGGTATGACACAAGAGATTTCCGCAAGATCGACTGTCGTCTTGGAACGAACGAAGACTTTAAAGAAGTCTGTGAAAAGCTGCATGATAACAATGTAAAGATCATGCTGGACGGAGTATTCAATCATGTTGGACGTGGCTTCTGGGCATTCAAGGATGTGCAGGAGAAGAAATGGGACTCTCCGTATAAAGACTGGTTCCATATCAGCTTCGACGGAAACAGTGCGTATAACGATGGTTTCTGGTATGAAGGATGGGAAGGTCATTTTGAACTTGTTAAATTAAATCTGCAGAATCCTGCAGTTGTCGACTATCTGCTTGACTGTGTCAAGATGTGGATTGAAGAGTTCGGCATAGACGGACTGCGTCTGGATGTAGCTTATTGCCTGGATCATAATTTCATGCGCCGTCTGCGCAGCTTCTGCGAGGAACTGAAACCGGGATTTGCACTGATCGGTGAGGTTCTCTTCGGCGACTACAACTTAATCGTAAACGACGAGATGCTTCACAGCTGTACAAACTATGAATGCTACAAAGGAATTTTTTCAAGCTTCAATTGCATGAATCTGTTTGAGATCGCACATTCTCTGAATCGCCAGTTCGGACCGGAGCAGTGGTGCATTTATCGTGGAAAGCATTTGATGACATTTGTAGATAATCATGATGTCACACGTATCGCAAGTATCCTGACGAACAAGAATCATCTTCCGCTTGCTTACGGTCTTCTCTTTGGTATGCCGGGTATTCCGTGTATCTATTATGGAAGTGAATGGGGCGAGGAAGGTGTGAAAGCACCGGATAATGACTATGCACTTCGTCCATGCTTCGAAGAGCCGAAGCCGAATGAACTGACTGATTTCATCAAAGAATTGATTGAAGTTCGCAGAAACAGTGATGCTCTTTGCAATGGTTCTTACCGAAATGTTGTCATTACAAATCATCAGCTGATCTTTGAACGCCGCACTGATAATGAACGTGTTCTCGTTGCGATCAATGCCGGTGATTCAGAATTTACTGCCGGAAATGGTGAACTGCAGGGCACTTTCACAGAACTGCTTGTAAATACAGACGAAGCAGAAACTGTAACTTTAAACGGACAGCTGACAATGCCAGCTTACAGCGTACAGTTCCTGAAAGCTGTATAAGATTTTACTGATTAAGTCATTAGAAAAAGGATGAGTGGTAATGTATCTCACATTTACCATTCATCCTTTTCTTTTTATAACTTCTTCACAAAAAGTGTACGCATCGCATTGAGTATTGCAAGTACCATAACTCCCACATCTGCAAAGATTGCGAGCCACATATTTGCAATTCCAAGTGCTCCGAGAATCAGGCACGCGCCCTTTACTGCGAGAGCAAATACAATATTCTGATATACGATTCCGAGACATTTCTTAGAAATTCGGATTGCCTTAACAATCTTCAACGGATCATCATCCATCAGGACAACATCTGCTGCCTCAATTGCCGCATCGGATCCCATTGCCCCCATCGCAATACCGATATCCGCTCTTCCAAGAACCGGTGCATCGTTAATGCCGTCTCCGACAAATGCCAGGTTTGCCTTCGCCGGCTTCTCAGCCAGAAGTCTTTCTACCTGCTCCACCTTATCTCCAGGAAGCAGTTCGCTATGAACCTCATCAATACCAAGATCTGCTGCCACCTGGTCTGCCACCTGTTTCGCATCTCCCGTCAACATGATTGTCTTCTGAATTCCTGCCTGTTTCAGTTTCGCGATTGCTTCTTTAGAAGTCGGTTTCTCAACATCTGAAATCACAATGTGTCCTGCATATTCGCCATCAATTGCCATATGTATGATTGTTCCTACTTTATGACATGATTTATATGGAATACCAAGACGATCCATCAGCTTAACATTTCCTGCTGCAACGCTTCTTCCGTCTACTTTCGCTGTAATTCCGTTTCCACTGATTTCTTCTATCTCACTGACACGGGAACGATCCAGTTCTTTTCCGTAAGCCCTCTGAATACTCTTGCTGATTGGATGAGATGACGCACTCTCTGCAAGTGCCGCATACTCTAAGAGCTGCTTTTCTTCCATCTGATTATGATGTACTCCGACCACTTCAAAAATTCCCTGAGTCAAAGTTCCTGTCTTATCAAAAACAACATATTTTGTCTTGGACAGTGCCTCGAGATAATTGGATCCTTTCACCAAAATTCCCTCATGGCTTGCCCCGCCGATTCCTGCGAAAAAGCTAAGTGGGATGCTGATAACCAGCGCGCACGGACAGCTGATTACAAGAAATGTCAGTGCTCTGTAGATCCAGTCATTCCACTGCGGTGCAGCTCCCATTGCAAACATTCTCACAAGTGGTGGAAGCACTGCAAGTGCAAGTGCGCCATAGCATACCGCCGGTGTATAATATTTTGCAAATTTAGAAATAAAGTTCTCTGATCTTGATTTTCTGGATGTGGATTCTTCTACCAGTTCCAGTACCTTGGATACCGTTGATTCTCCGAACTCTTTTGTTGTACGGATCTTCAACACACCTGTCAGATTGATACAGCCACTGATGATCTCATCTCCGGCTTTCGCTTCTCTCGGAACGCTTTCACCGGTCAACGCACTTGTATTCAGTGTAGAGGTTCCCTCTACAACCACACCGTCGATTGGCACTTTTTCTCCCGGCTGAACAATGATCACTGTTCCGATTTCAACTTCATCCGGATCCACCTGTTCAAGACTTCCATCCTGCTCTATGTTTGCATAATCCGGACGGATATCCATCAATTCACTGATATTTCTGCGGCTCTTTCCAACTGCATAGCTCTGGAAAAGTTCACCGATCTGATAAAACAGCATAACAGCAACCGCTTCATTAAAGTCTCCGGACTTCTCATAAAATGCAATCGCAATCGCACCGACCGTGGCGACTGCCATCAGGAAATTCTCATCAAATACCTGACGGTTTAAGATTCCCTTCCATGCTTTCTTCAAAATATCGTAACCAACGATCAGATATGGAATCAAAAATAATACAAATCTGATAATTCCTGTTACCGGAAGGAAATTCAATAGAATCAGGAGCACCGCCGCAGCGATGATCCTGGTCAGCATCTTCTTCTGCTTCTTCGTCATTCTTCTCACCCTCTTACAGGTAGATCTCGCAATCGTCCTCTACCTTCTTACAATTCTTCAGAACGTCTTTCATAACGCTCTTTGCATCCTGTCCCTCTTCAAACTCAACGATCATCTTCTGTGTCATGAAATTCACTGTTGCATTCTGAACACCTGCTGTGTTCTTTGCTGCATCTTCCATCTTATTTGCACAGTTTGCACAATCCACTTCAATCTTATAAGTCTTCTTCATCTTTCTCTTCTCCTTTGATCTTGTTTTTTGACTTTCATCAAACATATTTCCTATTCATTTTCATTAAACGATTAAGCATTCGTTTAATCTTTATATTTACATTATAGCCAACCAAATGAAAAAGTCAATACATTTTGGTATTTTTATGTTACAATACCTTTATGATTATAGAGTTGCCAAAGGCGCTATTGAATTTCAATACCGAATAAAAGGAGATTGTTTATGACTGACCATATTTTACCACATAATCATGGTGAACATCTGAATACAGAACTTCTTATAGATAATATTGCAAAGACGGAGGACTTCCAGATTGTTGCTGACCTGTTCAAGGTCCTCGGAGATAACAGCAGGGTACGCATTTTCTGGCTTCTCTGCCACTGCGAAGAATGTGTGATCAACATTTCTTCCATGATGGACATGAGTAGCCCGGCTGTCTCTCACCATCTCCGCCAGCTGAAATCTTACGGACTGATCACAAGCCGCAGAGAGGGGAAAGAAGTTTACTACAAAGCAGCAGACACAAACCAGGCACAGCTGTTGCATCATATGATCGAGCAGGTGATTAAAATCACATGTCCCGAAGCTTAACTGTTATTACTGCAATATCACGCAATTAAACAAGTATATCAAAACGGAAAGATATGAATTTCTCAGAGATATTCACATCTTTCCGTTTTCTTACTGAATTTATTCACATTTTGTAACTGTTCATAAGAAAGTTTTACACTTCACCATTTTTAAACTTAATGATCATTTCATTCGTCAAACTGTCTCTGCTCGGCTCCACCGGAATCTCATCCCTTCGGAACCATTCTGCCAAGGCCAGTTCCTCGCGGTCGAGTGTGATTTCTTCCTCACCATCCAAATCACAATAGAATCCCATCAGGAGCGTATCACTGAAAGACCATGGCTGACTTTTATAGTAACGAATATTTTTAACTTTCAGCCCGACTTCTTCCTTTACTTCACGCTGAACAGTCTCCTCGATTGTTTCTCCAATCTCGGTAAATCCTGCAAGAAGTGCATATTTTTTATATGCTCTTCCGGCGTATTTTGACATGAGAATCTTGTCACCATCAGTTACTCCTATGATAACTGCCGGGCAGATTTTCGGAAATTCCATATTGCCACAATGATCGCAACGCATCATACGTTCTTTTTCATCATGTCTCATCTTATGTCCACAGCGTCCACAGAACTTGCGATTACGATACCAGTTGTTCAACTGATAACCGGTAATTCCGGCAAATGCAAGATACTGCGGTTCTGCATAACGGAAAGATTCTTTATTCTCCATTGTAAACTCTGACAACCGTTCACGACTAATATTCTGTACCAGATAAAAGCGTTCCTCGTCAATCGTAAACAGATAAACTGCTTCTTCATAAATTTCTTCATTAAGCCGTTCCAAATCACGAAATCTTGGAAATTCAATTCCATCTTTCCTTTTCTTCAGCAGTGCACTTTGTCCTTCGTAATACAATGCATAGCTCTGCGCATCCGGAGGGCATGGTCTGTACTGGTTATCAAACTGATGTGGCTGTATATCCTGAATCATAATTCTGTTCCTTCTTTCTTAAACATAGAACCAAGAACCCAGAGTACTCCGCCTGCTCCGATTGCAAAGTCTCCCAAATTATAAGTTACTTGTTCCAGCTTTTTCTTTTCTGTCTTAATCCCGATGTAATCAACCACCTTCTCTTTATGATAACGGTCTGCCAGATTACTCCACGCACCCGCTGCCGCAAGTGTGATTCCTGCTTTTTTCAAAACATGATTGTTTCCAAGAAGTGTCAGCATCTGTGTCACTGTCACAATACCTGTTCCTGCTTCTGTAAGCTTTTTCACCTTTTCCGGTTTATTTGCAAAAACTCCCAGGCAGATTCCCGGATTATGGACACGCCGGAGTTCCAACTTCTCTGCCAGCTTCCTCTTCTCTCCCATCTTCAAGTTCTTTTCTACATAATCTTTTATCCATTGATCCAAAAGGAATACCGCTGTTCCGGCCAACGGGTAGAATTTATTTTTCTTCACACTATCATCTCCCAGTTATTTTAAGTCACCTTTCCTATAACCTGTGTATTTCCACTGTTTCTTTACAGCATTTCCAGAAAATCATTTTCTGAAATGATCGGAACTCCGAGATCTCTTGCCTTTTTATTTTTTGAAGATGTGGAATTTACGTCATTGTTGATCAAATAATTTGTCTTTGATGTGACACTTCCCGTCACCTTACCGCCACGTTTTTCAATCTCAGCCTTTACCTCTGCACGATTTGCAAAATGTTCAACACTTCCGGTAATAACAAAGTTCACTCCGGCGAATTTCTGGCTGTCTTCTGTTACTTCCTCTTCTTCTAATTCCACTTCGCTAAGAAGTCGCTTAAAGATTTCCTGATGCTCTTCCTCTTTAAAATAATCTACATAGCTTTTCGCCATGACTGCTCCGACACCCTGGATCTCAACCAGTTCTGCCTCTTCTGCCTGAAGCACGCGTTGCGAATCATTTCCAAGTGCCCGGCAGATTACCTTAGCATTCGCACTTCCGATTCCCGGGATTCCGAGACCATAAACCAGTCTTGCGAGTGTTGTCTTTCTTGCCTTTTCAATACTGCTCTGCAGTTTCAGGAAAGATTTTTCGCCAAAGCCATCCATTGTCATGATCTCATCTCTGTAGTTATCAAGATGGAAGAGATCTGTAAAGTCTTTCACATAACCGTGGAAAATGAATTTCTCCAGTGTCGCCTCTGAAAGGCCTTCAATATTCATCGCATCTCTGCTCACAAAAAGTGCAAAGGACTTCACATGCTTTGCCTGACACTTCGGATTGGTACAATACAGCGTCTTTGTCCCATTTTCCATAGAGATTTTCGTCTCACCTCCACAGACCGGACAGACTTTGGGAATATCTTTCACTCCACTTCTTGTCAGATTCTCCGCAATCTGCGGAATAATCATGTTCGCCTTGTATACCTGGATCTCATCTCCAACACCAAGTTCAAGTTCTTCCATGATGCTGATATTATGGACGCTTGCACGGCTGACTGTCGTTCCTTCAAGCTCTACCGGCTCAAAAACCGCCACCGGATTGATCAGACCTGTTCGTGACGGACTCCACTCAATCTCAAGCAGCTTTGTGTTGCGGATCTCATCTGCCCATTTGAAGGCAAAAGAATCTCTTGGGAACTTCGCTGTTGTTCCAAGTGACTGTCCGTAAGCAATATCATCATACACAAGCACAAGACCGTCCGACGGAACTTCGTTGTGCTCAATCTCACGGGCAAACCATGCCACTTCCTCTTCAATCGTATCTCTTGTCACTTCATGGTTCTCCACAACATCAAATCCCTGGTTTTCAAGCCACTGCATCTGATATTTTCTAGAATTCTGGAAGTCCACGCCTTCTGCACGAACGAGTGTAAATGCATAGAATCTTACATTTCTCTTCGCAGTGATCTCATTGTTCAGCTGACGGACAGAACCGCTGCAAAGATTTCGTGGATTCTTATATTTCGCATCCACATCCTCAATCTCTTCATTGATCTTCTCGAAATCTTTATAGGAAATAACTGCCTCTCCTCGCAGTACAAGTTCTCCCTGATATGGGATCTTAAGCGGTACATTTTTAAATACTTTCGCATTGTTTGTAATGACCTCACCGATCACTCCGTTTCCTCTGGTAACTGCCTTCACAAGTTCTCCGTTCTGATAGGTCAGAACAACAGTAAGTCCATCCAGTTTCCAGGAGATTAATGCTTTTTGTCCGCCTAGGAATTCCTTCAGTCTTTCTACATCTTTCGTTTTGTCCAGAGAAAGCATCGGACGCTCATGACGTTCTTTCGGGAGCTCACTGAGTACTTCATATCCAACATTTACCGTCGGACTGTTTGCCATTCTCGTACCAATCTTCTCTTCCAACTCCTGCAGTTCATCATAGAGCTTGTCATACTCGTAGTTGCTCATGATCTCTGTATTTTCCTGCTCATAAGAACGTCTCGCTCTGTTCAGAAGTTCCACCAGTTCTCGCATGTGATTCATTTCTTTCTGCTCATCCATCATCGCTTCTTCCCTTTCCCATGTCTCGTTCTATTATCTTGTGTTGCTGCCCACTGTTCCTGATATTTTCCACCAGGCAATGCAGAAGAATCTTTCAGCTGATCATATAATTCGTTCAATTCCTGATCTGTTAGTTTTCTGTACTGTCCATCCTTCAATCCATCCAGTGTAATGTTCATCACGCGGACGCGTAAAAGATCCTTCACTTCATATCCAAGAGTCTCACACATTCTGCGGATCTGACGGTTCAACCCCTGTGTCAGGATTATGGAAAATGTATACTTTCCAATCTTTTTCACAGTACAAGGACGGGTCACAGTATCAAGGATCGGAACTCCTGCTGCCATCTTTTTTAAGAAGTCTTCCGTAATTTCTTTATCAACAGTTACTTTATACTCTTTCTCATGTTTGTTGGCTGCACGCATCATTTTGTTGATGATATCACCATTATTTGTCATCAACAACAGTCCATGAGAATCCTTATCGAGTCGTCCGATATAAGTCACACGCACCGGATAATTCAGGAAACGGACAATGCTGTCCCTCTCTCTGCGTTCTTCTGTACAGACGATCCCACGCGGTTTATTTACTGCCAGCACGATCATCTCGTCCTGTTTTGAGACAACTTTATTTCCAACTTTCACGACCTGTCCCGGCACGATACGCATACCGGTCTGTGCACGCTGTCCATCAACTGTCACGCGTCCAGTCTCAATGAGGCGGTCTGCCTCCCTTCTGGAACACACGCCCGCCTCGCTCAAATATTTATTCAGCCTTACCGGCTCACTCTTCTGTAAAAATTCTTCTTTGATTCGATTACTCAACTGCAAACACTCCACTTATATTATTGTCTTTGAAAAATGTATTTCCACTGTATAAAAACAGAACCTCTGAGATTCTGTAAGAATCCATAAGATCATTGATCGTTCCGCTGTAATATCTCGGATCCACAACTACGATTTCTCTGTAATACGGTGTCAGGAACGGGATAAATGAATTTGCAAAGGAATCTTTCACAAGAAGAAGACGCTTTGTACTTGTAGAAACTGTACGGATATCAAGCAAGGATGAATTTCCTCCAAGAAATACCGTATACTGATCTTTCTCCTTTAATTTAGAAGAATCATATAAGGATGTGGAACGCTTTCCTTCATCCACGTAATCCACGATCAAGTCTGTATCTTCTTCTGTCGGCACATAAATATCAATCTGTTCCTTCTCTCCAAGGTTCACTCCGCTTTTTGACGCCAACATTCCGTTAAAGCTGTCTGAAACTGCATAGGAAACATATTTCCCAGAAAGATCTCCTTCAATCCCAAGGGATGGTGCCGCCGCCTGAAATGCATAAAATGCACCAAGTGTCGTCCAGTGATGATCTGTTTTGTAATAAATCTTCTCTGTCTTATGTTTATTCAATTCCGTTGACACGTCAATCCACTCAACGCTATCTCCAAGATCCTTACGAACCATACTGAACATTTGTGTCTGATCCTCCGGCTTCGCGAGTGACGGAAGGGAATGATTCAATACATTTGCTGCATCCGGGACAAGCATCATACGAACCGGAATCTTGGACTGACTCTCTGAAAATGATTTGATTGCCTTAATATTTGCGGCAAGATGATTCTCATCTGCAACTTCAATCTGTTCTAAAAGCTGCCCATTCGTTCCGATATAGACACCGTTTTCCAGACGACTTCCACCAATCCGGTCCACCGTAACTTTCAGCTTTCTCCACATGTCTCTTCCAACAAACTGATCATCCATATAAGCTTCAAATTTTTCATCATAATCTCCGCTTATCAGACTGCTCAGGCGAAACTTTGGCTTCGTTGCAAGCATACGGTTCTCCTGCACTGATTTTTCTCTGTCAGGCACAATAACATTTATAATAAGGAATAGAAACAAGGTCAGAATAAATATAATACCAACCAATTTCTCCTGTACTTTTCTCTGTCTATCTTTCTTCATCTTTTCACCTTAATTGTTGTCATTCACTGTTTTCTATAACTCTCTAAAATCTAAAGTACAAAAACGGATTGTACGTATCTGCGATCAGATAAGCAACTGATATTGCCAGCATTCCAAAGAAAACAACCAGTGTGATTACAGTCCGTACTGTATGATTCTCAGACACATTCAGGATTGCACGGAGCATTCTTGATCCAAGTGTTGTTGATCCAATTACTGCCAACAAGTAGAACAACCAGTGTGTCAGGATCACAAAGAATACTTCTTTACTGGCAACTCCTGCTCCGCCGCCAACCATTGCAAAGAGGTAACGAAGTGCTGCTCCAAGGCTTGGACTAAAGAAAAACACCCAGCCAACCAGCACCAGTACTAATGCATAAATATGCTGCAATACACTTGGCCACCGATCCACAATTGCCCCCCAGACATATTTCTCCAGTACGAGAACTACTCCATAATAGATTCCCCATACAATAAAATTCCATGCAGCTCCGTGCCACATTCCGGTCAGCATCCAGACAATCAAAAGGTTTACAATATTTCTTGAAATCGTCACATGATTTCCACCAAGCGGAATATATACGTATTCACGGAACCAGGAGCTCAAAGAAATGTGCCATCTGCGCCAGAATTCTGTAATACTTTTAGAAATATACGGCACATCAAAGTTCTTCTTAAACTCAAAACCGAACATTCTTCCAAGTCCGATTGCCATATCTGAATAGCCGCTGAAATCAAAATAAATCTGGAATGCATAAGTAATACATCCAAGCCATGCCATCAGAACTGTCAGGTTACTTGCTGATGTCGATGAGATTTCTTCAAAAATCTTTCCCAGTGTATTTGCAAGCACTGCTTTCTTCGAAAGTCCAATAATAAAGAGCATCGCGCCCTGTCCCAACTTTCTTCCGGAGATTTTCCTTGCGGTAAGCTGCTTCTCAATATCTCCATAACAGACGATTGGTCCGGCAACCAGCTGCGGAAACATGGATACATACAGCGCATACTTCACCAGACTCTGCTGTGCTTTTACCTTGCCTCGATATACATCTACAATATAGGAAATTTCCTGAAATGTGTAAAAAGAAATTCCAATCGGTAATGCCAGTTCCCTGTATGGAATACTGATTCCGAACAACGTATTCGTACTTTCTACCAAAAATCCAAAATATTTAAAGAACACAAGCAGCACAATATTTACTGTTATTGCAAAGACCAGTGACCGCTTTGCTTTCGCCTCATTCTCACTCTTATTCTCAATATCCATTCCGCAAAAATAGTTTAACAAAATACTGAGTATCATCAGAATGATATAAACCGGTTCACCCCAGGCATAGAAGATCAGACTGCCTGCAAGCAGCAGGAGATTCTTCCATTGCGGCGGTGCAATATAATAAACTGCCAGCATGATCGGCAGAAATAAAAACAAAAATGTAATACTACTAAATAACATCTGCTCCCCCTTCTACAGACTCTTGTCAAATGCGCTGCGATATTCAGAAGCTTTCGAAGATACTGCAAAAAAGATATATCTTCCACGAATGCTTTCCTGTGAGTCCTCTAAAAGCTTCACCTGTTCCGGCAGGTAAGAATCAAAATCTTCTATTCTCTGTGCTTTTCTCTGTGCGATCGCATTTGTCACATTTTCTATCTGTGCATCATTTTTCACCTGTATCACCAGAACTTCCGCTGCTGAAATACTGGACGGAGAAGAATAATACAAAACACCCTTGTAATCCGCACTGTTCAGTCCATAATTTCTCTTAAGCATCTGGTCATCCATCTGCACAAGTTCTTTACTGTCCAATACACTGCTCACAGCCTTTGATACTTCTGAAAAAGTCCGCTTACTTCCACTTGCATATAGCATCAATATCACAAGATATCCCACGATAATTACTAAAAGTATATATTTCATCGCAGAGATCATTCGCTGTCTTTTCTCTGTCATAGCGTTGCCACCTCCGCCATCTTTTCTGCCCAGATTGGATAGAAATTCGCTTTAAAATGAATTCCATCCTCTTCATAATACTCATCTTCTATAATATCTGAATTATCAATGTATCCGATCTGCTTCTTTTCACACATCGCTTCTAGTTTTTCATTGTAATCTGCGATATTTGCAAGTGCCGGCTCCTTCTCTACCGCACTTTCCTGCACCGGAAAAACAGCATTCACAAAAATGTGCGCATCCGGCATAGCCTTCTGAATCTTCTTAATCACATCTGAATAATCCTTGATAAACTTGTCTACATCTCCGTTTGTCTTAGTTACATCATTCATCCCATATGCCAGAAAAACAATCTGCGGATCCAGTTGTTTTGCCTGCTCGATCTGATCATCCAGTTCGCTGAAATGAATTCCAATTTTCGCAACAACACTTGATGTATTCAGTACGTCATACTCTGTAAAGCTCGCCGCAATGGAATCGCCCATCACAACAGCACCGGAAAAGCGTTCCTTCATGCTTCTTGTATCGGATGAATCTCCTGTTCCATCTTTCTTTTCCAACTGATTAATCTTCTGCTCAATCGTCTTCGCATCTGCAGATTCTTTGCCTTTTATATATGCAATTCCTTCACTGGTGTCGACTGGCTTCTTTGTCAGATTGCTAACACCCTGCACTGCCAGGAGTATCACTGTAATGACCAGCGCACATCCGACCCCGATCCGGATTCCCAGTTTTTGCTTTCTTTTTATTGTTTTCTTCATATATCTATATTCTTTCTGTTTTTTATATAGTGTATAGAATCCCATACTGTTTTAATAGTACATTTTTTAGCAATAAAAGTCAACAAATCTGCGCTTGTATCTCGCCATTCCTTTTAGTACAATGATAGGTAGACGATTAAGAACTTAAACAGCTGCGGAGGTATCTGATTTATATGATTTCACTGACTTTAACAAATGTAAAAAGCTTCATGTCTCACCTTCTGTTAAAAGAGACCTTTGACAATTTCTCTTTTATTGAAGGAGAGATTATTACGTTTAATACCTTTCGGATTGACGGGTATATACAGAAAGATTTCTTTGATTCCGAAGAAGAGATTCCGGAATATTCTCTTTGGAAAAATCTGCGTGAATTTTGTTTTTCCTTAATTAAGGGAAAGAAAACACCGCTCGGTTTTCATTTTGTCTTCAGCCTAAATTCAAAGAATATTTCCCGTCTGATTGAACAGAAAGAACTGGGACTTAATCCTGCTGACGTGCAGGGACTATATTTGAATATACGTTACGATGGAACTCATCTCACCTGCGTGACAGGAACTTCCTTCAAGAGTTTTATGATGGATAAGACCCTGGAACGCGAATGGGATGAGATGGTAAAGAAGTTCTTTTTAAAAAAAGAGATTGCATTTGAGTTGATGTAAATTTAAAAATCCATTAGCAATGTGTGCCGCAAGGCGCACATAATAACAGCCGCCTCACGGTCAAATCATCGTGAAGCGGCTGAACTTATTACTGCCAATGATGAGAAACTCATGGAACATGTTTCTCATCATTTTACTTTATTATTTTGTCAGAAGCATCATGATATCATTGCTTCTCTTAACAAATGCTGTCATCTCTTCCGGACTTAACGGCTTATGAGCAAGCATTGCAAGATCATACAGCTGTTTGCAGATGATTGATGCGTTCTTGCTGTCCTTATTCGCTACAAGGAACTGAACCAGCGGATGGTTGGCGTTAAGAACCAGTGTTGCCTGGCTTCCGAACATGGATGCATCCATGCCGCCCATACCATACATCTTCATCATCTCCTGCATTCTTCTGTTTTCCTCAGAAAGAACTGCCATAGATGCTACATTCTCATCTTTGAGCTTTTCAACTTTAACATCAAGCTTCTCATTGCCAAGCTCTTTGCGGAAGATTTCAACAAGGCTGTCTGTTGTCTTCTGGAATTCTTCCTTCTCATCTTCTGCCACTTCATCCTTCAGAGAATCATGTACATCTGCATCAATTCTCAAGAACTGAACTTCTTGATGTTTCTGCTCAAGGTATGTGATAAATGCAGAATCAATGTTATGTGTCAGAATGATCGCATCCTGTCCCTGGGCCTTGAACATGTTGATGTACTGGCTCTGCTGTACTTCATCTGTTACATAGAAGATTCTTGTCTTCTCTTCTTCCTTCGCATCTGCGTCCTTAAACTCTTCTGCGTCTGTTTTTGTTTCTTCTGCCTTAGCTTCCTCTGTCTTGGCTGCATCAGCTTCTTCGCCTTTGGCTTCTTTGATGATATCTTCGAGAGTCATGTATTTATGATCAAGATTCTTGTAAAGCATAGAATTCTTCATCTTCTCACCGAATTTCTCATCCTTCAGGCAGCCGAACTTGATGAATGGACTGATGTCATCCCAATATTTCTCATAGTTCTCACGGTCTGTCTTGAACATTCCATTCAGCTTGTCAGCAACCTTCTTGGAAATGTAATCAGCAACTTTGTTTACAAATCCGTCGTTCTGCAGTGCACTACGTGATACGTTCAACGGCAGATCTGGACAGTCGATCACTCCCTTAAGTACCATAAGGAACTCTGGGATTACTTCTTTAATATTATCTGCGATAAATACCTGGTTATTGTAAAGTTTAATCTTTCCTTCAATGGAATCATACTCTGTATTGATCTTCGGGAAGTACAGAATTCCCTTTAAGTTAAATGGATAATCCATGTTCAGGTGAATCCAGAACAGTGGCTCTTTGTAATCCATGAACACCTTGCGGTAAAAATCAATATAGTCATCCTTTGTACACTCGCTTGGGTTCTTTGTCCACAGCGGATGTGTATCACTGATAGATACCGGACGTCTTACAATCTTCGCTTTCTGCTTCGGCTCGCCCTCTTCGCCTTCCTTTGGTTCCTCTGTAATATGCTCTACTACAGTATCTGTATCAAGAACATCTGCCTCATCGATTGTATCGTACTCCGGCTCTGCATTTGCCTTGGAGAGGAAGATCTCTACCGGCATGAAAGAGCAATATCTCTCAAGTACTTCTCTTGCACGGTATTCATTTGCAAACTCAAGGCTGTCCTCATTCAGATACAGTGTGATCTCTGTTCCGACTGTTGTCTTATTTCCTTCCTGCATCTCATACTCTGTACCGCCTTCACTTGCCCAGTGTACCGGTTTCGCACCTTCTTTATAGGAAAGAGTATCAATCTGAACTTCGTCAGCTACCATGAATGCTGAGTAGAATCCAAGACCGAAGTGTCCAATCATATCATCTTCTGTTGTCTTGTCTTTATATTTCTCAAGGAACTGTGTCGCACCTGAAAATGCGATCTGAGTGATATACTCCTCTACTTCTTCTGCTGTCATACCAAGTCCGTTATCGATAAACTTCATTGTCTTCTCTTCCGGGTTGACAATTACTTCGATCTTCGGTTTGTATCCTTCCGGAAGTTCATATTCTCCCATCATATCCAGCTTTTTCAGCTTAGTGATCGCATCACATCCGTTGGATACGAGTTCACGTACAAAGATATCATGATCGGAATAAACCCATTTCTTGATAATAGGAAAAATGTTTTCGCTGTCAATTGATAAAGTACCTTTTTTAACTGCCATTTTACTGCACTCCTTTTTATTTATAATCTATCCGTAACTGCTCAGTTACGTTTCTTTTAATATCGGCTGTCAATCAGCTTTTTCGCTGATATCGATAGTATATTTGCCTGCCTAATGGACATTCTAGTACAGCAAAATTTAAAAGTCAATAGAAAATTAGCACTCCTTTCAAAAGAGTGCTAATAATTTCGTTAAAAGTATAAAGTTTTTATGAACTATACTGTTTCCGGCTCCGGATAATCCTCTCCAAATGTCTCAACAGTAACTTTCTTCATTACCTGTTTCTCAAGCGGGCGGTCGCTGTAGTCTGTTGCTGTCTCAGCAATCTTATTCACTACATCCATTCCTTCTGTAATCTTACCAAATGCAGCATAAGCTCCGTCAAGGTGTGGTGCTTTCTTATGCATAATGAAGAACTGGCTTCCTGCTGAATCCGGATGCATTGCACGTGCCATAGAAAGAACTCCTGCATCATGTACAAGGCTGTTCGCCACACCATTCTGTGCAAACTCTCCTTTAATTGAATATCCAGGACCACCGATTCCTGTTCCTTCCGGATCTCCTCCCTGGATCATGAATCCACTGATTACGCGGTGGAAGATCAATCCGTCATAGAATCCTTTCTTTACAAGGGACACAAAGTTATTCACTGTATTCGGTGCTACTTCCGGATACAGCTCTGCTTTCATAATATCACCATTTTCCATCTCAAATGTAACTACTGGATTTGCCATGTTTAATTCCTCTTTTCCATAGATTTAATGACTCTATTGTAGCGGATTTATCTAAGAACATCAAGATACATCTATTATTTCAAACGTTCTCGGTAAAAATACGTTACTGTTCAAAGATTTCTGTAAACAGTAATCCCTATCAATCCGCCTTTTTCCTTATACCCGGTATTCCACAGTTCCTTCAGTGAAAATGTTGTTGCTTCCCCATAAGTCGCCACTTTAATCAGAAGATCATCTGCTGTCTCTTCATATCCGATACATAAAAACCAGTGCCATACAAAATCAGCAAATTTCTTGTCTTTATGACGCAACATCAGATATGGAACCGGCGTTCCTTCATTGATTTTCTTCTTAATGAATACTGCTGCTTCTCTTGCTGTATGTTCACCGGAAAATTCTTTGAATTCCACCTTTTCTCCTATATCTTCCAGATACTTTCCAAAGCCTTCTGTGTACATCCACAACTTGTTCACTCCACTCATTCTTGGGCGAAGATATGGTTTCATTTTCATGGAAAACTGAATATAATCTTCTTTACTCAGATTCTCTGCATCAAAAGGATACAGGTTCTTCTTTCCTTTATATTTTGCAAAATAGATACAGAAGTCACACGCTGTTGCCGCAGCGCATCCGCCAATGTGCATCACCACATTGCGGAACCAGTCCTGATTGCCGCCTACTTCTCCGTCTATCATAAAATAATCCAGAATCTGTTTCATTTCTGTTGTTCTTCCTCTCTGTAAAAATCTTGTTTTATCTCTTATCATTCGGTCCATTATTATTTTATAAGCTGCATTTCTACTGTCATTTCCTACTGATTTGTACATATTAACTGTAATTATAACCTCATATGGTTGAAATGTACACTTTCCCCTCCTTTTTTTAGTCACTCGTGACATTGTTGATTTTCGTGCCTAACGCTATACTAAGTACATAAGTTAAACAAACCAAAATCAACTACCAATTAAAAAACAAAACCAAATTTAGTCAAACAAGTAAAAAGTAATCATTTAAGGAGGCACTTATAATGGCAAGTTTATCTCTTCAGGGAATTCAGAAAATTTATCCTAACGGATTTCACGCAGTAAAAGATTTCAATCTTGAAATCGCTGACAAGGAGTTCATCATCTTCGTAGGACCATCAGGATGTGGTAAATCTACAACACTTCGTATGATCGCTGGTCTGGAGGATATCTCCGGCGGTACATTTAAGATCGACGGAAAAGTAATGAACGATGTAGAGCCAAAGGATCGTGATATCGCAATGGTATTCCAGAACTACGCTCTGTATCCACATATGACAGTATATGATAACATGGCTTTCGGACTGAAACTTCGTAAAGTTCCGAAAGATGAGATTGATAAGAAGGTTCGTGAGGCTGCTAAGATCCTTGATCTTGAGAAACTGCTCGACCGTAAACCGAAGGCCCTTTCCGGTGGACAGAGACAGCGTGTTGCTATGGGACGTGCTATCGTTCGTAATCCTAAGGTATTCCTTATGGATGAGCCACTTTCCAACCTGGATGCTAAACTGAGAGTTCAGATGCGTATCGAGATTTCCAAGCTTCATGAGAATCTGGGTGCTACAATTATCTACGTAACACATGACCAGACAGAGGCTATGACACTTGGAACAAGAATCGTTGTTATGAAAGACGGAGTTGTTCAGCAGGTAGATACACCACAGGCACTTTACAATACACCATGCAACCTGTTCGTAGCAGGATTCATCGGATCACCTCAGATGAACTTCATGGATGCAAAATGTACAATTAAAGGAAATGATGTTACTCTTACAGTTGGAAAACATGTTCTTAAGGTACCGGCTTCTAAGAAGCAGGCACTGATCGATGGCGGATATGATGGAAAGACAGTTGTTCTTGGTATTCGTCCGGAAGATGTACATGATTCACAGGCGTTCATCAGCAACTCTCCTGACAGCGTAATTGAGTCTACAATCAAAGTTTACGAGCTGCTTGGAGCAGAAGTATTCCTGTACTTCGATGTTGAGGGAACTCAGATGACAGCACGTGTTAACCCACGTACAACACTCAGAACTGGAGATCATGCAGTATTTGCACTTGATATGGAAAAAATTCATCTCTTTGACAAAGACACAGAGTTGACTATTACAAACTAATCCTTTACAATTAAACTAAACACGGAGGGGGCTGTACTTTTCTCGGAAGGTGCAGCCTTTCTTCCATCTATTACTATTTTATTTACGGAGATTACTATGGCTAATACATCCGAACTTGAAAAAGGACTCAATGAATTAAAACGTTTGACCGGAATCACACTCGCAGTGACTGCCGAAGATTCTGAACAGGAGCAGATGGCCCTGGAACAGATTCGCTGTCTCTGCCTTGCCTACCGGGAAAAATATAATAAAAATGATTTTCTTATGGGACTGATGACCGGCGGTGTTCCTTCCTATGATGTACAGCAGCGTGCCGCACGGCTCCACATTGCACCGGAAGAAAATCGAATTCTCTTTTTGATTGAAATAAAGGAACCTGATGAGATTATTGGAGAGATCCTTAAAAATCTGTTTCCTTCTCAAACAAAAGCTTATATTGTTCCTGTTTCAAAAGAGCGACTGGCTGTATTATATCCATTTCATGAGACAAAGGATTCCAAAGATTCTGCTGATGAACATGCAAGACATCTGGCTCATGCGATTGTTGACACGCTGAATGCGGAAGCTCTTGCACATGTTCAGGTTTCTTTTAGTCAGATGATTCCTTCTCTTTTGGAATTATCCGGGGCTTTTCGTGAGGCAAGTCTTGCACTGAAAGTTGGAAAACTTTTCTATCCGGAGCAGACTGTCTTTCCATACAATGAACTGGGGATTGGCCGCCTGATTTATCAGCTTCCTGTTTCTCTGTGCGAAAGCTTTCTCCAGGAAGTTTTCTTAGACAAGATTCCGGACAAGCTGGACGATGAGACACTCCTGACGATCAACCGTTTCCTTCAGAATAATCTGAACATTGCTGAGACTTCACGCCAGCTCCATATGCACCGCAACACGCTGATCTATCGTCTGGAGCAGATTGAAAAGCGTACCGGACTTGACTTAAGGCAATTCGAAGATGCAATGACATTTAAGATTGCAACAATGGTCATGAACTATCTTCATGCTGAAAAAGAAAAAAATTGCACTGCGGTGTAATTGATATATATTAAATACTATATAAGAAAGGACTTATAACTTATGAATGACGCATTATGTGAACATATTGTAGCCAGAAAATCAAAACCAATGGATTTTATCATCCGCATTCTTATTATTGTAGTGATCGTTGCGGTCGCAATCGTAGGAATGCCATTTCTTGGATTCTTTGCTTTTGCTCTTGCAGCAATCCTGGCTTTACTTGCTTATTATTTTGCATTTCCACTCTTAAATGTGGAGTATGAATATTCCCTTCTGAATCACGATCTGGATATTGATGCAATTTACAGCAAAGAGAAAAGAAAATCCAAAATAAACCTGGATATTCAGCATGCTGAGATTATTGCACCAAAAGGATCTCATCGACTGGATTCTTATCATCCGGAAACAACTTGCGACTTTTCATCTGGAAATGCAAATGCAAAGGTTTTCGCAATCATGATCCCGATCAATCAGAAAATGACTTGTGTTTATATTGAACCTGATGAAAAGATGATTGAACATATGAAACAATGGATGGGAATGAAGATGTTCGTAGATTAATATTGAATGTTTGTTTCTAACTCAGACAAGTACCACAATCAGTAACTACTAATTGTGGTACTTGTTTTTTCTTTTCTGTCTGGTTGTAGATTACGAATTGCAATTACATACTTAAAACATCATAATCTTATTTTTCAGCAACATCTGCTATATATTTACATGCGGCAAGTGCAGCTACTGCACCGTCCGCTGCCGCTGTTGTAAGCTGACGCACTTCTTTTGTCCGGCAGTCTCCTGCTGCATAGATTCCCGCTTCTGACGTCTTGCAATCTTCTCCGGCAACAATAAATCCACCCTCATCTAACTGAACAACATCAGCAAATTTTTCATTCTGTGCAATCTGTCCGACAGCTACGAAAATTCCGGAGACAGCAAGTTCTGATTCTTCTCCTGTTACTTTATTCAAAACCCGCAGACTTTCCACCATCTGCTCTCCACGGATTTCCTGAACAGTTGTATTTAAGATAAACTCTACATTTTCTTTCTCTTGCAGACGTTTTACAATCTGATCTTCTCCCCGGAATTCGTCTCTTCTGTGAATCAGATAAACTTTGCTACAGTAATTTGACAGAAATTCTGCATCCTGGAGTGCTGTACTTCCACCTCCGACAACTGCAACTTCTCTTCCCCGGAAAAACATTCCATCACAAGTCGCACAGTATGAAACTCCTGCACCTGTCAGACGTTCCTCTCCCGGAACTCCAAGATGGCGGTGTGTCACACCAGTGGCAAGAATAATGCTTTTGCATTCATATTCTTTTTCCGTTGTTACAATCACTTTATAATCCGCTTCTTCACGGATACCTGTCACCTGCTCCATTATGGTCTGTGTTCCCAGCTTTACTGCCTGATCCATCAGATTCATAGAGAATTCACTGCCGCTCACACTTGCAATTCCCGGATAATTTTCTACATTCGGAGAAGATGTGATCTGACCACCGAAGGTTGTTCCCTCGAAGAGTACGGTCTGCTTTCCTGCACGCTGGCCATAGATAGCCGCAGTCATCCCTGCAGTTCCTCCACCGATGATTCCAATATCATAAATTCCCATATTTTTCCTTTCCCAACAAACTGTTTCTACATTTTCTGATTGCTGTAATTCATTTTTTCATTTACGCTAAACTGTAATATGTTTCAATCACTTCTTACATATTTCTGGACATATCTGCGCAGACTTTCTCTGCCTCGATCACTGCGCTTCTAAGTCCAAATTTCTCAAGTACACGTACTGCCTCAATCGTTGTTCCTGCCGGTGAACATACCATATCTTTCAGTTCTCCCGGATGCTTTCCTGTCTCGAGTACCATCTTTGCACTTCCAAGTACTGCCTGTGCTGCGAACTGATACGCCTGTGATCTAGGCATTCCCTCAGCTACCGCTCCGTCTGCCATTGCCTCGATCATCATAAAGATATATGCCGGTGAACTTCCGCTGACTGCAACAACTGCATCGATCAAATGCTCCGGCACGATTTCTACTTTACCAAAAGAACTAAGAAGCTCCAGTGCATAGTTCTTTTCTTCTTCTGTCACTGCATCATTCGGGCATGCCGCTGTCATTCCCTCTCCAACTAATGCTGGTGTATTCGGCATTGTTCTTACAATCTTAACTTTCTTTCCAAACTGCTCTTCGAGCCATGCGAGAGTCTTGCCCGGTGCGATTGTAATAATCAGCTGGTCTTCTCTTACTGCATCTTTGATCTCAGCAATTGTCTGTGCATAGAATTGTGGTTTTACAGAGAGAACTAATACTTCTGCTTTCTGTGTTACTTCTATATTATCTGCTGTCACATGAATTCCATGCTCTTTTTTCGCACGTTCACGTCCTGCTTCCATAATATCTGAACCGATGATCTCTTCCGGGGCAATAATTCCCTTTTTGATGATTCCGCCCATGATTGCTCCTGCCATATTTCCTGTTCCAATAAATCCTAATTTCATGATCTTAAGTCTCCTTTTCTTTTACCATTACTGTTCTAAGAACCGTGTCCAGTAACCTTTTATCTACATGTATCCGTCTCTCACCCAGAATTTTTTCTCATCCTCTAACGGAATTTCTTCTGTGTCCATCCAGTCGATTGTAATAAACTGATTTCTGTTCAGCCCTTTTAGCAGTTCATTGATCAGCCATTCGCGTCCCTGAACTTCCATTGTAACGGTTCCATCCCATTCGTTCTGAACCCAGCCAACCAGATTTAGTGAATTCGCCAGATATTTCGCTGTATAGCGGAATCCAACACCCTGTACACGACCGTGAAAAACAATGTGCTTTCTAACTTCTGCCATATCTGATCACTCCCTTGAAGCAATTTATGTTGTACACTATCGTTATTCTAACATATTTTTTTACCTTGTACAGTTCTTTTCGGTAAACAGTCCCTGCTTCCTGTGTTATAATGGGAATAACTTTTCTGAAGGAGGGCTTCGAGAACGAATGAGTAATTATGAAACATCACAGACTTCTGATCTGAAAGAATTGATAAATAAATTACGAGATACACAGACTCTCTCTAAAAATGAATGGATTCGGCTAATTGACGGAAGAACCCCTGAACTTGCCAACTATTTATTTGAAAATGCACGCGAAGTACGAATCACTCACTATGGACATAATGTTTATGTCCGCGGACTAATTGAATTCACTAACTATTGTCGTAACGATTGTTATTACTGCGGTATCCGCAAAAGTAATCTGAATGCACATCGCTACCGTCTTACCAAAGAAGAGATTCTTAACTGTTGCAAAACCGGATATGAACTTGGTTTTCGCACCTTCGTTCTTCAAGGTGGTGAAGATGGCTGGTTCACGGTTCCGCGTCTGGCTGATATTGTCTCTGACATCCACAAAAACTGGCCGGACTGTGCAATCACACTCTCTGTTGGAGAAATGGAACATGATGCATACCAGACTTTATTCGATGCCGGCGCTGACCGCTATTTACTTCGCCATGAAACTTATAATGATGCACATTACCGTAAGCTTCATCCTGCTTCCTTAAGTGCGCGTCACCGTCAAAACTGTCTGTGGGATTTAAAATCGATTGGCTATCAGATTGGAACCGGATTCATGGTCGGTGCACCTTTCCAGACAACTGAGAATCTTGCAGATGATATGCTTTTCTTAAAAGAATTGAATCCGCATATGGTTGGGATTGGTCCTTTTATCCCTCACCACGACACACAGTTTGCTGAGGAACCTGCCGGAACGTTGGAATTGACACTTTATCTGCTTGGGCTGATCCGTCTTATGCTACCGAAAGTACTTCTCCCGGCAACAACCGCCCTCGGTACGATTTCTCCGACCGGAAGGGAACAGGGAATTCTCGCAGGAGCTAATGTCGTTATGCCAAACCTTTCTCCAACAGATGTTCGCAAAGATTATCTGCTTTATGATAACAAGATCTGCACCGGTGATGAATCGGCACAGTGCAAGAACTGCCTGGCTCAAAGAATGGAGTCTGTCGGATATCGCGTTGTTGTAGACCGGGGAGATTCCTTGAATAAGTAAAAAGGAGGTTGCTGGTCGCACATTGTGTGAACAGTAACAAAAGGAGTCCATGGTATGCGACATATCGCATTTCCATGGACTCCTTTTCTATTCACACCTCGCCTCACAGCGCAGTGTCATTTTTTCATTTTCTCTACTAACTGTAAGAATTACTCTACAACAGCTAAGATCTCGATCTCAACGAGAACAGCCTTCGGAAGATCCTTAACTGCTACGCATGAACGAGCTGGTTTGCTTGTAAAGTATTTCTCGTATACTCCGTTGAATGCTCCGAAATCAGCGATATCTGCAAGGAAGCATGTTGTCTTTACGACATTGTCAAAGCTTGATCCAGCTTCTTCAAGAACAGCAGCGATGTTAGCGATAACCTGCTCTGTCTGTCCTTCGATTGTTGTGGCATCTACATCACCTGTAGCCGGGTTGATCGGGATCTGGCCTGAAGCGTATAACATTCCGTTAACTACCTTTGCCTGAGAATATGGTCCGATTGCAGCTGGTGCCTTTGGTGTTGAAATTGTTTTCATTGAATTCTACCTCCTGATTTATTGAAATTATAAGTTCTTAATGAAATTATATAACGTTAAAATCGTTTAGTCAATAAAATTTCATTCACTTAACTATTTTTCATTGACTTCTTTTTTCACACAAACCAGCATATCCATGATAAAATAAAACCATCAATATACTATTTGTCTGTTTTGACCGAACAAAACTGGATATCTTTCACACAGACAGAAAGGACGCATGATTATGCCAACCGGAAATTTAAAATTAACTTCACTTGACAAAAAGATTCTGCACTCATACTGTCAGACACTCGATGGACTTTCCAATTATCTTGGAAATGGATACGAGATTGTCCTTCACAGTCTGGAAGATTATGAACACTCTGCAATCAAGGTCATCAACGGATATCACACAGGACGTACCGAAGGTGCACCGATTACCGACCTTGCGTTGAAGATGCTCGAGCAGATCCGTCGAAATGAAGAAAATGACCATGGTGTTATTTATTTTTCCACAAATGTAAAAGGAGAACCGCTGAAGTCAACTACAATTCCTGTCAAAGGAGAGAAGGACAGAATTATCGGACTGCTCTGTATCAACTTTTATATGAATACAACAATGGCAGATTTCTTCTGCAACTTTGCTGTTCCGATTCCATCTGATTCTGACGGTCTCACAGTCTCCGGTCAGATTCATGAGACATTTTCCCAGAGCAGTTCTGATCTTCTTGAGCAGACCATTCAAACCGTTCGTCAAGAAGTGTTGATGGATTCAGCAATATCGAGCACAAATAAGAATAAAGAAATCATTTTCCGACTTTACCAGCAGGGAATCTTTAATCTAAAGGATGCCGTCATCACGATTGCCGAAGCGCTGGGAATCAGTAAGAATACCGTATATCTGCATCTGCGCAATCTTGAGAAAGTAAATAATTAGCACTATCTGATATGCAAAACATTACTGTTTACGCAGTGAAAAGGACAAGACACTTTCATTTTATCTAACATTTCATTTGAAAGTATCCTGTCCTTTTTTCATCCTTTATTTTCCAGCCGGCATATATCTCAGAAGTTCTCCTGCCACGCTGGAGATTGGCATTGTCTGAAGCCATACATGTCCAGGTCCGGTGACAACTGTATTGAACACACCTTCACCGCCGAATACCATATTCTTAAATCCCGGTACTGTCTGAATCTCCATGCTGCAAGTTGCATCCATTGCTGCAAGATATCCGGTATCCACTACAATCTGTTGTCCCGGTCTCAGTTCATACTCTACCACATGTCCATCAAATTCAAGAAATGCTATTCCATTTCCCGAAAGTCTCTGCATGATAAACCCTTCTCCGCCGAAGAATCCTGCTCCGAATTTCTTTTGGAAGAAAATAGAAAGATCAACACCTTCTTCTGAAGCGAGAAATCCTGACTTCTGTACGATCAACTCCTGTCCCGGTGCAATCTGGCGTGCTACAATCTGTCCCGGAAAACTGGATGCGAATGCGATCATCCCATTACCTCCCGTTGCTGTATAACGGTTCTGGAACAGTGCCTCGCCTGAAAACATTCTTCCAAATGCTTTTCCGATTCCTCCGTTGGAAGTTGTCTCCATTTTCATATTCGGAGACATCCAACTCATAGAACCGCGTTCTGTAATCATTCTTTCTCCATTCTCCAGATAGCAGATCACTACCGGAAGGGTATCACCTTTGATTTCATATCTCATGGTTTATTCCTCCTGAATCATTCTTCCTAACATATTCTGTAAAGTTCCATCTATTCTAAGAATACTATTCTTTTACAACATTTTCCAGTCCCTAATCTTCTTTTTTCTCGCTCATCTCCAATTTAGGAAGTATGATCTCCGCCTTGAACAGGTCTGCTTCTGTTGTAATATTTAAATTACCATGCTGTAGCTGTGCAAAGCTCTTGGCAATTGCCAGGCCAAGTCCAGATCCTTCGGTATTTCTTGAAGAATCTCCTCTTACAAAACGGTCCGTGATCTCCTCTGTATTGAAATTCAATTCCCCTGCGGAAACATTTTTCATAAAAATCTGCACGTCATCCGGCCGCTCATTCATTTCTATATAAACTCTCGTATGCGGCATTGCGTATTTTGTAATATTAACAATCAAGTTCTCAAAAATTCGATATGTTTTTTCACTATCCAGCCAGAGAACTACTTTGTCCTCCGGAAGTTTCCAACGGAATTCCAGATGTGCTTCTCTAATCTTTTCCTCGTTCTCAAGCTCCGCCTGACGGATCAGTCCTACGAGATCCACTTTCATGTAATTCATCTGGATAGTCTTACTTGCTGCCTTACTCATCTCAAAGAGATCCTCAATCAGGGCTTTCAGACGAAGAGATTTTCTCTCAAGTACTTCTGTATATTCTTTTCTCTTTTCTTCGTCTTTCTCATTCTTTAAAAGGTCAATGTAAGTGATGATCGCGGTCAGCGGAGTACGGAGATCGTGAGAAACATTTGTAACAAGCTCTGTCTTCATACGCTCATTTTTTACCTCTTCATCCACCGCTTTCTTGAATCCGCTCTGAATCTTCTTTAATTCATCCTGAATCGGACGGAAGATTCCGACATCACCTTCGATTGGAAGATCTAGCTGTCCTTCTGCAAGCTGATTTGTTGATTTAAGCAGAAGCTGATATTTCTTCTTGATTCCATTTAGCACTTTCTTCATTACAAAGAATAAAATGATAGAATAAACAATTAATGGTATCAGTCCTATGCTGTAAGAAAATAATTTCACTACTAAGAGCAGAAGAAAGTTCAAGATCACGATTCTGAGGATTCCTTTATTTCCTTTATCCCGCAGATCCATCTGAAGAATTGCTTCATATTGATGATGCAAAAATGCTTTCATATCTTTCCATGCTTTCTTCAATAAATGTCTCTTTTCATGTACTTCTCCACGATTTTCCTTTCCCCAACGGATCAGCATTCCTACTATTGTGTGTTCTTCCCAGTAATTTCTTCCCTCTGTAAATATAAGTCGAAGACTCTCTGCCACACAGAAGAAAACTCCCAGTAGGCAGAACCAGATACCCCAGTTGATTCCCAGCATACTGATTGTATTCCACATAATATTTCCTGACGGGTGATAGTTCTCAAAAGACCAGTATACTAAACCTGCAAATGCATCATAGCCTATACCCAATGCAGAAATCCCCAGAATCACTGCAAGTTCAAATGGCATGCGGAATATTTTTCCTTCGTATCTTCCAACTTTTGGAATACATGGAAGAAGTAATGCTGCAAGCAGAGCTCCTAAAAAGAAGAGTGCAGCGGAACTCCAGAACATGGAATAATTATAATCCACATACTCGTCTTCCTCCTGATTTGCAGAAATGAATTCATCATAATTTGCATCTGTCATCCCATAAACGATACTGATTCCATCTGTCTGCTCTTCATCGTCAATCTGATCCTCAAGATCTGCATCCATACAATAATAAGACAAATCTTTCTCCACATCGTACGCTTCTTCCGGTGACAGTTTCGTACCGCTAACTGTTACATTTGACATTGTTCCGGATGTGCCATACTTATATTCGATTTTGAGAACATAAGAATTATCTGACTTCAAAGCCTCGTTTGTCTGGTCGTCATTTCCTTCAAGCAAGGGATTCCCTTCTTTATCAAAGATCTGATAATCCATATATTTTTTAAAAAGAGAGAATGCACTGTCTGACATTAATTCCATCTGTTCCGATGCATCCATCGCATCTGTGACCTCGCTATAGAGAAGGCGATTTCCTGTCGCAAGGGAATAGTCCATTCGCTCAATACACTCTTCAACATCATCTTCTACTGTAAATGTTGATGCGATATTTTTTCTTACCACATAATAACTTTCCACAACACCTGCTGCGAATAAGCTAAGAATTACTATCGTTATAATTGTTCTTATCTTACGGTTGCTTTTCAAGTTTGTATCCAACACCCCACACCACCTTTAAATATTTTGGTTTCTTCGGATCGATTTCAATCTTCTCCCGAATATTTCTTACGTGTACCATGATCGTATCTGTATTAATTGCCTTTTCCTGCCATACTCTTTCGTAAATCTCTTCGGATGAAAAGACTCTTCCCGGATTCTTTGCCAAAAGAAGCAGAATCTTGTACTCGATCGGAGTTAATTTCACCGGATTGCCATCCATTGTGACTTCTACCGTATCCTCATTGATCTCAAGTCCTCCGATCACATGTACATTCTCCTGTGGTACGAGCTTCTCCAGAAATCTGCGGTAACGTCTCAGCTGAGAATTTACACGGGCCATCAGTTCCATCGGTGTAAACGGCTTTGTCACATAATCATCCGCTCCGATGTTGAGCCCTGTGATCTTATCAACTTCCTCTGATTTTGCAGACAACATGATTACAGGAAAATCGTATTTCTCGCGCAACTTCATCGTCATACGAATCCCATCCATACGTGGCATCATGATGTCAATGATTGCCAGATGGATTTCTTCCTTCTCAAGGACTTCTAATCCTTCGATGCCGTCTGCTGCCTGAAACACCTTATATCCCTGACTCTGCAGATAAATCTGTACACCTTCTCTGATCTCTTTATCATCCTCTACAATTAATACGTGATTGATCTCCATTTTGTTTCCTCCTAAAAAAATGACCTCCTTTATATATCTACAGAATACTCTGTAAATCTAAAGGAGGCTTTTATATGTTTCAAAAGATTTTCTTAAGCTTACTATAGCTTTTTTTAAAATATTGGTCTTTTAGTTCTCTGCATTCTGCTCTCTGAAGAAAATCTGACCCGTAGAAGCGTCCATTCCGTCCACAATCGCCAGTGACTCCAGCTGGAATCCAAGATTACGGATGATTCTTCCGCCTGACTGGAATCCTTTCTCAATTGCAATTCCGATACCTTCTACTGTAGCTCCTGAAGACTGAACGATCTGAATCAGTCCCTGCAGTGCACATCCGTTCGCAAGAAAATCATCAATAATAAGTACATGATCATCCTCTGAAAGGAACTTCTGTGAAACGATCACATTATTCTTACACTTATGTGTGAAAGATTCAACTTCTGCTACATACATCTCGCCGTCTAAATTGATACTCTGAGACTTCTTTGCAAATACGACCGGTACATCAAAGTGTTCTGCTACGATACAGGCAATTCCTATACCGGAAGCTTCTATAGTAAGAATCTTATTGATGTTCTTGTCAGCAAATCTCTTCTTGAATTCTGCACCCATCTGATTCAAAAGTTTAATGTCCATCTGATGATTCAGGAAACTGTCAACCTTGAGAACATTGCCCTCTTTTACAATACCGTCTTTTACAATTCTTTCTTCCAAAAAATTCATCTTTCTACCTCTTCCTCTGTAATTTCCCCAAAATGTGTTACTGCTCAGTGTAACCCCAAAAATATTTCTTAAAGTATAGCACAACTCCATATAAGAAACAACGTTAACAGGACGAAAAAATAGTACAAAAATAATTGAAAAAAAGCACTTTCCTTATCCGGTTTATCAAAACCGAATCTATGGAAAATGCTTCGCGCTATTTCTGTACAACTTTGATTCTGCCCTCCAAAATCAGGGCAACAAAAAAGCGGGTGATGGGAATCGAACCCACGTATCCAGCTTGGAAGGCTGGTGTTCTACCATTGAACTACACCCGCATTTCGTGTCTTATCTCTGACACGAGTAGTATCTTATCATACTCTTTTTAAATATGCAAGTACTTTTTTAAATTTTCTTATATTTTTTATTTTCCCATCTCCTGCAGTGCACGGATAAATTCCAGATCTTCTGCACGAAGCTTCAGATTTGTCTCGTAATGAGCTCCGTTCGGTGCTGTCACATTGATCTCGATGATTGTGCCTTCCTCAACTGCATTCTGAGCTACTGCTCCTAAGAACATTGGAAACTTCGGATGATTTCTGCGAAATGTATCCATATGTCCTTTTAATTCCTGTATCTTTCCAAGCTGTGAAAAATTCATATTAACTTTCCTTTCTGCCCTGACGACTTTTACCTTATTTTTATTATGATACCTACGGATTGCTCCATTGCTATGCAATTCCCGCAATCCTCGAACACCTCAAACTCCCATAAAATGGCGTATTCACACCATTTTATTCCGTTTTCGGTGTTCGGCGTGTCAATAAGTATAAATTGCTTATTTGTGCAAGCACAAACGCAATTTATACTTTTGACACTTACATCATAATATACGAATCTGATAAAAAATACAACTTTTTTGACTTATTTTCCACTTCGTTATATAATAGGAAAAGTGACCGATGTCCCCCTTTTTACTAAATTATTTCAACCAGCAAGGACAGACATCCCGGACTTCGGTTTTCAGATTAGAGAAAAGAGGTAACATCCATGAGCAAGAGAACAGATAAGAAAAAACAGAAAAGATTTAATGAGGTACATCCGACTACCACAGCACCAGCTGCTCAGCCTGTAGTAGAGACAGCTGCACCAGCAGCTGAACCTGTTCCGGAAGTGACTGTAACAGAAACAACTGCACCAGTAAATGCTGCTCCGGCATATGATCTTTTCATCCAGTATCAGAACGGCGAATATGACGCTGCTGTACTTGCAGAGAAGATTCTTGATAAATGCAAAGCTGAAGGTATGGACAGCTCCGACCTTAAGATCTATGTAAAACCTGAGGATAAAAAAGCTTACTATGCTTGTGCCGGTGGAACAGGTGCTATTGAGTTAGCTTAGACTGATAGAAAGAAAGTCTGTGAAAGAATCTATCTACTCTTAAGATTCTTTTCACAGACTTTTTATTTTGACTGTTATCCCCTGATCTTTTTACTATACTCCGACCTTTTTACAAACATCTGCCAAACAGCATCTGTCGCAATACGGTTTCGTTCTCGCAGTACATATCTCTCTTCCATGATAAACAAGACGGTGGCAAAGGTCACTTCCTTCTTCTGGCGGGATAATCTTCCACAATGCCATCTCCACCTTCTTCGGCTCTTTGATTCCATCTACCAGACCGATTCGGTTTGTCAGGCGGATACAATGTGTATCTGTCACAATTGCCGGCTTTCCAAACACATCTCCCATGATCAGATTCGCGCTCTTTCTTCCGACTCCCGGAAGTTTTAACAAAGCATCAAAATCATCAGGAACCTTTCCACCATATTCATCCCGAAGCATCTTCATACAGGCACTGATATCTCTCGCCTTACTCTTTCCAAGACCACAAGGACGTACAATCGCTTCAATATCTTCCACCGGAGCTTCTGCCAGTGCTTCCACTGTTGGATATTTCTCATAAAGACCTTCCACGACTACATTTACTCTTGCATCTGTACACTGTGCTGCCAGCCTTACACTGACCAGCAGCTTCCATGCCTGATCATAATCAAGCGTGCATCCTGCATCCGGATACTCTTTCTTCAGTCTTTCAATCACTTCAAGCGCACGCTGTTTCTTTGTCATTTATTTCACCTCGGCATTTTTCTTTAATTCTTCCATCGCATTCTTGAACTTGTCTGATACTGCTGTAGGGTTTCTTCTCAGCTGTCTCATAGCATTTACATAATTTCTGTCTGTACGTGAGCCTAATTTCTGTCTCTCCCTTAATATATTGGAACGCATCTGGGCAAGTTCTTTTCTCCAGTTTCCTTTCGATTCAGACTCTTGTGCTTCATTCTCCAGTCGGACAGTACGAAGCAGTGCCTCAACCTTCTCTGAAAGCTGTGTAAGCTGTTCTTTTCGTTCTCTACGCTGTTCTTCTATCTTCGCAAGATACAATTCTTTTCTTGTCTGCTTCTCCGCTGCTTTCATCTCTTTACGCTCTTCATACAACAGATAGCTGTCCTCAAGCCTCTCCTGTACCCCTTCAGATGCACGTTTCAGCCGTTCCTGAACACCTTCTGATGCATCTTTCAGTCTGTCCTGCATTTCCTCAGAAGCATCTTTCAGGCGCTCCTGCATCTTCTGGATCTGTTCTTTGCTGGCTTCAAGCTGTACAAGGATACGTTTCATATCCATAGCCTCGTTGAAGGACTGTGTGAAGTCAACTGCTGCTGCGATTGTCAGAACAAATGCAAGGATATCGGCTATTGTAACCGGAATCAACAATACCATATGTTCAAATGGAATATGTACGACCTTTACCATAAGAATGGAGAATACTCCCCAGCACAAGCTTGCCAGTGGACAAATGTATCCTCTGACATTAAATTTCAGGTTTCTATAATCCCAGTACCTTACGTGGAACAGACGCTCCATCGTAATTCCTGTAAAATACTCCAGGATTGTCGCACCGATCATTCCCATAAGAAAGACAAGCAGGATGTTATCTCTGACCGGAATCGTCACGATCAGAACAACCATTGCTCCGGAACCATAGAGCGGAAGCATCGGACCATGCATAAATCCACGGTTCACCCAACGGTGCTTTCTGACAGAAACATAACAACTTTCCCAGATCCATCCCAGAAAACTGTAGAGAAAAAAGAATAAAACCCATTGTGATAAATCGTATTCCTGCATTTTTCTTCCCCTTTTTTAAAAGACTTCCGCGCTCTGATAAAATGTAACGCAGAAGTCTCTTTCTTGAAATCTTTTAGTTTCTCTCCTCGATCTCCATCAGCAGATCTACCCTGCGCTGATGACGGCCGCCTTCGAATTTTGTATTGATCCATGTATCAACGATCATCTTTGCAAGTTCTCCACCTACTACACGAGCTCCAAATGCAAGTATATTACAGTCATTATGTGCTCTTGACATCTTCGCTGTAAATGGCTCGCTGCAGACACATGCGCGAATTCCTTTTACTTTATTCGCTGCGAGAGAGATTCCAAGTCCTGTTCCGCAGATCAGGATTCCCTTCTCTACTTCTCCTGCTACAACTGCACGGGCCACTCTCTCTCCATATACCGGATAGTCACAACTTTCGGATGTATAGGTTCCATAATCTACAACCTCATGACCTTTCTCTTTCAGAAATTCTACGATTTCTGCTTTCAGCTCCAGTGCAGAGTGATCGTTACCAATACCAATTTTCATTTTAACGTTCCATCCTTTCTAAATTTCAAATATCAAGAATGCCTCAGCATTCTTGCTGCGAGGTGTGCATCATGCGAATGCAGGACATATTTCTCCTGCGCACCTCCGCAATCCTGCCAGAGGCTATGTCAGATGGGAGTTTATCTCACATCTGATATACCGTCTTTATCATACCAAACTTGTACGGTCTTGTAAACTCACACCGGATTTGTTTCTAATGTAATACAAAATGTTGCCGTTCATAATTCCCGCTTTGCCTGACGATAAAAAGAGAAGCTCGAACAGCTTCCCTTTTTCCTTCTGTAAACCGCCACTATGATAACTTTCTTCTGTTATGCACGTAATCCGTTCACTTTATATCTTAGAATAATGAATTGAAACGCTCCATTGCTTCTTTTGTCTTCTCATGTTTTCCAAAGGATGTCAGACGGAAATAATTCTTTCCATTTTCTCCGAATCCTGCTCCCGGTGTTCCGACAATCTGTGCATTTTCAAGAAGATAATCAAAGAACTCCCAAGACTCCATTCCCTTCGGGCACTCGAACCAAATGTATGGTGAGTTCACGCCGCCTGTAAATGAGATTCCTTTCTTCTCAAGTGTTTCAGCGATCATATGTGCATTTTCACGGTAATATCCAATATTCTCCTGACACTCTTTCATGCCCTCTTCTGTGAATACCTTAGCTCCCGCATACTGGATGATATACGGTGTTCCGTTGAACTTTGTACACTGTCTTCTGTTCCACATGTTGTGCAGGCTCAATGTTCCGCCATTTGATGTCTCGAACACAAGCTCTTCCGGAACAACTGTGTAAGAGAAACGTGTACCTGTGAATCCTGCTGTCTTAGAAAGGGAACAGAACTCGATCGCACATTTCTTTGCCCCCTCGATCGCATAGATACTTCTCGGAAGTGTAGGATCTGTGATAAATGCTTCGTATGCGGAATCATACAGGATCACCGCATCATTTTTCAATGCATAGGCAACCCATGCCTCTAACTGCTCTTTATTATAGCATGCTCCTGTCGGGTTGTTCGGAGAACACAGGTAAATGATATCTGCCTTTACATTTTCATCCGGCATTGGAAGGAAATCGTTTTCTTTTGTTCCGTTCATATAGATAATATTCTTTCCATCCATTGTATTTGTATCTACATAAACAGGGTAAACCGGATCCGGAACGAGAACCACGTTATCCTTTGCAAAAAGCTCTGTAATATTTCCTGTATCACTCTTTGCGCCATCTGAAATAAAGATATCTGTAGCTTTTACCTCTACGCCATTGCGTGCGTAATAATCTGCGATTGCTTCCTGTGCAAATGCATATCCCTGCTCCGGTCCGTATCCTTTGAATGTCTCAGATACTGCCTGAGAATCTACTGCTTCATGAAGTGCCTCGATCACACTCTTTGTCAATGGCAATGTTACATCACCGATTCCGAGACGGATAATATCCGCCGCTTTCTCCGGATGTGTTTCCTCATATACTTTTACTCTTCTTGCGATCTCTGCAAAAAGATAACTGTCTTTTACATTCTGATAATTTTCATTTAACTTTGGCATCTTTGTCAAACTCCTTTCCCAGCTGCTTTCATGCTATTCACAGTATTCTGCAACCAATAACTCTAGTATTCCTATGTGTTATATTAACAGATTTTTTTTCATTCGAAAAGAAGTTGAAAAAAAGAAACAAGATTTTGTAAAATCTTGTTTCTTTGATGATAATTTCAGCACTTTAACTGTGCAAATTGATGATGCGATAAAGAACATTTTTCTTTTTTCTTTCTTACAAAAGCCAGATGATCAGCAAGATTACCTCCACAACAAAGATCACAGGCACTGTAATCATAAATTTTGCTTTCCGTGTCTTATGCCGGAAGCACATCATACCTGCGATTGCTCCTGCACTTCCACCGATCAGTGCAAGGATTAACAGCGTTTTCTCCGGAACCCTCCATGCGCCTTTCTTCGCTTTCCATTTATCAATCCCATAGGTACAAAATGCAAATAAATTGATAAATATCAGATAATACCAGAAATATTTCATAAGATGATCTCCTCCTTCAAGGCAAAGGAATAGATGATCTTCTCCTTCACCGGCTTCTCTAACAGTTGCTCCAACGCCTGGGCATAGTAATCAAGCTGTGCATGGTACATTTCTTTCAATTGAGATGCATTTCTGACTCTATCCGTCTTATAGTCCAGTAGTACAATCCCGTCTTCCTCCTCGAACCAGACATCAATAATTCCCTGGATGAGAACGGTCTCTTCCTTTCGATTTTCATCCGCTTCCTGACTTCTCTTCTGAATGTCCTGATAGATCTCCGGATAGATTTCTGATGCAGCTACTCCGAGAACAAATGGCTGTTCCTTCCGAAGCTTTCCATTTCCTGCTGTTTGTATCATTCGTCTTCCACTCTCACTATTTAAAAACGCAAGAATATCTTTCGTGCGGATACAGTCTGCCATCTCTTTTGACAATCTCCCTGCCTGATAGAACCGTTCGATTTCTTCTTTCAGAAGTTCCTCTGTATACTCTTTTGAAAAATCATGAAGCTCAAGAAATTTATGATAAGCACTTCCCCTTGAAGCTCCTGTCAGTCCTTCTTTCTGTTCTTCCATGAAATGCGGAAGCAGTGGCACAATCTCCGGCTCCTGAATCAATTCTTCTCCTGCTTCTTCCTGCAAAGACTCACGCTTCTTCAACTCTGAAACTGTAAATTTCAGCTTCATTTTTCCTTCTTCTTTATATGGATACAGGAAATTCATCTGCTGTTCCAACTTTTCTTCCGCTCCCGGAAGATAAACCTTCGTTGTATCCCAGTGTTCAAGCACTTCTCTTGCGATCACTTCTGCCTGTCGCTGTGCATCTTCTGTAAAATCCATCTCTCCTGCATCAAAAATCCGGACTTTAATCGGCAATTGCTGCACCTCTTCACTTTCTGTTTTGAGAATTCCACATAAATCAGCTTCTCTTTTGAGATCTTCTTCCTGAAGAAGTGCCGGAAGAATCCAGTCCAGATAACGGTTTGCGCCTTCTAACTGATAAAGGCTCAATGGGGATTCCCTGTCTGTCATATGATTCACATATGGTTCCAGGCCGTCTTCTCCTATTTTCAGACTGCCTGTCAGAATCAGCTTTTCTTTCGCTCTTGTCATCGCTACATAAAGCACACGGAGTTCTTCTGCAAGATTCTCAAGCTTTGTCTTCTCCTGGATCATTTTCTTCAAAAAGGTCGGTACCTTTGTCCTCATCTCAAGATCTACAACGTCAATTCCAACTCCGTTTCTCGGATGGATCACAATACTTCCTTTCAGATCCTGTGTATTGAATTGCTTTCCTGTTCCGGCTACAAAAACGATTGGAAACTCCAGACCTTTACTTTTATGAATACTCATAATACGGACTGTGTCATCCTGTTCGTCTATGATACTTGCTTCGCCATAATCAACATCATATTTTTTCAGTTGCTCGATATAGCGTACGAAATTAAACAGACCTTTATAACTCGTCCCTTCAAATGCTCTTGCTTTCTCAACAAGCATTTCTACATTAGCCTGTCTCTGTGCGCCCCCCGGCATCGCACTGATAAATAACCCATAGCCGGTTTTATCAATTATTTCCGCAAGAAGGTCATGGATTGCCGTATACGGAAGAATTTCCCTGAAATGATCCAATACCTCGAAAAACTTCCTCAATTTCCCCTGTACCTGTATTGCCTGCTTTTTGTCCACAGTTTCCGGAATTTCTTCCGGACTCAGACTGCAAAATCCTTCCACTGCCTCGTAAAACAATTGATTCGGATATGCAAGACGGATCACTGACAACTCTGCTGCCGTCAGACCGGCAAACGGTGAAGTCAAAACTGCTGTCAATGGCAGATCCTGTCTTGCATTATCAAGAACTTTCAGATAATCCAGAAGAACACTGACCTCATACGTCTCGAAATATCCTTCTCTGCTCACAGAGTATGCCGGAATTCCCTCCTCGGCCAGTATGGACGCAAAAACTTCTGCCCACCCCTGTAAACTTCTCGTCAGAATCACCATATCCCGATAATGAACCGGGCGGTATTCTCCAGTCTTCTTATCAAGCACAACACCCGTGTTTAGAAGTTCTTTCATTCTCTGTGCGATCATCCGTGCCTCTTCTTCTCTCGCTTCACTACTCCGAAGCCCCGTCTGATCGTAAAGAAGCAGTTCCGTCTGATCCGTAAACACATTTTCATCCGGTAATTCAGGAAAAGAGGCTCCCAAATGCAGTGCCGCCTTATCATCATAAATGATTTCCCCGAATTCCTTCCGCATCAGTTTCCTGAAAATATAATTTGTACTGTCAAGTACTTCTCCTCTGCTTCGGAAGTTCCTGTCAAGATCAATTCTCTGCCTGCTACTCTCCTGCGTACTGTAGCTGTTATACTTTCCCATAAAAAGCTCCGGGCGCGACAGACGAAATCGGTAAATACTCTGCTTTACATCCCCGACCATGAAGAGATTATTCTGTCCGACAGACTCTCTTGATACACTTGTAAGAATCGTCTCCTGCACAAGATTACTATCCTGATACTCATCGATCATAACTTCTTCAAAGCGTTCCTGATACTCCTGTGCCACTGCTGACGGAACCAGTTTTCCTTCCTTTTCTTCTGTCAGAATCCGAAGTGCAAACTGTTCCATATCACTGAAGTCCAACAGATTTCTCTGTCTCTTTTTCTCCGAAAATGCCTCTGCAAAAGCCTGTACCAGCAGAACTAACATCTTCATTGCTGTCTGTGCCTCTTGCATATCCCTGATCCACTCATCAACAGGCGCGTAGAAATAGTTTGCTTTCAGATCTTCTATCAGTTTCTTGGCTTGTTTTCTAAGCCCCTGCGCTTTCTCTTTCAGCTCCGGATCGACTGTCGGATCTTTCTTTCCTGACAAACGTTTCCATGTAAAATCACTGACGATCTGCTCTTGCTGACAAAATGTCTCTGCTTTTTCCAATTGCTCAATCTGTACCAGATCAGAATCTAACATTTCACCATACATATACGGACCGACCGGAAGTTCGCATACTTCTATTGCCTGTTGAACAAACCCTTTCACATCTGTGAGATTCTGCCTTACTCTTGCCTTTGCCTCCTGCACAACATCTGCTTCTTCCATCTTCTCCGGATTGATCTCATAATTATCCACACATTCCTTCAACCACTTTTCCGGCTGTGGATAACTTCTGGAATATTCATAAAGCTGGAGGATAAGTTCCTCGATCTTCTGATCATTTCTTCCTGTTCCATACTGGTCAACAAAGTTTAAAAATGCCTCGGATCCCTCTGCATAGAAATTCTCGATCAGCTCTTCTAAGACATCCTGCATCAGAAGACGCAATTCTCCTTCTTCTGCAATGCGAAAGGCCGGATCAATTCCAATCACATGAAAATGATCCCGGATCACCGACAGGCAGAAACTGTGGATTGTCATGATTGACGCATTGTGGATCAATGTGGACTGCTGCTCCAGATTCACATTTCCCGGCTGTTCTTCCAGCTTCTTTTCAATTGCTGCACCGATTCGTTCTTTCATCTCTGCCGCCGCTGCTTCCGTATAAGTCACAACCAGGAGACGGTCTACATCCGCGGGATCATTTTCATCTGTTATCCTGGAAATAATCCGTTCAACAAGTACCGCTGTCTTTCCGGAACCTGCTGCTGCAGATACGAGAATGTTGCGGTCACGCAAGTCGATTACTTTCTGTTGTTCTTCTGTCCATTTTACGCTCATTCTCCTGCCTCCCCTTTCTCTTCCAAAATACCAAGACGCTCTTTCATAGAAATCAACGCTTCTTCCAAGGTATATTTTCTTAATCTTCTGTACTCACAGCCTTCAATTCTCTGGTCAAATCCGCAGATATCCCTGCACCCACAGTAATCGCAGCCTGTCATCTCATCAAGTACATACGGAAGTGCCGCAACCTCTCCCTGATACATCACGTCCTTCAGCTCTTTTTCTTTCTCTTTCGTGTACGCAAGAACCGTATCAAAGTTCTCCTTTGATAAAGCTTTTGATGCCGAACCGAGCGTTCTGTTCTTATTCATCCGCAGCGGATAGAATGTTGAAGTTCCACTCAGATTCCGCTCCAGATGCTCAACTACATTTTCATCTGCATTGATCAGTCCATCCAGCTTCAGCTCTTTTAGAATACTTTGCTCAACTTCCGCTTTTGTCTCTTCTTTCTTCACAATCGGATCCTGGATCCTGTAATAAAAAATACCGGCCGGAAGTACTTCTTTCTCCGGATGTTTCTGCCGTTCGATCTCCAGTGCCGCATTCAGATAAACCGGAAGCTGCATCTGCAAACCGTGATAGAATGCTGTGATATCAAATGCTTTCCTTCCAGTTTTATAATCTGTTACCTTCACATAGACCGCATTTTCATCTTCACATGTATCAATTCTGTCAATCTTTCCGCTTCCGAACTTAAATTCACACCCGCTCGGCACAAAATCGCCTGCCGCCATCTGCTGTGTCAGTGCCCAGACGGACCGGTTGATCAATTGCTTGATTCTGTGGATCATATACTCATTACGTGCAGATGAAAATAGAACTGTATTTCCATAATCCAGAATACTTTCTTCCACACTTTCATCAATCAGCTGCTCCCGCTTCTCTTCCGGCATTGTAACCCAGTCCAGACCTTCCTCTTCTACCTTGTGTGCAAATCGCTCCAGTGCCTGATGTGCAATGTTTCCCAGATCCATTGCTTCGAACCCATATTTCTCCCGTTCTGACAGACGGAGTCCGTAATTCAGGAAATGTGCATATGCACAGGAAGCAAAACGTTCCAGTCTTGTTACGCTGACACGCTTTGGATCCAGGAAGAGTTCTTTTGCTACTCTACTTCCAAGGCTCGGCTCATCCTTCCGGTAGAAACCGGCTTCTATCATCTGCTTCAGAGTTTCCTGACTCTGTTCATCCTTTACAAACCATCTGTACAGTTCTTTCCAGGAATCATCCAGTCCATGCTCCCTCTCTCTTAAACCTTCTGCAATCTGCAAGAGTCCGCTCTTTCTCATCATCTCATGATCAAGCAGTCCCTTTCTGTCTTCCTCTACCGGAACAAGTACCGGGAACAGACGCATCAGATCCTGGATCAGATACGCTGGACGAAGTGCTTTTCCTTCCCCGGATACTTTTGCCCAGGACAGATACAGAAGTTCTGACGGTTTCGTCAGATTCATATAGAGATAAAATTTCTGAATATATAATTTCTCTTTTGGTCCGGGAGAAAGATTCATTTTCTTCTCCTGGAACTGTTTTCTGTCTCGCTCGGAAAGCAGACCTCTTGCCCCTGCATTTCCTGGAAGAAGCGTATCATTTGCTCCGACAAAAAATAATGCGCGGATATTTTTGATACGTGTTCTCTCCATATCTCCGATCACAACCTGATCCAGACTTGGAGGGATCACACCTACTTTCGCCTCTTCAAGTCCTGCATCTAAAAGTTCACAGTATTCCGTCAAAGGAATCTCTTCCTCCCCCAGAAGTTCAACGAATTTATCGAATAATTCCAGAACAATACGATAAATCTGTGCATATTCCTTCGCCAGTGCCAGTTCTCCATCTTCCTGGAATTTCTGCTCCAATTCTGCAAGCTGCTCCTGGATCTTCTCCTGAACCAGATATTCATAAACTGCAAGTGTGATCTCTTTTACCGTCTTTTTTCTCTTCTTCAGAACTGTATGCAACGGTGTCAGTTTTTCCAAAAAGCGCATGCGCAGATGGTTCAGTTCTTCCAGTTCTTCCTTTGTCGTCATCGGTGTCTTTCTCGCCCAGACCTGATCCCATTTCTTGAATCCTTTCAGATCCAGCGCAAGACAGTAATTTTCCAGACGGTCTACTTCATCTCTTGTGAACCCACACAGTCTGGTCCGCAGATAACGAAAAACGCTTTCGTAAGTATAGTTCTGTTCTACCATCACCAGCAAGCTTCTTAAATACTCTACAAAAGAATTTAATAAAATACTTTTCTTATGATCCATAAAGACCGGGATTTCATATCGATCACATGCTTTTTCCAAAGCATCTGCATAAGTACTCAGATCCGAAGCAATCACTGCGATTTCCCGATATCTGTACCCTTCTTCTCTCACCAGACGCCGGATCTCCTCTGCCACATACTGTGCCTCTTCCTGTGGTGTATGAACTTCATGAAGAGAAATTGACCGCATCTTCTCTCCACTGTATTTTCTTCTGGAATAACGAAATAGTTCCTCTTCCAAAAACGCCATCTCCGGATTCTCTTTGAACCGATGCGACGGATTCTTGCATAACCAGACCGGCTCATCAATCTCCACTCTCACTTCCTGCGCCACTTCCGTCAGTGAAGCAACCATCTGCTTACTCAACGCAAAGAGCTGATACGGATGCTTATAGACAAACGGATCTTCCCTCCGATCGATCTCAACTGTCAACATAATCTTATCGCACACTTTCAGAAGTTCCCCGATCAGCCGGTTCTGCACCGGTGTAAATCCGGTAAATCCATCCATTGCGATCACACTGTCTTTAAGCATTTTCGCTTCCGATACAGTCTGACTCAACACATCAAGTAATTCTTCTTTTGTGATATATTTATCACGCAGATAATCCTCAAATCCTTCATATACTTTACGGATATCCTTTAACTTATAATACAGATAACTTTCCGGATTCAGTCCTTCCATGAAAGAATCAAGCTGTTCAAAATCAATTCCATACTGTGTGAATTCTGATATCACGGACTTCACTTCGCTGATATATCCCTGCTTCTTAAGATTTCCCTTAAGAACGGTCAGTTCATCTTCGTAATTTCCTGCAATCTTACGGAGCACCAGATTCTTACCCTCATCATCAAGGATCGGCTGTCTTTCCTTTCCTGTCTCTTCAAAAACACGGTGAGCCAGACGTCCAAAACTTAAGACATCAATATTCATAATACCGCCACGCGGATGTGCCATACACAGGTCCTTCTGCGTCTGCATTGTAAACTGCTCCGGAACCAGAACAAGATAATTCTTCTCCGGATGACGGATTGACTCCTCAACAATCTGCTGATATAAATAATGGGACTTTCCGCTTCCGGAATTCCCGAAAATAAACTGCAATGACATGCTCTGACTCCCGCCTTTCTTCTTAATATCTAAGCAAAAGACAGGCTGTCGTTCACAGGAATGAGCCATATCTCTCAGCCTTCTCTGTGCCCGGCAGCCCGTCTGGGTTTTTCCTTTCTTCTATTATCGCAAATTTATTTCACAAGGTCAACCAGTGCTGTCTTAGGAATCGCACCGATCTGTCTTCCGCTCTCTTCACCACCTTTAAATGCGATGAAAGTCGGAATGCTCATCACCCTGTATTTCTGTGCAATGTCGATATTCTCATCGATGTTGATGTGGCATACCTTTACATCACTGAGTTCTTCTGAAAGAGCTTCTACGATCGGCGCCATCATTTTACACGGCCCGCACCAGTCTGCATAGAAATCAACGAGTACCGGCTGCTGCGCCTGAATCACTTCCTGGTCAAAGTTTTCTGTTGTAAGTTTTACTACTGCCATCTTTATATCCTCCTTATAAATGTTATATCTTTTGTATTTTTTATTTTTCTTTGTTACAATCTTAGTATAGCACATATTTTTTATTTTTCTGTGATAAAATCACAAAGAAACCGACAGTTTTGATTTCTCCTCCCTGCCGGTTTCATTCATTACTTCTTATATCGTTTTATCTTATTCCACCCAGGTCTGTGACCCTTTATTTACGCTTCATCGATTGCCTTACCGATATCACGTCTCATATATTTATTCTTGAAGTTTACCCACTCTGTTGCTGCATATGCATTCGCACGGGCTTCTTTCAGATCTTTTCCCTTCGCTGTCACGCCAAGAACACGTCCGCCGTTTGTCACGATCTGATCTCCGTCGAATTTTGTTCCTGCATGGAAGCAGTAATATCCTTCGTGCTTCTTGAACTCTTCCAGTCCTGTGATTGGGAAGCCTTTCTCGTAGCTTACCGGATATCCTTCGGATGCGAGTACGACACAGACTGCTGCATTGTCTTCAAACTGAAGATCAACCTGATCCAGTGTTCCGTCGATACATGCTTCCATAACTTCAAGGATATCATTCTTCATACGAGGAAGTACAACCTGAGCTTCCGGATCTCCGAAACGAGCGTTGTATTCAAGAACCTTCGGTCCGTCTTCTGTCAGCATCAATCCAAAGAAAATAACTCCCTTGAACGGACGTCCTTCTGCTGCCATTGCGTCTACCGTTGCCTGGTAAACATGTTTCTCACAGAATTCTTCTACTTCTTTTGTATAGAACGGGCTTGGAGAAAATGTTCCCATACCGCCTGTATTAAGTCCTGTATCTCCGTCTCCGGCACGCTTATGATCCTGCGCACTTGTCATTGTCTTGATTGTCTTTCCATCAACAAAAGAAAGTACGGAAACCTCGCGACCTGTCATAAATTCCTCAATGACCATCTCATTTCCGGCTGTACCAAACTTCTTGTCCAGCATGATCTCCTTCACGCCTGCTTTTGCTTCTTCCAAATCCTTACAGATCAGAACACCTTTTCCGAGTGCAAGTCCGTCTGCTTTCAAAACAATCGGGAACTTCGCTGTCTCAAGATAAGCAACTGCTGCTTTTGGATCTGTAAAATTCTCATAAGCTGCTGTCGGAATGTTATATTTCTTCATCAGGTCTTTGGAAAATGCTTTAGATCCCTCAAGAATCGCTGCATTCTTCTTCGGTCCAAATGTGCGGATTCCTGCTTCTTCAAGAACATCTACAAGACCGCCTACCAGCGGATCATCCATTCCTACGATACAAAGATCAATTGCATTCTCTTTTGCGAAATCTCTTAATTTATCAAATTCCATAGCGCCGATCGGTACACACTGCGCATACTCAGCGATTCCGGCGTTTCCCGGAGCACAAAAGATTTTGTCTGCTCTTGGGCTCTTTGCCACGCTTGCTGCGATTGCATGCTCTCTTCCGCCGCTTCCTACGATCAATACGTTCATAATCTCTGCCTCCTTACTCGGTAACGATTGTACGATGTCCTTCTACTTCAACCTTTCCGTTCGCGATCAGATCGATTGCATGTGGAAGGATCTTCCATTCAGCCTGTTCCATCACTCTGCGCTGAAGCACTTCCGGGGTATCTCCATTGTGTACTTCTACAGCCTTCTGCAAGATGATCGGGCCTGTATCAGTTCCTTCATCTACGAAATGTACTGTTGCACCAACTACTTTCACACCACGCTCCAAAGCTGCCTCGTGTACTTTCAATCCATAATAACCTGTTCCACAGAAAGATGGAATCAGAGATGGATGAATGTTGATGATCCGGTTCTTATACTTCTTGATCATCTCCGGTGGGATTACCACAAGATAACCTGCCAGTACAATCAGATCCGGCTCATATGCATCTACAGCCTTTAAAAGTTCCTGATTGAACACTTCTCTTGACTCGTAGTCCTTCGGAGAAATGCATTTCGCATCGATTCCATTTTCTTTGGCACGTGTCAGTGCATAGGCATTCTTATTATTGCTGATCACGCCCACAAGTTCTGTGTTCGTGATCATTCCATTCTTTACGCTGTCGATGATTGCCTGAAGGTTTGTTCCGCCTCCTGACACCATACTTAAGACTCTTAACATAAAGTCACTCCCTTTTCGCCAGCCTCGATCTTGCCGACTACATATGGCTGATCTCCTGCTTCACGAATTGCATCCATTGTCTTATCAACGTCTGCCGGATCAACAGCGAGAACCATTCCAAGTCCCATGTTGAATGTGTTGTACATCATCTGCTCTTCGATTTCGCCCTCTTTTGCAAGTTTTGCAAAGATTGGTGGAATCGGGTAGCTGTCTTTTTCTACAACTGCATGAGTTCCTTCTTTGAGCATACGCGGAATGTTCTCATAGAATCCGCCACCTGTGATATGGCTGCATGCTTTTACTGTAACACCTGCATTTTTGATGCTTTTAAGTGCTTTTACATAGATTCTTGTCGGAGCAAGAAGTGCCTCTCCAAGAGTAGTTCCAAGATCATCATAATAAGTATCTAAAGATTCTTTTGTAATATCAAATACTTTTCTTACAAGTGAAAATCCGTTGCTATGAACACCTGTAGAAGCCATTCCGATCAGAACATCTCCGGCTGCAAGATTCTCTCCTGTGATCATATCTTTCTTGTCGCAAACACCAACTGCGAATCCTGCAAGATCATAATCATCTTCCGGCATAAGCCCCGGATGCTCTGCTGTCTCTCCACCGATCAGAGCTGCATCCGACTGCTTACATCCTTCTGCAACACCTTTTACGATCTCAGCGATCTTCTCCGGATAGTTCTTTCCACATGCAATGTAATCCAGGAAGAAGAGTGGCTCTCCACCTGCACATGCGATATCGTTCACGCACATAGCAACAGCATCGATTCCGATTGTGTCATGCTTATCCATTACCATAGCAAGTTTTACCTTTGTTCCGCATCCGTCTGTACCGGAAAGAAGAACAGGCTCTTCCATCTCTTTGATCTTCGCAAGAGAGAAAGCTCCTGAGAATCCGCCAAGTCCTCCGAGAACTTCTGCGCGCATTGTCTCTTTTACATATTCTTTCATTAATTCCACTGATTTGTAACCGGCTTCAATATCTACACCTGATGTCTTGTAATCCATCGTAAATCTCCTTTTCTTTCGAATCGTAATATTTATTTATTGTTGAGATATTCCTCATAACCAACTTCTGCAAGTCTGTCTGCTTTTGCCTGTACCGTATCTTTCATCTCTGCAGAATAAGCTTTCAGTTTCTCTAAAAGCTCCAGATCTGACATTGCAAGCATCTTTGCTGCAAGAATTGCCGCATTCATACCGCCGTCGATTGCAACTGTAGCAACCGGGATTCCAGGTGGCATCTGAACGATTGAATAAAGTGCATCCATACCCTCCAGATTCTTTCCTGACATTGGGATACCAATTACCGGCATTGGGAAAAGTGCTGCGCACATTCCCGGCAGATGTGCTGCCATACCTGCTCCTGCAATAATTACTTTGATTCCCTTTCCTTCAGCTGCCTTTGCCCAGTCAAAAAAGACATCCGGCATACGGTGTGCTGAAATAATCGTCATCTCATAATCGATTCCAAACTTCTCCAGTGTGGCTGCTGCCTTACTCATCACCTTCAGATCTGAGTCGCTGCCCATGACAATTCCTACTTTTGGCATATCATTTCCTCCTCAGTGGTATACTGTTTTCCTTCCCTTGGAAAACTTTGTTTATTTATTATCCATACTTATGAAAGATTCCATTTAATCATCTATTAACTATCCAATTACCTATAGGATTTCCTTAAAATCCCGCTTCATCCAAAGGCTCATTAAGTACCTCTGTTCCCGGCAATACGAATCTTCCGTCCTCTAATAGTATAATGTCTTTTCCCTCGTTTGTCACTACACTTATTTCTTCTAACTCTTTATAAGGCACGGTTATATCTGTATGACAGTTAAAGTATGCTTTTGATACATCTTCCTTACGAAGAAGAGAACAGGAATTATCTTTCGCCACAATTTCCTTTCCATTCGGATTGTAGACTCTGATTTCCTCACTCCAGGAATAACATGTATCTCCTACTGCAAAATGCGGTCCTGTCTTCTCCGCGATCAGAATCGGCATCTTATCTTCTATATTAAATTTCTTTGCTGCCACATATGCAGTCGTATTTGTTCCAATTGCGAACTCACCAAGCGGAAGAGTCTCATGATTCTTCAACACATTATCGTAAATGTATTTCTTATTCTGTGCTTCATCCTCAAAGTTCGTACATGTATAGTCGGTGATCTTTCCATCCTGAAATGTAAGTTTCAGATTCTGATACTGAAGTCCATCTAAATATACCTTGCTTACATGAAGTATGCCGTTCGTCCCTTCCAGAACCGGTGAAGTGAATACTTCTCCGACAGGAATATTCACGTCTGCCACACAATTTTCGAAGATCGTCTCCTTCTGTGCGTCTTTCAGATGATATAACTGTACTGTAATATCTGTCTGGTTTTCTCCTTTTCCTCTTACATGTACACAAGTTCCCTGATCTAATGCATCGATCATTGTCTGCTGCACTTTTTCATAAAGTTTCGCGTCTAATGTATTGATCTTGATCACTTCATCAAAGATCTTTGCATAATCTGCCCCAATCTCCGGCACCGGATAAGCAACAATCGTGAAACTTCTTTCCTCACCCTTGATATACTCATTCGTGATCTGTCCTGATCTGCTGCTAAAGAGAAGATCCAGTTCTCTCTGCGCCTCATCATATGCCGGTGCTGTTTCTTTCGCTTCCGGTGAAAATGGAGTCTCGCCAAAGATCTCCATAACTGCCGGTCCTGCAACGCCTGCTGCCATCTCTTTATTTTGCTCAAAAACGGTCTTCATCACCTCAAGCTTACGTTCTACATAACGCTTATCCATAAAGAGTGCCTGGTCCTGTCTGTGATCATACTCATACTGCTGATTCGCAATCGCACCGTAATATCCAATCTTGTGGTGCTCTCTCTTCGTGATCACGCTGGAGGCAGCGCGATAAATAACCGGCTTTAATCCCATCTTACGGAAGTTCTCGATTGCAAGGCAGATCACCTTTTCAAATCCAAGGCTGTAACGGATATTTACAATCGATTTCTTTGACAGATCTTTTCCAGTATTAATAAAACCAACCCGATATCCTTCCGTATATACATCTGCCATCTTCTGCAGTGTCTCCTGTGGCAGATTTCTCAGATGATGAGCTGTTCCAAGTTCATTCTTGGAAATGTACTCACCGAATTCATACAGATAATCATCTTCATCAAGATCTGCCTTCTCAATGATCTGTACTGCAAAATCCGCTGACGGGTCCATCTGCTCCAGAATTCGGTCTGCATAAAACACATCGCAGTAATCGCTTGCATACCAATACAGAATCTCCTTGATCTGCTCCGGCTTTGGAACTGGATTCTCTTCCTCACTCATTCCCTCGAAACAGGTATAGACTTCGAGAAACAACTCATAGAGGATTGTCAGATAATCCTTGCGCTGTTCAAACACATACGAAATTCCTGCTCTGATTTCCGTATACAACAAACTTAAAAGCTGTCCCATCTCCTGCCCCAATTTTTCACAGGCATAGTCTTGATTGGCATAGCTTGTCTGATATTTCTCTCCTATAATATCACTATAAAGAATCCTGTTCAGGCTACGCTTTTCTTCAAGACTTAAGCTGTCCCAGCTTCCATCTTCTAGCTTTTTTCGTGTATTCTCTAACTCAAGCAGAAACAAGGTACAATCCTGAAAGTAAGAAATATATGCTGCATTCACTGTTTCTTCTGTCACGATCGTGCGCAGACGCTCAACTGCCAGTTCGTGACGCTGTGTGCACTGTTCATTTTTCTCCTTCTGTAACTCACTTAACTTTCCGATCATAAGTTCAGACCTCCAACAAAAATTCCAAGGAAGCACAAGATCTGCACAATACCGATCCCGATTCCACATTTGCAGGAAAGATATTTTCTATCCTGCTCCTCAAATCCTTCTATTGCATTCCAGATTCCATAGATATCAATCATTAAAGAAAGGATTGCGATCCCTCCGACAATTCCAGCTGCCTTTCCTCTCGTCAGGAATGCATATCCGACACATCCCAGCAAGAGAGCAAGTGACCATCCGGTCAACCAGCAGGAGATCACACCTCTTCTTGACTGCAGATACGCTGCTTTCCCATATTTCTTTGATTTATTACTCTTTCGTTCCTTTTCTTTCTTCTGATTTTTTTCTCTTTCATCGTTTTTCTTTTCTTTTTTTCCGATCATTTCTTCTCCTTAGTAGATTACAAACTACAAAAACTATATATCCAAGTACACCGCCGATTGTATTCAGCAGAATATCATCCACATCAAAGCATCCCACTTTCGTGATCAGCTGCATTAACTCTACACAAAAAGTCAGACAAAAACTCCAAAATAACGTTTTGAAAAAGCTTCTTCTTTTTCCTGCCATTGCAGAAAAGTAACCAACTGGCATGAAAATCAGAATATTTCCAAATAAATTTGAGAACACCGCAAATGTTCCCAGCTGATGTCTGTATTGAATAAATCTCTTAATCTCTTTGAATAGCACCAAATTGTAATGGTATTCATCCATTACGCCTTCCCTGCCGTACCAGTCTGATAAGAACAGAAAGTATACAAGGAAGATAATATATAATATAAACAGGATCTTTCCAAGCATCCTGACTCTCTTCGCTTCTTTTTTTGTCAATTCTTTACACCTTCATAGAAAAAGAAAGCCCCCTCTGCCGGTTCACTTCGGACGTAACTACTCACACTGAACAAGCTACGAGGGGACTTTCTTTTTAAAATGTTATATTATTTTTATGTTTTAACAGACTGGCTCCATTGATAATAGAAATAATTCCTACCGTAACTCCTGTAACAAGCAGGATTATTCCGATTGCAATGTTACCTGCTCCACTGTTTCTCATTACACGATACGCTTTTTCCAAAACACCAGGCCTCCTTATTTTGCTCCATATTTCTCATAATATGCATCGATCGCTGCTTTTAATTCATCATCGATCACTACTTTTCCGTCACATTCCTTGTTGTAAAGGCACTCTACAACATCTTCCATTGTAACGATCGCTGCTGTCTCAAATCCATAGAGATCTTTCACTTCGTCAAGTGCGCACTTCTCTCCGCCTTTTCCTACTTCCATACGGTTTAAGGATACCATAAGTCCAACGATTGTAACATCAGCAGCATCTTTTACTTTCGGAACTGTCTCTTCCATAGATTTACCGGATGTTGTAACATCCTCGATCATGATCACGCGGTCTCCATCTTTCAGCTTACTTCCAAGGAAGCTTCCTTTATCTGCGCCATGATCTTTCTCTTCCTTACGGTCTGAGCAGTAACGTACTTCTTTTCCATATAATTCACTGTATGCGATTGCTGTTACAACTCCGAGCGGGATTCCTTTGTAAGCCGGTCCAAACAGTACATCAAAGTCATCTCCATATGTCTCGTGAATTGCTCTTGCGTAATACTCTCCAAGTTTCTTTAACTGGGATCCTGTTACATATGCTCCTGCATTCATGAAAAATGGGGATTTTCTTCCGCTTTTCAGTGTGAAATCTCCAAACTTCAATACATCACAGTCTACCATAAATTCTATGAATTCCTTCTTATATGCTTCCATTTTATCTTAAAACCTCCTGTTTATAAGGCTTTCACGCCTTTACCTAATTCTTTACCATTAAGGGATTTACCCATTTGTGCCTCCTTCCTAAGTGTAGAATAGGAAGGATTCCAAATATCGTCTTTATTCTACCATAAAACCTTACAATTATCAATCCGTTTTAAATGACCATAGCACAGGTGCGCTCTATTCTCCCGACCTTTCGGAAGTGATTCTTTGCAATAAGCTTCCCTCCTACAATCAGGCATTCCTTCATCCATTCCTGTGGTTCTTGCATCTCGGTACGCCACTGCATCCCCGATTCTTCCACCATTCTTGTCAAGCAGCACAAAATCCACCGCCCAGGTATCAATTCCCATGCTCTCCGGAATTTTACCAAGGCTGGCACACTTTTTCATTCCGATTTTGATTTCTTCAAAAAGTGTATCCACATCCCAAATTTTGTGTCCGTTCTTCTCCGTCATCCCATTGTAGAAACGGTGAACCTCTTCCAATACCATTCTGTCCTCTTCCATGTGCGTAAGCATATGCCTGCCGCTGGAAGCCCCAATATCTACTGCGAGAAAGTATTTCATTGCTGTCTCCTTTCATTCGTTCCTTCTCTTCTCCTTGTTATAGCTATATGATACGAATTTTTACACAGCAAAAAAAGACACTCCTTTGTAAAAAAAGTGTCCCTTTTTGCACTGGTGATGACTCAGCCTGTTCCATCTGTTGAAGAATCCAACAGATTCACAAGGATTATCTGTGTAAGAAAATAAGTCGCCGCCACCCGCATTTTACTTTTTCTATCTATTCTACTTTGAAAACTTAGCAGATTGTTGCACCATCCACAGCTAAAATTTCTCCTGACACATAACTTGCAAGTTCACTTGCGAGAAAGAGGCATGCATTTGCCACATCTTCCGGTTCTCCGATTCTTCCGAGAGGAATCGTTGCAATAAGCGGCTGAATTTCTTCCTCCGGGAGTGCTGCCACCATATCTGTTCTGGTAATTCCAGGTGCAACTGCATTGACACGGATTCCATATTGTCCCAGTTCTCTTGCAAGAGAGATTGTCAGACCGTTTACCCCGAATTTGCTAGTAGGATAAGCCACTCCGCCTGGCTGCCCGTACTTACTTACCATAGAACTTGTGTTGATAATGCAGCCTCCGCCCTGCTCCTTCATCAGTTCTACCGATGGCTGAATTGCGTTAAATACTGCGTTTACATTCAGATTGATTATTTCCTGAAAATGCTCTGGATTGCAATCTATCGTCATCATACTGTCAGATACACCCGCATTATTTACAAGAATATCAATCTTTCCGTATTTCCTGTGAATTGCCTGGATTTCGTCTGCCACTTCTTTTGCGTCTGTCAGACTCGGGCAGGCACCGGATACTTCCCATTCCGGATTTTCTTCCTTTAAGGATGCCAGTGCCTTATCTACTGTCTCCTGCCGGGAACCGAATAATATGACCTTTGCACCATTCTCCAGATATTTTTTCACAATGGCATACCCGATTCCGCGTGTACCTCCAGTTACTACTGCTATTTTTCCTTTCAGCATAATATTTCTCCTATCTTCGCTGCTTTCTTCTATTTTCCTTCCACTTATTTTACTGTAAATTCAATTTTTTCTTTAATTCATTTGCAATATCATATCCACTGAATTCCATCGGAATCACATAGTCTTCATCATCGCCGTGAAGCGGAGTCCATACCTGTGCATAGAACGGATTTACTTTTGCGATATTTCCATACTGCCACTCATGTGCCAGACATTCCGGGCACCAGTGTCCACCCTGAAGAACTGCATTCACAGACATCATAAACTCATGTCCGTCTGCGCATTTCCACTTAATCGGGGTGTAGATATCTGCCGGTGCTTTCTCTTCCAGACATTCACCGCCACGGAAAGCAGCCGCTTTCTTCAAATCCTCAATATCCAGATTTTCAAGCCCTTTTTCTTCATCGTAGCCGTGATCCAGATAGGTTACCTCTTCACTTGGATGGAAGAGTTCATAACCTTCATCCCAGCTCTTGATTGCGTCTCGTTTTTCCCTGGAACCGAAGAATGCCTTAATCCAGTCTTCCTTATTGTTTTCCAAAGCCCAGTATGTTCCGCCCTCTTTGTGACCGATTTCAATATTATGTTCCTTCATCTGTTCGGCAGTTGGGAACATTGCTCTGATCATCGGATTTGCTGCCATTCTGCGCATCTCGTCTACCACACCGCCCCAGTACTCATCTGCCGGGATACAGCGGAAATGCAAAATGTCATCCAGATCTTTTCCGTCTGAGAAATAATGTCCATGGAAATTGTACTGTGCGATCATGTTTGCATCAAACAAATCCTTGAGAGTAATTCCAAATGGTTCCATCAGCATGTCAGTTTGTTCCCAGGCAGTCAGACGATATCCTTCTCCACTGCTTAAGTTGTATGCCTTTCTCCAGAATGATTCCGGAACCCAGTCTTCGCAGACATTTGCCATACAAATACCGGACTCAATGGATGTACTCCACTCCAGTACACAGTTTGGCGGCTGATGAAAGATGATTGGTTCCTCGCCTGCGCTCTCATTGCTTGGATACTGCCCTGTCTGACGGATGGATACCCAGTGTTTCAGTCCGGATTCATAAACTGCCAGTTCAGAGAACACTTTGGACAGTGCATAATAATCAAAAATAGAAGGATTGATCGGGTCACCGACTCTTCCCCAGTGAATCGGATATGTACGTGTGCCGGTTTCAGCTACTGTTCCGACATATACAAAATGTACCTTATCCGGGTCCGGCTGTTCCTTGATTGCCTTGATGATACTGAGGGTGGAACCAATATTGGTATACAATGTCTTTTCAGGATACTTGTCCGCTGCCGGTGACACCATTGCACCGATATGGAGAACATAATCCGCTCCGTCTACCAGCTTCTTGATGTCCTCATAGTTTCCGAGGTCTCCCCATACCACTTCCAGATTCGGAGCTGCAAATTTTTTCATTTTTTCTCTATTTACTTCAGAAGGTCTTGCAAATGCACGGATTTTGAAGCGATTCCCCCTAGGTAAGAGCTGTTTCAGAGTCTCCTGTCCCATCGTACCTGTCACTCCTGTAACCGCCACGATTTTCTGTGGTTTTGTCACATCTGCATGTACCTGCGGATCGTCAAATGTCAATGCTGCATCAAACGCTTCCCTGACTGCATTCAATGCTCTTCTTGCCATGGCGGCATCTCCGATCACCATATAACCTGCACCGATTGCCCGTGCGCCCTCTTCAATCTCTTTTCCACATCTGGCTCTGGAACCGATTGCCATCACTGCGTAATCACAAGGGTACTCTACTTCTGCTCCATCCTTCTGTCCGACAACCTTTCCTTCTTTAATAGCAGTTACGGTTACTTCTGTAACGGCTTCAATTCCTGCCAGAGCAATACTTTCCATCACACAGGCTTTCCTTGCCATACCCATATCCGCACAGTATTCCTTCATCATTTCCAGATCCGTAACCTTACATCCTCGCTCTGCCAGATATTCGGCTACTTCCATACCGACCATACCGCCGCCGATGACAACCACATTTCCGCTGACGTTCACCTTTCCGTTCAGGACATCGTGCGAATTTACCACACACGCAAGGTCTGCTCCCGGGATTCCCGGAATCAAAGGTTCTGCGCCGATTGCATTGAATACGGTATGCGGTTTGATTTCTGCAATCAGTTCTTTTGTTACCGGTGTATTCAGACGGATATCTGCTCCCAGACGTTCTGCCTTTTTACCCATAGCAATTACGGCTTCTTTCATCTCTGCCTTTCTCGGAGCTTCTCCTGCTGTCAAAAACTGTCCGCCAACTTTATCTGACGCTTCACATATGATGGCTTTATGTCCTCGCTGCCGGAGGATAATTGCGGCCTCCAGTCCTGCGATTCCGCCACCGGCAATCAATACGGTTTCCGGCTTTTCTGTTCTGGTGATTTTACATTCTGCTTCTCTTCCGACTGCCGGATTTCTGAGACAGGTAATCTGCGGACAGTTCTCATCTGCGAATCCGTCCAGGCATCCCTGATCACAGCCCACGCAGTAATCAATGTCTTCCACATTTCCTGCTTTTGCCTTATTACAGAACTGGGAATCTGCAAGCTGCGCACGGCCCATGACAACCATATCCACCTTATCTTCTTCCAGTATCTGCTCGGCAAGTTCTGCTGTATTGATACGTCCTACACCAATCGTCAGCATTCCGGTTTCTTTGCGGATACGTGCCGCATTGTCAATATTGAATCCTCTCGGTATATCAATTGGCGGAACTTCGTATTTTGTTGCCGCTGAAATAATATTACCTCTGGATACATCCAAAACATCAACGCCTGCTTCACCGGCAAGCTTACAAAATTCAATGACTTCCTCAATCGTCAGGCCGCCTTCCAGATAATCATCATGGGCATCAATTCGCATGAATAACGGCATATCTTCCGGAATATTTTCCCGGATTGCCCGGATACACTCCAATGGGAACTTTGCACGGTTCTCGAAGCTTCCTCCGTACTCATCCGTTCGGAAGTTGATACCACCCGACAGGAATGAATGCGGCAGATAATTATGTGCACAGTGAAATTCCACACAGTCAAATCCTGCTTCTACCGCTCTTGCCGCCGCTTTTCCGAAACATGTCACTACTTCCTTGATTTCTTCAATGGTAGCTCCCGGAAGTGTAATCTCCTCGCTAAACGGTGTATCGCATGCCATCAGTATCTGTGCTGTCTGGTCTGAACCGACTGCAAGAGAGCCCTGCCATAACTGAAGACCTGCTTTTCCGCCTTCCGCATGAATCGCATCCGTCAGTTCCTTCAGCCCCGGAATGTATTCGTCTTCACTGATTGACAGAAACCCTCTCGGAGCACTTGGCGTATGTACGCTGCAGACTTCTACAATATTCAGCGCACTTCCGCCCTTGACTCTCTCCACATGGTAGTTGATATGCGTCGGTGTCACATAACTTGCCTGTCCTGAGAACTTTGTTCCCATTGCAGGCATAACGATACGGTGCTTCAATTCCATGCCTCGAATTTTGATTGGGGTAAATAGTTTTTCAAACATCTTCCTTCCTCCTTTTTGGCGTTTTTTTAGGCATTCTGTGCTTTTCTTTTTGCAATTTCTTCTTTCATTGCAGGAAGTGTTTTTTCCAGATCAAACTTGCTTACAAGAATAAACATAATAACAAATATCACTAACGGTGTTACAATAGCGAATCCGTAAATTGCCATTTTTGTAGCTGCCGGCGCTACAGTCTGTGTAGCATCATAGCCGACTGCTGCAAGGAACCAGCCGATGATAGATGTTCCGAGTCCGCTTCCCACTTTACCGCCAAAGCTGGATGCACTGTTGGAGGTTGCTACCATTCTTACACCATATTTATATTCATTATAATCAATTGACATTGCCGTCATAACTCCAACCAGACACATCATCGGAATGGTTGCAAATGTTGTAATACTTCCGAACAATGCGTAGCAGAAAAAGATGTCTTTTGTGAAGAGAAGCAGTATATTTGCTCCTGCACCCATTGCAAAGCTCACCAGCAGCGTTTTCACAACACCAAGTTTCTTAATCATCGGTCCTACAAGTATAAATCCTAACAGGGTCGGAATCATTCCGATTCCTCCGAGAACGCCGACCAGGTTGTCATTGCCGAAAATCCATTTACAGTAATATACTCCCGCACCCGATGCAAGACCATATATAATGCATGAGAGCAGATTCACCACAAGAACAATCACCCAGTATTTGTTGTGGAACAGCTTTCCAAGCGCTTCCTTAAACGGAATCACTTCTTCATCCTCTTCTTTCGCTTCTACTGCCGCTCCTGCCTCTGTTGCTGTCTCACGGCTTGTTGCATAACAAATCAAGGCTGCCAGTATTACAATAATTCCCATGATAAAGCCAAATTTAATCCATGCGTTCTGATTTCCGCCCAGTGCATTCGTAATCGGAATCATACAGATTGCAAATATCATACCTGCCACATAACCGGTCGCTGCTCTCCATGTTCCCATGATGCCTCGTTCTTCCTGGCTGTTCGTACGAACGGTCATAAGCGAATTATAAGGGATTGCCATTGCCGTATATAATACTGCTGTCAGAAGAATGTTCGTTATTGTCACGTAAATTATCTGTCCCACATCTCCTATTTTCGGCACCGTAAACATCAGAACCATTACAATACCTGCCGGAATTCCCGCTTTCAAAAGCCACGGACGATATTTTTCTTTTCCCGGTTTTGTATGGTCAATGATATTTCCCATAATCAGGTCTGTAAATGCGTCAATAATCTTACAGACAATAAACATTGTTGCAATCGCCCCGGCAGCCATACCAACCTTATCCGTATAGAAGTATGTAAGCTGTCCTACCAGTGTGGACATCGCATTCAATGCGAACTGTCCCGTAGCGTCTCCGAAGTAATCCTTCACGCGCATTACTTTCTGAACGCCGAATTTGTCCTTTCCTAATGGTTTTTTACTCATTGTGTTCCTCCTTCATTTCGTATCACATTTTTTCTTGATATCCTGTAAGCTTAAAATATCACATTCCTAATTGTCCGTATTTTAATTTTAGCTTATTTTTTATAATTTTGAATTTGCAGCGTTCAGCGCATCAATGACTGCCAGATACATCGGCTTTGCCTGTGCATCCTGCACAAGCAGATCGGATATGGTCATGGACAATGCAAACTGAATCAGCGGGTCTTCCAGCATTCCCGGCATCATTTCTTCAAACATACTGCGGCCAAGTTCTTCGGCGACCAACTCTCCGAGTGTTGACTCCAACGAATATTTCTCGAATTTCAGATTGGTATCCGTCTTGTACTCGTAATGATATCTGCCGGAACCAACCGTAAATTCCGCTTCTTTCTCCGGAAGCTGGATAACAGCCGTTGTATTCACCGGAATCTGCACATCCACACAGATTTTTCCTTCTCTACAGCTCCATGCACTTACGATTGTTCCATATATGGATTCATAAGCTGCGGACACCTCTGTCATTCCCTTTGTCAGCGTCGGCTGAATCCGTATTTTCTTATATCCCGGTTCCATACAGCGTATTCCTGCAACTTTTTCGTACAGCCAGCTTCCAATCGAACCGTACGCATAATGGTTCAGGGAGTTCATACCTGATTCGTCAAAATCCCCATTTGGCAGAATGGAATTCCAACGCTCCCAGATTGTCGTTGCGCCTTTCTTTACTGCATAGAGCCAGCCTGGAAAATCCTCTTTCATAAAGATTTCATCCGCCAACCCATGAAGACCGTTTTCTGACAAACAATGACACAGATACGGTGTACCCACAAAACCTGTCGTCAGATGATTATGGTGTGCCCCGATATTCAACTCCAATGTCTCCAAAATACGATCACGAAATTCCGGTTTTATCAAGTCAAAGTACAGCATCAGCACACAGGCTGTCTGTGTCTCGCTGACCATTCGTCCGCTTCTTGTCACGTATTCCACATGAATGGCTTCTACTATTTCTTCATATAAGTCACCGTATGCTTTTGCTTCCTCTGCATACCCCAATGCATCCGCAGCATCCCGCACAATCCTGGTCGAATATGCGTAATAAGCATTTGCCACCAGATATTTGTCCGTTCCGCCTGTCCGGTCGGTGCTTCCGGATTCTATGTCCAGTGCCAGCCAGTCTCCATACTGGAATCCACTCTGCCACAATCCGTTTTTCGAGACTCTCGCATGTATATAATCCACCCAGTTCTTCATCATCGGGAATTGCTCCGCAAGCATCTCTTTATCCCCGTAAACCTTATAAATCGTCCACGGAATGATTGTCGCAGCATCGCTCCATGCCGCTGCTCCCGCCTGATTTCCGAGAATATTCGGAACAACATGAGGTACGCCCCACTCCGGATTGGTCTCTGCCGCCATATCCCGCAGCCATTTTCGGAAAAATAGTGCTGTGTGAAAATTGTAGGAGGCTGTACCACAGAATACCTGTGCATCTCCGGTCCAGCCCAACCGTTCATCTCTCTGTGGGCAGTCTGTCGGAACATCGAGGAAGTTGCCTCTCTGTCCCCACTGTATATTACTCTGCAGTTGGTTAACCAACGTGTTGTCGGATGTGAATGTTCCTGTCGGCTGCATGTCTGTGTGCATTGCACATGCCGTAAAATCCGATGCCTCTGTTTCCGTTCCTGCGCCTTCCACACAAATATAACGGAATCCGTGGAAAGTGAAGTGCGGCATCACAAGCATTCCCACCTGCTTTTCTCCGTATATAAATGTATCTGTACATCTTGCCGTCCGCAGATTCTCTGTATAAAAGTTTCCATCTTTATCCAGTGTTTCTGCATATCGAATAACTAATCTGTCTTCCATAAGTTTTGGAAGTCGTATTTCTACCAGTCCTGCCATATTCTGTCCGAAATCAAACACCAATTCTCCTTTTGGAGTCACGATCCTTTCCTTTACATCAAACCGTTTCGTTACCCGGACCGGCTCGGATTCCTGCGCCACAATCTGCCCGATATCATCCGTATGTTCAAACAGAACTGCCTTTCCCACCTGCCTTCTTTCTTTTGTATAATCCTGTATCTCACCGTGATAAATCTCGGAAAACAGAATTTCTCCTGTTTCCACATGCCAGTCCGTATCAGTGCCGATGCAGATAGTTTCCCCGTCTTCGTACTCGATACGCACCATTGCCAGCAAAGCCGTTCTGTCGCCGTAAATATTCGGTCTTGCATCAAACCCGAGTTCTCCCTTATACCACCCGTTTCCTACAGTAACCGTAATCTCATTATCTTTTTCCAGGAGTTCCGTAATATCATAAGTCTGATACTGCAGTCGGTGATGATAAGATGTCCAGCCCGGAGCCATGAACAAGTCTCCTGTTTTCCTTCCGTTAATAAGTGCCTCATATACACCACAGGCGGTCGCATACAGCCTTGCTCTCTTCACCGGTCTGTCCAGAGAAAAGCTGCGGACAAATACCGGACATGCAGTCTCTTCAGCCGGAAGTGTATGGGTAATCCATTTTGCATTCCAGTTTTCTTCTCTCATCAAACCGGTTTCAAAGTTTCCTGTCACCTGTCCCAGCTCTCCGCAATTATCCCATACACTGACCTGCACCTGATAAACAGTCATCTCTTTCAATGCAGCACCCTTATATGGCACCAGAACGGATTGGTCGCTTTCCACCCGGCCACTGTCCCACATAAGCTGGCCTCCGCTGACAACCTGAATCTGGTAGCTTGTCTGCACAACATCCTGCTTTTCACTCTCCAGCTTCCATGAGAAACGTGGTTTCTCATCGATTCCTATCGGATTTTTTCTGTATTCTATTGTCAAATCACGAATCATATACATTTCCTCTCTTTCTTTTTGTTTTTCTGATTCTTTCTATTCTATGAAAATTTTGCCATTGTACGAATCAGAGCGGTAACATTCTCCTGAAGTCTTGCCGTGTCTATGGTACCGTTCTCCAATCCTTTCTTTATCTGACCGGTATATGTATCATCATTAGAGCCCGGTGTAATCCAGCAGTTTCCCGCCTGTACCATTGCTGCCACATCTACACTGTCATAGGTTGTCCAATCCGTCATTACAAAACCGGCAAACCCATTTTCTTCTCTGAGAAGCCCCTGTAGAAGTTCTTCATCCGCTGCTGTCGGGCAGCCGTTTACCGCATTATACGCCGTCATAAAGCTGGCTGGCATATGAACATCCATCGCATATTCAAAAGTCCGAAAATAAATTTCCCGGATTGCACGTTCGGAAATCAGACTCTGATTTCGCTTTCTGGAAGATTCACAGTTGTTCCCGATAAAATGTTTATAGCAGCCTCCGACCCCGGCTCCTTCCAATCCTTTTGCATAAAATCCAGCCATGACACCGGACAAATACGGATCTTCCGAAAAATATTCCGGCTGTCGTCCATTTAGCGGATTTCTGTGAATATTAAATGCCGGGGCAAGAACCAGCGGCATGCCCAATGTCTTCGCTTCTTCCCCGATTACACACCCGATTGCTTCCGATAATTCTTTATTGAACGAAGCACAGATTGTAACGCCTGACGGCATTCCAATATTTTTGATGTTCAGATTGACTCCGCTGTTTCCATCGCTCACCGGAAAGTCCGGCAAATCATATCCTTCTGTCTGAAACACACGACCTGCCTCACCAATACCTTCCATTCCCCACCCAGCCGAGGCACAGACGCTGATGCGGGCAAGTTCCTCCGGTGACATCTGTGCCACAAACTCAGCCGCACGTGACGGATTTTTTCTTACAGCATCAAATGTTACCTTCTCTTTTGGTTTCTCCATATCAAACTTTGCGGGATAATGTTTCCTCTTCTCATAAGGCAAAAATGTCAACTTATTTTTGACCACTCCGGAATGCGCTCCTGTCGGCCATGTATCATCCGGATTTGTTTTGGATAATCTTGTAAATTTGCAATCGCAGCAAAGCAGGTTGGTTACCTGTTTGATTATTCTTGTTTCTTCTTCGTCGAATCCGCCGCATTCCGCTGCTTCAATACTGTTTCCCACATAAATACGGTAATATCCTTTTGATAAAATATACGCCGCTTTTTCTTCCGAATATGAAGTCAATACTTTCACCGGAACATGAACCGAAATCTTCTGTTCCTCTCCCGGAAGCAGTTCCTTTGTTTTTTCAAAGAATACCAGTTCTTTTTCCGGCTGCTCCAGTTCTGATTCCGGTTTGCCTACATAAACCTGGACAACTTCTTTTCCGGCTTTTTCCCCGACATTCTTCACATATACATCCAGTTCCAGTACTTCCCCGTCAAATCGAATATTCTCCTGTCTGATACAAAACTCCGTATAACTTAATCCGTAGCCAAACGGATACGCCGCTTTTTTCCTGAATGTTGTAAAATAACGATATCCTACATAAATGTCTTCCTCGTAACAAGTATCCACATATATATTTTCATCTGCTGTCAAACGTGTTTTATCCACACAGTCATAGAAATTTTTCGACGACGGAATATCAAAATAATCCTTTGCCCATGTATCCGGCAGCTTCCCTGACGGATTTACAGCCCCGCTCAGGATATCCACAAGTGCCGGTCCTGCAAGCATTCCACCAAATCCCGAATATATAAGTCCTGCAACTGCATACTTTTCTGCAAATGTCACATCAATCGGATATCCGACATTTAAAATCACAATTGTCTTTGCAAATGTATCCGTTATTTTTGCAATAAGTGCTTCTTCATCCTCGCTCAGATAGTATTCCCCTTTCGCCGTGGAAGCATCCTGGTTTTCTCCTGCTGCACGTGTCAGGAACACGATTGCCGTATCGGACAATTTCTTTGCACGCATCAACATCTCGTCCCCCGGTATCTCATCCCTGTCGCAGCCGTAAAATTCAACCAGTTCTTCATTCAGTGAATAAGCTTCTCCTTCCCTGACAGCCTCCACAAAATTAACACTGTAGCGAGGATTGATTTTGCCTGCCCCCACTGCTCCGATACGAAATTCGTGAATACCTCTGCCAAACAGATTCAATACCGTTCCCTTCTTCAGCGGAAGAACTTCCGCCGCATTTTTCAAAAGAACGATTCCCTCCCTGGCGGCTTCCAGTGCAATCTGTTCATGTGTTGCATCTTCCGGCTTCGGTTTCACTTTTTCCACACCTCTGACCGTAAAATCCTGCGGATTCATCTCATTCCCATCCATATCCACAAAACCTTCCACGTGAAGTTGATATTCCCGACCGTACTCTGTCACAAGTCCCCGAAGCGGAATTCCAAGCACCCACATATTCCCCATAACTTCCATATACTGGTTGATACAGCCGGATACCACCCTGCTATCTAATGTGACGGTTCCCTGAATATCCGGATTCATCGGCTTTGCCCACATCATAAGCAGACAGCCGGATAAGCGACGATCCAGCATAAAATACAATCCATCAATATCATGGAAATCATACTCCAGCGGTCCCATTTCAAAAAGCAATGGTTTATCTTCTTTTCCTGTCGGAAGCTGTTCCCAAAAATCTTCCATTCCCATGTTGAGTCCTCCTTTTAAATACTTTCATTGAGTTATCTATAAAATATCAAATCATATGATTTTTGTATTACAATATTGATTACAATATTTCAATTTTGTCCTTGTTTTTATAAATAGAACGCCTTATAATTAGTATTACATCCATTTCAAAGAGAGTTTAAAAGTACGGTTTTACCTGGAAAGGAGTCTTCCATGATTACTGATTTAAAGGCATTTTGTGAATTATTTTATGCATCAACCTCCATACCGATTGGCTATTACCACGCTTCACCCGACGATGACTGTTCCTTTCCTTCGATTTTGGAAGACCCGTCTGTTTTTAAAGGCATCCTGTCCGGTTTCCGACATTTCACAAAAAACCCGGACTATTTTATCGCGCAGTCCTTCGGCTATTATGGTTATATAAAGCCGGAGCATGCTGATTGCGTAATCATCATTGGCCCTGTATTCAGCACACCTATTTCAGATCTTACACTTCGCACTTTCATGCAGGAATGGGCAATCAGTCAGGAACACAAACCGGATATACTCCAATTTCTGGTCAATATTCCTCAGATTTCCTTTAACCAGTTTCTCCAGACACTTGCCTGGCTTCACCTGTGTTTCAACGATGAATATATTTCTGTTGGACAGCATTTTAACCTGGAAAACACAAGCATCATCAGCGAGTTTTCCAATGTACATTCCAATCAGGTGATGAATGCAAAGGAAGAACAGCATTTTCATAATACCTACCATTTTGAACAGAAACTTTTGCAGTATATTCAAAATGGAGACGTCGAAAAAATGAAAACATTGTTAAACACCCCCTCCAAATTATCAGGTGGTCTTATGGCTGACAACTCCCTCCGGCAGGAAAAGAATGTTTTCATTACAACTGTCGCAATTGTTACAAGAAGTGCCATTGCCGGAGGAATGGATATGGAACAGGCTTACCAGCTTGCCGATGTATATATCCGTGAATGTGAAAAGCTGCAGAATATTTCCCACATTGAAACCTTGTCTTATTCTATGCTGATTGATTTTACGGAACGGGTTTCGCAAAATAAAATTCCTCAGGGAATGTCTCTGGAAATATTTGAATGTATTCAGTTTATTACTCACCACATCAACGAATCCGTTCGGGTTGGCGATGTAGCTGAGCATATCGGAAGAAGCCGCTCTTATTTGACAAACAAGTTCAAAAAAGAGCTCGGCTTCGATGTCTGCAGCTTCATTATGCGGTGTAAGCTGGAAGAGGCAAAAAGTCTCCTGACGTATTCGGATAAGACATTAAGCGAAATCAGTAACTATCTTTGTTTTTCCAGTCAGGCTTACTTTCAGACTGTATTTAAGAAAAAATATGGTCTGACTCCGACACAGTATCGGAATCAGACCCATAAAATCTACTAATATACCAGACTGGGCATCTTTCTATTTGATGTTCAGAACGAGTTTTTCTTCTGCAAAATTTACTGTTGAAATGGTTACGACTGCCTCCCCCGGACATTTTGCAGCCCGGATTACTGCCATTACACTGCCGTCATAGGTATTCCATGTATGAGACTGGTAACTTCCTTCGCAGCTCGGATCTGCACTTCCGAATCCCTGCAATGCAGCACATCCCTCTACTTTCATTGTAACTGCTGCGCTTTCCCGACGATTGAAATTTCCTACTGCGTCTTCCAGTCTGATTTTTATGAAAGTAAGACTTTCTCCGTCAGCAGGAAGTTCATTCCGGTCAGCTTCAACCTTAAGCTTCACCGCTTTCCCTGCTGTCTGTAAGACAGTCCGACCTGCCTCCGCCCCGTTCAGATAACTGACTGCCTCCAGCTTTCCCGGATGATAAGGTACTTCATACGTCACAACATATACTCCGCCAATCGACTTTCGTCCTAGACTTTCCCCATTCAAGAACAGTTCTACTTCATCTGCATTGGCATAAACATCCACACTTGCTGTTTCCCCTTCATATCCCGGCCATGTCCAGCTTGCAAGATTATCCTTCCACATCCATGGTGTCTTTCCGACTTCAATTCCTGCCTTATCCATCCGAAGTACACCGATAGACGGTGCATGACCAATTCCGAACACTGCCTGCCGCAGATAACTAATTGGTTTACGATCACCAAGAATATCAATGTCACCGATACCTGCCAGTCTGTCCGGCCAATGCGCTGAAAAATTCACTCCTCCATTATAATGGAATATACCGCATCCGGCTTCTCCCAGATAATCATATCCGGTCCATGTAAAGTCTCCTAACACATGTGGATTGCGCTTTACGATATCCCACAAATGAACAATGTCCGCCGGAAAAGTCTCTGTGCCAAGCACAACCCGATTCGGATGACGTATGTGATCTTCTTCATGTAATGCCGTCAGATAATTATATCCGGCAATGTCATTTGCCGCAGCAAATTCTCCTATCATTTCTTCCAGAATCGGACTGGTGGCAATCGCATCTGCCAGCGGTCCCACCATAACCTCAGCCATCCCATTGATTTCATCTGCGCCTCCACGCTTCTGCTCATCCGGCTGCTGCATCGCTTCAAGCTGCTCCGGAGTCATCCCTGTAGCCTGGCACATAATTTCACCCATTCGGTCATTTCCTGCCATCAGACCATTGATTCCGTTCGTCGTATAGCGTGTGGCATCCAGCCGTTTCATTTCTGCATGAATCCTCCGATTCCATTCTGCCCCTTTTGAAGTGCCCGCCTCCGGAATCTCATTTCCGGTCGAATACAAAATCACGCATGGATGATTATAGTCTTTTTCCACCATGTCCCATGCATCCTGCTTCCAATGTGTCGGGAAATAATTTGCATAGTCATGAGGATTCTTTGTCCGAGTCCACATATCACTCAGTTCATCCATCACCAGCATCCCCAGTTTATCACAGGCATCCAGCATTGCCTTACTCATCGGATGATGTGCACTTCGAAGAGCGTTAAATCCGGCTTCCTTCATCTGGCGGCAGCGCCGATACTCAGCATCCGGAAATGTTGCCGCTCCGATAATCCCATTATCATGGTGAATACAGGTTCCCCTCAGTTTCGTTGGTTTACCGTTCACTAACAGCCCATGTTTTGCATTCAGCCGAAGTGTACGGATTCCTGTTGAAATATTTACACTGTCTATTGGATTCTCATCCTCAGAAATTGTAATCCGGCAGGAATATAGATTTGGTGTTTCATCACTCCACAATGCAGGATGTTCTACAAGCAAACGCTGACAGCACATCTGCGTGCTTTCTCCAAAAACAGTTACCGGTATGTGTTCTGCGGCTGCTTCCGCCCCATTCGGTCCGGTCAATGTAATTTCCACCTGTACCGTTTCGGAAACCATTCCCCGATTACAGATTGGAACCTCTACTTCCACGACTGCCGCCTCACAGTCAGCTTCTCTTATTGTAACACGCACCCCCTGAGCAGGAATATGCACAGTCTTTCCCACCCATGCATACACAGGACGGTATACCCCCGCGCCACTATACCAGCGGCTGGACTGCTCTATACTGCATACTTCTACTTTCAGTTCATTTTCCTGTCCATACTTCAGATAACCGCTGACGTCTGCAAAAATGCCTGTATATGGATTCACATGCTCTGTTACAAGATCCCCGTTCATATAAATACGGCAGGTATCTGCAACACCTTCAAATTCCAAAACAACTGTACATCCCTTCCACGCTTCCGGAATCTCCCACTTTTTCATGTAAGTATATTCACCGCCCGGATAAAATCCTGTCTGATGTGCATTCGCAGTTGCCGGAGTTCTTTCCTGATAAATCATGGCATCATGGGGCAAATCAATATTTTCTATATTTCCTGCGTCTCCCATCATTAACTCCATCATTGTTATGGTTCCTTTGGCAAACTGCCAATCCTGGTTTAAAGATATTTTTTTCATACGGACCTCCCTAATGCAGCTTGTTCATTTTTTAACTATTCTAACAGTTGAAGAGTATTCCGTATTATAAATATAAATTTATTATTATAATTTTGTAACACAATTTTTCAGAAAAATACCGGGAGAGAGGAAACTCGAATCCCCTGTCCCGGCGGTTTTTGTTATATCTATAAGTTTATTCTGCTGCGTTTAACGCTGCAACAAGTTGGTTCAGTGCTTCCTTTGTCACTCCCGGTACAAAACTCAGCATCTGTCTGAGCGGCATGGCTTCCATCATTGCCGCCATCATTTCGTCGTTGATCACTCCGGAATCATCCTGCATTTGTTCCTCTGTACTCTCGCCGTCCATTCCTTCCATTTCACTCATTGCCTGTTCCAATATGGCTTTTCCTTTCGGGTCTGCCATGATTTCTCCCATTGTGGAATTGAGGGTATACACTTTCGGCAGGACGGTTTCTGATTCTACCTGTACTTCCTCTGACAGAAGCACTTCCTGTGCATTCCGGCAAATCTGGATTTCATAGGCTCCGGTCTCCACATGCCAGTCATGGATTTCCGTATTCCAGTATGCATAGGCTCTGCTGTCAAGTTCAAAGGTGACGGTTTTCGTCTCACCCGGTGCAAGTTCTGTTTTTTCAAATGCTTTTAACTCCCGTACCGGGCGGATGATTGTTCCGCCCTTCGGCGCTACGTAAAGCTGTACGACTTCCTTTCCTGTACATGCGCCTGTATTCGTTACGTCTACGGATACCAGCAGTTTTTCGCTTTCCTTAAACTCCTTTTTGTCCAACGTAAGATTGCCGTAAGAAAAGGTCGTATAAGACAATCCGTATCCGAACGGGAACAGGACTTCCATTTCTTTGGATGTGTAATAGCGGTATCCCACAAATACGCCCTCTGAATAAACCGATTTGTCATGTTCTCCGCCGTAATTCAAATAGCACGGCGTGTCCTGTATCCGAAGTGGGAATGTTTCCGCCAATCGTCCGCTTGGATTTGCATTTCCGTAAAGCACATTGACCACTGCGCCGCCCACAGCCTGTCCGCCCAGGTAGGCTTCCAGCACGGCTTTTACTTTTCCGAGCCACGGCATTTCTACCGGAGCACCGTTGTGAAGCACAACAATGGTGTTCGGCTGTGCTTCCGCCACCGCTTCAATCAGTGCGTTCTGGCAGTTCGGCATCCCAAGATGCTTCCGGTCATACCCTTCGGATTCAAAGCTGTCCGGCAGTCCGGCAAAGATTACCGCCACGTCCGCATTTGCAGCAGCCTCTACGGCTTTTGCAGCCAATGCTTCATCCGCTTTATCCTCAACATCATCAAAGCCTTTGGCAAATGTGATGTTTTCCTTTTTTACAGTTGCGAGAAATTCTACGGCGTCCATTGCAGATTCTGTTTTAAAGCTGTTGATGTGGGAACTTCCGCCGCCCTGATAGCGTGGTTCCTCGGCGTATTTGCCGATAAAAGCCACCTTTTTGTCTGCGGACAACGGGAGAAGCGCATCCTCATTTTTCAGAAGCACAATACACTCCTCTTCGATTTCCCGGGCTGTCTCATGGTCTTTTTCACGCTGAAATACCGCGTTTTTGTCTCTGTTTTCCTCATATTTGAAAATAACATTCAAATATTCTTCACAGGACTTGTCCAGTACAGATTCATCCAGTGTTCCGTCCTGTACTGCGGCAACGATTTCTGCATCCGTAGCGCCTTCACAGGACGGCATTTCCAGATTGCAGCCTGCTTTCAGAGCTTCCACACGGTCATTCATCGCACCCCAGTCTGTCATTACATAGCCGTCAAATCCCCATTCCCTGCGGAGCACATCTGTGAGCATTTCTTTGTTTTCACAAAGGTATGTGCCGTTCAGCTTGTTGTATGCGTTCATAATGGTCCACGGCTTTTCCTTCTTTACCATTCCTTCAAAAGAAGCAAGGTAAATTTCACGCATGGTGCGTTCATCCATTTCTGAAGAGCTTGTTAAGCGGTGATATTCCTGGTTATTTGCCATAAAATGCTTCGGACTTGTTCCGATATGTTTGCTCTGGACGCCGTGGACAAGCGCACCTGCCATTTCCGTTGACACAAGCGGGTCCTCTGAATAGTATTCAAAATTACGTCCGCACAGCGGGGAACGCTTAATGTTCATAGCCGGGCCTAAGATTGTGCTTACATTTTCTGCCTGACACTCTTCCCCCAGTGTTTCTCCAAGTTTTGTCACCAGCTCACGGTTAAAGCTGGATGCGGTTGCACATCCCGCTGGAAAGCAAACAGCCTGAATGCTGTCGTTGATTCCCAAATGGTCTGCTTTATCGTCCTGCTTGCGGAGTCCGTGAGGTCCGTCTGAGACCATTTCCGAAGGGATTCCGAGACGTTCCACTCCTTTTGTGTGCCAAAAATCAAGCCCGGAACACAAAGATGCTTTCTCCTCCAGAGTCATTCTGGAGACCAATTCTTTTATTTTTGCTGTTTCCATGTTTCATCCTCCTGCCAATCTTTCTCTTTTGGATAAAGATAGCATACATTTTTCTTTTCGTATTATAGTTTTGAGTTATTTATTGTAAAAATAGGTTTGCATTTCCTTTACTAAATGATTAGGGAATGCAGTACCCCGTTCCCTTTACAGGTCGCAAGCGCAAGGATTTCTTCAATCGGTCCCCGATATGGAAATTTAATAGTGCCTAACACCACTGTGGTCAACTTAAGAATTTTAGAAAAATTTTAGAATTCCTTCAGCCCTGATTTCATGGGCATTTGAAGGAATTCTTTTCTTTTTTTACAAAAAAGTACTTGACAAAACCTCCTAAAAGTGAGGTCGCTTCGCGACCTATTAATTAAGGAATTGTTCGTCTCGCCACGAACCTTAATTACACTTTAGGAGGTATATCATATGAATCGAATTGACATCTGCAAAAATATCATCCAATCCATTAAGGATTATATCACAACCCCAGAAAAACTGGAACCACATCGTGTAAAAAATCATTTTGTTCGCAAACGAAAACTTTCTCTTTTTCAGGTAATTATGTATCTGCTTTATACTTCAAAAGCCTCCATGTTTCAAAATCTTTCCCGTATTCGGGAAGATCTTGAATGCCTTGATTTCCCTGACATTTCAAAGCAGGCTCTGTCAAAGGCTCGCCAATTTATTAACCCTGCCTTATTCAAAGAGCTCTACTATTTATCGGTTGATTTATTCTATAAGCAGCTCCCATCTCGTAAACTTTGGAACGGATATCATTTATTTGCCATTGATGGTTCCAAAATAGAATTGCCTAATTCCAAATCGAATTTCGAATTCTTCGGTGAAATGTTTGGATATCCTGATCCAAGCCGCCGTTTTACTATGGGACTTGGTTCCATTGTTTATGATGTTCTTGATGATTATATCGTCCATGCTTCTTTTCAGCGATATCTTGCATCTGAACGTTCTGCTGCTTTAGAGCATTTGCATAATTTAGAAGATTTAAATATCTATCAAAACAGCGTTATAATCTTTGATCGTGGCTATTATTCTGAAGATATGTTTCGTTACTGTGTCGAGCATCAGCACCTTTGCCTTATGCGCTTGAAGCAGAATTATAACATTGCCAAGAAATGCTTTGGCGACATAATCACTGTTCTTCCTGGCAACACAAAAGACGGAACTGAGAATATCAAGATAAGAGTCATCGAAGTTACTCTCGGTGATGGAACAAAAGAGTATCTTGCCACCAATCTTTTTGATTCACATATTTCTCAGAAGATGTTCCGCGAGCTTTACTTCTATCGCTGGCCGGTCGAAACAAAATATAAGGAATTGAAAAGTCGTCTTGCTATTGAAGAATTTTCCGGGGCAACAACCACTTCGGTACTTCAAGAATTTTATATCAACGTACTTCTTTCAAATCTGTCATCTCTTATTAAAAATCAAGTTGATGAAGAAATTCAGATTACCGCTAAAAGTACGAATAAATATCGATACCAAGCAAACCGGGCATTTATCATCGGACGTATCAAAACAATAGTTCCCAAAATCCTGTGTAATCTTTTCGATTTATCTGCAATTGATAGACTATATAAGGAATCTCTCCGATGCAGATCTCAGATTATGCCTGGAAGAACATTCCGACGAAAAAAGAACAAAGCAATAGGCAGGACACATTTTAACAACAAAAAAGTCGCATTCTAATAATCAATAGCTTTTCATATGGCTTTTCCGTGAAGCCCTATTAAAGTGCGTCTTCTTTTCAAATCTGCCTTCCTCTTTTCTCATTTTCACACTGTCAGCCATTAACTTGAACAGGCACTTGTCTTAAGTTGACACTAGGTTGATCACATTGGTGCCTAACACCACTGTGGTCTTTCCTATATTATTCAAAGTATCTGCATTTTTCTATATAAATTATTTTAGCTAATACTCTTGTCGTGAACAAAAGATTGTGAAATCAAGAGAGATAAAGTATAATAGCTATAAGTTATTTTTCTGAAAAAAATCGAAAGGGTGACAGTTATGCAAGATAAAACAAGTACAATTTCAACAAACATACCTTGTGGTCTTTATGTTTTGAAGCATAAAGATTTTGATGTTGCTATGGTTGATATCGATATTTATTCAGGAAAAATACAATATATATTAGACGTGTACCTTCCGGAAGAATTACCAATTGGATGCAACCGATTGGGGAAGAACATTGTTGGAAGGACTTGAACTTTTATGAAAATGATTTTACCGATGAATTAGGAAGTTTGTTAACAGATTCAAAGAATGTGGATGTGGATGCGAATTACTCGAAGTTCTCTCCGGCATCATCGTTAAATGGTGAGATGAAGAAGAAATGGGTTATTGAGAACGGAATCCGTTACCTAATGAAGGTGAATGCGAATGATTATGGGCAGCAGTCCATCAATGAAGTGATTGCAAGCAAACTTCATGAAAAACTTGGTTGGGATAATTATGTCCAATATAGAGTTGACACGGCAATCGTAGATGGAGAAAAAGTTCCGAGTTCCTTATGTCAGTTATTTACCTCGAATGAGTTGGAATTAGTGTCTGCATATCAATTGATCAAGGATATTAAGATACCAAACGATTCCTCTGAATTCGAGGAGATTATCCGTCAGGCTGTGAATTATGGAATGGAAGAAGCGGTAGTCCGTCAACAACTAGAATATACGATTTTGACAGATTTTATTCTGAGTAATACAGACAGGCATTATAACAATTTTGGATTTTTGTATCATCCGCAACTACACCGATTGGTTAAGATGGCACCTGTTTTTGATACCGGAAATTCATTGTTTTACAATAAGGAAATCATACCACAGGGAAGCAACCTTCTGGACGTAACAGTAAATTCGTTTAAGAAGAAAGAGGTTAGCTTACTGGAATATGTATCAAAATCAGATCTTGTGGGGATTGGTAAATTAGAGAGCTTTCCGAAAGAGGTTTACAATTTACTGACATGCAATACAGATATGCCTGATGAACGTGCGAAGAGTATATCAGGAACCGTTCAGCAAAAATTGGAGTATCTGAAATTATTTCAACAAGGCAAAAAGATTTGAAAAAAAGAAAACAGGTTTTTGATACGGCAGTTACGTATTATTACAATCAAGCATGCAGAGTGGTAGAAGGAATGCGAGTGGCAGAGGAATACCGTGCAAAAGCTAATAGAACAGTTCGAGAAATCCGAAATTAATAAATGAAAACCGTAAATAGTATCTAAAAGGCTGTCGCTTTTATAATAAGAAGTGATGGCCTTTTTGTATATATAATCCGAAAAGTTGAAATCTAAAAGAAAGCAGAAAATTCTGGAAAAATCTTGGGCAAAACCATTTTCAGATATTATTTTTTCAAACATTGATGAGATGATATTTGCCCCACTCTATAGTGATAAGCGTAATTCACGTCCGAATGCACCTGTAAATGTAATTGTAGGTGCCCTAATCCTTAAGGAACTCAATGGACTTACGGATGACGAGATTATTGAAGAGTGTGAGTTTGATTTCCGATATCAGTACGCTCTTCATACAACCAGTTATGAAAACCAGCCTTTGAGTAATCGGACGTTTAGCAGATTCCGCGAAAGAAATGCAGCTTATGAACTGACCACCGGAAAAGATCTGATTCATGACTGTATTGTAGCTCTTTCTGAAAATATCCGTAAATTCAGGTAAACGGAGCTGGAACACAGATTACCGAATGTCCTGCTGGAAATAAGCCAAAGAGCAATTCCTATATTAAACAAACAGATTCCATACGAGCTTCGTTCTACAGATACCAGTGTGAAGGATGCCCATACCAAAACCAATGCAATCCTGCAATAAAAGAAAGAACAGCAGTCATGATGGTTCCGTTAAAATCAAGAAGACGAATCTTAGAATCATCAGAAATATGGAACGATGCCACCTGGGCATGGATTGGAAGAATCCGAAATGGAGTGGAGACTGTTCCATCAGTCATCCGAAATAAATATCTGGTAGATCAAATGCCGGTCAGAGGAACGCTGAGAACCAAACAGTTCTTCGGCTTTAAAGTTGCTTCCCTAAATATCACTAAACTGATGAGATACACCAAAGGGAAGCTGAAGTGCAGAACTTTTGAGCTGGCATAGGGATGATAAATCGCCCTTTCGCGGAATCGAAATACCAAAAACATAGATTTATTCAGTTGTCAAAGGACAAAAAATATGTGCAGTTGTCAGTCACAGAAAATGTAACTTTTGACACCCACATCATAAAAAATAAAACGGCAGAAAAACAACTTATTCATAAGAAAAATTTTAGTTATATAAGCGGTAAGGAAAGCCAAATAAATTTTTATCTGCAGGAACCGCAGTGCTGCGAAAGATAATATTATGGAAAAACGAATTGTCTAAAATGTCAGAATAGTATGAATGTCTATTGAAAGTTGTCTAAATATATAATATAATACTATTACAATAAAAACGAGTATTCTTTGTTATGAGAGGATGAGAATCCATTGGCATATTAATTTCACATCGAAAAAATATAGGAAAGTAGTGTAAAATATTTATTTTTAAGAAAGATATATGTGTTGCCAGAAATCTTGTGGAATGTAACAGAATTAAAGGAAGGAAAAAGAATTTATGAAAAAGCATTTATCGGCTATCATAACAAGTATCGGAATCATGATTGGAATTATCTTACTGATTTTGATTCAGGTAATTGGAAAGACGAATATCCTTGACATACTGGTAAGGTGCTATGCTTTTTCTATCCCATTATGGATTACTATTATTGTTTCCTTAAAAAGAAAAGAAAAGTAGTACCGCTATTTTAAAAAAAGACCACCACCCGTCCAACGGGTGGTTTGCTCTAGGGCTATAAGCCCTTGTTACTAGGCCCGCGTCTCAAGGCGCTGGCTTTCTCTTTAGGCTATGGAAATTCTGTTTACACAGCCTTCCCACAGCTCCGTTCAAGCCATATTGCTCTTAACTCGTCGCTACCCCTTAAGGGGCTTTGTTACTACTTGGCATTAACCCTTAAAAGGGTTCTCATATTCTTTTACACTTAACTTATCCATTGCAATATCGTGCTTTTCTTGTTCCTGGATATATTTTTTTATTGTTGCCTCATTTAATCCAACTGTGCTAACATAATATCCTTCCGCCCAGAAATGACAATTTCCAAATTTATATTTTAAGTTTGCGTGTTTATCGAATATCATAAGTGCACTTTTTCCTTTTAAATATCCCATAAATGGTGATACGCTTATCTTTGGTGGAATACTTACTAACATATGGATATAATCTGGCATTAGATGTCCTTCAATAATTTCAACGCCTTTATAACTGCACAATTGCTTTATAATATCTCTAATATCCTCTTTGTATTGATTGTAAATTACTTTTCGTCTATACTTTGGTGTGAAGACAATATGATATTTGCACATCCATTTTGTATGTGCGAGTGAATATTCTTTCTTCGCCATAAATTACCTTTCCTTTCTACAATATAGCCTGAACAACTTTATTGTACACGGAAAGGTAATTTCTTTTGTATAACAATCGACGCGCACCCGCATAGCGGGTGGTTTATTGTTTCGTCCATCTACATTTTTCGGATCAACGAAAAACTCCAATGGACTCAACAGACTAAAGTCCATAAACTATGAGAAACACGCTCCGCGAGTTTCTCAAGTTATCGCGACAGTCGCCAAGGTCTCGTGCAAGCACGGACTTTGGCTCGTTGTTCGCGTAAATAAAAAAGTGGAAGTCTGTCAATGTTTTCAGTCCTTCCACTCATTTTCATTCATTTATCTTATTAATTCTCTCCGGGTTTATTTTACAATACCAACCATATCTTTTACATTCTCAAAGCCATTCTTCTTCATATAAGCTTCGATTCCATCAATCACTTCCAGTGTCACTGCCGGATTGTGGAAGTTTGCTGTTCCTACAGACACTGCGCTCGCACCTGCAAGAAGGAATTCGATTGCATCTTCTGCACAGGAAATTCCGCCCATTCCAATGATTGGAATGTTAACAGCCTGTGCCACCTGATAAACCATACGCACTGCGACTGGTTTCACGATCGGTCCTGATACTCCTCCGGTCTTATTCGCTACCGCAAATGTCTTTCTGTTGATATCAATCTTCATTCCTGTCAGTGTATTGATCAGAGACACCGCATCTGCTCCACCGGCTTCTGCTGCCCTTGCGATCTCTGTGATATCTGTTACATTCGGTGTCAGTTTCATAATGATCGGCTGCTTTGCGATTTTCTTAATCTGCGCTGTCAGCTTTTCCACATTATGTGCATCCTGTCCAAATGCAAGAAATCCTGCATTAACATTCGGACAGGAAATATTAATCTCCATCATATCAATCGGTTCGTCTGCAAGACGCTCTACAACTGCAAGATACTCTTCTGGAGCGTGTCCGCATACATTTACGATGATCTTTGTATCAAAATTCTTCAGATATGGAATATCTCTCTCGCAGAACAGATCGATTCCAGGATTCTGAAGTCCGATGGCGTTCATCATACCGCCATAAACTTCAGCTACACGCGGGGTCGGGTTTCCTGCCCACGGTACATTTGCTACACCTTTCGTTGTCACTGCTCCAAGACGGTTCAGGTCTACAAATTCTGAAAATTCTTCTCCTGAGCCAAATGTTCCTGATGCAACTGTTACCGGATTTTTCCATTCTACACCGGCAATATTTACGCTCATGTTCATCAGATCTCCACCTCCGTAGACAAGAATACAGGGCCATCCTTACAGATACGCTTGTTATTTACATTGCTGTGCGCGTCTTTCTCTTTAGACTTGCATACACATGCCAGACAGGCACCGATTCCACATGCCATTCTCTCTTCCAGTGAGATATAACACTCGATTCCATTCTCTTCTGCGTACTGTTTGATCGCACGAAGCATCGGAGTCGGTCCACAGGCATAGATCATATCTGCTTCCAGAGCATTTTCACGGATTGCGTCCATAACATTTCCCTTTGTTCCGGCACTTCCATCTTCTGTGGAAATATAAAGTTCTCCGTTCTGCTCGAACTCTTCCTTAAGGAATGTCTGTGCGTCGCGGTATCCTACTACGATCTGTTTCTTCTCGCAGTCCATCTGCTTCGCCAGTTCAAGGATTGGCGGTACACCAATTCCTCCACCCATCAGAAATACTTTCTTTCCTTCAGCCTTCTCGTATGGGAATCCATTTCCAAGAGGTCCGATCACCGGAATGATGTCTCCTGCTTTCAGCTTAGAAAATTCTTCTGTTCCTGTCTTCGGTCCTGTCACACGGTAAACAACACGAAGTCTTCCGTTCTCTTTATCAATCTCACAGATACTGATCGGACGTGGAAGCAGCTTGCTTCCGTCTGTCGTATACATGGAAATAAACTGTCCCGGCTTTGCGTCCTTTGCCGCCTCTGTATTGATCCACATGCTGTAGATCCCATCCGCCAGCTGCTCCTGGGAATGTACTACTGCATTTTCTTTCTGCTTTGCCATAAACTTATGCAATTCCTTTCTTGAAATTATGAGAAACACAATCTGCGGATTTCTCAATTTCTATGGTAAATTATTTTGCCGCTGCAAGTGCTCCGCTGATATCAGCTACCATTGCTTCAACTGCTGCTCTGGATGCATCTCCGAAATTCTCCGGTCCGAACTTCGCATAAGCTTCCTGCTTGTAAGCTGCAATAATTCCACGAGAAGAGTTTACGATTGCACCAAGTCCGTCTTCGTTAAAGAAATGAACGAGGTCTTTACCCTGTCCGCCCTGTGCACCGTATCCCGGTACAAGGATGTAAGACTTCGGCATGATCTCTCTTAATACTTTACCCATCTCCGGATAAGTAGCTCCTACAACAGCTCCGATGTAGCTGTACTCATCTCCCATGCAGTCAGCTCCCCACTCTGCAACCTTCTCACCAACCCACTCGTAAAGCGGTCTTCCGTCAATGATTCTGTCCTGGAACTCTCCACTGGACGGATTGGATGTCTTAACAAGGATGAACAGACCTTTCTTCTCTTCCTTGCATACGTCAACAAATGGATTCACTCCGTCAGATCCAAGGTACGGATTCACTGTTGCAAAGTCCTCACCAAATGGTGTATATTCCTTGCTTCCAACCTTGATTTTTCCAAGATGTGCTGTTGCATAAGCAGCAGATGTAGAACCGATATCTCCACGCTTTACATCTCCGATGATCACAAGGTCTTTCGACTTACAGTAATCTACTGTCTTCTTAAATGCCATCAGTCCCGGAATTCCGAACTGCTCGTACATTGCGATCTGTGGTTTTACTGCCGGAATCAGATCATAAGTCTTGTCAACGATCTCCTTATTGAACTGCCATACTGCCTCTGCTGCTCCTTCCAGAGTCTCACCATACTCTGCATAAGCCTTATCAAGTACGTGCTGTGGGATGTAGTTCAGCATTGGATCGAGTCCAACTACGATCGGTGCACCTGTCTTTTTGATCTTCTCTACCAGTTTATTAATCATTCTTCATTCCTCCATATCCTGTTACTTTTCATCGGATCACCGATGAATGATAACCTTCGGTCTTTCCTTCAGGTTGACGCGTTACTTTTCTTTACGCACAATATGATGTAAGTGTCAAAAGTATAAATTGCGTTTGTGCTCGCACAAATAAGCAATTTATACTTATTGACACGCCGAACACCGAAAACGGAATAAAATGGTGTGAACACGCCATTTTATGGGAGTTTGAGGTGTTCGAGGATTGCGGGAATTGCATAGCAATGGAGCAATCCGGTTACATCAGTGAGTGGCAAAATTTACTTTTGACACTTACATCACAATATATCATTTTTCATAATACCATATTCTTGAGAATTTTCCTAGTCATGCTTTTTAATAAATCAAAAAATGAAAAATGAAGTTCTTTCTCTGTCACTCATTTAAACAGAATCTGAAAGAACTTCGTTTCTCTGGTTTTGTTTTTTAATATCCCGCCGGCACAAGCAATGTAAATGGATAAATCGGAATATTTCTCACGATTCCGAACCCCACCACTATAACTAATACCACATATAGAACTTTCTGATTAATTTTCTGATCCACATGATTACCACCGGTCAAAATCCAGTCAATCAATCGTGCTACAATATACATCCCAAGAAACGGGAGTAATGTCACATACATCGGATTATACCGGAATGCCGTATAAAATCTTCCATGTAAAATAGAATAGCTTGCCCGCCCGGCACCGCACCCCGGACAATACAGTCCGGTAATAATATGAAAGAGGCAGGGCAGCGGATACTGGTGCGGATTATGAAAAAAGAGATAACCCGCAGCAGCCACTGCAATCACTGCCCCCGTCAGAACTGCGATGATCCTGGCTGACCTTTTTGTTTGAAATGCTTCACGCATCTTTATCTTCCAAATCATCATCCGCTCACTTTTTAATAATAGTAATAAGCCGAACCGGAAACTGCCCCTGTCACGATCAGAACCATGTAGATCAACCATGTAAGAAGACCAATTGCAAAGGATACGATAATCCAGATTCTTGCCATCTTCGCATTATTCTGTGCTTCTTCAAGATTTCCTGCCAGCATAGCACTATTGATCTTCGCCGAGAATACGATTCCCACTACACCAAACGGGAGACAGCAACATAACGTTGAAATAATTGATAATATAAGATATGGAACCCAGTTCACTGGCTCCTGTGGCATTCCATTGAAATTATTCTGCTGATAATATCCCTGGTTCTGCTGACCATAGTTTGGAGCTTGCTGAGTATAATTCTGATTCTGCTGGTTATAATTCTGATTTTGCTGACCGTACCCCTGTCCATACTCATAGTTGTTTGGTTCACCATAGGAAGTATTCTGCTCCTGATTCACACTTTTGTATGGATCGTTCTGATATGAACCTGCCACATCCGCTGGCTGTGTTGGTTCTGTCGGCTGCACATCTTCTTCTGGCTGCACTTTTTCTTCCGGCAGCACATCTTCTTCTGACTGCACTTTTTCTGTCGACTGCTGTACCTCTGCTGTATCTTCTGTTATGTTATCTGTTGTCTCTTCCTTCACCTGTGATACAGGTTCCATCTTCTGTACCGGCTGCTTCGCCCCGCAATTCGGGCAGAACTTACAACTATCCGGTATCTCCTGATAACAGTTCATACATCTCATCATCTCTACCTCGCTTTCGTAAGTCACAATTCTCACTTTCCCAGAGCACTGACCAATTTGCTCACTTGTTCGTTTTGCGACTTTATTTCTTATATCATAACATTAATATCACAAAAAAACTTGTATCTTCATTAAAAATTAACACTTTTCTTTTCCCAAACGGATTTCTTCCATCTGTTTTGCGGTTTCCTCATCAAGATAATCCAGAAGATAATTTTTCAGATTTACCTGCCTGCCCAGATGCTCTCCTCTGAGTTCTTTTAATGCCAACTCAACCTCTTCTTTCAGACCTGGCGCAGACATTCTGTGAGCCCCCTGCCCCATGATGATCACCTGCTCAAGTCCATCTGATGTGGCTACTGTTACATCTGCATTCTTCGCAATCCTGCGGACTGTCTTCTCAATATATTGATCTGCTGTTTCTGCTTCTTTCGTATAGACGATATAAATGTTATGATATTTCATCACTTCACCCGGATTCCCCTCTACTTTATAAGCATCATACACAAGGATCAGGGTACATTTGCGGAATCCCTGATAGTTACTTAGAATATCTGCAAGCTTTCCTCTTGCTGCACCAATATCTCTTTCTGAAAGTTCTTTCAGTTCCTCCCATGAAAAAATTATATTATAACCATCTACCAGAAGATATTCTTCTGTTCCGGCTTTCGCTCTCCGGCGCGCTTCCCACTTCGGATCCTGGTAAGCGCTTCCCGGCTCTCTTGTCTTTTCCTTTGCCCGGACAGTTACAGGACCTGTAGAACGATTCTTCTTCGGATCCGGTGTACGGACATAGATCGCATCCAACTCTTCCTGTGTCAGTTCAATACTGGAGTGCCTGCGTTTTGGAAGTGTCACCTCCATTACATCCATTTCATCATCATTTCCTGATTCCAATGTATGTTCCATATGCATATATTCTTCAACTTCATCCCAATCTACAACAAATCCTGCTCCATGTGCACAGAACACAGAACCTGTCGGATTCGCCAGATCTGCCTCCGAATCATAGGTTGACTCTGCCAGAACTTCTTCCTGATTATGACAGATATCATAACCTTTCAACGAAACTGCCATTCTTCCACGTCCACCTGTATAGGCAGTGAATTCTTTCTGATATCCACGCATCAGGGACACCGGTGCACTTCCTGTCAGCACTGTTGTCTCTTCTTCTATCATCGGTGTTCCGAATTTGCCGGACATATTTTGGATATCTGTCATAGCTCGTCCTACATTTTCTGATGGAAGTTCCATTCGGAATTCATAATATGGCTCCAGAAGAATACTGTCTGCTTTCTTTAATCCCTGACGCACTGCACGATAAGTTGCCTGACGAAAATCTCCGCCTTCCGTATGTTTCTGATGTGCACGTCCAGAAGTCAGCGTAATCTTCATATCCGTGATTGGTGAACCTGTCAGCACACCTTTGTGTTCCTTCTCTTCCAGATGTGTCAGAACAAGCCGCTGCCAGTTTCTGTCCAGAATATCTTCACTGCACTCTGCTGCAAACTGCATTCCGGATCCACGTTCTCCCGGTTCTAGGCGCAGATGCACTTCTGCATAATGACGTAATGGTTCAAAGTGTCCCACACCTTCTACCGGTGCTGTGATTGTCTCTTTGTAAACGATACTCCCTTCACCGAATTCTACCAGCACACCAAAACGTTCCTTTATCATCCGCTGTAAAATCTCAATCTGCACATCTCCCATCAGCTGTACATGAATCTCAGAAGTCTGTTCTTCCCATACAATATGAAGTTCTGGTTCTTCTTCCTCTAAAATCTTTAGGTTCAAAAGCATCTTATGTACATCACAGTCATCCGGAAGAAGGATCTGGTATGTCAACACCGGCTCTAATAGCGGTAAATCTGACTCTTCTTCTGCTCCGATTCCCTGCCCGGGTCTTGTATTTTCCAATCCTGTCACTGCACATACTCTTCCAGCTTCTACTTCCTGGACAGCCTCAAATTTCTCACCGGAGTAGATCCGGATCTGATTGATCTTTTCATTCAGTCCTTCCACTACATCTTTTACTTTCAGTCTTCCACCTGTCACTTTCAGATAGGTCAGACGGTTTCCCTGATTATCCCTTGCAATCTTATAAACCTTTGCCCCAAACTCTGCCGGATAAGTCTTATCTTTTATATACAGATCAAGTCCATCCAAAAGTTCTTCCACGCCTTGAGAATGTAGTGCCGAACCAAAATAACATGGAAACACCTGACGGTCTGCAACTGCTTTTTGTACTTTATCCAGAGAGATCCTTCCCTCTTCCAGATATTCTTCCATCATATCATCTTCACAGACAGCCAGCTCTTCCAGCACCTCTTCCACTGCGCTCTCTTTCGTATGTAAATATACTTTTCCACCCGGGCAGTCAGATTCTGTCATGATATCTACAAATGGAACGACATTTTCCCCAAAACGCTTGCGGAGTTCTTTCAGAAGTTTTTCACCATCCGTTCCTTCCTGATCCATTTTATTCACAAAAAGAAAGGTCGGAATCTGATATCTTTTTAATAACTTCCATAATGTCTGTGTATGACCTTGCACACCATCTGCTCCACTGACAACAAGCACCGCGCAATCCAGAACCTGCAGAACGCGTTCCATCTCCGCAGAAAAATCCACATGTCCCGGTGTATCAAGAAGTGTGATCGTGCGATCCTTCCACCGGAATACTGCCTGCTTGGAAAAAATAGTAATTCCACGTTCTCTTTCCATCTGATCTGTATCTAGAAACGCATCTTTATGATCCACTCTGCCAAGCTTCCTGATTGCTCCGGCATGATAGAGCATGCTTTCTGACAATGTCGTCTTTCCGGCATCCACATGCGCTACAATACCTATATTTATATATCTGTCCGGCTTATTTTCTGAGTTATTCCCCATAAAATCTGCCCCTTTCATTGTTTTCTCGTTTTTCACTTACATCATGATGATGTGAGTGTCAAAAGTAAATTTTGCCACTCACTGATGTAACCGGATTGCTCCATTGCTATGCAATTCCCGCAATCCTCGAACACCTCAAACTCCCATAAAATGGCGTGTTCACACCATTTTATTCCGTTTTCGGTGTTCGGCGTGTCAATAAGTATAAATTGCTTATTTGTGCGAGCACAAACGCAATTTATACTTTTGACACTTACATCATATCATAAGAAAGAAAAGGAGTCGACTGCTCTTCTTTACAGTCAACTCCTGCTTTTCTTTCTCTGTTATCTTCTAATTATTCACTGAATGATGCACAACCAGGCTTTCCCGATCGATTGCCTTAAAAGAATACCCCAGATTTTTATAGTACTCCATTACCGTCGGAAGTGCCTGGATGGTAGATTCCTTCGCCTCTGTGTCATGGAACAGGAGCATTACTTTGGTATACTCATCCGTTTCTGACTGTGCGATGATCTGATCTGCCGTAACCGTTCCTCCGTCTCCACTGCTCACATTCCAGTCATAATACTGGTATCCCTTATCCAGCACCTGCTGCGTCAGTTGTGTCATAATTCCCGCCGTATATTTTTTCGAAATGGAATTTGATGCACCTCCCGGAAAACGGATAAAGCATGGAACAAATCCAAGCTGTTCCTTTGCCACCTCTCCTATTTTCTCAAGATCATCAAAATAAGCATCCACAGATGCATAGACCTGATCATATTCATGCGTATAGCTGTGAAGTCCAACTGTATGTCCCTCATCATAAACCTTCTTGATCATAGGAAAATAATCCGGCTGCTGGGCAGTAATGAAAAAGGTAGCTTTCGCATCATACTGATCCAAAATATCAAGCACACGCTGCGTATTTGCAGACGGTCCATCATCAAATGTCAGATAAACGACTTTCTCATCATCCTGCGGATCCATGGTTCCAACTGCAACTCCCGGCTGAAGAGACATGGACTTATCTCTTTCTGCCTTTGCTGCCTCTTCTGCTTTTTTCGCCTCTTCTTCGGCTTTTTTCTTCTCTTGTGCTTCTTTCTCTTTCTGTATCTCTACCTGACGTAAAGCTGCTGCTTCCCGCGCATTTGCCACCATACATACACCTGTTCCGACAATCGCAAAAAACACAAGACCTACCAGTATGTTGAAATAAATATTGTTCTCCTGACGCATTCTTTTATAACTATGCCAGACACCCACCAGTACATCTTTTATCTTTATCAACATTTCCTTTATCTTTTGCTGCATTCTCTCTCCCAATCCCTCTGCGTTACTGTAAACAACGCTCTTTTTCTTACGGATATTACTGACATCACTATTTCCAGCATCTTTCGCATACAATATCCGTATAATTATATATATTATAAACCATACTTCTTAAATATGTAGTAATGATTCATTAAGAATTATTCGAAAAATGTTACATTTCTGTTACTCACTATCCTGCACTACTGTTCACACTACATGAGACCAGCAATGCATCCCCATCCATCCGTATTTGACCATTTTCTTTACAGGTGTTAAAATAACTTTACAGATAAGCAATCACCGCATTCGTATGAACTGCCACAGAACACAGAAAGGAGAATATCCGCAATGGAGGATAAGCGTATCACCAAAACAAAACGTGCTTTAAAGTCTGCTCTTTTGGAACTTTTAACCACACAGGCTTTTGATGCGATTTCAATCACGGAATTATGTAAGATTGCCAATGTCAGCCGGATCACTTTCTACACACATTATAAGGATAAATTTGCCCTCCTTGACGACATTTTCAATGATATGCTGATTATTGGAAAAGAAGGATACCATCGCAGACAAGAGGAAAACAATCCTGAAAATAATCTCACGCAGGGATATCTGAACGTTTTGGACTGTATTTTGTCTCTTTACTATGAACGTTATGATTTTTTCCAGCATGTCGTACCGGAAACAAATCCTTACCTGGCTTTTCGATTTTATCGGATCCTTTTAGACACGGTAGAATCTCATACAGATAAGCTGAAAGCTTCTTATTCTTTAAAATATTCTGCAAGACAGATTGCCGGATTCATCTGCTTTGGTCTGTTCGGATTTATCAGTGAGTCTTATACATCAAAAGTACCGTTAGAACAGGTTCAGGCCGGAGCAAGACAACTTTTAACAGATCTTCTGCAATCCAAAATTCTTGTATAATGTTTTGCATTTGTAACTGTTCAGAGCCAAGCAAAATTTCAAAAAAGATGTAAAATGCTTGCATTTTTAGATTTAAACATGAAAAAGAACATGCCCCACAGTTTCAAAACTTCTTAAACAGAAGCTTTTATTCTCTGGTCATGTTCTTTTTTATTTTTAATAGTTACGCCTCTTTTTCTTTGTAATGATGCGCCTCTTCGAGCATCATATCTTTCACTTTCATCAGTCGGATCTGTGTACTACGCTCATTCTCATCCAGTTTCATCGTAATGTATTTGATACTTTCCTCTGTCTCTGGAATGATAACATGCTCCAGTGCATTTACACGACGTCTTGTCTTCTCAATCTCTGCCGCCATCAGCTGACATGCTTTTTCACATTCTGCAAGTCGGATCATATCTGGGAGGATATCTGATAAAGACTTCACTGCTCCATCAAGATCGCTGGAAGTAAACGCAAATCCATAAGAATAGATATCATTTTCATCCGCTGTTCTTGTTTTGGATGTGAAGGTCGGAATCTCAACACTCATAACATTCTTCTCATCAACTATAAGTCCAACTTCCTGCTTCGGAGCCATCAATGCAGTATTCAGTGCTGCCTCTGACATTCCGGCCCGGGCAATAACAAAATTACGGTTCGCAGAGAGAATTCCTTCTTCTACACGAAGTCTCACTTCCATATTTTCTCGGACAAGATCCAGATACTGGCGCATCAGCTCATCACGCTTATCTTTCAAAAGCTTGTGACCACGAATGGCTGTAATCCGCTTTTTCTTCAAACGGGTTAGTTCCATACGGGTTGGATTCACTTGTTTCGCAGCCAATACCGCCACCTCCTCTTTCTATCTTCGATCACTCTGTCTATTCTTACTCTTTGTCGTAATATTCATCCAGATATTTATCGTCAATTCGTTTGAGTTCGGTACGCGGCAGCATGCGAAGCAGCTTCCATCCGATATTCAATGTTTCCTCAATGCTTCGGTCTGTCTGATATCCCTGAGATACATATTCTTTCTCAAATGCATCTGCGAAACGTGCATATTTCAGGTCAATTTCTGTCAGTGCGGCCTCTCCCAGGATAACCATCAGCTCTTTTGCATCTTTACCACGCGCATAAGCGGCAAACAACTGATTCATCGTATTGGCATGATCTGCTCTTGTCTTACCTGCTCCGATTCCTTTATCTTTCAAACGGGACAGAGATGGAAGAACATCAATTGGAGGTGTTACTCCTTTTCTGTAAAGCTCACGGCTTAAGATGATCTGTCCTTCCGTGATATATCCTGTCAGGTCAGGGATTGGATGAGTTTTATCATCCTCAGGCATTGTCAGGATCGGGATCATTGTGATACTTCCCTTCTTGCCATTCTGACGCCCTGCTCTTTCATACAGTGTTGCAAGGTCTGTGTATAGATATCCCGGATATCCACGACGTCCAGGAACTTCCTTTCTGGCTGCGGATACCTCACGCAATGCATCTGCGTAGTTTGTGATATCTGTCAGAATAACAAGGACATGCATATCCTTTTCAAATGCAAGATATTCCGCTGCTGTCAGCGCCATACGTGGTGTTGCGATACGCTCGATTGCCGGGTCATTCGCAAGGTTTACAAACAATACTGTTCTGTCGAGTGCTCCTGTCTCACGGAAGCTTTCGATAAAGAAGTTAGACTCCTCGAAAGTAATACCCATAGCAGCAAATACAACCGCAAAGTTTTCATTTGTTCCAAGTACCTTTGCCTGACGGGCAATCTGTGCTGCCAACTGTGCATGCGGCAGACCGGATGCTGAAAAGATTGGAAGCTTCTGTCCACGAACCAGTGTATTCAGTCCGTCGATCGCAGACACTCCTGTCTGGATAAACTCCTCCGGGTAGCATCTGGCCGCCGGATTCATCGGAAGACCATTGATGTCCATTCTGGCATCCGGAAGGATCTGCGGACCCTCATCAATCGGATTACCAAGTCCATCAAAGACACGTCCAAGCATATCTTCTGATACGCCAAGTTCCATGCTTCGTCCAAGAAATCGCACTTTGCTGTTGGAGAGGTTAATACCTGTTGAACTTTCAAACAGCTGTACAAGGACATCGCTTCCGTTCACTTCCAGAACTTTACATCTTCTAGTCTCTCCGCTCGCCAGCTCGATTTCTCCAAGCTCATCATATGTTACGCCTTCTACCCCATGCACCAGCATCAGAGGTCCGGCCACTTCCTGAATGGTTCTATATTCTTTTGGCATTTAACCTTCCTCCTTTACAAATGCTGCTGCGATTTGAGCGCTTAATGTCTCATCAACCTGTTTAAATTCTTCGTCAAGCTTATCTTCTGTCACATATTTAAAACGTCCGATCTGCTCTCTGACCGGCATTGAGATCAGCTTCTGAAGTGATGCACCATCTTTTAATGCATCGGTTGCTCTGTCAAAGAATTCGTTAACGAGAACCATCATCATGTGCTGTTTCTTCAATGACGTATACGTATCTACTTCATGGAAAGAGTTCTGATGCAGGAAGTCCTCACGAATCGATCTTGCAGCTTCCATCTTCAGACGGTCGGACGGTGAAAGTGCGTCCATACCTACCATCTTAACGATCTCTTCCAGTTCTGCTTCTTCCTGAAGCAGTGTCATCATCTTCTGACGGCCTTCCATCCAGTCTTCGGCAACCTGTCCGTTAAACCATCTTTCCATATCATCCAAATACAGGGAGTAACTCTTCAACCAGTTGATTGCCGGGAAATGTCTCTTGTATGCCAGGGAAGCATCCAGTCCCCAGAACACTTTGACGATACGAAGTGTAGCCTGAGATACCGGCTCAGATGTATCACCACCCGGAGGAGATACTGCTCCGATAACGGAAAGTGCTCCTTCTCTTCCTTCTTTTCCAAGAGAAACTACATGTCCGGCACGCTCATAGAACTGAGCCAGACGACTTCCAAGATAAGCCGGATATCCTTCTTCACCAGGCATCTCTTCCAGACGTCCTGACATCTCACGAAGTGCCTCTGCCCAACGAGATGTTGAATCTGCCATAAGTGCTACAGAATATCCCATATCACGGAAATACTCTGCTATTGTAATTCCTGTGTAAATGGATGCCTCACGAGCTGCAACCGGCATATCCGATGTATTTGCGATCAGAACAGTTCTCTGCATCAAAGGCTGTCCTGTTTTCGGGTCCTTCAGTTCAGGGAACTCGTTCAGAACGTCTGTCATCTCATTTCCACGCTCTCCACATCCGATGTAGACAACGATATCTGCCTCAGCCCATTTTGCAAGCTGATGCTGGATTACTGTCTTTCCACTTCCGAAAGGTCCCGGAACGGCCGCAACACCGCCCTTGGCGATTGGGAAGAATGTGTCGATAACACGCTGTCCTGTTACAAGTGGCATTTCTGGTGGAAGTTTCTTCTTATACGGACGACCGCGACGAACCGGCCACTTCTGCATCATAGTTAATTCTTTTTCGCCTTTTTCTGTTTCAACAACTGCTACAATATCTTCTACTGTAAATGTGCCTTCTTTGATTTCCTTGATTGTTCCTTTAATTCCGTAAGGAACCATGATCTTCTGCTGTACAAGAACTGTTTCCTGAACTGTACCAATCACATCTCCTGTCTCTACTTCATCTCCAACCTTTACGGTAGGGACGAACTCCCATTTCAGATTTCTCTTAAGAGACGGAACTTCAACTCCTCTTTTCAGGTTGTTTCCGGAAATCTTCATAATATCATCCAGTGGTCTCTGGATTCCGTCATAAATACTTGCGATCAGACCAGGTCCTAATTCTACAGACATTGGAACATCCATAGATTCAACCGGTTCTCCAGGTCCGAGACCTGATGTCTCTTCATATACCTGGATGGATGCCTCGTCACCGTGCATCTCAATGATCTCTCCGATCAGACGCTGTTCCGATACACGGACAACGTCAAACATATTCGCATCACGCATTCCCTCTGCGATAACAAGAGGTCCTGCGACTTTTTTAATCACTCCTGTGCTCATTCGCTTACTCCTCCAAACAGAATATCTGATCCGACGGCCTGCTCAACTGTCTTCTTCACGCCTTCAACTCCGGCTCCTGTATTCCCCGACACACCCGGGATCTGAATAATCGCCGGAAATGTCTGCTCACCATACTTGTTGATTTCTGACGGAATCTGTGCAGCCACAGCCTCTGTAATATAGATAATGCCGTAATTTCCTTCTGCAAGCTGGCGAAGCTTTGCCTTCGCCTCATCCCGGTCTTTCACAGGGCAGATGCTAAGACCGAGGGTGGCAAATCCATAGATACTGTCATAATCGCCCATTACTGCAATCTTATACATACATCTCCCTTATCCTTTCCCGGATTGCTTCATCCGGAAATTCATTCTGCTTTCCGGTCAGTATAATCCGTACTGTCTTGATCTCATTTTGTCTGGCTAACAGATACGCCAGAAGCGGTCCAACAGAAAATGATTCATATTTCTGTGACCTCATGGAATCTGTCATTTTATTATCACACCAGCGTTCAAATGCAGACGGTGATATACGCAGTGCATCGGCACCTTCGCGATAAGATGTTCCTTCCAGATACTGTGCGATCTCTTCCGCACCGGCCAATGCTGCCTGTGTCAGCTGATCCACATTAATCTCGGAACAATTTACCATTGCTTTCTTCATAAATTCTGCATTTTTTCCTGTCTTCTGAGATCTTACTGCAATCTTAATATCAGCGATCGCAACTGCCGTCTGTGCATACTCTTCAATGATCTTCTCACCTGATTTTTTCCCTGCTTCCAGCATAGCTTCCAGTGTTGCGTGATCAATAATAAGATCGCACAGCTGTCCGTCTCTTGTGTGAAGCAGAGTGTCAAATGCTTCTCTTGCTGTTGCTGGCATATTACCCGGCAGCTTATCAAATTCTTTGTTCTGGACAAGTGCAAACATCTCTTCTCCAGTAATCTCACAGTCATCGTAAAAAATGTTTTTATTCTCTACTTCCGTACACACTTCTTTGATTGCTGCTTTCAGATTATGATAAAGTTTTGGAAGTGACAGAACATCGAATACATGCATATCCGGTGCCACCTCACGGATTGTCTGCCACATCTTCTCTTCTTCCTTATTCAGAACTTCATCTGCATCCAACGTTCCTGCTGTCAGATCTCCCCAGCCCTTTTCAACCAGAAGCTGTAGAGCCTGTTCTGCACTCTTGCACGCAAGAAGCTGTTCGATCACTGCATTCGTTAAAAGAGAGACTTCCAGTGCACGGATTCTGGCAACCGCATAGGTATATTTTGTCTTACTCAAGATTATCCCTCCTTGCGGCTACACTGCTGTAAACAGCTGCCGGTTCACTTTATCTGATAACTCTTCTCTTCTTGCATCAAACAACGCTTTGATCGTACAATTTTCTTCGATGCCGCCATAGGTCAGGATAAATCCCCCATCCATTCCGTCCGGCACTGTCTCTGTAAGTTCCAGGCTTCCGCCTTTCTTCTTCGCTGTTTCATATACTTTTTCCATATACCCTTGAGGCATACGTTTTCTGTCTTTCTCTGTAAAGCAGATGGTTCCTTCTTCCGGAAGTACATACTTCTCAAGAACCTTTTCAAACATTGCAAAATAAGCTGCATCATCAAGCTCTCCGACTGCTTTGTAAGCATCTTCAAGAACTTCACTGATCACTTCCTGTTTCGCCTCAAGTACTGCCTTGCGCTTTCTCATATCTGATGAAGAGGCCAGGCGTTTCACAGAATCTTCTGCTCTGGCTTCTGCCTGTGCGACAATCTTCCGTGCATCTTTCTCTGCCTGTGCTTTTGCTTCCCCAATTATAGAATCCGCCTGTGCGTGTGCCTGTGCGAGTATCTCTTTTGCATTGTCCTGCGCCTCTGCGATTATCTGCGCTTTCATTTTGTCAAGTCCACTCATCTCCACGCTCTCCTTTTTATTTATTTCTTACAGCTGGATACCACTTACTGCGAGGAAGGAAATCAGAAGAGCCAGGATCGCATATGTCTCAACCATTGCCGGGAACAGCATTGCTTTACCAAACTGCTCTGGCTTCTTTGCTACGATTCCTATAGAAGCCGCTGCTGTCTTACCCTGTGCGATACCTGAAATCAATCCAACAATACCGATTGGGAGACAAGCTGCAAGGATCATAAGTCCTGACTGAACGCTAACTTCTACTCCGCCACCGCCGAGAATACCAATTTTAGAAAGTGTAATAAATCCAACAAGCAGTCCATACAGTCCCTGTGTACCTGGGAGCAGCTGCATGATAAGTACTTTAGCGAATTTGCTCGGGTCTTCTGTTACAACACCTGATGCTGCCTGTCCTGCGATACCTACACCTAATGCAGATCCTGCACCTGCGAATAATACTGCGATTGCTGCGCCTAATAATCCATATACAACTCCAAGTTCACCTGCTATATTCATAATGTTGTTTCCTCCTTAACATCAACATATTTCGTATTTTCTTTAAAAGGCTCGAATGCTTTTCCGCCGCCTTCATAAAATTTTCCGAAGAATTCCACAAACTGTAAACGGTTTGTGTGTACATAAGCTCCCAGCAGATTGATTGCCAGGTTTAATACGTGTCCCACAATGAAGATCACAATGAAAAGAATCACACCGATCACATTGTTTGGAAGCATCGCTCCCATCTGATTGATAACGGATGCGATAACTCCTGTTGCAAGTCCAAGTGCAAGAAGTCTTGAATAGGACAATGCGTCACTGAGCCATCCTGTCACGTTATACAAATCATACGCTCCAAGCGCAAGCCGAAGCGCCGGATTCTTGTTTGCTCTTCCTGACATCAGCACAATACCGATTGCTCCACCCGCAGCCATCACTTTTGCAGCAGTGTTCAAAGCTGCCGGGAACACGATCGTAGTCTGTGCGATTGATGCGAAAATGTCACTTGGAAGCAGCATCAGGATCAACCCGATCAGCATCACAAACCAAAGTACAACGTCACAGATAAAATCTACAACCTTACCATCTTTCAAACACAGATAACCTTTAATTCCAAGTCCTACGAACAAATGAATTGTTCCAAATAACAAAGAATAAACCAAAAGTTTCATTGGATCATTCAATGGAACAAACCAAAGTGCCGGAACTGTTACCGTATGTCCGAAGAATTTTTCTGAAACAATGTCTACGATATTTCCAAAATATCCTCCAAATAGAATGCCCCATACAAGTGTAGATACTCCACAGTAGAAGAACAGTTTCAAAGATTTTGCCATGCTCTGTGACATTCTTGGATATTTCTTCACAAGAATCGCACACACAATTGCAACAACTGCCCCATACGCTGCATCTGACAACATCATTCCGAAGAAAAATACATAGAAGAATGACATGATCGTTGTCGGATCGATCTCTCCGGCATGCGGTAATCCGTAAGATTCGACAATGCCTTCCATGTTTGTAGAGAATGGGTTATTCTTTAAAATAACCGGTGCTTCTTCACCTTCTTCAATGTCTTCAATATCTACCATACAGTTATATTTCTCTGTCAAAGATTTCTCTACCGGACCTGACTCACACGCCGGTATATATCCACTGATCACAAATGTACGCTTTGACTGAAGAAGATCTCCGAGAACTGCATACTTATCTGCTCGGACTCTGTAATAATCTGCTACGGCCTGAAGTTCTTTTCTTTTGGAAGCCAGGCTCTTAAGTTCTGCCTCGCACTGCGTCATCCGCTCTCTTGACGCTGCTATCTCTGTTTCCAGTACTTCCTTCTGCTCTTTTGGTGTCTTGCTCCAGTTCTGGGACGGTCTTGCAAATCCTGCACTCCGAAGTGCTTCTTCCACTGTCTGGAGTTGTTCTTTCAAACAGATGACTGCAATGCAGATCATATTAGATTCTGCTGAAACTAAATGTACATCGACCCCTGTTTTCTCCATCACTTCCGGTGTCTTCTCAAGTAGAATGGAATAAATGTTCTCAAGAGTAAGCTCTCCCGGCATTGTTCCCAGGATCAAAGCTGTCCTTTTTGTCTTCCCTTCCTGAAGCGGAACATCTAATGCCATCCACGGCATCAGACTTTCAATCTGATTCTCGATCTTTGCTATGCCTGCTCTAAGCTCAGCATACTCGCGATCAAGATCATAAATTCCGCGGGCTGTCTTGATCAATTCCGGTCCAGATATCTGAACCTTTTCTTCCAACTCGCGATCGATCAGTTCTTTTCCTTCCAGCGAAGAAAGTAATGACTTTTTCTCCGGAGCGTAAGCATCCAGAATCCCCAGTGCCTGATCTGCTGCCGTTGCCGCTTTTTCAAATTTCATCCGCTGTCCGGTTGTGTCCATCTTTTGGAAGAATGCATCCTCTTCTTTGTCCCTGTCAACTTCAAGAACTCCAAGATGCTGTAACTGTTCCAGGATTGCTTTTCGATCTTTCTTCAGGGCACAGATGCTGATTTTCTGCATCTTAAGTACCGCCATAATCTTATCCCTCCTTTTTTGTTACGACCACATGGATCAGATCAATTCAGAAAGAACTAGCTGCACTGCTGCATCCTTTTTCTCTCTTGCAGAAACCTTCAGCTCTTCGATCACCTCTTTGAGCTTCTCTGCTTCTTTATCTTCCTGATTTTTCGCCTCTTCTCTGGCTTTCTCATCCAGTCCACCGGCAGTTCTTTTTGCCTCTTCTATAAGTTCTTCATGAATCTGCTTTGCCTGAAGAGATGCATCTTTCAGAATCTGTTCTTTTTGTTCCTGCGCTTTTACAAGAATCTCTTCTGCCTGCTGTTCTGCTTCTTTAATTGACCGGATTGTCTCATCCACCATAGTATCTACACCACCTTTCTTGTCTCCCCCTTTTTATTGTTCTTATGTGATTTTGAACAATAAGATCTCTTCGCTGCATGTTGTTACTGCACATTAATATCTAAGGATTACGCTGTTCGCAGCACGTATCAATATATTATTACCATACTTTTCTGTCCTATTCTCTTTCTGTTTGTAACTTTCGCACAACGATGTTATTTTAAACATAGCATGTTTTGTCGTAATAGTCAAACTTTTTATTAGATTTTTATAAAAATTTTTTAGATTACTAAATATTCCTTCTATTTTTTGTAGTTTATTAAACGTTTTTTGTGTATTTGTATAAATATCTGATTATTTGATGTAAGTGTCAAAAGTATAAATTGCGTTTGTGCTCGCACAAATAAGCAATTTATACTTATTGACACGCCGAACACCGAAAACGGAATAAAATGGTGTGAACACGCCATTTTATGAAAGTTTGAGGTGTTCGAGGATTGCGGGAATTGCATAGCAATGGAGCAATCCGGTTACATCAGTGAGTGGCAAAATTTACTTTTGACACTCACATCATTATTTACCATTCAAAAAAGGAACAAGATCAAACCTTTTTACAAATGATTTGACCCTGTTCCTTTTTCACTTTATTTCCAATGAAGTTCATGCAGTTCTCCACTTAAATTCATTCCTGCAAATCCATTCTGTCGCAGTGCTTCATACAACACAATTGCCACCGAATTGCCAAGATTCAATGAGCGGATATCTCCGTTCATCGGGATTCTCATACAGTCTTCCTCATGCTCTACAAGAATCTCTTCCGGGATTCCCGCACTCTCTTTTCCGAACATAATATAGCAATCCGGTTCATACTCTACATCTGTATAGACCTTGTGCGCTTTTGTTGTCGCCATATAGATTTTTGCTCCTGGATTCTTTTCAAGAAAATCCTGATAATCGATATAAGTTGTCACGTCAAGATCTTTCCAGTAATCCATACCGGCACGCTTTAATGATTTCTCATTCAGCTTAAATCCCAATGGCTCGATTAAATGAAGTCTTGTCCCTGTTGCTACGCAGGTTCTTCCGATATTCCCTGTATTTGCCGGAATTTCCGGCTCATAAAGTACAATGTTTAACATAATTATCGCCTCTTCTATCTTCTTATTCTTCTGATTCTTTTCGTTCTTTCCACCAGCGGCTCAGTTCATCCGGTGCCGGACGATCCAGATAACGGGTTTCTTCTCCATTTACAAGTGTTCTTGCATTCTGTTCTTTTACAAATCCGATCCTTACTGCCGGAACACCTGCATTCTTCAAGCTTTCCAATGTCTCTTCTCCATGCTCTGTCAGCACAAGATAACTTCCGGCTGATGTGAGAAGATATGGATTCAGCTGAAAGAATTCACAGATTTCCACTGTTTCCTGCTTAAGTGCGAGTTTTGAAAAATCAATCTCAAACCCTATCTTTTCTGCCTCTGCAAGTTCCCATAATCCGCAGAGTACACCACCATCCCCACATTGTCTGCTCTTCGCTTCTTCTGGAAGCTGTAAAACCTGCTCTGGAAGTATAAGTGCTTCCTTGCAACGCTTTGTTTTTTCTATAAAGGACGGTGTAAATCTTGTGCGAAGATCTGCTTCTGCCTCTTCAACCAATCGCAGTGTTCCTTCCAATCCCGTATAGCCACAAAGAATGATTTCCGTTCCCGAAACCCATTTTTTCATCTGCTGTTTTGAGTTTTCTTTCACGCCGACAACAGTAATCTGAATCACTGTCCGCAAAACATACTCTGCACTTTCAGCCTGTACACAGGTAATGGCAAGTCCTGTCTCCTCACAAATCTCTGTCAGGATTCTCATAATATCTTTTAATTCCTGCTCGTCAGAACTTTCAGGAAACAAAATCTGTACGGAAACCGCTGTTGGTCTGACTCTCTTTGCCGCAAGATCTCCTGCTGCTTTAATCACTGCATATTTCACCTGTGCCGGTGCTTTTCCGCTTACTGAAGTGCTACTCCAGACAAAATCCTTTTCGTCAGATATCAGTTCGGAACTACTTTCTTCCCACGCAGTTTTTCCTGTTGAATTCCTGTTTACTTTTTGGATCTGTTTCTTTACAGAACGATTCCAGATCGTCTGCGTTACTCTCCCTGTCCGCATCACACTCTCCTTAGACCAGATATGGAATCACCATCGTTGCAACCATTGCAACAATAACCACCAAAATAATAATTGACACCAAACGTCTTACTTTTTTATCATAAAAATTCATCTTTTTTCTCCATTTCCATTAACAAAACCATATGCAAATATCTTTCTAATATCTGCAACGCTATACTAGTCCTCTATTATATAAATCGCCGCATCCTGATTCAGCTTATTTCTATGTCTGTAATCAAAAAGATGCAGCTTTCCATTCAATCGCTCCAGATGAGTCATCTTTCGCAGTTGGCGGCTGTCGTATCCTTCATAATCCTTCAGATACTTGTGCTCTTCTGCCTCTTTCTTATAAAATTCAGACGCTACATCTTTTTCTACTTTGCTCTCTCCAAGAAATGCCGGACGATTCTTCACATTATCTCTCAGGTATAGATCTAAAGTCATGCTTTCAAGCACCTTCTCTTTAAAATCCGCTTCTTTCTTCTGCATTTTCTCCGAACATGTGAATTCTGCTAATTCTGATTCTACAAAGTCCCACAATATCTCATAGCGAGTAAGTCTTGAATGATTCAACCCAAACAAGCCTTTCTTCTCATAATAATTGCCCATTTTCTCATACATGGAAAATGCGGATGGAAACAATTCCACAAGAAGTCTCATCGTATGACTAAACTGAAAACTGTTATAGTAAACTTCCACCATCTCTTCCACTTTCTTCAGACGGATCACATCACTGTATGGAAGCCATTTTGTTGAAAGCACTTCATACGGCGGACGATTCTGGCAAAGCAGCTCGTATTCTTTCATCTTCTCATGCATCACAGATCCATGCAGTACTTTCAGAAATCCAAGCTGAAACTGATCCGGTTCCATAGCATAAACTTCATTAAAAGAATGAGCAAAACTATCATAATTCTCATATGGAAGACCTGCAATCAAATCTAAATGCTGATGCACATTTCCCTTCTCATGAATCCTTGCTACCTTATCACGTACTTTTTCCAGATTCATGGAACGGTTGATCTCTTTGATTGTCTGTTTATTCGTTGACTGAATCCCAATTTCCAGCTGAATGAGTCCTGGACGCAAACTCCGGATCAATTCAATCTCTTCCTCATTCAGAAGATCTGCTGCCACTTCAAAATGAAAATTTGTAATTCCTTTATCATGCTCTTTGATATAATTCCAGATTGCCATCGCATGATCATGCTTACAGTTAAATGTTCTGTCAACAAACTTAACCTGTGGCACTTCATGGTCAATAAAGAACTGCAGTTCTTTCTTCACAAGCTCCAGATTACGGAATCGAAGACATTTATCAATTGAAGAAAGACAATAACTACAGGAAAACGGACAGCCTCTGCTCGTCTCATAATAAATGATACGGTTCTTAAAATTCTCAATATCCCCATAGACAAACGGTACTTTGCTCAGATCCATGATCTGTCGAAACGGTGTCGCAGCAATCTGTTTTTCCTTTTCCCGAAATGTGATTCCCTGAATATTGATCAACTCAGCTGCACCACGACCTTCATAATATGCCACAAGTTCTGCAAAAGTCTCTTCACCCTCTCCGCGCATGATACCTTCTGCCATCGGATATTTTTCCAGAACTTCTCTTGCATTATAAGAAACTTCCGGACCTCCAAGCCAGATCTTCGTATCCGGCAGAATCTTTGGAATCTCCTGTATCAATTGTCCTACTTCTGTCACATTCCATAAATAACAGGAAAGGCAGAGAACATCTGGTGCCTGCTTATAAATATCCATCAAAATCTCATCAAATGGCTGATTGATCGTATATTCAGAAATTGTAATATTGCTAGCCGGATGCTGCTTTTTTGCATATGCGCGCAGGCAATAGACCGCAAGATTTGAGTGGATGTACTTTGCATTCACCGCTGCAAGCAAAATCTTCATCTTTTTATAAACCTCTTTTCCTGTCAATAATGTATATTTGTAAACATTTTCCTTTTTAGGTCTTACCTTTCTATTCTGAATGAAGATGTGAGAAATGTCAAGATATGTGAAGTTTATAACAAAAAAGGGAAAGCTATCACTTACGATAACAACACAAATTGTGTCAGATTATCGTATGATAGCTTTCCCTTATTTTGCAGCTTTAGTCAAAAGCCACCTCTTCTTTCTGCTCCTCACGGAAAATAACCCCAAATACTTTTCTGACAATCGGTCCTGCGAAGCACAGCTGCCAGAAGAATGCCATTGGGAAATTGAATACTGTTGTCTGGAACCACACAGCAATAATTTGATTTCCTGCATCCTTAAAGAGCAGTGTTGCTGCAAGGCTCATCAGCGGGCACATTCCAATGATGGATAAAACGGATATCGCCAGCACGATCATAAACGGATTATCTTTCTGTGGGTTCACGATCATAAATGCTTTCTTCTTTGCAATCGGTCCTACGAGAAAGAAATCCAGAATGAAAGCAATCGGTCCCATGATGATAAGTTCATGGAATGCTGCCAGAAAGACCTCATTACTCATTCCGCCCATATTCAGGGAAATGTTGTAGCAGATCATTGCATAAACCATGACAAAAACCATCATGATTGTGAAAATTACTTCTTGAAACTTATTTTTTGGCATAAAAAATCCTCCTATCATGATAAGCGTAACAGATTGTGTTGTTCGTTCATCATTCCGGAGGGAATGTATCGTTTCCAATATAAATACCATTCTATTCATTTTTTTACGTGCATTGCGCTTCGAACTTGGCCCACAAGCGTTACCCCGGTAGTTAACTCAGCCCAGGCACCCTCACGGCACCCGAGAGGTTCTGCTTAGTGCTGCTCCGTTCCCGACCTGACACGGTTCACAGAGTCCCGTCGCGTGAGACCCAGACGTCAACGTCACTTTCCGGGGGCAGCCCTGCAGACTGTCGCCCTCTGCGCAATATCACCCCTGCTATAGCGGATTGCAGGTTCAAGGTACCGCTACCACCCCGGCTGCACGGATTACTATTTTACATGATAAATGAATGCTTGTCAAGTATGCTACTCTTTCTTTTACACAAGATTTCACATGATTTTATACCTCTGTGTTACAGACTCTGTGCTTCTGCTTTTTTCTTCATCTTCCTGGCTTCCCTGAGTTCTCTGAAAAACTGCTTCATCAACTGGCTGCATTCTTCTTCCAATACACCTGTTGTAAGATCTGCCTGATGGTTAAATGCCTGGATATCCAGTAGATTCAGAATGGAACCTGTACATCCTGCTTTCGGATTCATACACCCGACAACCACTCTTGGTATACGGGACTGGACAATTGCACCTGCACACATCTGACATGGCTCTAATGTCACATACAATGTACATTCTTCCAGACGCCAGTCACCAAGCTTTTTGCTTGCTTTCTTGATTGCTGCGACCTCAGCATGTGCCAGTGGATTCTTGTCTGTATTCCGTCGGTTATAACCGCGTGCAATAATCTTATCTTCATGAACGATCACGCAACCAATCGGGGTTTCTCCCAGATTATACGCTTTCTCTGCCTGTTTTAAGGCCGCACGCATATATTTTTCATCCGTTGTCATCCTCATTTTGTTTCCTTTCGGTTATTGTATAAAAATAGCATTAATATTCCTTTTCATTCTGAATAAACTATATAGAAAAATTCTTTTCAGGGGCTTGCTATGAATCCGGGAAGTTATTATTTATATGAATACGAATCCTGCTGCCGCCGCAGAAATCTTGGTTTTCTACAAATTTCATCACATAATTATTCTTATCTCTTAACACTTCATGTTAAAAATCTTCCGATTGTCCCTGGAGAACAGTTGGAAGTCCATGCATTTATTCTCGAAAATCAAACACTTACAGGTTCTCCGGTTGCACTTCTTCAGTGCTCTGGTCAGAACTTATCCACACAACTGGTCATTTCCGGGGAACGTTTTCCACATAAAAGAACTCTTAAACACATTGATGGGTTCATTATTTTCTCCATCACCCAGAATCGATCACAGCATTGGATTGCCTCCGCTGTACCTCTGCCGGATTTTTATTCTTTTTCTGATTGCTCTTTATCAACAGAAGAGAGTTTATCCTCTGAACCTGAGAATCCATCCCTTTCGGAAGAATCCCTCATAACAGAAGACACTGTATCTGAGACTGTATCCGAAGCAGCATTATCTGACGCTTCTATTGATGCTGCTTCAACTGAAGAGGTACCAACTGAGGTGACACCAACTGAGGAGACTGCAATTCAGGACGCTTCAATTCAAGCCAGAAAAATCACACACGCAGAGATTTCCACACTTCCGCGCAGATTCTGGCCACTTGCCAACAATAGTTTTCTTCTGCATGGCTGTCATAATTATCATCACCTTCTCCTAATCAAAGAAAAGGATCATCTTTGGCTTGGCGTTCCCGGTCTTTACGATCCCAGAGAAGCACATATGGCTAACTTGTTCGGCTTTCCTCAATTTACCAGTTCTTACATCTCTATTCTGGGACTTACCGAAGATGAATGTGAAAACTCTGAATCTTTCGGTCACTGGTGTCGATACTTAATGTGATTCTTAAAAAGAAAGGAAAAAGATAGAGAAAGGAAGCGTTCACAGCGAATGCACTTCTTTTCTCTATCAATTTTAATTTTAATCCAGATAAATTGGCGGTTCGTAATCCTCTCCAAGAAGTACTTTCTTGCGTTCCTGATATCCGAGGAATGCCCATTCTGTCATATCTGTCCATTTATGGTTTGCACGGTCATAAACCTGCACATATCCAATTCTTTTCGGATGCATACGTACGCTGTTGGATTCATATTCTCTTCCCGTATATGGATTAATGTCTCCAACTTCTTCCTGTACAGGCTCTTCGTATGTTGCCTCTTCCTGCACCGGCTCTACCGGCTGTGTCTCATAGGATGTAACTTCTGCTTCTTCATATGGTTCTGCTTCTTCCTCTGCCGGCTGATCATAATCTTCCGTATAGGAAACTTCTGGTTCCACAGAGTTTTCTTCTTCCTGATCTGATTCCGGCACTTCCTGAAGCTCTTCCTTATATTCCTCTTCTGTCTGAAGATCTTCTCTGACATCTTCAGTTGGCTCTGCTTCTACTGCATTCTTTTCAAGTTCAGCAAGTTCTTCATGCATATCATAAATCTCACCGATCGTCATGTCACGTTCTTCACCTGTAAGCTGCTGTTCTTCCTTCTCTGTCTCCACCGTTTCCTCTGAAAAGCTCTCTTCCGGCTGTTCCTGTTCATTCCATTTTACTTCCTGCTTCCTGATACGTCCGGCTGCGCTCTCTGTAATCTCTCCTGACATGATACTCAGCTGAAATGGACAGCCCAGAATAGATGCGATCAGTCTCATATCCTGTTCCTGAAAATTGTCCCTTCCAAGACGCTGTGTTAAATTCTGGCGGGACATCTTCTTTCCTGTCTCTTTCTCAATCGTCTCCGCCAGTTCTTTGATCGTCATTCCTTTTCTTCCCAGGACGATTTTCACCTGTTCTCCAAATGTTAAATCTTCCATTTACTTCTCCTCCTTATGTATTATTTATACTTCTCTCTTATCTGTCGATCAGAACAGTTTTTCACTTAATTTGCAGAATCATATTCTTCCAAAGTAAGTCCATTCTCTGTCATCTCTTTTGCAGCATCTACTCCCACATAACGATAATGCCACGGCTCATATACAATTCCTGTAATATCAGATTTATCCTGCGGAAACCGAAGAACAAAACCATACTCTGAACAATGTTCCATCAACCACTTTTGCTCTTCTGTATCTCCCTGTTTCTCATCAAGCTCCCCGTACTTTGTCGACATAATGTCAACCGCAAGACCAGTTGCATGCTCGCTTGTTCCTGGAATTGCAACTGATTTTTTTGTCTCATCATACGCATTTAACGGTGTATATCCCTGATTGATCCAGTCCTGCATCGTCGTATTAAAGACATCTCTCTGCTTCTCATAAGAACGATATCCTGATGTCACATACATGCTGAGTCCTGCCTTCTTCGCATCATCCAGCATCTTATTCAGACTGTCTGCCATCCTGGAATCTACCTGTTTTCCACCACTTATCTCCGTCAGCTTCGCCGGCACATAAGAAGTATCCAATGGATGCTTCTCATTCACAAGTGCAAGACACCACCGGTCATCATCACTTGCCAGCAACTCTGCAGTATTTTCTGTTACTTCTTCTCTGTCTAACTCTGCCTGCAGTTCTTCGTTCTTCTTTGTCTGCTCCTGTAATTTTGCATTGCTGATTTCCAACTTCTTTTCAGCTTTTTTCAATGTAATTGAGGAGATTCCTGAAGTAATTGCCACTCCCGCAATTACTCCCGCCAAAGCACCCGTAAGCATCAGTTTCTTTGCTCTGTCTCTGAACAATGCTTTATTCATCTTATTTAATTTCAACTCCATCTGTATTTTTCATCTTATCCTCTGTAATATTTAGAATCTTTTCCGTTTCATTCCCCCGGCAGATCATTCTATTCCTTCAGATATCGCACTTCAAATGTCTCCACTTTGATCGGTTTATTAAATAATGTTCCCTGTGCATAATCGCATCCTAATTCCTGAAGAACATTCAGCTGATCCTGTGTTTCAACACTCTCCGCAAGAACAGAACATCCCAATTGATGACAAATATCAATTACGGCCTTTGCTACTACTCTGCTTCTTCTGTTTCCAACCAGATTTGTAATCAGGCTCTCATCCAGCTTCAATCCATCAAAATCCATAATGGACAGAATCGAAAAGCTGGAATTCTTAGCTCCGAAATGATCCAATACTACGCGAACATTCGCTTTTCTGATCTTACTGCATGATGCCGCCAGCATCTCCTGATTCGTATCTGTATAAGATTCGGATACTTCTACTTCCAAATATTCGCATAATACCTGATATTTCTCAATCAGCGCACTCATCTGATCCGCAATGTTCTCCTGCCTCAATGTTTCACCTGCAAAGTTTACTGAAATCGGCACCATCTGGATTCCTTCTGTCTCCCACTTATGAAGGATCTGACATACCTGTTCAAATATATAGAGATCGAGATAATGTGACAACCTTGTCTCTTCCAGAAGATTAATATATCTTCCCGGATCCATAATTCCAAGATCCTTATGATGATATCTGACAATCGCTTCAGCACCTGCAATTTCTCCGGTCTGCACATCAATCTTCGGTACCAGACATACAATAAAATTCTTCTGTTCAATATCCTCCAGAAGATCCTTTTTGATGATTGGCTCATGATGACCTTTACGCAGATTTTTATAATACTTCTTTTTCTCTTCCCTCATCATATTCTCTGCACTGATCACAAGACCATTCACATCTATGTCTACTTTTCCCCAGGCATACCCTACTGAAACCAGTCCCAGACTTATGTTCTCAAGCTTTGTATATGCACCATGTACCTGTTGTGTGAAATCTTCATATGAAGCGTTCTCTACAAGAACCAGATACTCATCGCCTGTCATTCTGTATACATTACCATTATGGAAATACTCCGAAAGCACTTCACCAACTCTGGTGACAACTTCATCTCCATAATCTCTACCAAATTCTTTATTAAAATTCTTCAGTCCATTAATGTCTACAGAAAGAGCTCCCAATGTCTTCAATTCTTCCGGTTCCACATGATCCAGATATGCAACAAAACTATTTCTGTTAAGTACTCCTGTCAGATTATCATGATAACTGAGATACTCCTGCTGTTTTTGGAGTTTATGAAGAGTGATTGCCTGCGGTATATACGGAATCACCGTACGAAGCAATCCAACATCACATCCGCCCCGGTGAACTCTAACTGCTGCAAGAATTGCTACTGTATTCTCATCCAACTGCAAACTCACACTGTAATCGGCCTCTGTTGAATTTGTAATCTCCTGCTTCATCCACTTTGGCTGATGTTCTTCCGGAAGCATCTTTATCTTATCTCTCTGCCATGGAACATTCTCTGCACACCACTCAAAGATGGTCTCAATATCCCCATACTCTTTCTCAATATAGTACACGTATTCTGAATCATAATAATCACGTACCGCACGAAGTACATCATTTACGATTTCTGAAAGAGAACGTGGCTTTTTTCTATCACTCATATCGTTTTTCCTCTGTCTTTCTATAATTTTAGACACTCAGATAAGATTATTGTATTATACTACGAATTAAAATGCAATACAAAAAAGTTTCGCAATTCACTTTTAAATGTAAAAAAAGAGGGGGATTTCCCATTCCGGAAAATCTGTCCCTCTTTCTCTATTAAATGATATATCCTGCAGATATTTCTGATTTCTGCACATCTACATGCTCTCGAAATCTATAAATTCCACTTTTTATCCTGTGAAACACGAAGTCGGTTCATCGCTCTTGCCAGAGATGCCTGCGTATGATAATACTGCTGGATACTCTGCTGCTGACGTAACCTTTCCTCTGCACGCTCTTTCTGCTCCTGTGCTCGTCGCACATCGATGTCTTCTGGTTTCTCGGCTGTATCAACAATCAGTGTAACTCGGTTGTTTACGATTTCAACAAATCCCACGCCCACTGCAATGTCTTTCCATTCTTCGCCGTCCAGACTCATATGTGCAACTCCAACATTCACAGCGATTACCATATTCTCATGATTTGCAAGAATTCCCTTTTCTCCATCCGGAGCCGGAATGATCAGCTTCTTACAACGACCTTCGTAGAATACACCATCACTTGCTATGATTTTCAGACCAAATGTATCCATATGCACATTCTCCTATTTCAACAATTACTCTTCTTCCATCTCTTTTGCCTTGGCAATTACATCATCAATTGTTCCGACATTGAAGAAAGCGTTTTCCGGATAAGCATCCATCTCTCCATCGATGATCATCTTAAATCCACGGATTGTCTCTTTTAATGGTACATATTTTCCAGGAATTCCTGTAAATGTCTCTGCTACGAAGAATGGCTGGGACAGGAATTTCTGAATCTTTCTTGCACGCATAACAGTTGCTTTATCCTCATCTGAAAGCTCTTCCATACCAAGGATTGCAATGATATCCTGCAGTTCTTTATATTTCTGAAGAATTGCGATCACCTTGTTGGCTACTTCGTAATGTTCTTCTCCCACAACGTCTGCTTCCAGGATACGGGAGCTTGACTCCAGCGGATCTACGGCCGGATAAATACCCTGCTCAACGATCTTTCTGGAAAGTACGGTTGTTGCATCCAGGTGGGCAAATGTTGTTGCCGGAGCCGGGTCTGTCAGGTCGTCGGCCGGTACATATACTGCCTGAACCGATGTTACAGAACCGTTCTTTGTAGATGCGATACGCTCCTGAAGTTCACCCATTTCTGTTGCCAGTGTCGGCTGATAACCTACGGCTGAAGGCATACGTCCAAGAAGAGCTGATACCTCAGATCCAGCCTGTGTAAAACGGAAAATATTATCGATAAAGAGAAGCACGTTCTGATGCTGCTCATCACGGAAATATTCTGCCATTGTAAGTCCTGTCTCAGCGACACGCATACGAGCTCCAGGTGGCTCATTCATCTGTCCGAATACCAGGGCTGTTTTCTCCAGTACTCCGGATTCTTTCATCTCTGTCCAGAGGTCGTTACCCTCACGGGAACGCTCTCCAACTCCTGTAAAAATGGAATATCCGCCATGCTCTGTTGCAATGTTACGGATCAATTCCTGAATCAGCACGGTCTTACCTACACCGGCACCACCGAACAGACCAATCTTACCACCTTTTGCATAAGGAGCAAGAAGGTCGATAACTTTAATACCTGTCTCAAGGATCTCTACTACCGGGCTCTGATCCTCGAATGTAGGCGGCTGTCTGTGGATTACCCATTTTTTAGAATCTGTAATCGGCTCTCCGTTATCAATTGTCTCGCCGAGTACATTAAATAATCTTCCAAGTGTCTGCTCGCCGACAGGAACCTGAATACCGGCTCCTGTTGCAGTAACTTCCATATCTTTGCAAAGTCCTTCACTTGCAGCAAGCATCAGGCAGCGCACCTCATTATTTCCAAGGTGCTGTGCAACCTCCATGATGCATTTCTTTCCATTATTATCAACTTCAAGAGCATCTTTGATAAAAGGAAGATCACCGTTTTCAAACACTACGTCAACGACAGGTCCCATAACCTGTACAATTCGTCCTTTATTCATGTTCTCTCTCTCTTTCTATATTTCAGTCATTACAGATTACAGCAATCTACTGTCTGTAATGCATCTCGACATTTTAACTCTTCTTCTGCTGAGCTCTTGCGCCGGCACAAACCTCTGTGATCTCCTGTGTGATCGCAGCCTGTCTTGCTCTGTTATAGAGGATTGACAGATCTTTAATCAAATCCTGTGCACTGTCTGTTGCTGACTTCATTGCCATCATACGGGCATTGTGCTCACTGGCATAAGCCTCAACCAGACATCCGTAGATCATACCGTTGATATAACTTGGTACAATACTGTTCATGACATCCATAGGAGATGGATTCAGTTCGATTTCCTCTCGATACATATTCAAAGGCATCTTCATTTCACCAAAATCCCCTCTCTCGAGTGGAAGAAGTTTTAACACTTCCGCTTCTGACTGAACTGCATTTTCCATTCGTGTATATACTACGTAAACTTCATCCAGCTCATGATTGTTAAACTGATCCAGAATAACCGCTGAGATGTCACGGGCACGATGCATGGTCGGCTTCTGAACTGTGTAACGGAAGTTTGTATCAATATCTACATCCTTCTTTGCAAAATAATGACGTCCAAGCTCTCCCACAACAAAAAGCTTATGCTGACCCGGCTTGGAAAGAATCTCTTCCTCAAGCTTCACAATATTGTGATTGTATGCACCGGCCAGTCCCTTGTCCGCCGTGATAACGATCGATCCAATCTTACGTTCCTCTGCCGGAATGTTTTCCCTCTTGTTGAAATAACTATGATGTAATTCTGGTAGATGACGTAAAATACGACTGATCTCACCCTGCAGCGCATAGAAATATGGTTCTGTATCTGCCAGCTTCTTTCTCGCCTGTGTCAGTTTGGAAGAAGAGATCATATACATTGCATTGGTAATCTTCATTGTGTCTTTGACACTGTTGATTCTGCTCTGTATCTCTCTGATATTTGCCATATTAACACCTGCTCTTCTTGAATTCCTTCGCTGTCTCTACGATCTTGTCGATCAGTTCCTCTGTCAGGACTTTCTTCTCTTCGATTTCCTGACCGATTTCCGGATGCTCTATCTCGAACATCTGAAGCATATCATACTGGAACTGTTTGATTTTTGTCTTCTCAACACCTAAGAGTACTTTATGTGTTGCTGCACACAGTGTAATTACTTTCTCATGCAGGGAAAGTGGATGATACAGTGGCTGTTTCAGAAGTTCCATCAGACCACTTCCATATTCCAGTTCTTCCTTTGTAGCTGCATCCAGATCTGAACTGAACTGTGTGAAGACTTCCATCTCACGATACTGCGCCAGATCGATACGAATACTTCCCGATGCTTTCTTCATTGCTTTTGTCTGAGCTGCACCACCAACACGGGATACGGAAAGTCCAACGTTGACCGCCGGTCTCATTCCTGATGCGAAAAGTCCGCTCTCCAGGAAGATCTGTCCATCTGTGATGGAAATAACATTTGTTGGGATATATGCTGATACATCTCCTGCCTGTGTCTCAATGATTGGAAGTGCTGTGATAGAACCTCCACCCATCTCATCACTTAAACGACTGGATCTCTCCAGAAGTCTTGAATGCAGATAGAATACATCTCCCGGGTATGCTTCACGTCCTGGGGAACGTCCAAGCAGAAGAGAAAGTGCACGGTATGCAACCGCATGCTTGGAAAGATCATCATAAATGATCAACGCATCTTTTCCCTTGTGCATAAAGTACTCTGCCATAGCAGTTCCTGCATATGGTGCAATATACTGAAGCGGAGCACAGTCACTTGCTGTAGAAGATACGATGATCGTATAATCCATTGCTCCGTGTGTCTGTAATGTATTAACAACTTTGGCTACTGTAGATGCTTTCTGTCCGATTGCAACATAGACACAGATCACATCTTTACCTTTCTGATTCAGGATCGTATCCAGTGCGATGGATGTCTTTCCTGTCTGACGGTCTCCAATGATCAACTCACGCTGTCCACGGCCGATTGGGAACATTGCATCAATGGAAAGGATACCAGTCTCAAGCGGAACGCTTACTGACTTACGATCAACAATTCCAGGTGCCTCATTCTCGATTGGGCGATAGTCGTCGGATTTGATCTCACCTTTTCCGTCAATCGCCTCACCGAGGGCGTTGACAACTCTTCCTACATAAGCGTCTCCAACCGGAACGCCTGCTTTCTTTCCTGTACGGGCTACCTTTGTGCCTTCACGGATTCCTGTGTCGCTTCCAAGAAGGATACATCCGATCTCATTCTTACGAATATCCTGTACCATTCCCTTAAGGCCGTTCTCAAAAGTAACGATCTCCCCGTACATGGCGTGATCAATCCCGTAGATTGTGGCGATACCATCGCCGACAGTAACAACAGTACCTACTTCACTGTCCTTACTCATTGTATCAAAATTCTCTATTTCTTCTTTCAGGATAGAAATAATTTCATCTGAATTGATTGAACTCACCTTGTTCACCTCCAGGTCAATCTTTGTTCTAATCTGTTCAGGCGTCCTTTCATACTCCAGTCATACTCATCACTGCCAACCCGGAGAATAAATCCTCCAAGCAGTGCTTTATCCTGGCAAACTTCGATTTTAGCACGCTTTGCGCCATATTTCTTGCAAAGGAACGCCTCCATTCCTTTTTTCTGTTCCTCCGTTGGAGGCTGAATACATGTCAGAACTGCGTTCAGAACCTGATTCTGTTCATCACAGTATCTGTCATACGCTGTGAAGATATCTTCGATCAGATTCATTCTCTGATATCTGCACGCTACTTTAAGGAAATTTCTTATCTCCTTCGGAAATACTCTGTCTACCACATTCATTTTTTTCTGAAGTTCAATGGTAGGATTCGCGAAAATCTCGTGAAGCTGCGGTACTTCCTCAAAAATCTCACGTGTTTTCTGTACAGCTTCTTTTGGGACACCTACTTCATACAGAACACGCGCATATCTGATTGCTGCCGCCTCGCAGTAAATCTGACTTTTACTTGTCTGTGTCTTCATCTGTCCCACCTACTTCTCCCAAAAACTGGTCATAAATGTTCTGCTCTTTGTCGCCCACGATCTTCTCCGCGGATGCCATAGCCAGTCCTGCAATCTGAGTCTGAAGATCTTTCATTGTCTTCTCACGTTCAATACGTACATTCTCTTTTGCAGCTTCCAGAAGATCTCCGGCCTTGCTTCCTGCTTCACTTACGATGCGGTCATACTCTGTCTTAGCCTCTGAGCGTGCCTTCTCAACAATCGCTGCTGATTCAAGCTTTGCTCCCTTTAAAGCATCTTCATATTCCTGTTTCATCTTCTGCGCATCACTCTGTGCATCCTGTGCACCCTGAAGACCATCTGCGATCATCTGTCTGCGCTTCTCCATGATATCACTCACCGGTTTAATCAGAAAATGTCTCAACAGGAGGAAGAGAACAATAAGGTTGATAATGGTATAGACAAGGTTCATATTTAACTGAAGCACCTTTTACACCTGCCTTTCCTGTTATCTGCTTCCATCATTTTCATAAGATTCTTTTCGTTTCTTATTTCAGGAAGAAGATGATCAGGATACCAATGATGAAACCGTAGATAGCTGTTGCCTCTGCAAGAGCACATCCAAGGATAAGGTTCTTACTGATCTTGCTTTCAGCCTCTGGCTGTCTTGCGATAGCTTCTACTGCTTTACCTGTTGCATGTCCGATACCGATACCTGCTCCGATACCTGTGAATACTGCGATAGCTGCTCCAATAGCAATAAGTGTTGACATAATTTTAATCTCCTTTTCTTTTCAATAGAATGTGTTAAGTTCTTACTCCATCTCTTCATTCATAAACAGAGATGTCAGGAATACAAATACGTATGCCTGAAGTAGGCCGTCGAAAATATCAAAGTAAAAACTGATTGGAATCGGAATGATCAGTGGAACGATTGCTTTCAAAAGTTCCATGACTACGAATCCTGCCAGCATGTTACCAAAGAGTCGCATACAAAGCGACAACGGCCGGATGACGATTTCCAAAATCATGATCGGTGCTACAATTGGAATCGGCTGTGCAAAATGCTTTGCCCAGTGTCCGAATCCATTCTTGCGGATACCTGAGAATTCAATGAGACACATACTCATGATTGCCAGGGCTGCCGTCACGTTCAGATCTTTCGTCGGAGGCTTAAAGCCAAACAATGGTGCAATTGTGTTTGAACAGGCGAGATATAACAGAACCGTAATCAGATACGGTACATAGCCCTTGTTCTCTTTCCCAAGTACTCCGACAAAGAAGTCCTCAGCAGCGCCGATACCGGCTTCGAGAGCCAACTGCACTTTTCCGGGATTCTCAACCTTTAAGTTTCTTACCAGAATAATGGATGCTATCACAAGCACTGCCATGATGATCCAGGTAACTACTACAGATTCATTGATCCCGCCAAGAACCGGAAGTGTGAACACTTTCTCACAATTCAGTTCTTCCATAAGATTGTCTGCCAGATTTCCCGTATTGCTCCCTCCCTTTCTACCTAATGTATATTGCTGTATTTTGTCACTTTTCGTATACAGCATGGCAAATGTTACTGCTTATAATCGCATTAAAACGTCATGTTCTCCGAAAAGTTGACTAAATATTACTCCCATGTTTTCTCTTTGTCAACGTTCCACTTCAACAAGTTAAATTCATAAAAAAAACTCTTTTTTTATTTCAATTTGCTCTTTTTTTATTCTACGTTTTGTCTATTTTTTATTACTTTTTTAACCGTTTTTCGCTCTCATTTTAGAATCCGCTCTTTTTTTATGCGCATTTTACACAATAAAATTGTTTTTATTTCTGTACATTTGTACGATTCAAAAAAAATTTCATAGACACTTTGTCTTAATTTGTATATTAATGATAATTTTTCTCCTGTTTTTCGTATCCTTTTCAGAATAATAGCAAAAACAGATGTTACATTTTTGTTACGATTTTGTTTTCTCAAAAGAAAAGCACCCGTTTTTGAACCATAGCATAGGTGTGATAAATAAAATTTTATTTTTCAATGGTTGAGCATCCATTCAGGCTAATTGTCGCTGTCATCTCCGTCTAGCCATTTGCAAACTAATTACAAATGTAACAATATATGTTTAGCGTTTTTTCAATTGCTGGTAAACATATGATACCGGCAGTCCAACCACATTATAGTAGTCCCCTTCGATTCCATCTATATACGCCGCAAAGCTTCCCTGGATTCCATAAGCTCCCGCCTTATCCATCGGATCTCCGGTTGCGATATACGCACGGATTTCTTCTTCGCTCATCTCATGCACATGAACCTTTGTCTCTACCGCATGGTTAATGATTTCTTTCTCGTCTACATTATTATAGGAAAGAATTGCAACACCTGTATAGACTTCATGTGCTCTTCCCTGAAGGCTTAGAAGAATCTCATATGCATGATCTTCATTCTTTGGCTTTCCAAGGATTTCTTCGTCACGTACAACGATTGTATCTGCTCCGATCACAATTGTATTTTTCAATTCTACTCCCTCTGCCTGAAGATCAGATGCAACATTTTCTGCTTTCATCAATGCAAGTTCTTCTACAATCTTCTGTGGTTTTGTACTTGTATAGACTTCCTCTTTATTACTTACCTTTACCTCAAATTCTAAACCGATTTGCGCAAGCAGCTCTCGTCTGCGCGGAGATGCTGATGCAAGAATGATTTTCTGATTCATTATCATTATCCTTTCCTATTATTATAATATAATTTTCACCGATGTCATTTCTTTCTTCATAATAGCATAACTGTTCAGAGCCAACCTCCAAAATGCTACGCATTTCGTCGGTGTGTCGTATCCGCCAAATAAAATTTAAAAAACAGTCTTAAAAATGCAAGCATTTTATACCTGTTTTTTAAATTTTGCTTGGCTCTGAACAATTACATAATATCATAAAAAGAGTGGACAGCAAAACTAATTTCTGCTGTCCACTCTCTTCATATTATGAAAGACTTTGAAATTTATAAGTCTTGTTCTCTTCAATCATCTATCATATTCGATGAAACTTCAAGTGTCATATCTTCTTCAAGATAAATCATAGCTTCTGTTCCGTCTGTGATTCTTCCGCTGAAATGTCCGGCGAATTTTCCGGCCAGATCAGATGTTCCGCTCACCTGGACTGTAACTGCCGGTTTTGCTTCTTCCGGAATCTCAATCACTCTTTTTTCTCCAGACTGCATTGCCCCGATTGTTACTGTTTCTGCTCCGTTGAACTTAACCTGAACATTTTCCAGTTCAAGCGGTGAAGTGTTACGGATTGTTATGTTACTTGTATACTGTCCACTTGCTTCCACATATTCTGATTTTCTATATAAAAACATGCCTGCAAACAAAAAGATAACTGTAAATGCGATGATCAGATTCTGCAAAACTCTTCTCATTCCCCTGCCTCCTATAAACTCTCTTTAAAATTTCTATTCTTATTTTCCTTTATTACACTAACAGAATAGCATTCAGAGATTTCTTTTTCCAGAGACAGATTCACTTAATTTTTTTCTGTTTTTCATCGTTTTGTCATTGATTTCGTTGACAAACATTGTTTATTTCAAGACAATGTAATCGTTTCCACGCGTTTTTGTTATATTTTTACAATACTTCTTCTCACAGCTTATTCTATACAATATCCAAATAGGTCTTATGCTCCGGTGCAGGAAATGCACGGTCAAGAGCAGCGTATTCTTCGTCTGTAAGGATAACATCTTTTACTGCCCAGTTCTGAAGTACATGCTCTGTTCTTCCACTTCTTGGAATTGCAATCACCTGGTCTTTCCGAAGAACAAATGCAAGAAGTACCTGCATCGGTGTAATGCCACGAGCTTTTGCTATTTTTTGCACTTCTTTGTTCTTTAACAAGCTTCTTTGCAGGCTTCCAGCCTGTGCAAGTGGGCAATACGCCATAATCGGTGTCTGATGTTCTTCCAGCCAGGGCATCAGATCATACTCTATCCCACGGGATCCCAGATGATACAATACCTGATCCACCTGACAGTGATCTCCATTGGGAACTGAAAACAGTTCTTTCATATCTGATGTATCCAGATTGGATACGCCCCAGCTTCTGATCTTGCCTTTTTTCACCAGTTCTTCCATTGCATCCACTGTTTCTTCCAACGGAATACTTCCGCGCCAATGCAACAGATACATATCCAGATAATCTGTTTTAAGATTATGCAATGTCTGGTCAATACTGTCATAAATCTGCGGACGTCCTGCATTGTGCGGATATACCTTTGAAACAAGAAAGAGTTTTTCTCGAGAATATCCCTGGATCGTATCCCCGATTAATTTCTCTGAAAGTCCATTTCCATACATTTCAGCTGTATCTATTAAAGTAAATCCTGCATCAATCCCTGCCTGAAGCGCCTTCTTTTCCTGCTGGTAGATTGACAGATGTTCACCAAGCATCCAGGTTCCCATACCAAGACGCGGCATTTTCATTCCATTTTTTAATGTAAGATATAAATCACTCATTTTCTTCCCTTTCCATATATCGAATCATCCCTTCAGCAGCCCGTTTTGCTTCCTCTACAGCATGAACCACCGTATTCGCTCCCTGTACAACATCTCCTGCTGCAAAAACACCTTCATGTGTTGTCATGCAGTTCTCATCGGTCAGAAGAAGTCCCTTCTCTGTCGTTTTTAACTGATCCGTTGTAAGTACCAGCTTATTCTTCGGTGCCTGGCTCACACAAATGATTACAGAGTCTGCTTCTACCTGATCTAATTTTTCTTCATATCCGATCACTTTATTGTTTTCATCAAATATACTTGTTTTAAACATCGGACCGTCTTCATTGATCGACTCTATTGCCTTTCCAAACACAAAGTCTGCGCCCTCCAGTTTTGTATAAGACACCTCATGAGAGCTTGCGGAAATGCGTTTTCCTCTTGCATACAGTATAACCTCTTTTGCACCATGACGCAATGCAGTTCTGGCTACATCCATCGCAACATTTCCCATACCGATAACAGCTACTTTCTCTCCCAATTGATGTGCCTCCGGTCTTCTGAGGTAATCAATCCCAAAGTATACATTTCCAAGACTCTCTCCTTTAATTCCGATTGCCTTCGGTCTCCATACTCCTGTTCCTACAAAGACACTGCTGTATCCGTCGCGGAACAGATTATCGATCACGATTGCACTTCCGATCACGGTATTCGGGCGAATCCGGATTCCCAATTCTTCCATTTTCTTTTTGTATCGGTCGATCACAGATTTTGAAAGACGGAATTCTGGAATTCCATACTGCAGCATACCGCCGATTTTGCTTCGTTCTTCGAAAATCGTTACTTTATAACCTGCTAATGCAAGCTTGATAGCAACTGTAATTCCTGCCGGTCCTGAACCGATCACCGCTACTTTCTTTCCGTTTTTCTCTATTTTCGGCACTTCCATCCTGTCAAGATAAGAATCTGAAATGAAATTCTCAATACTGCTAAAATGGATTGGACTGCTCTTTCTTCCTAAAACACAATGGCCTTCACATTGATTTTCATGATTACATACGGTGGAGCAGACAGCGGACATTGGATTATTTGCAAAAAGGATTTCACCGGCTTCCATCAAACGGTTTTCAAGTAATAATTGAGTGATTTGTGGGATAGGTGTATGAATCGGACACCCTTGCTGACAAAGTGGTTTTTTACATTTCAGGCAACGTTCTGCCTCGTCGATAATATGTAATTTCATTCTGTTCTTCCTCCTGACCTTTTATTCAGATAGAAAATGCCGACCACAGTTTCCCATGACCGGCAATAACTTATATTCTTACAAATGATTAATCTTAGTTTTCTCTCTCTACAGACACATTAGATACTTTTTCGTAGTATTTTACAATTGCACTGTGGTCATCTTTTTCATTTCCGTCAGCCTTTAAGGACTGCATGATCTCCATGATCTCTGCTGTAAGCGGAAGAGATGCATTTACTGCATGTGCAGCGTTTAGCGCATTGTTCAGGTCTTTGATGTGAAGTTCAATACGGAATCCCGGCTTGAAGTTGTGATCCATCATCATCGGTGCCTTTGCATCAAGAACTGTAGAACCTGCAAGACCTCCACGGATTGCCTGATATACAAGCTCCGGATCTGTCCCAGCTTTCTTTGCCAGTGTCAGTGCTTCGGATACTGCTGCGATATTCAGTGCAACGATTACCTGATTTGCAAGTTTTGCAACATTTCCTGATCCAAGTTCTCCAACATATACAACAGAACCTGCCATCTGCATCAACAGTTCATAATATTTGTCAAATGTCTCTTTCTTTCCACCAACCATAACAGAAAGTGTTCCGTCGATTGCCTTTGGCTCTCCACCACTTACCGGTGCGTCCATCAGTTCAATTCCTTTTTCTGCAAGCTCAGCGCCAATCTTTTTAGATTCTACCGGATCAATAGAGCTCATATCAATTACAACTGTTCCCGGTTTTGCTGCCTCTGCAATTCCACCTTCACCAAGACATGCTGCACGTACATGTGGTGAGTTTGGAACCATTGTGATGATTGTGTCACACTCTGCTGCTACTTCAGCTCCGCTTTTTACTCCCTTTGCACCTGCTGCAACAACCTCTGCAACTGCTGTCTCATTAAAATCAAATACAACGAGCTCATTTCCTGCTTTTAACAGGTTCATGCTCATCGGTTTTCCCATAATTCCAAGTCCAATAAATCCTACTTTCATTCTATTATTTCCTTTCTTTTAACACATCTGTTTCATTGCTTCATGCAGCAGCTTAAAGCTCTCTTCTGACTGCTCTACATAAGGAGAATCAATCAGATACGCTTCCAGAATATCAAGATTCTTCTGCGTCGGCTCGATTCCAAGCTCCTGCAAAGTTAATGGCATGTCCATCCCTTTCATGAACAGACGAAGTGCCTCTTTATCTTCACTTAATTTATTGTAATAAAGCTGTGTAAACAGTGCCACTGCCACGATTTCTCCATGCAGCGCATGCTCTGCTTCCTTTGTAAAATAAGTCCGCACACCGTCATACATCATATGACCAAGTGCTGACTGTGAGAAGCTTTTCGTGATGTTCGCGATCACACCGGTTACTGCGATGTTGATAAATGTAATATCTTCTACTGCTTTTGTCAGTCTCTTATGACGAATATCTTCAATTGCCTGTGCACCATACTCTACAAGCACCTCGTAAGTATACTCTGCCATCTTGTAGGCACTGAACAGATCAATTTTATTTTCACTGAGATACATCTTCGGCTTGCCGTTCTGTATCTCAATTTTTTTTGCCATTGCATCAAGAATTCCGGCCGCCGCATAGCGGATTGGGCATTCTGCGATCACCTGCAGATCTACAAGAACTGCATCGACTTCATGTTCGAATCTCCAACAGTCCTTCTTCGCGCCTTCCGGTGTATACATAACACTCATTGTTGTAAATGCGGCACATGTTGCAATTGATGTTGGAATGTTGACAACTCCGGTGTCTGCATATTCACCGACTGCTTTTGCAAAATCCATAACAAGTCCGCCACCGATTCCAACTACCTCATCACAGTTTTCTACTTTGCATTTTTCAGCATATTCCCTGGCAGCTTCATAAGAACACTTTCCACTATACAGGTGCAATTCACACTCAATTCCTGCCGTCTCAAATCCCGGAATCATCCGTTCTTTCACTGCATCCCATGCTCTCTTTCCGGCAATGATAAATGCTCTCTTTCCAAAACGTGAAATTTCTTTTCCACACTCTTCAAGTAAATTCTTTTCCTGTCTGTACCTCCCGGCTCCGAATTTAATTGCCGGATCTAAAGTCACTTTTTCCATTTTCCCGCTGCCTTTCCTCTTCTGTCATAATCTATCTTTTAATTGGATGTTTTGGATTCTTTCCGGAAAGGACAAGATGCACATCCTCCGCTACATCCAGTGCGATCCGATCCATACATTCCACCGTGTTGGAACCAATATGCGGTGTCAGGATCACTTGTTCCAGTTTCAATAATGGATTATCTTTTTGGGGTGGTTCTTCTGAGAACACATCCACTGCCGCACCTCTGATCTGACCATTCCTGATTGCTTCTGCTAACGCCTCTTCATCAACAACGCCGCCTCTGGAAACTTGAATCAGGGAAGCGGATTTCTTCATCATGGCAAACTCTTTTTTTGAAATAATTCCCTGGTTCTTTTCTCCTCCCGGCACATGCAGACTGATATAATCCGATGTTTGCAAAAGTTCTTCCCAGGATACGATCTCTACATACTCTGGAATTTCTTTTCCTTCTGGACGCGGCACATAAGAAATGACTCTCATATCCAGCCCCAGCGCTGCCTTTCTTGCTACCTCTTTTCCAATCTTTCCAAAACCGATGATCCCGAGTGTCTTTCCTGCTACATCGGTCCCTTTCAGTGAAAATTTCTTCTGAAAATCCCCATTCCTTACCAGTTCTTCGGATTCTTTCAGACGTTTTGCAAGATTTAAAATCACCGTTATAGTGAATTCTGCAACAGATAAGGTCGTCGTGTCCGGTGAATAAGTCGTATAAATCCCTAACTCATTCGCAGCCTTCCAGTCAAGATTGTCATATCCTGCCCCATGTCTGGCTATGATTTTCAGGTTCTTTCCTGCTTCAAGTATCTCCTTGTCTACTTTTGCAGTTCGCTGAATCATTGCATCACATACTGCAATATCATTTTTTATTGATTCTTTATCTGTCTTTCCGCTGCCGCGGACTATCTCATAGCCTTTTTCTATGAGATAGTCCTCTCCCGCTGCAGCGATTGGCTGAGGAATGTAAATCTTCTGTTTCATTTTCTACTGTCGTTCTCCTTATCTTACAAGGCAAGGTTTCTTTGGATCGAATTTCCATCCCGGGATCAGATACTGCATTCCTACTGCATCATCTCTTCCTCCAAGACAGTTATCAAGGTACAGCTGATGTGCTTTCTTCACCTGCTCAAGATCCACTTCAATACCAAGTCCTGGTTTCTTTGGAACTTCTACACATCCGTCTACAATCTGAAGTGGCTCTTTTGTCAGTCTTTCAAGACCTTCCTGCCAGATCCAGTGTGTATCCAGTGCATTGTACTCTCCCGGAACTGCTGCTCCAACCTGTGTAAACATTGCAAGGGAGATATCAAAATGGTTATTTGAATGAGATCCCCATGTATATCCAAAATCATGGCACATCTGAGCTACACGTACAGAACCACTCATTGTCCAGAAATGTGGGTCTGCAAGGATGATGTCAACTGCCTGAGATTCCAGAGAGTGTCCAACCTGTCTCCAGTCTGTAGCGATCATGTTTGTTGCTGTCGGGAAACCTGTACGTCTGCGGAATTCACTCATAATCTCTCTTCCTGAGTAAACACCTTCTGCTCCACATGGATCTTCACAGTATGTAAGGATTCCTTCCATTCCCTTTACATATTCAACTGCTTCTTCAAGAAGCCATCCACCATTTGGATCAAGGTCGATTCTTGCGTCCGGAAGTGCTTTCTTCATTGCACGGATCACATCCATCTCTTCGTTTCCTGCAAGAACTCCTCCTTTCAGTTTAAAATCTTTAAAACCGTATTTCTCTTTTGTAGCAAGTGCCATCTCTACAATCTTATCTGCTGTAAGTGCTTCTTCGTGACGCAGACGGTACCATGCACAATCTGAATCCGGCTCTGAATCATACGGAAGATCTGTCTTGTTACGGTCTCCTACAAAGAAGAGATATCCAAGCATTCTTACTTTATCTCTCTGCTGTCCGTCTCCGAGAAGTTCACAAACCGGAACACCAAGCTGCTTTCCAAGGAGATCAAGACATGGAGCCTCGATCGCTGTAATTACATGAACTCCTGTACGAAGGTCAAATGTCTGGTTTCCTCTGACATCTTCCTCCCCCTTAGAATCAAGATGTGCTTTTACTTTAAGCAGTGTGCTCTTATACTCAGCAACTCTTGTTCCTTCAACAAGCGGGATACATTCCTCAAGTGCTTTTGTGATCTTCTCTCCTCCCGGAACTTCTCCAACTCCTGTCTCTCCGTTCTCATCATAAAGAACAACAATATTTCTTGTGAAGTATGGTGCGTGTGCTCCACTTAAATTCAGTTCCATACAGTCTTTTCCGGCTACTGGATATACTTCCATCTTTACGATTCTAGACATAACAATTTCTCCTTTTATACACGAACTTTTTCTCTATCTGTTTCTATTCTACTTTTATTTTTACTTCAGTGATCGGACCGGAGATTGACTTGCAGTCCGACCACCGAAATCATGGCAGCAAATTTTAGTTTATTAACATTTTTTAATAACTTCTTGTTTTAAACAAGGTTCATATCTGCAAGTACTTTATGCAGCTTCTCTTTCTCTTCCGGTGTCAGTTCGCCGATCGGGTCTAAGCATTTTCCTACCGGAATTCCTTCCTGAACGAGACCTTCCTTGATTGCTGCCGGGAATGTTCCCATACCGCATGCAATACGGAACGGAGCCAATGTAAACTGTGCTTCCAGAGCTCCTTCAAGATCTCCTGCAACGTATTTATCATAGATATCCGCTGCAATTCTCGGTGCTACATTTGCACAGGATGCGATTGCTCCCGTTGCTCCGTAGCAAAGAGCTGCGTAGATCAAAGTATCTCTTCCCATCAGTACAGAGAAATCTTTTCCTCTTGTCAGACGGATATACTCTGCAGCATTTGTCATATCACCTGTACTGTCTTTTACAGCAACAATATTTTCAATATCAGCAAGTTTTGCAACTGTTGCCGGTGTGATTGTCACATTTGTCTTTGGTTTATTGTTATACATGATGATTGGAAGTGTTGTATTTTCTGCGATTGTCTTATAGTAGTTGTACAACTCATCCTGTGTCTGGGATACAAACATCGGTGTCAGTACGGAAACTGCATCAACTCCGACCTCCTCACAGATCTTTACCAGTCTGATAACTCCTCTTGTTGTAATGTGGCTTGCTCCGCCGTAGACCGGAACACGTCCTGCTGTCTCATCAACGACTGTCTCAAGGATCTTTCTGTATGTATCATCATCGAATGCGTAGAATTCTCCGGTTGTTCCAAGTGGAAACAAACCGTGAACTCCGTTGTCGATCAGGTGATTTACCATCTGTCTTAATACCGGATAGTTTACTTCACCCTCATCTGTTAATGGTGTAATAATTGGAGGGATAATTCCCTTTGGTACGAATGTCATAATAAAAAACTCCTTTCAATTTATAGCACAAACTGTAATAACAGTAATTCTATAATTCCAACGCCTGCCATGATCAATGACACTGCTGTTTTACATCTTACCTGATCTTTTAATTCTGTCAGACCGAACATTCCATTGAATACCCAGAATCCACTGTCATTGAAGTAGGAGAATGAAATTGCTCCTACACAACAGGAAGCTGCAAGCAGGATTGGGGATACACTGATTGATGCCATCAGTGGTGCTGTCAGGGATGCTGCCGTTGTGATTGCTACTGTTGCAGAACCAAGCGCGATTCTCATCAGTGCTGCAATGATAAATGGAATCAGGATTGCCGGAAGCGGAAGTCCTACAACTGTCTCTCCAAGAACATTTCCGATACCGCTGACTTTGATTACATTTCCAAGAGAACCGCCGGCTCCTGTGATCAGCATGATAATACCTGTATCTTTGATTGCTGTATCCATGATACCGATAACTTTTTTATTATCTTCTTTTCTTACCAGTCCATAGATTGCAATGATTGTTCCAACGCCAAGTGCGAAGATTGGTTCACCTACAAGACTGATGATTGTGTTTGCCACTCCTTCACCTGTTCCAAACAGTCCCCAGAATGTTTTAACAAAAATCAAAACAATCGGAATGATAATCGGAAGAATAGATGCTGTGAATGATGGGAGATTCTTCTCTCCTACCAGCTTTTCAACTTCTTCCATGGATTTGATATATTCTTTTTTGAATTCTTTTCTTTCATATCCATGTCCATCTTCATTCGGAATCTGATAAATTTTCTTTCCAATATATTTACAGTAGAATACTACAACGATCAGCATCGGAATAGAAATTCCTGCTCCGATCATAATCATCTGTCCAACATCAACTCCAAGCATTCCGGCTGCTGTCAGCGGTCCCGGTGTCGGCGGCACCAGACAGTGTGTCAGCTGAAGGCCGCAGGCCAGTGACAGTGCAAGTCCTACAACAGAGATTCCTGTTACGGAAGACATTGCTTTTACAAGTGGTGCAAAAATAACGATTGCAGAATCTGCGAATACCGGGATAGATACAACCCATCCTGTGATTGCCAGTGCCCATTCTTCTTTTCTCTTACCGATTACACGGATGAAAGTAAATGCAAGCTGTTCCGCTGCTCCTGAAACTTCAAGGATTCCTCCCATCATAACTCCAAGTCCGATTATGATACCGGTACTTTTCAATGTGTTTCCAAATCCGTCTTTGATAGCGGTCATAACGCCGACTGTCGTTTCTCCGGCTGCATTTGTAATATCTGCGACCGGCATGCCCCCGATCAATCCTGTAATCAATGCTGCGAGCAATAATGCAATAAATGTATGTACCTTCGTCTTCATAACCAGGACGATCATTATCGCTATTCCGATCACCAGCCCCAGCATCATTCTGGTTGATTCACTCATAGTTCTTACCTCTCTTAATTCTTTTTCTCAACAGATGTATCAGAAATCTTCTCGTAATATTTTACGATTGCACTGTGATCATCTTTTTCATTTCCGTCTGCCTTAAGTGACTGCATGATCTCCATTACCTGTGAAGTAAGTGGAAGTGCTGCATTTACTGCATGACCTGCATTCAATGCGTTATTCAGGTCTTTGATATGGAGTTCAATACGGAATCCCGGTTTGAAATTGTGAGCCATCATCATTGGTGCTTTTGCATCAAGCACTGTAGATCCTGCAAGACCTCCGCGGATAGCTTTATATACAAGCTCCGGATCTGCATCATTTTTCACTGCAAGTGTCAGTGCCTCAGACACTGCCGCAATATTCAATGCTACAATCACCTGATTTGCGAGCTTTGCTACATTTCCGGATCCAAGTTCTCCGACATACACTACAGATCCTGCCATTGCCATTAATAAATCATAGTACTTATCAAAGTTCTCTTTGCTTCCTCCGACCATAACAGAAATTGTTCCGTCGATCGCCTTTGGCTCTCCACCGCTGACCGGTGCATCCATTAAGTCAATTCCCTTTTTGTTCAGCTCTGCTCCGATTTCTTTCGACTGTACCGGATCGATCGAACTCATATCGATCACGATCGTTCCTTCTTTTGCTGCGGAAGCGATTCCGTTTTCTCCTAAACAGACTTCTCTGACCTGAGGAGAATTCGGAAGCATTGTGATGATCACCTGACAGTTCTCTGCCACCTCTGCCGGGCTTCCTGCTGCCTGTGCTCCCTCCGCTGCCAATTCTTCTACGCTTGCCTTGCTTCTGTTATATACAACAGCTTCATATCCTGCTTTCATAAGGTTTCTGCACATTGGTTTTCCCATAATTCCAAGTCCGATAAATCCAACTTTCATTGTTCTTCTCCTCTCAGATCTCTGATATTTTGTATTACTGCTATTTCAACTTGTTCCTAATCGTCTTTGATAATTCGCGCGCTTCTTGTTGCCTGCCTTGCCTTTGGTCAGGTAACTTATCTATCTGACATGCTTATTGTACAAAACTGAGTACAAAGATTCCATTGACAGATTGTTCAATGGAGTGTGCTCTGATTTATGTAGATTTCATAAGTTTTCATTTTTTGAATTGTGTATTTCATTTTTATTTCATTATGTTTTGTTTCTGTTTTTTCCTATTTGTTTAAATTTCAATTTCTTTCCATTTATTTCATCATATGTAATTATTTTTTCATTTTTTGAAACATTATGAATTCTACACAAATTCTCACTTCATTTTTATACATAACAAAATACAGTTTTTCACATCAAAAAAGGAGACAGTTTTAAACCATCTCCCTGTATGCATTTACCTGTTCCTATAGTAATTCATTTCCCCCATAATTGGCTTCTATTCCATACTTTTTCATTCTTCTCCAGAGAGTTGTCGTGCTGATACCGAGCTCTTCTGCCACCAGTTTCCGGTTTCCGTGGAAACGTTCAAGCAGCTCCTCAAGTTCATCTGTCTCCTGAGAACGATACACAAGAATCCTCTTCTCTCCATGAGATTCTTCCACATGTGGAAACAGTTCGTCATATAAATTTTGAAGAACGACTTCATCAATCATGCGTTTTTTGGCTGTAAGAACAAGTCGTTCACAAAATGACCGTAGCTGGATCCCATTCCCTGTCCACCTCAGTTCCTGCAGCTTCTTATATGCTCCTTCTGTTACGCTAAGCGGACGGTTGTATTTTTCCTTATATATCTTCAATTCTTTATCAAAACAATTTCTCAGATCCTCCGGGCGTTCATTCAATGAAGGAATCTCAAGTACCAGGCTCTGCAGCATATAATATAATTCCTCGCTAAACTCTCCCTTTTCCACCAGATGTTTCAGATTTATCTTTGATGATCCTATGATTCTTACATCCAACGTGTCAAGTGGCTGTGCATCTGTTCTCATCTGCGCCCTGCTTAACATTGTACGCAAAATCTGATGCTGTACACGCAAAGTCAGATGCTCGATTCCTTTAATAAATAAGGTTCCGTGATTTGCCTTTATCATTGCACCCTTTGCACCAAAAGTTGAAACTGTATCTCCGGCTTCTCTTCGGAAAAGCTCTTCCATCTGATGTTCTTTATCCATTCCCCGCATATTAATGCTGACATATGGACCCACTTTGCGGATACTATTATTGTGAATTGCTTCTGCCAAAAGATAATCCTCTGTACCTGCCTGCCCATAAATCATAACTGCGTGTTCAGACAAGGCATACATTTTCGCAGTTTCAAGCATTTTTCGCATCTGTGCATTCTCTGTCTGAATATCTTCAAATTTGGTCTGCGCCGCAAATCCATGCAGCAGCATATCTCCCTGGATATCCTTGGTCTTTTTTGAATTGTCTGCCAGCTTCTGAAGAGACAAAATTGCTCCTGTAATCTGATTGTCATACTGGATTGGTGCAATCATTGCCATCCAGGTCTTTTTCCTGACAGAAATAGAAGTGGAATAGCTTTCGCTCTTTCCGCTTAAAATATTCTCGATCAAGAGCGAATCGATTCCGGGGAGAATCTCCGTCAGGCTCTTTCCAACCAGATCTTCACTATTCTTTCCTAACAAATTTTCAACCAGTTTATTGACTACAATCACTCTTCCTTCTGCGTTCACCTTGATAATTCCATTAAAGGACGTATCCAGTACTGTTTCAAACTGTGCAGTATTACGTTTCTCGCTTTCGGCCGCATAGGACGCATTCTTTGCTGCAAGAAGGGCTTCTTTTAACGATTCTTCCGTGGATTGATAAAACAGCGTCGAATATCCCATCGTTTCTGCTGCTCTACAGGTTCCTTCTCCACCAATGATCAGATCCGGTCTTTCCTCAAAATCTGCAATAATGCTTTCAGCCTCTTCAATACGTTTTAGATAAATCACATCCAGTCGTATATCAAACAGCTGCTCCATATACGACATATCACAGAGCATATTTTCAAATGCGATCAATGCGATATGTGGGTGCGCTTTCTTAAGAATCGTCTTTGCTTTCTGAATGAGCAGACCGATCTCCTGTGCATGAAAACGAATCTCAACAACCGGAATATTCGTATATTCTTTGATCAGCTTCGCCTGATATCCTCTGGCTACCAGAATGTGAGCTCCGGCTTCCACTGCAACTCTTGCTTTATTCACTGCATCTACTGTATGCACAGCCTCAAGATAGACCACATCCAGATGATTTTCTTCTATAATTTTTCTCGCCGGTTCGACCATCCGCTCTTCCGGGAGAAGCATTCCTATTTTAACCATAATAAATGCCTCCGACTATAATTCACTTTCTTTTACCTTATCACGCACTTCACTATTTTATCAACAAATTTATTCCCAACTATTATAAAAAGAAAAAGAATCTTCTCCGCAGCATTTGAGACAAGATTCTTTTTCTGTTCGTGTATTTGCCGGCCGCAGCACGCTCTGCGGCCAGCTCTATATTCTTTTTAGGAGACTAAGAATTTTTCAAAAACATATCTTAGGTGATCGGTGCCGGATTAAAGATGCACAGATCATTGTGAAGTTTATATTTTTCTGCAAAGCTCTGATCTTTTCCGCTTGCAACCGCAATAATTTTATTAAATAATTCTGTACCGATATCTGAGATCTGTGCTTCACCCGTAGCAACCGGACCTGCATTGATATCGATCAGATCCTGCCACATCTCTTTCATCTCATTTCTGGAACAGACTTTGATAACCGGGGCTGCCGCAAGTCCATAAGGTGTTCCTCTTCCGGTCATAAATACTTGTAGTGTGATACCGGAGGCAAGCTGACAAGGTCCGCATACAATATCGCTGGCCGGTGTTGCTGCATAGATAAGACCTTTCTTTGACGGGCGCTCTGCCGGAGATAATACTTCTACGATCGGTGAGCTTCCTGATTTAGCAATTGATCCCATTGCTTTTTCTACAATATTACAAAGTCCGCCTTTCTTATTTCCCGGAGTTGGATTAGCGCTTCTGTCAACATTTCCCTCTTCCAGATAGTGGTCGTACCATTTCATCTCTGCCGCAAGCTTGTCGCAAACTTCTTTGCTCACACAGCGTTCTGCGATATAATGTACGCCGTCCCTTACTTCTGTAACTTCTGAAAACATTACGGTTGCACCTGCATTTACAAGCATATCTGCTGCGTATCCAGCAGATGGGTTTGCGCTGACGCCTGAAAATGCATCACTTCCGCCACACTGCATACCGATGCAAAGATCGGAAAGCGGTAATGTTTCTCTTCTTCTCTGATTAAGAATTGCAAGTTTTTTATCTGCCATCTCCATAATGGCATTTACCATGGCATCGAAACCTTTCTGTTCCTGAAGAACAATTACATTTTCCGGGGAAATATCTGCCTCGTCCAGCAATTTTTCCACTGTTAATTTCTCACATCCAAGCGCAACAACCATCACCTGTCCGCCAAAATTCGGATGATGTACAAGATTGCGTAAAGCACGGATCGGCACTTTCGCCTCCGGTGCATTGATTGCGACACCACATCCATACGCATGATTGATTGGAACTACGTCATCCACATGCGGATATTTTGGAAGCAGTTCTTCTTTGATTCTCTTCACCGCCACATTAAGTACACCGGTTACACACTGAACCGTTGTGCTGATTCCAAGAATATTTCTCGTTCCTGCATATCCACCATTAGGATTCCTATATCCTTCGAATGTTGTTACCGGCGGTGTCGGAAGATCTGTTACAATCTTTTTTCCATACTTCATATCATCAACAGATGGTGGTGTCGGAAGCTCCAGCATAAATTCATTGATCCAGTCTCCCTTTTCAATATCTTCCAGAGCATACCCCAGAATAACACCGTAACGAATCACCGGCTGTCCCTTTGGGATTCTCTCAAGCGCTACTTTATGAGCCTGTGGAATATCCTGACGGGTAACCAGATCTTCTGAAACCTGTGTTCCGGCTTTGATTTCTTTCACTGCAATTGCAACATTGTCTGCTTCATTCACTTTTACAAGAAGTCGCTTAGCCATGAATGATTCCTCCTTTTCGCTTAGCAAGAAATGTTTCATTTTTCTTTGCTGTTCTTTATGGTTTTATCATACGCTCTTACTATTAATAAGTAAAATTCATTGTTTTTCTACTTCTCTTAATTTTTTTAATAGTTTTTCTTGTCATTCCATATCGGTCGAATTATACTGGAAATAGAAATGTAAAGGCTCATTCACAGAATCAGCAGAAAGGTTATTCCTATGGATTTAAAACAGATTGAATATATTTTAAAAATTGCAGAAGAACAAAATATTACCCATGCAGCCGAAAAGCTATTCATCACCCAGTCTGCCCTCAACCAGCAGCTTCTCAAGCTGGAAAAAGAGCTCGGCACTCCGCTATTCTATCGTTCCCGGACTGACTGGCACCCAACCCCTGCCGGCGAAATCTATCTCAACGCAGCAAAAGACATTCTTCTTATAAAGAAGAATGCCTACAATCAGATTCACGATCTCTGCGAAGCACAGAAAGGTCATATCACTCTCGGATTCACTCCCGGCCGCGGAATTGCCATGTTCACCAGTGTTTACCCTAAGTTCCACAATATTTGTCCACGTATAGAAGTGGAACCGATTGAACGCAGCGTTCGTGATCAGCATCCACTTCTCTTATCCGGTGAACTTGACCTTGGTTTTATGACTTTGACCAGGTCGCAGCAAAAATCAGGAATCATCTATGAAACACTAGCTTCGGAAGAAATGGTTCTTGCCGTTCCAACAAAGCTTGTGACTGCTTTAGATATGAGGAACGGCGATCTTGCACTGCTCAGAGAAGAGCCTTTTGTCCTCACGCAGAAAACCTCTACCATCCGGGAGATCGTTGATTCCGTTTTTAAAAATGCCGGATTTACCCCTAATGTTCTGTTCGAAACTTCAAATAACCATGCGATCATCTCTATGATCCATGAAAATATCTGCTGTGGAATTTTACCGATGTATTATATGGATCCGGAAGATGAGGCAATTACCTATTTTCAATTACCTGACCATCCTTCCTGGGAGATTGTTGCTGCATATCGCAAGGGACATTATATCAGCAAGCCGGCGCGGACACTGATCGAGCTTGCGGGAAATTATTTCTACTCTTGTAACACTTCGCTTGCAGTGCTAAAATAAGCGCAGAATAGATAGATGCCGTCATGGCGATATCTCAAACACATACAACAGGCTCAGACTTTCAGAGGTGATATAAATGGAATCAAAGACAGAAAACAGAATCAACGAATGCATTTCACATCTAGACATTACTTACTCTTATCAGCTGGCAAAGCAGATGGAGACTCACAAAACCAATCCGGTACTCGGTTTCCGAACTGCCGGTTCTGATGCGGAACATAAGACAGGGGATTTTTTATATGAAGAAATGAAACGCATCGGACTTCAGAATGTGACGAAGGATGAATTTTGGCTGGATTCCTGGACCTTTGAACGTGCTGTGCTCCGTTTCCAGGATCAACATGGAGAACTGCATACTTGTCAGATGGGTGCTTATCAGACGAATTTTGAGACAGATGGATTCGAGACTTATGATCTTGTCTATGTCGGCCGTGGAACCGCATCGGACTATGAAGGGCTCAATGTCCGTGGTAAGCTTGTTCTTGCTGATATCAACCAGCGTGATGAATGGTGGATCAACTACCCTGTCTATCAGGCATATTTGAAAGGTGCTGTCGGACTGATTGCTGTCCAGACACAGGGTTATGCTGAGATTGATCCGCGGGCACTCAACGCTCAGGATATCGCCGGACCGGAATATGCCCCTGCATTCTCTCTTTCGAGACAGGATGCTTCTTATTTAAAAGAACTTCTCTGTCCCGAAGATCCTGCAGTATCTCATCCGTCCTCTGTCGCAGTTGAACTCAACGCCTCCTCCTGGGTTGAACGTAACCGCCCGGCTTATAACATTACCGGATATCTTCCGGGAACTGCCGCTTCTGAAGGGGACGACCGGATGATTCTGCTTTCCGCACACTACGATTCCTATTTTGACGGATTTCAGGATGACAATTGTGCGGTCTCTATGACATTTGGAATCATAAAGGCTCTGATTGACAGTGGCTATCAACCGCGCTATACAATCGCAGTATGTGCCCTTGCTGCCGAAGAGTGGGGTGTCTGTGATTCTAAATTCGACTGGTCAACCGGAGCCTGGAACCAGGTATTCCGTGTTCACCCGGAATGGCAGGGCCGCGTGATCGCTGATCTCAACTTTGAACTTCCGGCTCACGCCCATAACACACAGGATGCAATCCGTTCTACTTATGAGTCTGCTGATTTTCTGAAACATTTTTGTGAAAATATAACTGTTCCGAAGGAGGCTTACCCTGATGGACTGACAGTACTTGCACCAATCGAGACATGGTCGGATGATTTTTCCATCGCCATCTCCGGTATTCCATCTACCGTAAATGATTTCAGCGCAGGACCATTTATGGAAACGCATTACCACTCCCAATATGACAATGAAGAGTTCTATCAGGAAGCAGTTTACCGTTTCCACCATGAGCTCTATACAAGGCTTTTAGTTACACTGGATCAGCTGACACTTCCGCCACTTGACTTTTCCAGACATTTTCTGGCAATGAAAAGTTCCGTCGCCGACTGTCTTGCAGCACAGTCCAATGCCCCGGCAGAAGTATTGGAAGAAATTCCAGCGCTTCTGGAAAGTATTTCAAAGGTATGTGAATCTGCCGATTTATTATATGAAAAGATTCAGGAGATCAACAACCATACTGTTTCCGCTGACTTCCCAATGGTGTCCGGACTTTCTTCTAAACTGCTGCACATTTTCCGGAAGATGCAGGACTACTTCGTCCGCCTCGACTGGCAGGACGCAGTCTGCTTCCCTCATGCTGCTGCCAGTCAGAACCTCTGTCACCTGGAGCAGGCAGTCCATGCACTGGAAAGCCAGAACATCACTGCCGCACTGGAGGCACTCTATGAAGTTGATAATAACTGCTACGCATTTTTATTCGATGAAGAAGTCTATTATCACTTTACGGAATATATTTTACATCAGCCAAAAGACCGTCTGATGTGGGGCGCCGGACGCATTCTTCACCATGAGAATCTCTACGGCCTTGTCCAGCGTCTGAAAGAACTGGATCAGATGGCAATCCCAGGTTCTCTTGATGTTGAGATCAGAAGACTTGAAGCCGCTATCCGCCGCCAGCAGGCCTACTTAAAAGATGATTTACATTATATGAAACAATCTGTTGATAAAATCCAGGCTTTGATAAACGATTGCCTTGAAACATCATCACATTATAATAAAGAAAAGAATGGAGAAAACCAATGAATAGCGATAAGCTCTACAAAGTACAGGAACAGGATCTTGACCGCCTTAAAGAAATACTGACCGTCTGCTTTCAGAACGACCCGCTCTACAGCACCCTGATCGAAGATGAAGCAACAAAAGAACGTCTGCTGCCACATCTTCTTGAGTGCGACGTAACTGAATTATTTGAAACCTGTGAAGTCTTTGCTGACAGCCCTGAGTTGAAGGGAGTCCTGATCCTTTCTGACGAATCCGATCACCGTCATGCATTTTATAATTATTTTGTCAGCCTGAAAGAAAGCCTCATCACAGACGGCTGGCTGCTCCACGAGGATCCGACTATGAAGACATTTTTCAACTTTGTCCTCGGAAAAGATTACCTCAACTCCGCTTGGACCGCCCAGCTTCATGAAACCCGAAGACTTCATGTCATCTACCTCGCCGTTGATCCGAAATTTCAACATCACGGTCTCGCAGAAATGATGATGAATGAAGTCATTGCCTGCGCCGATCGCAATGATATGATGATTTCTCTTGAGACACATAATCCGAAAAATGTGCCATTTTATGAGCATCTTGGATTCAAGACATTCGGAATCGTGGAGAAACCTCATTTTCAGTTAAAACAATATTGTATGATCAAAGAATTGTAAATGTTCTGTACACCTGTTCCGCAGTATCTGCCAGGTTTCTCTTAGCATTTTCATTCTTCATTGCCTCTTCCAGCGTAACTACACCTCGCAGGATAGGGAAAAATGCATCGATACCATGTTCATTACATTTTCTGGCATCTCTTTCGACTGCGCCTGCAAATGCAAGTACCGGCTTGCCGTATTTCTTTGCAAGTGCAGCCACTCCAACCGGAGCTTTTCCCATCGCTGTCTGACCATCCATCCGGCCTTCCCCCGTGATGACAAGGTCTGCATCCTTTACATACTCTTCTAACTGTGTCTCTTCCAGCACGATTTTAATTCCTGATTCCAACACAGCATCTGTAAATGTAAGAAATGCGAATCCAAGGCCTCCTGCTGCTCCTGTTCCTTCCTGCTTTGCATCTGCCTTTGGGAATTTTTCTTTCGCCAATGCTGCATAATATCCTAGCCACTGATCCATCTGACAGATCATCTCCGGTGTTGCTCCTTTCTGAGGACCAAATACTGCACTGCATCCCTGTCCTCCGCAAAGAGCATTTGTTACATCACATGCAATCTTAAACTTACACTCTTTTAATTCCGGAAGCACATAAGTATCTGTGATTTCCTCCAAAACCTTCAAACCCTTTGCACCAAATGGAACCTGATTTCCGTCTTTGTCAAGGAAACCGTAACCTAATGCCTGAAGCATCCCGACTCCCCCGTCATTTGTCGCACTTCCGCCGATTCCGACGAGAAAACGTCTGCATCCCTTGTCAATCGCATCACGAATTACTTCTCCCACGCCATATGTTGTTGTATTCAGCGGATTTCTCTCTTCATCAGAAACCAATGTAATTCCTGCTGCCCCCGCCATCTCGATCACAGCTGTTTTTGTGCTTTCAATGATACCATACTCACAGATCACTGGTTCGCCGAGTGGTCCTGTCACCTGTACTTTCTGTAATGTTCCGTTCATTCCGGATACAAGAGCCTCTACTGTACCTTCCCCTCCGTCAGCTAACGGTCTTACAATCACTTCTGCATCCACATCCACTCTTTGGATTCCCTCTGCCGCTGCCTGTCCTGCTTCCATAGAAGTCATACTTCCTTTAAAAGAATCAATTGCTGTTACTATTTTCATAATAAACTCCTTTCCATGTCTGTTCTGTGTTTTATTAATATTAGGATACCAAATTTCTTGTTTCTCAAATATGTTACATGTGACATTATTTTAAATTTATTCTATTATTATTTGTTATATATAACATTTTATAGTAAAATGGTAACTGTTCAGAGCCAAGCAAAATTTCATAAAACAGATGTAAAATGCTTGCATTTTTAAGACTGTTTTTGAAATTTTATTTGGCGGATACGCCACACCGACGAAATGCGTAGCATTTTGGAGGTTGGCTCTGAACAGTTATGTCAAAAGAAAGGATATAATAAAAATTCTATGATAACTAAAATTGACCGCGAACTCGCAGAACAAATCGTAAATACAATCAAAGATGTCTGTGATCATGACATCAACTTTATTGCTCCATCTGGTATCATTCTCGCCAGCACAGACTCATCCCGTGTCGGAACCTTTCACGAGATTGGACAACAGGTCGCTGCTTCCGGTTCTGTACTGGAAGTAACAGAAGACAACAATTTTTCCGGCACAAAACAGGGAATCAATCTTCCACTTTATCATAATGAACATCTGCTGGCCGTCATCGGAATCACCGGTATACCTGATAAAGTCCGCAGTTATGCTTATCTCGCAGAACGCATCACCAATCTTCTGATCCGGGAGCAGGAACTAAATCAGTACAGCCGCAGACAGGCCGATAAAAAACATTTTGTCATTCAGTCTTTGATCAGAAATGAAACCGACAATCAGGAATACCTCACCTCCTGTCTACATGAATTTAAGATTGATCTCAACACAAAGAAAAGAATTGTTCTTATTCGCACAAATAAACCTAATCCAATTACAAACCGCTCTATTTTAGAACAGAAAATTCAACAAATGTTTGCACAGGCACATGTCTGTCTTCACACATTTAATTATCCGGGGGATTTTATTGCTTTGATCGAAGAAACTGATTTTGAAAAACAGAATTATATTTTTAAACTCTTTGCAAAAGAACATTTCGATATTTTAGATATTGCAGTTGGAAAACCGACATCACTCTTCCAGCTCCATACCTCCTATCAATCTGCTGAAACTGCTTTGCGCAGCCTTATAATTTCATCTGAACACTATGTTATTTTTGATGGTTTGACACTTGAACTGATTCTTTCTACGATCACACCGGAAAATCAGAAAGAATATTTAACCAAGACAATCGCCTCGCTCAATGAACAAGAACTGCACTTGCTGGAAGTTTATTTTTCCGAAGAAATGTCTCTCGCCGCCACAAGCGAACGACTCTTTCTCCATAAAAATACATTACAATATAAGTTGAATGCGATTCAGAAGAAATGTTCACTGAATCCGAGAAAATTTCAGGATGCGGTGCTGCTTTATCTGGCTGGGAAGATTAAATAACTGTACAACTTGATTTTAGCTGGGGTAAAAATATACCCATGCACAATCTTGCGCTTTCATCTCGGTAATTGAATTGCCGAGGATTCCCGCTTATTGTCCTAAAATAATGGTTTTTGTTTTCGGATATGGGAAATAGCATATATATCAAGGACATTTTGAGTGGGTAAAGGAGAATCTATTTATTTAGAGGATTTTCTCCTTTGGAGTATTCTGTATTATATTCCTTTAGTGACAAAAAATTATTATCTGTTGGTTGTGCAGAGTATGTTTTGTTATAATTTGGAATTGATAGGTAATCTTGAGAGTTTGTTTTTAAAGGATTTTCTCCATCGGAGTACTCTGTATTATATTCTTTTAGTGACAAAAAATTATTATCCGTTGGGTGTGCAGAGTATGTTTCGTTATAACTTGGAATTGATAGGTAATCTTGAGAGTCTGTTTCGTGTACATATGTTGTCATGGCAGATGATAAAAGTAATAAAAATGCGGAAAATAAACATATAACCTTTTTCATATAATTTCCCCTTTCAATAAAAAATTTGATTTGATTTTTTATGACTCCCAGTGGAATTACCTCTTTTTTAACAATAAAATGTTGATTTGCACAATTAAAAACTGTTTATATATATAATAATAATAGTATTTTCTGTGAATTGTCAATGGGATTTAATACATTGAATATAGCAAAAATAATGTAGCAAGGGGAGAAAGAATCCCTCCGCTAAATCTTTATTCCCCCTGTTTTACTTTCTGCCAACATGTGCTATAATCGTAAAAGCATGAATATTGCTTATCATTATCTATAAGCAGCAGGCAAATAAGAAAAAGAACTAGAACAGAATAAATCATTTAAGGAGTATAAAATTATGAAAATCATTGTATTAGCAGGAGGCTTAAGCACAGAACGCGACGTATCACTTTCTTCTGCTGCCGGAATCTGTCGTACATTAGTTGAAAAAGGACATGATGCATTTCTTCTGGATGTATTCATGGGATTAGAGAATGCGCCGGAGAATCTGGAGGATGTCTTTACTCTTCCGGATCACGGACTTGAGATTGTGAAGAATATCAGCACGGAGGAACCGGATCTTGAAGCTGTTAAGGCTTCCCGTCCGGATCAGTCAGATTGCTTCTTCGGCCCGAATGTAATCGAACTTTGCCGTCTGGCTGACATTACTTTCCTCGGTCTTCACGGTGGTGAAGGTGAGAATGGAAAGCTGCAGGCATCTTTCGATCTGCTTGGTATTAAATATACAGGACCTGACTCTCTTGGATGTGCGGTTGCAATGCACAAAGGTGTTGCAAAGCAGATCTTCCTTGAGTCTGGCGTAGACACTCCGGGAGGTGGAACGATTTATAAGAACTCTGAAGATCAGTCTTACCAGTCACTTGGTCTGACACTTCCTGTTGTTGTTAAACCTTGCTCAGGTGGTTCCAGTATCGGAGTTTATATTGTAAATACAGATGAAGAATATGCAGAGGCTCTGAAGAAGTCCTTCCGCTACGAAGATGAACTTGTTGTTGAGCCATACATTAAGGGGCGTGAGTTTGCATGCGGTATCATTGACGGAACAGCACTTCCTCCGATCGAGATCATCCCGAAGACAGGATTCTTTGATTATGCGAATAAATATCAGGACGGAGCTACTTCTGAAGTATGCCCGGCTGATATTCCGGAAGAAGTTGCAGAACGCATGAAGGAACTCACTGTAAAAGCGTTCAATGCACTGAAACTTAATGTTTACAGCCGTGCAGACTTCCTGCTTGATGCAGATGGTAATCTGTTCTGCCTGGAGATGAATACCCTTCCTGGAATGACTTCCGCAAGTCTTCTCCCGAAGGAAGCTAAGGTTTATGGAATCGAATACGGCGATCTTTGCGAACTGATCATTAAGAAGTCCATGGAGGCAAGATATTAATGAAACATATGACATTATCTGAAATCGCAGATGCCTGCTGCGGAATTTATTGCGGTGATCCTGCATTCTTAGACTGTGAGGTCTCAAGTGTTGCGATCGACAGCCGTAAAGTAGTAAAAGATACTCTTTTCGTTGCGATCAAAGGTGCCCGTGTTGACGGACACAGTTTTATCCCGCAGGTCATGGAAGCAGGTGCACTCTGTTCCCTCTCTGAGCAGGATCTTGGTGACGTTGATTATCCTTATATCCGCGTTTCATCCTGCACAGAAGCATTGAAAGACTTAGCTGAACACTATCGCCGTTCCCTCGATATCAAAGTTGTAGGTATCACCGGAAGTGTTGGAAAAACAAGCACAAAAGAAATGATTGCATCTGTACTTTCCGAGAAATATAATGTACTGAAAACAGAAGGAAACTTCAACAATGAGATTGGACTTCCTCTGACCGTATTCAATATCCGTGAGGAACATGAGGTTGCAGTTCTTGAGATGGGAATCAGCCATTTTGGAGATATGAAACCACTGGCTAAGATTGCCCGCCCGGATGTGTGCGTGATCACTAATATCGGATATGCACATCTTGAGAATCTTGGAACAAGAGACGGAATCCTAAAGGAAAAGAGTTCCATGACAGACTACATGAATCCGAAAGGTTCTGTTATCTTCAACGGGGATGATGATAAGCTGAAAAGCTACACTTCCCGTGATGGAAGAACTCCTGTTTACTTCGGTCTTACCTCTTCCTGCCCGTTCCATGTAGAAAATATTGAACGTAAAGGATTAAAAGGAACATACGCTGAGTTTGTTACTCCAACATCCCGTTTCCATGCACATATCTCAATCCCGGGAGATCATATGATCTATAACGCTTTAGCCGGAGTTGCTGTCGGATATGCGCTTGGCATGAATAATGATGAGATTGCACGCGGAATTGAAAAGCTCATTCCGATTGCCGGACGTAACAACCTGATTGAAGCAAAGCATTACACGATCATTGATGACTGCTACAATGCCAATCCGGCATCTATGAAGTCCTCTCTTGACGTACTTGCATATGCAGACACAAGAAAGGTCGCTATCCTTGGCGATATGGGCGAACTTGGTGCCGATGAGCTTGCGATGCACCGCGAAGTCGGAGCATATGCAGCATTTAAAAACACTGATGTTTTGGTCTGCATCGGAGCACTTTCTAAAGATATGGCAGAAGCTGCAAAGGAAACTGTTCTTGCAACAGAGAAGAACATGAAAGTTTTCCATTTTGACACAAAAGAAGACTTTTACCAGAACATGGGACAGATTCTCAATGAAAATGATACGATTCTGGTCAAAGCTTCCCACTTTATGGAATTCCCTGAGATTGTGAAGAAACTGTCAGAAGAAGCATAAGCTGAAACCACACTGAAAATATAAGTCAGTCTTAAAAAAGAGTTGAAACTTCTGTCCGGACCATTCTACTGCCCCGGACAAGCAAGGTTCAACTCTTTTTTTCTCACGCTTGTTCTATCTTCTATTCCGTTTTCTTACTCTATCCCGAGTGCTTTTCCTACCATCTGGAATTCTCCTTCATAAATGCAGTTCGGCAGGGTACCATCCACAATACCCTTCCTGCATTCTTCGAAATCCATCCAGATTACTTCTTCCACTTCAGATTCCTGTAATTTCAAATTTTTAATGTCCACCGGTTCTCTATAAAGATATACGGTACTGCGCTCATTGTCACGAAATGGTTTTCCATGAAATTCTGCTTCAAACTGACCTCTGTGTGTTCCGATAAACTGAAGCTGATCTTCTCTCGCATGAATTCCAAGTTCCTCTTCCATCTCACGCAATGCACTTTCCATCAGTTCATCCCCGGCACTGACATGCCCTGCAGAAGAAATATCATACGCTCCCGGGTTCGAATCTTTACATTCACTTCGTTTCTGAAGGAGTACATCATAACCACTCTCCTGATTCGGACGTACAATCCAGATGTGTACCGTTGCATGCAATGTGCCATCTCTATGTGCAACACCGCGTTCTTTCACCTGACCTGTTTTATTTCCATCTTCATCAATCACATCAAAAAGTTCCATCGGCTTTCCGTTGAGTGCCACATACTCTAACACATCTGACTTATTGTACACAAGTTTTAAAGAGAAAAATTCCTCTTCTTCGTCCATCAGACGGAAGAAAATCTTGTCCCCTTCCCATAAATTCAGATCCTTTATCTTTTCTTTCTCCACCCATTCAAGAACGCCCTCATCGCATTCGATTGGATCACCGGTAAATCCATCTGCCGTATACAGTGACATATACTCCACCACATCTTCACCGTATACAAACGTCACGATTCCTCTGTATTTCCAGGAAGTCAACGTATAACCAGTCTCCTCTTTCACTTCACGCAAAAGGCATTCCTCCGGACTCTCTGCATATTCAAAATGTCCGCCGACGCCGATCCATTTATCTTTATTCACATCATTTTTCTTCACTACTCTGTGAAGCATCAGATATTTTCCGTCTTTTTCAATATAACATAATGTGCTTTGTCTGTTCATCGTACTTCTCTTTTCTTTCCACTTTCTTTATGTCTGATGCAGGTACACAATTGCTTCACCTGCAGATTTTATCCGCTTGAACCCAACAACTATGAGAAACACGCTCTGCGAGTTTCTCAAGTTATCGCGGCAGTCGCCAAGGTCTCGTGCAAGCACGGACTTTGGCTCGTTGCTCGCGTAAATTATAGTATGTTACTGTTCACACGGTGTGCGACCAGTAACTACAGTATAACATATTTCTTTATGAGCTGAACCTTAACTTGTAAACTGTACGCAACTAAATTATAATGATGTTATCTATGGAAACGATGCATTGCTGATTCACGCATGTGAACTGCAGCAACAATTCAATGGGGGATACTATTTATGTGGTCAAGAAAAGAGCTCAAGAAAAAGGCGCGTATTTTAATAAAATCAAACTATTGGCGAAGTGTATCTGTCTGCTTTCTGATTGCAATGCTCACGGCTTCGTATCCGATTTCCCGCTCTTTATTTTTGAACTATTTTCCTGATAAGATTCAGACGAACGCAGCGCTTATTTTACCTGCTTTTATTTCTGCTGAAAGCCTCAGCAGTGCATTTTTGGATATTATTCCTGATAATTTCGTAGTTGCATCCTTCTTACATACGATTCAGAATTCCCTGAAACGTCCTGACTTAATTGTCACTTCGTTTCTCACACTTGGAGTCATTTTTTCACTTTTATATAAGTTTTTTATCAGCAATCTTTTAATTGTCGGTGAGAAACGTTTTTTTGTTGAATCTTATAACTATGAAGATACGAATATTTCTAAAATATTCTTTTTATATAAGTTACGTTACCTGGCAAATCCTTCCTGGGTGATGTTCTGCTACACGCTTTTTCAGAAACTTTGGGATTTAACAATAATCGGTGGAATTATTAAGCATTATGAATATAGCATGATTCCATATATCCTCGCAGAGAATCCGAAGATCAGTCAGAAGAATGCATTCTTTCTCTCTAAACAGCTTACAAAGGGAAATAAATGGAAGCTCTTTTTGTTAGATCTTTCTTTCCTCGGCTGGGAGCTTTTCTCTCTCTTTACCCTTGGAATTTTGGACATTATTTATGTCCGCCCGTACAAAATGAACTGTAAAGCATCCTTATATTTGTTTTTACGAAGAAACTATGTGCTTTCAAGAGCTCCTAAATATGAGCAGCTCAATGATTCTTATCTTGAGCATGTTCCTTCTGAAGATGAACTTCTGATTAGTAAAGCACTTTATGACGATTCTGAAGGTCCTTACACAAAGATCTCTTATTTTGCACCGCATCAGTATCCAGTATTTCTTTTTTCTGTGCAACCACCTATTGCCGCAGTAAAATCACCGGTCAATCCGGCGCAGAATTATGACTTTCTGTCCTGTGTATTTCTATTCCATGCCTTTTCTATTTTCGGATGGCTTTTGGAAATCATTTCCGAACTGCTCAGTTGCGGCATACTGGAAAATGTAACCCTTCGTACGCTTCCATGGCTCCCGTTGTACGGAATCTGTGGTCTGCTTATACTGTTGCTGTTAAAGAAATATATCAAAAAGCCGGCTACTATGTTTATTATCAACTTTATTGTGTATACAGTTCTTGATTATCTCATCCAGCTGTTTCTTGATTTTGGCTTTGGAATTGAGCTTCCGAAATATCATTCTTATCTTGCTTTCATGAATGGAGAAGCGTATCTTGGTGATGGGGCAGTATTTGCACTTCTTGGCTGTGCATTTTTCTATTACTTTGCTCCGCGCTGGAACAGTCTCTTCATGAAATTAAAGAAATGGATGAGAATTTCAATTTGTATTCTTTTGACAGCAATTTTTGTATTTGACCTTCTATCAGGCATAATCCAATATTGATTTTACTGCTAAATAATAGTAAAATCTTAATTATCAGTAAGGTTGGTTTTACTGTTGTGATTTTTTCTAATACAGTATGAACCTGTTCCCCCTGACAAACTATTACAGCTTAGAAGAAAGGGAAATATTATGAAAAAAAGAGTCGTTGTTGCACTGGGACACCGTGCACTTGGAACTACACTTCCAGAACAGAAAGTAGCCGTTAAAAGCACTGCCAAATGTATCGCTGATCTGATTGAAGCAGGCTATCAGGTTGCTATCACACACAGTAATGCTCCGCAGGTTGGTATGATCCACACTGCATTGAATGAATTTGCAAAGAACCATCCGGAATATACAGCATCCCCAATGTCTGTATGTACTGCCATGAGCCAGGGATATATCGGATATGACCTTCAGAACGGAATCCGTGAAGAACTTCTCAACCGCGGTATCTACCGTACAGTCAGCACAGTCCTCACTCAGGTGATCGTAGATCCTTACGATGATGCTTTCTACACACCAACAAAGGTTCTCGGCCGTTATATGAACGCTGAGGAAGCGAATGAAGAACGTAAGAAAGGCAACTTCGTAGTGGAAGAACCTGGTAAAGGTTTCCGCCGTGCTGTCTCTGCTCCGAATCCGGTCAAGATTGTTGAACTTGATGCAGTGAAAGCTCTTCTTGATGCAGATCAGATTGTTATCGCAGCAGGTGGCGGCGGTATTCCGGTACTTGAGCAGGATAATCATTTACGTGGCGCAAGTGCTGTTATCGAGAAAGACCTCGCAGCCGGAAAGCTTGCAGAAGGAATTAATGCTGATCTTCTTATTATTCTTACAAATGTTGAGAAAGTATGTATCAACCTTGGTAAACCGAATGAGGAACCTCTGGATACAATTACCGTTGATCAGGCAAAAACTTACATGGAAGAGGGACATTTTGGAATTTACAACATGCTTCCAAAATTCCGTGCAGCAGTTGAATTCGTAGAAGAACACGAAGGACGCAAAGCTTACATTACTTCCTTTGATAAAGTCTCTGATGCTCTGAATGGTAAGACCGGAACAGTAATCGAATAGATTGACAGATTGAACTTATTAGAAACATAACCTGGAACAGGCCGTGATTTCACAAAATTAAAATGTGAAATCACGGCCTATTTTTTACTTTCCATCACAGATTTCTTTCACCCTGTTTTTTTGTGGAATAAGATACTTTTAATTTCAAAATATCTCTTGATTTTTTAGAAATGTGTGCTATAGTATATACATATTCGAGATGTAGTATTAAAAACTACGTGTTATTATATAGATGAATTGGAGGTATATATTATGGAAAAAAGACTTTATATCAAAGAACCCGGAAGCGCAATTACACATTTTATTGGAATGATCATGGCAATTATTGCTGCAATACCACTTCTATACAGAGCAGCTCGTGAACCGAGCAAACTTTATATTGTATCGCTTACAATTTACGCAGCCAGCCTTATCTTGCTTTATGCGGCAAGTACCACTTATCACACATTTGATATTTCCGAGAAAGTGAATACGGTTTTAAAGAAGATCGATCACATGATGATCTCCGTTCTGATCGCCGGAAGCTACACACCTGTCTGCCTGCTGGTAATCGGCGGACGCAAAGGTATCACACTGCTATGTATTGTATGGGCATTCGCGATTGTCGGCATCCTTATCAAAGCCTTCTGGGTATTCTGTCCGAAATGGGTATCTTCCGTTTTATACATTGGTATGGGATGGACTTGCGTGCTTGCATTTTCTACAATCCTTGATAATCTGTCAGCTGCTGCTTTCGGATGGCTTTTAGCCGGTGGTATCATCTATACAGTTGGCGGTGTCATCTACGCACTGAAGCTCCCGATTTTCAACAGCAAGCATAAGAATTTCGGAAGCCATGAAATCTTTCATCTGTTCGTAATGGGTGGAAGCATCTGTCACTTTATAGTAATGTATACATTCCTTCTACCGTAAATATAATTTATTGAAACGAAAAGAAGAAGGCTATCAACTACGCTTTATACTGTTATCGTAGTTAATAGCCTTCCTTTTTCATTTCGTTACTATTTACATTTCATGCGACCTGCAACGTATCTCACTATCTCGCATCATACCTTATCCTACATTGAAAACTGGCTCTCATACAGATGATGATAGAAACCTTCCTTCTTCATCAGTACTTCATGATTTCCCTGTTCAATGATTTTTCCATCTTTCATTACGAGAATCACATCAGCCTCACGGATGGTTGACAGACGGTGTGCAACAATGAAAGTTGTTCTTCCTTCCATCAGTTTTGCAAATGCCTGCTGAATCTTGATCTCCGTTCTTGTATCGATGGATGATGTTGCTTCATCCAGAATCAACATCGGTGGTCTGCATAACATAACTCTTGCAATACAAAGCAGCTGCTTCTGTCCCTGTGAAAGCCCGCCACCATCTTCTGTGATCCATGTATCATATCCTTTTGGCAGACGACGGATATAATTATGGATATGAGAAGCTTTCGCTGCCTCGACAATCTCTTCTTCCGTTGCATCCGGTCTTCCCATAGCAATATTTTCACGGATTGTACCCGTTTTTAACCAGGTCTCCTGAAGCACCATTCCGTACCCTGCACGCAGACTTTTTCTTGTCATTTCGCGAATATCTATATCTTCTACTTTAATACTTCCTGCATTCACATCATAGAAACGCATCAGCAGATTGATCAAGGTTGTCTTTCCACATCCGGTCGGTCCGACAATCGCAATACGCTGTCCTGGCTTTACTTCCAGATTAAAATCTTCAATCAGATGCTGACCTGGCAGATAAGAGAATGAAACATTCTCTACTTTCACATTTCCATCAATATCCATCAGATGAACTGCATGTTCCGGTTCCGGTATCTGCGGATCTTCATCAATCAATGTAAATACTCTCTGCGCACATGCAATCGCATTCTGAAATTCTGTCACGACTCCGGAAATCTCATTAAATGGCTTTGTGTACTGATTTGCATAGCTCAAGAAACTGGACAATTGTCCTACGCTCATTGCACCGCGTACAACTGCAAATGCTCCGGTAATTCCAACTCCTGTGTAAACCAGACTGTTGACAAATCTTGTCGCCGGGTTCGTGATGGATGAGAAAAATGTTGCCCGCAAGGATGCCTCCTGCAATCTTTTATTCACTTCGTCGAAACGCTCTGTTGCATCTTCTCCGCGCCCAAATGCCTGAACCACTTTCTGGTTTCCGATCATTTCATCAATCAAGCCTGTCTGCTCTCCACGTATTTCAGATTGCAGGCGGAACATACGAAATGTTCTCTTTGCAATAAAATTTGCTACAAAGAATGATACCGGTGTGATAAGAACCACAACAAATGTAATCGATACATTTACGGATAACATAAAACAAAATGTTCCGACAATCGTTGCAATACCGGTAAAAAGCTGTGTAAATCCCATCAGTAGTCCATCTGAAAACTGGTCAACATCCGCAATTACACGGCTTACGACTTCACCATACGGATGTCCATCAATATATTTCAACGGTAGCTGCTCTATTTTATCAAATGCTTCATTTCTGATATCCTGAACCATCTGATAGGTCATCTTGTTATTACACACATTCATCAGCCACTGTGCCAATGCCGTGATCAGTGTGCACACACCAATCTGAATCATCACCTGAATTACTCCAGGAAAATTCACTTTGCCTTTTCCGATCACATAATCAACTGCATGTCCTGTCAGCTTTGGAATATATAATGTAAGCGCAACGGACACAGTCGCAAGCAGAATTGAAAATACGAGAAAAATTCTGTATCTTCCAAGTCGGCAGATTACTTCTTTCAATGTTGCCGCCTGACTTTTCTGTTTTTTCTCACTATTTGTCTTTCTTTTATCAGCCATTGATTACCGCCTCCTTTGGAAATTGTGAATAATAGATTTCCTGATAGATTGGACAATCCTTCAACAGTTCTTCATGTGTTCCGATTCCTGCCATTGCTCCATCATCCAACACAATGATCTGGTCTGCATGCTGAATAGATGCTGCTCTCTGAGATACGATAAATACGGTCGGCTGGTTTTTCATCTCTTTGATCGACTTGCGAAGTGCCGCATCTGTAGCAAAATCCAACGCTGATGCACTGTCATCAAGAATCAGGATCTCCGGTTTCCGAACCAGTGCGCGCGCAATCGTCATTCTCTGTCTCTGACCTCCGGAAAGGTTTCTTCCCCCCTGTTCAATCTGAAATTCTAATCCACCTTGTTTCGTATCAACAAATTCTCTTGCCTGAGAAATGTCCAATGCTTCATACATTTCCTGCTCTGTTGCATCTTCCTTTCCCCAGCGGAGATTGTCCGCAATACTCCCTTTGAAAAGCACTGCTTTCTGAAGAACGACACCGATATGTTCTCTTAGGTTCTCTGTCTGATATTCTTTGATATCACGTCCATTGATCTTCACTGTACCGTCTGTTGCATCATAAAATCTCGGAATCAGATTCACAAGAGACGATTTTCCTGAACCTGTTCCCCCGATGATTCCTATCGTCTGTCCTTTCTTGGCACAGAAATTTATATCAGATAAGGATGTATCTGAAGTTCCTTTATAGGTCAGAGATACGTGAGAGAATTCTACGACCGGAATTTTATTTTTCAAATCCCAATCTGTTTCGGAAGAATTGCTCTGCCATCTTACATCTCCCTCATTCATATCTGGTTTCACAGCAAGCACACTCTCCACACGGTTCAGACATGCTGCTGCCTTCGTCACGGAAATGATCAAGTTCGCTAACTTCACAAGTTCAACAAGAATCTGTGACATATAATTAATAAGTGCCACAACCTGTCCCTGGGTCAGATCTCCGATATCAACACGGACTGCACCGACATAGATCAATGCTATGATTGCTCCGTTTACAATAATATATGTCAGCGGATTCATCATTCCGGAAATGCGTCCCACATATTTCTGCGCATCTGTAAGAATTTGATTCGCATTTTCAAACCGCTTCGTCTCATCCTCTTCTTTATTGAATGCACGGATAACTCTTGCTCCTGTCAGATTTTCCCTCGTTGCAAGAAGTACCTGATCAAGATCTGCCTGCACTTTCTTATACATCGGCATCGTCACAAGCATGATTCCAAACACAATAAGTGAAAGAAGCGGAATCGTCACAACAAATACAAGTGCTGCTTTCACATCTACTGTAAATGCCATGATCATTGCACCAAATACAATGAACGGCGAACGCAGGAACAATCGTAAAACAAGATTCACACCTGACTGGATCTGATTGATATCACTTGTCATTCGTGTGATCAATGTAGATGTTCCTAATTGGTCCATTTCCGTAAATGTAAATTTCTGGATATGTTCAAATAATCCATGTCTTATTCCCGTTCCGACTCCTGTTGCTGCCTTCGCTGCAAAATACTGTGCTGTAATGGAACAGACAAGTCCGATGATTCCCAGCGCGATCAGTACAAAACACATTTTCACAATATATGGCTTGTCCTTATTAGCAATTCCCACATCAATGATCGCAGCCATTACCAACGGAACAAACAGCTCAAAAGATGCTTCCAGCATTTTGAACAGCGGAGCAAGTATTGATTCTTTCTTATATCCTTTCAGATATGCAAGCAATGTCTTCATAATACCCTCTCTTTCCTTCCTGTTGTTCTAATTGATTTGTTTTAATCTTACTCGATTATTATTTTTTAACTGTTTTTCCAATTGTTATTTTTTTAACTCTTGATAATAATCTATCTCTTATATTATCATAGAATAAAGCATACGAAAAATCTTATTTTTATATAGAAAGCATATATTTTTCATATACTTTTTTTATTCTCACGAATCAATATATATTATTTCGTGCATTGCACCCTATATTCCTACATGATATCAAATATATAATTGGAGGTTTCACATGGATTTAAAACAATTGGAATATTTTGTCACAGTAATAAATGAAGGAACTATTTCCTCAGCCGCGCGAAAATTAAATCTCTCCCAGCCGCCATTAAGTGCACAAATGAAATCTCTTGAACAGGAAATCGGTTCTCAACTCTTTTTCCGCGGACCTCGTCAGATTGAATTAACAGAAGCCGGGCGTATTCTTTATGAGCGTTCCAAGGATATTTTAGATCTTTCTTCGCGTACTTTACAGGAACTTTCTGACTATCGTGAAGGAAAATCCGGCGTACTTCGAATTGGTATTGTTTCCTCTGCTCATGATCTGATGGCACAGCGCGCTTTTCGTCCATTTCATGAGCAATTTCCTGAAATTCGTTTTGAATTATATGAAAATGACACTTATCGTGTCATCGAACAACTACAATCCAAAGTTCTGGATCTTGCAATTGTACGTACCCCTTTCCAATCAGATAATTTAACCTGTTACACTTTGGTTAAAGAGCACTTGCTTGCTGTCGGAAATAAAAAATATTTTTCTTCCGATACTTCTTATAATACAAAACATACGCTTTCCACGGATAGAAAAATAGCTACCGCTGAACCCGACCCAAATGTAACAATCTCTCTTAAAGAGTTAGCAGAACATCCCCTGATTGTCTACCATCGCTGGCTTCCTGTTTTAGACCAACATTTTGAAACACTTAAACTGCAGCCAAACTATTTATGTATCAACCATGATTCCCGTACAGGAACTGCATGGGCGAAAGCCGGAATGGGAATTGCAATTCTCCCTGCGTCAGCTGCTGAATCACTCACATCCAAAAATATCATTAAAAAAGTGATCACCGATCCGGTCATCACCTCTGATATCTGTATTCTCCATCATCCTGACGGTTATCTTTCAAAAATCGGAACATCTTTTCTTATTCATATGATGAATTATTTTGGAATTTCTCACTGATTGCTACGCACAAAAAGAGTCTGGCAAATACCAGACTCTCTTAAATCATTCTTATTATAGACTATCTATCCAATCCGATTCTTTCTACCTGTCTTCCGATACGCATTGCTTTTGCATATGCCATGAGACGTTCTTCATTCTTCTTATCGTACTTTCTGTAGTTCTCAATAACAAGTTCAAAGATATCTTTATCAATGTCTTCACGAAAACGGATGCAGTCGCACACGCTTCTGTCAATTCCATATACATTGTAAGAACCGTACTTTGTATCAAACACATGCTTCTCATCCTCAAAAGCCTGCTCTGAGAAGTAATGTCTGCTGACTTCAAAATTCATCTTCATCTTGTGACGGTCACTTCTTCTTGTTGCAATTGAAAGAATCTCCGGCTCTTTATCGATCAGGCCCATGTAATAGCATGCACTGTCTGCGCAGATTACCGCTTTTCTATTTACTCGTGCCACTTCCACTGCCTTATAATCTTCCGGTTTGGAAAACTCCGGACTGATGATCCAATAATGTCCATGTGCTACCTTTTCAAGCTTTCCTTCTGCTGTCAACAGACCGATCTGACGATTTGTAAGTCCTTCCTTCATCAAATCTTCCGTGTCAATGTATCCTTTGTATTTGTCTGCAATGTATTTCACTTTATCATAGATAATCTGACGCATAATTCTTTTCCTCGCTTAACTCGTGTATTACTAGAAACTGTAAGAAATGTTTACGGTCTGCTGTGATCAGCAACACCTGTGATTCTTTTAAGTCTCTCGTATTGTATCATCTATCAAAGCGGTTGACAATAGGTAAGACGCTGATTTTTCAGTCCGATACCTCTATCTCTTTTATTAAAAATTCATTCCCACGAAGCAGATAGGTATTTTCACTTCCACAGTACGGACAGATTTTCCCGTGTTCTACCGTTGGATATTCTTTCTGGCATTCCTCACAAAATGTTATTGCTTCTATCTGCTCGATTTTCAGTTCGGCTTCTTCCATAAGCGGTTCTTTCTTCTTCGCCCAATTCCAGCAATCCGTCAGATAATCATGTAAGATTCCTGACACTTCCCCAATCTCCAGTGTCACGGAAGAAACCTTCTCCACATGATTTTTTTCCGCAACCTTCTTTACATCTTTTACAACATAAAAGACAACACCTAATTCGTGCATTTTCCTTCCTCTCAATTTATATTTTTTCAACTATATCCTGAAGCAATTCAATCAACTCTTTTGCGTTCACAGGTTTAAAGATACACTCATTCATACCTGCCAACTCACACTGATGTATACTTTCGGTAGACGCTTGTGCTGTCATTGCCAAAATCGGAATCTCAGCTGCATCTGCCCTTTTGTCTGCCATGGATCGGATCTTTCGTGACGCCTCTTTTCCATCCATCTCCGGCATCATGATATCCATAAGAACAGCATCATATTCTCTCAGACCCGACTGTTTAAATAGTTCCACAGCTTCCTGTCCATTCCATGCCTTTATCACCTGTGCACCAGCTTCTTCCAGATAAAACTCTGCAATCTCCATATTGATCTCATTATCTTCAGCAAGAAGAATATGATATCCTCTGAGTGGTTTATCTTCTTTCAGATCCTTTTTTGTTCCCTGTACACATTCTCCATTCTGACTTTCCTTTTCCGGCTGAACTACTGGAAAACTCAAATAAAAACGAAACTCCGTTCCAACGCCGGGCGTACTGCTCACCTGGATTGTTCCGCCCATCTTTTCAACCAGTCCTTTTACAATTGACATTCCAAGCCCCGTTCCTCTGTACTGCGTTCTTGCATCATTTATTTCCTGTGTAAAAGGCTTAAACAATTCTTCTTTTATATATTCTCTGCTTATCCCGACACCTGTATCCGTAATACGGAATTCGAATGCCGCACACATTCCATCAAAAGAAAGTTCTTTTACATAAGTGTCTATCCTTCCTCCACGCTTATTATATTTGATTGCATTACTGAACAGATTCAGCATAATTCTTCTGATCTGCAGTGTATCTCCGCTCAGCATCGTATGATTCACCTTTTCCCGATGGCTCTCATAACTGATTTCCATTGCCTCTACCTGTGCACTGACCACAACTTCTACCTGATCTATCAACGTATTCAGATCAAACGTATCATTCTGCAACTCTAAATATCCTGACTCTATTTTACTCATATCAAGTACATCATTGACCAGTTCACTCAGATGTTGGACAGACAGATCAATTTTATCAACACACTCTTCTATCTTTTCCCGATCCTTATAGTTCTTACGGATCATCTGGATCATTCCGAGAATGCCATTGATCGGTGTACGGATATCATGACTCATCCGATTCATGAATTCTGTCTTCGCACGGCTCTCGAGATCCGCTTTTTCGTATGCAACCTGCAGACGTTCTCTTTCTCTGTCTTCCTGCTCATGGAACTCTGAAATATCCTTGAACAAAATAATTGCACCGATCACCGTACTTGTCTGCTTTGTCTTACTTTCATAAACCATCTCCTGTGACATCAGGACTGTCTCCTGCCACCAGCATCTGCTTCCATTACTTTGCTCTACCTGATATTCCACAGTCACCTGCTTTTCGCCTGCTTTAAAACGTTCGATCAGCTGTGCCGGATTTTCTGTGATACGATAATTTTCTCTCGTCTCTTTTGTCACGAACCGTTGATAGGTCTTACAATACGTATCATAAGGACATGGAAGTTTTATGTCTGGAATCTGCCTGTTTTCCCTGTTTTGCCAAAATATCTTTTCTAATAAATTCTGTGTCAGATTAACACTTTGGATTATTTCTGCTGTATCCATCAATGCTTCTATATAGTTTCCGTTTTCCAAAATGGACTGCGTCAGCTGTTCATAGAACTGTGTCAGTTGCTTTTTCTCATTTACGATCAATCTGTCCCTGTCCTGATAAACATCAAACCCAACAAGAAAATGATGCAAATTTCCATTTTCAGCAAAGTCAGGCAGTAAAAGTGTGATCCGGCCACGCAAAACTCTGTCACCATCTTTGTGACAATAAAAATATTCCTCTACCTGATGTTCCTCTGTCAGTGTTTCCCGGATTTCCGACAGCTGAAGTTTCTCCCAAAGTTCCCTGCGTTTCTCTTCCTCCGCCAGCTCCTGTATAATCTGCTCTACTGCACCAGAATAACTACCATCATCTGCAAGGAAAAATTCTGAGCTTGCACGAAGAACAACATACTGATCCACAATCGCATCACAGTACAGACAATCTGTAAAATGAAATCCTTTTTCTTTTACAGATTGTAACAACCGACTCCTAAGTCTCCGCTTGTCAGCTGCTTCTTTCATCTTCGCCCGATTCTTGTCTACATACATGTTCTTATCCGCATATCGGAACAGGGCTTTCATATTACTTCCCGGAAAATCTGTAGACAATGCATATCCCACTGCATAGCTAAGTGGCATATCCGGATGATTCTTTGAATAACGCTCCGTCTGTTCCCGTATCATCTGCAGACAGTCTTTCACCTGCTCATGATCCACCTGCTTTAACACTGCAATAAACTCGTCTCCACCGTCTCTTCCGACAAAATATTTCTCCGGAAGTGCTGCCCGCAGTTGTTCTGCAAATGATCTGATATATTGATCGCCTCTTTCATGTCCCTGCCGGTCATTAATGATTCTCAGATTATTTAAATCAAACACCATTACCGCTGTTGATTCCCTGTCCGTAAGCGGCTCTTCAGATGCCAGAATCTCCTCGCACTTATTCTTATTCGGAAGTCCTGTTGCCTCATCCAGATAAACCTTCTGACGAAGCACACGGTTTTGTGCTGCGTACCGCAATGCCTTGAAAAGCTCATATCCCAACAGACACACAATTCCAATAATATCCACGACAACGATTTTCTCCAGACGGTTTAAGGAAGATGCCAGCTTCTGCGAATAACTTTCCGCAAGCCCTGTTGTCTCATCACAGATTGTAAAAAATGTTTCACTTTTATTTATAATCTGTGTATTCTCATATCCTTCTTCACGAGCCTTATAGATCTCTTCCTTTAGTTGTCCAAAAAATTGTTCCAGCACTTCCATCTTATCCTGAAATGCTTTATCATCCAGACGGACAAGGTTCAGTTCATCGCTGCCATAACGTAACCCATCAATATACGCATCCACTTCCCTGATCATTTCATCCTGTGGTTTCTGTGCATTTTCCAGTTTGATGATCTGCTGCGTCTTTCCACGCACAAGTCCGGCATAATTCACTACACGAGCCGTCCCTTGCATATCGCTGACCAATATCATAATTCCAAAGAATAATGCAATCAGAATACAGGTAAGAAGCATCATGAAAATACGCAGAATCCGTGTGATTTTCTTTTCTTTTTCTTTCATATCTTTATAACCTTACTTTTACTTTATGTGACATGCTCCTACCACTTAAATCACTGATTTTGAAGTGGGGGCTTCTTGCTCAATGGCTGCTCTACTGAGCCAAGTATCTACAAGCTATCCTCGCGTGCCCCGCGATTCTTTTGCCCGGACACGGGCATGTTTTCTTATGATCCAATTGTCCAGATACGAACAGTTTATGCAATCAACATCCTTCTTGCCTCTTCACGGATGTTGATTGCTGCATTACGATCTCTGTCCATCTCATTTCCACATACACAGTGATAGACTCTTTCGGATAATTTCAGTTCTTTCTTTATCCTTCCACATTGACAGCATTTTTTACTGGAAGGAAAGAAACGGTCTACCTTTACTATTTTCTTTCCTTTCCACGCCAGTTTATAGTCTAACATTTCCCTGAACATTCCATATCCATTATCATGTACACTTTTTCCGAAATGCAGGCACTGACCCATTGCTTTCATATCGATATCTTCCACTGCAACTGCATCATAACTGTCTACAATTTTTCAGCTTAGCTTGTGCAGATAATCTCTTCGCTGATTTCGTATCTTTTCATGACATCTGGCAACTTTCTTTTTCTGCAGTTCATAATTATGACTTCCTCGTACGCATCTTGACAACTTTCGTTGCTCCCTCACCAGTCTTTTTTCGTTTTTTCTAAAAAATCCTGCTTCTTCCATCTCAATCTCTTCTGAAAACACCGCCATCCCCTGCATTGCGTAATCAATTCCAAGTATCTTTGCAGTACTGTAATCTGGTTCAGCTGCTTGGTTTTCACAACTGTCCCCTTCATACAACAAGCTTGCAAAGTATTTGCCGGATGGTTCCATACTGACTGTCACTGATTTCAGGCGAAGGCCTTTTGCTGGCTCCCTGTGTTTTTTCATGGCAATCCATTTTAATTTAGGAAGCCGGATTCGCTTACTTTCCACCAGGATATTTCCATTGACCACATTCGTTGTATAACTGTTTCTGGAATGATGTTTTGACTTGAACTTCGGAAATCCAATCTTGGGATCTCGGAAAAAATTCTTATATGCCTTTTCCAGATGAAGCTGGACATTTGCCAATGCTAGCGAATCTACTTCTTTCAAAAACGGATATTCCCTTTTATACATGGCTGGTGTGTTTTTTAACATTTTCTTTGTCTTTTCATACTCCTGGATCTTATCATTAAGCATCTGATTATACAAAAAGCGACAACAGCCAAATGTTTTGCCAAGAAGTATCTTCTGTTCTTCTGTCGGATAAATTCGGAAACGATATGCTATGTTCAATACTTTTTCTCTCCCTGGGTTTCAATGTATTGACGGATTACTTCTACTGGGGCGCCTCCAGCTGTTAACAGACAGAAGCTCTGACTCCAAAAGGCTTCTTTCCAAAGTTTTTCCCTGATTTCCGGATACTCCTTTTTCAATAGTCTGCTACTGGCACTTTTATAAGCATTGATAAATTTACTAACTTCCGTTCTCAGCTGCGCACGGAACATTACATGCACATGATCAATGTCATGATTCCATTCTTCCAGCACACCCCCATACCGTTGAGCAATATGTTCCCATATCTCTTTTGCTCTTTCTGAAATTGGATTATCAATGACTTTCCTTCGATATTTTACTACCATGATCAGATGATAATACATCAGATACACTGAATATGCATTATGATCTATTTTTTCTATGCAAATCAGTCCTCTCTCTAATAATCTATGTTTTCGACTGACTCTATTATACCACGGAACCCATTACCGAACAAATGTTCTTTTTATTTTGTGCAATTCATCTCCCACCTGCTGAGGAAGGAGAATTCTTGCTATATTATGTTAAAGATTATAACAGAATCTCCGTTGTTTTCCCATAAAAAAATACATCACCAAAGAATTTTGGAAAAAGATTTTTTTAATAGTACTACTTGCTATCTGCCGGGGAAAATGCAATACTATAAATTATAGTCACACTTAATTTTGTAACAAACGGAGAATCCCTCTATGATAAACAAGACAAAACATATTCTAGAAGAATCTCTGAAAAAACTAATGCTCGAGAAACCTCTCGATAAAATAACCATCCGCGATTTAACCGAAGACTGCGGCATCAGCCGTATGGCTTTCTACTATCACTTTAAAGATATTTATGATCTGGTCGAATGGTCCTGCCTGGAAGATGCAACCCGCGCTCTTGCCGGCAAAAAAACTTACGACACCTGGTCTGAAGGACTGGTACAGATTTTTGATGCTGTGTATGAAAATAAGCCATTTATATTAAATGCTTACCGCTGCATCAACCGGGATCAGATTGAAAGTTTCCTTTTTCATCTGACTTCCGATTTACTGATGAATGTTGTAGAGGAAAAAGCAGAAGACACCAGTATTTCTGAAGAAGACCGGCGCTTTATTGCCGATTTTTATAAATACAGCTTTGTCGGTCTTATGCTCGACTGGATCAAACAGGGAATGAAAGACGATTATGTCGATCTGGCACATAAGATCAGTATTACCATCCACGGAAGCCTTACGCATTCAATTGAAAATTTCTCATCACTTTCAGAAAAAGAGAATTCATAATCTCCATATATGATAATTCCGATAAGTATCTCATAAGTAAATATAGATGTTGAGGGCTAAAGCTCCAACTATGACGCTTTACAAAACTGGGCAAATGATAAGTTTTTTATCACTTGCCTCTTTTTGTAAATTGAAAATCTTCAAAAATGTCCATACTATAACTATAACAACTATACTTCATATCTCGTTATTTAGAGTAATTATGATGAGATGATCTCAAAACGAGACATGAATCCGTTTTTTCAGAAAGGTGGTTTTATTATGTCAAATAAGAAATCTAAACTTGCTGTAATCTCTGCAGTAGCAGCAGGAACAGGAACTGCAATTTATCTCGCACAGAAGGCAAAAAAAGAATCTGGTAATTCAGAATCCGGTAATTCTATTTTTAAGAAGAGTACTGTTGCCGATTCTTCCGTTCCAGATAACTATCGTAACACTGAACGCGGAAAATATGACCGCAACAGCAAAGGCATCTATTATTCCAACGGAAACTACGAAGCATTTGCACATCCGGAGAAACCGGAAGGTGTAGATCAGAAAAATGCTTACATCGTAGGAAGCGGACTTGCCTCTTTGGCAGCGGCATGTTTCCTTGTCCGTGATGCACAGATGCCTGGATGCCAGATCCACATTTTAGAAGCAATGGATATTGCCGGTGGTGCATGTGACGGAATCTATGATACTTCCCGAGGTTATGTAATGCGCGGTGGACGTGAGATGGAAAATCATTTCGAATGTCTGTGGGATCTCTTCCGCAGCATTCCATCCATCGAGACACCTGGTGTTTCTGTACTTGATGAATATTACTGGCTCAATAAACATGACCCGAACTATTCCCTTTGCCGTGCAACTGTAAATCGTGGCAAAGACGCACATACAGACGGAAAATTCAACCTCAGTCAGAAGGGCTGTATGGAAATCATGAAACTCTTCATGACAAAAGACGAAGATCTCTACGATAAAACCATCGAAGATGTCTTTGACGAAGAAGTATTTGATTCTACTTTCTGGCTCTATTGGAGAACAATGTTTGCATTTGAAAACTGGCACAGTGCTTTGGAAATGAAATTATATTTCCAGAGATTTATCCACCATATTGCCGGACTGCCTGATTTCAGTGCATTGAAATTTACCAAATATAATCAGTATGAATCCCTCATTCTTCCGATGCAGAGATACCTCGAAGATGCCGGTGTGGACTTCCAGTTCAATACAGAAGTCACAAATGTTGTATTCAAATTCGAAGGAGACAAAAAGATTGCATCTGCAATTGAATGTAAAGTAAACGGACAGGAAAGAGGTATCGTCCTGACAGAAAACGACCTCGTATTTGTCACAAACGGAAGCTGTACAGAGGGAACCATTTACGGAGATCAGAACCATGCACCAAACGGGGATGCCGAAGTCCGTACAAGCGGTGTATGGAACCTTTGGAAAAACATTGCCCGTCAGGATCCATCCTTCGGACATCCGGAAAAATTCTGTTCCGACATTTCCAAGACAAACTGGGAATCTGCAACAGTTACAACTCTGGATGACAAGATCATTCCTTATATCACAGACATTTGCAAACGTGACCCTCGCACCGGAAATGTTGTAACCGGCGGTATCGTCAGCTGCCAGGATTCTAGCTGGCTGTTAAGCTGGACGATCAATCGTCAGGGACAGTTCAAAGACCAGGATAAAGATAAGGTATGTGTCTGGGTTTATGGATTATTTACTGATGTGCCTGGTGACTATATCAAGAAGCCTATGAAAGACTGTACCGGAAAAGAAATCACAGCAGAATGGCTCTATCACCTTGGTGTTCCGGAAGATCAGATCATGGATCTGGCAGAAAACAGTGCAATCTGTGTACCGACAATGATGCCTTACATCACAGCATTCTTCATGCCACGTACAAAAGGTGACCGCCCGGATGTTATTCCGGATGGATGTGTCAACTTCGCTTTCCTCGGACAGTTTGCTGAAACTCCAAGAGATACTGTTTTCACAACAGAGTATTCTGTACGTACTGCTATGGAAGCTGTTTATGGACTTCTCAAAGTAGACCGTGGTGTGCCTGAAGTATGGGGAAGTGTTTATGATATCCGCGAGCTTCTCGACAGCTCTGTAAAACTTATGGACGGAAAATCTCCACTTGAGATCCAGCTGCCTGGACCGCTGAACGCACTGAAGAAACCGCTTCTGAAGCTCGTAAAAGGAAATGTAATTGAAAAGGTACTGCGTGATCACAATGTACTGAAGGACGGAATGTGAAAAGAACACTTGTTCTTTTCTCTGAAATATGCTATTCTATTTCTACCTGATCACGTAAGAAGAATGCCTCCCGGCATTCTTCTTACTTAAATGATTTGATACAAGGGTCAAAAGGTCATGCGTTTCTTGCTTGCATGAAAAAGCATGACTTATTGACCCGCAAAACACCGAAAAGTAGCCATTTTTCGTAGAAAAATGAGCGGATTTGAGGTGTTTTAGGATTGCGAGAGCATGAAATGCGAAGCAATCCGTGTATCATAGGGGTCAAAATACCTTTTGACCCCAACATCATGATTTCAGACAGCATATAGGAGAAACAGCAACACATGGATGGATATCAGTTCGAAGAACAGTGTGCGATCATACTAAAACGAAAACATTTTTCCAAAATAGAAGTTACTAAAAGTTCCGGAGATCAAGGCGTTGACATCATTGCCTTTAAACACAGAAAAAAATACGGGATACAGTGTAAATACTACACGTATCCCGTTGGTAACAAAGCAGTCCAGGAAGCTTATGCCGGTGCAAATTTTTATGACTGTGACAAGGTCATCGTAATGACAAACACAACATTCACCCGCTCCGCGATTGAACTTGCTGAAAAACTGGATGTAGAATTGTGGCCGGATTGCCCGGTCACACCTTTTTACAGTTTATTGTTCAAGATCATGGGATTATTGAACCTGCTTCTTTTCCTTTACGCGATCCTGACACTTTTTTCTGCAAAGTATGATTTTATTCATTTGCCGGTTTCACTTGATACGATATCGCTGGTGGCACTCCTGACAGCCTCTGCTTTAGGAATCTTCGGCTGGAAGTATCTCCTTTGTAATCTGATTACCGCCGGAGCTTTCATCTTCCTTGCGTTCCATGTTGCGCTTTCACCTGTATCTCTGGCAACAGATTATACATACACACAACTGCTCTCCTTAATTCCTGCAGTTGTATACATGCTTCATGCCGGGTGGCTGAAATTAAAGAAGATGAAAAAATAAAAGCTTATTCAAACCAGATTTCCGGATTCGTAGACGATACACTGGTTACTCCTGCCTTAAGAAGCGCCATTACATCTTCCTTCTCCCGGATCATTCCTCCGGCGATCACAGGTACCGGAAGATCTTTACAGATATTTCCGATCACCTTCGGCATCATTCCCGGAAGAACCTCTACCACATCCGGCTTTGCTGCCGTTACCTGTGTTTTCACATTTTCATAAGCCATAGAATCAATCAAAAATACACGCAATACCGTGAGCATTCCAAGTTCTTTCGCTCGATGGATAATTGTCGGTTTTGTAGAGATCACACCATCTGCTTCTGTATATTTTTCGATAAAATCTGCAGCGATATTCTTCGATGCCAGTCCATGGATCAGGTCTAGATGTACTACCGCCAGTTTTCCTGCTGCTTTTACTTTAGAAACAATCTCCGGAATTGTACAGATGTCTCCATATAAAATAAATACAACCTGGCTTTCACTTTTCAAACAGGCATCTACTCCTTCATCATCTTTTACCGCTGCAATCACAGGGGATACCTCCAACGCATCCAGAAATTTATAATTCATTTCAATTCTCCTTTGTTTCGCCAAGATCAAATGAATGCCAGACACAGAAACTGTGAACAACAGTACTTGTATCTGGCATCTGTTTCATAAATTATACTATATCTCCTTCACAATCGTCTAGTGTACTGCATCCACATTTCCGGCAGCTACGATATTTACACCTGTACCTGCCACATTTTCCAACACAATATCTCCAATGTGAACCGGAGCTTTGATCGTTACGCCGCGAAGCGCTGCGACACAGTCAAAAATCTTATCTTTTGGAATGTCATGCTCTGTCTTCACATTGATCATTGGTACTTTTCCGTCTGCGACACGAACTGTAGTCGTTACAATACGTGTTGGATCAGTTACTTCCTTTCTTGCATACGCCTCTCCACGTGGACACGTATTTCCCGTAACCGATGTAACTTTTCCATATTCCATTTTTACAACGATCGGACATCCCATCGGGCATCCGATACAGATTAATTCTCTCTCACTCATTTTCTTATGCCTCCTCGATCCGAATCGTAATCTTCTTTGTCTCCGGGTATTCTTCCAGTTTCTTTTTCTTCAGGATTACCTGCTCCATCTCACCCGGTGCCATCACCTGACGTTTCTTCTTACCAATCAGCCGATCATCAAAATACAGTGCAATCGCCTTATTCTTAAATACATCTCCGACACGGAAACGAACAGTCAGATTCTCTTCCATTTCGGAAGGTCTTACAAAGGATGGTACTGTGTAGCGCACTCCGCCTTCCGGAGAAATCGGAAGCATTTCTGCCTGCACATCCTTTTCTCCTGCCTTTATATAAGTGGCTGCGTTCTTTCCGGCTGCCGCTGCCTCCTGAGATACAAAATCCACAAGATCATGCACATGCAATACATTTCCACATGCGAAGATGCCGTCCACACTTGTTTCCAGCGAATCATTTACGACCGGACCTGAAGTAACCTGTGAAAGTTCTACTCCTGCGCTTTTTGAAAGTTCATTTTCCGGAAGAAGTCCACAGGATAAGAGTAATGTATCACAAGTATATCTTTCCTCTGTTCCCGGAATCGGCTTGCGGTCCGGTCCGACTTCTGCGATCGTAACAGCTTCTACACGATGCTTTCCTTCTATATCGATCACTGTATGACTCAGCTTCAGCGGAATCTCAAAGTCATCCAGACACTGTACAATATTTCTCTTCAATCCACCGGAATAAGGCATCAGCTCTGCAACCACTTTAACCTTCGCCCCTTCAAGTGTCATACGTCTCGCCATGATCAGACCGATGTCACCGGATCCAAGGATCACAACTTCTTTTCCCGGCATAAGCCCTTCCATATTTACCAAATGCTGTGCCGTTCCGGCAGAATAAATTCCGGCCGGACGATATCCAGGAATATTTAAAGCTCCTCTGGAACGCTCTCTGCATCCCATTGCCAGAATTACTGCCTTCGCCTGAAGGAGTAGAATTCCGTCCTCGCGATTTGTAGCTGTCACTACCTTTTCCGGAGAAATATCCATGACCATTGTATTTAATTTATATTCAATACCGCATTCTTCTACCTGCTCAATAAAACGTGCTGCATACTCAGGTCCTGTCAGTTCTTCTTTAAATGTATGCAGACCGAATCCATTATGAATACACTGCTGTAAAATGCCGCCGAGACTTTTATCTCTTTCTAAAATCAATATATTATCTATCCCGTTATCCTTCGCTGCGACTGCTGCCGCAAGTCCTGCCGGACCTCCGCCGATTATGATCAAATCATATGTTTTCATTCTATTCACCCTCCAGTTTTACGATAATTCCTTATTTTCACCTACGATAAATTCTGATCCAACGCCGTTTTTTCCAATCTGATCTACCCGCATTGGGACTTCTCTTTCCAAAATCTCCATAACCTTCGGGGAACAGAAGCCTGATTGGCAACGCCCCATGCCGGCTCTTGTCCGGCGCTTCACTCCATCCAGAGAGCGTGCACCAAGCGGACGGTGAATTGCATCCAGGATTTCTCCTTCTGTAATCATCTCACAACGGCAGATAATATTTCCATAAGCCGGATTTTCTTTGATCAGCTGATTTCTCTCTTCCAGAGAAAGCGTATCCGGATCTAAAATCCCATGTCTCACAGGATTAAAATCAGACTTTTCTTCTGCATTCAGAAGATCTCTCACAAGTTCTGCAACCGTAACACCGATTGCCGGTGCTGAAGAAAGCCCCGGAGATTCAATACCTGCTGCATTGATCAGTCCTTTTACATCCTCTGATTCTCCGATCACAAAGTCATCCCCGTCCTCATGTGCACGAAGACCGGCAAATGAAGTAATCACCTGACGAAGCGGAACATTCTTAACACTATGAGCGGAAACTCTTGCAATCTGGTCCAAGCCATTCATTGTCGTATTTACTGCACCCTTGTCTTCTACATTTACTGCTGTAGGACCTACAAGCAGATTGCCGTGAACTGTCGGTGTGACCAGTACTCCCTTTCCCATTTTCGACGGAAGCTGGAAGATTGTACTCTTCACATAATCTCCAACTGTCTTATCCAAAAGCATGTATTCCCCTTTACGGGCTGTGATATGAAGCTTTCTGTCTGAAAGCTGATTATTGATCTCATCAGCATAAACTCCTGCTGCATTAATAATAAGTTTTGTCTCGATTGTCTCATCAACACAGGTATCTGCGTGATGAACCTGAACTCTAAATCCTTCTCCTGTCTTTTCCAGTTTTTCAACTTTCGTATTCAGGAAAAACTGAACACCGTTTTCGTATGCATTTTCCGCATATCCCATTGTCATATGGAACGGACAGACAATTCCTCCGGTAGGCGCCCACAACGCACAGGTCACATCATCTGCCAGGTTCGACTCTTTCTCGATCAGCGCCTCTCTGTCTAAAATCTGAAGTCCAGGAACTCCATTTTTCTTACCTCTCTCCATTAAAACCTGAAGTCCTTCCGGATCCTGCTCTTTCGTACATACGACCAAAGAGCCGTTTCTCTTAAATGGAATGTCAAGCTCTTCTGCTATTGTGTCCATCATCGCATTTCCCATCACATTTAACTTTGCCTTCATCGTTCCCGGAACTGCATCAAATCCTGCATGGATGATCGCACTGTTTGCCTTGGATGTCTCATTACAGACATCCTCTTCCTTTTCAATCACACACGTATTCAACTTATATCTGGAAACCTCTCTGGCAATCGCGCTGCCTGTCACTCCTGCACCAATAATAACAACATCAAACATATCCATTCCTCTCCTTTATCACACAAAAGAGCAAGGCAAATAAAACGACTACCTGTCGTTTCATCTACCTTGCTCAAATCTCTGGTATCTAATATTCGTCTTTTCTTTATTCTAGCACATTTTTCAGAAGAATCAATCCCAAATATACTCAGAGTTACCTATGAACATCAGTATAGTTACTGTTCACACGATGGGGCGAGATGCATTCAAGCCAAAACATGCATCCTCCGTGTCAATCAGCGGAGTGATTGACACGGGAGTGAACAGTAACACTGGTTATGTTATTTCAGATGATCATATAAAAATCATAATTGACATTCAAAAATATGTAGTATATAATCGTTTTGTTCATCGGAGGGTGATTTGTTCGATCAGAAACAATAGCTGGATAAGATGGCAGACTGAAATGTCCGCTTTCTTATTCAGCTTTTTTGTTATCTGCCTGATTCGACTGAATTTTCAACAAAATCAATTATACAAGGAGGAATTTCAGTACATGGAAAAAAACACATCATTTACCGAAGGAAAAATCATGCAGCCGTTACTTCTGTTTGCAGTTCCTGTATTGCTGGCACTCTTTCTACAGGCTATGTACAGTGCAGTAGATTTGCTTATTGTTGGTAAGTTTGCATCTTCTGCTGATGTATCTGCGGTATCTACCGGTTCACAGATCATGACCACACCGTATCATAATTCACCGGCTTATAAAATGCTTTTTCTCTGCTTTCATGGTCCATCGGCCGATTTCCCAGCAGCCACATGGTCTTCGCTGCAACCGCCTCCGGTGTCATATCGTAAGACTCCAGTACATTGCACAGTTTTTTCATTTCATGTCCAACTTCATAAACCGTCATATCACTTCCCTCATGGGCAACCTGCGTGCACAGGACGATCATTTTTTCCGGATATTTCTGACAAAGTTCATAAAACATATCCTTGATACTGGACGGAATCCCACCGACGCCAAAACTCTCCACGATAATCGCATCGTAATGTTCGAAAATTACCGGAAGAAGCACCGGCTGAATACCAGGGATTAATTTTAATAAGAAAACACTATCACTTAACTTCTCATAAAACCGCACCGGTTTTTCATATGGCAGCATCGGCAGATACCGCAGAATCCGGCGATCCTGTATCACAGCCAGATACGGAAAATCAATACTGGAAAACGCGTTATAGCTCTTGGTCCGCACTTTTTTTGCTCGTGTTCCCGCGATCACCTTTCCGTCAAACACGATCTGTACCCCCTGGGAAGCATCGTCACAGGCATAGTAAAAGCTGTCCGAAAGATTTGTTTTGGCATCGGTAATATCCAGATTGATCGGACGCTGTGCACCGGTGATGACAATGGGCTTCGGCGAATTCTGAATCATATAGGAAAGTGCAGCCGCCGTATAGGCCATCGTATCGGTGCCATGCGCTATGATAAATCCATCAAATGCATCATAATGTTCCCGTATAACCTTTACCAGCATGCTCCAGTTTTCCGGCACTACATTGGAGCTGTCCAGATTAAAGGGCTGCACGGCTGTAATCTCACAAATCTTCTCCACCTCCGGGATATAAGATATCAATTCTTCCGGCGTGATCTGCGGAGTCAGACCATTTTCTGTTTTTTTCGATGCAATCGTACCACCGGTTGCAACAAATAAGATTTTCTTCATTGTTTTCCACTCCTTATTTCTGTATAATCATCACTATAAACAATTCCCCTGATTAACTGTTATACTCTTTATTTTTCTTGCTTTATTTGCACATAATTCTTATAATAACCATAGGTTACACTTATACTTTACAATATCATAACCAATGGTTATGATCAAGAGGTGATCACAGTGAAATTTCGTCCTGACCGTTTAATTCAATTAAGAACATCTATGAATATCAGCAAAGCCGAGGCCGCCCGCCAACTTAATATTTCCGCCATGACCTACGGCCGCTATGAAAAAGGAGAACGCGAACCCTCTTATCCGTCAGTATCTTATATTGCTCAGATTTTTCATTGCAATATTGACTTTTTATATGGAACTTCAGATGTCGTGAATTGTGATTATATCGTTATTTCACGTTCCGAATCTCCGGAGTTATATTCTCTGGTAGAAACTCTTCAGCAAAATCACGACATAAAAGACCGGATCCTGGCTTATGCAAGAGAACTGAACCGCAAAGAAAAAAGGGGATAAAAAAACAGTTTGTTTTTTATATAAAATATTTCCATTAAAACAAACTGTTCTTTAATTCCCACTAATTTTAATATGATTTTCCTATCATTTATCATTTCTTCTCGCTTAATTTTACCCATCTGTTTTAAAATAGCTCCACTCATTGTTTTGTCTAAATAGGCCGGATTTATTTTTCGTTTTGTATATGCCATATAACTGTCTTTTGTCTCTTCTATTAAAACTGCTGCAAAAAAACTTTCCCAGCTGAAATATTCTCCACTTACTTTTTCTTCCACAGCATTTCTTATATTTTTTTCCACTGCCACATGGACAGGGATCATTTGGATACACTTTCTTCTCTTTTACAATCGGCTGCTGAATCCCCATTCGTCCCATTCTGTCAGAATTTCATGTGTATCTTCATAGTCTATACACTGCTGTACCATGTTCCGTAACGCCTGCGTATATCTTTTTTCATCATAGGGCTGATTTTCTTTCATTACATCATAAATTTCTTCTATTACAATCGCACCTATTTTTTCTTTCGCCTCTCTCGCAGAATATCCTGCATCGATTAGTTTGTCATAAGATTCCTTTGTTACAGGCGGATTATTTTCTCTTATCTGTATAACTCGTTATCTGTAAATTTATCATCCATAAAATAATGTGCCACCAAAAGTCCTGTATCTGCAATATAACTTTTCCCTACCCATATCAGCATATACATAAAAGGCACTTTAATTCAACTATTTTTTCACAAAAAGGCAGTTACTTTGGTATGCTCTCTGAAAGGCATAATACCCCCGAGGATGTCAAGTCATTGCTACAAACTTTTTGACCTTTTTTCCTTCGATTTTCCCATAAAATCGTTGTTTTGGAACAGAGGACGTTATATTGTTGTCACAAAATCAGTGGGGAGGATGTAACGTCATTGTCATATTATCGCCACTTTCATTGCCGTTATCATCGCCATTGGCAATGGTAATGGCAATGACAATTCAACCTTTATAAAATAAGCTACATAAGCAAAACATTTTACAAAATACTCACCCGGTGGTTCATACCTCTGACAGTGCTCCATCACTCTCTATCATTTTGATCTCTTCAGCTGCATTCAAGACATTCAGCTGATATTCAGCAATCTCTTGTAATATTTTGAATCTTTCTCCTTTTTCTTTTCCTTCACGCAGCATCTGTGCATTATGTGATTCCAGATTGGATAGAACTGTTAATTCATTAATTGTTGCAAAATCTCTGACATTGTTTTTCTTTGCAAGTTCAGGATTTGCCTCTCTCCATGCTTTCGCCGTAAATCCAAATAATGCTACATTTAATATGTCTGCTTCTTCCGCATATGCCAGCCATTGAAGGTTTTCTCTGTAATTCATTTGAGGAAGCAAGTATCTTTTTACAGCATCCGTCTGGATCAGATAATTATTTTTACTTAAAAAACGTTTTGCATCCCATTCCTTTTGTTCAGAATTGTTTTCTTCTTCCTTTAACCGTTGAAATTCTTTTATCAGATATAGTTTAAATACCGGACTGATTGCAGATGCAAATTCAAATGCAATATCTTTGTGTGCATATGTGCCACCATATTTTCCACGTTTCACATATAATCCAATGGCATTTGTTTCATTTACCCATTCCGAAACACTAGGTGTAAAAGTCAATAACCCTGCTTGCTTTTTAAAGTGTTCGGATTCGAACACTTTAAAATTGGGATTATATATCTGTTCCCATACAGACAAATATTCCAAAGTACCACGATTTCTTAACCAATTTCTTACCACATCTGCTGCCCTGACAGAATCTGATTTAGCCTTAGCAATATCTGTAATGCAAATGTAATCATCTAACTTCTGTTTCGAAATTGAAATATGCACATTTTGTACTTCAATTACTTTATTCTTCATTCACATCTTCCTTTACAATAAGATCATCCATCTTTACTTTATACGCCAGTAAACGTAATACATAATCCGGCATCTTTCTGGTTCCTCGTTCCCACTCTGTTACTGTTCTGTATGGGATTTCAAAATATTTACAAAATTCCTTTCTGTTCATTCCGGTACTTTCTCGTAATTCTTTTATTTTATCTTTTATTTCCATTTTCTCTCCCCTTTTTCATTTACACATTGTGTATGTATCGTAACATATTTTTTCATTTATTACAACATCTATCATCTTCATTTTGGTATGCTCTCTGAAAGGCATAATCTTCCATACCCCAACTCCCCATTCGGCCACCTCTCATACCCCGGAATCTGTCTCGCCCCTCTCCGCAAATATGCTTTCACTTTCTCTCCATACAGATACGGATCATTCCCTTTCACAATCCCCCACTCCATCAAAAGTGCCGCGCTTCCTGTAGCAAAGGGCGTTGCAAATGAAGTTCCTGTGAACTCTGCATATCCTCCGCCTGCTACCGGAGCCATTACCCTCACACCCGGAGCTGCCAGATCAGGTTTGTTCGCATTTTCCCCCTCATATATCTGTGTCGGTCCTCGTCCGGAGAAGTCTGCATAGGAAAAGGTCAATGCATTATACGCTGCCACAGTAATAACAAGCGATGCAGTAGAAGGTATCGTAAGTGTTGTGGAACTGTCTGGCTTTAAAAATGCAGTGCCGATATTAAGTGCATTCTGTACCGGAAGCCACATTTGCCACAACTTATCCACAACCTGTCCTGGCATCATCTGTATTTTCCACACTCCGGCTGTGACAAATTCATTTTGTGGTAGAAAACTAATATAAATTTCCTGACGAACACTATATGGTTTTGGCTCTCCATAGTAAACCAGGAGTTCTGTTTCACCAATCTGTATTCTTTGTGTTCCTTCTTTTTCTTCCAGTCTGCCGGAATGATTTCCGGATGGATCGACAATTGTAATTGTGACTTCATCGACATAGGATTTCCAAATTTGCAGACTGAATGACTTCTCCCTCTGCTGTACTGCAAGTTGAACTTCTGTCATCACTCCTTTTCTATATTCACCTGCCGCATGTCCCGCTGTCGTTCCTTCATTTCCGCTTCCTACACAAATCACATTCTTCCAACGTTCAGATACTGTATTCAAATATCTTTCCAAAAGACTTGTTCCATCATGGGAACCATATGTATTCCCAAAACTGATATTGATCGCCACCGGCTTTTTTAACTCTTCCGCTTTTCTTACGATATAATCCACACCTCGCATCAGCTGGGTAGTTCTTGGGAATCCTGTTTCCCCTGCTCCCCCCATCTTTACAATCAGCAGATCTGCTTCGGGTGCAGCTCCTCGATATTTTCCATTCTTACTACCTCTTCCATTTCCAGCCGCAATCCCGGCTACTGCTGTTCCATGTCCACTGGTATCACGGCTTGGTACAATACGATACCTTTCTTCCCTGACTTCCATGCGTAGTGCTTCATTTATCTGTTCTGAAGTGAACTCTGTTCCGATATGATATCCTTCCGGCGGTTTACCGTTTTGTATCGTCTGATCCCATAAAGCAAGAATTCTTGTCGTTCCATCTGCATTTCTAAAATCAGGATTTTCATAATCAATCCCACTGTCTACAATTCCGATCAATACGCCCTTTCCCAGCAGTGGAAACGACTGTTTTTTCTGCTGATTATCCTCTAACCCCTCTTGCCCAATCGAAGAAAAAGAAGGCGCAGCCTGTACTTCATCAATACAGGACACACGCCTTCCATTCTCTACTTGAAAATATAAACTTTTCGGTTTTTCTATAAATTCTACTTCTGGAAATGCTGCCAGTTCTTTTATCTGACTTTCTTTTATTTGGATAATGGCATATCCACCTGTCAGTTCCGTCACATAAACAGCTCGTGTTCTTACTCGCTCTAACGTCTCGGAATACTTCACGATCAATTCCCATTCTTTTTCTTCCAGATCATACCCGATATCCAGACTCTCGCTTTTCTGACGTTCTTCTTCTGTGATATCTAATGCAAGATTCAATTGATTTTCTATTTTCTGGCTCATGAAAACTGCAACCTTACTTCATCTCTTATTTCTATGTTTTATGAAGTAATTCAGCTGATTATTCCATTTCCATCTCTAAGACAACCACCTCACAGCTTTTCAGATTCAGCCTGTTCTTTGTATAATCTACTGTCTCGTCCTTCTGGTTCGACAACAATACCTTTTTCACATCACCTTTTAACTCAATGCCTGCTGCATCTGTTCCGAAATTAGCTGCAACAAGAATCCATTTCGCTGCGTCTTTTCGATAAAATGCCTGGATATGATCCATTTCTTCATATTCCGGAATGAATTCTCCATAAGTAAATACATTTTTAAATTCATCTGATTTGCGCAATGCAATTAACTTCCGATAGTAATTCAGAACAGAATCCGGATTGTTTTCCTGATCTTCGACATTGATCTCTTTGTAATCAGGATTTATCTTTAACCATGCAGTTCCTTTTGTAAACCCGGCATTTTCCTCACTTGTCCATTGCATCGGTGTTCTCGCATTGTCACGGCTCATCCGATTACAAACTTCCATTGCTTCCCGGTCAGATAATCCGGCTTCACGGGCAATATGATACTGGTCTTTTGTACTGATATCATCGAATTCGTCAATGCTGTTCCACTTCGCATTTTTCATGCCTATTTCCTGTCCCTGATAAATGAAAGGAATTCCTCTGAGAAGAAGATTGACCGTAGCAAGCATCTTCGTTCCCTCCGGAGTCTGGGCATAAGCCGGAAGAAATCTTGACACACCTCTCGGTTCGTCATGATTCTCTATAATATTTGCTTTAAATCCATACTTCTGTGTTTCTATCTGAGACTGAAAGATTGCTTTTCTCCATTTAGAAAATTCCATCTTCGGAGCATCATACCATCCATGTTCTCCATCGCTGAGGCAATGTGCACTAAAGTCAAATATTGTTGAGAAATGTCCGTTTTCTCCAATAAATTCCGGTAATTCATCCGCTTTCATATTGAAGACCTCTCCTACTGTAAATGCATCGTATTTTTGGAATGTATTTTTCTTTAAGTCTTCCAGAAGTTCTCCAACACCATCTACACTTTCAACCATTTTCCAGCAGCCGGCCATGCCATCTGCCCCGTCCGGTTCAAAATCAGGAAATTTCAGATCTTTCTTGATATTAATGATCGCATCGATTCGAAAACCGGAAAGTCCCTTTTCCAGCCACCAGTTGATCATATCATAGAGTTTCTGTCTTAATTTCGGATTCTCCCAGTTCAGATCAGGCTGTTCCTTTGCGAACATATGAAAATAATATTTATCCGTTCCCGGCACCGGTTCCCAGCAGCTTCCGCCAAAATATGAACGATAATTACTCGGTGGATTTCCATTCTTTCCTTCTCGGAAATAGAAGTAATCTGCATATTCTCCTTCCGGATCCGCTAATGCTTTCTGAAACCATTCATGTTTGTCAGAACAATGATTAATTACCAGATCCATGATAATATGCATGTTTCGCTTTTTCGCTTCCGCCAGCAATTCATCAAATTCTTCCATCGTTCCAAATTCTTCGGCAATTGCATAATAATCTGCAATGTCATAGCCCTGATCTACAAATGGTGATTTATAGATCGGTGATAACCATATAATATCAATTCCAAGCTTTTTTAAATAATCCAGTTTCGATATGATACCTCTCAAATCTCCGATTCCATCTCCATTTGTATCAAGAAAACTCTTCGGATATATCTGATATGCTACCTTGTCATGCCACCACTTTTTTTCCATATTATCATCCTCTTTCATATCATTTTATTTGCCACTCACTGATGTAACCGTATTGCCAGTTCCCATCTTCTGTATTATACTGCTATTATATGATTGTATTCGTATGAATTCTTGCATTATTTTTTCATTATATAACACAATACTGCTATTTTAGAAGGAGATCCGAATGAACGTTCCACATTCACTCATATTAGAGCAAAAAGAAAATGCAAAACATGGAGAAGTATTCTTTCCGATCCAAAAATATATTACAAAACTTAACTTAAATTCCCCGGTCATTATGACTCACTGGCACGAAGAAGCAGAACTCACTTTGATAACAAAAGGTTCCTGTATTTATCAAATTGATTTAGTCGAGTATGAAGTAAATGAAGGTGATCTGTTATTCATTCCACCACTGCTTTTACATTCGATCCGCCTGAATGGAACTGATAATTTCTGCTCAGAAACCTATGTGTTTCATGTTAACTTTTTAGGGGGAAATGCAACAGATATATGCTCCACCCGTTATCTTACACCTATGATAAATCATGAATTGACCTTGCCTTATCATATTTCATCCACACACCCTGCACATCATTCTCTTCATGAATGCTTTATAAAAATGGCTTCACTCTATACGGAACAAACATTTGGATATGAAATTGCCCTGAAATCAGTCCTATTGCAGGCACTGTTTCTCCTACTTCAATATAGCACCACGGAGTCTGCAACTATTTCTGCTTCTTCAGATAAGCTGAAAAATGTACTCGATTATATCGATCTCCACTATGCTGAGCCTCTCACAATTTCTGAACTTGCAGAGCTTTGCTATTTCAGTGAATATCATTTTATGCGTTTTTTCAAAAAGCATATGAACATGACCTGCATCCAATATATTAATAATGTCCGGCTCGAAAAAGCAGTAGAATTATTTGAACATGGAGAAACTTCCATCCTGGAAGTCTCACTCTCCGTTGGCTTTCATAATCTTTCTTATTTTCACAGAGCCTTTAAAGCCAAATATCACATGACACCATTATCTTTTATCAAAAGACTGAATTAATGTTTTGCTTTAAGAAAAGCAGCGGCCGAAACTTCCATTTTCAGCCGCTGCTCCTATAAATTCAATCTTCTATTTTTTCTTTCTTCATCTCTTCTTGATTAACTTTCGAATCAATACTACCAACAGAATAATGATCAGAATAAGAACCAGAACGATACCAACGATCATCACTGAAAACTTATTCGGATTCTTCACGAGATCGATCACCTTTCTGCTTTCATCTACAACTTTACGTCCATGTGTCGTCTCATAATACTCCGGCACATTTGAAATGCCGTTGCCATCTGTATCATCAAAAGACTTCATATATCTTGCGATCGCATCCCATGCTTTCAGTTCCTTATCGCCTTCCATGATTGCCTGATCTTCCAGATTCTCGATCGGATTACCATCCTTATCCTTCGGCTCGATCTTCAACAGACCATAAGACATTTCCATTACAGAGCCAAGCATCTGTCCGGTATAAAGATCTGTCACAACTCGGTATAACTGGTCATCCTGGATCTCGATTTGCTCTCCATCTTCTCTTGTCAGATAACAGTCTGTTACTTTATTCAAGATCATTCGATGCGGATTGAATGTGAAATTCAGCCCGCTGCAATATAATCTTGCAGTTGTCATAAAATCGGAAACCGAAGCGTCTACTTCTGCTGCCAGTTTCAATTCTTTACCAGTCAGATAAACATCAATCAACGGATATCCTGCCAGTCCGTCTTTTCCTATTCCAAGTGAAAATGAATTATATACATCTTCTACAGTGATATTTCCTTTCGTATATGTGTCGCGCACACAGCCGCTTGGAACAACAGCTACATCCACCGGCGTTCCATTATAGTCTTCTGAATGCTCTACAGAATAGATATACGAATCAGACATAATATCTCCAAGATTCAGTTCTTCATGCTTCGCCTCCATTTCTTCGAGACTGTTGAATTCGACATCATTCTCGGCAAGAACTTCATCTCTTGTATATCCGAAATTCGTCAGATAATTAGTATCTACTGTATCCATCAGCGCATCGATCCGCTCTTGTGTCGCCTGATCCGGCTCAATATCTTCAGATACCGGAATCAACTCATAGGAAGTCATCTCCCAACGACCATCCTGTTTCTGTGTCATGGAAAGTGATCCAAGATTTCTTGCGTATTCTCCACAGGATACAATGTAAGTATTTCCGTGCTGAATAGGCTCTTTTAACTCGGAATGTGTATGTCCGCTGATGATCAGATCAAGATCCGGTACTTCTTTTGCAAGGATCTCATCTTCTGATTTTTTCTCGTCCTCCCAGGTTCCGCTGTGAGACACACAGGCAATCATATCTACCTTTTCATTCTTCTTAATCTCTTCTACCGTTTTCTTGACTGACTCAACCGGATCTTTAAATAATAATTCGCAAGTCGGTGCACATTTTAAGGCATCTACTCCAAATACACCTACTACAGCAATTTTTACATCACCTTTTTGCACAACAACATAATTCTTCACACCATAGTTTTCAAATGCTGACTGAATCTGTTTCTGACCTTCACTCAATCCGTTCATTTCCATGCTGTCCCAATCAACATTACACACGACAAGACTCGGTACCGTCTCGCCGGAATTCTTCGCCGCTGTCAGCATGTCTGCCAGTCCCTTGGAACGATAATCATACTCATGATTTCCAAAAGTTGACACATCACATCCGAGATATCCCAGCATCCTAAGTTCCGCTGCTTCGGTATCATAAACTGTCTGGATCAGCGTCCCCATTGAAAAATCACCGCCGTCCAGTATCAGTGTATCTGGATTCTCTTTCTTCTTCTCGTCAATCAGAGTCTTTAGCTTCGCAAATCCGCCGACTTCTTTCTGTTCTCCATCTACAATTGTTGAAAAGCTGTTTAAATGAGAGTGTGTGTCATGCGTAAACAATACATCTAACTGTTTGCTTTTTTCTGCCGCTTCTGCTGGAATATTCATTACAAATGGAAGGAGCATTGTAATGATCAGAAAGAGCGCCAGAATCTTTTTTCCTCTTTTCATAAGTTCTTTTCTCCTCTCAAAACTCGTGGTCACTGGGCTGAAAGCCCCGAAACTACGGTATTTATTTCAGCGACTACATATAGTCGCTGTAGTTACTTATATTCTGTCAGTTCCTCATAATCAAGATCTTCAAAATTAATTGCAATATTCTGCTCTTCGTCCACGCCATGCTGTTTTAGATAATCTTGATAAATCTCCAATAGTATTGATTTTCCACATCGTCTCACCTATGATAATGTAAAAAGCAATAATATTCAATAGTTTTTGCATCGCAATGTAAAAACTATATGAGTTTTATTGTTTTTTGCATTCTATTAACTTTTATAGATTCTATTATTTTTCTAAAATTTTATAATTTTATTACTAGACTAAGGCAAATCGATTTTATTTTCTCTTAATTGCATTCCTTTGCATTCAGTGTTAGAATTTATATTATTGCTCTAAGATTTTTTACTGCAAAAATAAACAGGGATAAAAGGATAAAGATACTATGTTTCAGATTTTTGTTGACTCGGCAGCCAATCTGCCGGCTGTAACTGCAAAACAATACGATATTAACGTGATTTCTTTCGTCAATCTTGTTGACGGCAAAGAGATTACCTGTTTTGACCCGGATCTTTCACCAGAGGAAGAACGTCAGAAAGGAACCGAATACTATCAGGCCATGAGCAGGGGCTGCGAAATCAAAACCGGACTGATCAGCACTGCTGCCTTTGAGGAAGCATTTCGAAGCGCACTCGAAGCAGACCAGGATGTATTATATTTCTCACTGAGTAAAAATATCAGTGGTACTTACAATTCCGCAAGATTAGCTTCGGAAGAGCTGTTAGATGAATTCGGAGAGAAACACAAGATTCGTCTGGTCGACTCTCTCAATGCCTCACTTGCCCAGGGAATCCTTGCCGTCTATGCAAGCGAGATGCGTACCAAAGGAATGTCTGTGGATGAGGTCGCTGATACTCTGGAATATTATGTTGGAAAAATGAACGGAGTCTTCACTGTCGGGGATTTAAAATATCTTTCCCGCACCGGAAGAATCAAAGGAAGCGTTGCCACCATCGGAAATGTTCTTAAGATCAAACCAATCTTACGTGGAAACAAAGATGGTTATATCGTTTCTTACAAGAACTGTCGCGGACGTAAATCCGCACTGAACGAACTGGTCAATCTGGTCTGTGACAACATTGTAGAGCCAGAAAAGCAGATTCTCGGAATCGCACATGCAGATGCATATGAAGATTCGCTTTACATCATGGACAAGATCCAACAGAAAATCAAAGTGCGTGATTTTATAAATACTTCTTATGATTTCTGTACCGGAAGCCATGTCGGACCGGATACGATTGCACTTTTCTTTATTGGGAAGGACAGGGAACTTTCATAAAGTATGTAGATAATAAAAGAGGAACAAGCCCATTGGCAATACACATGCCACCTGCTGTTCCTCTTCATTTATAAATCTGCCCGTTTTTTCAAAAACTTCTGAAATGCCTCATTGCCTAAAATCCAATGTGCAAATCAAGAAAACCAGGAAGAAAATATCCCTGTGGGTGCTTACATACCGGACATAATGCGGGTGCTTCTTTCCCTTCGTAGATGTGACCGCAATTTGTACAGATCCATTTTTTTGTTCCATCCGCATTTTCACACATATAAAACGTATTATTCTCCAGGCTGTCTGCAATCTTACGGAATCTTTGGCTATGTGCTGCTTCTATCTCTGCAATCTGCTGAAATGTTGCTGCTACCTCAAAGAATCCTTCCTGTTTCGCTACATCTGCAAATGCCGGATACACATCCTCTGCCTCTTCCTGCTCATTATGTTCTGACGCACGCAACAGCTGAACCAGAGTCTTCGTCTCATCTACCGGATAACTTCCATCAATAAAGATATTCGTTCCTGATGCTTCTTTTAACAATTCATAGTATCTTCCCGCATGTGCCCGCTCCTGATCTGCTGTGTATAAGAAAATGTCTGCAATTGCAGGTTTTCCTTCTTTCCGTGCCTGCTCCGCCGCAAATGTATAACGGTTTCGCGCCTGTCCCTCTCCTGCGAACGCACGCATCAGATTTTGTTTTGTCTTGCTTTCTGAAAATAAACCAGCCATGTCATATACTTCCTTTCTTCAGATCTTCTACTCTTTTCTAAAAGCTAAATTCATCCAAATCAGTATATGTCATGACTGTTTTTTTCATTCACCCGTCCTAAATATTCATAGGAATTTTTTTATTTAATTAAACCCGATCAATCTTCTTGCAACCGTATACGCAAGTGAAGACACTCTTCTTCCTGATCTTCCCGGAAGATTCATCGTCTGTCCAAGAATTCCATAACGGATCTTCATATAAGTCCTATAGTCTTTTTTCTTCAGATAAGCCCACAGTTCTTTCTTCTTCTCGAGATTCTCTTTCTTCTTAGAGCGAATGCATAAAATAGAAGAAACTGTCATCATGATTGCCAAATAATTCACCATATATTTTCTCAGCTTCTTGCTTCCGATCAGACGAAGCTCATACATGGAGATCATTTTCTTCGTTACGAAAAGCTGCTGGTCGATTCTGCTGATCATCACCTTCTCATTGACTGACTGATCCTCACGTCCGATGAAATATCTGTAAAGATCTACATTCATGTAATAAAGTGTACGTACATGTGGCAACGGATAATATACATAAATATTATCTACATAAAATGTATGCTTCGGTAATTCCAGCTGACAAAGCTTAAGCATCTCTGTACGGTAAATTACAGAATGCATCAAGATATACTGATCCAGACGGAAATGTCCGATATCCTCCCATTTAAAAATCTGATTCTCCGGAAGAACGTTATCGTAACGAATGACTTTCTTATGCGTCATGCCAACCTTCTCATATACATAGTTCGCAATGACCATATCTACTTCAGACTCATCTTTTACAAATCCTTTGACTGTGTCAAGAACCTTTAACAGTGCTTCCTCGTCTACCCAGTCATCACTATCTACAACCTTAAAATACTTTCCTGTCGCATGCTCCAGTCCACAGTTCACTGCATCTCCATGTCCACCGTTCGGTTTCGCAACTGCTTTTACGATCGTCGGATATTTTTCCTGATATCGCTCTGCGATTTCCTGAGTTCCGTCTTTTGAACCGTCATTCACTACAATGATCTCAACATCCTCGCCCCCAACAAGAATGGAATTGATTGCCTTTTCCATATATGCTTCTGAATTGTAACATGGAATTGCAAATGAAATATATTTCATTGTTTAACCTCCATTTTTTAATGCCCGCCTACGGCGTCGCTTCCTTTTCTTTTACGCTCATTATAGCATCTTTTCGACTTATTGTTGTAAATTTTCTTTTTTTCAGCTATAGTAATAACGAATCATTAATATATTATTGAGTTCTTAGAATATATTGACAACAGAAATCGACTATCTCAACTTAAACCAAAGGAGAAACTTTATGAAGAAGAATGCAATCGTCGGACAGTCCGGCGGACCAACCGCAGTTATTAATGCCAGCCTTTATGGGGTTGTTTACGAAGCACTGAATCGTGAGGATGTCATTGGAACAATTTATGGAATGATCAACGGAATCGAAGGTTTCCTGAATGAGAATATGATGGATATGAAACCTTTAGAAGTGAACGGTGAGCTTGAACTGATCAAGACAACACCGGGATCTTATCTTGGTTCCTGCCGTTACAAACTTCCGGAAGACCTGACAGACGCTGTCTATCCGCAGCTCTTTGAGAAATTTGAGAAGTACAATATCGGCTACTTCTTCTACATCGGTGGAAATGATTCCATGGATACAGTAAGCAAGCTTTCCCGCTATGCCGAGACTGTAAACAGCGAGATCCGTTTCATCGGAATCCCTAAGACAATCGACAATGACCTTGTCCTGACAGACCACACACCGGGATTCGGAAGTGCTGCCAAATATGTAGCATCCACTGTTCGTGAGATTGCGATCGACGCTTCTGTTTATGATAATAAAAAATCCGTTACGATCGTTGAGATCATGGGACGTCATGCCGGATGGCTGGCCGCTGCCAGTGTCCTTGCCCGTAAATTCGAAGGCGACAATCCGGTTCTGATCTATCTTCCGGAAGTTGCATTTGATCAGGAACAGTTCCTTGCAGATGTTCAGAAAGCTTTCAAGCATACTTCCAATCTGGTTGTCTGCATTTCCGAAGGAATCAATGATGGAAACGGTAAGTTTGTCTGCGAGCTTGCAAGTGATGTAGGCGTAGATACATTCGGACATAAAATGCTGACAGGTTCCGGAAAATATCTGGAAAACCTTGTTAAAGACCGCCTTGGCGTAAAAGTTCGTTCTATCGAGCTCAATGTCAACCAGCGTTGTTCTTCCGCTATGCTCTCTGCGACAGACGAGAAAGAAGCGATTGCTTCCGGTTCTTTCGGTGTGCAGACTGCACTGAAGGGAACAACAGGAATGATGATCGCCTTCCACCGTACAGACGATGCGGATTACCACATTACTTACGCTCCGGAAGATGTGAACCTTATCTGTAATCAGGAGAAGACAGTTCCTCTAGACTGGATCACAGAAAATGGTTCCGATATCGGACAGCAGTTCATTGACTATGCACTGCCTCTCATCCAGGGTTCTGTAAAAGTACCGGAAGAAGGCGGACTGCCGAAATTTGCTTATAGGAAATGTAACTGTTCAGAGCCAAGCAAAATTTCATAAAACAGGTGTAAAATGCTTGCATTTTTAAGACTGTTTTTGAAATTTTATTTGGCGGATACGCCACACCGACGAAATGCGTAGCATTTTGGAGGTTGGCTCTGAACAGTTACTAGATATAAGAGAGAACAAAACAGAGAGAATACGTTTGTAACTTTCGTATCCTCTCTGTTTCGTTTTTCAGAGTATTATTCTTCTCAACTATTTTTCAGCACACATTACTCTGCAGCTCGCTCGATCAGCAGATTCTGGATTTCCTCTCTTGTAGGCATTACGCGCAGTGCACCTTTTCTTGTTGTGATCACAGAAGCTGCCGCATTTGCAAATGTCAGCATATCTTTCAGGTTTTCTTCCTTTAAGTCTTCCATTCCATGTTCACAGATATAATGTAATACACAACCGCAGAACGTATCTCCGGCTCCTGTTGTCTCAATTGTATTTTTCTGAAGGAACGGTTTTACCTCTACGATGCTTCCGTTATAGTATGCACGGCTTCCTTCTTTTCCCATAGATACAAGAATCAGCGAAATCTGATATCTCTCTCTGATCCAGTTTACACCTGCAGTATAATCCTCTTCTCCTGTCAGCCACTGAATCTCATTGTCAGAGATTTTCAGAATATGGCAATGTCCGAGACCGTATAACACCTGCTCTTTTGCCTCATCCAGTGAATTCCAAAGTGGAGGACGTAAGTTCGGGTCAAAAGAAATAATCGCACCGGACTCTTCCGCAATACGAATGGCTTCTTTTGTTGCTTCGCGCACTCCTTCATGTGTCATAGACAATGTTCCGAAATGGAAGATCTTTGTTTCTTTGATAAGTTCTTCACAAATCTCTTCTTTGTTCAGCATCATATCTGCTCCCGGATTACGATAAAATGAAAAATCTCTATCTCCGTCCGGATAAGTATGTACCATAGCAAGTGTTGTATGGATTTCTTTATCTGTGCATAATCCGGATGCGTCGATCCCAACTTCTGTAATTGCATCTCTTAACTGCTCTCCGAAAAAATCTTCACCTACTTTTCCGATAAATGCTGTCTTATGTCCTAACTTTGTCAGCATCGCAAGCACATTACACGGTGCTCCTCCTGGGTTTGCCTCAAAAAGAGGATTTCCCTGATTGCTCTTTCCGTTTTCTGTAAAATCAATCAATAATTCTCCAAGTGCTACTACATCATATTTTTTCATTTTCTTCTCCATTCTGCTGCCAAAGCGACAACATTTTTTCTATTCTCAACAGATTTCTATTTTTTCACACACCATCTGTACTGATAAGGATTCATCCATACCGAGTTCATTTCCAGTTTTTCTCCTGTAAATAAATCTTCATATTCACCTTCCAGACAATTCAGCCATGCATTCTGCCCATACTCCGAGAAATTAGCCAGACAGATCAGTTCTTCTCTTCCTGCTGTCCTTCTGATTGCGAAGACTGAAGAATTTCCTGTATCCCATGTAGAGATACCGGCAGTCTCTCCAAAGCAATTTTCCTCACGTCTGAATTCTTCCATCTGTTTCAAACCATTCCAGATCGCATACTGTACAGTACCTGGTTTTTTTCTCTTCTCTGCATTCTCCCACTGGAACGGACTTCGATGCAGATATCGACTGTCCGCAGCAGTATCCGGGTTTTTCTTATAATTGTAATCATTGACCTGACCGATCTCATCTCCAGATGAAAGCATCACAAAACCTTCCATGCTCATACATGCCGCATGCATCATCAGCACTCTCTGGATTCCCTGTTTCACCTGCTCAAGATCTCCTTCAAATCCACCTTTTTCAATTCCACACAGACTTGCCGTTGTTCCACAGCTTCTGGCATCTTTGGTCACCGGATCGTAATTATAAAGCTCTCCACGAGCAAAGCTGTACGGATATGTCCCCTCAAAGAAATGATATAAATATTCCTTGTGCTGAATCGGATCTATCTCCAGCTTCTTCTCCTGCTCTTCATCCAGGCCCCAGCCGATATCATCATGACAGCGAAGGTAATTGACAAAATAGCAGTTCTTCGGAAGACTGTGAATCACATCCATCTGATGCTTCAACATTCTTGTGTCTCTTGTAGCCAGTGCTGCCCACAGATTCACCATACTGGAAACACCGTATAACATATGGCATTCCGGCTCTTGCTCTGTTCCAAAATAAACCGGAAGTTCTTTTGGCTCCATAACAACCTCGCCTTTTAAGATTACACCCGGACAAACCATTTCAAGGATCATACGCAGCATACGGACGATACTATGAACCTGCGGAAGATTTCTGCAGTTGGTTCCCAACTCCTTCCAAATATACGGAACTGCATCAATACGAAATACTTCCACTCCCATATTAGCCAGATACAGGATATTTCCTATCATTTCATTAAATACTTTCGGATTGTGATAATTCAGATCCCACTGATAAGGATAAAATGTTGTGAGCACATGTCTGTGCATCTCTTCACACCATGTAAAGTTGCCCGGCGCAGTTTCCGGGAACACCTGCGGCATCGTCTTCTCAAACTGATCCGGAATCTCGCGTGTCTCATAGCACTGATAGCGATCCATATATTCCTGTTCGCCTCTCTTGGCTCGCATTGCCCACTCATGCGTATCTGCTGTATGATTCATAACAACATCCAGACACAGACTGATTCCGCGTTTTCTCAGCTCTTTTGTCAACTTTTCCAACTCTTCGTTTGTTCCAATTTCAGGATCTACCTGTTTAAAATCCTCTACCGCATAGCCACCGTCATTATATGGATGCGGCATTTTCAGAAGCGGCATCAGATGAAGATAGGTGATCTTCTGCTCAGACAAATAATCCAAATGCTCTATCACACCGTTTAATCCCCCTGCAAATAGCTTCGGATACATCGTTATCCCAAGCATATTTCTGTTTCGATACCAATTCGGTTCTTTTTCTCTTTTATTATCTAACCGTCTAAGTTCAGCAGGTCTGTTCTGATAAGCCTCTTCCAATGACTGCATTAATTCTTCATAACATTGTTCATTATGATACAACTGCATATATTTTTCGTGCAGTTCGTTTTCATGTCTTTTTCTTCTTACTTCTATCATCAATACTATACTCCTATACTACATAAGGGGATTCCTTAATCAGGAATCCCCCCTATCATTATCCATGCATTTTCAATCTCAATGTATATTTATCATGTAACTTCTATACCAGATCATATTTCACTACATCGATTTTAGCTGCACCATCAGCAAAGAATGAAATTCCGTTTGCTTCCTGTTCTGTAAACATAACAGCAGACATAACCTGCTCGCCATCGTTAATAAATACTTCTGCGCTGAATCTGTCCAGAATCACACGAAGCTTTAACTCATTGGCATCTCCGTTCACCTGACATCTTCTCTGATGAACCAGTGCTCGTTCGGTTCCTGAAAATTTTCTGTCAATTTTCAATACAGACTCATACGGGCGGAAGCTCAATTCTGTATGGAATTTCTCATTCTGTGCAAAACGTAATGCGAATTTCTTATATACATTTTCTTTATCTTCCGGACGTATCACGAGTTCCATGTCGATGGTTCGTCCTTCGACGCGATCTAATGTGATCGTATCATTATCTATTACTACATCGTTGTACTCAACTCTGTTTTTGCGCAGTGCATCGAGTTCTTTGATTGGAGTTTGATAAAGTCTTCCGTTCTTCACAGACAATTCTCTCGGCAGACTCATTTGCGCAAACCATTTTGAGTCGTTACAACGATGAGCAAGCGTATCCCAGTTCTGCATCCAGCCGATCATAATTCTGCGACCATCCGGTGCTTCCACTGTCTGCATTGCATAAAAATCAATTCCATAATCCACAGACTGATTGAACTGCTCTTTTAAGGTATATGTATCCTTGTCCATTTCTCCTATGATACATAAAGTGCCGTTTCCGGTATGATATTCCAAGCCTTCCGGTAACATATCCTGCGGACTTGTCAGGAGAACGTGTTTTCCATCCAGTTCAAAGAAATCCGGACACTCCCACATCTTTCCAAAACGTTTCTTATTTTCTGCAAGGATGCTGACAAATTCCCAGTCAAATCCATTTGCACTTCTGTAAAGAAGAATCTGTCCACTTCCGTCTGCCGGTCTGCTTCCAATCACACAATAGAAGTTTCCATCTTTTCCTTTCCAGATCTTTGGATCACGGAAATCCACTTTACTTGCACCTTCCGGAAGATCCTTTTCTGTCAAGACCGGATTCTTCTCATACTTCACATAATCTCTTCCGTCTCCGACAGCTACCGCCTGTGTCTGCATATCTCTTTTACTTCCATCTTCTAATGTTTCATGATCTACGGCTGTATACATAAGCAATTGTCTGCCATCATCCAGCTCTATTGCGCTTCCTGAGAAACAGCCAATCTTATCGTAGTCTTCATCTGGTGCAAGAGCTGCCGGGAGATATTCCCAATGCAATAAGTCTTTACTTACCACATGCCCCCAATGCATACTGTCCCAATGTGTATCGTATGGATTATACTGATAAAATAAATGATATTCTCCCTGATAGTATGAAAATCCATTCGGATCATTCATCCAGCCTACATACGGACTCACATGAAAAGCCGGTCTGTCTTCTGCTTTTATCTGCTTTCCCTGTTCATCTTCATATTTTCTAGCCTTTTCTAACATCTCACTCATGCAAATTCTCCTGTTGTTCGTATCGTTATTTTTCTTCACTTAATGACTTCTGATACTCATCAAAGTACTTCTGTTTAATTGAAAGATAATCTGAAAGCCCATACTGTTCCATTTTCTTTAGATAGGAATCCCACTCTTTTTCAATTCCTCCATTCAGGATCCAGTCTGCTTTCTTCTGTTCTGCATATTTTTTTATATCTGTATCGTACTGAGATACTTTATTCGTATCATCAATGCTCATAAAGACATTTGGATAAACATATTTACTGTTCATATCCTGTAAATAAGTTTCATGCATATTATCCAAACGCCATTTTGCATCTTCCGGCTGTGTTACATATACATCATAATATTCATTTAAAACTGCAAGAGGACCATTTACCGATTGTGCCTCACGAACTTCTACCGGAGACTGTGTTCCAAGATCCATATGCTTTAGCATTTTTCCACCATCTTTGTTTGTGGACAGTTCAAAAATGTTAAAGGAGTCCTTTTCTCCATAAGTTCCCCAGTTATTCTGTGGTGATTGAAGTGGTGCATACATCTGATCAATCCATGCAGCAGCAAGTGCTGTATTCCGACAACTTGATGTAAGAACACATCTTCCACGGTCAAATCCACTTGTTTCACTGTTATTCTGTCTCGTGATATTTCTCATACCATTCGGTCCTGTCAGCGCCGGTAGCATCACATAATCTTCATTGTTATCAATATTTGCAATGTCCCATGTAAAACAGAGACCGTATCGATGGTTCTTACCTTTTGCTACATAGGTGGACCACTCTTGTGTAAATGCTTCTGGGTCAACTAAATCCTCTGTCACAAGTTTATGTAACCATTCAATTCCTTCTTTATAACCTTCCTGAACAGTTGTGTAAATAACTTTTCCTTCATCCGTTACAGCGAAATGATCTCCCGTGTCTCCATAACCTTCTCCAAACCCATTAATTAGAATTGCCGGATCTTGGTCTCCATTATTGATAATAAATGACATTGGAATCACATCACCTTCGATTGAAAATTCTTTTTCAAGTTCATCTGCATGATCACGGAATTGAATCAATACCTGTTCCAATTCATCTGTTGTTGTCGGAATCTCAAGTCCTAGATAATCCAGCCATTTTTTGTTAATATATGGAACATCTCCGATTGCCTGAATGGCTTCTTTCCCGGCTCCAAGCTGTTCAATCCAAGGGAATGAATAAATATGTCCATCTGGTGCTGTACACATTGTCCTATATTCTGGATATTTTTCAAATACTGCCTGTAAATTCGGCATATATTTATCTATCAGATTCTCTAATGGAATAATGATACCCTGCTTTGCATAACGCAATAGATCATAATCACTCATTCCTGCATTGAATAATCCGTCCGGTAGATTTCCAAATTGAGCAAGTGCCAGATTTTTCTTATCAGAAAACTGATCCGATACAAAACAAGTCCAATCAATATGAACATTCGTCTGCTCTTCCATTCTCTAAAAGATTACTCGTTCATTTGGCTCCTGCGTTGATGTAGCCGGTGCACTTGTAATAAAGGAAAGTTCTGCAGTTTCCTTCAATGGAAACTGCACTTCCGTTGCAGGTGTATCCGGGTTGATTTCAGCTTCAAGCTGCTGCTCTTTTCCACAACCTGTAACTCCCACCAGCATCGTCAGAGATAGTACAATTGCAAGTAATGCATTTACTTTTCTTTTCTTCATATCTGTATCATTCCTTTCTTATTAGCCTTTTACCGATCCAACCATAATTCCTTTGTCAAAGTACTTCTGGAAGAATGGGTACATTACTAACAGTGGTAAACTTGATACTACAATGGTTGCATATTTGAGCTGTTCTGCTATTTTTGCCATTTCCGCTGTGCTCTGAATATCGGCAATCATGCCCGGCTGTGGTGTATTCTGTACTAAGATAGAACGGAGTACTAACTGTAATGGCTGCAAATTCGCATCATTCAAATAAATCATTGCGTCGAAATAACTGTTCCACATTCCAACGAAAGACCAAAGCGCCAGTACTGCAATGATTGGCTTACATACCGGAATCATAATTTTAAAGAAATGTTGGATTTCATTCGCTCCATCAATCGCAGATGCTTCTCTTAATTCTGTTGGAATTGACTGATAATAAGTTCTTGCAAGAATCATATTCCATACATTAAATGCTCCTGGAATCAGGATTGCCCACACTGTATTAACCATATGCAGTTGATTGATCAAAATGAATGTAGGAATCATTCCACCGCCAAAAAACATAGTAATTAAGAAGATAATATTAAAAACCTTTCTTCCTACAAATTCTTTTTTGGACAGTGGATACGCTGCCAACAATGTCACAAAAACAGAAATAACTGTAAATGCAAGTGAATACAGGAAGGAATTTAAAAAGCCACGCCAGATCATTTCATTCTCTAATACTCTTCGATATGCATCTAATGTCCAGTCCTTAATATTAAAACTCAATCCCTGGTTATTCAAAACAGTCGGATCCATAAAGGATGCAAGTACTACATAGATAATCGGTATTGCTATAGAAAGGACGAATAAACCAAGAATGGTAAATCCGATTCCAAGGATTACTTTGTCTGTCCTTGAATATTTTTTCTTCTTTTTTTTCTCCATCTCTTCTCCCTCTTTTCTATAATCCTTCTCCGTCATTCAGTTTCTTAACAACACAGTTTACAAAGATCAACAAGATAACATTTACAACCGAGTTGAAGAGACCTACCGCTGTCGAATATCCATAATCTCCGTTCAGAAGTCCAATACGATATACATATGTAGACAGGATTTCTGATGCCGGCAAGTTCATGTCTGTCTGTAAAGCATATGCTTTTTCAAAACCTATACTCATAATATTTCCGGCCTGTAAAATAAACTGAATTACGATAATATTTTTAATTGCCGGCAACTCTACATACCAGATCTGCTGCAGAAGATTTGCTCCATCCATGGTCGCTGCTTCTTCCAGCTCCTTGCTTGCATTTGCCAATGCTGCTGTATACATGATAGAGGACCATCCTGCTGCTTGCCAGATTCCGCTTGCAATATAAATTGTTCGGAATGCAGAAGGCATTGTCATCCAGTTTGTGCTAATTCCGAGCACTTTGTTCAGCGGTCCTACAGGTGATAAAAGCATACGAACCATACCGCAAAGTACGATGACTGAAATAAAATTCGGCATATAGATCAAAAGCTGAACTTTCTTTTTAATCCCTGTCTTACGGATGCGATTTAGAAGCAATGCAAGAATAATCGGAACCGGGAATCCCCACAACAGTCCATAGATACTCAATTTTAATGTATTCATCAGATAATTCATAAAATCTGGTGAAGATAAAAATCGCCTAAAATACTCAAGTCCTACCCAGGGACTGCCAAGAACTCCTTTTATTACATTGTAGTCTTCAAAAGCTATCAGGAGACCACCCATTGGGAGATACTTAAAAATAATTGTCAGTAAAAGCCCTGGCATTAGGAAGAAAAGATATAACTGCCAGTTTTTCTTCATATAAGTCATCTTTTCTCTCCACGTTCGTTTGCTTACGGACTTTACTTGATTTTGCATTCTTTTCATGCACTTCTTCCTCCATTCCTTTAACTCTATGGAAAACCGGTTACGTAACCGGTTACTTTATGGTTTGATATTACTATATTCTTCTCTTTCTGTCAACACTTTTGCGCACTAAAATAACCGGTTACGTAACTGGTTATTTTAGTGTTGCGTTTTTCCATGAAAATTGCTATACTAAAAGATATTATGAACCATCAGCCATCATATTGAAGGAGATTCAACTTTTATGAGTAAAAAACAGGTAACTTTTGCAGATATTGCGGAATATACCAATTTTTCAAAAACTACAATATCAAGATATTTCAATCACCCGGATTCACTGACGGTTGAAAACCAGGAAAAGATTTCACAGGCTCTTGATACACTTGGATATAAAAAGAATAAGCTGGCAAAGGTTCTGGCAAATGGAAAAAGCGAATTTATCGGAATCATTGTTCCAAACCTTTACCTGCACTATTATTCTGAGATGCTGACACAATTCCTTTCCAGTTACAGTGATTATCACTATAAATTTCTTGTTTTCGCCAGTGAACATGGCGCTGAAGAAGAACAACAGTACATTGAAGAACTTCTGTCTTATCAGATTGAAGGACTGATTGTTTTAAGTCACACTCTTCCATCTGAGAAACTTGCTTCCTATCAGATTCCTGTCATCGCAATTGAACGCGAAGCAGAATATATCAGCAGTGTCAATACTGATAACTATATGGGTGCACTTCAAGCTACTTCCCTGTTGATTCGGGATAAATGTGACATATTAATTCATATAAATGTCAATGTGAATAAATCCATCCCGGCTTATGACCGAATCCGGGCCTTTCAGGCTACTTGCGAAGAATATCATATTCCATATGATATAGATCTTAGTGTAGAAGGTGATTCTTATCATGAGATTTTAAACGTAATCCGAGAGATTTTCAATAAAATAGAAGCAAAATATCCCAATCAAAAAAAAGGTATCTTTCTCGCGAATGATACCTATGCAAATATGTTTCTTAATTTAATTTTCCAAAAATATGGAACATTTCCTTCTACTTATGAGATCGTTGGATTTGACAACTCTCCGATTGCCAGCGAGGCAATCCTTCCAATCACAACCATCGGCCAGCAGATTGATGTGATTGCAAAGACTGCCATGGATCTTCTTGTCCAACAGATGGAAGAGCAGAAAAAGCGTGTTCCCAAACCATTAGGTGAACCTATTCATAAACAAATTGCCCCTGTATTAATTCGCCGTAATACAACAAAATAATTTTTTTCATGATTGAGAACGTTGTCTCCAGCGCCAGGACCTGATTACCGGTTCCGGCGCTGTCTTCTGATATCTGCAGATACTGAGCAGTAATCCGAGCAGGATATAAGATGTCAGCATACCTGATCCTCCTGTTCCAAAGAACGGACAGTAGATTCCCATATTACAGACTCCTCCCAGATTTTCTAATATAAAAACTACGATCTGAATCAGGAACAATGCTGTGCATCCTATTCCCATCACCATACCAAGCTGGTTCTTCTGGTTTAAAGAAATCTTAGCAAACCGAAGAACGAGCACTACCAGACAGAGAACCAACAACACGCCTGCCAGTATTCCATAAGCAGCTACCACACTGGCAAGCAGATGGACACTTCCGTCTACAGATGTCAGAAGTTCTTTAAACTGCGGATTGCCATGAAATGCTGAGCTTCCGGAAAGCATTTCCCGAATCACATTGACGCGTGGGAAATCTGCTGCATGATCACCGATTGATAATATAGCCGCTATACGCTCTTTCTGGTAAGCCTTGCCAAAACACCAGAGGCCTCCCGCAAGCAGCACCGGTATCAGAACGACTACTGCTCCGATTCCCGTAAGTACTGCTTTTTTACAAACCTGAAACCAGCCTTTGTGAACAGCCACCGCCAAAACCACACAATAAACCAATTCCAGTATCATTGCCCCAATCAGACTCTGGCTTCTTATAATCAGGAAATATGTTGGAATGACCATCCAAAGGATTGCCTTTAAAATTCCTCGATATCCCTGACCTCTGTAACTATATAATACAGCTGCAAACAACGGAATTGTCAGCCAGAGTAAATCAATCAGATTCAATCCAATGCCGAATGGCATTCTAATATATCTGGTTGATCCATTCATTTTCAAACCGGCAACCTGCAGTCCAATGAAAAGTAACACCTGATATGCGATCAAGCTTGGTTTTGCATAAACCGCAATCCTCGTATAATCCATATAGCAAATACCAATCATCAGCACAAGTCCAAGCAAAAGTGCCGGCAGTTCCAGCGATGTATGCCAGCTCAATGACGTTCCTACCCAGAACAAGTCTTCTGTTTTTCCCGCACTCTGCTCAATACCTAAAACGGTCTGATACATAACACTTCGTAAAAGATAGCCTGCAAGACTTAACCCAACAATCAGCGCAATCATTCCCCACGCCATTGTCGGCCGATGGATTCTATCCATCTCAAGCCCGACTTCTACCGGATCACCCATTTCTCGAACCGCAGCTTCTTCTGCTTCTGTCTGACTCATTCCTTCACTTAGGAATTCCTCTTTCTGATCCTCAATATGATCATTGATCTCCTGTTCTATCGTCCCTCTTGCCATCTTACAGCGAATCTGTTCTGTTAATGTATGCAAATACTCCTCTCGTCTCATCAAACATCACCCTTTCTAACAAACTGCTGCATTCATCACATTCACTACAGCCGATGAATAAATTTTCCACTCTTCTTTCTTCTCTTCTAAAACTTTCCTCCCGGTTTTCGTAATACTGTAATACTTACGAACCTTACCTCCGACCTCTTTCTCATAAACTGTCAGATATTTCTTATCTTCCATTCCATGAAGCAATGGATATAATGTGCCTGCTTTTAATTCAAACACATTCTGGGACTTTTCTCTTAAGGTCTCGATCATCTCGTAACCATACATATCCTTTTCAGATAAAAGCTTTAATAACAACATCGTTGTGCTTCCTGATACCAGACTTCTGTCAACTGCCATAACAATTCCTCCTAATCTTTCTGATTTTACGTTAACCGTACACTTTTTAACATTCTCACTGCAGAATGACGCGCACCTCTGCAATCCTGCCGGAGGCTATATCAGCTGTGGGATTGACTCCCAGCTGATATATCGGTTATCTATATATCTTGGCTTGATTATATATCGATTATCTATATATGTCAATAAAAGCTTCCAATATTCTTTGCATTTTTAATACAGCAAGGGCGAACAAACAGTAATTGGGAGCGAACAATAGCAAAAAAGTCTTATTTTGTATTGTTTTTTGGATACAAAAACTATACTCTATGTGAAAAATATGTTATAATTTGTGTACACATTATGCAGTATAAATACATACTAGCCATACAATTCAAGTTTTCAAACTAATTTAGGAGGAGAATTATGACTGATTCTGTTACAAATAAGATCATTTTAAGTGCCGACAGTACCTGTGACCTGGATCAGGAACTAAAAGAACGTTATCATGTACATTATTTTCCACTCCACATCATTCTGGATGGAAAAGATTATAAGGACGGCATTGACATTACACCGGAAGAAATTTATCAGAAATATTACGATGAAAAAATCCTTCCAAAAACAGCCGCCGTCAATGTTGCGGAATATATTGAACATTTTAAACCCTGGATTGATGAAGGCTATGAGGTGATCCATATCAATCTTGGAAGTTCACTTTCCAGTGCTCATCAAAACTGCTGTATTGCTGCTGAAGAGCTCGGGCATGTTCATGTGATTGACAGTTGTTCTCTTTCCACCGGAACCGGACTTCTTGTAACAGATGCCGGTCGGATGATCGAGCAGGGATTGAAAGCGGAAGACATTGCCGAAGCTCTTCGCGAACGCACAAAGCATTGTCATGCCAGCTTTATTTTGGATACGCTGACATTTCTCCATGCTGGTGGGCGCTGTTCGACGGTCGCTGCTCTCGGAGCAAATGTTTTGAAATTAAAGCCGTGTATCGAAGTCAGCACAGCAGATGGCAGTATGAATGTAGGAAAGAAATATCGTGGAACGCTTGATAAAGTTCTTGTGAAATATGTAAAAGACAAACTTGCTGCTTATCCGGATATTGATCCATCTCTGATCTTTATCACGCATTCAGGAATTGCCCCTGAATACATTGAACTTGTTAAGAATACGCTTGAAGGAACCATGCATTTTGATGAAATCCATATAACGAAAGCAAGCTGTACGATTTCCAGCCATTGTGGACCAAATACGCTTGGAATTTTATTTGAAACCTGCTAAGGAGGAGACGCCTATGACGAATACAAAACCTGTTTTTCATGGAAGTGATATTGAAAAAATCAGTGAATATTATCATATCGACCAAAACAGTATTACAAACTTTGCCGGAAATGTAAATCCACTTGGACTTTCCCCTTCTGTTAAGGAAGCTGTTGCGGCTCATGTGGACCTCTTTTCTTCTTATCCTGACCGAGATTATAAATCACTTCGCAACACAATTGCTGAGTACTGCGATGTTCCTGCTGATTTCATCCTGCCGGGCAACGGTTCAAGCGAACTGATTTCACTTTTGATTGAAACAAGAGCACCAAAGCGTACTCTGATTCTTGGTCCAACCTATTCTGAATACTCCAGAGAACTTTCTTTCTCCGGAAGTACACAGGACTATTATCATCTTCAGGAAGCGGAAGATTTTGAATTAGATGTAGAAGATCTTTGCCGGACTTTGTTAAACGGATATGATTTTCTGATTCTCTGCAATCCGAACAATCCAACTTCTTCTGCCATCTTAAAAGATGAAATGCGTGCATTGCTTTCCTTCTGTGCAAACCGCGATATCTTTGTCATGATTGATGAAACTTATGTAGAATTTGCACCTTCCGTTCAGGAAGTAACCGCTGTTCCATACACGAAAGAATTCTCTAATCTCATGGTACTGCGCGGTGTATCAAAATTCTATGCAGCTCCGGGAATGCGTTTTGGATACGGCATTACCGGAAATAAAGAGTTCTTATCTCAGATGAAAGAAAAGCAGATTCCATGGTCCTTAAACAGCCTTGGAGCATATGCCGGTGAGCAGATGTTCAAAGACACTTCCTACATCCGCCAGACACGTGCATTAATCCTGACGGAACGTGACCGGATGTTTCTTGAATTAAAAAAGATGTCTTCTTTCAAGGTTTATTTTCCATATGGAAACTTTATCCTTGTGAAGATTTTAAAGCCAGAAGTAACTTCTTTCGATGTATTCGAAGCTTGTATAAAAGAAGGACTTATGATCCGTGACTGCTCTTCTTTCCAATGTCTGGATGGCGAATTCATCCGCTTCTGCATTATGAAACCAGAAGACAATAATCGGCTCTTAAAAGTATTGAGAACAATTTAATGATACCAAGGTCAAACGGTCTGAAACCACCGGTGCTTGCACAAAGGTCTTTCTTAAAAAGCGGGAGAATCTGATCCAACGATTCTCCCGCTTTTCTTCTTATTCTTTCTTTTAATTTTATACTTCCTTGCTTTTTCTATGATTCTACAGCTGTTTTCTAACAACAAGATAATCATCTCCATTCCGATAATATGGACATTGATAATGCTGATTTGTCATCAGACGGATGTAATCATCCTCATCCATATTCTTATCACAGAGATAACACTCATACTCCTCATCATAAATATAATACGTGCATGTTTCACAGCTGGTTCTTGACTCTTTACTCAATTTTCTCTCTCCATTTCCCGCCCGTTGCAAGGACCTGTAGCATTGCATTCTGTTGCTGTTCGTTCTATGTGCAGCTGGCAACTCTTTTCTTAGTATCATACCATGTTTCCATAGATTGCGTCCACTTTTCTGTCTAATGCAATTACCTTAAACGCAATTAATAGCCTGTATTTTTTGTATTTTATTTCTTATTTTCTGTATATTTGAATTATTTTTAACTTTTTTCTGATTTTCTATTGACAAATGCCTATCTGTGAGTTAATATAGAATCAACAAAAGGAAACGAAATAAAAAACAAAAAGGAGGAAAAACCACCAGACACTTAATCCTTTCATTAAAATTAATTTTAAAGAAACAGAGGTATAGTCCAATGGGAAGGTAAATTAAATCCTTAAAAATCTAAAGAAAGAGGTACAGACCACCAGAAAGAGTAATTTAAAAAACGGAAACGATATTTAAAGAGAGAGAGGTAGAATCCAATGGGATAGTTCATTAAATCATCAAACAAATAAATTGAAAGAGGTAAATTCCAATGGGACGATAAGTTAAAATCCAAAATAGATAAAAGAAGAATCGAAAGAAGGATATTCCAATGGGATAATTAAATGAAATAAAATATAAAATCACTATTTGAGATAATAGTTTCAGATAGATATCAAGTAAATAAGGAGGAATATTCCAATGGATGGAATAACAAAGTGAAGATCCACTGTATAGCGTAGGTGCATACGGTGGATTTTCTTTTGTCTCTTTTTCGTGGATATCTCGGATAATCAAATGGGATAACAAAAAGGGGCAAAGCTTTTTATGCTTCCACCCCATCACTTAAAAATGTTTAAAGTCTTAATACATAGTCTTTTTATTATCTCTTCACAAAGTACTCTTCATACCATACAAGGAACGTATAGATTGTCCATACTTTTCTCCAGTTATCAGAATTTCCTCCAACATATTCATCAAAAATCGCATTGATTGCATCCACATCAAAGAATTTCTCTGCAATATCACTGTGGAAGAGACGCTGTACGTCCTGATTGTATCTCTCATCAGCCATCCAGATACGAATTGGTACGATGAATCCTAACTTCTTACGGAATGCAATTTCTTCTGGAAGAACCTTCGCAGCTGCCGTACGGAATGCCACCTTATTCTGCTCTTCATTTACTTTAAAGCGAGACGGCATACGAGATGCGATATCAAAAATTCTTCTATCTGTCAACGGCATACGGATCTCAAGTCCGGCTGCTGTACTCATCTTATCAACATTCAGGTAAATATCACCTTCCAGCCAGATCTGAATATCTACATCAGACATCTTTGTCAACGGATCAAGACCTTCTGTCTCCTCGTAGATTCCTCGTGCAAGTTCGATTGGCAGTACGTCTGGATCGTATTTCTTAAGAATCTTCTGCTTCTCGTCTTCTTTCATGATATTGGTATTTCCAACATAGAAATTCTTCAGATTCTCACCATAACGTTCTGCGTTTCTGTACATATTATAACCACCGAAGAATTCGTCAGAACCCTCTCCGGAATAACAGATTTTTGTATGTTCTGCTGTCGCATTACATCCAAGTGTAAATACAATCGCAGATGCATCTCCAAGTGGTTGCTCCATATTGTACATAACATAAGGTACAATATCAAAGAACTGCTCCGGTGTAATGATGCTTCTGGAGAATTTTCTTCCAAGAAGCTGTGCTGTCTTCTCTGCAAGTACAGATTCATCAAATCTTTCCTCTTCATAACCACAGGAATCTGCCTGCTCTGCGTCAGACATTGCAAGCACATAGGAAGAATCAACTCCGCCAGACAGGAATGATTCTACTTTTTCATCCGCTGTTTTTACCTCTGGCATGATTTCTTTCAGAGTATTATGAATCTCATCAGCCCAATCTTCCAGAGTCTTGCTCTCATCCGGATGAAATTCCGGTTTCCAGTATCTGTGAATCTCAAGCTTTCCATCCTGCCAGATCAGATAGCGTCCCGGCAACAGTTTTTTCAGTCCACGGAAAAATGTATTCTCTCCGGCAACATAGGTCAGACTTAAATACAGCTGAAGCATCTCTTCATTCAATTCTTTCTTAAATCCCGGCTGATCGATAATATCACGGATCATCGTTCCATAAAGAAGCTCTCCATCTTCTGTCTCATAGTAATAGAATGGTTTTGTTCCAAACTGATCTCTCAGACAGAAAAGTTTCTGCTCTTCCTCATCCCACAGAGCAAATGCAAACATTCCGTGCATATGATCTGCCATCTCGCATCCCCATGTCTGATATGCCTTAATCAAAATCTCATGTTCTCTTTCTTCTCTGGAAAGTGTAAGATCAATTCCAAGTCTCTCACAAAGTTCTTCCCAGTTACGAATATGTCCTCTGTATGTTTTTACAATTATCATCTGTTTAACCTCTCTTTTGTCACCAGCTTTGGTTTTTGAAAGTTGTTTCTTCTCCCGCTTATATCCTACGGATATCAACAACTTTCACAGTTCAATCCTATTCTATCACACTAACTTTTTCTTGTAAATTCTCAACTATCACTCTGATGCCAATCACAGTCTGAAACATGTATAAGATATGTATTTTAGTCAGAATGCATCTCACCTTCATTCGCTTCTTCTATTTTCACTTCTTCTACTACGCCACTTCCTGCTATATCTGCATCAACATAACCAAAACGGATTACTGCCTGTGGCCAGTTAAGACTGATTCTTGGTTTTTTTCCTTTCTCTGCACCTGCTTTTTCAATCAGATCAAGTAATTCTTCCAGAACTGTTTTGGTCAGATAACCTCCGCGCCAATGAAACGTCAGAATTCTTCCTTTCTTTGCCATCTGAAGTGCTCTTTTATAAACTTCTTCCGATTTTGTAAAAGACAGTTTCTTTTCTTTATAATAGAAATGATCTCCGTCCATACACTTCATAGCCGGAGCGATCAAAGGCTCATGATCCCGGAAAATTGATTTGTCTTCCAGGTTGAAATAATCATAACGGATTTCTTCTCCGATCGTACAGTTTCTTGTAAGTGTATTATCAAATGTCGCATCTAAATGATAATATTTCCCATTAATTCGCACGATATTCCATGTATGACGGTATTTGATTCCCTTATCCGGATTATTTCCGCAAATAGCGATCATACACCAGACTCCAAGCTCATCACACAGCACTTTTACCGCTTTTGCAATTCCTTCACAGACTCCGACGCCATGTCCCAACGGACCGATGATCTCATGAGAATAAGGTTTCTTCAATTTATCATATTTTACATTTTCGCAAATGAAATCATGAATGTATTTTTCTTTCTCTGATTCTGATAATTTCTGCGCTAGTCGTGCAAGTTTCTCTACTCTTGATTTCATTGCCTTCTGATGTTCTTTCACCTTCGCCTGATCAAACAAATATTCCGGCAGAAACTGAATGTTCGGCGATTCCTGATAATAACGATACTTAAATCCCGTTGCCCAGAAAATCTCCGGATGATCCAGACGCATCTGAAAGAATACATTATACAATTCTTCCCCACTCATACGCGGTACCTGAATCTCCTTCTCCATCTGCAAGACGCCCTGGCAGATTGCATGATACGCCGCCTGCTGCATCTTATTCATCTTACTATAATAAAATAGTTCCATACTTATCCTCTCCGGTCAGCAGAAAATTCTTCTATCTGAACTTTTCGTTTTTTTCCTTTCTTTTCCCAGATCATCAGACTGATTTTGTATTGGAGTGAATCTCTTGATGCAATAAATGGTTCCTCACGAAATATATTTATCCGAAATCCCTGTTCTTCTAACTCTCTTTTCCTCTCCGATGCTCTCTTCTCAATCTTACGATTCTGATTTTCTTCTTCATCTGTGAATTTTCTTCTCGGGTAATTTGCTGCCGCCATCTTCAATTCTTCCATCAGAAGATCTGTAACTTCTGCATGACGCTTTTCCTGCAGCATCCCGGCAATCTTTTTTGCACTCCGCTTCCATGGATGTTTCTGATAAAACTTTAGACATCTTAGTAACTTTTTATCTTCTACTGTTGCCGCAAGCTCCTGCATCACTTGATGTGCCTCTTCTGACGGTACCCACGGATTTTCCCTCGGAACTACATATTGTTCTGAAACTGCCGGGTAACAGCAATGATTCAGCGGCGGAAAGTCCACCAGTACAGCTAGTTTCCGTTCCGTCTGATTACAGTATTTTGCTCCCAGATAATCCAGTTTATCCCGTACGATTGCAATCTTATATTCTATCTGACGCAGATATTCCGCACCTTTCACCCAGAAATGCCCGATTTCTCCATAGTCATATAAGTGTACTTCTTCACTTAAATCCTCAAAAAAAATCGTAACCACGGTCTCACCCTGATGAACTACAAGGACATAAGACTCCTCTGGCTCTTCTGTTACACTTAACTCCGCTTCTAGTTCACCTTGATAATCCTCTCTATACTGACCTGTCATCCTTGCGTTTTCAAAGACAAGAAAACTCTCTACTGCATCATTCATCAAATAAACCAACCGCAGTTTTTCTTCTGTAAAAAGCAGTTCAAACTGTCCCTGCTCCAGCGCTTCTCCTAATTTCTGAAATGCTTCCGGCAATTGAATTTCACTCATTTTCTGCTCCCTCAGTGCATTTATCTTCCAAAAACTCACAAATCTTTTCTTCTTTCAAATCCTCACCGATCACGATCAGAATCTCCTGTCCTTCTTTGATTGGATTTACCGTCATCTTCTGCGTTGTCGCATTCAGCTCCATCCAGTCACCGGATTCATTTTTCATAAATCCTTTTACACGGAACACTTTTCCGATATCATCATAATTTTTGTTGTTTTCCTTTTCAAAATCATCTGTATATTTACGTTTACCAAACAATTTTTCCACAGCCGGAACCAGTTCTTCTTCTGTCCGATTCAGATTCATAAAATATAAGGTCTGGAATCCATCCTTTTCTGTACCTTTCGGTCTGCGAAACGACTCAATCTGATAGCCACTGTTCTGAATCTGAGCAAAGTCTTCCTCTGTCAGCATATCCCAGTCTTTTGCGATTACTTCTTCCCCAATTCTTCTGGTACATCCAATGCGTTCAAGAGAGCGATTGACATGTGAAATAATTCTGTTTTCCTGTTCTTCACAAGCATTGTCCTTATCCAGCCTGCTCAACACGATCACACCCGCATCCGCCGCCTCAGATCCCAGCAAATATTCTGCCTGATCTGACAGATTTTCTTCCAGTCCCGCATCTACGATTGTGATTACACTTCCGATTTCATACCAACGATCCAATGGTTCTTCTCTCAATCCATCAAAAAATTCGTCCACATCATAGATTCCTGACGGCTCCACGATCACTCTGTCATATCCGCACATTGCCATAGAAATCAGCTTTGTCTTGAATCGTCTGCGGTGTGTCTCTTTATCACACCCTCCGGAAATCATTTCCAGTTCACATTTTTCTCCCTGCAGCTCCTGAAGAAGCATCATATCCACATTCACCGCACCGAAATCATTTTCCAGAATTCCGATATTCAGACCCTGACGAAGCAGGTAGGATGCATACTCTTTTATAAATGTTGTCTTTCCTGCCCCCAGAAAACCTGTAATCAAATCTATCTTTACCATGATTTTTCCTCTCGCACAATTTATTTGTATACAAACTTTATTTTAGTATACCATATCAATATTTACTTGTAATTAATAAAAGACTGATGACTTTGTCTAAATTAGTCATCTCCATTCTTTCTGTGCCTGTTGAACTTTCTTTAATTCTGCTTTTTCATTTTATTGAAAGTCTGTTGCAAACGCACGACCTCAGCTTCCTGTTTTTCCGAAGAAGGGCGTTCCCCTCCACGAATATTTCCCGATAATATTTTTAATGTAGATTTTACTGTACTTTTCAGATTCAGTCCATCCTTTAGCCTCAACTTAATTACCCAAAAAGAAGATATATCCATTCAGCAGATATACCCTCTTCACATTTTAGAATATTTAATAAATTTATTTCATTGTATCAACTGATACGCGCCCTTTTAACGTATATCTTATTCCGTCTGAAACAAATACTGCAATTTTTTCTGACACAACTCCCTCATTTAATTTCTCGTCATCACTATTATCTTGTATCAGATTGACCTTATATCCTTGCGCTGACTGATATTCTTCCATACTTTCATACATTCCCAAATAATCAGTATCCCAACCATTTTTCAACTGTTCGTCACTTAAGATCAAATCAATATTTAAGCTGACTGGTGAATAGTAGGTTTTACCATGTTCGTATTCATATCTGTCTTCCTCTTCCAAATAACGGAAATTTGCAGTATCTCCTATAATATAATTATTCATCGTAATCATTGCATAATCTTTATCATCTGTTGTGATATGCCCTTGAAGATAATCGTTGTTATCTGCCAACTCAGTATCCAATAGGTCGATACCATAACATGCATTTCATCTAATTCAGTTAATACTTCATCATTTACACTGATTTTATTTGTAAAAGAATAACTAGCTGCTACTGTTGTTCCCCCAAGCATTAAAATAGCTAAGGTTGCTACTACTGTCTTTTTTTACTACCTCTTCGATAGAATGATCATCCGCTATATATTGTTGATCATCAACATTCATCATTGGAAAACGGAACCATTTTGTTCTCATAATATTTTTACAAGAATTAATAGCAATGCGTATCAACCATGTCTTTTCATTAGAATTGTGTAAAAAAGAATCATAGGATTTCATAGCCTTAATAAAAGTTTCTTGTGTTGCATCTTCTGCTAAATAATAATCTTTCAAATACAAATAGCACATGCGAAAAACAGACTCTCCGTACTCTCGCATAAGTCTTTCCAAAATTTGTTCTGCCGGCATTTTTTATCTCCTTTCTACTTTTTAGACACATTAAATTTATGAAAAATTACATGTTTTATAAAAATTGATACAATTATTTTATTTTTAACACAAAGGGGCTTTAGGATACACAAAGCATTGTATATTTTAAACACTTCTGCTATAATTTCCCCATGGTGCTACCATTCACGGTAGGCGGTTAGTCCTTCTCCAGAGGGACTGTGACCCTCTGTTTACATAGAAATCCCCAGACTATCTGTGGAAATCTTGCTAAAGGAGGGGATGCTAATGTTGACTCTCGAAGGTCTGATTGCTGTTATCAGCTTATGCTTAACAGCCTTTGGACTTGGTTACGCAATAGGATGCAATCACACAAAAAAATAACCGCCCCAGCCTCGCAAACTGAACGGTTATTTTTTAATTAATCATAATGTGGGCTAACCGTCTATCGGTAGCACCTTTCATATAATCATATTAGCATCATACATTAGATATGTCAAACAGATTTCTCCTTCAAGTTCAATTCAATATAACGAGTTTTTCCGCAAATTTCCTACTCTCTCCCACGTCTGATATAAATATAGAGTATTGAATCCACCGCCTGTTTTCCCTATAATAAACTTATCAACAATAAACGTTATTTTTTACGAGATTTTCAACATTTTCATCTCATCAAAACACACTTTGTGAAGATAACGCTTACGAAACGGAGAATTTATTATGGAATTTCAGAAGATTAGTTCCCCTTCCCTGAGGGATCTGTTTATTGAACAATTAGAACATCTGATTCTTTCCGGCAAGCTACAGATCGGAGAGAAACTTCCGCCGGAACGCCAGCTTGCTGAAATGATGCAGGTCAGCCGTGCGGTTGTCAACAGCGGGATCAGTGAGCTGGAAAAGAAAGGATTTCTTACCGTAAAACCCCGCAGTGGGACTTATGTAGCAGATTTCCGAAGAAAAGGAACTTTGGATACATTGATCGCGATCATGAATTACAACGGCGGACGCATGCGTGATCAGGAGATCCGTTCCATCTTCGAAGTCCGCATTGCGCTTGATACACTTGCTGCACAGCTCGCCATCGACACGATCAGCGACAAAAACATCCAGCGTCTCCTCGAATTCGTTAATCAGATCCGTGATGCACAGGATGTCACCACTGCCATTGAAGCTGCTTACGAATTCCAACACGAGTTTGCCCTGATTTCCGGGAATACATTGATTCCACTTATTTTCCAGTCTTTCCGAGCACCAATTTTTAATATGTGGGAACATTATTGTGAACTCTATGGGATAGAAGAATTATATCGAAGCAATTATAAGACCTGGACCTATATCCGAGACCGGGATACCCAAGGAACAATTGAATGGATTCAGGAATCCATGCAGGACTGCATTGATGGGAAGCATCAGATTTACTATTCCAATGAGTTTGTATAAATTTGTATTTGTCTGTCTGATTCTCCATATTGAAGCAAAGGATTTGGTGGTGAATAAGGCCGCAAGGATGATGCTATATTGCATCGGACACCGGAACGCTCCTGCCTTACATGTGTCCTCAACAATATAGCACCATCCTCGCTTCTTTATTCCAAACAGAAGTGTTTGCTTAATGGGACGAATCTGAAAGACTTCATACAAGTTTTGATTTGTTGCACGTAAACGAGAAGATAGACTCAGGTTCAGTCGATAGCGTTCCTTTTTTACTTCCGTCCAGAATTCTGTATTTAAGTGTTGAATTCGTTCCACGGCAATCCCTTCTGTCCTGGATAATGTAAGTGATGTGGATACTTTATTGTTGAGGACACATTTTAAGGCAGGAGCGGTTCTGAATACACTTTGTTCTGAATGTTTGAAAAAGCCCAAACAGAAATCACTCACGATGCCTGTTTGGGCTTTTTCGTTACATTCATTCAAAGGGATGAAGAGGAGCGGGCCGGTGTCCGATGCAATAAAGTATCCACATCACGCCCTTATCCAACAAAAGTTTTTGCTTCATTACCCAGAATTCAAACGTCTAAATACAAATTTAAACTTCTACTCTCGCCATTGCTTCCTTATAATCCTTCTGATCTGTAAAGATCTCATTCTTATAAGGATTCTTCTTCTGCTGTTTTGCTCTCTTAATAATTGCAGCCAGACAGATCACATTCGCTGCAAGTGCAATTACCGCGATCACACCCTGCATGGTTGGATTAGCACTTGTCGGTCTTACTGCTGCATCCATGAATCCGTCAGAATACAGAGCCGGAATTACTGAGAAACGGCTTGCATCCTGGAATAATGGGAATACCTGAGCAAACATACACCACAGTGCCAGTGTATTCGCGCGATTCTGGATCCAGCCACCCTTGTTCCAGAACATATTTGCAAATGTCGGAGCAAGAAGTAATGCAACACCACAGTAGAATGCATGTGTTGTCAGGTTATTGTATGTGTACTCAAAATTCCACAGATCATATGCAATAATGAAGCACCATGTCATATCCGGCCAAAGCATATCATCATGTTTCTTGGATGTGTAGATTCCCCACCATCCTGTCATACAGAAGATATTCAGGATTCCGGCAATTCCGTTCACCCAGTTCCACCATCCTCCGTAGAGCCATACATTTTCTGAAGACAGCCACCAGCGGTCACCGAATTCTTTCATTGCCATGAATCCACGGATACCTGATTCAAAATCACTTACTACTGCAATCAGAATATTGATTGCAACGATTGCAAACGGGAATACTTTGAACCATTCTGTCTTACCAATTCCCCATTTGTATTTCAGCATCATAAAACCAATACACCCTGCTGTTGCAGCATACAATTTTGCATAATGGAACCAACTTGTCATATGTACATAAGTATCGTTATTCAGTGCCCATTCTGCACCATTTGCTGCACAGATATAGATTGCGATAAAATACACTGTAAGTATAGCCGGAATAGCTCCAAAACAGATCAGTCCACCGATTTTTGTACGTCTTGCGAATTCATTTGCAAGAACAAGTCCGGCAAACACCAGTACCCACCCTAACAGCTGCCAGCCGGCACCATCGCCATAAATTTGGAATAACATAATTATCCCCCTCCTTCTTTTAATTGGTTATACCAACCTATTGTTATCTTTTTAACATTATACTCTTCTTATTATTATGCGTCAATAAATGCATCTGTTTCTCCTATTTTTCAGCACTTTATAATAAAATATCTCTCCATATTTTTGTATTTTTACAATAGATTTGCGCTTTGGCATCTGGTATGACCACAGCCACATCATTTTCTTTCTGACGATTCAGAAAATTCATTTAAGCATTCTTATTTTTGAGTTATCTAACAATTCAATATTCATTTTATTCTGTTTTATGCGTGCTTTTCTTGATTTTTTTCATGTTTTTGCAAGAATACATATATATTTCTTGCAAATTTCACCTCGACTGTTTATAATTACATTAAAATGCATTATCAAGACACTAGAAAACATATATGTATTGTGAGGATGAAAGCTATGAATTCAAATGATATATTAATTGCAAACACTGACGATCTGCGCAGTGATATGGACTATTTAGAGAAAACACTTTTGAAAGGACACCGCATTGATCCGAATCTTTATGAAGAATATGATGTAAAGCGCGGACTTCGTGATTCAACCGGCCGAGGAGTTCTTACCGGACTGACTGAAGTATCCGATGTCTGTGGATTTGATGTTATAAACGGACGTAAAATTCCTGCTGAAGGTGGACTTTACTATCAGGGAATCAATGTCAATGACCTTATCAACGGTCTGAAAGGCAAACGTTTTGGATTTGAGGAAACAACTTTCCTGCTCCTTTTCGGACGTCTTCCAAAAAAAGATGAATTAAAGCATTTTCTGAAAGTTTTATCTGAATTAGAAGATCTAAGCGGACGTTTTGTTCGTGACGTTGTCATGAAGGCCTCAAGCTCTAACATCATGAACGCACTCCAGCGCTGTGTTCTTACTTTATATACATATGATGAGAACCCGGAAGATATTTCTGTTGAAAATGCACTGCGTCAGGCTCTTGAACTTATTGCAAAGCTTCCACTGATCGCAGTATATTCTTATCATGCATACAGACATTTCCGTAAAGATGAGACACTTCTGATCCGTAATCCGGAGAAAGGCCGCTCTCTTGCAGAGAATATTCTGTATATGCTTCGCCCGGACGGACAATATACAGAACTCGAGGCTAAGGTACTTGATGTTGCACTGATTCTTCATGCAGAGCATGGTGGTGGTAACAACTCTACTTTCACTACTCACGTTGTTACTTCTTCAGGAACAGATACTTATTCTGCAATCGCTGCTTCCATCGGTTCTCTAAAAGGACCACGTCATGGTGGTGCAAACCTGAAAGCGCAGGGGATGTTTGATGATATTAAAAAGTCTGTCAAAGACTGGACTAACGAGGATGAGATTCGTGAGTATCTCCGCCTGATTCTTGATAAAAAAGCCTTTGATAAGACGGGACTGATCTATGGAATGGGACATGCCGTCTACACAATCTCCGACCCAAGAGAAAAGATTCTGAAAAGCTATGCAAAACAGCTTGCTTCCGAAAAGGGACTTGATGAAGAATTTGCTCTTTATGACCGTGTAGAACGAATCGCCGGTGAAGAGATCATGACACACAGAAAGATGCTGAAACCTGTCTGTGCTAACGTTGACTTCTACAGCGGATTTGTTTATACAATGCTGAATATTCCGGAAGAGCTTTTCACACCACTCTTCGCGATTGCGCGTATCACCGGGTGGAGTGCACATCGTCTGGAAGAACTGTTAAATGCCGGTAAGATCATCCGTCCGGCATACAAATATGTTGGGCAGCATACAGAATTCCATAACCGTGATGACAGAAATTAATTATTTGATACCTGATTATTATTCTAAGTTCACCTGCATCGCCGACCGCTGTCCGATCACCTGCTGCCAGGAATGGAAGATTGGCGTCGATGCAGATACGAACCGTAAATGGAAGAAACTCCAGGCTCCGGAAACCGTACCTGAACAAAAGAAAAATTTAAGCGCTTATACGATTAAAAAAGATGGACAGCGTGTGATAGGCCTGGACAGTGATCATCGCTGTCCATTCCTTAACTCTGAGAAGCTCTGCCGCCTTGTTGTTGCTTACGGCGACAAAGTCCTATCAGAAACATGCACTACATTTCCACGAGAGGAACATCGCTTTCCGACACATAACGAGAAAATGCTGATGCCTTGCTGCCCTGCAGTGATTGACCTGTGGAACAAACAGAAGTCCCTGCATTTTCCAAATGTATCAGACACTTTGTCCGATACTGGCGATACAGATACTTCTGTCCTTTTCCTCTTGCGTGAAAAACTACTCAATCTTTTAGATGATTCTTCCAGAACAATCGAAGAAGAACTTTTGGAAAGCTTCTATATTCTTCAGGAATTGTACCAGCATCAGCCATTAACAAAAGAACTGTTAGAAGATTATTTTTCTGATAACACAGTAAGAGAACTTGGAAATGCGATCTCAGATATAGACCTTCCACCTTTGGATCTGATCAGCGAATGTAACGAACTGTTACAAGATCTTTCCGTAAACTATCAAAAAGAAGGGCTCTATCAGGATACTCTGAATCCAATTCTTGCTTTGGCTGAAGAAATATCGGAATCACTTTCGGACAGTACTGAAAATCCTGATGATACTAAAGCTTACGAATCCACTTTACTGGAACAATGGGAACAATTCACACAATACTTGAGCCCTTACGAACCACTGCTTCGCAATTTCCTGCGCAACGAGATTTTCTCCGATCTCCTGCTTCCTGACAGTGACCTGGAAAACGTACTGGTACAGATGCAATGGATTGCCCTTGAATATGCATCAATCCGCCACAGCATTTTCTTAAGATGGATGCTGGATGGCACAGACGCAAACGTTTCTGAAATTTCTTACGAAACGTTGAGACAATATCTTGTGATCATTACACGAATGACCGGATATGAAACAGCGGATATTTATGAATATCTGGAAAACAGTTTCGAATCCCTCTTATGGGACTGGGGCTACTTTGCATTAATTATAGGAAACTAAAATAGGATTATGTGATTGGCACAAGTACTTTTTGCCTTTCACATAATCCTTTTTTCAGAGTTATCACAAACTATCTCATACAAATGTACACAACATACACTGCATAAAGAATCAACATGATAATACCTTCTTTTCTATTAAGTTCCTTTTTCGTCCACGCCATGATCCATCCAATAACACTAAACACGATCAGCACTGCAATATCAATGATATTTTCTGTCAAAAATGCGACCGGTGAAATTGCTGCCGCAATACCAAGCACCATGAGAATATTAAAGATATTGGAACCGATTACATTTCCAAGTGCCATATCCACCTCACCTTTTTTTGCTGCTACAATCGATGTAACCAGCTCCGGAAGGCTTGTTCCAAATGCAACTACAGTAAGACCAATCAGAGTCTGACTGATTCCAATTGCCGCCGCAACTGTACAGGCACCGTCTACTACCCAGTCACTTCCGACCGCAATCGCTACTGCGCCGAGAAGAATGTAAATCACACTCTTTCCCATAGACATTTCCTGAATCTCCTCTGCTTCCAGAAGATACTCTTCCTCTTCCACTCCCGGCTCCACATTTTTCTCACGAGATGTCTGTGCTGAGCGAATCATGTAGAGGATAAACGCCAGGAATAAGATAATAAATACAACTCCATCTATATGTCCCAGTGACATTCCGGCTGCACCAAGAATCAGAAGCAATACCGCACACAGAATAGATATCGGAAAATCAATCTTTAACGTATTAATCTGAACTGCCACGGAAGTAAAAAGCGTGCAGGCTCCGACTACAACCATGAGATTGAAAATATTAGATCCTACCGCATTACTGACTGCAAGTGCATTGTTTCCCGTAACTGCTGCTGTCACACTGACCGCAGTCTCCGGAAGGCTCGTCCCCATCGCCACAATCGTCATTCCGATGATCAGTGACGGAACATGATACCGTCTTGCGATACTGCTACACCCCTCAACAAATGCATCTGCACCTTTTACAAGAAACACAAATCCAATAATTAAAAGTACCACTGCAAATGGCACACTTTGAAACAAATCACTCATCTTTTATTTCCTTTCTGCTATACTATATTCAACCTCATTTTATGCTAATCCAGACAGATGCTGGATCAAAATCCTAACACCTAAAAGCACCAGGATGATTCCACCAACCAGTTCTGCCTTATGTTTATATTTCCCACCAAAATAATTTCCAATCACTACACCAACAATAGAAATAACCATTGTCGTAATTCCGATGATCGTAATTGCCTCAAGAATCGGTGTGTCCAGAAATGCAAATGTGATTCCGACTGCCAGCGCATCGATACTCGTCGCAACGGCAAGTACAAACATATTTCTATGATCCAACGGCTGATCTTTTACTTCAACAATATCTTCTTCGTTCCATTCTTTTACTGCCTCCAGAATCATTTTCCCACCGATAAAGCCAAGCAGAATAAATGCGATCCAGTGATCAATACTTGTAATATACTTTTGAAACTGAATTCCAAGAATCCATCCCACAAGCGGCATTAATGCCTGGAACCCTCCAAAATACAATCCGATCACTACCGCCTGTTTCTTATTCAGCTTCTTCATTCCAAGGCCCTTACAGACGGACACTGCGAATGCATCCATCGCAAGCCCGACCCCCATCAACAAAAGCTCGATAAATAGTGCCATGTTTCTCCTCTTTTCTTTTTTCTTCTGTATCTGTTCCGCTACAATTGCAGTGCGCATCCTGAGCGGAGCGTTTTTTATATATTAGGAAAGGACTTTCCTAATATAACAAAGAGACCCACGTATGTTCTATGATAAGAGAACTGCCTGCTTGACATAACAAACTTATCCTCTTATTTAAAACATACATGAGTCTCATTCTTTAAGATTTGCCAGGTGATCTTTTAAAACTCATTCTCACCGGTATGTTGACAAATCACATTTTCATGCGAACTACTCCCTCACGGAATATATTTAATTTATCTTTCGGCTCGGTTCGTCTCATGAACAACTGCCTCACTGACACATCGTTTCTTACTATAACGAATGAATTCTGTTTTGTCAATAAATTTTATCATTTATTCCCAGACGATTTATTCCGAGACATTTCGTTACTGTCACAGTAACAGCTTTCCCCATTAGAAAAGTAGCATTCCGATTCCTCTCGTGATGATTGCCACAACCCATGCGATCAGACACTGCCAGAATACCATTCCGACAGCCCATTTTGTACCAAGCTCACGCCTTACTGATGCGACCGCTGCAACACATGGTGTGTAGAGCAGACTGAATACAAGCAGGACACCGGCTGACAATGGAGTTAGTACGGATGCAATTCCACCTCCGAACAATACCTCAAGTGTTGATACTACACTTTCTTTCGCCATAAATCCACTGATCAGTGCTGTACAAATTCTCCAGTCTCCCAGTCCAAGCGGACGAAGGATTGGAACAAGTGCACCTGCTATCATAGCAAGAATACTATCTGCTGAATTCTCCACAAGGTTCAGATGCAAGTCAAAACTCTGCAAGAACCATACAACAATCGTTGCCATCAGAATAACTGTAAATGCTTTCTGTAAAAAATCTTTCGCTTTCTCCCAAAGAAGCTGTGCCACATTCTTCGCACCCGGCAGACGATAATTCGGAAGTTCCATAACAAATGGTACCGGTTCTCCTTTAAACAGAGTTCCTCGATAAAGGAATGCGATTAAAATTCCAACTACAATTCCAAGCACGTACAGACCCGACATGATCAGTCCGCCCTTACCCGGGAAAAATGTACTTACAAAGAATGCATAAATCGGAAGTTTTGCTGTACAGCTCATAAACGGTGTCAGAAGGATCGTCATCCTACGGTCTCTTTCACTGGTCAATGTTCTTGTTGCCATAACTGCCGGAACTGTACATCCGAATCCGATCAACATCGGCACAATGCTTCGACCGGAAAGACCGATCTTACGAAGCAGTTTATCCATTACAAATGCCACTCGCGCGATATATCCACTGTCTTCCATCATAGAGAGGAAGAAGAACAAAGTAACAATAATCGGAAGAAAACTAAGCACGCTTCCTACTCCTGTAAAGATTCCGTCGATTACAAGACTTCGGATTACATCATTTACATTGAGTGCGATCAGTCCCGCCTCAGCCATTCTTGACAACTGATCAATTCCCATTTCCAGAATTCCTTGCAGAAATGCACCGATTACATTAAATGTCAGATAAAATACAAGCACCATGATTCCGATAAAACATGGGATCGCTGTATATTTTCCTGTCAAGATTTTGTCTATCTTCTCACTTCTGACACGCTCTTTACTCTCTTTCGGTTTCACAACCGTCTGCTCACAAAGACGCTCGATAAAATCGAATCGCATATCTGCGATTGCCGCACTTCTGTCAACCTCACGTTCTGTCTCCATCTGCTGCACGATATGTTCCAGCATATCCAACTCATTCTGATCAAGCTTTAACTGCTCCAAAATCAGCGGATCGCCCTCGATTGCCTTCGTCGCAGCAAAACGCACCGGAAGCTTCGCTTCCTCCGCATGATCTTCAATCAGATGGATCACTGCATGAATACATCTGTGAACCGCACCGTCATGATCACTCTTATCACAGAAATCCTGACGCAGCGGACGTTCCTGGTATTTCGCCACATGAAGTGCATGACGTATTACTTCGTCCACACCTTCATTCTTCGCCGCTGAAATCGGAATAACCGGAACTCCAAGCAGTGCCTCCATTGTATTCACATCAATAGAGCCATGATTTCCAATCACCTCATCCATCATATTCAGCGCAACAACCATTGGAATATCCATCTCAAGCAACTGCATTGTCAGGTAAAGATTTCGCTCAATATTCGTTGCATCCACAATGTTGATAATTGCTTTCGGATGTTCATCCAGCACAAAATTTCTTGAAACAATCTCCTCACTGCTGTATGGAGACATTGAATAAATTCCCGGAAGGTCTGTCACATTCGTATTCGGATAACCTTTGATTGTTCCATCCTTACGGTCTACTGTTACTCCCGGGAAGTTTCCTACATGCTGATTTGCTCCTGTGAGCTGATTAAACAACGTTGTCTTTCCACAGTTCTGATTTCCTACCAGGGCATAAGTAAGCACTGTTCCATCCGGTAACGGATTAGCATCTTCTTCAGAATGATACTTTCCTTCTTCTCCAAGTCCCGGATGATCTACCGGTTTCAAACGTTCTCCACGGGAATGGCTGTTTGTTCTCTCGCTGATTTCCTCAACTTCAATCTGTTCTGCCTCTGCAAGACGAAGTGTCAGTTCATATCCATGTACCTGCAATTCCATCGGGTCTCCCATCGGTGCAAACTTTACCACCGTAACTTCCGCACCCGGAATCATACCCATATCCAAAAAATGCTGTCGTAACGCACCGGAAGCTCCAACTGTTCGAATTACAGCACTCTTTCCAATCGCTAATTCTTTTAATGTCATTTTTTTATCATCCTCTTTAGTTTATTGCGATTTTTTATCAATTAGTTATACAAAACTAGCTTATTCCAGGATGTTGGATTTGTCAATAATTATCATTTACAAAATACGCACATAAAAAAGAAATGCTTTCTTCCCTCTTGTATTTTGGGAAATAAAGCATTTCTTTTTTACTATATCATGGCCTCTCGTTTTTTCAACGGTGCATAGACGATTCTTCTAACAAAAATAAAGCAAATCACTTGCAGCATGATCGTAATGATCCAGGATGCAGGATAGGAAATGAACAAAATCTTTAACGATCTGAATTTTGGAAATATTCCAAAGATCCAGACGATTCTCGTTCCGACTGTTCCGATTACGGAAAGTAGCATCGGCACAATTGATTTTCCCATTCCACGAAGAGATCCCGGGAACAGATCCATCCATCCGCATAGAAAATAAGTAACTGTTGTATACAGAAGGATCTCCATACCACAGCTGATAACCTGAGGATCATCAGTATAAATCTTCAAAAGTTCCGGTCCAAAGAGATACGCACCTCCACCAAGAATTAATGCAATCGTTGTGGAAAGAATCAGGCAGTCAACTAAGACTCTGTCCATTCGTTTCCATTTTCCGACTCCGTAATTCTGGCTTGTAAAACTCATACATGCCTGTGTCACTGCATTGATCGATGCATATAAAAATCCGAAAATATTATTCGCTGCCGTATATCCTGCCATTGCCACAGATCCGAAAGAATTGACCGATGACTGCAGAAGTACATTTGAGAAATTGATCACGGTACTCTGGATTCCTGCCGGAATTCCCACCTGGAAGATCTGTCCTAAATATACTTTTTTTATCATTAACTTCGAAAAGCGAAGCTGATAACTGCTTTCTGATTTATATAAACAACGCAGTACCAAAATACATGATACAAATTGTGCTGTCACAGTTGCAATTGCAACACCCGCCACTCCCAGATGAAAAACAATTACAAGTAAAAGGTTTAAACACGCATTGATCACACCTGCTACAATCAAAAAGAAAAGTGGCCGCTTCGTATCTCCAACCGCTCTTAAGATTGCCGCACCGTAATTGTATAGCATAAAAAACGGCATTCCCAGGAAATAGATCTTCATATATAGTGTCGAAAGATTGATTACATTATCCGGTGTTCCCATCAGTTCAAGTGCTCCTCTGGAAAAGAACAATCCAACTAATGCCATCACAACTCCGCTTATAATTGCAAATGTAATCGCTGTGTGCACCGTCTCCGACATCTCTTTCTCGCGCCCTGCCGCATAGAATCTGGCCGCAAGTACATTTGCCCCAAGAGATATTCCTATAAATAAATTAGTAAATACATTGATCAGTGCTGTGGTTGATCCGACTGCTGCCAGTGCCTCGCTTCCGCTGAATCTTCCCACTACAACAATGTCCACTGCGTTAAATGCAAGCTGCAGAATTCCAGATAACATCAGCGGAATTGAAAAAGAAATCAGCTTATTCATGATCGAGCCATTGCACATATCAATTTCAAATCTGTTTTTCTTCTTTTCTGAATGCATAACTTTTCCTCATTCTATAAATTATTGTAACTGTTCAAACACTCTCTTAATACTGTCATAATGGAGGAAGATTCCCTCCTTGGCAAAGTTTTCAATCTCCTCCTTAGTTGCGAACATATATCCATCTGTTTCTTCTGTCTGAAGTTTCAGATCATTCTCATCAATATCAAGCACAAAGCGATATACATCAACAAAATAATTATCACCCTCGCCCGGATTTTCTCGCTTATAAGTAAATACATATCCGCCTTCTGCATTAGAAATATCTAATCCTGTCTCTTCTCTCACTTCACGGCATACCGCTTCCTCAGAAGACTCTCCTGCCTGCGCTGCACCGCCGGATACTTCCCACCAACCCGGTGCCCACGCTTTTGTCATTACACGTTTCGTGATCAGATATGTTCCATCCGGTCTTGCCACAACTCCAAGCACTGTCAGATGGTATTCCCCATCCTTTAAGCACCAGTCATTTCGCTTCATCGTTCTTCCGGTCAGCCGTTTCTCCGCATCATAAATATCCCAATACTCCATGATATTTTCTCCTCGTCTTATCTATCTCATGTTTTTCATTTTCCGTAACTGTTCAGAGCCAACCTCCAAAATGCTACGCATTTCGTCGGTGTGGCGTATCCGCCAAATAAAATTTCAAAAACAGCCTTAAAAATGCAAGCATTTCATATCTGCTTTTGAAATTTTGCTTGGCTCTGAACAGTTACCATTTTCCTTTCTTATCATACATTTTTAGAAAAAAGCTGTAAAGTCTTTGGCAAATATTTTCCATTAGACTTTACAGCTTTCACTATCATTCGTTATTTGCTTCTATCTCAGATAATATGTCATTTCATGCCATTCTTCTCCACCCCAGACAGAATCTGACATTCCCAGATCTACAAAACCAAATCTTTTATACATCTCTACTTTTCCATCCAGGCAGGTAAGAACAATTTCTTTTCTTCCCTTTTCTTCTTCTCTTTGCAGATAACATCTTACAATCTCTCGTGCCAGACCTTGTCCTCGATACTCCGGTAATACATCTAAGCCAAGGATCATAACTTTCTTTCCTTTTGGATTATTCAAAGATGCATCTGTAAAAAATTCATCTCGGAATTTTTCCTCGTCCGTTGCTATTCCATTCAAAAATCCCGCTAACTTCCCAGTTGTTTTATCTACCGCAACTAAAAACAATTCTGGAGTCACACCGATTCGCTCCTTCATGTGTTTCTCAGAACATGCTTCATTTGGCGGGAAACAAATTTTCTCAATCAAGACTGCCTGATCGGCCTCTTCCTGTCTAATATCCCTGAATTCAAATCTTTCTAAAATACTACTGTTCCCTTTCATCTGTTCTTGCATTTTCTAATCTCCTTCTTCATCAACTTTTGTAATAACATATTTGTAATTTCATACTGTCACCGTAAGCACTGCTCCTACAGATGCTACCAACGAAGCTGCTACTGCTAATATCTGGAACGGCAAACTACCAAGTCTTCCGCAGATCAAGCTAGTTCCCGCACGTTTTCTGGAACGATTGTATGCAACAATCACTCCTACTCCTGTCAGAACCTGAACCACACTTGCCATTCTTGTGAAACCAACAAAGCTCTGCACACCCATAAGCGCGATCACAAGGCATGGCACTGTAGCCGCAAGCCAGCTGATCTTTTCGCCCCATTTCGTCTGTTCATTCACGATATCTCGAAGATTCAATGTATTTGCCCAGAAAGATGTTGCAAGAGCCAGCAAGGAAAATACATATCCGATAATGCTGACCCATCCGCCAAGATGACCGGAAAGATCCACTAATGCTCCGTTCTCTGTTACATTTGAACATCCCAAAAGCGTCATAAAGGTAATCAAAAGGATTAATCCCATATTCAATCCCGTGCCTGATGCAATTGCTCTACGAATGCCTTTTTCGTCTCCTTCTAAACCTTTCACAACCTGTGGCACAGACATAACCGCAGATAAGGAAAATGCGATCATGCTATAAAGTGCCAGCATATTGTTATTCGAATAGAACTTTGTCGAAAGCTCTGTTGTCTCTGAAAGCATCGTTGCTACAAAAAGGATTCCTATGACTCCAAACATAGAAATCACTGCAATTTTTTCACAGATACCGACCAGTTTCATTCCGATATAGACCACACTTGCCGCCAATACATAGAAGAGCAGCATCCCGGCCACTGACGGAAGGTGAAACCATGCTGAAAATACTGCTGCCGCACCGGTAATAAATCCACTCACATTCACTACAACCGAAAAGCCAAGCAGACCAAACGCCAGCCATGTACATGCCATCTTCAGCTTTCCCACAAACAGCTCATTTTCAAAGCATTTGATAAACTGCGCGCCATTGTTATTCAAAGACAGTTCCGCAATCATAAAATGCAGCAGAAGATTCATGCAATAAGCTACTGCTGCAATCCAGATGATATCATACCAGTTATTTCTGGATGCAAGGAATGGGACCGAAAGAATTCCCGATCCCACGCCGTGTCCTATGATAATACTCGTCGACTCCAAAAAAGTCAACTTTGATTCCCCATGTACTTCCGCCATACCTACGCCTCTCCGTCCGTTCGTTCGTTACTGTTCACACGATGTGCGACCAGCAACGCATCTCGCCATTTTAAATCGCCTTTGGCGATGGGGCGAGATGCATTCAAGTCAAAACACGCATCCTCCGTGTCAATCAGCGGAGTGATTGACACGGGAGTGAACAGTAACGTTCTTTCTTCTTTTCTTATAAGTATAGCATATTCTTTTCATTTCTTGAAGTCGATAAAACTACAATCTGTCATCTCACATCATCATCCACATCTATTATATTTCCATTCAACGCATCCAAAGCCTGTCTGCTGCCGGCTGCCAGTCCTTTGCGTACTGATCGCATTTTGCGCAGAGATGCTCTACCGTTTCCGGAGACTGAAGGTCTGTAGAATGTGCTCCTGACTTTGCAACCATCTCACGGAGTTTTTCCGGGTTCTCCGCCTGTGTAAATGTATAAGTAAACACCAAGCTTTTTTCCCTGACAGATAATGTCATCAATCTCGTCATAAGTAAGATTCAGTTTGTGACCATATTCTGCTGCCCAGCATCCTGTGCAGTGAAGGTTGCAGGCAGATGTAGGATAAAATTATAATATGGATGCTCTGGATTCGTAATCGCTTCACGGATCATCTCTCTTTGTGTCGGGAACTCTCCATCTGCAAATTTATCCGCCCAATCCATGATCTTCGGCATATTTTTATCCGGATCTTTATAAATATATTCAAATGTTTTCTCGATTCCCAGTTTCTTTAAAGTATTTGTTGCATTCATTGTAGTTTTCTCCTGTTTTGTTTTGCTAACACGTTTCCAACATTTACGGTTCTGTCCTTACTGTGCAATGCACCATGTAGTGTCTCATTCCACCCTCTGCTAATAGTGCTGCTCCTACAATAAGCATTGTCTTGCAGATTATGATAGTTTAGCTCAATTTCTATCTTCCAACAATGGACAAACCACACCCGGATATACAAAAACCAGACATTCGACAACGAATTGTCTAATGTCTGGTCATAGTTTTGACGTCCTTATTTTATAGGATCTCTGTAACTATTCAGAACCAGCTATACTCAAAGATGAAATCAGGGTGACCTGTAATCGCATTTTTGATAGCTTCGTAAGCATCCGGATACTTTGGTCTTGACTTTTATCATCCGAAGATCACGTTCTGCCTGGTTGTTATCAAACGGGACATTGAAGTTATGGATAAAAAGGCAGAGTTACAAAAATATTTAAAAGAAAATTTGCTTTTTTTTGAGGTTTAATCGTTATACATTATAGAAGGATAATAATTTATTAGAGAATTAGAGCAGAAAAACCGGGAGATAATTTTATGTTCGAAAATAAACGACTGATCAAACTTACAAATAGCAATGATGAAATAGATCAAGTAATTCAGAAAAATTATATGAGTATATATAAGTATTGTTATTATCATGTAGGTAATAGTAATGCGGCTCAAGATATAACTCAGGAAGTTTTTTTGAAGTTTCTTAAGCATATAGATAGGTACAAAGAGTATGGTAAACTGAGAAACTATTTATATGTAATTGCCAAGAATTGTATCCGTGATTATTTGCGAAAAGCAAAACAAGTAAATTTAGAAACAGTTATAGAAGGATTTGATTCTGGAGGGATTGATAGGAAATTAGAACAATTAAATATTTGGGAAGCGATAAATTCACTCGAAGAGATAGAAAAAGAAATTATAATTTTAAGATATTATCAAGATTTCAGAATCAAGGATATTTCCCAGGTTATGGGTATTCCAGCCTCCACGGTAAGATATAAACTAAAGAATGCGGAAAAAAGTTTAAAGAGAAGATTGGAGATATAAAAATGTTTCAGAAACGCTTAAAAAAGGAACTAAATAAAATTGAGGTACCTGCCTATGATACACATAAATACAAAGAAACAATTGCAAAAGCGAAAAAGATAACGTTGCATCCAGAAAATTTAAGAATGAGTAGCACTGAATTTTTTTGTGATCAGTTGAGATTTATAAAAACAGAAACATGGTTTTTAAAAATTATTGTTTCTGCTTTAGTATTATATCTGCTGATTACAGAGCAAATTAACATAAGTAGTTGGTTTTGGACATTAATCGCAATTTCTGGCCCCATTTTATGCCTCATTAATGCAAAGGAGTTATGTAATGTCTTCCAACCGGGGATGTTGGAAATACAGATAACAGCAAAGAATTCTTTCAGCAAAGTTTTAATGGTTCGCTTAACTATATTTGGATTGTTTGATCTATTGTTTTTTATGACTATGGCACTTGGCATATCTATGTTAAAACAAACTGTAATTTGGCAAGTTATTTTATATGGAATAGTTCCTTATATAATAATGTGCTTTGGATGTATGTTAATTTTAAATAGAAGCAGAGAAGAAAATATACCGTTATATTCGGGGGCATGGGGAGCATGCTTAAGTTGCATAATTACAATACTTAAAATATCTGATGTAAAAATATTTCAAACCTCATATTTGGGCATATGGATAGGGATAGGGTTGATTGCTTTACTTGGTATGATGATAGAAATGCGTAAACTTCTTAAAAGAGCAGGAGGAAATCTAAATGAAATTAGCTATGGAACACCTTTCTAAACAATTTAAAAATAAAATAGCAGTGAAACAAATAGATACTATATTGACGGAAGGTGTATATGGTTTTTTAGGTGCAAATGGTGCAGGAAAGACAACGCTTTTACAAATGATTTGTGGAATAATTGAACCTACGTCTGGAGAAATAAAAATAGATGGTGAAAATAATATACAGATGGGTGAAAGATTTCGGGACATTTTGGGGTATCTTCCGCAAGAGTTTGGTTATACTCCAGGTTTCACAGCACAAGATTTCATGCTGTATATTGCTTCAATTAAAGGTTTGCAGCCACAATATGCTAAGCGAAAAACAAGACAACTATTAAGACTGGTCAATCTTGAAAACGAGGCTAACAGAAAAATAAGGACTTTTTCAGGCGGAATGAAACGAAGATTAGGAATTGCACAGGCTTTGTTAAATGATCCTAAAATTCTTATCTTAGATGAGCCAACAGCAGGATTAGATCCTAAAGAACGTGCATATTTCCGAAATATTATATCTGAAATGTCAAAAGATAAAATTATTATTATATCAACACATATCGTATCAGACATAGAATATATTTCAGACCAGGTACTGGTGATGAAAAAAGGTTGTTTTATTTTGCAGGGTACGCCGGAAGAACTGCTTGATAAAGTTAATGGGGAAGTATGGTCCTGCAAAATTCCAAATAAAGAATGGACAAAATTTGAGACACAGTATTGTATAGCCAATTCACATGCATTAGCAAATCATGTAGAGGCCAGAATCATATCTACAGAAGCTCCAATTGATGACGCCATTAATGTTGAACCGACATTGGAAGATTTATATTTGAAATATTTTTCAGATGAAATGGAAGCAGGGGAGAATAGTTAATGAGTGGAATGATCAAATATGAATGGAAGAAGATCTGGACGAGCAGGTTGACACAAATATCAGTTATAGGATGTAGTTTGTTTTTAGTTTTCTGTGTGTGTTCAAGTATTTTTCAAATTACAGCAACAGATGAAAATGGCCAGACCGTTAGTGGAATGACTGCCGTTGAGGTGTTGCAAAATACTCAGCAGCGGCAAGAACTAACACAGGATAGAGTGAATGAAATTGTAGATCAATATTTGGAATATATCAATAACCCAGATACAAGCTCAAACAATGAAGCATACCATTATCTGTCCCAAGAAAAATATAGTACATTTTATCTGCCAAACAAAGAGCTGTTAAGTTTGATAACAAATGTATATGAAGAGCCTGGAAGTGGAAGTGACATAAAAGATGTTCTTGAAAATAATGCAGGAAAGGATTTTACACAGGCACGTCTTGACCGAGATCAAAAATATATTCAATTACTAGAAGAGAATGGGAAACTTACTTCTATAGAAGCAGATTATTGGGAGGGTGAAGTAAAAAAAATATCCGAATATCAGTATGGTTACCATAAAGGTTGGGATATGATTTTGGATGCATTGACATGGCCGGTACTGATTATGATGATTATCTGCATTGGAATTGCACCGATTTTTTCAGGCGAATATCAATCTAAATGTGATTCGCTAATATTGTGTATGAAATATGGGAAAAGCAGGTTGGTTTCCACAAAAATTATTGTGGTGTGGCTATTCACTACTTGTGTATATTGGGGAATTACGTTGATTTATTCTGCGGTATATCTTGGCCTCCTTGGGACAGATGGTGCAGATTTACCAATTCAATTAAAATACCCTGCGGTATCAGTTGGATACCACTTATCAATGGCAGAGGGAACGATTTATGCCTTGATTTTAGCATATTTCTTTACCTTGGGAATTGCAGGAATAACGCTTTTGATGTCTGCAGTACTAAAAAACGCATATGGTGTTATTATCATTGCCTTTCTTTTAATTATAATACCGACCTTTTTATCACCGGATACAGGTGGATATACTTGGAGCCGAATGTTGTCATTATTACCATCTAAGATTGCGGATTTTTCATTCCAATCATATATAACCTATAGCATAGGCAAAGTAGTAATAAAATGGCCGGATATGGCAATGATAGTAAATGGATTTGGAGCGATTATATTTTCAACATTTAGTTATTGGATTTTTAAAAAACATCAGGTGAACAAATAGATTAAAATTTGCATACTAGGAGAGATGACTATCTGAAAAAAAATAAAACATTTAATAATACATTATATTGCATTAAGTATATTTGGAAAATAGATGCGAAATATATTTTGTTGATGGTTGTGATTTCGGTTCTTACAAGTATATTTAATGTCATAAATCTTAGTATCTTAAGATATATCACAGAAACTCTGATGAAAAGAGCAACAGCCTATTTCCTTGGGGTAATAGGAGTTATGTTTCTTTTATCTGTAACTATTGCAATTATCAATGGAAGTTTGAAGTTTGGAATCCGTGTTGAAGACGGAACTGCCATGAAAGAAGAAATCCGCGACTCCTATGCAGAATTGATTCTGTGCACCGGAAGTACTCTCTGTAACGGATCAATCATCGATTATTTAGATCTTGATAAGGAGGTGCTGTTCTTCGGAACAACTGCTTCCGGAGCTGCGCCACTGTTAGGATTAAAACGCATCTGCTTTGCAGATAAATATGAATAAATCTTTTCATATCTTTTTAAGATAATCCGCCCTCTGTCGATTGACAGGGGGTGGATTATATTCTCCCAGAACTATACAGTTGATCATGTTTTATGTTATACTTTTATTAGAAATATCACTTGATTTTTAAGAAAGCAGAGGTAACTATCATGGAATTCAAAAGCATTTTAATAAAAGATACAACCGTAGAGGAAAGAAAACAGATCGTAAAAGAATCTTTAGGCAACATTTCTGCAAGCTGCGATGGTTGCATGGCAAGACTTTCAGAAATGTACGATGAGTATATCGAAGGTAAAAAAGAGATCCGTGACATTAATATGGAATTTAATGGGCACTATTTACGCGGAGACATGGACAAAGGAGAAAAAAGAAGCTGTCCAATGTGAATCAATGTTCCTTTATATGTTCACTCAAAGCCTATCAACAGAATGGAGGTGTTTGTATGAAATTCAAAAAGAGAATTGCATTTTTCTTAGCACTAATGTTGGCTCTGCTGACTGTCGGATGCGGAAGCAAATCAATGTCGACATCTGAGGACAGTGCAACCATGGAATCTGTCTACGGTACAGATTATTCAGAAAACGAATACTGCGAAGAACCTGCGGAAACAGCCGATACAGGAATCACTTCAGGAAATGGATTGGAAGCTCAAGTAGAAAATGGACGTAAATTGATCCGAACGGTTTCTCTGTCTTTGCAGACAAAAGAATTTGATTCTGTACTCAATAACTTAAAAACAAAAACTACGGAACTAGGTGGCTATGTCGAGAATTCTTCTATCAGCGGCAACAGTTATTCTTACACGACAACCCGGTATGCAAGCTACACCATACGAATTCCGGCAGACAAGTTAAATGAATTCGTGGATATCGTCGGTGAACTTGGAAATGTAACACAAGAAAATGAGTCCGTGGAAGATGTGACACTTCAGTATGTAGATGTGGAAAGTCATAAAAAAGCTTTAGAAACGGAACAGGCACGTTTGATGGAGTTGCTTTCTACTGCAGAAAATATGGAAGACCTGTTAGCCATTGAAAGTAAATTATCCGATATTCGATATGAAATAGAAAGCTACGAAAGTCAACTTAGACTTCTGGACAATCAGATTGATTACAGCACAGTACATGTAGAGATATTTGAAGTCGAACGTATGACAGATGCGGGTGATAAGGGCTTCTTCGAAGAGATTAAAGATCGATTCGGAGACAACCTGTATAAAGTAGGTCACGGTTTCAGGAATCTCATCATTGGAATTCTTGGTGCATTACCGATTCTTATTGTATGTGCAGCAGTCATAGCTGTTATCGTAGTTATAGTTAAGAAAAGCATCAAAAAAATAACATTCAAAAAACTGAAAAAAGCAAAAGAAAACGATCATGAAGAAAACTTCAAATAGCGGCTCTCCTTCGTTTCTCTTGTAAAGCAAAGCACTTAAAAGCGGAAAACCTCTGAATCTAATGAGATTTTCCGCTTTTTGTTTTCCTCTTATTCTCTATTCTTTTTTATATTTTTTTCCATTGCAGCAATTTCCTCTGCCGTATATTCTTCCACCACTGTCTTTGTCACTTGTTTTATATTTTTTTCCTTCAGACGAAGATATACAAATTCCCTGAAAATAGTGTACAAAACTGAAACTAATGGAATAAAAATAAGCATTCCTACGATTCCCATGAGATTGCCACCGATCGTAACAGCAGCAAGCACCCAGATTGACGGAAGCCCGACAGAGCCACCAACCACATGCGGATAAATCAGATTGCCTTCAATCTGCTGAAGAATCAAAAATACAATAATAAATAAAATTGCTTGCTTAGGACTTACCATAAAAATCAAAAAGCAACCCACTGCACATCCGATAAAAGCTCCAAAGATCGGAATCAATGCAGTAAATGCAATTAAAGTTCCGATCAAAAGTGCATATGGCATTTTTAAAATACTGAGTGTAACAACAAACATACTTCCGAGAATCACAGCTTCTACACACTGCCCTGTAAGGAAATTTGCAAATGTTCGATAGGTCAGAGAACAAATTTTCAGGAATGCCTCTGCTTTTTGTTTCGGAATAAATGCAAAAAATACTTTTCTTATCTGTACATACAGTTTTTCTTTCTGAAAAAGAATGTAGCACGCAAAAGAAAACGCAATGAAAAATGTAGCAAATCCACTGACAATAGAGCCCACTGCCGACATTGTCGTATTCATCATATTTCCTGCTCCGCTGCCAAGGATACTGATTCCCCATTTAATTGCCTGATCGGGATTAAACTGTACTTGATTTACTAATTTCATAATATCTTGATTATTATGTGAAAACTCTCGAATCCAGTCTTGCATCTGTGGAATAAAATTAGCAATACTTATCATCAGACTTGCTATTGTCCGGGTAAGCTGTGGAATCACACCAAACATTACTAATACAACTACACCGACAGCCAAAATGATCGTAAGAAGCAAACTTACCGGCCTGGCGAGCTTTTTTCCTGCCTTATTCTCTTCTTTTGCCTTGCCAAAAATCTTCTTTTCCAAAAAACTCATTGGCACATTGATCACGAAAGCGATTGCTCCGCCAAGTACGAAGGGAAATAGAATTCCCCCTATCGTTTTCAGTACATCGATCACTACTTCAAATTTCCACAATGCAACTACAAGCAGCACTGTAAAAATAATCAGTTCTCGAATTTTTTTCATAGATAACTTACTCAAATCCATTATCCTTCTCCTAATTTTTTAAAATCAGCCAGCTATACTTTTATGCAACAAGATATTTTTCATCATATGTTAAAATAATATTGATGTCAAGACGCTTTATCAATTCAGCTTGGCATTGTATCATTCTTGTGATAATGTTATTTATGAACGTTATGCAACGAATAACTATCAGATATTGAAAATAAAACCTGAAAAAATCGAAATAACGAAATTTATACGAAAAGAGAAATAAGAAAATGGCACAAAAACAAAACAAATTGACTCAAACTGGTATTGTAGCACTTCTTGCTTGTGTATGCTGTATCCTGTGGGGAAGTGCAATCCCGGTGATTAAGACAGGGTATCACCTTCTGCAGGTAGATTCTTCAGACACTGCAAGTCAGATTGTCTTTGCCGGAATCCGCTTTACTTTAGCTGGGATTTTGGTATTAATTTTTGCATCAATCAAAGAAAAGAAAATGATGCTTCCTGATCGGGAACTTTTAAAATATGCGGTTCCCGTATGTCTCGCTCAGACAGTAGGACAATATTTCTTCTTTTATATAGGCGTTGCTCACACTTCAGGAGTGAAGGGTGGAATCATTACCGGACTTAGAAATTTTATCGCAATTCTGTTGTCTTGTCTGGTCTTTCGAAATGAACGAATGACAAGCAGAAAAATTGCAGGATGTATTCTTGGATTTGCAGGCGTTGTAGTAATCAATCTGATGGGAAATTCTCTGGACATGGGTTTTCAGTTGATTGGAGAAGGGTTTATCCTGATTGCACAGTTGTCTTATGGAATATCCACTGTGCTGATTAATCTTTTTTCTAAAAAAGTATCACCGGTCGTATTAAGCGGAACCCAGTTCACGATTGGCGGAATTGTTCTGACTTTAATTGGACTTGGAATGGGCGGACGCCTGGGAAATGTAACTGCCGGTGGTTTGGCAATTATATTTTATCTTGCGCTGGTTTCAGCAGTGGCATATACGCTCTGGTCTATACTGCTTGCATGGAATGATGTTTCCAAGGTTGCGATTTTCGGATTTGTGAATCCACTTTGCAGCGTGATCTTATCAGCACTGATACTCGGAGAGGTAAAACAGGCATTTAATGTAGGGAGTCTGATGGCGTTAGTTTTAGTATGCGCAGGGATTTATATTGTTAATCATAAAAAAAACTAACATGAGAAGGATGTCAGACAATCAAAATTACTTTAATCAGGAAATTTTTTAGAAAAATATATATTATTAGAAAGGAACTACTCTCATGACAAAGCGACTTATAGACACAACAGCAACTGAATTATCTTCCTATAGCAAGTCTGATTTATTAACTTCTATTGCAAATAGCGAAGGAAGAACACTTGCTGCGGAAACAATTGGAACAGTAACACCGATGTTAGTGAACATTACAAATGCAGAATTTGTAACCTCACTTGGAGCAGACTTGATCATGTTAAATATTTTCGATGTCAATCAGCCTGTAATCCAGGGATTGCCACATATATCACCGGAAGATACTATTCGTGAAGTAAAACGTCTTACCGGAAGAATGGTTGCGATAAATCTAGAACCGGCTACAATTAAAAACAATGACGAGGAGTCTGTCTGGAATCTGACAACAGGTCGCCAGGCAACCGTTGATAATGCAAGAAAAGCTGCCGATATGGGAGTAGACATGATTGTTCTGACAGGCAATCCTGGAGTAGGGGTAGACAATGAAGCAATCATACAGGCACTTTCAAAGCTAAAAGATGCTGTTGGTGACCGAGTAATCCTTACAGCCGGGAAAATGCATGCATCCGGAATCATTTCAGAAGCAGGCGAAAAAATTCTTACTGAAAAAGATATTGTAGATTTTATCGATGCTGGCGCCGACGTGATATTACTTCCGGCACCTGGAACAGTTCCTGGGATCACAATGGAATATGCCGGTAAATTAATTAAAAAGGCGCATGAGAAAGGTGCTCTGGCAATGACAACGATTGGAACATCTCAGGAAGGTGCAGATGAAGATACCATTCGTCAGATTGCTCTTATGTGTAAAATGGCCGGTGCGGATATTCATCATATTGGAGACAGCGGATATATGGGCATGGCATTACCTGAGAATATCACAGCCTATAGCGTGGCAATTCGTGGAAAACGCCATACATACCGAAGAATGGCAATGTCCCTTCTTCGCTAACGGAGAGTAGAAATACTCTCCTTATTTTTGAATAATCCCCTGATAACCTGCTTTAAGGAAGAGATCAAAGCAACCCTGGAATCTGCACCATTCCTCATCAGACTCTCCCAGATGCTTTCTGCACATCCCCAAACATCCCATAATTTGAACTGTCAATAAATCTGTTAATGAAGCTTCATCCAATTCCGTCTTGCCACTCATTAAATCAAGAAAATCTTGCCTTAGTGCCGCAACAGTATGCTTTACAGCTTGAAGAAACAACGCTTCTGAGAAAAAAAGCGGCTGATATTTTGGATTCTTTCGAAGAACCCAACAAAGCCCCTTCTTTGAATTTGAATTCGATGCATTTTCTGATAGCAACGCCATATTTTTAATATCACATAATGCATCTGAAAACAATTCATCAACCACCTGCCCTATGTTACCAAAATGAGCATAAAATGTTCCTCTGCTAACACCTGCATATTTGCAAAGATCCGTTATAGTGATTTGCATATAATCCTTTTTCATAAGGAGTTGCAGGAATGCATCTTTAATAGAATTATGTATAAAATTGTCTTGAAATAAAATTGTTTTTTCTTCTTTCATATATTTTTAAAAGCTCCGCAATATATATAATTATAGTATAAATTGACATAAAAATAAAGTATCTTTTCCAGATTTTAGGCTATTTTAAACAATCTGATTAGCTTTGTTCAAACACATCTGAAAGAGATTGGTTTATCGATTTGTTTATGTTATGTTGGGTATATAAGAAGCGTGTATATAAAAATAGAAGGAGGTAGGTATTCTATGGGAGAAACATTATACACAATAGGAACGGATCAGCAGCAGGCATGGATGAAAAAAAACTGTTTTCCACCTAGAGGATACGGTTACTCTGAACCGGGAACATATTCTCTCGATGCTACAGAAGTTGCAGCATACAATGTCGCGAAGTCATTTTATCAGGTCTATCCGGAAGTCTGGAATATCGATTATATTGCAAAGGAAACCGGAATCAAACCAGCTGATATCAAGGATCGATTAAAACGAATGTATGATGAACATCTTATCATGTTCGTTATGAATCCAAATGTTGGTGTTTACGGTTGGGGACTTTATTATTGGGTTGTCAAATTAAAAGACGGTACAGATCCAAAGGTAAAAGCTGAATTTGCCAAGTGGTATCAGAATAAAGATGATATTTGTACAGGATATCTCGCAGAGGGCGATTTCGATTTCTTTAACGGAAATCACATGAGAGTTCTGGACAATCTTCTTGCAGATGTTATCCAGCCATGGAAAGACAGACCGGAAGTAGAATATGTACATCTTTGCCCAATCAGAGCAGATGTCAGGGAATCATTGGTGAACCAGTGGGATGTTCCGGAAGACAGATACAGAAAATTTATTTTTGGAGAAGAACAGAAGAAGAAATTCCTTAAAGTTCAGAACAAAATAGATAAAAAAGATTTTGCTATTATCGAAGCTCTTAACAGTACAAAATCAATCGCAGATATGTTTGATTTTGATATGTTGGAGAAGTTATCCGGCTTAGATGGCAAGCAAATGAAAAAAGACATTGTAATGTGTGTTGATGAACGAAAATTTATGCTACCAATGATTTATATTAATTACAGAGCACTTGGAATATCAATGCATATGTATCTGGTTCGTATGTTCCAGAATGTTCCGAGTTACAGGAAGGCAGAAATCGTAGATGAATTCTCACTTATGCCGGAATTCGTAGATATTCTTCAGTTCGGTGACTCTTTCTACGATTGCATGCTGACTGTTTATACCGAAGTAAATGACGTAGAAGCAATCAGAAGAATGTTGGAAGGATACGCTGAGATCGAAGAAGTAAAGGTAGCAAATTCAAAGAGACAGTTCAGACGTTGGGTAGCCCGTCTTGATGATGATAACGGATATTGGGAAGAATGCGTTATGACGGATGACTTTTTACAGAACAGACTGGAATCCGGTTCCGTAAAATGTCGTTTCTCAACTGACTCAGAGGAGGTGCAGTAATATGATCGTAAAACATCCAAGAGAATATGTTGTTGATAAACTTCAATATGCATTAAATCCAAAAACGATTGCCGTAGTCGGAGCCAGCCGTTATTCTACAAAAGTCGGCTATAAAGTTGTTGATGGCCTTTTAACATGGGGATATAAAGGAAAGATTTATCCTGTAAATCCAAGAGCAGATAAAGTTGCCGGATTTACAGCTTATAAGACTGTAAAGGATATTCCTGATGAAATCGATCTTGCTTTTCTTGCTGTACCTGCACACATTGTTAAATCTGTTTTGGAAGATTGTGTTGAAAAGAAAGTTAAGATTGTTGTTATTGCCACAAGTGCATTTAAAGAAATCGGACGTGGAACACTGCAGGATGAACTCACTCAATATTGTCGTGATCATGAGCTGCCTCTGATTGGACCAAACCTTGTAGGAATGGGAAGTCCATACCTTAATTTCAACTGCGGATTTATCCCTTATCTTCCAATCAAAGGTCCTGTAGCAATGATTTCTCAGTCAGGTGCCAACTTGCTTGCGGCACTTGGAACCTCACAGAAAGATCATTTTGGAATGAGCTTCTTCGTAGGACTTGGAAATAAAGCTGACGTTGATTTCTGTGAGTTTATATCCTACGCTGGAAGAGATGAAAACAGTAAATGTCTTGCAATTTATATTGAAGGACTGGATAGTCCTGATGCATTTATTGAAGCTTGCCGCAGTGTTGATAAACCGATCGTAACAATAAAAGTCGGTGGTTCAAAGATTGGTGAAAAAGCTGCATTTGCACATACTGCTTCTGAAAACAAAGGAACAAATGATGCATTTTATGATGATATTTTTGAAAAGGCTGGAGCTATCCGTGCGACCACATGGCAAGAATTCCTCGATATATCAATGGCATTAGGAATGCAGCCGGCACCAAAGGGTGACAATATCGTTATGATTACCAACGGTGGTGGTTCAGGTCTTCTCAGCTGTGATCACTTTGAACGTCGGGGAATGCCAATGCATGAGCTGGCAGAGATTTCTCCTAATCTAGCAGGAAGAATCCGTGCATATATGCCAATGTTTGGTTCTCCGCTTAATCCTGTTGATATTTCCGGAACAGCTTCACCTGTTCAGTATAAAGGTGCATTCACACAGGTAATGCGTGACCCAAATGTACATGGAATACTTGGATCCATCTGTCCGACAGCAGTAACAGATGTTCCGGCTGTAACAGATCTGGTTATCGATATTTACGAGACATATAAGCATCTTGGAAAACCGTTCATTATGGAATGCCAGGGTGGTGAAGAATGTCAGGAAGCTATCATGAAGTTGAGAGATCATGGAATCCCAGCTTATCCGACTGCTGAACAAGCCGTAAATGCTATGGTCGCTCTCTACAAATATGGCCAGATTAAAAATAAGAAATAAATTATGAGCAGACATTCAGATTATGACAGAAGTTGTATAAACGACTACTTCTCTTCTATAAAAAGCTCTTATAAGAAAATGACACCTCATTTAGGGGTGTCATTTTCAATAGCTTTATTTTCATTGTATTAAAATCTTACCCGCTCCCGATCCGGATGTTCTCCCGACCATCCAATCTGCGGTAAAGTCATCAACTGATACATATCATTTTCCTCTATATCAAATCCGAAAACATCCAGATTCTGATGCATTCTCTCACTGGAAGAGGATTTTGGCAACGGTAACACACCGCACTGCAGAGCAAATCTGATACAGATCTGTGCGACAGATACCTGATATTTTTCTGCAAGTTCCATAAGAAGTGGCTCCTTGAGAACTCTGGCTCGACCGATCGGACTCCATGCCTCTACCTGAATACCCAGCTGCTTACAGAAATCAACTGCAGCCTTCTGTATATATCCCGGATGGAATTCTAACTGATTCACCATAGGAGTAATGCTTGTCCGCTCTAACAGATTGTTCAAATGATGTGGCAGAAAATTGCTGACACCGATTGCCCGTACCTTTTTCGACTTATAGAGATCTTCCAGTGCTTTCCATGTCTCCACATCCAAATCTCTCCACTCTGCATTCAGATCAGAAGGTCTTGGCCAGTGGATGAGATAAAGATCCAAATAATCTGTACCTAATCTTTTACAAGTGCTTTCGAACTCCTGCAAAGTTGAATCATATCCTAGATAATCTTTCCAGACCTTTGATGTCAGGAAAAAATCTTCTCGTGGAATTCCACTCTCGTGCACAGCTTTTCCTACTGCTTTTTCATTGAAATAAAAGGCTGCCGTATCAAGATGGCGATACCCCTGTCGGATTGCTTCACTTATAATTGCTTCATCGGTGTTGTCTGCGGCTTTATATGTGCCAAACCCCACTGCTGGGATTTCCACTCCATTAGCCAATGTAAATGTATGTTTCATATGATGCTTCTCTTTCTTGTTACATAGATGCTGCGAATATTACTCGAATTCCACTGTTCCTGTCGGCTTTGGTGTAAAATCATAAAGTACACGGTTGATTCCCGGAACTTCATGTGTGATACGTTCTGTAATATGAACCATTAATTCATGTGGAATCTCAGCAACAGTTGCTGTCATAACGTCGATAGAGCATACTGCACGAACAATACAAGACCACTCAAAAGCACGTTTTCCATCCTTAATTCCTGTAGATCTAAAATCCGGAACAACAGTAAAATACTGCCAGATCTTTCCTTCCAGTCCGTTCTTCTCAAATTCCTCACGAAGAATTGCATCAGATTCACGTACTGCTTCCAAACGATCGCGTGTGATAGCTCCCGGACAACGAACTCCAAGTCCCGGTCCCGGGAATGGCTGACGATAAACCATACCATGTGGAAGACCGAGTTCGTCTCCAACAACACGAACCTCATCCTTAAACAGAATTCTAACTGGTTCTACAAGTTCAAAATTCATATCTTCTGGAAGTCCGCCTGCATTATGATGCGCTTTGATTCCTTCTTCTGACTCAAGAATATCTGGCCAGATTGTACCCTGTGCTAAGAATTCAATACCATCAAGCTTTCTTGCTTCTTCAGCAAATACTTCGATAAATTCTCCACCGATAATCTTTCTCTTCTCTTCCGGATCCTCAACTCCAGCTAATTTATCAAGGAAACGATCTGTAGCATCCACATAAACCAGATTTGCATTCATCTGATTACGGAATACTTCGATCACCTGCTCTGGCTCACCCTTACGAAGCAGACCATGATTAACATGAACACATACTAACTGCTGACCAATAGCTTTGATCAAAAGTGCAGCAACAACAGATGAATCTACTCCACCGGAAAGTGCAAGAAGAACCTTCTTATCTCCTACCTGTTCTTTGATCAATGCAACCTGCTCGTCAATAAAAGCCTTTGCAAGTTCTGGCGTTGTAATTCTTTCCATGTCAGCCGGACGTCTGATTTCAGTAACATTCATTTGATTTTCCTCCTTAGTATCCTCTCAATATCTACAATAATTGTACCGTCATTACGATTACACGTCAACACATTCTGGTATAATTGCTATTTCAAAAAGCTTTAGCGATTTAAAGCAGAAAATCACTAAATTGTATTGTAGTATACAAAAACAGCTGTTATAATATTAAAAATAATAAGATAGGAAAGGTGATAAAATGGATCAGTTAGAAATATTAAGAGAGAGTCTTGGCCAGTGTGATGAAATCATCCTGGATGCATTGCTTATGCGTAATCGTATTGTAGAAGATATCATGGCTTATAAGGAGGCCAATGATCTTCCAATCTTACAGCCGGAACAAGAAGCCAAACAGAAAGAATGGCTGGAAAAGAGAATGGAAGAAAAACGTCATAAAACTGAAGTAGCAGATGTATTTGAAAGCATCACACTGAACAGTAAAAGAATCCAGTCCAGAAAATTGTTTAACTATAATATTGTGCTTATTGGATTCATGGGAGCCGGTAAAAGTACCATCTCAGAGTTTTTGAAAAACTCCTTTGCAATGGAAGTAATCGAGATGGATCAGATCATAGCTGAAAGAGAAGGTATGACTATTTCCGATATTTTTGAAGTATATGGCGAACAGTATTTCCGCAACCTGGAGACCAACCTTCTTATCGAAATGCAGTCCAAAACGAATGTCGTGATTTCCTGTGGCGGTGGAACTCCGATGAGAGAATGTAATGTCGTTGAGATGAAGAAAAACGGACGTGTAGTTCTTCTGACTGCCAAACCTGAAACTATTCTGGATCGTGTCAAAGACAGCCATGACCGTCCGCTGATTGAAAATAACAAAACAGTTCCGTTTATTGCCGATCTTATGGAGAAACGAAGAGAAAAATATGAAACAGCAGCGGATATTATCATTGAAACAGACGGAAAAGATGAATTGCAGATTTGCGAAGAACTAATTCTCAGACTGCGCCAGATGGACAGCGAGTAAAAGAAACTTATGAAGTCGCATCTCAAATTCAGACTCAAAACAGGAGGAGAAAATGGAACAGAGAATTAAAGGAACAACAGGTTTATTAGCATTGATTGGAAGTCCAGTAGGACATTCAGGATCTCCTGATATGTATAACTTCTGCTTCCGTTATCATAATTTGGACTACAGCTACATGGCTTTTGACATTAAGGAAGATCAGGTACCGGCAGCATTGGATGCGATGCGTCTGTTCAAAATGAGAGGGTGCAATGTAACTATGCCATGTAAAACGGCAGCAGCTCAGAACATGGATGAGTTATCACCTGCTGCAAGAATTATCGGTGCAGTGAATACAATTGTTAATGAGAACGGAAAACTGATCGGACACATGACAGATGGTATCGGTTTTGTGGAAAATCTAAGAGATCATGGTGTAGATGTAAAAGGAAAGAAAATGGTGATTTTAGGTGCAGGAGGAGCTGCAACAGCCATCTTGGTACAGTGTGCACTTGATGGAGCAACATCCATTTCCGTCTTCAATCCAGACGATCCGTTTCTTAATCGCGCAAAAGACACCGCTGCTAAACTGAAAAGCGAAGTACCGGATTGTAATGTTCAGGTATTTTGTCTGGATGATCAAGAAAATTTGAAAGAAGAAATTGCAAAAGCAGATATTCTGGTAAATGGAACACTGGTAGGAATGAAACCTCACGAAGACCTTTCCCCAATCACGGACAAATCTGTATTTCGTTCTGATTTGATCGTATGTGATGTTGTATATAATCCGGAAGAAACAAAACTTCTTCGGGAAGCAAAAGAAGCCGGTTGTGCAGAAACTATCGGTGGAAAAGGTATGCTTCTGTGGCAGGGCGTTGCGGCTTATAAATTATATACCGGCCTGGATATGCCTGTAGAAGAATACAAGAAATATCAGGCAGAAAACCAAAAATAAAACTGCTCCCAGTTAAGCAAACAATAAAAATATGTAACCGTTCAGAGCCAACCTCCAAAATACGTATCATTTTGGAGGTTGGCTCTGAACAGTCACATTATTTTTTGCTATTCTTCTTAATGACAGCTATGGCTTCCACACCCATGCTCGCCACATGTATGTCCTTCCTCGTGACTGTGCTCGTGATGAGAACACTTCACATCTGGATTGTAATCCAATGTTTCATTAATAAAGGCTTCTACTGCTTCATCCGCATCTCCGGAAACTCCTCCAAAAAGCTTAATGCCTGCTGCCGCTAACGCTGTCTGTGCACCGCCTCCGATTCCGCCACAGATCAAAACATCTGCGTTCAATGCACTAAGAACTCCCGCCAATGCACCATGTCCGCTTCCATTTGTATCTACTACTTCTGAATGTACTACTTTTCCTTCCTCTACATCGTAAATCTTAAATGTCTCTGTGTGTCCAAAGTGCTGGAAAATCTGTCCATTTTCATATGTTACTGCTATTCTCATAATACCTTCTCCTTTTTCTGCTGCATATTTTTGGTAAATTTCCTGTTTGTAACATCCTCCAAAGCTACAGTTGCTGCTCTGACCGTCACAGATTATGAAATCCCCTCCCTCAATTCTAAGCGGATGTCCATCAATAAGTGCATCTGCTATTTTCTTCCTGGCAATCTCGTAAATCCGTTGAACTGTTGTTCTTGCGACTTGCATAGATGCTGCACACTGCTCCTGACTATAGCCTTTCTTGTCCAAAAGACGAATTGTCTCATACTCATCTACCGTCAGAACAATAGGTGTTTTTTTCTCAGTATTATCTGCCGGAAGGAATTCTAAAATATTGGGGAAATAACAAACTTTTCTGCATTTTACTGGTCTCGGCATAAACTGCTCCTTTCTCGCTTTTCTTATATAATAACCTTATAAATGGCATATGTCAATTATAGGATTGACGCATCCTAAAAAAGCAAGTATACTATGTTCGTAAAGGAGATAACTGTTATGAACTTCGAAAATCATTTTCCAGTATGGAATGAGTTAAATACAGCACAAAAAAAACTAATTTCAGATAATTTAATCACACAGCATGTAAAAAAAGGAACAGTCATTCACAACGGAAACCTGGATTGTACTGGATTATTACTGGTTAAATCCGGGCAGCTTCGAACTTACATACTTTCAGATGAAGGACGGGAGATTACACTCTACCGTCTGTTCGATATGGATATGTGTCTTTTATCCGCCTCATGTATCATACGATCCATTCAATTTGAAGTAACCATTGAAGCAGAAAAAGATACTGATCTTTGGATCATCCCTGCTGAAATCTATAAAGGTATTATGAAGGAATCTGCTCCCGTTGCAAACTATACCAATGAGTTAATGGCTACCCGTTTTTCTGATGTCATGTGGCTGATTGAACAAATCATGTGGAAGAGTTTGGATAAGCGTGTTGCTTCATTTCTTTTAGAAGAGACCTCTATTGAAGGTGCAAATGAATTGAAAATCACTCACGAAACTATCGCCAATCATCTTGGTTCCCACAGGGAAGTTATCACTCGAATGCTTCGATACTTTCAAGGCGAGGGGCTTGTCAGACTCTCCCGCGGCAAAATCACAATCCTTGATTCGAAAAGATTGGAAACTCTACAAAGATCATAAAACTGTTTTTCTAATAATCCATACCACATGCATGTGCTCTTTCGATCAGCGTACGGTCATTAACCACTGCATCATAGAAGCGAAATCCGCCGGAAAAGTTGTATGTTTCATATCCATTTCCCTCCAGAATACGGCTCGCAATATAACTGCGCAGCCCACTCTGGCATATTAGATATACAGGCTTTCCTTTCTCAACTTCATTGATACGTTTCCTCAGTTCATCTACAGGAATATTTTTAAATCCATTAATATGGCCCCTGCTAAATTCATCTACCGTTCTCACATCCAGCAACACAGCATTTTTATCTTTAGAAATCTTATCCACATCTTCCAAATGCCATTGTTTTAAGGTCCCTTTTGCTATATTGTCTATCATGAATCCGGCCATATTTACAGGATCCTTGGCAGAGGAATAAGGAGGTGCATATGCGAGATCCAAATCTTTCAGTTGGGTTGCATTCAGCCCTGCATGAATTGCTGTTGCCAGTACATCAATACGTTTATCAACTCCTTCATATCCAATAATCTGAGCACCAAGCAAACGATAAGTCTCTTTTTCGAAAACCACCTTCATTGTCATCACTTTTCCACCAGGATAGTAACCGGCATGACTCATAGGAGAAAGAATTACTGTATCTACCTCTAATCCTGACTTTTTGGCATTGGTTTCATTGATACCTGTAGTGGCTGCTGTCATATCAAACACTTTGATAACGGAGCTTCCCTGACTACCCAAGTAATGACTATCACCACCACAAATATTATCAGCAATGATCCTTCCCTGTTTATTGACAGGTCCCGCTAAAGAGATTAACGTATCATTGCCAGTAACATAATGTTTTACCTGAACTGCATCACCTGCAGCATAAATGTTCTGATACAGAAGTTTCCATTCTGTCATTCACTACAATACTTTCCTTGATACCAAGTTCCAGACCGGCTTCTTTTGCTAATGCTGTGTCTGGTGTAACGCCAATTGCCAGTACTACCATATCAGCATGAAGAGATGGATTATCTTTCAATAAGACCTCCACTCCATTGTCTTTTTCTTTAAATCCTTCTACAGTATAGCCCAATACCAGTTTTATTCCATGCTTTCTCATTTCATTATGGATCATGGATGCCATATCCGGATCAAAAGGATTCATCAGCTGCTTAGGTCGCTGAACAATTGTAACATCCATGCCAAGCTCCCTCAAATTTTCTGCCAGTTCCAGACCAATAAAACCGCCACCAGCCAATACAGCCGATTTTGGATGATTCTTATTTATATATTCCTTTATCCGAAAAGTATCTTCTACTGTACGAAGTGTAAAAAGTTTATCAATGCCTACTCCAGGAAGTCTCGGCTGTGTTGGCTTTGCACCTGGAGAAAGGATAAGTTTATCGTAATTTTCTTCAAATATTTCACTGTTTTCTAAATTCTTTACTGAAACAGTTTTACGTTCCGGATGTATGGAGATAACTTCATGATGAATTTTCATATTAATGCGGAAGCGTTTTAAAAAACTCTCAGGTGTCTGTAGTGTAAGTTCTTCCGGATCTGTGATCACATCTCCAATATAATATGGAAGCCCACAATTCGCATAGGATATGTATCCGGATCTTTCAAACACAGTAATTTCTGCATGTTCATCCAGTCTTCGGATTCTTGCTGCGGCTGTAGCTCCTCCGGCTACACCGCCTACGATTATTATCTTCATCTTTTTCCACCTTTCCTCTTTAAAGCATTTCTAAAATACCGAACTTATTTGCTAGTTCAGACTGCTCCTCTATATTGATTTTTCCAACTTTGATATCTGCACGTTCACTCGCAATCTCCTATACGACAGGAGCCAACATACGGCAAGGTGCACACCAAGGAGCCCAAAAATCCAAAAGAACAGGTTTCTCGGAATTCTTTATTTCATTCTGAAAATTATTCTTATTGATATTAATAGCAGACATTTTACAGTCCTCCTTGTTTTTTCTTTTATGGCTTTATTATAATCTGAACTTCATTTATTTTCTGTGATATCATCACATTATTATTATGATTAATTTTTTTTAATTTAGTAACTGTTCAGAGAGCTGAGAATGCAAAACGAACCGATGATCAATCGTGATTTTTATATTTCTTTTGAATTGGAGAAAATGCTCTTTTATATTTTAGAATGCCTGAAAGAATTTCAGAAGACTGAAGAAATACCTGATACAATCAGTCTTCTTCAAAGTTACCTGGAACATCATTTTGCGCAGGATATTACCTTAGAAGCTATTGCAGGATTTACAGGAATCAGTAAATATCATTTATGCAGACAATTTAAGAAATTTTATTCAGCATTTTAAAAAAGTATTTGATATGATCCCCGGAGAATACCGGAATACGATAAAAAATTGAATAGGGCGTATAAAATCATCTGATTTCCCTCATATTTCCATCCACTTACAGTATCACCAAAGCAATCATTCAGGAAAGTACTGCATGAGTTAGAAATATGGGGAAATGAGTATATTCAATATTTAAGTAATAAAAAGAATTAGGAAATTGAACCCTGATTTGCTAAAAACTTATTTATTTAATTTCGACTTCAACTTTGGTCCTGCAATCTGGATCAAAATGACAAGAATCAGAATGGTTCCTTTAATCGCATCATTTATAAGCGAATCCATTTTTAAAGCCACAATAATCTTGTCAATGATAGTATATGACATAATTCCAAACAGTACACCGAGCATCTTGCCTTTCCCACCTGACATACTGATACCACCGAGCACAACTGCTGAGATTGCATACATTTCATAGTTTTTTCCTGATGTTGCTGGATCACAGGATGCATTCATTGCGATCCAGAGGAATGCGCCGATTCCTACAAGAACTCCTGCAATCACAAATACAATGATCTTCATCAGGCTGACATTGATACCTGCAAGAACTGCCCCTTTCTGATTGCTGCCGATTGCATATATTTTCTTACCAAACTTTGTACTGGTGGAAATGTAGATAAATAAAAGTGTCATTATAAGGAGAACAATGCCAACATATGGTATTGAAGCAATCTTTCCATTCCCTAACTGGTAAAATGTCTGATAACTGGCAATTTTTGTATCCATGCGGTATACAGAGCTTCCGCCTCCACACAGATCTTTGGGAATGTGCTGACACACATACTGTGCAATGGATCTGTAGATCAGCATGGTTGCCAGTGTTACGATAAATGCCGGCATTTCCACGCCGCCAACTAATACACCGTTGATAAATCCGCAGATTGCGCCACCTGCGATTGCGAATAATAAAGTCACTAAAATATTTCCGGTTATATTATATATGACTACAGAGAAACCTCCCACCAACGCAAGCATAGAACCAACCGACAGATCAATTTCACCTGTCAGGCAGATCAGTCCCATGCCCAATGCAATTATTCCGATTACCGCTGAATGGCGAAAGATGTTCATAACTCCGCCCCAGGTCAGTCCATTGGATGTAACCGCATATACAATAAAAATTAGAATAAATACAAATATATAACTATGCTGGAACCAAATTTGTGCGATAAGTTCCGATTTTTTCTTTTCGCTCATGATCTTCCTCCTCTGGTTATTATTTATTGACAGCATTTACGGAATACATCATTACTGTCTGCTCGTTAATTTCTTCGTGCGGCAGTATCTTGATGATACTTCCTTCATAGAAAATAACGCAATAATCGGCTACTTTCTGTAGTTCCGGAATCTCCAGAGTATTAATCAGAATACTCTTTCCTTTACTGGCTAATTCCAGAATCAATTTATAGATTTCTGCTTTGGCTCCCACATCTATTCCCTGTGTTGGATTATCGAGAAGTAAAATATCAGCTTCTGTATTGAGCCATCTGGCAAGAAAAAGTTTCTGCTGGTTACCGCCACTTAATGAATTGATTCCATCTGAGCTTTTTTGTGCCTTGATATTTAACATGGCTTTATATCGGTCGAACTTCTTCTGTTCCTCTTTTTTCTTATACGAAACTTTTGGGCCGATAGGGTATGTTCGGAGATATACATATTTTCCAAAAGGTTCATATCTGAGATTACAGAGTTTTCTTTTCGATTTGAAGCCAGCATTGCAATTTTTGACTGCATAGAAGTATGAATAGAACCGAGAGGTACTTTTTTCCCAAATGCTTCTATACTTCCGCCAGTCACTTTCGTTGCACCGAAGATACCCTGCATGATTTCACTGCTTCCAGATCCCTGAAGTCCTGTAAGTCCGATAATCTGTCCACGTTTCACTTCCATACTGACATCATGAAAACCTTTTCCTGATAGATGCCCAATTTTCAGCACAGTTTCACCTGTCTTTCTTGGCTCGTAGAGATCTTCGGAAGAGTATTTTACTCCTACCATCATAGAGGTTATATCTTCTGGAGTTGTTTCTGCTGTTATGCCAGTTCCAATAAACTCTCCATTTCGAAATACTGTATAGCGATCAGAAAGTTCAAAGACCTCCGGCATCTTATGGGAAATAAAAATAAATGCTGTTCCTGATCTTTTTAATCTCTTGATAATCTCAAACAGATGAGCAATCTCATCGTTATTCAGAGATGTTGTTGGCTCATCCAGAATCAGAAGCTTTGCATTATGTAATAATGCTTTCGCAATCTCTAATAACTGTTTTTCACTGGTCTTTAGATTATCTACCAGTGCCAGCGGATCAATTGCTACTCCCATTCTTTCAAATAACTCTGATGCTTCCCTGATCATTCTTTTCTTATCCAAACGTCCAAATGACCCGGTATATTCGTTCGTCAGAAAAATATTCTCGTATACTTTTAGATCATTAAATAAATTTAATTCCTGATGTACAAATGCAATTCCGATCTTTTCAGATTCAGCAATCGTCATTGTGTTATAATTCTTGCCGTCAAACACAACTGTTCCTTTGTCTCTCTGGTAAACACCTGTGAGGATATTCATTAGCGTGGATTTTCCTGCCCCGTTCTCACCTAAAAGAGCGTGAACCTCGCCTGCCTCTACCATCAGGCTGACATCCTTCAAAACCAGCATACCATTAAAGGATTTATAGATATTTTTCATTTCTAAAAGATTCATATCCGTTCTCCTATGGAAATAAAAATTTCTTCAAATAATATAACTCCGGAAGAGAATGTGCGCCTCTCTCTTCCGGAATCCCGATAATTATGAAATTATTAGCTCAAAAAATGTTATTGTCTTAGTTCTTAGAACGACGGATAATCAGCTACATTTTCAGGTACTACGTTTTCACACTCGATCACATGATCCTGCTCTACTGTCTCTCCATTTAAGTAGTCAACCATATCCTGAATTGCGCTCTGGATCATAGCCGGACTATATGTTACTGACATTACTCCGTCAAAATTATCAACAATGTCTGCATATGAATTTCCTCTTAATACCTCATAGTACTCATCAAGTCCTCCACATCCTGTGAGAACCGGCCGTGTCTCATAGATTGCTGTCTTTGTAGAATCACTGATTCCACCACCATTGAGAGCCTCTAAGATACCCATTGCAAGCTCATCATCCTCTGCATAGAACCATTTAATTGCTGCATTTGAACTGTCTCCCATTAATGACTCATATGACTCTTTTGTATCTGAACGGCTCCAATTCATAGCTCCTGAATATGTGATTGCATCCAGATCATCCTCTGACCACTTTAAATCATCGGAAATCGTTTTGCCCGCAAAATCGATCTCACCTGTGAGGTACTCTGTAAAACCCTTGTCACGAAGTGTTGTTACTGAAGAAGTATCTCCTTCATACACATAAACAGCCTCCCCTGGCTGAAGTCCTAATGATACGAAATAAGCCGCTGCACCAGCACCAATACCTTCGTTGTCACCTTTGACATTAGAAACTGCTGAATCTGAAACTGCATCAATGATACGGTCAAATGCTACGTAAGGAATCTTAGCATCTACAAGCTGCTGGATTGCCGACTGTACTGTATCATCCATTGGCTGAATTACTACTGCGATATTCTCCTCATCACTTGCCACGATATCTTCGATTTTTGTAATCTGCTCAGTAGCGTCAGCTGATGTGATAACCTCCGCAGTATATGTACCTTCTTTATTCACTTCCTCAACCTTCTCCTTTGCGAAAGTTGCAACAGAACCTGTCCAGCCGTGATCCTCAGCTGCTGTTAATACGTAAATATGTGTTGCATCTGCATCTGTTGACGTACTTTTATCTGCATCTGCTGTTCCTGTTTTGCTGCCACAAGCTGTAAAACTTACGGCTATTGCTACTGCTAATAATCCTGCAAAAAATCTTTTTTTCATTTTCTTCTCCTTAAATTCTACTCCAGAACAAGTCTTACTGCTCCATAGATTCCGGCACTGTTACTGAGTTCTGCCATCTTGAACACCGTCTCTCTTGAAGCATGGAATGCATATTTCGTGTAATATTTCTTGATTGCATCAATCAGAATATCACCCGCCTTAGACATGCCACCACCAATAACAAATGCTTCCGGATTGACCACACATGCGACCGCTGCGAGGGCCTTACCAAGCATACGCCCAACCTCGTCTACCATGAGTATACTGACCTTGTCTCCCTTCTTCGCCTCATCAAAGATTTCCTTTGATGTGATTTTTTCCACATCTCTGAGCGTTGTCTCTTCCTCTGGGTGCGCGTCCAAATATCTCTTTGTGATCATAACGATTCCATTTGCAGAAGCATATTGTTCAAGACATCCCTTGTTACCACATCCGCAGGCAAATTCTTCATCATCTTTCATGGGAATGTGTCCAATCTCGCCGGCTGCTCCGTTAATTCCTGTAAGAATCTTACCGCCGATAATTACGCCACCGCCAACACCTGTTCCAAGCGTTACCATTACAATGTCACTGTAACCTTTGCCACCACCCTGCCACATTTCTCCAAGAGCAGCAACATTGGCATCATTACCAGCTTTCGCCTTAAATCCTGTGAGAGTTGTCATTTCCTTCTCTACATTAAACACACCCCAGCCCAGATTGACACATTTTAATACATTGCCGTCTCTGCCGACTGGTCCCGGGACACCCATTCCAATGCCTTCAACATCTAGTTTTGAGATTCTTTTCTCTTTCAGTTTTTCTTCTATAGACGCAGCAATATCTATCAGAATATATTTCCCATTCTCCTCAATTCTTGTGGGAATTTCCCAGACTTCAATCAAATTGCCAAGTGTCTCAAACAGACCTAGCTTGATGGTGGTCCCTCCAATATCTGCACCAAATGCATATTTCTTCATTATTTGTTCTCCTATATTACAAAGTTTCTAAGGTATTTTGCACTTAAAATAACCGCTTTCTTCGCATCCTCAAGGCTGTTCTCAAATGCTTTATCCTCAACCTCGATACAGGTATATCCGTCATATCCGATATCTGTCAGAGCTGATACATATTTTCCCCAGTCAACATCGCCGAGACCTGGAAGTTTCGGGGACATATACTGCAGTGGTGTAGCCATTGTTCCAACATCAGCCAGCTTATCCTGATAAACCTTAATATCCTTGTAATGAACATGGAAAATTTTATCCTTAAACTCATAAATTGGTTTAATATAGTCAATCTGCTGCCAGACAAAATGGGACGGGTCATAGTTAATACCAAAGTTTGGACTGTCGATAATCTCGAAAATTTTTCTCCAGTTTGCAGGCGTTGTCATAATATTCTGTCCGCCCGGCCATTCATCATCTGTGAAAAGCATCGGACAGTTTTCAATAGCGATCTTAACGCCCTTTTCCTCTGCGTATTTTACAATTGGCGGCCATACTTCTTTGAAAATCTCCAGATTTTCTGCAAATGTCTTATCTGGAACTCTTCCAACAAATGTAGTGATCATGTTAACATCAAGCATTGCAGATGCATCGATCAGTTTATAAATGTGATCAATGTAGGACTGTCTTTTTTCAAGATCCGGATCCATAGTATTTGGATAATAGCAAAGTGAAGAAATCTCCACACCCTTGGAAGCACATAACGCTTTAATTTCCTCTGCCTTCTCAGGTGTAAGAGTAGCTACATCAATGTGGCTTACTCCTGCATATCTTCTTTTTGCTCCAAAGTTTGGCCAGCATGCAACCTCCAAACATTCCAGACCATTTTCTGCAGCAAAATCTACTACCTCTTCAAATGTCATTCCTTCGCAAATTGATGTGATAAAACCTAACTTCATTATTTTTTCCTCCTGTTTTTTATTCGAATAAAATAGCCTCTCCAGTTTCTGCAGACTTCCATGCCGCTTCCATAACAGCAAGTACGCGCCTTACCTCAGATATCTTAATTTTAGATTCCGCACGCCTATTTAATACATCATCCACATTTCTGTAGAAATCTACCCAATCTGTCTGAATCTCCGGAAGTGGTTCTGTTACGATTCCTCCTGGTGGTACAGGCGCAAACTGTCTGGTTGGACCGGCTTCTGTCTCAGTGATCTGAGGAGGAAGCTTTTCAAGCATCTTTCCTGTCCTGTAGATATTTCCATCACAGGCAAAGTTCTTCACAATCATGGTACCCTTATCTCCACCTACAAGCCATCTTGGCTGGTACTCCAGAATATATGTGGAAAGTTCAATATGAACTGTAATCCCATTCTCCATCTTCATGATAATCTTGAAATAATCATCTACTTCTTCATGAAGTACATTCTGAATATCAGCATAGATTGACTTGATTTTTACTCCCGGCATCATGAACAGAATCTGATCAATGAGATGTACACCCCAATCGTAAATCATACCTCCGCCATACTTTTTGTAAATATGCCATTCATGCATATATCCATTTCCTGAATGAAGCTTCGATTCAATCGTAAAGATGTTTCCAAGCATGTTTTCGTCATATGCTTTCTTTACTATCAGCATATCCCGATCCCATCTTCTGTTCTGATGAGCAGTAAAGAATACTCCTGCTTCCTTGCAGGCCGCTTCCATTTCATCGAGCTCCTGTACATTCATAGCTGCCGGTTTTTCTGTAATGACATTCTTACCTGCTTTAGCAGCCTTGATACACATTTCTTTATGCAGATAGTTTGGAACTGTTAAGATAACTGTGTTTACCTCCTTATCTTCTAACAGTTCATCTGCTGTCGTATAAACCTTATATCCCTTTTTAAGTGCATCCTGCTGTTTTTCTTCTTCGATGTCACATACTGCTGCAATTTCAACGCCAGCACGAGGGGCATTTTCTGCATGCCACTTTCCCATTCCGCCAAATCCGATAATACCCAATTTGATTTTCATGTCTTTCTCCTTTCGTTTATATTCTTCATCTGTATTTTGATATCTTAATTTTAATCATTTCATGTCATGGGAACTACCTTTGTGCTGTCTCAACAGCAAGTCATTTCTTTACCTTTTTGAGATTAGAGTACAGGCAAAAGAAAAAAGGTCAAAATCAACTGCTTTGATTTTGACCTTTTTTTCTATTTTCACATTTTCTCCAGGTTAATATATCCAATCTCATTAGGACGCATTCGAAGTTCTATCTCTATGCATTCATCCTCCACACAGAATTTTCGTATGATCATCCTGGGAACAGTAGCTCTGTGCAAATACTTGATCTCACTATCAGACAGATCCTGGATATATTCCAGATCCGCCCATATATCCTGAATGCTTCCACTCTTCTCATTAATTTTCTGTATAGTCATCTGATAATTTCCATTTTCAACGCCCTTTATGCAAAGCTTCAATGTCAAAGGATTCCATTCATCAAAATTCTTCCAAAGCTTATCCCACTCCAGCGTTTCCTCGCTCTGAAGATAATACATATAATTCAGATTTTTCATATTATGGCAGACCAAACTATACTGATTTCTTCTATCTGTTGTCAGAAGACAGTTTTCTGTCTTATCTATAAAATATGGTTTCAATTTTTTCAGAAAGCGGAAAGCGAATCCAGATGGCTTTGCAATTCCATCACGTGTAAGAAGCCCTTCCCCTCCATGCATCAACCATACTGTATCATAATACTCTGTGTATATATCCGTCCCGGTGAAATAACACAACATATCGATTTCACCAAAAACATCGATAATGTTTTTCATGACATAAGCGCCGTGGAAACAGTGATCATTCAATTTATTTCTGTCAGATACCGTCAGATTCCATTCCGTTATATAAATCTTCTGTCCAGACAATCCATGCTGTATCAGCTCCGCACGTATTTTGCGGATACTGTTTTTCAAATAATCCGGATCCTCACTTTTTTTACCAAACCGTTCTTTTCCTTCCGGATCTGCCTCATATGCATAAATCATAAAAGAAAAAAAGTCAGGAAGAGGGGCACGTCGGATCCACTCCTCCCAAAAATTCATTCCTCTTTTTTCCAGGTGACACAAATAATCCGGGAAAAAACCACATCCTCCTATCTCCATATGAGGCGCGTGTTTTTTTATTATGGAATAAGTACATTTAAAAATCTGAAAAAAGCTATCTGTCGGATCTATCCCTTTCAAACAGTATCCATCAAAAATCACCTCCATCTTCCAAGTGTTTACTTCTTCAATACCATAGCGCCTTACCAGATGCATAATCAACTGCCTGATAAATTCCTCCCATATTTGAAGCGAATCAACCTTATTGTTCTTTTCTTCATACAAAAGGAAATCCTTATCCGTTCTGTTTACACGTTTTATCTTTTCTTCCATGTCAAAAAACGGTTTCAATCCATTTTCTACCAGGAAATCCAGTATATTATCTAGCTTAGTAAAATTATACTGGCCAATTTCTTCATCGTTTCTCATAATCATTCGATCTGAAAAAAGACTCCAGAACCTAATGTATCTAAAATGCATCGAATCTTTCATCCGAAGGATCTGTTTTCTGACTTCATGATTCTGAAGATCTGATGCCTGGCCAATATTAATTGCCGTATTCCAAAATTGAGGAATTTTCTCCCCGTCTTCCACTTGAAATGTCTTTCTGATTATTTTCGCCCTTTTTTTACTTTCCTGTTCCTCCTCCATAGAATAGATAAACTTTTCCAGTTTTTGATTTAAGACCAGAGAATCCATATCTTCTTCTTTTTTTTCCATTTCCTTCGCACTATTTCGAATATGAGATGGAGACTTTCCATATTCTTCCTTAAACACCTTATTAAAAAAAGAAATGCTGGAGAATCCATTATCCAGAGCAATCTGGAGAATCGCTTTATCCGTATACATAAGTTCACTCATGGCATGGGAGAGACGAACCTGCCTTAAATAAGCAGAAAAGCTCATATTATATATTTTTTTAAAATATCGTGACAAATATCCCTCTGAGAGGTAGAGCGTGTCAGCAAGTGACTTCAGACTGATCGGCTGATTATAATTATTCATAATATACTCATTGATCTGCAATGTCCGCATCTGAGATTTCTGCTGCATTGACATGCCTGCATCCGTCTTCGCCTTTTTTATAAAATTGGAAGTCAGATATCCAAGCACCTTATAAAAAACAGAAAGATATTCATATTCATGCTGTTCTTCTTCCGCTTCCTTCTCGCAAAACATTTTTCTCTTTAGCAACTGATTCAACAATTCCCGTAATTTCTCATAACGCTCATCATCCTCACTGGTCGAGTTACAGAAAAAAAACGAACTTACTCCATTATATACAGAACGAATCAATGAGTATGTAATGAAAAGATGGGCTGTCGTTATTTCACCCTGAGTTTCGATTCTGTGTTCTTCATTGGAATTGATCACACAGATATCCCCCCTTTTCAAATGATATTCCCTTTCCATCACATAAAGTCTTAGTTCCCCTTCCATCACATAGACTAATTCTACCTCCTGATGGAAATGTGTATCTTTGGGTAATCTGCTTAAAATCTGCACATCCATCTTGTTCTTCTTAATATATTCTCTCATACCAACACCCCAATCTTTACTCTATTCTAAACACCATGGATCAGCTGCAATGCCCATCTTTTCTCTATATTTTACCTAATACAACTATCCTTTTGCAATAAAAAAATTGACCGCAGTCCAATCAGATACGGTCAATTTTTTATAATAGGAAATTTATGTTTCAATTATTCAATGTTTTCTTTGCTCTTCCTCTCATGCAGTTTTGCACGAACCTCATCCGCTTCACTATCTTTCAACCTCCACGTAAATGCGAAGATAGCTGTCAGGAAAAAGATAATGGCAGGCATGAGATTTACAACCATATTAATTCCATGTAATGTTTCCGGTGTCTGCTGGGCATTTGCCACATAACCGAATGCAGCAAGAAGTAAGACACCTACAGAAGCACCGATTGCATTACCCAGTTTCTGTGCCAGACCATAGGTAGCATATGCGATTCCATCATTACGTATGCCTGTCTTGTACTCATTGTAGTCGATCGCATCACCAAGGAGGGAAAGTGAACATGGGAAGGAAACGTTGAAAAAGCCAACCAATCCACTTTCGATGATGATCAGAGTCAGATTGTCAAACGGTGTAAAGTACATTGCCAGAAGGGCAAGTCCCTGACATGTTACAGCAATCTGAAGTGTCACTCTCTTACCAAGCTTGCTCATTACCTTTGGTACCAGTAAGGAACTAACGATACCACATACGGATGGTGCAAGCATAATAACAGGAATCAACGTAAAGGATCCAAGGCAATACATAATGTAGTAGATTACAACTCCGATTCTTCCCATCCATGCTGCCATCTGGAGGATCATAATCACGAGAAGAATCATCAGGTTTTTATTTTTTACAAGTCCACTAATTGTTGCCGTTAAAGAGAATTTCTCCTTTGTCACCTCCGGAACCACCTGTTCTTTAGAGGTAAAGAATACTGCGAGGAAACAAGGAATAGAAATGATCGCATATACAAGAGCTGTCATGAAATATCCATTTCCATTGGCAACCTCTGCTCCCTTTCCTGAAAAGAAAAGCATTATATTTGCTGTAATTCCATTTACGATCAAAATACCTACATTCATACCCACATTACGGGAAGCATTGATTTGATTTCTCTGTTCTGCATCTTCTGTCATAACAGATGCCAGAGCACCATAAGGAATGTTAACCAACGTATAAAGCATACCCGTTATGATATAAGTTACCGCTGCATAAATAACGCCTGCTGTGGAAGATCCCTCAAATGGATGTGTAAAACATAATACTGAGAAAATAGCAAGCAGTGGGGAACCAAACAATATGTAAGGTCTGAAACGGCCTAGTTTCGATCTGGTTCGTTCCGCGATAGCACCCATCATTGGGTCATTAACTGCATCCCATACACGGGCTATCATCATAATTGCTGCCGCTGCTGCCGGTGCCAATCCCACGATATCCGTATAGAATATCGTAAGATAGGAACCAATAAATGTCCACACAAACTGAGAGGCAAGATCTCCACAGCTATAGAAAATCACTCCCAGTTTAGAAGCTCTTTTTAACTGTGTTTTATCATTCATCCGCTTACCCTCATAATTAGTCTACATAGTTGTGCATCATCTTTAAGTGTCTGCGAAGCATTTCGATCGAATGACCGGAATTATACTCTTCGTACTCAGATACGATGTAGCCATCATAATCAGACTCACTCACGATCTTCATAATGTCATCATAAGGGATCGCTGCCTCCTGAAGATTCTCATACATATAGTGATACTTTCCGTGCATATGGATGCAATATGGAATAATATCCTTAAGTCCCTGAAGTTCTGCGGAAACATCCTTCTTGAAAGTAAGGAATGTGTACATATCACGCATTGTAGTCAGTTCCACCTTCTTAGCGCCTGCTGCAGTCAATCTCTTTACAGCTTCATCGTATGGAACATTATCATACTTCATATCACGAGCCATTTCAAGCAATTTTTCATCGGCACCATCTGCAAGAGCGTTATCCCAGTTCATCTTGTTTGGCTTATTTGCAAAGCATCCAAAATCAGGGATCAGGCCGAGATATTTGCTGCCACTCTTGTCAATTGCTGCAATGTAGTCCTTTGTGGACTGTGTGATTGGAGTCTCCGGATTATGAACTTCAATACCAACCTTTACACCATAGTGCTCCGCAAATGGTGCAAGCTTTGCAAAGTTTTCCGGTCCCATAAGCCACTGCTCACGTACTACCTTACATCCCATTTTATGGGCATTCTTGATATCACGAACAGCCATAGCTACCATTTCATCACCTGTAAGATTTCTGTCGCCGCGAAGTCCTCTGTCACAGTTTGCTCCATAGCTGACTGGTTCCATATCATAATACTGACAAATAGCTTTTAATTCGCCGAGGAATTTATCACTGACATATGGGTAAGAAGGAATCATTTGAGTTGCAACAATCTCAAATCCAGCTGCTCCAAGTTCCTTCGCAGTACGAATACAATCCTCCAGAGTCATTTTCCCCTGGCAATATTCTGTAGAAAATGAATACAGGGTTACACCAAGCTTTACATTACTCATCTTTTTATTTCCTCCTTAATTCTGAACATTTAGTCTCTTGCTGCCACAACTGTCGATGCTCTGATACTCTGTCTCACTGAGCGCCATGTATGGGGATCTGAAGTAAAGTGTAAAATCTACATCATGCTCTCCTTCACTCAGGCCGCCCGGTTGGAATACTTTAATTGTAGCCGGCTCAATGATTGGCCAGAACACATTAACCAGATCATGAAGCTCTGCTACACCGTATTCTTTACCGTCAAGGCACAGAGAAATATTCTCTGTAGGCACATCAACACCATCAACCTTTACACCGATTTCATCTATCGTGGAAAGAAAATGTCCTCTATAATAGCTCAGACGTACATCAAACTGATAACCAATCTTTTTTCCATTTGCCCAGAAATTTTTCAGTGAATCATCACATACAACATCAACAAAGTTTAATCGAAGTGCAAGTCCCATCTTATTCTCCTCATTCTTTCTTAGAATTTAATTGTCTCATTTGTTTTTGCGGATTTATAAATCGCATCCAAAATCTTAGTTACTGCCAATGCTTCTTCCGGTTTAACCAAAGGTTCTGTTCCATTCTGAATTGCTTCAAGCCACTGACGGTTGTCAACGGTTCCCTCTTCTCCGGCACCACCTGCAAAATAAGCAATGCTTCCAACACTGGAAAGTTTCTCTTCCATCAGCTGATTATTTCGTGCACGATTGTAAATCAGTTCGTTCTTTGGATAACTCATACCGGAATGAATTTCTGCTCCGGCTTCTGTTCCACAAAGTGTTGTGGATGCTTCCCTAGAGTCAAGCATGTTGAGTGCCCAACTTGCTTCAAGACCGATTGTTGCACCATTTTTCATCTTAACAAATCCAACCGCAGAATCTTCTACTTCAAATGTTTTAGGATCCCATGGTCCAAAAAGATTTCCCTCTGGTCCATTTTCTTTCTGTCCAAGCTTGTAGAATACAGAGCCGGTTACACTGTCTACATCGTAGTTGTTCATACACCATAATGTAATGTCAAGAGCATGTGTTCCGATATCGATGAGAGGGCCGCCGCCCTGTGCTTCTTTATCCATGAATACGCCCCATGTAGGAACTGCACGACGACGAACTGCATGTGCTTTTCCATAATAGATCTCACCAAGTTCTCCTTTGTCACAGGACTTCTTTAAATTCATAACCTCATCGCGGAAACGATTCTGGTAACCAATCGTGAACTGCTTACCGGACTTTTTCCATGCTGCCACCATCTTTTCAGCTTCTTCTGTGCTGTGTGACATTGGTTTTTCACAATAAACGTGCTTGCCTGCTTCAAAAGCTGCGATTGTAATCTCACTGTGGGATACGTTAGGAGTACAAACATGTACAACCTCTACCTCCGGGTTAGCCAGAAGTTCTCTGTAGTCAGCTGTTACCTGTGCACCTTCTGCACCAAATTCTGCGGCTGCTTTCTCGGCACGGTCAATCTGAATATCACAAAATGCTACGATTTCATTCAGATCTGCATTATTCTTTAATGCCGGGAAATGTTTCTGATTAGCGATGCCACCACAACCAATAATACCAATTTTTAATTTACTCATTTTTTTTCCTCCTTGTATTGTGTGTTTTTTACTGTGGTTTTTGATCTGAATAAATATTAGCATAGTGAAAACATCCAATTCTTGCCTCATTTCATACTATATATTTATTGAAAAATACATGTTTTTAGCTTTTCACATTGGGGGAAATCAAAAAAGTCAAAAATGAATAACTCATTTCTGACTTTTATGATACTATATTGAAAAATAATAGGGCTGAATAGCAATTCATGCCATTCAGCCCCTGAATATCATTACTTTATTTGTATTAAATCTGTCTTGCAGCAACAAATCCTTCATGAATTGCGTCATAAATCTGTCGAACCTGTTTGCTGTCACCAACATTGTACACTTCCAGTTCCGTTTCATTTTCCAGCTGTTCTGCCAGTTCATACTGTGGCATAAATCCTGCTGCAATAACAATGCTGTCTGCTTCCAGTTCTGTTGTATTGCCCCAGCGATCCATCACTACTGCATTTCCATTTTCTGCGGCAACAAGACGTTTTCCTGTGATAATCTTGATATCTGTCTGAGAAATTGAGATGCTATATGCCTGGCATGCAGAACTGTTGCTTGCAAGGAACTGATCTGCCATCTCCACAATAGTAACATCTTTTCCTTCATTCTTTAATTCTAACGCAGTCTCTGCACCTGTGATTCCACCACCAATAACTACAACCTTATCACCAATTGCTTTCTTGCTTCCATTCAGATAGTCATTTGCATAGATCAAAGTATTCTTACCGTCTTCTGCTACCTTTAGCGTTCTTGTTTTACCGCCGATTGCCAGAATCACCGCATCAAATCCACCATTTGCAATCTTATCAAAGTCTGCTTCTTCTTTTACGATTGTAATTGCATCATTTGCTTCGATATGATTCTTATAGTATTGAATCAATCTTCTGATATTAGATTTATTATCAGGAACAGAAGCTTCAATCATCGCTCCGCCAAAATCTCTCTTTTCAAAAATTGTAACTTTGTGACCACGTTTTGCGAGTGTCAGGGCAGCTTCACTGCCTGCAGGACCGGCTCCAACTACAGCTACATTCTTCTGTTCCTCTGCTGGTGTGATCTCCGGACCTTCGAATTTGTACAAAGTCGGATTCACTGTACAGTGGATTGGAGTATGAGACAGCAAGCCTCGGTCCAGACATCCGATCAGACAGTTAATACACGGTTTAATATCCTCTGCCTTTCCTTCTTTTGCCTTCTTAGCCCAGCAAGGATCTGCAAGCTGGGAACGTCCTAATGCAACATAATCTCCTACGCCTTCTTCCAACAAACGTTCTGCATCCTCAGGTGTAAATACATTATGTCCAATGAATACAGGAATGTTGACAGCATCTTTAATCATTTTTGTATGTTCTGCATTGTATGCATTTGGAAGTAAGAATTCCATCGACGCCGTAGCGTGGGTTCCGCCCATAATGTTCAAATGGGATACGCCCTCCTTCTCCAGTGCCTTTGCAACCTCAATCGTTTCCTCGATGCGGATTCCTTCCGGCTCCCAGTCTTCCGTGCTTAATTTCACACCGATTGGGAAATCCGGACCACATTTCTTTTTCATATTGCGCACGATTTCCAGCAGCAGTCTCATACGGTTATGTAAAGAGCCTCCATACATATCTGTACGTTGATTATCATGTGGTGACAGGAAATTGGTCGGAATACATCCGGCTGCTCCGTGAATTTCAATGATCTGGAATCCTGCATGTTTACAACGCAATGCAGCATCACCGAATCTTTCTACAAGTTCATGAATTTCGTCCATCGTAAGCTCTCTCGGAACTTTTGCTCCTGCTTCGTACCATGGTTCATAGGTAATCGGTGAAGCACCAATTACATCAGCACTTCCTACGAAACCTGCATCACGACCAGGATGTGCAATCTGCATTCCTGCAACCGCACCATGCTGTTTTACAGCCTCTGCCAAAAGTGTAAGTCCAGCAACATATTCATCTGAATCTGCCCGTAAACCACAGGATGTCATCGGAACCGGAACTGCATTGTCCATAAAAATCAGTCCTGCGCCCCCCTCTGCTGCCTCTGCATATGCCTTAATCTGGCGGTCTGTTACCGTACCATCTGGATTTCCCAGATATGTTCCCATAGAATTTCGTACAATTCTATTCTTAATCACTACATTCCCGATTTTTCCTTTTTTAAACAATTGTGGATAATATTTGTTTTGCATAATCTCTTTTCCTTTCATTTAATTTGTTATATAATAATAGTAGAATAGTGTCGTTTTTTAACAAGCGACAAAAGGGGCAAAAAAGTTGCATAACTAATCTTTTTCATACCGGATATCTCACAGAGGTGAAACATGAGTACGGATTTAAGAGTATTAAAAACCAGACAGACTATTCAGTCTAAATTTCTCGAACTGTTAGAAACACATGATTTTCAAGAAATCACCATCAAGATGCTGATTCTTGAATGCAAGATCAACCGTTCTACCTTCTATCGGAATTATGAAGATAAGTATGATTTGATTCAAAAAATAGTAGAAGAGTTAATGAGTCAGTTTGAACCGGTGATTGATCCACATTTTATATCCTGTAATACTAAAAATGAAGCTAGTTTCAAACAGTATTTTCTACCTATGATCAATTATTTTGAAAGTCACAGGAAAGTATTATTATTGATGTATAATCAAACTCTCCCTGTGAATATTTTTGATGAAATGCAGGCAATGTATCGCAAATACATATTAAAGGAATTGGTTGATACATACCATGTTTCCGATTCTCAGCTTGAAAGTGCTGCTTTCTTTTCTCAAATTATAGTCTCCACCATCCTTACTTCAATGAAATGGTGGCATCTGGAAAGCACACAGATATCAAAGGAAACCATGCTGAAGATAATGACTGACACTGTCATAAACGGAGTGTTTTCCAGTATCAAGAAAGAGTTTGGCTAAAATCATCCGTAATTAAGATGCCTGTTCAAACTGGCTATTGTAAAACTCAGCATAGAATCTATTTTTGGCTAATAGTTCCTCATGGGTACCACTTTCAGCAATATCTCCATCCTTCAATACGAGAATAAGGTCTGAATTCTTAATCGTGGAAAGCCGATGCGCAATAACAAAGGATGTTCTGTTTTCCATCAGTTTATTCATAGCACTTTGAATCTGCTGTTCTGTACGGGTATCTACAGAACTGGTTGCTTCATCCAAAATCAGCATCGGTTTATCAGCAATCATTGCACAGGCGATCGTAAGCAGAAAAGATATAACTTAATATATACATGGCAACTAATGTAATTCCTAATTCACTTTATCAAATTTCTTTTCCTGATAGTCTTCTGCATTATACGCACGTACAACAGAAAGACCTGTTAAATTTTCACGGGTAACACGGTTCATATCATCTGTAAGTTTCTGCATTTTCTTAAATTTGGGGATAACTAAAAAAAACACACTTTCATTCTAAAGAGAAGTGAATTAATCGCATTATAAACGAAAAAATGCATTAATCGAAAGCATGTAATCTTTAAAAGGGGCTGTCGCTTTAACGAATGAATTTTCGTTGATATGCTCCCTTCTAGGTAGACAAGTGAAATAATAAAAACTTGTCACTTAGGAGGGAGCATATTTTATGTCTAAAAGAAAAGTATCTGTTGAGGATAAGACATATGCTGTAAATCTATATCTGGATGGAAAAGAAAGCCAACGGCGAATTGCCGATATGTTTGATGTAAGTCTTGCATCTGTCCAACAATGGATTCGAAACTATGAATCTATGGGAGTAAATGCATTCACATTGAAAGGAAATAAAAAATATTCCAAAGAATTGAAACAACAAGCAGTCTTAGATTATTTAGCAGGCCATGGTTCTCAAAATGATATTTGCAAAAAATACGGGATCCGTTCAAAAGGTAAGTTACAAACTTGGATAAAGAAGTATAATGGTCATGTAGAATTAAAATCTTCTGGAACAGGAGGAAGCATTGTCATGACCAAAGGAAGAAAAACCACTTTTGAAGAACGGGTTGAAATAGTACAGTATTGTATCGCACATGATCGTAATTATGCCCAAACAGCAGAACAATACCAGGTGTCCTATCAACAGGCTCGCAATTATATAGTCAAATATGAAGCTGGTGGAGTGGAAGCTTTAAGAGATAACCGTGGCAAACGAAAACGTCCCGATGAAATGAGTGAATTAGAAAAGCTGCGTGCTGAAGTTAAAATTTTAAAAGCAGAGAAAGAACGTGCTGAAATGGAGGCATCTTTCTTAAAAAAACTCGAAGAAATAGAGAGGAGGCGGGGCTAAGCCTGATTCGTCATGAACATATATATCAGGCAATCAGAGAAGAACACAAAGAACATAATTATCCAATCGCTGCACTTTGTAAACTTGGCAGAGTTTCCAGAGCCGCTTACTATAAATGGTTGCATAGAGAAATTCCTGAAAGTGAACAAAAGAATAGACTCATTGCTGATGAGATAGAAAAGATTCATACAGAGTCACCGGATAAAGGCTATCGAAGGATCAGAGATGATTTGGAACGATATCATGGTATTGATGTAAACGATAAACGTGTACTACGCATTTGCCGTAAACTTAATATAAAATCAACTGTCAAGTATTCTAACAACGGATGCACAAGACAGGCTGCAAACCCTCAGTATATAGCGGAAAACATACTTAATCGGGAGTTCACTGCCAAAGCACCAAATGAAAAATGGCTCACTGATGTGACAGAATTCCATTATTATATTGGAATGGAAAAGCATAAAGTTTATCTAAGTGCAATACTGGATCTATATGATAGACGGATTGTTTCGTATGTTATTCGTGATAAGAACAACAATGCTTTGGTGTTTGATACGATAGACAATGCTTTACTTAGAAATCCTGGTGCGCAGCCACTGTTTCACAGTGACAGGGGGTTCCAATATACGAACAGGACATTTCATACAAAACTTGTAAATGCTGGAATAATACAAAGCATGTCGCGAGTTGCTAAATGTATCGACAATGGACCAATGGAAGGGTTTTGGGGAATTCTGAAGAGAGAGCGATACTATGGAAAACGATTCACTGATAGAAGTACTCTCGTAAAAATGATCGAAGATTATATAGATTACTACAACAACAAACGTTTGCAAAGGAATCTTGGAATTTTAACACCAATGGAAAAACATGAAATTTACTTGCAAGCTGCATAAAAACTGCCAGCAGATAAATTTCTGCTGGTAGGAAAAATTTATATTTTTTCAATTGTCTACTTGACGGGGAGCAGTTCAAAGCGACAGCCCCTTGCAAATTTTTATATACACTTTTATTATCGCTCTATATTTTCCGCTAATGTCATCAACAGCTTATCACCATTCCGATTAATCATCTTCATTTATTTCGTGGTTACTGAGCAATGACCTGAGTTTCGCCCCGCCAGATTTTATAGTTCTAAAAATAGTCAGGTGAAATAGTTCAATTAACCTTTTCACCTGACTATTTACATAGCAAAGAGTCTCTGTACAATTACTTAGTGTAACAGCACTCATTCTACCAATATCTTTTAAAAATCTAATTCTTAATAATCAAACTGACGATAATATCTACGAATAGAAAGTGGATGTCTTAAAAACAGCTCCATATATGCATCTACACGATTATTAACACCATGCATTACCAAATGAGAAATTGTTCCTCTAAATTCTGGACTAATTCCTTTTAATTCATGTTCTTTTGTATCAATAATAGTATAGTTTGCATTTACACGTGGAAGAAATTTTGCAACACGCTCAGCTAATGGTCGTTGTTCATCCTCTCCCATAAACAGAGTAACTGGTGTATCTTCAACGATAATCTCCTGCATTCCGTGGAAAAATTCTTGACAGCTAATAGATTTTGTACGGATCCACATCTGCTCCTCCCAATAGCACATAGCATAGGAATAGGTTGCCCCATACTGATTTCCTGATCCAATAAAGTAATGAGGAAGATCTTTATGTTCTTTCCAAAATGCCACCTTATTTTTTGCATACTCATATGCCCACTCATCGGAATCTTTCTCAACCTGAGCTAATACATCCGCAAGATTAGCTTCCATCTCTTTATTATAACGGTCATAATCATCAAATTCACCATTTTTATACATCAAGTAATTTGCAACCATATAAAATTTCAACTGCTCATTCATTGGATAAACAATCAGATAATCTTGCTTGTCAGGCTGTGTGAGAGTAGTACCTGGATTATCGATGAATGAAAATACTTTTGCACCTTTTTCATGTACTCTGTCCACTAATTCAACCATTTCTTTTGTATTTCCAGATACTGAAGATATAATTACTACAGATTTATTTGTAAATTTTTTGTTTCCTGTAGTCAAAAACTCAGCTGCATTTTCAACAAATACTGGAAGCTTTGAACGGCCACGCATATATACTTCCACCTGCATACTGGAAGCATAAGTACCTCCAATACCAATAAAATAGATTCCATCAAATCCTTCTTCCCAGATTTGATCAATAATTTTTTCAATCTGCGGACGAAGAGCAAGTGCTCCATTCACACTATCAATCTGTGCTTGCTCGTTAAAATTACGCAAACAAGCTCCTTCTGTTTCTTTCCACGCTTTTGCTTCATATTTCATAGTTGATATCTCCTTTCACTACTTTCTTTTTAATACAATTTCGTTGTCTGCAAATCTAAATTTAAGAAAAATTGTATAGCACGTTGAATCATTTTATCCCAATAAGGCCACTCATGATCCCCTGGTCCTTCCATATAAACATGACCATAACCATTACTTTCAGCGACTTTTCTAAATTTCTGATTATTTTCATATAAGAAGTCTTCTGTACCACAAAATTGAATTAACCTTGGACGATTTTCGTCTTTAGCAAGTTTCTCTACCAAAAACAGTGGATTTTCCCACTCTTCTGGTTTTCCTGCTTCTCCATGAAAACTCTGTATTTCTTGTGGCGACATATCTTCCCAATTTCCGGCAAGTACCATCTCCGTAAATCCTACATAATCGAGTACTCCTGATAAACTTGCCACAGCTTCATACTTCTCTGGTCTATTCAATGCAATCTTCACTGCACCATATCCACCCATACTCTCTCCAGCTATAAATGTATTTTCTCGTCTTTGATCCAAATGAAACCATTTCCCACAAATAGCTGGAAGTTCATCTGCAACATAATGGAAATAATCAATTCCAACTTTTCCTGTTGTGTAAAAACTACGTTGAACTTCAGGCATAATTATTATGAAATTATATTTTTTTGCATAATATTCAATTTTAGAAAATCGCGTCCATTCATCACTATTTCCTGACAGTCCATGAAGTAAATAAAGAACCTTCGGTGTTCCCTCATAAAGAGGTGTTACATCATTAGAAACATCTGGGAAAATAACATTAATCTGTGTTGTCATTCTTAAATTTTTGGAATAAAAATTTCCTGTAAATAATCCCATTATTTTAATTTTACCTTTTATCTGAAAATTGTACATTAAAGTTACATTTATCACCACGCACATAATTGCGATTGAATTCGATTGCCCTTCCATCCGTATCATACGTAAGACTTTGAAACAACATCACGGGTGTTCCTGCATCTATTCCCAACAGTTTTGCATCATTCAAACTAGGACGAACCAAATCCAATGTCTGCTCTGCTTCCGCTAAATGAATCCCATACATTTCATATACTTCATACACAGAAAACACCGATAAATCAATCCCCTCCATTTTGGGAATTAAATAATGCGGTATATATAATTCCTCTAAAGAAATCGAATCTCCGTCAGCATAACACATGCGCTTAATATAAAAAATAGGATCTTCTGGTTTAATGCCGAACATGTTTCCATACAAATTTCCTGCCATTCTTAGATACTTAGACACAATTCTAAAAGATGGTTTCATATTCCTATCTACCATCGTCTGCGTAAAGCCTTCTAACTTCTCCATGTTTCGTTCGATTTTATGTCCTAAAACGTATACTTCTTTATCAGAAATATATTTCAACAATCCTTCTTTGACCAAGACTTCTATGGCTGTTCTCACGATTTGCTTCTGAACACCAAACATTTCAGCCAATTCTGTATCAGTAGGTATTTTTGTACCAGGATATAAATCACCATCTTCTATTTCTATTCTTAAAATCTCACTCACTTGCTGAGTGATCATTCTTTTACAGGCAGTTTTCATATTTCGGCTCCTTATTTTTTAGTTACCATGCTCCAAAATACTTTAATGTTTCTGTTGCATTTGCTGCACCTTTTTCCATTGCCCCTTCTATAGAAAGTCCATCTACAATTCCTGTTAAAAATCCAGCAATATAACTATCTCCAGCTCCCATACTATCTACAAGATGATCACAAGGAACGATTCCAAAACGATGATATCTTTCACCATCATAACACAAACTGCCTTCTTCTCCCATCATACAAATGACAAGCTTAGGTCCCTGTTTTTGAATTCTTTCCATTTGTTCTCTTACCTCTTTAGTATCTCCTGTATCCACAGAATAAAAGAGATAATCTGTATATGGTATCGCTTTTACACTTTCCTCTGAATCTGGGCTTGTCGCACAATCAAAGGCAGTAACAATTCCTTTTTCTTTCAACTCTTTAAACTGTCCTTCTACTTTGCCCCAAACATCACAAATTACAACATCAAAATTTTTGATATAATCAATATCTTCATCTGTTAATTTATATTTTTCCAATACGCCTTCGTCGTAATCTCCAAATACTCTTTCGCCATCTATCAATTCAACCTGGGTAACGGCTGTCTTTCCTTTTTCTACACGCAAATGCGAAGTGTCAACGCCTTTCGCTTTGATAGTTTCTATCATAATCTGTCCGTAGACGTCATCACCTACTGGTCCAATATATGCAGCCTCTCCTCCTAAACGGAGTGTATAAACTGCCATATTTACCGGGCCTCCCCCCGGAAATGCTTTTCCACCATCTATATTGTTATAATAATCAATACAGTTACTTCCAACTGCCGCTAATCTCATACGATATCACTCCTTTTTTATCTGGTGTCTCGCCTTGTTAGAACATTCGTATATTGTACCTGATCTGGTCTCGCCATAATCCTAAAAAACTCAATACCTACTCCTCTATCGTCGTTTACAACACCTGACTGATAGTACAAGTATTGTCCTTCTTCTACCTTCAACAATTTAGCTTCTTCTTCTGTGGCAAATGTAATTTCTACTTTCTCCGTCCCTTTAGTCAACAATATGCCTAAATCCCTTAGAACTTTATATAAAGATTCTTCTGCAAAATTGTGAGCTTCCAAACCTTCACACTGTTCGTAATTAATGTAACTATTCTCAATCATCAAAGGAACATTGTTTCTAATCCGCAAGCGATATAAATGAAATACTTTATCTCCCTCTTTTATCTGAAGTTTTCTTGCAACATATCCATCACACGTCTCAATTCTAGAGATTAATACTTCTGTCCAAAGAAAGTACCCTGTTTTTCTCATTGCTTCCGAAGTAGACTGAATTCCCTTTATATTCCTAACTAATCTCGGAGGTGCCACAAAGGTTCCAGATCCTTTTACACTATATAGTTTTCTTTCTTCAATTAGTTGTTGAATAGCTGTATGGAGAGTGGAACGATTCATTTGCCACATTGTACACAACTCCCGTTCGCTCGGAAGCTGTGTATGTGGTTTTAGTTGGTTTTCTTGTATATACCATTGAATCTGCTCCATCGCCATATCTTGCGGACGAATTTTTTTTATTTTCTCCATACAGTTCTCACCTTCTCAACATATTAAGCTAATGCTTATGCACTTTCTTTTTTATTTTTTCTATCCCAATAATAGAATACTGGAAGTCCTGTAGCTACTGCCACAAACGCACAAATTAAGCTCTGCATTGGCGCATATGTAAGCTGGCCCCAAATAAGTGTAGCTGTCATAATAATTGCAATAAGAGGCATAATTGGACCACCTGGGCATTTATAAGATGGATCGTATCCATGTTCTTTGCCTTTTTTTCGAAGCACAAAGATTGTACCGAATGTAAGCACATTCTTTAATAATGCTACCATTGTAAAGTATCCTAGCAATGCTGACAAGTTTGAAGCAAAAATTAATACGATTGCAACCGCACACTGTACGATAATTGAAAAATAAGGAGTTTCGTATTTTGGATGAACTTTTGCAAAAGATTTAAAGAATAAATTATCTTTCGCCATAGCATACTCGATACGTGGCTGGTACATAATACAAGATGATAATGAACCAATTACAACAATAATTGCCATAATTGCAACAATTGTACCTGCATACTGTCCAATTCCTGGAAGCTTAGATGCCAACAATGCGATTGGAGCATCAGATGTAGCCATTTCATCAATAGAAAGAATTCCAGAAGCTACAAATGTTAATCCTGCATAAAGAGCTAGTACAATAACTGCTGTAAGAATAAGACCCAAAGGCATATTCTTTTTCGGATTTTTAATTTCGCCTGACATATAACAAGCAGCTCCCATACCATCATATGACCATGTTGTTGAAGCTACACCTGCGATTAGCGCAGCAATTCCAGTTTTTGCATATCCTTCCAAAGGTGCAGAAGATAATAAAATATCCCCCTGAAGATTGAATAAACCAATACCAATAACCAATGCAAATGGTAAAATTTTAAGAGCTGTAATAATTGTCTGGAATTTTCCACCGCCTTCTACCGAACGCATGTGTACTCCCATGAAAATTAATACAAATACTACAGCAACCAGCTTTAATACAAAACCATGAATCGGAACAAAAAATGCAAGATAATTCACAATTGCTAAAGCCATGATTGAAATTGACGGTGGGTCAGTTGCCCAAAAGCTGATCCATCCACACAAGAATGCGAGTGGTCGAGATCCTGCTTCACGGAAGTAAACATATTGTCCACCATCCTCTGGATAGGCAGATGCTAATTCCGAATATACAAAGTTTGCTGGAATCTGAAGCAATCCCCCTATAATGAATGCTAATACCAGAAACAAGCTACTACCGGCAGCATTTGCTACCTCAGATAAAGATGAAAAAATACCAGAGCCTACTGTAGTACCAACGCCAAGTGCAATAACAGCGCCAAGTCCAAGTTTACGACCAAGTTCGTTTTTGTTTTCAGACATAAAAACTCTCCTTTCCTTTTAAACAGAGTATAATTGAAAAATCTTGTGCACGACTTTTCTTTTTTTAATTTTCTATTATCTTCGATGCTTTTATATTGTAAACAGCTATCTATCTTCGCTATCACAATTTCTTAAATAATCTATTACTTTTTATTTATTCACTTTCACATTTAAACGATTCCTGCCTCGGCCATTAGCTCACGCATGTTATCAATGGCACGTTTCGCATAAAAACGTGGTTCGTTAATATAATTTGTAACCAATTCAAGTGTTGCAGTTTTATCATAACCTATTCGTTTCATTTCATATAGCATTTCTTTAATTGGAATATTTCCCTCTCCTGGTATCATATGGGTGTCTGATCCATTTTCTCCATCAATAATATGCATATGATCCATCTTATTTCCGAGTTTATCAAAATATGCCATAATACTTTCATGCTGTACAAATGGTGGAACAATATCACACATGCCGACTACATATGGATTATCCACTCTTCTAAATAGCTCCACCAAATCATTTGCTCTTGTAAAGAAATTAGATTCATACGGTGTTAAAGCTTCAACTACCAGCTTGATTTCTAGTTTTGCTGCATAATCTCCCAACTCTTGAATATTTTTTTCTAATCTGCTCCACAACTGATCATATGTAGCAAGATATCCGCCGTTTGCAGGACTTGTAAGTACAAATTCCGCACCCATCTCTTTTGCCATTTCAAGAGACAGTTTCAGATAATCAACAGCATCTCTTCTCTGAGCCTCTGAACCAATCATATAATTGTAAGGATAGGCATTATGCTCCGGTGTGTAACCAAGCACCGGCATTTCATACTTTTCAATTAATCGGCGAACTTCATTAATATCTCCCGCTTTCAGATCCGGTGCATATGCATGTGGACGCCCACCCCAAAGCTCGATATAATCATAACCGTACTCTTTAGCATCCATAAAACAATGCTCCAACGGATTCCTCTGATATCCCGATGTAAACATTCCAACTTTTAACATTTTTTCATTCCTCCTTGTTGTGTTTTGTTGGTAAAATTATATAATAATTAAGCACAATTTTCTATTCGCAAGAGGTCTAAAATTCAATTATAAAAAATGTATAAAATCCCATAACCATGTTGTTTGTTATTCAAATTCTATACCAATTATGTTATTCTGCATATTTTATCCTCTTTATTTTCTCTTTATTTTCTCTTCTTTTTATGCATTATGCACATAGTGGTATGTTTTTGATTTATATTTATACCAGTTTCATCAGATACACTTATTTTGTTACTTATTTTTTAGTTATCCATCCAATTGCCAATGCTTTGTGCACCATGATAACTTATAAGTGTTCTAATAAATAGTGTGCAATATCTGTTAGAACACTTCGATGACTTTTATTCATTAAGGAACGAGCATTCAGCTTTGATTTTTTTGTTGCTGGATATCTGACCTTTCTAAGGTTCATCTGTTATTTGATGTCGCCTCACTTTTACTCTTAATATCTTTATTTTCCTATATATAAGTTATGTCTTTACAAATATCATTAATCATTAGGAGGTTTAAATAATATGTCTGAATACGCAGATCTTATTTTATTATCAAACTGTATTTTTACAGCCACAGAGGAAATACCCTTCTCTGGATATATTGCTATCAAAAACGACCGGATACTTTCTATCGGAAAAGGATTGGCTCCTACTGAACTAATAGGAACAAACACAAAATATCTTGATTATGGGAACAAAACAATTACGCCTGGATTCTCCGATGTACATTGCTTTTTCACAGGTTATTCTGTAGGATTTGTTGGAATAGACTTATCCGCAGCTACTTCTCAAGAAGATATACTGAATTCAATTAAAGAGTATGCGAAAGGAATTCCTGCAGACAAACCTATTTTGGGACATGGTTGGAACTCCGATACAATCCAACCTAATGGAACAGATTTGTTAGATGAGGCTTTTTCCACTCGCCCTGTTCTTCTGTTTGCAAAAGGCTGCGAAACTTGTTGGATGAATCAAGCTGCTATAAATCGTTATCAGTTTACCCCGGAAACCTGTTATCCGGAGAGTTATGTTCGCTTTTTACCAGACTTACTTGGAGATAAAGACTTTATAATTCCGGAATTTAAGCGCTATATTAAAATGATGAACAGTAAAGGAATCACTTCCATCAAAGAAATGGGATTCGATGATTTCTACGGATTTACCGACATTCTCGCAGAACTAGAATCCGAAAACGCTTTAACTATCCGCGTAAACTTTATGAGCCAACCTGTTGCTGAACCTTTTAATCTCTCATATGGCAAGGAAATGCGTGAAAAATTTAAAGGAGAGTTTGTTCGTTTTTCTGGATATAACCAAATGACCGACGGTTCTATAAGCGAACTTTGCGGTGATTTGAAAAAACCTTATTCCTGCGCAGATACGACCTGTGCACAAGACATTGATTGGGATCTTTTAGCAAACGATACCTTTAAAGCTGATACCGAAGGATTTCGTTTCTCATTACATGCTCAAGGAGATGCTGCTATTTCAAAAGTATTAGATATTTATGACTCTTGCCAAAAAGATGAAAATGGAAAACTTATAAATCGTCACAGTATTACCGATCTTGAATTCAGTGATCCAACAGACTTGGAGCGTATGGGAAAATTAGGCGTAATTGCTGAAATATACCCTCAAATTCAATCTATCGCAAATCGAAAAGACAAACTTGCCATGATTGAAGAAAAGATTGGTATGGATCGCGGACAGTATTATTGGAACAGACGTAAAATGGCTGACAGCAATGTGTTATTAAGTTGCGGAACTGATCTTCCACTTCTTATTGATGATATCCCAGAATCTATTTATCATGCAGTCGGAGGATACTTCCCTGAAGGTGGAGAGCCATTTAACAAACAAAATATGCTGACTATTCCTGAGTTGCTAACTGCATGGAGTGCTGGCGGTGCTTATAATCTATATCAAGAGAAAGAGCTCGGCACACTGGAAAAAGGAAAAAAAGCTGATATTGTCGTATTCGACGGAAATCTATTTGAAACAGCTATTGAAGAAATTCGTTCTCGCAAAGTAGAAGTAACTTTTCTCAACGGACGAATCGTATATAGCCATGAATAAATAAAAAAATATCTCTCTTATCTAAACAGTTTATATTCTCTTTAAGAAAGGAATGGAAATATTTATGAAAGAGTCTTATTTTATGGGGATTGATACTGGAACAAACTCTAGTAAAGGTGTATTAATCAATTCTCACGGAGAAATTATAGCAGAACATACAACTGAACATGCAATGACAAATCCTGCCCCAGGTCACTATGAACATGATGCCGACAAAGATTGGTGGGGAGATTTATGTATTATAAGCAATGCACTGATTGAAAAATCCAAAGTTTCACCATCTGACATTAAAGCAATCGGAACAAGTGCACTTGGTGCCGACTGCCTACCTGTCGACGATCAGTGTCGACCTCTACGCAAAGCTATCCTATATGGTATTGATGCACGTGCAACCGATGAGATAGAACAACTCACAGAAATGTATGGGGAAGAACAGATCCGACAGTGGTACGGACGTCCATTATGCTCCAGTGATGTAATGCCTAAGATTCTTTGGATAAAAAATAAAGAGCCAGATATATATGCAAAAACCCACAAGTTTCTAACAGGCTCTAGTTTTATAGCAGCAAAACTTACTGGTAATTATGTAGTCGATCGTTTTTTAGGACTTGCAAGTTTTAATCCACTTTATTTTAATGATGGAACACCAAATCCTGAAACTTGCCTACCAATTTGCCGCCCTGATCAGCTAGCAGAAGTGAAGGAAGCAAATGATATCGCAGGTTATGTAACTGAAACCGCTTCAAAGGAAACGGGTCTTGCAGTTGGTACTCCAGTCATTGTAGGAACAGATGACTCCGGCGCAGAAGCAATCAGCACTGGCGTTGTTGCCCCTGGTAAAATGATGATTCAATTCGGTTCTTCCATTTATATGATTCTCGGGACAAAAGAATTGGTTGATGATGAACGTTTATGGCGTGAAGAATTTATTGTACCAGGACTTTGTGATATATCTGCCGGCACTAATGCTGCAGGCTCTCTTACTAAATGGTATAGAAATACAATTTTCCCAGATGCACTCGAACTAGAGCAAAATGGTGGTCCTGATGCTTATATCACCATGATGCAAGATTTGGATAAAATTCCTGTTGGAAGCGATGGCCTTATTACACTCCCTTATTTTGCTGGTGAAAGAACTCCAATAAATGATCCTCTTGCAAGGGGAATTCTATTTGGATTAACGCTTGCTCACACGCGTCAGCATATGTACCGAAGTGCTTTGGAATCTGTTGCATACTCAGTAAATCAGCAATTAAAGATCATGCTTGAGCACGATGTTCCTATCGACCAGATTTTTGCCGTAGGTGGTGGTGTTAAAAATGACTTATGGATGCAAATTGTTGCAGATGTTACTGGTAAAGAAATCAGTACCCCTGCCATTACTGTAGGTGCGAGTTTTGGCGATGCTCTAATGGCTGCATCGGGAATCAAATATTCAGGCTTTGAATCTTTCAACAAACTTACAGATTTCATTAAACCTGGAAAAACCTATCATCCTAATAAAGAAAACCATGAAGCATATAAAAAATATCAGAATATTTATGATTCTCTTTATCCTGCTACTGTAAACTTAATGCATTGTTTGTCAGACTAATCTTTGTAGATTAGACTTTATAAAGACTATGTGATAATTCTTTCATCAAACAAAAAGTACAGCTGTATGAGTTTTTAATAACTCTTCTGCTGTACTTTTTAAATCTATTATTTTATTCATGAAGCTGAATTGTAAATGAAGTCCTGTCACTTCTGATAAAAGAGCGGCTATACGCAATCGCTCTACCATTATTGTCCCAGTAATCACAACTCAACATAATTAATGCTACTCCATTTGGAATATCTAATAATTTTTTTATCTTACTCGTTCCATCTATAATCTCCATTGTTTGCTGCATACTGGAAATTTCTATTCCATAAAATGCAAAAATATCTTTTATTGTAAAAACTGATGAGTTCACTACTTCTAACTTCGGCAAAACATCTTTTGGTACATATATATCTTCAATTGCCAATGGCTCACTATCCAAAGTTATTTGATGTCGTACACAAAAGATTAAATCATCTGGCTCAATATTAAAATAATTTGCATACTTATTTCCTGCTGGTCTATATATTTTTGCCTGCTCCTTTATCGAAACTCTTTTTGTTCCTGAAGACATTACATTAACAAACCCACCATGTTCATCCAGGTTTTCTTCGTATTTATCACCAACAACAAAAACACCTTTTCCCTGAACACGTCTCAAAATTCCTTCATTAACTAATGTATCTACTGCGTTGCGAACAGTCAATCTATTAATACCATAAGTTTCTGCTAATTTATTTTCAGACGGAATTGCTGTTCCTGGAAGGTACTCTCCCTCTTCTATTCGATTTCTAATAATTTCTCTCAATTGAAGATAAATTGGTGTACGATAACTTAATTTTCCGTCTTCACGCTCTTCATTTTCTTCGGTATAGTTCAATTTATTATCCATAAATCTGCCCTGCTTTTCTCATTATTCACTCTCTATTCTGCTAACAAGCTTGAATTTATCTCCTCTAATTAATTGTTTATAATACATAATTATCACTCCTTCTTCATCTTTCACAACTCCAGATGTAAAAAACAAAGGAGAATCCGGTATTATCTCCAACAACGCTGCTTCTTGTTCACTGGCATATGTAACACTAATATGCTCCTCGCCCGAAATCTGCTTTCTATGATATACATTTTTCAAAATTCGACCCATGCTAGTTTTATCAGTATAATACTTTTCAAAATCTGGATATCGTTCACAATCAAGATATGTTGTTTCCAAAATACATGGAACATCATCTATTTTTCTAAGAAGAATATACTCATAAACCTCTTGTCCGAGCAGAACATGAAGTTTCTTAGAAATCTGTTTAGTTGCTTCAACTTTTCTTACAGAAATAATCTTTTTTGCCAAAATAGATCCCTGCTGTCGAAGTTCTCCTACCATTGAATCTACTCCAACCATGTTTCGATTCTTCTTTCCTACAGATACATAAACTCCCGCTCCGTTAACTCTATATAACACCCCACGACCAACAAGTGTATCTACCGCCTGTCTCAGTGTCGTTCTGCTTACTCCCCACATTTCACACAAATCTCTCTCTGATGGAATTCTTGTATTCGGAGCCAATCGATTTACTACAATAAAATCTTCCAATTTTTCCACAGCCTCAGTTCCCGGTGGTATACGATATTCCATATTCTTATTCTCCTTACCATTGTTTACAGACCACTTTCAAATGTAAGCTAATTCTATCATCTTTTTCTTCGTTTTCCAACCAAAATATATACCAAACTCAAACGATTATGTGTTTTTAATATTCATCAAATAATAGCAAGCTTCTTTTTCTTCTCCGGTACAAGCCCCAAAGCAATATACATCGACTAATATTATCCATAATCATGAAAAACCACACCATTTTTAAATCACGCCCAAACATACCAATATAAATCCATGTCAGGCCTATCCTTATCCCCCACATTGTTAATATTGCAAATATAAATGGCATTTTTGTATCTCCAATACCATGAAATATACCCTCATATATAATTAACGCTGCATACATAGGCTCACTAATTGCTACAATTCTCAGTAATGACACTCCAAGCACAATAACCTGCTCATCCTTCGTAAAGAAACGTATAATCACTTCTGCTCCGCAAAAAAGACCTATGGCCATTGCTGTCATAATAGAAACAGCCACAATAAGTCCTGAACGTACAACCGATTCTAATTCTAATTCGTCTTTTTTTCCCACAGCATTTCCAGCAAGTGTACTGACTGCAGTTTGAATACCATATCCTGGCACATAAAAAGCCTGTTCAATTGTAAGTGCAATCGAATGAGCTGCTACACTTAGTGTTCCAAGTCCCGCTACTAATGCTGAAAATACAACATAACCACATCCCATAACAATTCTCTCTCCAATTAAAGGCAAGGAAACATTAAAACAATTTTTTAACAATTTTCCTTCCGGTTTCACCTTCATTCCTTTTAGTGTCACCAATGGATTTTGCATTGCAACCCAAAAAATAGTAACTCCACCTATCCCTTGACTAATTGCAGTCGCTATAGCGGCACCTCTTACTCCCAATCCAGCTCCCGGAATACTGAGCAACATTCCAAATACTGAAATCGTAGTATGAGAGCTAATTAAAAGCTGATTTAATATAATATTCAAAAAATTCACACCAATATTTATATAAAGAGGTGTTTTCGAATCCTTGTTTGCCCTTAATACATTTCCAAATATAATCAGGCTTCCTCTCAATATCAACGGACAGTTTACTATAAAAAAATACTCACTTGCATCTCTCCATATTTCCTGACTAGCGCCCATCCACATTGGCAACACCGGACTAATTGCTAAAGCAATCACTGTTTCAATCACGCCAAGAACAAAAATAATCCAAATTGCCTGTGCTGAAGTATGATGAGCAGCTTCCAAATCTCCCTGTCCAGTATATTGGGCAATAAACGAAAGCATTCCCATGCTAACAGCAAACAAAATTCCATTTAACAACCAATTTACAGTGGTTGTCAGACCGACAGCAGCACTTGCAATCGCACCAATCTGACCAACCATTGCAGTGTCTACATAAGCTACAATGGTTTGCAGAGCCTGTTCCAGTATTGTCGGTGCTCCTAAATCCCACAATTCATGCATCTTTGAATTCTTCAAGATTATCCTATTTTTTTCTTTCAAATCAGGCATGATTGTCGCCTCCATTTCACTTGTATTAGCTTTCGAATTATATATGACGTTTTATTTTACCACTATTTTTGTTTGTTTTTTTTACCACTTGTCTATTTCAAATTATATCATTGAGGCATATTTATGTCAATTATCACAATCGTATAAACACTGAAGAACAGTATCTTCATTTGCATAAAAAAACCGCCCAAATCTCTGACTTCAGTCAATAGAATATGAGCGGTATATATTTTATTTTTCTTCTTGGATAATCACGTTAATTGTACGATGTGCCGGCCCATCAAATTCACAGAAATATATTTCTTGAGCACCACCTCTTACCATTTCACCATCTATCACTGGAAAATGGCAATGATTTCCAGTAAGCATTGCTTTCAAGTGTCCTGTTGGATTTCCTGCTGTACTACCATAATCTCGAAGCATTCTTGCATGGCTATACGGATAATCTTCTGGTATTAATCGTCCCAGGAAATTCTCAATATCACTTTCCAGACATTCTAATGCTTCGTTCACAGTTACACCTGTTGTTGTGTGCTTTGTAAGAACCGTAACGGTTCCATTCTGAACTCCACTTCTTTTTACAATATCCAAAACTTTCGGAGTAATTACTGTATATTCATTATATTCTTTTGTTAATAATGTAATTGATTCAACATACATCTTCTTTACGCCTTTCTATTAGGAATTCCACCTAAGAACTCAATTGCGTTTTCCCCACAAATTAAATCCAAAGTACTTTCACGAAATCCCAGTTCTTTAATTGCATGTGCCATTCTGATTTGCTCAAATCTCGGATTATTACTTCCAAACATTACCTGATGTCTCAAACTCCGATCAATCCATGTCATCGGAACATCTCTTGTCAACATCTGTGTATAAAACTCCTTAGCATTATCAAAATACAATGCGCCAGTATCTGTATATACATTAGTATACTTCAACATCAACATAGCTGTCTCTCTACACCATGGCCATCCAAAATGTGCAAGACAAATTTTTAATTTTGGTCTTGCTGCTGCCAGTTCCTCAAACATTTCTGGGCGACAATATTTTGTTAATGTATCCGGTTCCCATGACATTCCACTATGGAAAATAATTGGTTTTTCATATTTTTCACAAATATCATACAGTGGCATCATTCTTTCATCCGTTGGATAAAAATGCCCTTTACCTGGATGTAATTTCAAACCACTTAATTTTAATTCTGCAAATGCTTTCTCCAATTCTTCAGCCGCATCTTCTGCAAACGGATCAACCCCCGCAAATCCAATAAACTTATCTGGTGCCATGTTAACAAGTTGACTAATTTCCTCATTGCTTACCAGCACTTTTCCACCTTGCTGTGTACGATAATCTTCTGGAAGTAAGCATAAATAATCCAAGCCTGCACATTTCATTTGATTAAAAATATGTTCCAATGGCGCCGTTCCATTTTTATGAATATCTAATGTATTATGTCTTAGTTCTTCCAACTCTGAATCTTGATTGATTGGTTCATAAAAAGCTGGATGAACATGCATATCTATAAACATATTTCTCTTCCTTTCTGTATTTTATCAATATCTAATTTCTTTTTCCCATACTCTACTCTACCCATGGTTCAAATACCTGAACTACCGAAGCCGCTACTTCTGCACCTTTTTTTAAACATTCATCTATACTTTTACCATTCAATATTCCATAAAGAAATCCTGCAATGAAACTATCTCCAGCTCCAACTGTATTGACTACTTCTGCCTTTTCAATACCACCTACATAGAATCTTTCACCATCCCATGCAAGACTACCATCTTCACCGAATGTGACAACAGCAATTTTCATTCCACGACTCACTTTATCTTTTAAAAACTCTTCAATCTTAGCATCCCTTCCTTCATGATAAGAATAAAATCCATAAGTAACATATGGTAAGGTTTCTTCTACTAACGGATGATCCAGTCTATCTGCATAATCAAAAGCAATTGGAATTCCTTTTGCTGCAATCATCGGTAAGGTATTCTCAGCTTTTCCCCAAAGTGCTGTATGAACGAGATCATGCTCTGCCGCAAATTCAATATCTTCTTCATCAAAAACAATATTCTCCAATACACCTTCTACATAATCGCCATGCACACGGTCTTTTCCATCCATATCCATATAAGTTACTGCTGTGGCACCATCGCCAATTTTTAAATGACTAATGTCTACCCCTTCTTTTTTTAATGTCTCTAACATCCATTTTCCATTTTCATCATTACCTGTTGTACTGATAATCGAAACAGGGATTCCAAGTTTTTGAAGATTCACACCTGTATCAACAACATTCCCTGTTGGATATTTTTTCCCAATACGTTCATAAACATCAATACAATTGTCTCCTATTTCTGCAACTCTCATTTTCATTGTCCTCCTTTTTTACTTTTTTAATTCTTTCATTCATTGCATTTTTCTACAACTACATCATAGTCATGATTTAACATTTTTGTAATAATCTCTGCTACGGCATCTTGATTGTTGTTCTTCTCTGTTACAAAATCTGCTTCTTTTTTCACATCATCCACTGCATTTGCTACAGCTATTCCTACTGCTGCATGCTGCAACATGTCCAAATCATTATAGTAATTTCCAACAGTTATAATATCTTCTTTACAAATTTCAAGCATATCTGCAAGTAACTGTATTCCATTCCATTTTGACACACCCTTAGCCATAACATCAATGCAGTTCGGCTCCGAACTTACGTAGTATACCTCCGGAATACACTCATCAATATAAGCGGCCACATCGGTCATATCCTGTGTTGCCATAAATCCTTCCAATCCATACTTCCAATCTGTTTCTTCAAGCGAATTAATTATTTCAGGAATTACACCGACATTCTTTGCATACTCTAGGGTTTCATCTGTCATCTTTGTAACTTGCCACGTCATACCATTATAAATTTGAAGCTGTATATTCTGCTCAAGACAATGTGTAATTAGCCTTTTACACACATGCGGAGGAATTAAATCATTATGAAGCACTTTTCTATCCTTGCATCGTAGTATCTTTCCCCCAGTGTTAAGAATCTGATAATCCACAAGCCATTGTTCATCCTTTAATGACCCCATATCACTATCTCTTCTGCCACTTACAAATGCAATTTTATGTCCCTCTTGCTGTGCTAGTTTAATTGCTTCTTTGCTTTTTTCCCCTAAACTAGAGTCGTCACGTACAGCAGTTCCGTCTATATCCATTGCTAGCAGTTTTCGTCTCATTTTCTTTTCCTTTATCTTGATATTACAATGTTTCTCGATACTTGTAAACAACCTGCATAAATTCCTTTACACGGTTCACATCAACTCGATTTTCAAAGATACCTCCATACTTAAATGTGGTTCCTACAACAGCCGCATCTGCCGTTGTTAATTTTCTTTCAATAGTATCCACACGACATCCTGTATTACACAACACAACTATTTCAGGATTAGCCTCCTTTACGCTTGCAATTAATGTATCATCTACATCTTGACCAGCTGCATTTGCTGAAATACACAATCCATCTGGTGCTGCTTTCGTAATTGTACTCTTAGCAATCTCTGCTAATGGACGAGTATCTAAATTCCGATCCGATTCTGGGTTAATAAAATATAACATTTTCAAATCTTCTAAAGGAAGTGCGGCTTTTCTTCTTAGTAAACTACTAAAATCATTATTATAAAGTCCACCATCACCCACATACACACCACAAAATGTTCCGCGAACAAATTGCGCTTTTACCGCAGCTGCAAGTTCTAAACATGCTCGCCCATCACTAATTGCGTCTACTCCATATGGTACCTTAATCTCAGATCGTAAATTCCCAATTACATATGCCATTGCCGCAGGAGTCACCATATCCATATTTCGCTGGTAGGGCAAACTAAATTCATTGCTAAAAATAATCCCATCTACACCACCATCTTGTAGTGCATGTAAGTCTTCACGTGCATGTTCTACCACCTTATCCATATCATTTTCCGACTTGTATAATGGATCTCCTGGTAGTGGATCAATGTGGAGCATTGCAATAATTGGTTTCTTAACTCCAAACATCTTTTCAGTCCATAACATCTCCTTCGCCTCCTAAACAACTTTGTATTTTTTGATACATTCGATATGTATAAATTATATCACTTGTATGAATATTGTCAATATTCTATTTTAATTATCTTATAAAAAAATATCTATAATTTATAAATGTACGGTTTTTAGTTATTTTACACAATCTTATCATATTCTTTTTATTTTTATTGCATACAATTCCAGTTCGCGGTATAATTCACTCATCTAGTACATATACATATTTTATTTTTTTAATACAAATTATGTTATTCCACTTATTTGCGTAGCATACAGACCTTGGAGAGGGTCTATAAACACTACTACTTTATAATATAAGGAGGTCTATCTTATGAGAACACGTGTTAACTACTTCACGGAAAATTCTGTGCGAATTCCTAAAACGGAATTCTCCATGTTAGGTAATGAAATTTTTCTCCTTACCTAATCGTGGCAATTCTTTTAATTCTATTTTTTACTATTAAAAAACAAACAGATAAGGAGATTTTTATTATGGATGCTGTATATGTTGGGTGGTTGTCTATTCTTCCGCCTATGATTGCTATTATTCTTGCATTAATCACAAAAGAGGTTCTATTTTCACTTATAGCAGGTGTTTTATCTGGAACCATTATTTACTCTATCGCTTCTGGTATGAATCCGATTGTTGGTCCCGTTTCTACTGTATTTGACGTTATGATACAAAAAGCTGATATGAATATTATCATTTTCTGTTTTTTGTTGGGCGGATTAGTTTATCTAATCAATGCTTCTGGAGGAGCTCAAGCTTATGGAAAATGGGCATCAAAAATCATTCGTACAAAACGTTCCTCTCTATTACTTACTAGTTTGCTTGGTTGTTTGATTTTTTTAGACGATTATTTCAATTGCTTGACAGTGGGAACAGTTATGAAACCTATAACTGACAGACATCATGTCAGCCGTGCAAAACTTGCTTACATTATTGATGCAACAGCTGCACCCGTCTGTATCATCGCACCTATATCAAGTTGGGCAGCTGCTGTCGGTAGTTATCTTAAAAATACAGGTGCTTTTGACTCTGAATTTAAAGCCTTTATTACGGCTATTCCATACAATTTTTACGCCATTCTTAGCCTTCTTATGGTTTTTCTCCTCTGTGTCTTTTCCTTGGATTTTGGTCCTATGGCAAAACAGGAGGTATTAGCTGAAAGAGGTTTCCTCGGCGGACTTGATGAACAAAAAGATTCATTGGCACAGCCAAAATCTGGACGTGTCGCTGATATGATTGTTCCAATTCTTGTACTCATTGTAACTGCAATCCTTGGCATGCTTTACAATGGTGGCTACTGGAGCAATGATCCTTCACTTCACACTATCACCGCTGCTCTAGGAAACTGTGTTGCAGCTCAAGCCCTTGTTTGGGGAAGTTTTGCTGGAATTATTACTGCATTTTTTATGTATATACCGAGAAAAATCATGACATTTAAAGAATTCATGGATAACTTTACAAAAGGCATGCAACAAATGATTACTTCCGGTTGTATACTTATGCTAGCATGGACAATCGGTAGTGTATGTCGCGATTTACTTAGTACACCTGTTTTTGTAAAAACTTTTATAGAAACTACCGGACTTCCAGGTGCTTTGCTTCCTGCACTTGTATTTATACTTGCTGCATTCTTAAGTTTTTCCACCGGAACTTCATGGGGAACTTTTGGTATTTTAATTCCTATTATAATCCCTGTTGCTCAATCAATTTGTCCTGAATTGCTACTCTCTTCTCTTGCTGCAACGTTAGCTGGAAGTGTTTTTGGAGATCATTGTTCTCCAATATCTGATACAACTATTCTCTCTAGTGCGGGTGCTGGTGTAAACCATCTTACCCATGTTTCAACACAGATGATTTACGCTCTAACAGTCGCTGGATGTAGTTTAATCGGATATTTAATTATTGGTATTACAAATGGAAACCTACTACTTTCACTTGGAACGTCTATTTTCATTCTGTGTATTTTTACTTTCATCATGCATCGTCGTTCCAAAACAATATTAAACAAAAAAGATATTTGTTCAACACAACAAGACCCAATGTTATCACTCTAACATAAAGAGAAGTATACATTATCGTTACGTACATCCATTGTTTTTAGTTTTATATTCTCTAAACAAATTTTTATTTTAATATGTACTAAATAATGAAATATAACCATTGACATTTATACAAGTTATGATATTCTATTATTATAGTGTATCTTATTTTAACTACTTGTATATCAAAAAAATTATGGAGGTGTTATTATGTCAAATATCACAATGGATCAAGTAGCTGTTATGGGTGTACAATATTTTCATTATACACTCGATTATTATCTTAATTCCATGCATCGTTGTGGAGTTAAAAATCTCGACTTATGGGGAGCATCGCCACATTATTGCAGATTAGATTATCTCACTTCATCTGCCGCCGAACGAAAACTTCGTGAGATCAGAAAAAAAGCTGAAGATTTAGGACTTAAATTTGTAATGTATACGCCAGAAACTTTAGCATATCCCTACAGCTTGAGTGCTCCTGAACAACCTATTCGCGATCGAACAATTGATTACTTTGATATGGCTATTGATGATGCTCTTACTTTAGGAACAACTAGGTTATTTATGAATTCTGGTTGTGGTCCTCTCGATATTCCTCGAGAAGATAGTTGGAAGCGTGCAGTTGAAACAATTAGTAAAGTATGTGAAATGGCGCATAAACGTGGAGTTACAATCTTACTTGAACAACTTCAACCATACGAGAGTAATTTGTTGGTCAACTTGCCACAAATGAAAGCTATGTTGGAAGAAGTCAATAGTCCAGCATTAAAGACTTGTGTCGATTTGGTCGCTATGGAAGTAGCGCATGAGAATCTTGAAGATTATTACAAGGTTCTTGGTGAAGATACTATACAGTTTATCCATTTTGCAGATGGCGATCCTTCCGGACATTATATTCTGGGGGATGGTAATTATCCACTAAAAGAATACATCGAAATTCTTGAAAAGCATAACTATACAGGTATTATCGATTTAGAAATAAACGATTCAATATATTGGGATGATCCTCATAGCTCAGTAGAAAGATCTGTTGATTATCTAAAGAAAAATATATTTAAATAAATATTTACTTAATTTAAATATAAGCAAAAGGGGTTGTGGAAAAAGAATAAGTCCCGAAAAAAGAAAGACCAAGAGTTCATAATGTGGAACTCTTGGTCTTTCTTTCTGCCGCCATACCAACGCACCTTTTCCGGTTTGCCTGCAATGTGTCCTGCAGGTCCTTTCCATCACATTTCTTTGCTTAAGAAGATTCAGAAATCACTTATGTATCCAGGTAAAAGAGAACTCGCTTGAAGGATTTATTATATCCTATATCGGCGGTATTAATTGTAATCATCTTATTATTCTTTTAGCTTTTGTTAAACCTATCTCCAGAAATCTGTTTTTTGACTAAGCCCGATGTCTGCGCTTTTAAAAACAGGGTTAATTCCTTTCTTTAACTGTGCTTCATAATCTTGGACCGCTTTAAATGCAAGCTCTGATAAAATCAGGATAACCGGAATGTTAATGAGTGCCATAACCCCATCAGTGCATCGGAAAGATCCCACAAAAGAGACATCTCCATTCCTGCTCCCAGAAAGATTGCAAGTGCCGATACCAGTCTGAAGCCTTTCATAAAAGCTTTTTCCGGCTGTTTTTTGTGAATGTAGATTAAAAGATTGTCACAATAAAAACAGTTTCCGAGCAGAGTTGTAAATGAAAAAAATACCATTGCTACTGTAATCATTTTAAATAATCCAGATTATGCTTCACTAAAAGCAACAATTATCTTAACATTCCACAAATACACTCCAGTAATGTTAGTGCAAGGATAATGTTAATAACACGGAAATGCCGCAGATAAAACTTCTGAATCAGTACGCCCAAGCCAGTCCAAGTACAGGTTGCGATCGTTCCGATCGTTGCAATAACCAGCTCAAAAAACAGCAAAGCCGGAAAGGAGGACATATATTCTACAACATAACCCGTTAGTGCGGTAACTCCGAACATATAAATCTTCACATTGACAAATTGCAACATGAAGCCTTTCAGAAACGATGCCGATTGCTCTGCGTTTTCTGTTGACGGCTTGCTGAAAGCAATATGAATCGCAAGCCATAGGATATAGGCTGCTCCGATATACTTCATCACTTCCATTGTATTTGGAAGCAAAGAATTAACCCCATATACGAAAATGGCACATAAGATTTGTACTACATAGTAGCCTGCAAAAATCCCAAAGAACAGCGGCTTTCCTTTTTTATATCCATAGTTTGTTACGGTATTTAATGCCAGAATATTTCCCAGTCCCGGAGTAAAAGCATTTATAACGCAATAAATCAGAAAATTGCTCAGCACTGCCATAGGCATAATCATCAACCACCTTTCTGCTGTTATTATATCAGCAAACAGCGGTACATACATAACACCTATTTTATATGATTATCCATAGCCTATGACTATGGATTGGCTGGAGCATATTTCCGTAATTCTTCCAGGTAGCTTTTTCCAAGTTCGCTTAATTCCTGATTTTCATTCAGCACATATCCAATATGCATTGTTTCATTTTCTGCAAGCGGAACGGAGATGATATTTTCTCCGTTCAAATATTTCGGGAAAATGCCACTTGAAATAGTATATGCATTCAGTCCAAGCATGAAGTTGACAATAGCCCCTCTGTCATTGACCCGAATTTCCTTATCCACCGGAATGGAACTGAATAGTTCCTCTGAAAAATAGACAGATTCATACTCTCCCTGTACAAAATTTAGCCGCGGATAAGGTGCGAGGTCATGGACGGAAACTACTTTTTTCGATGCCAATGGGTGATCTTTTTGCAAAAAAACATGAGGCTTTGCTGAAAATAGCTTGGTAAACACCAGATGGTTTTCCTCTATCACTTTCCGCATGACGACTTCGTTTTCATGCGATAAATAAAGGATGCCTAAATCACAGACACGATTTTTCACATCATCCAATATCTGATGTGTTCCGGTTTCATTATAATAAAAAGCGTATCGTTCTTGTCCAAAACGCTTAACTAACTCCACAAAAGCGTTTTCCGTAAAAGTATAGTGCTGAGAAGATACTCCAAATGTCACTTTCCCCGGAAGATTTGTAACATACCGATCCTCCAGCAGTTCCATCTGCTGTATTACCTGACGAGCATAACCGAGAAATTCAGCACCATCTTTTGTCAGAGTAATTCCGGTTCTGCTGCGGTGAAAAATGGTGATACCAGCCTCTTTTTCCGTTTCTTTGATGGAGTTGGACAGACTTGGCTGTGATATAAAAAGCATTTTTGCCGCTTCAGTAATAGAGCCAACTTCTGCTACCTTCAAAATATATTTTAATTGTTGAACCGTCATTTCTTTTTCCTTTTTATTCTTACAAATCTCGATTTCTATGTTGCTTAAATTCCAAACAAAGAATCAATCTATGATTGATTTATAATAATTTCCATTTTCCTCCGATGAGAGATACTGCTGTTGCAACCGGGCATTCCGGTAATTCTTCTTTTGCTCGCATAATTCTCACCTCCGAGTCTATTGTAATACATTCAATTTTGAATGTACAGTTACAAAAAGGTGCGTACTTGTTTTTGCATATGTCTCACACTATACTAATACCACGCAACCCTGAAACTACAAATTAACTATGGAGGTATTATTATGGCAAATTACACAAAAACAACTATTGGAAAGGAAAACCGAATTGAGCTGCATGAAAAGTTGTCTTTAACAGGTGCAGAAATCAGTTTAAACGAACTACCTGCAGGAGCAAATATCCCATTTGTTCATTCTCATAAAGAAAATGAAGAAATCTATGGAATTCTTTCAGGTAACGGCAAAGCCATAATTGATGGAGAAGAAATCAGCCTTTCAACTGGAGACTGGCTAAAAATCGCACCTGCTGCAAAGCGTCAGTTTTTTGCATCCGATATTTCCGGAATTACTTATATCTGCATTCAGGTAAAAGAAAATTCTCTGGAACATTTTACAGCAGAGGATGCCGTAATCGGCTAAATTAAAAGTATTTATTTACAGAAATGCACAGCTCCCGATAAGCTAAGAACTGTGCATTTCTTTTTTCTTCCATTTTACGATTTCTCAATTTTTCAAACTTGAAGTTTTCAATTCTTTTCAATTACATCTGGCATATGGTCTTTCTCAGTTATCTTACGAATAACCCGGCATGGATTTCCAGCTGCCAGACTATAAGGTGGAATATCTCTTGTTACAACGCTTCCTGCACCAATTACACACCCTTCTCCTATGGTGACACCACCGCAAACAACTACATTAGATGCCAGCCAACAATTATCTTTTATAGTGATTGGTTTCGCATATTCAAGATTATAAAAACTACCATCTTCTCTCTTTCGGATATTGCGTTCTTCAGGTAATAATGGATGCATAGGAGTTGCCAATGTAACATTTGGACCAATCATCACATGATCGCCTATATGTATTTCACCTACATCTAAACATGTAAAATTAAAATTAGCAGAACTGAATTTCCCAAAGAAAGTATTGCATCCGTAATCAAAGTAAACAGGTGCCTGCAAATACGGAAGCTCCTCTGTTGTTGGCAGTAATTCTTGCAATATCTGTGCTTGCTCTTCTGGCTGATCTTCATCTATCAAATTGTATTTTCTTGCTAATTTACGCGCATTCAGGCGTAGTTGCTCCAATTCTTTATCTGTTGGATCGTATAACTCTCCACTTAGCATTTTTTCTCTTTCAGTCATTTCCAATAGCCTCCAAATTTTGGTTTGTTACTCGCATGATATCATGTTTTTTCTTCAGTTACAGCACTTTTTTATATAAAGAAAAAACAGAGAAAGCACCTACGAATAAGAAAGTGCGTATCATGAAAGTCGGGACACATAAAAAATCTGTCCTGCTGTTGTGGGCGGTGCTTCTGGCAAGCACCAGCTTTAGTGTGTATAAGAACTTTACTGTCATTGACACCCACACGGTACATGAAAAAGAAATCATTCAACTAAGATTGAACGATACCAACGGTATTGAGAATTTCGTCAAGAACTTTGCGAAAGCCTACTACTCATGGGATACCAACAAGGAAGCCATTGAAGCAAGAACAACGGAAATCAGTAAATACCTTACCAAAGAATTACAGGACTTGAACGCTGATACCATCAGAACGGACATACCAACCAGTGTTACGGTTACAAATGTGCTGGTCTGGAATGTAGAACAGACACAGGCAGTCACAGAAAACTATACCGTGACCGTTCATGTAGATAAGGACGGTGCAATGGTCATTACCCAGAATCCTACCCTTGCTCCGTCGGTACAGAAATCAAAGTATGAACCGAAAGTACAGGAAGCCGATGTCAGTGTCAGTTCCGACACAGTTAAGGACGCTACCGCTTTCTTGGAAACATTCTTTAAGCTCTATCCGACAGCTACGGAAAAGGAACTTGCCTACTATGTCAAAGACGGTGTGCTTGCTCCTGTATCCGGCGACTATGTATTTTCGAAACTGGTAAACCCTGTCTTTACCAAAGACGGCGACAACCTCAAAGTCAGCGTGTCCGTAAAGTATCTGGATAACAAGTCGAAAATGACGCAAATCTCACAGTATGAGCTTGTGCTTCATAAGGACGATAACTGGAAGATTGTAGAATAAATGTTACAGCAGAATAGTATGGTAATTGTTTATCCAATCTATACTATTCTGCTTACAATTAGATTGACAAAATAAGAATCCCTCTCATATAATTGGTTGCAATGGTATTGAGGAAATACAACCTTAAATGTATAATGGGAAAGTAGCATTGCAGGAATGAGGTAGGCTAATGAATAAAATATTGATTATTGAAGATGATTTAGAAATAAATGCGTTATTGGCTGATTTTCTAAAAGAAAAAGGATATGCTGTGCATTGCCAATATGATGGACTTCATGTTCTGGATTTTTTGAATAAAGAAAAAATTGATTTGATTATACTTGATATTATGCTTCCTTATCGGAGTGGTGATATTATTTTATCTGATGTACGCAAGAAATCTACGATACCTGTTATTATCATTTCAGCGAAAGAAACTACACAAAATAAAATCGACTTGCTTCGTCTGGGAGCAGACGATTATATCACAAAACCTTTTGATATGGAAGAAGTGCTTGCCAGAATTGAAAGTAATCTGCGAAGAGTACAATTTCAAAATAGCCAGACAGAATGTTTGCAATATAACAATTTGACTTTAGACCTAGAGAAAAATACAGCATTTTTGAATGGAATAGAATTATCCTTAACCGCTAAAGAATTTGGCATTTTAGAATTGTTGATGAAATATCCAGATAAAGTATTTTCAAAATCGAATCTTTTTCAAAGTGTTTGGGATACAGAATATATTGCTGAAGATAATACACTTAATGTTCATATCAGTAATTTACGCAATAAATTAAAAGCGATATGCTCTGATACAGAATTTATTGATACTGTTTGGGGCATTGGCTACCGCCTACATAAAGCTAAGGATTAAACGTTCCTTAGCTTTATTATTTTTTTAACTTTTCTCATTACGATTTAAGAAATTCTTTAAAATTGCCCGTTATACTGGTTTAAGTAAAGGAGGTTTGGGATATGAGTTCAATTATTTTAGAAGCAAAGTCTTTAACCAAAGAATATAAACAAACATTAGCATTAGACCACATAAATTTACAAATAAAAAAAGGAAAAATTTATGGATTTATTGGTCAAAACGGAGCAGGTAAGACTACTTTTTTAAGATTAGTCACAGGGCTTGCGTTTCCAACAAGTGGTACACTTTCTTTATGGGGAAATTCTAGAACAGAAGAATTGCAGAAACAGCGTAAACGAATTGGAAGTATGATTGAAACGCCTGCTCTATTCCCGTCAATGACTGCCTATCAAAATATGGAAGTACAGCGTATTCAACGAGGCATACCAGATAAATCAGTTATTAAAAGGACATTAGATATGGTTGGATTGCAAGATACAGGTAAAAAGAGTGTCCGCAATTTTTCATTAGGTATGCGTCAACGATTGGGGATAGCGATTGCACTTTTAAATACACCAGAACTATTGATTTTAGACGAGCCTATCAATGGTCTTGACCCTGCTGGAATTGTAGAAATCAGAAATTTATTAAAAATTTTGAATAAAGAATATGGTATGACCATTTTGGTTTCAAGCCATATCTTAGAAGAATTGTATCAAACAGCATCAGAATTTATTCTGATTGACCATGGAAAAATTATAGAAGAGATTTCTGATTATGAATTAAATGAACGGTGTAAACGACATATAGCAATTAAAACAACAGATGTTCAGAAAACGGTTCTGGTTTTGGAAGAGAATCTTCATACAGATAACTTTAAACTAATGCCAGATGGCATAATTCGTTTGTATGATTATTTGAATGATTTAGAGACAGTTGCGTCTGCTTTGGCAGAATCGCACATTCTTGTAACAGGACTTTCTGTATCTGGCGATACTTTGGAGGACTATTTTTTGAGCAAAATAGGAGGAACAAAAGATGTCAAATCTCCTAAAAACTGAGTTATATAAGTTGTTTCACAGTTGGTATTTTTGGGGAATTGGAATATTCAATCTCCTTTTAAGTAGCATATTGCTGTTAGATAGTAAAGAACGCTCTTCAAACTTAATTATGGCATCATTATACAATATTCCGTTACTCTATTTTTTGATTATAGTGTTTATAGCATTGTTCATTGGAAGTGATTTTAGTGGAAGAACTTTAAATACTTATATTACTGCCGGACATAAAAGAAGTTCTATATTTAGAGTAAAGTTAATTGTATCTCAAATAGGTTGTATTATCATTCTGGTATTTCCATTATTTGTACATGGAATTATTAGTCAATTTTATATTGGAGAAAAACTTTTTTGGAATGATAGCACATATACTATGGTTTTACTAACTCTGTTTGCCATGATAACACTGTGTGCATTACCGATGTTTTTTGCTTTTATTTTTCGTGATATGGGGAAAACACTGACAGTTTCAATGGTTTTATTTTTTGTTATGATTTTTTTGCTGAACAGTGAATCTGCACAAATAATCAGCAGAATAATACCAATGGGACAACTTAGGTTAATTTCATTGCAAAAGGTCTATTCGACAAACTTTTGCTTGTTTGTAGATTTTTTATGGAATTTTATTTTATATTTCATTGCAGGTAGTGCTTTTTTACATACAGACTTGAAATAACCGGAGGTGTTTTTTATGGATAAATTATTAAAACTGGAAAAATATCAGTTGTTACATAATTCTATTTACTGGTGTGGTATGATTGGAATATTTATTTTAGGATTTTTTACAGCAGATACTTATGTTACAGAGGTCATGGGATCGACAGAAGAAATTGCTTCTTCTCTTGCTGATATTTTTAATGGAATGGTGTATGATTCTACGTTTCTTCTTATCATCATGTCGGCTATACTTGCATTGATTTTAGGACAGGAATTTTCTAAGAGAACAATAAACTTAGAGGTCAGTGCTGGACATTCCAGAAAACAAATTTTTACAAGTAAAATAATATCGTATTTAATTGCTTTTAATCTTATGGCTCTTGTCTATCCAGTTTCAGGGTGCATAAGGGAATTTGGACGCTTTGGTGTTGCAGACGTGGGAATGTTTTTTTACAATATTATAAAAGCAATCATTTATTCTTGTCTGCTTAATAGTGCGATATTTCTAATTGCAATACTTATTTGTTGCTATTTACAGGATGCTGTAAAAGCAACTTCGGTTACAGCAATTATTATTTTTGGTCTTAGCTTATATCTTGGCTATGGAATGATGTTGAGATTACCAGTCGGTTTTTTACCTACTTATCAAATCAGAATCGTTGTCAGCATGAAAACCTTTTTTCAACCGATAGCTATTTTAGTAGGATGTATATGGTCTGGTATATTGGTATTGCTTTCGTGGATAAAATTTTGTAAATGTGATTTTAAATAGGTGGAGAAAATGTCTAACATAGAATGGATTTTAATTATCATAATAATATTTTTAGTAATACTGCTATTTCGATATATTCAATTAAAAAAACAAATCCGTAATCTTGCGGATCAAGTTAATGAATTGAATTCTGGAAATTCACAGCAGATGTTAGACATTTCGTTGATTGATAAAGATTTAGAAAAACTGGCTGGTATATTGAATCAATATAATATCAGACAACGACAGGCTGTTGCAGGCGTATTACGCAATGAAGAGTATTTAAAAGAATCTGTTGCTAATATATCACATGATTTGCGTACACCTCTTACAGTCATTCTTGGTCATTTACAATTATTGCAAAAAGAAAATTTGGAATCCAGTCAAGCACAGCGTGTAAAAGTGATTTTTAGCAAAGCCGAAAAAATGAAAGAATTGGTAGAAACATTCTATGACCTTTCTATTTTGGAGGAACAGCAGACAGTTCCAGAAAAAGAAAAGTTTAATATATCTAATATGTTAATAAATTTAATTACGGAAAATGCCGTTGCATTAGAAAAGGAGAATATTTTACCCGAAATAAATCTCCCAGATTATTCAATATACGTATATTCTGATAAAAATATGGTAGAACGAATTTTACAAAATCTGTTGACAAATGCAATTAAGTATTCTGTTGGAACGATAAAAATAACACTTATGGAGAAAGAAAATAATAATATTATATTTACCATTGAAAATCCAATGAGTGACAGTTCAGAAATTGATTGCAATCGACTTTTTGACCGTTTTTATACAGGCGATAAATCAAGACATAATGGAAGTACAGGATTGGGACTTGCGGTAGTAAAAACACTTGTTGCCATTCTTGGCGGAAATATTGTTGCAAAAGTACATGCCAATAGCCTTATTATTACTCTTGAATTATAAAGTATTGAAGATATATTCGTATGATAATTCATTGAAGAGTGGACATCGGCAGACATCATAAGAAAAGCAAAAAAACTTATGATTGAAAAAGGGCATACTTATTACCAATCCCGTAAATTGGACAGAGTACCCAAAGAAGCCGTGGAAGAATTATTAGGGATTACATTATCAGACACAAACGATTGATTGTACTTCTTGCATATCATGTAAGGAGTGAAATCATGGCAAAAGCCCCTATTAAGAAAGCAGATAACGGAACTTATTATTTCAGAGCTAATTTAGGCTACAATCCCATTACCGGAAAACAGATACAGAAATACCGAAGTGGATTCAGAACGAAAAAAGAAGCAAAGGAAGAATATTCAAAACTGGTGTTAGCTTCTACCGAAGAATTAACAACAAAAAAGATGGCGTTTCTTTTCAGCAATTTATAGAAGAAACCTACCTGCCATGGTATAAAACACAGGTAAAAGAAAGCACTTATCTTAATCGTGCTACTACCATCAAGAAACATTTTTCCTATTTCTACAAAATGGAAACAGACGAAATCGAACCTATCCATGTTCAAAACTGGCAGTTGAAACTTGCAAAAGATTTTAGCCCTAATTACATTCGTATCGTACAGGGAATGCTTTCTATCGCATTTGACAGAGCTATTGTTCTTGGAATTGCGAAGAAAAATCCTTCTCGTATGATAGGCAATATCAAAAGCAAGAAAACCAAAGTTGATTTCTGGACATTAGAAGAATTTCAAAAGGTTATTTCCTTACTCTGTAAGAAAGACTATTATGAACATTATCTGTTTATATCGTTCTGGTTATTATTTATGACTGGTATGCGAATTGGCGAAGCGTCAGCATTACATTGGTCAGACATAGATTTTGAAACAGGCTTGCTTAGCATTACCAAAACATTATATTACCGAACAATGACGGACTATAAATTCGTTGAGCCGAAAACACAGGCAAGTATCCGTACTATTTATATTGATTCAGATACACTCAATGAGCTAAAGGCTTGGCAAAGTGTTCAACAACAGGTTCTTCCCGATTGTCCACTTGTACTAAGTTATAACGGAACTCCAACCAGTAAAACAACGCTTCCCAGAGCTTTGGAAAAGTTGTCAAATTTAGCAGGTGTTCATCGTATTAAAATTCATGCCTTGCGACATTCACACGCTTCATTGCTTATCAGCATGGGCGAAAATCCTTTACTTATCAAGGAACGTTTAGGACATGAAAAAATACAGACAACACTCGGCACTTATGGTCATCTGTATCCAAATACGAATCTTGAAGTTGCTAAAAAACTGACTGGAATATTACAAGTACAATCTGCTACTGAAAGCATTGCTAATTATACCAGCAATCAACATACAGCAATCTATCACAGAACAGTTGAAGAAAAATAATGCAATGAAAATGCAATCCTATAAAGGAAAAGCTGTAAAACCCTTGTAAACAAAGGCTTTACAGCTCAGCTTCAACTATTCAAACTCGCAGAGTCTGGTTTGATTCAGATTATTTCAATACAGTTATCTATACTATTGTGTATTGATAAGTTGTACCTTTTCCACACGTTATTTTTCGTTTCACATATTTTTAGTACCAATCCAGTACCATTGCTATATTGTCATTATTGTGTGTAGTTCTGGTGGCTTGCAGGTTTGTTTACTATTCAGAAAATAATAATCTGATGGTTTGCAAGTCAACCTATGGAAATTATAATCTCCAGACGATGTTTCTGCAACTAGAAATTTTGTGGTACTAATTGGCAGTACCACAAAATTTCTATGTACTGAATAAAATCAATTGCCTTTGCAAGATTTCTCTTAACTTGTCTGCTCAGGTATACTTTACTTTCTGCTACAATCGTCAGTAAAAATCTGATAAATCATGCCTTTTGCTAAATTACTATTTGTTTCTATTGTTATTTATATAAACTTCACTTATATTTTAGTCGTTCTCTTAAAAATGGCTTGATGGAATATGCTATCAAACCTCTTATCTTTCTATGCTGCTGTTCTGTAATCTCACTCTTATTTCTTTTATTGAACATATCCAACATAAACTGATAATCATTTGTTCCATCATACCTATTATATTTATTGGGTGCAAATGCTCCTTCTTCATACAATGCATATAGTAATTTCTTCGAAAAGTACTTTGAAGTTAATTCTATTCGTTCCCCTCTTTCCATAGCATGCGCTAAACGATACATATCCATTTGAACATCTACTTCATAATCTAAATCATCTCGCTCAAATTTTTCTATACAAGAAGATCCTATCGGGTATAAACTTCTACCTGTTTCTCTATTTCTAATCGTAAATAAGTATCTCAGATTCTCTTTTCCACATACACATTCTGATGCATGTTCCTCATCTTCTTCACAATCAACAATATCCCATTCCCGCACTGCTATTTCCCAATTATCCGTTGTAGATGCTTCTAAAACACGTTTAATTAAGTTTTGATAATAAGAACTCGCCATCATTAACACCTCTCTCCTGCGTTTTCGTTAGTAATATCTATAAAAAGACCCGATGTGGATTCGAACCACATCTTTCCCCTTCATAAGTGCACTGTTGCAAATGCACTTATGAAGGGGGACGCCCTACCATTAGACTATCGGGTCAATAATCATGCTAATAAGTTTTGGTATTTGCTCTATGAACTCTTCATCCACCTTATACAAGGTCTTTATGTACGAGCAAAGCGCTTTCTCTTGACGGTTTTTACTATATTTCCGCCATTTACTTATTTGCTTATCTGGAATATCCAAAGCTATTTTTGTATAATCATAAGCCATTTTCTCAAAAATGTATGTTGCCAATTCAACACAAGATCTAGAAAACATAACAAAATCATCGAATGATATTTCTTCATATTTATTTGGTGCTACTAGCTTTGAAAATTTAGCCTCGGTCTTAAAATTATACTTTTGTAATTTACGATATTCTTTTTCATGAGAATCAACCTCACATAAATCATGAACCGAAGTATTTCTTATCAGTCGATAGTATTCACATAACTCATACAAAGGTTTCATATCATCAGATAAGTTATTACCACAAATATTTCTGACTGCACATGATAAATATGACTCTTCTTGAATTCTCGGTTTATATTCATTCTTTCCGTATTTATTTATCTGCCGGCATACATCTTTCAAAAATGTTTCAAAACACAAATGAACATTAACAATATAACTTCTGCATATTTCGCAAACCATCGAATCTGCATCATAATTTGTCAGAGTTACTGCATATTCTGTTGCTAACTTCACAAATGTATCCCTTTTCTGTATCTCGTTTTGATGTTCAACCACAAAACACCTTTTTGACAATTCAACAAACTGATTAATTGCACAATATTTTCCCAATACATCTTTAAAATTATTTAGTGCATTCTTCTCATACATTTTATCTATTTCCTAATAAACCGGCCTGATAATCTTTCTCGAAATAATTTCCAATTCCTTTTGCTTATGTCCATGATTTTGAACCTCCTCAGTCTCAAATCTCGAGAAACTTCATTGAGACTAACTTCGGAATATTCTTGAGTAAAAGTTTGGGTGTCACATTGAGTGCCAAATTTACTGTCATTTACCTACCTAATTTCCCATTTACCAACATTATCTGGCCCTTTTCGTTCTATGATATCTTTATCCTTTAATTCTGATATATATCTAGCAATTGTTCTATCTGTGACATCTAAGGCTATTCTTAATTCATCAATAGAAATATTCGGGTTTTCGGAAATCATTTTTAGGATCTCACATGCTTTAGTAAGCTTCTTCTTAGAATACTCTGGCATTAACTGCTTCATTTTTTCTTCCGAAATTTCTATGACATTTTCCATGACATTTTCTATGACATTTTCATTCACCTGTGTTGCATAATTAGTGCCATAATTCAGATTATACAAAGTCAATGTAAAATCATCATTATCTGCATCAAAGACTGGCCTCTTGGTCTCGTCAAATTCAACCTGACCCTCGTAGTCTGCCAATATTTTCTTAAATCCACTACCTCTACGCTCCATGTACTTCAAGCGGCTGAATATATCAGCTAATATCGGATTTCTTCGCTTTGATGGAATTTTCAATAAATCTTTTCCCTCTAAAGATATTCCGCCTACCATTCCACCCGGTGAATATATTTCAATTCTGTCATCAAACATATCTATATGGACTTCGCTGCCTATCTCCATATAATTTCTATGAATCAATGCATTTACTACCCCTTCAAGCACTGCTCTATCCGGATATCTTGTACAGACTATTAATGCTCTGTATCTGCAATTACTTAAAATGCAGAAAACATTTACCGAATGCTGTGAACATCAAGCTTTAAACAATCTCCCTACAAGCGATGAAATCAAGGAACTGCAAACCGACTATAACAATATGCTTACAGCCATCATTGATCTGCTTGATTGTGCCAAGTATCTGTGGGAAGGAGAACACCATGAAATAAAATAACCCTTGTTACTTGTTTGGTATGTATGAACCTGATACAAATTCTGTTATTGTTAATGCCATCAATGATACATATACCGGCACGCCTCTTACTATCAGTTGTGAAAAATGCAATTCAGCCGTCTCGCTCGATATACCTGATGATATCGCGTATCTATATCGGCTGGCACAGGAAAGTCCTCTGCTATATGCTGAATTGGCTTGTAAACCTAATGGATTACAGGAATATGTGGATGCTATGAATGAATTTAATTAAGTTTATGTAGCTTCATTATGGTTTTGAACTAATCTGACATCAATTTTAACTTTCTTTTGATTGATATAATAATTCATCGCTTTTTTCGTCGCTTTTTATGCGTTGAAAAAGGCATCGAATTATTCTAATTATACATCTAACTTGGCTTTTAACCTGACATATAATTCAATATGCCAAGTTAAATAACAAATTCATTCCGCTCCTTTAGCTAAATTGCCAGAATAATATTTTCAAGATTTTTTATCAAATCTGCCAACTCTATTTCTTTATAGCCCACATATAAATTAACTAATTTTATTCTGAGATATGAACCTACTGAATTTTAGACTACCATAATATTTTTGCAAATTCAATAAACTTCTTACATTCATCAATATCTACTGTTTGATTAACAGGGTCCATATATAACGTTTTTTTATGTGCCAAAAGCTGATCTAATATATGCCATGCCTCTCCATTGAAATCATTCGAAACCATTATTTCTTCACTATTCATTCCTATTATTCTTGTATGTGTCATAGCAATGTTCTTTTTCTCTTTTAAATATTCAATTATATCTTTAGAAAGATAGTTAACTAGCCCTCCATAGGTCGCATGGTCTATTTCAGGTAGCCAATACAAATCATCAGACCAATCACTATATTTTCCTTCTTTATTAGGTAAAGATATTTTATATTTTATCATTCCCCACATTAATTCAAACCATAAAACTGATTCTGACATTTTCCCTTTAAATGCAAGTGTGTGAATTATATCCAATTTTTCAATTAGCTTATTCAAATTTCGAATGTCAATTTGGCACAAAGTAACTAATGTTTGTAACTCCTCTGCTGCCGCATCCCTTTCCTCAAATTTTTCAAAATAATAATTATATCTTTCTACATATTTAGATTGAAGCTCTCCCACGCCTAATTCCAAATTGAAGCTAATAAATTTTCTCAGATATCTACCTGTATCAACTGCATTTCCAAAGATTTTTTTCACGGAATTCTCAAGTTGTTTACTGTCAACAGCCATAATAACAATTGTATTGGGGATACCCTCAAATAAATGATGAAGTCTCTCAAGAACTTTAACTGCATATTCAGGCATACATCTGTCTAGTTCATCTACAACTATTACAACAGTTTTTATTTCCGACATTCGTTTAAGTTTTTCCCTAGTTTCATCTAAAGTTTTCTTAAATGCAAACATTTGATCAAATTTAAATTTTTGATTATCAATGCCCGTCTTTTCACTTTGAAATGTTTGTTTCTACAATATCAACACCTATTTTATTTTTTACATACTGTCCAGCTACGTCTGTCAATATTTCTTTCGCTGTTTCCCAACCTGCTTTTGCCACTTTGTTAATTCTATGTTCTAGTGAATTTTCAGAGGTCTCTAGCATTGCTGATATTATCGCAACAGAAGGTTCTTCATAATAATCATATTGCCAACAATTATAATGAAAAACATAAAATTTATCATCATAGGTTTCTTCATTAACAACAGGAGATAATCTTCTCTCAAGTTCTTCTAATACATAAGTTTTTCCATATCCCCAAGTTCCATCAATTGAAAATATTTTTCCTTGTTTTAAATCTGACATAGTGTTGACAAGCTGATATAACATATCAATAAATTGTCCTCTATTCAAAACATCAACTGTTTCCTGCATTCACATTTCCCTTTGCTCTTCTGCTAAAAATTTGTGTTATTAATGTATCATTTATTATGCATTATGAAAAATATAGTCTTATTAAACTATTCTTTCAAAGTAATATCTCTCATTAGCCTTTGTACTTTCTCTGACCGTATCAGCATCCTCATCTTCTCATCCCCACTTTCAACCTCAGGCTTACCACACCTAAGATTATCCGTATGCTCTGACACACAACAATCTTTATACCAGCATTCACCCATAAGAGTCCCTTTAACAGACCACTTTTCATTTTGTGTAAATTCACCAACCAATGACTTCATCACACGTTCTGTAGAATATCTCTTAAAACCTGCTATATACTGTAATGTTTTCTCATCATCAATCTTTGATAAATCGATTCTGTGACTCTCAACTGCCGCCAAAACTTTATCACGGATTTTTATTTTATCGGTCTTTCCAGTTCCTGTCCATTCTACCAGCTTATCAAATGCAAGAATCAGGTACTCAAAACAAATCATATCCAGAATTACAATCTTTCCTTCTGACTTATCTGTTATTGATTTCAACATACGATACTTGTTGCGAATGTCCTGATTATCAACCACATAATCAAACGCAACGAAGTATTCATCTCCATCTTCAGTCTCCAAGTCTATTAATGCATCCAGTAAACCCTGATTGCTCCATTTACTCTCAACTACAAGCTCATTGTCAAAGAAAAGCTGATTAACTAATTTCCAGAAGTGAAGCCCTGCACCGGTATCCTCTGTCCATAAATATCTCATATCACAACTCCTCTTCCAGCGTTATCCTGTTATTATCAAACTTCAGCACCTTAAAGCTCTTATCAGATACATTGAGTCCGTCACAATTTCGTAAAAAGAGCATATACTGATTAGACAATTCAAAATTAATGAATCTCCTGACATCATCATTAATCAGACAATCTGCATTATCTATCACAATAAAACTATCTCTACACTGTTTGATTGCTTCTAAAAAATCATCTGATTTGTAGTTAAATAGCTTGATTGCTTTGTATTCGTCTGTCAATCTTATATCTTCCAGCATTTCATAAAGTACTGTTTTACCTGTACCGCTATCTCCACCAACAAGAGTAATCCTGTCATCAAATGTCAAATCATATGAAAATGGAGCTGCTTTAAATGTTATATTCTTATAAATCATCTGCTTCTCTCCTTTGATACTCCTTACTCCACCAAGCATTATATCCTCTGCCACCGGTAACTATATCAGAATCATTAAATCTGATTTTGGCATCATCCGGAATATCAAAAAGCGTTGGTCTTGACATATAAATCTTAATATTATCCATAGTAAAAATGATTCTAAGAACATTCGGACCACATTCCTCAACATTTACCACTTTATCGGGATGCTTCACAATATTAAGTAATGTCTTGCAGCCTGATGATAAATTTCGGATTGTGCCCAAACCATATTTTGTTTCTATGTGCTTGTCTGGTGTCAGCTTAGCTTCATCCACTTGTTGAATCAAATCAATTTCTTTTTGTGACATCTCTTCATTGCCTGTATTCAGGTTGAAGTACAAGTCATTGTGAAATATCCAGTCTTTTGAATTACTTTTTTCTGTATATATATTAATCATGCAGTATCACTCCTTTAAACAAATTTCATTCTTGATTATTGATAATACTTACATAAAATATCTAAAATTATAAGGTCTGTCATAAACCACTAAATCTTGCTTAGCAACGCGTGACAATGCTTTAGCAAAATCCAATGTTACAGGTAATATTTTATATAATCCATCACCACTATTCCAATTCATTTTAGTAAGCATTAAAATTTCATTGACTAATTCCAGTGCTGATGATTTTCCCATAAATCTTTTTATCATATTAGATATCACTCAGCTATCATCTTTTGGTGTTCCATAGCTAAAAATTTTAGTCAGTTTGTCTAATATATCTTTATACTCTGTACCGTGGTTATTTCTTCTCTCCATATGTTGCTGTGCTTTCAGCAACCATCATGGGCGCATAATTTAATTCAGCATATGATATTGATTTGTCTCGAAAGTTTACAACCTTTTCTTCTCCCATATCATTATTATCCGTCCAAAGTTCGCACTGAGTCATAACAGTCTGGACTGCATCTTCCATACCTTCTGGCGGATACTTATGCTTTTTCAGCAGTTTCTTTATAAGCATACGCATTTTTGCTCTTGCTGATTCTCGTTTCTGCCAGTCAATTGTTTTGTTTCTTCGAAGAGTGTCTGCAAGTTCTTTTGTAATTGCTATCAATTCTTCATTTTCATAGAAATCTTTTATTGCCTGTGGCTTCGTTAATGCATCATAGAAGGCAAGCTCATCAGCAGTAAGCCCAAGCTTGTCGCCTTCCTTTTTGGCTGCTACAATCTGTTTTGCAAGATTTAGCATTTCCTCAATAACTTCTTCATTTGTCAACATACCATTAAGATACGCATTAAGCGAACGCTGCATGATTTCACTAAACTTCTCAGATTTAACTACATTAGTTCTGCGATATACTGAAACCTGTTCTGCAATTAATTTTTTCAGAAGTTCAACCGCAAGATTCTTCTCTTTCATATTAGCAACTTCTTCAAGAAACTTCGGATCAAACAGTGAAAATTCCTCTTTTATATCTGAGAAAAGATTGATAACACCGTCACTCTTAATACTCTGCTTTAAAAGCTCATTTATCCTTGCATTCATTTCTGGAAGAGAAATCTTCTTGCCAACTCCCGTATTTGTAAGTCTAAGGACAAGAACACGCACCGATTCAAAGAACGCTGCTTCAAATCGACTTCCTTCATCAACAAGTGAAGAACAAAGCGACAATGCTTGATGCAACATAAGTGCTTCTTTTACAAATGAGTCCTTATCATCCACTTTCTCTCTGTCCATAATAAAGTTGACTGCACCACTGATAGTTTTTGCTCTTTCAAGGTCTGTTCCACCTGTAAACTTCGAGTAATCATATCCGTGGAACATATCCCGACAGACTGAAAGCTTTTCCAATAACTTCGGATATGCTACCTTTGCAACATCAGTATCACCATAATTCTTTTTATCACGAGAAGTATAATCATTCATTGCCTGTTTCAATGCAGACGCAATTCCAACATAATCTACAACAAGTCCGCCTTCCTTATCACGAAACACACGATTTACACGAGCGATAGCCTGCATGAGATTATGTCCAGACATTGGCTTATAGACATACATAGTTGCAAGTGAAGGAACATCAAAGCCTGTCAGCCACATATCAACAACAATTGCTATCTTCATAGGGCTGTTATTATCTTTGAATTTCTTAGCAAGTTCATCCTTATGATGTTTATTGCCAATAATTTTTCTCCATTCTTCCGGATCATTATTACCAGAAGTCATAACAACTCCAACCTTCTCAGTCCATGCAGGACGAAGTTCTAAGATACGCTTGTATATCTTCATTGCAATAGGACGAGAATAAGCAACAATCATTGCCTTTCCTGTTAAAAGATTCTCTCTGTTATTCTCATAATGGTCAAGAATATCACAGACAAGTGAATTGATAGTATTATCATTGCCAAGAACAGCTTCCATCTTACCAAGTTCACGCTTGCTTTTCTCAACTACTTCTCCATCAGCATTTTCAGCCATAATGTCATATTCACTATCAATCAACCTAAGAGTATCTTCATCAAGGTTAAGCTTGATAACCCGGCTCTCGTAATAAACAGGTCTTGTTACTCCATCCTCAACTGCCTGTGTCATATCATAAATATCAATATAATCACCAAATACTTCACGAGTACTGCGGTCTTTTGATGAAATAGGAGTACCTGTAAATCCTATATATGTAGCATTAGGCAACGTATTTCTGATAATTCGTGCTGTTCCAATTTTTATCTTACCAGTTTTGGCATCAACAGTTTCAGCCAATCCATATTGTCCCCTGTGTGCTTCATCCGCCATAACGATAATGTTGTTTCGCTCCGACAATGCTTCATGAGATTCTTCAAACTTCTGCATTGTAGTAAAGATAATACCATTTGCCTGTCTGCCAGCAAGCAAAGACTTTAAGTTTTCTCTACTTTCAGCATGTATCGGCTCTTGTCTTAAGAATTCTTTACACTTTGCAAATTGCCCATAAAGCTGATCATCAAGATCATTTCTATCGGTGATAACAACTATCGTTGGACTATCCAATGCTTCTTGCAACAAATGTGCATAAAATACCATAGAAAGTGACTTACCACTTCCTTGTGTATGCCAGAACACACCGCCCTTACCATCCGTAACAGTAGCACGTTTGGTGGATTCAATTGCTTTTCTGACTGCAAAATACTGGTGATATCCGGCAAGAATTTTGAATGAGTTAATACCCTCATTTGAAAAACAAATGAAGTTCTTTATAATATCAAGAAGTCGCTCTTTGTTGAACATCCCCTCAAAAAAAGTATCAAACTGTGCAAACTGTGTATTCTCATAATCTCCATCTTTAGTTTTCCATTCCATAAAACGGTCTTCGCCTGAAGTGATTGTACCTGCTTTAGATGTCAGTTGGTCGCTCATAACGCAGATAGCATTATAAATAAACATAGATGGAATTTCTTGCATATAATTACGAAGCTGCCTATATGCTTCTGAAGCATCCGTTTCTTCACGCGAAGGGGACTTCAACTCAACCAATACAACCGGTAAGCCATTTAAAAAGAGAATTACATCCGGACGCTTATTACTATTTTCAATGAAAGTCCACTGATTCGCTATGATAAATGAATTATTGTCAGGATTTTTGTAGTCAACAAGATAAACGATAGAGGAACGCTCCTCACCATCTACAAAAAATCTAACTGGAATGCCATTTTGCAGATAGTCCATAAATGCAGCATTTTTCTGCACAAGTTCTCCATTTTCAAAATTTTTAAGCTTAAATAAAGCATCCTGAATGGCATCATCAGGAAGATCTCTGTTAAGACGATACAGAGAATCAAGCAAAACATCCTCATATAGCGGATTGTAAAAATCTCTTTCTATATCCGGACCATAAACATATTCATAGCCTAAATCATTTCTAAATAGCTCTATAACAGAATTTTCATAATTAGCTTCCGTATAATTAGCTGACACTTTATTCACCTCTCTCATCCGTTGCTGTAATAAAATCTTCAACCATTTGTTTTAATAATGCCACAATCTGTTCTGCCTTTTGCTTCGCAACATTCCTAGGTTGACATTTTGTAAAATAATATCCTGTAATAGACATATTTATTTTACTGAGTATTGGATTACGCTTATACCAATCAACAGTAAAATGCTCTTTTATTATGTTTAATACTTCCCTAACATCTTCTTCACCTATAATATCTTTAAATTGATCATCGAAATTATCAAGAATGTATTGTTCAAGTTCCGGTTGTTTTACACCTATATCCTGCTTATTGCTTGCAGACTCTTCTTCATATTTTGTAAAATCTGTAACAGGATTAACCAGATTACGATTTGCATATTTTATGTAACTTAATTGATGCTCTAATTCAGGAAACAAAGTAGCCTCATTTATGTTATACAGATCTAGTTCCTTTAAAATATTTTCTTTATCTTCTCCTGAAATATAAAAACATGTATCGCTAAATTCTTCTTTTAGTTTTCCCTTTGCTTTTGATATAACAGAATTCTTGACTTCATTCTCTTTATTAAAAGAAAATAGGCTTGTCAGTAAAAATACTCCACTTTGCTTTCTCAATCTTTCATTTGTATAAGTTGGCATTACCATGTAGTTATTTTGTATTATTTTTACAAACTCTCCGTAATTTACTAACCAATTATCCTTTGTTCTTTCGTCTATAATCCGGTCATGATATAGTCTTTCAAGAACATCAGACAAAGTATTTTCTTTTTCCAAATCATAACTCGCCAAGGCAGACACGATTTGAATTTCAATATCTGTGGATTGAGATGAGTAGTATTTGTCCGTGTAATAAATCACTCCATATGGTTCTTTTTCCACTTCTCCATCTTCTGTAACGTATTTTACTGCACCATGTTTTTTACATGCGAAGTAGAGGGCAACCAACGGATTCGTAGTCAAATCCAAAAGACGAGTACACATCCCATAATGCTGGTACTTCGTCATAATATCAAACATCGAATTCAAGTCCCTAAATTCTGTTGGTGACTTCTGCAATGGTATCTGCATCAATTTATGTTCAATGCTTAACATATCATCTCTAAATATGCTCGGCTCAATATCCCAAAATTCAGTCTCCTGACCTCTGAAATATAATTCAGTAGAAGTTCCGTCTTGAGCTTCCTTAGTCTCTTTTACCTGTCTTATCATTTCAATAAAAGAACTAACTGAATCAATCAATGTTATATTAGATTCATCAATTTCTTTATATGCCACTTTATCTACTCCTTTGCAAACTAAACGATTATCCCTTGAAGTGTTTTGGCTAGCAGCGCACCACCTGCCAAATTAGCGCTCATAGTATATAAAATATCAAAATTTACACATACGAATTCTTTCACTTTACTTCCCATTGCGTCACCTCCCTTCGCTTTTATCACTATCTTGACAACAGATACAGTAAATAAGACTACAAGCGATGAAATAGCAATTGGTGCAACTACCCCTTGCACTGCAAGCCAAAACACTTCAAGTATGGTAAACAATAATTTAGCGGATTAAAGGTCGATGTCGGAAACATCAAGCTCGCCAGACATTAAACGAGGAAGCAAGGTATCACGAATATCCTGCAAACGGCAATTTTCATCGTAATTATTGCGAATGGTTAAATCCATCGGTGCTACAATCCTTTCAAATTCGTCCAAAATATCATCAGGCGGTATAAAAATTGGCATATCATTCAACGAATTACGATTGATAGAACCAAAAACCGTTCCCTCGCCATTGAAAACATCTAACTGTTTTTTGAGAGAAAACATCGTGTAAAGAACAAAGGATTGATGGTGGGATTTAGAATGAATGGCAGCAAGTCCACGACCAATGCAGCAATCCATATGAGCGACATTTAAGTCGCCTACCGGTGCTCGAACGCTCATCAAAGTATCATTTGACCGTGCCATTCGTTTAGGTTCAGTGGTGTATAGACGAACTGACGGAAATCTAAATCCAAATTCCGCACGACCTTGAAAGAAAATTGTGCCAGTTCCGTCCTCGTTATAGCTACTGCCACTTGGCGACTGACCCATTGTAATATCAGCAATATCACTTAAAGTGCCTTCTGCCCAATCAGAACGAGCATTATCTATAAACATTTGCTGATAGATTGTCTGAGCTTGCTGCTCTAAATTATTGTTTATCGTAGAATTCAGTTCTATTTTTTCATCTAAGCTCCTCAAAACACTTGCTATTTTTCTTTGAGTATCTATATCAAATATCGGCACTTCATATTGCATTATTGAAGTCTTATCGCCTCTTGGCATTTTTGTGCCTTTTGAAGTCGCCATTGAATAGGCAAAAAAATCATCATTAGCAAGTATATAGTAGAGGAAATCTCCATCTATGTTTGAATTTCCTTGAAATACTAAAACATCATTTGAACAACCACCATCACATTTCGCTTGCCATATTTTTTTAAAATATGGTCTGATGTTAGATACAAGGATATCTCCTTTTTTATATTCCTGAGTTAACTGAACTGTGGGAAGAGAGCTTGCCTCCGTAACCCCTCCTTTATTTGGCAACATATTTTCAGTAGATATATATGTTTTCAAGGTAAGTTTTGACACATCAACTTTCCCCTTACGAAAAACGCAAATATCCGACAACTTACATTTCATACCCAATCGCCCCCAGTTTCTTACGAATTTCTTCTTCCAATTCATGAGACTTTGCAAACATATCTGAAAGCTCTGATGTAAGGCGTGTCATCTTTTCTTCAAATGGTTCTCCGTCGTCCTCGACTTCTTCAATACCAACATATCTGCCCGGTGTCAGAATGAAGTCCTGCTTTTCGATTTCCTGAAGGTCGCAGGCAGCACAGAAGCCTTTGACATCTTCAAGCGTACCTTCTTGGAATGCCGTAAATGTATCTGCCAGCTTTTGAATATCCTCATCAGTAAAATCCCTGTGCTTACGGTCAACCATATACCCCATCTTGCGGGCATCAATAAACAGGGTTTTACCTTTTTGCTTTTTGTTTTTGGTAATAAACCAAAGCGTAACAGGAATGGTAACGCTGTAAAAGAGCTGAGTCGGCAGAGCGACGATACCTTCCACAAGATCAGCCTGAATAATGTTCTTTCTGATTTCTCCCTCGCCGCTGGACTGAGAGGACAACGCACCGTTAGCAAGTACAAGACCGATTTTCCCGTTCGGTGCAAGGTGGTGTATCATATGCTGAATCCACGCATAGTTAGCATTTCCTGCTGGCGGAGTTCCGTATTTCCATCTAACATCGTCTTTTAGCTTATCTTGTCCCCAGTTAGAAAGATTGAATGGTGGATTTGCCATAATAAAATCAGCTTTAAGCGTTTTATGTAAATCATTGAAAAAAGTATCTGCCTGATAAGGTCCAAAGTCCGCATCAATGCCACGAATAGCCATATTCATTTTTGCCATCTTCCAAGTATCAGCATTAGACTCCTGACCATAAACAGCGATTTCTCCACGCTTGCCGCTGTGTGCCTGAATAAACTTTGCGCTCTGAACAAACATACCACCTGAACCACAACATGGGTCATATACACGACAATTTTTGAATGGTTTCAAAATAGCAACGATTGTTTTAACAATACTTGCAGGAGTATAGAACTCGCCACCCTTAACACCTTCGTATGCCGCAAACTGTTGAATACAATACTCATATGTTCTGCCAAGAAGGTCTTTGCTTTCTTCTGTATCGCCCATATCCACATTGGTAAAAAGATCAACAACCTCGCCTAATACTCGCTTATCCAAATCTGGACTTGCATAATTCTTTGGAAGCACATTTTTAAGAGTTGTATTTTCCTTTTCAATAGTTCTCATTGCATCGTCTATAACAGTGCCGATTTCTGGAGTATGTGCTGCAGAAGCAATTTTGCTCCAACGGGCATCCTCTGGTACAAAGAAAATATTATCTTCCGCATATGCATCCTTATCATCTTCAAAGCCATCCCCCTCTTCAACAAGCTGTTGATAGCGTTTTTCAAATGCACTTGATATGTAACGCAAAAAAATAAGTCCTACGATAACCTTTCTGTATTCTGCTGCCGGAATGTGTCCCCAAAGAACACAAGCCGCATCCCATATTTGTTTTTCAAAACCAATGTTAGCGTTATTTTGAACTGCCATTTATAAATTCCTTTCTATTAGTAACTTGCTATATTTATCTGCACATGCTTTTTCATTTTGCAATATCACTATCGTTCTATTTCCACAATATCATCAAAGCCACATTTCAATTCAACACAGATCCTTGCCAAAATATCTAACGATACTTGTTGGTCGTTGTTCATTTTTGTAAATGTACTTGGTGCTATCTGTGTTTTCTTTCTCAATTCAGTTTTCGTCATATCCCTATCAATTAACAATTTCCATAAAGGTTTATAAGTTATTTTTACTTGATTTTCTGACATGTTATTTCCTCCGATTATCACGTCAAATAGTCCTTTTATTTTTATTATATCATTAAATTTTCGCTTACACAATTATATTTTTTGAGTTCTCGAAATCCCTTGAAATCATACATATAATCATCCCTGGAAAAAGTCGAACAAAAGATTCATCTTCCTCTACCACTATTCTACATTCTGTCTTCCACCTTTTCCTTATCAGCATCTCTACTAAGATTTTCCTCGTAAATCCTCTGAAACTCTTCATAAAGCTCATCTCCATCCTACTTTATCCCCTATCTTTTCATCACATCCGAGAACTCCCTCATACCGCCACTTATATCAACATCCCTGTCAGCAACAATCTCCTCATTCTCCGACACCGCATGATAAGCTGTATACAAATCTTCTTTCATAATGCCATCAGCAAGTTGCAACTGCCTCTTAATCTCCCTTTTTCCCGCTTCAACTCGTCCAGTTCTTCCACATGCCATATCTAATGAACCTCATTATTCCATCTGATAACAGAACCAGAATAGAACCAGAACAAAAGCAAAGAGACCGGAAATGCCCTGTTTTCAAGGCTTTCCAGTCTCTAAATGTGCCAAATTTTTTATTCAAACTCGGCTCCGTCGCAGCAAAACTTAACGGAATTAATTAAGTTTTCGCTTACAATAAGCCTTATTTTTATTTCTATTACATAATTTCCATTGGCTTTCTGATGAACTGTTACCAGAATGTTGCCAATAAACATTATACTACTAAGAGCAACTAACTAAAGCACACTATTATTATCCATGACATGCAATATGATTTAATAATGATGTATTATCTGTTTCTGTTCTAATTTCATACGTAGTATCAGTTATTACAATCTCAATATCTCCATAACATTTTCTCTTAAATTCATTCAAATTACAATGACAAAGACTTGTAAACTCTGTACAGTAAATATTTATCTGTTTGTCTTTTAAAAGCTCAATTGTTTGCTCTTCAGGATGTTTATATTTCTGATTGTCTCCAGATGATATTATAGCATCTTTTGGATTTAACACGGTTAGTATTCTTTTTAATCCCATTCCATTTTTTTCATCATAAAAAGCTCCATGATGTGGCATTTTTAATACGTCACATCTCAATTCCGGTATTCTGTCTATTAACTTTTGCCACCCACTTTCTTCTAAATCCCCAGAAAAAAGAACATTACAAACATCATTTTCTAACAAGCATACAATTGAAGTATTATTTGTATCATTTTTTAAATATGCTTCTGTAGATTCAGCCACATTAGGATATATCAAAAATAATTTCGATTTATCGTTTGAAATCAATTCCCTTTTTTGAACTGAAGTATCATTCTGTCCCATCAGCAATGTTATTCGCTGCTTCTGATAAATTTCTATAAATTTTTTTAATATTAGTTTCATGGTCTTAGTTGGTTGTCTTTTATCTAGATTAAAACATATGTTTTTAACAATACCTACCGCCATATATTTTTCCAAAAAATCATTTACACCTCTGCAGTGATCTGCATCTGAATGAGAAATAATTATCAAATCAACAACCTTAATCTTGTGACTTGTTAATTCCGTTAATAACTTATCAGAATCTACAATATCTACAATAACAACATTTTCATTCTCTGAATGACCACTATTTAAATATATTATAGAGCTATCGCCATGCCCAACATCTAGAAACTTGACTCTTTGATTCTCGCTTTCCATTATTATCCTCCTGTTACTCAGAAATTTTTTTACTCAATAACTCAATAATTTCTTCATCATCAAGGTACGAATACATTAATGGTTTAATATCAAAAAGCTTTCCCTCATGATATTTGGCTGAAAATTCTGTTCCCCTTCGCAAAAACCATCCTGGCATTGATTTTTCAATCTTTATCTCCTGTTCTCCAAATTCTGCCAGATAAACAGTACAATACATCTTTTCGATATCAATTTCTTCTACCTCTCCTGAAACATTATGATACTCCTTAAGTTCAACATTTGCTGAGGTCAAATTATCTCCATCTCTTGTATAAACTTCAAACAATTTTTCTATTTTCTCTTTCTCGCCCTGTTCTAAATTAAAAGCTTCAAAAATTATGTCATCAATTGTTTTTTGAATTTTCTCAACTTTTTCCTTATCCTCCGATGTACAAGCCTCCTTTATACTCATATAACATTGCTCTATCTTGCTAATCTGCACATCACTAAATTCCGGTACGGGTATGCTACGCACTACATTAGTTGTAAGGGTTCTTTTCACACACTCCCTACGCACATATGCATTAATTAGTTTGCTATTTATCAATGCACAGAGGACATAGTTAGATACTTTCTTGTCCTCAGAAATTAACACAAAAAAGGAATGACTAGGATAATATCCATCTTCATCTACTAGGGCATTAATACAATTTATTTCTCCTGGAGTCGAAGACATTTTTACCAAAATCTTATTAGAAGCCGCATATATACTCTCGTAATCTCTACGTAACCTCAATCCTTTATAATCTTTTTTTATTTTCTTTTCTTCCTCCTCAGACATATGATAATCAAAGAAACACACATTATCTCGCATTTGAGGTGATATTACATATTTTCTAAAATTATTTGCATTAGCAATATAAGGAATCCATCCATCAAATTGCATTCGTGAAAAATTATAGTTTGATGGAAACATAATTCCCATAACATTTTGCGTGATATCTCCAATAGTTTTCTTTCCTTTTATAATTTTTTGGAGTATATCTTCTACAGGAGATACACTAATTTTATATTTTGGTTCATTCTTCCAACGTTTTTGTATATTAACAAAGAATTCAAAATCCCATTTACGTTGTTTAAAATAACTTCTAATAGATTCTTTATTTCTTACTAATACCTTTATTTTTGTTAATTTTTCATCTTCCACCTTCTTTTTCTGAGCAATTATAACTATTGTCGAACAATTGTTTTCAAAAATCTGCCCTGGCAACATCCAAAGTTCTATAATATCAAATTCATTCAGTAACTTTTCTCTTTGAGATACAGAACTATCATTTTGCAGAAAACTTTCAGGCAAAATAATACCTATAAATCCGTCATCATGTAGCCACTCTAAATATTTATCCAAAAACGCAGCTGCCTTCTGTTTTTTCTGACTATTTCCCCTAACTTCTTCATACGGTGGATTACCTAATATAACAAACGGAACTTGTATTTTAGATTTGTTTATGCGAAGTAAATCTCCCGCATGAATATTCCATTTATTTCCATATGGTAAACTATATAGAAGTAAAGATAGCCTTGCCACTTCTGATGCAAATTTATCTATATCATATCCCTCTATCATCCTTTTCAAATAATTATGCCTATCGATCTCTGTCTTTTCATAACTTACCAATTCCTCTAGTCTTTTACATGCACTCAAAAGCAAACTGCCAGATCCACATGTTCCATCCAATACATATCGTTCATCAACAGGGATACTTTCAAAGGGAATACTCCAAACTATCTCTTGACTTAATATTCTTGGAGTATAATAAATTCCAAATTCTTTTCTAATAGTTTCAGCTTTTGTTTCACTAAGTTGCAATAAAGTGGATTCATAAAAATATCCCAATAATTCATGATCAACACTTTGATAATTTATACTTCGATTTAAATCATTGTATATTTCAATAAGCAATCCCTTTCCATACTTGAACATCAACTTATCACTAAAATAATCTTTGTATGTTTGTGATAAGTCAGTAAGTAACTCAAACAAATCTGGTACTTTTTCATCTGGCTTTATCTTACTATTAATAATTAAAGCAGAAATTACATGCATTGTAATACTTGTTATATTATTTAAGTCTTGACCATTAATATTTTTTCTCTTTTTCAAATACTTTTTTGCTGCAATTAACCCCTTTTCAAATTCTTCGCTTAATATCTTACAAGTTGCCTTTCTTGAAAAATCAATTAATCCTGATGCTTCAAAAATATTAATCTGCCTATATCCCATTTTAGCATCTATCAGATTATCTGACATAAATTCAAATCTATTTTTTTCAAAATATAAGTGAATAATATTTTCTTCATTGTCATTTAAAAGCGTTATTTTCTGCGGTGCTATATTCCAAACTCGCACATGCCTATTTTTTGAAATAATAACAATCGGTGTCGCTAAATATTTAGCACCATCTAAATATTTAGTTTCCTCATTATCATCTATCACCTCTTGTACAGCTATACATGAAGTTGAAACATCCTTAAGATATCTATCACTAAATGCAACATAATCAAACCTAATAGCGGAGGTACCATCAATTTGCACTGAATAGTTTTCAGAAAAATGTTCATTACTATATCCCAATGTGCCAAGCATATTCTTTATGTAAACACTTTTCATCGTTACACCTCCTTGAAATATTGAACATAAATCTACTTTACAACTTAATTAATTATAGCACATATCTATGCATAATTCTATCTTTTTGAGCCTTTTGAACAACTTCCCTATTGTCTCCCCATTCCATCTGTTACAATCAGAAATCTCATTTCAACAATAAATTCTTCTTTCTCTATCTTTGCTTCAATCTCTCCATCCATCCGACTAACCAACTCCTTTGCAATAGATAGTCCCAATCCAGTAGATGTTTTACTTCTGGCAACATCTGCTTTGTAAAATCTCTCAAACACATGATCTATATTAATCTGTTCCGGATATGTAACCTGATTGCTAATTCTAAGCACTGCCTGATTTTGATTACGCTCCAACTCAATACTAATCTTCTTTTCTCCATGATCCAGCCCATTTTTTATTACATTTTGGATAACACGGCGAAGCCCTTGCCTGTTTCCATGTATATACAACTGTTCTTCCGTAATCTGAATATCAGGCTGAATTTCCATTCTTACCCAGTCATCATAGTATGAAAAAACAGTTTCTTTCATTATCCGGTTAATACAGCAAGGCGTCAATTCCAAATTATAAGATTCGTTTTTTAACTTTGTAAATGTAAAAAGTTCTTCCAGCATTTCATTCAGACTATGTATTCTTTCGTGGATAATGCCTAGATAACGTTTCTGATCCTCCACATTTTCACATTCTTCCATAAGCTGGAAATATCCATCCAGAGATGTCAATGGGGTTCGAATATCATGAGAAAGATTTGTATAAGTATCCGCAATCAGAGTTTCTTTCTCTTGATACTGCTGCTTCTCTTTTCTCCGCAGTTCCAGAAGTTCATTCAACCTGTCTGAAAGCGTTCCTATTCCTCCCATATCAAATTCACGATTAATCAACATGTTACTGTCATGTTTCATCAAAAACGCCAATTGGCGGCAGATGTCTTTCACCTGCCGCTGGTATTTCCACATAATAATAAATTGTAAAATAATAATTCCTGCTAATATCCCAATTACGATATACATCCGTTAAATATCCCTCTTTTGAAAAACAACGCTACTAACAGATATCATTATAACAATGAACACCATTGCTACACCGAATGCTGCCAAGCACTCATTTCCACTTGGATTCATAGGAAGCAGTGATAATTTTCCAGTTATCGTATACTTATAAATCTGAAAATTCTGAATTCCTATTTTTTGAATAGCACTGTTGACCACTCCATACACAATGGTCATTACATTCATAGTAAGACAGACAGCAATGACCATGCTGATTACATTATTTTTCAAAATAATTGCAATCGCCATACAAATCAGCACAAGTGCATAATGAAGAGCCAGCTCCGCCACAAAATAAGATAAAATCGCTTTTGTATTTCCCCATTCCAATTTCCCGAAAACAATACAGTTCGCCGCTGCCTGAAATAAGAATGCCCCGGTCATTGTCAGTACCGTAAAGACAGACAATGTAATTGATCTGGAAAAAATCAAAGATCCCCTATTTCCAACCTGACCTCCAATATTTTTAATATAGCCGCTGCTGATATCCGCTGTTGAAAACAGAACAGTAAAAATCACCAAAAGCAGTGCATACAATTTCCCTTGGGAATTGGCAAAAAAGATATCATATACCGTCACCTTTTCTCCCGGCTCCGTAGGCAGCGTTACCATCATTCCCACATTAATATTATCCACAGTAGGTTCAGTAACCTGCTCCTGTTTCATGGCATCCTTTTCAGTCAAAAGCTCATAATCTGTCTTGCATAAAAATGTTGTAATCAATAATATTGCTGCCAGTACGATCCAGATTACATACATACTTTTGGTTTTAAGCATCCGGTATAAATCCATTTTTATTATATTAAGCATGATCCGCACCTCCCGTCAGATTCAGAAAATAAGTTTCCAGTTCTTCACTGGTTATGGAAATCCCTTTTACCGGAATTCCTGACTTTGCAAGTTCCATATTCAAAACTGCACTTTCATTCAATCGTTCAAAAATATGAATATGTTCTTTATCTGTTACTTGAAAGTTGGTAAATCCCATGGAATCCAGCACAGGAATCGCCAGTTTCGGATGATCCAATGTCAACTCCATACGTTCACTGCATCTCCTCATTAATTCTTCTCTTGTAATTTCCTGTAATAAACTTCCATTATGAATAATTCCATAATCAGTAGCAATCTTCGATAATTCCTCAAGAATATGACTGGAAATGCATATTGTCATATTCTTCTCTTTCTGAAGTCTCTGAATCGTATCCCGGATCTCTGCAATACCCTGTGGATCCAATCCATTGATTGGCTCATCAAGAACTAATAAATCTGGTTCTCCAACCAAAGCAAGACCAATTCCCAAACGCTGTTTCATTCCAAGTGAAAATTGTTTTGTTTTTTTCTTTCCCACATCCTCCAGACCGATAATTCTCAATATTTCTTCAATATAACTTTTTTTCTTTATTCCAAACAGCTTGCATTTGATATTCAGATTTTCATATGCAGTCATATTTCCATAAAGTCCCGGTGCCTCAATCAGACATCCTATCCGTGATCGAACTTTTTGCAAATCCTTTCCCTTGTGTCCGAACATCTCGATTTCTCCACAAGTTGGCTTGGAAAGTCCACTGATCATCTTCAGACAAGTTGTCTTCCCAGCTCCATTCCGACCGATAAAACCATAAATAGCACCTTTTTTTATATGCATATTGACACTGTCCACAGCTTTATGGTGTCCATATTTCTTAGTCAAATTTCTTGTTTCCAATAACATTTCGCTCAAGTTTTTCATCTCCTTTTTCTTATCTGCATTTATCATAAAGGAATAATCCTAATCAAACGCAAATAAATAGTAAAAAAAGAGTAAAGATTATAGATGAAGACGATAACCGATTCCCCAGACTGTTTCAATATATTCCTCAGATGTAACTGTTTTTATCTTTTTACGAATATTGCTTATATGTACATCCAGAGTTTTTGTTTCACCCATATATGGTTCGTCCCACGCATATTCAAAAATGTCCTCTTTACTGAAAACCTGCTTCGGATTTCTGAGCAGTAATTCTAAAATCGCAAACTCCTGTCTTGTTATCTTAGGAAGTATTTTTCCACCAATGCTGGCCTGAAAAGTAGCTTTGCCTCAGTTCCGGAAAACGCCTGCTCACAGGAATAGCCCGCTTTGGATAAAGCTTCCTGAAGCAGATTATTGATATTTGTATCATCTTCTACAATCAGTATTTTCTGCATGATAGTTCTCTCCTCTATTTTACACTGTGAAAACATTATTTTCTTGCATTATACGCTTTTCCCTTTTTTCCCGCAATTACTCCCCACAGATCCCCGGAATTCTCCAGTACATAACATACTTTTTGTTCCAGCTGAACTTATAATTTTCAGTATTGCTGTGCTTCCAAGATGCATATATCACTTTTTCCTTACCATTATGCCTTCATTTCTCCATCAGTGCTTTCGCAACCCTTATCCCGCCCACAAATAGAGCCAAACTAGAGCCATTCGATAAAACAAATGCCGGAAACCCGCATAAATACAGGCTTTCGGCATTCTAATCCGTTATTCAAACTCGGCTCTGTTGCGTCAAGGCTTAACGGAATTTATTAAGGTTTTGCGCACAATATACCAAATTTTTATTTCTATTACATAATTTCCACTGGCTTTCTGATGAACTGTTGCCAGAATGTTGCCATGAACACAATATAAAAGCTTTATACTATTTAACGTCTGCGAAATATATCTTCAACTAATTTTTTATTATTTGTTTCTACCACTTCGCCTATACCTTCAATTAACAAATCAACTAACTTTGTAATATAGACATTATCAATATAATATTTCAAATCTGGATCCGTTTCAATTTTTTCTTGTAAAATTCTTTGAACCCTAAATTTATCTATTCCCTTATTCATATCTTAGCCCTCATACAGCAATATGACTTGTTTGATTAACAAAGAAAGCATCTCTATTGTTTGTTTCTGAACATTAATCCAATTATCATATCGTTTCCTTACCTCAATAATACTTTGAGTACATTCCGCCTTTTGAAATATTTGCGCATTAATAGTATTTCTAAGAGTATCATTTAAAGACTTATCACTTCCTATTTCCATTGCTTCATGATAAATATCTATATGTCTATTGCTCAAAATATCCCGTGATATAACTTCTCCAATGTTTATGATAGTACATGGACTCAAACCATTATCAACTAGCACAGAATTTAAAATATCTTTTATTTCATCATTCACAATCCCTCTTATCTCTTGATATTCATGTATTGAATTTTCCAATTTATCCATTTGTTTCCTCAATAAATCAGGGACCTCTAAGTATCGAGTATCTGCCTTTATTCTACTCCATGCTGAAAATTGCGGATGAGGTAATATTGTTTGCCTATCTTTTTTAAATACTATATAATTGGGATATGGATTCTGTTCCAGAATACTATTTTGAATATCGACCAATTCATCATATAATGGACTATAAATTACATTTTTCCGTTTTATATTTTGCACTGCACGTTGCTGCTTTGAATTTACCCATACGGATCCCATCAAAGAGAAAACGCCACCTATTATTGCACCTAGAAGTGTTCCTAAAACGCCAAACATTGTCGGATTATTTATAACAAGCTCCTTATTAATACTTTTACAAAGCAAAAACAATATTACAAACAAGATTCCTAATTCTGAAACAATTATGATTTTTTTATGTTTTTGCAAAAATACTCTAGCCTTTAATAAATTCATAAATCAATTTTTTTCCTTATCTCTCATCATGCTTCATTCCATGGTTGGTACATATCCTCAAATCTCTCTAAGTCTAATATACTCTTTTTTCTGATAGCGTTGCCATTATGTTACTATCAAATCACTTTCCTCGCTCCGCCTCTTTCCTTATTGTTCCTATTTTTTTGTCACTCCGCGTATCTCGTCCATCCTTATTCCTAATTGTTCCTGGCGGAAGTCCATGTTTCTTTTCAAATGTTCCAACGGTACAATCACTTCTTGTTTTTCTCATTTCAGTTTCTCATCTCTCTAGAATTATAAATCCTTATTCATTCTTCTTACAATTAAATTAATATTTTTTATATAATTTTGTCTGTATTCTTCTCTCACTGCAACCCGTTTTCCCATTACTTCTAAGCGCCCAGCTTTCAACTTTTGAAAAGGGCAACCTCGTGCAGCAGCAACAACACCTGTTGTCTGAAAATCTCTTACATCAATAATTCCGTCTGTTATACAGTCAAATTCAAAAATACTAGGATATGTTTCCAACAATGACACAATATCTTTGTCAATTTCATTTAAAACTGTCGCATATGCTGAAGCAGCCCCCATATATTGCGTTAATCTATTTTTTAGTACCATATAGACTTTTGGCAAAGGCATATTTACTTCTTTCAATTTTTCGGCAAAAGCATATTTGCTATAAATTTCTGATGGCAACTTCAATCCATATATCAAAGAAAATGCATTCTGGATTGCCCGTCGAGATGAATCATCAGCCATTACAGGTAATATTACTTTTGTTGATGTAGCAATTGCAATCTGCGTGTACATCGAAAAGCTTGGATTTGCATCTAAAAACACCACATCATACTCGTTTTCAATTGGTTGAATAAAATCATTCAGCCAATTGATAATTGCCACCCAAGTATTCGTTCCCGGAATCTGATTATTAGCTAATGTAGAAATAGCATTAGACTGTAATTCTAACATAGCATCACCACATAGCAAATCAATATTTTCATCAATGTATTCATTATATTGATGTGGTTTTGTTAAATAATCTTTGGGATTAAAGGTTGGCGCACTATACGGAGATGGCAAACGCATTTGGAAATATCCTCCAATTGTAGCTCTCGGAGTCGCCCCCTGTCTCATTAGTAAAATAGCGCTGCCACCTTGATTTAGCCCTCCCAGTAACAATTCCGATAAATTTGCTTGTGGACAAACATCAATAACTAGTATTTTTTTCTCTTTATTTTGATTTGCATACTCAGTCAATAATTGAAATGCTAATGTTGTTTTTCCTGTTCCACCTTTATTATTCCAAAATATGACTCTTTCCACTCCACTGTCCCCCTCTTTTCATTTACCTGTATATATTATACGTCCATTCATGTATATTGTAAAGTACATTTTGTACATTTCAATGTATCATTTGAACCTCGTTTTGTGATAGTAATATAATAATACAGATATGACAACCATACATTCTCAAATATTATTGTATCTTAATATACACTCTGTTATAATCATCCCATAGTGCTACCATGCACGGTAGGCGGTTAGTCCTTCTCCAGAGGGACTGTGACCCTCTGTTTACATAGAAATCCCCAGACTATCTGCGGAAATCTTGCTAAAGGAGGGAATGCTAATGTTGACTCTCGAAGGTCTGATTGCTGTTATCAGCTTATGCTTAACAGCCTTTGGACTTGGTTACGCAATAGGATGCAATCACACAAAAAAATAACCGCCCCAGCCTCGCAAACTGTGAGGTGACCCCAAAAAGTTAGACTTTTATTGCGTAACAGATTTTGTCTGTTACGCATTTTTTATGCAGCCAAGAGGCTAAGCCTGTATTGAACAGGACTCATGCCTTTGACTGCTTGACCTGTAAAACATCCATTACTTCTTCTGCAGTCAGAAACCCATTCTTTAATTCAGACATTCCATTCACCTCCTCCCGCATCATCTTCGAGGAAAACCCTCTCTACTTATCCAAATTTTCAAGGCATCTTATACAATCCCATTTTCAAATTTTCTTCAGCTTAACGTTATTCAGTTAGGTTTGATCGTATTATATTAACTTTTTTCAGTTAAGTCAAGTTGTTAATCTGTCGGTTATTAAATTTTTTTGTTTAAGTTTTTCTTGCGTCTTATTTTTCCATATGCTATACTGATTTAAACAAATATCGTTAACCACCAGTTCCTATTCATTGCATAACGGTAGGAGCTTATATTCAAAATCGAATAAAAGATTTCAGGAAAAGGAGATATCCCTATGGCATTTGGAAAACGTATTAAATTTTTCAGAAACAGAAAAGGTATGAAACAGAAGGAGCTTGGCGAACTTCTTGGATTCCTTGGAAAGACTTCGGATGTTCGTGTGGCGCAGTACGAGACAGAAGCCAGAACCCCTAAAGCTGATCTGGTCAAAGAAATGGCACAGATCTTCGGTGTAAGCACCAGAGCCATCAATGTCCCGAACATTGACTCCTATCTCGGTCTCATGCACACCCTCTTTGCACTGGAAGATATGTATGGCATTAAGATCGGAGAAATTGACGGAGAACTCTGCCTCCGACTTGACCGGGAACAAAAAGAATATCAGCATCTGTTTGAACCTTTTCATGCATGGCAGCAAATGGCTGCAAAACTGGAAGCCGGAGAGATCAGCCAGGAAGAATACGATAACTGGCGATATAACTATCCGGAATTGGACACCTCTGAGATTCGGGCAAAGATTCCGTCTCAGGAACTCTCTGACGAACTCATCAAGGCTCTGAAAAAAGAGAATCAATAAAGAAATGCAATCATCAGAAGTGCCCAAGGGCACGTTCTGAGATTGTAAGCGGTCGCCAAGGTCTCAAGCAAGCTTGGACTTTGGCTCGTTGCTACTACAAAAAGAAAAAAACCTTACTGACTGCTCTTTCCAATTTGGGAAACAGTTCATCAGTAAGGTTTTTATGTTATAGAAATATAATTTTATTCAAGGAATATTGCAAAAAGTGTTGCCAGTCCGTTGCCAAAAAATAACGGAATTTGCTTGGAACCCGCATAAATACTGGGTCTATTTTTGCAAAATCCTATTCGAACTCTACAAAGACTAACGCTTTTTGTTTAGGAATTATTCTCTGTAATGTTTCTCGTTCTTTTGATTATTTGATATATCCATATTATCCTGCCTATACGAGCTAATGTTATCATTTTGTTATCGGCATTGATAACACCTACTCGATAACTGTGGATAATAACTATATGTAGCATGTCAAATTATAAGCTATTTTGCTTAGAGATTCAACACAAAACTGAAATTTTACTTTTCCTTATATTCATCTGGTATTGCTATTTGAAATGTTTCACACAACAGCATCACATCATGCACATCATTTTTATCGTGTTCATATCCCAAATGAAGCATTACCTGACTCAATGGTTCAATACAAGAAACAGTTATATCTCCAACTTTTCCAATACCGGAAAAAGTTTTTGATGGAAATATATCTCCCTCATAAACAATTCCGTCATCTGTAAATTCAAAACAATGTAAATCAATGATTCTTTGTTTATCATCTTTCCAGACAGTATGACCATCCGTTGTATAATCAGTATTTACTTCCTCAAATCCATGCTGCTTAATCACATAAATATAATCATGATAATGTTTCAGTTCAACAAACAAATCAATATCATTGTGTATTCTTGATTCTCTTTTAAGAAGTGCATCAACACCCCATCCGCCATCTAAATATACTTTAATTTCGTTTTGCAAAGCATATTTTATAATTTCACATGCATCTTCTGTACGTACCATAATCTATCCTCCAAATTCAAATCTTTGTATGCTTTCCAACTCACTAAAAGCCTGAAATTTGTCAGTCTTTCATCCTTTTTGTTATCAATCACCAATTAGCTGTAATCCATTAGGATTTAGCTGATATATTTTATCGCACACCTCTTCAATATACTTTCTATCGTGAGAAATGCTAATGACAGCCCCCGGAAATTCTCGGAGCATTTTTCTTATTACCGGACCGGACAATGGTGAAAAATTTCTTGTCGGTTCATCCAGAATAAGAACATTTGCACCACTTAAGCTCATCCTCAAGAGAAGCACTTTCGCCTTTTGTCCGCCTGATAACTCCCGAATCGGATGCTCCATTTCATCTGGTGTGTATTTAAGTGAACCAAGGTATGTTCTAATTCTTGTACGCTCTTCTTTATCTCCTGTTTTATCAAGGTAATCAACCGGTGTAACATCCAAATCCAGCAGGTCTTCATAAGTTTGAGGCATATATTCTGCTTTAATGTCATTCCGATTTAGGAGTTCTTCCGCTATCTTTTTTAGAAGAGTCGTTTTTCCTGCCCCGTTGGCTCCTATCATACAGATTTTTTCTGAACCTTTTATTTTTAAATGAATTCCTTCTGCTAAAATTCTTTTGCCATCCGGAGTCACAAGCTTTGAAAGTTCATATTCTATGACCGTTTTTCCTGCGGGAATGTGTGAGTTTTCATCCCCTAATTTGACAAAGATTGCTTCTTCCTGTTCCGGCATCTGAGTCATATTTTCATCTTCTTTTTCAAATCTTCGTTCCATTGCCTTAACCGTATGCATTTTGTCCTTTAAGTTTTTGGCAACAGACGGTGCTTGTCTGGTACAACTTCTTAATGCACCTTGTACACTCTGCATAACTCTTTGATATTTTTCATCGCGAATCTTTTTCTCCCTACGGTCACTCAGTGCCCGCTGTTTTTGGATTTCAAATTTATGAAGCCGTTCTTCCACATAGCGTCTATAGGGAAGCTTTGCCACGGTATATCTCGCCTTTGTTTTTCGTATAATCTGCTCGATATGTATCACCATGTTGGCAGTACGCTCTATCAGCGTTTCATCGTGTGAAATAAAAAGCACAATGTGCTTCCAGTCATTTATGATTTTTTCCAGTAATGTAAGCGTCGCAATGTCGATGTCATTGGAAGGTTCGTCCAACAACAGCACAGAAACATCGCGAATGAAAAGCCTCATAAGTTGTGTCTTGACTTTTTCGCCTCCTGAAAGACTACCCATTGTCTGGTTACTGTAGAAAAAATCATTTTTCATTCCAAATTTTCCCACAATAACAGACAATTCTTTAGGCGTTTTCTCCCAGAATATTTCCTCTTCAGAAAAATATTCGTATATTGTTTTTTCCTTATCTTCATCGAGCATCTCCTGCGGAAGATAACCAAGACGTTCGTGTCCCATTATCCTTTCCCCATCTGCTTCTATATAGTTTTCTACAAGCGACGGATTGTATATCCACTTCATTAATGTCGATTTCCCATTTCCCTCTTCTCCAATAATAACTGCCTTATCTCCATCATTTAGCACAAGGTTGAAATCATTAAGAATTATTCTCAGGTCTTTTTTATGTGTTAAATTTAATTTTTTTATCTGCAACATTAAAGTTTCTCCTTTTCGAAGTCTGAGCCAATTATTATTTTGAACACACAAAAACGAGTCTTTTTTGCATACGCAAAAATAGACTCGCTAAATAGACCCTTATTTCTTTTCCAAAAGGAAAACAAAGGAAATGCCTCTTGCGATAATCCAACTTAAGCGTACACAAAACAAACCTATTCTCTACAGGCTCAATAACTATATGTGTCTTACTTAAATCAAATTATCTATTAATCATTTCCTCACCTTACACAAAATGTGCCTTTCTTTCTTCTAATGGCAATACTATCATACTGTATTTTTTGTGTCAATACATTTCACCTTATGGAAGTGCAAATTAAAATTTTCACTTCCTAATTATACATCCAACCATTACGAAATTCAATCTTTCACAACCTCTTTACAACCACAACCACAGCACTCCAGCAAACGCAGGAGCACCATACCGTAAAACGCTTATGTGTAAATCAACTCCGTTCCTACAACTTCCCTCACACAAGCCTGAATATTATTCATTCTTCCAATCCATTCGTAGGGATTATCTTTCTTTAATTGTTCCGTCACATCTTGTCTGTCGGCATATTCCTTTACCAGTCGAAGAAACATATCCTCTGCTTGCTTATCGACTTCTGCAAGATAACTATGCAGCTTTCCGCTTGTCAGCAGGTTCATATATAACACTTTATAGTGTTCCTTTAAATGCCTTGCATGTCGTTTCCCCCATAAACCAATCGGCTCTATTTCTTCTTCGGCTGGTACTGTGATGTTCGGCAATAAATAATCACCCACCTGTCTATAAGTTCCGCCCATTTCTTCAAAAATTGTCTTTGTCATTTTCCTTTTCCTCCTGTGATTTTTGTCTATCGTGATCGTGTATTATCACGCTTGCGACCTTTAACTGTTCTTGCCTGCTCCAACAAATCATCTATCTGTTTGCGACCAAAAACCTTACGGAGCAGGCTGTAATCTTTATTTTCTGCTTTTAGGATTTTGTTTTCTTCGGTCAATCTTTCATTGACTTTCTCCAAACGCTGATTGGTGCGGTATAACTGTGCATTCGCTGTATTCAGCCTATGATAGTTGTCCCACCCCTCAAAGCAGCGGGCAAGCACCGTTTTGACAAGTTGCTTCAATTTCCTTACAACCGGCTCTGCCATTTTGGTTTTATATGCCTTTGCAGTCATAAATTTCTCTGGTTCTGGCAACTGATATTTCGGTGCAGTATCAAGCTCTATTTCAAGATTTGACAGCTCGTCTTTTGCCTTATCATAGTTCAATACTCGTTCCGACAACACATCAAATTCAATCTGTTTCTGCTCGATTTTCGCACCTAATGCCGCCACTTCTTTTTCTCTTTCCTGCTTTTTATAATCCAAAACAGAAAGATGTTTTTCGTGTGTGCCTAAATGTTCCCACTCAATCCCATAACGTTCCATCACCGCCGCAAGCTGTTCTTTTTCGGACTGTATCCATTGCGACCACTCCGTATCGCCACGACTGCCGCCCTTAAAACCTTGCGTTGCAAGAGCCTGCTTTAGTGACACTCTTGTATCAAGTCCACGCTTGCTGCCTGTGGTAAAAGGTACAAAATCTATGTGCAGATGTGGTGTAGCTTCATCCATATGCAGATGAGCCGAGAACACCCGAAGCTGTGGATTTCGCTCCTGAAAACCCTGATAGTATTCATCTAAAATCTGCTTTGCCAGTTCTCCGTTTTCCGTATCGGCGTTCATATTTCCCTTACCGCCCACCTGTAAAATGATTTCGTGGAACGGTTTTTCCTGCTTGGAACTTCGGATTTTTTCATAATAATCTTTTATCTTTCGGTCTGACCTTATCTGCTTGGCATTGTATCTTTCCAATGCTTCATCAAACAATTCGTGATAAACTGTCTTTATATTTTCATTGCAGTAGTCGATATTGAGATGAGTACGAGTTCCGTCTACATTTTCTGCTCGGAACTTTCGGCTATTGTGATTGACCGAGCCTTTACCGACCATTGCACTTATCGTTCTCTGCATTTTTTCATCTCCCATCTGTAAATTTCAACATTCTCAGGTTTTGTTACTTTTGTCAAAAGTAACGCAAAAGCACTTTTGACGGGTACACCCATCAAAAATGCGACCTGTAAACAGGTTTTGCGTTCTCCGAAGGCTCTCCGAGGGGTGAGCGTGTGCCGGTGGCACACACGCCTGCGAACCGACCGAGCCAGCAGGCGAGACCAAAGAGCCGCCTTTGAAAAGGCACTCTCTGCACACTCCCCTAAACTTTATCCGGTGTCAAAGTGTGACGATGGTGACAATGTTTTTCACAGCGTGCTGCTCTCAAAAACATTGACACCTTTGACACCGTTTGTCACGCCGTCTGCTCGGTTTCTTTCCAAAGTGAAACCTTTCTTCCGTCGTGTGTGCGGCTGTTCTGATAACGGATACCGTAATCACGAAACAGCCTGCTTGCGTTGATACTGAGCCTTAAAGAAAGTACATTCGGCTTTATATCCACCGCAAGCCTTTCGCAAAGTTCCGAAGCAGTTCCTTCCCATCTGTCACTTTCCGAAAAGAGCGTATCCGCTATCTTCTCAAGCAGAGGTTCGGGCGGTTCTTTCCACATCTCCGTTTCCGATTTTGCAAAGTTCCACACCAATCGCTCGCTGTCCCTTACAAGATGGATTTTCATATCCTGCTGGTCTCTGCCAGCAACATCAAGTGTGGCATTGTTGGAAGTACGCTTGTCCTTACTGAGAACAAATGCACCGTCTGCCGCACCCATCAGACCATTCGTGCCTGAAATCATATCGAATATATCTTCCGATTTTTGTTTGCGTGTATGATGAACAATAAGCATTGAAACCTTGTAACTGTCTGCCAACGCTTTCAGCCTTGCCACAACATCATAATCACTTGCGTAGCTGTAATCTGCTCCGCCTGCTTCACGCACACGCTTTAAGGTGTCTATGATAATCAAGCCTGTGTCTGGGTGTTCCCTCATAAACCCTCTTATCTGTTCTTCCAGTCCGCCATTGACCGTTTTACATTCCGTTGCGAAATACAGATTGCCTGTCTCCTTTGCACCGAACATCTGAAACAATCGCTTCTGCAAACGTGGGTAATCATCTTCAAGGGCAAAATAAAGCACCGTTGCCTTACGCACCTTATACTCCCAAAGCGGTGTGCCTGTGCTGATATGATAGGCAAGCTGTGCCATCATAAAGCTCTTTCCCACTTTCGGGGAACCTACGAAAAGGTAAGTTCCCCTTTGGAGCAGACCGTCGATAAGTGGTGTCTGAACCTCAAACACCGTATCATACAGCGTTGTCATTGATACTGTTTTCAGATAGGAAGGGTCTAACTGTCTGAGTATTTCCCTTTGCATTTCTTCAAAAGATTGCTCGTACCCCTTGAAATCCGTATCCTGATTGACTATACTATTGTCAGTACATTTGGAAAGTGACTGTTCCGCATCTGTTGCCGCAGATACATTTGGAATAGTCATTTCTTTTTTATTCTCCATTCGCATCCTCTCCTTTCAAACCGCCGAGAATAATGGAAATCAGTTCTATTACACTCAGCAGTTCATCATCCACACCTTTTCCTGCTTCAATCCTTTTCAGTTCCGCAAGGACTGTGGCAAATTCCGTTTTCAACGCCTTATACACTCTCGGATTGCCCTGTACCACCACATCCTGATTTAAGCAACGGCGGTAACAATACTCCTGTTTTGGCAATCCTGATAGAGCTACAGCTCTGTTAATGAGTTCGTTTTCTTCGGGCGATACTCGAAACCCTACTGTGATATTCCTCCAACGATTTTTGTTATCTCTGTTCTTAGCTGACATTTTCAAAATCTCCTTTCCCTAAATCATCTAATTTTTCTGCCATCTCAATCTGCTTTGACGGAAAGAGGTGTGCGTACTGATAAGTAATATCAATACTTTCGTGACCAACTCGGTCAGCAATCGCCACCGCAGAAAAGCCCATATCAATCAAGAGTGAAATGTGGCTGTGACGGAGATCGTGAATGCGGATACGCTTCACGCCTGCCGCCTTTGCCCCTCTGTCCATCTCGTGATGAAGATAGCTTTTCGTCACCGTAAAGATACGGTCTTTCTTCTTCAATCCGTAAAGCATACCGAGATATTCTTTCATTTCCTCACACAGAAACTTCGGCATTTTAATCGTGCGGTTGCTCTTTTTCGTTTTCGGAGAAGTAATCACATCCTGCCCTTTCAAACGCTGATAGGATTTATTGATTGTGACTGTTTCCTTATCAAAGTTGAAATCTGCCGGAGTCAAAGCTAACAGCTCGCCCTCTCGGATACCGCACCAGTAAAGCATTTCAAACGCATAAAAGGAAACAGGCTTGTCCATCATCTCAAAAGAGAATTTCTTGTATTCTTCCTTTGTCCAGAACAGCATTTCCTTGTGTTCCTCACGTCCCATATTTCCCACCTTTGCCGCAGGATTGGAACGCAGTTCATAGTAGCGGACAGCGTGATTGAAAATGGCGGACAACTGATTGTGCAGCGTTTTCAGATACGTCTGTGAATAAGGCTTTTTCTTCTCATCACGATAGGCAAGCATTTCATTCTGCCAAGTAATAATCTCCTTTGTGGAAATCTCGCTGATTTTCAGTTTCCCGAAATACGGAAGTATCTTTGTGCGTATGATATGCTCTTTGGTAAGCCACGTGTTTTCCTTCAAACGGTTCTTCACATCATTGATATAAAGCTCCGTAAAGGCTTCAAAACTCATATCAAGGTCTGAAGAAGTCTGCAATTTGAACATTCTTTCCCATTCCTGTGCTTCTCGTTTGGTAGCAAAGCCACGCTTGCATTTCTGCTTGCGTTCCCCTTTCCAGTTCACATACCTTGCCATCACATACCAAGTACCGTTATCTTCATTCTTAAATACCGGCATTTACATTTCCCCCTTTCCTGCTCCGTAGAGCCTTTCGTAAAAATACTGGCGATTTACACGCCCTGCAATCGTAATAAAGCCCTTTGCTTTCAATTCCTCATTTAATTGTCTGATGAGTTTATATGCATAAGGTTTTGATACGTTTAGTTCCTGAGCCACATCTTCGGCTCGGATAAATCTGTTTTCCATATCCTTTTTCTTCCTTTCTTAAAATAATTTTTTGCTTGCCGCTTTCTCCGTGTTAAAGTTCCAACAGGCACTCCTGCTTGTCGGCAGGCGCTGTGCTGTCCCAATGCACCGCAGTACATCAGGCGCTCGCTCGTATAGGGGTTCCCGAAAAGTCGGAGACTTTTGGGGAAGAGGAGGAGCAGTGCAGCGAATGAGCTTTTGTGCTTGCACACAAGCGAACGATACGGAACTTGCTCCGACGAGGTCTTGGCGGTTTGGCTTTTCGGACGGTCATTCAGTTGTCGCATTAAGCATATTTGTTTAATTCGTAATTTATTTTACTAAACATATTTGCTATTGTCAAGTGGTTGCAAAGAAAATATTAAACATTTTTGTTTCGGTTTTTCTTGACTTCCACTAAACATTTCTGCTATACTTATTTCACTAAATATAAAAGGAGCGTATCATTATGGCTATCAGCGAAAGAATACATTTTTTCAGACTAATGCGTGGTATGACACAAAAGTATCTCGGTACAGCAATCGGTTTTCCAGAAAAGAGTGCTGATGTGCGTTTGGCACAGTACGAAACTGGTACACGCAAACCGAAAGCAGACCTTACAAATGCATTGGCACAGGTGCTTGATGTTTCTCCACAGGCTCTTGATGTTCCTGACATAGACAGCTATATCGGTCTTATGCACACTCTGTTTACCCTTGAAGATATTTACGGTCTTACTGTCAGTGAAGCAGACGGAGAGGTATGCTTAAAGGTCAACAAGGACAAAGGCAGAGAAGCATATGAACTCCTCAAAATGCTGTATGCTTGGAAAGAACAGGCAGACAAGCTATCTTCCGAAGAAATCAACAGAGAAGAATACGATAACTGGCGTTACCATTATCCAGAGTTCGACACCACACAGCGTTGGGCAAAAGTTCCATCACAGGAATTAAGTGACGCTCTCGTGGAAGCATTCAAAGACCACTTGAAAGATAAATAAGCACCTACAGGACCTGCCACTGGCAGCTCCCTACAGATGCTTTGGCAACGACAAAAAAGCCCTTAACTATGGTTATTAACCACAGCTAAGGGCTTAGTTTATAATATGGAATTTGTTCAGAGCCAAGCTCCGAACTTTAGTCTGCAAGCCACCTGTTAATTGTTCCGTTACCCATAAACCACTGGATAACAAGAATAATGGCACTTGCTATGACTGTTATCAATTTGTTATCAAAAGACTAATCGAAATCGCTGAAACCCGCATAAACACTGGCTTTTTTAAGCAACTCGATTTATTCAAACTCCAGACAGACAGTACGGAGTATTAACGCATATAGACGATTTTAAAGGCTTTTTAACCAGTTAAGAGCAACATAGCCACATAATCTAAATTTTAAAAATGCAATAAAAATGCAATGAGTGACACGACTACTTGCTATACTTCCATCGGCTTCTTCTTGATACCAACACTATGAAAAGTCCGATTACAATTAAATATACTTTGAAAGGAAGATCACCATGAATTACAAATTAGAACTCAAACAAATCGTGGAATTTCCACGCTGTCGCATTTACCGTGACTTCATACAAACTTTAATCACTACCAAGAGCATCCGAACTACCGGGGGCTCTTTTCTTTTTTATTATCTGGTATTATGCTCCTATGCAAATTACCGCACATCCTACCGCCGGATGGAACACATTACCTATACCATTGGTCCAGGAGAGTGGATCTGCACAGTCACAGATCTTCAGGAATGGTTTCGCTGCCGTTTCCAACATCAAGCGTTGTCCATCCTTCGATTTTTTGAAGAGCAGAATTACATTACCTACTCTCTTCTCGGCAAAAACCGCCTGGTCAAATTCAAAATATCAGACTGGCCCAAAGACAATACCGTATTGGAATACAACTATCCCTGTAAAAAAGATACAGGGTTTTTCTTTTTCCCGATTGCCAAAGTTCACGAACTAATTGGCATTGGAAAATGCTCGGAAATGGATGTTATTCTGGATCTGTGGATTCATGCAGTTTACAACGATTCCTCTGTCCTGGGATCTGATTCCGGTCCCATTGTCTATTACCGGGATAATACCGGAAATCCCCTTACCAGCTTTAATGAACTGGGTGAAAGGTGGAGTCTGTCAAAGGCATCGGTATCACGACTCTTGAAGAAACTGGAGGAAAAAGAATACATTACACTTATCTCATTTACAGGAAAACACGGAAGCGTAATTTATCTCAACAATTACCTGTCCGTGATGTTTAATATCAGCGACGTTATGATTGACAAGGAGGAGATCGCTATGAAGATGCAATTACCAATCCATGTACCTGAAGAAATCACTATTGAGGATTCTGCTTCTGTTAGCGTTTCAGAAACTGTCACAGACTCACAAATCACCGTTACAAAAAATGATTCCTGCGTTCCAGATTCACACATGAAATTTATCGTGCAAAAAGTCGCAGAACTATTGGATTCACAAGGGATTCCATGTTGCCACTGCTCCAAAACCCGCTATATATTATCTCCATTATCAGCCTGCAAAGATATATTTAATACATTTACTCTAAATATTATCTGTCCCTACGGAAATGCCGCTTATCGGTTTGAGTTGTCCGTAAGTCCAGGGGATGAGTCTGCCCAAAAGATGCCTGCCGTGGCAGAGCCTTCTGCACTGAAAGGGGGGGAATAGACATGGCAAACCGCAATACACAGGGATTTCCTTCACCCGAAGAAGATCCACGTTTTCACGACACCTATCAGTTTTTACGCAGATACCGGGATGCAACCTACAGCCTGAAGGTAGTCGTACACCAGATGGAGCACCAGTTTAAGCTCCAATACGACAATGACATCGACAAATTTCTGGACTCCATCTATGCTGCCGGGGCTGATCTTACCGGAAGCGACATCGAACAACGGGCAAAAAGTATTGCCAGAAGCAACCAGATGCTGAAGCTTTTGGAATCATCCATCGATCTCCTCCGGAACAATCACAAGCATGGGGAACAGTATTACTGGATTCTCTACTACGCTTTTCTCTCTCCACAGGAAATGAAAAATACAGATGAGATATTGGATAAGCTGGCTCACCACATCACCAATATTTCCTACCGCACCTATTACCGGAAACGCAGGGCTGCGATTGAAGCACTCAGTACCATCCTTTGGGGATTTACTGCAAAAGAGACATTGGATACGCTCAACAAGTTCTTTCCAGAGTAATACATATCGCCTATCTCCTCGGCTTTTCGTAATATCATAAAAATGTTATACTAAAAAATGCAAAATATATATTGACTCTCACGGAACGTCATAGCGTACAGTTATCTTATCAGGAACAGGAGGTCAGCAACTATGAGGACAGTCAAAGAAATATCAGAACTTACAGGTATCAGCGTTCGCACGCTTCACTATTACGATGAAATCGGGCTTTTAAAACCAACACAAAAAAGTGATGCGGGATACCGGCTTTATGACGATAGGGCATTGGAAATATTACAGCAGATTCTGTTTTTCCGTGAGTTTGACATTCCTTTGAAAGAAATCAAAGCTGTTCTGGAGAATCCTGCTCTTGAAAGGAACCAGATCTTGCAAATGCAGAGAAAAATGTTGGTAGCAAAGAAAGAACGTATGGAACATCTGATTGCCAGCATTGATGATATCCTGAAAGGAGAGAATAAAATGGATTTTGCGATTTTTAGTAAAACGGAAGTTGAAGAAATGTTCCAAACTATGTTTGAACATATGCCTGACAATATGAAAGAACTTGCTGTAAAAGAGTTTGGAAGCATTGAAGAATGGAAAAAGCATTATATTAAGACAGTTTCATCAGAAGAAATGCAGAAAGGCTATGCTAAAGTTGTTGAGTGGTATGGAGGAAAAGAGCAATTCCTGTCTGTTGCCAACAATCCTATTAGCAAAGAGGCTGCAGAAAGTTACAACCAACAATTTGACAATCTTTTATACAAATTAGCAGCTAAAAAAGTATGTTCACCAGATTCTTCTGAAGTAAGAGAACTTGTTTCCGAATACGGTTTTCTTATGAAACAACTTTCACAGATAAAGAAAGAACACGGTCTGATGGTTGCACAGGCTCAATATTACCGTAATGAAAAAATCAAACCTATGATAGATGAAAAATACGGCAATGGTACAGCCGAATTCTTCGCACAAGCTTTCGAAGCATTTTATAAAGACAAGTAATCATTAGAACTACACAAAAGCACAACAATACACCATGCAGGGAATCAAAATGGTTTCCTGCTTTTTTTATGCCAACCAGTGAAAATGGCACAGAAATGACCTGCTTCTGCGATTGAAGCGTAAAATTACCCATGCTACAATAGGTATTGCTTATAGTTTTCCTTATTTCCAGCACCCATAGATGGTGCTTTTTTTGTACCTGTAAATTCAATCGCTGACAGCAGGTTCTATGTACTTTGTACGTACACTATACTTACAATACCAAACGTATCCTGTACGTACAGCCATATGTATAAAGTTTCCTATTATATATAGAAGGGAGTCAATCATGAAAACAAGGAACGAAATCTATCAAGGAGAGGGAGCCAAGCTCTTACGGTTCATTACCACTTACCATACTCTGAGGTATGACCAGGTTTTACAACTTTTCTCCCGACATGAGCAGTCTATCAAGTCATTGATTACCAGCCTCATCAAACAAGGGCGCATCATTTACGATAAAGAGCATGACCTTCTTTGTGACAGCCAGCAGTCTGCTGAGAATCCTGACTATGCTATAATTACATGCTTCTGGGTACTGCTGGATTTTAAGAAAGGTGTTGTATACCACACCAGTGGCGAATTTCCAATCAAGCTCAATTTCTTTTCGCAAGATGAACAATACGAAATCATCTATATCGGTGAAGAACAGGAGGCTCTGATCAATCATGTGATGGAAAGTATCCCATCACATGGTTCCAAACGCCTGATTGTCTTAGAATCCGAAAGCCAGGCTGCCAAAATCACCATTGATGATGTAGCCGCTTACTGCCTTGTAAATGAATCCGGTGCTGTCAGTTACTACATGAGAAAGTAGGTTATTATGACGCAAAATACACCAACCATTTACCAGCGGCTTGAAAAACTGGAAGGGGAGCTGCAAAAACTGACGAATACCGTTTACGCTCTGAAGGTCACTGATATCCAGAATTATGATAAAAATTTTGAGGAACTGAGCGTCAGTGCTGCTCTTCGGGCGGAGCGGATTGCCTGCCAGATGCGTAACCTTGTCTGTCCGGCTCTCTCCCCAAATCAAGCAGCTTATCTTCCCAAAGCGGCAGATGCACAGGGAATGCGGATTGCAGAACAGCAGGGGATTCTCACCATTACGCTTCCCGGACTGCTTCCGAAACGAAGAGTCCACACAAACACTGCATTTCTCCATGAACCGCTTAATTATATGCTTCGGGAGTATGTAAAACAAAATGCCCTGCCCCTCTATCGTGACTGCGTGATATGTTTCAGTCAAATATATGACAGGGAACTTCCTCAAAGACGTATCCGGGATTATGACAATCTGGAGTTTAAACAGATTCTGGATACACTTTGTACTTATGTTCTGACAGATGACAGCGGCTTTTTCTGTGATTCCTACTACACGACACAGCTTGGCTTAAAGGACTGTACACTGGTATCGGTTATGGAAAAAGCTGACTTTCCGAAATGGCTGCAGAACCAGAAAAATCATCACGAAAGCATGTCGGAAAATCTCCTGACTTCTCAGGCAGAAATCCGACATCGGTAAGAACCACCGCAGGGAACTTTGTTTTCTTGCTTTTTTTATCTCCAAACCACCGGAGATTTACCCAAGTATAGGCTTGCATGGGTAAGAACTGAATTGAGGTGATGCTTATTTGATAAGACCTGACACTACGAAATACCGCTTACTGGAAATGATAGGGATGTGCGGGGAATTTCCCGCAGACCAGCTAAACAGACTCATCCCAAGTGCCTCCTATGCGGAAAAACTCATTACGGATTTGAAGGCGGAACACCTCATCCGTACCCACTACCGGGATGCTCTCAGAGGCTACCGTCTTACAAAAGCTGCGAAAGAGATGCTGTTATCTGTCTCGCCGCTACGCTTCCAGTGCTATCTGACCGGCAATACCGAGACGAACCTCATCCGAAGTGAAGTATCCCGACGTATCCGCTTACATCAGAAAGCCGAAACGTATCTGACACTCCTTCATGCCGGGATTCCCTTTTATCCGGATGTAAAACCTGACATCTTCTGTAATCACCGCGAAGCTGGTTCCATCGGTATGCGAAGCCTTCCTCTTTTTTACGCTTCCAGAGAAATTAAGGAATTGGGCCCGGAGACCACGAAGATTAGGAACTCCCGCAGCATGGGCATCCTGATGGCACCGCAATGTGTCTATGTCCTTTATAACACGGGAAACGGAGTCCTGAAATGGGAATATCGAACGGAAGTCCGCTTAAACGCCTTCCTGCAGCATTACCTGCAAGGCTACCCTTACAACGGACATCCACAGATCCGGGCAATCATGACCGGAACCGACATGGAAATGGCTTTCCGGCTGTTTACCAGTACCGGAGGCTACAAAAAGAGCCTGTTTATGCTGGACACCTCCTTCGAGCATTTCCATTACCTTCCCAATACTCCGGAAGGGGAAGTGCTTTTAAAACTGCTGGTTCACCCTGAGATCATGGAAAAGCTGGACAACCTCCTGCTGTCCGATCTGGGCTGCCGCAGCGATTCAATTCCACTGGAACATGATGCCACGGATGCTTCCGGGAACCCCATCCTTCTTGCTTATGATTTTGACATGCAGCGAATCAACCGGTTCAATACCGGCTTAAATGTATACGGCAGATCCGGGAACCTGATCTGTTTCGATTTTCAGATTCCGGTCCTGAAAAAATACTTAACTGCCACAATCCATTTCTCCAGTATTGACCTTTGCAAATTCAAAAGGGGGTTTTTACATGAACCGTAAATGGTGGAAGCTCATTTATATGCTTCCGATCACCTTCTGCACCCTCTATGCAGGAGGCTATGTTGCTCAATTTATCCGCAACTATCAGACCTGGGAATCTGCCGGCAATTTTGCCGGAAACGGAACTGCCCCGCAGATCCCCTCCCCGCACCCGCTCGCCTGTCTGGATGCCCTGACTGCTTTCCCGTACAATCTGTATGGGATTTTTCTATGTCTGGCAGCTTTTGGACTCCTGACCTTCCTTCTCATGCGTATGGGATTTGACCGAAACGGGGAAATAACAGACCGGGGCCGGAACCTGAATTATTCCACAAAGGGAACCTATGGGACTTCCGGTTTTATGACTTTGGAGGAAATGCATCAGGTACTGGAGCTTACGAATGATGTCAAGAAACACAAGGGAACCATTCTTGGAAAACTGAACGGAAAAGCCGTTTGTCTCCCGAAGGATACCCGCATGAACCGGAATATTGCCGTTTACGGTGCCAGCGGTTCCATGAAAAGCCGGGCCTTTGCACGCAACATGATCTTCCAGTGTGTTGCCCGCGGGGAAAGCCTCATCATCACCGATCCAAAATCGGAATTGTACGAAAGTACAGCCACTTACCTTGAGAATGCCGGATATATCGTGAAATCCTTTAATCTTGTAAACCCGGAAAACTCGGATAGTTGGAATTGTCTGGGTGAAATTGGCGGACAGGAAACCATGGCACAGGTATTTGCTGATGTCATCATCCAGAATACCGGTTCTGCCAAAGGCGATCACTTCTGGGACAATGCCGAGATGAACTTATTAAAAGCTCTGATTCTCTATGTGGATCAGGGATTCCCACCGGAGGCAAAGAATATCGGACAGGTATACAAACTCCTGACCATGAGTTCGGAAAAAGAACTGAACAGCCTCTTTGACCTGCTTCCGGTCTCCCATCCGGCAAAAGTCCCCTACTGCATCTATAAGCAGGCAAGTGACACGGTACGTTCCGGCGTCATCATCGGACTCGGTTCCAGACTTCAGGTATTCCAGAACAAGCTGATCCGCCAGATCACTTCCTATGATGAGATCAACCTGACGCTGCCGGGAAAAGAAAAATGTGCATACTTCTGCATCACTTCGGATCAAGACAGCACTTTTGATTTTCTTTCTTCCCTGTTTATGACCTTCGTATTTATCAAACTGGTCCGTTATGCAGACACCTATGGGGAAGATGGAAAACTGCCGGTTCCGGTACATATCCTGGCTGATGAGCTGGCGAATACGGGAGCAATCCTATCGCTCAACAAAAAGATTTCCGTGATCCGAAGTCGAAACCTCAGTATTTCCTGCATTTTCCAAAACCTGCCTCAGATGCAGAACCGGTATCCCTTAAACCAATGGCAGGAAATCATCGGGAACTGCGACACTCAGCTATTTTTAGGCTGTACGGATGAGGTAACTGCTACATTTATCTCTAACCGCTCCGGTGATGTGACCGTTGGTGTCAGCAGCGAAGCCAAACAATTAAATAGCTGGAGGGTATCCGATTATACACCGGAATACCGCCAGACCAGATCCATCGGGAAACGAAAGCTCTTAACTCCGGATGAGATCCTGCGGCTCCCGCTGGATACTGCACTGATTATCCTGCGTGGTCAGAAGGTACTGCAGGTAGAAAAATACGATTACACCCTGCACCCGGATGCCCAAAAACTCATTCCCCGGAAGGCTTCCGAACATATTCCGGAATGGAGAAAAGGAGCATGTAGTGAAGAATATACGTACACTCCAACTATTCCTGCTTCCCACCCGAAAAAAACCGCTTCTTATGGAAAGCAGAAAAAGAAAAAAGCTGAACCGCACTTTGACCAGCAAAGCGTTTATCAGGAACCTGGCTATCACGATTTCCCGGATGACTTCTCAGCAGATAACTATTCGGATCACACAGACATGGTTCCTTTAGATAAAGATTCTATCATGTCATAATTTGAAAGGAGACACTATGATGCCAAACGAAACAACCAACACACCTATTTTAACTCTGGATTCCGATGCGAAGCTGGAAACAGCCCAGTCCATTTCAGACCTTACCTGGCATGAGATCCAGAATGCCTACCGTACCCGCCGGATCTTAACCGGAATGCTTGGCGGTATCGAGAAAACAGAAAACGGCAGCCTCATTGCCGTGGTTTACTACAAGGATTTCCGTACTGTCATCCCAGTAACTGAGATGATGATCCATCTCATGCAGGATGAAGCACACGATTATGGGGAGCTTGCTCTGCGGCAGAACAAAATCCTCAACAATATGCTTGGATGTGAGATTGATTTTCTGATTAAGGGATTAGATCCGAAGACACGCAGCATTGTCGCCAGCCGGAAAGAAGCGATGCTGAAGAAACGCCAGATCTTCTATCTGGATAAAGATGCTTCCGGAATGCCGAAAGTTTATGAAGACCGTATCGTGCAGGCAAGAGTCATTGCTGTTGCGGAAAAGGTAGTCCGGGCAGAAATTTTCGGTGTGGAAACCTCCATTCTTGCCAGAGACCTGTCCTTCGACTGGATGGGTGATGCCAGAGAACGCTTCCAGGTAGGCGATCACATCCTGGTACGCATCCTGGATGTGCGGGCAGACTCACCGGAGCAGGTCATTGTCCACGCAGATGTCAAAAGTGTGGAAGGCAACACCAGCAAGGAAAACATGAAAAAATGTAAGATTCAGGGAAAATACGCCGGAACTGTGGAAGACATCCATAAAGGCACCGTCTTTGTCCGGCTCTCCATCGGTGTCAATGCCATTGCCCACTCCTGCTATGACAGCCGGACAGTCGGGAAAAAGGATCAGGTATCCTTTGTGGTGACGCATATTGATGAAGAGCGTAATGTTGCCCTCGGCATCATCACCCGCATCATCAAGCAGACCATATAAGGCTTCCACCTTATTTTTAAATAGCTTTTTTTCATATACAGCACCAATTAGTCCAGCAAATACTCACGATACAGCTACATAAGGTGACAGAATAAAGTATTTTTCAGACCATTACCTTATTGTACTGAAAACGGTAACGTGTTATACTGATTCGGTATTACTGAACCGGAAAGACGGATGCATTTCGATTTTGCCCTCTAGTATCCAAGGAGGGTGATGCCCATGAATACAATGGAAGTATTGACTTTACTATTGGTAATTTTTGCGGCTTTGACTTATATAGATCGACATAATAAGAAATAGCATCCACGACCCTAGGAAAGTTTTGGATGCTATGACTTATACATAGAATATAAAATTTAACTGAGGGCATCAGATTTTGCATCTGAATACCTTTCTTGAGTTCATTATACACTGGGGGATTTGAGAAATCAAGTCCCCCTTTTTATTATGACATTGATTAGTATCTGCATTAAACATCAGAAATTTATATTCTTACTCACTGAAACGAATTCTCTCTATCAATGAATCTTTCCTTACTGACTTTGCAATGAATATTGCCAATAACATCTGTATCACAAACAATGTTAAAATTATAATAATAGCTGCTGTTACCGGATAATGGTATGTGCTGATATCAAACATTCCTGTACGCTTTGCATATAAAAACAACGGATATCCTGCAAGACTTCCCACTCCGATACTGATAATAAGAGTGCCTACTGTATAGAATATACCTTCCAACTGGAGCATCTTCATCAACTGACGGTCCGACATTCCGATTGCCTGCATCATGCCAAGCTCCTTTTTTCGCACATGGACACTATTGATCATTGTGTTAATCAAGTTCATAATGCTGATTGCTGCCAGAATGATGATAAATGCATAACATGCACCTCTAGTCATCTGTATGGCATTTTCCCATGTATCGTACTCATTCTTCCAGGTACGCATCTGCAGTCTGCCTGATCCATCCACAATAGCCTGTAGAGATGCTTCCAGTGCCTCATCATAATCCTTATCTGCAATCACCTGAAAATAGCTGGAAGAATTATTTATGGTAAGTTTCTCTGCCCCTTCTTTTGCCATGATAAGACAGTTATAGTTTGTCAGACCTGTTCCATATTCACCAATTGCTGCCACTTCAATCTCTTTTTGAAAGGTATTATCTCCATCATGAATATTGAGTTTCAGCTTATCTCCCACTTTAATATCTGGATACCAGTGAAGTAGCGCGCGGTCCAGAATCACTTTATCCCCGGATTTCAATTCCTCGTATGTGACATTGCCTTCAGTGATTCCTTTTTTCAGCTCTTCTGCGTATTCTTCCGGCACTCCATTGATAAATTCGGTTCCAATTTTTTCTTCAAAAGGTCCTCCTGATACCTTCAACGCGGTAAACACATCTACCCGCTCAACACCGTCAAGCTCCTCTATCTGCTGCTTTAGTCCTTCATTTAATGGATTATTCTTTTGAACCTCCGCCCATTCATATTCAGGATGCTCTTTATTCCCGGATTCCACAATTGGAGAAATCTCATATTGCCCCACAATCGAACTCTTTGCACTTTCCATCGGATTTGCACAAGACAGCACCGTTGCTACCATCATGACAAATATTCCGGTAACGGCCATAGATACAATCGTGATAGTACTCTTCTTTTTATTCTCTGCAAGATTTCTCTTGGTCAGTCGTCCGATATTCAGAAATTGATATCCCTTCCTGCTGCTTTTCTGTCGCTTACTGCCTCCCTGGTAACGCATAGCTTCTATTTCTGATACCTTCGCCGCCATACGCATAGGCTTCATCAGTGACAGATACACTGTACACAGAGTCACTGCAATTGCCAACAGATAAATCCACCAATAATAAAGTTGGACTTCTCCTTTAGCTACAACCTTGTATGCCTCTGTTATAAGTACGTTTGAATCCTTTGCATGTTCTACAAACTGGAGAAGTACAACTTTCACAGCAACTGTTCCGATCAAAAGTCCTATCGGAATGGCAAACAACGCCACTCCCATTCCCTCTCTTAGTACGATTTGTCTAAGCTGCCGTTTCGTAGCCCCGATTGCCTTTAACTTTCCAAATTCCCGAACCCTCTGGTTCATAGATACATAATAAACACTATAAATTGTGATAATGCCCGCCAATACAACAATAAGCATGATTCCTACAATCACCGGAATTGTAGCCGGATCCACATAATTTGCTGCAAGATACTCTTTATTAATATTCATGTCATCCTCGGAAATCCCGAACTGTCTGGCAATATTCTGTATCGTCTCTGTATAATCTGCAGTCGTATTTCCTTTCTGTCCATTCACCTGAAGTAAAAACCGATATTTCACCTGTTCTACCGGTATCTCCGCTTTCAGAAAGGCCTCTGAAACCAATGATGTATATTGTTTTTGTTCTTTGCTGCTCTCATTATCTGCTAAAAAACCACAGATTCGAAAGTCTTTCTCCTTCGTATAATCCAGTCCGTCATCTTTCAGAATCTGATAAGGTACTGTGATAGTGTCACCGATTTTCCCATTCTGTCCTAATGCTTCCAGTATTCCTTTTGAAACCACAATATCATTTTCTTTCTGCGGAAGTTGCCCCTCTTTCAGCTTCACTTTATAAAGTTCCATCCCTGTTCTGTCCATATACATCATGGAAACCGTCGCATCTTCCAGATTCATGTACCCCGCATCGCTGCGGAGTCCGTAAGTTTTCACATCATGATGTGCCGCCAGTTTCATAACTGTACTCTCGTCCACGTTCCGATAAAGGGCATGCCATGTTGGATAAATCTTATTGATTACCGCAAAGTTCACTTCCACCATATCTTTTCCGATTGATGGGATTACGAACAGCAGTAATGTTGTCAGGATAATGGCAATTCCAATCAGTATGTTTTTGCTCTTATAATGCCGCATATTGCAATATGCAACTCTGGTCGTCATCTTCATTATCTTCTCACCGCCTTGCCATCTTCAATGATAATCATTTCATCCGCCATCTGGGCAATCGTTTCATCATGGGTAATCATGATAAGCGTCTGCCCGAAATCCGACACGCAGCTTTTCAATAGGCTCATAACCTCTAGCTCAGTCTGGGAATCAAGGTTTCCCGTCGGCTCATCCGCCAAAATTATCGCCGGTCTTGTCACCAATGCCCTGGCTATCGCAGTTCTCTGTTTCTGTCCACCAGACAAAGCAGACGGCATCGCATCTTTCTTATCCTGCAGTCCGATTTTTTTGAGAATATCTTCCACTTCCCGCGGCTTTACCTTGCGATTATCAAGTCCCAGCGGAAGAACGATATTCTCCCACACATTCAGCGATGGAATCAGATTAAAATCCTGAAAGATAAATCCTATCTTCTTTCTTCGAAACTGTGCCAGTTTATCATCTTTTCGAGAATAGATATCGGTTCCATCAATCCATACTTTGCCGGAATCCGGTCTGTCAAGCCCTCCAATCAGATGCAGAAGTGTAGATTTTCCGGAGCCGGAACGTCCTACGATAGCTGTAAACTTGCCTCTCTCTATCTGTAAACTTGTATGATCCACGGCTCTCACCTGATTCTCGCCTTCTCCATAATACTTTACTAGATCTTCTACTTTTAAAATACTACTCATATCTTCAAGTCCCCTTTCCATTTCATACCCCTACTATAACATTCCTGCATTACAAAACCCTTACAACAACCATAACAGTTTTGTAAGGGTTCCGACTATTCTCCTATTATGAGCGGCAGTGTCACTTTAAATATCATACCTTTCTCAGCCTTTCTTTTGGCTGCTATTGTCCCCCCCTGTTCTTCTATGATCTTTCTGGCAAGATACAGACCGACACCCGCTCCGTCTTTTACCTGTTCCTTTGCTTTCCTTCCCCGGTAAAATCTCTGATAGATCTTATGCAGTTCCTCCGCAGGAATGCCCATTCCTTCATCTTCTACTTCAATAAGCACATTGCTTGCTAGCTCCTGCGTCCTCACTGTAATCGTTGTATGTTCCGGTGAATATTTGACTGCATTCTCAAGGATATTCGTTAATGCTTCTACCGTCCATTTTGAATCATGGTTCACAACTATATCATCATCCATCTCCACCTGAATGGAAATATCTTTTCCTCTTGCCTTCATATAAATCTGACTGACAGCCTCTGTTAGCGTTTTCTTCAGGCTTTCATGAAGCGAATGTATCTGGATCATATGTGTTTCCAGCCTTGAAAGATTTACCAGTTCATTCAAGAGCTGTTCCAGTTTGGTAAGTTCCTGTGATTCCTGCTCCAGAAACTCCCTCTGTTCTTCTCCTGTAACCCGATTTTCTGCCACCAGCTCATGACTCATCCGGAGTGATGCAAGCGGAGTCTTCAACTGATGGGAAATATCTGTAATCAGACTCTTCGTACCATTTTCTTCCTGCTCCAGACGTTCCTTCAAATCTTCGAAATATTGCCCCAGCTCCTTTACAGATTCCCACACCTTTAACCATTGTTCCGATTCTGATGTTTCTTCAGGATATGTTTGGAATTTTCCTTTTCTGAATTCCTGCAGACATTCATATAATTGCTGTAATTGTTCCTCATCACCGTATCTGCTCCAGTTTTTTCTTCGGTCCAGGTACAAGAACAGGCTACATACTATGACTCCCACTAGTAATCCAATTCCCCAGATAATCCTTATAACCACATCTGAAGATCCACTCCCTGAGTGATAACCATAAGTTTCTTCCAGCATCTGTACGACTCTTTCTATCTTCTGATCGTCCCGGTCTCTTATAAAATCTACTGTTCCTGACTTTTCCCAGATTGCAACTATTTCCCCTTCCAGTTCAGGATGTTCTGCAAGGAGCAGTGCTATCTGCGTTGCTTTCGCATTTTCCTCATACTTTGTTATCAGATACATTCCTACTGTAAAAAATACTGCAAAGATTACATATACGATAAAATACCGTTTTAATTTTTGTTTACCTTTCCGGTCCATATATATCCCAGTCCTCTCACATTCGCTATCTCTTCTGTTCCAAGTTTATTCTTCAGTCTGCTTATATTGACAGTAACCGTATTATCATCGACAAATTGACCGTCTATATCCCATACATGCTCCAGGATACTTTCTTTTGAAACAATCTGTCCTGCATTCTCCCAGAGATACAGCAACAGAGAGAATTCTTTCTTACTTAAAGTAACTGGTTCATCCCCTTTATACACCTGCATCGTTTTCATATGCACCGTAATCTCTCCGGAAGACATAATCTGTGCCTGTACCTTAGAAAGCCGTCTCATCAATGCGTTCACCTTCGACACCAAAGCCATCAGTGAAAATGGTTTGGTAATATAATCATCTGCCCCTGTATCATAACCATTTACAATATCTATTTCCTGATCCAAAGCCGTAAGATAGATAAGATATGTATCTCCACCTGCACGTACCATCCTTCCAAAATCCAGTCCTGTACCATCCGGCAATGTAATATCGCTGATAACAAGAGCATAATCTCCTTTTTGAAATGCTTCTTTTGCTTCCTTTATTGTATAAACCTGACGAACCTCATACCCTTCCCGTGAAAGTAACAGGGCAATTCCCCGATTTAGATTCAAGTCATCCTCCAGTAATAATATTTTCTGCATCAAATACTCCACCTCTATTTGTAATAACCTGTTCTTTTATCATATCAGTCCTATCTTTTGTCTACAATAAAAATAAAATTAACATACATACTTTTCCTTCATATGTTCAAGGATTTCACCGGATACTGCTTCAGAAATCGATCAATCCATTTCTGATTGCTTCTCTGTAACATCCGAAGTCTGGATAAAAGCTGTAGACAACTGCAGCTCTATGTTACTAAAGTCCTATCCATCAATACAGGAGTTATAGAATGCCGTGAAGATACCGTCAAATTCCATTTCAATAATATGTAGGCTGTCCATTGTGTGCTCCAGATAAGTCAGTGTTCCTCTATCCAAATCTATACTCGGCTTTCCTAGTGAGTTTGCTATTACATCTGGATTTGTAATTCCAAACATCTCCTTTATATCCGGCATAAGATAATCCACGATATCCGGCAGCCTTTTCTCATACGCCTGTGCCAGTTCAACTGCATGCTTCTCATAATCGGAATGTATACTGTCACAGACAAATTCAATCCCGTTTATTTCCATCTTATAGTAATCATTATTCTCATCATAGACAAACGCTGTACCCTTACTTTTTTTATTTTTTTCCAAAATCCCCATGATATATCTACACTTTCCCGGTTCTTCCGCCATACACAGTCTAAAAAACTGTAACTTAATGCTTACGTTTGTAAAAAATAACTCCTGCCAAAATCAATAAAATAATTCCAACTACAATCATAAAAATAAAATTATCACCATTTAACTTCCCTGCTATGAAAATAGAAGTCGGGCCATCCGCACCACCAATAACAGAAACGGCTGTGTTTTCTTTCTGCTTCAGTACAATGCCAATGACTGCCAATACAATTCCTAAAATTCCGGCTATGATTCCCAATCGCTTTTTCATTGCTACCACCTCAAATCATTTTTATCTGCTCAATCAAATGTAAATTGTTATGCAAGTATTTCTATGCAAATGAAGCATAGATAACCCATATTTCTGCAAACATTACCAATAAAAGTACACCATCTATCATCCAATTAAACTGAATGTCCGTTAAGAAAGTTTTTGAATGTGTCAGGCAATATTTTACTTTTTCTCGTCCAGTCAAAAAAGTGATAAGCACTTGTAATATAGGAAATAAAAATATTTGTATTTTTCTTCCATAATCATCCGCAATCCCATTTGCAAAATGTACTGGAATAATACTCGGTAAGAAAAATATACTTACAAGAGCAAGCAAAAATCCTATTATACAAATTATCCATGTGAATTTTCTAGTATTGATAAATTTCATAACAATCCTTCTTTCTGCTAAATTCAAGTTTTTCCAATACATAACACGTACTTACATTATACTCCTCACCAATGCAAACCTCAATTTATTCTCCATCCTTTTTCCCGTTATTAAGCTTCGGGCAGTAAAATGCCTTTACTTCCACCCCATCTTCCTCCGACTCAATTTCCACATAATAATCCCGGATAAAGTATCCCGCATTATGCTCCTGAATGGCGTACAGCTCCAATGTCTGAAAATCCACCAGTACCAGATCACGTGGCTTTGGTTTTTGTGTTTCCTCACAGAATACTTCCATGCTTTCCACCAGCTTATCCAGACATTCCTGACACAGATGGTTCTGTACTTTTTTCACATCGAAGATACTATCTTCCCCGTAATCCACCGATACTTCGGAAATCCCGTAATCCGACATCTGCTCCGTATGGAAAAAGCAGCCGCCTTCTCCTGTCCCGGTATAACCCATATGCCCGTTTCCCTGCGGGCCGGTAAGATTCCCGTCTTCATCGTGATTCCGTATATGCATATCCATCACATACCATTGATTGGTACAGATGACTCCAAGATCATCAAACTTCCGAAAATATCCCATCATGCTCCGTTCATGACTCCCACACAGCCAGCACTGCTTGGGATCTTTCAGCTTGCTTTCTACTAATTCAGGCACCTTTCTTTCTACCGGGTGATATTCCTGCTCCTGTGTTTTTTCAAGATAACCTGTCAGATCCAGCCGGCTGATTCCCAGTCCGATCAGAATTCCTGCCGCACATGCCAATAATCCCACATATCCCTTTTTCATATCATAGTCATCCTTTAAGAATTAGTTTTATAATGCTTTTAGGATTACTATATCAAATCTTGCAATCACTTTCATCATAAATCGCATATTTTTATGTGTTTTATTGCATATACAACTTTCAAAAAAACTGCCTGCGGCAATTTCGCAGACAGCTTCTATTTCATCATCTCTTCAATTATCACATCCAGCATCCGAAGCACGCTTTCCTGCTTCTTCGGTGTGAGCCCTTCCAGCTTTCCTTCCACTACAGAAGTATGTTCCATTCTGGTAAGAGGAATCACTTCCTTCAGCACTTCATTCGGTTCCGCACCTAATACATTCAACAGCTTTACAAATGTTTCCATCGTAGGTGTTTTCACTTCCCGCTCAATCGCACCCAGATGGTTGGTACTGATATCCACCAGTTCAGCCAGTTTCTCCTGCGTAATTCCTGCCTCTTCCCTGTACCTGCGGATTGCCTTTCCCATTCCTTTCACACGCACACCTCCTCCTTCCAGTATTCACTAACGCTTAAAGCATTAGTCATGTAAATCCAGTATAATTGGTTGCAAATCACGCTTACAGTATCCATAAGGATTGCATTTACAACGCTTTTAGCGTTGGTCACGTTTTTGGCACTCCATCGTCTGTAACTGGCACATTCCTGCGATTGTAGCGGTAATTTACCCATGTTAAAATTGATATTGTCAAAATTATATGCAGAAGGAAACGCAGCACTGCCTTATGGGAAGCCTCTCCTGCGGCAAATAAGCTGCGTTTTTTCTGTAAGATAGGAGGATCTTTACAATTTCATACTTTGATTTAGGACGCAGCCTGCATTGACCGGGCTGCGTCCTTTCTTGAGGCAGGAAAACCATAAGCAAAGGCAGGGGAGGTAATTCTCCTGCCGCTCTTATAAAAAGGAGGTATCTTTACGTGAAACACAAACTGAAAAACGCTCCGCCAGACACAAAACGGCATGTCAATTATGGCAGATGCCTGTATGCTGCATTTCTGGCTGTCACAGTCCTCTGCGGATATACACAGCCGGTTTTTGCCGCTACCATCTGGACCAAAGCCAATGAGATCATGAAGGATGTCTATAACCAGATTATCCTCATTTCCACCATTGCTGCAGTCGTAACGGCATCGGTTGCCCTTCTGATGATGAATTTTTCCAAAAGCGGAAAAACCGTGGACGAATCACGTGCATGGCTCAAGCGTATCGTCATTACCTGGGCGATCTTAAACGGGCTTGGCTTTATCATGGCTTACATCACCCCGTTCTTTGCAGGCGGAAAATGGAACGGATAGACGAAAGGAGATGCCACTATGGGAATACTTGACGGAATCGTGGAATGGATTGCCGAACAGGTCATGAACATTCTGGATCTGATCACCACTTCAGTCCTCGGTGCTCTGGGCTGTTCCATGGATACGTTTCTTCGCTACTTTCCTGCAGCCGAGACCATGTATCAGGTCTTTCTGGCACTGGGCATCGGGCTGATCCTCTTAAACTGGGTATGGCAGCTCTTTAAAAATTACTTTATGGGAGCCGGTATCGAAGCGGAAGATCCCATTAAGCTGTCCATCCGTTCCTTCCTCTTTATCTTTCTCACCTTCTATGCGAAAGATATTGTGGATCTGCTCCTGAAGATTTCAGGAACACCGTACAACTGGATTTTGACGGAAGACCTGCCGCCTTTAAAATTTGCGGATTTTAACTCCGTAGTCACAGTCATCCTAGGAGTCTGTGCAAATGGGGCGGTAGCCATCATTGCACTGATTCTGGTACTGATTCTGGCGTGGAACTACATCAAGCTGCTCTTTGAAGCGGCAGAACGTTATATTCTTCTGGGGGTACTGGTCTACACAGCCCCGGCAGCTTTTTCCATGGGTGCCAGCCAGTCAACTGGAAATATCTTCAAAAGCTGGTGCCGGATGCTTGGCGGCCAGTTCTTTTTGCTGCTGATGAATGCGTGGTGCCTGCGGCTGTTTACTTCTATGGTCGGCACCTTCCTTGCCAATCCGTTATCCCTATAAGAAAGGAGGACCAAAATGAAACTTAGAAAGAAACTCATACCATTCCTGGTATTAACTGCCTGTCTGGTACTGTTTTGCTCCATGCCGGTCTTTGCAGCGGAGCTTACGGAAGCAGATGTGGAAGCGGCAGTTGCCAGTCAGGGAAAGGAGGCGGTAACCGGAAATGTCTTCGTCTGGTTCCTGTGTGCCATTGCCTTTTTAAAGGTATCCCAGAAAATTGATTCTTTTCTGGCATCGCTTGGCATCAATGTCGGCAATACCGGAGGAAACATGATGGCTGAACTTCTGATTGCAGGACGGAGCCTGACCGGTTCCATGCGTTCCCATGGTGGTGGCGGCTACCGCAAAGCCTCTTCTCCCGGAAGTGCGGCTGTCGCAGGAAGCTTCCTATCCGGCGGGCTTGCCGGAGCAGTGGGAAGACAGGTACAAAGGGAAGCGGTCAATTCCGCAACCGGTTATACCGAACACAGCAGTATCGGGAACATGCTTTACCAATCATCCCTGAACAAAGGCGGAGACTTTGCCAATCAGGTCATCAGCAACATTGCACAGGGAAATTACGGTCAGGTGGGTTCCATCAAGGGAGCAGACGCACAGAAAGCCTTTACTTCCTATATGGGCATCAAGCCGGGCGGCGGTTCTTCCTATGATAATGTAGAAATCGGCGGCGGACGGATCACCGGTACCGAAACCGGAAGTTCCGGGAACCGGGATTTTGCCCTGTACCATGCCGACCAGTATGCAGCTCCGACTCAGGGCGCCTACTCTACGGTGCAGTCCGTGGACGGTTCCACCTGGTACAAGCAGTATGCACAGGATACGGTAGAAAAAGCACCATATACTTCCGGCAACGGCAAAGTATCCTACAATGAATCCATTGTCCAGAAACTGCCGCCAGCCCCACAGCGAAAGGAGCGTATGTAACATGCCAAAAACAGCCTTGATGGGCAGTCCTCTTGCTGTCATCGGTACAGTATTCCGGCACAGGCGCACCCTTGCGAAAACCGGAGCAGCCGTCGGCGGTGTACTGATGCTTCCCATGCTGTTCCTTGTCATGCTTCCGGGACTCGTCTTCGGAGACCTCTCTGAAAATACCGGAGCACTGACCAGCAACACGGTAATCAGTAAAAATATCCGGGCTTCCAATCAGGCAATCGTGGAGGTGCTTCAAGAAAGCCATGATGCACTGCTTGCTAAGATCAATGCGGAAATTTCCAGACTCCCGGAAGGAGATACTGCCTCTATCAGCGATCCTTACGCTTCCAGTATCATCGTAAATGCGAACCAGCTCATCGCACAGTTTTGTGCCAGCCAGGATGACTATAAAAATATAAATATCAGCAAACTCAAAAGCCTGATCCGGGAAAACGAGGACGGGCTTTTTTCTTATGACGTTACTTCAGAAACGGTCACGGTGGAAGTTCCGGCGGAAGAGGAAAATGCACCACCCAGAAAGGTTACTTTTACCCGCCATACCTACACGGTCAGCTATGCCGGAGATGCCTACTTTGCAGATCACGTCTTTCATCTGACCGATAAGCAGAAAAAAACGGCAGACAGTTATGTGGAAAACCTGACCATGTTCTTTGGCGGCTCCGCTTCCGGTCTTGCCATGGCGGTAGGTGTCAGCGATGAGGTGCTGGCTTACCGGGCTACCATCCAGCAGGTCGCACAGAAATACGGCATGGAAGCTTATGTGGAACTCCTCATGGCAGTCATGATGCAGGAAAGCGGCGGGCGTGGAAGCGATCCCATGCAGGCGGCAGAAGGCGGCTTTAATAAGAAATACCCCCATGTCCCCAACGGCATCACCGATCCTGCTTATTCCATCGAATGTGGGATTCAGGAATTAAAGTATGCACTGGATAAAGCAGGATGTACCGGACCTACCGACCTGGACCGCATCAAGCTGGCGCTTCAGGGTTACAATTACGGCTCCGGCTATATCGACTGGGCAATGGAACGTGACGGCGGCTATACCAAAGAAAACGCCATTGCTTATTCGGATATGATGTGTGCCCGTCCGAACTGGCATTATGACCGGTATGGGGACAAGGAATATGTGGAGCATGTTCTCCGGTATTATCAGATTACCAATACCGGCGGAAGCTATCCGGCAAACGGAATGCAGATTCCCCACTATCTCCAGACCGATTACGGGAACATCCCTTATGGCGGCGGCTCCATCGCATCTTCCGGATGTGGACCTACCAGCTTTGCCATGATCGCCAGCTATCTGACCGGGAACACTATTACCCCTCCGGATGCAGTGGCATGGTGCGGGAATTCCTATTATAAGCCGGGAGTTGGAACCTACTGGAGCTACTTTCAGGCTGCAGCCAGTCATTTCGGCTGTGGCAGCGTCACACAGACCAGCAATGCCAATACGGTACTTCAGGCACTCTCCGAAGGCCGTCCGGTCATCTCCTCTCAGCGGGCAGGACTTTTCACCAGCGGCGGGCACTTCATCGTGCTCCGGGGTGTTACGGCAAACGGCAAGGTACTGGTCAATGATCCCAATGACAGTGACGCAAAGAACTATATTAACCGTGAATTTGATATGATGTCGGAAATCCATGCCACGGCAAATGCCTACTGGATCTTCGACAAAAAATAAAGGAGCCTTTATGAACAGAACAAAAGTGATTCTTTCCATTTTTCTGATGCTGTTTCTGCTGCTTGCCGGACTGGTTCTCCCCAGTTTCTGGAAAAGCCAGAAAAAAGAAGTTTCCGGAAACAAAGGCAGGGAACCGGCAAAAGAAACAGCAGAAACAAATTCCGATACCCCCATGCCGGAATATCTGGATTTTGATGCTTTAAAAGCATTTTTCTCCGACAGCCAGATTGCTTCTCTCAAAGAGCAGTTTCCTGTCTACCTAAAAGAATATGTCAAAAAAGAACAGACAAGCATCACCTTCCTGCCGGGAAAAACCAGCTACCCTACCGAAACAACCGTCTGCCTGATGTTTTCACTTTCCGATCAGGATACGCTTCCGGTTACCTACCACACCCCGACAGGTGTGTTTTTATTTGGAGAAGACGGGGTACAGGTCTCTGCAGATACGACTGTTTACGAAAAGCAGACCGATGATTCCCTGCCATCACTGACTTCGCAGGACATCGAACACTTGCAGGAAGGCGGGTATCCGGATACTTCTGACAGCCCGGAAGCTCCGGACACAGAATCCGGCAGTGCCTCTGTGCCTTCCGAAGATGCGAAAGATACGAAAAAGGAGGTGCAGCCATGACACAGCCAGAAGAAACACCGGTTTCCTTTATCCCGCCCAACTTCATTGAGAAAGGCAAGATTCTAAACGGAACCTTTGACATCCGCAATGCCATAGAAAGCATTGTTCTTTCCCTGGCAATCGGTATCCCTGTTTTCCACCTGCCGCTGTCCCTGACTGCCCGCATCATCATTCTCTGCATGACCGCACTTCCGGCGGCAATGGTAGCCCTGATTGGAATCGGCGGAGAGAGCATCACTGCCTTTCTGATGAATGCCCTGCGTTTTGTAGTGAACCGCAGGGTAATCTGGAGGTCCGACAGTCTTCCGGAAGGAAAGCCACGCAGGAAACCACGTTTCAAAGAGCCAAAGACAAAGAAACACCGGAAAGCAGAAAAAATGGCAGAGCCTTCCAAAGTAATGGCATCGGCTCCCCCGCAGTCTGAACCGGACGCACCAGCCCCGCCAAAAAGTAAAAAAAAAGAACACCGGCAGTTTGATACCTCCACCAAGCGGGGCATCAAAAAACAGGCAAAGGAAGATATCCGTTATCTGAAGTGGGAGCAGAAAGAAGCCAGCCGACAGAAAAAAGAGGCGGCGAAACAGATAAAAATCCAGAAAAAAACGGAAGCCCGGAGACGAAAGGAGGAAGAAAAACGGGCAGTTTCCGAAAAGCGGGCGGCAAAAAAAGAGCAGAAAAAGAAGGTGGTTTCCAAGAAGGACGCCTCATCTGCCACGGCAAACCCCGTTTCCCGGAAAAAGCGAAAGAAAGACCAGACCTTGGAGGATTATCTTCCGGTGGAAAAAATCGAAAACGGGATCGTCTATACCACAGACGGACGGTACGTGAAGATCCTGGAGATTGAACCAATCAACTTCCTGCTTCGAAGTGCCAGAGAACAGCAGGGCATCATTTACAGCTTTATCAGCTACTTAAAGATCAGCCCGGTCAAACTCCAGATCAAGATGATCTCCAAAAAAGCAGACATCAATAAGCATTTGGAGCAGTCCCGGCTGGAGCTGGAGCGGGAAACCGATCCTCATTGTCAGGAACTGCAGCGTGACTACATCCAGTTTGTCCAGAACTTAAGTTCCAGAGAAGCAGTATCCAGACGGTTCTTTCTGATTTTTGAGTATGAACCCTTCAACGCCAACCGGAAGGAGGAGGAACGGGAAATCCTTGCCGCCCTTGAGACGGCATCCCAGACTGCCAAAACCTTTCTGTACCAGTGCGGGAATGAAGTGGTCACCCATGACAATGAGGATGAATTTACCACAGATGTCCTGTACACACTGTTAAACCGTACCCTTTGTACGGAGGTTCCGCTTCCGGACCGGATCAGCACTGTACTGTCCGCCTATACAAAGGAAAATCGCATGGAGGAACTGGATCACATCCGGATCAACGAGTTTCTCGCACCGGAAAGTGTGGATTTCAGGCACTCCCATTATGTGCAGATCAATGGGCTTTACCATTCCTACCTGCTTGTGCCGTCTGACGGCTACAAAAACCGGGTAACTCCCGGATGGCTGTCACTCCTTGTCAATGCCGGGGAAGGGATTGATATTGATTTCTTTCTCCAGAAACAGCCAAAGGACAAGATTCAGCAGCGTCTCGGTCAGCAGATCCGTATCAACCGTTCCAAATTAAAGGATGCGTCCGATACCAACACTGACTATGACGATCTGGACTCTGCGATCCGCTCCGGTTACTTCTTAAAACAAGGGCTTGCCAATAACGAAGATTTCTATTACATGAATCTTCTCATTACCATCACCGCCACTACTCTGGAAGAACTGCAATGGCGGATTCAGGAAATGAAAAAGCTCCTGATCTCGCAGGATATGAACTTACACTCCTGCTACTTTTTACAGGAACAGGGCTTTCTCTCCTCCCTGCCGCTGGCAAATCTGGACAAGAAGCTTTTTAAGCTGTCCAAGCGGAACGTACTGACTTCCGGGGCGGCAAGCTGCTATCCCTTCGTCAGCTACAGTATCTGCGATGATAACGGAATCCTCTTTGGGGTAAACAAGCATAACAATTCCCTGGTCATTGCGGATATCTTTGATTCCAGGCAGTACAAGAACAGCAACATCTGTATCTTAGGCTGTTCGGGAGCAGGAAAGACCTTCACCATGCAGACCATGGCACTAAGGATGCGAAGAAAAGGCATCCAGGTGTTCATCATCGCTCCCCTAAAGGGACACGAATTTTACCGGGCTGCAAGGAATGTCGGCGGAGAATTTATCCAGATCTCCCCTGCCAGCAAAAACTGTATCAACATCATGGAAATCCGAAAGGTGGATAATTCTGTAAATGAACTTTTAGACGGACCGACCCTCGATGCCTCCGCACTGGCTGGCAAGATTCAGCGGCTTCATATCTTTTTCAGCCTGCTGATCCCGGATATGTCCCATGAGGAGAAGCAGCTTCTGGATGAAGCCCTGATCAAAACCTATGCCTTAAAAGGGATTACACATAAAAATGAATCCCTGACAGATCCGCAGCATCCGGAGCAGTACAAAAAGATGCCCATTCTGGAGGATGTCTACAATGTCCTGCTGGAAAGCGAGGATACCAAACGTCTGGCTCATATCCTGAACCGCCTGGTTCACGGTTCTGCTTCTTCCTTTAACCAGCAGACCAATGTGGACCTGACCAATAAATATACGGTACTGGATATCTCCGAACTGACCGGTTCCAGCGATCTTTTAACGGTCGGCATGTTCGTTGCCCTGGATTATGTCTGGGATAAAGCGAAGGAAAACCGTACCGAAGAGAAAGCCATCTTTGTCGATGAGGTCTGGCAGCTCATCGGTGCATCCAGCAACCGACTTGCAGCGGAATTCGTACTGGAGATTGCCAAGATCATCCGGGCTTACTCTGGAGCCGGCATCTTTGCCACGCAGGATTTAAACGACTTCTTTGCTCTGGATGACGGAAAATACGGCAAAGGCATCATCAACAACTGCAAGACCAAGATCATTCTCAATATGGAAGATGAAGAGGCGCAGCGAGTGAAGACCATCCTGCACCTGTCGGAAACGGAAGTTATGAACATCACCCATTTCCAACGAGGAAACGGTCTGATCTCAACCAACAACAATAACATCACTGTGGAATTTAAGGCTTCCAATCTGGAAAAGGAGCTGATTACCACAGATCGGCAGGAGCTTCTGGAAATCCTTGCGAAGCAGAAGAAACAGGCCGTGTAACTTTGGGCGGCACTGACGCTGCCCTTTTCATTTGAACTTCAAGAAGGAGGAGACTTATGTTACAGACATACAAATCCTATACCAGACGGACGCTGGCTATGCTGCTGGCAGTCCTTGTCGCAATCGGCGCATTGTTTTCCGGCAGTTTTCCGGTTCATGCAGCCGACGGCACCATCAGCTATAAGGCAGGTGCCAATATCCCTTACGGCAGCTATTTTACCTCCCGCATGAGTTTTGACGGGAGCAATACTGCTTACTGCGTGGAACCACTGAGGAAAACACCTTCCTCTGGTTCCTATTCCTATGACCTTTTAAGCCAGAACTCCCCGCTCAGAAAAGCTCTCTACTACTTAAACGGCGGCTACGGCTACGATAAAGTCGTCAAGGATAAATATTTCAGCGGCTGGAGTGATGACAACAGCTATGTCATCGGACATCTGGTTGTCGCTTACATCTATGCCGGCAATTCTGCTGACACCGGAGCCTTCCATGGCGCTCCGCAGTCCTATATTGATAAAGCACTGGAAGTAGCCAGTGCCATCCAGGGACTTCCGAACCCGCCGGAAGGCTTTCGGGCATTCATCGTTCCGGGACAGGGCAGCCAGACCATTGCCGGAAGCTGGTATCAGGTTCCAAACGGCTGGATCGAACTGAAAAAATCTTCTGCCAACGGAAGCGTATCGGACGGGAATCCGAATTACAGCTTAAAGGGTGCTGTGTATGGGATCTATCAGGGTGAGAAGCTCATCCAGAAACTGACCACCGATGAAAACGGGTATGCCAGATCCGGCGAACTGGAGGAAGGCGATTATACCGTAAAAGAGCTCTCTGCTTCCAAAGGCTACATTGTAGACACCAAAGCTCACAAAGTCACTGTAAAAGCAGAACAGACTTCTGCTGCAAACGTAACAGAGATTCCGCAGAATAATCCCATGGATCTGGTGCTTGAAAAGCTGGATGCTGAAACAAAGAAAGCCTCCCCACAGGGAGCAGCTTCCCTTGCAAACACAGAATTTACAGTCAAGTTCTATACCGAGCAGTCTGACAGCGATCCTGCAGAAGCTGGAAAGAAACCTGCACGTACCTGGGTATTAAAAACAGACGCTTCCGGAAAGATGCATTTTACGAAAGATTATTTTGTAAGCGGCGATGCCTTCTATTATACAAGTGACGGCAAAACGGTCTGCCTTCCACTTGGTACTGTAACTGTACAGGAAAGCAAAGCCCCTGCGGGTTATCAGCTCAATCCAACTATTTTTGTACAAAAGATTGAAGCGGAGGGCAATCAGGAAACCATTTCCGTATACCAGTCTTCAACCGCAGAAGAATCCGTCATCCGTGGCGGAGTCAAAATCCAGAAACGTGACATCGAAACCGGAAAAGCAAAACCACAGGGTTCCGGAACATTGGAAGGTGCGGTCTTTACAATTACTACTTTAAATGACAATCCTGTACTGGTAGACGGGAAATCCTATACCAAAGATCAGGTGGTCCTTACCCTTACTACAGATAAATCCGGTATTGCTGCAACTGCAAAAGATGCTCTCCCATTCGGACATTACCGTGTGGATGAAACAACTGCACCTTCCGGTTATCTGAACAGCGGAAAGATCTCTGTAGAATTTGACATCACAGAACAGGGAAAAATCGTGGAACTGACTGCAAAAGACAATTCCATCTCCAATCAGGTCATCCGCGGGGATCTGGAATTTGTCAAGATTGCTGACGGCAGCCAGAACCGTCTGGCAAATGTGCCATTTAAGATCACTTCCAAAACAACAGGCGAAAGCCATGTGATTGTGACAGATGCCAACGGTTATGCCAGCACTTCCTCCAAATGGAACAAACATACCGCAAATACCAACCGGGGTGAGTCTTCGGAAGACGGCATCTGGTTCGGCACCTCCAAACCGGATGATTCCAAAGGCGCTCTCATTTACGATACTTACACTCTGGCGGAACAGCGTTGTGATTCCAACAAAGGCATGGATCTTTTAACCTTTGAAGTCAAGGTTTATAAGGATTCTGTTCTGATACAGGTTGGAACTCTGACCGATGATGCCATTGAGATCGGCACGACTGCTCTGGATGCCGAGACCGGTACACACATGAGCCAGCCGGCAAAAGAAGTGACCATTGAAGACGTTGTGGAATACGAAGGACTGAAAAAGGGCCAGAAATACAAACTGACTGGAACCTTAATGGATAAAAAAACCGGGGAACCAATCCTTGTGGATGAAAAACCGGTGATTTCTGAAACTGAATTTACTGCAAAGAAATCCTCCGGCTCCGTCAAAGTAACCTTTACCTTTGATGCAACTTCCTTAAAGGGAAAAACAACCGTTGTCTTCGAGGAATTATATCAGGATGAGATGCAGCTTGCAGTCCATACCGACATCAACGATGAAGACCAGACCATCTATTTCCCGGAAATCAAGACTACTGCGAAAGATGCGGACACGAACTCCAATATTTCCTGTGCAAAGGAAGAAATCACGCTGGTGGATACGGTTTCCTTTAAGGGGCTGGTTCCTAACCAGAAATATGAAGTGACTGGAACTCTGATAGATAAAGAAACAAAGAAACCAGTCGAAGCAGACGGAAAACCGGTGACAGCAAAAGCATCCTTCAAGCCAAAAGAATCCGCTGGTACGGTAGATGTTACCTTTACCTTTGATGCCAGCTCCTTAAAAGGGAAAACAGTAGTTGTCTTTGAATCCCTGGCTTACAAAGACAAGGAAGTTGCCGTACACACAGACATTGCGGATGAAGGACAGACTATTTACTTCCCGGAAATCAAAACCACTGCAACAGATGCTGCTTCCGGCACACACTATGCAAAACCGGAAAAAGAACTGACGCTTACAGACCTTGTGGAATACAAAAACCTGATCCCAGGCAAAGAGTACAAGCTGACAGGAACACTCATGGATGCGGAAACCGAAAAACCTTTCGATGTGGATGGCAAAGCTGTGACTGCAGAAACAAGTTTCACTCCGGAAGAAGCTAACGGCAGCGTAGAGCTTTCCTTTACCTTTGATGCCTCTGCACTTTCCGGAAAAACGCTCGTGGCATTTGAAACAATGACTTTTGAAGATCACGAAGTAGCGGTACATGCGGACATCAAAGATGCCAACCAGACCATCTACTTCCCGGAAATCAAAACCACAGCCAAAGACGGCAGTGACGGGGATCAGGATGTCTCTGCTTCCAAGGAAGCGACTATCGTAGATACGGTCACTTATCATGGTCTGATGCCTGGATCTGAGTACAAAGTCATCGGAACCCTGATGAATAAGGAAACCGGAGAGGCTTTGTTAAAAGACGGAAAACCAGTTACCGCTCAGGCAGAATTTAAAGCAGAAAAAGCTGGCGGCTCTGTGGAAGTTACCTTTACCTTCGACGCTTCTGCTCTTGCCGGACAGGATGTGGTTGTCTTTGAAAAGCTCTACTATACAGACGGAAAAACCGAGCATGAGATTGCTTCCCATGAGGATCTGAAGGATGAAGGTCAGACCGTACACATGACGGAGCTTCCGAAAGAACCGGAGACGCCTCCGGTAGCTCCGCCTGTAAAGACCGGCGATGAGACGCCGCTTCTCCTGTATGCCGGAATCGCCATAGCTGCACTTGCAGGTGCAAGTGTCCTGGGCATCGTTTACTTCAAACGCAAAAAGAAACATCAGTAACTCATAACGAAGACTCCTGCAGGCAGCTCCCACATGGAACTGCCTGCTTCTTTAGTAGGTGATGAATATGAAACACCCCCACTGCAAGACAGATGCCAAGCACATCCGTCATTTTCTGAACCTCTGTGAAGGGAACTGGCACTCCTGTATCTACGTCTGGTGCCGCACTTGTAACGCACAGGAAAGCTGTGAGAACTCTGGCTTTTTATTCCATCCGGATGAAACGGGAAGCCCCTGCATCCTCCCTCTTTCAGATGCAGCGCTTTTGTTTCCCCGGATACCGGAGCCAACCGAATGTACCGGAAGCATGAGCATTGCTGCTTTTACAGAGCTTTATCTGCCCTATCTGGCCGCTCAGAAGCTGCCTTTAAAGCCATGTCCCATTCCGGCACTGCTCCGGCTTCAGGAGAACCAGCAATATGACTGGTAACAAAAAGTTGCACTTTCAGGCTCTTATACGTACAGGATATGTAAAGAAAGGAGGCACTGCCTATGTTAAACGTAATTTCAATCATCCAATGTATCGATCAGGTCTTTACGAACCTGATATTTATTCCCATGATTTTTGTCCTGTATGTGAAATTCCGTCCGAAAAAGCCATGGACCAGAAGGCGCAGGAACACTTACCTGCTCTGTCTGGTACTGATCAGCTTATTCCTGCTACGGATTTTCTGTGAGAAGTTCATCTTTACACCGGTTAATTATCCACGTTTCACAGACAGCGGCTTATTCCCGCTCATCCGAGCAATTTTCTATCCTGGCATCTGAAAAATGGGGATTCGTGCCATTTAGTCCGAATCTGGGATCAGTATCCGCTTGCGTCCTATGGGAATTCATCACCTGCTTACTTACAATATAAGTATACAGTACGTACTGGTTATCCACGTACACGTTACGTATCGTGTATGTACAAGCGAGGTGAAAACAGATGAAGAAACCAAAAATCATCCGCTGCCCTTACTGCGGCGGAACAGCAATATTAAGAGATGCATCCTTTGTATATGGAACGCATTCTCATGGCGGACAGGTTTATGTCTGCTCCCACTATCCATCCTGCAATTCCTATGTCGGGGTACATCCGGGAACCAAGATACCAAAAGGAACGCTCGCCAACCGGGAGCTTCGTCAAAAGCGGATTCAGGCACATCGAATTTTCGATCAGATCTGGCAACAGGGCATCCTTTCCAAACCGGAAGCATATCGCTGGGTGGCAGATAAGTTCTGTCTGACAGATAAGCAGGCTCACATCGGACAGTTCAGCAACTATATGTGCGACCAGCTCATTCGGGAATCCGCAGATGTTTTAAAGAACAACCATATTCCCTTCCGCCTCCGGGCAGCCAGCTGAAAGGCGGTGATTGATGATGACCTTACCACTAAATAAAAAGCAAAAACAACTGGTGGAAAAATCCATGGATCTGGTTCCGATCATGATTCGTTCCATGACCCGCACCGCTGCCTATGTAACTGAGGAAGAACAACAGGAATTATGTCAGATTGGATATCTGGCTTTGTGCCGGTCGGCTGTCGGATTTGAGGAAGGAAGATCATTCCAGCCTTATGCCAAAACTATCATCCGTCATGCCATCTTTGACTACTGGCGGAAAATTGCCCGTGACCGCTCCATGCTCTGTTCTCTGGACGAAGCATCATCTGAAGATGAACATCTCCATTATCGTGATTTGTTTTCCTACGAGGATACACAAACAACTCACCCGGAAAAGGACACAAACCAGACCTTGCTTCTTGAGCATTTAACCCAGCTTGGCACCGGACAGTCCTCAACTATTCAGAAGGGAATTGTAGCCCTCTATCTGCAACAGCAGGGATATACCAGCTTTGACTTGGCAAAACACTACCAAGTACCAGCCAATCGTGTACGGGCATGGCAGAGCAAAGCACGGAAACTATTACAGCAGGATGATGCACTCTATGCACTTCTGACTTAACCTTGAAGGAGGGAACTTTTATGCTGACACTTTATACTGCTGTCGGAACCTTAAAATTTCAAAAAACGACAGGCGGAAAATCCATTCCTCTTGTAATCAACGATGGACAAGAATATGGACTATCGGATGACGAGCTGCTGCTCTGGAGCTGTCTTGCCTTCCAGATTCTGACGCTCCATGAACTCCAGGATGCCTATACCCTGCGCCAGATACAGAAAGAAGGTCCGAAAGGCTTATCCTTCCAACACTATCTGAACCGACTTTCCTTACGCGGTCTGGTTGTAAGCGGAATTGGACTGACAGGGGTGGATGCCTTATATCGCCTTCTCGGCAGTCTGACCATTATTCCCTTGAAGGATACCTTTCCCATCCGGCTCTTTGGCTGCGTTCAGCTTTATCTGGAAGGAACTATTGGTGCAAAAGAGTTTGGCAGATATTTAAAGAAGAAACCCTCTTCACCGATGGAAGATACCATTCTGAAGCTGGCTGATAAGGTATCCCTCACGACCGCTGAGCTTGTCACAAGTATGGAGCAGGAAAAAGTAATCCACAACGAATCGGATATTATGGATGAGTTATACACAGAACCGGAGACAACTTACCAAACACTTGTGGATGATGTCCAGATTCACCATACCCAGTATCCAGTGCTGCAGGCTATTGCTAATTTGTACCTGAATAAACAAATCACATTTCATACATGTTAAAGGAAGGAACCTTATGCCAAAACCATTTTTCACAAAGCTGGTTGCCATCAGTGCAATCGGCTTTTTCTGTGTACTTTTTGGGTGCATCTTCGGGATCGCCACCCATGACCGGCTCTTTATCCTCATGAGCCTCCTCATCGGAATCTGCAGCATCTTGCGTGCACTCAGTTTCTACCACCTGATCCATACACATGCTTATCTGTCACTGGACGTAAGCTGCACGAAACGGGAACAGACACTCTTCGGGAAAAACCAGCAATATTGGTTTGCCAGTGATAACGGAAAGGAATACGCCTTCTCACTGGAAAAGAATATCAAACTCCTAGAGGGACATCGGTATCGGCTGTACTTCCGGAAACCACAGCAGGGAACAGGGCAATCGATGCCATGTGCCGGAGATATTCTCGGATATGAAGAACTCACCGATCAACTGCCGGAACTTCCGGATACATCCGTTTAGATAGAAAATGAGCCGCCCGTACTGCATCACCCCTACAGTTCTGGCGGCTCATTTTATTATAAATAACCTCTCTTATTTCTATCAAACAATAGTGTTTGTATCCGCTTCAATGCCATGAGCATTGGCTCCGGGGTTATCCTGCCCGTAGCCTTCCAGAAGGTTTACGACGTCCCACACGCCGAGGCCAGCGCCCAACGCGATTACGAGAGTGGACAGGGTAGAGATAGCTTGACCGAAAAATGCCATAGTGTTTCCTCACTTTCTGCCGCTTATGCGGCGATAAAAATAGGTTGATAGGTGTATTTCCAACGGGGCCGGACGGCCCCGGATTGGACGGGAAAGCCCCGCAGGGCATGAAAAAAGCCCCGCCGTTTCGGGGTCTTGCTAAACGGCGGGGCTGGTGGTGCCGGGGGCGTTGTCGTCGATCTCGTACACGTCGAATACGTCCCCCGGCTTGATTTTCAGCTGGGTACTTAAAAGCGCCTCCACGTCAAAGGTCAGTTTCTTGTCCGCGTCGGCGGTGTATTTATAATTAGGGTGCTTTGTCAGATCGTACTTGCGGGAGAAGAAGGGACGGACGCCCCGCAGCTGCAAAATGCACTTGTCGCCCGGCATGGTTGCCAGTTCGTCCATTGTCATTAGCTCCCGGCCCAGCTTTTGGTAGTTGGTGCCATAGCTCCGTTGCGTCCCTCTGGTGTCGCTGGTGGTGTAGGTGTCTATGCTTTCCTTGCCCAACAGCTCCACCATGTCTTTCAGGGTGGTTTTCTCCCGGCCCCCTAAGAAAATGACCGAATCCATGTTGCCTATGATGGTTTCGGCGTTGTCCTTGTAAAGCGCCTTTAGCTGGGATTGCGCCTGCAAAAACAGGCACAGGGAGATTTCCCGCGAACGGACGACGGCGCACAGCTTTTCCAGCTGGGGAACCTGCCCCGTGTTGGCGCACTCGTCCCACAGGCAGCGCACATGTACCGGCAGCCGCCCGCCGTAAACGTCGTCGGCCTTTTCACACAGCAGATTGAAAAGCTGGGTAAAGGCCATAGCGATTAGGAAATTAAAGGTGCTGTCCGTGTCGCTGATGATGAAGAACAGCGCCGATTTCCGGTCGCCCAGCGTGTCAAGCCCCAGCTCGTCGTAGGCCATGATCTCCCGTACCTCCGCAATATCGAACGGGGCTAACCTTGCGCCGCAGCTAATAAGTATGCTCTTGGCGGTCTTGCCAGAGACGAAAAGTCAAGGACTTTTTCATCAAATTCACAAAGAAGTCACATTTTGCGGACTTCTTCACGAAGCAGACGCTTGATTTTGTCCTCCATCGTCTCTTTTGCGGTCTGGCTGAAATGCACACGGACGATATAGGTGGTCTTGCCAATCTGCTTTCTGACAGTAGGGCAAGTGGCGGTGTTGGTTGCGGTATTGTTCATTCAAAGTCCTCCTGTAAATGAAAAATGCCCGGTGACTGTTCATTATCGGGCGATGTCGGTATGAGGGAACAAGGCAAGGCGGCAACATTAAGGTATCTATAAAAACCTTGCCGTCTTTGCCACGCTTGCCGTGTTCCTGTTGTCAGTCTCGGAGATAGCAGACCCATGCTGTGCCGTCTTTCTCGGTCACAAGTCTGTCCCCGATACGGCTCTTTGCCGTTCTCATGGTGCGTGAGGAAATCCCACGCTCATTGACCGTCTTTTCCAGCTCTGCACTTGGCATACGCTTTCCATCTGCCAGCAGTTCCAGAATGAGCATTTGCGCCTGTGCGGTCTTGCTCTCGGTCTTGGCGGTGTCTGTCCCGGCAAGAAGCTCGTCAGCGGTAATGTCATAAGCTCCTATCCATTCAAAGCCTTTCTCGTCTCCCAGAGAAAAGGCAAGGGACTGTCCGGGCGGCGCAAGGGAGCTTTTCTCATGGATAAGCACCCTCGTTGTGGGGCTGTCCTTCAGCTTGCCGATAAAAAGCAGACTGCGGACTGCCGCCGTAATGTCGATAGACCCCAATCCCCGGTAGGTGCTTTGCGTTCCTACGGCTTTGTTCAGGTGTCCGATCAGCACGATAGCGCACCCGGTAGCCTGTGCAATGTCTCCCAGACTGCGGAATATCGGGCGCACCTCGTTTGCTCTGTTCATGTCCACATCTGCGCCCAGAAACGCCTGTACCGGGTCAATGATAACAAGCCTTGCGTTGTTTTCCCTGATTGCCCTTGCTATGCGCTCATCGGCAAGGGTCAGCGGTGTGTCCCTATCGTCAATGACAAGCACTCTTTCAAGGTCTGCTTCCGCTTCCATCAGTCGGGGCTTGACGGTATCGCCCAGACCGTCCTCTGCGGTCTGGTAGATGATGTTGAAAGGCTCAAGGGTCTCCATACCGGGTAAAGGCTTTCGGTTGGTGCAAGCCGCCGCAAGACGCATGGCAAAGTAGGTCTTGCCCTCGCCGGGGTTGCCCTGTATGATGGTCAGCTTTCCAAAGGGGATATACGGAAACCATAGCCAATCCACGCTCGTCAGCTCCACATCTGCCATGCGGAGCATGGGGACAGGCTGGGCGGTGGGCAGCTCTCGCAGCGTGATTGTCTCGGCTATGAATTTGCGGCTGGGAATGTCCCCTTGCTGACGGAGAACATCGTTCCAGTCTTTCCTTGCCGGGACAAGGCGAATGACGGCGATCTCGCCGGGAATGGACTGTGCCAGTCGGGTACAGGCTTCGCTTCCTGCGGTGTCGCTGTCAAGGCAGAGGAACACTTTTCGGGTGTCCTTGCGTTCAGAAAGGAAACGGTCAAGTGCTTTGCCAGAAACGCCGCCCAGGGCAAGATAGCTCCTTGTCTGCCAGTCTTGCGGATATAGGCAGATAAAGGATAAAAGGTCTATCGGTGCTTCAAAGACAAAGAGCTGGTTGCCGTTTCCCTCATAGCGGAACGGATAGGATTTGTCAGACCCGGCAATGTCCTGTCTGAATGGGTCTGCCGTTCCTCGCACATGGGCGTATCTCGGCGTACCGCTTCGGTCTCTGCCGACAAACACAACATTGTGCCGCTTTGCGTCCTCGTAAATATCCCCGGAAAGAAGAAAAGTCTCAACAAGCGTTTTGTTGAGACCTCGGCTTTCTGTGAGATATTGGATTGCTCTGTCGGCTGTTCTGTTGTGCAAGGGCAAGTGAAACGCTGTGGGCGGTGCTGTGCTGGCTTCGCTCTGCCCCTCGCCGCTTTCGCCGGTCAGGAGCTGGACGGCTTCGGGAAAGGACTTTCCGTAAAACTCCATGACAAAATCAATGGGATAACCGCCCTTGCTCTGGCTGTGGCGAAACCACTTGTTTCCCCGGACGGTCAGGCTGTCATGTTCTTTCCAGCGGTATTCCCGTCCGCTTTTGATAAGTGTCTCTCCCTGTGTGCGGAGAAAATCTTCCAGACTGACGGCGTTTGCCCGGTCAATCTGTGCTTGGGTGTACTGCATGGGCGTCCTCCTTACTTCTTGAAAACAGCGCATCGTCTGCAAACGCCATGCTCACGCTCGTCCAGCGTGTAGGGGCAGTTCGCACATTCCTTGCCGTACTGCCTTGTGATAACAGGCAGATATCCCAACTCCTGCAACATATCAATCTGGCGGTCGGTGAGGGTAGCTTCAAAGGCAAGGCATTTCCGGGCGTGTTCGTCCAGCTCAATTAGGTCGGAAAGCGGTCTGCCATCGCTCAAAGGTTCTCCGCTCAAAAGGCGTTTTGCCGTTCTGCGGATGGGATTGTATTCGTTCTTCCAGTCGTATTTTTTCATCGGGATATATCCTCCTTTTTCTGTCGTGTTTGGGGTCGATTTTGGTGCATTTGTTCCTCTGTGCGTTCGTTAAAACGGGCGGCAGTATCTACGCATGACTTGACCTTCCAAAGGCGGTGTAAATCGTCTCTGACGGTCTTAAACTCGCCATAGGTGGTGTTGTGCGCCTGTTCCAGCTCGTCATACTCTTCGGTCAGCTTTTTCATATCCACCTTGCCATCCGGGAACTCTCCGGTCAGCTTGCGTCTGGCGGCGTAGAACTGTTTCAGTTCTGCTTCATGCTCTGCCTTGTACTTGGCTCTGGGCTTCTCAAACTTGATTTTCTGCAAGCCGTCATAGACAGGCTTCAAGCTCTGGAAAGCAGCGGAGCTGTCATAGAGCTGCTTAATTGCTTTCATTCGGGCGGTCTGTTCGTCCAGCGTTTTCTTCAAGCTCTCTGTGGCAGCACTGTGTTCGCTGACACGGTGTTCCAAATCTCCAAGGGAGTAAATGCCGTTTGCCCGGAGATAATTGAAAGTCTCGTTCATCTCCTTTAGATTGCTGACCTTGCCTTTCTGCGAATAAGCCCCGGCTCTGCGCTGGGTGTAATAGGCGTTCAGCAGAGAAACAAGGTCGGGTGCCTGCGGCTTGGCAAGCTCCGCTTTTGCTTCGGCAATCCAATCAAACAGGAGAGCGATTTTCTTCTTAATGTCCCGGATAACGGCATTGGTCGCTCTGATCCAGCGATTGAACTCGCCTTTCTCGGTGCGTATGCCTTTCTTCTCCATTGCCCGGACGGTTGCGCCCTCATGGACGGTGGGAAGAAGCTCTACGCCCTGACGCTCATAGCTTCGGTGGTCGATACGAACGTCAAGCCCCTTTTCCGCAAACTTGGCGTTGCATAACTCTGCCCATGTCTGCCGCCAGTATTCCAGCGTTTCGGGACTGCCCCAGTCGGTAGTGGGAACGGCGTTGAAAACAAACTCGCCGTTCTGGTCCCGGATACGGTTGCCGTCCTCGTCCAGCTCATACACCCGGCGTTGCTTTAGCCCCCATTTGCCGTTCTGCTCGATGGGGCGGATAGGGCAAAGCACATGAAAATGTGGATTTGGTATGCCACCGTCCTCCCGGTCTGGCTGGTGTACGGCGAAGTCAACCACCATGCCCCGGCTCACAAAGTTCTCCAATAAAAATTGCCTTGCAAGAGCGATGTTTTCCTCAAGGGAAAATTCATTCTGCAAGGCAATGTCAAAGCTGTATGCAAGCTGGGCGTTCTTTCCACGCTCGGCTTTTTCCACGGCGTTCCATAGGGTCTGGCGGTCTGCGTATTCGGGCGGTGCATGGGACGGCAGGAGAATGTCAGAGCAGATCACGCCGCCCTTGCGGGTGTAGTCGCTGTATTCGCCGTAATACTCGCTATACAATCGCTCCCCGGCTCGGTAGGCGGCAGAAGCGATAGCGGACTGTCCTGCGCTTCGCTTAGTCTGCGTGACGCTCAGATGAAATAGTGCCATCGGCTTTCAACTCCTTTTCTCTGTTTGCTTGGCTGATATGAGTAATCGCCATGTGACGGACGGCTCGCTGGACTTCGGACAGGGAAAAGATGTGTTCCATCAGCTCTGTCATTTCGGTGCGTGTGAGATCTTTGACCTCCGGGGCAAGGCTCTCAATCGTGCCGCCCAGATTGCAAAGGCGGTGGGTGCGCTTGGTGCGTTCGCCTTTCTCCAGATACTTCTTTCTATTCTCCAGACGCTCCAGCTTGTGTTGTTCCTGTGCAAGCTGCGTCTCAGCTCGTTCCTTTTCGGCTCGGAGCTGGTCAAGGGTTTTCGGTTTTGTCATTGTGATTGACCTCCTTTTTTGATTTTGGGGATAAAAAAAGACCGTCAACTTTTCGCATAGTGCGACCAGTCAACGGTCTGATTTTCGGTATTTATTTTTCCAAACTTGCTGGCGGCGAACAGCATTTTATGCTGTTTGCGGACGGCAAGTCCACAGGGGATAGCCGCATTAGCGGCGCAAGGGGGTGTAGCCACCTTGACGGAACGAAGTGACGCAACTTTCTCGGTCGGGCAGTTTTCTTCTGCTGACAGAGAATGAAGCTCCGCAGGACGCACATACTCCCGATAGGAGAGTATAGAAGTGCGCCCTTTAGTTCCTAAAGGGATTTTCTTCTGACCCAAATTATATAAAATGTAGATCAAGACATTTCTAAGAGGTACTCTCAGATTTTCACAACATAAGGTTCATCTTCAATAATACCCTGATCGTGGGTAACAATGATAACCGTTTTACCTTCTTCATTGAGTTCGTGCAATAACCTCATAACAATATCTCTATTTTTCTTGTCAAGTGAGCCAGTAGGTTCATCTGCCAAAACAACAGAACATTTTTTCATCATAAGACGAGCTAAAGCAACTCTCTGTTGTTCACCACCGGAAAGCTGATAAACTTTTTTGTTAACTTCCTTTGATAACCCCACACGATTAAGAGCTTCTTTAAGTGATACTTTAGTTCGGCTTGATTTTTTAATCAAACTTAAATTTTCTTTAACTGTCTTATTTTCAAGCAGTGCAAAATTCTGAAAAAGAAACCCCACTGTATCCGCAAAAAAACTGTTTTTATTTTTAAGCCGGGTAATATTCAGCCCTTCGATTATGATACTGCCGCTATCCGGTTTTTCGATACCACCAATCATATTGAGTAAAGTGCTTTTTCCACTGCCGCTATCGCCGCTGATTACTACAAAACTTCCATCCGGAATTTCTAAATTAAAGTTAGAGAAAATTATTTTCTCTCCAAATGCTTTATTTAAGCCACGAATTATAATCATAAACATCCTCCCTTCAATGACTTTGAGATATTTGTTTTTTCAACCCACATAATATTTGTGAAAATGATTGCCATTTCAATAATGGTGAGCAACGCTCCAATCAGTAAAGCAATCCCGACACTTGCGTTAGATATAAAAATCGAAACAATGCAAATCAATATCACAACGGCTATATTTTCTAAGAGATTAACGGAAATAAATCTTTTGTGCCTTTCATAAAAGCGATAGCCCAAAACCTTTTTGAGGGAGATTTCCATCGCATTAAGTCTAAATTCCATTTTCACTTCAGATATGATGATAGCGATATCTAACAGCAATACTAATACGCAAAGAGAGCTTATAAAGCCAATCAGTTTCACGAGGAAACTATGACTATAAATGTAATCCTCTCCGACATTCGTCAGCATAAAATAGTGTGAACCAAGCTGTTCTGAATATTTTTTCGCAACACTGCGAATTGTGCTTTCATCGCATCCGTAGATTACCTCACCATTATATGTTCCTGTTTCGATATAACTTCCATTTAAAGCAACAGCCTCATTTGCCTGATAAATCACAATCGGATTTGTTACTCTTGACAATCCGTCAATAGCCTCTTCTCTGTTCGAATTGAGATAATAAAATTGTTCTCTGCCAGAATATTCTTTATAAACAACACGCAGTTCTTCTGCATTTTGGGTAAGAGAGCCAATTTCCTCTTTTGCGATATCTTTGTATGATTCCGCATTTCTTCCCTTTGGCACGAAGACCACGATATCCTCTTTTTCATCATCTTCAGTAAGCATATCAGAAAACCCTTGTAGCATATCTCTGGCATTATGATTTACAAAAATATAATTATCCGTATCGCTTATCCGGCTGCCTATGCAGACCACCGGATTTATCGTGTTGTATTCATTTTCGTAAAGGTCATTCCAAAATTTGCTCTCTTTGGATTCCTCCTCATTTTCTTCAAAAGGAGGTTCAATCTGCATAACTCCAAAATAATAATCATTATAATGATTTTCTAAAAGAGTAGTGTTTGTAAGTAAATTACCTTGAATGCTACTGAGATTTGTAGTTATTGTAAAAATTGTCATGGCAGTAGCAAATACTTTAAGACCGTTCAGAAGATAAAACATACCTTTTTTATCTGAAGCATTGGCAAAGGCTTTTTTTACATCAAAGCGGACAAAAGCAGCATAAGGAATTACGGAAAGAACTGCTCCGGCACAATACACTGCCAAAATGAGATGATCTTCATACGCTCCCGATATAAATTGAGAAACAAGCAACTTTGCTAAGACGAATAATGCAGCATATGAAATCATATCAGCCACTACAGCTTTTAGAGCAATCACAGCAGCATTTTCGCCCAGAGAAGCTCGTACAACTACTTCCTTTTGCCTGCGTATCACCTCAATCATATTAAGTACAATCATCAATATGGCAACCAGGCCCCAAACAATGAACATCATATCAGTTTCGGTTGATTGCCAAAACTCTGGCTGCGATATAGAATATTCTTTTGCCAAATCTTGATATGTGGCAATAATGTCATCATCATCACCGATATAGCTGACCATTATTTCCTGTCCATTGCCTGTGTTTTTTGCTTCTCTAAAATCTTCAAATTCTATTACGGTGATTCCACCTATCAAAGCCGTATATGTTTTTTCCTCAATATCCATTGTGCTTTTAAGACTATCCCGAACAACGGTATCATCACCATAAATATAAAGTCTTGTCTGATAATTAGAAACTCTCTGATTAAAAGTCGAAAAAATATGAACACCATGCTTCTCAGCTGTATCTTCTGCATTGGCTAAAAATGAATCCATATCGTCATTAGTAGTTGTGTATCTGGACGATAAATAATAAGCACCATTAAAGTTCCAGAGCATATTTTGATATACTTCAGCTTGCATAACAAAAGCAAAAATAATCGTAATCAACAGCAATATATTTCTTATATGTTTCATTTGAAATTCTTAAACCTCCTTTGAATAGGTAACAGACACACGATTGCCCAAAATACTAATATGGATTTTTTCATACAACCACATTCTCTTGTTAGATTCTAATTTTCCGTTTTCTTTATTCGCATAAATTGTACCATAAAACTCGTGAACAATTCTACCGCAACTTTGGAATATATGAGAAAAGTCCGAACAGTTTTCTGCCCGGACTTCCTCACTCAATCATAAATCAATTCTGCTTTCACAACTTCCTCTGCCTGTGCCTTGCAAGCGTTCATCTGCCGCACCCATTCCATTTGGTTTTCAGCTTTCAGTTGCTCGGTCACACCGTACTGTTTTGCCAGCTCCGGCACGATCAGTTCCATGCGGTTTCGTGCCGCTTCGTCAATCTCGGCGCAATGTTCAAAGAGCTTGTCGGATAGCACCAGTTCATTGAACAGTATCGGGCGGTGCATTTCCAAATACGCCTTGCGAAGTCTGCCGTAGTGTCCGAGGGGCTTGCTCTTGCGGATAACAATGTTCGGGATAAGATAATCTCCGTTCTGTGTGTAAGTGATATTCATGCTGTTTGTACTCCTTTCATTGGCTCTCTCTGCGGTAAACTGCTGACAGGGACGAATACGCCCTTTGCAATATCCTCCGCACGAATGGCGGCTTTCTTGGCTTCGATTTCTGCTTTTTTTCTCCCCTTGATTTTGTCCTCGTATCGCTTCTGCACTCCGCTGGCTTTCCGTTTCAAGTAGTTCTGATGAAGCCTGTCCTTGCGTTCCTCACGCCTGCGGATTTCCTCCAATTCCTCCGGGGTCAGCTCCACTTCTCCAAACGCCGGGGGAACGAAACGCCCAACAAAATTGAAGTAAATCTCTACCTCCTGCGTGGTCTGTATACTGCCCTTGCGGTCACGCTCATGCACAAGAATTTTCTCAATAAACTCGTTGAGCATGGCAATGGTCAGCTTGTCGAAGTTCTCATACTTATCAATCAGAGCGATAAAACGGTCAGCGTTCTTTTCGTGCGTTTCATAGCTCCTGATAGCCTTTTCCAGAGCAGAGATTTCAGCGGTAAGCTCGGACTGTTCCTTTTCGTATTGAGCGTCCAGAGTGGCGTATCTGCTGTCGGACAGCTTTCCCAAAATGTTGTCCTCATAGATTTTGCAGAGCAGGACTTCCAGCTCGGAAACTCTCTGCTTTGCTGTGGCAAGGCGTGTCCGCTGTTTCCTGACCTCTGCCGTCTGCTGGCTGGACTGTGCTTCCTGCACCACACGGACAAACTCGGCTCTGTCATACTTGGCATATTCTGCAATGGCTTTGAGCATTTCGGAAACAAGGGACAGTACCACATCTTCATTGATACGGTGCTGTGTCGTGCAGAGCTTTCCAACTGGGACTTTGCTGTATTGGGAACAGGTATATTGAGAAATACGCTTGCCGTTGTTGGTACGGTGGACATACATCTTGCCGCCGCAATCGGCACAATAAAGCAAGCCTGTGAGGGGAGCTGCTTCGCCCCAGCCGTCCGGGTAGCGTCTGACATTCCCACGGATTTTCTGCACAAGGTCAAAGGTCTGCTGGTCAATGATAGCTTCATGGGTATTCTCGAAAATCGTCCATTCGTCCTCCGGGACATAATGGCTTTTCTTGTCCTTGAAGTGCTTTCGAGTCTTGAAGTTGATGGTGTGTCCCAGATATTCACGCTTTTCAAGAATGTTGCAGATGGTGGAAGAACCCCAGCCGTACACATCTTTGAAAGTCTTGTTTTTATTCACACCCTCGCCGTGCTGGGCAAGGTAAGCGGACGGAATGAGGATTTTTTCTTCTTTCAGTTTGCTGGCGATCTGATACGGACCGTAGCCGTCAATCGTCATGGCAAAGATGCGCTTGACCACATCAGCGGCTTCGGGGTCAACCAACCATTGGTCTCTGGCTCCGTTCCAGAGATAGCCGTAAATGACCGTGCCTGTGAGGTGCTTGCCGGACTTGCCTTTTGACTGGAAAGTGGAACGGATTTTACGGCTGGTGTCTCTGGCGTAATACTCGTTCATAATGTTGCGGAAAGGGGTAAAATCATCGTCCCCTCTGGCACTGTCCACGCCGTCATTGATGGCGATAAGGCGAACGCCACGCTGACGCAAGATTTCCATAATCTGACCGACTTTCAGATAGTCACGACCCATGCGGCTCATGTCCTTGATACACAGGTACTCCACATTCCCGGCTTCCACTTCTTTCATCATTGCTAAAAATCCGGGACGGTCAAAGCAAGTACCACTAATACCATCGTCCGTGAAATGGACAATGTTTGTAAAGCCCTGCCGTGCGGCGAACTCCTCCAACATAGCCTTTTGATTGGAAATGGAATTGCTCTCACGCTGTTGGTCATCATCTTTGCCAAAGTCATCACGGCTCAGTCGTTCGTACAGAGCTGTGATTTTCTCATTTTTTCTCATAACTTGCGCTCCTTTCTTCGGTTTTAGGTTGTGTGTTCTAAGAGACTTCCCAACTGCTTGATTAAGAAGTCTTTTAGAGCATACAACACCCGCCGCCAGCTTGTACTTTTTGTACTGCCTCACGGCGAAGTGTTGCGGCTCCACGGCTTCCAGCGCGTCAAACATCAAATCGACGGGGTTTTTATAATCCTCGTCGTCCTCCCGCACGTCCATAGCGTTGATTAGCTCCACAAGGGTATTCATGTTTTGCTCGTCCTCCGGGGCCTCGTAGTGAATGTAGCCAATCAGGGCGCAGTACAGGAGCGTTTCAGCCTTTTCCCAAAAGGCGTCCCCGCCCTTCTGGTCGCCCTTGGTGTTGGCGATCAGACAGTTTACCAGCTTCAAAATGTCCTTTTCGCTATGGATATACGCGAAGGGGTTATAGTGAAAGCTCTTTTTGAAATTGATGGTGTTAAACACGCGAATCCGATATTTTGCCCGTTTCAGGGCGTTTCCACATTCGCTCAATACCCCTCCTTTCGGGTCTACGACGACGTATGAGCTATGCAGCTGTAACAGGTTGGGCTTTAGCCAAAACCTTGTTTTGCCGGAACCGGAACCGCCCACAATCAGGCAATTTTTATTCCGGGCCGTCGCCGGATTCTTGGGGCGGCTGTTCATGGTTAAAAACTCCGTTTGCGTCAAAATCACGTTGTTTTCCGGCTTGGGGTCTACGAACGGCTTTATATCGTCCGGGCCGCCCCATCGGGCCGAACCGTATTCAATGTTTTTGCGCCATTTTTTCGCGTTTTTTTTCTTGAAGTAGACGACTATCCAGATCACGGCGGCCCCGGCTATCCCGGCCAGCAGGTCGCGGGGGTGCAGGCTTGGCAGCGGGTCGCTGCCTAAGAGCGCCAGCCCGTTCACCGTGTCCATGAACCGCTTGCCCATGTTCTCCCCGGCAGACAGCCGGAACGCCTGCCCCAGCTTATCGGCCAGCCAGAAGATGAACAGATAGGGGAGATTGGGCAGGACGTACTTTTTTACTTTGTCGTTCATAGCGCCCGTTCCCCCTTGTCCAGATGTTTTTCCTTGCCGATAGTGGCCTTGGACAGCTCCTTGAACTTGGCGAGCTGGGCCAGCAGGGACGGCTTGCTATGCTGCTTGACGCGCTTTTGCGTGTACTCCGTAAAGGCGGCGGTCAGGGCGTCGGCGTCCTTGCCCTTGAAAAAGACGTAATATTTGCCGTCCCGCCCCTTCTTGGGTGCGAAGTCCACGCCGTACTTGCGGGCCACGCGCTCAAATGAGCGAATCCCCGCCTTGTCCACGTCGATACTTGACATGCCCTTGTTTTGGGCCGCCAGCTGCTTCACGGTCTGCTTGCCCCGGTGGAGCTTTTGCGGGTCGCTCTTTTCCTGCCACGCTTTCAGCACCTTTGCGACAGCCGCTTTCAGCAATCGCCCGGACAGCTTGCCCACTTTCACCACCACTTGCGCAGCGCCGTTGTTGACTTCCTCCTGCATGAATCACCCTCCTTTCTCACAGGTGGGGAAGAAATGCGGCCCGGTCAGTTCTCCGGGCCGCCGTGTTCCTCCTGTTCGCCCTGCCCCTTGACGGTCAGAATCCCGTCAAGCGTCGTCGCCGTGATATTAAGCCGCTGGGCAACGGCAATCTCGTTTTTCACGGCCCCGTCCACCACGCCGCCGCAGATAATCAGGACGTGGGAGCGCCGCAGCATATCGCGGGCCATGTCGATACCGTCCTTGTGTTCGCGGGGGATAGCGTCGTCAATGAACAGCGGCAGGTACAGGCGCGGGCAGATCGGGGAAAAGCCCGCCTCGTACACCGCCCGGCAGTAGCGCCGGGCCGCCTCCATGTTCTCGGTTTCCGTGCCGCTCCACGCGGCGCTGATGTATGCCAAAGGCTTTTTAATCATTGTCATATGCTCCTTTCTTTGGGGCCACGGGCCGGGGCCGGTCGTTCGGCCAGCGTCGCCCGCAGCAGTTCGTTGTAGTCTTTTCCATGCTCAACGGGGGGCGGCTTGCGCTCCACGGTCAGGGCGCGGCCTTGCAACTCCTTGTCGTCCCGTAGGGCCGCCTCAATCCGGCCCATACCGTCCAGCCCCGCCTTGTCGTTGTCCAGACACAAATATATCCGGTCGATCTCCGGGCGGTCGTAGAGGAATTGCAGCAGCGCCAGCGGCGACGTGCCGCCCAGCGACAGGTAATGCCCCCTATCCCATGTGGCAACCCCCCGCGCCTTAAACAGCGTCGCCAGCGACAGGGCGTCTATGGGGCTTTCAAACACGGCCACGGTGCGGCTCGGCCCGCCAGCCGGGAAGCAGAAGTTAAACCGCTTATCGCTCCCCGGTACGTCGCCCTTGAAGTCGCCCATTGTCCCACGCAGGCAGGCAAACCGGGCTTTCCCGGCCTTGTCCCTGCCCACAAACACGCAGTTGTGGTATTTCCGGCTCTCAAAGAAGATACCGGCCCGTATGCACCGGCTGATGATCTCCGAATCTATCCCCCGGCGCTGCAAATACGACACGGCGGCGGTGGCGCAGCGGTTCCCCTCCGGCAGCGCAAAGGCCCTCGGTTGTTCCGGGGGCCTCGTTACCGGCTGGGAAAGAGAAGGGGCCGCCCGTCCGTCGTTGAGTGTCCGCACGGCCTCAACAAACTCCATGCCGCGCACCTTGATTAGATAGTCCAGCGCCGTCTTGCCGCCAAAGCCCCGCGTCGTCCAGTTCCATCTTCCGTTACTGATAACAAGGCTGTCATGGGTCTTTGTCCGGTACTCCTTATCCGTGGGGCGCTTTTTAGTAAGTTCTCCCGGCTCGTAGGTTTGCAGATACGACAGCAAATCCCACTCTTTCGCCCGGTCTATCTGTTCCCTTGTCACTCCGGGCATGGGCAACACCTCCTTTGTCGCATTAAAATAGGGCCTCGTCGTCGTCACCGTCAACAAGGCCCGTTAGGTATTCCTCAATGTCCAGTTGTCCGCTCTCCGAATCCTCCCAGCCCTTGCGGGTTATCCACCAGCGGAACATATCGGCCCCCGTCTGCCAGTGAAACCGGGCGGCGATCTCCGGGTGCAGGTCTAAATATCGCTGGAAAGAACGGATATACAGCGCCTTGTACTCCGGCAGGTCGTCCAGCTCCCGCAGGTTTAACGCCATAGGGCAGCCGATACAGCCCACGCGCTTATATCCCAAGTCATACAGGGGATTGTGCGGAAGATGGTACAGATCGTGAAACTCCCACACGTCGGCGTCCTGCCAGTCGATGATCGGATTGACAACCACTTTGCCCCGCTTCATGCAAAACTCGGTCATGCGCCGTTTCAGGTCGTTGTCGTTGTTCAGCTTGATACGCTCCCGCTTGCCGCTGGGCAGCTCGTAGGTGGCCCGCCGCTGCTTGCGGTTGGCGCTCTCGGCCCAGCGTACCCCCGTCACCGTGTACCGCCCAGCCCCCGCCGTTTCTTTGAGCAGGTCGCAGCACCAGCGCCTTTGACGCATGGGAGCGCCTTTAATGGGAATCAGCGCCCACATGGACGTGCTTTTTCCCTTGAACGTGGGGTAGATGATGGTGTACGATACGCCCAGCGCCCGCCAGCGGGCTTGTTCCTCCCGCACATAGCGCACGGTCAGCGGGTGGTCGGCGGTGGTGTGACTATGCGCGATTTCAAACCGCACACCGGCAAGACGGGCAAGCTCCTTGATTACGTCGCTGTCCTTCCCGCCGCTGTCACAGACCATGAGGCCGCCGGGGTGGTTGGCCTCCGCGTTCGGGGCAAGCATACGCAGCCGGTCTATGGCCGTCTGTACGCGGTCGATCTCCCCGAATAGCGTTAGTTCCTGTAAAATCCGAAAACCTCCTTTTACCGGCTGGAAAAGAAAGCGGGGCGCTCCTGTCCAGCCGTTTTTATCGCGCAAAAAAGGGACGGCCTTTTTCTCGGTCGTCCCATAACGTACAGCGTATTAACATACCTTTTTCCAGCCGGTAAAGTCTTACCAGCTGGTAGAAAGAGGGGGTGCAGGGGGGGGAAACACAGACTTTCCCCCGTCTGCTTGCAAATGGGCGCACTTCCCCCTATAATGAAACTATCGGTTTTAAGCGCCGTCCTGCTCGGCCTTGTAGTCCTCTAGGGCGTCGTCATAGTCCAACAGGAACGAAAAAAGGAAGTAGCCCCGCGCCTCCGGGTGTCCGGCTAGCTGTTCCACATCTTCCGGGAACGGCAGGCCCAGCACGCCGTACAGCGTCCGCAGCACTTCCAGCATTTCGCTTTCCCGGCCATCTTGGTAAAGGCCGGTCAAGATGTTATACAGGCGGTTGGTGGTGTCCGTGTCGCCGTTTGTCACCGTCCACAGCATTTCCACAAACGGCGGGGTATGCGCCCCGGAAATCAGGTTGATCTTGTCCTTGACGATCTCCCCCGAAGGGCGCAGTACCCCCTTGTCTATCAATTCTTGCATGTTTGTTTGCCTCCTTTTCCGTGTTGCCCGTGGTGCCCAAATGGTGCCCAACCTTACAAAAACACGTTATTAGGAGCCTTGACACGATATTTCGGGGAATTGAGAAAATGCCCATTTCATGCGGGTTTGCGGGGCCTTCCTATGAGAAGTCCCGCCGCCTTTTGCCGGGTTATTTCGGTATCAGGCAATAAAATATTTTTCTTCCCTGCTTTCATAGCTGTATCCATACTGCAGAGCAGTCTCATAAATATTCTTTAAAATCATCCCTGTAAATACCGGAATATCCGGCAGACCGATTCCCAATACGCCCATCCCGATTCCAGACACACCGGATAGCAGTAAATTCTTTGTTCCCGTATCTCTTGCCTTTTTAGAAAAAGAGCGGAGGGATTTGGAATTCTGCTTTACATCCGCCATATACTGCCGCACCTGATAATCCTGCTCCAGTTTTGTCCGCTGATACGTCTTTTCAATAACCCCGGTTCCTTTCTCGAAAATCAGAGCAAATGCCTTCGCAAAAGCGGTATCCAATGTTTTCTGAAGTTTCGGCGGTATCTTTTCCTCCAGTTTCTGATTCAGAATGCTCTCCCTTTTCTCTGAACGCTTCTGAAGGAATCTCTGCTCCTGTACTTCCAGCTTTTCCCACTCCTTCTGAAGCGGTGTCCTTTTATCAAATAATCGCATCTTAATACACCTCCGCACCAAACGGCATCAATGCCAGTTTCGCCAGTTTAAACTGCTGCAAACCAAACGGGATTCCGATAATCGTCACACATAAAGCTGTACCCAACGCCAGATGCTCCAGTGCAAGAGGCAGACCGGATACAATCAGCCAGATGATATTCAAAAGGAACGAACCAGCTCCGCCACCATACTGCACCTCTTTTCCAAAGGGGAAAAAACTAAGCGCCGCAAATTTAAAACACTGCATCCCCACCGGAATCCCCACAACGGTAATACACCAGAGACAACCTGCCAGACACCAGCTCAGCCCACTGACTGCGCCGCCAAACACAAACCACAACACATTTCCCAGGCATCCCATATGCTACACCTCCCCATTCATCCGATTTTTCACATCAGCAAGTATCTTTTCTATCCGGTTGATGGCATCATCCACCTGTTCTCTTGCATCTGCAATCTTGCTCTGCACCATATAATCTGCCACCAGCCCGTCCAGAAAGAAATCCGCAAAGGAAAGGAAGCTGCCGATTTCCATGCGCAGATCCAAGGAAACCTGCACATCTCTTAATTCTCTCTGAAAACGCTGAATATCGCTTTTCGCCTGTTCCATCAACGCAGCTGCGTCATTCATTTTAGAATGCTTCACAAAGTCACTGATAAAGCCTCCTCCAAGCATATCAAAAATGCCCCAGTTTCTCGCACTTCCCAACTTATCCCTTGCTGCGTAAAGGCTCTGAAGCGCCCGCTCCCCTGCCTGTACTGCTTCCTGCATTTCCCGTTTCATCATTTCGTTACTCATCGTTTATCCTCTCTTTCTTTTTAGCAGACTATTGCGGCAGATTTTCTATATTTCATAATAAAAAAAGACTCCTATCATGACCTCTGCCACAATAAAAGTCTTGCTATCTCATTTGCTACGGGTATCTCTCGATACCGGTTGTCGGTTACAAAACCACCTCTTTCAAGGCGTTCAGCTACTCCCTTTTTTGCTTGAGATGAATATAACATATTGGAAATAATTTGTCAAATCATGCATTTTTCTTTTCCAACCGTTCCGCTTCTCTGGCAAATACATGCGAGATATCAAACAGTTCCGGTACATCTGATATGGTACACACATTCACACAATAATTGAGCCATGGAAATTCTTTTGTCATCTGATAAATAACTGCCATGGCTTTTGCTTCTGACATTGCTTCCACCGAATGATATCCCGATCCCTGAATATGCTCAAATCCGTTTGCTTCAAAAAAGTCCCTTACATCCGCATATGCATTATGCCAGTCACCTTTCGGATAATATTCCTTTAGTGCTTGTGTATTCAGGTCAAAATTGATGCCTTTCCTCTGTAAGCTGTCCATCTGTTAGTTCCTTATAAAGTCTGTAATCAGGTTCTCCTTTTCTGTTCCGTTATACCAGAAACACTCTAACAAATTCTCTGCAATTCCTACGGAGTTTTTCAACTGAAAGATTGCTGCCCAGAATCTTCCATAGTCCTGCTTGCGTCCCCGGTCAAGATAAATCCTGCTTCCAAGGGCTTTGACTGCACAGCTTAAATCCTCCTGCTCAAAAATCTGATCTGCCTGTTCACACATCTGATTTACCGTTTCCGGAGCGAGCTTGCTTGTATCAAATTTAAGTTCTACTTTATACATTATACTCATCCTTTCATACAACAAATGACTGAGTGACTCTTCTCTTTCTACTGTAATTCTACCATGAAACCTATATAAAGTCATTCCCCATTTTCACTTGCTTTAATATAAATTTTTCCTTTTATTTTGGAAACACAATCTCCACACAGAACTCATTCCCTTCTATCCGGGCGCTGATTTTCCCATCCATACGAAGTACCAGCTCTTTCGCAATTGATAAGCCGAGACCGCTGGAAGTCTTACTGCGTGCTTCATCCGCTTTATAAAACCGTTCAAACACCTGATCTACATTTATTTTTTCCACATGACATACTTGATTTTTTATCTGTATCCGGATGTTGTTTTCAACTTCTTCCAGTGAAATACTGATTTTCTTCTCCCCGTGATCCAGTCCGTTTTTTATGATATTCTGAAAAATTCTCTGGATTCCCTGTTCATTTCCGTTCATAAACAGCAGTTTATCTGTAATCTGTATCTCCGGTTCAATTCCTCTGCCCGTCCATTCATCGTAGTAGGAAAATATGGTATCTTTCAAAATCTTGTTGATACAGCAGGATGACATTTCCAGATGAAAAGAATCGTTTTTAAGTTTTGTAAAAGTAAATAATTCTTCCAGCATTTCTTTCAGGCTGCCGATTCTCTCCTGTATGATCTTCATATACCGTCTCTGCTCTTCCTGGTCTTCACAGGTTTCCATTAACTGAAAATATCCGTCAAGGGATGTCAAAGGAGTACGGATATCATGTGAGAGATTTGTATATGTATCCGAAATCATCTCCTCTTTCTTCAAGTATTCCTTCTTTTCCCTTCGCTTCAGTTCCAGCCATTCGTTTAAAACATCTGCCAACTCACCAATGCCTCCAAAATCCATTTCTCTGGTAATCAGCATGTTGCTGTCGTGCTTCATCAGAAACGACAACTGGCGGCAGATGTCTTTCACCTGCCGCTGGTATTTCCAAAATAACATTCCTTGTACCAGTATCACTGCTATCAATAGCACGAACCCTAGTTTTATCATTTAGATATCTCTCTTTCTGAATACCCATGCTGTCAGTAATGTAACCACGATTCCGAACGCCGCCGCAATCACAACTGCTGTCAGGCATTCCTTATTGGTCGGTGACATGGATAAAAGTGCAATCTTTCCTGTCACTGTATATTTCAAAATCTGGAAATTCTCCACACCTGCCTTCTGGATCAAATGATTGATCACTCCGTATAAGACAATCATGGTATTCATGCACAGGCAGATAACAATCGTCATGCTGAACACGTTGCTGTTCAAAACCACCGCAATCGCCATACTGATTAGTACCAGTGCATAATGAAGCAAAATCTGAATACCAAAGTATCTCAGCAACTCGCTTCCATTCCCCCACTCCAGATATCCGAAGTACATCTGCTGTGCAATAATCTGAATGATGAAATAAAGCAGCATGGTAACAGTCGTATACACAAACAACACGGAAGCTTTGGAAAAGATCAGGTTTCTCCGGCTCCTTACCTGCCCGCCGATATTTTTAATATAACCGCTTCCTATATCTGCACTGGAAAACAGCACTGTAAAAATCACCAGAAACAACGCCACAAACTTCGCCTGCAGGTTTGCATATACCTGATCAAAGACCGTTACTTTTTCTCCCGGCTGTGTCGGCAGGAATACGGACATTCCCATATTGATGGTTTCTGGTTTCACTGTTTCTGCAATGCTTTCTGTCTGCTGTTGTTCCGCTTCCTTGTTCATCGTATCAATATCCAGTTTCGACATGGATGTGGAGAAGAATATAGCTGCCGCCATCACAATCCATACCACATACATACTTTTTGTCCGGACCATCCGGTACAGATCCATTTTTATCATATTAAGCATTTTGATTCCCTCCTGTCAGATTCAAGAAATAGGTTTCCAGTTCTTCACTGGTAATGGAAATTCCATTGACCAAAATTCCTGCTTTTGCCAGTTCCATATTGACATTGGCGCTTTCATTCAATCGTTCAAATATATGGATATGGCTCTTATCTGTAACCTGATAGTTGGTAAATCCCATTCTGTCCAGAATCGGGACTGCCTGCTCCGGATGGATTAACTCTATTTCAATCCGTTCACTGCAGCGTTTCATCAGTTCTTCGCTTGTCAGCTCCTGCAGAAGACTTCCATTATGGATAATTCCATAATCCGTTGCAATCTTAGATAATTCCTCTAAAATATGACTGGATATCAAAATCGTCATATTCCGTTCATCTCGCAGTCTCTGTATGGTATCACGCACCTCTGCAATTCCCTGGGGATCAAGCCCATTGATCGGTTCATCAAGGACCAGGAGATCCGGCTCCCCGACCAGTGCCAGCCCGATTCCGAGACGCTGCTTCATTCCAAGGGAAAAATGTTTCGTTTTTTTCTTTCCGACACCTTCCAGTCCGACCGTCTCTAAGATATCTTCGATGTATCCCTTTTTCCGAATACCAAACAATTCACATTTTATTTTCAGGTTTGTATATGCATTCATGTTGCCATACAGCCCCGGTGCTTCAATCAGACACCCCACACGAGAACGAATCCTCTCCAGTTCTTTTCCTTTACACCCGAACATCTCAATCTCTCCGGCTGTCGGTCTTGCAAGTCCACTGATCATCTTCAGGCAAGTCGTCTTTCCCGCACCGTTCCGTCCGATAAATCCATAGATAGCACCCTTTTTTATGTGAAGGTTTACTTTATCCACTGCCTTATGATGACCATACTGCTTCGTCAATCCATTTGTACTTAATAACAATTCACTCAATGCTTTCATCTCCTTTTCTTATCTGCTGTTATCATATCGGATAAATCCTAATCAAACGCAAATAAATAGTAAAAAAAGAGTAAAGATTAAGAATGCAGACGGTAGCCGATTCCCCATACGGTATCAATATATTCCTCCTGCGTTACTGCTTTTATCTTTTTCCGGATATTGCTGATATGTACATCCAGTGTCTTTGTCTCTCCCATATAGTGTTCATCCCACGCATATTCAAAAATCTCTTCTTTGCTGAAGACCTGTTTCGGATGCTCCAGTAAAAGCTCCAGAATTGCAAATTCCTGCTTTGTAATTTTGGGAAGCAGCACTCCGGCAATCCGGACTTCAAAGCGCTCACGGTCCAGTTCCAGGTTTTTATATGACACGCTTTTATGTTCCGGCTCCTGCTGCATATGGCGGAGCTGAACCTGAATCCGGGCAAGCACCTCCTGTATCTCAAACGGTTTTGTAATGTAATCATCTGCCCCACTGGTAAGAAGCCCGATTTTTTCATCCAATCCGTCTTTGGCTGTCAGGACAATAACCGGCGTATTGCCCTGTTTCCGAATCTGGGCAAGCACCTCTTCTCCTGAAATTCCCGGAAGCATCAGATCCAATAGAATCAAAGAAAAGCCCGCCTTATCCATCTGGAACAGCATCCTCGCTTCCGTCCCGGAAAAAGCCTGTACCGTCTCATACCCTGCTTTCTGTAATGCCGTATATAAAAGATTATTGATATCCGTATCGTCTTCTACAATCAGAATTCTGTTTTTCTGCTCCATTTTTCTCATCCTTCCATTTTCCGATTTAAACAATATTATATTGCACTTTTATAACTATGTCCAAAATTCTTTTGATATTATCCTTCCACCTCGTCTACATATGCTATATATAGTTCTAATTCTTTTGACATATGCTATATCTTGTGTTAATATAATCTTGTATTTAAGTTTTTGTGCTGTCCCGTCATGGGAGTCTGGACCATTCATCCAGAAGCATATGCAGTTTAAGTTTGGAAAATCGTGTCATTATACTGCCGTTTTATACGGTGCTATAATGGCACTTTTTTTATTTTAATCTATTTTAACGCCCAAAGAGGCAGAAAGGAGAATTTTTATGTCAGCAATTTTAACAATTTTAGGGAGGGCCACAAGAGATCCTGAGATGCAGCAAGGAAAAAATTCCGGTACGGAATATGTTTCTCTGGACATTGCAGTTTCACAGCGAGGCCAGGATGGAAAGGAAGAAACCATTTACTATCAGTGCTATTTTAACAAGTTCCTTGCAGAACGCTTAGCAAAAGCAGGCGTAAAGAAAGGAACCGGGCTGATGATCTATGGTGATCTGGAGCTTCATCCGTTCATTTATCAGAAAGGAAAGAATGCGGGGCAGGCAAATGCCGGTCCGAGGATCAATGTCAAGGACTGGCACTTTGTACCATCCAACCGTTCTGACAGCAATACCGGACATCCGGGTGCAAACCAGAACAGCCAGCCGAATGGTGGTGCGGCAACGCCCGGTGCAGCCGGCAATGGCAGCTACCCAATGCAGGGAAATCCCAATGGCAGCTACCAGAATCAGGCAATGCCTGGCGGCTATCCACAGCAGGGAATGGCTCCTGCTAACGGTGCCTACACGCCTCCTGCAAATGGCGGACAGTATCAGGCTCCGCCAAACGGAACCGGTCAGCCACAGAGCAGCTACCCGCCGCAGGGCAGTTATACCGGAATGCCAAATTACGGAGGTATGCCGGGCAGTCAGCCAACTGACGGCTTTCAAAATGTGCCGGAACAGATGGCATCCCAGTTGCCCTATTAACTCTCAAGGAACCCTATGTTGAGGAATTGCATTTATCATCTTTGTGATGATGCAGTTCCTCTTTTTCATGTCCGGAAGCGGCGATTTCCCATCCAGCTTCCGGGCTTGTCTAAGAATCATGAATCAGAAAGGAATCAGCTCATGAAAAAATCAAATCGAAAAAAATTCTTACAGTTTGTCGTGCTTGTACTGTTTCTTGCAGCACTTTTCGTACCACAGGATGCCAACCGGCTTCTGATTGCAGGCATTGCCCTGATCGGTATCGGAGTCACGCTGTTCAGTTATCTTCTCCCGCTTTTCACGGAACGCCTGAAAAACAGGGAGCATAAGCTACGAAAACGCCCAGAAAGAACTCGTCATCTGGAAGGAACACCTGATCTGGAAACCATTCTCTGGAGACAGATCAAATTCCAGATTACCGGAAAGCTCAAGGAAGCCTTCCCGGATGCCACATGGGATTTTGTGAAAGAACCACCGCTCTCCCAGATACTGGATGGGGAACCATTACGGATTCGCACACGGAATACCGGAAGTTATAATTTTGCGGAAATTCTCATGGATGCCCGTGGCAGTCTGACGCTTCAGATGATGACCATTGAATCCTTACATAAAAAGGAACCGTCAGAAGGAAATCCGGATTCCAGACCAGCCGTTAATCCCAAATCATGGTATTCCCTGATTGGGAAACCGCTACTGATGGAATTGGTCGGTGACTTACAGGCAAGGGGCTATGAAAAGCTGTTTATCAACGAGCAGGGAGATGTCTATATTCTGAACGGCACTGAACCGGAAGTCCGGGGAAAGCTGGAACATTTCCCGCCCAAAGATTACTGGGGCGAATTGACGGAGATTTTTACTGAAGATGAATTGACCACAGAAGAGACCGAGCAGGCACTGGAACTGTCCTGGATCTCATAAGAAGGAGGAACGAATCATGGCAAATAACATCGTAGCAACCTGGGGGTTCAAACGCAAACTCCCGGAACCATTTGAGGATTATACGGACCATGCAATCTTTGATGACATTGCATCCAAATACTGTACTCAGCCACGGAAAAAATCCACGCTTCATGCAGCTACCCTGCGGGCAGTCCTTGCTTATCTGGAGCTGGAAAACCCGGTTGGCAGTACCCCGCCGGAAAAGCTTGGGGCGGTCGGTACCCAATCCAACAATTTTGTTGTGGCGGAATATCCGAGCAAAACCGGTGATCTTCAGGTGGTTGTCTACAACCAGCTAAACGGAAAGTTTTACGGAGGCTGCTATACTCCTCCGCCGGATGTGGAAAGCACACCGGAAAAATACGAATTTAAAGACTCCAAACAGTCCGGTGCGGCTCTGCTGTTCGCACTGATGCCGGTTTTTCTGGCAGATGAAGAGTGTAATGAAAAGTATCAGGAATTAAAAGCGCACCGGGACAACGGTTATCCCGATCTGGACGCCGCTGCGGAAACAGCAGCCGTTCTCTGCGACAACATTTACCGGAGAACCCGCTATGCATCAGGTCTCCCGACCGGTGGTGTTAAGATTGACCTTCCGGCAAACGGCGTATTGTCGCTGATCAAACCGTTAAATATCCAGAAGGGGGTCTATGCACCAACCGAAGTGCTCCATGGAGACTTTCAGGTGTTACGTCCAGGAAGTGGATTTAAGAAAGCACAGGCAGCCATTTCCAGAGATGATTTTGTTGGGAAATTTATCCTGACCGCATCCCGAAGGCTGTCTCCGGAAGAGGAGGTATCTGTTCCGACATTGGCAGAGTGGTACATCATCCCTCCGGAAATCAAACGGATCTGCGAACACGCAAAACTGACAACGGATACCACACAGCCGATGCGGAATTTTCTTTTACGGGGACCGGCAGGTACCGGAAAGACCGAAGGAGCCAAAGCCATTGCTTCCGCACTTCACCTTCCTTACCGCTGCATTACCTGTTCCGCAAATACAGAGGTATTCGACCTTTTAGGTCAGATTCTTCCGGATGTGGACGGAAAACGCACCCGGCTTCAGCGGCAGTACCCGTCTTTTCAGGAAATCCAGTTAGATCCCTCCGGTGCCTATCAGAAGCTGACCGGAAACTATGATGAAGAAATTTCTGCCGAGGACACCTACCAGAAGCTGATCGATACGATTTTTGATGAAATGCACAGCTATTATAAGGAACACACCTCCGGACAGAACTTCCAGTATGTGGATACGCCTCTAGTCGAAGCCATCCGCTATGGGTATATTCTTGAGATACAGGAGCCTACGGTCATTGCCAATCCCGGTGTACTGGTTGGACTTAACTCCCTTTTAGACCGCTGTAACAGCGTATATCTTCCAAACGGAGAAACCATCCACCGTCATCCGGATACGACCATCGTAATCACCACAAACAATGACTATGCAGGCTGTAAACAGATGAACCAGTCTGTCATTTCCCGAATGAACCTTGTGATTGATCTGGATGAACCGGATGAGGATACACAGGTAGAACGTGCCATGGCTGTTACCGGATGCAAGGATGCAAAAACGGTACGTCTGATGACACGCATTGTCAAATCCATGGCTGTCTACTGCCGGGAAAATCTCATTACAGATGGCTGCTGTGGCATGAGGGAGCTGATTTCCTGGGTGCAGTCCTACATGGTCTGCGGGGATATCCGGGAAGCGGCCCGTTACACGGTGCTTGCCTCTGCCTCTGCCGATGCTGAGAACCGTACGGAAGTGGAAGAAAGCTGTCTGGATACTGTGCTTGCTGCGTAGGACACGCCTATGAGAAAAGCAGCACTCACAGAAGCCCAGATCCGAAAGCATCTGGCAGATAATCTGTCTTATCTCCGGCAAGCCAAAACACCGAAGTTATCACAAAAGGCAGTTGCCAGAATCTTAAATCTTCCCCCGAAAACCATTATGAATTATGAAAATGCAAACTCCTCCCCGATGGCTTATGCCGTCCTTCGCCTTGCTGTGTATTACGGCTGCACGATGGAGGAACTGCTGACAAAAAATCTAAGAAAAGAAAGGAAGAATATCACGTGAATCACAGCCAAAGAAATTTAAAGAAACTAATCCGGGCAAAAGAGGATTCCATTGCGGATGAGGAGTTATTCCTCTCCGCTGCCTATCAGAAGTACCAGACCTCCCTTGCCAGAGCCGTTACCGGACGTTACCGGTATGGACTGCAGGTACTGCTGGACTGGGACATTTCCGAACAGGCAGGCGTTGCATATACCGACAATTATAAGGTACATCTCAACGCAGCGAACCCGATCACCCAGTCTTTCCCCACCCGTTTCTTACGTTCCCAGAGCCTGACAGGGCTCACCGGGCATGAAGTGGGGCACTTACTCTATTCTGATTTCACAGCCCACGCTGTTCATCTGAGGAGTCTGGAAAACGGTTCCTTCTATCCGAAGGAGCCGGAGCTATCCCTTCCAGCTTATCAGACAGCACTGGAGGAGATCAAAGAAGTGTTAGAAGAAAAGGACAAAGCCGGATGCCTGACACTGGCACGATGCGCCGCAACTTTTCAAAACATTCTGGAAGACATCCATATTGAAGACCGTATGTGTGAGGAATTCCACGGCACCTTCCGACAGGGGATTGAACTCAATAACCTGCGTATGTCCGAACAGATTCCTTCCATACAGGAACAAATTGACAAAGAATACCAGCCATTTTCCATCATTGCCAACCTGATCCTTTCCTATTGCCGGACCGGAAACATCAACAATCCCACCGGCTATCAGGGGGATTATCTGGATACCATTTCCGATTGTACCGATCTTCTGGATACGGCAATGGAATCGGAAAAAGGCACTGACCGGATGCTGGTTTCCAATGCGCTCTTAGCCCTGACCTGGAACTATATCCAGCCGCTCATCGAAAAAACACGGGAGGAATTGGAAATGCATGGCGAGGATTCCGCTGCCGATGCTCTGGAAGATCTTCTAGGGGATGAAGTCAGCAGCGGCGCTCCTCTTCCGACCGGAAAAAGCGGTGCCATTCCAAAGAATATCAAACCAGCTTCCCCAAAAGGAAGCGGGAATGATGAGGGCAATGCTCCTTCCGGTCCACGTACCAAAGAGGATGCTATAGAGGAAGCCAAACAGGTGCTTTCGGAAGAAGGCGGGCGCATCGCTCTTACAAAGACCAATACCATTCTGGATGAAAACAACCCCGGCGTCACTTATGTCAGTCAGTATCAGGGCAGCGGCTATGAGCATGCTGCAGAGGATCTGTTCCGGATCTTGAACGATGTGGCTGCAGAAAAGGTGCAGGAAGACTGTCAGACGGAACTGACCGAGGAACTGCAGAAAACAGCCAATGATATTCATTACGGCAATGCCCATGCAGGCATCCATGTTACCATCCATCGCCTGACCAGTGTTTCCGATTACCTGAAGAATGAATACCAGACAGTTGCTCCCCCGCTCCTGCGGGCTTCCAAAAAGCTGCAAAGCACCATCCTGCCGCTTTTGAAAGAAGAACAGCAAGGCGGAAAGCAGAAGAATCTCCTGTTTGGAAAACGTCTGGACTCCCATGCTCTCTATAAGACAGACGGAACCATCTTTACCAGAACCAGACTTCCAGGAGAGGAAAAACGTCTGGCTGTTGCCCTCCTGATTGACGAGAGTGGTTCGATGGGTTGGGGTGACCGGATGACACATGCAAGAAAGACTGCCATTGTCCTTTATGATTTCTGTAAAAGCCTCGGTATCCCTATCACCATTTACGGGCATTCCACGGATGCAGGCGGCGTTGCTCTTTACTCCTATGCAGAATTTGATTCTGTGGACAATGAGGACTGTTACCGGCTGATGGATATGTGCGACCGCAACGGGAACCGGGACGGCGCAGCTCTCCGCTTCGTAGCAGAGCATTTGTGCACACGCCCGGAGCTTCAGAAGCTGCTGATCCTGATTTCTGACGGTCAACCAGCCGATTACGGCTACAGCGGAACGGAAGCAGAGGCAGATCTGCGGGGCATCAAGAAAGAATACGAAAAACGGGATGTCATCCTGTTTGCGGCTGCCATTGGTGACGATAAGGAAAATATCCGCAGGATTTACAAGGACGGATTCCTGGATATCACGAAACTGGAAGAGCTTCCAAAGAATATGGCACAGCTTGTCAAACAGCATCTCAAATAAAGGAAGGTGAATACTCATGAATGAAACTTATCAAAACCGGATTACCGACCAGATCTGCAAGATCCAGAATGACCGGGCACTCATTGCCTTTTATGACCGGCTCCGCTACGCACCACTCGGCAACTATGCACAGCTACATGCCAAAGGGGAATATCAGGAAAACGGGCATAAAGTACATTCTTTAATCTGCATCACCATTCAGGATTATTCCAACGGTACCGGAGACCGGAATATCATCACCCGTTTCAACCTGGCACCGGAACAGATCCAGTTCCTCTTAACCCGGATCACTTCCGGTTTTCAGGAATTTGAATGGAGCCAGAGCAAGATCTACGGCAATCCCGATCAGAACGGTTATTCCACAGCCCAGATGTTTTATATCTCCAGACATCCCTATGATTCCAAAGGGCAGCCTATGAAAAGCCCATGGAAAATCCAGATTGTAAATGGGAAAGGCATCAAAGCACAGAATAAGAACGGTGGTTCCTACATGCAGCCACGCAGCTTCCAGTCCGAAAAGACGACAGCCATCCAGCTTACCGACATGGATCTGTTCACGCTTCTGAAGCGGACGGATTCCTATATTTCCAACTGGGAAACGGTGATTGCTGCATCACTGATCAATAACGGAAAACGGATGCTGGCAGACCAGCAGAACAGTCAAATGCAACAGACAGCACAGGCTCCGCCTTACGCTGCCTAAATTTTCAGAAGAGAAGCGGTACTTTACTGCTTCTCCTCTTTTTAAGAAAGGAGACTTTAGTTATGAATATTGCACTCATCCGGACCATGGACTCTCAGGGGCGTATCGTCATCCCTGCAGAAATCCGGAAACAAATGAAGCTCTCAGACGGAGATGCACTGGAACTGGAAAATGTGGGAATGGAGCTGCTTTTACGCAAATGCCCTACCCACTTAAACGGAAAAGAGGAAATGGCTTCCTATCTTTCCGTCCTCTACAGTGTCATCCACTGTGGTATCGCAATTTGCAGTGAGGCTCACATACTCGTATCTGCGGGCATCTATCTTCCGGAAGGCACTCCCGTTACAGAAGAACTCGCCGAATTGGTTGCGGACGGCCAGGAACTGATCTCTGCTGAGAACTGCCCTGTCTACCCGGTATCCAACACCCGTCAACCGGTTTGTGCTTTTTTCCCGATTTTAAGGGAAGACAGAGAGCCGCTGGCACTTCTTCTCTGTTCCAGAACCGGACAGCATTTATCCGAGATGGAATTGGGATGCGCTAAACTGGTCGCTGCCGTAATTGCAAACAAAATTAAGTAAGGAAAGGAGCGTGAAATCAATGAAGAATACAAATATAACCTTACACACCACCCAAAAGAAAGAATATGTCCTCACCGGAATCCTGTCCCTGCCCCTCCATCTGGGAGAACGGGCGTGGATCTATAGTTATAACCAGACCTTTGCTACCAGTCCGGTGCAGAGTATTCTGGAAGTATCCGAAAACGGTGTGGTATTTGAGACCTGCAACAGTATTTACCGTCTCAGCTACACCCGTGTTCCGATGGAGCTGGAGGCGATGTGTGCTTGACAAGAATGGAAGAACTGGAGAGCTGCCTTTCGGGGCTCCTCTCCACCTTAAAGAAGAACCGGGAACATGTGCCTCTGGAAGTGCTGAAGACACAGTATAAGCAGCCGTATGAAGAACTGGTCAGAAACATCAACCTGACCGCTTCTGCCTATGCAAAATCTGTGCTGCTCCACCGGCTGGTCCTGAATCCGGATGCAGATGTGGAGGAACAATGTACCGTCATCAACCAGATGATACAAACTTCCGGGATGCTGAAGAAAATCAGCTCCTGCATGTCCAAAACCTATGATGTAGGACAGATATATCCTCTGATACTGGAACTACGCCATATGGTCGAACAGGCACTCTGGCCCTATGTGAATCAGGCAACTTGTCTGGTCGCAGATCTGGATGATATAGAAAAAGAACCGACAATTTACAATTTTTTGACACATGAAGTTTATGAAAATGATACCTGGATTCACCGAGAAATCGACCTGCGCTGGAAACTACTGGTACATCTTACTCCCGAACAAAGAGAATCCGTACCACCAGCCAATCATAGTATGAATGGAGGAATTTACCATGAAAGAACAACCATCTAATCCTTGCGAGAAAGTCTCATTTATTTTGACCTATGACCAGCTTGAAGCTGCTTATAACATCTACCGGGAACAATTTATTTCCTGCGACTTCATCCGCCGCTCCATGGAACGTCTGGAGGAAAGAATCGGACTCTGCAACCTTCCATATGAAACGCTGCGTGATGATCCAAGCCTTCTTCATGAAGCATACCTGCAGTTTCTCCGACTGGAAGACTGCAATGTGGCTTATAACGACACGCTGGAGCAGGTAATTGATGCAATCGAACAATGGCTTGCCTCTGGCACCTTATCCCCTGTAAACCTTACGGTTTCCAACCAGAATATGGGTGAAACTTTTGGAACGGAGGTGGATGTGTAATGGCAAATATCTGCTGTGATGATGTGATCTTTTATACAGAAGGAAATCCGGAAGGACTATATGACTTGTGGGAGGACCTGGAAACCTACATCATTCTGAACCAGAATCCTGATTTATGCTGGATTGGCAATTTATTTTCCCACAAGAAAATAGATTCCACCGGAATATCTCTTCGTGGAAATGTCAGCTACATGGAATGGAATGATACGTATATTCTACTTTCTTTAGAGACAGCATGGACTCCACTTTATGAAGCATATCAGGCGATAGCCGCTGCATATCATGTTCCCTTTGTGATGCAAAGCATAGAACCTGGAGAACGAATTTATTATAACACGGATGAAGCACACCTATTTTTCCCTGACCGATATTGTGTCCGCTTATATGAAGAAAGCCTATTGACTCCATGTGGCTTAATAATCGGAGAAAAGCTGGAAGACGGTGAACCATTTGAAACGGAAACAGACGTATTAGAACGATTCAGAGATTGCGGATATCCAGCAGCTACACTAAAAGAGTTGGAGCTCATGTTCGATGCGGATGAACTTATTATTTTTGAATTTACAAATCCATATTTGGATCTGGAGCAGAAAAATGCTTGTGCATGAAACTTCTCCCCTCCACACCAAAGACGATTATCATCAGATTTAAAGGAGGAACACCATGACTGATTTGGAACTGGATGTCTGGGATGCATGGCTCAGGGAACGTCAGGAACATCTGGAAGAAACCCTGTCCAATATCTCACCATCGGAAGAACCCTGCAGATATTACCTGCTAACCGGATATATTCAGGGAATGCTAGAAGCTCTTACCATGCTTACGACTGTTGAGGATGGGAAACGCTTCAAGATCAAACTGGAGCAATTTCGCCAGAATCTGCTCCTCTCTGGAGATTACGATGCTACCGGTAACTATAAACAGGCAGTGAAGAAAACTGCTGTTTAAATACTTCGAGCCGCCCAATCGGACGGCTCTTTTTATGCCCGAAAACGGTAGCCTACACCACGTATCGTTTCTATGTAGTGCGGTTCTTCCGGATTTTCTTCTATTTTCTTTCTCAGATTCTTGACTAACCCATAGACACGGTTATCCACTTCTGACTCCACATCCTCATAAATATGCTGGTAAATCTGTTCTTTTGTAAATACCCGATTGGGGGATAAGGCCAGATAAAAAAGCAGGTCATATTCATGTCTGGTAAGTTCCACAACCTTACCATCTTTGATTACGCTCCGCTGAAGCTGGTCTATTTCCAAACCTTGGAATGTCAACTTTTCAGAATTTGTAATCTCCATAACTTCTAACGTACTTTCGCAGGCTAGAACTGATTTAATTTTATTCAGGATTCCCTCTTCGGAATCAGAAATGGTAAGAATCATCACTTTCCCATAACATCACCTGCTTTTCTTAGCATTTAGCTTTCACTCCTCATTAACAATGTTTATCGATTGGTTACATAGATATATGCATCTTCCAAAGTTACGTCACAAGCTATACATCCACTTTCTGACGGCATATTCTCCCCTAACAGTCTTAATCTAATTCCTTCCTCCGTATACTGCTTACTGGAAATATGATATTTTCTTTCTAATTCTCTTGCAAGGCTTTCGTCCTCTGTACAGCATTCCCATACATGCCCTCTTGCCTTATTCAATAATTCCCTCATTGTTCCTGTATAAAGGAATCTACCTTTTTTCATAACCGCAAGCTGATTACAGGTTGCCATCAGATCCTCCACCACATGCGTTGAAAATAATACGGTGCGTTCTTCTGCAAAATCTACCAGTAAATTACGGATACGGATGCGTTCCTCCGGATCGAGCCCTGTTGTTGGTTCATCCACAATTAAAAAATCCGGCTCATGGAGTAATGCCTGCACTAATCCAACTCTTCGCTTCATTCCACCTGAAAGCTGCCGCATTTTCTTTTTCTGATGGTCTGCAAGACTGGTCTTCTCCAGATAGTAATCAATCCTTTTCTTGCTTTCTCTTTTCTCAATTCCAGCCAGATCTCCCATATACTCCAGACATTCTCGAACAGTCAAAGACGGATACAGATCAATTTCCTGTGGCAGATACCCAATCTTTTTCTGTATCTTTTCGTAATTTGCTTCGCAATATAGCGTACCATCTAACAGAACTTTTCCACTTGTGGGTGCAAGCACCGTTGTAAGCACCCGCATCAACGTTGTTTTTCCTGCACCATTTTCACCTAACAGACCAAATATCCCATGTGGGATTTCCAGATCCACATGATCTACCGCTGTCACTCCATTTTTAAATGTTACTGTTAAATCGTCTATTCTTATACTCATAATCTTACCCTCTCTTCTTTAATATCTTAGGAACAAATGCAAGCATCATCCCCGCAAATACCACGCACAGCACCTTCCCGCCAAGCCATCTCCACTCTGTCAGCTTACCGAAATCACAAGTTCCGTAGGAAAATGGTCCCCAGTTTTTCAAAAACTGAGTTGCCTTTCCGGAAATAGAGAAAAACCAGAAAAGCAGCACGACACCCATACCAATCCATCTGTTTCGAACCAGATTGCTGACAGTTACGGAAAGCACACTCCAAAACAAAACAGTTCCGGGAATCGCAATACAATAAATTCCAAACAAGGCACCGCCATCTAATTCTTCTGTCAGATTCACCGGTTTCTGCCAATAAAAGAGTCCATATGCCAACAAACTGATTCCAATCAGATAAGCTACCTGCACAAATAGTCTTTTATAAACTACCCCTGCCTGCTTTTTTAGATTATAAAGGCAGAATACTTCCGAGCGTTTGCTCTGCACTTCCACCAGATAAGTATCTGCACAGAAAACGACTGCCAGAAGCGAAACAGCTCTTTCTACTGCCTGCCCGATTTCATTCGCATATACAACAGGCTGGATTGCACTCAATATCACAACAAAAGCGATTGAATATGCAATTTTATAATATGGCATACATATTTTTACTTCTTTCTTCAATATACTCTCCTCCTTTTCCACATCCACACCGCTATAAACATGAGCAGTATGGATGCTGCCACAAGAAGCAGTTGATTGAGATATACCTGATGTGGCAATTCCGTTTCAAAAAAATTCCCCGGAAATCGAACCATAATAGAGAATGGTCTTGCATGACACTGTCCTTTGCTATCCCATGTCAGCATATTAGAATAAATGATATAAAGAACCAGCGCCGGAACCGCTGGAAGCGGATTCTTAAACAGCAGCGCTGTAACCGCATACACACAGCAGATCATCAGGATGTTCGGCAGGACATACAGGATCGAATTCTGAACAAAATCCAGTATGTTCATAGCAAATCCTGATTTTACTGCCGTGGCGTAACACAAAATGATAAATACGATATTCATAATGACCAGTGCCGCCGTCATAATGAGAAATCCACTGCTTATTTTCCCGGCAATATATTGAAAAGCCGTCATCGGTTTGGTGTGCAGCAATTCATAAGTATTTTTCCTCATATCCTGGAAAAATAAAAACGCCAGCAGAACCGTTGCAAAGAATGCCATATGCAGGCTTGCAAAATCTGTAAATTTTCTTCCGAAATAATAGGAGAATGGATGTTTCTCAAGATTTTCTCTGATATACCGGTTGACTTCCTCCGGGCTTCCCTGATACCATGAAACGTCCTCATACACATAATTGGCACCATTAAAGTGGTATTCCGTTTTCAGATACTGACACGCCTCCGTAATCTTCATCTGTTTCATCTCAGATATCACTGCCTCCGCCTCTACTTCCGACATGCCAAACCCATTCTCTGTGTCCTGAAGTATCTTTACAATCTCTTTCTCCCACAGTTCTCTCTCCTTATCCGGTGTTGCCGGAATACATCCCTCCATAACATCCCCATCGGAGGCCATTTTTACCTTCCTGAAGGTTTCATCCGACTTCACGTAATGAATGGACAGATAGGGTGCAAGTGTCTGGTACATACTGATTAAAACAACAATCAAACCGATCCAGAATATCGGATTTTTAAGATAATTTTTCAGATTCCTTTTTATGATTGCTTTCATAAGTCATCCCGCCTTTCTTTTTTCTACAAACAGCATAGCCTACAAATCACAACAAAAAAACAACAGCCATTTATTTCTGCTGTTGTTCTTCTAATACATAATTTTTAAACACTGCCTCAACTTCCGCACCGCCATCTGCTACATTTTTTATCAGCAGTTTCCCACCATGCCGTTCGCAGTAGATACGGCTGATATACATACCCATTCCAAAATGCTTTAAGTCATCCTGTGGATTCTCATGATAAAACGCCTGTGTCACCCTGTCGATATTTTCCTGAAATCCAATTCCGTCATCCCTGATACTCATTTTCAGATATTGGGGTGTCACTGTCAGCTTCAGCCTAACTTCCTGATTGGCATAGCGGAATGCGTTAGCCAACAGATTATCCGCTACTTCCATGATGATTTCCTCATCCGCAGTCAGTATTTCAGATTCTCTCACTGTCGTCACTGTAAAATTCTTTTCTGATTTTTCCACCACGACTTCTGCCAGAGCTTCTATCTGGTTTATCAACTGCCGGATATCTACCACGGAACAGTTTAATTCCCGTTCTTCCAATTTCGTCATCTTCCTCATACTATCAATAAAATGGTTCATCCGTTCAATCTGAAGCATACCGCCCCTTAACATCTCCATCATTTTCTCTTGATCAAGCATATCTTCCGGAACAAATTCCAAAAGCATTTCCTGATATCCCCGCATGATTGCAAGCGGCGAGCGGATATCATGGGCAATCGCTGCACGCAGTACCCGCTCATCTTCGATCATCTGCCAAAGTCTACGGTTATTTTCTTCCAACTGCCCACGCATCCTTTCAAATTCCCTGCACAGCATCCCCATCTCGTCCTCGTTCTCATAAGCCATATGAAAATCCAGATCTTCCTCCGCAATCATCTGTGATGCCATCTTCAGTTCCTGAATCGGTCTCTTTAATTTATTTTTGTAAAACAGGCTGACCGCAATTCCACATCCGGCAAAAGAAAAAAGCAATACTCCGTACGTCCGAAGGAAATCACAGGTTTCTGAAATATGCCAGTCCATTCTGCTCATTTTACTCTGATTCGGTCTCGGTACCACTACCTCAAAATTTTCATTGCGGTCATTCATTGCCTGATAATACTCGTCCTGATCCACGTACTTCCACCAGACCTCCTCCTGTATCTGCCCGGCAATCTCAATAATTGACACAGAAAGAAAAAAAGTGACAATCAAGCTGAGTATCGTATATAAAACCATTGTCTTTTTCAAGGATAAATTTCTTATCTTTTCCATCGATACCCCATCCCCCATACTGTCTCAATGTATTCTGTCTGCGTATATTCCGCCAGTTTCTTTCTCACTCTCCGGATCAGTTCCGTAACAACACGGCTGTCACCTTCCGCATCATAACCACACACCTTTTCGTATATCCGCTCCCTGTCAAAAACCTGTCCTGGATTCATGGACAAAAACTCAATGATTGCATATTCCAGCTTCGTAAGCTCCAAATCATTTTCACCGATCTGAACCCTCTTTGCTCCATAATCAATACTGAGGTCTCCGTGGAATCTGTATTCAGACTTCCCTTTATGACGCTCCTCACGCTTCAAATGTGCAATAATACGAGCATCCAGTTCTTTCAGACTAAACGGCTTCAGTATATAGTCATCCCCACCGGATAAAAGCCCGTTTACCCTGTCCTGCTCCTCCACTTTTGCCGTCAGGAAGATAATGGGACAAGTTACTTTGCCCCGGATACGTCTGCATACTTCTAATCCGTCTATTTTAGGCATATTGATGTCCAGCAAGATAATATCCGGTTTCTTATGGATTTTTTCCAAAGCATCTGTGCCATCTTCTGCCATCATTACATCATATCGTTTGATTTCAAAATAGTTCTTTAACATCTTTAATAATTCGATGTCATCATCCACGATCAAAATTCTATATGCCACTTTTATCACCTCGTTTTATCAGTATACAACGAAAAAAACAATAAATAAACAACAAGAGAAACACTTCGAGCCGCCCATTGCCGGACGGCTCCTTTTATGCCCGAAAGCGATAACCAACACCACGTATCGTTTCTATGTAGTGCGGTGTTTCCGGATTTTCTTCTATTTTCTTTCTCAAGTTCTTAATCAGACCGTAAATTCGGTTATTCACTTCTGACTCCGCTTCCTCATAGATATGCTGATAGATCTGTTCTTTCGTGAATACCCGATTAGGAGATAAAGCAACCACAGCGATTTGCTTCAAAAGTCTCTTTCGCCTGGTATACCGTTTATAACTTCTCATGTTTATCACCTTCAATCTGCTTTCAAATTTAATAATCTATATTTTATGACAATTCAGCATATAGAAAAGTTAGTTATTCGTGAAAATTATTTTTAAATTTAGAACTTGCATAACCACTACGATGTAAAAACAGTTTAGAGGCATTTATGACAGAGATTGATTTTATCTGGTTTTCGACTTTCTCCACGAAAGTGGCAAAAAATACCTGGCTACGAATTCCTTCGCTTAGGGCAAATCTGAAATCCTGAACGCTTTTATTCCTGTAGCCGACAAATTTGTCATCAACATAAGGCAAAAGCTTCATTGAGGAATCTATTTCATTTGACATATACTACATCTAGTGTTATACTGTTCTTATATCAATTATTTGTGTCAATCCGGAAAGGATTTATCACACGCAGTTTAGGTTTGAAACGTAGTCAGGAGTTTTCCTATGCCCAACAAGCAGCAGGGACTTCTGGCTTTTTTTATTTTGCAGGAAACTGCATCTATTTTGAGAATGAACATAAGCGTCATTCTCTTTTTTTATGCCTGAACGCAGGGAAAGGAGGATTACGGAAACAAATGATTCCGGAACTGGCACGCCACAAAAGAAAGGAGACTCTATGTCAGTCAAAAGAATTAAGAATCTTGTAAAACAACTCAATGAATACCGTCATGCCTACTACAATCAGGATGCCCCTCTGGTATCTGATGCCGAGTATGACCGACTCTTTGACGAACTGAAGGAACTGGAGGAACAGACTGGTTTCATCCTGTCAAATTCTCCGACACAGACGGTTGGATATTATCCGGTCAGTGAACTTGCCAAAGTCACCCATCCGATTCCACTGCTCTCGCTTGAGAAAACAAAACTGATTTCAGAGCTTTTAGATTTCATGAAAGGACAGGAAGTTCTCTTTATGCTGAAACTGGACGGTTTGACTACCAAACTCATTTACGAAGATGGCAGACTGATTCAGGCTTCTACCCGTGGAGATGGTGAAGTGGGGGAAGATATTACACACAATATCCCGGCATTTTTAAATGTACCGCTTACCATTCCACACAAAGAACGTCTGGTCATTACCGGTGAGTCTTTTATACCAACCAATGATTTTGAACGTCTGAAAGATACTCTGCGTGATGGAAATGGAAAACCTTATAAAAACGGACGTAATTTTGCTTCCGGATCAGTACGAAGTCTTGATCCGAAGAACTGTATCGGACGTTGTGTTCGCTTTCTTCCGTTCAATGTATTAGAAGGAATGGAGGATGTTCCCTTCCCGGACAGCAGAGCCTGCAAATTAGAAGGTTTAACACACCTGGGCTTTGGTTACTGCCCGTTTTTCTCAATTTCAGGAACCGGACTTTCAAAAGAATATGCGGAGAAATTCATTCAGGAATTGGTATCCACAGCAGCAAATTTACATCTTCCTATCGATGGCATTGTCATGATTTTTGACAGTCTCAGCTACTCCAAAAGCTGCGGAAAAACCGGACACCACTATAAGGACGGCCTCGCCTATAAGTTTGAGGATGATACCTACGAAACTTTCTTGCGTGAAATTGAATGGACACCGACCAGATTCGGAGAGATTGCTCCGGTCGGCATCTTCGATACCGTGGAGATTGACGGCTGTGATGTTTCCAGAGCTTCCCTTCATAATCTGACCTTTATCAAAAATCTGGAGCTTGTACCCGGATGCCGGATTCTTGTTTCCAAACGAAACATGATCATCCCACATATAGAGGATAATCTGGATCGTGGAAGGTATACCGACATCACGCCTCCGGTCTGCCCTTGCTGTGGTTCCAAAACCAGAACCTACAGCCGTAAGACCAGCGACGGTCGCACCGTAGAAACTCTGCATTGTGATAATCCGCAGTGCGACAGCCAGATCACAAGAAGGTTTGTCCATTTTGCCAGCAAGAAGGCAATGAACATCGAAGGACTGTCAGAAGCCACTTTAGAAAAATTCCTGAATCTGGGCTATCTGCACTCTTTTCAGGACATCTATCATCTGGAGGAACACCGGGAAGATATTGTGGCACTGGACGGATATGGTGAGAAATCTTTCGACCGCTTGTGGGAATCCATCAACGCCAGCCGGAGGACCAGCTTTGTCCGCTATCTGGTTTCCATGGATATTCCTATGATCGGCAGAACCAAAAGCCGGATTCTGGACACCGTATTTTCCGGAAATTTAACTGCATTTGAACAGGCGGCTGTCGGAGATTACGACTTCACTCAGTTAGAGGATTTTGGCGAAATCTTAAATCACAACATCCATTCCTGGTTTGCAGATGAAGCAAATCTTGATTTATGGAAAAACTTACAGAACGAATTCACATTTGAACAAAGAAAGGAAGAGACCATTATGACAAAAGAAAACAAATTTACAGGATGTACCATCGTAGCAACAGGGAAACTGGAGCATTTTACCAGAGACGGTATCAACGATAAGATTCTGGAGCTTGGTGCCAAACCTGGCAGCTCTGTAACAAAGAAAACCGATTACCTGATCTGCGGGGAAAAAGCCGGCAGCAAACTGGCAAAAGCCCAGAGCCTTGGTATTCCAATTCTTACAGAAGCTGAATTTTTGGAGATGATTGCATAACCATCTCTGCAATAGATGAGAATTATTTTGAGGTGTGGCTGAAAGGCCGCACCTCTTTTACAAAGGAGGAATTTATAATGAATCAAACAAATACAAGCAAGCGCATACCTACACAGATCAATGAATTTCGGGGAGATTATGCTTTTCTAAGCAATTTCTATCCGGCACCGGTCTCTTACATGGGACAAACCTATGCAAACAATGAAGCTGCTTTTCAGGCGCAGAAAACACTCTCTGCGAGAGAGCAACGCAAATTCTGTATTTTTCGGATGCATAATCCTTCTGATGCAAAGAAACTCGGCAGAGATCTTACATTACGCCCGGACTGGGAAAAAGTGAAAGTCCGACTCATGTATGAAATCTGCATGTGCAAATTCATGCAGAACCCGGAACTCCGGGACAAACTTCTTGCAACCGGAGAGTCCACACTTGTTGAAGGAAACAACTGGGGTGACTATTTCTGGGGCAAAGTCAATAACTGCGGAGAAAACCAGTTAGGAATCATCCTGATGGATGTACGTGCGAAGCTGCAGTGGAATGCAGAAACAGCGCCCAATAATATACCTCAATGTCTGCAATAAAGGAAAGGATGGTCTAATAGAATGAATGAAAATGCAAAAACAAAATTAGTGCTTGAGTATACTGGCATGGATGATTTTTCCTGTCCGGTATATAAGGACCAATTCGGAAAGTTGTGGAAGGATATTGACCTTGGCAAAGGGGCTAAACCGAATCTTTATTCTTTATCTTTTAACCATATTGATGGAGAACCTTCCCATCCCATACAGCAGGAGTACACATTTCATCCGGCTCCGTATCAAAGAAGTTCCTATGAATTCGAGTACCGGATGTTAAGTAAATTACAGTCTGACTGTGAATACTATCTGGGCTACGGAAATCGCAGTCCGTCTATTCTATGCAATCATAGCGTTCAAAACCATATTGCCCGTATGAAAGAATTATGGAATGGTTTTCTCACAGATCAGAAACCGGAATGGCTGACCTGGGAACAGCTTCTTCAGTACGAAAAAGTAATGACAGAAACCGGAATACCCGTGAAGAACTGCTCAGACTAGACAATTCATCATTTATCAGAAATTACCCTCTATATTATCCATTCATATTTTGATATAATAGGAACAGTTGAAAGAAAGGAGCATTTCCCATGTATCTGAAAAGAAAAGTTTACGATCAGCTTCTGGATTGGAAAAACGATACCGCCCACAGCACCTTGGAAGTGAATGGTGCCAGACAGGTCGGAAAAACATATATTATCAATAAATTTGCGGATGAGAACTTCAGGCACAAGATCTACATTAACCTGTTTGATCTGTCCGGCAAACAATTTATGGAATGTTACAAAAAAGCCACAGACTGGACTCCCGGTACAAAACGACCGGAGCAGCCGCTTCACGATGCTTTTAAACTCTTCGATCCGGATTTTGAAGATACCAACGATACAGTCATCATTATTGATGAAATTCAGGAATCCTCAGAGATATTCAACCGTATCCGAGAATTTACCCGCTATTTTCAAGCGCATTTCATTGTAACTGGAAGTTATCTGGGACGTGTACTGGAACCGGAATTCAAATTCTCCAGTGGAGATATTACCAGTATCCGTATTTATACCCTTTCCTTTAAAGAGTTTTTGGAAGCATTGGATGACCAGCTTTTTCAGAAGTATCTATCACTTCCACTGGATCATGCAGATGACACCGTACCGGAACTATATGACGAATTAAAGAATGTTTACGACATCTATAGACAGATTGGCGGCTATCCAAAGGTTGTGGAAACATACCTTAACACAAAAGACGTGGAAGCAGCTCAAAAAGAGCTTGTTAGAATCATCCGCATTTTCTTAAACGAATCTATGCGGTACTTTGATGACATCACAGATATTAGTGTTTTTACCAACATCTTTTTAAGCATCTGCCGTATTCTGCTTCGTGAAAAGAAAGGATTAGATGAGGACAGTATAAGTGAAGAACTGCAAAAGCTCGTTACAAAGAATTACTCCAGTAATCTTTCTAAAGCAACCTGCTATCGTGCTATCAACTGGCTTTACCATTCTGGAATCATCGGTTTCTGTGGCAAAATCACAGAACTGGACATCTTGAATTTCAAACCGGGAAGCCGCTGCTTCTTCATGGATCTTGGAGTTGCATATTATTATCTCTCCAGAACTGGTGCTACTGTATCAACTATGGATGGCTCATTGAACGAAAACTATGTTTACATTAACTTGTCCAAACGCCAGGAATTCCCGGAAGAAATTATCTTTGAGACACCGGCTTTTGCTACTTATAAAGGTGGTGAAATTGATTTTGTAGCTCAGACATTGAAAACTCACATCCGCTATCTGATTGAAGTTAAAGCCGGTAAGGGAACTGCATCTACTGCCTTGAAGGCATTGGAACAGGGGAAGGCCAATAAACTACTATATCTGAAAGGTGATACCAAAGGCGGAACCGTTGGAAACGTACAAACACTTCCTATCTATCTGCTAGAACAATATCATTTTTAATCAAAGAAAGAATACTTCGAGCCGCCCATCCGGACGGCTCTTTTCATCTATATTCTTGTATATTTATTTTACTAACAGCGCATCATTCTTTGAAAGAAGATATATACAGTATTGATTCATACTGATGCCTTCTTTTTTTGAGTGTTCCGCCAGATCCCGGTGTAAGCTGCGTGGCATCCTTATTTTAAACTGTCCCGAATACTCTTCCAGGCTTCCCGGTTCGTGAATCTCAATCCCTTCTTCCAGTGCAGCTTCTAACCATGCTTTTTTTGCATCCGCTGCATTTTCAACTGCCCTTTCTATCGTCTCTCCACAGGTGATGCATCCCGGCAGTTCCGGATAAGAAACCACAAATCCACCTTCATCCTTATCTTCCACAATTTCCATGCGATAGGACATTGCCAAATAATCATTCAGTGTCTTCATCGTTTTTCGCCTCACTTTCTACAATCTGCTTTACCATTTCAACATAAATTTTCTTGATTGGTTCGTGTTTCGGTATTGTTATCGGCTGGCATCCCGCTTTACGGAATGTATAATGGCTGCTCCCACTTCTCGGAGCATTTATCTCATATCCATAACTTTCTAATACTTTTCTTAGTTCATCAAAACGAAGGTCTTTCGATAATGAGCAAATTCTTGTCAATAGTTTATCCCATTTCGACATCTTTAATGCCTCCTATCTATAGTATATGTGGTGTCATATGTGGTGTCAATCTGTTTTTCATCTTTCTTGGTCAAATAAGGCTGCAGCTCTTTCTTAGCAGCCGTCACAAATTCTTCTTTTCTCGAACTTACCATATAAATCTTCCAGAGCATCAGATTCAGCTTTTCCGCATCCACTGCTTTGCATTTCTTTTTAATCATGCGGATAAACGGATAGATTACCGTATCCGATAACTTGTTCCCAGCAATCAACATCGTTCCATCCGTTCCATATACCTCATACAGACATTCCAAAATACTCCCCAAATCTGTCACCAATCGGAATGCCGGCTTTTCATATTTCTTTTTAGCTTCCATCATATGCTCCTCCTACATTCGAACCGTCAGTCCACTGAGACTCGTCTTAGGAAGCCCTACCAGATACCAGTCTTCATCCATTTCAATCCGAACCGGAATCCATGCATCCTTTACCTTCACATCAAAACATCCTCCGCAATGAAGACCTCCATAATAAGATTCAATCCCAAACCGGATATCAAATCTTCCCATTGATGGATCATAAATTAAAGTACCTATTCTCTTTTCACTCATATTTCTTTCCTCCTGAAATTCTTTGGTCTATATAAGTAATAGGACTTTAATTTGCAGAATTTGAAAGTTCCGGGTATTTTTCATAAAAAGTTTTTCGATAGCGATAAAAAGTTGAGTGCGTCATTCCCAAATTTTTACGAAGCTGTGTAGGTGTCGTTTCTCCAGAAACTACGCTTTGAAAGTTCTCATCAAAAGTTTCCTGCTTCATCACACTTGGTCTTCCATAATCATCCCATTCGCCCCGCAATTTCTTCGCTTCTATCCCTTCCCGCTGTCGCTTCTCCTTTTTCTCCAGCTCTGCCTGCGCCATAGAAGCATAAAGCTCCAGCATCATGTTATTGATTGTTTCCAGCATCATCCTTGCCATCGCATTATCCATCACAGATAAATCCATAAGCGTAGTCGGCAGTTCCAGAACCATAAGCCGCACTCCCATGTTCTTAATCCGCTGGATCTGTTGCATGGTGTCATACTTGTTTCTTCCCAGTCTGTCCAATTCTGTAACAATCAAAATATCTCCCGGCCGCAGGACATCCTCCACTAAAACGGTATATCTCGGACGATTAAAATTCTTCCCTGTCTCCTGATCCGTAAAAATATTCGTAAGTGCCATCTCATGCTCGTTACAGTACCGCTCAATTTCCTGTATGCCACGGTCAAGATGCTGCTCCTTTGTACTGGTACGGTGATATCCATATATCTGCATCCACATTTCTCCTTTCCATGTCCCAAAATATCCACACTTTTATTGGTATATTTCAAAACTGTGTGTGTAACCTTTTTGAAATATAATCCCTCTTTCCGGAACGTACTTCTAAAATGTATACATTTTGGGATATGTTTCTTTTCTATTTCTGTACGTACCAGAGCCGAAAAGTGCAACAAATATGACAAAAAACTCCCAGAGGATGTTACTCCCCTGAGAGTGGTTGAAACTTATAGCCCACACCTCGGACGGTGCGGATGTAATTCCAGTTCCGTGAATCTACTTTTAACTTTTTACGAAGCTGGCTAATGCAGCACATAACCGCATTAGCACAGTCAATCGGTTCTTCCTTCCAGACATTACGATAAATCTCCTCGTGAGAGAATACCCAGCCAGGATGTTCTGTTAGATATTTTAGTACCGTAAATTCTTTCAGACTCAATTCAATCTTTTGATCATTCATAAAAACAGTATGACAGCGAATATCTATCTGTAGGTTTTTGTCTTTGTAATGCAATTTACTTTCCTCCTAATCTGTTTCACCTTATCACAGCTAATCTAAAATGCTATTATTAGACTGCCAAAACTCAAATTCAAAACCAGAGCAATGCTTTACCTGCAAATAGTCTGGTAATAGACCAGTAGAATCGCAATAGCTGCAAGAGCCAGAAACGGCAAACACATAATTACCGGGGCAGAGTGAAGTGATAAATAAGAACCACTGATTTTTTAGCATTTCAGCCGGATATACAAGCCATCCCCATAGATTGGTGACCGTTACTGTTAAAATTACAGCACTGCCTATATATGTGGCAGCTCCTTTCCGGGTAAAGTTAAAGTCGCAGACCTTTACGACCTACGGCTTAATAGTACGAAAAGACATTAACTTTTCTGTAAAAGAATTTGATGTACTTTATATGCTATATTCTAATCCAGGGATGGCTTTTACTAAACAACAGATTTATGAAGCAGTTTGGCATGAAAAAGCAAATGGTTATTTCCACGCCGTGGAAAACACTATTTTTCAAATACGCAAGAAGATAAAAAAGTATTCCAGCGACAAGAATTACATAAAAACAGTAGTTGGATATGGGTATAAATTTGAAGTTTAATCTGCAGGATATAAGGAGCACCGGGTTTGAGGGAGATTCCCCACTAAGAAAATTTCTATGTTCTGGCTACAAAGCCGGAACATAGGTCGGCATCCATCCCTGTTTCTTCCCAATCCTGCAGACCTAATAAGAAATCAGCTAGTGACTTCTTCATCAAAAGTCTTTTTTTAGAGAAATAATCCATTTTTCAATAGCATCCGCCAAAACTATCTGCTGTTGCAATACTGCCATACCAGTCTTAGGGATTTCCGGATCATTCTCTTTCTCTCGAAGATTTTCCTCCAGATAAGTTTTTAATATTTCAATATTTTCCTCAATACTGGCAATACATGATTGTTGACTTTCAGGCGGTAACTTATCCAAATTTACAATTACTGCATTAAAATCTAAAAAAAAGTGAATGGGTTTAGAGGCTGTTTCCATCATAAGCTTTACAAATTCTTTTTCGCCTTCATCTGTTAATGAATAAACTGCTTTTTCAGGCATCTTACCTTCTTTCACAATTTCTCCTTTAATGAAGCCTTTTTCCTCCAACTGAATTGCTTTTTTGTAAATGGATGGTGTACTGATTTTTACCCATTTTGATATATTACGATATTCCACTAATTTTTGAATATCATAGGCTCCCATCGGTTCCTTTTTCAATATTCCTAACACAATTAAATCTATTGTAGCCATAGTTCACCCACTTTCTATATCCACGAAAGCTATAAAATACTTACGGTTATATATACTGTAATTTATAGTATTTGATTTTATACCTCTTGTCAAGGAAATTGCAGGATACACGCTTGACAACTACTATAAATTATAGTAGTATTCTCTCACATAGTATACTATAATTTATACTACTATAATTTATATTCTTAATTGAAAGGAGTATTTGAAATGAACAAGAATAACAACAAAATGGATTTATTAGGAAATGCACCTGTTCCCCAAGCACTAATGGCTCTTGGTATACCGATAATGATTGGTATGCTTATTAACGCTCTCTACAATTTGGTGGATGCTTATTTCATAGGAGGACTTGGCGAGAGTCAAATGGGTGCAATTTCCATTGCGTTTCCTTTAGGACAAGTAGTTGTTGGTTTAGGTCTGATGTTTGGCAATGGTGCCGCCTCCTACTTATCAAGACTTTTAGGGCGAGGAGATAGGGAAGCTGCAAGTAAAGTCGCCAGTACTGCATTATACAGCAGTGTTTGTATTGGCGCAGTTATTATTATCGGAACTGCAATTTTTTTGAAACCTATTTTAACCATGTTAGGTGCAACAGACACGATTATGCCATACGCCCTTTCTTATGGAAGAATCTATGTTATTTCATGTATTTTCAATGTATTTAATGTAACGATGAACAATATCGTTGCAAGTGAAGGCGCCGCAAAAACAACTATGTGTGCATTATTATTAGGAGCTGTATTGAATATTGGTTTAGATCCTATTTTCATCTATACTCTCGACATGGGGGTTGCTGGTGCGGCAATCGCTACAGCAATTTCTCAAATGGCTTCTACTCTTGTATATTTAATTTATGCATTACAGAAAAAAAGCGCTTTTACATTTTCCATTAAGGAATTTTGTCCTTCTAAGCAGATCATAACTGAAATTCTGAAAATCGGTATACCCACATTGACTTTCCAGCTTCTTACAAGCCTTTCTATCGCATTCATAAACCGGGAAGCTAATATCTATGGAGATGCTGTTATCGCCGGAATGGGCGCTGTTACAAGAATCACTTCAATGGGAACTCTGGTTGTGTTCGGCTTCTTAAAAGGTTTCCAACCAATTGCCGGCTTTAGCTATGGTGCCAAAAAGTTTGATCGGCTCAGGGAAGCAATTAAAACTTCTATCTTATGGTCAACAATATTTTGTGTAGTTGTGGGATTGACAATAGCCCTATTTTCCACACAGATTATTTCGCAATTTACAGAAGGCAATACAGAGATGATTTCTGTAGGTCAAAAATCGCTAATGGCAAATGGATTTTCCTTCTTCGTATTTGGATTTTACACAGTGTATTCTTCTCTGTTTCTTGCACTTGGAAAAGGCACCGCCGGATTCGTTCTTGGGGCTTGCCGACAAGGTATTTGCTTTGTTCCGATCATTCTGTTGCTCCCATCATTCTGGGGCATAAATGGAATACTATATGCACAACCGATTGCCGATGTAATTTCTGCTATTGTTACTGTGTTTATGGCTCTACATCTTCATAAAGAACTGGCAACAACAAAAGAGCATTAAAGCATCAGGCAACATAATAGATCAACACCGTCTGCCGCTTCGAACTGAGGCAATATCACCCTTCAAAAAACAATCACTCCCAGAGGATGTTACTCCCCTGAGAGTGATTGCAGCCTTTGTTTAAGATAACTTACTCAATTATCTGGAATCTCTGGATACACTGAAGCAATGTACTTACCAGTTCCTGATACAGATCTTCATCAAATCTGCCATTCACAATCGCATTCTTAATTAAAAGCGGCTTATATATCTCTAAAATCTTCAGTACCGCATCTGCATTTCCTTCTTTTGCCTTTAAAAGTAATCGTTCAAAATTCATTAGTTTTCACCTCCCATCACCTTGCGGATCTTCCGGATTGCATAATAATAAATACCCTTGCATCGCTCCTCTGATAACCCGTTTAGCCTGCTCATTTCCTCAAAAGTACGTTCTTCAAACACATGCTGGTAAATCAGCTTCCGTTCTTCATCCCGCAGCGTATGAAGCGCTTTCATCAGTCTTTCATCTGACATCTTATTCCATTCTGGATATTTCCCCTGTGCCTCCTGCAATAAAAGCTGCTCCCTCGTTTGGTTCTCCAGCAATTCTTCGATTACAATTCTTGCCTCCATCTGTCCAATATCCTCCAACAGTTCTTCTGCATCAGCCATCTGGATTTTCTTCTCCAGATAATCATGTCGTTTTCCACGGACAAACTGTATCAGATATGCTGTAAAGTGATTTTGTATCTTTGATCCTGTATATGTTTTTTTGTTCATTTGTTTTATCCTCCGAAATTTTTTATCACGTTCCAAAAAATTCCGAGGATGGCGGTGAGCGGCAACAAAACGTGACACTGCCTTCATTTTTTCGAAAAAAAGAAAGGCTGGACCACTCTATTCGTAGTCCAGCCGATACTTCTCTTTCTATGTAATTGTGTAGGATATGCGATGATAGTATCTCATATACTGCATATTCTAACTTCTCTCCGACACATTGTATGGATAAGATTTTTTTAACAGATTCAGTTCCTCTTTGGCTTTTATCTTATGCTGTCCATTCATGTCTGTCGTACTTACTTCCATGTTTCTCTATTTGTGCATGTGTTATCCTGCTTATCATAACGCACTTTAACGCATTTCGTATAGTGTTAATCTACGATAAAATATATGCATTAAGTGAGGTGATATAGATGGTGAAAAAATTATTGGGAGATGCAGTCAGGGAAGAACGTCTCCGCCGCAATCTTTCGCAAAACAGCCTTGCGGAACAGGCAAAGATTTCTTTACGGACTGTCTCTGATATTGAAAACTATATTGGCAATCCACAGTTGGAAACACTTTATGCCTTGGCAACTTACTTACATATTTCCATAGATGCTATATTTTCTAACCAGAAAACGAACCCGGATTCTACCATGCAGCAAATCATGGCAGAACTAAATTCCTGCCCGGAGGAGCAGAAACAGCTTGCCCTTTCTACACTGCGTGGACTTCTGGATGGATTCAAGAACCTAAGTTAAGGCTCTCCCGTATCCTTCATCATCTACACATTATACAAAGACAATCTGTGAATAGTCTGTGAGTTTTCTGTCTATTCCCATTCTGATACAAAGAACAGGAGAGTACACTGCCATAAGCATGTGTATCTCTCCTGCTTTTTTATGCCCTGCGAAATGCACTGATAGCATCCACTACATTCTGTCTCATAGTCTGATCCATCCGCAGCGGTTCTTCTTCCATCAAATCAACTTCTGTGGGCATTTCTCTATTTATCTTAGAAACGTCCTGCCCTTCCAATACCTTTCTTACTTCTTCCCGGATGATTTGCTGCATCATTGGCCGGAGCATATCCGGTTCCATGCTTATACTGCCATTACCTGTCTCATCCGTTCTTCCCGTATATGCCAGAATTGCCGCAACGATCAGTTTTGCTTTTTTCTCTGTCGTATTCAGAAGTTCTGTCACATACACGTGATCTGGATCCGACTTATCAAAACCAATAGTGAATACAAACGGATTTTTCTTTCCCATAAAATCACACTCCAGCCTGTGTCATGCGATACAAAAGATCATATCCATCGGCATTTGCTTTCATATCCCGGATAAAGGTATGTTTTCCCAACCGGTCTGCCTGCTCCAGAAATCGTTCCAGAAGCACTGCTCCGCCGCCGATAAACACCGTATAAGTAGATTTTGTATCAATGCCCCGCTCTCGGATGCTGTTCAGAAGATCGGTAACAAAATTCTGAACCATGGTTTCTACTGCCTGTACAACAGCTTCCTCATAATACTGCGTTTTTCCCTTGATGATACTGTCGATATCTGCCTCCTCCAGAAGCATGTCATATTCACTGTTAATACTGGAAATGATATCGTTATACATGGTAATCACACCTTTTTCCAGAGAATCACAATAATCCATATCCGGTCTGCCACTTCTCATCAGAAGATAATCAGAAGTAAATCCGCCAATATCAATCCCTACGACTTTCGGAATCTCACGGATTTCCATCATCCTCGTCATCATGGCTGCATAATCCTGCGGAAACGCCATTACATTCTGTATACAGAGGTGATAGACTTTATCGTTGAAGCACAGTTCCTGCACCTTCCCGTCCCCTTTGAAATAGCGTTCATATCTCTCACAAAGCTCTGCAAAATGCTTCGGCGGAAGCCCAATCGGAAGTTCCACCTGAATGACATCCTCCGGCTGGATCTGGCTTTTCTGCTCCAGCTCCATTGCAATGGCAAATAAGGTCAGAATCCAGAATCGGTTCCGGCTGTCCTGCGTCTTGTCTCTCTGGTACGGAATCCGCTTCTCACTAAGGGTATAATACTTTCCCTGATATTTCAGATACTTCTCTCCCCTGGCAGGCTTTTTGTCCTGTTCTGTCAGTCCAGTGGTAAATACAAAATTACAGGTTTTCATGTTCCGGTTCCCGTGATCCACGGCTACTCTTAATTTTTTTATCATGCTACATTCACTCCTTTGTACTTGATACTTATTCTGTACGTAGGAGATACTTAAAGTGCAACTTTTTAAAAACTATTTCCATAATTTTTCTTCCTGTATACTTCCATATCGTTGATATCATTGGTAAAACACAGTATAATGAACATATTATCAAATATGAATTTGCGGAGGAAAAGATACTGTGAAAATTACAATAGAGGAACTGCAAGAATACTTATTCGACCATTATAAAAATGGTGGGATTGACCAAAGCCTGTTTATGAAACTCGTAGAAGAAATAGGTGAAGTGGCAGAAGTACTAAATAAAAAGGCAGGTAGAAAATCTGTTGGTCAAGAGGATTTACAAACCCAATTAGGTAACGAATTAGCCGATGTGGTACACTACACTATTGCGATTGCTGCATTAAATGGAATTGATATGAATGATATTATACTCTCTAAGGATAAGGATGCATCCATAAAGTATAATCACAGAATAAATTTAGAGCAGTTTGTAATGGAACGCAGAACGAAAGATAACGACTAACAGTTCCAGTTGTTCAGGATGAATGACAGAGCAAAAAAATATGAATTTGAAGAGGTAGTGATTATGAAAAGATTGATAGCAATGGTTCTTTGTCTTTTATTTGTTATATCTTTAGCTGGTTGTGGAAAAGGAAATACAAAAAATTTAGTTATTGATTATGGGACATCATCTATATACACAAAAGATGACATGGATGAAGCTATTGATGTTATAAAGAAACAATTTAGTTCTTTTGAGGGGTGTGAATTGCACAGCCTATCTTATACATCTGATGATGCGTGCAATAATGAGGATAATATTGCCTGGATGAATGAATTGGAGGAAGCAAATGACAATAAAGAGAGTTTCACACAATGTATTTCGTTTGATAGTAGTTTCAGGTCACCTAAAAATGGAGGTGGAGCGTGGAACGCTAATGAAGAATACACATGGTCATGGTGGTTGGCGCGTAGCGAAGGCGGAACGTGGAAATTAATGACTTGGGGATATTAACGGTCGGTTCCTAAGTAACAAATAACAGTTTGTCTAAGAAAAAAAGATACCAACCATTCTCAAAAATGCTTAGTATCTTTTTTCTTTTGTTCTGTCATTGTCCTATGCTGAAAGCTTTTCCACCAATTCCGGCAGGCACTTCTCAAATAATTCCCGATATCTTCGATACCCTTCATCCCGGAGTGGACCTTGCAGTGATGTCAGAGACCAAAGGAGAAGCTCTTCCTCTTCCACAGCATACGGAGAGGTATAGACAAATTTTTTCCCGTCAAAATGCGGTTTTGATAACTTCAGTATTTCCGTAATCTCTCCTTTTGTTTCCGCCTGCATAATCATTTCCACTTTCTTCCGATGGAACTCGCAGACGATGCTCTCCAGAAATCCCTGCTTCAGATAAAATTCCGCCCTTCTATAAAGTTTTACAAGAGCCTCCACTCTTTCATCAAATAACTTGTCCTTTTCACTGACTATCATCTGTGCCAGTGCGTTTGCATGTTCCATAACCAATGCTGTTCCCATTACATTTCCTCCCATAATAAAAGCTGGCATAAGAAATTTCTTCTCACACCAGCACGATTCTTTTATTCCTCTGTGATGATCTCACTGCTTAATTTTCCATGTACCAGATAGCGATAATTCCGTCTGGAATTGACACAGGTAGACAGCGTAACTATCCGATCCGTTGCCGACAGCTCGGTGCCGGTATCATAATCCCTATAAGAAGACACCGTATCCAGAAACGTCTGAAAATCTTCCGCTTCCGGGAAATGATACCTATATCCCTCACTTCCGGTTCTTCCCGCATAGCAGGAAAAGATACGATACTTGAGGATCTTGTCCGGCAAATAGAGATAAAACTCCGGATGTTGTTCAAATAGCTCTTTGTCTTGGTACTTATCCAGAGTTCCGAACATGCTCCCGTTTTTCATATTATGCCCGTACACGATCGTATTCTGATCCGTAAAGTCCGGCTGATTATGGCAGTCCACAAAGATGCTCCCGTTGATATTGGATTCTCCCGAAAAAAGGTGATGAAGATAATATGCATTATCTTTCCCCTGTACCACCGGATAACTAATATCCAGTGCCGGAATCTGAATCCACGCTATGACATCCGGATTAACCGCTTTTAAACCTGCAAAATCAATTTCTAGATACCTATTCTTAGGTTCCTCCTTTTCTTTCTCAGACTCCGGTGATTCTTCTTCCTCTGGTTCCTGAACATATTCCTGCAGTTTCTCGTAACTTACGTCCCCTTTCTGATACTTCAGATAAGCACCAAAGAGTTTTCCTGCCGCTGCGAGAAAAACAAGCAACAGGCAGATAATGAGTCCTGCAAGAACCGTATTTCCTTTTTTTCTCATGATTGTTCTCCTTTCGGAAGAGCCGAAGTCTGTGCCCCGGTTCCTTCCTTCTGTTTGATGGCGGCTAAATAGTCATCAATCCCCTTGTGTTTCCCGTTCCACTCCCCGCTCTCGTCCATATCCCAGACCATCCGGTTCATCGGCAGGGAAAGCTCCCGGCAGATTTCATAGACCTTATTGCAGCCGTTCTGGATAATCCTCCGTTTCTCCGCCTTATGCTGGCAGATAACAGGGGAACGCTCAAAACAGACCGCACACTTACTGTCATGCTTATTGCAGGCTACTTTCATCTTCTTATCCATGTCATACGCCTCCAAAAGCTGTTTCATCCCATATCCTTTCATCCGCTCCAGCACCGGTTTCAGATTCCGGTACTGGTTCACTCCGGCAACGCACACAAAGGTAGCGCCGGACAGATAATGGGCTATGGTCCCTTTTAAGGCTCCTTCGGTCAGATAGACACGTTCTGCGGCAAGATCACCGATCACATGTACCGGACTTCCGGAGGAAACTCCCTGGTCATAATTGACACTGGACAGCCAGATATATTTTTTCGTGTCAGTCACATGATCTACCCGGATCTGAAAACCCTGGATGAACCCGTCCAAAGAAACTATGGGAATCAGGATTCCTGAGTTTTCTGCTTTGAAGTTAATCGTCCAGTTTCCGTCTGTATCCCGGTAGAATCCCGGCACGCCTTTCACCATATATCCTTCTTCTGCCAGCCTTTTGACCAGCTTCTTCATTCCAAACAGCGGGACACTCCGGTAACGCTGTGCTTCGATCTGTTCCGGTTTTAATCCTCGTCTTTGCAGATCCTCCTGATGCTTCCTGTTAAGCGTGAGCATGGACAGCATTCTCTGATACGTCCGGTGGATTTCCTCTATGGGTGCAAGCTCTGCCGTTGCCTTTTCTTCCTGTACCGGCGTTGCTTTGATATAATCCGTCCGGTATTCTCCTTTTCCTAATGCTTCCCGGATCTGCTGATTTGCTTCGGAGAGTGTAACATTGTGCAAATCCGCATAAAGCTTCAGCATCCCCCCGGACGCATCACAGCGGTTGCACCGGAATACATTCTTTTCCACATTGATATTCAGTTTTCCATGCGTCTCTCCACAAAACGGGCAGTCATAATAGTTTCCCCGCCGCTTTCTGAGATGCAGCACCTGCACCACATCCAGTATTCCATAATCAAACCCAGACATATCATAATACATCCCGGTCTCTTCCTCCTTTCCCCCGCAGAAAAAAGCTCTCTGCGGGGTTCTTCCTTAACCAGCCATCGGCATTGCTTTTTGTAAAATTACCTTTGCTGCCGCCGGAACCAGATTGTTCGGTCCGGAATATTGCTCGGCAAACCACTGGATCGTTGACGGGCTTTCAACTGCCACCTGTCCCATGGTCTTTCCGCCGTATTTTCCCTTTCCCGGAATCACAGTCCCGACTGCCATTTCATAGTTCATGTGTTTCATCAGTTCTTCTACCGGAAGGGACGTATCCAGATTCTGTAATGCTCCCTGCAGCATCTGTCCGGTCTTTGGCGGCGTAGAGGCAGCCGGAGCGGAACCGTAGCCAGGCATTTGTCCACTGCCATGGTAAATGGTGCTTCCCGCCGCCTGTGCCTGCTGATAGAACTGATTCATCATCTGCTGGCCTGCATATTCCGGCTGACCTGGCATCTCTCCATAAGTTGGCATAGGGGCATTTGGCATGACACCCGAATCCGGCATGGCTGCATTTTCCATGGCACCTGAATCCGGCATCTGTGGATTCTGATATGGAATTCCGGCATCTACCTGTGCAGGATCATTTTCCTCTCCCACATCCGCAAACTGCACACCATATCCGGCATCCGATAATGCCCTTCCTACGGCTGCTGTTTCTGCCATTTCCAGAAATTTGTCTCCAAACTTCGGGTCATCGCTCCGGAATTTCTGCGAAAAGGAATTGGCTACATAATTGTCTTCCTGATCACATTTATCCAGATAGATACGTGCTTCCACAACTGCCATGTTCTCTGTGAAAGTGATAATCCGGCTGATGATCTTTCCTGCCGGATTGACCAGACGAAACCATAGCTTCCGGTATTTCACATCCAGATAAAGCTGCTCCTCCTGCCCTTCTTCTCCAATCTTTCTTGCCAGTTCCATCGGATGGAAGCCATCCACACGGTTCAAAGCGGCAACTGCCTCTGATTTCTTATACAATAATTCTTTCATTCTCTGCTCCTTTCATTTAGAAAAGCAGACGTTCCCCTATATAAGAGTAATAGTCCGCTTATTTCAAAAATTGAAAAATATTTTTAAACAACAAGTTTTAACTGCTCCATTTCCGGTTTCTGTTCACTCTGATACTGATCGTAATACTGTACGATCCGCTCACTCAGAATGGTGTTCCTTGTCCCGCTGTCATCCGTATGGATTGCCTGACAGACTGCAGCCCATTCCCCTACCAGATAAACCTTGCTTTTCGCTCTGGTCACTCCGGTATAGAGAATATTGCGCTTCAGCATCATATAAAAGGCTTTTACCCAAGGGATGATGACAACCGGACATTCGGAACCCTGTGCCTTATGGATGGTTGTTGCGTTAGCATGTTCGATCATTTCCATCTGGTCAGCTTCATATTGCACCTGCCGCCCATCCGGGAATCCGATCACTGCCCTGGCATTTCCATCCTCATCCGTGATACAGTCCAGTATCCTGCCCAGATCGCCGTTACTCGCCATCTCGGTATTTTTATTCTGTAAAATCTTATCGCCAACCCGGAACACCTGACTGCCGATATGCAGTTCCTTCTTCCCTGCGATTGGCGGATTTACAAAATCCTCCAGAGATTTGTTCAATTCATCCACTCCGGCAGCACTGCGTTTCCGATACGGAGTCAGGATCTGTACCTGATCCATGCCGTTTTTTGCAATCTCGTCCAGATAAATCCTCCGGACAATCTCTGCCGCTTCATCTGCTCCTTTACAGGCAATGAACTGAAAATCCTCCCCAAAGCTCAGATTAGTCTTATTCTCCTGCATCAGTTTTGCATTATAAGGTATGCTGCTCAAAGCGCCCTGCCGGTAAACCAGATCCAGTACCGTGACCGGAATCAGCCCGCAGGCAATCAGTTGCCGGAACACATCCCCGGCTCCTACGGATGGAAGCTGGTTCTTATCCCCGACTAAAAGGACTCTGGCATGTCTGCTAACCCGCCGGAAAAATTCATAGGCAAGATGCATGTCCACCATGGACACCTCATCTACATTTAGAAATCCGGCAGACAGGTACTCAAAATCCGGTTCAAAATCCGTATCATCTCCCAAAAGCCCCAGGGCCAGATGCATCGTGGATGCATTTTCACAGCCGGTACTCTCCACCATACGTCTTGCCGCACGTCCGGTCGGAGCCATAAGCTGTACCTCTGACCTGCATAACGCCTGATGGATATAGAGAATCACCTTGAGAACCGTTGTCTTTCCGGTTCCGGGACCTCCGGTAATAATACTGATGGGATGTGCAAACACCATCCGCACTGCCTGTTTCTGTGTTTCTGACAGCGTGATCCCCAGTGTCTTCTGTGCCTTTTCCAGCTCCGGTTCAATGGACAGCAAAACCGGCTTCTCCAAAAGCCGTCTGGCTATCATGGAAGCGGTCTGTGTTTCTTCTTCATACTGCCGGATAGAATAGATCCGTTCTTCCTCCACAACAATGCTTTTTTGCAGCACCAGCCGGTAAAGCACCTGACTGACATCCTGCTCCGATACTGCCATGACCTGCAGATCCCGGTTCAGCATTTCCAGTGCTTCCCTGATAACCTCCTGACGCTGCTTAAACAGATGTCCTTCTTTCATTGCCTGATTCATGATATGTCCGATGCACCCGGATATCCGCATGGGATCATTGAGTGCACAGCAGCACTGTCTTCCGATCGCATCCACAGTCAGAAACCCGAAGCCTTTGACTGCACTCAGCATGTAAGGGCGGTGCCGGATAATATCCACCGATTCATTTCCGAATTTCTTCAGAATCATATTCACTTTTTTGGGTGTTACCTTAAAAGGCGCCAGAAACGTCATCAGTTCCCGGAACACCTGGTTTTTTCCATAGGACTCCACAATAGCAGCCAGCTTCTTCTCGGAAATTCCACGGATCTTCAAGAGTTCCTGCGGGTTGTTTTCCATGATTTCCAGTGTCTGAAGCCCAAACTTCCGGAAAATAGTATCTGCCATCTTGGGACCGATACCTTTGATTGCACCGGAAGAAAGGTATCCTAAGATACCCTCCTTTGTCCGTGGTACAACCTCCATGAAATTTTCCACCTGATACTGAGTTCCATGCTCTCCGCTCTCCCATCTGCCTTCCATCTCAAGCTCAATCTCGTCTGTAAGCGGAAGACCGAATCCAATCGCTGAGAAGCCGATGATATTCCGGGATGCCAGATATTTGTCTCTGGCTGACAGGGGGACAGACGTATCCTGTGTGGTGAATATGGCAATCGTATACCCATTCTCCTCATTCTGGAAAATCTTATGTTTAAATCTGCACCTCATTGTTTATATCCCTCCAGCTTTTTATCCGCATCCGTTCATTTGGTTTTCTCATTACGCCGCCTCCTTCTTAATTCGGAAAGTACGGCTCTCCGTTGTTTTTGTATATTCCTCATAGATATCCGGATGCTGGTTTTTCAGCTTCTCCATCTGGTCTTTCCCAACCGAAGTACGTCTGGTCGGATTATAGGTAATACGGTAACGGTTCGTACCGTCCTCCAGCACTGCCTTGCAGCCCTGCCCCAGCTGTTCCACAAAAGGAACACTGATTGCCCGCTGTTCTGCTTCGATTTCCTTTTTCCGTTTTTCCAACTGTGACTTTTCCTCCGAAAGGGTAAGATACTTCTCAAGATTTTTTGATTCCAGACCGGAAAGCACAATTTCCGGAATAGATTTGTCTGCAAAACCACCATAATTACGGATATTTGCCAGAACCAGATCGGAATTCCCGTTATGCGGCGGTACTACATTTTTCAATACATGTTCCTGCCAGAAATACGTTTCCTGATCAATGATGTCTTCTTCCTCAATCAGATCACGCTCAATGGTGCGATACACAAACTCATTCTCGTTATTTCCATACAGGCATGCGATAAAGGCTTTCTGCATATTCATCACAGACAGATAATGCCTTACCTGCAGCACATAATGAGCTGGAATACCCTCATCAGCCCACTTATCTTTCGCATTATAATTGCAGGTTTTACATTCCAGAATCGCAAATGTCCCATCCGGCATACGAACAAAAAAATCCACATCTGCAAGCATGAACGGATATAATGGATGCCGGAACATGACACGTACCGGAAATACTTCCAGTCCGGTCTTTTTGGAAAAGATTTCTGCCACCAGATCTTCCAGCCGGTGTCCGACTTCCTTGGCAACCCAGTTGCTTTCCTCTTCCTCCTGAATGACCGGCTGCACACCTGTTTTGTTGTAAAACAGATCCCGGATAGTGGCAAATGGAGAGATCCCCATGATTGCCGCTACATCACTGCCGCCGATTCCTTTTTTGCGGTATTCCAACCAGTCTTCTCTTGACAGGTTACTGATATCCACAACCTTTTCCGGTGTATACTCTGCTTTGTTATTCATTCCAATTCCTCCTAACATTTGACTGCTCCATAAACGTCATATTTTTTCCAGTCTTTTATAAGCGCCTTCGTAATATCCTCCTCCAGCTTCAGGATGCCCTGTCCGGACATTCCTTCACAGGCTGCAAAAAAGGAGGCTTCATTCATGGCATAATAAAGATCATGTGCCGTACAGGCACCTTCCCCGTTCTGGGATACAAATAGCTCCACCACCTCATTCCGGATCTTCTGTTTAATGCCAAGTTCCTTCATCAGCAGCTTCAGGCAGTTCACCGGATTACGGATCTCAATGTCCATAAGCTGAGTAAGATTCTTCATCGCATCCACATAGCGGGCGCATACCTGCTCCAGATTTTTCCGGAAGTCCAGAATCGTTGCCCCTTTATCGTGAGCCAGCTTGATTGGACTTCCCAGACTGATAACGCCGTTTGGTCCGTCTGTCAAAAGCATCGGATACAGATTTGCACCGCTCGCTGCCACGTCAGATGTGGTAAAACGAAGTGCCGGTGACAGGATCTTCTCATCCATTCCGTGTGCATCCAGTGCTTTTCGGTAAGTATCCAGAAGTTCCTGACTTCCTCCGAGCTTCCACATGGCAGATACAATGGAATGGTCATAGATACCAGAGCCCTCCATGTAAACACTGCCTTTGAAATTCAGATTCAGATATTCGCAGGTTGTCTCAAACATGGCTTTCATATCAAGGATGCAATAATCATGTTTATCCCCGCCATGTACTGCGGAAACCTTTCCGTCCGCAATCTTAATCAGGGCATCCCCTTTTGCAACCCGCAGGCAGTAATTGACTACCTTCGCATATGTTGCCTTATCCAGCTTGCGAAGCCCGTCTCCATTGACACCTGCGCGGCTTAAAATGGTGCGGATGGCACAGTCACGTACCGGATAGGATTCTCCTCTCATTTTCAGTACAAGCTGCGTATTCTTCTCTGTATCCTCCAAAATTTCTTCCATGGATGCATCTGCCGCATCCAGATTTTGAGCCTCCTTTTCCAGTGGTGCCAGCCGTAACGTATTCGTTGGCTTTCTGATCCATTTGGCATTTCTTCCTCTCTCTGCCAGAAACTCCAGCAGATCTTTTACTTCTGCAAAGGATCTCTCAAATCCATCTGCATACACTCTTGCTTCATTCATGTTCTTATTCCACCTTTCTTAAAATAATATTTATCCATCAACAGCCGAAGCTGGTTGTGGCATGCAACTATGCCGAAACCTAAATGTAAGCACAAAAAAAGAATGAAAAGAGAGTCTTTTCTCTGTTCATTCTTAAAAGTCTGGTTTCTTCCTGAAAAAACAAAAGTGCCACGCAGCCAAAAAAGGCATACCGTGACACTCACTACAAACATAAACTACTTATGCCAGGAATCAGCTCCTGCTGTTTCCTGTAAGTTTGGAGATTCTTATGAATCCCGAAACTCCCCAAAAAGGGTGTGCATAAAATAAACTATATCAGTATACTAGCACAAGATATTCCTCATGTCAATTCAGGCTTATACTATATATGGTGTTTATATTTGTTCAAAATACTACATCTATTTTTCTACTACGAATTCAATCTTCTCTTTCAGATACTCCCGGCAGCCAAACCGAACCGTTCCACACTGCTTTGACTCCTCTTTCGCCTTTTCATTACAGCAGTCCAAGTAGGGACAATCGTTACATTGATTCCGCAGTGCTTCCTTCGCCCATTCAATTTCCTGCTCATTTCCTATAATCCGCACAGACATCCACTTCCTTTGCTATCATCATACCCCAAAATCCATTTTCTATCATCCATAATTTCTTTTTTTGTATCATTTTAGTAAATTACGGTTATATTACGGAATAATCACTATATTTCAAATATATCTCTATTTTATTCCGTAATTTGCTGTAAGTAAATAGTTTAAAATGTGGAAGAGAGGTGTAAATGTATGGATAAAAACTTTATTGGAGAACGCATCAGCGAACTGCGTTTAAAGAAAAATGTATCTGAATATCAGATGAGTCTGGATCTTGGCAAAAATAAAAGCTACATCCAGTCCCTCACTTCCGGACGTTCTCTGCCTACCATGCAGAGCTTTCTGGATATCTGTGACTATCTGGAAGTCACTCCTCAACAGTTCTTCGATTCAGAGCTGCACAATCTTCCTCTGATTGACAAAGCAACTGATCTGATGAAACAACTCGATGACGAGGATATGCTTGCGCTCATTTCCATGCTGAATCGTCTGGCTCTAAAACGCAAATAGATTTCCGTAGCTGCCAAATCAAGGCAGCTTTTATTTTTATCATTTTTTCTCAAAATTTTTCAATCTTAAAGAAAAGTCCCCTATTCCTTAATTGAATGGGTAATATATCCATTCGCCGTACCTTGAAAACAAAAGAAATCTTTCGGGAGATTGATATAGGTGACTGCAGATAGTTTGCATCTTCGCACGCCTGCAGCTTAATAGTTACAAAGTAACACCGTTTTACGTGGCCGGAACGGGCATAGGAACTGGCTTCTGAAAGAATAACATAGACTTTTGGGATTTTAGCTTATAGCGCTTTTATTAGAGAACTTTTACTCAAAATTTGATATAATAATAGACAGGTATCAAGTTGATTCCCTGTCTGTGGAAAGGAGATTCATGATAACTGTAACAAAAAGGGATTTGATTGAATTAGGCTACGGTCCTTCCTTTGCTGCTGATATTATAAAAAAAGCAAAGGAACTTATGGTAGAAAAGGGGCATACCTATTATCAATCCAGAAAATTAGACAGGGTTCCAAAAGAAGCCGTTGAAGAATTATTAGGGATTACTTTGCCCGATAAGCAAGAATGATCGTGCTTTTTGCATTTTAGTAAGGAGTGAAATCATGGCAAAAGATCCAATTAAAAAAGCAGAAAACGGCACTTATTATTTTCGAGCCAATCTCGGATATCATCCTGTAACCGGAAAACAGATTCAAAAATACCGCAGCGGATTCTCAACAAAAAAAGAAGCCCGTGCCGAGTATTCCAAATTGATTCTTGCATCAACGGAAGAATTAGCTGATAAGAAGGAAGACATTACCTTCAAAAAGTTTATTGAAGAAATCTATCTTCCGTGGTACAAAACTCAGGTGAAAGAAAGTACCTACAAGAATCGTTACTCGACCATTCAAAAACACTTTGCCTATTTCTACAAGAAGAAAGTGTCCGAAATAGAAGCGATAAATGTACAGACCTGGCAGCTCAAGTTGGCAAAACAATTCAGTCCAAACTATGTACGCATTGTTCAGGGAATGTTATGTTTAGCTTTTGACCGGGCGATTATCCTCGGACTTGCAAAGAAGAATCCTGCCCGCATGATCGGCAATATCAAATCTAAAAAAGTAAAGATCGACTTCTGGACTTTGGAGGAGTTTCAGAAGGTAATATCCCTGCTGTACAAAGGTGACTACTACGAGCACTATCTCTTCATCTCGTTCTGGCTTTTATTTATGACTGGAATGCGTATTGGAGAGGCTGCCGCCTTACAGTGGGATGATATTGATTTTGAAACAGGTATGCTGATTATTAGTAAAACACTGTACTATAAAACAATGAATGACTACAAATTCGTTGAACCTAAGACGCAGGCAAGCAACCGTACCATTTATATTGATGCTGATACCATCAAGGAATTACAAGAATGGAAGGCGGTTCAGGCAAAGGTTTTACCAAATTGTGGATTCGTCCTGAGTTATAACAGTACACCCACCAGCAAAACAACACTTCCAAGAGCATTGGAGAAATTGGCAAATTTAGCTGGTGTTCACAGAATCAAAATTCATGCCCTGAGACATTCGCATGCTTCCCTGCTTATCAGCATGGGCGAAAATCCACTGCTGATTAAAGAGCGTCTTGGACATGAAAAAATACAGACGACACTAGGAACTTATGGTCATCTGTATCCAAACACCAATATTGAGATTGCAAAGAAGCTGACCGGGGTTCTCAGCTACCAGTCAGCTTCTCAAAGTATTGCTAATTATACCAGTAATCAGCATACTGCAATGTATCACAAAGAAATATAAAAATGCAATGATAATGCAATTTCAAACACCCAAAGCCGCAAAGCCCCGTGGTTACGGGCTTTGTAGCCCAGCGTCAACTATTCAAACTCAATCGTTCCCGGTGGCTTACTCGTCAGATCATAGAATATTCTATTCACCCCACGAACTTCATTTATAACTCTGCTCATTACTTTATTCAGAACTTCATACGGAATCTCCGCCGCCTCTGCAGTCATGAAATCAATCGTATTAACGGCTCTAAGAGCTACAGCATAATCATAAGTTCTCTCATCACCCATAACACCAACGCTTCTCATATTCGTAAGTGCTGCAAAATACTGACCAATTGTCTTATCAAGTCCGGCATTTTCAATCTCTTCACGATAAATAGCATCTGCATCCTGAACGATACGAACTTTCTCAGCTGTTACTTCGCCGATGATACGTACTCCAAGTCCCGGTCCTGGGAATGGCTGACGGAATACGAGTCTTTCAGGAAGTCCAAGCTCAAGTCCTGCTTTACGAACTTCATCTTTGAAAAGATCACGAAGCGGCTCAATGATTTCTTTGAAATCTACAAAATCCGGAAGTCCTCCTACATTGTGGTGAGATTTGATCACAGCGGATTCTCCGCCAAGACCACTTTCTACCACATCCGGATAAATTGTTCCCTGTGCAAGGAATTCAACGGTACCGATCTTCTTTGCTTCTTCTTCGAAGATACGGATGAATTCTTCACCGATAATCTTACGTTTTGCTTCTGGCTCTGTAACGCCTGCAAGTTTGTTATAATATCTTTCCTGCGCATTTACGCGGATAAAGTTCAGATCAAACTGTCCTTCTGGTCCGAAGATTGCCTCAACTTCATCTCCTTCATTTTTGCGAAGAAGTCCGTGATCTACGAATACACAAGTAAGCTGTTTTCCAATGGCTTTGGAAAGAAGTCCTGCTGCCACTGAAGAGTCAACCCCACCTGACAATGCGAGCAATACTCTTCCGTTTCCAACCTTCTCGCGGATCTCTGCAATTGTATTCTCAACAAAAGCATCCATCTTCCAGTCACCCGCACATTCACATACATTTTTTACAAAGTTGTTGATCATCTTTGTTCCTTCTACTGTATGAAGTACTTCTGGATGGAACTGGATTGCATACAGTTTCTCAGCTGCGTTCTCAGCTGCTGCAACCGGACAGTCAGCAGTGTGTGCTGTAATTTCAAATCCCGGAGCAATCTTTGAAATATAATCAAAATGGCTCATCCAACATGTTGTTGTCTCTGAAACACCCTCAAATACTTTGGAGTCTTTTTTATCAATAATAACTTCTGTCTTACCATATTCTCTTACATCTGCACGCTCAACTTTTCCACCAAGTACATGAGACATCAGCTGTGCGCCATAGCAAAGTCCGAGAACCGGAATTCCAAGCTTGAACAGTTCTTCTGAATAAGTCGGTGAATCCGGCTCATAACAGCTGTTCGGTCCGCCTGTGAGAATGATTCCTTTTGGATTCATCTCTTTGATTTTTTCAATATCCGTCTTATATGAATAAATTTCACAATATACATTACACTCCCTGACACGTCTTGCGACCAGCTGGTTATACTGTCCACCAAAGTCAAGGACAATCACTAATTCTTTCTTCAAATCTTTCCTCCTGTAAAATCCAATCAAAACTATTTACTTTATTTATATATCTTTTTCTGTTTTTCATTATAGTAGAGGAAGCATTGATTTACAAGTATTTGTTTATGTAAAATAAAATCTTATCCACAATTTCTATTACTATACACGGTAATTATTCCCCTTCTGATCTATCCAGAACAAAGAATGTGCCTCGGCACCCTCTTACGCCTGCGGTGGTCGCTTGCGACACCTACATCGTACACCGCAGTGCGCATTCTATGTATCCACTGTTATGGGTATAATATATCAAAAAAGATGCCGAACAAATGCCCGACATCCCATTTTTATGTTCCATTTTATGCTGCAAATCTTTCTAGCTGTCTTTCAAGTTCTGTGCAATCGTCTGCATACATCTGCAGTTCAATCACGTTATTCAATCCCAGATTCATGATTCCAAGTAATGACTTCGCATCTACTACTGCCCGTCCTCTTCTCATGTCCATGTTAAAGTCAAATTTACATACTGTTTTCAAGAAATCAATGATCTCATCCGGGTGTTTGAAAGTAATGTTCATTGTGCTCATTCTTTTCACCTCTTTCTGCCTTAACGGCTATGAAATCCTTTTCACTTTTCACATATATCATAGCACATTTTCTATATTTAAAAGGGTGAAATTTTTTATAAAAGTGTATTTTTTTAATTAAATATGCCTCTTATTCTCTACTTTTTTCTATAAGCAACATGAAATTACTCCTGATTATGAAATCCCATTGGAGTTACGTCTGTATTCCGTCGGTAAAATTCCTTCCTCCTCTTTAAACACCTTACTCATATATTTGGGATCAGAGTAACCGACAAGCCCCGCAATCTGATTCATCTTATATTTTGTTGTCCTGAGAAGCTCCTTTATTTTTTCTATCCTGTATTTCCTCACAGTTTCTGTAAAATTATATCCTGTCTCCTTCTTAAACTGAGAACTCAGGTATTCTTCCGATACATAAAGTTGGCTCGCTGCTTCTTCCAATGTAATACCACTGTCATATTCTTTTCTTATAATTTTCATTGCTTTTTGGATAAGCGTACTGTACTGCTCAAATTTATGCTCATATGATATCATCCGTTCCAAGCCTTGAATCGCTTTCTCTATCTGTTTCCAGCTGATGGCATAGGTAATCTGCTGCATAAGACTCAGGATTTTTGTTTCGTCAATCTCCCCGCCATAATTTCTATAATTCAATCCAGCTGCCATGCAAAAACGAATGATACTGTATTTTATTTCTTTTGGAAAATATTTTTCTCTTTTCATTTCCTCACAAACAAGTTGAAATTGTCTGGCAATTCCTTTCTTGTTTTCATCGAAAATCATTTCTCGCATTCGTTGTTCTAATTCTACCGGATAACGCACCGGAACAGCTTCAAATTTCTCAACTGTCTGCTGACAGATTAAAACTCCTCGCGGCTGAAGAAGATTCCATTCCATGAGACTTCCTGCCTGAATCATTGCATCTACCAGCTTTGTCAGCTGTTTTGTCTCTATCCATACACAAATAATTGTCCCCGGAAAATTCCTACATAACCCAGTAACCACATTTTTTTTAAAATATTCTTTCCAGTTCCTTGCTTCACGTACCCGGTAAATGATCAGATACACCTGTTTCCATCGATCCAAACATATAACAGATGCCGAAAATCCACACTCACGTCTACAGATTTCTTCGAGAAATCCACGTATATTTTCCTTCTGCTCCTCGTATTCGTCTGCCATTGAAACCGTAAATAAATATCCCGGATCATCCACTGTAAAACCATATTTTCGGATAGTCATTTCATTTAACTTCTGATTCGATATAATTTCTCCATATCTACAGCTTAACAAAACATTTTCAACAGTAAAAGAAGCCTGCATCCAATATTCATTCCTGATTTTTTCATGAATACGGCTTAATGCCTTCTTAAGCTCCATCGGCCGGAACGGCTGTACTAAATATCCGTCCACACCCAGATCGATTGCCTGCTTTGCCTGTTGAAAATCTTCATCCTTTGTTATAATAATCACACGGAACTCACGTCCTTCCGTGCGTAATTTTCTCAAAAGATTTAACCCATTCATCCGCGGAAGCCCAATGTCCATGATAACAAGATTTGGCTGCATAACTGTTATCATTTCATATGCAGACTGTCCATTCCCTGCAATCCCCGCCAACTCGTAATTCGGATCTACGCGTTTTAAACCTTTTTTCAGTTCTTCTAATACTTTTTCATCCCTTTCAACAATTGCCACCCGCATTTGAACAGTCTCCTCTCAATGTCCGTGTTTCTGATTGAATATCCTCTTTTATTGTAACATTAACTTCAATAATTGGAAGCATGCAAGTGTAAATATTTTTCTCTGGTAGCGAGCCCTCCCCGGATGTGACGTTCTGATTTGTTAGTGTCTAAAACCTTACGCGTTTCATGAGCCAATGATGGATTGATCTGAAGCAGACGTTCTGTAACATCCTTATGCACCGTACTCTTACTAATCCGAAACTGTTTTGCTGTCTGTCTCACTGTCGCATTATTTTCTATAATATAATTTGCAATTTCCACTGCACGCTCCTCAATATATTCTCTCATAGAAAAGCCCCTGCATAGTTTGTTTTTTACAATCTATGCAGGGGCAAATTAATGTATGTCTAATTCCTGTTCCATCTATTCGTGGAAAACATTATACTATACAACTTAATACTCAAATACTGCCACACCATATCCCGGAAGAGGATATGCAAAGGAATATTTCTGACCATCACATTCCTGCTTCTCTGGTTTGTAAACCAATGGGCGTTCCTCTCCCGATCCGCCGTATTTTGTCTCATCACTGTTAAGAACAAGCTTAAACTGCTTTCTTCTCGGAACACCAACACGGTAATCCGGTCTGTCTACCGGTGTAAAGTTGCATACAAAAAGCAGATTCTTCTTCCCATCCTTTGAATGTCTTGTGAAACTGAAAATACTCCGGAAGATATCATCCTTATTGATCCAGTCAAATCCCTTCGGATCATTATCCAACTCATACAATGCCTTATTCTTCTTATAAAGATGAAGCAGATCTTTATACCAGTTCTGAATCTGCTGATGCGGTTCTTCTGCAAGAAGGAACCAATCCAGTTCTCTCTCTTCACTCCACTCACGAAGCTGTGCGAACTCCTGTCCCATAAAGAGAAGCTTCTTTCCAGGATGTCCCATCATAAATGCATATGCCACCTTCAAGTTGCGGAACTTATCCAATCCTTCTCCCGGCATCTTATTCAACATGGAGCATTTCAGATGAACAACCTCATCATGAGAAAGTACAAGAATATAGTTCTCTGAATATGCATATTCCATAGAAAATGTCATCATATGATGTGCATTTTTTCTGAAATAAGGATCCAGTTTCATATATTCTGTAAAGTCATGCATCCATCCCATATTCCACTTCAAAGTAAATCCAAGTCCATCATCCTCAGGAGATCCTGTCACCTTCGGCCATGCTGTGGACTCTTCTGCAATCATCATAACGCCTTTATTTCTTCCGCAAACTACAGAGTTCAGATGTTTAAAGAATGCAATTGCCTCAAGATTCTCATTTCCGCCAAATTTATTCGGAATCCACTGTCCATCTTCTCTTCCGTAGTCCAGATACAGCATAGATGCCACTGCATCTACACGAAGTCCGTCTACATGATAATGTTCAACCCAGAACAATGCATTCGCCAGAAGGAAGTTGGAAACTTCCGGTTTTTCATAATTGAAAACCTTCGTTCCCCAATCAGGATGCTCACCTTTTCTCGGATCTGGATATTCGAATGTCGGTGTTCCATCAAAATCTGCCAGACCATGTGCATCTTTCGGGAAATGCGCCGGTACCCAATCAAGAATAACACCGATATTATTCTTATGAAGATAATTCACCATGTATGCAAAATCTTCCGGTGTTCCATAGCGTGCAGTTGGTGCATAATATCCAGTCACCTGATATCCCCAGGAACCATCAAACGGATGCTCTGCGATTCCCATCAACTCAACATGAGTATATCCCATCTCTTTTACATACTTTGTAATTGCTTCTGCAAACTCACGATATGTATAGAATCCTTCATCTTCCCTTCCAGGATGTCTCATCCAGGAACCCATATGCACTTCATAAATAGACACTGGTTCTTCTTTGTTATCCCACTTCTCACGAGCTGTCATCCACTTACTGTCTGACCAGTTCAGATTAGAAATGTCTGTAATTCTGGATGCTGTTCCCGGTCGGAGCTCTGCATAATTAGCAAATGGATCTGCTTTATAGATCTTCTCACCCGCCTGTGTCTCTATACAGAACTTATACAAATCCCCTTTCTTCGCCTCCGGAACGAAGCATGTGTATATTCCGAGAGGCTCTCCTCTCTTCATCTTATCTTTCGTCTCATCCCAGTCATTAAACTCTCCGATTACAGAAACGTTTACTGCATGAGGAGCCCATACCGCAAAATATACTCCTCTTTTTCCGTTCTTTGTCACCTCATGGGCACCCATCTTTTTATAAATCTCATAATGATTTCCCTGCCCAAAAAGATAATGGTCAAGTTCTCCGATCTCATAAGGCTGCACTTTCGTCTTCGTGCTGTTTTTCTTAACCATAAAGCCACCTCACTGCTCAAATATATTCCTGATTGTAATGATTTAAAAACCATACAATTTCTTATAGATCAAGGCACATTACCGAATCTTTCAATTGGTAACAAAGTTTCATTCTCCCCTTGAACACTATAGTTTTATTATACTTGATACTGTATAAAAAAGAAAGAGAAAATGTATTATTGCACAAAAATAGACAGTCGTTTTACTGACTGTCTATTAATTCTTAACAAATATATGTCATTAAATGTTGAAATCTTTCTCTGAAAGCAGAATTCTGTCGGAAGAATCTGTATTCTTTCCAAATACTCTCTTCACAAGCTTCTTTGCGGAAGCTTTCTGTGAATGAGCGATCGCATCATCCATCACTTCTTTCACTTCTGCTACTGTTACTGCATGATCTTCTCTCTGTAAAGAATCAATCTTACTGTACAGTGCAAGGATTCCCATCTCATCGATTCTGTAACCATTCTCCTGAGCATAAGTCTGGCCAAATGTTACAAGCTCATCATTAATAAAGATCGGCACTTCAAGTCTGGAAGTAAATTTTCTTCTGAATTCTCTGTTGGAAGAAAGAAGTCTGTCCAGTGGTTTTCTCTGCTCTTCAAGAACTACCAAAAGTTCTCCTGTATCCTGCTCCATTGCTTTATTCAGCTTGGCGAGTGTTTTTTCGTTCATCTGTCCGGCTTTTTCAATGATCAGTGCACCGCCGTACAGTTTACGGAAAATGTCTCCGATTCTCTTCTTATTCAGTGACTCTCCTGTTACAATCGCAACCTTGCCCTGACGGATGTCACGCTGCTTCTGAATTGCCTTTACAACATCAACAGCAAGGACTGTCTTTCCATTTCCTTTATTTCCAATAATCAGAAGGTTTCCTGTTCTGGAAGTTCCTTTGCGGTTTGTACAGTTCTTATCCTGCTCAAGTACATCTACCAGCTGCTCACTCATACCACGTACAGGTACAAAATAAGAGAAGAGTTTCTTCTGTTCCTCTGTAAGTCCTGCTCTTGTACCAATTCCGCTCTGTGTTTCAAGATCATAACGACCATGCACGATAAATCCTGTATCAGACATTGCATCTGCAATCTCATCTAACGGTAATGGTGATGTCTTACCTGTTGCGATCAATTTTGCAGTCTCTTTACGGCTCAATGGTGTTGTCGCAGACATGATATCAATTCCATCATCTTCATCCGGAATCTCTCTGTCATCCGGTTCCTCACTATGCGCTGGATTCACGCTGAATTCATCTTCAAAATTTGGCACTTCTTCATAAGAATTCAGACCAAGAAGATCATCATCTGAAATCTTATCTTCTGCTGTGAAAAGATCTCTTGGATTAATTACTTCATCATCCTCATCGTCTTCTTCATAACCATAGGCATCCAGATCATCATATCCTTCTTCCTCACCGAACAGATCATCATCAGCGTCTTCATAATCATCCAACAAATCGTCATCAGACTCTTCATAATCATCTAAAATATCGTCTTCGTCAAACTCTTCTGCATCATCCCAGTCATACGCATCATAATCTTCGTACTCATCCTCACCGAGTCTGAGATCATCCGCAAGCTCTCCCATATTTTCATGTGGTTCTTCTTCTACCTCAAGAACTTCTTCTGAACTTACTGTTGCATCTACTTCTTCCTCTTCCGGAATAACACCTTCAATCTCATCAATCAGTTTCTGTATCTCTGGTGATAAAATTGGTTCTTCATTATTTTTATTGTCCATAGTCTCTCTTACTGCTGCTCCTTCTGAATCATCTTCATCATTGACAACTTCAGTTTCTGAGATCAGTTCCTCCACCTCAGACAAATCTTCTGATTCATCTGTCAGATCTTCTGACTCAGCTGCATCTATTTCAAGAATTTCTTCCTCTTCCGGTTCTGCTTCCCCTGCTTCAAGGATTTCTTCCTCCTCCGGTTCTGCTTCCCCTGCTTCAAGGATTTCTTCCTCTTCCGGTTCTGCTTCTTCTGCTTCAAGGATTTCTTCCTCCTCCGGTTCTGCTTCTCCTGCTTCAAGGATTTCTTCCTCTTCCGGTTCTGCCTCTTCTACTTCAAGAACTTCTTCCGGTTCTGCTTCTCCTGCTTCTATAGTAACTGCATCTTCTGGGACATCTTCTGAAGTCTTCTCCACTGCCTGTTCTATAAGTTCTTCTTCTGTCTCCGGTTCCGGTATCAGTTCTTTCATCCCTGATGGAACTACTCGTTCTTTATTGGCTTCCTCAGCTTTCTTCTCTTCTGTCAGTTGATTCACGATCTCAAGATCTTCTACATCCTCAATTGCTGCAATATCCTCTTCCAGATCTGTCATATCCGGTTCGACTTCTTCTCCCGGTTCTGCCTGAACTTCCGGTTTCGGATTGAGTAATTGCTGCAGAGCTTCATCTAACCGCATCGTATCTCCAAGTTTCTTCTTGACTGGTTTTACCGGATTCTTACCGACAATCGGTATGGAAGCAGTATCTTTGCTAAGTGTTCTCTTATCTCCACTTGTCTCTACCGTTGCCGGCTGAACTTCTGACTCATCCTCGGAAGCTTCTATAACTTCTGCTGTTTCTACTCCTGCTTCTTCCGGATTTTCTACTTCGGTATCCGGCTCTTCTGTCGCTTCCAAAGTAACCGCATCCGTGTCAATCACATCGGAAGTACTGTCGTTCTCCATCACCGGCTGTTCTGTCAGCCCGATTGATCTTGTATCTCCAAGTGCTTCAGCTCCTTCTGACGCAGAATCTTTTTCCTCGTCTTCTCCTAAATAGGAAGCCAGATCCGGTATTTCTTCTGTCTCTGAAGAAAGCTTCTCATATCTGTGATCATATTTCTGCTGCTGCGATGGTGACAATGGCTTATACTGCATCTTCAGTTCCATTGCCTTATAAACATACTTACCCTCGCTGAACCAGAGGATCAGATCATCACACTCTTCCAGACATTCTGTCATCATACCTGCTTCGCGATAAAGCTTCGCCAGTTCATAAGCCCACTCTTCAATATATTCTGCCTTCTTAAATTCCTCCAGAGCCTCAATCTGCTGTTCGATCGGCGCTCTCTGCGCTCTTAAGATCTGATATCTAAGGATATGCCTGTTCGGATCTTTCGGTGCAATCTGGATAAATTCGTCATAATAGTCGATTGCTTCATCTATATTCTTTGTCTTAATTGCAAGAGAACATAACTTATAGATCACCTTGCGGCTTCCTTCAGAACGGCGATATGCAAGATTCATCACATCATAGCTCTTCTGATACTCTTTTGTTTTTTCATAAATATCACTGACATTCATCAGCATCCCTGCGTTACGGACACGCTTCCAGTCAATCAGATCTGCTGCTGCCGCTGCTTTTCTGTATTCTCCATCTTCCATAAGTTCCAGCATCTCTTCTGTCTTTAACTTATATTCATACTTATCCACTGTACTCACCTCATTGTCATTGAAATATTAGTTTTGGTCTGAATGTGTCCATTAGGCACTAGCCGATACTCTTTCATTATTCTACCATATGAGGTCTGTAATGTCAAAAAAATGCACCTTCAATTCCTTTTGAAAGTGCATTTTTAGTGTTATTTAATTGTATTATTATTATAATTTTATATTTTGTATCGGAGATTATTCGCGATTCTACGTTCCTGTGAGACCTTTGTCGTCTGTTATTTTATCACTTGAATGATTTTCATATCCATTCAATACTTTATGTATTAAATCTTCTGTCAAGTCATTCCTGCTTTTATAACAAATCTAAGATTATAACATATCCTTTCAATGTTTCTTTACACATTTTTCATTCTATGTTATATGCGGTATTTTTATTCAATACATCTATGAGTGATTCATCTTTTTCTCTTTGCTTCCAGTTTCCGTACTCTCCGATCTTTGATCTTCTTTTCTTTCTACTGGACTTTTACGCTTGGCAAAGGTCTCTTTCTTCACAGGAACCTTCACTCATCATACCACTGACATATTGATAAAAATCTGAAACTATACTGTCCATGGGACTGACCTCCTGTTGAACTTGTATTTTTAATCTAATCAGGCATCTGTTACTTTTGCCTTCTTAGTTAAATATCTTTGGGAGATTTCTTTCTCTCTTTGATGGTTATATAATAACATTCGGCGTCTAATTTGTCAATATATTCATTTGATTTTTTTATATTTTTTATTTATTATCTGTTTTGGCTATAATTGTCTGAATTTTCAAACATTTCAATTAACAGATTTCTGCTCCAGCCGGCATTTCTTTTTCCGGTGTCATCAGTGCAAGGTTACCTTCTGCATCTTCTGCACAAAGCAACATTCCCTCTGAAAGTACGCCTGCCAGCTTCGCAGGTTTCAGGTTTACAAGAACCATAACTTTCTTACCAACCATTTCTTCCGGTGTGTAATGTGCTTTGATTCCGGATACGATCTGTTTTACCTGGCTTCCAACTTTTACCTGAGAGCAGAGAAGCTTTTTGGATTTCTTTACAGCCTCACATGCAATGATCTCTCCAACCTGGAACTGCATTGCTCCGAACTGCTCAAATGTGATCTCATCTTTCGGCTCAATGTCGATAACAGCTTCTTCCTCTTTCTTTTCTTCTACCTTCGGATGAAGTTCTTCAACTTTCTTCATAACCTCTTCGAGATCCATTCGCTGGAACAGGATCTCCGGTTTCTCTGTTACATGTCCGTTACCAAGCTGCTCAAGGATCTTCTTACTTGTAGAAGGCATAAAAGATTCAAGAAGTCTTGCACCTTCAGAAATGCTCTGGATCAGATTCCAAAGTACTGTAGAAAGGCGATCCTTCTTGGATTCATCTTTTCCGAGTACCCAAGGAGTTGTCTCATCAATGTATTTATTGCAGCGTTTGAACAGATTGAAGATTTCTGTAATCGCATCGGCAACGCGGAGGTCTGCCATCTTAGCATCAACTGCTTTAGAAGCATTCTCTACAACTGCTTTCAGTTCTGCATCTACATCTTCTACAACCCCCTTATCTTCTACTGTTCCGCCGAAGTATTTGTTTGTCATAGAAACAGTTCTGTTTACAAGGTTTCCAAGTGTATTTGCAAGATCAGAGTTCAGACGCTCTACCATCAGCTCCCAGGAAATAACACCGTCATTCTCGAATGGCATCTCATGAAGTACGAAGTAGCGAACTGCATCTACACCAAAGAAATCAACAAGTTCATCTGCATAGAGAACATTTCCTTTAGACTTACTCATCTTACCGTCTCCCTGAAGCAGCCACGGATGTCCAAACACCTGTTTCGGAAGTGGAAGATCAAGTGCCATAAGGAAGATTGGCCAGTAAATTGTATGGAAACGGATGATATCTTTTCCGATCAGATGAAGGTCTGCCGGCCACAGTTTGTTGAACTGCTCTGTGCTGTTTCCGTCTGCGTCATATCCGATTCCTGTGATATAGTTTGTAAGAGCATCAAGCCATACATATACAACGTGCTTTGGATCGAAATCTACCGGAATTCCCCACTTGAAGGATGTTCTGGATACACACAGATCCTGAAGTCCCGGAAGGAGGAAGTTGTTCATCATCTCGTTCTTACGTGCTACAGGCTGAATAAATTCCGGATGTGTATTGATATGCTCGATCAGACGATCTGCATATTTGCTCATTTTGAAGAAATATGCCTCTTCCTTTGCCGGCTGAACCGGGCGTCCACAGTCAGGACATTTTCCATCTACAAGCTGAGACTCTGTGAAGAAAGACTCGCATGGTGTACAGTACATTCCTTCATAATGTCCCTTGTAAATATCTCCCTTGTCGTAAAGTTTCTTGAAAATCTTCTTAACCTGTTTCTCATGATCTTCATCTGTTGTACGGATGAATTTGTCATAAGATGTATCCATCAGATCCCAGATTCTTTTGATTTCTGTTGATACATTATCTACGAATTCCTTTGGTGTGATTCCAGCCTCCTCGGCTTTGAGCTCGATCTTCTGTCCGTGCTCATCTGTTCCTGTCTGGAAGAATACATCATATCCCTGGCTTCTCTTGTAACGTGCAATTGCATCTGCAAGCACGATCTCGTATGTGTTTCCGATATGCGGTTTACCTGATGTATAGGCAATCGCTGTTGTTATATAATATTTTGGTTTTTCTGACATTTTTCTGCCTCCTTTTCCCACAATGTGGGATTTTTTCTCAACTTTCAGTGATTACTAATACGATTTTTTCTGGATTTTCCGTAACATCCCTAGCGGAGCGTTTTTAATATATTAGGAAAGAACCTAATATATTAAAAAACGCCCTCCCAGAGACTTGCATCCCTGAGAAGACGAATCCTACTTTCGTGTTACCACTTCTCTTCGTTCCTTCCTCGCGGAAAGAAACCTCTATGAGTATCTGCACTTTCGTTAGTAAAAACTGCTTTGAATACTACGGCATTTCTCACTGTTGATACTCTTCGCTATAAAGGGCGAATCCCTTCACAGACTAACCCGGATTTTTTTATTCAAGATTGCTGCTTAAACAACTCACTTGATCACTCTGTTCAGGCTCATCTGCGCTGCTCAGAAGCCATCTTCATCTGTCTTCCATCCATCCCTCTCAGCATCCGGCCTGACAGCCTTCAGGACTTTTCTGTAGAATCTGTTACAGACTACTCTCTTCCTCATCGCGTTTCGCTTATCACTGCTTTTCATTCCTTAAAAAGGTTAGCATAACGCGAATAGAATGTCAAGATACACCGCTTGATGATTTCTCTGCTAATTCCTCTGTTACTCCGGCAGCATTTCCTTTTACTTTCACTCTTGGAAATGTAATATCTACCCGGAACAAATCTCCGTCCAGATACAAGTCAAATGTGCCGCCCTGCATTGTTGTAAGGCTCTTCGCTATAGAAAGTCCTAATCCACTTCCCTCCGTACTTCTGGAAATATCTCCGCGGATAAAACGTTCTGTCAGTTCGTCAGCCTGAATATTCAACTGATGCTCGGAAACATTTTTCAATGAAAATCTTACCTTTGTATCATCTGTTTTCAGAGTCGCGTAAACTCTGGTTCCAGGCATTGCGTACTTGGCTGCATTTCCGTAAATATTTTCCAGAACACGCCACATTCTTCTTCCATCGACATGCACAACAGCCGGTTCTGCCGGAAGATCTGTGACGATTGCCAGATTTCTCGCCTCGAATTTTTCTTCGAGTTCACCCTGCGTCTGCTGGATCATTTCTGACAGATCAAGATCCATATATTCCAGGGAAATATTCCCGCTGCTGACTTTCGATGCTTCTACTACATCTTCTGTCAATGTCTTCAGTCTCTGTGCTTTCGCTTCCAGAATATTCAGATAATCCTGAACTTTCGGATCCGCCGGATCTGTTTGTCTTAAGATGCCGACATAATTCAAAATAGAAGTCAGTGGTGTCTTAATATCATGAGAAACATTTGTGATCAAATCTGTCTTAAGACGTTCGTTTTTCATTGCCTCGGCAACTGCTTTGTTAAGTCCGGTTCCGATCCCGTTGATCAGCAATGCAAATTTCTTGTTCTCCCCATGCAGTCCGTCGATTGGAATCTGATAACTCATATTTCCGGCAGCGATCTCCTGAATTCCTTTTCTCAATCGATTCTTCTCCATCACATTTGCAACCATGTAATAGAATAGCACTGCATCAGCAATCAGCAGCAGAATCACCAGGAAGAAATTTCCACCCCAGAGCACGAAAAGCTGAAACAGGAAATAAAGAATCAAAAGTCCTGCTGTTTTCTTTGTAAGCTTCATGTCTCGTAATATTTTCCCGATAAATATACCGAAGCTTCGAAGCAGACTGTTCTCCCACAGACTCTTTGCCTTAATTCTTCTTACCAGACTAAGATAGCCGGCAAAAAAGCAGGTAAATGTAAATGCTCCATATGCAAACGCACCCACTGATTCTCCGAGACTTAAAGTCTGCATATATACATTCGGAACATAGGATGATGGAACAAATGTATCACTTTCCACAGCACCGTACGAACCACATAACCCTGTAATCCCATCAAATAAGATATGAATTCCATCTATTCCTGCCACAAAAAAGAAATAACTTCCAATCACCCAAACAAAAATAACAACTGCAGCAGCAATCTCTGTCTTCCAGGAATCGAACTTTAACAAATGCAGTTCTTCATCCTGCGGTTTTCTCCCTGCCCCCAATGTCAACCATACTACTGTGACCAAAAAGAATACTCCGCTGAAAATCATAAAATGCAATGCTGCTTTCATCTGTGGAATATTATTCTGATAATCAATACTGCTCTGATAGAACTGATCCTGAATCGGATATTTTGTGTCAACCGCAACTGCAAAAACATCTTTCCACTTTGTTCCGCCGGAATAGTAACCATAAGAACGTGTATTGAGCCATTGATCCGAATAAGAAACATTCATATTCGTCTTAAAATCTTTCAATTCAGGATAGATTACCATATATTTCACAGGGTTCTTTGACGCTGATTCTATCATGTCTTCTATGCTTTTCTTTACATCTGCATAATTTGCATATTCTGCTTTATTTGTAGTAACCTTCTTTGTCGATTCATCTGCATACAGATAGGTAAAATTGGTATTCCCTTCTTCCAGATAATTCCAACCGCCTTCATAATCCTGCCAGTCTTCATAGATTGTCTGCAATGCTGTGGCAATATTATCATAAACCAATGTCAGTCTTCCATTTAACTGCGGATTATTATTTACAACCTGGAGTAGATTATCCGCTCCGACCGGTGCATATTTTTCAATCATTGACTGACCAAAGTTCCAGCAGTCTGTATAAAGCAGCTCACCGTTTTCATCTGTAATCTGAAATGTATAATAACCGGAAGTCGTAAATTCGCCCGCCTGCAATCCTGCCAGAAACTGATCTCTGTCCTGCTCGCCCATCTGAAACTGAAGTTTTCCTGCATTTACAAGAGAAAAGAAATCATTCATATAATAGTAATAATAATTTCCGTCCGGTTTCTGACAGACGATCACGCCATTCTGTTTGTAAAGATTGTCGTTATCTGTCCCACTGTAAGTCTCGCCCCAGTTCACCAGTTCTTCCATGGTATACGTGACACCTGACAAATTTGTTTCTGAAATCTTGCCCTTCTTTGACAGTTCCATTACATCCACCAATTTTTTGGGATTGTAGGCGCCGTCACTTTCAAAAAGATTCTGCAGATAAAGCTTCTCCTGTACATCGTACATGTAACTTTCGACCATCTTGCTGAATTCTTCGGATTCTTCAAAAGACTGTGTATTCATCTTTTGAATCTGTGACAAACTCATTCCACCCGCCAGTGTCAGGAGAGAAAGCAAATTTGTCACAAGCAATGCTCCGCTAAGAATCGCCACAACAAGAACAATTGTCCTTGTCACGGTCTTCCTGTACCATTTCTTCATTGTTAACCCTTTCTTATATGCCTTCTTATGCATTTTTCTATGTTCTCTTATATGCTTTTTCTATCCATTTTTACATGTGCTTTTGTTACTGTTCGCACTATGCTTTTTCGATTTTATATCCGACACCCCAGACTACTTTCAGGTAACGTGGATCTTTCGGATTGATCTCTATTTTTTCTCTGATATGACGAATGTGAACTGCAACTGTGTTATCCGCACCAATTGCCTCTTCATTCCAGATGGATTCATAAATCTGATTGATTGAAAATACTTTTCCCTGATTCTTCATCAGAAGCAAAAGGATATTGTATTCAATCGGTGTCAGTTTCACAAATTCTCCGTCTACTGTTACCTGCTTGAGATCATCATTGATCTGAAGGCCACCTACCTTATAAATCGTCTCTTTTGGCTCCTGTGCTGTTCCGCCAAGCTCGTTAAATCGTCTCAGCTGTGATTTCACTCGTGCCACAAGTTCCAGCGGATTGAACGGCTTTGTTACATAATCATCCGCACCGATATTGAGTCCAAGAATCTTATCGGTATCTTCTGACTTCGCAGACAAGATAATGATTGGCAGACTGTTCTTCTCGCGGATCTTCAATGTTGCACGGATTCCGTCAAGTCTCGGCATCATGACATCGATGATCAGAAGATTCACTTCCTCTTTCTCCAAAATCTCCAGTGCTTCGATTCCGTCATATGCTTTTAAAATCTGATATCCCTCCTGAGAAAGATAAATTTCGATTGCTTCTACGATTTCTCTATCGTCATCACATACTAATATTTTATACATTTTACATACCCCTCGATAATTGCTGACACCGATAACAGCGCAGCAACATAATTATCACATGATCAAGTTCTAATTATAGTATACATGATACTTGATGGTTTTTAAGAGATAGATTGGAAAAATATTAGGAATTTCTTAAATCGACGATTTAACAATTTAAATACTTTCTATTTCTTGCACATCTTTTGCCAACGTTTTATAATAAGAAACCGTGAGCCACTTTAGAACATAAGTGTAGCTGCACAAAAATGATTGCATTTAGTGCTAGAATCTCTTAGTATAGCTGCAATCCATCAATAAAAAGGAGTATAAATTAAGAATGATTGAATTTTTAAAATCCTTCCTCTTTGGAATTGTGGAAGGAATCACAGAATGGCTGCCGATCAGCAGCACGGGACATCTGATTCTTTTGAATCAGTTTGTGAAATTAGATGTTTCTGAAGAATTCTACAGCATGTTTGAAGTTGTGATCCAGTTAGGTGCGATTCTTGCCGTTGTCATCTTATTCTGGAACCAGATCTTCCCGTTTGGTGCGCCGGAAGGAAGTCACACGGTCAGACGCCGTCAGGCAAAACATGCACATAGAAAAAAGAAATCCGGAAATGGAATTTTAAGTTATGTGAAGATGGATATCATTATCCTCTGGCTGAAAGTCCTTGTTGCATGTATCCCTGCGATTGTGATCGGAATGCCGTTCAATGATCTGTTTGAGAAATGGTTTTACAATTACCCTTGCGTTGCGATTGCTCTGATTGTCTTCGGTATCGCCTTTATCATTGTTGAGAATAATCACAAGGGCAAACCTGCGAAGATCAACAGTATGGATGAACTTACTTATAAGACTGCATTTTTGATTGGACTTTTCCAGCTGATCGCTGCAATCTTCCCTGGAACATCCAGATCCGGTGCAACAATTGTCGGTGCTTTGATCCTTGGAGTATCCAGAACCGTTGCTGCTGAATTCACTTTCGTACTTGCGATTCCGGTTATGTTCGGTGCAAGTCTTCTGAAGCTTGTGAAGTTTGGCCTGAACTTTACCGGAACAGAAACAATAATTCTTCTGATTGGTATGGTAACAGCATTTGTTTCTTCTATTATCGTTATTCAATTCCTGATGGGATATATTAAGAAACATGATTTCAAAGTATTTGGATATTACAGAATCGTGCTTGGTATTCTTGTGATACTGTATGCGTTGTTTTTAGCGTAAGATTTCCTAATATCAAAAACTCCCAATAGAATTTCAGCTCAGATGCTTTCTGAAGCATGATTTTCTATTGGGAGTTTTTTATTGGAGTTCAATTATGCTTGTTTCCCCTGATAAATTCCTTTCAATGCCGGATACAATTTCTTAAATTCCTGATATCTTTCCTCGTACTTCTGCACCAGTTCCGAATCCGGTTCTTCTGTTCCTGTTACTTTCACAAGTTTCTTCGCAGCCTCTTCCACCGAATCAAATACGCCGCATCCAACTGCTGCCAGGATTGCCGCTCCATATCCCGGACCTTCCTCGCTTTCGATCAAATCTACTTTCATATTCATCACATTTGCAATGATCTTTCTCCACAGCGGACTCTTTGCTCCACCGCCGCAGATCTTTGTTCTCTCTGGATTCACACCAATACTTCTTGCAACTTCCAGGGAATCACGCAGTCCGAATGCAACACCTTCCAGCACAGCCTGTGTCATATCCTCTCTTGTGCTGTCCATAGACATTCCGATAAATGCTGCTCTTGCGGAAGGGTCATTATGAGGAGAACGCTCTCCCATCAGATATGGAAGATAGAACACATGGTTCTCGCCGAGCCTTGTGATTCCTGCCTGTTCTGCCGGATAATCTTTGGTCTTAAGGATTTCATCCATCCACCATTTATTACAGGAAGCAGCACTGAGCATGCATCCCATCAGATGATAATTGCCGTCTGCATGGTCAAAGGAATGCAGTGCATTGTTCTTATCTACTCCGAATTTCTTACTGGAAATAAAGAGTGTTCCTGATGTTCCGAGAGAAATATTGCAGCCGCCGTCTCCGACCGTTGCCGTTCCAACTGCTGCCGCCGCATTGTCCCCGGCTCCTGCAATTACTTTTACATCCTCTGATACGCCAAGTTCTGCTGCGATCTCTGCTTTCAAAGTTCCAACTACTTCCCAGCTTTCATACAGCTTTGGAAGCTGTGCCTCTGTAATACCACAGATCTCAAGCATTTCCGCAGACCAGCACTTATGCTCCACATCCAAAAGCAGCATTCCGGAAGCATCTGAATACTCTGTGCAAAAAGACCCTGACAGACGGTATGCAAGGTAATCCTTTGGAAGCATAATCTTCGCAATCTTTGCAAAATTCTCCGGTTCATTTTCCTTCATCCAGAGAATCTTCGGTGCTGTAAATCCGGCAAATGCAATATTTGCTGTATACTCTGAAAGCTTCTCTTTTCCAATCACCTGATTCAGGTAATCGGTCTGTTTTGCAGTACGTCCGTCGTTCCACAGAATTGCCGGGCGAATCACCTTGTCTTCCTTATCAAGAGCAACAAGACCGTGCATCTGACCTCCAAAACTGATTCCCTTTACTTGATCCTTATCAAAGCCTTCAAGAAGCTCTTTCAGCCCTTCCATACTCTGTGCAAACCAGTCTTCCGGTTTCTGCTCTGACCATCCCGGATGTGGGAAATATAACGGATATTCTTTTGATACGATATTCTTGATCTTTCCATTCTCATCCATCAGAAGAAGTTTTACTGCGGATGTTCCAAGATCTACTCCTACAAATAACATGTCGTTCCTCCTGTATAAAAACAGAGAGCCTTGCCGTTTCCGGCACGGCTCTCTGCCCGTTTTCTATGCTTATAACTTTCTATGTAATTAACCCCACGGATTCTCTGTTGGATATCTTACACCCTTCGGCTGGTTGTATCCGATCTCTTCAACCGGCACACCAATGTATTTAAATACTTCGAACAATGCTTTTCCAAAGTGTCCGAAAGCAACTGCTCCGTGATGTGGATAATTCTTTTCGATCAGTACGTGACGGTAGAATCTTCCCATCTCCGGAATTGCGAACACTCCGATAGATCCGAAGGATTTTGTAGCAACCGGAAGTACTTCTCCCTGTGCAACATAAGCACGAAGTACATTGTCAGATGTACTCTGCAGTCTGTAGAATGTGATATCTCCAGGTTTGATATCTCCCTCAAGTGTTCCCTGTGTAACCTCGATTGGAAGAGATCTTGCCATGATCATCTGATATTTCATTTCGCAGAAAGCAAGTTTACCGGAAGCTGTATTTCCACAATGGAATCCCATAAATGTATCTTTCTGTGTATATGGGAATTTTCCTTCGATACTCTCTTTGTACATATCTGCCGGTACTGTATTGTTGATATCAAGAAGTGTTACTGCATCCTGGCTGACAGCAGTTCCGATGAACTCGCTGAGTGCTCCGTAAATATCAACCTCACAGGATACCGGGATTCCCTGAGCTGTCAGACGGCTGTTTACATAACATGGAACAAATCCGAACTGTGTCTGGAATGCCGGCCAGCATTTTCCTGCGATTGCAACGTATTTTCTATATCCTCTGTGCTCCTCGATCCAGTCTTTTAAAGTAATCTCATACTGAGCCAGTTTCGGAAGGATCTCCGGTTTCTTATTTCCTGCTCCGAGCTCTTCTTTCATCTCTTTTACAACGGCCGGAATTCTCTCATCACCTTCATGTTTGTTATAAGCCTCGAAAAGGTCAAGTTCAGAATTTTCCTCAATCTCAACTCCGATATTGTAAAGCTGCTGGATCGGTGCATTACATGCAAGGAAATTCAGCGGACGTGGTCCAAAGCTGATAATCTTTAAGTCACTTAATCCGACAACTGCTCTCGCGATTGGTTCGAACTCATGGATCATGTCAGCACATTCCTCTGCTGTTCCTACCGGATACTCCGGAATGTAAGCTTTTACTCCTCTGAGTTTCAGATTGTAGCTTGCGTTAAGCATTCCGCAATAAGCATCTCCACGTCCCTGTGTCAGATTATCCTGTGTCTCCTCTGCAGCTGCGACAAACATCTTCGGTCCGTCAAAATGTTTTGCAAGCAGTGTCTCAGAAATCTCCGGTCCGAAGTTTCCAAGATAAACAACCAGTGCGTTACATCCTGCTTTCTTTACATCTTCCAGAGCCTGTACCATGTGGATCTCACTCTCTACAATACAGATCGGACATTCATAAACAGTTCCTTCACCGTATTTCTTTGTGTAGGCATCGATCAATGCTTTTCTTCTGTTCACGGAAAGACTCTCCGGGAAACAATCTCTGCTCACTGCTACAACACCGATTTTTAATTCTGGCATATTACTCATAATAAAATCCTCGCTTTCTTTATACTTGTTATTATTTCTATCTTTCTTATGTTACGTTATCCACACTTTTCCTGTAATTTCATTTGGTTTTCCACACATCATGCAGAAACCTTGTGAATAACACGATCCTGATTCGGGGAAACCCCGGCATCCATTTTCAATCAGACTTCGACGTTCTCACCTTTTAATCCACAGAACGCACCTTCAATCTGTGCATCCTCATACGCGATCAGCCATTTATTCATCGCTGCAAGAAGTCTGTTTCCTGTTTCGTTTGTTTCTATGGTCATTTTACCAACTTAAAAAGGCATTATCGACCAAATAATTAACCAAATAATGCCCATTTCTTATCTTTTCTTTTTAAAAGTGAAATATGCCTTAGCATCCTAATTCGGCATACCTCTCTCATTCTATTCCACGCCCCATTATTCCTTCGGTGGCAGGAATCCCTTACTTGTCTTCACGATCACTTTATCAAATACCATGAACATGGACGGCAGTACGAAGATTACGACTACCATACTGATCAGTGCTCCTCTCGCCATCAGGATACACAGGGAACTGATCATATCAATGTTGGAGTAAAGTCCTACACCGATCGTTGCTGCGAAGAAGCTCAACGCACTTACCATGATAGACTGTGCGGATACGCGGTGCGCAGTTGTGATAGAATCGTATTTATTTGCGCCATGGTTACGCTCTCTCTTATAACGAGTTGTCATAAGAATTGCATAGTCTACGGTAGATCCAAGCTGAATGGTTCCGATTACGATGGATGCCACGAATGGCAACTTAGTTCCCATGTAGTATGGAATACCCATATTGACGAAAATCGCGAACTCAATAACGCCTACCAGGATGATCGGCAGTGAGATTGACTTGAACAGAAGCATGATGATTACGAAAATAATTCCGATTGATACTGCACTTACTGTCTTGAAATCTTTATCTGTAATGTCGATCAGATCTGCTGTCAGAGGACCTTCTCCGATCAGCATTCCACCTTCATCATATTTATGAAGAATCGTATTCAACTCTTTGATCTGGTCATTCAATTCATCTGTAGCTACCTTATATTCTGAGTTCGCCAGTACAAGCTGGTACTTATCATTCTTTAATGATCTTGTCACTGAATCCGGGATCATGCTTGCCGGTACGGATGGCCCAATCAGGGAGTCAAGTCCAAGTGCCCATTTGATTCCGTCCACCTTATCCATCTCATTCAGCATCTTGCCTACGTCCGCTGAATCTGTAGAGCTGTCTACAAGAATCATGTGCGTCGTATTCATGTCGTAATCTTCCTTCAATTTCTCATTTGCAATGATGCTCGGAAGATCTTTTGGAAGTGTCTCATCCAGGTTGTAATAAACGCCTGTATGGTTATTTCCGTAAATAGCCGGGAATAGCAGAACTACGAACAGTGCCACATAGATGAGATATCTCTTAGTAACCTTATCTGAAATCTTTCCGATATCCGGAAGGAATGGTTTATGTTTTGTCTTCTCAATAATCTTGTCACAGCACAGGATCATAGATGGAAGAATTGTTACGCAGGCAAGTACGCCAAGGATAACACCCTTAACCATGACAATTCCGATATCCATACCAAGTGTAAATGACATAAAGCACAGTGCGATAAATCCGGCGATTGTTGTAACGGAGCTTCCGATTACAGAGGAAAATGTCTGTGAGATCGCATGTGCCATTGCACGATGTTTATCTCCATTGTAACGGATCTGCTGTTCTTCATAACTGTGCATCAGGAAAATGGAGTAATCCAATGTTACCCCCAGCTGCAGAACTGCTGCCAGTGCCTTTGTAATATAGGAGATCTCTCCCATAAAGTAGTTACTTCCCAGGTTATAGACAATTGCAATTCCAATACTGAGCATGAAGAGGATCGGTACAAAGAACGATTCCATTGTAAGACCAAGTACGATCATCGCCAGCACAACCGCGATCAATACATACAACGGTGTCTCTTTCTCCGCCAGCTCCTTCGTATCTGTAACAACAGCTGACATACCACTTAAAAAGCACTGCTCGCCCGCCAGAGAACGGATCTCGGAGATTGCTTCCATTGTTCCGTCTGAAGAGGTTCCTTCATCAAAGAAGATTGCCATCATCGTTCCGGTCTCGGAATTAAATGCATCATAGACTTTTGTCGGCAGCATACTCTTCGGCATACTGATATCTGCGATAGAATCATACCAGATAACCTCTTTTACATGATCTACCTTCTCAATCTTCTCTTTTAGCTTCGATACATCCTTGTCTTCCATTCCATCGACTATAAACATCGAGAATGCACCTGTACCGAAATCATTTACCAAAATATCCTGGCCTTTCATCGTCTCAATGTTATCCGGCAGGTAAGTCAATACATCATAATTAATTCTCGTATGCAGATACCCCAATGCAGACGGAATCAACAATAAAATACTGAGGATCAGAATCGGCACTCTGAATTTTACTATCTTTTTTCCAAACTTTACCATCATATCCCTTTCGCTCCCTTCCTTATATCTCGTTTATGACCATTGGTCATTTTAATCTCTTATTGAACTATACAATAAAAATGACTAACAGTCAATATATTTTGTACTGTTAGTCATTTTTTTCTTTTTATTTATATTCCATTTTCGTAACTGTTCAGAGCCAGCCTCCAAAATGCTACGCATTTTCTCTATATTCACTTGGAAGAATTCCGTATTTTTTCCGAAATGCTCTTGCCAGCGCCTTGCTTCCGGAGAAGCCGCTGCGAAGTGCTGTCTCAGTGATATTATATTTTCCGCCCTTCAGGTCTTTCATTGCATATTCCAGACGGATATTCTGCAGATAGCTCTTATATGTGATTCCTGCATACTTCTGAAACATCCTCGACAAGTACGTTGGTGAGTAGCCAAAAATTCTTGCCACTTCTTCCAGACTGAGCTCCTGTGCATAATTCTCTTTCATATAAGATGTGATTGCTGAAAGCTTGTTCAGATTCTTATTCTTCCTTACAAAAGCATCCTCAACTTCCGTCAGACGGTATTCTTTCACAAGGAGATATAAAAGATGATAAAAAATACTGTTCATCTTCATGTCATATCCACACTGCTTTTCGCAATACGTCTTATACAGTTCTTCCAACAATTCCATAAAACGCGCGTCCTTACGTCCCGGTTCATGCGTAAACCAGATAAATTGCTCTCCTGTATAATATTTTTCAAAAACTTTCAACGGAATCTGAAGAACGATCGTCTCGTTTGGCAACGGAGAATCTACTTCATGAACCTCATTCGAATTCACAATCATAAATTCTCCCGCTGTCAGATGCCAGGTCTTCTCATCGATCTTAAATTCCAGTTCTCCGTCGCACACTGCAAAAATCTCAATCGATCTGTGCCAATGTTTTTCTCTATGGTAATGTCCTTCTCTGCCTTCAAATAAGAATAGTTTAAAAGGAAATCCAACTTCCGGAACGATCAATTCATGCGCAAACTGCATCTCTTTTATTCACCACACTTTAGGCTTTCGTCCACTTATGTACCGTATCTGTTCCCGGACTACATAATTCCACTGTAGATCCATCATCTGACAGTGTATAGACATATTCCAGTGTTCCACCAGAGATAACCAGATTCAGCCTCAATGTACCGTCTGCATTCTCTGCAACACAATATGTTCCCTTTGTTTCACCGGAGGAACTCTTGATCACAAGCTTTCCATCCTTCTTTAATTTATATTCATTTCCACTGTTGTCTGTCCACTTTCCGATCAGCCCCTTCGCACGGTCATCCGTCAGATCCAGAAGTTCTGTATCCGCCTGGAGTAATTTTATATCCTTACCACCATCCAGGGACTCCAGCACTACGCCATAGCCTGTATCATCTGTCGTAACCGCATACAGTTTACCTTCTTCTTCGCCGTCCATTGTGATCTTGATTGTAATGTTGTTATCCTCATCAAATCCACACTCAAATGTCAGTCCGGCGTCATCCTTAGTTCCTGTTCCATCTTCTTTCAGATCATACACAGTATCTGTTCCAATCACCTTCCACTGCTTTGCCATAACTCTCTTAACAGAATCACTTGGAAGAACCGCGTTGTCTCCCATCTGTTCTTTCATCGTACTGCTTGCTTTGTCCACCTCTTCTGTCGTAGATGCAGCCGGTTCTGTTTTCTTCGTATCGCCGCATCCTGTCATACACAATGTGCTTGCCAGAAGTAATGCTACTACTAATCTTTTCATATTCTCTCTCCAGTCTTGTTACTGTTCACTCCGTGTCAATCAGCGAAGTGATTGACACGGAGTGAACAGTAACCCAGTCTTTTCTGTCTGATCAGAAAGATAGCATTCCGATCAGGACTTACAGTCTTTAGAGTATCACAAACGCACTGTAAATTCCAGTAAAGTTAATACAATTTCACGGTTATTTCATTTTTAGACACACTCGTTTTCGTTTGTTTTCAACAAACTTTAATGCTTTTGCACTGTTTCACTTTACCTCGACAACTTGTTTATTTTCTTAACATATGATACACTATTCACAATGTAAAATTATAGGTAACTTGGGAGGAAATAGGTTATGATTATCTCTACAAGAGGGCGTTATGCTCTCCGAGTCATGATTGATCTGTCTCAGCAGGATCCGGACTCTTACACACCGCTGAAAGAGATCGCAGCACGTCAGGAGATTTCTGAAAAGTATTTGGAAAATATTTTAAAATCTCTTGTCACACAAGGATTTATCCTTGGACTTCGCGGAAAGGGCGGCGGCTACCGCCTGACAAAATCTCCGGAAGAATACACTCTCGCTTCCATTCTTCATGCGACAGAAGGAAGTCTTGCGGCAGTAGCATGTCTGGAGGATCATGCACCGGAATGTGCACGTGCGGGTCAGTGTCCGACACGTCCGATTTGGGAAAAACTGGATAACCTTATCGAGGATTATCTTGGAAGTATCACACTTGCTGACTTTCATGAACCGGCCATTCCATGCAAGATTGAGAAATAGCATTATTTCAGTGGGAACGAAATAACAGTTGTTTCAATACAATGGAAAATCAGATCTACATAGAAAAAGATGGATAAGTAATGCTTTTATTGCTTATCCATCTTTTTCTGTTTCTATTTTATCTAATCATCCGTGAACGTTTTCTTTCACTGCTTTTTCAATCCGATCCAACGCTTCCACAAGCGTCGCTCTCTGGCAAGCCACGTTGATCCGCTCAAAACCACTTCCAGGCTCTCCGAAGATCGCTCCTCCATCCAGCCAAACCTCTGCCTTATCTTCTATCAGTTCTTTTAGTTCCTTGTCAGAAAGCCCTAATGCCCGGAAATCCATCCAGACGAGATAGGTCCCTTCTGTCTTTGTCACCTTAATCTGTGGTAAATGTTCTGCCATCCATGTATGAAGGAAATCAATATTCGACTTCACATACTGTTTCATCGCCTGATACCATTCTTCGCCCTGAGTATACGCAGCGATCAGCGCAAAGATTCCGGGTGCGCCGACCTGACTATACCCGGCTGCAGTTACCTGATGCTGAAATTCCTTGCGAAGGCTTGCATTTGGAATGATAATATTGGAAATCTGAAGTCCAGCAAGATTGAATGTCTTCCCCGGGGAAGTACATGTCACTGTAATGTCTTTATACTCGTCCTTAAGATCTACAAGCACCTGATGCTTCCCTTCAAATACGAAGTCTGCATGAATCTCATCACTTACAATGATCACCTGATGCTTTAAGCAAATGTCTCCCAGACGCTCCACTTCCTCCCTTGTCCATACCCGGCTGACCGGGTTGTGTGGGCTGCAGAATAAGAATAATTTCACACCCTTTTCCACGATCTGGCGTTCAAAATCTTCGAAATCAATCGCATAAGATCCATCTTCCTTACGGATAAGGATATTGGCGGCCACTTTACGGTCATTGCTTTCAATCACTTCCCGGAATGGATAATAGACCGGATCCTGGATCAGGACATAATCCCCCGGTTCTGTATAAGCCTTCACCGCCATTGCCAGCGCAAAGACGATTCCCGGAGTCTTTGTGATCCACTCTTTGTCAATTTTCCATCCGTGACGGCGTTCCATCCAGGAGCTGACCGCATCATAATACTCCTGATCTGACTCTGTATATCCATAAATTCCATGCTCTGCCTGACGGATCAATGCTTCCTGGACGAAAGATGACGTCTTAAAATCCATATCAGCGACCCACAACGGAAGAATATCTTTCTTTCTCCCTCTTTCTTCTGCAAAATCATACTTCAGACTGTGGGTTCCTCTTCTCTCTACAGGCTGGTCAAAATTCAAATTCTTCTCACTCATTTTTACTCCTTTTATTGAAAAGCCTGTTCCAGATCTTTGATCAGATCTTCAGCATTTTCAATTCCAACAGACATTCTAAGGAAATCTTCCGTGATTCCAAGATGTTCTCTTATCTCCACCGGTACATCACCGTGTGTCTGAAGCATTGGATATGTGATCAATGATTCTACACCGCCAAGGCTCTCCGCATAAGAAATCAATTTCACACTTTCAAGAATCTTTCTTGTACGTTCCACCGTATCTACACGGAAAGAAAGCATACTTCCTGCTCCTGTTGCCTGCTTCCGGTTCACCTCGTAACCCGGATGATCTTCCAGACCCGGATAATAAACTTCTGTCACTTCCGGTCTGTTTTTCAGCCAAAGTGCGATCTTCTTCGCATTCTCCTGCTGGCGCTCCAGACGCACTGATAAAGTTTTGATTCCGCGAAGTACAAGGAAACTGTCAAACGGAGACAGACTACAGCCAACCGTCTTATATGTATAACGCAATTTTTCCGACAGCTCTTTCCCTTTGACACAAACAAATCCTGCGAGAACATCATTGTGTCCTCCAAGAAATTTTGTTCCGCTATGTACTACAATATCAGCACCCAACTGTAGCGGTTTCTGGAAATAAGGAGAAAGGAATGTATTATCCGCAAGAATCAGTAACCCGAATTCATCCGCAAGCTTTCTCATCTCTGCAAAATCTGTGATTCTCATCGTTGGATTGCTTGGTGTCTCAATATAAAGTGCCTTCGTCTCTTTTCTGATATTCTTTCTTACAAGATCAATATCTGAAGTATCTACATAAGAAAACTTTAATCCTCGCTTTTCGCCAATGCTTTCAAACATTCGCACAGTTCCGCCGTACAGATCTTCTGTACATAAAATATGACTGCCTTCTCCGAAAAGCTCCAGGCAGATTCCAATTGCCGCCATTCCTGTCGCGCACGCAATACTGTCATCCGCTCCTTCTAAAGAGGACATTACGCTTTCTAATTCATACCGTGTCGGATTGCTCTCACGAGAATAATCATATCCTGTACTTTTCCCGATTCCCGGGTGTGCGAAGGTTGCTGTCTGAAAAATGGGAACGGAGACTGCTCCGTATGGATGTTCCTCTACAAATCCTCCGTCCCCGTGAATACATCGTGTTTCAAATTGATAATTTTCTGCCATGCTGTCTGTCTCTGCTCCTTACGTTCCACTCTATTAAATATAGTACATTCCCTCAACAGAATCCTGATACCCTTCGTATGCATCCACAAGATCCTTAAGCGTCACATCTTCCAGAATCTCCTGAACACAATCATTGATTCGATCAATGATCAGATGCTGAATTGCTTCCTGATCTCCACGTCCCACGTTGTTTCGATCAACTTCATCTTCCAGATCATAAGTTCCTTCCAATGCTTCTACAATCTGCGCAACCGTGATCTCTTTCGGATCTCTCTCCAGAAAATATCCTCCCTGGGAACCTTTCATACTTTTTACAATATGAGCCTTGCGAAGGGCTGAAAATACATGTTCAAGGTACTGAGCGGAAATGTCATTTCTCTGTGCGATACTTCCTAATGAGACCAGCTCTGTCCGTGAATTCACCGCCAGATCAATAAGAGCACGCAGTCCATATCTACTTTTCTTTGATAATTTCAAACGCTTCTACTCCTTTCTTCTAAACACTATAGGAGCAGCTTTTACTGCTCCTACTTCTTACAGATTTTTCTGTTTTCTCTGATTCTTATTTACTGAATTGCTTTGAATGCCTCATCCAGATCCTGGATGATATCATCAATATTCTCTGTACCGATGGACAGACGGATTGTGTTTGGCTTGATTCCCTGATCGAGAAGCTCTTCCTCCGTGCACTGGCTGTGTGTTGTTGTTGCCGGGTGGATAACAAGTGATTTCACATCCGCTACATTTGCAAGCAATGAAAACAGTTCCAGGTTATCAATGAAATCCTGAGCTTTCTTAGAATCACCTTTGATCTCAAATGTGAAGATAGAACCACCGCCGTTCGGGAAATATTTCTTATAAAGTTCCTGCTGCTTCGGATCCGGATCTACAGATGGATGATGTACTCTCTCAACCTGTGGATGATTGTTCAGATACTCAACAACCTTCAGTGCATTTTCCACATGACGCTCTACACGAAGGGAAAGTGTCTCAAGTCCCTGCAGGAAGATAAAGGAACTGATCGGAGAAATTGTTGCTCCTGTATCTCTCAAAAGGATTGCTCTGATCTTTGTAACAAATGCAGCCGGTCCGCAAGCCTTTGTAAAGCTGATGCCGTGATAGCTTGGGTTCGGATCTGTCAGTGACGGGAATTTTCCTGAAGCCTCCCAGTCGAACTTACCGCCCTCGATGATAACTCCACCGATTGTTGTTCCATGTCCACCGATGAACTTTGTAGCAGAGTGAACAACAATGTCAGCACCGTACTCGATTGGTCTTACGAGATAAGGTGTTGCAAATGTATTATCTACAACAAGCGGGATTTTATGCTTATGTGCGATATTTGCGATTGCTTCAATATCAACTACATCTGAGTTCGGATTACCAAGTGTCTCGATGTAAACAGCTTTTGTATTCTCCTGGATTGCATTCTCAACTTCTTCCAGATTGAAAATGTCAACAAATGTTGTTGTAATTCCATAATTCGGAAGTGTATGCTCAAGAAGGTTGAAAGATCCTCCATAAATATTCTTTGCAGATACGATGTGATCTCCCTGCTGAGCCAAATTCTCAATTGTATATGTGATTGCTGCTGCTCCGGATGCTACTGCAAGTGCTGCTGTACCTCCTTCAAGCGCTGCAATTCTCTTCTCAAACACATCCTCTGTCGGGTTTGTCAGACGTCCGTAAATATTTCCTGCGTCTTTCAGTCCAAAACGGTCTGCTGCATGCTGGCTGTTGCGGAACACATAAGAAGAAGTCTGGTAGATCGGTACTGCTCTTGCATCTGTCACCGGATCCGGCTGCTCCTGGCCTACGTGAAGCTGTAATGTCTCAAATTTAAATTTTCTGTCTTTTCTCTCTAATTTTGCCATGGGTTTATTCTCCTTTTTCTAATTCCTGTTTTGTATTCTTATTCCGCAGCCAGAGCTGCTTGGAAGTTAAAATCTTACTTAATTAATGCCTTGCGGTTGTCTTGATATTCGTGCCTACTCTGTAAAGAGTGGTGTAGAGTAGTATCTGTCTCCGCTGTCCGGAAGAAGTGCTACGATTGTCTTGCCCTTGTTCTCCGGTTTCTTTGCATATGCAATTGCTCCGGAAAGTGCTGCTCCTGAAGAAATACCTACCAGGATTCCTTCTGTCTTTGCAAGAAGCTTCGCGGCTGCGAATCCTTCGTCATTGTCTGCTTTGTATATCTCATCATAGATCTTTGTATTAAGGACATCCGGTACGAATCCTGCTCCGATTCCCTGAATCTTGTGCGGTCCGCCCTTTCCTTCTGAAAGTACCGGGGATGCTGCAGGCTCAAGTGCTACAACCTTCACATCCGGTTTCTGGGACTTCAGATATTCACCAACACCTGTCAGTGTTCCACCTGTACCGACACCGGCGATAAAGATATCAACATTTCCATCTGTGTCTTTCCAGATCTCCGGGCCTGTTGTCTCTCTGTGTGCTTTTGAGTTCGCCGGATTAACGAACTGTCCCGGGATAAAGCTGTTCGGGATTTCCTTTGCAAGCTCTTCAGCTTTTGCAATTGCTCCCTTCATTCCCTTTGTACCTTCTGTAAGTACGATCTCTGCTCCATATGCTTTGAGGATATTTCTTCGCTCAACACTCATGGTCTCTGGCATGGTAAGAATTGCTCTGTACCCCTTTGCTGCTGCGATTGATGCAAGTCCGATTCCTGTGTTTCCGGAAGTAGGTTCGATGATAACAGAACCTTCTTTCAGGATTCCTTTCTCTTCTGCATCTTCGATCATTGCCTTCGCAACACGATCTTTCACACTTCCTGCCGGATTAAGATACTCAAGCTTTACAAGAATCGTTGCTTCAAGTCCAAGCTCTTTTTCCAGATTCACAGGTTCAACAAGTGGTGTGTTTCCAATCAGTCCAAGTGTGCCTTTATAAATTGCCGCCATAGTCTATATCCTCACTTTCTTTATTAACCTACTTAGTTGGTGTGTTTTTGATGGTTTGTATTATATACTTATAAAACCCATCTGTCAACTATGTTTTTATATTTTTCTTCATTTTTTATTATACAATATCGATCGGAGATGTAAATGATCAAAAAATGCAAAAAAAATCCGCTACTAATAACATATACTGTTTCATTTTCACTGCCCCGAAAAGAGAGGTGTCCTGTATGCGTAAATGTGTTAAAAAGACCGATGCCCCGCCCTCTCAGACGAACCCATCGGTCTTTTCTTCTAATCCTTATATCTTCTGTCGGATTTTATTCCTAGAACTCCGCAATCACAGTCTCACCCTGTACTGCATCCATTCCTGTATGTAACTTCATATCCGGATATTCATCTCCGTTTGTGACAACAAAAATACAGGTTGTCTCATATCCGTGTGCTTTGATCTTCTCCGAATCGAACTGAAGGAGCTTATCTCCTGCATTGACCTTCTGTCCTTCTTTTACGAAGTACTTGAAGCCTTCTCCTTCCATATTTACCGTGTCGATTCCCTCGTGGATCAGAATCTCTGCTCCGTTGGAAAGTGTAAGACCTACTGCGTGTTTGGATCCTTCCATCAGTGCTGAAACTGTTCCTGCACATGGAGCTACGATCACATTGCCTTCCGGCTCGATTCCAAGTCCGTCACCTAACGCCTTGGAAGAGAATACCTCATCCTTTACTTCATCGATTGGGATTACCTTTCCTGACAGATAAGCTGTCAGAACTGGTGTCTTATTCTCTTCTACCGGTGCTTCTTTCTTCTTAAAAAATGAAAACATACTTACTTTCTACCTTTCTTTTTCATAAACATTGTCCATTCGTTGCGATTACGTTCTTATACCAATCGAAGGAATCTTTCTTTTCTCTTGAGAGGTCCCCGGTTCCATCATCAAATTTATTGACGTAGATAAATCCATATCTTTTTGCCATTTCGCCGGTTGATGCAGAGACCAGATCAATGCATCCCCACGGCGTATAACCCATCAGATCCACCCCATCTTCTGTTGCCTCATACATAGCTTCAATATGTCTTCTCAGATAGTCAATTCGGTAACTGTCATGAATCTGTCCATCCTCTGCCTTTTCATCTCTTGCACCAAGTCCATTTTCCACAACCATGATTGGTATTCTATAACGTTCATAAATCTCATTCAAAGAATACCTTAGTCCATCCGGATCAATCTGCCAGCCCCAGTCGGAGGCCTGCAGATACGGATTCTTCGCTCCACCTGCCAGATTGCCTTCCACTGTTGCTTCTCCCTCATGCGTTGTAATACAGGAAGACATATAATAAGAGCAAGTATAAAAATCCACAGTTCCTCTTTTTAATATTTCTTTCTCTTCTTCACTGATTTCCAGACAGATTCCCTGCTCTTTAAAATAACGTTTCATATAAGACGGATACTCTCCCCGGATCTGCACATCTGAACAGAACCAGTTAATCACATGATTGTGTTTCTGCGCAGCCAGCACATCTTCCGGATCACAAGTCAGCGGATACGCCGTCAGAAATACATTCATATCCCCCATTTGAAATTGCGGATAATGCTCATGTGCATATGCAACTACCTTTGCGGAAGCCAATAACTGGTGATGCAGTGCCTCAAACCGAACCTGTGGACTTACCGGTGCGTCTGCAACCGGTCCTTCATATCCTCTCACCGTACTAAGAGACAGGGTTGTACCAAGAGGAGTTACACCTCCATTGATCTCATTAAAGGTAAGCCAGTATTTCACCAGATTCTGATAGCGGTCAAAAACTGTATAACAATATTTTTCAAACAACGCAATGACATTCCGGTCAGCCCATCCGTTATATTTCTCTACCAGTGCATATGGCATCTCATAATGGCTCAAAGTTACCAGTGGTTCAATCCCGTATTTCTTACATTCTTTAAAAACATTTTCATAGAAGACAAGCCCCTTTTCGTTCGGCTCTTCTTCCATTCCTGTTGGATAAATCCGCGTCCAGTTGATCGATGTTCTGAAAACTCTGAATCCCATCTCCGCAAAAAGGGCAATATCCTCTTTGTAATGATGATAAAAATCAATTGCCTCATGACTTGGATAAAATCTGTTTTCTCTTATCTCTGTCGTAATACATTTTGGATTCCGCTTTGTTCCATTCGTACACAGATCCGGAACTGATATTCCCTTTCCATCCACGTTCCAAGCTCCTTCAAACTGGTTTGCTGCACATGCTCCTCCCCACAAAAAATCTTTTCTAAATGCCATATCTGCTCCTTATTTATTCTTGCTTTTTACTTTCTTTAATTGAATATGCTTTTTCTTGTGTCTCTTTTTTATTACTTTCAAAATCAAGCTGATATAGAAATGAGAACATACAATCCAGAATAAAGTGAAATGCGCTGTATACCGCAAAGGTATCAATCTTCTCTTCATAAGATCCCTGTTCCTGGACATCCACCAGAATCACTTCCTGACACATCCTCGCCACTGTACTTTCCGGTGTCACTGTAATACCAACGCAATACCTCTTCTTCTTTTTCAGAAGCTTCAGACTTTCTACCACATCCCTGTTCTCGCCAGATTGCGAAATTATCAGATTTACAGTATGTTCTGACCCTGCCAGTGCATATCCCGGAAGAAAACAGGAACTCATTGTCAGATTTACGATTTTTCCAAAACGTAACATTTTCTGCTGAAATTCCATCGCCACCGTAGCAGATGTTCCAACACTGAAAATATTGATCATATCTGCACGGCTCATCCGACGGACAATTCTCTGAAACTGATTATAATCAAATCCCGACATTGCTTTATTGATCGTGTCATGATTCAGCTTCGCGAGCTTTCTTGCAATCTGCTCAAAAGAATCGCTTCCTGAGAATGGGTAATTCGCATCTACTGCCCCCTGACTTGCATATACCTCATACTCTGAATAAAACAGAATCTGAAACTTTTTATATCCGTCTAATCCAAGTTTCTTACAGAATCTGGTGATTGTTGACGGCGAAGTAAATGTCTCATGTGCTAATGTCTGAATTGACATGTTCTTTACATCAAATCCGTTCTTCATCAGATAATCTGCTATGCTCTTCTCAACCTTTGTGAAGTCTGTCTGTTTCATCAGTTTTTCTATAATCATAATAACTCCCCTTCTCCTGATTTCTTCCGAAAATAAAACCTACATTTATTTTAACAAAGAAGATCTCAGAAAAAAAGGGGAGATGCATTGCCATACTAACTAATTATATTCTTTTACTTTACCGCTCTTTAAGAGGAACGCTGTGATTCCAAATCCAAGTGCGATTGCTACAACAATTCCCACACAATACATCGGGAAGTTGACACATCCAAGCCAGCCACTGAATGCCAGAATTCCGGTAAAGGCAAAGTTCGTTGCTGCCACACCACCGATTCCAAACACGAGTCCCGCTGCTGCACCAGAAAAGACCATTGTTCCAAGAAGCCATTTACTTCGCAGAATAATTCCATAAAGTCCCGGCTCTGTAATACCACAAAGAGCATTTGTAAATGCAGCAGATCCTGCTGTTGCTTTATCTCCACTGTTCTTGGCAAATACTGCAACTGCAAGGCAGATTCCAAGTGCAGCGTAACCGCCCAGTCCACCTGCTGCCAGTGCCGGTTCAAATCCCTGCTCTGCCATAACTCCAAGAAGGATTGGTGTTACTGCCCAGTGCATACCAAGAAGAATTACCAGTGAGAATAAGCCACCAAACACAATGCCTACAAGAATTCTATTTGCACTTATGACACCATAAACAGCATTGATGCCATTTGCAATAAATCCGCCTGCCGGTCCAAACACAAGAATGCTGAGTGGAACGAATACGATCAGGCACAGGAACGGAACAAGAATAAACTGTGTCACCTGTGGCAGAATCTTTTTCAACCATTTTTCAAAATAACTCATGCAGAATACTGCAAGCAGGATCGGGATAAATGATCCACTGAAATTATATGCTGTAAACTTAATACCAAGCAGTGATGCTTTTTCACCTGTTACAAGAAGATCTGCAACTCCCGGGTACATGATGGATGCTCCAAGTGTCACCGCTACATAAGGATTACATTTAAAATGCTTTCCTGCTGTAAATGCAAGCAGAATCGGGAAGAAATAGATCAGTGAGTAAAAAATTGCATAAAATGTCTGGTAAGTAAGACTTGCACTGTCCACTACTCCAAGATTGGCAAGCAGTCCGATCAGACCGGATGCAATACCACCTGTTGCAAGGATTGGAATATATGGTGCATAAACGTCAGACATCATTTTGGAAAATCTGTCCAGCAGCCCTGCCTTCTTTTCAGATTCATTTCCTGCATCCTGCTTTGTCTCTTTTGCTATGTTCTTCAGTTCCGGTGTCTCCATAAGCTGCGCGTAAACATCATTTACCTGTGGTCCGATCAGAACCTGATAATAACCGGAACTTACAAGCGCTCCAAGTACCCCTTGGGTTTCTTTCAATGCTTTCTGATCAAACTTTGTTCCGTCTTTCAATGTAAAACGAAGTCTTGTTGCACAGTGGATGCAGTTTTCAATGTTTTCTGCCCCACCAACTCCGGCGATCACTGACTGGATTAATTCTGAATAATCTTTCATTTGTGTTCCCCTTTCTTTTTCTCTTTTCCTTCTTCTAAATATTTAATGCTGCTGTATATCCCTCAAAATTAGCATTCATAATATTAGACGGGCTGACACAGTCCCCAATTGCTACTGTATCCCTGCAGATTCCATAAAAGGATTCTACAAGCTGTCTCTGTGCCACAAGTCCTGTTGAGAGGATCAACTGGTCATATGGAAGCTGCTTTTCTTCCCCAGATTCATTTTTATAGATGACAACATCCTCTTCAATCCTGCTGCATCCACATTTTAACAGACTGTGAAGATTTTCATGCAGTAAAAATTTCTGTCTCAACGCTTCTCTGTACAGAGAATTTGCATTCGCAGCAAGCGTATCTGTTAATTCAAGAATTGTAACATTCTTCCCATTTTCTGCAAGTTCAAGTCCGATTTCACATCCAATACTTCCACCGCCCAGAATTACAATATTCTGACCAAGCTGCTCCGGATGTGCGATTGCTTTTGTCGCAAGCTGTACTTTTTCACCTTCCACACCTGGGATTGGAAGAATTCTCTCCACTGCCCCAAATGCAATAAGAAGTGAATCCGGCTGCAATTCTTTTACCAGTTCCGGATCTGCTTCCGTATTCAGAAGGACTTCTATTTCTCTTTTGAAAATCTGTGTCAGATAATAATCTAACAGTCTCTGAACTTCCTCTTTATGTGCTTCTTTTGAAATAAACCGGAGCATTCCTCCCAATTCTTTCTGTTTCTCAATGATTGTTACTTTATGTCCCCGGTCACTTGCTGTAATTGCAGCTTTCATTCCCGCCGGACCACCTCCAAGAATTACAACATGTTTTTTTGTCTCCGCCTTTGGAAGATTGATTTCAGACGGAACAAATTCCTGATGGTGATACCGCGGATTTACAGAACAGCCTACATTCCAGTGATCCGAAGAAATATGATAACAGTTCGAGCATCTGAGACACGGAACAATATCTTCCGGATGTCCTTCCATTGCTTTCTTCGGCCAGTATGGATCCGCAAGAAGCGTTCTTCCAAAAGCCACCATATCTACATAACCTTTGGAAATGATTTCATCTGCCATGGCAGGTGTCATCACCGCACTGACAACAGACACCGGAATCTGTAACTCAGCCTTTGCCTGTTTTGCCCATTTCAGATTCGGCATTTCTTCTTCAAGATTTGTTGTAATACAATGGACATTTGCCTCAAAAATCTTGTCAATACCAGAAGAAATCTGAACCGTATCAATATAAGGTTCCGCTTTCTTTAAAAAGTACATTACATCCTCAAAGCTTATAGAATCTTCAATCCATTCATATGCACTGATTCTGATATCGATTGGATAATTGTTCCCTACTGCTTTTCTCACTGTCTCCAGAATCCGAAGTGGGAAACGACTTCTGTTTTCAATACTCCCCCCATAAATATCTGTGCGATGATTATAATGTGGGGAAAGAAACTGTGCCGGCAGCCATCCATGTCCAAAATGAAGAAAAATCGAATCAAATCCTATCTTCTTCGCACTTGCTGCTGTTTCTGCATACCAGCGGAGCGTCTCCTCCATCATTTCTTCATCCATCTCTTTTACTTCAACCCCATCCGGACGGATCAGTGCAGATGGTCCCTTTGCATAATCCACAGTTCTGGCATCCTGACCTGCATGAAATATTTCAACGGAGGCCTTTGCCCCACCTCTGTGAATCTTAAGCACTTTTTTCCTTGTCTCTTCTCTTTCGTATTTAGCAAACGGGTATGGCTCTTCCGGACTTGCGAAACTGGATCTTCCAGGTTCCACGATTGCATGTCCTGCAATCACAAGTGCCGCCCCACCCATTGCCTTTTCTTCGAAATCATCACCTGTCGGTGTTGCTATGATCCTGTTCTTCAGAATCATTCCATTCACAGAAATCGGTTTAAATAAATGATCAAACACTTCTCTTCTCCTTTCCTTGTCTCTTTTGGAATACACTCATCTTAAAGCACTCTTCTGTGATACACAACCTGTCAGAAAAGGATAGAAAATAATTTTCACAAACTCTCTTATTTTCATATCTATTTATGAAATTTATTCACTTTTTTCTGCTATTCATTGATAAAATCATGATTTTACACAAAAGAAAGTCAGGTACTCTGAATTTGAATCCTGAATTCAGAATACCTGACTTTTTCTTCAATTTTCCAAAAGCCAATCTATTACATTAATTACTTTTATACCATCATAATTTCCAAGCGAAAATTGATCCAGTGTTAAAACAATTTTTTCATAATTGTCTTTAATCTCCTGTAATGGTCTCATTTCTCTTTCAAAAGTTTCTTCTGCTGTCATATCTGCCGTCACCTGATAATAAACGATTACCCCTTGTTTTTGAGCAACAAAATCTACTTCTGTAGCGCCATATTTACCTATATTCACCTTATTCCCACGGCGCAATAATTCAAAAAAAACAATATTTTCAATAGAAAATCCAAGATCATAACGCTTTCTTGGCAAAATGTGATTGCGAAGCCCCAAATCAACCATATACAACTTCTTATTAACTTTTAACAGCTGTTTTCCTACTATATCAAATCTATCTACTGAATAAAATATAAATGATTCTGTCAACGCATCTACATAATCACTCACCGTATTCGCAGATACTTTTCTACCTGATGAAATCAAATAATTTGTAATACTTTTTATAGAAATTGGGCTTCCGATCACACTTGCCAGATATCGCGCAATTGTCTTCAACAATGTAATGTCTGTGATTTTTCGCTTGCCACAATTCATCTCTTTTCTTGACTGACGATCTTCAATATCTCTTACAATCACCGTATTATAAATACCTTCCAGATAGATCTCCACTTTTTCATCTGTTCTGTCCATCACTGCAATGTAGGGAAATCCACCGGTTTTCATATATTCTGAAAATGCCTGTTCTTTTAGAATTCCTGTAATTTCAACATATTCTTTAAAGGAGAGCGGTAACATAGAAATTTCAACATATCTTCCTGTTAATAGTGTAGCCAAATCCCCTGAAAGCATATATGCATTAGAACCTGTAATATAAATATCAATATTTTCTTTTACATGAAGACTATCTACCACTTTTTCAAAGGATGTTACCTTCTGAATCTCATCCAGAAAAATATAAGTCATCTTGTCTTCGCAAAGTCGTTCTTTAATATATTGATATAATGACTTGTAGTCCAACAATGGCTCATTTTCTAATTCTTCAAAATTAATTGATATAATTTGTTCTTCTGTAACCCCAGCTGATTTTAGTTTATTCTGATATTGTTTTAATAATGTTGATTTTCCACAGCGCCTGATTCCAGTTACAACCTTGATCACCTGCTCGTCTTTCCATGACCATAGCTTTTGTAAATATTCCTTACGTTCGACCATACAGCGTCCCTCCCTTTTTCCAAGTATAGCATACTATATGCTCTTTTTCAAAAAATATTCCCATTTCGGAGTTTATTTTTTTATTCTCAAAAAAAGATTCCTATTTGGGAATCTTTTTCTATGTCGTCTCTCGCTCAATCAACTTCGTTCCAAACACCATATGCTGCACGCTTGGTTTCTCATCATCCGCCGCTTCAATATCTTCTAATATCATATCCGCTGCCCTCTGTCCCATCTCACGACCCGGCAGCTCCATGGAAGTCATCGCTGTCTCAAGCATTCCTCCGATTGCATGACCGGTAAGGCTGATGACCTTGACTTCCTTCGGCACTTTCTTTCCGCTCTCTTTCAGTGCCCGGAGTACTCCGATTCCCTGCATATCCGCAGCAACCATGATTCCATCTACTTCATCAAATGCCTCTTTGAGCCGCTCCACACCTTTATAACCATCTTTGAAATAATTTCCGCGCGGCAATCCGGACTCTACCTGATATTCCTTCAGGCCAAGTTCTTTCATTGCCTTGTGGTATCCTCTGTAACGTTCCGCATACGGGGTAAACTCTGTTGATCCATTGATAAAACCAATCTTTGTACACCCCTTCTTATAAAGATACTTTGCCGCTTCATATCCGCAAGAGAAACAGTCGGCTTCTACCGAACTGAATTTCCTGTCCTGATTTCTAACAAGTTGGACAACTGCCACTCCATTTGCCTTGATATCACGGATCAGTCTTGTGTTCTGTCCGGTCGATGCGATCAGGATTCCGTCTACCAGTCCATTACGAAGACGGTTCAGACATTCTGCTTCAATATCCGGATCATCCTTCGTCAAACAGATCATCAGACTGTAACCTCTATTGCCTGCCTGCATCTCGATCCCCTGGACGATCTCACCAAAAATTGAAAGATTTACAGATGGTACAACTACTCCAAGCGTCCGTCTCTTCCCCTGTTTCAAACCTTTCGCCAGCAGATTTGGGCGATAGCTTAACTGCTCTACCGCTTTAAATATTTTCTTTTTCGTATCCGGATGAACATACGACGTGTTGTTCAATGCTCTGGATACCGTACTCACATCTACGTTCGCAAGCTTTGCAACATCCTTTAATGTAGCCATAACATCTCTTCCTCCTGTGCATCTGTTCTGTTCGTGCAATTAATTTACGCTCTTTCTATTATAACATGCCACAAAAGCCTGGCAACCATCTCATCATGATAATCACCAGACTTTTCATTCTTATCTATAAGACCGTAGAAGCGGACACATACTTCCTGATCTTTATGAAAATGAAGCAATCAGCTTCGGAATATAATTTGCAAGTGCAGAGACTGTCATTGCTAATGTAAAGAGATAACTGACTGTCATAAGAACCTGCAGTACTCTTGGTGCCTTCAATCCAGCCTGAACTTCTTTCTTCCAGAACATCAATGTGATGAAAAGACCTGCAACCGGAGTTGCGATTGATGTTGCGATGTTAGCAATGAAGATCAGCTGTGTCGGAGAACCGTCGTAGATGAAGCAGACTACACATGCAAATGCAAGTGTGATCATACATCCCCAGCGGATCAGCTTGGACTCAAGTGCAACGTCTTTGTCGAATCCTGCACTTAAAAGTACCATACCTCTCTGCGTATTACCGAGAAGTGAAGAGAATCCTGCTCCGAGAAGTGCAACTCCCATTACAATGTTAGAAGCTTTTCCAAGGAAAGGAACAAGAAGCGCTGCCAACTGTGCCGGTGCTTTAATCTGAATTCCCTGTGGATTCAGAACGATTGCTCCAACCAGCATGATTGCTCCGGAAATCAGGATAACTGATACAATATGTGCGATTGCATCCCATTTCATTGCTCCGTTAAATAAATCCTCTTTTTTCCACTTTTTCTCAGCACCGAGATATGTTCCATAGATTCCTGCTGTCACAGCTGCATTTGTACTGATATAAGCAAGTGCTGTTGTAAGACTTCCTTCCGGTACACTCCAGTGTGTTAATCCATGTCCCATTGCACCCCAGTCAGGTCCGCCGGTTGCAACCAGTGTTGCATAGAAAGCAAATATCATAGCAATGATACAAACTAAAATTCCTTTTTCTACTTTTGAATAAACACCTTTTGAAAAGTAAAGCACTGTAAGTACTGCCAACATGATCAGTGCTCCTAATTTCCAGTTGATTCCAAATACAAGGTTCATACCTGCACCTGTTCCGGAAATATTTCCAAGTGTAAAGAACAGGCAGGATAAGAATAATGCAACACCACAGAATCCAGATGCAACTTTTCCATAATAATGTCTGATCGCATGTAAGATTGGCATTCCTGTCAACATAGAAATACGGTAGGATGTCAGCATGAATGTAACACCCATGATCAGGATCGGTATAATCAGCCAGATCAGGCTGTATCCATAATTCGCACCAATCATTGCAGATGTTGTAATATTACCAGGTCCGATTACTACTCCGGTAAGGACAATTCCAGGACCTACACGTTTTAAAATTTCTTTTGCAGAAAGCTTGTTGACTTTTGATGGATCAAATCCATCTATCCCCAGATTTTTGTTATTTTCTGTCATGGCTCCTCCGTTCTAAGAGTGATGTCTGAAACATGATTTTTTCGTATATATTTCAGACACCACATCTATAGTTATATCATAATTTTCGTCTTATTTATCTTCGAACTGAGTCATATCAACTTCCGGAAGCTGGCTTCTCTCAAGTCCAAGAGCTACCCAGTCTTTTTCTTCCTGATTCAGCGGAAGAACCGGTTTTCTCATAAGTGCTGAAGAGAAGATTCCTCTCTGTTTCAGAGCTTCTTTCAATCTTGCATGTGCTTCACCTGATGGCTGTCCGCCTCCGTAGATTGCCTGGGAAATGTGGTAGATACGATCTGACCAATCCTGAGCTTCTTTTAATGTATGTTTGTCTGGGTTAGCAAATACTTCTCTTGCCGGGCAGATGATCTCCGGTACGCATCCTGCGAATCCAATCAGAGCTCCGTCCATTCCCGGGAACCAGCTTACGCACAGTGTCTCGTCATGGCATGTGATAAGAGATATGTCTGGGCACTCCTGACGAAGAAGACGTACATCATGCTCGTAGATAGATGTAACTCGTGTTCCCATCTTGATACATTTAACATGATCGATCTCTTTGCACATCTTGATCAGTGTCTCTACCGGGTAGAAAGCTTTGCTTGTTGCCGGGTACAGGTGGATGATGATGTCGATGTCAGCTCCCTCTGCAACATCTTTTACATACTCGAACGGTGCATCCGGGTTCATACCGAATCTCAGCCACATATGTGGTGGCATAAGAAGGATTCCGTCAGCTCCCGCTTCCTTCGCTTCTTTTGCCATCTCGATTGACTCTGCTGTGTTCTCGCAGTTAACACCGGAGATGATTGTCATAACGTCTCCACACTCTTCTGCACAGATCTCTACAACACGTTTTCTCTCTGCTCTTGTAAGTCCTGTGATCTCTCCTGTATGTCCGTTACATACAAGTCCGTCCATTCCTTTTCCATAGAATGTTTTGATCCATCTTAAGTATGCTCTGAATTCTGGTTCGTTGATAGAATAATCGTCATTAAGCGGTACAGATACTGCTGGGAAAATTGTCTTGAATGTTTTTACTTTTGCCATTTTTATTGTCTCCTTTTTCTTCCGAATTTCATTATTATCAATTTCCAGAACTTTGCGCATTGTTCATTTTTCATATTACAAACGTTTGTTGTTTGCTATGTTTAGGTTATATCACACAATGCAACACCTGGTCAACGAATCAGGCCTCTCCTGCAATTTGTTGCATAAATCCAATTCATCTGCCATTTTCATGCAATTTATTGTGTATTTGCACAACAAACCGCATAAAGACTGAAAAATTAGTTTAAAAAGATAAGTTTAACGAAAAGGCAAAAAGGAAGCTGCCGCTTCGCAATTTTATTGTTAAAGCGGCAGCCTCCTCTAAAAGGCATATTTTATCTTATAATAACATGGCAGAATTATTGCAGTATGTTTCTTAGTCTTCGAACTGTGTCATGTCTACTTCCGGAAGCTGGCTTCTCTCAAGGCCGAGAGCTACCCATGCTTTCTCTTCATCGTTCAGCGGAAGAACTGGTTTTCTCATAAGTGCTGACTTGAAGATTCCTCTCTGTTTCAGAGCTTCTTTCAGTCTTGCATGAGCTTCACCTGATGGCTGTCCGCCTCCATAAATTGCCTGGGAAATGTGGTAGATACGATCTGACCAGTCCTGAGCTTCTTTTAATGTATGTTTGTCTGGGTTAGCAAATACTTCTCTTGCCGGGCAGATGATCTCCGGTACGCATCCTGCGAATCCGATCAGAGCTCCGTCCATTCCTGGGAACCAGCTTACGCACAGTGTCTCGTCGTGGCATGTGATAAGAGAAATGTCTGGGCACTCCTGACGAAGAAGACGTACATCATGCTCGTAGATAGATGTAACACGTGTTCCCATCTTGATACATTTTACATGATCGATCTCTTTGCACATTTTGATCAGTGTCTCTACCGGGTAGAAAGCTTTGCTTGTTGCCGGGTACAGGTGGATGATGATGTCGATGTCAGCTCCCTCTGCAACGTCTTTTACATACTCGAACGGTGCATCCGGGTTCATACCGAATCTCAGCCACATATGTGGTGGCATAAGAAGGATTCCGTCGGCTCCTGCTTCCTTCGCTTCTTTTGCCATCTCGATAGACTCTGCTGTGTTCTCACAGTTAACACCGGAGATGATTGTCATAACGTCTCCACACTCTTCTGCACAGATCTCTACAACACGTTTTCTCTCTGCTCTTGTAAGTCCTGTGATCTCTCCTGTATGTCCGTTACATACAAGTCCGTCCATTCCTTTTCCGTAGAATGTTTTGATCCATCTTAAATATGCTCTGAATTCTGGCTCGTTGATTGAGTAGTCGTCGTTAAGTGGTACAGATACTGCTGGGAAGATTGTCTTGAATGTTTTTACTTTTGCCATTTTTATTGTCTCCTTTTTCTTGTATGAGATAACATGATTTTTAATGTTTCCTAACAATGCGCATTGTTCATTTCTTTCTATGCAAACGTTTGTTGTTTGCTATGATTAGGTTATATCACACAAAAAAGAGACGGTCAACAAAATAACCGTCTCCTGCAATTTGTTGCATAAATCAGATAAATAATGGCTTTTACTGCAATAAGTTTCCAACAAAATTCATTTTATCCGTGATACTCTCCATTATACTGGATCAATGTAATATCTTCCACATTCGTGATCTTCCGGATCTTCTCTGTGAAATCAAGCTCATTCTGCCGGCAGAACACCTCAACCGCCATCTCTGTTTTCTCTCCACGCATCGTCTTTGACTTTATGAAATATTTCATTTTTCCAAAGCTGCGGATAATTTCATCACCCGCCTCATCTCCCTGATAATGAATCACTGCGATATAGATCCTGCCCTTCTGCTGCTTATGATAGAACAGAAAGATCATCGCGATCATCACAACTGCCGCGATCAGAGCCAGCACATACATTCCTGCTCCGGTTGTGATTCCTGTAGTGATCGCCCAGAAAAGATAGAGCAGATCCATCGGATCTTTCACCGCTGTACGGAAACGCACGATAGACAACGCTCCGACCATACCAAGTGAGATCACGATGTTCGTACTGATCGCCAGAGTAACCATACAGGTAAGAAGCGTCATTCCGACCAAAGTAACCGCAAAGCTTCTGGAAAAGATCACCCCTACATAAAATTTGCTGTAAACCATATAGATCACCGCTCCAAGAAGCAATGCAATGATCAGCGAAATTGCCATCTTCGGTGCATTAAAGCTGTCAAACGCGCCGGATTCCAGCACCGACTTTTTAATCATATCTTGTACACTCATAATCGTTTTCTCTCCTGTGTTTCATTCCAATATTCAAATCCATGCAAATACTGCGATTTTTCATAACAGAGTACATATTTTGATACTGCTGTGAATTCTTGTGCATTTGGTGGAAGCAAGTCACGCACGATCTGTGGAAGCATCTCTGTGAATTTCACTTCCATAACCAGTTTCCCCGGTTCAAGCACCGGAAGTGTCGGAAGGGACGGATCAAAGATGTCATAACTTCCGACCGCCGCACGCACATCACTGTCAAATGTGATCCTGACTGTCCCCTCGTCCATGATCCACGGTACACGATCATAGTCAACAATCGTGCGCGGACGCATAAGATTACTGACACATTCCACATAAAATTCTCTGCACAATGGATAGGGACTCTTTAATAAAAATTGATAATCCCCATCAAGAATCCTGTAGAATTCTTCTTTTGTCAGCGGAGCGCTTTCTTTATAAATATAACTTCCGAATTTCTTCTTCCGCTCCAGTTTGATTGAACGGTCACTACAATCATAAATACGGATCCTATATTTTTTTCGCATCAGAACACCAGATTCCTTTTCCGCATAAGCGCTGTTGAAATAATCTTCAAAATAAAGACTGCGGATCATATAACCGTTTCCCTTTGCATTTGGATCTTTTTTCAACAAATGCTTCATCCTCAGCTCCAGCAGTTCTTTCTCACTGGTACTGATCAGATATTTCCATTCATTACGGAAGCGTTCTTTTGATAAATCATTCTTCATAAATATCTTCCTCAACATTTTGTCCGCCTGTAATGTAGAAACATTTCATACCATAATTCTTTCCATCATCTGTTACATAATAATCAAAAGCATCCTGCGTCTGTCCTGATGCATTTGTCGCACGGACACGCACAAAATACTGGCCGTCTGCCGGAACTGTAGTCTCCGCTTCCGGAATTTGAATATTATCCTGACGAAATACGATCTCATTAAACTTATAATCTTTTGCCAGTTCAACTGTATAAGTGATCGTCTCTGCATCAAAATCATAGGACGCATCCCAATTCAGCTTCAAGGTATTCCCCTCGATCACCGGTACTCCAATATAAAATGGCATTGGTTTTTCCAGACTCTCCTTATAGAGCTCATAATTTTGTTCCACCTCGGAAGGGATTGCCGATGCAACTGTGTCATATTTCGCTTCGGTCAGCGGTGCATTCATCCGGTCCGGCATCTGATACAAATACTTCTGCGTCACTGTACGATATTTCTCTATCATACCGCTGATCCGCTCTACGCTGAGATAGGATCTCAGATCCTGAATTGCCGCATCAAGTTCCTCACGAAACTCCTCGGACTGCAGACATCTCTGAAAAAGAACATTTCCCCAGTAATTACTGATTCCACATTCCCAACTTCCCTGATCGGAACGATTCTGAATGTTATATTCGGTTCTCATGAAAGAGCCGTCATTATCCCACGCAATCAGATACCATGTGTCCGAATTCTGTGGACTATATAAATATGTATTACGATTCTGTGTATCTACATTTCCGGTCAGGATCTGATATGCCATCCAATACGTCAGATTTTCTCTGTCAAAATATTGATCCAGGATATTACCAATCGATTTTGAATTATCATTCAGATCCGTAAGCATCTGGATCAGTTTCGTATGATCTGAATCTCCTTTGATCTCCAGGAGCTTTTCAAAGGCTTTCTGGTCATAGGTCGGATCGTCTTCTTTTTTTATTACATCTTCATAGCGAAAAAACTCAAACGAATTAATTTTGTACAACTGTCCTTTCGAATCCATTCCATGGTTCTTCATTCCTGTCTTGTTCAGCTGTTCCACCTGTGTGTATAATCCATAATCCTGAAACTCTGCGCTGTTTCCTTCCGTAAGATCTCTCACGTATAAATGCACAAACTGGGTCCTGAGAGACATCAACTGCGGAATCCCTTTCAAAAGATCATAGGAGAGCTTATTACGGAAACGCATTCCCTCTGTCTGGTGTTTATTCAGATTGATCGTACGTTGTCCTCGCCAGGTTCCTTTATTCTTTTTCAGCTCTATCTTATAATTTTTCTGTGCATTACTGCTTGAAGTCTGCCCTCTGATCTGCACCGTCGCATTCGGCACATTTTCACCGTAACCAACCTCTCCACTCTGTGGACCGGACTCATCTCCAACCTGGAGGAGCGCCGCTGTCTGGTAACGGTCTACTCCCATTTTGTCATAATCATAAGCCGAATAACTGTTGATTTCCTTCCAGGTATGATTTGTCCCCTCTGAAGAATTTCCTTGAGAAACCGTAAGATACATTGTCACAACACTCGTCTCGTCATCATTTTCATAGAGGCTGTCCTTATCTCGAAGATGAACGTCATTGATATCCTGTGTCTCGGCCTTTTCTATTGTTTCTTGTTGCTCTGTCTTTGTTTTTGATGCATTCCCTGTTTTCCCCGAAGCTGTACATCCCGTCAGGCAACAGGACATTCCTAATAAAAGGGCACATCCCAGTGCAATTGATTTATAATTTTTCAAGCTCGTCTCCCCTTTCTATTTTCTCTTCCAGAAAACATCCTAACCGTGTGAAGAATCCTGTTTTATCTTCCGCCACGATTGGTTGTACACTCAAAATATAATACGGAAGTTTTTTAATAAAATATCCAAGCCGCAGCGTACAGATCAGAAAGAATACTGCACTTCCAAGTAAAAATCCAAAGCCATAGTATACTTGCGGGAAAAATAGAGATATACAGGTAAATCCTGTCGTACACGCCGCAAACATTCCTGTTGCATATAATGCTCCTTTATAATCTGTAAAATACAGTAGGATCAGCATCATTGTATTAGCAACCGCATAAAGTCCATAACCGACACACAGTGTCCTGAAATAGCCTTCCATAAGATCATTAAATCCAAGCGGAAGATATGTCAGGAGAAGCTGTCCTACAGAAAGCGCCAACGCCGTTGTAAGGAGCTGCTTCAGTGCCGTATACTTCAGCTCCATATTCAAAACTTCTTTCATCTCGTTTCCTGCCCGTAAAATATCTTTAATTTCTCCTCTGTCATTAAACAGACTGTAGTAATTCCTGTATTTCGGATAGAAATTCACTTCCACCGACACAACGAAATTAACTGTCGTTATAAGAATCGTCAGATATGCGATCATTGCAGGGACATCGTGATACGGAGCACCATAGAACAACCCCTGTACATGTACATGGATCGGACTACACCACATAATAACCAAATGTGCAAAGAGTCCGATATTCGTAAACAAGCCTATGAACGCAAGCGGAAGGAATTGATCCACCCAGCGCAGAAAGAAAAACGCACTGCTCTCACTCTGTGGAAAATAACGGTATAGCAGTGTCACATCCCACAGAAGCATGATCCCATATCCGATCGTTACAGCAATCATCATTGCCTCTACATGTGGAATTCTAATCAAAACTAGTAGAACTCCAATCAAAAGCGACACTGCCACTGCCGACACAAACGATAGAAGTATCCCTTTATAATCCTTTATCGCGGTCAGATAACTCATCGCATTCCATGTGACGATTAATTCTCCGAAAAACTCCAGACACAAAAACTGGTCAATCAGATTGATTCCGGAAAACAAAAGAAAGATTCCGTACATGATTCCACCGACAACAAGCAGAATCGTTGTCGATCCCCAGAAGGAAGGGAGCACTGTTTCATGTCGTTCTTCATACAACATATCCGCAATATATCTCGTTACAACCATAGAAAAGAAGCTTGTCACAGTCAGCGAAGCGAGAAGTGTATAAGTAATCATACAGTTTAAAAGCTCCCGGTTATGCCTTGTCGCACCGGTATGATCACAGATAAAGGTAATCCCAACCAGCAATACAATGCCGAGCAGCATCGGACCTGTACAGATAATTCCGGCATATCCATATGCTTTTACAGTCGATGCAAGTCCACTTTTCTGGAATAATTTCTTTAACTCAAATCCGATTCCGGCCATCTGCTTCTTCCACCTCCCGATACATTTTCCGATACTTTTCAATCATTTCTTCTTTTCGATAATACGCCTTTACCCGTTTCTGTGCATTTGCGCCCATACGAAGTCTTCGCGTTCTGGAAGCACACATCTGATCCATTGCCTGCGCAAGTCCCTCACGATACATTGGCGGAACACAATATCCTACGGATCCATAACAGTCCTCCTCGTTTCCATTCAAAAGTTCCCTGCAACAGCCCACATCCGTAGTCACACAAGGACGCCTTGCGGCAAATGATTCCAGGACAGACAACGGCTGTCCTTCTGATATACTCGTCAAAATTGTAAAATCCAGCTTTTCCATATAGGAAATAATATCCACACGACCTGTAAAGATCACATTTTCCAAATGTAACTGATCGACCAGCGCATAGCATTCCTGAGCATACTCCTCATCATCAACGCCACCCATAATATGGAGCCGCACATGATCTCTTTTCGTACACAGCTCATAAAACGCATAAATCATTGTCTTGATATCCTTGATCGGCGCCAGACGCACAACCGCACCAATATCAACCCATCCGTCTTCTTCTTTTAACGGAATAGAAGAGAGTCGTTCGTAATTGATTCCATTCTCAACTACACGACATTTTTCCTTGTCACATCCCATCTGAATCTGTGCAAGCATAGCATTGGTAAACAACGCTGAGACAGAAAAGGCTCTCGTATAAATAATATCCGACAACATATAAAAGAAGGCGATCCACTGCTTTTTAAATGCCGGCTGTACCCATTTTGCACGGATGATCTCTTCTTCACGCTCTCTTGTATAAATTCCATGCTCCGTCAAAAGCACTTTCTTCTTATAGACATATCCGCCGAGACACGCAAGAAGTCCTCCGTACCCCGTACAGATCGCGTGATAAACATCTGCCTTAGGCACTTCACTTCCCATCAGATAAAGAACCGGAAGCAGCATAGAGCGCATCGTGTGAAATGCATCCGCAAACGGAGTATATGGATAATCTTTTATACAGCACTCTGTCAATATATTCAAAAACTCTTCACTTTTCAAAAAGGACATCGGGTTCAGTTTCTGGTCATAATAGAGGTGAAACAAAACCTCCCAGTCCGGACGTTTGCACAGCATCAGCTCCTTTAAGCTGTTCTTTTCTTCCTTCGTAAAAGCATGAAGCATTTTCCCTGAATCCTTCAGTCTCAGGGCATCATCCAGGAAAACCTCATGGACCTCGACGACATTTTCAGGAAGTTCGTAGACAAATTTCCCTCGATCCTTCGCATTTGCTCCGATCACCCACAGAACAAACTCATGCTCTTTCATTTCATTGATATACTGATGCATCCATGTGGATACACCGCCAAACACATAGGGATAACATCCCTCTAATATAAGACAGATTCTCACAACTAACTCCTTATCTGCCGCATTTTACTGCTTCGTATTTTATTCTGTTTTCTCGATGGTTACAGTCGGCTCCTTTGCCTTGAGCAAATAGAGGTTTCCGGTCAAATGCGTAAGTTTTCCTCCCGAAACATCTCCCGGTGTTCCTTCGTTGATCCGCACCATAAAATACACTTCATCATAAAAATTGTCGAGTTCCAGTCTGATCTCCTGATCTGTCACTGTCTTTGTAAATGTGACCGCTCCGTAGCGCTGGATCGCGCCGGACAGTTCCGAACCTGTAAGCTGTCTCAAGGACGGTGCTGAATCATCCAGCCAGTCCATATAATCACTTAAGTTCCCTTTCAATTTTTCCCAGCCAAGTGCCGCACCACGATCTTCGTCCAGAAGATCATCCGGATGTATAAAATGGCTGTTCACAAAATGCATGTTCAATTCAGAACAATGCTGCCATCTTCATATAGCTATCAATGATCGCACCTGAAATGATACGAGGCTGTTCCACAATACCGTCCTCCGCCACTTCAAATTCCTGCACATAAGCAAACTCACCGGTGAAATAGTTACTGGCGATCGTCCTGATCTGCGGAAAATCCTCTGCAAGCATTCTCCTACCTTCTGCCGACAATACATTGGACGGTGGTACATAAACCGACATCGATGTGCTTGGAAATATTTTATCGCCAAATCGTACCAGTTCCTTTACAGCCTTTTTCATCGCCGACTGATTTTTCCAGGTGTCATATGGAAGCACATCGCCATAGTCCGTATTTGGGAGGCTTAACGGCTGATGATTGTATCCATGATATCCAAGCTCCCCGCCCTGATGGAGCAACATATTTCCAAAATATTCGAAGCGTTTGGTATCTTTCTGCTTCTCGATCGTCCCGTCTGTCGCATCCCCATAGTTCTCAATCATCACACCTGTATAATGGATGCCATGATCAGAGGCAAGTTCCAGCATGTCCGGCCACCATACGTTCATATAAAAATTGCTGATGCTCATCTCATAATCACGTTTCACATAAGTACCGTCTCCATTTGGAACCGGTGACGGGAAGTCATCCAGATAAAATGCTGATCCATTGATCACCGGATAGATACCGACATCCGTAAGAAGACTGTAAGACGCTGCATAAAATCCACGGACGGCCTTCTCATACAATCCAAAATTATCTACTACAAACTTTCCTTTTCCATATTGATTTTCCCAGATAACCGGCTGACCGTTTTCATCCTCTACCTGCGCATGAACCTTCGCCTGCTCACTCAGCTGCACTGACCAGGCAGAATCATAGGGATCTGTGATTTCATAAGCCTGCCCGCCGCCAAGCATAAAATCCGGTTCAAAATAAATACTGTCTACAACCGTATTTTCATAACCTGAAGAAATAATTCCAAGCTTCTGCTCTATTATCGATGTATATGCCGTTTTCTGAAGAGTCATCGCAAAGAGTGCATTTCCACCTTCCGAAACCCAGTCACACAGTTCCAAAAGTTTCTCTTTCAATGGACTGATATCACTTAATAATACAACCACTGTTTCATACTCATCATAGTCAGGGATCACAGAATCACTCTTCAGATCGACTACATCCGTCCCAACCTTCATATCTTTAAATATTTGCTGAAACTGTGTCCAGGCCTGTTCACTTGCTTCATCCGCACTGTTACGAAGGACCAGACAGGTCTTCGGCAATGACTTCACAGCCGTCTGTTCGGTGACTACCTCTTCTCGATCGAGATACGCAACTTTTCTATTCTTTTCTGTATATTGAATACCACTTCGTTCAGCAAAAAGAACAACTGCCATCATCATAAAGACGCACAGGATTACTAACATGCTTTTAAACGGAAATGTTTTCAATGATTTTAATCTAACCAAAAATCCAATGCCTCCTTACTCTTGGAAGACAGATAAATGTGTTCCTCCTGCATCTGTCTTAAACACTTCTGCAACTCGGATGCCATTTTACGTTCCGCCAGATACTGTATCTTCAAAGTCCAGAATTCTTCTCTGTGATGCCATTTCTGATCCATAAGTTCCAGAATTTCTCCCGCCTGAACATAATCTCCGTTTTTCATCAGATTTTTAAACAGGCACACACATGTATGGAGCGTTGCTTTTATCTTCAGCTTTTGATTCAAAAGCCGGATATAACGAACTCGCTGTTCTTTCTCCATCTGTGCTTCCAGAATCCCCTGATTCAGATATTCTTCCATAAAATTACAATACTGATCCAGAACTTCGGGATCATTCGGAGATGCCGCATACAGTTTTTCCAGTTTCTGCAACCGGAAGTCATACTCCTTAGAGAGCTCAACCATAGCTGTGATCGCATAATGAACCACCTCTACATCTTCGTTCATACGAGCCTGTTTCAGAATGTCCATGTATTCTTCCGGATCGTCGTTTAGCACATCCATGATCAGCTCACGTCGTATCCCCGGCTTATTGATCAGAAGTGCTTCCTCCAGCGGAACAATCTTCTCATCCATATCCGAAGCTGCCTGAAAAATATTTTTATAAATTTCTTCATTCACACGAAGCTTTTCCACTCCCGGCTCTATTCTATTGTCTCTTTTCGTCAGCCTCTGCAAATGCAAAAGCAGCACACATATCGTCCCCCAGAAAGGAACAAAAACTACAAGTCCGATCAGATATTTTTTCACTTTCAGAAAATGTGTCTTTATCCCCATCCAGACCAACACGCAACAAACAATATGTAATAGGATCAGAAGTATCCCAAGCACTGTTTGAATCATAATATCTCTCCCACAAATATGCCGGTCACAATCTGTTGCGACCGGCAATAATTCTTCGCTTCTCTTTCTTTTCTCACTTAATCCGCACTCTCGACAGCATCGACTTCATGACATATAAATCCGCCCTTCTCCAGTCTTGCGAGAATGATCGGCAATACTTTCCTGTCCGTCTGCGAAAGAATGAGAAACAGCTCTTCTTTTTCAGAAATTCCCCAGACATCATTTTCACGGACAGACTTCTGCAGCACTGCATCCGCCTCTGCAAGTGACATCTGCGGATAATCCAGTTTTAGAAGCGTATAGGATGCCAGCTGTTCTTCTCTCATAGCGTGAAATGAATACAATCGTTCTTCAAAATACTCTGGTTTCAATGTACTTGTACCTGTCACATACTGCCTGCTCTTAACCGCTTCCTGGTATTCCAGCGCACGCAAAAGAGCGGTCTCCACCAGACCACTGAGAACCTGGAACAAATTCAGATAATAAAGAGAAAGCTGCTCGCCCTTTACATCCTGAATAAAAATCAGCATCACGAGCTCTCCGTCTTTTTGAATTCCTTTCATACACATTGGATATCCTTTCAGAAACTCCCGGTTTACCCATACATTTCCGGACTCTACTGCCTCATTTGCCTCCAGATAATCCTTCATACAAATAGAATTAGCAAACACATCTTTCATTCCTTGTGATGCGATCGTAAGTCGTCCGAATTGCTTTTTCTTTCCCACTGAATAGATTGCAATCGTATGATTCTCAAGAACAGATTCCATCACATGAAGCGTTTCGATAAAAAGATCCTGCGGAAGAAAGACATCAAGTTTTTTCGTAATGTCAAAAATCTTACCAAAACTGTCTCGACTTCCCAGAATCTGCTTCTTGTATTGACGCTTATCCCGAAGCGTCTCCTGATACATTTCCCGCGCAAATAAAAATTTATCCAAAATAAGCTTATTTTCCGCTTTCATAAACCGAACATTCTCAGTATTCTTCAATCGTACATATCCACAGATTGCGCTGACAGCGAAATAAAAGATAAATGGAATCCAGTTCGACGGTTCATAAAAAAGTGTTGTCCATCCGATTCCAGTCTTTGCATATGCCACCAACAGCGAAAGAGATTCCAGTCCTGCTGATGCAAGTCCATAATTAATACCGTATAAACTGCTGAACAGCACGATATATACCAGCCGCAGATCGATCATCTCAAACTGCACCTGATTCCCTGCCACTCGGTTCAGTACCTCGAACACAAAAAATGTGAGCAACAGCTCGATGATTCTTACAACTGTCACATGACTGTTGAAAAAGCTCTTCAAAGCATCTATCTTTCGGATCTTATAATTTGTCTTCTGACAATACTGTGCATATATTTCCGAGAGATCTTCCAAAAGAGAAATCTTCGGAAACCAGCTATACTCATTCCTCAACATCTTGTCATTGACTATTCTCTCCTGAATCATCGCATCTGCAAGATATGTAATGTGTGCGAATGGAAATATCTGCTTAAGCTTTTCTCCGAGCTGTTCAAAGGTAAAATGAAACACTTGCGGAATCTGAAGATAAGTACTCTCCTCATTCCAGTTATCAAAAATCTTATATAACAGGTCCGCAAGATCACTCAGAGCAAGAAAATACATTTCCTGAGATGGTGCTTCTTCAAAGAGGATCGACTTTTGATGGAGTGCATTCGAAAATAAATGAAAGAAATAATCCTCCTCGTAAGTGCCGGAATAAAGGTACGGCGCACGCAGAATCTTAACAGAAATCTGATGAAGTTCGCAATACTGCCTGCAGAACTCCTCTACGGTACGAACCATCAATGTCTTTCCGGTCGTTTCTTCATACAAACCCTCCGGACCGGTAATATACAGCAGTCGTGAATTCGTATTTCCTTTATAATAATGTAATACTTTACGTAAAGTCTCAAGCTCACCGTCTTTCTTCCCATGAAAGGTGAGATAATTAGAAAAATAAATCACACCCTCAAATTCATAAGTCTTAAAGATATCTTCAAATTCCTTCTCTGCGTGTGGCATTGGATGTACCGATATTCCCTTGCGACGATCTGACTTTAATGCAGTCTCTCCAAGCAAAAGAATCTGACACTCCGGGAAGGCTTCCTTAATAAATTCAGTTGTGATATATCCGATGTTTCCAGTTACTAATAATTTCATAAGATGATAGCCTCATATCATTCATTTCCTTTAGTATAACATTTTTCCTTTCAGATTAGAATAGACTAATCTTATACAAATTATAGCTGATTAAGCGCCATTCTATAACAAAATTCACTATGGTAAAACATTGAAGTCACACCGCACCGTCACTCTGTTCTTTCCATCCAGTGTGCATGTAAACAAACTTAACGCCCACTCTCCGCTTGTCATATCTTCCACGCTTTGTGGAGTCAATGCCTCTACCACCGCCACTTTGTATTCGAACCGGTTTCCGGCTACATCTGTGAAGATCACCTCAGTTCCAACTTCCAGTTCCTTCAGCTTCCCGAAATGTGTTCTGTAATTATGTGCCGCAATCACGAGATTATCCAGATAAGCACTGCCCGAATAGCGACAAGGTGCCTTCTTCAGAAGTGGGTAGCTCCACTCACTCAGCACCGGAAGCTTCAGATCGATCGCCGGAATCTCAAGAATTCCTATACATGCCACACCGCCCAGCTCTTCCAATATAACCTCCGGCATCTCCATCTCCGGGTTTAGCTGATAATCCGGTATCTGTCCGTCAGATTCCTCCGCCCGCTCTCCCTCATCAGAAATGTTCTGATTCTTGTCTCTATATTCTTCCAACAGCTTTTCTCTGCTTTGCTCTGCCCGATAACCGTCCCAAAGATTGTATGCAGAAAGAGCAAGGGCTGCTGCGAAAAGCAGCAACCCTGTGATTGTAAATATCTTTCCTATCCAATTCTTTTTCTTCTTGCTCATCGATTCTTCTCTTCTTTTCTATCCCGTAAAACTCTTCCCACCAGCAGACAGATCGCACCTGCAAACAAAAGCACAAGTACCGGCCACCAGAGCTGTCCTGTCTGTGGAAGCTTGTCTGATGTTTTGTCTGTTGTTTTATTTACTGTTTTATCTGTTGTTTTATCCGTCGGCTTCTTCGATGGTGGATTCACTTCTCCGTCAGGATTTCCCGGCTTCTTTGCTGTATTTGTCAAGACAACTGTATTTCCTTCACGCGCAACAGCAACGGTATACCCATTCGGCACCTCTGCCTCTGATACACTCCAGCACATCAGTGTAGAAAGATTCTTCCATGTATAGGACCACTGGTTTTCTTTCGTAAGTGTCTGGCGGTCAGCGACTGTTGTATTCCCTTCCGCATCTGTCTGCAGCAGCTCTACCACGATAGAATCCGGGCGTTCTTTCTCCTGATCCTGCTTCCACACTTTCAATACATGAATCTTCATCTCTTCTTCCTCTTCTGGTTCTTCCGGCTCCTCTGGCTTTCCCGGTTTATCGTTCTTCTCGAACTTCAGAACCGCTGTCACCTGATACGGATCTGTCCCTTCTGAAGTTCCCTGTGAATCATCCGGCAATGCGATCAATGCTGTCTGAGGATCGTAGATCTGTGTCTTACCGTCTTCCTGCAGCTCTGTTGTCTGTCCCAGCACAAGATAAAGACCTCGGTTAAGATCTGTAAAACATACTTTCCTGTCCGAACCTGATGCCAGCACTGCATCTGCTGTGATTCCGTCACGTCTGATATAGTCCGCCAGTGCATCCGCTGTCCCCTGCCAGCCCTCCTGGTTCTTCTGCTCCAGTGAGACCGGATACTTCCGGAATCGTTCCGTCAATGTAAAACTGCCTGACTCCTCATACTCTGCCACACGGTACAGAGACAACTCCATCCCCTCAACCGGGCAGACGAGCGAGATGCTACCCTTCTGCGTACTCTCTTCTGCTGCCAGAACCGGACTGCCCTTTAAGATTCCAAGCATCCCGGTCAGCATAATGAGAAACGCCAGCACGTATATCATATAATTCCTATCTCTGTGGCGGATTCTTTTCTTTTGACTATGCATGTTCTCCCTCCCACTGATTGATTTATTTCTTATTCTTTTTCTTCGAACGACTAGCGGACCGATCCGCTACAAGGAAACTGATGATTAGAAGCGGAATGGCAATACATACCGCAACCAGTACACTACTTACCTTCGCCGCATCTGATGTAACTCTCACATCACTTCCTGCACGATTATCGATCCTGTGCCCACGTACCAACAAACGATGCGTATTAATACCATAAGGCGTACAAGTAAATAAAGTACATAAATCCTGTCCTTCCTCAATCTGAAGAAGTCCATAATCCTCCGGCTCTACAATCGCAATCTGATCCACCTCATATGTCAGTACCTGATCATATACATGAAGCGTGAAAATGTCTCCCTTCTTCAATCGATCCAGCTTTGTAAAAAGCTGCGCACTCGGAAGACCTCTGTGCCCGGATAAAACACAATGCGTTCCACTTCCGCCTACCGGTAAACTTGAGCCTTCCAAATGTCCTATCCCGACCTGTAAAACGGATTCATCCACTGTATGGTAAATAGCAAGCTCACATCGAATCTCAGGAATCTCAATGTACCCCATCATTCCTGTACTATCCGCATTCAATAAACTTTTGTAAGTATTCAGTTCTTCTTCCGTCGGTGTAAAACGCCCGGCATTCGATAACAGGGCTTCGTTATATGCCTTCGCCGCATCAATTGCGTCCTGCTTCTTCTGCTTATCCATCTTCTCCATCGCATCCGAATAATTCGCAACCGCTTTCGTCTGATGTAATGAATTCCAATAATTACTCACCGTTGGATACAACAGTAAGGACAGGCCTGTAACAAAAACAATCACGGTAATAATCGTTGATATATGTTTTTTCATCTTGCTCTTACAACCCTCTCCTTACTGTTGTAAAGGGAATGCTTCCCATTCCCCTTACAACAAATTTAATCCCGTTACCGTTCACACTACGTGCGATTAGTAACTGTACCTTCTTTATTTAGAGTCTGTTCTCTTCTTTGCAATCAGTACAACACCAGAAATAAGTACTAATAAAGCGCCTGCGATGTAGAATATAGTTGTACCAATACCACCTGTGGATGGGAGGATGGTGCCGGATTTGTTTTCTACTTTAATTTTATTAACTTCTTTATTGTCTTGGTATATAGTAATCTTACCACTACCCTTTGTGTCTATTGAAAGATTAACTGCAATTGGCTTAGCTAATAAATTATATCCTTTTGGAGCTTCAATTTCTTTAAGATAATATGTACCAGCTTTCAATCCCTGAATCACAAATTCACCATTTTCCGGAGATGTCAAAATATTATCTGTACTGCTTTTATCTACTATATAACGATTATTTCCATTTCCTTTCAATTTTACAATTTTATCATCTGAACAAGTAGCATCTGTATACAGTTTAAATTTGGCATTAGCAAGACCCTTTTCTGTACCGTCTGCATTTTGATAAAATTTTAATACTGCAAATGCATAAGTACGTGTTATTGTCTCTTCTGGTTTTGTCTCTTGAGAAGTACCATATGATAACCATGCTTTGTTTTTATTTCCCGCTGGACCTATAGTTGCATTTTCTGTCAAAATCGCATAATAACCAACGTGTACTGTATATGGTTCCTTATCCTTATTTTTCTTAAGATATTGTTCTGTAAGTGTAACATTGAAACCGTTGGTTGTTTTTTCATAAATATAATCTACCCCAGATTCCATGTTATTTGAAATATCGTCATACAAAAAGACTGGTGTTGGTTGGAACTGAGTTGTTGTTTCATCAAGTTTTAATCCATTTTCCAACTCATCATGCAAAACATAATTTTCAGCACCCTTTTTTACATTTATAAGTATTTCGAATTGTATTCTAGACCCTATATACGCCGTATTGCTTTTAGCTTGTTCATCATTTTCATTATAGACATTCTTTACAATTGTAGGAGCTTCATTCTTTTCTTCAATAGTCACTTCATTATCTGTTGTTGTAAGTCCACAAAGTGCACCGAGGCTTGAATCTACCAAGTAGTAACCAAGATCAAGATTGCCAAATGTTACTGTAGTTGTTTTTGCAACCTCAGTACCTGTCGCTGTAATACCCGCTTTAGCAGCATATGCCAATGCTTTTTGTGCTAATTCTGCTGCTTCAGTTGTTTCTACTGCAGCTTTCCACTCAACATATCCATCCTTATTAATAGTTACATAGTCCTTACCGTCGCCTGTTTCAAAGAAAGCTTTCCATTGATCATTTGCCGGTTTATAAGAATATAGTCCAGGATTTACATCTTTATTATAACTCTCCAAGTCTAACATCTTATAAATCTTATAAGTCTGACCACTAATCGCTTTATTGATTGTAATCGTTCCTTTTTCAGTTTCAGTTGCTCCCGCAGCTCCTACCACGCTACACATTCCTAATACCATCATAATCGAGAGCATTATGGCAGTAATCTTCTTAATAACCTTCATTTTTCTTCCTCCTCGTTTTTTCGTTACCCCCCCCCCTGATTTTTTAGGGCAGGGACACTCTCTTTTATTATTTTTTTGTATATCTTAACAGCATACGCAGGCTTGCTAAGAGCATTAATATTATTCCTGCTAATCTGTAAAGAAGAGTTCCACAACTGCCGGTTGTCGGCAGCATTTTTGTATGGCTTTGATTTGTCACCGTTACTGTTTCACCACACTTAGCAGCATTATTAGAATATGTTACTATATACTGCTGTTTGTTTATTGTTGCTTCTTGTGAAGCTTTAATCGGTTGTTTGTTGTCATCCAACTCGAATACATAATATGTTTTTTTCGAATCCAGATTCTTAAACTTCGCTTTCTTTCCGTCCTGGTCACCCGGATTATAAGTAATAGAAACGGTATCCAGCAGTGAGCCGCTTCCTTCTGCATCATCATAAAGACCAAACCAATACGTTCCACTTACCGGATTGCGAGATTTTCCGGCTGCGTCATTGATAAAAGCTTTTTCTACAACGATACCTTGTTGTTCATTGTAAATTTCTAAGAAGAAATTCTTGATTTCGTATGCAACTTTATATCTCGTATCATCTTTCATTTGTTTACAATACTCAATATATGCATTTGCCTCATCTGGATATCCTCCTTCTTCTTGCTTAACGCACATAATATAATGTGGCGTCTCATCCAATTTATATCCATCTGCTGCCTTTGTTTCTTTCACCTCATAGATTGTATTAAAATCCATTGGGAATTGGCTTGTAGTAATTTCACAAGTACCGTTTGTTATTGTAGCCTTCACCTTTTTGGTTTCGCTTTTAGGTTGAATCTGATTATCTTTTAATTCACATTCAGAAACTTCAAATTCAACTCCGTCCAATTTATTGCTTGTATTATCTTGATCAATCTTTTTAATTGTCAAGTTCGGATGTGATGTCGTTCCGCTACTTCCACCTGCACTTAACTTATAGGAAAATTCTTCAATTTTATTAGTTGTTCCACCATTTGTACTATAAGACTTCCAATGAACAGAATTCTGTAATGCTACTTTTTGATTCGGAGCAATATTCACGGTTACAGAATACGTAATCTCAACAGGTGTTTCATCCGGAATCACAATTTCAATTGTCTTATCTTTTGGATTATATGACGATTGGATTTCAACTTGCTCTCCGGTTTTTATATTTTTTGCTTTCAAAGATTCACCGTCGAAACTTAAATATTCACCCAACGCATCAACTAATGTTAGTTTCTCTCCTTCTGCCGTTAATAGCTTTTGGCCTCTTGAATTTGCAACAATTGTATAAGTTACTTTCTGGCTTTCGTTTGATGATGTAGTTGAATAACCATTTTCTTTCGTCAGGTTCGTATCTTTTATCTTTGCATCTGCCGTAGCTGTCGCCAAATCTTCTCCATTTGCACTTTGAAGAACAACTTTATTTGTAAATGTCTTTTCTGCACCACCAAGTAAAACCTTCGGATCCGTCACTCTACAGACAACCTGAACATCAACAGATCCTTGGTCTTCTATATGATCTGCTTGAAATCTTCCCAATTGAATCAGCGCCTGTTTTTTATCCTTATTTACATAATAGATTGTGTACTGTTGTTGATTATCATCATTCGTCGTTTTATTCTCTACTTTTGTCCACTCGCTTCCAAGATCTGCAATCTCTGATGATTCAACATTGGTAGCATTTGCACCTTTCCATTTTATGCGGATATATGCAAGTTCCATCCCCTCCGGGATTTCTTCCAAAACGCGATAATTACTATTTAGTTCACCGCCATGATTCACTTTAAACGCCCATGCTGCATATATTCCACTGCCGGTATCCTTCAATAAATCACTACAAATTTTACCAGAATCCCCTTTATCTGCCCCATCTATTGATGAATCCGTCGTCACGTTCAGTCCATCATAAGTGAATACCTGGCCTAACTCTTTTAAAATCTCTCCACCATGATACAGCTTCTGATCAGCAGAACCTATTTTCGTTTGATTTTCTCCCGGCTCTGTTTTATATATCTCATTTCTATAAGTGTACGGTTTACGATATTGATCTGGTAAGCTCTGAGGTTCTGTTCTGACAATAATATAAAGTGTTTGACCCTCTTCGAGTGTAATATCTTCTTTTGCCTTGAAAATCAAATTATTATAATTATCATTATTGAAACCATCTTTATCTTGTTCATAGCTTAGTTCAAATAAAGAATCTATATCCTGCTTATCAGAACCTCTATTCTGAGTTTCAAATTCTTCAAAGCTGCTATATTCTTTTATCTCACCTAAATTTCCTTTGTAAATACCAGCAATTGATGCTTCATTCTTATGTATAAAAGAATCTGTCAATCCCTTATCCCATGAGATTGCATCTTTTATTTTAGTATCTTTTTTAATTGCAGAACCATTTACTTCAATAATCCAATAAAGCTTACCATTCTTCCACGTTGTTGCATTTTCTTTCGGTTCTTCATAATACCAGGCTTTTTTTGCAACATTCAAATGATAATTTCCTTGCAATGTAACTTCTACAGAAGAATTCACATTGTCGAATGTAAATTTCTCATTTGACCCATTTTTTTTAACTTCATCCGTTAATTTGAATGTATTAGTAACCTTTGTTTCACCAATTGTACTTAAATCTACAGGCTTTGCATAATATTCAAATTGATACGAATAGTTGTTATTTTTCCATTCTAGTTGAGACAGTTTTAAACTAAATGATGTTTGGTCATCAATTTTAACCCACTTCGTTCCAACTTCATTATTTGAAGTATCATATGCTGTTATCTTCACATACCCAACATATTTCATAGCATCTTTATCTAAACTATCAGTTAAAGTAGCTCCGGTTACATCAAACTGTCCCTGAGTCTGATTGACTTTAACCATATACTGATAGCAGCCTTCTGGAACTGTAAATGCAGTTTCTGTGGAATCTAGCTTTATTGTTCCTGAAGAATCATAGACATATATATTCGAAGCACCCTCTTGATTCTCCATTGAAATCGTTTTGGATTGTTTCGTAACGTCAGGCTGTGTCTTCTGAACCCATGTATAGTCCTTTAGCTCAAGTTGACTATAAACCTGGTTTATCTTTTGTCCACCTTGTCCATTATCAACATATGCTAAATAACGATTCGTAATAGTCACCTTATCCGACTGCATTGCTGCATACACTTCCGGTTTAACCGTTATCTTGTATGTTACATAATAAGAATCTCCCGGATAGATTGTGATCGGCCTTCCACTCAGTTTGCTTACTTTGAATCGTGTAGGATTGCTATTTGTATCCGTCCAATTCTCCTGATAATCATCATTACCATTTGCCCATGATATTGTTAGTTTGGTGTAGTCATAAACTGTCTCTGCTTCACCCGCTTTTTTCACATGAAGTTGTACAGAAGTACGATCATAAGAAATATATGGGCGCATCTTCGAATCTGTATTAAATTTATCTGGATAATCTAAATAATCCCTAAATTCAAATTTTTGTATAGGATAATTACTATCCGACTTCACGTCAAACTTTATTTTATATTCTATCTCATAACTTCCGTCATCCTTTTTATTTTGCGCGGTTATTGCTTTCGGAAGCATGTCATAACCCATACGCACGTTAAATGTAGCCTCGTCTTTGCCTTTTAAATACGTTGTAGATTCTGTATCTTTTCTTGTATATGCTTTCGCTTCATTAGTAAGATCTTTATTGCTAAATGTAGCATTCTCTTTTAACTTTACATAATAAGTTAATGTACGATTCTCTCCTGCTTCCATTTTAGCAATATTCCAGACAAAACTGCCTGGTTCACTAATAGCAGTAGAATCTGTAATTGGAGCCGGAATCGCTTGCTCTGTCAATGCATTCGTCAAATAAATCTTTCCGGCTACCGGACTGGAATTACCAGTAATTGTTTCATATGGGTTTTGAGCATTCTCAGTAGTGGTAAGTGGTGTTTCATTTTTATCAATACCAACATAATTTACCAGATTTTTATTCTGTGTAAATTGATCCACTACATAGACGTTCTTACATCCATCATCACCTGCTGTAACTGTGATTGTATATTTAATGTATTCACTATTCTTATCTTTTTCACTGAACTGCTTGTCTACTGTAACATTTCCGTAACGTTCATAATAATCAGGCTCTAATTTTACTGTAATGTCACTTTTTGGTGTATGAACTGTTGTTTGATTAGTTTCTGAATTTACTGAACTTAATTTAAGTTGAGCAGACACAAAAAATTCTCCATCAATCGTTTGATTTTCACCCAGAGATTCTAAAGCTTCTGCGTTATATTTAACGACTACTTTTCCATCTGTAGAAACAGTAATAGTTCCAATCACTTTATCCGAATTATTTTTCATATCACTTATAGTTTTATTCTTAATGCGGAAAACATCCGGAAGCTGATAAGTAAATGATCCACCGGAATTCTTCAAATCTGTTACTGGAATTCCTTCAAAACCAACTTTAATCATCATGCTCGAATCGTCTGGTCGAATAGCAGTTCCTCCACTTGGAACTTCTTTTTCAGTACCATTCTCTTTGTATGTCAATTTAACATACTGAATATTATTCGCATGATCATTCAGCAGATACCTACTTGTCACCCCAGATGTCTCATCCGCTGTGGTTCCTGCTGTATCTCCATTTTCTCCATTCTGAGCTACATTTCCATCATCCGATGTCTGAACCTGATTCTGACTTTGACTCTCATTCTGTTCCTGTCCTTCTGTCTGGTTCTGCCCCAGTGTCTGCTGTGAATCTTCCCCTGATTGATCTTCCGATGTCTTATCATCTGCATAACACGATTCGGTATGTGTATGTTCTGTTTTTCCGCAAGCCAGCTGTCCGTCACTTGAATAGCATTCTTCTGTATGGCTATGCTCTTCCTGACCACAGACTGTCTTTCTCTCCAGCGTGATTGCCGGGAGAATCAGCGCATAGACCGTACAGAAAACAACTACACAGGACAGACACAAAATCATCTTTCTCCACCGTTTTAACCGGGTTTTGTCTTTTAATAATCTTCTGATATAATCCGTTCCTTTATTCTGCACAAATCCACCTTCTTTTTTCTGGTGTGTATCTGCTGCCTTCCTGTGTTAGTCTTCCCTTCGATACCTTATATACTAAACTAATTATTTGTAACTGTTCAGAGCCAAGCAAAATTTCAAAAAAGGTTTAAAATGCTTGCATTTTTTAGACCGTTTTTGAAATTTTATTTGGCGGATACGCCACACCTCCGAAATGCGTAGCATTTTGGAGGTTGGCTCTGAACAGTTACTATTATTTCACTGTATGCTTCCTATTTTATTCAACGGCCAGATTCGAAATACAATCTTTCCTTCAATCTGATCTTTTGAAACATCACCAATCGCAGCACTTCTTGAATCTACGGATACGTCTCGGTTATCTCCCATAAGAAACCAACGTGATTCCTCTACCTGATGTGGAAGATCTACATCACAATTTCCCAGTGCTTTCACATCTAAATAGTCTTCTGTCAGTTCTTTTCCGTCAACCGTCACATTTCCGTCCATATCAATATCAACCCACTGTCCCGGACCTGCGATCACACGCTTTACAAGGAGTTTATTCCCCTGCCAGAATGCAACCACCTCTCCGGTTTTTAACTGATTGGTCTTCACCGATACTACGATCTGCCCGGCTTCCAATGTCGGTGACATGGAAGAACCGTAAATCTGCAGAACCGGCATCCACAGGGTAGCCACAAGAACAGAAATTGCCGCAACTACAAGCAGCACTGCGATCGTACCGCGGAGTGTTCTTTGATATACCGCCCGGTGTCTCAGCCTCTTCTGTTCGTTCTCAATTTCTTCTATTGTAGGGATATCAACTGAAAGTTTTTCCTTCTTCTTCACTACTCTAATCTCGCATGTTCTTCTTGGCCTGCTTTGTCAGGCGTGCCAATTCTTTTTCCTTTGCTTTTATCGATTTAAGATAGGTGTCAGCAGCTTCCTGTGCCGCCTGGAATACGCCACTTAGCTCCACTGCCGCATCAGCGATCGTTCCTGCTTTCTCCATCGTGATCTCTCTGGCCTGAAGCTTTGCCTCTGCCTCATCTAGCCTGGTCTGAAGCTCTATCTCCCGCTTCTTCATCTCATAGATCAGATCGATCAATTCGCTTCTTCTTAGATGCTTCAAATCGTTCTTCATATTAGATCCTCGACTCCTTTGTCCTGATTTACGATTCTTATAGTAAAACGGTTCGTTCAAAACCAAGACATATGTCATTTAGTATTAAACAAATTATAGTATGCACACCTGATCTTGTCAATTAATTTTGTTCATTTTTTATACATTCTTTTTACATAATTTGTTCTTTTTTTTCACAAAATATATCTTTTCTTTTTTTATTTCAAAAGCAGCTTATATCCTTTGTGTTATTTTACTTTTTTTCTTTTCTTCATTTTCTATTCTTTGTTATTTTTCAACAATATGTCGAACCTCTCCGTTTTCTTGCACTTTTTTGGCACTTGATTAGTGCGAAACGTTTCGCTTTCAACCCAAAAAAAAGCCGTCGGAGACAGTTTTTAAGATTCTCTCAAAGTTCTGTCTCCGGCGGCTTATCATCAGCCGTAATTAATCATTAAAATTCAGCGATCACTGTCTCGCCCTGTACTGCATCCATTCCTGTGTGTAGCTTCATATCCGGATAATCATCTCCGTTTGTAACAACGAGAATACATGTTTTCTCATATCCGTGTGCTTTGATCTTCTCCGGATCAAATGAAAGCAGCTTGTCTCCTGCGCTTACCTTATCTCCTTCTTTTACGAAGTACTCGAATCCGTCACCTTCCATGTTCACAGTGTCGATTCCTTCGTGGATCAGAATCTCTACTCCGTTCGCAAGTGTAAGTCCAACTGCATGTCTGGAGCCTTCCATCAGTACAGATACTGTTGCATCACATGGTGCCACGATCACATTCTCTTCCGGCTCGATTGCAAGTCCGTCACCTAATGCTTTAGATGAGAACACCTCGTCTTTTACTTCCTCGATTGGTACTACTTTTCCTGACAGATAAGCCTTTACAACGAATGGCTTATTCTCTTCTACAGGAGCCTGTTTTTTCTTAAAAAATGAAAACATACCTACTTCTCGCCTCTTTCTTTTAAACATTGTCCATTGGTTTCAATTACGTTCTTATACCAGTCAAATGATTTCTTCTTTGTACGTCTCAGCGTGCCTTTTCCATTATCATCTTTGTCAACATAGATAAAGCCATAACGTTTTTTCATTTCACCGGTTGAAGCACTAACTAAATCAATGCATCCCCATGAAGTATAACCCATAATTTCCACACCGTCAATCTCTACGGCGTCCATCATAGCTAAAATGTGTGCTTTCAAATATTCTATACGGTAATCAGAATGTAACCTTCTTCTATAAGAAATTTCAGGAGAAGTACCACTGCCAGCCGGGGGAATATAGGGGATAGGTGAAAAACTTACACCCTTTATTTTACCTCTTCCTAAGTTCAAAAAAGAAGAGGCAATATTCCTGTATTTCTTGACAAACTCGAATATTGGCTCTTCTCCGTTATTATTTATCTGATTTTTGCAGCTCCGCTAATTGCTTTCGCAGATACTCAACCTCTGCTTCTGCTGTCTCTGCACGCTCTTTCTGTTTAGCTACATCTATTTCTAACTTCTCTTTCCTTGCTTTTAATTTCGCTTCATTGGCTTTCAGTTTTTCTTCGTCGGCTTTCAGTTTTTCTTCGTCGGCTTTCAGTTTTTCTTCGTCAGCTTTCAGTTTCTCTTCATCAGCTTTCAGCTTCTCCTGTTTAGCTTCCATCTGTCTGCCTACTTCATCTAACGCTTCCATCCTTTTTGCATGTTCTTCCGTCATTTTAGTGTATTCTTCTATCATCTCATCAACCATCAATTTTACTGTGTTTCGGTCTAAAATCTCAAGTTCTTTTGAAAACATACTCATCATCCTCTCCATATTCAGGCAGATGGTATAGACTTCCTCGTATATCCTTTTAAATTCCGGATTGCAATTTAACAGATTGATAATCATGTCTGGATCGTCCTGACTTAAAAATACGAGCCACTCTTCCAGTCTGCTCTCTATCTTTCTGCCTTTATTATGAATGGTGTTATTAAAAATGTCAAGGCAAATAAAAGTATATTCCTGCAACAAATCCATCTCCACACCAGTATCACTTTTTTGTTCAAAGCGATGGATGTATTGTTCTTTTGAAAACTTAGTAAAAGCTGCATTGCTTTTCTCAAACAGAACTATTGTATATACTTTTTTAATTTCTTTATAAGTAAATGATTTTCCTAATTCTAATCGGACTCTTTTATACTGCCTGAGCAACAGATCCGAAGAGTAGCAGGCACTTCTCTGTCCCGAAAACAAGTATCCTACCTTCTGAACTTCTACATTTGCAATACTGCCATCCTCAAACTGAACAACAATATCCATAATAAGAAGTGAACTTTCCGCTGCTATTTTTGCTGATTCATTTGGCAGAACTTTTAAAATCTTAATTTTCTTTCCAAGTATTTCCGACAGGAAATCATTTAACCGTTCTGGTCTTGTATCAGGATTCATAATTGCCTTAAAGTAAGTATCATACAGTAATTTCACTCCTTTTACACCTGTACAGATGTCAAGGTATTCTTTCTGATATTTTTCTTCCCATCCGCAAAATGTTTCCCATAGCTGCTTATTTTTCCGTAGTTCTTTCAGCACCTCACCTTCCGTGCGAATCATCGGAAAATATTGTTGTAATTTGTTTTTCATCTTCACATCATCTCTCTTTCGTATTCTTCTAACGATCCACTATCCTTACAGACTTCCCCATAAGTCTGAAAAACAGCCTCTGTTATCATTGTTACTACTAAAGCGATGTCATAAACAAAGTAAAATCTGCTCCAACTTGTCGCCATCTAAATTCATATCCTATTGGCAACAATATCTCTCGCCCCTTAACAGGAGTAGTTCTAGAATACGTGATGTGATATCAAATTGCAATGTGTTTATTGTTCATAACTCAATTTTTTTGTTTATAAAATGTGGATAACTTTTTACAATCCCGTCAGATTCACCTTATAGATACTTTTTTCCGTGTTTTCCGCCTGTTCTTGTAACATTTTTCCGCACTTTTTCACCATGTTTTGTAACATTATTCTCGCGTCCCGATCAGAATTTTCTTTCCTTCAAATGCAAATCCGTAATGTCGAATCTCTTCTTTTTTGAATCCACGTGCAAAAAGTGTCTATATCAGAACCTTTTATCGTTTCTTGATATAGACACTTTTTTTAATAGTCATTCTATTAACTAATTGATATTTTCGCCGTTTGTTGAAATAACTTCTTTATACCACTCGAAAGAATCTTTCTTTCTTCTGGACAAGTCTCCTGTTCCATCGTTATGTTTATCCACATAGATGAATCCATATCTCTTATCCATCTCACCGCTTCCTGCACTGACAAGGTCGATGCATCCCCATGGTGTATAACCCATCAGATCTACACCATCTTCCTCTACCGCCTTTTTCATTTCTGAAATGTGGTGTTGCAGATATTCTACACGGTATGGATCGTGGATGCTTCCATCCTCTTCTAAAGTATCATATGCTCCAAATCCATTTTCTACAATAAACAATGGTACTTTGTAGCGATCTGTAAACCAGTTCAATGAATAGCGCAGTCCAATCGGATCAATCTGCCATCCCCATTCACTCGCCTTTACATACTGGTTCTTTACACGATCCTTTTCTCCACGGTAATCATATTCCGGATTGTCTGGTTCTGCTTTTGTACAGAAAGACATATAATAACTGAAACCAATGTAATCGACACAGCCCTGTTTTAACACTGCAAGATCTTCTTCTGTTACGTCAATCTTAAGGTCTTTTCTTTCCCAGTATTTCAAAATATTTACAGGGTATTCTCCTTTTACATGCACATCTGTATAATAATATCTTTTCTGCATGGCTTTTTCAGCCTGCAGTATATCTTCCGGACGGCAGGTAGCCGGATAAATCGGGCACATTGCGATCATGCAGCCAATCTGAAATTCCGGATTGATCTTATGTCCTGCTTTTATCGCTTCGGCACTGGCAACCAGTTCGTAGTGAGATGCCTGATACATCAATTCTTCTACATTTTCTTCTGGTTTAACTACAATCCCGGAATTAGCGTAAAGCATGAATCCGTCACCGATATCTGCCTGATTATTAATCTCATTAAATGTCATCCAGTATTTTACTTTGTCTTTGTATCGCTCAAAGCATGTTACTGCAAATTTCACGAAGAAATCAATCAGTTTTCTGTTTCTCCATCCACCGTACTCTTGTACGAGATGCAGAGGCATCTCAAAATGACTCAGTGTGATCACTGGTTCGATCCCATATTTCAGACATTCATCAAACATGTCATCATAGAATTTTAATCCGGCTTCATTCGGCTGTTCTTCATCACCATTTGGGAAGATACGTGTCCATGCAATACTTGTACGGAAACACTTGAATCCCATTTCCGCAAATAAGCGGATATCTTCTTTATAGTAATCATAAAAATCGATTGCTTCATGATTCGGATAATTCTCGCCTTTTAGTATTTCACCTGTTATTCTTCTTCTTGTATTTACATCTCCGCTGGTTACAACGTCCATAATGCTCAAGCCTTTTCCATCTCGATCATAGGCACCCTCCAGCTGATGAGCAGCAACTGCGCCGCCCCAGAGAAAATCTTTTCGAAATCCCATTGTTATTTCCTTCCTGTTGTCTTAATTGCTTTGTATAATAGTGTTGGGGGCTTTTGCCCCCAACTTTTCTGTTTCTATATCCAATTACATCTTGATGATTATTTCTCATCAATTCTCTTATACAGTGCAATGAATTCATCTGCGAGAATACGGAAACTCTCTGCACTCATAAGCTGATCTTCTGCATGCATCAGAAGCATGTATCCATTAGAAATCTCTCCGTTTGCATCCATTGTCAGAAGGTCTGCATGAGCGTTATGCCCAAGTGAAAAGGCTTCATCTCCTTGTTTAATCAGCTCTGCTGCCTCATCATATTTTCCTTCTTTCGCACAATGGATTGCATTGATAAAATGTGTTCTTGCTGTACCTACATATGTAATAATCTGAAAACATGCCAATTCAAATTTTTCGTCCATTTTTGTCTCCTGTCCTGCTTTTATTATTTTTAAATTCTGATTTTACCAATCTTCATCCTCATCTTCTACTGGCTGATTCTTCTCCTGAACCAGATTCATCTTGTCAACCTTCTTAATGAATGGCAGATAAACAAAGAATGAAACACAAAGGATTACTAACTGAAGCAAAGCACTTTTCCATCCTGCTAAAAGGAATCCTGAGATAATCGGTGGACAAGTCCATGGGATCTGTGTTGCTCCATATAATGGGCAGATTCCTGTATACAGTGCAAAATACTGGATTAAACATGCGATCACAGGCATTCCAATAAACGGAATTGCAAGCATTGGGTTCATAACGATCGGAACACCAAACAGAACTGGCTCATTGATTCCAAATAATGCCGGAATAATTCCCACTTTACCAAGTGCTTTCAACTGTTTTGATTTTGCAAAGAAGAACATATACATTACAAGTCCGATTGTGATACCTGCACCTGTTATATTGATAAACTGATCATAAAACTGCTGTGTTACAATATGGCCTCCGTTTGCTATTGTAAGTTCTACACCACTGTCAATAATAGCCTGGTTTGCAAGACTGTTTGCCTGTAAAAGTCCTGTCATGATTCCACCAACTACTGTTGAACCATGAACTCCGAAGAACCACAGGAATGGTCCTGTAAAGCACATCAGAACTGCTCCACCAAGGGAGTCTGTCATTTTCTGAAGTGGTGTCTGAACAACTTTGTAAATAATTTCCATACCTGTTGTGTTGAATCCAATAGAACAGATACCGTGAATTACTGCAGTCCCTGTCAGGATTACGAATGCCGGGATTAATGCTGAGAATGCATTTGTTACACCTTCCGGAACTCCGGCCGGCATTTTAATACGTATATTTTTCTTCAAAAACCAACAGTAAACAAGCGGTACGATCAATCCGACAATGATTGCTCCAATCATTCCCTGTCCTGCTGTCCATGTCTTATCAATGATTCCACCAACAACTTCTCCACTTTCTGTTGTTTTGGACGAAGGCATCAGAATCAAGAATGATGCCAATGAAATAATTGCACAGTTGAGTGGTTCCTGATTTTCCAGTTTCGCATAGCTATAGCTGATACCGATAACTGCGATCATCGCACTGATGGAGAATGTTGCACCACATGCCTGATCTAATACTGCTTTGATTCCTGTAGACTCTAATACATCGACAACTGCCTTTACCGGAAAGTTTGACAGGATCAGGAAGATTGATCCGATGATCAGAGGAGACATGGAAGTCACCATACCATTTTTTATTGACTGTATTCCCTTTGTATTAATAAACTTAAGGAGCACAGGGATTACTTTTTCGTTAAATTTCTCTTTCATTTGCTACTACCCTTTACTTTAAATTGTGTATCTTTGTTTTCTCTTATTTATTTTTCGCAAGCTTATATGCAAATTTCAAAACATTCATTCCATTGCACATTCCATAATCCTGCATTGGGATCACATCTACCGGAACCCCTTTTGGATCACAGATCTCTTTTGCTCTGGCAAGCTGATATCCTACCTGTGGTCCGAGCAGTGCTACATCCACGCCTTCAATCATGCGTTCCATATCTGTAAATGGATATGCTGCGATATCAGCATCTTTTCCTTTTTCCTTTGCTGCCTCTTCCATCTTCTTTACCAGAAGACTTGTTGACATTCCTGCTGCACAAAATAATCGAATTACCATGATTGTTTCCTCCCTAATTTTTTCTCGTTTGTTTTGATGGTGCTAGTATAACAGGCATTTTCCATTTTGTCAGTACTTTTTCCTGTTTCTGGTTTCCGTTCCATATAGACGGAATTTGTTACATAAAAAAAACAGGGCATTCTACTTTATTGTGTAAAATGCACTGTTTTCATTTTCCTTTTTTGTATATTATGATACTTTTTCGTGTATCCTGTTTTTTTTGTTACTTATCTGGTTACTATTCGTACCATTACATTCTACAACCTTAATGAAATAAGTCTTCCATATCATTTTGAAACAGATCATCTGTATCATTATGGACGCCCTCCAATTCTCTTCCGATTAATTCCAAAATAAAAACGACTGCCATTTGGGATGTCAGATCATAATTTTCGTCTTTTTTATACTCTGAAACATAATAATTTATATTGCAGTCACTCATCTTCGCCAAAGAACAGTTTGCCTTATTTGTAATAGATATCAGGCTGCTCCCTCTTCTTTTCAACTTTTCTGCCAACATCAGTGTCTGTTCCGTCTCTCCTGATACAGACAATGCGATTGTAGCTGTCCTCTCACCTTTTCCGCGAAATACCGGAGTAAATGGATCATCAATTGCAAAAGAAAACCAACCTACATTATTAAAATATCTTGCCCCATACTTTCCTATAATAGAAGAATTCCCCACACCTACAAATATAATTGACGATGCCTTTGTAAGCAACTTCACAGCTTCCTGGATATTCTCAGCAAATGCCTGTGTCTGCACCCTCTCAAAGAAATCTTTAACCGCAGTAAGATCCATATTGATTTTCTTCTGTTCTTTGCTGTTGACTTCCTGTTTTAATTTCAAACGGAATTCAGAATATCCCTCGCATCCTACCTTTTTACAAAAGCGAAGGATCGTTGTTGTCGAAACATGAACCTCCTCTGCCAGTTCACGTACTTTCATATATACTACTTTCTCTTCATTGCTGACAATGTAATTATATACATCCATCTCCAACTGATTAAAAGATTTTATCATCTCATGCGTAAACATATGAATTCAGTCCCCTTCTATTTTTTCTCTATTCCATTCTTCTGATCATTCACTCAACAGCTGACTTGCTTCCTTCCAGCACTGCCGTCCTGCTGCCAGGATGGAACACGGCTGATCCAACGTGATCATTCCGCCCTCTGCCGTTGAGATAAATCCTCCTGCTTCCATCACAATCAAAGACGCTGCCGCATAATCCCATGGATACAGCATCAGTTCAAGATAGACTCCATTTGTGCCGGACGCCACGCGGCAGATATCAAGTGCTGCTGAACCACCTGCACGAATCCCGAGACTGTTCAGATACAGTTTCTTCGCGTGTTCAAAGATTCTGTCAGTATCTTCTGTCTGATAGCGTGCAGTTCCGAATGCAACCAGATTGTCTGCAAGTCCTTTATCCGAACAGTGAATCTCTTTTCCGTTCAGCTTCGCTCCTTCGCCTTTCACAGCGGAATACATTTCTCTTGTGTAAGGGTTGTAAACACATCCAAACAGCATTCTTCCATACTTTGTCAATCCGACTGAAATACAACTGTGCTTGTAATCAAAGATGAAGTTCGTTGTTCCGTCAATCGGATCTATGATGAAACAATAGCCATCTCCAAGTTCCTGCTGCATCCCGTCTTCCTCTGCAAGGAATGTCGCTTCCGGTATAAGCTGACGCAGGTTCTGAATCAGATAAAACTGAATCTCCTTGTCATGCTTTGTCACAAAGTTTGCAGTTCCTTCTTTATCAAAAACTGTCAGTTCCTCGTCCTGTGCCTGAAGCATCAGTTCCCCTGCCAGTGTCACTATCTTTATGATTTCATCGTATAACATGTTGGTTGTTGTCCTTTCCGCCTTTCTAGTAAATCACCGTATTAAAGATTCCATTTTTCGATAATACAGCTATGTTTTTTTGTCTTTTTATCGTAATTGATACCCACCAAAAGTAAATCTCCCTGGTAGTCTTTCAGTGCATCTATATATTCTTTATTTTTCATCTGCTGTATCGCACCTTCTGCACTTTTATCCCACTTCAATTCAATCATAACAGCTGGTTTATCGAGATGAATTTTTCTTGGTATCATACAAATATCCGCAAATCCTCTACCGCCTGGCATTTCTCTAATAATGGTATAATATTCTCTTGCAAAGTAAAATGCCAGATTAACTGCACAGCTTAATGAGTTCTCATCATTGTACTCCAATATTGAAATCTCTTTATGAGCCTGTTCAATTCCATTTGCAACCTTTTCACTATCCATATTCCACAATGCTTCCAACAATTTTCTAGAAGCATTTATTGACTGAATTACTTCTGTCCAATCCATTGTACTGATTGCATTTACGTATTCCTGAGACACTTCTCTATTTGGAATTTCAACGGTTTCTTTCTCATTATCATAGGTCAGATATCCCAAGTGTACCAACAATGTCAATACATCATCTTTTGTTGCAAATGTTGTCATATCATTACTGAATGTTCCTGTATTGATGCGTGCGCTTTCTCCTGCAAGCATTTCAATAATGGTATCTTTTAGCCCGTCCATATTCATCTGAATGTAAACTTTGAGAGCTTCGTATGTCTCTGTCTGATTCCAATATGTTCCGAATTTTCGCTTTTGCATTGCTTCTACTACAGATTTCGGACTATACATAGAATGTACTCTTCGTACTCCCTCTTCATGTGAAATCAAATGATATCCATTGTACCACGCACTTGCTTCTTCAAAGTTCATTTCATATTCTTCACATAAATTTTCAACTTCTGATTCTGTAAATCCAAAATACTCTGCCAGTTCTCCCGGATCGGTCATAGAATATTCTGTGAACATATTGAGTGCTGAATGAGAACCGTATTTTTTTATCGGAAGAATTCCCGTCATATAAGCCAACGCTACATATTCTTTATCCTTCAGCCAGAATCTCAAAAAATCCAAATATTTCTTTTGTGCTTCCTGGTCTTGCTGATATTCTCGAAACAGACAGTCCCACTCATCAATTAATATTACAAAAGGATGTCTTGTATAACTATAAATATCTTTCATTACCTGAACCAGATTGCTTTCGTCACGGAATCGTACCTGACCATACTGTTCTTTCAAATCAAATATTAGATACTCATTCAACATACGAAACATCTGATCTATATTTTCTGTTGCACTGAGAAATTCCTGCATATTTATTTTCAAAACATCGTACTGGTTTAAATGTTTTTCATATTCTTCTGTGCTGCTGATTTTTAGTTCTTGAAATAGATTCTTTGTATCTACACTTCTATCATAATAAGCTGCAAGCATATCAACACCCATAGATTTTCCATATCTTCTTGGTCTGCTCACGCAAATATATCTCTGTAATGTTCGTACACAGCGATTTGTTTTCTCTATCAGTCCGCTTTTATCAACAAATATCTGTGATCTCAAAGCCATTTCGAAAAGATCACTTCCTGGATTCAGATAGCTACCCATACTTCCAACACCTCCATTTTTCTATGCTGCTGATTCTGCTAATACTTCTTTGTCTTTCTATCTTATCATGATTTTCTACATTAATCTATATACGAAAATCGAGAATGTATTTTTCAATACACTCTCGATTTTCATCATTTATGGACTTTAGTCTGTGAGTCCATAAATAAAAGAAAGCGAAACGTGATCTTGCCAATCGCGTTCCGCTTTCCTTTTATTCACAATTTAATTTACAGCTTTCAGTGTTACCAGTGCTCCATTCTCCTGTACATCTTTTTGAAATGTTTCATTTAATTGCTTTTGTATTCTGATATAAATTTCAAGTTCTTCATCATTAAATTCGTCCAGCACTTCTTTTGTTCTCTGAATACATTTGTGATCCAGCTTTTCATGCGCAAGATAAATTTCTTTTCCCTTCGGCGTTAAATTCAAATAATATTCTCTGTTATTCTTCTCATTTCTCCGTTGTTCAATCAGGTTTTTCTTTTTTAATTTTCGTACCATCTGAGAACATGCGCTTGTGGTTTTCCCTAACTGCTGCGAGATTGTGGTTATTGTTATGTCTCCTGTATTTCCAACCGCCTGCAGGAAATGCATTTCTGACTGATAGAGTACCTCTTCTCCATATTGATGCGGTATTTCATCATATTGTGCACATAAGCTATAGCCTTTATCAAACACATCCAATAATTCGTCTAGTCTTTCACTTCTTTTATTCATAACATTTCTCCAGTTTACATTGATTTCAATAGAACCTTTTTATTATAACATCTCTGTTTTTCATTTGTAAACCAGTTTAACTATTATGATACTTAATTATGATGTTTAATAACCTTTCTTATCATAGGCTCTCTTCAAAAGTTTCAGACCTTTTTCCAGCGTTACTCTTGGGCATCCGATATTAATTCTCATATATCCTGCCCCTTCTCCGCCAAAATCTTTCCCAACATCTAATGCGATTCCGGCTTCTTCCAGGAAGAATTCTTCCAATTCCTGCTCAGAAAGACCTAGTTCTTTGCAATCCAACCAAAGGAGATAGGTTGCATCCGGTTTCTGACATTTTATCTTTGGCATATATTTCTTCAAATAATCATCCAGAAACAGGTAATTGTCCCATAAATAATCAATCAATTGCTCCAGATAATCCTCGCATTCTTTATACTTATAAGCTGCTTCGAACCCTACTGCACCAAAAAGTGGCGCAATATAGAGAACACGTTTATCGATTACTTCACCGACTTTTCTTCTCAAATCTTCATTCGGTATAAAAATCGCTGACATTTGCAAACCGGCAACATTAAAAGTCTTCGACGGAGAAGTTGCAACTGCGCAGATCTGTTCTACCTCTTTATTAAGCCCTGCGATCGATGTAAACTTACAATGTTTATAAATCAGATCTGAATGAATTTCATCCACAACGATGAGAACATTATTTCTTAGACAGATATCTGCGATTCTTTCCAGTTCCGCTCTACTTAAAACTCTTGAAACCGGATTCAGAGGATGACAGAGAAACAGCACTTTATTCTCCGGCATTTTTGCCAGCTCTTCCAGTTCTTCAAAGTTAATTTTCCAACATTCCCCGTCATAGACCAGTTTGTTCTCCACAACTTTTCTTCCATTATTTATAATTGTCTCTCTAAAAGGATAATAAACCGGTGGCTGAATGATAATTCCATCTCCCGGCTCTGTGAAAGCTTCTGCCATAACACTCAATGCAGGAACGATTCCATTTGTAAATTCAACCCATTCCGGCTTTGCATCCCAGCCATTTCTTTTCTTCTCCCATGCTGCAATCAGTTCTGCCGCATCGTCAGCAACTTTGCTATAACCATAAACCGGATGCGCAGCCCTCTTTTGAATGGCATCCACTATAGGCTGCGGGCATGGAAAATCCATGTCCGCAATCCAAAAAGGTAACGCATCCGGATTTTTCGGATAACTGATATTACCGGTTTCCCATTTATAACTCAGCGTTCCCTTTCGATCAATCACTTTATCAAAATCATACTTCATAAAGTCTATTCCTCACTGTCTTATAGATTTAATGCTGCATCATATCCGTCTCTGACCGCAGTACGGATCAATCCTGGCTGATTGCAATCTCCAATCCATTCGAAATCAATCACTGTTTCGCGCAGTTCATCTACCGTTGCTTCATTTGGAGCAATCCCTGTGGCTGCAATCACCTTGTCTGCTTTCAATTCAATGCGATTTCCATCCTTATCTTCACAAATCATTCCCTCATCTGTAATTTCAACACATTTTGTGTTTAACATTACCTGAACGTTATTTTTCTTTACGTTCGTCCAAAGAGCATCAATCTGCATTGCTCCTGTTCCAGGGTACGGCGTATTCGGACCTGATGCGAGCGCATCAGACATTTCAATGATTGTTGATTTCTTACCAGCCAGTGCTAAACCAATTGCACACTCTACTCCGGCAAATCCGCCTCCAAGTACTAATACGTTTTCACCCACTTCAGACTCATCTCTATAGTAATCTACAATCTGAACTGCCTTCTCGATGCCTTTGATTGGCGGAATAATCGGATGTCCTCCTACTGCAGCGATCAATACATCCGGGCGAAGCTCTTTTACAAGTTCCGGTGTAACAACCGTATTTAATCTGATATCCACCGCACTCTTTCCAAGTTCATACTCTAAATATTCTTTATACATACCGATTCGCTTTTTAAAGGATTCCTTTTCTACAACCTGAAGTAATCCCCCCAATGCAGAATCTTTCTCACAGAGAATCACCTCATGTCCTCTTCTGGATGCTGTAATTGCTGCTTCCATTCCAGCCGGTCCACCGCCTGCGATCAACACGCGTTTCTTTTCTGTAGGAAGTGGTGCAAACTTATAATCACTGTCTCTTCCAATCTGCGGATTAACGGAACAATGAATTGGCAGATTAAAATAACCTCCTGTCATACAGGATAGACAACGCAAACATGGTCGAATGTCTTCCACGTTTCCATGCATTGCTTTTTTCGGGAAGTCTGGATCAGCCAGCAATGCACGCGCCATTATAATGTAATCTACTTTTCCTTCTTCAATCCACTTATCCGCCAGTCCCGGATCTGTAACGGCTCCGACTGTTCCAACTGGAATCTTCACATGTTTCTTAATCTCTTCTGCTGCTTTCAAATTATGACCTTCTTCTACATCAAACCAGCTTGGACAAGACAGAATCGTGGAATCATGAAAATGAAGAGAACCACAGGATACCTGTATCATATCTACACCGTGCTCTTCCAGCATCTCACAGAATCTGATGCTATCCTCTAACTGATATCCGTCATACATTCCTTCTTTCCACGAGATTCTTGCTTCAATGATAAAGTTCGGACCGCAGTATTCACGAATCTTATCTACTACCATCATCGTAAATCTTGCTCTGTTTTCCAAACTTCCGCCAAACTCATCCTCTCTGTGATTCAAGACTGGAGACAAGAACTGCGCTGGAAGCCATCCATGCCCTGCATGCAATAAAACAGATGTAAAACCACAATGTTTTGCACGTAATGCAGCTTTTCCGTAGGAATCTACTACCTGATCGATAATTTCCCGAGGCATTGCAATAATCTTATGTCTGCGGATTCCGTATCCGTCTCCCTGATCAAATTCATCAATCATATCACTTGGTCCATAATTGATTCTGTCCGCCTCATGAAAGTGCATTCCTGCATGTACCAATTCCATAGATGCATGTGCTCCCTGTGAGCGGATTGCCCCTGCCATATCATAAAACCCAGGTTCATTCTCCTTATCCCACGCTCTCACCTTTGGATTCCATGAAATGTCACCCGTCACATCTACCTGAACGTCTCCCAGGCATACCGATGCAGCTCCACCCTGGGCTCTTCTTTTCAGATAGTCAATATTCTTTGTTACTAGATGCCAATGATCTGTCAATTCCTTCAGTCCCGTAGGACCTGCAAAAATTCTGTTTTTAAATACTGTTTTCTTTACTTTTAAAGGACTAAATAAATGTGGAAAATATGGGTTCATACAAATTACCTCCTACGCTTTTAATCACATAAATTACGATAACGAATTTAGTACTTCATCAATTTCTGGCATGTCTGCAAGTTCCTTTGCATAATGTGCATAACTGATTTTCCTGTCTTCATCCACGATAAACATAGCCGGAAGCTGTAGCTCATTTCCTTCATAATCTCCGTGAATGAATCCATTTTCATCTGCCAATGCACCCTTTTTCTGCAGTTTATCCTTCCTTGCTCCTGCCAGTGCATCCATTGATTCTGCCGGATGAATCATCAGCGTCTGATAAAATCTCATATCATTATCACAAATAATATCAAACGGTAACTCATCCGCTCCAATTGTCTCTCTGATATGGGTTTTATCACTCTGCATTACTACAAATACTTGCGCATTACGGGCACGAAATTCGTTATAGTTTGCCGCAATCTGTGCCACATCATATCTGCACACTGGACATCCTATATAACGTAAAACCCAGAAAATCGTCTTACCTTGAAGGACATCGTAAACATATCGGTCTTCTTTATACGCCGTGCTAATAAGAAGATTCGGAAAAATATCTCCTACATTATATTGCTTCATTACGCTAAATCTCCTCCTTTTTTATTAAGCACATTAACTATTAATTAAATAAAATATATATGATTCTTTTCAAAAAATCAATATAATTTTATAAAAATATATTTTTATTTCTTTTTTCATTATTCATATTGACAAAAAGATTAATTCGACTTATTATCTTTTTAAGCATATTAACTATTAATCAGCTAAACAATATAACTGTTCTTACTTATAGAACATTTCTTATACCTGTTCTATACAAATGTAAGGATTCTGGGAAATGAGAAAGGGAAAACTATGGACGAAAAAAAGAACACACAATTTTCTGTTAAAACAATGCTGATTCTTGCCGGTTCCTACGTATCTTTTGGAATTGGAGCCGGATTTGCCACAGGTGCTGAGCTATTACAGTTCTGGGCAGCTCACGGAATTGCAGCCATCTTAGGTCTTATTATTTCTGCTGCATTAATTCTTCTGTGCATTGCGGTTGTCTCAAGAGATTGCCGTAAATATAAACTGGTTAACATGGAAATGATGTACAAACACTATTGCGGAAAATATATCGGAACCGGAATTCAATGGTTTAATACTCTTACCTTCTTCCTCATGGTTGGAAGTATGATTGCCGGTGGTGCCTCTTCTCTACATCAGGCATTCAATATTCCTGTTTCTGTAGGAACCATTATTATGCTTGCTGCTGTTCTTGGCACAAGTCTTCTTGGAATGAAAAAACTGACTGATATTCTTGGAAATATCGCACCAATCATTATTCTTTCTGTTCTTGTCATTTGCATCTACAGCTACATGCACGGAACAAACGGATTTGCTGCAGGGAATGAATTAATCAAAGCAAAAAGTGGGCTTACCATGTCAAGCAGCCTAATTTTCAGCGCAATTTTAAACTTCACATACGTTGTATTAAATATGAGTGCTTACAGCGCAAATGTTTCAACCCGTGCCGACCATCAGAAAGAACTGGTATTCGGAAATGTTCTTGGACAGACGATCACTGTATTATCTCAGGTTTTCATTTTTATCGCATTTATTTTAAATGCATCCATCGTAGCCGGAGCAGATATTCCTCTCCTTATGCTTGCGCAGAGACTTGGTAATGTATTCTACGCATTTTATGGAATCATTGTTGTTCTTGCCACCTACACAACTGCTACAGGTATGGCCTGGGTTGCCGCATCAAATATCCAGCCTGAATCAAGCAAATGGTATAAAGTTGTCGTTGCAGTTATCTGTATTGGAGCATTTATATTCTCCAACTTTGGCTCTTTCGGAGTATTAATGAATTTCGTTATGAAATTTGTTTCTTATCTTGGTATTGTTTTCTCTGTCTGCGTTATCGTTTCGAAAATATATCGCGCAGTAAAAGAATCAAAAGAGAAGGCTTAATTCTTCACAAGGCAAGTAAAATGTCGATATTACTTATCGAATTTTACTTGCCTCATGTTGTCAGATGTGATATATTGAACATAAAGATGGGGAAGTTAGAACACACGGCCTACCTTCCGACAATGAAAACTTATATGCTTTTTAGCATCAGCCGTTCACTATTGGCAGTAGTGGCGGCTATTTCTTTCTCCCAAAGATTGTGTAACACAATCCTATGAGAGTGACAATGAAGATACCTATCTGGATCAAATCCGAATATGTAACGTACATTGGCATCCCTCCTTTCTTTCGTCTGGAGGGTGGTGCCCCTCCGAAGAGGGTAGGCCGCCTTAAGGGTGTTCTGACTTCCCGTGAAGTCAGTATAACATGGACTCACCGATTATAGCAATCCACTTTTTATTTTTTATTTCACATGTTCATCGCATCTTTTATCGCTGCAAGCAATTCCCCATAAGTTTCATATGCCGGAAGTTCCGGATGATCTGCCTTGATCTGCTCTGTACTGCGGAATAAGAATCCTGCCTTACTTGCCTGGATCATGCCAAGGTCATTGTAGGAATCTCCACTTGCAATTGTGTCAAATCCGATAGACTGCAGTGCTTTCACAGTACTTAACTTAGACTGCTCTACACGCATCTTAAATCCTGTGATCTCACCGTTCTCAGCTACTTCCAGACTGTTGCAGAACAGTGTCGGCCATCCGAGTTTCTCCATCAGTGGTGTAGCAAACTGTGTAAATGTATCACTGATCAGGATCACCTGGCTGAATGTACGGAGCTCATCTAAGAACTCTCTCGCTCCCGGAAGCGGATCGATCTTTGCGATCGTCTCCTGAATCTCCTTCAGTCCAAGACCATGCTCTTTCAGAATTCCAAGTCTCCAGTTCATCAGCTTATCATAATCTGGTTCATCTCTTGTCGTCTTCTTAAGCTCCGGGATTCCGCTTGCCTCTGCAAATGCAATCCAAATCTCTGGTACTAATACTCCTTCTACATCAAGACATGTTATATACATCGTAATATTCCTCCATCTGTTTCGTTCTCTATTCGCTTTATTACTTTACTGTAATGTATTGATTTTAACACATATGCTGTATATTTACTAGATGCATTTTCATTAATAGCGGTATCGAAAAACATTTTCAAGAATGCCTCGGCATTCCTCTTCGTTATTGTTCATACTACGTGAAATCAACAACGCTGTACGCACCTAAAAAAGGAGACCAGATATCTGATCCCCTTTCCCATCTTCTATTATTCCATAATAGGTTTCAGTGCTTCTGCAAGCTTCTCTTTCTCAGCCTCTGCCTCTGCAAGATCTTTACCAAGTGTTGTGTAGTAGATCTTGATCTTCGGCTCTGTTCCGGATGGACGAACGATTACTGTCTCATTGTTCTCCAGTTTGTAAACAAGTACGTTAGCCTTCGGAAGTCCTGTCTCTTCTGTCTTCTCGTAGTCGATCACGCTGGCTACTTTGTATCCTGCGATCTCTTCCAGAGGATTCTTACGAAGATCTTCCATGATTCCTGACATCTTATCCATTCCGCTAAGTCCCGGGAATTCAAAGCTGTCGATCTTGTTGAGATAACGTCCGTACTGTGCGTAGATCTCTTCCAGTCTCTGTTTCAGTGAGCTTCCGATGCTTCTATAGTAAGCAGCCATCTCACAGATCAGCATAGATCCGATGATCGCATCTTTGTCACGTACATAAGGTCCTGCAAGGTATCCGTAGCTCTCTTCAAATCCGAAGATAAAACGGTCAACTTCTCCTGCTGCCTCGAGGTTCGCAATCTGATCTCCGATCCATTTGAATCCTGTCAGTACGTTGCGAAGTTCTACTCCGTAATGCTCTGCAACTGCATCTGCAAGTGGTGTAGATACGAGAGATTTCACTGCTACCGGCTTCTCAGGCATTGTGCCTTTCTCGATACGTCCTGCTGCGATGTAGTCAAGAAGAAGAACTCCGACTTCATTTCCTGAAACAAGCTCATAGGATCCGTCTGGGCACTTCATAGCGATTCCGACACGGTCTGCATCTGGGTTTGTTGCAAGCATGAGGTCTGCGCCTGTCTCTTTCGCAAGATTCAGTCCCAGCTCAAGTGCTGCAAAGATCTCTGGGTTCGGGTAGCTGCATGTTGTGAAATATCCATTCGGGTACTCCTGCTCCGGTACGATTGTTACATCTGTGATTCCGATGTCTTTAAGTACACGTGTTACCGGTACTAATCCAGATCCATTCAGTGGGCTGTATACAAGCTTAAGTCCTGCACTCTTACACAGACCCGGACGAACCTGACGGGACTCGATTGCCTCATACAGTGCATCCTTACAGTCATCTCCTACGAAACGGATCAGACCTTCTTCAACTCCCTGAGCGAAAGACATATACTTCGCACCTGTAAGTACATCTGTCTTCTGGATCTCTTCGTATACGATTGCTGCTGCATCATCTGTCATCTGGCATCCATCCGGTCCGTATGCCTTATATCCGTTATACTTCGCCGGGTTGTGGGATGCTGTTACCATAACACCTGCGTTACAGTTATAATAACGTGTTGCAAAGGAAAGTGCCGGTACAGGCATCAGAGCATCGTAAATTCTTACTTTAATTCCGTTCGCTGCAAGAACTCCTGCTGCTGTCTTCGCAAACACATCGCTCTTGAGACGGCTGTCGTAGCTGATTGCTACTGTCTGTGTACCACCCTGTGTTTTCACCCAGTTGGCAAGTCCCTGTGTAGCCTGACGAACAACGTAGATATTCATTCTGTTTGTTCCTGCTCCAAGCACTCCACGAAGTCCGGCTGTTCCAAACTTCAGCGCAACTGCAAAACGCTCCTTGATCTCGTCATCATTTCCTTCGATTTTTGCTAATTCCGGCACCAGATCTGCGTCTTCCAGGTCTGCTGTCATCCAGCGCTTATACTCTTCCTGATACATCTTAATCACTCCTATTATTTTCTTAAAATGTAAAATTATTGCAATTCAGCCATACAACGTAAGACCGTCAGTTTATGACCACTTCGTTGTATGGCTGAACTGTTTCTAAACTTTACAAGTCTAGTCATATTATACCATGCAGGTACATTTACAGCAACATTCCACGTCTATTTTAACAAGCATTTTTCCTGTTACATAGAAATAATTCCCAATACATTTGCAATAGAACTTAATAATATAATAATCAGGAAGATTGGTGCCAGATATTTCAAAAAGAACATGTATAATTTCTTTCTCTTAAATGCAGATGACTGCTCGATCTCCCTTGCGATCTTGTCAAATCCAACTGTACGAATAATCAAGAAACATGTTGCAAGTGCTGCAAGCGGCATCATCACGGAGTTTGTCAGGAAGTCGAAGAAGTCCAGACTTGCCATACCAAAGAACTGAATGAAATCCAGTAATCCGTAACCCATGGATGATAATGTTCCAATAACGATCATAACAACAGCCATCAAGATACAACATCTCGGTCTGCTCCAATGAAGCTCATCCTGGAAGGTAGATACGCTTGTCTCCAGAAGTGAGATTGCACTTGTTGCTGCTGCAAGAAGTACTAATACGAAGAACAGGATTCCTGCCACTCTTCCAACTCCCATACTTGCAAATACTTTCGGAAGTGTGATGAACATCAGAGACGGTCCTGCCTGCAGGTCATCCGGATTACCACCGGAGAATGCAAATACAGCCGGAATGATCATAAGTCCTGCAAGCATTGCGATCGCTGTATCGAAAATCTCAACCTGTGTTGTAGTCTTCTCAAGGTCAACATCTTTACCGATGTAAGAACCATATGTATACAAAATTCCCATTGCGATTGACAGAGAATAGAACATCTGTCCCATCGCTGCAACAACTGTCATTGCAGAGAAATGCTTCGGATTTGGGATCAGGAAGTATTTCACACCTTCGATCGCACCCGGTCTTGTCACAGAATAAATTGCAACGATTATCGCAAGGATAACCAGAATCGGCATCATGATCTTAGAAACACGTTCTACTCCATTCTCAACTCCTGCAAGGATAACGCAGAATACAAGAACGGCAAATACGATAAACCATGCTTCTACCTGGAAAGAATCTGAAATAAATTCTGTAAAATATCCATCCTGTGCAACGGTCTGCACATTTCCTCTCAGATACTCTACCAGATACTTAATAACCCACCCACCAATTGAACTATAATAAGGTACGATCAACATCGGGATCACTGCGTTGAGCCATCCACCGATCTTGAATGATTTCGTCTTACCGAAAGTCTGATATGCTCCGACAGGACTTTTTCTTGTCATTCGTCCAAGTGCTGTCTCTGACATGATCAAAACATATCCAAAAGTTACTGTCAAAATCAAATACACGAGAAGAAAGATTCCTCCACCGTACTTCGCAGCCAAATACGGGAATCTCCAGATATTTCCCAGGCCGACTGCTGAGCCCGCAACTGCAAGCACATACCCGATCTTACCCGAGAAGCTTGCTCGCTTTCCTGATTGTCCTTTGTTGCTCATAGAATTCCTCCACTCATTTAACAGCCTCCGCTGTTAGTTTCTCTTGTTTTCTTTATACATAACTTCCTTTCACAGGTCGTCATTGTTTCTATTCTACCATTCGACACAGTGAATAGCAACAAAAAGAGTCACGTTAATGCTTTAAAACATTAATTTTAAGCATTAACGTGACTCTTTCTTATAATTTCCCTTCTTTTTCCGCTTTTTCAAGCAGCTTCTCAATCCCTTTGTTCCACGCACCGATCTTTACTCCGGCATTGATCACGCGCTTACATTTTCCCATTGTCACAAATGCTTTCTGAAGCGTTTCTTCCCGAATCTCCTCAAACGGTTCTTCCGTGATCACTTCTGCCGCAAGTAATCTGGCCAGCCGGTAATCCATATCATTTTCATATAAAATACCTGCTGCAAACGGAATGTGTTCCTTCTGAAGCCGACGATAAACCGGGATTCCAGTTCCACCGGAAGAGATCACGAACACTTCCGGCTCCCCCTCCGGCGCAGGAAGTTCAATACTTCCAAAAAGTGGGTCAAAATATCCATTATTGATTCCATACAATTCCCGAATGATTTCTTCTGTGAACACTTTCTCCGGACTTCCGTAATGTGAAATCGTCTCGCCTTTGACACAGATGATCTTGTCCGAAATCTTCTGTGCCAGATCGATTTCATGAAGAGACATGATCACCGTAATCTTCTTCTGACGTGCCATCCTCTCAAGAATAGACAACAGTTCAAGCTTATATTTCACATCCAGAAATGAAGTTGGCTCATCTAAAACGATCACATCCGGATCCTGACAGATCGCTCTCGCCAACAGAACACGTTGCTTCTGACCGTCACTGATCGCATTAAAATCACGGTTGCCAAGCTCCTGCGCATGCACCGCCTGCATCGCCTCTTCCACCAGACATTCATCTTCCTGCGTCAGAATCCCAAGCCGTCCTGTGTAAGGATAACGTCCGGTCGCCACAATATCATGACATGTCATCAACTCTGTCTTGATCCGATCCGTCAACACGACCGCCATCTTAGACGCAAGCTCTTTGTACGGCAGTTTCAGAAGAGAAGTATCGTCAAAAAATACATTTCCTCCAACGACTTTCAGCTGTCTTGTAATACTTTTCAAAATCGTTGACTTTCCTGAACCATTCGGCCCGATCAAAGTCACGATCTCCCCCTTGTTGATCCCGATATTAATATCACGGATCAGGGAGTTTCCATTATAACCTACCGACAGGTCTTTCATTTGAAAATAATAATCTGCCATCTTATTTTCTTCCTCCCTTCGGTATCATCATATAGATAACAATCGGTGCACCCAGAATAGAAGTTACCGTACTGATATTCAATTCCACCGGTGCCAGTGCCATTCGTGCGATCAAGTCACAGATCATACAGAACACAGCTCCCATAAAGAACGTTCCCGGTATGACCACGATCGGTTTTGATGTTCCAAATGCTTTCCTTGCAAGAAACGGAACTGCGATTCCCACGAAGGAAATCGGTCCGGCAAACGCAGTCACACACGCTGACAGAATACTGGAAAGCAAGATCAAAATCACGCGAAATGTCTTGATGTTGACTCCCATGCTCTGCGCATATGCTTCTCCCAATTGATATGCACTGATTGGTTTGGACAGGAAAAATGTAAACAGCACCGCAAGTCCGACAACCACTGCTGCCACACGAATATTGCTCCAGCTCATTCCGGAAAAACTTCCCTGTGACCATCCATGCAGATTCACAATATCAGAATCATCCGCAAATGTCACAACAAAATCCGTGATAGCCGAACAGATATATCCGATCATGATCCCCCCGACAAGAAGAGACGCCATATGCTGCACTTTTTTCGACATCAGAAGGATAAATCCCGTCGAGATCAGCGACCCGATAAATGCTGCAAGAATCAGTGTATACGAAGAAAATCTTCCGATATATTTCAAATACACGATCATTGTAAGTGCCACGACCATTTTCGCTCCGGAAGAAATTCCGAGAACGAAAGGTCCAGCAATAGGATTAGAAAAAAATGTCTGCAGCAAAAAGCCTGAAAGAGACAATGCACCACCAAGCAGTGCCGCCATCAGAATTCTCGGAAGACGGATCTTCCATATAATATTGTACTCTGTCGCTGCTCCTTCTTTCAGAAAGAGAATACGCAGAATCTTCGGCACCGGAATATAAACATTTCCAGTATTGATATTTAGCACTGTCACAACACAAAATACTGCTGCAAGAATCAGAAATACCGCTGTGTATCTTGTGCGCCGTCTGAAATTTTCCTGATGAAAACTTGTCTGCTCCATTCTTCTACTCCATTTTTTCAAGAAATGTCATCTGAGATGCATCACCGTCTGTCAGCATCAGATGCATATCTTTGATCAGCTCTCCGACCGTATCTGTTGCCTGATATAAGTTCTTTCCGGTATACCAGACATTTCCGTCTTTCACCGCCTTGAATTCAGAGAACAATTCATTCTTTGCTTCCAACTCACTGATACTATTTATCTGTCCGTCGATCGTCCCGTTGTAGATCAGATAATCTGCATCTACAGCAGTCGCATAGAATTCTTCCATCGTCAGTTTAACAGATGGTGCGTTGCTGTCCGGATTCTTCAGATCTTTGAACGCATATCTTCCACCTGCGATTTCAATCATTGACGGAATATAATCGTCAGATTTTCTCACAACGATTGAACCATCTGTACTCACATAGAAATAAGCAACCGTCTTTTCCGTGTTCTCGAAGCCTTTCAGTTCCTCGATCACATGAGCCTGCTGGTCAAAAAATGTATCCGCTTCTTCCTCTTTATTCAGAAGCGCCCCATAAAGCTTGATCCACTCGGTTCTTCCAAGCGGATGTGACTCATAACTTGAGTAGTCTACAAATACCGGAATACCAAGATCTTCGATCATTTCCTGTACCTTCGGTGTATGAAGGATCATCGTTGATTCGATTGCCAGATCACAGTCTCCGTCAACGAGAGTCTCATAATCCGGTTCGCTGTATTTTCCCGCAAATGTCATCGCTCCGGATTCCATTGCTTCCTTTGCACTCTCTACATACCAGCCAAAGGCCTCAAGTCCGGAGAATTTTACCTTGTCAATTCCGCCGATTGCATCAAACAGAGACATGGATGCTGTCGCCGCCATATAAATATTCTCTGTCGGCTGCCGGATCACAACAATATCATCCGCCAGATTTTCCGGTTCTTCTTCACCTTCCGGAACGATCAGATATTGCTTATCTTCATGGACATCGATCAACTTATATCCATCCTTATAATAGTATACATCGAATTCTGTCGCGTAAGTCAGATCCATTGTAGATTCATAGGTAAGCCCTTCGATCTCCGGTGCTTTTTTTGTCTTGTCGGCTGCATCTTTGGTCTTATCCTTTGTTACATCTGTACCTGCTGAATTATTACCGCTGTTTCCACCGGAGGCTGCGGTAGAACCGCAGCCTCCGAGCAGAAGTGCAGCTGAAAGCATTAACGCTGTGATTCTGCATCTTCTTATCTTCATTCTATTTTTCTCTCCTATTTCTCTGCCGCTGCTACTGCCGCATCAAACTTCTCGTTCGTCAGCTCTTCACATCCGTAGAGAACACCGTAAACCTTGATCCACTCCTGTTTTCCAAGCTCCGTCTTTTCCTCGGAAGAACGATCAACGAGTACCGGAATACCAAGTGTCGCAAGTTTCTCTGTCAGCTTCTCAAACTGCTCAGCCTGTTCTTCTACTGTCAGAGTCTCTTTCGCATCTTTGCTGTCTTTATCTTCTTTCTTGTCAGTATCTTTCGCTGCATTTGCATTTTCTTCTGAATCTTCTCTTGGAAGGATATCTCCTGTAAACAATGCAAGATTCACTTCACTCTTCACAAGGTTCTTCAACTTCAGTTTGTCCGCTGTTCCTGCATATGCAACTTCAGCATTCTTCTCTCCGTCTTTTGCTTTCATCTTATCAGCAATCTCGGATACTGTACAGTCTTTGCTCTTCATTCCAACTGCCGCAACATTGTCAAGAAGATCGAGATCTTTCATCATATTCAGAATCTCATCAGACTCTGCATAAGTATGATCTGTCGGTTTTTTCACAATGATCATATCCTGCTCAAGGCCAACCGGAACTTCCACATCCTCCGGAACGATCAGATATTTCACAACATTTCCTTTGTAAAGCTCTGCTGCCAGATCCTGTTCGCTTGTGCCGTTATTATCCTGAGTTGCGGATTCTTCTGCAGAAGAATCTAACTTGCTGTCGGTATCAGATTTCTTTGTGTCTGCTGACTTTGCATCCTCAGATCTGTTAATTGTGACGGATGCCACTTTTTTCTTAGAAGATTTTTCTGAGTCCGAATCATCCGCTTCTGGTTTCTTATCCTCTGCTTTTTCCGGGTCTCTTGCTGTGTCCTTCGTCATATCGATTTCAAGAAGTACAATCCCCTGATCATAATGATAAATCTTGAAATATTCTGCATAGTCAAGCTTTGTCTCTGACTGATATTCCAAGCCTATGATTTCAGGTGCTTTTTCGTCCAACTTCTGGTTACTATTTGTTGAAGCAACTGTTCCGTTTGCAGATGTTCCTCCGTTAGCCGCTGCAAGATAAATGAAAATCGTATATTCTATCTCATGTGCGACAGACATTTTGTCCGTCATTCCAATAATCTTATTGTTCTGATTCAACGCAACCGGGATAACAGCTGTCGCTGATCCGCCGCCTTTTGTTGTGTAATACTTATTTCCGTTCGCTTTCACATACTGATAATGATCACTGCTGAACACAAGCGTTGCATAAGCCTGTCCATTCTGGATTGTCACTTTATTACAAGTAATCTGAACCTTACCTGTTCCACCGGACCAGGTAAAACGGTCCGGAGTATATACACCGTCTTTCAGTGTTGTTCCACTATCTACATGAGAAGTAGAGCCACTTGTATCGGATTCGTATTTTGATACATTATCCGCTTTTCCGTCGTTTCCATCTGTTTTTCCTGAATTAGTTCCAGGTACAGAACCGCCTGGAAAAGCAGAATTGTTTGTTCCTGTATTACCTGTATTGTTAGAACCACCAGTAGTTCCGGAATTTCCTATGTTTCCGTTGTTTCCTGTATTTCCGGAATCGCCTTTATTATTAGAATCTGTGGAATTAAGATCGGCAATCTTCTTCATTGTCTCTGACTGGAAAGTTAGCGTTCTGTCATACCAGATTCCTTTTTTAATGGAATAGGCTGCTACTGCAATTTCCTTATCCAATGCTTCTACCGGAACAGTATAAGTATATTTTCCTTCTTCATTTACCTGATAGGGAATCCAGGATGACTGATCTGCGCTTGCAGCCTCTTCCTTTGTTCCCATATACAGATAGCCGTAACCGGTTCCGCTTAATGTAAGCACGGCACTCATTTTTCCGTCTTTCGCTGTCAAGATACAATCCACTACTTTAAACATAGAAGAACTGGAAACTACGTCCATGCTGTAGATTCCGTTGGCTACTGTTGCTTCCGGTGTCGGAGTTGGAGTTGGCGCCGGATCTGGTGTTGAGGTTTCTCCCGGATTCGGAATGTACATCCATAAGTACTGTTTGTCATACCAGGTCTGATCTTTTGACTTTCTCAAAGATACCGGAATTGTCTGACCTGCTTTTTCTTTCGGCACATTGAAATGAAATGTCCATGCACCTTCTTCATCCTTTGTTCCTTCTATAACAGATGCTTTCAACAAGTCATCTTTTGAACCAAGATATAGCGCATCAAATCCTGTGTTGTTTGTCTTGATCGTAATATCAAGTTCGCCATCCTTTTCAACAACTGTTGATTCACTGACCTTGAACATTGCGAACTCTTCGGCGTTTTCTTTTACTACCTTCACAGATTCTCCTGTTACAGAAGGAGCTTCCTGCAGTGGCGGAAGTTCCGGTTCCGGAGTATTCGTAGAATCATTAGAATCTGTAAAAGGTTCTGACTTGCCTGTTTCATCTTTTATCTGTGTATCCTTGTTATCAGTTTTTTCGTCCGCAACCTGATCTGAGACAGTTGTGCCTGGATTTTTCCCGGTGGTTTCTGTATCTTTCTCTTCTGAATTATTTTCTGAGTTATTCTCTAAATTTGGTTTTGTTTCTGCTTCGATTGAATTCTGATTATCTGATTTATCCGAAGAATTATCAACTTTATCAGATTCCTCTGTCTGATCTTCTTTTGTTAAATCGTCATTTCCTGCGTCTTCTGTCTGACTCTCATCTTGTTTCTTATCTGGATCAGCTTCTTCCACCTCAACAGTTTCCTGTAAATTTGTCTCACACTGCTGCTCATTTTCTGCCGCATATGTTCTTGTATAAGACAATGGTGAAATCATCATAGAACCGGTCAGCATAAGCGCAAGCCATCTGCTCTTATTTTTCATTTCTTTTTTGTCTCCTCTTAAATTGTGAATTATAAAACACGGAAAATGGATAGAATTATCCTGAATCGAATGAATGATTTTTTCGGTACAATCAATTACTCGTGATCTGGAATTCGTATATTCCCCGCACCAGCGACCGGCAGGTTTCCTGACTTACAGATCTTCTATACAGAACACCTTCCCGGTCTCCCAGTGGATGTGTGGACTCTCCACACTTGTCTGTATAGGAGCGGTCTTCTGAAATCTAATTTCTAAGAAGACCGCATCTCTGCTCACAGTGACGAGTTCGTACAGGTCTTGCACCTGTTTCCCTTTTACCTGTTTCGATCAGGGATGTGGATAAACATTCCCTGATCAAACAGCACCGAACGCTATTATTTCTGACTAACTATAACATTTCATTATATTGAAGTCAACTATTCCGCCTTCACAGCCCAGCGCATCTTCGTAGATCTTGCTCTTCCGTTCTGTGCACATTCCTGCGCTGACGGACGCACAACATCTCTCGCATATTCGGAATAGATTCCTTCTTTATATCCTGCCTTGAGCGCTTTCTTTACAAGCTTGTCCTCTCCGGAATGGAAGGTAAGAATTGCTACTCTTCCGCCCGGTTTCAATGCTCCCGGAAGCTTCTCCATGAATTCATACAGCACTTCGAACTCATTATTGACATCAATACGAAGTGCCTGGAATGTTCTCTGGCAAGTCTTCTTGATAATATCCTTCTTTTCTTTATTATTTGGAAGAAAATCCAAAGTCTTCTCGATCACATTTCTAAGCTTCGTTGTTGTATCAATGCGATTGCCTCTGCGAATCTCATTTGTAATTGCTTTCGCCAGTTCTTCGCAGTATGGCTCATCTGAATTTTCGTAAAGCATTCCTGCGAGCTCTTCCTCGGAAATGTTATCAAGGCGCTCTGCTGCGCTGATGCCTTTCTCCTGGTTCAGTCGCAGATCCAGCGGTCCGTCAACTTTAAAGGAAAATCCTCTCTTCGGATTATCAATCTGCATGGAGGAAACTCCAAGATCCGCAAGGATAAAATCAAATCCTCCCACTTCTTTTGCAATCTCATCAATTGTACAGAAGTTCTGCAGACGGATACTTAAAATGTCTTCTCCGAATCCCTGATCTGCCAGACGTTTTCTTGTCTTCGCAGACTCTTCCGGGTCAACATCTGTTGCATAGATGTGCCCCTCACCTTTCAAACATTCCAGCATTGCTTTCGTATGTCCACCGTATCCGAGTGTCGCATCGAATCCAGTCTCACCCGGCTGGATTTTCAGGAAATCCAGGATCTCATTTACCATGATAGAAATGTGCATTCCGGCAGGAGTATTTCCCTTCTGGATTACATGCGCGATTGTATCCTTGTATTTCTCCGGCTGTAACTCTTTATATTTTTCCTCGAATTTCTTCGGGTATTTTCCTTTGTATCTCACACGACGCTTGTGCGGTGTCTGTGATTCTTGTATGTTCTGACTGTTCTGTTCGCTCATTTCGCTCTCCTGTTCTTATTTTTACAACGTATGTACAGTATACCATGAAAGTTATTCACAATATACCATGAACTTTGAAATGTTTTCCACATAAGTCTTCATATTTTTCACCTATTCACATTTCTTTACCGGAACCTGCATGGATTCGCTATTTTATCCAGCTGCATATCTTACTGCCACGTTCATCACTCCCGCAAGCATCATCACAACCACCGGATTCAGTTTTGTCTTACGAAGCAGTAACAGACAGATTCCGAAGATCACCACCATAGACCATTTTGTCGCCGCAAACTGCACAATTCCATCTGTCCAAAATGCAGTGTGCAGAATTGCGATACCTGCGGATGCGATCAGTGCAACAACTGCCGGTCTTAGGGATTCCAGCACGCTCTGGAACATTTTCATTTTCTTATATCTTAAATAAAACCATGCGATCAAAGTTACGATAATACAAGACGGCAGAATGCACCCACAAGTCGCCGCAACAGATCCCGGAATTCCCGCAATCTTGCTGCCGACAAATGTTGCCGCATTGATCGCAATCGGCCCAGGTGTCATCTGGGAAATCGTGATCAAATCTGTGAATTCTGTCATCGTAAGCCAGTCGTGCTGCGACACTACCTGTTCTTGAATCAGAGGCATCGCCGCATAACCGCCGCCAAAGCTGAACATTCCAATCTGAAGAAAGCTTAAAAACAATTTCAAATAAATCATTTCTCTTCACTTCCTTTCTTCGTGATCTTTTTCTCAATTAATGCGCGGAGTACTCCGACAATTCCACAGATCAGAATCACATAGACTACATTTACCTCAAATATGCAGGAAGCTATAAATGCCCCAACCATAAGTACGTATGACAAAGCATCTTTCTTCTTCACGATTCCGGCACCCATGTCATATGTCACAGATGCGATCACGGCACCCACTCCGGCCTGCATTCCTTCGAGCATTAAGCTGATGATCTGGTTACTTCGAAATGCCTGATAACCGGCAGAAAGTATCGATATAATAAGAAATGGTGGGATTACTGTCCCGGCAATTGCTGTCAGAATCCCCGCAATTCCAGCCAGTTTATATCCGATCACGATTGCTCCGTTCACTGCGATTGCTCCCGGTGCCGACTGCGCGATCGCCACAAGATCCAGCATCTCCTCTTCTTCGATCCAATGATATTCATCTACGAACTTTTTCTTCATCAGGCTGACGATCACATAACCTCCACCAAATGTGAACGCGCTTAAGTAAAAGGTTGACCAGAAAATCTTCCACAATTTTTTATCTTGTTTTTTCCCTTGCGTTTTTTCTTGTTGTTCTTCCATATATTGTCCTCGTATATTATGATTATGCGAATTGCGTAGCACTAGAACTCCCGCCACACTATATGCTATTGACAGGCAAAATTCCCTAACTATGATATTCTTTCTCTTGTAGTCTATCGCAATCAAAATGATTATGCAATCGCCTTGAATTTTTTACATTATATTTTCCTTTTTGAAACCTTAATTTTATCTGAATTTTCCCTATTTGGAAAATGATTATGATACAATGAGAACAGTAATATTTATCATAAAGGAGATTGAAATTGAAAAACCCTTTTTTTCGATTATCTTATGCCGTTCTCCTGTGTTGTTGCCTGACCGGATGCGGTAGCATACAGCACAAATCCAGTACGGACACGGCGCAGGCGCAGGGTACTAAGGCACCACCCAAGACAGCGGATGATTTTTCTATCTCATCAGATTCTGAAAATGAAACTGTAGATGAAACTTCTTCTGCTGATGCCGCCACCCCATCTGCTTCTGAATCTGAATCCGTAACTCAGCAGGAACTGCTGACCGGCGCAGCAGTTCTTTACAGCAATGGACAGGAGATCAGCTTTGACCCTTCCTGGCAATACGCAAACTTTTCTGCAATCAATTCTGGAACAGCTACTATTTATCTTGCAGATTCTGACCGCAAGGATATCGTCGTTGGCGTGAATGCCGGACATGGAACTTCCGGTGGTGCTTCTGTAAAGACACAGTGTCACCCGGATGGTTCTCCAAAGACAACCGGCGGAAGCACTGCTCAGGGTGCAACTTATGCGACTGCAGTTTCCGGGGGAATGACATTTAACGATGGAACTGCTGAAAGCACTGTTACACTTCAGATGGCTCAGATTCTGAAAGATAAGCTGCTTGCTCAAGGATATGATGTCCTTATGGTGAGAAATAGCGACGATGTCCAGCTTGATAATGTTGCCCGCACCGTACTCTGTAACAATGTAGCTGACTGTCACATCTCACTCCACTGGGATGGAGATGGATTGGGATATGACAAAGGCTGTTTCTACATTTCTGTACCGGATGGCCTGAAAAGTATGGAACCTGTCGCTTCCCACTGGCAGGAACATGATGCACTTGGAGCATCTCTTGTAGAAGGACTTCGTACGGAGGGAATGACCATTTATCAAAATGGTTCTATGAATATCGACCTGACGCAGACTTCTTATAGTACGATTCCGTCTGTTGATATGGAACTTGGAAATGCAAGCTCTGACCACAGTGATTCCACACTAAATAGTCTGGCTGATGGTCTAACTGCCGGAGTCAATGCTTATTTTGGAAATTAGAATTCTTATTGTGATATTTATTTTATTTTTTAAGGAGGAGTTTTATGGAGCCACTCATTCGTGTTAAAAACATGTACAAGATTTACAACCCTGGAGAAAATGAAGTCCGCGCTCTGGATGATGTTTCTCTTGAGATCAACCAGGGGGAATTTATTGCCATTGTCGGACATTCCGGTTCTGGTAAATCTACATTTATGAATATGCTCGGCTGTCTTGACACACCTGATTCCGGGGAATATTTTCTGGACGGAAAAGATGTTGCCAATCTCTCAGACAATGAACTGTCTGATATCCGCAATCACAAGATCGGCTTCATCTTTCAGGGATTTAATCTGATCCCAAACCTGGATGCACTTGGAAATGTAGAACTTCCACTGATTTACCGCGGACTTGGAAAGCAGCAGAGAAAAGAGATTGCCGGGGAAGCACTGTCGAAAGTTGGACTGGAAAATCGTATGGATCACAGACCGAACCAGCTTTCCGGTGGACAGCAGCAGCGTGTCGCTGTAGCCAGAGCAATTGCCGCACAGCCGCCGATCATCCTTGCCGATGAGCCGACCGGTAACCTGGACAGTAAGTCGACTATCGAGATCATGAATATTCTGAAAGACCTTCATAAGTCTGGAAGAACAGTTATTATCATTACACATGATGATGAAATTGCCAATCAGGTAGACCGCGTTGTCCGCATTATGGATGGAAAGATTGTGAGTGATAGTGTAAATCAGTAACAATTTAAATGGTTACCCGCACTTAAAGAGAAAGGGCAGTACTTTACGATTTCTCAATCGTTGAAGCACTGCCCTCTCTTTATGTTTCTTATTAGATATTTCTTAGTAGAATTTCTAATTACTTCTATTCACTTTTTATTCTACTGATACAAGCTCAATCTTGAAGTTCAGTTCTTTTCCTGCCATCTCATGGTTTGCATCGAAAGTGATTGTTGTCTCTTCCTTAGCTGTTACCTTTACCGGAAATGGCTGTCCATACTGATTGGACAGGTAAACCTGCTGTCCCACTTCAAGGTCTTCAGATCCCGGAAGCTCTGCGATTTCTACTGTGAAGATAGCTTCCGGATTCGGCATTCCATAAGCTTCTTCCGGCATCAGATGGATGTCCACTACCTGACCAACTTCCATATCAGCTACTGCTGCATCAAATCCTTTGATCATCTGTCCTGCACCGCATACAAACTCAAGCGGCTCTCCACGGTCATAAGAAGAATCAAACTGAGTTCCGTCATTGAATGTTCCTTTGTAATGTGTACGGCATTTCTTTCCAACATTCTTCCCTTCCATTGTAGTGTGTGATCCGCATCCGCCACCGCAGCTACTTCCACAAGAATGTCCCTCTTCATGATCTCCACAGGAATGTCCTTCCTCATGATGATGATGATCACATGTAGCTCCTCTGGATACAAGCTCACCTTTCAGGTATGCCTCTACTGCCTGATCTGCATCTCCCTGAGCACCTGAACACAATTCAACACCAGCCTCTGCAAGTGCTGTCTGAGCTCCGACACCGATTCCACCACAGATCAGAACATCTACGTTCTGTCCTGCAAGCAGTCCTGCCAGTGCTCCGTGTCCTTCCCCATTAGAACCGATTACTTCACTGGAAACCACCTTATCATCTTCCACTTCGTACACTTTGAAAGTCTCTGTCTTTCCAAAATGCTGGAAAATATTTCCGTTGTCATAAGTTACTGCAATTTTCATTGTAAAATCCTCCGTTTCAAAATTCCCTGTCAGACTAGTATAATCCATTACGCAGGTAAAAGCAACCTTTGTGTAAACGCGGCGTTGCGCTTTGTAGCAGTTACTGTTCACACGGTGTGCGACCAGCAACGCAAACAGTATCATTGACACAATCTCCTCAAGACACTATACTTGTTATAAAACTTACTCCAAACCATCAGAAAGTGAACACAACCATGGAATATGAACACATTACCCACTCCTTTGAACCAATATATAATGAAGACTCCGAGATTCTGATTCTTGGAACTCTTCCTTCTGTAAAATCACGGGAAAATAATTTCTACTACGGACATAAACAAAATCGATTCTGGAAATTGTTGGCGAAACTTTGTGAGGAGGAAACTCCGCAGACAGTTGAAGAGAAAACGGCCATGTTACTCCGCCACCATATCGCTATCTGGGATGTTATTCAAAGCTGTGACATCAAAGGCTCCAGTGACAGCAGTATCAAGAATGTGATACCAACTGATCTGAAACAAATCTTAGATCATTGTCAGATTCGACAAATCTATGCAAATGGAAATAAAGCCGGAGCTCTTTATAAGAAATATCAGCAGCCGCTGACCGAAAGAGACATCCTCGTACTCCCTTCCACCAGCCCGGCCAATGCCGCCTGGTCACTGGATCGTTTGTATGAAAAATGGAGTGAGATACTGAGGTGAATTATATTGCCTCAGTTCTCACTCCATTTTTATTCGAATAAATTACTATTTCAAACAACTTAGATTATTCGCTAACCTGCGCTCTTCTCTGCTCAAACACTGCTGCCAGTCTCGGCAGAATCTTATTGCATGCCATCGTATATGCCGCGCCAAATACATTTGCCCCAATACGAAGCGCTACCGCATACGGCATCCCAAACAAGCCGGATGCAATCGACAATGCACCAAATGTATTAAATGCTGTCTGCCATGCATACCCTGCAGAATACCCAACTCCAATTCCTCCGATCATTCCGATGTACGGATACATTGACTCCGGAAGTACCAGGTACAGGACAACGAATAACAGACAACCTACTATATTAAATGCAGCTCTCTTACCTGCCCGCTCTTTGCAGTCATCCGGGAATGGAAGACAAACGAACATGCTTGCGATCCCTGCCCACATTGCTCTCGGAAGTCCAAGCAATGACATGAATAACATTGCACTGGAAACAACTAATGAAAGACGAATGTACCATCTGTTTCTTGCAGAGCTGATATTGAACTCGCGGAACAAATCAAGAAATGATCTTCTATACGGTCTGTTCTTCTGATTCTTATAGAAGATTGCCATACACAATACCATTCCAACCAAAAGGCCAGCCACGCGATACAAATACTCCTGTCCGGTCACATCATATCCTTGAAGAAGAAGATATCCAAGAACAAATGTAGAATGATTGTACATGATTACATTGTGACATCCCAGAATCATAAGAAGCAAAATACATACTATATTAATAAAGAATGCCGGAACCGGTGACACCATATTCGAAAGCTTCGGTCCTGCAATCAATATTCCAAAGATTCCGACGATGGAGGCCAATCCGTGCGTTGTACGAATTCCAAAATCTGCCTGTCGAAGAACAAGCACCGCAAGAAGCACTGTAACGCCTACTACACTGTTGTTATTCCCTGTGAAATGACTGTATAAAGAAACTACCGCCACACAAAATGCCATTACAAGATAGACTTTAAAATTATAAATAAGAATGTGGCGATACCTTTCCTTCTTGTCTTCTGTCGCTTTGATCAGCTGCTTAGATGCAACTGAACTGAGCTGTAACTCCTGATAAAATGTCATATATCTCTTCCTCCCACTGTTATTTTTTCTTCAAAAGATCAACGAGAAACTATAATACAAATCCATCTCGGAGTCAATAAAAACTTTATTAAAATTTTCTGATAAATCTGAATTATTCAAACAATATATAGAATTTAATTTTTAGACTTTACAAAACGCAGGCTCTATGGTAAGATAGTTTGTGTCGAGCGGAAGTGGCGGAATGGCAGACGCGCTAGATTCAGGTTCTAGTGGGAGTTTTATCCTGTGGGAGTTCAAGTCTCCTCTTCCGCATGGTTGAAAAGTACGAGAAAGCCTTATTTTATAAGGATTTCTCGTCTTTTTTTGTTATCTGAAATTTGCCCATTTTTGGTTACCTCTGGTTACCTCTTTGGTTACCTCTGTTATTTTTTCTCTCCCATTCGGGAAATCAATCACATTTTTACGGTTATAATTCTTATCCAATGCACGATCCAGCTGACTGACAATCTCTTCAGGACGTTTTCTGTCATAACAATAATTGTTATAAGTTGTTCTTTCATCCTCATGTCCAATGATCTTTCTGACTGTATTAATATTGATTCCTTCGTCAATCATCGATGAGATCACCGTCTTTCTCACTTTATGAGGACTTCTGTATGGAATATCAAGATACTTACAGTATTTTCTCAAACGACATGCGATTGCATTTTCCGTAATTCTCTTTCCCTGATTCATAAATAAATAAGAACCTGAGCAGCCATTTCTCTCATTCGCAGCCATTGCAAGTTTAATGACCAGCTTCGCTTTTTCAATCAAAGGAATTTCCCTGTCACCGGCATCTGTCTTTGTATGTTCCACAACTTCTCTAGATGTTTTTCTAAATTTCCCATCCGGTCCCTCTGTATAGCAGCTTGTTTCCATATGTTGGATATGAATATGATCCCGGCTCACGTCACTCTCTTTCAGTGCAACCAGTTCTCCCGGACGAACCCCTAGATAAAACTGAAGGATCACTGCTAACGATGTTGTGTTATCCGGATTTTCTTCATACTCTTTCCATGCCTCTTCTATGATTAGCAGCTGTTCGTTTTCCAAATAAACTTGCGTCTCATCTGATTTCTTCTTTTCCTTACGAAACATCTTTGCATTAATCTTGACCTGTGCAAATGGATTGGAATTGATAAAACCTCTGTCAATCGCATACTCCATGCAATGCCTCATGATAAATGACATTGTATAATACTGTTTTTTAGTCATGTGATTTGTTTTTATCATTCCATGAGCCCACTCATCCAACATCAACTTATTGAATTTCTTCAAGGGTATTGTTGCAATTTTAGTTCCTTCGTAAAATCTCGACCATTCTGTAGAATAACGTTTTACCGATGCCGACTTCAAAGTATGAAGCTGAAAATATTGTAACCACATCGGATAGACTGTCGTAAGTGTAATCTCATCCTCTGCATTCTCTTCACAGTTAGTATTTACGATCAGATTTTCCAGTTCCTTTTGTGTACTTCTTTTGACTAATCGCCTATGATCTGCTTTCGTCTCATCATAAAAATGTGTATACCACTTTCCATCCTTTCCTTGCCATATTTTATATTTGTGCGCTTTTAAAATATCTCTTCTTCTCATCATAGCCATTTTCTTCCGCACATCATCTAATGTTATAATACCATTACCGATTGCTTCAGACAATAACTCTTTCACATCCATTTCGTCATATCCCAAAGCTTGCATCACCCCTTTTTAATTTTTTTCTGTCAGTTTTACCGATGGCTGATTCTCAAAGGCAAGATTTTAAGGCCTTCATATATAGAAACGTTTCAAGGGGCTTATACAACCATCGATACTGAAGTTTCAAAAAAATAGGTGATAAGAATCTGACGGTGATACTATGATAATTCTTTGATTAGAAAATACAACGATAACTTTTAGGGCAAGATGCGCCCTTGAGTAACTCTAATTTCCTTTTGGAAATCAGGCTACCTGGCAATCTTGATGGGGATTTCGCTCCCCATTCCCTCGAATCTGTATATAACTGTTAAACATAAGTGATGTTTACGCCATCTAACATATACCCAAATAGATTATTCCAAAAATTAGGGAATTTTGAAAATATAGATGGAACGCATCTGCCTACGTGAAATTAATTCTACGCTAAAAGTATAATTTCAAAAAAACGCCTCCCGGCTATTTCAACCGAGAGGCAATTTCTAAAAGAAGGGATGAAAGAAAACTAACTATTCAACTTTTTCTTGTAATATATAAATTCTTGATTCAAAATCAGTGCATGGCGTTACATTTCCCGGAACTTGCCCTGCTGTTACATCTGTCGTGATCAGTCCCCAATTCATCAACTCATCTCCATAATTCTCTGTATTTGCTGATAAATTCTTATAAAGTTTATCTGGATCAAGTCCCTGCAGCTTTATTCTGCTGTATGGCATATTTACACCATTTAATACACGATAATATCCTACAAGTGCTGTTGTTTTCTCTTCATTAACTACCATCCAAATAGTTTCATTTCCCTCAAATGGACTTTTCAATCTGTAAAATGTTCCAAACTGTATCAACTGACGATACTTTTTCATAAATAGGCTTTGTGCCTTTACCTCTTCAATTTCAGAATCGGATAATTTATTCAAGTCCAACTCGTAACCAAACGTTCCAAAATAGGCCACATTTGCTCTTGTATGTAACGGTGTATTTCGAAAAACCTGATGATTTGGTATTACAGACACATGACTTCCCATACTGCTGATCGGATAACACATTGATGTTCCATACTGAATTTTCAACCTTTCAATTGCATCAGAATCATCGCTTGTCCATCCTTGTGGTGCATAATAAAGCATTCCCGGATCAAAGCGTCCTCCTCCGCTTGCGCAAGACTCAAATAAGATTTTTGGAAATTCAGATGTCAATCTTTCATACAAATCATACACTCCAAGTATATAACGATGGAATATTTCTCCCTGTCGTTCTGCTGGATAGGCAATGCTATAACACTCTGTAATGCTTCTGTTCATATCCCATTTTATGTATGAGATTTTTGCTTTTGAAAGAATCTTTGAAATCATTGTATAAATGTAATCAACAATCTCTTTTCTTGAAAAATCTAATACATATTGATTACGTCCATGTGAATTTGTTCTTCCCGGTGTTTGTAAGATCCAATCCGGATGTTGACGATATAGGTCTGAATCCTTATTTACCATCTCTGGCTCAATCCATAAACCAAATTGCATACCAAGGTTTTCTATGCGATCTGCCAGACCTTCAATCCCATTCGGAAGCAATTCTTTATTGACTATCCAATCTCCCAATCCAGCACGATCATTTCTACGTTTACCAAACCATCCATCATCAAGAACAAATAATTCAATGCCGCATTCCTTTGCTTTCTCTGCAATTTTCACCAAACGTTCTTCTGTAAAATCAAAATACGTTGCTTCCCAGTTATTATTCAATATTGGTCTGACACGATCACGCCAATATCCTCGTGCAAGGCGTTTTGCGTATAATTTATGAAAATTCTGACTCATCTCATTAAGTCCATTATCAGAATAAAGCATGACTGCTTCTGGCGTCTGAAAACTTTCTCCTGATTCCAATTTCCAGTCAAATCCATTTGGATTAATTCCTACTGTAACTCGTGTCACATCATGTGTATCTACTTCTGCCTGAATTCTAAAATTGCCGCTATAGATGAAACTAAATCCGATTGCTTCTCCCATAGATTCATCTGTATTTTTTCTTTTAAGAACCATGAACGGATTCTGTTCATGCGAGGAATTCCCACGCATACTATCAATTGCCGTAATGCCCTGTTCCAAAGTCCTCATCTTCACATGACGCTCTCTTGCCCATGCACCAGACAGTTGCATCCAAACATAATCTTTATCCGGAAGATCCAGATTCAAACTCATTGCTGTAAGCAAATGTACCGGCATTTTCCCTGTGTTTTTTATGCAGACACTCCTGGCGATCGCACTGTATTCAGAAAAGATCGTATACAGCAATTCCACTACAACTCCCGTAAGAGAATCTTTCAAAAAGATCTTAAGCGTCATCGCTTCTTCTTCAGACTCTGCATAGGTAGCCGGAAGCCCCTGAAGTTTTGGCTTTCCTGGTAAAATCTGATATCCGTCATATTCAAATTCTGAGATTCTGCTTCCATTTTTCTGTAATATTTCAATTGCAGAATGACGATAGTCCGTTGTCCCATATACCGGATATTCCTGTCGAATATGCTCCAATGAAAAACTTTTGTCCCCTTCATATACATAGGAGGTCATCGGACGTTCTATTTTCTCCACCAGATAAGAAAAATTCTTCTTATCATGGATTTTCTTTCCGTAATAAATTTGTCCCATATGTCCGTTTTCTAATACGCACATAATATAGCTTATCTGATCATTATATAAATGAAATGTCTTTGTCTCTTTATGAAATACAATATTTCTCATATATATTTTCCCTTGTTATTGGTATTTTGCAACAATCTTCTGCATTAAATCCCATTTCTTTTCCATGTCTGCAACAAGCTTAAATTGTGTTCGACATCTATCAAGATTATGGTCTTCTCTATGAATCTTAAAATAATGATCTCCTTCCAGATAATCCGTCAGGAATCGTATTCCGCATTCAAAAGTCATCACCTTAGCTCCCATTGGCAAAAGTTCTATTTCTTTTGTTGTCAATTGTTCTCTACATTCTTCAAGAAAACCTTTCGTATAAAGTTCAAATAACTCCATACTACAAGTAACCTTCTCTAAATCTTTTTCATCCTCTGCTGCTGTACTCGCACCAAAGCGAATAGAATCGCCAAAATCATTCATCGCCAGTCCTGGCATAATCGTATCTAAATCTATTACACAGAGTCCTTTTCCTGTAGCGTAATCTATCATAATATTATTTAACTTTGTATCATTATGTGTTACTCGTAATGGGATCTCACCTTTTGCCAATAGTTTTCCAAAAACACTTGATATTTCTTCACGCTCAAGGACAAACCGAATCTCCTTTTGTACTTTTGCTGCACGGCCAAAGCTATCTTTTTCAACAGCCTCCTTAAATGCAATCAATCTAGATTCTGTATCATGAAATCCCTTAATTGTTTCATTCAGTGTTTCTGCTGGATAATTTGACAATAATTTTTGAAAATGTCCAAATGCTACTGCGCTTTCATAAAAATCTTTCGGATTTTCTACAAGATCATAGCTTGTTGCATCTGTGATATACTTATAAGATCTCCAGTACTCTCCTTTGGAATCCACAAAATAATATTTTTCATCTTTTGCCGGAATCAAATTTAATGTTTCTCGCTCTGGATCTCCTCCATTTTTCTTTATTATTTTCTTTAAGTATGTTGTGACGCCTTCAATATTCTGCATTAATTCAACTGGGTTAGTAAAAATCTCCTGATTCACTCTTTGCAAAATCACTCTTATTGATCCCATTTTTCCAATCTCATACGTCAACAAATAAGTGTCATTGATATGTCCACTTCCATAGGGCTTGATACTAATAAGATTACCTTCAAACTGAAATCCATTAATTGCTTCTTTCAACTGTTCTTCTGATACTCTATTCATCACTTACTCCCTTCCCATAAATGCTGAGGATAAATCCCTTCATCATTTTATGGTTTTCAATTTCTATTTTGTCTCGTAGGCGCTGTATTCTTCAAAATCAATCACAGTTTTTCTAATTCTGGCTTCTTCAGCTGCAAGAGCCATCAAATGACTTGCCACAGAAACTGACGCATCTGTTTTTCCTGTTTTTCCTTCTCCAACCATACGAACAAACTCGCGCATCATACTCATATCACTTCCGCTATGTCCCTTTGAAGGTGTATGAAGTTGAATCAAATCATTTGTTCCACTTACAAAATCTATGATTTCTATTGTTCCTGCCTCCATATCACCTTTTAATTCGCCTTTAGTTCCCATAATTCGAATTCTTCTTGCGCACTGGTTTGTAAACGCTGTCATCAAAAATGAAGCTGTAACTTGGTTTTCAAATTCGATATCTACTGTCTGATGATCCACAACTGTATTATCAGAATGGAACACGCATCTTCCATAAGGTCCTTTCTTTAACTCCTTTAGGACATGTTCTGAATCTGCCTGATCAGTTACTGCATATACAAGTCCGTCTTCCACAGCTTTCGGATGTTCTAAGTAAAAACGTGGTGCATAAAACGGACATTTATCTCTATGTTCACATCCGTCCATGCAATATCTCGGTGCATTTACAGGTGCATTTTCTTCTGTAAAATATGTAAGTTCTCCAAAAGAACTGATTTTTTTACACTTACTATCAGCTAACCATAACATAATATCCATATCATGACAGCATTTCTGCAATATCATTGGACTTGATTCTTCTTTATTTCTCCAATTTCCTCTCACAAAGCTATGTGCATGATGCCAATATCCTACTTCCTCAATATGCTGAATTGACATCATTCTTCCAATTCTTTCCTCGTCTAAAATTTCTTTTATTTTTGAGAAAAAAGGTGAGTAGCGCAAAACATGGCATACCGATAATATTCGATTATATTTCTTTGCCATTGCTCCCATTTTTACAATTTCGTCTTTATTTGGAGACATCGGTTTTTCACATAAAACATGATATCCTTTTTGCAATGCCATAGTAACCGGTTCATAGTGCATTTTATCCTGTGTACAAATCATAGCACAATCTGCAATTTTGTCTTGTTGTAATAATTCTTCATATGATTCATACTGTAGCTCTTTTGGAATATTATGTTTTGCCGCAAAAAGTTCTCTACGTTCTTGGTCTGGTTCTGCCACAGCTACCACTTTAAATTCATCTGGGTGATCCAATGCATACTGAGAATATACATAGCCACCCCTCAATCCTGCCCCAATCAAAATACTGGTTACCTGCTTCATCGTTTTTCTTCCTTCCTCATTCTCAATTCTTAAGTTGTATTTTTAATACCGTGTCTTTTTCATCAGGCAATGGATAAGTAAATACCGGATCATCTCCAAATGATACGAATGCAACATCTGTATAAAGAGCTGTATTCCATGCTTCTCCTCTTTTCACTTCACTTCCATCAGCTAAATATGTAATTCTATCCAGTTTTTCAGGACTGATTCCATAGAGCGGAAGTGCTCCTAAAGGTGTCTCATAAACATGTGCATAAATCACTCCGTCTTTCTCTGTATATCTTCCCCAATCAGGTTTCTCAAGATCTGATATTCCACATCCATAAATACTTTCTTTATTCTTATCCATCCAGTTTCCGACTTCTTTGAGTATTTCAACACTTTCCTTTGGAATGTTTCCTTTTGCATCAGGTCCTACATTCAAAATCATATTTCCACCCTTACTAACACACTCTACAAGTTTTCTCACTAACATTTCTGGTGTTTTATACTGATGGTCGAAGTTGCAATATCCCCAGTGATTATTCATTGTTGCGCAAAGTTCCCATGGAATTGGCTCTCCATTGATATCACATACTCCTTTTGGCGGAATGATCTGTTCCGGACTTGCAAAATCACCACTGTAAATTAACGGATTATCTGTTGCAATACTTCCATGGTTATCTCCAGCACCTTCTAAACGATTATCAATGATTACATCCGGCTGATAGTGACGTACCATTTTGATCAATTCTGTTGCTTTCCATTTTTCACCTGTCATATCGTCATAAGAAAAATCAAACCATAATAAATCTAATTTCCCATAATTTGTAACAAGTTCTTTTACCTGTCCATGCATGTAATCCAAATATCTGTCAAAATCAATTTTTTCATCCTTGTATGCTTCATTATTTCTCATCGGGTGCTGACGATCTCCATATTTCGGGAAATCCGGATGTTTCCAGTCAATAATGGAAAAATAAAGTCCTACCTTTAAATCCTCTTCTCTACATGCATCTACAAATTCTCTTACCAGATCACGTCCGGCTTTTGTATTTGTTGATTTATAATCTGTAAGTTTGGAATCAAACAAACAAAAACCATCATGGTGTTTTGCAGTTAATACTACATATTTCATTCCTGCTTCTTTGGCTAATCGAACCCATTTTTTTGGATCATAATCTACTGGATCAAATTGTTCAAAATACGTTCTGTATTCTTCTACAGTCATCTCTTTTTCCGACATAACCCATTCACCACAAGCCGGAATTGAATATAATCCCCAATGTATAAACATTCCAAATCGTGCATCCATAAACCACTTTGTTCGTTCTCTAATTTCCTGATTCATTTATTTTCTCCTCGTCTTTCAATTATCTACAATTAACCTTTCACAGCACCGCCGGATAATGCTTCAATAAAGAATTTACTAAATACGCAATATAAGATTACCGGTGGAAGAATGATAACAACCATTGCTGAAAACAGTCCGTTATAGTTCGTATTAAATGATGTTGTAAATGTTGACAGCAATGCCGGAACTGTTAATTTTTCTCTTGTGATCAATACAAGTGATGCCCAGTAATATTCATTCCAGTTACTCAGAAAGGCTAAAACTGCAGCTGTCATAATTCCCGGTCGTGCAATTGGGAAAATAACTTTTACCCATGTTTGGAAATAAGTACAACCATCAATTCTTGCAGCTTCCTCCAACTCTTTTGGAATATTGTCATAATAATTTTTTATAACAAAGAAGCTGACTGCGATACCACTACAAGAGTAAATTAAAATTAATGCCGCACGTGTATCATATAAATGCAGATTATTAATAAGGTTATATACCGGATATGTTAAAGCTGTTGCGGGAATAAACATAGTGGAATATAAAAGAATATTTACCAGTGCTTTACCACGAAATTCCATTCTTGCCACTACATAAGCTGACATAGAGATCATAACCACACTGATCAATACAGATACGCCTGCAACAAACAAACTGTTTCCGAAATAACGAAGTACATGAAGGTCTTTAAATGTAGAAATATATCCATCAATGCAAATCGACTCCGGAAGTTGAAATCCTGGTCTTGCCATAGGATCTTTTTTCAAACTTGATAATCCCAACCATACTAATGGTACGAGTGATATAATCAGTGCCCATGCTAAACAAATATATGTAACGATTTTAGTCCCTGTCGGCATATTTTTTACTGTTTTTCCATGTAAAGATTTTTTCATTATTTATCACGCTCCTCCCTAATGTTTCTCTTTTTTGAATGAAACACTGTATGCGAAATTAATTACAAGAATAATGACCATACCTGCTAAAATCTGTATCATAGCCACCGCATTTGCTCGTCCAAACTGAGTCCTCGGACTTGTGATTGCTAACTCTCGAATCACATAACTGATACTGTACGTTCCCGCTGCTCCTTTTGTCAGGAAATAAACTTCGTTGTAAAGAAGGAATCCTGAGGTTGCTGCAAGCACAGATACTGTTTTCAGCGTTCCTTTAATCATTGGAATTGTAATGAACCAATCCTGCTTTAATCCGCTGGCTCCATCTAACATTGCCGCTTCTCTCACTTCTTCCGGAACTGCCATGATATTACCAAGTATCATTAATGTTGTTGTTCCTGTAAAGAAAATATAGGCACATGTCATAGCAATAAATGCCGGTCCTTTTAACAACAGAACACTATCTGTAAAGTCCTTGTTGAAAATTCTAATGATAGGATTGATAATTCCATAGGATGGATTATATAACTGTAAAAAAATCACTCCCATCGCCGCTGTGGAAATCATATTCGGAATAATGTAAACATTTCGTACAAACTTAATTCCCTTTACCTTTCTTGATAATGCAAGTGCTATCAAGGTAGCAATCGGAATCTGAACTATTGCACCAAGGAGTGCCCAGGTTGCAGAGTTTTTAAGTGCTTCCCAAAAGAATGGATATTTTTTAAATATGTACTCATAGTTGTTCCATAAATCCTGAAATCCAAAAAATTCCGGAGATGTAATATTACTGTAATCCCACTTACAGAAAGATGTCACAAATACCGTAATGATTGGATAAAGGTAGAACACACAGAATGCCAGAATTGTTGGTGCTAAAAAGGCAATAATAAATCCTGTACGTCTCATCCCCAATTTACTTTTTTTCTTATTGTTAATACTTTCTTTCAATTTAATACCTCCAATAAAAACGGGAAGGGACAACATTCCCCTCCCTCATTGAAACTAAATCATTTATAATTAACCAATCAATGCAAGCAATTCTTTCTGAAGTGCTTCAAATCTTGCATCAATGTCTGTTCCGGAAACAGCACACTCCATAAGTGCGTTTATAATCGCTTTGTTAACGTCAGATCCCCATGTATATTTCATGTCGATTACAATTGTATCTGCTTCATTAACCTGAGCACATGCTTTAGCAAGTTTCATTGTAGCAGCATCTCCGCTCTGCTCTGCAAGTGCATTCAGATCAACTGTTGTGTTACATGGGTTTGCCTGAGCACCTGTAAAAATTTTTTCCTGAACTTCCGCACTTGTCATATACTTAACAAATTCAAGCGCAAGTGCTGTCTTCTCTTCACTCATGCTGTTTGCAACTGTAAGTCCGCCACCTGCTGATGAAATAGAGATATTTCCCGGGAACAGTGCTGGCTCAATTGCATCAACCAGAGATTCATCAATTCCACTTGCATTCCATACACCATTGAAAAGTACTCCTACTTTTCCATTTGTATTAAACTCAGCCATCAGATTTCCATTATCATCTGTTGTATGCTCTGAACCATTTGCCTGATCTAATTTTGCTGTTGTCTTGAATGCATTAGCAAACTCATCAGAATTAACAATATCTTCTGTCAACTCAGACTCTACCATCTTCTTTCCAGCGTCTGTAGATGCCATAATTGCATTTATAATACATCCAGATCCCTGTCCGGCAATATATCCATAGGATTCATCACCTAAACCTGCAATCTTTGTCATTGCATCTCCGAATGTATTCCAGTCTGCAAATGCATCTGCAGAAACACCCGCTTTTTCAAACAGCGCTGCATTATACCAAAGACCACGACTTTCGATCTGATCATGTACAGCATAAATATGACCATCTAGATCATGCTGTGTATAGTTAAGTCCTACTGCGTCCTGAAGATTATTTTCATCAATATATGGCTTCAGATCATAAACAAGCTCCTGTGAAATTGCAGCCTGTGGTACTCCATTTCCTCCAACATCTACCATATCCGGGTATGATCCACCAGCAACCTGTGCACTAACAATATCATCTCTGTTCTCAACAGCAATCGGTTTAAAAGTTACATCTCCGTCTGCATGTTCCTGTGCAAATTCATCATAGATATCTCTCATTACCTGTGCTGCCGGCCATTCACTTTCATCCTGATAATATCCATGATAAAACTCCAAAACATTTTCATCACCGGAAGCTTTCTTATCTCCTTCGTTTCCTGAACTGCTTCCACATCCTGCTAATACGGATACACCCATTGCTGCTACTAGAAGTACACTTACCAATTTCTTTCTCATCTTTTTTCCTCCTGTGTTTCTCCTTATTTGTTGAATTAATTCTACCCTACTTTTTGTGCATTTTGAATGTATGGTATTGACAATAACATGCATGTTGTTTACACATTACCGAACAAAGCATGGATTATTTTTACCTCGTGTCAATATTTTACATGTTTTGCACAAAGAAAGAGTGCACACCAACTCACTTCAAGTCAATATGCACTCTCTCCAACTATTTCATTTTTATATTTTCTTCAAATTCTTGTACTGAGATTGTTCCCGCCAATAAATCAAAAATTGATTCAGTAAAATAATTTTTTTGTTCTAGTGACCAGATGTTACTTGGAACTTCTATTTTTTCATCAGCTTCAAGAACCAATGATACCGCTTGATATAATTTATCTTTATTTTCCTTATATAGCTCTACCGAAACATCCGGATTCGCCGGAATTTGTTCCGTCCTCTCAAGAATCTGTAACTGAACGTCTTTGCTAAGCATGTACTTTAAAAAGCTTACTGCCGCTTCCTGTCTTTCTTCATTTCCACTCTTTCCTAATACATATCCAAGACCTGAAGATTCACATGATACAGTTTTTTCTGTACATGATGGAAGTAAAGCATACTTTGCATTAATATCATCTGAAATCATTGGAGCACTCCATACACCATTGATGTAAATTGCCAGTTTTCCTTCATTGAAGAGATTCGTTTCATCTCGATAACTATACTCTGGAGTTTTTGAAACAGATAAACTATACAATTGTTTCAGCTGATTTATCGCAGTAGTGAACTCTTCCTCTTGATATACAAACTGCTGTCCCTTTGTCCTGGCTTGTTCACTACCTGAAAGCATATGATCTATACAATATAAATATCCCTCTGCCGCTGGTTGAAGTGCTGTTATCTCTGTTCCTTCTTTCAATGCCCAATCACTGATCTGGTTACACATCATCTGAAATTCATCCCAACTTTTCGGCACTTGCTCAATTCCTGCTGCATTTAAAATATCCTCATTGTACCAATATCCACCACTTAACATAAGAACATCTGACACAGAATACAACTCTCCATTCTTGGTTTTCCAATATTCCTTATTCACATCTGATATGCTTTGGGAAAAATCATTATCTCGCTCTATATATGGCTGAATATCTAATGCCATATCATTTTCAACTAAAAAATCATACAGACAATTTTCACCAACTCCACTAAAAGAGATAATATCCGGAACATTGCCAACCATTACCATATCTTCTACCTTTCTCATCATCTCTTCACTCGTCGGCATCGAAATAATCTGTAAGTCAATCTCCGGATACTCTTTTTGAAACTCAGCGTAAATATCTCTCATTTCAGCATGATCTTTTTCTGTACCGCCCCAGGCATGAATTAAAGTAATTGAGACATTATGATTATCCTCACTTTCGCAACCGCCCAATAAGCAACAACTTATTAAAATTCCCAATAAAAATATAACTTGTCTAATTCTTCTTTTCATCCTTTTCCTGCTTCCTAAAGTCCTTCGGCGAAACCCCTGTGATCTTTTTAAACATCTTTGAAAAATACCCTGCATCTTCAAATCCAACGGCTTCCGAAACTTCATAAGTTTTCATGTCTGTTTTTAAAAGATATTCTTTTGCTGACTCGATACGAAGCTTTAATATCTCATCAAAAAGATTTACGCCTGTTTTATTCTTATAAAACCTACTTAAATAACTTCTGTTAACATGTAATTCGTCTGCAATTTCTTCCAAAGAAATCTTGCTTTTATAGTTTTGTTTTACATATTGTTCAATCTGCTGAAGAAGTGTCTTTTGCTCTGGTACAATAACTTCCTCTTTTTCAACTTCTTTTTTCAATTTTAATAGTTTTCCGGTTGCTTTTCCTAACGCTTCCGGAAGTTCATCCATAATCGCAATCTTCAAAACATATTCACATGCACTGTATTTGATTGCAGATTTTGCATAATCAAAATTAGAGTATGCTGTTAATATTATCACCTGTGTTTCAGGCCTGGTTTCATATAAATACTTGCACACATCAAGTCCATTTACTTCAGGCATCTGAATATCTGTAATAACAATATCCGGTGATTCTTTTTCGATACATTCGATAAGCTCTTGTCCGTCCTCTAACACTGCTATCAAATCACAATCCATTTTCTCCCAATTAATCAGTTTTTTTAATGCTTCCCTTATATAACCTTCGTCATCTGCCGCAACTACTTTCCACATAGCATTGCCCCCCTTTCTGACGGAAGAATGATTTCGATTCTAGTTCCTTTCCCCTTTTTACTCTCAATGTCAAGCTCATAATCTTCGCCATACAAAATCTGTAACATTCTTTGTGTATTTTTTAATCCGGTGTGAGTATGTCCTATTTTCCCATTCTCCGGGATTTCATTCTCTTGATCCTCATTCAGCTTTTCATAATCCATTCCAACTCCATTGTCCTCAACAATAATATGGAGCCTCTTTATCTGTTCTGTATGATTGATTTTTTCTTCCTTTGCAGATTCCTCTGACGTATTTTCCTCATACAAACTCACTTTTATCATTCCACTCTCTTTTTGAGGTTCTAACCCATGTGAAACAGCATTTTCCACAAGTGGTTCGATTAAAAGTCGAGGAATAAGGTTCTCTTTTATCTGCTCGTCAGATAAATTAATTTCATACATTAATTTATCTTGATAACGTTCTTTTTGCAAAAACAAATAGAACTGAACAATTTCCAATTCTTCCTTCACTTTTATTTTTATTTCCTTATCACGGAAAATTTTACCTTGCATTAATTTTGAAAAAGCATTCAGACTTTCATATAATTCCTCGTTTCCTGACATTTTCGCTTTGAGACTGAGCATCGCAAGTATGTTAAACTGAAAATGAGGGTTAAGCTGCGATTGAAGATATTTCACCTGTGATTTAGTGGCTAATAACTGCTTTTCATATACCTCTGTGATCAAATACTTGATTCGATCTGCCATCTCATTAAACACTTGTCCCATATCATGAAATTCCTGTATTGTGGAATCCTCCATTCTCACATCCAGGTTCTGATTTCCAAATGCACGAATATTGGAAATCATTCTCGTTACTGGTTTTGAAAATCGATTACTAAGTCCATAAGAAACACAAAATGTAAAAAATAATACAATAACAAGTCCTGCCCAAAAGATAAATAACGTTGGTCGTAAAATTTCTAAAACATTGCTCTGTCCTACAGCAATGACAGTTCTTGTTCCAAATCCACTCGAATCTGCACTCCCAATTACTTTTTTTCCTTCGATTTTCTTATTTCCCACCCAGGATACGGATGTTTCTTTCATCAGCTCATTTTGTTTCTCATCTCCACCGGATACTAACAGCAAATCATTATTAGATAATACAATCCAAGAAGAATCCTGATAGTCTTCTATCTCCTTAAATATTTCTCGAATTGCATCACAACTAATTTGTGCTATGCCGATTCCTTTCTCTTTCATATTGTCATCATAAATGCGAAAAAGAATATTCAGATTCTCTCTATCCGCAACACATGCATACCGATTTTTTTCCAGTTTAAACCACTGTTGCATATTTTGATAATATACTTCCTGTTCCTTCTCAGCGCTCAGCGTTATAGCATAATAGTGCTCTTTCACACACTGATCCTGATTATTAAACAGATACATACTCGTAACGAATGGATATTGCTGATTGACTCTATTTCTTTGCGCAAATAGTTCCATGCTATATACTAATTGTTTTTTAGCTTCTTCTGAATCATAATTATCACATTGAAAAAAACTATCCAGCAGACTATTATGCCTTATAGCAATCGCCCCATCCTCTATAAATTGCATATGTGACTGGTACTGCTGTGTTGTATTATTGAGTACATATTCTATATCTTCCTGCGTATTTTCGAAAAAAAATGAGAAAAAGACATAACACACCGCCAGCACAACCAGCATTAATGTAACTACTGATGCAAGTGACATAAATACTGTTAACTCTTTCTTTAAAGTATGTCTTTTTCTCATTTTTTCTTTCCCCATTTTAATAAGTTTATTTTTATATATACTAACACACCTAGTATAAATAGTCGAGTGATTTTCCGTTCTGTGTATTACACTCTCATTCTTACTATTTGTTTAAAAAGAAAAGGAGAACCTAATATTGATAAGAGAAGAATCTATGACCGGATTCTGGAGCAGTGTACACCGATCTTAGTGGACGGTAAAAACAAACGGGAAAAGACTTTCAAAGAAAACATGTCTTATTTTAAAAAATTATTCGGCGATAAGGAATAAAAGGAAATACTTGTGACCACGCTTCTATCTACAGAGAGAAGCACAGTACATGGCATTACATTTCCTAAAAATTTTAAAACAGAAGGACTGCCCGTCATTGAAAGATTGATGATAGGTAGTCCTCTCTTTTAACAATATAAAACCCACTATAAACCTACTTTTTTAGTATATTTTGGTTACCACTATGGTTACCTGGGCATGATGATGTGCGGAAAGCCCCTTTCTATCAGTGTTTCCGACGCGGCACAGGGTTCAAGTCTCCTCTTCCGCATTGATGGAATGTAAGAGAAATCTTTATTTTATAAGGATTTCTCTTATTTTTTTGTTATCTGAAATTTTCCTATTTTTCTTTTTCTCAACTAGCTTTATGGCAGAATCTCAAGCCAGTATCCCTCTGGATCTTTGATAAAATCATCAGTAGTCTTTCTTCTCACTTCGTGCAGATCAAGGGCCTCGTTGTAAAATTTAATAGATCGCTCCAGGTCTGATCGTGAATCATCTTAAACTTCATAATTCTTCTCCTTTTGTACATTCTGTGTCTTTAATACGTGACTTATATTGCGGATATTCAGTAATAAACCGCTTAATTACATTGGCATCATTCCAGTAATGCATTGGAAAAATGACATTGCAATCTACATTTTTAAGGAAATACAGAATTCCGTCGGCATAGTGATCTTCCTGCCTCGGATCTAAAGGAACAAATGCAGCATCAAAATGCATACCCTTAATTTTCCTGATTTCTGCACGATATGCTGAAGTAAGTCTCTGGTTGTCAGCTTTCGGTTCACCATCCCAATACCAGTCATTTAAGTCGCCGGCATGATAAATGGTACCTTCCTTTGTTTTGACAATAAATGCTACACCACTATCGTTAGACAGCAATGTATCAACTTTGGTATCATTATCCAGATTATAAGTCTGATCATGATAAACATATGTAATCTTCATATCTGTCAAATGATTTCTTTTTCGTATATCATTCGCCAGGACTGCCTGATAAGTCATCCCCATATCATCAAGAATCTCAAAAATTTGAGGGTTAAAATGATCCTTATGGAAGTGACTACAAAAAACGATTACTTCTTTTTCCTTATCAAGGTGCGGTAATTCACCCTTATAATAATCAAAAATATAGTAGCAATCTTTGGTTTCAAGTAAAAATCCACTGTGGTTAATGTAAGTAATTTTCATAATATCTCCTGTATAAATTAATATTGGAAACTTCATAAGAAAATTCTGATTTCTATGTTGTTTAAATTCCTAATAAAGAATCAATCTATGATTGATTTATAATAATTCCCAAAATCGGCCAGTGCATCTATAATTGGCAGCATTTCTTTTTCTTATATCAAATAAATCTTTTAAGATTCTCTATCATCCCAACGCCACATCCAGAACCATCATCAAACTGAATCCAACTGCAAAGAAAACTGTACCGATATTAGAGTGCTCCCCCTGCGACATTTCCGGAATCAGTTCTTCAACCACAACATAAAGCATTGCTCCTGCTGCAAAGCTCAGTAAATATGGTAATGCCGGGATTATCAACTGCGCAGCAATGATTGTAAGTACTGCTCCAACTGGTTCAACCACACCTGAAAGCACACCTCCTAGAAATGCCTTCCCCTTACTTTCTCCTTCGGCTCTAAGCGGCAGAGATATAATTGCTCCTTCTGGGAAATTCTGAATTGCAATTCCAAGTGATAAAGCAAGCGCACTCGCTGCTGTAATCTTTGTATTTTCTGCAAGAAGACCTGCATACATTACACCAACTGCCATCCCCTCAGGAATATTATGCAGTGTAACCGCCAGTACCATCATCGTTGTACGCTCAAGCTTGCTTTTAGGGCCTTCTGACTGTTCACTTCCAACATGAAGGTGTGGAATCAAATGATCCAGCGTAAGCAAAAACAACACGCCAATCCAAAAACCGACTACTGCCGGGAAAAATGATAAAGCTCCCATATTTTCGGATTGTTCAATAGCCGGAATCAAAAGACTCCAGATGGATGCCGCAACCATTACCCCTGCTGCAAATCCTGCAAGTGCACGCTGCACCTGTTTTCTAAGTGTTTTTTTCATAAAAAGTACACATGCTGCACCGAGCGTTGTTCCAATGAACGGAATCAGTATACCAAGAAAAATTTCCATTTACGCATCTCCTTTCTTGGTTAGTTTTAACTAACTACTCATTTTCTAAAAATCCGTGTAAAATCGAAACTGTAATTCCACACGGATTATTTTTTTTCTAGTTCAGTATATCACTTAAGGAATTGTATAGCAAGAAGCAACTTTTCTGCCTGATCACTTTCCCATCCAATTTTCCTGTTTTTTTCACAGATTTCACTCAATCTTTCAATTTCTGTGCTATAATATGACATTGCGAAAATATACGATGCTTAAACAGAGGTGAATTACTTGAAGAAGAAAACGCTTGTGCCTCTTATCGTTTTTTTACTGGGCATGTGCCTTGTTGGTTTGATTGTATACAAAACAGATGCCATTGAAAAAGAACAGAAACGCACGACCGCACAATTAAATGCAACAACTTACGGTGAACGTATAAAGAATGAGATTACTAATGGGATTGAGATCACTGATACGTTACAACAAATCTTGATCAGTGAAAATGGAGAGATCAATTATTTTGATACCATTTCCAAAAATATTATGTCCGACTCTATAGAAAGTATACAGCTCGCCCCAAATGGTGTTGTGACAGATATTTATCCTGCTGAAGGAAATGAAGCGGGCAAGATTGATCTGCTCCATGATAAAGATCGTGGAGAAATTTCCTGTTATGCGAGGGATAACCATACTTTGATCACACAAGGTCCCTTTGAATTAAAACAAGGAGGCTATGGAATTGCAGTTCGCAATCCGGTCTACTTAAAGGATGAAAATGGACAGGAATATTTCTGGGGATTTACGATTGTTATTTTGCGTGTTCCTGATATTTTTTCAGACTCAATCAACGCACTTTCGGATTTTGGTTATAAATATAAGCTTTCGAAAACATCCTCTCCCTGGAATGACACATATGAAGTTGTTTATCAGTCAGATGGAACTTTAACAAATCCGGTTTCTTATGATTTTACAATAGGTGAAGAGAACTGGATATTTGAAGTAATGCCTGAGAATGGCTGGGGAAACACTGCACTTATAGCTATAATTATCGGATTTTTTACTTCTATCATATTGATTCTGTCGGTTCTTATCTGGGTCTGGCTGACATCAAAAGAAAATAAGAACAGATTCCAGAAACTGGCACATATGGATTCACTTACCAATATTTATAATCGTTATGGATTTGATGAATTAGCAGAAGAAATGATCGCTAAAAATCCGAACGCCCATTATGTAGTTGCACTCTTCGATATAGATGATTTTAAGTTTATTAATGATATCTATGGACATGTTTACGGTGACAGGGCTTTAAAGAATCTTGCTGACAGTATGAAAAAATCTTTTCCATCGGATGCATTATTGGGGCGAAACGGCGGTGACGAATTCTGTATTCTTCTCCCAAATCGCACATATGATGATGCGAAAGAACAGTTACAACAATTCACTATGCTTCCAAAGATATTCTCATACAAGGGAAATGACTACCCATTTTATATTTCTCTTGGATATGCTGAATACCCTACCGCTGCATCAAACCGTGCGCAGCTCATGCGCTGTGCAGATGCCGCACTTTATGAAGTAAAACTACATGGAAAGAATGGATGTATGGCTTACAGGGAAGGACTTCAATCCGGTGTCCGCAAACAACTTGGATTTGCACTCAAGGATATCTCTGAACATCTTCCTGGTGCGTTTATTATCTACAGAGCGGATAAGGAAAATGATGAACTCTTTTATGCAAACCATGAGTTTCTCCACATGGCCGGATATAAAGATATAGATGAGCTGTTTAAGCTTACAAAGAAGAGCTTTCGAAACCTTATCCGGGAAGATGAGCAACAGCAGATTGAGGCAAGTATCTGGCAGCAAATCGACAGCGGCAATGAAAATGACTATATTTATTTTCATCTTCGAAAAGCTGATGGAACTTACCTTTCTGTACTTGACCATGGAAGAATTGTAGAAAACCAGCAATATGGAAGAGTATTTTATGTATTGTTTATGGACTGGGCTGATATGCATATCCGTTACAGTGATAAGTTCTCTGAATAAATAACAGATGGTGTGGGATCATATCAAATCCCACACCACCTGTTATTTCTTTCAAGAATGCCTTTTTATAAATCTTCCTGTATTTTGACGTCACTGTTATCTGCCAGACACTGTTTTAACACAGTGATCATTTTTTCCCCATCCAATGGTTTTGCAATATGACCGTTCATTCCTGCATTTTTTGCCATCTGTATATCTTCCGCAAAAGCATTCGCAGTCATGGCAATAATCGGTATGGCGGCTTTTTTCCGGTTTTCCATCTGCCGTATCTTTGCAGTCGCTTCATATCCATTTAACCTCGGCATCTGAATATCCATGAGAATCAACGCATAATATCCATCCTCTGCTTGTCCCAGCATATCACAGCATTCCTGACCATCTTTTGCCCAGTCAGTCAAAATCCCCTCTTCTTTCAACAGTTCTATCGCAATTTCAGCATTTAATTCATTATCTTCCGCAAGAAGAATTCGCTTTCCAATACTCTTATCAGATATAACAGACTGTTCCGACTCTTTCTTTTTGTATACATCCTCTTCTGATGCAATCTCCAGTGGAATTTCCACTGTGAATTTTGTTCCTTTCCCCTGTTCGCTTTCTACATAAATCTTTCCGCCCATCAGTTCAACAAAAGATTTTACAATAGAAAGTCCAAGACCAGTACCGACCACTTTATTCTCTGTCGCTGTATGTTCTCTTGAAAATTCATCAAAAATATGTGGAAGGTATTCCTGCTTCATTCCTATTCCGGTATCTTCACAGATGAATACATACCATGCTTTCTTATCATCTGATGCTGTTTCCGTAATATTTACATGAATCGCCTGACCGTTTGGAGTATATTTGATTGCATTACTCACTATATTTAAATATATTTCCTGAAGTTTTGTCTTATCACAGACTGCATATTTATGCTGTATATTTGTATCTATCGAATATTGAATTTCCTTCGATTGGATAGCAGATTCAAATACTGTATTTACAGAATAAAACATTTCGCTCAAATTCTCTGCCTGCATTTTTAACACAGCTGTTCCACTTTCAATGCGAGCCTTTTCCAACACCTGATCAATAATCGTCATCAGAAAATTGCCCGAGGACTTGATCTTTCTTAAATACTCCCTTGCTTTTTCCTCGTTCTTAAGATTCTTTCCGAGAAGATCTGAAAATCCAATAATTGCATTCATCGGGGTTCGGATGTCATGACTCATATTAAACAGAAATCGTGTTTTTGCCTCACTTGCTTCTTTTGCCTGTTCTGCCGATTTTTTCAATTCAGCTGCATACTGCTTCTCTCGACGTTTTTTGCTGCAGATCTGATCAAAAATAGTAGCACCCATCATGGCAATTATGAGGGCTGATACAATAACAGCAATCCATTGATAAATTGAAATCCATCCCTCCTTTGGTACGATATCCACATACCATGTGTAATTAGGAATCTCACACTCTACCGTAAGGCTATTCTCAGGCATATGTTCCTGATTTTGAGCCAGAACAATCCGATCATCGGTATTCTCATCATTCGTCCATATCTCATAACAATAGGATGCTTCACTTAGCCGTTCCATGCCAATTTCATCTATAAATTTATCCCAGTCGATAACTATGATCACAAACCCCCAAAAGGTGTCATTTCCTGTAATATTATTCTGATAAACCGGATTGAACAGCAAAGCTCCTGTTCCTCCCTGTTTTAATTGATATGGACCTCCAAGAGTATATTTTCCTGTTTCTTTGGCACGCTTTGCGTCTCCACTGCGTTCATGCTCTGTCAGCATATCCATTCCAAAAGCCTGCTCATTTCCCTGCTCTGGAAAAATATCAGTAATAATCCCATCCGGTGCGAGTTCGAATGCTTTTACAACACCTGCTTCATTCGGAAGCATTTCTGCCAATTCTGAGAATGTAGTCTGATTCAGATCATATCCTGCAAGAATCACGTTTTCAAGAAATTCTGAAAGTTCAACATACTGATCTAATTGTGCATTGATCCGCTTTACTGTACTTTGTGCAGTATAAGCAGCTGCTGTCTTTTTTTCTTTCTCTATGTTCTTTACAATAATACAGCCCAAAAGAAGTGCTGTTATAAAAATAAGCAAGCCAATGATCCAACTGTATCTTTTTGTCTGTTTAGAACCGGTACTTCCCTTTTCCATTTACTGTTGCCTCTTCATCTTCAATGTTTTCTGTTATTTTTAATTATATCATGTCATGTTTTTTCATGTCTATTTTTTTCTACAGTAAACGGATAACAAGTTCTTTCTTTGTCAAATAGATCTTTTCAGCATTACCAGCATTGTAATAAAGCACAAACTTCCACCAATCACATTAGATATAGGCTCTGCTAAGAACACCCCTTTCGTTCCCATGTGAAATGCATACGGAAACAAATATGTAAGCGGCACAACGATAAATACTTTTCTAAGTAGCGAAAAGAAAATTGCCTGCTTCTTCTTGTTCAATGATTTGAAAACCGTCTGCCCAACATACTGCAGATCCATAAATATAAATGCTGCGAAATAAAGTTTCAGTGCTTCTACGCAATCGGCAAGTAATTCACTGTCTGTGCTGAAAATTCCGATCAGAAATTCCGGTTCGAAAATAATCACGCTCCACGCAATTGCTGTATAGATCAATATCATACAAGTCAATACGCAGATAGCTTTCTTGACTTTCTTCGGACGCTGAGCTCCATAATTATAGCTCAAGATCGGAGAAGTTCCTTCATTGATAGCATAGATCGGAGTTTCCACCATCTGACGAACACTTGATACGATCGTCATAACAGAGATATATACATCACCGCCAATTCCTGATAAGACGCTGTTACAACATATTGTTACCAGACTATTGGTCAGCTGCATGATAAACCCTGCACTTCCAAGGCTCACAATATTCTTCGCATCATCTCTACATGCTTTCCATTCTCCTTTTGACAGCACCCGCACTTTCAATTCCGCTTTCTTTCTCAAGAAATAAAATACATATGCTGCCGATAAAGTCTGTGAGATGATTGTTGCGATCGCCGCTCCTTTTATGCCTAAATTCAATCCAAATATAAATAATGGGTCCAGAATCAGATTGGCAACGGCTCCAATTGTAACCGATAACATTCCTGAAGTTGCATATCCCTGCGCATTAATAAATGGGTTCATCCCTATTGCAATCATAGATGGGACTGTTCCGATCAAATAAATCATCATGTATGGATATGCGTAAGACAGCCCTTCTTCCGACGCCCCGAACAACACCAGAATCGGACTTGCGAACAGCATTCCAATCACCATCAATGTCACTCCACAAATGCACAGCATTGAAAATGATGTATTCATGATCGCTTCTGCTTTTTTTATGTTTCCTTTGCCTCGGTTAATTGAAAATAACGGGGCACCGCCACTTCCAAATAAATTGCTGAATGCAGTGATGATCACAATGATTGGAAAGCACAATCCCACTGCTCCAAGCGCTGTTGTTCCCACGGACGGAATCCTGGCAATATAAATACGGTCTACGATATTGTACAAAAGGCTCAATATCTGTGCCACAAGCATCGGTAATGCTGCTCCTAAAATATTCCCTGTAACCGTTCCATGGTCAAAATCAATCTGTTTCATCTTTATAATATTATCTTAAACCAATCTTTCTCTTCAAATTCAACAACCGTACAATCATTTGCATAAGTACATTCTGGAAGTACGATCATTGCATGAAGTACCTCATTATTCGCCGGAAGTGGACACAGATGCCAGATCGCTGCATTGATCTTTACCATGCATCCCTTTGGTACAAGGAAAGCCTTCGCAAGTTCCGGAACCGGTGTTCCGCCGGAAGCAGGTGCAACATGGATAAGCATGTCGTCATCAAGAGCAACAATCCCTTCCCATGTAGTTGTATGATATTCCGCCATCTTGACAATTCTTTCGTCCTTGCGAACTTCAATCGGTGAAAATGCCATTGTTCCAACACAGGTTCCTGAGATGCGGTCCGGATAGAATTTATGAATCTCTCCCTCCAGTGGATATCCCTCTGGTTCTGTCATACTGCAAAATGTTCCGTACGGTGCAAAATCTGCCGCATTAATCTTTACTGCTTTTACTTCTCTCATCGAGTAAGTCCTCCTTTGTTTTAATATAATCATATCGCTGATGGAAAGCAGGCCAGCTTGCTCCACTCTCACTACCAACTCATTATGTCTAGTATATCATAATTAATTCCGACCAGCAAAATCTCACCGCCAAACTCCTTGATTGCCGCCGGGTAGTTCCGTTTCTTAATCTGTGCTGCTACTGCATCCGCATTCATATTTGCCCAGCAACATCTATCTTTTCACATATCTCTGATTTCTGCTACGTGGCTTGTCAGGAACTGTCATTCGTATCAATTGAAGTTCTATTGCCGGATTCAGATAATTCTTGCGAAATGATTCCTTTGACTTTAGACCCAACAACTCCATCAAAGTAACTGCGGTGTACGGAACTTCGTATTCCATAACATCTAATAATCGTTTTACATATTCTGATATATTTTCCCTTTGTCCTTCCGACTGTAACAGAACTTCTTTTAAAATCTGATCAATCTGGCGCAACATAAATTCGATAAATAGATTTGAATCACCATTTACATGGCATTGTGCGATCACATTGTAATATTCTTCCTGGAATCTTTCAATCTGACTTTCTATTGGAATGTATTGAAAGAAAGGCTTCCAATTTGCTAAAAAACAAGTATGCCACAGCCTTGCCATGCGTCCATTCCCATCTGCGAATGGATGAATAAATACGAATTCATAATGAAATACGCAGGACAGGATCAATGGATGAACTTCTTCTTTTTCTCGTTCCATCCAATCAAACAGTTCTTCCATAAGATGTGGGACGAATCTTGCCGGCGGTGCCATGAAGATACATTCCTCTCCATTAAAAACACCTTCTTCTCCATGTCTGAAACATCCTGATTCATCTACCAGATATTTCGTCATAATCCCATGCATATGCTTTAATTCTTCAATATCATAAGGATCGATTTCATTTATTTTCTCATATGCTTCGTATGCATTCTTTACTTCTTGTATTTCCTTTTGTTCTCCAAGTACAAGCTTTCCGTCTATGACATCTCTTACCTGTCCGATCGTCAATGAATTTGCCTCGATTTTCAAAGAAGAATAGATTGATTTAACTCTGTTATTTTTTCTCAAATCTGGCTTTGACTCCAGATTTTTTCCAGTAGTGATTCTTCCTACTTTTTCAGAAATTGATGCGACTAAATCCAGCATTGTATTTGTAAGTTTGAATGGTGGTGCATAAGTATTCATATCATTTCCCCTCGTATAACTTACTTATTATCTTGTACGTTTTCTTACTATATTATACTAAATTTTTATTTATTTTACTATAACTTGCTTGTTATCTTGTACGTTTTCTTGTCTTTTATTAATTTGCGAACATATCAAGACTTCTCCCCACATTTTCCTCAAATTATCATCACAATCAACATTTTCTCTTGACAATTCCTCAAATCTCCATATAATTATCTATGGTAATTAACTTTGGTAACTATATAGGAGTTTTATTATGACAAATGAAAAAATCAAACGCATGCTCGATGCATGTTATCAGGCAAAGCGAATTCGTGAGATGCTCCCTCCGCTTCCGGAAGGTATCATGTCATCTCACATCCGCTATATGGATATGATCCAGGAGCTTCAGAAACAGAACGACCATGTAAAAGTTTCTGATCTGAGTGACATTCTGAATATCCCGCGACCGGGTGTCACAAGGACAATAAAAGAAATGGAGAAGAAAGGATTAGTTCAAAAGATCTCCTCTCCGGATGACGGACGTGTCACATACTTGTCTTTGACCGAACATGGCAAGGAGCTATCTGAAAAGTATAATGAAAATTATTTTAATGAGCTACTTCCTTACCTTGATGCTATATCTGACACTGAAGCCGACTATATGATCCGGACAATTCAGAAATTTTACGACATCATGTGTGAAAGGAGCATTCAAAATGACAGATAAAACTGCTGATTTTACACAAGGAAGTATTTTAAAGAAACTGGTGGCATTTATGATGCCTGTGCTTGGTGCACTAATCCTTCAGGCAGCATATGGAGCGGTTGACCTTCTGGTCGTTGGAAGATTTGGTTCTACCTCCGGGCTTTCTGCAGTTTCTACCGGAAGTCAGGTTCTGAATCTGGTCACTTTCGTAGTCGTCCAGTTTGCTATGGGTATCACGGTTCTGATTGCACGTTATCTCGGCGAAAAGAAACCGGAACAGATTGGCTCCGTCATTGGCGGTGCTGCAATTGTATTTACAGCGATTTCAGTTGGATTGTTCATCGTTATGGTTTGTTTTGCGCATCCAATCGCGATCCTGATGCAGGCACCTGCTGAAACTGTCGAATTGACTGCTGTTTACATCCGTATCTGTGGCGCTGGAATCTTCTTTATCGTCGCTTACAACCTGCTTTCCGCAATTTTCCGTGGACTCGGAGACAGCAAGTCTCCTCTGCTTTTTGTACTTGTCGCATGCATCATAAATGTTTTCGGTGACTTGATACTTGTTGCAGGTTTCCACATGAACGCAGCCGGTGCCGCGATTGCAACTGTTTTCGCCCAGGCAATCAGTGTTGTCTTCGCAGTAGTTCTTCTTATCAAAAAAGAACTACCATTCAAGATTAGAAAGAAAGACTTCTGTCTGAATCCACAGTGCAAGAAATTCCTCATCATTGGACTGCCTCTTGCTCTCCAGGAATTCCTGACACAGATGTCATTCCTCGCACTCTGCGCTTTTGTAAATCGGCTCGGGCTGGAGGCTTCTTCTGGTTACGGCGTTGCCTGCAAAATCGTAAACTTTGCAATGCTGGTACCTAGCGCACTCATGCAGTCCATGGCTTCTTTCGTCTCTCAGAATGTCGGTGCCGGAAAATCAAAGCGTGCAAAGAGATCTATGTTCACCGGAATCGGAGTCGGCCTGGTTGTCGGATGTTTCGTCTTCACTCTTGTATTTCTTAAGGGAGATGTGCTGGCCGGATTCTTCTCTACCGATGCAGCTGTTATTCAGAATGGTTTTGCTTACCTGAGAGGATTCGCACCGGAAACAATTGTAACAGCCGTTCTTTTCAGTATGGTAGGATATTTTAATGGAAATGATAAGACTCTTTGGGTTATGACGCAAGGTCTGATTCAGACACTTCTGGTCCGTTTGCCAATGGCATACATCATGAGTATCCAGCCGAATGCCAGCCTGACAAAGATCGGTCTTGCTGCACCGGTTTCTACAGCAGTTGGAATTATGTTGAACGTTGGATTTTATGTTTATTTAAACCGGAAAAAATAGCCCCCTGCAACCGCTGCCACCGGCATTACAACCACGCAGGCGATTGCTCCGAAGATCATTGAGGCACAATTTTCAAACATGATTTTAGAATTCAACAGTAGTTCAAACGAATATCCCTGCATCCGCAGATAGGAAAAAAGCAGAAGTGATTCTCCTAAATATGCAAACAGAAGTGTATTCACTGTTGTTCCGGTCACTTCTTTTCCTATCTGCATTCCGCTGTGAATCAGTTCTTTAAAAGTCATATCTTCTTTATGGCTTTTCACTTCATAAACAGATGTGGTAACTGTCAGTGCCATATCAAGAACAGCTCCAAGAGTACTGAGAAGTATAACAGAGACAGCAACATTTCTCATACTGATATTCAGGTTCATATTATAATAAAATACATCTTCTCCAACCTGTTGTATCTCGTTAAGACCTCCCGCCTCACTTCTCCATACAACGATATATATGAAGAAAAACAGCAACAGCATTGTGATCATAGTTGCCAGAAATGCACTCCATGTCTTTCCATTTCTACCATTTTGATAGAACAACGTAATACAGGAAATGACAACACCGACACAAACCGTAACGAGAAGAACAGGAACTCCTGATGCCATAAGCCAGATTGCAAGACTTAAGATCAACAGATTTCCACACAAAGCAATAAGCGAAACGACACCTCTGTCTCCACCGACGACCATAATTAAAATCAGTAAAATCAATCCAAGTGTTATCAGCATTTTCCTTCTCCCTGCACCTTTCTTGCTTTCTTCTGTCTATGAAACATTCCTGGGACCTTTATCATCACAGAAGTAACCAAAATAGAAATCGGTATTGCCAGAACAATTCCTATACTTTCCACCAGGAATCTGCACAATTCACATGGAATGTGCAATTTTATAATAGTAATTAAACTCACATCATTATTCATCCGAATCAGACACATTGGGATCAGTCCACAGCCAAAGACAAACAACAGCACATTTATCATCGTTCCCATAATGTCATATCCAATTTCTCTTCCTGATTTAAATAATTCCAAAAATGTCACTTCCGACTTCTTTTCAACAATTTCACTTAAGGATGCAGCGATGGCGACCGCCACATCCATGATTGCTCCCAGTCCTGAGATCAGGATTTCTGCATGGAAAATTTCATCCGGATTTTCAATACTTCCAAGATACTCCATGGTCGAATAATCAAGATCTTCTGCATGATGGATTACAACATCAAAGATTCCCATGATCATTACAAGAACAATCAATGTTGTAAAAAGTGCTGCCCATGTCTTTTTATGAATCCCGTTTAATCCAACCAATGTAATAACTGCAAAAAGAATCACCAGCCTACTGCACATTTCCAGCACATTTGATGTATCTCCCGCTTTCCAAAAACCAATTGCAAAAACAGCAACATTGAAAATAACGGTCACTATCGTAAGCGCACCCTGTCTTCCTGCAATGGTAATTAATACAAACATTAAGAATCCTACAAGTATCATAAGCTCTGTATCTCGTTTCAGTCCACGAATTCCAGAACCCATTCTCTTGCTGGTTCCATTGAGCAAGACCTTATCTCCTCTATGATATGGCTGTTTCATCATTCCGGTATACGTGTACTCATTCGTAAAACTTATTGTCTTTCCCTTGTTTTCTCCATTTAGGATTACTCCCTGGATGTTCTGCTTATATTTTTTCTCCTTCGTTCCTCTGGTTCCTATCTCTTCTCCTGAGACACTGGTTTCGACCTTTGTCAGTTTTGCAATGGGTGTGCTATACAACCATGCATCATTTGCAACAAAGATAATACACAGCAGATACAATATGCCAAGGATACAATATAACTTTCTTTTCTTGCTCTGTTTTACAAATTCCAACATTACTTTACTTCCATCTCGAATCTATCAAAAATCATTTTTTTATTTTAACGCAAAAAATTTTATTGTCAAGATGAATTGGAAAATGATTTTCATGTTAAAAGAACAGGACAGCACGCTAACGCGCACTGCCCTGTTCTTCTTTTCTATATTCTACTTTGCTTCTCCCTCCGGGAAAATAATCTTATTCACGAAGAAGAATACCACCATCGACACTCCTCCGTTCAGCACGGTTGTTCCGATATTATAAAGCCATCCCGGTACAAACATTCCGGCAACTGCAACCCAGATACAATTGATTGAGTTTACAATACATGTAACAATACAGAATGCGATCAGATACCAGAACGCCTGATACCAGATCTTTCCTTTGCTGCGGAACACAAAGCTTCTCTGGATTGGGAAGTTGATACACTCACCAACGAGCATTGCGATCATGTATGCACAGAAATACGGAAGACCGCCATGTGCCGCATCATATCCGATAATATTCCACTTAAATGTCTCACCGAATAATGTAATGTCGATTCCCGGGAAACCGAAATCAATATTCGGAAGTCCTGCGAATGCCAGTGGCAAAAACAGCAACATTACATATTTAAGTACAGTGATCAGATTACTTACGATTACGAACAATCCGCCTTCTTTGCAAGTTCTACTGCTGCCTTTGTCAACTTTTGATTCGGTTTTCTGTTACGAATATATCCCTGCTCATATGCAACAACATCCAGATCTGTTGATCCAATCACATCAAGGATTGCTTCCGGCTGTTTTGCCGGGTTTACAAGTGATGATCCTGCGCCCTGATATCTTGGTGTCTTTGCAAAATCACCGATCACTGCAACTTTCGTTCCCGGTTTCAACGGAAGGATCTGATCCTCATTTTTCAGAAGGACAATACTTTCCTCAGCTGCTTTTCTTGCCAGGTTATGATGCGCTTCCACATCAAATGTTTTTCCCTTTGCGTCTTCTGTTGCCTGATGTGTTGAGAAAATCACATTTAAAAGCTCATCCAGTCTCTGATCTAATACTGCTTCATCAAGATCACCGTTCTCAACTGCATGAATAATATCATACATACCTGATTTTCCTGTTCCCGGCATTTCCAAATGGCTTCCGTTCTTCACACCAAGTGCATGATCATTACTTCCGCCCCAGTCAGACACGACAAATCCGTCAAATCCCCACTCATCTACCAGGATTTCCTGCAGCATATGACTGTTTTCATTTGCATAGACTCCATTTACTTCATTATAGGAAGACATGATGGACTTTGATTTACCTTCCTTAATTGCAATCTCGAATCCGGTCGTATAAATCTCACGGAACGTTCTTTCGTCTACAACGGAATCATTTGCCATGCGGCGCAGCTCCTGACTGTTTGCTGCAAAATGTTTCGGGCAGGCTGCAATTCCCTTACTTTGGATTCCACAAACATATGCCGCCGCCATTTTTCCTGCATGATATGGATCCTCTGAAAAATACTCGAAGTTTCTTCCGCACAAAGGACTTCTCTTAATATTAAGTCCCGGTCCAAGGATCACATTGACACCCATCGTCACTGCTTCCTCTGCAAGTGCTTCTCCAATTTCTTCTCCAAGTGCTTCGTCCCAGCTGTTTGCCACTCCTGCTGCTGTCGGAAAACAAGTTGCCGGAAGACTGGCATTCAATCCCAAATGGTCTCCTGCTCCTGCCTGTCTTCTCAGCCCATGCGGTCCATCGGACATTACCATAGACGGAATCCCATATTTTTCTAAATCAACTGTCTCCCATGTGTTCTTTCCTGACATCATAATTGCTTTCTCTGCCAGTGTCATTTTTCTGATCAACTTTTCATATTTCAGACTCATTTTGAAACCTACCTTTTATTGTGTACTATGTTACTTTGTTACCCTTCGCAGTACCTGTGATCAGTTTTCTTGCATTTTCCATATCACAAGTGTCTTTTTTACTGAACTTATCATAACATAAAAAGCAGACCGTTAAGGTCTGCTTTCATAAATGGTTGTTTTTTCTACATGAACTGTTTTAATAACATTTTCTATTTTGATTTTTTCAATAATTTCTTATACGAGAAATCAATCGCAAATGCGCCCAGCGGAGCTGTCAGCACAATCGCTAAAACGGCCACGGTAAGAACAGTATCTCCGCATGCAAATCCCATCGCAAGAGGGATTCCACCGATTGCGGCCTGAACTGTTGCTTTCGGTGTATAAGCTATCATGGCAAATAACCGTTCTGTCTTCTTGAGACTTGTTCCAAGAAGGCAGACGGATACACCAAGCATACGGAACACCAGTGCACCTACGATAACAACTATCGCTTTCACACCGATTTTTCCAAGATATCCGACATTCACTGTTGCTCCTACAAGCACAAACAGAAATACTTCTGCTGCCACCCACAGCTTTCCATATTTCACAGAAATCCTCTTCGCAACAACTTCTCTCTTCTTCTGCAAACCGATCCCAATGAACATGATCGCGATCAATGCTGAAAATGTAATCGCCGTATTCAAACTGTCTTCCATAACAACAAGCAACAGAGAAATACTCAAAATGATCAACACTTTCGAGGTATCTCTTATATGCATTTTCTTAAAGTAATACGCAAGACATGTCCCTATTAATAATCCAATCCCAATTCCAAGGAAAATAGAAACCGGAATATTGATAAAACTGAGTATAGATGTACTTTGTCCCTGCATCATTCCTGTAAATGTTGAGAACAGCACGATGACATAGACGTCATCCACAGATGCGCCCGCAAGAATCAGCTGCGGAATCCCCTGTTTCACGCCATAGCCTTCCTCCATCAGCTTCACCATTCTCGGTACTACAACAGCCGGTGAAACTGCTGCAAGCACAGCTCCCATAATTGCAGCTTCAAGTATAGATAATCCCATCAGCTTCGGAGCCAGCAGTACAATTCCAACAATCTCAAACGTTGCCGGAACAAAACACATCATCACAGCCGGTCTTCCGATCTTTTTAAGTCCTGAAAGATCCAGACCAAGACCGGCTCTTGTAAGGATGATAATCAGCGCGATCTTTCGAAGCTCGGCTGAGATTCCAAGAATACTCTCATCCAACAGATTCAGTACATATGGGCCGAGTATCATCCCCGTGATCATCATTCCAAGCAAGCTTGGCAATTTGATTTTCTTACAGATCCAGCCCATAGACATTCCTACAAGCAAGATCAAAGCAATACTTAGTAACATCTATTAAATTGCAAGCAAGTTCTTAATTGCTTCCATGTAAATCTGTACTGCTTCTTCAACTTCAGATACGAGTGTGTACTCGTCTGCACCGTGGATGCGGTAATCTACGCCCGGTTTCTCCGGTCCGAATGCGATGATATTTTTTAAGGACTTCGCATATGTTCCACCACCGATTACTAACGGTTTGTTCTCTGTATCTCCTGTTACATCTGTATAAGCTTTGTACAGTGCCTCTACAAGTGGAGACTCTTTTGGGAAGAACAATGGTTTTGTAGTTGTGTGGATCTCAATGCGTCCGTTCTCGTCTTCGAGCTTTCCTTCGCACATCTTGAGCATATCTTCTACAGAATATGTTACCGGGAATCTGATATCGATTGTAGCGGAGATCACACCGTCTTCTTTCTTAACGATTCCGTTACAGAATGTAAGCTCTCCAAACTCATCTGCGCATTTCAGTCCGATTCCTGATCCGTCACATGCTGTACCAATGTGTGAGTTATAGAATTCTACGAAATCATCTTCAAATCCGGCTTTTGCAAGACAGTCAAAGATAACACCTGCAGCATTAACTCCAAATGCCGGTGTACTTGCATGTGCAGATACTCCCTTTGCATAAATAGTGATCTTTCCATCTTCCTCTGTTACTTTGTATTCCTGAAGTTTTGTCTCTGCGAAAGCAGCTTCCAGTCTGCCTTTCAGTCCTTCTTCTGCCGGAATCTCTGCTGTACATGCATCACATACGGCATTGAATACAAATCCACCATTGATAGAAATAATCTTTGTATTTTTAGAAGTTGCCAGCATGCCAAGCATACCTTTCTCTCCGTGAATACATGGGTAATTTGCATCCGGTGTAAATCCACAAGATAACTCTTCTGCCACTTCATTATAATGCTCCATACATCTGGAACCATTTTCCTCATTACATCCCATGATCAGACGAACTCTCTTGTTGAGCTTCACACCTGAATCACGAAGAAGCTTCATTGCATAAAGCGCTTCCATAACAGGTCCTTTATCATCTGTTGTTCCACGTCCGTAAACGTAATCTCCTTCTCTTGTCAGCTTGAATGGATCATATGTCCAGTCACCGCCCGCCGGTACGATATCCAGATGTCCTGCGATACCAACGATCTCTTCGCCTTCTCCCATCTCTGCATATCCACAGTAGTTATCCAGATTCACTGTCTTGAATCCGAGCTCATCTGCAATCTGCAGTGCTTCGTGAAGAACCTTTGCCGGTCCCTCTCCAAATGGCATTCCTTCTGCTGGTGTTCCAAGCTGTGAATCTATCGCTACAAGTCTTTCCATATTGCTTAACAATTCTTCTGTTGTTGCATGAATCTTTTCTTTGATATCCATTATTTTCATCCTTCCTTTTTTACCGTTTTCTATCATATGATGCGAGTGTCAAAAGTAAATTTTGACACTCACTGATGTAACCGGATTGCTCCATTGCTATGCAATTCCCGCAATCCTCGAACACCTCAAGCTCCCATAAAATGGTGTGTTCACACCATTTTATTCCGTTTTCGGTGTTCGGCGTGTCAAAAAGTATAAATTGCTTATTTGTGCGAGCACAAACGCAATTTATACTTTTTGACATTTACATCATCATATCATGTATCGTGAAAAATTTCCAGTCTTCCATTAACAAAATTATCGACATTTTGTCTATAATCTGGATTAAACAATTCTTCAGTTTTAGATTATATTCTCTTAATAAATTTTACTTTTCTTTAGCTTTCGTGACACGAGGTGTTCACAATTCTTCCGTATAATAACATCATCAAGTTGATACAAATGAATTACAAAAGTATCATACATAGAAAAGAAGACGGTGATTGTATTAGCGACAGATCTTTTATGATTGCCGGACTTCGACCAAAAATTACGAATAGTTTATATAGATAATGGCCCGGTGCAGTGCACCGGGCCACGTTTTTGTTATTATATTTTCTTAACCTCTTTTTCCATTTTTCAGATCTTCCACGATTTCATTGTAACGTTTTTTATTCAAACGGTAGAAGAACAGAACAACTGCTGTGACAATCCACAAAATTCCTGGAATTGTTGAAAATGCATGTTTCATAACTGCAATCACTTCCGGATTCTGTACCTGATTTGCCACATATCCATATTTACCAAGCAGAGCTGCAAGGAGTGCAGTTCCTATAGCCATTCCGATTTTATTTCCAAGAGAAACAAATGCATACTGGAATCCATCATTTCTAAGTCCTGTTTTCCACTCACCATATTCCACACAATCCGGAATGATCGCATAGATTGCAGTGTTAAATCCTGAAAAGAAGAACTGTGTAATACCCGCCAATGCATAGAATACAATTGGAGATTCTTTTACATTAAAGAAGAACATTGCAAGCATAGCGATTCCTGTAAGTAATGCAAAAACAGATGCTGTTCTTCCTTTATTATTCAACTTGCGGAATACCGGCTGGAAGCAAGCTGCACCGATAATTGAAGGAATAATAATACACATGGAATATGTTGTATAATAGGAAGCATCTCCTTCTACATAAGTGAAATAATATAAAATATCTGCATTTCTTCCATATAATGTGAATCCAAACAGCACCTGTCCAACTAATGCAAGCAGATATGGTCTATTCTGCATAACGGCCTTCAGTTGTACTTTAATGGAGATTTTTTCTTTCTCCGGAATTGTCACCTGCTCTTTTGTCTTTACAAAACAGAAGAAATGACATGCAGCAAAGATGCATCCGTAAATAATTGCAACAAACAGATAACCGTTCTTTACACTGTTGCTTCCAAGCCTGCTGATCAGTGGCACTGTTACGATATTGATGATTCCGATTGCGATCATTGCCGCTACAGAACGAGATGTATTGATCTTGGCACGCTCATCAATATCCTGTGTCATAGCACCGCAAAGTGTTCCATATGGAATGTTTACACAGGTGTATCCTAAGACGAGAAGACAGTATGTAATTACCATGTAAACTATTTTCGATGTATTTGACCAATCTGGGTGCGCCCAGAAAGAGAGGATCAAAAGCGCTGATGTAATCGGTGCTGCCACTAACAGCCATGGACGGTATCTTCCCCATCTTGTGTTTGTTTTATCTGTTAATCCACCTACGATCGGATCATTGATTGCATCCCAGAATCTTGAGAAAAGCATCAATGCTGATACTGCTGCCATACTGATTCCAAATACATCTGTATAGAAAATCATTAAAAAGTTACTGACAAACATCCAGCTAAAGTTACATCCTACATCTCCGAAACCATATGCAATCTTGCTGATCAGAGGCACTTTTCCATTATTGCTCTCGTTTTCCATTAATTACCTCCTAGCCAAAGTTTCTGATAAAACTCTGCTCTCTCTTGATTCGATCTCCTATTTCTCCTGCACATTGATGATTACTTTCATCGTTGTCTCGCGGTTATCATCAATATACTGATATGCTTTCAGATAATCTTTGAATGCAAATGTCTTAGAAATCAATGGTCTTAAATGAACTTTTCCTTCATTTACAAGTTCTATACCATCTACATAATCATCATGACGATACATCATTGTGCTCTTGATATCCAGTTCGTGATCATTTGCAACTGCAAGGTCTACTGTTGCCATTCCCGCAAATACGGCAACAAGAACGATGATACTTCCTTTTCTTGCGTATTTAATTGCCTGTCCCATTGTGATATTATTTCCTGCGCAATCATAGATCACATCTGCCTTGTCAGGACCAAAGGCTTCAACCATTGCCTCTCCAAAGTCCTTCTCCATAGTATTAACGCATACATCAATACCACATTCTTTTGCCTTATCCAGACGAAGGTCGCTGACATCTGTGATCATTACCTTTGCGGCGCCCATTCCTTTTGCTGCCTGTGCAACCAGGTTACCGATCGGTCCTGCACCAAGAACTGCAATATTCAATCCCTTTACATCTCCTACCTGCTTCACTCCATGCACTGCAACTGCCAGAGGCTCGATCATGGCACCTTCTTCATAAGACATATCTTCCGGAATCGGTGTTACTTTAGAGGCATCTACTGCAAAATATTCTGAAGCTGTTCCTGTTGTCTGGAATCCCATAACCTTAAGTTCCTCACAAAGGTTATATTTTCCATGGCGGCACGGATAACACTGTCCGCAGTAAACCTGTGGCTCGATCGTAACTTTCTGTCCTTCATGAAATTCTGTAACATCTTTTCCGACCTTGGCAATCTCACCGGATACCTCATGTCCCTGAGTCACCGGGTATTTTGTAAATGGATGCTTTCCATGATATACGTGAATATCAGATCCACAGATTCCAATATTCATAATCTTAACCAGTACCTGATCATCTTTCACTTCCGGAACCGGTACCTCTCTGAAAATAATTTCTCCCGGGTTTGTCATTACCTGCTGTAACATAATGTTTTCCTCCTTTATTGAATATCTTTTATTAAATGTTTTATTAAAGTAATTACATTATTGTTCAGGAAATGTATTTTGTCAATATGTTATTGTTCAATTCTGCCTATTGCACAAGATTTCGCTATAATTTTTATGCACTTTGCGCAAAAAAATCCAGGGAAGAAATATGTATTAAAAATGTTTCTTCTCTGGATTTTCTAACTTTCCATCATTCTGATCGTTATAATGTTTTAATAAAAGCCTGCAAATAATGTTTTGCCACACCAACTGCCGAGGCTTCTCTCTTATATGAACAAACTTTCAGGTATCTCGCATCATGCTCAAATCCATTATATTCCATTACTTTTTTCCCTAAGGTTATCATATGATCTGCAAGATATCCCCCTACTTCTCCTCCAAGAATAATATCCATATCATATGCCATTCTCAGATTTGAAATAAGGATTGCCAGATTATTAAGATACTCTTTCCAAACCTTCACAGCCTGTCCGTCCTTCTCTTCCACCTTCTTCATAAACTGTTCCAGTGTCTCTTTGGTGTCATCTGTCAGCACGCTCGCCGCACAGTAAGCATCCGCACAGCCTTGTTTTCCGCAATAACATTTCTTTCCGCCCGGAACAAGGATCATATGTCCAAATTCTCCGGCTTTCTGATTCGCTCCCGGAATCAATTTCCCGTCAATGCAAAATGCTCCCCCGAGTGTGTTATTCAATGAAAGATACAATGCATTTCTATAGTTATTTAAATCCTCTGCCATCATTGCCGCATTGGCATCATTTTCAAAATAAACCGGAAGTGAAAAGATCTGTTCCAAAAAGCTTAAACTATAATTCTCCAATTGGAGCGCATGAGATTTGATCAGCATTCGTTCTTTCGAATTAACAATTCCCGGAATTGAAATTCCGATTCCCAAGATTCGTTCTCTGTGTTCTACATCTGAAAGAAATCTTTCCAATGCTTCGCTCAATTGTAAGTAGTAAGCGGCCTCTGTTGAAAATTCTAAGCGGATCCTTTCATATTTCTCTATCTCATAGCTCAAATTCACAAGTACAAATCCTGCATGCTTCGCAGTGATCCTTATCCCAACCGCATAACGGTACGCTGGATTAATACTGATTCGTTTTGCTTTTCGCCCGCCTGTAGATTCATATTCTCCGGTTTCAACCGCAATTCCATTAGCCAAAAGCTCATTCACATTCGACAATACAGTCGGCATACTAAGATTGAGATCCTTCGACAATTCCACTTTAGACGTTGCTTCGTGATTTATAATATAATTTACTATTTTTGATTTTGTAATATTTCTCTTTTCCGCTCCAGCCATATCCAAGGCTCCTTTTATAAATTATTTTATAAAAGTATCTTATCCCTTCTTTGCCGCTTTGTAAAGATTACAAATGCATTTTATTCTTCTACTTCCACCGGATTTGTCACGCTGACCTTGTGATCATACCATGTTCCCTTTTTTCCGATCAATGCAAGATCAAATTCTTTGTCCAGTGCCGGAACCGGAACGTCGAATCCATAGACCTCATCAGATGTTCCATCGCTGTAATTAATAGTATCTGTTGTAGGCTGAAGCAGTTCTGCGCCGTCCTTCTGTGCATCCTCGGCAGTTCCTTCGAACAGATTGACAATATTTTTAGACACCAGACTGATATGAATTGTCATTTTCCCATCCTCTACTGTCAGTGTTCCTTTTCCATCCATTGCTTCATTCACATGGAACATAGAGCTGTCTGTTTGGAACTCTGCTGTATATGTTCCGTCTTCCAGTGCTGCCTGTTCATCTTCTGCCTTATCTGCAGAATCCTCTTTTGTATCCGCCTGTTCTGTTTGTGCTTTTCCACTGTCTTTAGCCTCTGTGCTATTTCCACATCCTGTAAATACAGATGCGATCATAGAAACAGAAACCAATACCATTAATAACTTCTTTTTCATCTAAATCCTTCCTTTCATTGATTCAAAAAAGGTCATGCAATTCCTTTTTCTCTGAACAAGCATGACCTTCTCAATATCTTCTTACAAATTACTCTGCATCAATTGCAGCCTGTGTATGTGCTACATACAGCTGCTGGATTGCCTGGATCTCTCCTAAACCTGCAATCTGAGTATCAATGCTGTCAAATGCTCCTGATGCCTCAAACTGGCTCTTCCAGGAATCATCGTCATCTCCGGCCATATCGTTGTTCGCATGGTCTCCTGCAACAACCATCAGCGGACGAAGGATTACTTTCTTATATCCTGCTTCTTTCAGTTTCTCGATCACTGCCTCGCAGGATGTATCTTCCGGCTCACCCTCTACAGTTCCGATAAATACATTGTCATATCCAAGCTGTTCCATCTGTGTCTGCATCTGAGAATAACTTACCTTTGCAGTATGAGATGTACCATGTCCCATGAATACAAATGCTGTTCCGTCTTCTTTTACTGCATCCAGACTGTCAAATCCTGCATCTTTAACAGCCTCTGCTGTGATTGCTTCTGCTACTGCTGCCTTGTCTGCATTGATAACAGTTGCATCAGCTCCAACTTCTCCGAGAAGTGGCTCTGCAATCTTAACAGATTCAAACTTATCTTTATATCCCTCTAATGCTGCTGTAAGTTCATCATATTCTGCTCCATGCATCAGATGTGTCGGCTGTACAACAAGGTTCTTCACTCCATTGTCTACAGCTCTCTGCAATGCCTGATCCACATTGTCGATCTTCTCGCCATCACGGGCCTGTACGTGATTGATGATGATCTGTGCTGTAAATGCTCTTCTTACAGACCAGTCCGGATAAGCTGCCTGAACTGCCTTCTCAATACCACCGATATCTGTCGCACGGCTGTCATTAAAGGATGTTCCAAAACTTACTACAAGGATTTCATTTTCACCGATTTCATCAGCGTTGAGCGGATCATCCTTGGATGCATCTCCTGTATCTCTTCCGAAATAATCCGGATCCGCATTCTCTCCCTCAACAAGTTCTTTCTGTGCATCTGTCAGTGCATCCCATGCTTCTTTCGCTGCTTTACACTGCTCATCTGTCTTGTCTGTTCTTTCCTGAACATAAATGTCATCAATCAGCTTCGCAACTTTATCTGCTGCTTCCTGATCACTGTCCTGTTTAGACTCTGTCTTTGTTGTGTCAGTGTTGTTGTCGCCCTTTGATCCACATCCTGCAATCATGGACACACTAAGTGTTGCTGCCAGTAAAACCATTAATACTTTCTTTTTCATTGTCATCCTCCTGATTTCTTATTCTCAGAAATGAAAACACCCTCGAATCAAACGAGGGTACGCAAAGAAAAACCGGTGATCATTTACAATCTATCTGTAAATAATTACTGCAGTCTAAATCATTTCCTTTCGTACGGCCAATTCCTCGTGGCATGAATTCTTCATTCCTGTACTGCGAAAGGCAGGTCTCCCGGCTGATCGTTCAAATGCTTCTGCTTCACCTTCCCGGTCTCCCAGTGGTCTCAAAACACAAGCTCACGAAATACGGTGACGAGTTCGTACAGGATTCTCACCTGTTTCCCTTTTCACCAGTCCAGATTTTCCACGTCGTTCCTCTGATCATTCATAATCAGAACGCCATCATCCATCTGACTGACACCTCACGCATCTGTATTAAATTATATGTTACAACGGGGTCATTCTATCACACTTACACAAATGCGTCAAGAAATGTTATAAATTGGAGGATTTGGCCTCATTTCCGACTTTGATTTCCTCAGCAAAAATGATACAATATCCCTCAGAGACAAAATTTGTAACTAAGGTGGTTTATTATTATGAAAGAATCTAATAGCCAGGCATTTCGTCGTGGTTTTCGCGATGGAATTCCGATCGGACTTGGATATCTTGCGGTCTCCTTTTCAATCGGTATTGCCGCAAGAAATATCGGCCTGAATGCATTTCAGGGATTCCTTATGAGTCTGTTAAATAATGCATCTGCCGGAGAGTATGCCGGACTGACTGTAATTGCTGCAAACTCTCCTTATATTGAGGTCGCAATTGTCACATTGATCACGAATGCGCGTTATCTTCTGATGAGCTGTGCCATGAGTCAGCGTTTGAGTCCCGACCTTTCGTTAGGACACCGTCTGCTGATGAGTTATGATATCACAGACGAACTTTTTGGAATTGCGATCAGCAGACCCGGTACTTTAAACCCTTATTATACCTATGGCGCGATGGTAACTCCGCTTCCGGGCTGGGCTTTTGGAACTATGCTCGGTGTCATTGCCGGAAATATCATGTCACCGCGTATGGTCAGTGCATTTAGTGTTGCCCTCTTTGGAATGTTTATCGCTATCATCATTCCTCCTTCGAAGCAGAATAAAGTCGTTGCGGGACTGGTTACTCTTGCATTTATCTCAAGCTTCGCAGCAACTTGCCTGCCTTGGATCTCCACTCTGTCGGATGGTACCAGAACAATTATACTGACCGTTGTACTTTCAGCCGGAGCAGCATTCTTCTTCCCTATACCGACAGAAGATGAAACTTCAGCTTCAACTAAGCAATAATAAAAACGTAACTGTTCAGTTACTCAAAAGGAATAAAATTATGACACACAATATTTATATTTATATTCTTATCATGGGCGGTATCTCTTATTTAATCCGCGTACTGCCGATGACCTTGATTCGAAAACCTTTGAAGAACCAGTTTCTTCAGTCCTTTCTATACTATGTACCTTATGTCACACTAGCAGTAATGACATTCCCGGCGATCCTTCATGCCACACAGTCTCCAATCTCCGGAGTTCTCGCTCTCGTTGTTGGAGTTGTAGCCGCATGGTGTGGTGCAGGACTGCTGCCGGTCGCAGTTCTTTGCTGCGTAGTTGTATTTATTGCAGAGCTTTTCTTGTAGAGTGATCTTATAGATTTTAGTAACTGTCGATGCCCTTTTTTCTGCCATTGATGCTTTTTTCGCTACCATCGATACCCTTTTTCGTTTGGCGAAATGAATTTTCTTAATTTTCTGACATTTAAGACAATTTCTTTAAAAAGTCTAACGCAAAAATATAAAAAAAGGGGTTGCATTTTTCTGTAGCTTTGATATAATAACCATGTTGTTTGAAACAAGCAACAAACAAAACTCAAGTAATGCGGAATGGTGTAATTGGCAGCACAGCAGACTCTGACTCTGTTAGTAGGGGTTCAAGTCCCTTTTCCGTAGCTGGGAATTTGCTTCGGCAAGTTCCCTATTTTATCGGAGTGTGGCTCAGTTTGGTAGAGCGCTACGTTCGGGACGTAGAGGTCGCAAGTTCGAATCTTGTCACTCCGATGTTTTAAGAGATTACAATTTGTAATCTCTTTTTTTTGTTGTATAATCTATCTATACTTGCACAGAATGCAATTTGTTGGGCGCAAGTAAAGTGAGAATATGATTCGGTGACTATTAATTCCAAAATCTCTAATTCAGTCAGTCATAAAACCAGAAGTTGTATCCAGGTTTTAAAATTCTCAAAAACAGGTCAATAAAATAGTAAGATGTGTTGACTAAAAACCCCAAAAATGAAATATTAGTCAACACATCTCTATATATACTTGACTATGAATACAAAAATCGAAAATCTAGTCAACACTTCTTTATTTCAGCTCCCCATCAAATACAACGGTTGCCGGTCCTGTCATATAAACTGTGTTCTTCTCCTGATCCCACTGAATCTCCAAATCTCCGCCAAGAAGCTTTACAGTTACTTCATCTTCTGTCAATCCATTCAGAATACAGGAAACAGCTACAGCACATGCTCCTGTTCCGCAGGCAAGTGTCTCCGCAGATCCTCTCTCCCAAACACGCATCTGTACAGTATGTCTATCCAGTACTTTTACAAACTCTGTGTTCACACGTCTTGGAAATCTCTCATGGCTTTCGAATTTTGGTCCGATTTCTTCAATCGGAAGATTATCAACATCATCTACATAAACAACTGCGTGCGGATTTCCCATAGACACGCAAGTCATATGATATTCTTTTCCATCCACAAGAATCGGTTCATCTACAGCTTTATCTCCCTCAGCCACAACCGGAATTTCTGCCGGTGTCAAGATTGGGCTTCCCATATCAACTCGAACCTTCGCAACTTTTCCATTTTCTACGAAAAGCTGAAGTGTTTTGATTCCTGCTAAAGTCTCAACTGTAATCTCTGTTTTGTCAGTCAGGCCGTAATCATACATATATTTTCCAACACAGCGAACTCCATTTCCACACATTTCTCCTCTAGAGCCATCCGCATTATACATGGCCATCTCACAGTCTGCCACTTCCGACGGACAGATCAGGATCAATCCATCAGATCCTATTCCAAAATGTCTGTCACTCACCTGGATTGCCAACGCTGATGGATCTTCTACCTTCTCTTCAAAACAGTTTACATACACATAATCATTTCCAATTCCCTGCATTTTTGTAAATTTCATTCTCTTCTCCGTTCCACTGTCATCACTGACAGTCCTCTCATTTGTTATTGTTTACAGCACTTCTTATTCGTTACTGTTAACAGCTGCCTCTTATTCATTCATAATTGTCAGCACCATCTGTGCTGTTTCGAGCATATTAGTCCCACTTTCCATACTGCTCTTCTGTAAATATCGATGTGCTTCCTCTTCTGACATGTTATTTCGTTCTATCAGAAGCGCTTTCGCCTGATCGATTATCTTTCTCTGAGAATCGTCTCTCTTTCGTATCGTTTCTCTGCGCTTTCTTCTCTTCCTACTCTGTGTCTGCTGAATCATTTCAACGGTATTTACCAAATCATAAACTTTGATTGGGAGTGGAAGTCCTACAACCCCATCCGGCAGTCCATCCATCCACTTATCCGCTGAAGCCACCAAAAGCATGTCAAACGTATCCGGAAGAGATTCTCGTAAATCTGTATACTGCATATCTTGAAACCGATAACCACACACGACAATTCCATCGTTCCAGTTATCAGCATACTGCAAAACCTTAGCTCCTGTCAAACATACCGCAGATACTTCAATACCCGCACGAACCAAACTATTACGGATATTTACTGCATTTTCCCTCTTTGGAAAAACGACAATAATGTTGCTCATATCTGCTCACCTCTTCCGCTAACTACTCTTCTATCAATCTGTTTTCTCTAAAATGTTCTATACTAACATATGCGATCTCTAAATGCCCAATGCCAGGATACCCGAACTACAGCCTGTAAAGATAATGATTAATCTCCCAGTCTGTCACCTGCATACAATATTCTTTATATTCTTTCTTATTTGCTTTTATGATCTTCTCGGCAAGCTCTTTCCCTAATACGCTGATCAGCAGTTCATCTTTCTCAAGCTCTGCTGTAGCAGCCCCAAGCGTTCTCGGCAGTTCTTCCACTTGAAGTTCATCTCTTCTTTCCTGCGTCATCTTCTGAATATTTTCATCAATATTCTTCGGAGGCATAATCTGATTCTTAATTCCGTCCACCCCGGCTTTCAGAAGTACTGCAAGCGCCAGATATGGATTCGCCGTAGCATCCGGACTACGAAGTTCCAGTCTTGAATTGTCTTCTTTCTCCATAGACACACGAATCAAAGGTCCTCTTGTCTTAGCTGACCATCCCATATAAACAGGTGCTTCATACCCCGGCACAAAACGTTTATACGAATTGATCGTTGGATTTGTAATACAGGTGATTGCCTTCATATGTTTCATCAAGCCACCAATAAAATAATATCCTTCCTGGCTGAGTCCATTCTCATCCTCTGCGTTATAAAGTGCATTTGTTCCATCGTTTTTATATAAAGACAAATTAATGTGCATTCCTGACCCATAAGTCTCACTCTTCGGCTTTGGCATAAATGTCGCGTGCAGACCGTGTCGTTTTGCGATTGTCTTGACAACCATCTTAAATGTCATCAGATTATCTGCTGTAATCATCGCCTCATCGTAGTGAAAGTCGATTTCATGTTGCGCCGGCGCAATCTCATGATGTGAGGAAATAATCTCAAACCCCATATCTTCTAATGTTAAGATCATATCTCTTCTCGCATTTTCTCCAAGATCCAATGGCCCTACATCAAAATATCCTCCCTGCTCGTGAGTTACTGTTGTCGGTCTACCGTCATCATCTGTATGGAAAAGAAAGAACTCGCATTCCGGGCCGACATTCATCGTATATCCCATCTCTTTCGCCTCAGCAACAGCCTTTCTGAGTACATAACGCGGATCGCCTTCATACGGTGTTCCATCTTTTTTATACACATCACAGATCAGTCTTGCAACTTTTCCCTGCTGTGGTCTCCATGGAAAGATTTCAAATGTACTCAAATCCGGATATAAATACATATCTGATTCTTCCTCATCTGCAACCCCTTCCAAGGAAGAAACATCAAACATACAGCGGTTATCCAATGCTTTTTCAAGCTGTCCTACTGTTACCGCCATATTTTTCATCGTTCCAAAAATATCTGTAAACTGCAATCTGATGAAAGCGACATCTTCTTCCTCTACTATGTGAAAAATATCATCTCTTGTATAGTTATGCATTATTTTTCGACCTCCTTTATCATAAACTGATACGATAAAAGGGCGTTCTCCACCTAAGTTGGAAACGCCCTTGTTTCTGTGTTACATTATAATGATTGACTGTTTTCTTGTCAATTATTTCTGAATCAGTTCAAGAACTTCTTCTTTTACAGGCATTGCTTTGATCGCACCCTTCTTTGTTGTTACAAGTGCTGCTGCCGCATTCGCAAATGTCAGCATCTCTCCTAACTGTTCCTCTGTCAGATTCTCAAAATCATGATCAACCAGATAATTCAAAGAACTTCCACAGAAAGTATCTCCTGCACCGGTTGTCTCAATTGCTTTCACTGAAAATCCGGGTCTCTCTACGCGCATGCCTTTGTAATAAGCTCTGCTTCCGTCTTTTCCCATAGTCAGAAGAATCAGCGGAATATTGTATGTCTCCTGCAGATATGCGATTCCCTCATCATAGTCTTCCTTACCGGATACAAACTGAATTTCATTATCAGAGATCTTCAGGATATCACATTTTCCAAATCCATACTCCATCTGCTCTTTTGCAAGATCAAGAGAACTCCACAGCGGCGGTCTCAGATTTGGATCAAAGGATACAAGGCAACCATTTGCTTTTGCTGTTTCTACCGCTTTCTTTGTTGCTTCACGCACACCTTCATGTGTCATAGAAAGTGTTCCGAAATGAAAGACTTTTGTATCTTTTACTACTTCTGGATTCACTTCATCTGCTGTAAGCATCATATCTGCTCCCGGATTACGATAAAATGAGAACTCTCTGTCTCCATCTGGGAATGTATGTACAAACGCAAGTGTTGTATTCACATTTTCGTCAACCATCAGATTAGAGGCATCGATTCCGGCTTCCGTAATCGTATCTCTTAATAACGCTCCAAACTGATCTTTTCCAACTTTTCCTATAAATGCTGTCTTCTTTCCCATCTTGTTCAGAAGTGCCAGCACATTACACGGTGCACCTCCCGGGCAAGCCTCAAACATATTGTTTCCCTGCTCGCTTTGTCCATTCATTGTAAAATCAATCAGAAGCTCTCCTAATGCGATTACATCATACTTCTTTGCCATGAAGTTCTCCTCCTATTTCTTGTTTTATTACTTTGTCTTATTGCTTGTCTTAATTAAAATATACTAACTCTTCAATTGGTTCTGCAGGCTCAATATTCTCTGCCTCAAGCACCGGTCCTTCTCCGCCGTATACGGACAGATTCGCATAACGCACTTTTGCACGAATTTTTACCCAGTCTCCCGCATTCAGCTTCGGCGCATAAGCGCTTCTGCAAACATATCCAAGGAAAGATGTATCATCTGCACAGCAAGTCATTGCCATACGCCCCGGATAGAATACCTTAGACGGAAATGCTTTTGGTTTCATAACCTTTGCAACAAATTCTACAATTTTTCCTTTATAGCGCTCCGGATGCTCCTGCATATCAATATACCAGATACCATAATCTTCTCTTGGAATCTCAATCACAGGTGCTTTGAGATCATATGGTACTTCGTCTTCAAAGATATTGTCTACCTCACCGTTCTCATCCTCAAAGATTACTTCTGCCTGAGGGCTTACAACCTTAACACTTCTGCGGTATCCTGCCAACGGTTTCTTATCCTCGCAACGGTTGAACAGAACAAGCTCTGCGCCCTTTACCATCTCTACAAACAGTGGTTTTAAGTTTGTCAGATACATCTGAAAAGTACTTGCATCTACCGTTGTGATCTTCTGCTCAATAGCCCAGCCTGCCGGAAGCTTCATCTTCTCAAATTCACTCACCTGCCACATACCGTTATACTCGATAACCACACGTTCCGGCTTGTGCTTCTTATTCATCTCTTCCAGCCATTCTTCTGTCAGATCTTCTTTATCTTCTACAGTCTCAATAATGACACCATACTTCAGCAATTCTCTCGGATCATACTCTTCTTCTCCCTCTTCACAAAGAATCAGAAGTGTCTTACCGTCGATCTGGAAGTAGTCCTGTGACAATGTAAAATTCAGAAACTGTGTCTTTCCACTATCAAGAAAACCTGTCATCAGATAAACCATAACATCTGGCTCTTTCATCATATCTATCTCCATTCCGTCTCCCTTTCGCAGAAGACATCTGTTATTACATAATGCTACGTAGCCCCCTATGGGGTACTGCTTTGCTTATCCTTTTTATTTCAGCTTAAATAATTCTGCAAGCTTGTCTTCGTTAAGCTCTGCTCCGATCACACAGATTCTTCCTGTGTATTCCGGTGCTCCTGTTCTTACTTCATGTTCCTCTGGAACCATATCAAAGTAAATCCACTCACCGTCTGCACCTGCAACCATTCCTTTTGCACGGAGTACATTTCCGTAAGAGCCGTCCTCTTCAAGAGTCTTCAGAATTGCACTGACCTCATCCTTTGTATAAGTATGAATTGTCTCTTTACCCCAGCTTGTGAAAACTTCATCTGCATGATGATGGCCTTCATGATCATGATGGTGATGTCCACATCCACAACTGCACTCTCCGTCATGATGATGGTGCTCATGCTCTTCATGATCGTGGTGGTGATGATGCTCGTGATCGCACTCTTCATGATCGTGGTGATGACGCTCGTGATCACACTCTTCATGATCGTGATGGTGATGATGCTCGTGATCACACTCTTCATGATCGTGGTGATGATGCTCGTGATCACACTCTTCATGATCGTGATGGTGATGATGCTCGTGATCGCACTCTTCATGATCGTGGTGGTGATGATGTTCATGATCATGTACTTCCTTGGCTACTTCTGCGAGTAACTCATCTTCAAGAGATTTGATTGATTCCATTGTTTCAAGAATCTTCTCGCCCGGAAGCTGCTCGATCGGTGTTGTGATGATTGGAGCTTTTTCATTCAGTTCTCTTAACAGTGCAACACTTTCCTGAATCTTCTCCGGTTTCGCTTTATCTGTACGGCTTAAAATAACTGCACCTGCATATTCAATCTGATTGCTGAAAAATTCGCCAAAGTTCTTACGGTAAATCTTGCACTTTGTTACATCTACAACTGTTGTAAAGCTATTGAGCTCTGCATCGATTTCACCCTGAACATCCTGTACAGCCTTGATTACATCAGAAAGCTTTCCAACTCCTGATGGCTCAATCAGAATACGATCCGGATGATAAGTATCTACGACCTCATGAAGAGATTTCCCAAAATCTCCAACCAGTGAACAACAGATACATCCTGAATTCATCTCACGAATCTCAATTCCTGCTTCCTTCAAAAATCCACCATCAATACCGATCTCTCCAAATTCATTCTCGATCAATACAACCTGTTCTCCCTTGTATGCGTCAGAAAGAAGCTTCTTAATTAAAGTTGTCTTTCCTGCTCCAAGAAATCCTGAAATAATGTCAATCTTTGTCATTGTTCTCTTCTCCTCTTTCTATTATTTCAAATCCAATTCAACCGGGCAATGATCTGATCCCATAATATCTGTAAGTATCTTCGCATCGTCCAGTCTGTCCTTTAAACTTTCCGAGACACAGAAGTAGTCGATACGCCAGCCTGCATTCTTCGCCCTGGCACTGAAACGATAAGACCACCAGGAATAGATTCCTGTCTGCTCCGGATAAAAGTACCGGAATGTATCAATAAATCCTGCATCCAGAAGTTCAGTAAACTTCTGTCTTTCCTCATCCGTAAAACCTGCATTCTTACGGTTGGTCTTCGGATTCTTAAGATCAATCTCTTTGTGCGCTACATTCATATCTCCAGTCACAATCACCGGCTTTGTCTCTTCTAACTTCTTCAGATAAGTGCGGAAGTCATCCTCCCACTTCATTCTGTAATCTAACCTTGCCAGCCCATTCTGAGAATTTGGTGTGTATACTGTGACGAAATAAAACTCTTCAAATTCACACGTAATCACACGTCCTTCCTGGTCATGCTCCTCAATACCGATTCCATAACTCACCGACAATGGTTCTTTCTTTGTAAACACAGCTGTTCCGGAATATCCCTTCTTCACAGCATAATTCCAATACTGATAATAGCCTTCTAATTCCAGATTTAGCTGTCCTTCCTGCATCTTCGTCTCTTGAATACAGAAGATATCCGCATCTGCCTCATGAAAGAAATCAAGAAATCCTTTCTGTACACAGGCACGAATACCATTTACATTCCATGATATTAATTTCAATACGCTGCATCCTCCCTTTCAAGAGTGTTGCTGTTCACCGTCCATTCGCCAACTCTTCTGTGAATAATCAGCAACTTTCCATAACCGAATCAATAATACACCTCATCAAGGAATAACCCTCTTGCAGGTGCTAAAAATCCAGCCTGACTTCTATCTTTTGATTTCAAAGGTTCCTTCACACTCTCTATGCTTCGTGCTCCGGTTCCAACTTCCAGCAAAGTTCCTGTCAAAATCCTTACCATATGGTAAAGAAATCCTGTTCCTTCATATTGAATACTGACTTTGCTTCCTTGTCCGCAAATCATTATAGCATAAATTGTTCTTTTTGTGGACTTTTCATCCTTTTTATCCGTATATCCGGCAAACTCATACGTGCCAATCAACAATTGTGCTGCCTTTCTCATCGCATCTAAATCCAATCTCTGCGGAAAATGATATGTATATCGTCTTGTGAATACATCTGGTTTCTCCGCCAAATCCAGCTGATAAATGTATCTTTTTCCAACTGCACTTTTTCTCGCATGAAATCCATTCCTCACAAGCTCTGCATCTAAAATCCGAATATCTCCGGGTAATCTTGAATTTATCTTTTCTGTAAAAAATCCATCCTCCACCTGACCAGAAAGAACTACTGTTGCAGTCTGTCCATTCGCATGAACACCTGCATCTGTTCGTCCTGAACCATCAATCTCCACTGGATATCCTGCCACTGACGAAATTGTTCGCTCCAGAGTTCCCTGCAAAGTGTTCTCTGTGTTTGCCTGTCTCTGCCATCCCTGATATGCAGTTCCGTCATAAGCAATTGTTAATTTATAAGTTCTCATTCTCGCCTCCCGTGTAATATACTAACATTCTCCGAAAGATTGAAATCGGTTATACTCACGAACAGAGTATAACCGATTTTTATTATTTTAGAAATTTCTTCAATTCATCCATGAATGTATTCGCATCTTTGAACTCTCTGTAGACAGATGCAAATCTGACATATGCAACCGGATCCAATGCCTTCAAATTCTCCATAACAATTTCACCAATCTCACTGCTTGGGATTTCTTTCTCTTCACGATTAAAAATTGACAGTTCAATCGCATCAATTGTCTTTTGAATCTCTTCAGCCGGAACCGGACGCTTGTAGCATGCATTCAGAACTCCATTCTCTATCTTCGCTCTTTCATACTGTTCACGGTTATTATCTTTCTTAATTACAATCAGTGGGATCGTTTCTACCTTTTCATAAGTTGTAAAACGCTTACCACATTCATCACAGGAACGTCTTCTTCTGATAGAACTATTATCCTCTGCTGGTCTGGAATCAATCACTCTTGTATCTGGATTGCCACAATATGGACACTTCATATAATCCACTCCGCCTTTCCACGTATCTTATTGCCTTCATTATACACAATGTCTAATATTTTTGCAAAAACTTTTCTTCTTTAATTTCCACAAGAATAATATCCGGTCCAATCTTCTTTATACATGCAAATGGTATCACATATTCGCTATCCGTTCCAAAGAATCCACAGAACTTTCCCGGCCCAGGAACAATCAATGCTTCTATCGCACCGGAGCATACATTTATCTGCAGATCTACTACACCTCCAAGGCACTTGCCATTGCAGATATTCACAACTTCCTTTTCCTTCAATTCGCAAAATCTCATAGGCATTATTCCATGATTGCCGATATTTTCTCTTAACTATTCTATGCATGAAATCAGAATCTGTTGTATAATAAAAGAAGTCTCCTTTCTGTCTGATCGTAAGACTTCTTTTTCCCTTAAAAGCTTGTCCGATAAATCGGCAATGCATTGATTACCGGTTCCTCATATGGATGTATCTCTTTAATTGCCTGAATTGTTTCATCCACTTTTTCTGTAAATACAGTCACTTCAACTTTCACTTCCGGCTCACAACTAATCTCTCCTACATTTCCAATGTAAGGAGAAGTTCCATCTAATGGTCTCCAGTAACTGGTGACCTTGGAGCAGGACATACAGGAATCATAATTTCCTATATGACCGGCATCTACTGACTGCAATGCTTTCTGTAGCTGCGAAATATGTGTTTCTGGAATAAAGATTTCTAATTTGCAATACTTGAAATCCATGCGACACACCTCCTCAATGCACAAACAAAATTTATATCAAAATCCCATCGCAATGATCTATTTCATGCTGAATGATCTGAGCCGTCCATCCACTGTATTTTTCTCTTCTCTTTTTGAAATTCATATCCTGATATTCAACTTCTATTTCCTGATAACGTCTGCAGCTTCGCACTCCATCCAATGACAGACAACCTTCTTCCGTCTCATAAGCGCCTGTGCGTTTCACGATTTTCGGATTAAACATAGCAATATTAAACAACCCCATATTCACTGCAATGATTCTCTTTTTTACTCCGATCATATTCGCAGCCATTCCTACACAGCCTGCTTCATTTGCTTTCAGTGTATCCAGCAGATCTATTGCCACCTGCTTATCCGCTTCTGTTGCCAATTCTGATTTCTGATTTAAGAAAAATATGTCTCTCATAATAGGCTTAATCATACTATTTTACTTCCTTTCCATTCCCTGCAAACCATTCTGTTTCTATAGAAATTTTTTCTTTTGTCGCTAAGCTTACATAATATTCATCTATACATCTTGTCTCAATAAAATATTCCTTTGCTTTTTCATTTTCCCATTCTTTGCTAAATCCAATGCCTTTTACTTTCAGCTTCGCTTCTAGTTCTGTCCATAATTGAGTAAATATCCGGTCTTTTTCCTCCCCACAAAGTTCAGAGATTGCATTTTGTATTTCATTCGAAAATATCTTCTTCGCTGTAGCTTCATGATACGGACGCACACGTTCAATATCAATGCCTACTTCCTGATCAGCAATCGCTAGAACTACATATTTACCGCTATGTGACAGGTTAAAATGTTTTCTCGCATCCACAAGCATAGGCTTCCCATTTTTATTCATTACAAGCTGAGCATCATTTTCTACACCTAAATACTCTTTTAAAAGATATCCCGCTATCAGCTCCTGTTTTTTATCCGTTTCTCTCTTATGCTTCTGATACTTTTCAACATATCTTTGTGCTATCTGTGAGAGAATCCACTCTTCCTTACATGATATTTTTTCTATATCAGCTATTATGATTCTTCCCTTGGTCATTTATTGTCCCATCTTTTCTATATACTTTTTTCAAGAATGCCACCAGCATTTTTGCCGTGAGACACACAATCCTCATCTGATATATACATATAGCAAAATCTTTTCTTTGTCAAGAAACTTGATTTTTTTGCAAGAAAAAAACAGCGCTTTCGCACTGCTTCTCATTCCTGTCTATATTCCATGTACCTTCAAAACTACATACAGTCAAAACCAACATCATCATCCAAACCTATCACTGCTTTGGTTATGCCCTCGACCTATTAGTAACAGTCAGCTCCATGTGTTACCACACTTCCACCTCTGCCCTATCTACCTCGTCGTCTTCAAGGGGTCTTACTAACTTGACGTTATGAGATATCTCATCTTGAGGGGGGCTTCACGCTTAGATGCCTTCAGCGTTTATCCCTTCCCGGCTTGGCTACTCTGCTATGCCTTTGGTAAGACAACAGATACACCAGCGGCCAGTCCATCCCGGTCCTCTCGTACTAAGGACAGCTCCTCTCAAATATCTTACGCCCACGCCGGATAGGGACCGAACTGTCTCACGACGTTCTGAACCCAGCTCGCGTACCGCTTTAATGGGCGAACAGCCCAACCCTTGGGACCTACTTCAGCCCCAGGATGCGATGAGCCGACATCGAGGTGCCAAACCACTCCGTCGATGTGAACTCTTGGGAGTGATAAGCCTGTTATCCCCAGGGTAGCTTTTATCCGTTGAGCGATGGCAATCCCACTTTATACCACCGGATCACTAAGTCCTACTTTCGTACCTGCTCCACCCGTCGGTGTCGCAGTCAAGCTCCCTTCTGCCTTTGCACTCTTCGAATGGTTTCCAACCATTCTGAGGGAACCTTTGAGCGCCTCCGATACCCTTTCGGAGGCGACCGCCCCAGTCAAACTCCCCACCTGACATTGTCCCCCAGCCGGATCACGGCTGCTGGTTAGAAACCCAGTACTGCAAGGGTGGTATCCCAACATTGGCTCCATGGCAACTGGCGTTACCATTTCCTAGCCTCCCACCTATCCTGTACATGCAATACCGAATCCCAGTATCAAGCTGGAGTAAAGCTCCATGGGGTCTTTCCGTCCTGGCGCAGGTAACCAGCATCTTCACTGGTATTTCAATTTCACCGGGTGCATTGTTGAGACAGTGCCCAAATCATTACGCCTTTCGTGCGGGTCGGAACTTACCCGACAAGGAATTTCGCTACCTTAGGACCGTTATAGTTACGGCCGCCGTTTACTGGGGCTTAAGTTCAAAGCTTCGCTTGCGCTAACCTCTCCCCTTAACCTTCCAGCACCGGGCAGGCGTCAGCCCATATACCTCACCTTTCGGTTTTGCATAGACCTGTGTTTTTGCTAAACAGTTGCTTGGGCCAATTCTCTGCGGCCATCTTACTGGCACTCCTTCTCCCGAAGTTACGGAGTCATTTTGCCGAGTTCCTTAACAATGCTTCTCCCGTCGGCCTTAGGATTCTCTCCTCATCCACCTGTGTCGGTTTACGGTACGGGTATCCTGCAAACAATAGCGGCTTTTCTTGACAGTCAGCTCACGTGCTTCCCTACTTATTTTCAGTCCACATCACGTCTTCAGATTAAAGAGCGGATTTGCCAACTCTTCTCCTACCTCGCTTGTACCGGTCTTTCCATTCCCGGCTCACGCTCTCTGCCTGTGTCCCCACAGTTCTGTTACAGGATAGTACAGGAATTTCAACCTGTTATCCATCGACTACGTCTTTCGACCTCGCCTTAGGCCCCGACTTACCCAGAGCAGATCAGCTTTACTCTGGAAACCTTAGATATTCGGCCGGAAGGATTCCCACCTTCCTCTCGCTACTCATTCCGGCATTCTCTCTTCTTAAAAGTCCACAGCTCCTTTCGGTACTGCTTCGTCCCTTTAAGAATGCTCCTCTACCAATTGAATTCTCAATTCCAAAGCTTCGGCAGTGTGTTTTAGCCCCGGACATTTTCGGCGCAGGACCTCTCGACTAGTGAGCTATTACGCACTCTTTGAATGAATGGCTGCTTCTGAGCCAACATCCTAGTTGTCTTCGAAATCCCACATCCTTTTCCACTTAACACACATTTTGGGGCCTTAGCTGTTGGTCTGGGCTCTTTCCCTTTTGACCACCCAACTTATCTCGGATCGTCTGACTCCCATACATCATCTACACGGCATTCGGAGTTTGATATCCCTTAGTAAGCTTTGACGCCCCCTTAGGAATTCAGTGCTCTACCTCCGCAAGACTCGTATGAGGCTAGCCCTAAAGCTATTTCGAGGAGAACCAGCTATCTCCGGGTTCGATTGGAATTTCTCCCCTATCCACACCTCATCCCCACCCTTTTCAACGGATGTGGGTTCGGTCCTCCATTGCCTTTTACGGCAACTTCAACCTGGACATGGATAGATCACCCGGTTTCGGGTCTACTCCGACTGACTATGCGCCCTATTCAGACTTGGTTTCCCTTCGGCTCCGGACCTTTAGTCCTTAACCTCGCCAGCCAGCGTAACTCGCCGGACCGTTCTACAAAAAGTACGCGGTTGAGCATATAAAGCTCTTCCACAGCTTGTAAACATATGGTTTCAGGTTCTTTTTCACTCCCCTCCCGGGGTCCTTTTCACCTTTCCTTCACAGTACTATGCGCTATCGGTCACTAAGTAGTATTTAGCCTTACGGGGTGGTCCCCGCATCTTCCCACAAGGTTCCACGTGTCTCGTGGTACTCTGGATCCCGCCATGTCAACTCGTCTTTCGCTTACGGGGCTTTCACCCTCTCTGGCCGGCTTTCCCAAAACCGTTCTGCTAAACTCGTTGAATCAATTCCGCGGTCCGAACCCCAGCATGCACGCACGCTGGTTTGGGCTCTTCCGTTTTCGCTCGCCGCTACTCACAGAATCACATGTTGTTTTCTCTTCCTCCGGCTACTTAGATGTTTCAGTTCACCGGGTTCCCTTCCTTAAGTTATGTATTGGCTTAAGGATACTTGAGGTTTGCTCAAGTAGGTTTCCCCATTCAGAAATCTCCGGATCAAAGGATATTTGCTCCTCCCCGAAGCTTTTCGCAGCTTATCACGTCTTTCATCGGCTCTTAGTGCCAAGGCATCCACCATACGCTCTTATCAGCATAACCAACTCGACCTCATCCCACGGGAATGGGATAATGTCCACACATACATAGCGTTGTATGCGTTGGTGATAGTCAATTTATTTTAAGTCTGTTTTCTTCAGACTGTAAGTTAATGTTGTTAACATTACCTCGGATGTCTTGATTAGATATTTATCTAAATCTATTGATTTTTACTATATGCAGTTTTCAAGGTACATAAGATGAAGTCCTTATTCAGTTCTTCATCCGACTGATATTTTCATCAGTCATTACATACACAAATCTCTTTGTATATCTAATCACTGGTGAAACCAGCTATCATAACAGCACTGCCCTGCTGATTGGGTTGGCGGTGATAAGTTGTTGCTCATCTTTGCCTGTATCTATATGTTCAACTTCGGCAGCGTCTCTGCCTTAGTTTCTTTCTTTTAATTTGGCGGCCACCTACTCTCCCACACCGTCTCCAGTGCAGTACCATCGGCCGCTTAGGTCTTTACCATCGTGTTCGGGATGGGAACGGGTGTTACCCCTAAGCGCATCGCCACCAAAAGCTTTGGTTACTTGATAACCCAACAATAGACAACAGTAAAAACTCTCTACTTTTTTCTTCCTTAGAAAGGAGGTGATCCAGCCGCACCTTCCGATACGGCTACCTTGTTACGACTTCACCCCAGTTATCGGTCCCACCTTCGGCAGCTCCCTCCTTACGGTTGGGTCACTGACTTCGGGCGTTACTGACTCCCATGGTGTGACGGGCGGTGTGTACAAGACCCGGGAACGTATTCACCGCGACATTCTGATTCGCGATTACTAGCGATTCCAGCTTCATGTAGTCGAGTTGCAGACTACAATCCGAACTGAGACGTTATTTTTGGGATTTGCTCGACCTCGCGGTTCTGCCTCCCTTTGTTTACGCCATTGTAGCACGTGTGTAGCCCTGCTCATAAGGGGCATGATGATTTGACGTCATCCCCACCTTCCTCCAGGTTATCCCTGGCAGTCTCTCTAGAGTGCCCGGCCGAACCGCTGGCTACTAAAGATAGGGGTTGCGCTCGTTGCGGGACTTAACCCAACATCTCACGACACGAGCTGACGACAACCATGCACCACCTGTCATCCCTGTCCCGAAGGAAAGGCAACATTACTTGCCGGTCAGGGAGATGTCAAGAGCAGGTAAGGTTCTTCGCGTTGCTTCGAATTAAACCACATGCTCCACCGCTTGTGCGGGTCCCCGTCAATTCCTTTGAGTTTCATTCTTGCGAACGTACTCCCCAGGTGGACTACTTATTGCGTTTGCTGCGGCACCGAACAGCTTTGCTGCCCGACACCTAGTAGTCATCGTTTACGGCGTGGACTACCAGGGTATCTAATCCTGTTTGCTCCCCACGCTTTCGAGCCTCAACGTCAGTTACCGTCCAGTAAGCCGCCTTCGCCACTGGTGTTCCTCCTAATATCTACGCATTTCACCGCTACACTAGGAATTCCGCTTACCTCTCCGGTACTCTAGATTGACAGTTTCCAATGCAGTCCCGGGGTTGAGCCCCGGGTTTTCACATCAGACTTGCCACTCCGTCTACGCTCCCTTTACACCCAGTAAATCCGGATAACGCTTGCACCATACGTATTACCGCGGCTGCTGGCACGTATTTAGCCGGTGCTTCTTAGTCAGGTACCGTCATTTTCTTCCCTGCTGATAGAGCTTTACATACCGAAATACTTCATCGCTCACGCGGCGTCGCTGCATCAGGGTTTCCCCCATTGTGCAATATTCCCCACTGCTGCCTCCCGTAGGAGTTTGGGCCGTGTCTCAGTCCCAATGTGGCCGGTCACCCTCTCAGGTCGGCTACTGATCGTCGGCTTGGTAGGCCGTTACCCCACCAACTACCTAATCAGACGCGGGTCCATCTCATACCACCGGAGTTTTTACCCCTGCACCATGCGGTGCTGTGGTCTTATGCGGTATTAGCAGTCATTTCTAACTGTTATCCCCCTGTATGAGGCAGGTTACCCACGCGTTACTCACCCGTCCGCCACTCAGTCACCAAGATCTTCATCCGGAGAATCAAATCAAGGTGCTTCGTTCGACTTGCATGTGTTAAGCACGCCGCCAGCGTTCATCCTGAGCCAGGATCAAACTCTCGTTAAAAGTGTTTGTATCCAGTTCAGAACCAACTAACTAGCTAATTCTTCCCTTTTTACTGTTGTTTTGGTTTGTTTAAAAACCGTTCTTAAAAATCTTCTCTTAAAGAAATTTTCAAGGGTTGTTGTTGTCTATTGTTCAGTTATCAAGGTTCTTTGTTTTTGTCGTTCTTTTCAAGCGACAGCTTTTATATTTTATCAAAAGCTTTTGTCTTTGTCAAGAACTTTTTTATTTTTCTTTGTCGCTCTTTTCGAGCTTTCCTTTGCCGTCTCACGCGACAGCCTATTTAGGATATCACTTTCAGAACTCTTTGTCAACAACTTTTTCGATTTATTTTTCAATCATTTCATTGATTTTTAAATCTTCTAGTTTCCTTCCGATCAAGAATGTTCCGCCTCCGCGTCTTCTTTCATCTTCCGTTCCTCTGTTGTTTTCTTTGCTGTTCCTCAGCGACGAATGTTATCTTATCACAGCTGTTTTTAATTGTCAATGTTTTTTATATATTTCATGCAATTCAGACAATTCCGACAATTCATGTCAAATAGAGAGATTAAACCGCCTTTTCTACAGCCAATGACAGGTATAAGCGGCACACCTTGTGAAATTTATTACTTTTCTGTATAATCAATCTCATCTATTTATTTCACTTATAAAGACACAGGAGACACAACATGTTTCATTATTATATGTTCAACAAACCTTTTGGCTGCGTCACTGCCCGCCGTGATAGCCTTTATCCAACCGTTATGGACTATTTCTCAGAATTAAATAATGACAATTTAAATCCGGTTGGGCGATTAGACAGAGAAACAACCGGACTCCTCCTTATTACAGATGACGGAGTTTTCAATCAGAAACTTACGCACCCTTCTTATCATAAAGAGAAGACCTATTATTTTACGGTTCTCGGCGATTTGACCGAAGATCGATGCCGACAATTAGAAAAAGGAATCCTCTTAAAAGGATCCCCTGTTCTTACTTCTCCTGCGAAACTAAAAGTATTTCGTCAGGATATTCTTTCTAATATAATAGATACTTTACATCCGGAAGTACAGAATGCCGTATGTAATAACCTCCCAACTCATCCGGTCACTTACGGAGAGATCACAATCAGAGAAGGGCGTAAGCGTCAGATTCGCCGCATGATGAAAGCGGTTCACTGCTGCGTAATTGAATTGAAACGCATTTCTATAGAAGATATTATTCTCGATGAGACACTTTCTCCCGGAGAATGGAAAGAGATTTTTCCACTATAATAGGAAAAATCTCTTTTATCTTCGGATATATTTTAAATCCAGTTAAAGTCTCCACCCGTAATTGCCAGGCTCAGAAGTGCATCCATCTTCTCAACTTCCTCTTCTCCTGTAATCTTCTCTACCAGCACTGCTGTATCCTCTGCCGTCTCTAAAGTTTCATCTGGTCCAATTTCATAGTCAATATCCATCCCGCAATCCGGACAGGGAATTGTATTCATTGTCTGTAAAGATAAAAATCGACTTCCACATTTTTTACATTCATAATATCCGCACTCTTTTGTGCCATCTGGTACATAATACATATTTTTCTACCTCACTCTCTTTACAAGTATTTTTATCTTATCACTCAAAAAAGAGGATCGCAAGTAACTTATTTCATTACCCATTCCTTGACTTTATCATTCCTAATATCTGTAATCAAAAATCAATTCATTTTTCTTGACAAACCCATCTCTTTTATGCTATATCTACTATAACTCTTTGCACTGCATATAAATCTACAGTACAAACTGAGCAGACCGTGATATCATATCATGGAGTCGGGTCGCAGATGCGACAGTGGAATCTTTCATCCGCGGGACAGTAGTTGCTAATACTGATTCGTGGGTGTTTTTTATTTTAAAACAATTCTTTCATTTTCCCACATATATTTAGTGCCATAGAGCTATCTTTCACTTGTTCTATTAAATTGGAGGTAACACATATGGAAAACAGCACAATGAAAACCGGAAATCCCATCGCAAACGAAGAAGATTTCCAAAAAGTAGCCAATAAAGTCTCTACCATTACAATTATTGGAAACGTCGCTCTATCCCTGCTCAAACTTTTTGCCGGAATTGTTGCGCATTCCAATGCGATGATCAGTGACGCCATTCATTCCGCATCAGATGTATTCAGTACATTTGTAGTTATTATTGGAATCAGACTCGCATCAAAAAAACCGGACAAAGAACATCCCTATGGACATGAACGCCTAGAGTGTGTAGCTGCAATTGTCCTTGCAATCGTTCTTCTTATCACAGGCCTTGGAATCGGAATCGAAGCATTCAAAACGATATTGCAGGGAAATTCTGACAACATACAAACACCTGGTATCTTAGCACTGATTGCCGCCATAATTTCAATTGCAAGTAAAGAGGCAATGTACTGGTACACCAGATATCACGCCAAGAGAATCGATTCCAGTGCACTAATGGCAGATGCCTGGCACCATCGTTCCGATGCATTTTCTTCCATCGGCGCATTGGTCGGAATCGCCGGTTCAAGACTTGGATTTCCAATCATGGACTCCATTGCCAGCTTAGTGATTTTTGTATTTATCGTAAAGGCTGCTTCCGATATTTTCAAAGATGCAATCGACAAAATGGTTGACCACTCCTGTGACGAAGAAATGGAGACTCAACTTCGCAACTGCGTAATGCGCAATCCAAATGTTCATAAGATTGACGTACTTCGAACTCGAATTTTTGGAAATAAAATCTATGTTGATGTTGAAATTGCTCTGGATGGCTCCATCACACTTCAGGATGCACATGATGTGGCCGAAAAAGTGCATAACGATATCGAAAAGACTTTTCCTAAAGTAAAACATATCATGGTTCATGTAAATCCTGCAAAATTATAAGTAACAAGCTTTCTCTTTCCATGAAGGAATCCTCGTCAATGACGAGGATTCCTTCAACGACTGGCAGTTCCTGCCTAAAATTCATTTAATCATGTTCTTTAATATATTGAAATACCTTTTTGTCACTCTTTGATTTTTTATACCATCCAATACATACCATTATAATTCCAACAATAATAACCGTAGTTCTTACCGATGAATTCGGTGAAAATAAGCAGGATACAATAATTCCGGTTCCAGCACCTGTAAAAAAATCTACAACAGATTTTTCGTGCTTTATTGTTCCCATCGCTCTTTCTTTATCTATAGATTGTACCATTTTTGAAACTTTTTATGCCATAAATTCATCTAATAAGTATCAATCGGTTGAGATGAAGCTTGAAAACAATTGAAAGAAGGTGGCGTATAAAATGAAATCTCTTGTAAAGCGGGCGCAAAGGGGAGATGATCAGGCGTTCGTGGAATTGATAGAAGAAAATAAGCAGGCCATGTATAAAGTAGCGGTCGGTATTTTAAAAAACGATTTTGATGCAGCAGATGCAATTCAGCAAAGCATCCTTACTTGCTATGAAAAGCTGAAAGAATTAAAAAAAGCACAGTATTTTAAGACATGGCTGATCAGAATATTAATCAATAATTGTAATCAGATGCTTAGGGAACAGAAGAAAGTAGTCGGAATTGAAGCGTATTATGGGGCAGAAGATATAAAAGGAAAGAAAGCAGAAGAAAAGATTGCAGCACCACCGGGAGCAGCGACAATCAACGAAGACTTTCTAGAGCTGTTAGACCAGATGGAACAGCAATATCGGGTTGTATTGATTTTATATTATGTAGAAGAGATGAGCATCCGAGAAATCAGTCAAATACTGCAGATGAATGAAAATACAGTGAAGACAAGACTTTCCAGGGGCCGAGGAGTATATAAAAAGCTATACCTGAAAGAACACCCGGAATTCCAATTTGAATAGCGGATGCTTTTAGAATGCAGCTGATAAAAAATGCAAGCAAAAAGGAGGTTTTGATGATGTCATTTGAGGAAAAGATGAAAAAAGAATTGAAAAAAAACCTGGAAATCCCAGATGTTGTAGAACAGAAAATTCAGGATGCATATAGAGAAATCGGACAAGGGAATGTTACGATGAAGAAACTAAACAATGGTAATCAGAAGAAGAGAAAAGCATGGACAGCGGCAGCTGCAGCGGTAGCAGTAATCGCAGTATCAGGAAGCGTATTTTATGCAAATCCAGTACTGGCGAAAAATATTCCAGTGATCGGAGATGTCTTTGCAAAACTGCAGAAAAATAAGGAGAATACGCCATATGGAGAAAAGGACAAGACAGCATATGGAAAGATTGCAGACAATTCAGAAAGTGTGCAGAATCCAGGATCAGAAGCAGAAAGCAATGGCGTGACAGTGACAGTATCAGATGCATATTGTGATGGATATGAAATGTATTTTACTATAACAGCAATAACAGATAATGATCAGGTAAATCAGAAAGACTATTTATTGCCTGAAAAAAGCCAGCAGGTTTATGTAAACGGGGAAGAGACAGGAGCTGAATTGTCCTTGAAAAAAGCAGAGGATGGAAGCTTTGTCGGATTGGGGCATATCAGTGCCGGATGGTTGGCTGACAAAACATTTAAAGATCTGTCCACTGTAGATATTAAATTCACTGAGTTGTATGCAACGGTAGAGAATCAACCTGAACCGGCAACTTATGTAGAAGGTGAAAATCTGATCACAGGTCAGTGGAATCTTGAGTTTACAGTAGATACAGACACAAGCCTGTTAAATACTTATGAGGTAAATACAGAAAACAATGGATTTACAGTAAGTAAGATTGTGAAAGCACCGGCGTCCACTTATTTGTATCTTGAAGTACCGGAAGAATATGAAAATGTACAGATGATTCTTACAGATGCTGATGGAAACAAACTGGAAAAATTCGGTGGAACAACAACAGATCCAGAAAATGGGATGTATGAGATCCAGCTTCAGTTTGAGCAGACAGATACAAACCAGATTCATGTTCAGGTTATAGATATGGATCAGAGTACGAACGACAATCTGGCTATGGTTGCAGAAATGACAGCCGATCTGAATTAAACAATAGTCATTCTCCGTAATAACATGATGTCTTTTCGTGGAATGACAGGATGGTCACAACAGAGTTAGTTCTGTTGTGACCTCTTAATGTGGGCATAACAAAGAATGTGCCTCGGCACATTCTTGCGCCTGCGGCGGTCGCTTGCGACATCTACCTTGTACGCCGCAGTGCGCATCCTAAGCGGAGCGTTTTTTATATATTAGGAAAGGACTTTCCTAATATATAAAAAAATCACCGTCCCCACAGCTCCTATGTCTGTAAAAACAGTGATTGTTAGTGCGCGATCAGGGGTTCGAACCCTGGACACCCTGATTAAGAGTCAGGTGCTCTACCAACTGAGCTAATCGCGCATTCTTTTGTTTTCGTGTCTTGTGTTCCTCAACACAAATAGTATTATATATCAGTTGTTGCCGGAATGCAACCCCTTTTTTCAAATTTTTTCATTTTTTTCAAAATTATTAATTTCATATACAATTCAGACGATATCAGCAACGTTTCTTCTTTCCCGTGTCTTTGTTGCAATATCCCCTATTTAAAATTCGATACACCTCCTCGAAGGATCTGCAAATGCAGACAATCCTTCGATTCAGTCTCTGATGACAATAACACAACTCACGGACCCCAGCTTTCCAACATTTCCCCCGTCTCATCCTGTTCTCCTGTGAATTCTACTCTTTCTATATAATATATGATGCTTATTTTCTCTGTGCGATCAGCTTATTGATTGGATTTCCCTTCTCTGAGAATTTCTGCTCATATTCTGTCATAATATTCCCCTTATTCATCTCTTCCTGATGATGTAGGTCGTAAGTATAAGCAAGCAGTTCCCATCCAGCTTCTTTCACCTGCTCCAGAGAAAAGTTGAAAAGTTCAGTATTATCTGTCTTAAATTCTACTCTTCCATTTTCCACAAGAACCTTCTCATATCTTGCAAGGAATTCTGTTGATGTTAATCTACGTTTCGCATGTCTAGCCTTTGGCCACGGATCTGAGAAGTTCAAGAAGATCTTATCCACCTCTGCCGGTGCAAACACTGCTTCAATCTCTCTTGCATCCATGCAGATAAAACGGATATTCTCAAGATTTTCAAATTCCTCTGTATCATATTTTTCAAGTGCACGAAGCAGGACGCTGGAATAACGTTCAATTCCAATAAAATTGATCTCTGGGTGAGCCTTAGCCATATTCAAAATAAACTGGCCCTTTCCCATTCCGATTTCAATCTGAATTGGTTTCTCATTTCCAAAGACCTGAGCCCACTGACCTCTCTGCTCCTCTGGTTTCTTGATCACAGCACGATGTGCATCGATCACGCCATCTGCTCTTGGTATATTTCTTAATCTCATCTGCTATTTTTCTCCTGTTCTTCACCACAGCATTACTGCGTACTTTCTATTATAAGGTAAAACCTTCTTTGATATCTGCGGATTATTTCAGGTCTTATCATAACATGATTTTTCTCATCTCACAACTAATTACTGTCCACACAAGAAAGCCATTTTGAAGAATACTAATGACATTCTCAGACTCACAGTCTCTATCTCAAACACCTCTGGATATTTAACATAAATTATCTTTTCAGATTGCTTGTAATTTTCTCCAAAAGGTGTATTATAAAAGATATTATGAATTTCTAACAAAAAGGAGGCTGGTTATGGACTCTATTATAAACAAATTGACAGAGATTGAATCTGCCGCATCTGCAATCGTGCAACATGCAGAAGCCGAAAAGTCCGCATTAGATGAAAATTTTGACAAAAAGCGGATGGATTTCGACAAAGAGCTTGAAGCTGATACGCAGCGGCAGATTCAAGAAATTCGTGACAAACTGGAAGCGGAGACCTCACGGATCTTATCCGGGCAAAGTCAGGAGAGTCAGGATGAACTTAATGCCCTGCAGAAGGAATACGATGAAAAACATTCTGATTATGCTCATGAGATTCTCCGACGGATCACTGAGGTGTAGCCTATGGGAAATCTACTGGAATACAGTGGTATCGTAACGAAAACCCGGGCAATGGAAGCTAAGCTTCTCACCCCGGCTCAATTTGAGGAAATCGCTTCCCTGCACAATGTTCCCGAGGTAGTTGAATATCTGAAGAAGGAGACAGCTTACGCAGATATTTTAGAAGAGCTGGCCCCCGAACAGCTTCACAGAGGAAGCATTGAGAAGATTCTGACTCGTTCACTTTACCGCGACTACGCAAAGCTTTATCGCTTTTGCGGACAGAAGCAGCGCAAGCTTATGAAGCTACGTCTGAAATCTTATGAAGTCGAGCTGATCAATTATTGTTTGAGGATTGTGATCAACCATTATCAGAAACCTTTTGATCTTGATTACAAGCGTCCTTTCTTCGACCGGTATTCACAGATATCGATTGAAAAACTGATCACCTCACGCACCACAGATGAACTGATCGAGACATTAAAGGAGACAGAATATTATGAACCTTTAAAGAAATTAAAGGATTCCCCTTCTGTCACTCTTTATGACTACGATCTGGCATTAAATCTTTATTATTTTACAACTCTTTGGAAAGCACGGAAAAAAGTCCTGAAAAAGGAAGACAAGGAATTATACCAGCGGGATTGCGGCACTCAGATCGATCTGCTCAACATGCAGTGGATCTACAGAGCGAAGAAATATTTTAATATGAAACCTGCTGATATTTACCAGCTGATTCTTCCGATCCACTACCGTCTGTCAACCGACCAGATCAAAGGAATGGTCGAGGCAACAACATTAGAGGAATTGCAGACACTATGCAATCAGACGCCTTACGCCCGCCGCTATGAATCCACTGAGCAGCTTACCATGGAGCAGATGTATTCAGAATGTCTCCATCATCTGTACACAATTGACAGGAGGCGGAATCCATACTCCATCGCCGCTGTCAACACTTACCTCTTCTTAAAAGAAGAAGAAATCAAAAAGCTGACTACCGCTCTGGAATGCATCCGTTACGGACTGACACCAGGCGAGACGTTAGCGTACGTTGGAGGTAGAACCCAATGATTGTTAAAATGAAATTTATCAACATTTCCGGTCCTAGGGATGATATCGACCGTGTCACAGACTTGTATCTCTCACGTTATGAGATACAGCTGGAGTCCGCACTTTCTGAACTCAAGACAGTCGATAATCTTCGCCCGTTCATTGAACTTAATCCGTACCGGGATGTACTTGCCCAGGCAACCCAGTTCGTCGGCTATCTTCCGAATGTAGATGATATTACACCGGATGATTCTTTAGGTCTTGACGACATGTTTGAAGTTGTTCGCAAAGCCTGCGAGGATTATGAAGGTCTGCAGGCAAAGAAAGAGAAAAAGAAAGCTAAGATTGAAGAGCTCCGTGCCAAACAGCAACTGCTCTCCCCATTCCGTCCGCTCGACTGTGATCTTCACAAGGTACTCGGATATCGATATATTGCATATCGTTTCGGACGGATCGCGCTGGAATCTTATCACAAGATGAATAAATATCTGATGGATGATTTGAGTGCAATCTTCGTTGAAGGTGAACGCGATGAAAGCTTCGTATACGGCGCTTACTTCGTTTCTCCAGGAGAGGCACAAAAGGTAGATGCTGTTTTCCGTTCTCTTCATTTTGAACGCATCGAGCTGAAAGATGAATTTGAAGGAACTCCGTCTTTCGCTTACCAGTCACTGGAACGGGACATTGCTCGGATCAATCTGGAGATCCAGGATCTGGATAAAGAAGCCGGTGAGATGCTTTCTGACCGGGCACCACAGCTTATTGCAGCGAAAAACCGTCTGGAGGAACTCTCCAAGAACTTTGACATCCGTAAGATGGCTGCTCGGATGAAAGACAGCCAGGATGATTCTTATATCCTCTGCGGATGGATGGCAGAAGATGATGTAGAGAAGTTTTTGGAAGAGATCAAAGATGATGATAAAGTCTTTGTCGTTGTCGAAGACGACCATGATGCATACTTCGGAGAACCGCCGACAAAGCTGGAAAATCCGAAGCTATTCAAACCATTTGAGATGTACATTCAGATGTATGGTCTTCCGGCTCACAATGAGATGGATCCAACCATTTTCGTAGCGATCACATACTCCTTTATTTTCGGAGTTATGTTCGGAGATGTCGGACAGGGGCTTTTGCTTTTAATCGGTGGAGCCTTGATCTATCACTTTAAGAAAGCTCCACTTGCCGGAATTATCGCAACTGCCGGTGTATTTTCCACAATCTTCGGATTTATGTTCGGAAGTATTTTCGGATTTGAAGACATCATTGAACCATTGTGGATACGACCAATCGACCATATGACTACACTGCCGTTCCTCGGCAAACTGAACACAGTGTTTATCGTTGCTGTCGCATTTGGTATGTTCCTGATCATCGTAGCGATGATCCTACATATTATTAATGCCGCAAGAAGCAAAGATATCGAAAGTACCTGGTTTGATCCAAACGGTGTGGCAGGACTTATTTTCTACATTGCCGTTGTAGTAACCATCGTTCTCTTTATGACAGGTAATCCGCTTCCGGGTGGTATTGTCATGGGTATCATGTTTGGTGTCCCGCTGCTTCTCATTTTCCTGAAAGAGCCTCTGACCCGCATGATTGAGAAACGTGCCGACAAAATGGAAACAGGCCCTGGAATGTACATCGTACAAGGCTTTTTCGAGATGTTTGAGACATTGCTCAGTTATTTCTCAAACACTATTTCCTTTATCCGTATCGGTGCATTTGCTGTCAGCCATGCCGCTATCATGGAAGTAGTACTTCAGCTGGCCGGCACTGAAAGCGGAAATCCGAACTGGTTCGGAGTAATCTTCGGCAACCTGTTCGTATGCGGATTCGAAGGACTGATCGTAGGTATTCAGGTACTTCGTCTGGAATATTATGAGATGTTCAGCCGTTTCTACAAAGGAAGCGGACGTGCATTCGACCCATATACAAAAAAGAAAACGAAATAACTATCTGGCTTAAATCTATGACAGCCATAAAATGTATAGAAATCAGGAGGATTCCACTATGAGTTTAGCAACAAAAATCATCTTTATCGCAGCACTTGTTTTAAGCATCATCATCCCATTCGGATATTATCTGATCGGTGAAAAGAACAAAAAACGCTACAAACGTACAATCGGTGTCAACGCATTTTTCTTCTTCGGCGCATTTGCCATTGCATCTATCATGATGCTTGCAGGTCCGGCAAATGTACAGGCTGCTGAAGCTGCCGCATCTTCCGGTGCTACAATCGCAACAGGAATGGGATATCTTGCAGCCGCACTTGTTACAGGTCTTTCCTGTATCGGCGGTGGTATCGCTGTTGCAAGTGCAGCCAGCGCAGCACTTGGAGCAATCAGCGAGGATTCCAGCGTTCTTGGTAAATCCTTGATCTTCGTAGGACTTGCCGAAGGTGTTTGTCTGTACGGACTGATCATCTCTTTCATGATCTTAGGAAATCTCTAATTTCTGATTTTCAACAGAAAGGAGCCGCCTATGAAAATGTATCTGATCAGTGACAATGTCGACACTTACACCGGAATGCGTCTTGCCGGTGTAGACGGAGTTGTCGTCCATGAACGGGATGAGCTGAAACAAGCTTTGGAAAAAGTGCTTTCCGATCCGACTGTCGGTATTGTTCTTCTGACTGAGAAGTTCGGTCAGGAGTTTCCGGACATTATCGACACTTTCCGACTGGAACGAAAGATGCCGTTATTGATCGAAATTCCTGACCGCCACGGAACCGGTCGTCAGAAAGACTTTATCACCTCATATATCACTGAGGCGATTGGACTGAAATTATAAACGCAATTATATTACGAACTAAAGGAGGGATTCCTCTTGACTCTGGAAGAAAAAATCGCACACCTGCAAACCACATCCATGGAGCAGGCCCGCCTAGAGGGAAATGTCATCATTGACACCCATCAGGCTGCCCTGGAGAAGGTTTTCGAAGATCATAAGGCAGAAGCCACAAGACAGTCAGAAACTCGCATCAAGGCGGAAGCTGCCAATGCGAAGCTCTCACTGAACCAGGCACTCGCCAAGTCCCAGCTGGAGATCAAACGTCGTCAAAGCAAGGTTCAGCAGGAATTGAAAGACAAGATCTTCGAGGAAGCAGACGCATTAATCGATGAATTTATGAAGACGGAAGCTTATAATAATTTTCTTATCAAATGCATCCGCAAAGCGGTGGCTTTTGCCGGAAATGATGAGCTTACGATCTATATTAACCCAACTGATGAAAAAAAACGTTCTGATCTGGAAGGTGCTACAAGAGTTCATCTGACGATCAGCGCCGAAGATTTCCGGGGCGGTGTCCGTGCTGTCATCCGTTCCCGCAACATTTTGATCGATAATTCCTTCAGCACACAGCTGAAAGAACAGTATGACAAATTTGTATTTTTAGGAGGTGACGGCATTGCTTAAGACAGCGAAAATTTACGGCATCAATGGTCCCGTCATTTATCTGAAAGGCAACACAGGATTCCGTATGTCCGAGATGGTCTATGTCGGCGAACAGAAGTTAGTCGGAGAAGTCATTGCACTGGATAAAGATATGACAACCGTTCAGGTTTATGAGGAAACAACGGGGCTTCGCCCGGGCGAAGAAGTTATTGCCAGTGGAAGTCCGGTATCCGTAACACTTGCACCCGGTATCCTGAACAACATTTTTGATGGTATCGAACGTCCACTGGAAGATATCGCAGAATCCTCCGGCGGCGCATTTATCACACGCGGTGTCAGTGTCGATTCTCTGGACCGTACAAAGAAATGGAAAACACATATCACTGTAAAGCAGGGAGATTATCTCCATGCAGGTGATATTATCGCAGAAGTTCCTGAAACACATGCGATCACTCATAAATGTATGGTTCCTCCTGAAGTAGAGGGAACTGTTCTTGTGACTGTTGCAGACGGTGAATACACAATTGACGAACCTCTGGTTCGTCTGGAACTGCCTAACGGACAGGAGAAAGAGCTGACTATGACTCAGCACTGGCCGATCCGTACTCCGCGACCGACTCATCACCGTTTCCCGGCATCTGTTCCGCTTGTTACCGGACAACGTATCATTGATACCATGTTCCCGATTGCAAAAGGCGGTACCGCTGCCATCCCAGGAGGATTTGGAACCGGAAAGACCATGACACAGCATCAGATTGCGAAATGGGCCGATGCAGATATCATCATCTATATCGGATGCGGTGAGCGTGGAAATGAGATGACACAGGTTTTGGAAGAGTTCAGTGAACTGACCGATCCTCGTACCGGCAAACCTCTGATGGACCGTACTACACTGATTGCCAATACTTCCAACATGCCTGTTGCCGCCCGTGAAGCCAGCATTTACACCGGACTTACTCTGGCAGAATATTACCGTGATATGGGCTACGATGTAGCGATTATGGCCGACTCCACTTCCCGTTGGGCCGAGGCTCTTCGAGAACTTTCCGGACGTCTGGAAGAGATGCCTGCAGAGGAAGGTTTCCCGGCTTATCTTGCGTCCCGTCTGTCTGCGTTCTACGAACGCGCCGGAATGATGCATAACTTAAACGGAACAGACGGTTCTGTTACGATCATCGGTGCTGTTTCCCCACAGGGTGGTGACTTCTCCGAGCCGGTTACACAGAACACCAAACGATTCGTCCGCTGCTTCTGGGGACTGGATAAGAGCCTTGCCTATGCAAGACATTTCCCGGCCATCCACTGGCTGACCAGTTACAGTGAGTATCTGAATGACTTAAGCCATTGGTATCAGGACAATGTGTCTCCCAAATTTGTTGACTACCGTAACCGTCTGATGGCACTGTTGAATCAGGAAAGCAGTCTTCTTGAGATCGTAAAACTGATCGGAAGTGATGTACTCCCGGATGATCAGAAACTTGTCCTTGAGATTGCCCGTGTGATTCGTCTTGGTTTCCTGCAGCAAAATGCATTCCACCCGGATGACACCTGCGTTTCTATGGAAAAACAGTTCCTGATGATGGATACGATCCTGTACCTTTACAAGCAGGCACGTACCCTTGTCACAATGGGACATCCGATGTCCGTACTAAAATCTGAGAATATTTTCGATCGTGTCATCGCGATCAAATACGATGTTCCGAACGACCGCCCGGAAATGTTTGCACAGTATCACAGAGATATTGATGCTTTCTATCAGCACGTACTTGAGAAAAATGCATAAGGAGGGACCACTATCATGTCAATTGAATATCTTGGCTTAAGCAGTATCAACGGCCCTCTGATCGTGTTAGAGGGCGTACAGGACGCCTTTTACGATGAGATCGTAGAATTTGTCGTAGACGGCACAGAACGCAAAATAGGACGTATTGTAGAGATTTACGAAGACAAGGCAGTAATCCAGGTCTTCGAAGGTTCTGAAAATATGTCCCTGAAAAATACACATACGAAACTGACCGGACACCCGATGGAGATTGCACTCTCCCCGGATATCCTTGGCCGTACCTTCAACGGTATCGGACAGCCGATCGATGACCTCGGGCCGCTTGTCTCCACTTTAAAAAGAGATGTGAACGGACTTCCGCTCAACCCGGTCCGCAGAGAATACCCAAGAAACTATATCCGCACCGGAATTTCCGCGATCGACGGACTGACAACTCTGATTCGTGGACAGAAGCTTCCGATTTTCTCCGGAAATGGACTTCCGCACGATCAGCTTGCTGCACAGATCGTAAAACAGGCTTCTCTTGGAAGCGATTCTGATGAAAAATTTGCAATCGTATTCGCTGCTATGGGTGTCAAACATGACGTTGCTGATTTCTTCCGTAACACATTTGAAGAAAGCGGTGTTGCCGATCATGTAGCAATGTTTTTGAATCTGGCAAATGACCCGGTTGTAGAACGTCTGATCACGCCAAAGGTTGCACTGACAGCTGCGGAGTATCTGGCATTTGAACAAAATATGCATATCCTCGTTATCCTTACCGATATGACTTCTTTCGCAGAAGCCATGCGTGAGGTCTCTTCCTCAAAAGGAGAAATTCCTAGCCGTAAAGGATTCCCGGGATATCTGTACAGTGAACTGGCAACCATCTACGAACGTGCCGGTATTGTACAAGGCGTAAACGGATCTGTAACACAGCTTCCGATCTTGACTATGCCAAACGACGATATCACGCATCCGATTCCTGACCTGACGGGATATATCACCGAGGGACAGATTGTACTTGACCGCCCGCTTCATGGACAGTCAATCTATCCTCCGATCAATATCCTGCCATCTCTTTCCCGTCTGATGAAGGACGGTATCGGAGAAGGTTTTACACGTGAAGATCATCAAGATCTTGCCAATCAGTTATTCTCCGCTTATGCAAAGGTTGGAGATGCAAGAAATCTGGCTTCTGTTATCGGTGAAGATGAACTTTCACCACTAGATAAGAAATATCTGGAATTCGGTATCGACTTCGAACAACATTACATCGGACAGGGGGTTAATGAGAACCGTACAATGGAAGAGACTTTGGATCTGGGATGGAAACTTTTAGGAAAACTCCCTAGAGAAGAACTGGACCGTGTTGACACGAAGATTCTTGATAAATACTATAAACCTGCTGTAGAAGACTAGGGAAAGGAGGGAGCTTCATGGATCCACGTACATTTCCAACAAAAGGTAATCTGATGCTGGCCAAGAACTCTCTTGCACTTGCCCGGCAGGGTTATGATCTGATGGATAAGAAGCGTAACATTTTAATTCGCGAACTGATGGATCTGATCGAAGAAGCACGCACCATACAGGAAGAGATTGATTCAACATTTACTTATGCGTATCAATGTCTACAGCGTGCTAATATCGAAAACGGTATCAGCATGGTAGAACAGCTCGCCTACACTGTACCGATTGAAAATTCCATAACGATCCAGACGCGAAGTATCATGGGAACCGAGATTCCTCATGTGAAATATGTACCGGACGCCGGTCAGCCGACCTATGCCTTCAGTACCACAAAGGAATCGATTGATATTGCCCGTGAGGCCTTCCGCAAGGTAAAAGACCTTACGATCAAGCTTTCCATGGTTGAAAACGCTGCTTACCGTCTTGCAAGTAATATCAAGAAGACGCAGAAACGAGCAAATGCTCTCCAGAACATTACAATTCCAATGTATTCAAATCTGGTCTATTCGATCACCAATGCACTGGAAGAAAAAGAGCGTGAAGAGTTCACGCGTCTGAAAGTGATCAAGAGAATGAAAGAGAAAAAAGCCTCCGGTTAACGGGGGCTTTTCCTTTCTACAGGATACTATTCTCAGTATGCCTGAATTCTCATATTGCAACAACGATCTGATATTCTTTTTCAAAAGTCTCTCCGCTCTCTACCTTATTAATTCCAGGCTTCTCAGAGATTTCTTTATCAAATCCAATATTATCGCATCTTCCCATCCATGGTTCCAGGCAGACAAACGGTGCGTCTTTTACAGACCAGATTCCATAGCTTGGGAATCCTTCTGACTTAACTCCCACATACGGAGTTCCGTCTTTATGACAGATCCATGCTTCTTCAATCTGCGTATTATCAAAGATCAACGCATCATTTTCAAAAAGTTCTTCTGTCAACGGATATGTCTCTTCATTCAGTTTCATCTCATGCAGTTCCTCCGGATCAGGAGCCATTTCTTTCATATTGATCAGACAATACTTCAATTCATCTTTTCCAGGGAACTTCAGAATATAATCTGTCTTTCCTTCCTCGTTCTTTGCAAAGCGGAAGGCCGGATGCGCTCCGATTGTGAAATAAATTGTCTCATCAGACGGATTCTTTACTTCCCATTTTACATGAAGTACATTTTTTTCCAGTGTGTAAGTAATGAAAAGTTCAAAATCAAATGGATAAACTTCCTTCATCTCATCTGTTGATGTCAGAAGAAATGTTGATGTTTCTTTCCCTGCATGAATACATTTGAACTCACTGTCTCTTGCAAATCCATGCTGTGATGTCGGATACTGTGTGCCGTTAATCTTCACTGTGTTCTTATAGGTTTTTCCCACATTTGGAAATAGCACCGGTGAATGACGTTTCCAAAATTTTGGTTCTGCATCCCAGAGAAGATCTGTACCTGTTTTCTTGTTATACAGTTTTGTCAGCTCCGCACCATGCTCAGCAATCTCTACGCTAAGCACATCATTCTCCATTTTAATCATGCTTTTTGTTCCTCCTTTATCCCCCTTTAATTTTTATCGGACTGCTCTACCTGTACGCAATTATCTACCAGATAATCCAGTACTTTATCACGAAGGATTGCATCTTTCAGAACATCTTCTCCCACCTGCTCCTTGTAAGTATCCAGATCTGCGCCTGCCTTGTCCGCATACTCCTGCATTCCTTCTTCGTATTCCTTATCAGACGGTTCCAGTTTCTCTTTCTTTGCGATTAGTTTTACAGCCTCTTCAAGCTGAACAGCCTGCTTTGCTGAGTCTTCAATTTTTTCGTTAAATTTATCTTCTGTCATATTCAGATAAGTTGTAATGAAATCACTCAGCTCTACTCCGTACATCTGTGCAATCTGTGTATAGTAGTCATTTGCCTGTTTCACCTGCTCGTCTACCGCACCGTCAGGATATTTATTTACCTCTATCTGATCCAGTAAAGCAGTCTGTACTTCTTGTTTCAGCTGTGAATTACCTGAATCGTCCTGCTGCTCCTGAAGAGAATTTTTCACCTCTTCCTCGAATTCATCAACCGTCTTGCTGCTTTCACTGTTATTCACAACCCACTCGTCTGTAAGCTCCGGTGTTACTTTCTGATAAATCTTATTCAATACAATGTGGAAATTCGCCGGTTTTCCCGCAAGATCAGAACTCTGATAATTCTCAGGAAACTGTACAGTGATATCAAATTCTTCACCTGTATTATGTCCCACGATCTGATCTTCAAATCCCTGATAGTCGCCATTTGCTCCAATGAATGAGCCAGATCCAAGTTCCAGATCATATCCCGTTGCTGAACCTCCGTCAAATGCTGTTCCATCAAGAGTTCCTGTGTAATCAATATTTACCCAGTCTCCGCTCTGTGCAGCACGGTTTGTTACCTCCTGCTCTGTCGCAGCTGCCTCCAATCTGGACTGTATTTCCTGCTCTACTGAATCATCAGACACCTCCGATTTTGCAACTTCTGTAACTTCAAGTGCTTTGTATTTACCTACCGTCACATAATCATTGGACAGCTTTCCACTGCCGCATCCTGCTAAAGATGTTGTCATCAGAACGGCTGTAAGAACCGCAATCACTCTTTTTTTCATTTTCCTGTTTCTCCTCTTTTATCTTTTATAATCTCTTCTTTTTTTGTCTTATCCACTATAAAAGTGGTGACAGTAATCTGGAAAACTGTTCCTTAAGCCGGATCAGTAAATTCCTCTCCTCATATCTCTTTCGTGTCACCTGCGTACTCATTGTCATATCATTCTCAAAAGCTCTTTCCAGCCTCTGCACTGTACGCTCACTATAGATTGTTGCATTCACTTCAAAATTCAGGCCAAAACTTCGGATGTCCATATTCGCTGTACCTACACAGGCAACCATGCCATCTACTGATAATGTCTTTGCGTGAAGAAATCCATTATTATAGACATAACATTTTGCACCTGCTGCAACCATCTCTCCAATGTAGGAATATGTTGCCCAGTAAACAAATGGATGATCTGGTTTGCATGGAATCATAATTCTGACATCTACCCCTGATCTGCTTGCAATCTTCAATGCATCCAAAATGGACGCATCCGGTATGAAATACGGTGTCTGTATATAAACATGATTTCTTGCACTGTGGATCAGATGAAGATAATTGTCATGGATTGTCTTCGTCTGTGAGTCCGGTCCACTTGAGATAATCTGTACCGGATCAAATCCATGCCTGTCATACTGCGGAATCTCAAACAAATGATCTTCCAAAAACAGGTTCTCATGAGCTGCATAATTCCAATCCAGAACAAACCTCACTGCAAGAGATGTGACTGCCGCACCTTCAATACACAAATGCGTATCTCTCCAATAACCAAACTTTTCATCTTTTCCAATATATTCCCTGCCTATATTGAAACCACCAACAAAACCAACCTTTCCATCAATTACGACAATCTTTCGGTGATTTCGATAATTCACACGCATCTGAAGCTGTCCCAGAATCGCCGGGAAGAATTCTGCAACCCGAATTCCTTCACATTTCAGCCTGTCCCAATCTTTTTTGTGCATGGTACGACATCCCATACTATCAAACAAAACTCTGACTTCTACGCCTTCACGTGCTTTCTCGATCAGCACCTTCTCTATATCCTGCCACACTTCATCGTTCCTGATAATATAATACTGCACATGGATATATTTCTTCGCACGTTTCATTTCCTCGATCAGTGCATAAAACTTCTCTTTACCATCTGTATAAATACGAATATCATTGTTATCCGTCAGAACTGCCTGTCCAGCCTCCAAATTATACAGCACAAGATCCCGGAACCGGTTAAGTGCCGGACTCGTCATCTTCAGCTGCCTGTGATAAATGGTTTCCTCCTGCCTTCGCACAGCGTATTTCAGCTCACCTTCAATCTCCTTTGCCTTAAACATCTTATTCTTATGATAATCCTGCCCTATGATCAGATACAGAATAAATCCAACAATCGGAATAAAATAAAGCAAAAGCAGCCATGTCCATACTGCCTGCGGTGATCTTCTTTCAAAGAATACAATAATCAGAGATAAAAGAATATTAATGATAACGATATTCTTCATAATAAAATGAAAAACCATCACCACTGTGTTCCATATTGTCTCTGCCATTCAACTCTTCCTTTCTCTTAATCAACGTGAAAATATTATTACTCACTATACCCCGTCACATTCTTCGGACAGCGCGTTACTGTTCACACGATGTGCGACCAGCAACGCATCTCGCCATTTTAAATCGCCTTTGGCGATGGGGCGAGATGCATTCAAATCAAAACACGCATCCTCCGTGTCAATCAGCAGAGTGATTGACACGGGAGTGAACAGTAACGCCAGCGCTGCTATCTTTCTGCAAACAATAATAAACCACCATAATACATAGTATACTCGGTTTACGTCTTAAAAGTAACCCCAAATTGTAAAATTGTCCCCTGTCTGCTTGCACTTTGTAATAAAGAATGTTACAATATTAAATGCGAATTAAGCGGAAAATAGTATATAGGAGGGTTTTATCGTGAGTACACCTATGATAATCATGCTCATCGTCCTCGTAGTTCTCATCGGGGTTTGCGTAGCACTCTATTTCTTCGGAAAGAAAGCGCAGAAGAAGCAGGCTGAACAGCAGCAGCAGATGGACGCAGTTGCGCAGACCGTCAGCATGCTCATTATTGATAAAAAGAAGATGAAGCTAAAAGATGCAGGACTCCCGGCCGTTGTTCTTGAGAATACACCAAAGTATTTAAGACGTTCTAAAGTACCGGTTGTAAAAGCAAAGGTTGGACCAAAGGTTATGACTCTGATGTGTGACGCAAAGGTTTTCGAAGTTCTTCCGGTGAAGAAAGAAGCGAAAGTCGTTGTAAGTGGTATCTATATCACAGGCATTAAGAGTGTCCGCGGTGGTCTTGATATTCCAGAGAAAAAGAAGAAAAAAGGATTTTTCTCAAAGAAAGAAAAATAAAAACATTAAAATAAGTTCAGTCAAACAATTCGACTGAACTTATTTTTTTAATTCTTTTTCTTTTGTTCTTTTCTCGCTGCCTCGTATTTCTTCAATTCTCTCAATGCCTGACCACCCATCAGATACAGAATCACTGTATTGAAGATCGTCATTAGTCCGATCCCGACATCGCCCAGATCCCATACAAATGTGTACGCTGCAATTCCTCCGATGAATAACATCACAAGCGCGAGCACTTTATATGTTGTCTGGGATACCCAGTTATCACCGAACAGATACGCCACATTACTTCTTGCATAAAACAGAATTCCAAGAAATGTAGAAAAGCTGAACAGGAACAGCATCACTGCGATAAAAATCACCCCTGCTTCTCCAAGATGATATCTCATCGCTGTCTGAAGCAGTTCCATTCCTGCAAGTCCCTCAATCTGATCCTGCGGAACAAGCAACATAATCATAGCTGTACAGCTACAGATCACAATTGTGTCGATAAATACGCCCAATGCCTGAACAAGTCCTGCCTTTACCGGAAGATCACACTCTGCCGCAGCTGCTGCACATGGGGCAGATCCTGAACCGGCTTCATTTGAGAATAATCCTCTCTTTACTCCGTTCATCAGAACGGCTCCAAAACCACCTGCTGCCACCTGACGGATTCCCAATGCTTCCTCAAAAATACGTGAGAACACACCCGGTATGCTGGACAGATTCGTAAGGATTAAAAATACTGTGATCAGGAAATAACACACTGCCATAATCGGAACAACAACATCCAGAACCTTTACTGTTGCATTCTTTCGAAGCACGATCACTGCTGCCAGAACCACCAAAATCACAGTTGTATAAATCGGTGGGATAGAAAATGCATTTTCAAACGAAGACGTCACTGAATTACTGATCACCTGGCTAATACCACACCAACAGATTAATCCTGAAATTGCAAACAATACCGCGATCACTGAATATCTCTTTTTCTTTCCCTGATGTTCCTCCATGTAGTGATGGATATAATATGCCGGACCTCCGCGATATCCTCCATACAACGGATCTTTTTCTTTATGAAGCTGTGCAAGTGTTGCCTCAACAAATGCTGTGGAAGACCCGATCAGTGCCGTAATCCACATCCAGAACACTGCTCCAGCTCCACCGGCTGAAATAGCTGCAACAACACCTACCAGATTCCCCATTCCCACACGGGTTGCTGTTGATACAATCAGTGTCTGAAAATTAGACAACCCATCCTCTTTCCCTTTTTTACTATTCAACGATCTTACCATCTCCGGGAAAAGACGGATTGGAAGAAATCTTGTACGGATTGTGAAATAAATTCCTGTTGGAATCAACAGAATAATCAGAAGTGATATTCCCACACTTCCGCCGCCTGGAAGCGGTATCTGAAACAGATCGCCCCATAAAAACGAATATACTTTCTCGATCAGTGTTATTACCATCATCTTATCCTCTCATTCTTATCTTTTTCATTTTTCCGCCTGCTTATCCAAAAATGCCTCGGCGTTCTTGTATCTTAACTAAGCACTGAAAACTTTCCACTGTCCTTGGAAACAATATTCATCCGTATCTTACAGTCTGCCATCGGTTCATGATTTACGTCCAGTTCATAATCAATCTGGACCGCTATCTTATCTTCTTCAAAATCAACCTGAAGGTGTCTCGTATTCACTCCGATCAGCATCTGTCCATAAGGCGTCTTATAAAATGTCTGATTCTTTTTATTTTTCTCAAAGATCATATGAGAGTTTGAAAGACCGCTTTTCACGATCTCTACACATTCATCTCCGTTAATCTTAATTCTGTTCTTGATCACTCCGGAAGTTCCTTCTACAACTTCCTCGTAGACAATATAATGTTTTCCGTTCTTCAAATAATATGTTGCTGGTGTCACAACTTCGATTGCTTCGTTCTCATCATCTTCTACCTCCGGAGTGACCGCCACAATCTCCTCATGCATTCCGGAAATACTTACCAATACATCTTTTGTCATAAATGAATTCTCCATAGAAAAGAATCAGGAAAATTTCGTTCCGTCAGTCTTTCCGCAACCAACGTACAAGCACGAAATAACTTTCCTGATTCAAAATTACTAATTAATACTCTTCAATATTTACTACATTCGTTGTCGGAACATCAAATGGCATCACTGTATTCGCAAACTTCCTGAACTTCTCAGCCGCATCGCTGACATAGAAGGAATACTCACTATGATGTTCTGTCGTCTCATCATTCGCCATCTCTTCCTCTTCCAACAGACGTTTCAGATCCATCGCTGTCTCATATGCAGGATTCACAATCTGAATCTTATCCCCCATGTATTCTCTGATCTTAGATCTGAGAAGCGGATAATGCGTACATCCAAGGATCATCGCATCAATATCTGTATTGCGCATGGATTCGAGATAATACTCAATAATCTCTCTTGTCACAATATGTTCTTTGAATCCCTCTTCCACTAACGGTACGAAAAGAGGACAGGCTTTCTCGATCACTTCAATCTTAGGATTCATTCCCTGAATCACTTTCGTATACATTCCACTCTGAACCGTTGCTTCAGTACCTACCACACCGACTTTTCCATTCGTTGTAGCTTCTACCGCTGCTCTCGCTCCCGGAATGACTACTCCAATGATCGGAAGGTCAAACTCATCCTTCACTGCATCCAATGCAAGCGCACTCGCCGTATTACATGCGATCACAATTGCTTTCACCTGTTTCGTCCTCAGGAAACGGATAATCTGTTCTGAAAAACGAATGATCGTGTTTTGTGATTTACTACCGTATGGAACACGCGCCGTATCCCCAAAATAAACAATGTTCTCATACGGCAATTGTCTTGATATCTCTCTCGCTACAGTCAGTCCTCCGACTCCTGAATCAAACACCCCGATCGGTGCCATCTTTTTATTCTTCATGTCCGTCAAAGTTCTCCCCTTAATCTATCCTTATCAGTTATTTTTATCTTATCGCAGATACACAATTCAGCCATGTAACCTTCTTACAAAGGCTGCATGGCTGAATGTTATATTTCATTACCAGTCATCTGGTAACCATTGCTATTCTATTATAATAACTCAAAGTGATATTTGCAATGCTATTTCACATTTTTACAGAGCAAGAGTCTTCGCTACATCGTACTGATATGCCGGAATTGTCTTCTTCATAGCAAGTGCTTCTTCAATGTCAAAATCAATAAACTGTCCGTTCTTGTATCCTACGACACGGTTTGTCTTTCCCTGGCAAAGAAGGTCGACTGCCATAGCTCCCATTGTAGAAGCATATACTCTGTCCTTACATGTCGGGCTTCCACCACGCTGCATGTGTCCAAGAATTGTTGCTCTTGTCTCAATTCCTGTAGCATCCTCGATTCTCTTTGCCATATTGATAGAATCTCCAACACCCTCTGCATTGATGATGATGTAGTTCTTCTTACCACGCTTCTTATTCTCAAGAATATCTTTGATCAGTGCTTTCTCATCATAGTCCTTTTCCTCTGGCATGAGAATCTTCTCTGCTCCATTGGCGATACCACACCACAGTGCAAGATATCCTGCATCACGTCCCATAACCTCGATCACACTGCATCTTTCATGAGATGTAGATGTATCACGAACCTTATCGATTGCTTCCATTGCTGTATTAACAGCTGTATCAAATCCGATTGTGTAGTCTGTACATGCGATATCAAGGTCGATTGTTCCTGGAATACCAATTGTATTTACACCAAGGTTTGCCAGTTTCTGAGCTCCTGCGAAAGAACCGTCTCCACCGATTACTACCAGTCCGTCGATTCCGTACTTCTTACAGATCGCAGCTGCCTTCTGCTGACCTTCTTCTGTACGCATTGTCTTACAACGAGCTGTCTGGAGAACTGTACCACCACGCTCAATGATATCAGACACATCACGTGCTGACATATCAATGATCTCTTCCTTCAGAAGTCCATGATAACCTCTGCGGATTCCGCGAACCTTAAGTCCTTTTGCAAGTGCACGTCTTACTACCGCACGGATTGCTGCGTTCATTCCCGGAGCATCTCCTCCACTTGTCAGAACACCGATTGTACGGATGCTGTCTTCGATTTCATCAAGATATTTTTCTTTGTCGACTGTTTTATTTTCTGCCATGTTTTAGTCCACCCTTTCTCTGAAATGTCTGATTACTGCCAAAACCAATCATTGTCAATTTTTTATCAACTCCGCCAATATTCTACCTTATTTAGAATATGTTTTCAATAGGTTTTTCAACTACTTTTACACGCTTCTCGCCGAAATGATTCATCAATCTGCTTAAAATTTGTTCATTTATACCGATATTCCTATTTTTCGGCAGTCTTTTTACCACACGTTCCTTTGCACAATAGATTACAACTTCATCATTTCCATCAGAATCCGCCAGATAGCCATAGACGATCTGCTCCTGGTCTAAGAACGTTTCTTTGTCCGGGAACTGGATCCATAGCTCTTTCTTTGTCTGCTCAAACGGAATGATTTTTTCACAGATCATCTTACTCGGCTTATCATCTTCTTCCGAAACTCTTCCGCGAACAAATACCTTGCTATCTACTTCCAGATAATCTCTGTTCTTCTCATAATCTCGCGGGAACACAACAACCTCTACCGTTCCCAAAAGATCTTCTACCGTAATAAATGCCATCATCTGATTCGTCTTTGTGTGCTTTATGGTCTTCTCTGTGATCATTCCACCAATAATTTCTTTCGCCCCATCATGCACTTTTGTATGACCGGTCTCTTCATCCAGCTGAAAGTCCGCCGTTGTCGCAGAAATGGATTTCTTCCACTTCTCCTCATACGCCTCAAGCGGATGTCCGCTGACATAGATTCCAAGTACTTCTTTTTCAAATGCGAGAAGTGTTTCTTTGGAGTATTCTCCCACATCAGGCATCCTGATCTGAAATTCTTCTTTCTGATCTTCACTCACCAGATCAAACAATGTCATCTGCCCAACCATAGAGTTCTTTTTTTCTTGAGTTACATGATCTACGATCTGTACATAGATACTCATGAACTGTTTTCTTGTTCCGCCAAGCGTATCCAATGCCCCCGCCTTGATCAGATTTTCTATCGTGCGTTTATTTAATATATTCTTTGCTGAAAGACGGGTAATAAAGTCTTCTAGGTTCTGGAATAATCCGAGTTCTTCTCTGTCTTCCACGATTGCCTTGATCACCGGTCTTCCGATGCTCTTGATCGCAGCAAGTCCATAACGGATATCCCCGCCATCTACAGAAAAGTTTGCTTCACCTTTATTAATATCCGGCGGTAGGATCTTAATATTCATCTGACGACATGCATAAATATACTCAGATACCTTAGACGGATTATCAATGACTGATGTCATAAGCGCTGCCATATATTCTACCGGGAAATAATATTTCAGCCATGCAGTCTGATAAGAAACCACTGCATATGCAGCCGCATGAGACTTATTGAACGCATATTTTGCAAAATCGATCATTTCATCATAAATCTTATTTGCAGTCTGTTCATCAATTCCATTCTTTATACATCCTGGTACGCCTGTCTCCTCATCACCATAAATAAAGATCTTACGTTCTTTCTCCATGACCGCAGCCTTTTTCTTTGACATCGCACGACGCAGAAGATCACTTCGTCCAAGTGAGTATCCTGCAAGATCTCGTACAATCTGCATAACCTGCTCCTGATAGACAATACATCCATAAGTAGGGGCAAGGATCGGCTCCAGTTGTGGGCAATCATATGTAATAGAAGAACTGTCATTCTTTCCTCGGATATACTGCGGAATGAAATCCATCGGACCAGGACGATACAGCGAAATTCCGGCAATAACATCTTCCAGGTTATGCGGCTTCAGTTCCTTCATGAACCCTTTCATTCCGGCACTCTCAAGCTGGAACACACCATCTGTCTTACCGGTTCCGATATAATCCAGCACCTTTTGATCATTGTAATCTATCTGATTGATATTCAGTTCCGGCTGCTTTCTTCTTGCAAGCAGCACTGCATTCTGTATCACAGTCAATGTACGAAGGCCCAGGAAGTCCATTTTCAGAAGTCCAAGTTCCTCAAGTGTTGTCATAATAAACTGCGTTGTGATTGTTCCGTCTGCTGCCCTCGAAAGAGGTACATACTCATCAACCGGCTTCTGACAGATAACAACACCGGCAGCATGCATAGAACAATGTCTCGGTAGTCCTTCCAAACGCTTCGCCATATCGATCAGATTTGTCACCGTCTCATCCGTATCATATAACTTTTTCAGATCCGGATTCATTTTCAGAGCTTTATCAATTGTGATTCCAAGCTCCTGCGGAATCATTTTGGAAATAGAATCCACATAAGCATATGGCAGATCCATTACACGTCCAACATCACGGATCACACCTCGTGCTGCCAGGGTACCGAATGTAACGATCTGAGCCACACAGTCTTTTCCATATTTTCTTGTAACGTAATCAATAACCTCCTGACGTCTCTCATAACAGAAGTCAACGTCGATATCGGGCATAGACACACGTTCCGGATTCAGGAAACGTTCAAACAGCAGCTGATAACGGATTGGATCGATTGTCGTGATCTCAAGGCAATAGGACACGATACTTCCTGCTGCGGATCCACGTCCCGGTCCTACTGAGATTCCATGATCTTTTGCGTATTTAATAAAATCCCACACGATCAGGAAATAGTCTACATAGCCCATCTGATGGATTGTTTCCAATTCATAAGACAAACGATCTTTCAATTCTTCCGAAGGATCACCGTAACGCTTTTCCAATCCTTCATAGCAAAGCTTCTGCAGATATTCCCAGGAAGTATAACCATCCGGCACATCATATTTCGGAAGTTTTGTTACACCAAATTCAATCTCGACATGACATCGGTCCGCAATCTTCTGTGTATTCTCCAACGCCTGTTTCGCATAAGGGAACAGACGTAGCATCTCTTCTTCTGACTTCACATAATACTGCCCGCCGTCATACCGCATACGATTCTCATCTGAAAGCTTCTTTCCGGTCTGAATACAAAGTAGAATATCATGTGGCTTCGCATCTTCTGCATATGTATAATGAATATCATTCGTAGCAACCAGCTCAATTCCTGTCTCTTTAGACATTTTGAATAGCTGTTGATTGACAAGTCCCTGCTCCGGTATTCCATGATCCTGCAACTCCAGGAAGAAATTCCCTTCGCCAAAAATTTCCTGATACTCTAAGGCTGTCTTCTTCGCCTCTTCATATAGTCCCTTCGTCAGGAATCTTGCCACCTCACCTGCCAGACAGGCACTTAAAGCAATGATACCTTTATGGTACTTGCGCAGAAGTTCCTTATCCACTCGCGGTTTATAGTAATAACCTTCCACAAATCCCTTCGAAACAATCTTCGTCAGATTCGCATATCCTTCCTCATTTTCTGCCAGAAGTACAAGATGATAATATCTGTCATCTCCTCCTGTGATCTCGCGATCAAAACGAGAATTCGGAGCCACATACACTTCACACCCAAGGATTGGATTGATTCCCTGCTTCTTGGCTTCCCGATAGAAATCGATCACACCATACATAACACCGTGATCTGTAATTGCCGCACTGTTCATCCCAAGTTCTTTGACCCTGGACACGTATTCTTTTATCTTATTCGATCCATCCAGCAGACTAAATTCTGTATGGACATGCAAATGTGCAAAACTCATAGTTCACCTCAATGATCAAATTTTAACTAAGAAAAGGGAAGGCTCTGACTTGATACACAGGTCAGAATCCCTTCCCTTTATTTTACACTCTTTATGGAAATTTTAAAATGTTAAATCTTATTTATTTCCACCATCAATCATAAACTGGATCAGCTTATCTGTATCTTCTTTCTCATAAGCGATAACTTCCAGCTCCGGAATCTCTCCGTTAGAGAAGATATTAGCCATAGATACATACTGGGAAAGTTTAGACTTCAGGTTCAGTCTGTCTCCCTCACCTGTTACTAACTCTACTCTTCCTTTACAAGAATCTACTACCTTAAAAAATCCTTCAACATCTGTAATATTCTGAACTTTCATTCTAAATACTCCTTTCTTTTAACAATTTAATTATAACTTTACTTCTTAAATTCATTTGGGAATGATATTACCTATCATTTTCTCATTCCTAATGTTATTATAACGTATTTAAAGCATATTACAAGTAGGAAGAATCACTATTTTTTTTATTTTCAGCATATAGAATCTCACACTTTTTTTTATTTGAAACAACACTTCCTACAAGTCATAGTCACTTTCTCTAACACGTAACGGTTCGCATACAGATTGCTTTTACAAACTATAAATACCATCCTCTTTGATTACGATTTTCTTCTGTTTCAAGAGTCTTCCAACTGCACGTTTGAACGCAGCTTTACTCATTCCCATCTCTGCTTTAATGCGCTCCGGATCTGCTTTATCTGTGAATGGAAGTTTACCCCCACAAGTCTCAATACATTCCAGGATCAGTTCTGCATCTTTGTCCATCTGCTCCGGAATCTTGCCACGGACACTCAGATCCAGTTTTCCATCCTCTTTGACTGCTGCCACACGTGCTTCAATCTCCTGTCCCGGATACATTCTTCCATACATCTCTCTCTTCGGAATCAATGCAGAATACAGATTATCTACTGCCACGAAAGCTCCCAGATCACGATTCACCTCATAAACTGTTCCGGTTACAATATCATCCTTTTTATAAGGAGAGTCTGTCTGCAGAAGATGATAGATCTTCATTGTCGCACAAAGTCTCTCGCTCTTATCTACATAAAGACTTACCAGACAGCGGTCGCCCTTCTCTACCTTCTCTGTCTGTTCCTTAAATGGAAGGAACAGGTCCTTCTCAAGTCCCCAGTCAAGAAAAGCACCCATTCTGCCCACATCTGCTACTGTCAGGACAGCCAGCTGCCCAAGAGTGATCTTTGGCTCATTCGTTGTTGCGATCATACGATCGGAAGAATCTTTATAGAGGAATACCTCGATCGGATCTCCCAGTTCGATTCCGTCCGGAACCTGTTTCTTTGGAAGAAGAACACGCTCCTCGTCACTTCCAAGATATACTCCAAAATCTACCAGCTTTACTACCGTAAGTACCTGTTTTACTCCTAATCTCATCTTTTCTCCATTCTGCCGCTGGCTTACGCGGCCCATTTTTTAATATGTTTTCTATACCTTAAGGTATTTTCTATGCTGTTGTCAATCGAATCTCATCAATTTCTTTGATTCTTTGTTTGATATTTTTTTAACATATTCTTTCTATGAATTGATTTACCTTTCTGAATTATGTATAATTACTTCAATGTGAGAGCAATCTTTCTGCCTACAGCCTGTCTGAGGCAGTATTTTTAAGAGAGGATATTAGTATGAGTGCACAAAATCTTACTTTATTGACAGACCTGTATGAGCTTACTATGATGCAGGGATATTTTGAAACACAGGAAAATCAGACTGTTGTATTCGATGTTTTCTTCCGTGACAATCCGAACAAAGGCGGATATTCCATCATGGCAGGACTAGATCAGGTCATTGACTATATTAAAAATCTGAATTTTTCTTATGAAGATGTTGATTATTTAAGAGGGCTCGGATTGTTCAGTGAGGATTTTCTTCATTATCTGAGCGGATTTCATTTTAGCGGAGACATTTATGCGATCCCGGAGGGAAGCGTCATCTTCCCAAGAGAACCGCTTCTGAAAGTCGTAGCTCCGATCATGGAGGCTCAGCTTGTTGAGACAGCAATCCTTACAATTCTGAATCATCAGTGTCTGATCGCTACGAAAGCTTCCCGTGTTGTTTATGCGGCACAAGGAGACGGTATCATGGAATTCGGACTTCGCCGTGCCCAGGGACCGGATGCGGGACTGTACGGAGCAAGAGCTGCCGTGATCGGTGGATGCGTCGGAACTTCCAATGTACTCGCCGGCGAAATGTTTGATGTACCGATTATGGGAACGCATGCACACAGTTGGATCATGACTTTCAAAGATGAATATACTGCATTTAAAGAATATGCAAGATTGTATCCTGATGCATGTACACTGCTTGTCGATACTTATGACACATTGAAATCCGGTGTTCCGAATGCGATCCGTGTTTTTACCGAGATGCGCGAAGCAGGCATCAAACCGAAGAGCTACGGTATCCGCCTTGACTCCGGTGATCTCGCTTATCTTTCTAAAAAGGCGCGTAAGATGCTGGATGACGCCGGATTCCAGGATGCTGTCATTGCCGCTTCCAACGACCTGGATGAATTTCTGATCCACGATCTCAAGATGCAGGGCGCTGCAATTTCTTCCTGGGGTGTCGGAACGAACCTTATTACATCAAAAGACTGCCCGTCCTTTGGCGGTGTTTATAAACTGGCTGCTATTCAAAACGCAGATGGAGAATTCCAGCCGAAGATTAAAATTTCTGAAAACATTGAAAAGATCACCAATCCAGGAAATAAAACTATCTATCGCATTTACGACAAAGAGACTGGTATGCTGCGTGCCGATCTGATCTGCTTTGCTGATGAGACATTTAATACAAGGGAAGATCTTCTTCTCTTTGACCCAAATGCTACATGGAAGAAAACACTTCTTCCGGGTGGAACCTACACAATGCGTGAACTGCTTGTCCCAATCTTCCAGCATGGAGAATGTAAGTATGAGTCCCCATCTGTAAAGGAGATTGCAGAATTCTGTCGTCAGGAAAAAGAGACACTTTGGGATGAGACAAAACGTCTCTTCAATCCACATAAGGTATATGTGGATCTTTCCCAAAAACTGTACGATACAAAAACCAAGCTGCTGAATGAAGCACATCATTAATTACTGTCACCATATGATGAAATGGAGTTTTAATTAGTATGAAATACCAAGTGATTGTACTTGATCTAGACGGTACACTGACCAATTCAAAAAAAGAAATAACGCCCCCTACAAGGGACGCTCTGATTGAAATTCAACAGAATGGAAAAAAAGTAGTCCTCGCCAGCGGTCGCCCGATCAACGGTGTCGCACCTCTGGCAGAGGAATTATATCTAAAAGAATACGGCGGATTCATGCTCTCCTTTAACGGTGCGAGAATCACCCGCTGTTCTGACAATGCAATTATTTATAATAAGGTTATCCCACAGGAAGTCATCCGTCCGATTTACGAGGAGGTAAAAGAATATCCTGGATTGGACCTTATCTCTTATACGGATAAAGTAATCCTCTCCGGTATTAAAAGTAATGAATACACTGAGAAAGAAGCCGCCATCAACAGCATGGTGATCTGTCCGGTTGAGGACTTCCCTGCCGCACTTGATTTCCCGGTCAATAAAATGCTTATCCCAGGTGAACCTTCCATCCTGGAAGACCTGATGCCGAAGCTGCAGAAACAATACCACGGGCTGCTCAACATCTACCGTTCTGAGCCATTCTTCTTAGAGATCATGCCTCAGAATATCGATAAAGCACACTCTCTGCAGAAGCTTCTGAACAGTATCGGTCTCACTGCCGATTCCATGATCTGCTGCGGCGACGGCTTCAATGATCTGTCCATGATCGAATATGCCGGTCTTGGTGTAGCAATGGAGAATGCCCAGCCGGTCGTCAAAGAATCTGCTGACTTTATCACAAAGTCGAATGATGAGGACGGGATTCTTCACGTTGTAAATCTCTACATGAGAGATTAGGCCTTCTCTCCGGAAGCTGCGCAAGAATCACAGCCGCAAATACAAGGGCACATCCAAAAAGTTCCCTTGGAGACAAGGTTTCTCCAAGAATCACCCAGCCTGCAAGTACTGAAAATACAGACTCAAGACTTAACAGCAGAGATGCAACTGTCGGGTCTGTATTTTTTTGTGCAACAATCTGCAAAGTATATCCTACTCCACAAGACATGATTCCTGCATAAGCAATTGGCTTCCATGCCTGCAATATAGAATAAATTTCCGGGTGCTCAAATAAAATTGTCGGTATCATACATAAGATTCCACAAACAAAAAACTGAATACAGGACATCTTCACTCCGTCTGCTTTTGGTGAAAAATGATCGATCACAAGAATATGGAATGAAAAAGCAACAGAACCCAGTAAAATATAAAAATCTCCTTTTGCAATGGATAATCCTGATGTCATACACAGAAAATACATTCCGATCACTGCAAGTACCACACCAATCCATACTTTAATTCCGGCCTTTTTGCCAACGGCCAGCCCCAGGATTGGAACAATCAGAATATATAATGCCGTGATAAATCCTGCTTTTCCCGCCGTTGTATATTGTATCCCGATCTGTTGCAAGGAACTTCCCAGCATAAGGAAAAATCCACAACAAATACCACCGATGATAAGTGTTTTCTTATTTTGTATAACTTCTTTTCCTTGTGATATCTTCTCCTTTCTCTTCTTATCCAATACATAAATCACCGGAATCAATACAATTCCACCAAGTATACTTCTGGCACTGTTAAATGTGAATGGACCGATGTAGTCCATCCCAGCACTTTGTGCAACAAATGCTGCGCCCCAAATAAGCGCGATTATTAGAAGTATTAAATTGTTTACATACCTCTTTTTCAATTTTTTTACCTCTTTTTCAATTTTTAGCCACTCTCTAGTATACAAAAAAATCTGCTGATTGGCAGATTTTTTTGATTTTTCTTATTATTTTTCTTAATAGTGCATAATTACCGGATCTCCAACCTGGATCAACTCATACAATTTCCCGGCATCTGAATAGCTCATATTGATACATCCATGAGAACCTCTGTAGGTATATACATTTCCTCCAAAACTGCTCTGCCATGTTGCATCATGAAAACCAACACCGGAATACGTTACACGCATCCAATATTTTACAGGAGTTTCATACTCTCTTGTTCCATCCGGTCTTACATTACCGCGCAGTACTTTATTCTGCATTCGTTCCAAAATCGTATAAACTCCTGCCGGAGTACTTCTTCCGCCTTTCGGAAGTCCGGTCACTACATCTGCTGACATCAAAACTTCTCCGTCTTTGACATACCACATTTTCTGATTCGTCAGATCGACTTCTGCATAAGTGGAGCCCCAATCCTGCGCACCATGCGATGCCGCAGTCTTTCCTTCCACATAAACCGGCTCTCGACTTATTGTTTCTCCGCTTTCAACATTCGCAAGAAGTGTCTCATACTCTGCCTTTTCATTAATCTCCCAACCGTAAGTTCCACCGGAAACTTCGGCTGCTCTTCCATCCGGTGTAGTGAATTGTCTGGTCTTTCCTGCAGTATCATACTGCTGCGCAAACTGTGTCACCCATTCCTGTATAAGTTCCGGGTGAAATGTCACCACATAATTCTCATCTGCTGTCACCCACTGTGAAATAACGGTTTTATCAACCACAACCGGTGTATCAAGTCCCATCTCATAAGTTACACTCGCATTCAGGTATGCATTCATCGCATCGCACGCCTGCTGAACTTCCGGTGATTCTTTTGTATATAGCGGCTGTACATAACATCCTGCTTCATCAAGATCCAACTGCTCTTGCAGTCCCTCTATCGCTTGGACTACCGCTTTCTTCAATGCATCTGCATCTATTGCTGTCCCTTCCGTAATGTCTCCCGGAACAAACTTTTCTCCGTCAAACACCGGCATAGAAGATATCGGCTGCACCTGTTCTGTTGTCACAGCTGTCAGACTTGCAATCTTCGCATCTAATGCATTCCCATCATAATCCGCACTTGCCGTGATGGACAATCCTTTTCCCTCTCCCGACCATGCTGCCGGCCACAGAAAAACGGACTGCTCCTTTAATAATTTATCTATCGCTCCATTTTCTTTATATTCAACAGAGATCTCTTTTCCTGTAATGCTATCAGAAAGTCCCGCATGTTCTGTAATCTTCAATTCATACTTCTTAACTTCTGATTTCAGATAATCTGCCACATCTTCTTCCTTAGCATATGAAAAATCTTTCCCGTTAACCTTTGTATTCGGAAGAAAATGACTCATAAAATACAAAGCGGTTCCTATGTACCCTAAAACCAAGATTCCTGCAACTATTCCAAGGCTAATCCATAACCATTTTTTCTTGTTGTTCCCCATCAAACACTTTCTCCTTTGTAATTCCTTCTTTCTAATCAATCAGATCATTCTGAAATCTCGACAAATGCTCATACGGCAAGATCAGTCTTCCTCGAAACAATCCACACCCGTCATTGATCAAACTGTTATTCATCGCTGCAAACATATTTACATCCAGCTTCGCCAGATCCAATCCCAACAGCTTCATTCCGCGCTCATACGCCTCATCAAAATAAATGCACTCACCTCTTGGGATCGCATTTCTTCTGGCGCGCTCTTTCTCTTGTTTTTTCTCATATCCCAGATGGTTTGCCGGCCCAATCTCTGCAATATCATCCATTTGCTTTGTACGGATCTGAACCTCAATATAACTTCTTGAACAGTTATCATAGAATGTAATGTGCAGTGACTGGTATTCATCCGGCTGGCTGTCTGAAATATAATCTCTGTAATATGGTCTGACATTGTCATCCATGAGTGGGGAATGACTTTCCATCACACCATTTGCCGGCTCCGCTGTAAACCCTCTTTCCTCAAGAAAGCCCGGTAGTACATTTGCTATTTCATACAAACACTCCAGCTCTGCAATCTGACGTTCTTCTTCATTTTCATAATGGCATTTCGGCATGGAGATTACAATCCGGTATGCGATCAAGTCTCGAAAGCAGCTAAGACTGCGCTTTAACTCTGCCGTTGTCGGATACTTTCCATATTCTTCGTAATAATCTGAAATATACTTGACAATATAACCATTAAATTTCTCTTCCGCACGGATCAACGACTTGATTCTTCCCTTTACTGTAAATGCAAGATATGGATATTCTTTTGTCATATATTTATAGAATTCCCGAACCTGCTGTGACTGGGTCGTAAGGAATTCATTATGTTCCAAAAGTTCTCTGATCTGAATCAGGAAATTACAATGTATCAGGTCAATTTCATTTTTTGTCTTTCGTGCATCTTCCCTTAGATCTGTAATGTAATTCTGCAGCACCTTAAAAATGGTATCGCCCGAATACAGATAATCATTTAAAGTTATCATAACGTATCCCTCCACGAAAATGTATCTCTGTGTTTTTCATTGCATATTTCTTATCAGCACGCCAAACATGATGGCCTTATTTCATCTATTATAACAATCCGATGCGACAATCGCCAGTCATGGAGCTACAAATGATACTTTTCTTGATTTTTTTAGAGAAATTATATAAATTTTATCTAAAAAACTTGAAATTTTTATAAACAATCCTATAATATAAGTAGGTTGAAAAACGCTAACATTTATGTTTTCTGGAGGTGTTTGTATGATTAGTTTTATTATTTGTTTAGCGTTACTTATTGGCGGATATTTTGTTTATGGAAAGGTGGTTGAGAACACATTCGCACCTGACGACAGAGAAACTCCTGCTGTCAGAATCAATGACGGAGTAGATTATGTCGTTATGCCGCAATGGAAGTTATTCCTTGTGCAATTACTTAACATTGCCGGTCTTGGACCTATTTTTGGTGCCATGCAGGGTGCTTTATGGGGACCGGTCGTATTCCTCTGGATTACATTCGGTACAATTTTTGCCGGAGGTGTGCATGATTATTTCTCCGGTATGCTTTCTGAACGAAATGACGGAGCATCGATTTCTGAGGTATGTGGAATCTATCTTGGAAATGTTATGAAAAATGTTATGCGTGTATTCAGTGTAGTACTTCTTGTCATGGTTGGTACTGTATTTGCAGTAGGTCCTGCCGGCTTGATCGTCACTTTGCTTGGAAACAAAGGTATCACCGGACTTCTTGCAAATCCTGAATTTTGGCTTTGGATTATTTTGTTATATTATTTTATCGCGACCTTTATTTCTATCGATAAGATTATCGGACGCATCTACCCGATTTTTGGTATCTGTCTGATCATCATGGCTCTTGGTGTTATCATCGGTATCTTCACAAATCCGAATTATACAATTCCGGAAATCTGGAGCCACTTTACAAATATGCATCCTGACGGAAAACCAATCTGGAGCTTCATGTTTATCACTGTAGCATGTGGAGCTATTTCTGGTTTCCATTCTACACAGTCCCCTCTAATGGCTCGTTGTATGAAATCTGAGAAACAGGGACATTTCGTATTCTACGGCGCAATGGTAGCAGAAGGTGTGATTGCACTGATCTGGGCAGCCGCAGGATGTGCACTTTACAAAGTAACAGGTGGTCTCAACACAGGTTTAAGCGAAGTTCTTGCTAACGGTCAGTCAGCCGCTATCTACGATGTGTGTATTAAGACAATGGGAGGCATCGGTGTAGCATTGGCAATGATCGGTGTTATCGTATGTCCGATCACTTCCGGAGATACTGCATTCAGAAGTGCCCGTCTTGTACTTGCAGACTGGTTCAAGATCGATCAGAATAAATTGCAGAAACGATTGATTCTCTGTGTACCGCTTCTGGCAGTCGGTGCTTTTGTAGGACATCTTGATTATGCCATTGTATGGAGATATTTCAGTTGGACAAACCAGACTTTAGCAATGATCGTTTTGTGGACAGCAAGTATGTATCTGTTCCGCGAGAAGAAGAATTACTGGATTACAGCAGTTCCTGCAACATTTATGAGTGCCGTTTCCATGACCTATTTCTTCTGTGCAGATGAATGTCTGGGATTCTCTACAGCAGTTGCTTATCCTGTAGGAATTATCCTGGCAGCATTGTTCCTTGGAATCTTTATCTGGGCAACAAGAAAACCTGCGAAAAAACAGGCTTAAGATTATAGAACTGTGAAAAGCAGACAGATATCATGTTTTTCACAGTTCTTTTACAATATACAAATGAAATGAGATGATATTATGTTTAAACCACAACGACTTGGAACTGTAACAATCCCGGATGCTGAATTAACCACTGACAAAAAAGGCTGCAAAAAAATAGGCCCTTGCGGTGTTGGGGAAAAAGCAATTTATTTAAACAGTTTTTATTTTGACAGACGTTATTACATACCAATTTCTTCCATAGAAAGAATATTTAAAAGAATTGCCATGAGCAAAGGTGGTTTTACAGGAAAAGGAGCATTTGGAACGTTATCCTATCTCGTAGTTGTATATGAAAATGGAAAAGAAAAACAATGTAACTTCAAACATGAAGAAGATGTGGATCGTCTTTTGGCTTATATTGAAGAAAGATTTCCTCAGATTCCGCTGCACAGCATAGAAGCCGAGCGAAAACTGGAAGAAAAAAGAAAATGGCTGGAAGAAAAGCAGCGCGAGCGCATTCTTCCGGAAGAAATCAAAAAGCGGCTTACCAAGCTTGAACACGCAGAAAATTATCTTAAAAAGCAATCTGATTACTACATGGATCTGAGCCTGTCGGCGAAGAAAAAGAGAACCTATGACAGAAGCAATCCCGCTTATAAATGGGTCGCTTTTGCTGTTGTAATATTGGGTATCGGAGCATTCCTTTATGGAATCTACTCCCTTCTGACTCATGCCGGATTCGGTATGTATTTCCTGTTATTTGGATTGGCAGCAATTTTCCTGTTCGCAGGAGCGAATGTATTGCCAACCTCCAAAAACAATAAAAAATATATCGAAAATCAGCTGGAACGATCCATCCAGCAAATGGAAGCCTATATCCAGAAATATCCTGACTTTCCGGTTCCAGCACATTACGCACATCCGGTCGTATTAAAGAGAATGCAGGATATCATGAAGGATGGCCGTGCACAAACGATTCCTGAAGCGCTCACGGTTTTAAAAGATGATTTGAAAGCTCTGAATTCTAATGTAACAGTTGAAAAAGAAGAGTATGATGAAATCGTTGCAATCAAGCCAATGTTTCTGGTAATGGATTATAAATAGTTTTTCACCTGATTTTTGCCCTCTCAAAAAGAATAGCAGCTGTTCTCACAACACACTTGTTAGACAGCTGCTATTCTTTTCCACATTCCTCTCATTTTATAAGAAAGTTATTCACATTTTACTCTTTAATTGTTCCCTTTTTTACATTTTCCTGGATAATCTGATCTACAACTTCAAATATTTTTTCCGATCCAAGTCTCGTCTTCCTCTGACGACCATAAACCTGATCTGCACATACTCCATGCTCTTTCCAATCATTTCCACCATTGCTGTTATTCAGCATCAGCGGCTGTAGATTATCCATTGCATGTGCGAACTTAGATTCCGCTGTTTCAAATGCCTCGAACTCATCAAAAAGAGAAATCAGCTCTTGTTTCTGATCTTCCGGAAGGATTGAAAAAATTCTTTCCTTCGCCGCATCTTCTCTTGCTTTCTGAGTTTTCAAACCTTCTGTATCATATGCATACGTATCACCCGCATCGATCTCCACAATATCATGGATCAGACACATCAGCATTACCTTTGCAATATCTACCGATTCGTTTGAATGCTCTCTGAAAAGATATGCCATGATCGCCATATGCCATGCATGTTCTGCATCGTTTTCCCGCCTGCCATGCTCTGAGAGATGTGTCTGTCTCAGAATATTTTTTTCCTTATCTATTTCCAATGCAAAATCAAGCTGTCGTTTCAATCTTTCATCCATTTTTCTCTGTCTCCTTGTTCTAAACTTCATTACCTTAAGATGAAAATTAATTTGCTTTTCGTATTATTTTCATTCTCAGTTTTTATTTCAGTTCATCCAGGATAGATGCTCCGATTGTTCCTTCCGGCATCTTTACATCGAAGTTATCTGCAATCGTTGCTCCGATCACTGCAAATGTATCTGAATCCGGCAGTTTTCCGTATCCTTCCATAGATGGAGAATATGCAAAAAACGGAACCATTTCTCTTGTATGGTCTGTTCCTGTGTGCGTCGGGTCATTTCCGTGATCTGCAGTAATGATCAGAAGATCATCCTCTCTCAATCCACCAAGAAATTCTCCTAATTTCACATCAAATCGTTCAAGTTCTTCTGCGTATCCCTTTACGTTTCTGCGGTGTCCCCACAATGCATCAAAATCCACAAGATTTACAAAGCACAAGCCTTTGAAATCTCTTTTTGAAATTTCGATCGTCTGCTCCATTCCATGAACGGAACTTTTGGACTTATTTGATTCTGTCAGACCTTCTCCATTGAAAATATCAAAAATCTTACCGACTGAGATCACATCATATCCTGCATCTTTGAGTGCATTAAGTGCTGTTCTTCCGTATGGTTTCAGCGCATAATCATGTCTGTTACTTGTACGCTTAAACTCACCTTTTTTCTTTCCAACATAAGGTCTTGCAATAACACGTCCGACTTTCCACTCATCTTTCATCGTAATATCACGTGCGATCTCACAGCAGCGGTAAAGCTCATCCAGTCCGAAGGTCTCCTCATTTCCGCAGATCTGCAGTACAGAATCTGCAGATGTATAGACAATCATATGACCTGTTGCAATCTCTTCTTCTGCAAGTTCATCAAGAATCTCTGTTCCACTGGCACTCTTGTTTCCGATTACCTTATGTCCTGTTCTCTTTTCCAGTTCGTCAATCAATTCCTTCGGAAATCCCGTCTCTGTAAATGTCTTAAATGGCTTCGTGATATGAAGTCCCATCATCTCCCAATGTCCGGTCATCGTATCCTTTCCGGTACTTGCTTCTTTCAGGAAAGAATAGTATCCCATCGGTCTTTCTACCGGTGCCACCTGTTTCAGTGGGTGTAAATTGGCGATTCCAAGTTTCTGAAGATTCGGAATATGAAATTTATCCACAGACTCAGAAATATGTCCCATTGTGTCTGTTCCTGCATCCCCATACTCTGCAGCATCCGGCATTGCTCCTGCTCCGAATGAATCGATCACAATTGTAAAAATTCGATTATATTTTTTCATAAAAATCACACCCCATTACATGTTTACAACAACTTTTGTAACAAGCTCCTTAAATGATTTTGCTACGCGGTCTGCTGTCTCCTGTACTTCTTTATGATTCAGTTCCTCTTTTGAGATTCCTGCTGCCATATTTGTGATACAGGAAATTCCACAGATTTCCATGCCCATGTGACGTGCCGCCATAGCTTCACATGCGGTACTCATTCCGACTGCATCTCCGCCCCAGCTCTGTGCAAGTCTTATTTCTGCCGGTGTTTCATAGTTCGGTCCTGTAAACTGAACGTAAACACCTTCCTGAATCTCAACGCCACACTCCGCTGCACACTTGCGGATCACATCCTGAAGACGCTTGCTATACACTTCGCTCATATCCGGGAATCTTGTTCCAAGTTCATCAATATTCGGTCCGATCAATGGGCTTGGAACTCCTGTTGTAATATGATCTGTGATCATCATGAAATCTCCGGCTTTATAAGATGGATTACATCCACCTGCCGCATTTGTAAGAAGAATCTTCTTCGCCCCAAGCATTCCCATCAGACGTGTCGGAAGAACAACATCAGACATCTTATATCCCTCATAATAATGAACACGTCCCTGCATGATCACAACCGGTGTATCCTCTACATAACCAAATACAAAGCGTCCTTTATGTCCCTTTACTGTAGAAACCGGAAATCCTTCAATCTCTGTATAATCGATGGTCTGCTCAATCTTGATCCCATCTGCGAAGTCTCCAAGTCCGGATCCGAGAATCAGTGCCACTTCTGGTTTAAAATCGATCTTCTTTCTTACACTTTCAAGACATGTAACTAATTTCTTATACATAATTTCCACACTCCTTTTCTTTGTTTTCTGAACTTGAAAACCGGTAACATTTCGTGTAAATACTTATACGCCATAAGCTTCCCCCATCATCCGGTACAATTTATCTTTTACAGAATCTGTTGCAAAAGCTACATCTGCTGCATTCTTCATCAAAAGATAGATTTCATCATCTTGGATTCCGTATGTGTTTTGAATAAATTCCAGTTCCTTTGTCATTGTTGTATCACTGACCGTACGATTGTCCGTATTGACCGTTACTTTTAAACCGCCATTCAAGAACTCTCTGATCGGGTATTCCTCCGGTCCTGCTACTGCTTTTGTCTGCAGATTACTGATTGGGCACATCTCAATTCCGATTCCTTTTCCTGCAAGTTCTTTGATCAGATCACTATGTCCTCTCATTGCAATTCCATGACCGATTCTTCCTGCACCGGCCTCCACAGAATCTATAATATTCTGAGCACTTCCACACTCCCCTGCATGGATTGTGAACGGCATCCCAATCTTGTGGGTGTTCTGGAACAGATTTTTAAACTCTGACATAGGGTAGATGGCTTCTGCTCCTGCAAGATCTGCTGCACACACTCCTGAGCCAAGATATTCTCTCGCTGTACGTATCATGCGCCAGTTCATTTCTTCGCTGTGATGCCGCATCGCACATACAATCAGACCGAAGTCAATTCCGAACTCTTTCTTGCCTCTTTCAAGACCTCTTAGGACTGCTTCTATCACTTTGTTACAATTCATATCATCTGTCTCTGAAAGAAGGGGGGCGAAACGGATCTCAGAATAAATCACATTCTCCTGTTTCATACTTCTAAGCACATCATATCCGGCTTCCTCAAGACCTTCTTCGTCTCTTAAACATTGTCCCGGCAGATCAAACTTTTCCAGATATTCTGCAAGACTTGTACAGTCATCTGACACGCTCAGTTCTTCTTTTCCCACCTGTCTTCCCAATCTCTTTTCCACAAATTCCCGACTCAGTGATCCGTCCAGATGACAGTGCAATTCCACCTTTGGCAATTTTATAATATCTTCCCTTGTCATTGTTAAATCCCCCTTCCTTCGTCAGCTTTTAATTCGTATATATTATACCAAATTTAATGGTCCAAACCCAAGAGGCATCAGCTCTTCTAAAGTATAAATTTCATATCGTTCTTTATCCACTGCAAGAATGATCTGAAATGTCTTCGGATTACAAAATTCCATCATGACCTGACGGCATACACCACATGGCGCAGTGTATTCCGTCAATTTTCCATCTTTGCCACCGACAATGCAGATTGCCTGAAAATCACGAACACCTTCGCTTACCGCCTTAAAAAATGCAGTTCTCTCCGCACAATTTGTTGGTGTATAAGATGCATTTTCTATATTACATCCTGTATAGATCTTTCCGCTCTTTGTTAAAAGCGCTGCCCCAACTTTAAAATTCGAATAAGGTGTATAGGAAAACTTAAGTTGCTCAATCGCTGTATCGATCAATTTCTCAACCATAACCTGTTCCATCACAGCCCCCTCTTTTCTTTCATATGCTACTACCTGTTTTCTTATTTGTTTTTCTGGTCTGCTTTGATCAATTTGCGAATTGCTTCAACGGCTACCTGGATTGCCATATCTGTATCATGAACAACTGGATTCGCAAGACCAAGTTTCTCTCTTTCCTGATTTGCAACAACAAGAAAACAAGAACCTGCTCTTGCTCTTAATTTAGATGCACAGATAAACATTGCTGCTGATTCCATCTCAGATGCAAGGCATCCCATCATCTTCCATGCTTCCCATTTATTGATAAGTTCATATCCTACCGGCATTTTCTCTGGCTCATGCTGTCCGTAAAATGCATCTTTAGACTGAACAACACCTGTATAATGTGTGAAGTTTTTCTCTTTCGCTGCTGCAACCAATGCATTTGTAACATCAAGATCTGCTACTGCAGGATACTCGATCGGTGCGTATTCTTTGGATGTTCCTTCCATACGGATCGCACCTGTTGCGATTACAACGTCACCACTTTTAATCTCTGTCTGCATTCCGCCACATGTTCCAATTCTTACAAAAGTATCTGCTCCACATTTATACAGCTCTTCCATAGCGATTGATGCAGACGGGCCACCGATACCTGTAGATGTAACGCTTACCTTTACTCCGTCCAGTGTTCCTGTATAAGTAATATACTCTCTGTTATCTGCTACCAAAACCGGATCATCAAAATACTGTGCGATCTTAACGCAGCGTTTTGGATCTCCCGGCATGATCACATAACGTCCAACTTCTCCTTTTGCTACCTGAATATGGTATTGTCTGCTCGGATCTTCTGAATAATTTTTCATAATTTTTTCACCTCTCTACCACTTTATATCTTATGCCATTGAGGGCACAGCTACCTTGAACAGTGCCTGTAGAAATTCTTGACTTCTTTTAATATTACTTTACTCTAATATCTTATAAAACTCAAGCTACCTATTCATTGTATGAAATAAAACTCGACAAACTTTCAATAATCTTGTTCGAAAGTCCCTTTTATTAAAAAAAGGGGTAGTCTCAAAACAAGAAACTCGTTATAATAGGGGGCAGAAAATGAATGGAGGAATTCAAAATGAATAATGTAATTGAGATGAAGCACCCACTGATTCAGCATAAGATTTCCCGATTAAGAGACAAAAATACAGGAACTGCTGAATTCCGTGCGCTGGTAGAAGAAATTGCTATGTTAATGGGATATGAGGCTTTAAAAGACCTTCCATTAGAAGATGTGGAAGTCGAAACACCGATTGAAAAATGTATGACCCCACAGATTGCAGGCAAGAACTTTGCTATTGTACCAATCTTACGTGCCGGTCTTGGAATGGTAAGCGGTCTTCAGGCTTTAGTCCCGACTGCAAAGATTGGTCATATTGGTCTGTATCGTGATGAGGAGACACATGAGCCACACGAATACTACTGCAAACTGCCAAGCCCAATCTCTGAACGTCTGATCGTTGTTACAGATCCTATGCTTGCTACAGGTGGTTCTGCTGTTGCTGCTGTTGATTTTATCAAACAACATGGCGGAAAGAAGATCAAATTCATGGCTATCATTGCTGCTCCGGAGGGCGTAGAACGTCTGATGGAAGCACATCCGGATATTCAGCTGTACGTAGGACATATTGACAGAGAACTGAACAAAGATGCTTACATCTGTCCGGGACTTGGGGATGCCGGGGATCGCATTTTCGGAACAAAATAAATAGATTTTGCAAAACAAAAAAGATATCGAAGCACACTTACATTTTTCGTGTGCTCCGATATCTTTTTCATCTGTCCCTGGCCGAACAGATCATTTGGCTTATATTTTATGGTATATTTTTACATGGCAGTAAAATTGGTTTAATTTCTGATTTCATAAATCTGAGTCGCTTTTCAGGCATGAGCGGCTCAGATTTTTCGAGTAAACTTTAATGTCCTGACACAACTTATTTAATAAAACTTACATGTTTGCAGATCTCTTCGATCGCTTTTTCTTTTCTCTCATTAAAGACTACTTTGTTCTCTTCAAACAGGTTGCGTCCCTCTGTGTCAATAGATACGATCAGTGGTCCGAACTCTTTTACGCGGCAGTGCCACAGTGTCTCAGGCATTCCGAGGTCTCTCCACTGAGCATCAACGATTTCCTCAACTTCTGTTGCTGCAACAACAGCATTTCCTGCTGGGAATACGCAGTGGATTGCTCCGAATTCTTTACATGCACGCTCTGTGTTTTCTTTCATTCCACCTTTTCCGATGATCACACGAACTCCGGACTCTTTTACAAATTCATACTCAAATTTTTCCATACGCATACTTGTTGTCGGTCCTACAGAAACCATTTCAAATTTGTCATTCTCAAGTGGTCTGATGATCGGGCCTGCGTGGAAGATTGCTGCATCTTTTACATCAACCGGAAGCTCACGTCCTTCTTCAACGAGTCTTCTGTGTGCAACGTCACGGCAAGTTGTCATGCTTCCGTTCAGATAAATGATATCTCCTGCATGAATATCTTTGAGATCCTCAGCTGAGACTGGTGTTGTTAAAATCTTTTTTCCATCTTTTATTTCCAGCATTATAATGTCACCCCCGAATGTGTTGTGATTGTGTAGTTAAGGTCCTTATCAAATACAATGTGTCCACGTCTGTGTGACCAGCATCCAACATTAACAGCAACTCCAATTGTGGATGGATGTCTTGCTGTATTCTCAATGTGAACTCCCATAACAGAATACTTTCCGCCCATTCCTTGAGGTCCAAGTCCAATTGCGTTAATTCCATCCTCAAGCAGTTTCTCCATAGACGCTGCACGTTCATTTTCATTGTGGCTTCCAAGCGGTCTCATAAGAGCTTTCTTGGAAAGTAATGCTGCTGTCTCAACAGATGTAGCAACACCGACTCCGACAAGCAGCGGAGGACATGCATTCAGTCCGTAAGATGTCATAACATCAAGGACAAATTTTGTAACTCCTTCGTATCCTTCGCCTGGCATAAGAACCATAGCTTTTCCTGGCAGTGTACATCCGCCACCTGCCATGTATGTATAGATTTCGCACTGATCACTGTCCGGTACGATATCCCAGAATACTGTCGGTGTTCCTTTTCCTACATTCTTTCCTGTGTTGTACTCATCAAATGTCTCAACACTATTATGACGAAGCGGAGCTTCAAATGTCGCTTTCACAACTGCTTCTTTTAAAAGTCCTTCCAGTTCTCCAATAAGCGGGAAGTTTGTTCCACATTTTACCCAGAACTGTAATACTCCTGTGTCCTGACAGCTTGGTCTGTTCAGCTCTTTTGCAAGAACCTGGTTCTTCTGCATTGTCTGATAAATAACCTTTGAAAGCGGGCTGTCTTCTTTTTCTGCAAGCTCGTCAATCTTTGCTTTGATGTCATCCGGCAGTACTTTACCAATATAGGAAACAAAGTTCGCCATATAAGTAGTAAGCTGCTCTACCTGTGCTTTTTTATCCATTTTTAGGTCTCCTTTCATTACTGCTGCAATTTCCAGTAACTTTGATGATTAGGTTAGTTCATGTTTTATAGTTTCTTTTATATCTCACTCCAACAACATGTCTTCTTACGGGAAGAATGGAAATGCGATTGGAAGGATAATCATACTTACAACTGTTGCAATGATGATCAATGGGAATCCTGCTTTTACATAGTCCATAAACTTATATCCACCGGCTCCGACTACCATTGTGTTCGCAGGCATTCCGATTGGTGTTGCATATGCGCAGGAACCACCGATTACACATGCCATCAGTACCGCTCTTGGATCCGCTCCCATCCCCTGTGCAATTGAGAGACAGATTGGAACCATCAGTGCTGTTGTTGCTGTATTTGACATGAAGTTTGTCATGATACAACACAGCAGGAATACAACAAGTGTCAGGATATATGGAGATGGGTTCGCACCCAACGCTCCGATTACTTTATTAGCGATCACTTCTCCGGCTCCTGTCTCCTGAAGAGCAGATGCGAGGGAAAGTGTACCACCGAACAGGAAGATTGTCTTAAGATCGATTGACTTAAGCGCATCCTTCTCTGAGATAACTCCTGTGAGGATCAGAAGCAGTGCTCCGATTCCACCGGAGATACAAAGCTTGATACCGATCTTATCTTCAAAGATCATCGCCAGCAATGTAAATACCAGGATGATCAGTGATAACCACTGTTTCCATTTCGGCACATTATCGAAATTCTTTGTTGTATCAAAAGCTCCGTCGTCTTTCACATCGTGACTTGGAAGCAGTCTGTAACCGATTGTTGCATAAAAAAGAATTCCTACAATCAGAATCGGCATACCAACAACTGCATACTCAAAAAATCCAAATTTTAATCCAATCTCGCTGAGTGCACTCTGTGCGATCAGGTTTCCAGGTGCACCGATCAGGGAAAGATTTCCTCCCATAGCTGCTGCAAATACAAGCGGCATCAGAAGTCTGGATCTCTTATATCCTGATTTCGCAGCAATTCCGATAACTACCGGAATCAGCACTGCTGCCGTTCCTGTGTTTGACAGAATTCCGCTCATCAGTCCTACGATTATCATGATCGCAATGATCAGCATTCTTTCTGTCTTGGCGAATTTCGTAACAATTCCTCCGATTTTATTCGCCATACCAGTTTCGAATAACGCACCCCCTACGATGAACATCGCTACAAATAGGATTACGTTACTGTCAATGAATCCTGCAAAAGCTGTTTTCACGTCTAAAACCCCAGTCACTACAAGACCGATACAGACAATCATTGATGTTACTCCAAGCGGTATCTTTTCTAATACAAACATGATTACCGCAAACAGGAGAAACAGAAGAGTTATTGTTGATGGACTCATATGTTTTCCTCCATTCCTTTGTTTCTGTTTTTGTTTTACTTCCTGACTTTTTCAAGTCCTTTTCAGCTTTTTTGAGCTTCGCTTTAAGTAATTTCCGGCCGATTTGATTACCTCTTTGCTATGGCTGTATTATAAAAAAAACATGTGAAAATGTACATTCTAAAAAAAATATGGTACTATAAGAAAAAACTATGGAAAGTATGTTTGCAAAAAAATTATATATACTATAAGATTGGGGGAATTCGTATATGAAATTAACTCAGATTGAATACTTTTGTGTTGCTGCAAGATATCACAATATCACACGCGCATCCAAAGAACTTTTTGTCACCCAGCCTTCGGTATCCAATGCGATTAAAGCTTTGGAGGAAGAATTTGGTATTAATCTCTTTTACCGAAATAATAATAAACTGACACTGACACCGGAAGGAGAAAAATTCTATCAAAGTGCTGAGGAGCTTTTAGCCCATGCAGATGCAGTCAGATCTGAACTTCATGAACTCCGGAAGCAGATCACCCCTGTCCGTATTGGAATCCCTCCCATGCTTGGAACCATTTATCTGCCGGATATGTATCTTTCTTTGAAGGAAGAATTCCCTGATGTGGATTTGCGCCTATATGAATATGGATCGATCAAAGCCTGTGAACTTGTTCTGGAAGAGAAACTTGACCTCGCGATTGTCAATGCAGAACAGTTTGCGATTGATAAATGCAACCTTCATGTTATTGATAATGAAGATCTGCTCTTCTGCGTATCAAAGGAGCATCCACTTGCAGAACAATCCACGCTTCTTCTAAATATGTTGACTGACGAGCCATTAGTTCTTTTTAACACCGATTCTGTCCAGGTTATGACACTGACCCGTCAGTTCAAGGCCGCAGGAGTAAATCCCCATGTGGTACTAAACACCAGCCAGATCACAACACTGATCAACATGGTAAAGGCCGATAAGATTGGCTGCTTTTTATATAAATCTATGGTAGATATGTACCCAGATCTTGTCGGAATACCTGTCTTTCCTGCAATTGAACAGCGCATTGGTGTTATTTGGAGAAAAGGAAAGTATCAGAACGCTGTGACCGAAAAGGTTATTAGATATTTGAAGAATTATTAATCGTTATGCCAATCAATTTATTTAACAACTCATTATTTTTAAAGGCGGATACATTGTACTGTACCCGCCTCTTATAGATTCTAATTCTCTTTTTCCAATTTTTCTCCGATCTCCTTGCATTTCCCACTGAGAAACCGCATCCAGCGAATAATACCTGACTCATTTCTATCTTCTATTCATATAAGAAATCGACGACAACGTCTGCAGGTGCGCCGGACAGATATCTCTGCATGCCAGTGATTTCGAACATTGCTTCGCAAAATGTTCTTCATACTGTTTCTCCAATGCCCGCTTTCGATTCAGACTGGAAGAATGCAGAAGATACGCGTTATTTGCAAACTCTGCGCCATAGAAATCATCTTTTACCCCAAGATAATTCGGACATACTTCCAGACAAAGTCCACATTTCAGACACTTTGCTGCCGAATACTGATGATCATGCTCTTTCGGATCCGGATGTTTCCGAATTCCAAGGTACATCAATGCTTCCTTCTGACGTTCCCATATCACAGATCTGTCAACAATCAGATCTTCCACAACCGAAAATTTTGTAAGCGGTTCCAGCCTTAAAATCTCTGTATCATCTGTATTAATGAACACTCCACATGCCAATGCCGGATGCCCGTTGATCACCATTGCGCAACTTCCGCACATTTTCTGCATACAACCACATTCCCAACGGATTTTTCTACATTGTTTTCCTTTGATATCTTCCAGCTGGTCACGTTCATTTAACTTCTCAAGAATCGCAGCTACTGTAATTCTGCCCTCTCCTCTGAAATGAAAAACTTGCCAATACGGCGCTGATCTTCGGCCATCCTGTCTTTTGATTCTTACTTTCATCTCACAGCGCCTCCCTTTTCTCCTGACTCCTGTTCAAAATAAATCCTGATTTTTTCGTCTTTAAACTCTGCAACGGAACATTTCATGAATTCTGATTTTTCACCTGGAAAATCTTTTCGGAAATGAGCTCCTCTTGATTCACGTCTTTCCACGGCACTCATAAGTGTCGCTTTTCCAAGAACAGCCATCGGATATAGTCTGTAATTTTCATAAACAGATACCATTGGATCAATCGGAAATGTCCTCAGCTCATTCAAGCTGGAATCCAATGCGTAAATACTATCCTGAAGAACTTCTCCATCACGGATCAAATCCATACCATAACTCATGATCTTCATTAATTTACGCAGTGTTGCTGTCGCTGAATACTTGCCCCGATACTCTGACATCTGTTCCATACGATCAATTTTCTCCTGCTCATGCTCAATATAAGGAACAAACAATTCTTCGCACATCGGCTGACCCTGTCCCTCATGCACCGCATGCGCTGCTGTTCTTCCCGAATGAACTGCTGTCATCAATGAATTTCCACCAAGGCAATTTGCACCATGATATTTTGACGCAGCTTCTCCCACAGCATACAATCCTGCAATATTCGTCTGATGCATTCCGTCCACTTTAATACCACCCATAAAGAAATGGATTGCCGGCGTTACAGGGATCGATTCTTTTGCATTCTCCAGATAAACCTGTCCGGGACACATTGCAATTTCTCTTGCGACAAGATCTCTTGACATCAGATTGCCTTCCGTACCATACTTTTCTTCCATGAAATAAACACTGTGACTTCTATTCTTATAATAAAGTCTCCAACCTTCACTTCTGACAGATTCCGAGATTATAACCCTCTTATTTCCTCGCTGAACCGTGGTCGGATAATACTGGATAAATTCGAGATTTCTCAGCTGCACTCCCTGTAAAAAAAGCTTTCCTGTCACATAACCATCATTTAATTCAGATCCAGTGGTTTTTCCATATAGCTTGTTCATTCCACCGGTAGCACAGATTACTGCATCCGCATAAACCGGAATCAACATTTTAGATTCTGGATTATAAAATAACGCTCCATAACACTTTTCATCCCGAATAAGAGCGGAATAAAAATACAATCCAATTTTCTTTTCTATTTTACCTTTAATCTCATACTCCAGGCATTTCTGTGTCATTGCCGTAACAATCTGTTTTCCAATGGAATTACCTGAATAAACAGTTCTTTTTCTACTCTGTCCTCCGGAAGCTTTCACTTTCCATGTATCATCTTCATTTCGATCAAAAAGAACTCCCATCTCATCCAGCCATTTCAGATGTTCCGGTGCTTTCTCACAGAGATTTCTCACATCCTCTTCTTTTTCAAGAAAACACCCACTCTCCAGCGTATCATTCGCATGCCACACTACAGAATCCTCCTCTGCGGTATCAACTACTGCATTGATTCCTTCTGCTGCCATAACTGACTGTGTACGTTCTGACTGAACCGGTGATACAAGAATTACCTCATCATCAAGTTCTGCTGCTTCTATTGCAGCAGACATCCCGGCAATTCCATTTCCTATAATTAATACCTTCATTTGTCATCTTCTCTTTCCTAAAAATCTCACCTGTTCCTACAATCTTATCCGCGCAGCCACCGTAAGAACCATTAATAATCCACAGATGATCCATGTTACACAATCCACAAGCTTCTCCATCCTATCGTTCCTCAACAAACCAAGCGTCAGCATAGAACGGCTGAACGATACACTCAGATGCAGAAATGCCGCGCCTGCAAAGAGAATCTCCGTCACTAATACAAGAAACTTTGCTCCACCAGAAAATGATGCTCCACTTATTATAAGATGAAGTACTCTCATGTGTGGATACAATAAAATCAGTATAACAATTCCGCTGATTCTCTGCGTAATTAATCTCCAATTCTCTTTCCTGTATCTGTGAAAATTAAGTATTCCACGTCTTGGATAATAACTTACAATACAAAGAACTATATGAATCAAAACTGTCGCCACGATCCCTCCTGCGAGTATCTGACAATTAGAATAATCCTGTCCACCACCTGTCAACACAGGAATGGACATGGTAAGCATATGTCCAAGTAAGAATAACGTAAGCATCCAGGAACATACTGCGTTCCATTTCTTTATCATTAATCAGCACCCCCTTCTGTATCTTATTCTCTCTACTTTTAATCTTCCACATAAACAGCGCGGGTACGCTCTCCATCTTCGATCAATTCTACCTTTGGAAAACTTTGTATATACTGCTTAAATTGTGAGTATCCATAATCCCGTACTTTAAAATCACCAAACTGAATACGAATTCGATTCCCCAGTGTTCCAAGAGAGATCCCCTGATCCCCTGTCATCTGGATCTGTCGGATAATATACTCTTCAAGCATATCTTTCTTACTCTTATCTTCATACAAAGTAACTGAAACTTTCGTTCCTTCCTGGATCAGCTTTAATTTCGGTAAAGTTTCAAGGAACTTGGATAACAAACTGTAACCATAACGTCGAACATCAAAGTCCGGATATACTTTGACCAGCCGGCTTCCAACTTCACCAAGCCCGGTTTCCCTGTCGTTATTCTGGTTTTCCGTAATGATCTTAACCACGATTTCTTCTATTTTTTCCTTTGATACCTTTTCAATCTTTTCTTTTGAACCTCTTCCATTCGGCGATGATAATGAAGCACCGGAAATTTTCTTCTGTCCCCTTCCAAACACATGCGGATGATAAGACTTTCCTTCGCTCTCTTCCTTCTCTATCGTGTTGTCTTCCAGAAGCACCTCTAATACGGTGAAGATATCACAGGCTTTACGGAACGGAAGCGGTGTCTTGTCCTCGCCCATTCCGATTACCATCTTTCCACTTTCACGAAGCCGGCTTGCAAGCTTTGTAAAATCACTGTCACTTGATACCAGACAGAACCCCTCCAATTCACTTGTATAGAGCATGTCCATTGCATCAATGATCATGGCAGAATCTGTAGAATTCTTTCCCTGTGTATAACTGAACTGCTGAATCGGCGTAATAGAATTTTGAAGAAGTTCTTCCTTCCAGCTCGCACTGTTTGACTTTGTCCAGTCTCCGTAAATTCGTTTGTAAGTCACGTTTCCATATTTAGATAATTCATCCAGGATTGGCTTAATATATTTTGCAGATACATTATCCGCATCGATTAAGAGTGCGAAACGGTCTTCCATGTCTGATACTCCTCTCCTGCAAGATTCTTCCATGTAAATACACCGTTTTCATAAATCATATAACTGTGCTCGGATCCTTCTTTCGGAATCGAGACAGAACCTGGATTTAAGTACTGATATTTTCCACCGTTCATATCAAGGATTTCCTCACATGCCGGAATATGCGTATGTCCGTTCAAAAGAATATCTCCGTCTTTCAACATCGGAAGCTTATGCGGATTATACACATGTCCGTGTGTTGCAAATATTGTAACATCACTGTTCTTTTCTTCCGGATCTCCTGACAGATTCAGATAACAATAATCTGCCAGAATTGGGAACTCCAATACCATCTGATCCACTTCTGTATCACAATTTCCTCTCACACAAAGAAGTTCTTTCTTCATTGGATTAAGCATTGCGATCACTGCCTTCGGTGCATATCCTTCCGGCAGATCATTTCTCGGTCCATGATAAAGAATATCCCCTAATAATAATAATTTGTCTGCGCCTTCTCTTTTATAAGACTCAATCATCTGTTCACAATAAAATGCTGATCCATGGATGTCAGATGCAATCATTAATTTCATTTTTCACGTCCTCCTGTCTTTCTAAATAGTTTCTTTATAATAAATGAAAAAAGCAGTGACTCTTTTCTTGAGACACCGCCTCTTATTATTTTGTGCCTGTGGATATTATAACACAGAATGAATCACAGAGAAAAATATTTTCCTACAATTTCAAAAGGCGCCGGACCCACACTCAGCACAGCTTTATGGAATTCTTTCTGGGATTGATTTCCAGATTTTATCCATTCCTTTTTCAACTCCAGAAATTTTATATATCCGATATAATATTTCAAATAATTTCCCGGCGATCCCAGAATCAGATTATAGATTTTATCAACCGTTTCAGCATCTTTAATCCCATATTTTGCATAAAATTCTACTGTATCCATTCTGCTCCATCCTTCGTAATGGATTCCCATATCTGCCAATGCATAAAGTGCAAGAATCACTGAACTGTTCTTCTGAAGAATTGCTGCCTGAGTCTTAGATAACGGCATCAGATAATAGCTGCACATTTCCGCATAAGTTGCCCAGCCTTCTACATATCCGCCAAAATTTAAAATACTCCTGACGGGATCAGGATTCGTGCTTTCAAAAAATATTGTCTGGTACAGATGTCCCGGATACCCCTCATGTGCCAACGTTGTAAACAGTGCCAAATCATCTCGCATCTGTGTTTGGTTTACATAAATTACATTTTCTTCTGTATAGTCAATTGCCGGTATCATATAAAATGCGGGACTTAAATGTTCCTGCATTTCCTCCGGTACATATTTTATCCGCAGAGAAGTTTTTGGAATCTCAGGAAATGCAGTCCCTATCCCTTTTTTTAACTTTTCTAAAATTCTTTCTGCTTTCCCATCTTCCAATATTGTTGCTGCCTGCTTCGCTTCGTTGACTGCTTCTTCCATACCGGTAATATCTTCTGAAATTTGTCTGCGTGTTAGTTGCTCAAGCTCTTGAATCGTGTCTGTCACTCCTACACTCTGCTGTATATACCATTCGTAGTATTTTCTCCCTTCCGGAAAATAACACAATCCCTTTTCATTCGTTCCCTTCCCTTTCAATTCCTTAACCGCCTGTATCAAATCCTCATACGCCGGACAAACCTGCTCTTCCATCTGCCTGGCGTTCTGCTGAATATAATCACTCTTTTCTTTTTCAGACAGTTCCTGTAATTCACCAATTCTGGACACAAATGTCGAGTACAGATAATTTCCATTTCCCATTGCAAGAAATGCATTACATTGTTCTAACACCTGATCCGCCATTTCATCTGACAAAAACAATCCTTTGTCTGCTTTTTCTCTTTCAAATGCAATGATCTGTTGAAAATAATCCCTTGTCTCACTTAAAACATCCAGATACTCTTCCACATCTGTCCTGTCATAAAACTGATATTCAGATAATACAATTGGAATCTGCGTCTGTACTCCATTGACTGTATTCAACGGTTCTTCATAATACAGATAATCCGCTTCTTCTCTCAAACTTCTCAGATATTGCTTTAACAGATCGTATGTAATTTTATTCTTTACATTCAGTTTTTCATAAGAAAATGCATACAATGCCTGCTGTATATTCTCCGCTGCTGTCTTAATCTGAGTACTGTCTGTCTGTATCGTTCCATATGCGGTATCCGCTTTATCAATCCCATACGCTTCTGGCTCTTTTAATGTATAGTGCAGACTGATCTGACTTGCAGCCACCTCTTTGCAAAACAATTTTTCTGTAAACGATGTAAATCTTTCATTCTCCACCTCTTTACTGCTCTTTTTTTCTTCTAAAAATGTTGCTTCACAACCGTTTAAAAAGAAAATAGAACTGAAAAGAATACTGATACTACATACAATACTTACACACTGCTTCTTCCGCCTTTTCCAAAATTGAATCAACATAGCAGACTCCGACAGTTATTTCTCTAATTTTATGCATCGGCTTCCTTATTTATACATCTCTCAAATTTGTTTCCAAACAGTAATGCATCCCCTCTTTATTTGTGATAAAATACAACTATATAAGATACAGGAGGCGTTGTGTATGGCCAGCTTAATATTTGAACATTTGAAAAAAGTATATCCGAACGGATTCGTATCTGTAGACGATGTCAGCCTCTCGATCGAGGACGGTGAATTTGTTGTATTCCACGGACCAAGCGGATGCGGAAAATCTACAATTTTACGGATGATTGGCGGCCTGGAAGATATTACTTCCGGAAAGATCTATCTTGATAATACCTTTTTAAATGACATTCTTCCACGCGACCGGAAGCTTGCCATGGCATTTCAGAATTACATTCTCTATAAGCACATGAATGTCTATGATAATATGGCACTTGGACTGAAGCTTCGTGATCTTCCGCGTACAGTTATCAGTACCCGCGTAAAGACTGCTGCCGCTTTTCTTGGAATTTCAGACATTCTTACGAAAAAAATTCGTTCTATTTCTGATTCTGAACGCCAGCGTGTTGCACTCGGTCGGGCTATTGTCTGCCACCCAAAAGTTCTGCTTGTAGATGAAGATTTTGCTCATCAGGATGATGATCTTCGGAAAGATATGATCCATGATATTCTCAAAATTAACAAAGAGCTTGGAATTACGGTTCTTTATGTCACAAATAACTACGAAGAAGCCGTTTCCCTGAATTCTCGTGTCATTTTTATGAAAGACGGAAAAGTAATTGAGGACAGCATGTAAGCTGTCCTCTCATTTTTTACCCAAGCAACTCTCAAAACATGCTTCTTATGATTTTTGCTTCTCCAGGTAATTATAAATTTCACGCTTCTGAACGCCGCGGTCTTTCGCAACCTTTTTCATTGCTTCTTTTCGATCCACTCCCTGAGAAATATAGTACTCCATATGGTCTTCAATACTCATATCTTCCCAGCGCTCTTTTTCTTCCTGACGGATTTCTTCCCGGCTTCTCCCTGCAATTACAATCACGCACTCTCCCTTCGGATCATTCGCCTCATAATAAGCTACTGCTCCTTCAAGTGTTGATTGAAATGCTGTCTCATGCCTTTTGGTCAGTTCTCTGCAAACCGTTACTTTTCGATCTCCCAGACGCTCTGAAAGAAGTTTCAAAGTCTTTACCAGACGATGCGGTGCTTCATACATTACGATCGTTCTTGTCTCAGCAGCCATCTCTTTTAAAACTTCTTCCCGCTCTTTCTTATCTGTCGGAAGAAATGCCTCAAATGCAAATCTTCTTGTCGGAAGTCCTGACATTGTAAGCGCTGTAACACATGCCGCCGGTCCCGGAACAGAAGTTACTCGAATCCCTGTTTCATAACACATTTTCACCAGTTCTTCTCCCGGATCAGAGATCCCAGGTGTACCTGCATCTGTGATCACCGCAATATCCAGTCCTTCTTCCAGCTTCTCCACCAGTTTACGACCTTTATCAAACTTGTTATATTCATGATAACTTGTCATTGGCGTCTGTATTTCGAAATGATTTAACAGCTTAATACTGTTTCTTGTATCTTCTGCTGCGATCAGATCTACCTCTTTCAATGTTCTGATCGCACGAAATGTCATATCTTCCAGATTTCCAATCGGTGTTGCTACCAAATATAATGTTCCTGCCATCTTCATCTCCCATGACTTTGTAACTGTTCAGTTACCTTTGTTTTTCAGAATTATTTCCGTTCTTCTGCAGTAAAGTCCCATCCTTCGTATACATAATGATTGGTGGCTCTATTGTCACTCTAGGTTTTGCCCCACGCATTCCTTCCACCAGAACCATTGTCGGTTCTTTATCTATATACGGATGAATAAACTGAATCCGTTTCGGTTCAATCTTATATTCATGCATCTTCGTCAAAATCTCTGTCAGCCGAAACGGTCTGTGAATCATATAAAATCTGCCTTTATCCTGAAGAAGCCGCATACTTTCTCTTAAAATATCATCTAATGTACACAACACCTCATGCCGTGCAATCGCCTTACTGTCATCTGGATTCCGAAGTCCATGATCCGCTAACATATAAGGCGGATTCGTTGTGATCACATCAAAAAAGGCCGGCTTAAATCGTTCTGCCGCCTCTTTAATATCTCCGGTTACAATGTTAATTCTGTCTTCCAGATGATTATGTGCAACACTGCGTCTTGCCATTTCTGCAGTCTCAGCCTGTATCTCAAGCCCTGTAAAATGCTTTCCTTTCGTCTTTCCTGCAAGTAGAACCGGGATGATTCCATTCCCGGTTCCCATATCAAGCACGGTCTCTCCCGGCTTTACTTTTGCAAAATCAGAGAGAAATACTGCATCCACTCCAAAACAGAATTTTGAAGGATTCTGGATCAATTCTAATCCTCCAAGCTGCAGATCATCCAGACGCTCGCCTGGTCTCAGATTATTTGTCATCTAACTTCGAAGCTCCCTCTTTCTTCTCCATCCGTTCAAGCGCAGCTAGTTTCTTCTGCTCTTCTTTCGATACTTTCTGTTTCTTTCTTCTCGGACGGAATTTCAGATCATCCGCCTTATACTCGCGAATCTCTTTCTCGTCATTCTCCAGATTAACAATAACTTTCACAAGTCTGCGAAGTACACTCAAAGAATGTACTGTTCCGGTCAATCCATCACTTGTTGTCACATTATCTCCAACAGAAGGTAACTGACTGTTAAGCACTTCATAAGTCTCTTCCTCATTCGTCAGACAACACATCAATCTTCCGCAGACCCCTGAAATCTTTGTCGGATTCAGGGACAGGTTCTGTTCCTTTGCCATCTTGATTGATACCGCTGCAAACTCTGTCAGATATGTGCTGCAGCATAATGGACGTCCACAGATACCAATTCCTCCGCGAATCTTCGTCTCATCTCTGACCCCAATCTGACGAAGCTCGATTCTTGTTCTGAATACAGCTGCCAGATCCTTTACAAGTTCACGGAAATCAATACGTCCGTCCGCTGTAAAATAAAACAGGACTTTATTATTATCGAAAGTATATTCTGCTTCAATCAGTTTCATATCCAGTCCATGCTTGCGGATCTTCTCCTGACAAATCTTAAAAGCCTCTTTCTCTTTCTGACGATTCTTCTCTACCGTCTTCTCGTCTTGCTCTGTTGCAATACGAATCACAGACTTCAAAGGCTGAACCACTGAATCATCGTCCACCTCTTTTGGTGCACTGACAACACGTCCATACTCGATTCCCCGTGCTGTCTCCACGATTACGTGATCCCCCTGTTTGATTTCAAACTCTCCCGGGGAAAAGAAATAAATCTTTCCCGCTGTTCGGAATCTTACTCCTATTACTTTTGTCATGTATCTAATTCTCCTTTATTGTAAGCAAGAGCAGTTCCATTGTCAGTTCAAAATTAACATTTGCTTTCAGTCTGGCTTTCGCCTTTTCAATTGCGTTCAAAATATTCTCAATTCCTTCATAAGAGCTCTTACTTGCACGCGCCTTGATATATCTCAGCTGATCAGAAAATACTACTCTGTCTACATTCTTAGTTGCCTTATAAATTAATACATCTCTGTACCAGATTGCGATCATATCCAGATAGTCGTTAATCTCCATCTTATATGTCATACATTTTTTCACTGCATCCATCAGTTCTGAAACATTCATCTCATCAATATTTCTAAGTAAATGTACAACTTCTTCCTTAATCTCATTGAAATATTCTGATGTCGCAAGCATAATCGCTTTTCCCATATTTCCCTGGGCAAATGCTACACAGACATCTGCTTTATAATCAGGAATCTCCATCTGCTCCATCAGATATTTCTTTACGAGCTGATCTTTAATATTACGAAGTTTCATCATAACGCATCTGGAACGAATCGTTGGCAGTAAAGCCTCTGCATTCTCTGTCAGAAGCATGATCACCGCATATTCCGGTGGCTCCTCAATTGTCTTAAGCAATGCATTCTGTGCCTGGGCACTCATTAAGTCTGCCTCTGGAATAATATAAATCTTATACTTGCTGCTGTACGGCTTGATCACAATATCATTATTAACCTGTGTACGAATATCATCAACACTGATCGTATTCGGTTTCTCATGTGTCACCTTAATAATATCCGGCTGATTACCGTTCTGTGCCTGTTTACAGGACTGACATTTCCCACATGCCTCTCCGTCTTCCTCACGATTCTGGCACTGCAGGCTCATAGCAAAAAGATTCGCAAGAAGCCGCTTTCCAGATCCTCTTTCGCCATTCAGAATATATGCATGCGATACTGCATCAGCCTGAACTGCGCTCGAAATATACTTGATTATGTTTTTGTGCCCTACTACATCTTTAAAACTACTCATTTCTATCACCTGCCGTGTATCTTATTTCCTCTTTAGCGGATAATATTCTCACAATTATCCACCTAACAATAGTATATTCATAATTTTAACATCATTTTCTTACAAAACTATGAACTACCATTTAAGTATATCATAAATTCACGTTTATTTCTCGCAAAATTTCTTCCATACAAGTTTCCTTATCAATATTTTGAAATCTCCGCCTGATTCCCGCCCTTTCCAGATTCTCCTCCGAGAAATCTTCTGCATCTGCAAGAAATCTTCTGCACAGTTCTGCATACTGCGGTTTCGTCTGTGCCCGTTCTCTTTCTAACGCCCTCGACAGTCTTAATCCATCTTCTACTTCTATATATAATGGAACCATAACATCATCACCAAAATATTCTTTCAATGCATAATATGACTCAATTGTTCCGATCACAAGATAATCATACTGCCACAATTCAATCTGTCCATCATCTGCTGTAAAATAAGTCCAGATTCCACACTTTGTATTGTAAGAACGAAACTCGATGATTTTCTCCTCGTCCATCATCTCATCAAATCGTTCCTGATCGACAAAGAAATATTCCACTCCGTCCTTCTCACCCTCACGCATTGGACGTGTTGTATATGGAACGATTGAATGAAATTTGGGCATCTTTTCTATCAATTCTTTGTAAATCGTATCCTTCCCGGAAGCACTTTTTCCCATAATATAAAATATTTTACCCATACTTTTTCTCCTGCTCTTAAACATGCATCTGGATTCGTATTCTCAACTTCCAGCCTGTCGGTTCTTTATTCTGGATTCCCCGCAACTAATAAACAATTCTCCTGGCTTAGCCCTTCAATGGAAAAACCCATCTCTTTATATTTTACCATCTTTTGCACAATAGTAGAAGTAATTCTCTCTCCAGGAACAATCATTGGGATTCCCGGTGGATAAAGATAGACATATTCCAATGAGATTCTTCCTGATGCCTCATTCCATTTCACACTCTCACCTTCCATTCTCCCTGCTTCAAAGGAAGAATATGCTTGTTCTAATGGAATCATTTCATAAGAAATATTTTTTATAGTATGATCCTCATCATTCCCTGAAAGCTCTTCGCACAGAATATTTTTATCAATCTCCATCACTGCCTGAACCAATCTGTCCATTCCTTCTTGTGTATCTCCCGGTCCTGTCATAGCAATCACATAAGACCCGGAAGCCATCTCCATCTCCAAATGATAAGATCTCAGCATTTCCTGAAATCGTTTTCCATTCAAAACTTCCCCATCTGTATTCTTAAGATTTTTTACAGATAATACTATCTTTGACCGGTCATAATGTTCTGCCTCAATTAATTTTATATTCTTTAACTGCTTCAGTCTCTCTCTTGCTTGCTGCAAACACTCAACATAAGTGTCCATGATTTCTTCTCTGCACTCATCCATTCCCCGGACACACTCATCAATGGACGCCATTAAAATATAAGAAGGACTGCTGGATTGAAGCATATGCAAATAATTTCTTATCCTTTCACGATCAGCATATCTCCCATTTATATGAAGCAATGCTGTTCGAGTTAAAGACGGAAGTGTCTTGTGAAGACTATGGATCACCACATCAGCCCCCCGTGTATTCGCATTTTGCGGAAAATATGAATGAAATCCAAAATGTGCACCATGTGCTTCGTCGACAATCAGGGGAATCTTATATTTATGCACGATTTCCGCAATTGCTTCAATATCCGACACGACTCCTTCATAAGTCGGTGAAACAATAACAACCGCCTGAATATCTTCATATTCTTCAAGTAACTTCTTTATCTGGTCTACATGGATCTCTCCATTAAGATCTGTCTCTTCTGAAAACTCCGGATAAATATATACCGGTCGTAATTCATTCATATATACCGCATTATATACCGATTTATGACAATTTCTTGCCATCAAGATTCTACCACCACGCTCCGTACATCCCATCACTGCACTCAAAAGTCCAACTGTACTCCCATTAACCAGATAATGCGTCTCTTCCGCTTGAAATACTCTGGCTGCATTCTCCTGTAATTCTTTCAATAATCCTTCTGCATGATGAAGATCATCAAATCCATCTATCTCCGTTATATCAATATTATATGGTAACCTGGCTCTCATGAGCTCCATGTTACGCTTATGTCCAGGCATATGAAATGCATAATAATCTGAATTTTCATATGCAGTTAATTTTTCATATAAATATTCCATAATAACCTCTTATTTGTAAAAAGAACCTATCTGAATAATGATAGATTCTCCTAATGCCATATTTTATTTATATAAAGTTAAAAGCAGTAATCATAATAGATTACTGCTTTCTTTCAGTGAGCGTGCGGGGATTCGAACCCCGGACAACTTGATTAAAAGTCAAGTGCTCTACCACCTGAGCTACACGCCCGTATCATTTTATTCACTTTTTGCAAATAAAAATGCCCAGAACCGGAATCGAACCAGTGACACGAGGATTTTCAGTCCTCTGCTCTACCAACTGAGCTATCTGGGCATAGACTATAAAAGTCTGAGTTGCGGGAGCAGGATTTGAACCTGCGACCTTCGGGTTATGAGCCCGACGAGCTTCCAGACTGCTCCATCCCGCGATATTAAATTAATTTCTCAAAAGAGAAAAGCCGATGATCGGACTCGAACCGATAACCTGCTGATTACAAATCAGCTGCTCTGCCAATTGAGCCACATCGGCTTATAACCTTTCGGTTAATGGATGGAGGTGGATTCGAACCACCGAAGCAATTTGCAGCAGATTTACAGTCTGTCCCCTTTGGCCACTCGGGAATCCATCCATGTTAAGTGGGACCTACAGGGCTCGAACCTGTGACCCTCTGCTTGTAAGGCAGATGCTCTCCCAGCTGAGCTAAGATCCCACATAACGACCCAGAAGAGACTCGAACTCTCGACCTCCGCCGTGACAGGGCGGCGCTCTAACCAACTGAGCCACTGGGCCATTCTTCAATTTTCAGAAAGCTATGTACCTTCAAAACTACATACAGTTAAAACCAACATCATCATCCAAACCTATCACTGCTTTGGTTATGCCCTCGACCTATTAGTAACAGTCAGCTCCATGTGTTACCACACTTCCACCTCTGCCCTATCTACCTCGTCGTCTTCAAGGGGTCTTACTAACTTGACGTTATGAGATATCTCATCTTGAGGGGGGCTTCACGCTTAGATGCCTTCAGCGTTTATCCCTTCCCGGCTTGGCTACTCTGCTATGCCTTTGGTAAGACAACAGATACACCAGCGGCCAGTCCATCCCGGTCCTCTCGTACTAAGGACAGCTCCTCTCAAATATCTTACGCCCACGCCGGATAGGGACCGAACTGTCTCACGACGTTCTGAACCCAGCTCGCGTACCGCTTTAATGGGCGAACAGCCCAACCCTTGGGACCTACTTCAGCCCCAGGATGCGATGAGCCGACATCGAGGTGCCAAACCACTCCGTCGATGTGAACTCTTGGGAGTGATAAGCCTGTTATCCCCAGGGTAGCTTTTATCCGTTGAGCGATGGCAATCCCACTTTATACCACCGGATCACTAAGTCCTACTTTCGTACCTGCTCCACCCGTCGGTGTCGCAGTCAAGCTCCCTTCTGCCTTTGCACTCTTCGAATGGTTTCCAACCATTCTGAGGGAACCTTTGAGCGCCTCCGATACCCTTTCGGAGGCGACCGCCCCAGTCAAACTCCCCACCTGACATTGTCCCCCAGCCGGATCACGGCTGCTGGTTAGAAACCCAGTACTGCAAGGGTGGTATCCCAACATTGGCTCCATGGCAACTGGCGTTACCATTTCCTAGCCTCCCACCTATCCTGTACATGCAATACCGAATCCCAGTATCAAGCTGGAGTAAAGCTCCATGGGGTCTTTCCGTCCTGGCGCAGGTAACCAGCATCTTCACTGGTATTTCAATTTCACCGGGTGCATTGTTGAGACAGTGCCCAAATCATTACGCCTTTCGTGCGGGTCGGAACTTACCCGACAAGGAATTTCGCTACCTTAGGACCGTTATAGTTACGGCCGCCGTTTACTGGGGCTTAAGTTCAAAGCTTCGCTTGCGCTAACCTCTCCCCTTAACCTTCCAGCACCGGGCAGGCGTCAGCCCATATACCTCACCTTTCGGTTTTGCATAGACCTGTGTTTTTGCTAAACAGTTGCTTGGGCCAATTCTCTGCGGCCATCTTACTGGCACTCCTTCTCCCGAAGTTACGGAGTCATTTTGCCGAGTTCCTTAACAATGCTTCTCCCGTCGGCCTTAGGATTCTCTCCTCATCCACCTGTGTCGGTTTACGGTACGGGTATCCTGCAAACAATAGCGGCTTTTCTTGACAGTCAGCTCACGTGCTTCCCTACTTATTTTCAGTCCACATCACGTCTTCAGATTAAAGAGCGGATTTGCCAACTCTTCTCCTACCTCGCTTGTACCGGTCTTTCCATTCCCGGCTCACGCTCTCTGCCTGTGTCCCCACAGTTCTGTTACAGGATAGTACAGGAATTTCAACCTGTTATCCATCGACTACGTCTTTCGACCTCGCCTTAGGCCCCGACTTACCCAGAGCAGATCAGCTTTACTCTGGAAACCTTAGATATTCGGCCGGAAGGATTCCCACCTTCCTCTCGCTACTCATTCCGGCATTCTCTCTTCTTAAAAGTCCACAGCTCCTTTCGGTACTGCTTCGTCCCTTTAAGAATGCTCCTCTACCAATTGAATTCTCAATTCCAAAGCTTCGGCAGTGTGTTTTAGCCCCGGACATTTTCGGCGCAGGACCTCTCGACTAGTGAGCTATTACGCACTCTTTGAATGAATGGCTGCTTCTGAGCCAACATCCTAGTTGTCTTCGAAATCCCACATCCTTTTCCACTTAACACACATTTTGGGGCCTTAGCTGTTGGTCTGGGCTCTTTCCCTTTTGACCACCCAACTTATCTCGGATCGTCTGACTCCCATACATCATCTACACGGCATTCGGAGTTTGATATCCCTTAGTAAGCTTTGACGCCCCCTTAGGAATTCAGTGCTCTACCTCCGCAAGACTCGTATGAGGCTAGCCCTAAAGCTATTTCGAGGAGAACCAGCTATCTCCGGGTTCGATTGGAATTTCTCCCCTATCCACACCTCATCCCCACCCTTTTCAACGGATGTGGGTTCGGTCCTCCATTGCCTTTTACGGCAACTTCAACCTGGACATGGATAGATCACCCGGTTTCGGGTCTACTCCGACTGACTATGCGCCCTATTCAGACTTGGTTTCCCTTCGGCTCCGGACCTTTAGTCCTTAACCTCGCCAGCCAGCGTAACTCGCCGGACCGTTCTACAAAAAGTACGCGGTTGAGCATATAAAGCTCTTCCACAGCTTGTAAACATATG
>NZ_AP043803.1:0-135000 GCF_055383675.1 Mediterraneibacter faecis | reverse complement strand
GGCAGGTTACCCACGCGTTACTCACCCGTCCGCCACTCAGTCACTAAAATCTTCATTCCGAAGAAATCAAATAAAAGTGCTTCGTTCGACTTGCATGTGTTAAGCACGCCGCCAGCGTTCATCCTGAGCCAGGATCAAACTCTCGTTAAAAGTGTTTGTATCCAGTTCAGAATCAACTAACTAGCTAATTCTTCCCTTTTTACTGTTGTTTTGGTTTGTTTAAAAACCGTTCTTAAAAATCTTCTCTTAAAGAAATTTTCAAGGGTTGTTGTTGTCTATTGTTCAGTTATCAAGGTTCTTACTTCGCTTTGTTCATTTGCGACAGCTCATTTATTTTATCATAAGCATTTCGCTTTGTCAAGAACTTTTTTGAAGTTTTTTATTTTTCTTACCTCTTCGCTTTGTTTCAGCGAATCAGCTCATTTATATTATCATGTATTTTTTAGAAAGTCAAGAACTTTTTTGAAGTTTTTTTATTTTCTTTTTACATGATTTTTAACTTTCTTCAAAATCAGGAGAAGTCGCCAGACTTCTGTCGTCCCGCTCTTTTGATTTAAGTTAAACGGAGAAAGAGGGATTTGAACCCTCGCGCCGGTCGCCCGACCTACACCCTTAGCAGGGGCGCCTCTTCAGCCTCTTGAGTATTTCTCCGTACACTGAATTCTACTATAGAATCTATAGCTTTGTTCAATTGTGTGCACCAACAGTGCGAAATTTATTATAGCAATACACTGTCATCTTGTCAATCACTTTTTTTCATTTTTTAACAAAATTTTAAACTATCTGTTCTACGCAGCTTTTCAGCTTCGCAGTTGCTGTCTCAATATCCTTTTGGGCAAAGATTGCACTGACCACTGCAACACCATTAATTCCACTACCCGAAAGCTCTTTTACATTATCTTGTGTAATTCCTCCTATAGCAACAACCGGAATATCAACTTTAGTACAGATTTCCTTCAACACACTGTGTTCTACTTCCCGTGCGTCTGTTTTTGTTCCTGTTTGAAACACCGCTCCAACCCCCAGATAATCTGCCCCGTGCTTTTCGGCTAATAAAGCCTGCTCTACTGTCCGTGCAGAGACGCCTATGATTTTATCTTCTCCCAGCTGCGCTCTTACATCAAGAGCTTCCATATCACTTTGCCCAACATGCACTCCATCCGCATCAATTTCCTTCGCAAGCTTCACATTATCATTAATTATGAATGGAACTCTATATTTTTTGCATAACTGTTGTATCTTTTTTGCCTCTTCTAAAAACTCTTCTTCTGTCAGATCTTTTTCACGTAACTGAATAAAGGTAGCGCCACCTTTCAGCGCTTCCTCAACCTGTTCATAAAGCGTCTGCCCATTCAGCCAATGTCTGTCCGTAACAGCATACAGCAACATCTGTTCCCTTAATTGTTCCTTAGTAAAGCTCATACTTAGCCCCTTTCTCCAGTTTTTCTCCTGTCATATTATAGATGGCATCAATAATTCTATTTCTATATGTAGCGTTACCATCGCCTTCCTGCATTCTCATCCATGCTATTTCACCGGCAACACCCATCATACAAACTGCTGCCACAGCAGCTTCCAGTTTTCTTTTCGGATTTGCTGCCAGAAAAGCGGTCGTAATACCGGATAACTGACATCCCGTGCCAGTTATTCTTCCCATTTCTGAACGTCCATTTCTAATTACATAACATTTCTCGCCATCTGTCACAAGATCTATTGCTCCTGTAATTATAACAATTGCTTCTTTCTTTTTCGCAAAACCTTTAATAAATGATATGCTCTGTTGCAAATTTCTTTCATTAACGGCTTCTGTAAGATCAGCATCTACACCTTTTGTACTTCCGCTTCCATAAGCCAGCGTCTTAATTTCTGAAACATTACCTCGAATCACAGAAAACTTTATCTCTTTTATTAATTTTAATGCCGTCTCCGTCCTGAACCTGCTTGCTCCTGCTCCCACCGGATCCAATAATACCGGATGTCCCAGTTCATTAGAGCGATGCCCGGCTTTAAGCATTCCCTCAATACTCGTTTTATGTAATGTTCCCAAATTAATGTTCAGCCCTCCACATATAGATGTAATGTCCGCTACATCTTCCGGCTCATCTGACATAATTGGACTGCCACCACATGCAAGAATCACATTCGCAACATCATTCACTGTTACATAATTTGTTATGTTATGCACCACTGGGGCTTTTTTTCTAACTTGATCCAAGCATTCCTTTAGCATTTCTCTTCTACCTTTTCTTTCGTCAGGTTCTTATTGATTGTTTCCTGGATCTGCTGTTCTACTGCAGCAGCAATTTCCACGGTCTTCATATCTTTATAATCTTCATAAAGCATCGGTTTCAGAAAATGCACCTGCACCGTCACCGGTCGGGTACTGTTTGTATCAAACGGTTTAAAAGAATCAACAAGTGCCACCGGAATAATCGGACACTTTGCTTTGGTTGCTGCTTTAAAGCTTCCCCCTTTAAAAGAACCGACATTATTCCCATTTTTTGAACGCGTTCCTTCTGGGAAAATAAGATAATTTCTCCCCGATACAACTTCTTTTGTTACACTTGTAATAGTTTTCATTGCCTGACGGACATCCTCACGATCAATCATAAATGCTTTCATGATTTTAAATACCTGTTTTAAAAACGGAACGTTTTCCACTTCTTTTTTAGCTACAACAGAAAAAGGGTGCGTACACGCTTCAACAATTGCCAATACATCATACAAACCTTGATGATTTGGAAAAAACATAAATCCATCCTGCTTTGGAATATTCTCCTGTCCATGTACATCGATTGTTACATTTCCGCCTTTATTTGCACGAAAAACAATCCAACGCAAAAATTCATAATTATCTTCTTCTGTATATTTATCCACCTGTGAAGCCCGATAGCAGAGTTTAATCCATCCCCCCGGCACGATCAACAGATTCCGCAATACCATCAGTAGAATTCTTCTCATGCATTCTCCTCCATTCTGCAATAATCCTTAATTGCTGTTTCATAAAGATTATTCCCATCTTTATCTATTACTACAATCACCGGAAAATTTTCAACTGTCAGTTTTCTGATCGCTTCTGTTCCAAGATCGTCATACGCTACCACTTCTGAAGATGTGATACATTTTGAAAGAAGCGCCCCCGCTCCACCAACAGCCGCAAAATATACTGAACCATTGCGTACAATTGCATCAATTACCGCCTGATTTCTTTTTCCTTTTCCTATCATAGCACCAAGCCCAAGATCCAGGAGCTGAGGTGCGTATTTATCCATTCTGCTTGCTGTCGTCGGTCCTGCCGAGCCAATTGGGCGTCCTTCTCTTGCCGGTGATGGTCCCATGTAATAAATCACCTGACCTTGAATATCAATTGGAAGTTCCCCGCCTTCCTGTAAAATCTCATACATTCTTTTATGCGCTGCATCTCTTGCTGTATAGACCGTTCCCGTAAGATAAACATAATCTCCTGCCTTCAGTGTTGCTACGGTCTCTTTCTTCATTGGTACTGTTATATGCTTGTCCATTTTACTTTCCTCTTTCACTTAGCTTGTTGAATTAAATTGTACGGATCACATGACGATTTACATGACAGCAAATATTAACCGCCACCGGAAGTCCCGCGATATGTGTTGGATAAGTATTAATATTCACCGCAAGTGCTGTTGTTGTCCCTCCAAGTCCACCAGGTCCGATACCAAGGCTATTTATTTTTGTAAGGAGCTCTTCTTCCAACTCTTTTACGTATTCAATTTCTGAATGTGATCCAACTTCACGTGTCAGAGCTTCTTTGGCCATCAAAGCGCATTTTTCAAATGTACCACCAATTCCAACACCAACCACCATTGGCGGGCATGCATTCGGTCCGGCATCTTTTACCGCTGTAAGAACCGCATCTTTTACACCTTCAATTCCTTCTGCCGGTTTCAACATAAATACACGACTCATATTCTCGCTTCCGAAACCTTTCGGTGCTACTTTTATCTTTACCTGGTCTCCATCTACAATTCTTGTATGCAGAACTGCCGGAGTGTTATCCTTTGTATTCTCACGGATCAACGGATCTCCAACAACTGATTTACGAAGATAACCTTCTACATAGCCTTGACGTACCCCTTCATTTACCGCATCTTCCAATGCTCCTCCTTCAAGATGAACATCCTGACCAATCTCAAGAAACACTACCGCCATTCCTGTATCCTGACAAATCGGAATCATATCCTCTCCTGCAATCTTCAAATTCTCTTGCAACTGTTCCAATATCTGTTTTCCAAGTGGTGCTTCCTCATTCTTTTCGGCACATTTCATTGCCTCTGTCATATCTGGTGACAGAAAATGATTTGCTTCAATGCACATTTCTTTGATGTTTTTTGTTATTTCTTCTACACGTATTGTCCGAATCATTTCTTCTATCTCCCTTTTCTTTGAAACAGGTACGCAAGCGCAATGCAAGCGTACCTGTATTTTTTATATCTCAAATTCAATTTTTCTGCCTGTTCGATGGTACTGGTGATATCTCACTCCTGCTGCATCCATCATTCGTTTTGATGCTTTCACTCCCGTTGTATCCGCGTATTTGTCACAATCATAAATAACTTCTTTAATTCCTGCCTGAATAATTGCTTTTGCGCATTCATTGCATGGAAAAAGAGATACGTAAAGTTTTGCTCCCGCAAGACTTCCGCCATTGTAATTCAAAATTGCATTCAATTCACTATGTGTTGTATATACATATTTTGTCTCTAACGGATCTTCGCCTTCGCGCGCCCATGGAAATTCATCATCAGAACATCCCATCGGAAGACCATTATATCCCATGGAAAGAATCTTGTTATCCTGACTTACGATACAACAGCCAACCTGTGTATTCGGATCTTTTGATCGCATTCCGGAAAGCATTGCCACGCCCATAAAATATTCATCCCACGATAAATAATCTGTTCTTTTATCCGACATTATTCTTCTCCTTTTGCATATGAATTCAGTTTGTCTGCAAGTTTATCTATAAGCCCTGTGAGTATCTCAAAGCATTCTCCATACGCTGTCAGGGGCTTTCCATAAGGATTTGGAAGTTCTTCTGATACTCCGACAAATTCATTTATTGTATATACATTTTTTACGTTTTCATAATCCGAAAGAACTTTGTTCTTAATTGTCTCATTCAATGTCAATACAAGTGTATCTCCTTGTAGATTGCTGCCATCAAACTGCTTTGACACATGATTTTCCAACGTCATCTGCGCGCTCTTCATAATTGCCTCTGCCTTCTGGTTTACCGGTTCAGGGAAAAGCACAACCAGTCCGCCGGATTCAATAATATACTCTTGCTCAAGATCCTGGTGACATAGTAATTCTGCCGCCATTGGTCCTACTGCCGAATCTGCCTCGCTGACAAAAATCACTCTGCGATACTTCTGCTTCTTTGTGATTTCTGTTGCCTGCAAGTGCATATGTCCTGCCGCCTTTTCAAGACGATTCATAATTGCCTTTCCTATTCCGTTCATAGCAAAAGATTCACTATAAATCAGATCAACGTCTTCTTCATCAAATTCGCGAAGCACACGATAAAGGTTTCTTGCAATGGTATTCTCATTCTCACGGGTTCCTATATTCTTCACAATCCCATAATTATAGAACTGAACTGTTTCCCCTGTTGCAATGATTCCGACTTCCTTTCCTTCCCTGTGCGCGGCATAGGCAAGCTGACGAATTGCAAGAATCTCCTCTCTTATATTTCCTTCCACAATCATCATTTTCGCCTTTGGTGCATAATGTCGGTACTTCATTCCCGGAGCTTTCGGCGCCTGTTTACTTTCACTGTTAACCAATGTCTCATCAACACTGACCGGTCCAATTACCTCTTCAAACATATCCGCTGTAATTGCACCCGGACGTAAAATCATCGGCGGCTCTACCGTCATGTCAAGAATTGTGGATTCCAGTCCGATATCTACCGCGCCTCCATCCAGGATCATATCAATCTTACCTTCCAGATCCACCCGCACATGCTCTGCTGTTGTCGGACTCGGACGCCCGGATGTATTCGCACTCGGTGCTGAAACAAATCCACCTGCTGCCCGGATCAATGCCGCTGCAATTGGATCACTTGGCATACGAACTGCAACCGTATCTAATCCTCCGGTTGTCCCATAAGGTACACTCTCACTTTTTTCAAATATCATCGTCAGCGGACCTGGCCAAAAATGTGCTGCCAGTGCGTCTGTCTCCGGTGGAATATTCACCGCCACTTTTTTCAGGTCCTCATAGTCTGCAATATGAACAATCAACGGATTATCTGATGGACGTCCTTTTGCTGCATATGTTTTCTTTGCCGCCTCCTCTTTTAATGCGTCCGCCCCAAGTCCGTAAACCGTCTCCGTAGGAAATGCAACAAGACCTCCTTGTTTTAATACATTTCCCGCTTCTTCTATTACATCCTGGTTTATTTGGTTTTTATCTATTTTTCTAATAATCGTTTCCATAAATTTTATTATATCATTATTTGTTCTAAAAAAAAACTGTTTCTCTTCTGCTATTCATTTTCTTTTATATAAGATAAAATTCCTTCTGCCACTGCTTCTGCTACTGATTTCTGATAATCTTCCGTAACCAGCTTCTGTGCTTCTTTATAGTTACTCAAAAAACCACATTCTACGATCACTGTAGGTACTTCCGTCTTTTTTAATATATAATATGTATTATTTGCTTTTATCTTTTTGGTATTATCCGGATTTACCTTTTGTAAAGCGTCTTGTATTATCCCTGCAGCCTTTTCTCCTTCCGTCGATGTCTGATAGTAGAAGACCTGCGCACCGAAAACATTTTCTTCATGATAACTGTTCTGATGTATACTGACTGCTAATACAGGAGAAACTTCATTCATAATCTTTACTCTGTATTTCAAATCTTCTACTTTACTTTGTGCAAGCTGTTCATCTGTTTCTCTGGTCATGATTACCTGTATATTTTCTTTTTCCAAAATTTTCTTTACAGAATTCGTAATCGTTAAATTGATATCTTTTTCTTTCACTCCATTGATTCCGACCTTCCCCGAATCAGTACCACCATGTCCTGCATCTAAAACAACTATCCTGTCTGACTTTTCTGCTTCTCCGATTGTCTCCATTTCTTCTTTTAATTCTTTCTGTAAGTTTTTCGAAACTTTCCAACAACCTGCGATAAGCCCTGTCATAATCAGAATCCCTATCATCAACCTGATTTTTCTTTGCAAAAAAACGACCTCCCTTCACATATTCTATCTATATGCAATGAGAAGCCGTTTTTTAACTTATCTTTTATTTAATTTACATACTGAGAAATGAGCTTCCATACACTGCTTTCTTCTCTTCCCAGGCTCCATTCTGCCACACCTGCCAGTTTATTTCCCTGTATCACCTTCAGCTTTGCTTCCAATGATTGAGCATCTTCAAGCCAGATACGGTAGGTTCCGCCATCCGCAGACCATTTTGCATAGTTTTGCTGTGTCTTTTCATCCCACTGTGCTGTTGCTCCCGCATTCACAACACTCTGCGCCGCTTCTTCCATTCCCAGTGCCTTACTTGATACTTTATTCGGATAAGATGCTGCTTCTGTACCAGCTTCTTCCGAAAGTTGCTCCGGGCTCTTTGCTGTCTCAAACCATAATCTGGTAAAAAATGGAATTCCGGCAATTACTTTATCAGCTGATACCTTTTTCAATGTTTTTTCTATTCCATCCTGCAAATAGCTGATCGATGCCACTGATCCCGCTTCATAGGATCCTTCTGTATGTTCATCATAAGCCATAATCACCACGTAATCTGCCACAATCCCCTGCTCTTTAAGATCATAATGTGAATTGTATGACTGTGGCACATAATTATCAACTGAAAATACAAGATTATTCTGGTGGCACTTCACAGACAGCTCTCTCACAAGCTGCACGTAATGCACACCACACTTGGAAGAAATCAATTCAAAGTCTAAATTAATTCCATCCACTCCTGCTGCCACTGCCGCAGCTACAACCTGATCTTCCAGTTTTGCTCTTTTTGATGTATAACGCAATGTCTCATAGGTCTCATCATAGGAATTCGTTCCACCATGAAAATCACGGAATACAGCCCACACTTCCAGTCCTGCCGTATGTGCATAATTCACATAGTCCGCATCTGCAATTGAACTGATATTACCTTCCGTATCCGCAAGACTAAACCAGGTTGGTGCGATCGTCGTAAGTCCACTGGTTGATGCAAGTACCTGCTGAACCGCATTATTCGCTGCCGCATTCGTCACATTATGCCATGCCATATTGATCGAATGATCTTCTGTCATGTCTGAATAAACCGGTTCCGTAAAATCTCTGGATGTTTTTTCTTTTTTCTGGTTCTTTAAAAATTTGGTCTTAATATATCCTACATAACCATCCGCTGTGGCAACTTTCATCCAGTCATCTTCGTCTTCAAGCACTGTCACCTTGTCCGATTTTTTAACTTCTGTCAGTATCGGACTCTTAACGCCACCAAGATAACGAACCTGTGTGTCTTTCTTCACTTCTGCTGTCTCGATCTCGCCCCACTTTGATGTGATAATTGCTCTGTTTGGTTCCTGTTCCACAGAATATTCCATATTCGTATACTCTTGTATGAACGGAAGTGCGATATATGCGATATCTCCATCCGTCTTAAGAATTACATAATCTTCACTTTTTGTTTCGTTCACTGCTGTATATTCACTGCTGTTCTCACTTACAGAAACATTTCCATCCGGCAAGGTATATAAAAGCACCCGTTCGTTCGCATCCCAGTAAAATCTGCTGTTTATCTTATCACGAAGAACCTGATATGCTACATAATATTGTCCATCAAAAACCTTACCCGGTATAACACTATCTGTAGAAGAATCGGAAGAAGATTCCGCGGAACTCTCTTCTTTTTTCACTACTTCATTATTAATGATCAATGCCAGATCATCACTGTTTTCTATTCCATAATATTGTTCTTTATCGGCTTCCTCATTTGATGAACCGTATCTCTTAAAGAAAACTGCGCCTGCTGCCAAAATCATGATCAATAATATGATGATCATTACGAAAAGAATTTTGTTACGTCTTTTCCGCGCTCTATTCACTTTCTTCGCACGTCGTGTTCCTGACCTTCCATTTCTGCCTCTACCTGTTGTCATTGGTCTTCCCTTTCTCCGGGAACTCCCCGGATGTCCAGATTGTCCTTCTACTCTTCCCCTGCTTCGCGCATGGGTACTGCCTTTTCTTTTGTCCATGCCAACCCTCCTGATTGCAATTTTTATATCTCTGGCGCTTTCTTACACAAACAGTTCCTTACGCTCTGCTGTGTGTATTTCTAATATCTCCACATCTCTGGATAAAATAATGATTCTGGAATTCATTATATCATATTTTCATCTTGCGTCATTAACAAATTGCATCTGTAACAGTTGTACATATCAAAAAGTTGTTACACCTTAAATGTCTGTCCATCTTCTATCAATTATAACAGCTTACAAATATACTTCTGTCCGGCAGTTCAAGGGGTAATCTCTGCCTGTCTGTTATGATTCACATCTGTAAAAACCAATGATTCTATCCTTCCTTCCGGATCAATCACATAATCTCTCATATAAGTACCTTCTTCTCTGGCCATATATGCTGTCACAATCTGCAATGGACTCATCGGATATCCATCCATAACTATGTCCACTCCTTTTTCTTCATAACCTCTTAGTTCCGCATATAATTCCTTATATCCATCTTCCGTTCTCATATCGTATGTACTCCTTCTCTCCTTGGATCCTGATAAAACGTTGTCCGCCATCTTCGACCATAAAAGGTATCTGTGACATACTGTAGAACAAGTGACGGACAAGAAGACAACCCTGATCTTCGGAGGGTCTCCTTCTCATAATTATTGTGAATTTTCCCTTGATTTCAGGGAATTGAATTTTTTTGAAAATCAGAAATGCTTTCAGTGCCTCCTTTCTTAACATTCTGTTTTATCAAATGGTGTGTCTTCTGTAAGTGCCATTATATGAGCAGCCTTTTGGAATTTCAATGTGTTTATTGTTGATAAGTGGGTGGGATTTGTTGATAACCTAAAATAGTTATAAACAATTTTCGTTTTCCTTTACATCTTTTCTTTTTTTGTTTATACTAAACGATGAAAAGATATATCTAGTTATGAACATAATGAACAGTTCTTAATCCACAGATTATCTTAATATCATAAGACATAAGGATGTGATCATATGAAAATTGAAAAAATCAATGACAATCAGATTCGTTGTACTTTGACACATGCCGATCTTGCAGCCCGCAATCTCAAGATCAGCGAACTGGCTTATGGTACCGAGAAAGCAAAATCACTATTTCGAGATATGATGCAGCAGGCATCTTTCGACTTTGGATTCGAGACAGATGACCTTCCTCTGATGATAGAAGCAATTCCTTCTTCTTCAGACTCTATCACCTTGATCATAACAAAGGTGGAGGATCCGGAAGAACTTGATACACGTTTTTCCAAGTTTACACCTGCCGGAGATTCTGATACACTGAACAGCAATGTTCTTGAAAAGCTTCAGGGCGCAGATGAATTCTTTGATCTGCTTAACAAAGTGAAGGAAGTGGCTTCCGAAGCAAAAGATCCGGAACCTAAAGAAACAGTACCGACATTTCCGGTCCGCCTGTTCTCTTTCGACACGTTAGATTCCGTAATTGAGGCTTCCCGCCTGCTTGCTCCGTTCTATACAGGTGCAAATACATTATATAAGGACGAGGAGAATAATAATACCTTTATCCTTGCGCTGGCACCTGCTGATGGCGCAGATCAGGAATTTAATAAAGTATGTAATATGCTTTCGGAGTACAGTTCCCCTGAGAAGGGAGATTCTTCTGTTCTTGCATTTCTGGAGGAGCATTGCAAAATCATTGTTTCCGCAGACGCAATTCAGAAGTTATCCACAATTTAAACAACGAATAAAAAAGACGGTCTGGAATTATGGGAATAACTTTTCCCACACTTCAGGCCGTCTTTTTCACTTGTTATCCACAAAAACTTTTAACGATACGAATAAAGAATGTGCCTTGCACATTCTTGCGCCTGCGGCGGTCGCTTGCGACATCTACATTGTACGCCGCAGTGCGCATCCTTAGCGGAGCGTTTTTTATATATTAGGAAAGCACTTTCCTAATATATAAAAAAGCTGCCATACTCTCTTTTTTGAGAGCACAACAGCTTCTTGTATATCTTTTCTCTTAATTATTTACCAGCGGCTGCCATTGCTGCATTGATCTTCTCTACAAGCAGATCTGCATCAATTCCATGAACCATAGCTGCTTCCTCAAGAGACTCCATCTGAGATGACGGGCATCCAAGACAATGCATACCAATCTCCATCAAAATCGGAGCTGACTCTGGAAATGTTACCAGAAGTTCGCCAATTGTTGTGCTTTTAGAAATTGCCATCACTGTTTCCTCCTTACATATTTCTATTTTCAATTAATTTCTGTCACCCTTGAACAGTAATCTTTATTATAATCCCTGATCTATGATTTAGCAACCTTATTTTCATTATCATTCCATGAAATTTTCTGAAATTTCCACACAACTTTTTCCGTTTATCACACTACTCAAAAGTCAATCAGTTTTCTTTTTTTTTTCGACAAATCGTCATTTTCATAACAATAACCAAAACGAATGTTCTTTTTATTTCCAAAAGTTATCCACACTATTCACATCTTTCTTTGTTGATAATGTGGATAACTTTCAGGAAATCTTTTATTTTTCCTCATTTTTTCGATTTTTCAATGTTGATAAGTTGAAAACTACTTTTTTTCATTTTTTTGCTATTTTGAATATTCTTGTCATATTTTGTGCATTTTGACTATCCGTATATTTTTCTTGGAAAATACCGATTTTAGAATTTACAGTCAAATCTTTCATTTCCCACACATATTCTAGACAATGCATCGTTTTCTTTCTATTATTCTTTAATAAATCCGTCTGACAGCCACGATATTTGTATACGTTGCACTGCTGATACCAATTCCCTGATCTTCGTTCATTGCATTTACAATCTGATCATTTCCTATATACAAACCAACATGTCCTTCATATAAGATAAGATCCCCTGGCTGTGCATCTTCATAACTCACTTCATATCCTGCACTTCGCTGTTCATAAGAAGTTCGTGGAAGGCTTATACCAAAATGTGCATACACGGACTGGACAAATCCTGAACAATCCGCCCCATCTGTTAAACTTGTACCGCCCCACACATATGGATTCCCAATAAACTGACAGGCATAATCAATAACTTCCTGCCCTGACGCAACTGACTGAGCCGCCGCTTCTGCAGCCTGGGCTTCTGCTTCCGCCTCCGCAGCCGCAGCTTCTTCTGCTTCCATTCGTTTTTGTTCTTCCTCTTTTGTCTCCCCGTAAGAATAAGAACTTTCCTCTGTAACATAATCACCGCACACCCAGCCATTAACTTCACCGACCTGTATCGGATACCAGCCATCTACAGGATCTGCTGTCACAAGATATTCTTCTCCCTGACCAATCTGAGTTAATACGGTAGTATCTGTCCCATACCCTTCTCTGACATTCAGACAATCTGCTGTGACTGTAACATTCTCATTTGTATACTCATCTGACCTCGAACGGGCTTCTTCTCCTGTGAACAATGTTTCCGTCGGAACATACCCCTCTGCATTTCCCGACCGGATCTTTGTCCATCCATCCAGATATTCCAACACAACTGCCGCTGAATCAGAATATAATTTTCCAACCCATTCACTGTTTTCATCTGCTTCGCTTCTAATATAGGTATAATCCCCCGTATTAGAAAACGCTATATTCAAATACTCTCCCTCTTCTGTCGGCACCAGATACAGATTGATATTGTTCTTTATTTCTGTCTGATATGATGCTTCCAAAATGTTTTCAATTCCTGTAACCGGAACCAGACTCTTCTCACTGTCATCAGTTTCTGCCGCCTGTGTTCTGACTACACTCCCCGGAATTATGATCATCCCTGCCATCATTGACATGATAAGCTTATGCTTCATCCGCATGTTACTCATATAAAACCTCCTTTATTTCCAGCCTTATCTTTTGTGGGAAGTTTTAATTGTTACATAATTGTTAATTTTTGTTACGCCGTAATTTTATCAATCAACCCTATATATGTCAACTGTTTTAATAGTTTTTTCATAATTATCGCCCTCCACTATTTGTAATTATTCCCCTTTTTTATTAAGCTTAACATCCTTTTTGTTAATTATTCTGTAACATTTTGTCAGAACAAATAGAAAAAACTTATTTTTTTCTATTGACAATTTTAAAAATATAAGTTATATTCTAATTACAGTAATCGTTACTGTTATTGATTCGATTTCAGAAAGAGGTGAATCTATGGCTGCAATTAAATATAGCCGACAGCGAGAAGCTATCAAGCATTATCTCGCTTCAACAAAAGAGCATCCCACTGCCGACACTGTTTATCTGCATGTTAAAGAGGATTTTCCTAATATCAGTCTTGGTACTGTTTACCGGAATTTGAATCTGCTGACAGATATCGGCGAAGCAATCAAGATCCCAACACCTGACGGCGGAGATCGATTTGACGGGAATGTTATTCCGCACAATCATTTTCTCTGTACAAGCTGTGGACGGTTACTGGATCTGGAACTGGATATGAAGAGTATTGAAGAAGTGAACCGGCTGGCCGGGGAGAATTTTGATGGAATCATCACTTCAAGTTCCACTTTGTTTTATGGGGAATGCAGTGACTGCATTAGAAAGTCTTAAGTTATAAAAAAAATTAATAAGAAAAAGGAGATTGTCATTATGAAAAAATTTGTATGTACAGTATGTGGTTATGTTCACGAAGGAGATGCTGCACCGGCTGAATGTCCAGTCTGTCACGCACCAGCTTCTAAGTTCAAAGAGCAGGAAGGAGACAAAGTATGGGCTGCTGAGCACGTTGTAGGTGTTGCACAGGGTGTCAGCGAAGATATTCTTGCAGATCTTCGTGCAAACTTCGCAGGAGAGTGCTCTGAAGTAGGAATGTACCTTGCAATGGCAAGAGTTGCTCACAGAGAAGGATATCCGGAAATCGGACTTTACTGGGAAAAAGCTGCTTACGAAGAAGCAGAGCATGCTGCAAAATTCGCTGAACTTCTTGGTGAAGTTGTAACAGACAGTACAAAGAAAAACCTTGAGATGAGAGTTGATGCTGAGCACGGTGCTACAGAAGGTAAATTCGATCTTGCAAAGAGAGCGAAAGCTGCTAACCTGGATGCAATCCACGACACAGTACACGAGATGGCTCGCGATGAAGCAAGACACGGAAAAGCATTCGAAGGACTGCTTAAGAGATACTTCGGCTAAACAAACCTTATCAGCAGAAGCGATTGCTTTTGTTGTGATAAAACTGCCCATCGGGAATGTAACATTTCCTGATGGGCAGTTTTTTTAATCTTCCTTCTCTTTTCTTTCATCTGATAATTTAACTTTTTTGCCGGCAATGAGTTTCTGTTTCTCTTTTCTCCCTAACTGCTTAATTGCATATTCCCGTTTCATTGCCTGTTCTTTTGTCTCAAATTCCTCATAATAAGCCAATTCAACAGGCCTCCGTGCCTTCGTATATTTTGCGCCTTTCCCTGAATTGTGCGCCTCCACACGTTTTTCCAGATCATTTGTCCAGCCCGTGTATAACGTTCCGTCACTACATTTTAGCATATATGTATAATTCAAAAACTCACCTCTGCTATCTCCCGCATTACTCTTTCGATGCATGTTATTTACTATATCATGAATCCCTTATCCAAGACCAAAACTATGATGTAAGTGGCAAAATTTACTTTTGACACTCACATCATAGTATATTATCAAGAAAACTTTTCCTGTATCCGATATTACTGTTCACACGATGTGCGACCAGCAACGCATCTCGCCATTTTAAATCGCCTTTGGCGATGGGGCGAGATGCATTCAAGTCAAAACACGCATCCTCCGTGTCAATCAGCGGAGTGATTGACACGGGAGTGAACAGTAACTATCCCATACAATATAGTATTGATCCTGCACCCGTAATCAAACTTTTGATTCCTTCATTTTATCCAAACAAATACAACTTTACTCCATAAAATTCATTGGGTCAACCGGCGCCCCGTCTTTCATAATTTCAAAATATAAATTTGGTCCTTCGACACTATAATATTTCGTCGGTGAATTCAGTGTTCCCACTTCCTCTCCGGCTGCAATATAATCTCCAACTGCTGCCGCCACTTCATCCAGTTGGCCATAAACCGCAGTATACCCATTTCCCATATCAAGTGTCACGGTAGTTCCTGTCTGGGCAGTCTGTTCAATACTCTCTACAACTCCTGCTGCCGCTGCGTGGATCACTTCTCCCTGCGTTCCACCAATAATCAGTGCAGGATTATATTTATACTGCTCCAATGTTGGAAAATATACTGTATGATCCATACTAAAACTCAAAAGTGTTGCTCCGCTTGCCGGCCAGGCAAGTGTGCTTTCCTGAGTAAACCACACATTCTGTGTATTTGAAGATGCCGTGCTTTGAATTTCCTCTGTGGATGTATTTCCATTCTCCATACTGTTTTCATTCTCTTGCTGAACATCCTTTTGGGATTCCTGGTTTTCTGCATTATCCTCTTCTGAATCTGTGTCTGTAGGAAGAATATCATCTGTATTCGCCAATGTACTATCATCTTCTGTAAGCTGTTCTGCTGTTGTTTGCGCATCTTTGATCTGCTGCTCCATATCTTTTTTGTAATGATTGTATGTGTAGCTCCCAACCATTGTAATTACCGCAACAAAACAAAGTACTGCGCCAACTGCAGCTCCCTTTCCTTTCAAAAAGGCCGGTCTTTCATTTTTATTCATAATCATCACCTCTGGCTATAGCATTGCCTGAAATGATCGATCTTATTCATCTATGTGGTGTAGTTCTGTTCCTTCATAAAAATATTGCAGGATCTCTTCATAATTTTTCCCATCCTTTGCCATTTCCTGTGCAGTCCACTGACTCATTCCGAATCCGTGCCCTTTTCCAACAGTTGCAATCTTCAACCCGTGTGGACTTTCATAAAAAGAAAATGAACTCGAAGGAAGTTTCAGTGCATCACGGAACTGATCTCCTGTACATATCGTCTCTCCAATCCTCATTTTTCGGACATAACCGGAAGAATCCCATTCCTGAATTTCAAAATCTTCATATCCATAACCATTTTCCGCTTTTTTCTGTTCCTCTGCCACAAGGAATTCTCTACATCTCTTTTGTATCTCTTTATATTCTATCAAATGTACCTGAATTTCATCTTCTGCCGCCTTATCAAGCGGACATTCTTTTGCTGTGATGTACGGATAATCTGCATTCCCAAGTACCTCCTGCACGTCTCTGGTCTTTCCATTACTGGATTGATGAAACGGTGCCCATGCAAAGGTCTCATGATACCACAATACAATTCCTTTTGTTTCCTGTGCTGCCTGTTGACATTTTTTCAAATTCTCTTCGTATTTTGGCCCCCACTTTTTCTTCATCTGAGTCTGCGTCAGACATTTATCCAAAATAGTTTGCTTTTCTTTCTCTGTTCTGTACAACTCTGTACGTAGAACAACCGCCTGTGCCTTCAATGCTTCTATTTCATATCCTCCATCTGTTTCTCCTGCGAGTATTCCTGCGAGATACACAGATGCATTATCGCTGTCAGCTCCCTGCACCGCATTCTTTCCGTTTATAAAAACAGAAATGATGTAAGGAAGTAAAAACAGTATGATAAGAAATGCAAAAAATAACTTTATTTTATTTCTAATTGTATCACGCATAAAAACAGCCCTCCATACTCTATTGTATGGAAGGCTGTCCTATTTTAGAACTTATCTGGTTTCATTCTCCGTGTAATTGCTTATTCGAAAAGGTCCTGTCCTGATGGAACTTCAACCTTCTCCAGATGCCAGATATCACGAACATACTCTTCGATTGTTCTGTCAGATGTGAACTTACCGCTGCATGCTGTGTTCATCATTGCCATCTTAGACCATCTCTGCTGATCTCTATAAGCTTCTTCTACTCTCTTCTGTGCATCTGCATAAGAACGGAAGTCTTTCAGAATGAAGTAAGTATCTGCTTTGTCTGTACACTGTGTATTCAGCAGTGAGTTATACAGATTGATATACATGTTGTGATCGCCGTTAGAATATGTTCCATCCATCAGCTGATCTACGACACGTTTGATCTCCCAATCATTAAAGTAAACATCTGTTGGGTTGTAACCGCCATTGTTCTCGTAATTGATTACTTCCTGTGAACTCAGACCGAAGATAAATGCATTCTCTTCTCCGACTTCATGAACGATCTCTACATTTGCTCCATCCATTGTTCCGAGTGTCGGTGCACCGTTCAACATGAACTTCATGTTACCTGTACCGGATGCCTCTTTGGAAGCTGTTGAAATCTGTTCGCTGACATCTGCCGCTGCGAAAAGAATCTCTGCATTGGATACTCTGTAGTCTTCGATAAATACAACTTTCAGCTTTCCGTTGATGCTTCTGTCGTTATTTACAACATCTGCTACGGAGTTGATCAGTTTGATTGTCTCTTTCGCACGAAGGTATCCTGCTGCTGCCTTTGCTCCGAAGATAAATGTTCTTGGGTAGAAGGACATCTCCGGATGCTCTTTGATCTGATTGTACAGATACATGATATGCAGGATATTTAACAGCTGACGTTTGTACTCATGCAGACGTTTTACCTGAATGTCAAAGATAGAGCGAGGATCTACATCGATTCCGTTATGCTCTTTGATATATTTCGCAAGGCGAACTTTATTCTGGTATTTAATTTCCATAAATTCACGTCTTGCGTCTTCGTCTTCAACAAGTGGTTTCAGCTTTACAATCTGAGACAGATCTGTGATCCATCCATCACCGATCTTATCTGTGATCCAATCCGCAAGAAGTGGGTTTCCATGTGCGAGGAAACGTCTCTGTGTGATTCCGTTTGTCTTATTGTTGAATTTCTCAGGCATCATCTGATAGAAATCTTTCAGTTCCTGTTTCTCAAGGATCTCTGTATGAAGCTGTGCAACACCATTTACAGAGAATCCTGCAACGATTGCCATGTTAGCCATACGAACCTGTCCGTTCATAAGGATTGCCATTTTGCGGACTTTCTCTTCATTTCCCGGATACATTTCGCGAACCTTAATCAGGAAACGACGATCGATCTCCTGTACAATCTGGTAAATACGTGGAAGCAATTTAGAGAACAGGTCGATTGGCCATTTCTCAAGTGCCTCTGCCATGATTGTATGGTTTGTATAAGCACAAGTCTTACTTGTAACTTCCCATGCATCCTCCCAGCTTAATCCTTCTACGTCGATGAGGAGACGCATTAATTCTGGAACTGCAACTGTCGGGTGAGTATCGTTCATCTGGATAACAACCTTCTCATGCAGTTTTCTGATATCACCATGTTTTTTCTTATACTTCTCGATCAGAGCCTGAAGACTTGCAGAAATAAAGAAATACTGCTGTTTCAGACGAAGCTCTTTTCCTGAGTAATGGTTATCGTTCGGATAGAGAACATCAACGATCAGTTTTGCAAGGTTTTCCTGCTCTACTGCTTTGTGATAATTTCCTCTGTCAAATTCATCAAGTTTAAAGTCTGTGATCGGTTTTGCATCCCATACACGCAGTGTATTTACTACGTGATTGCCATATCCAACGATTGGCATATCATACGGAACTGCCATGACAGACTCATAGTTTTCCTGGATAAATTTATCTTTTCCTGTAACAGGATCTTTCTCGAAACGGATATTTCCGCCAAAACGTACTTCTTTTGCGTACTCTTCACGGCGAATCTCAAACGGATTTCCTTCTTTCAGCCAGTTGTCCGGAACCTCTACCTGATATCCATCTTTGATTTTCTGTTTGAACATTCCGTAACGATAACGGATTCCACATCCATATGCCGGGTAATTCAGTGTAGCGAGAGAATCAAGGAAACATGCTGCAAGACGTCCAAGACCACCATTTCCAAGAGCCGCATCCGGCTCCTGGTCTTCAATCACGTTCAGATCAATATTCATCTCTTCCAGTGCTTCTTTTACATCTTTATATGCTGTCATATTGATGAGGTTGTTGCCAAGTGCACGTCCCATAAGGAACTCCATTGACATATAGTATACTGTCTTGGCGTCTGTCTCATCATATCTTTTCTGTGTCTCAATCCAATCATCGATAATAACATCTTTGACTGCATAGGATACTGCCTGGAATAGCTGCTGCGGTGTAGCCTCATCGATTGTCTTTCTATAAAGTGTCTTAACGTTATCCTTTACTGCCGCTTTAAAAGCCTTTTTCTCGAATCTTTTACTGAACATGTTTATTACTCTCCTTTTTTCTCAACACCCATTGTAACTGCTTCGCCGTTGATCTTCCATTCTTTCACGTAACCAGCCGGCTGTGCTTTTACAACTTCATCCGCAAGTACCTCACCTGCGATCAGTGTATTGTTCTTTTCGAAGACAGCTTCTGCCTTTTCACTACCCTCGTATGTAACTTTGATTCTGTCCATAACTTCGAAATCAGCTTCTTTTCTCATTGTCTGGATCTTGCTGATGATCTCACGTACAAATCCCTCTTCCAGCAGCTCTGGTGACAGGTTTGTATCGAGAACAACTGTGATTCCGTTGTCATTTACAGATTCATATCCTTCAATCTGTGCTGTATCGATCAGAAGGTCTTCCTTGAAAAGTTCGATCTCCTGTCCGTTTACATCCAGTTTGAGTGCACCTGTAGCGTTGAGCTCATCCATTGCTGCATTTCCATCGATGTCGTTAAGCGCCGCTTTGATACCACCTAACATCTTACCATATTTCGGTCCGACTGTCTTTAATTGTGGTTTAAAACTATAAGAAGTAAAGTCTCTTACATCATCTGTAAATTTAACATTTTTAACATTCAGCTCGTCTGCAACGATCTCCTGATAGAATTCTGGAAGATCAAAGTCTGCTTTCACAAACATCTTTCCGATCGGCTGACGGTTCTTGATGTTGGACGCATTACGGCATGCACGTCCCATAACAACAAGGTCAAGAACATGTTCCATGTTATTTTCAAGTTCTTTGTCAATCTGATCTTCATGAACTTCTGGGAAGTCACAAAGGTGAATACTTTCCGGAGCATCCTTATCAATGCTGCGAACCAGGTTCTGATAAATCTCTTCTGTCATGAACGGGATCATCGGAGCTGCTGCCTTAGATACTGTAACAAGAGCTGTGTACAGAGTCATGTAAGCATTGATCTTATCCTGCTCCATTCCCTTTGCCCAGAAACGCTCACGGCTTCTTCTTACATACCAGTTACTCAGATCATCTACGAAATCCTGAAGCACACGTGCTGCCTCTGGGATTCTGTAATTGCCAAGATTATAATCTACATCTTTTACCATTGTGTTCATCTTGGAGAGGATCCACTTGTCCATAACCGGAAGTTTATCATATTCCAGAGTATATTTTGTTGCATCAAAATTATCAATATTCGCATAAAGCACGAAGAATGCATAAGTATTCCAAAGTGTTCCCATGAACTTACGCTGTCCTTCCTGAACGGCTTTTCCGTGGAAACGGTTCGGCAGCCACGGAGCACTGTTGATGTAGAAATACCAGCGGATCGCATCTGCTCCGTATTTCTCAAGTGCATCAAACGGATCGACCGCATTTCCTTTAGACTTACTCATCTTCTGTCCGTTCTCATCCTGAACATGTCCAAGAACGATAACATTCTTATATGGAGCCTTGTTGAACAGCAGTGTTGAGATTGCAAGCAGAGAATAGAACCATCCTCTTGTCTGGTCTACCGCCTCGGAAATGAAATCTGCCGGGAACTGTCTCTCAAATAAGTCTTTATTTTCAAATGGATAATGATGCTGTGCAAATGGCATGGATCCACTGTCGAACCAGCAGTCGATAACTTCCGGTACTCTGTGCATCTCTTTACCACACTCCGGACACTTGATTGTTACAGCATCGATGTATGGGCGGTGAAGCTCGATATCATCCGGACAGTTATCAGACATTGATTTCAGTTCTTCAATGCTTCCGATAGAGTGCATATGTCCACACTCACACTGCCAGATATTCAGTGGTGTTCCCCAGTAACGGTTACGACTGATTCCCCAGTCCTGAACATTCTCGATCCAGTCACCGAAACGTCCTTTACCGATACTTTCCGGAATCCAGTTAATTGTGTTATTATTTCTGATCAGATCGTCGCGAACTGCTGTCATCTTGATGAACCAGGACTCACGTGCATAGTAGATCAGCGGAGTATCACATCTCCAGCAGTGAGGATAGCTATGCTCGAACTTCGGTGCATCATAAAGAAGTCCTCTTGCATCCAGATCCTTTAATACTTCCGGATCAGCTTTCTTTACAAACAGACCGGCGAACGGTGTGGATTCTGCCATATCACCCTTCTCATCTACAAGCTGTACGAATGGAAGATCATATTTTCTTCCTACATTCGCATCATCTTCACCAAATGCTGGTGCGATATGAACGACTCCTGTACCATCTGTCAGAGTGACGTACTCATCACATACAACATAGAATGCTTTCTTGCGCTGTTTTGCTGCCTCGTCTGCGGCACACTGGTACAGTGGCTCGTATTCTTTTCCTTCCAGATCAGTTCCCTTGTAAGTCTCAAGGATTTCGTAAGCATCTTTACCTTCTTCTGCAAGTCTTCCAAGAACTGTATCAAGCAGTGCACATGCCATGTAATATACATGTCCGTCTGCTGCCTTAACCTTTGCGTAATCTTCTTTCGGATTTACACAAAGTGCAAGGTTGGATGGAAGTGTCCAAGGTGTTGTTGTCCATGCAAGAATATATGCATCTTCATCTTTTACTTTAAAACGAACGATTGCTGAACGCTCCTTAACATCCTTGTATCCCTGTGCAACTTCCTGTGCGGAAAGCGGTGTTCCACAACGCGGGCAGTAAGGAACGATCTTAAATCCTTTGTAAAGGAGTCCCTTATCCCAAATCTGCTTCAGAGCCCACCATTCAGACTCGATAAAATTGTTATCATATGTTACATATGGGTGCTCCATGTCAGCCCAGAATCCAACTGTACCTGAGAAATCCTCCCACATTCCTTTGTATTTCCATACACTCTCTTTACATTTCTTGATAAATGGTTCAAGACCATATTTCTCAATCTGATCTTTTCCATCAAGACCAAGAAGCTTCTCAACTTCAAGCTCTACCGGAAGGCCATGTGTATCCCATCCGGCCTTTCTTGGAACCATATATCCTTTCATTGTACGGTATCTTGGGATCATATCCTTAATAACACGAGTTAAAACGTGTCCGATATGCGGTTTACCATTTGCTGTCGGAGGTCCGTCATAGAAAATATAATCCGGACATCCTTCTTTTTCATCCATACTTTTCTGGAAGATTTCATTATCATCCCAGAACTTTTCAACTTCTTTTTCACGGCTGACAAAGTTCATGTCAGTTAAAACTTTCTTATACATGTTCTTATCCTTTCCTGAGTTTATTTTATGATTCTTAAAAAAAGAAAGGCTTCCGTCCTGTAATAGGACGAAAGCCTGAACTTCTCTCGTTAAACCACCTGTTACATCATACTTAGGTCTGATTTCTGACCTGCATATGGTATCCTTTAACGCCGGACACGCGTCAGTCCTTACTCTCTCTTTCTGCAGAAACCTCTTTTCTGCATCTGTTTCAGGAACTGCTGCTCTGGAGTGATCTTCAAAAATCTCTTACTTGCACCGGACTCCCACCATCTCCGGCTCGCTGTAACGTTCGGATAAATCCTACTGTCTCCGTCATCGCTTTACCTGTGAACTTCTACACACGGCTTATTATAAAGAGATTCTTGGCTCTAGTCAAGGTTTATTATGATAAAAAAAGTGCGAAAAAACGTTGTTTTCAGCGTTCTTTCGCAAATTTCTGTTTTCTTATCTGCGGCGTTTCTTCTTTCTTTTCACATTACCACTCTTTGCATTTCTTCTTTTTCCTTTTTTTCTTCTGCGACGTCTTATCTGCTTCCGGTAATTCGCAAGTACAACAATGATGATCAATAAAATCACAACTGCAATTACAACTCCGATCACAATTTTCATAAACTTTGAAATCCCGGTTACGACAGTTGAAGTTGTCTTATCTTTCTTTTTTCCCAAAACAGCTGCACTGCTTTCCTCTGTTTTTTCTATCGCAGCTTTCACACTGCCTACTTCCTGCCCTTTATAAGTAAATGTTACTGTTCCGGATCCATCCTTGTTGCTGTCTTCCTTCACTTCTGCTTTCACATCAGAAAATTGTGCACTCTTCGGAAGTACGATATAAGCATCTTCGTCTTCATAAGACTTCACACCTTCCGGAAGCTTCTGATCCTTCAAAGATATTTTTGAAAAATTACTGTAAGCATAATCAAACATGGCACGAGTATCTATATAAGCATCATTTCCAAAATCATAAAGTACAACCGCAACAAGCTGCATATCTCCGTTATCTGCCATTGTCACAAGCGTTGTTCTTGCCTGATCTGTGTAGCCGGTCTTACCGCCCTTGCAGTATTCATAATAATTATCATTCTGTGGCCAGAGCATCTTGTGCTTCTGCTGAAAAGTACGTTCTTCATTCACCAGATTCGTTGCCGGAATCGTATGGCTTAACGATTGGGAAATTGTCCGGAACGCTTCCTTCTGATAAACTGCTGCACCAATTCTTGCCATATCATGCGCCGTTGTATAATGTTGTTCATCATGAAGTCCGTTCGCATTCGTCCAGTGTGAACCTGTACATCCAAGTTTTTCTGACTCATCATTCATCGCCTGAATAAATGTGTCATAACCCCCACCCATCTTCTTGCCAACACTCTCAGCTACTGCATAAGAGACCTCATTTGCCGATGCCAGAAGAACGGCATAGAGCGCATCTTCCATACTGATCTGCTCCCCCGGTGTCATGCCGATATGGGCATCACCATATTCCAGAAAGGAGATACTGTCCTGGGAAAATTCTACCGTATCTGTAAGCTCTGCATTGTCCAACGCAACCAATGTTGTCAGAAGTTTTGTAATACTTGCCGGATAATGCTTCTTTTCAATCTGCTTGCTATATAAAACTGCCCCACTGTTCATGTCCATAACGATTGCAGAATCCGCATAAGTCGCCGGACCCTGTGGCCAGTTCTCCACACTGTTTGAATCTGGTGCGATCGCATAACATTTCTGACGCTGTGTCTCCCTGTCTTCTCCCTCTGTCTGAGTTGAATCTGTTGTGGCTGCCGCCGTTTCTTCCTCAGCAAATGTCTGTACTGACGGCATCAATATCATAGATACCGCCAGGAAAAGAGACAGACAGCACTTTCCGTATCTCTTAAAATTTATCATAAAGGAAATCCTCCGGTTGTTTGAATTCATAACGCAAAAATCCCCACAGACCTTTCATCTGTGGGAATCTGTAGTTTTATTATAAGTCGCAACAACTTTTTTTTCAATCATAATTTATCACTTTTAAAATCACTAATTCTACCAAGAATTTTTCAACTACTCTATGTAAAATTTCGTCCTGTACTCTACTAGCTTTGCAAATAAAATTTCAAGAATGATAAACATCAATGTCATAGACTCAAAATTGGTCTCCTCCAATACAGTAACTTCCTCTATATTTACAAACAAATTTTTGGTGCTCATTCTGGCCAGTGTATTATTCCCATATCGAGTCAAAGAGATTGTTGTCACACCTTTGCTGTTCGCCTGAATCATAATATTACGTATAAAATCACTTTCTCCTGATTTTGATACAACAAAAAAGATATCATCCGGCTTCATCAGTTTTACAACTTTGCGCACTTCACCCTCCGCCGGAATATCATTAACCAGAATATTCAACGACAACATCATTCTCTGAAATTCCCGGCAGACTGATTTCTGCAGACTCCCCGTCCCATACATAAAAATTCTTTTCGCATTATATAAAATCTGACAGATATCATCGTAGTTCTGTGACTGGAAATGATGTATGGCCTTGATATTGCTGTCACATATCAAGGATACCAAATTACGTGACACAGGCACTTCGTCTTCTTCCAGTTCAAAGCGCAGACAGGCTTTTAATTCACTATAGCCGGATAAGCCAATCTTCTGTGCAAAACGCATGACCGTACTCCGAGATACATTGCATAACTGTGCGAGTGCTTCAATCGTCATGTTCAGACATTGTTCTTTATTTTGAGTAATATACCGCCAGATAATAAGATCATTTGGATTCAATTCATCATAATGTCTGCTGACTAACGCCTCTAATTTCATGCCATCACCTCATTTTCTCGATTATTTATTATTTCTATACTATCACAATCTTCTTATTTATTCCACAATTCTTCCCTGCTCCTTCCTGCTTAACACAAGAAAAAAACTGCTGCGCTACTGCACACCAGTTTTTTCTTTAGACGCAATCGTATTTCTACTATGTCTTTTATTTTATTATGAAAGTTCCGGCCAGTATTCTTTGTTTGCCTCAATCAGCTCATCCAGAATCTTCTTTGCAATCTTTGCACTTGGTACCGTCTTACTTAACGTAAGTGCCTGCCACAACTTCAGATAGGAATGTTCCATCCACGCATCTACCGTAAGTTTCTCAACCGCTACCTGCTGCTCCATAAGTCCCTTCTGGAACTCTGGAATCTTTCCTACTGCCAGTGGCTCCGGTCCGTTACTTCCAACAAGACATGGAATCTCAACCATTGCTTCCGGATCAAAATTGGAAATTGCTCCGTTGTTTGGTACAATCAGAAGCATTCTTTCTTTTGTATTAAATGCAAGTGCGCATGCCAGATCGACAATAAATGTTGCATGTGCTCCGACTGCAAAAGTATATCCTTCCGCACTACCTTTTTCGATAATGCCTTTCGCCGTATCAAATACTTCTTTCTCACGAGAATCCATTACTTCGTTTGCTCTCGTATATTCTTTGTTTGAATGCTCTACAACTTCATCCTGAAGCAGATAATATTTAAGGTACGTGTTCGGTACTGTCTCTGGATCCAATGCGTAAACATCTTTTGCCATCAGATAAGTATCTTTCCAGCTCTGGGCACGGTGCTGATAATCTTCCGTCTCCTTCGCATATCCTTTTTCTTTCACAAATGCCTTCAGTTCAGGCATCAGATCCTTTCCTGCTTTATCTGTAATGCTTGTCCACCATCCAAAATGGTTTAATCCATAATATTTTACTATCATTTCTTTTCTTGATTCCAGATTTAGGATATTTGCCATAATATTTTCCAGTGCAACTGGCATATCACAGATATTGATAATTCTTGAATTCGGACGGAGTCTTCTTGTCGCTTCTGCCACAATCGCTGCCGGATTGGAATAGTTCAGCATCCATGCATCTGGAGAATATTTCTCCATATAATCAAGAATCTCCAGAACACCTGCAATGGATCTCATTCCATATGCGATTCCTCCTGGTCCGCAAGTCTCCTGTCCAACAACATCATATTTCAGCGGAATCTTTTCATCCAGTTCACGCATCGCATAAAGTCCGACTCTGATATGTGCAAATACAAAATCAATGTTCGTAAATGCCTCTTCCGGATCTGTTGTATAAGAAAACTTAATCTCCGGATGCTGCTCTTTCATCATAATTTCCATTGCTTTTCCGATTGGCTCCTGACGAGACGCAAGATTGTCATATAATTTAATTTCTTCTACCGGGAATCGATAAGACTCCTCTGCAAGCATTAATACAATTCCTGGTGTATAAGTACTTCCGCCTCCGGCGATTGTAATGTTAAATTTTTTCATTATATTTTCCTCTTTTTTCTATTATTTCTACAGTAATTTTTCAAATTCTTCTCTTACGTTGGGAACACTCAGACCAACAATAACCTGAAGCGCTGTTCCATTTCTCACAACACCATGCGCGCCATTTTCTTTGAAATATGCATCCGGCAGTACCTTATCAACATCCTTCACCGATACACGAAGACGGGTAGCACAGTTTGTTACATCGATGATATTTTCTTTTCCGCCAAGACCTTCCATATAAACTTCTGCTGCTATCTGATATTTGTTGTCTGAACTATTTTCTTTCTTTGCTTTGTATTCTTTCTTTGTATACAGTTTACTTTCTTCATCATCTGCTTCTCTTCCCGGTGTCTTCAGATTCATCTTAAGAATCAATGCACGGAACAGTACAAAATAGATGGCTGAGAAAATCAATCCAATCACAATCTGAAGTACATAGCTTCCACCATGTGTGCTCCAAAGAGGTACCCAGTTCAGAGACGCATTCTGGATCAGTCCCAAACTGAAATCTCCACTGATTCCACATGCAAATGTGATTGCTGACATCAATCCTGCAAGCACTGCATGACACAGATACAAAACAGGAGCGATAAAAAGAAATGTAAATTCCAGTGGCTCTGTAATTCCTGTGAACATTGCTGTAATCAATACCGGAATTAAAAGTGCAAGTACTTTCTTTTTCTTATTTGGTTTTGCTGTCACATAGATTGCTCCGCTGATTCCGAGTGGTGCAAACATCTTACTCATACCTGTAAGAGCGAATCCTCCTGCCGGGAACATTGCTGCAAGAGAACCTTTCATAGAAGCGAATTCTGAAAGATGCGCAACCCAGTATGCCTTGATTCCACCGTCAACAATTGCTGAATCATATAAAAATGGAGCGTAAATGAAATGATGAAGTCCAAACGGAATCATCAATCTTTCAAGGAATGTATACATCCCTACTCCGAAGACTCCTGTGCTTGCAAGAAAGCTCTGCACACTGGCAATTCCATCCTGTACATGTGGCCAGATCAGGCATGCAAGAACAGAAACAGGAATCATAACAAAGAATCCAATTAGTACAACCATTGGAGAACCTTTGAATGTCTCAACATATTTCGGCACTTCCATGTCAAAAAACTTATTATGAAGATAAACTGCAATTCCTGCAATGATCAGTGCTCCAACAATTCCCATATCCAATGTTCTTACACTGGCAATTGTTGCAAGTCCGCTTGTTCTTTCTACAGATTCAAAATCAACACCAAAAACCGGCCCCCAGTACTGCAAAATAGAACTTGTCAGATAAAGAAAGGTTGCATAGATTACAAATATCTCAAGACATGCTCTTGCCTGCTGTTTCTTTGCAAGTGATACCGGAAGACCAATTGCAAATATCAATGGCATCTGTTTAAATACCGTGTTTGCTCCATTATAAATGATATCCCAGACCTTGTACCAGGTAGTCTCAGGATCTGCCAAAGATCCAAATACCAGATTATTCTTAAATAAAGTTGCGAAACCTACAATAATTCCAAAGACTGCAAAAAATAATACCGGCGTGAACATCGCTCCACCAAAGCGCTGTACTTTTTGCATCAAAGTACTTTTCTTTTCACTCATATCCTCATTCCTCCTACGTAACTTGTTTACAACTGTTTACAAATTCTCTGTCATCAACAGTGTTTTTTCATTCATGAATTACTCTGTACATATAATACATACACTCTGGCGTTTCAACAATACTTTTTGTACATTATGCCCCCCTTCACAGCGTTAGATCTCTTTCACATTTTCTGTGACATTTCACATTTCCAATCCTGCTGATTCAAAAAAGAGGGCGCGGATTCATCATTTGATATGTGGTGATATCAACGAATAAATCCACGCCCTCTTTTTCATTCATTTTTTTCTCTATTGAATCTCATACATCATAATCTGCGCCTCTTCTGCCTCTACCAGAAGACTGTCTGCCTTTGGATAAAATCGTGTGGAAAATACAGCTTCTCCATCATTCACAAACACTTCCACGGAAGAATGATCTACCAAGATTTCTACATCTGTAACAGAATCCAATGCAATATAACGCATTCCTCTTCCGGCAGATACTGAATTCTTATCCTGGCTTGTAAAATGCATCTCGAATCTTCCATTTTTGTACTCAAGAATCAATTCTTCATCAATCACTGTCCTGAATTCATTGTTCTGAATGCCCGAGATATTCACATCATAGACTTTATATCCATCTTTTTTCAACATTCCGGCTGACTTATCCACAAGAGTTTTCTTCTTTTGCAATTCTCTGACCGGTCTCTGACAAACTTTGCCATCTTCTACAAATACTTCTCTCGGAAAAGTGAAGCAGTGCTGCCACCCTTCTGCGATCGTCGGATTGGTATATTCTTCACAATCCGGCATTCCCATCCAACTGATATGGATTCTTCTGCCATCTTCTGTCTCAAAGCTTTGTGGGGCATAGTAATCAAATCCATAGTCCCAAAGCTGATACTCGGAGAGTTTATAGTCTTCCAGAATATCCCCATCTACTAGGAAGTATCCGGACTGATAAACATTTCTGTCGTCCCAGATACCACCCTCAAGTCCCTGCACAGACGCCGAGAGAATTTTTGTTCCGTCTACCTCAAAATAATCCGGACATTCCCACATGTATCCGAATGGTTCTTCTGATTCCACGCGGCTTCTGAAATTCCAGTTGATTTTATCTTTTGACTCAAAGATCAATGCCTGTCCGACATCTTCTTTTGTACGCGCACCCTGAATCATGTAGTAAGTATCTCCTTCTTTCCATACCTTCGGGTCACGCACATGGCAGGTCAGATCTGACGGATAATCAACATTTCTCATTAGTTCTTTCTTCGGACCGAATGTCTTTCCATCCTCACTGACAACAAGAACCGTATTTGACTCGCGTCCTGTGTTGATATAGTCAAAATCTCCGTCTTCCAGCTTTACATTGCCTGTATAGTAAACATACATTTTGTCATCTTCGATAAATGCTGATCCGGAGTATACACCATGACAGTCAAATGGCTGATCCGGATATAACTTTACTCCCTGGTATTCCCAGTCGATCATATCTTTGCTTGTATAGTGCCCCCACATCTTCACGCCGCCTTCGGCATTAAATGGAGAATACTGAAAAAATGCATGATAGATCCCATTCAACTGGCACAATCCGTTCGGATCATTGAGCCAGCCAACAGGAGGCATCAGATGCAGCTTCTCACGATAATCCGCTCCTTCTTTCTGCTCTTTTTCTTTCATCATCTCTTCCGTCATATCTACCAGTTTGATCAGATCCCTTGTTAATGCATTCATGCTCTTGTCTCCCTTTTTCCATTTACAGCCGTTCTATTCTGCAAGAATTCTTCTTTGAATAAAACGGCTGTATCTTTTTAATCACTGTTCAATTTATTTCTCAATCTTCATTGCGAGATCAGCTGTTGTAACTGTTCCCGCTGCTGTCTTCTCTACTTTGCTGAAGTCATCTGCATTCGTCAGTATCATCATCGTAGTTGCCGGATGTCCTGCTGCTTTGATAGCATCCAGATCTGCTTCGATCAGCACATCGCCCTTACGAACTTTTGCTCCGTCTGCTACTTTCTTTACAAATCCTTTTCCATCCATGGAAACTGTATCAATTCCAATGTGGATCAGAAGCTCTGCTCCTGCTTCCGTTGCGATGCATACTGCATGCCCTGTATCGAAGATATTCATTACTTCACCGTCACATGGTGCTACAATCTTTCCATCTGTTGGCTCAACTGCAACAGTTGTTCCAAGCATCTCTGATGCAAATGTCTCATCTGCTACTTCTGCTGTCGCAACAACATTTCCGTTTACCGGGCTTGTAATTTCTTCTGCTGAAACATTTTCTGCTTCTACTACATTCTCTGTCTCTTCTGTTTTCTCAACTGTTGTCTCTGTTGCGGCTGTCTTAACTACCGGCTCTTTATCTTTGTAAATCATGAAGGAGATCACAAATGCTACTCCTACTGAAATTGCCATCTCAATAATGTACTGAAGCGGCTGATTCAGGCAAAGCAGAATACCGAAGATACCTGTTACTCCTGTTCCCTTTGCTCCAAGATGTACAAGTGATGCATACAGAGCTCCACATCCTCCACCAATACATCCTGCGATAAATGGTTTGAAGAATCTTAAGTTTACACCAAAGATTGCCGGCTCTGTGATTCCCATAAATGCACTAAGTGATGACGGGAGTGCAAGGGATTTAACTTTCTGATCTTTTGATTTAATTCCAACTGCTAATGCTGCCGCACCCTGTGCTACATTTGCTGCACTTGCAAGTGGAAGCCAGTAAGTTACTCCGTATTTTGCCAGCTGACCGATATCGATTGCTGTATACATCTGATGAATACCTGTTACTACTGTCGGTGCATACAAACCTCCCATGATCAGACTTCCAAGTCCGAGCGGAAGTGTCAGCATCCACTGGATTGCTCCAAGGATCGCATTCTCACCCCATACGAAGATCGGTCCTACGATAGAAAGTGTAAGATATCCTGTCACGAATACGCTGACAAGTGGTGTTACAAACAGATCAAGTGCTGCCGGAACTACCTTGTGCAGCTTCTTTTCTAATACAGAAAGGATCCATACTGCAATAATAACCGGGATTACATGTCCCTGGTATCCAACCATGTCGATGTGATACAGTCCGAAGAATACGCTCTGTGTCTGCTGTACACCTTCTGTTGCAACTGTATATGCATTCTGCAGTGACGGATGAATCATGATCATACCGATAACAGCTCCAAGATACTGGTTTGCACCAAATGCTTTCGCAGCTGAAAATGCAATCAGAATCTGCAGAAATGTATAAGCGATATTACTGAACAGATTCGCAAACACATAAATAGAACTGCTTGTATCAATTGCTAAAAATCCATTTGCATTCATGAAATCCAGCGCATTCATGATTCCCATCAGGAAACCACTTGCTACGATGGCCGGAATGATCGGTACAAAAATATCACCTAACAGCTTGATGGCCTTCATAAACCAGTTCTGCTTCTCTGTCGCTGCTTCCTTTGCCTCAGCCTTTGTGCTTGCTGTAATACCTGCGATCGCGATAAATTCATCAAACACTTTATTCACTGTTCCTGTTCCAAGAATAATCTGAAGCTGTCCAGATGCCTCAAATACTCCCTTTACTCCGTCCACATTCTCTATTGCCTCTTTATCAGCCTTACTATTATCTGCGATAACAAGACGAAGACGCGTTGCGCAGTGCGCTGCGGATACAATATTCTTACTTCCACCTACATATCCCAGAATCTCCTGGGCTGTTTTCCTGTAATCCATGATTACGCTCCCTTCCTTCTCTATTTTATGTGTAATCGTTTTCACGTTTTATGATTTTATATTAAATAAAAAAATGCCATTTGTAAAGATGGCATTTTTACTAATTCTGATTCTTCTGTTTTGTTTAACTTGCACTATACTCTTAGTTACATTCATTCAAATCTATTCACGATCTGGAATCCCAGCTTCATATGCACCGGCACCGGATTTTTCTCTTCAATCTGTTCAAGCAAGAGCTCTGCCCCCTTGATTCCACTCGTTTTATACCCAAAATGAACCGTTGGAATACCGCCTGTCACAGCCCTTAACATCTGATTATCACCAAATCCTGTGACACAGATACCAGACTGTTCCAAAATGTGTAGCATCCTTGCACCAGAATTCTGAACCGATTCCGGAACCGCCTTTTTACTCTGTGCGATCAATGCCTCGATTGCTCCTGCTGCAATCGTATCTGTTGCGCATGATATGATATCGATTCCATTTTCTTCGCTCAACAAATCCACTACTGCTTCATATCCGCCGCTCATTGTAAATTCTGATTCGCGTCTGTACCGATGGTCATCGAAAGTAATCCCTGCTTCCTGAAGTCCTTTGCGGAACCCGTCTTCTCTGGCAGCACCTGCTGCCTTATCTTCACGAGTAACACCAATATATGCAATCTTGCAATCTTCAGGTCTTCCACCATTCCGCTTCAGTGCTTTCACCGCAACTTCTTGTCCCATTGCTCTTCCCGCACCAAAATCATCATGATAGATACAGCTTGCCATTTCTGTCTCCTGTCCCACAATCACAACCGGAACCTTTGATTCTTTTAAAAATCTCCGATGCTCGTCTGTAAGCACTGTACCGATCAGTACAATTCCATCTACCGGATAACTTTCAAAGATTCTCAGATAAGTCAGCTCATTCTTTGGCTGATTATCCGTGCTTGCAAGAAGCATCTGGTACCCTCTTGCCGAAAGAACCTGTTCAATTCCCGCTGTGATCCGGCTGATTGATTCTGAATTGATCTTCGGAGCCACCACACCAACCAGATGTGCGCGTCCGGTTCTTAGGATTCTTGCCTGAGTAGACGGCTGATATCCCGTCTTTTCAATCACTTTACGGATCTGCTCCTTTTTCTGTTCACTCACATATCCGCCATTCAAATATCTTGATACTGCTGCGCTGGACACCCCGGCCATCTGCGCAATCTCTTTTATCGTCATCGTATACTGCCTGCCTTTATTTCCCTGATTTTCGAAATTATCCAGATCCATTTTCGCTCTTTTTCTAGCTTTGACCTAAACCTGAATGACATTCACATTTTAACATTCAACAGACAAATATGCAACGGCGTTGCGCTACATCATTCTTTATCTACCTATCCCTATCATATAAAAATCCATAAAGTATTACTCTTCCATTCGTCTGATCGTTAGAACAAGTAGATAAGCCAATGATCCTGTTCCACCCCTCTTTTCCTTTTTTCTCAGGAAGACGATACTGCACGGCATGTGCCTTTATATATTCCATCAGTTCTTCCAGATTCTCTTTCTTATAATCTCGTGGATTATAAATAACTTCATCATACGCATCCGTCTCCACACAGGCGAACCACTGGATTTTTTCTAACTGTTCATTCAAATATAGCGTACCTGTTTTGTGCGATTCAAAATACTCCTTTTCTTTATAATTCATCACATCCCCAAACATTGCGCCATTATCCATATGGTGACCATATAATAAACTGTAACTGTCAATAAATTTTCTGTCATTTCTGCTATCCAGAAAAATACTTCCTGAAAGAGCAAACTCTCCATAGATATCCTGATTGATATATTCCAGATTTGTTTCTCCCTGCACAACCGGATAATCAATCTTTGTTCCATCTACCGTCAGCCAGGCACACACATCCGGATTGATTTTCTGAAGTTCCTGCAGGGACGGACTTTCATCCGTTTTTCCTGCAGGTTTATATTTCATTAATTCTCCGCTGATAAACGCACGTCGGTTGATCTGGCAGGTATCCCATAATGAATATGCACCATAAAGAAGCATAAGAATAATAAAGAGCGCTGCCAGAATTTCCAATATCTTATTTCCCGCTTTTATAACTTTAAAAAACAGCTCTTCCCTCTGCTCCCCTGCCTCCTGACCTTCTGTCGTTTCGTTTATCATGCTCTTTTTCTACGAAAGAAAACTGATCCAAGTGCGCCTGCCGCACCCACAAGTAGTACGTATGGTGTGTATTTCTTTGCGACGCCTGTTACTACAGCCGCATCTTTCTCATTCACATACTGAACTACTGTACCATCTTCTTTTGTAGTTCCTGTCTTTGTTCCGGTCGCAGTTGTTTCTCCGTCAATCGTAGTGGTATATCCATCTTTATTCGCATCGGTCTCTGTTACCGTGTATTTATCAGATTCTGTCAATCCATAAATTGTAATCGAACCTGTATCAGAAATCTGATAAGAAGTTTCTGCTTCATTGCTTGTGATGTATTCTGTAAGTGCCTGTGCATTTGCATTTTTCTTCACTACAACTTTGTAGAGTTCTCCCTGTCCACCATTCACCGCAACCTTGAATTCGAAGGATTTATTTTTAACTCCCTGATTACCTGTGATCGTTTTTTTGATTGTCACATCATGCGTTGTATCATTTTCTGCACCATAATCATTGATAAATTCAAGATCACCTTTTTCACCGTTATTTTCTGTAATTACATTTCCAACATAAAGTGCTCCATCTGCTCCGTTATATACAAAAAGATAAACATCTCTGCCTGCTGTATCATAATCGATTCCTTCATAAGAGCCTGCATCTTCAGTCACAACATAATGATAAACACCGGCATGTTCAAATACCTCTGCATTAATTTCCAATGTTGCATTCTTGCTGTAAACTGCTGCCAGTGTATCTTCTCCTGATGGTTGGAATCCGATTGTCTGGGTGGCCTTGATTCCACCTGTCACACCGGCATATACTACATTATCTCTCCAATTTTCTGCTGCTTCACCATTCTCCACATGAAACGAAAATGAAGTGTTTGGCTGGTATGTATTTCCATCCGTTGTCACTGTTTTCTTCAGATTCAACTGTGTGATCGGTTCATTTTCCTCGGCCGCCGCATTTACCACACAAACTGACATCATCATCATGCTCGCCATTGCCATTGCTGAAATACGTCCTGCTGTTTTCCTATTCATAATCTCTACCTCACTTTTTACTCTGATTTCCGGTTTTCAGATATCTAACCGGCGGAGCACCGTAATTACTCTGCCTTTTATCTCCTTGTCCTTCACAGCTCCAAAATACCGGCTGTCTTTTGCATTTTCCCGTTGATCTCCCAGAATAAAATATTCTCCGCTATTCAGCGTCAGTGGATAGACCGTGTCACTTTCGTATTGCGGTGTATCATAGAAAATATCATTTTCCACAATCTTACTTCCATTGATCTTTACCTTTTCGTCCTCTGTAATCTCTACTGTATCGCCGCCGGCTGCGATCACTCTGCCCACATATTTCTCTCCTGCTTTCTGAAGAACCACCACATCCCCGCTTTTCGGTTTTTCCAGTCGATAATAAAAGAGCAGATCTCCCGCACTGATGCGTGGCGACATGTCATTGTTTTTCATGGTTGTAATGCCAAACAACAGCCCGAACAAAACCCACAGAAACACCAGAAGAAACGCAAGACGAATCAGAAAAAGATGAATCTCTCCTTTTAATTTCATGAATCTTTTTCTTTCCTCTTTCTTCGAAGAAACAGAAAAACTGCTCCTCCTGTTATACCTGCTGTTTCCATCAGGATTGTAGGAAACATCCTGTTCTCTACTCCTGTCGGAACAACCATAAGCGGTTGATACTGATTCGTATATGTTACTGTTACAGTCTGCTCCTTCACTACATCAATTTGTGCTGTCATCCCCTCTGTCTGACTTTCCTGTCCCACGAGATAAAAGGTATGCCCCAGCCTGTAGTTATTCTGTTCCTGAGCAATCTCCGTCACTGTATATTCCCCAGGTTCAATCGCCTGAAGAGATGCACTCCACTGACCATTTTGCGGAAGCTTCACTTCTTCGATCACTTCTTCTCCCCGTTTTACTTGAAATGTAAAGGACTCGTCCGGAACCTGACTCGCTGCAATTCCCTCCACCTGTTTTGTAATCATCAGATTACCTGTTTTTGCCGGTGGGGTTGGGAGATCCTTTCCAAAAGAAATGTTATCGAGCAGGTTTCCATTTGACAGATTTCCATTTGCTGCCGCTACTGCCACAAAATAAAATCGAGTAACATATTGCCCTGCCGGAACCGTATAATCTCCATAGTGATAAGTCCATCTGCCGGCTTCATCTGACAATACAGCCTGTACATCTGGATTACTCTGATCAAATCCCGATCCTGCCGGATTCCAATCAGAACTCATTGATTTCGTATCGCTGATGATAACCGCCATCGTGTCTGTTCCCCAACGTCCGGCATGTTCCAATCCCCAGTGAAGGACTGTCCCCGGTTCTGTCAAAACATCCTGATAAAGTGCTCCTGGTTCCTCACAATTTAATTCTGCGAACTGATTTTCCTGTGCCGCACTGCTGATGTTATAAACCGGCTTTGGATCATTAACCGTATTTCCATAATAACTTCTGCTTCCGTCTGCAATCTCGATATAATAATCTTTCTGATTTCCAGCGCCAAAATATGCACCTTTCGCTGTTGTCTTCCAGTACAAATTATTCGTTCCATTTGCTACCTGAATAAAATGTGCATTCTTATAAGTCAGTGTTCCTACATCAGATACTTTTGGCGTCTCAAAACTTCCATTCTGAAGCTTGTCATAATAATTCACCTTGTATTCGGAAGAATAAACTGTCACCGCCTCATTTACTGTCACTTTCACACGAAATGTCTTCTGTGCACCATCTCTTGCAACTTCATAGGATTGCTTTCTACTATCCACAGTCGCTGTATCCTCAATATCTTTCCATTGACCGTTTTCACTTATCTGCCACTGATAAGCAATCTGATCTGATTCTGTTGTTCCACTAACATTTGCTGTCAGAGAACCTTTTGTAAGAATCTCATCTTTAAGAGCAACTGAAATTTTCTCTGAATCGGTACTTTTCCCTTCCTCTGTTACTACTCCAGACTCAGGGGGAGATTCTTTTGCGTCTGGTTTCTGCATTTCTGATCGGGAAGTCTCTTCCGCATCTGTTTCTTCCGGGAGCACGGTACAATCTGTTCCCTCTGTGGTTTGTACAGCCTCAACTTGTACACCTTCTGCCAGTACCTGAACACCCATCAACGACAGCATCATCAATACCGCCATCAGAAATGCAAAATGTCTTCTCAGCTTTCTTCGCATTTTGCCCTCTCCTGTCTTAAATTGAATTGTTACCTTTCAGGAAGTACTGTCGATATATTTTATATCTGCCCTCCTGTCTAATATATGTATGACGCTGGATTTCTGATTATGACTTGAAAGAGATAAAAATAGATTTCTTTAAGATTTTTACATTTTTTAAAATTTTCTCTTGCAAAGACCATTTAAATATGATAATATATTTTTCGTCGATAAGACAAGGAAATATTCCTCCTTAGCTCAGTCGGTAGAGCATTCGGCTGTTAACCGAAGTGTCGTTGGTTCAAGTCCAACAGGGGGAGTTATGAAGAACATCTCACAGATTTCGCGCTGTGGGATGTTTTTTTGTTGCGTAAATCTGACACAGCTTGTCAGATTTTTCCTTATCCAGTAGCTCTAAAATGCTACGCATTTCATCGCTGTGGCGTATCCGCCACATAATTAAAGACAGACTGTAGTACTTTCGTGCAAGCACGAGGTAGCACAGTCTGTCTTTAATTGCCTGGCTCTGTATATGTAACAAAAAACGGACTGTGCAATGCACAATCCGTAATCCTAGTGGAGAATACGAGAGTCGAACTCGTGACCTCCTGCTTGCAAGGCAGGCGCTCTCCCAACTGAGCTAATCCCCCATATGTATGTCCTCAACAGAACTTCTATATGATATCATAGCTTATTGAGAGTGTCAACCCTATTTTTAATATTTTTCTTTTATTTTTCTTACCGAAATCCAAGTAACCAGATCAACAGCGGATTATGTTTGTACAAAAACGTCAAGATCGCGCTCTGCTCAACCATCGCATAACACGTTGTTCCAATCTCTGTCGTATAAATCAGAGTCAGCACAAGGAATGCGATCCATACGATAATACATCCCAGACCAATTCCAAGCACTCCTCCCGCCAGATGATTGATCGCACCAAGTAACGGAAGTTCACCAATAATATTCACTGCATACATCAATGCGCTTACAAGAATGATCGCAATCAAAAATGTCACAAGAAATGACACAACATTGAGGAGCATTCGTGAAATATAGGCCGCAACATATTCTGGGAAAGTTGTAACATCCAGTTCTTCATAAATCGCAGTATTATTATTTTCCAGCAATGCATCTTTCAAAAACTGTGGCAGCATTGAATTCTCAATCTCACGGATCTGTGTATCCTTTGGAAGATCTCCGACCACTTTCAGGATATCCTGTGCAGTTATCCCCAGTTTGTCCCATCCTGATTCGCTTAATGATTTAATCTGGTCTACCGTTAAATTCTCCAGAGGTGTTCCACTGAGATTCGCTTTCAATAGATCATCTGCTGAAAGCTCTGGCATAAATGCTTCCACTATCTTCTTCTCCAGTACGTCCTGCGCCGGTGTATGCTTCATCAGCGCATCCGACACGTATGGGGAAAGGAATGACACCAGTACCAGTGTCAATATTGTTGACAGAAGGGATAAACCAATTCTGAGAAATCCCTTCACAAAGCCGGCAATCATGCAGACTAAAAACACAATCCCGACTGCAAGTAACAACCAATTCTCCATATATCTCTCCTATTTTGTCAAATAAACAATTCGCAGTTCATTATCACTCATCACATAGTATCTGTTCAGACCAAATGCATCAAAGATTTCCTGTGCATCTGCTCCCAGGTCTCCCTTAAACTTCAGGATTCCCGTTGTTGTATAAATACAGCACTTACTTCCATCATACAGAATGATATTGTCTCCATCCATCTTTACATGACTATAATCTCCTTGTATCTCTTTGCTGAACACAGTATCTCCTGATCGATTATACATTCTCAACTCATACCCTGACTTCTCCTGATTAAGCAGGACAAATCCAAAATAAGAATCCGAATGGAAAACACTTTTTATCTCTTGATTCACTTTCACTTCTTTTATCTGCTTTGGAGCATCTTTTCCTGTATAAATCTCAAATCCATTATCTCCAACTGCAACAGATCTGTCATTTCCCATAAAGAAAATCTCGCCGATCAGCATATCTTCATAAGTATCTGCTGTCACTTTGTTATCTGCCTTCTCTTTGCCGGCAGCATCAAAATTATAATATCCGATCCTGCTCTGCACCTGTGTTCCTTTGGTATAAAGATAAGAAACTGCCAGAACCTTTCCATCATCAGACAAATCCAATGCGATCGGATATCCTGTATTTCCAATCGTAATCTGCTGCTCTACCAGAATATTTCCTGCCGCATCATAGGATATGATCTTCGGTGAAGTCTCATCTTTTAAAATTGCACTGACAATTCCCTGATTCGATACTGCGATTCTCTCAATCGGTAATGTCGTCTGAATCTCACCTTTCAACCCATTTTTTGTAAATACGAGAATACTGTTGCCTCCGCTGTCAGCAACCGCAAACACATCGTCTTTCACAACAATCACCGGTGTCTGAAGCTGTGTTGGCTGAATCCACTTTTCCTCATTCTTCTTATTTAGAAATACCACACCGTCATGATTATAACGCACAATTCCATCTGCAAACTGAACGTAATTATTCCTGTCCGAAAGGTCTTTCGCGTAACTGTCTGCCTTGCGGACTGTGCCATAAGTCTTACTATCTAAAAGGAGGTATGTTCCGCAGATTGCCATCGCAATCAGGATGATATAGGTAAGAAGTTCTTTTCTTCTCCGGCGTTTGATCCTTCTTTCCCTTTGTCTCAGCGCTTTTCTATCATCCTGCGTTTTTACCACCTGTAAATTCGACATTTTCTTTCGCGCCATATTGCTCCCCTTATCGTTTGTCCAGTGCACCTTTTTCTGTTGATACACTTTTAGCTTTCACTTGTCTTTCACAGTATAACACGGATTTATGGCAATATCAATTTTTGTCCAATATAGATCAGGTTCCCATTCTGCAATCCATTCATCCGGCTGATCGCATCTACATGATTAACATCTCCATACATTTTTTTACTGATAATTGCAAGGGTATCTCCTTTTTCCACCACATAAATACCATCATTTTCATCTGCTGCAACGGCAGTCCCGGAAACCGGAACACTTTCTGTATTTTTATCTTCCGTCTGTTCTTCCCCTTCATTTTCTTCCGTTACCTCTGCTGATTCCTTTTCTGCATCTGCTACTTCCTGATTTTTCTCCACAGTAGCTGCTGCTCCACTCGTCTCTTTCACATCAGGTGAGGATGTTTGCTTTTCCCCCTCGGCAACCACATTTATCTTATTCTGTAGGGATTTCATTTTACTGAAATTATTCATCATAGAAACGCCCATCACGATCAGAACTAGTACAAGACATGTACTGATCCCATACATCAGACTGCCTGTCCTTCTTTCTCTTTTCTGACCGCCTCGTTCACGTACCAGAGAACGAAAGCTTTGTGCAGCCGTATCTTCCACATTTTCTGTCTGAACTGCCCCATTTTTTTTTCGACTTGCAATCATATAATTCTGCATGCACGGATTCTTCTCGTAATAAGTATAATGTCCTCCAATTTCCATAAGATCTCCCAGCTTATGTACAAAAAATACATCTTCCTGGTTTGCCGAATCTTTCATAACAAGGACGGTATTTTTCTTTGGAAATAATTTTTTATGCAGCTTTACGTTGATAGAACTCGGAGCCAGCTGTAAATCATGCTCTGTCACAAACCAGCCTATGATTTCTCCTTCTTCAAAATACTGGCTGCATTCTTCGCAACCACATTTCCATATCTTGTCATCGATCAGGTATTCACCACCCTCCTTTTTTAACTCTTTTATTTTTATCGCACCATAAATATAAATATATTCTTCATTATCCTGCTTCTGTATTTCACCAATCAGAAAGGCTCCTTCTGGTTGTTTTTCTTTCTCGCTTTTTTCACTTAACTGAAGAAAAAAAGTATCTACATAATCTTCCACATAGATTTTTGGACTATCACTCACGTTTCCTATCTGACGCACATTTTTCGGAATCTGTCTCTCCATTTTATACTCACCTTTCTATCACTTTTATTTAATTTCCCGGGGATTGCCCTTAACATAGCACAAGGAAATCGGGAGATTTTATCAATTAGTGTCAGGTAAGTTCGACAAATATTACTTTTCGTGCACGGCATTTTCTTAATATCTCCAAACATCAAAAAACGCTCCGGTACTCTCTGATTGCAGATATTCTGTAAACAGAAAGCGCGAAGCGTTCTTTTTATTAATTATTTTGCAAATGCTTTGATCTTCTCGTAGATGCTGTCTGTATCAAGACCATACTTCTTCAGAAGCTCAAGTGCCGGACCAGACTCACCGAATGTATCATTCACACCGATCTTCATAACCTGTGTCGGAGCTTTCTCTGAAAGTACATCACATACAGCACTTCCAAGTCCGCCGATAACGGAATGCTCTTCAACCGTAACAACTTTTCCTGTCTCTTTCGCAGCTGCTACAACAAGCTCCTCATCGAGAGGTTTGATTGTATGAATGTTGATCACTTTCGCATCAATTCCGTCTGCTGCAAGCTTCTCAGCTGCTTCCAGACAGTTACTTACAGGAAGTCCTGTTGCGATGATTGTCAGATCTTTTCCTTCTCTTAATACAACACCTTTTCCAAGCTCAAATTTGTAGTCCGGTCTGTCATTGATCACCGGCACTGCGAGACGTCCAAATCTCAGATATACCGGTCCCTGATGCTCGTAAGCAGCACGTACAGCTGCTCTTGCCTCTACATCATCAGCTGGGTTAATTACAACCATTCCCGGAATTGTACGCATCAAAGCGATATCCTCATTACACTGATGTGTTGCTCCATCTTCTCCTACAGAGATTCCGGCATGTGTTGCACCAATCTTTACATTCAGGTGTGGATATCCAACAGAGTTTCTTACCTGCTCAAATGCACGTCCTGCTGCGAACATTGCGAAAGAACTTGCAAATGGCACTTTTCCTGTTGTTGCAAGACCTGCTGCAACACCGATCATATTAGACTCAGCAATACCACAATCGATAAAACGATCCGGATGTGCTTTCTTGAATACACCTGTCTTTGTAGCTGCTGCCAGATCGGCATCAAGTACTACAACGTTATCATGTTCTGTTCCGAGTTCAGCCAAAGCATTACCGTAGCTGTCTCTTGTTGCGATCTTCTTTACTTCTGACATAATGCTTCACCTGCTTTCTCTAATTCTTCCATTGCAATCTTGTACTCTTCATCGTTCGGAGCTTTTCCGTGCCATCCTACCTGGTTCTCCATGAAGGATACACCTTTTCCTTTTACTGTCTTAGCAATAATAGCTGTCGGCTGTCCTTTGACTGTCTTTGCTTCTTTGAATGCAGCATCGATCTGATCAAAGTCATTTCCATCAATATTGATTACATGGAAATTAAATGCCTCAAACTTCTTATCAATTGGGTACGGAGAGTTAACTTCTGTAATTTCTCCATCAATCTGAAGATTGTTATTATCAACGATAACAACAAGATTATCCAGTTTTCTGTGTGCTGCCAGCATGGAAGCCTCCCATACCTGACCTTCCTGGATCTCACCGTCTCCGAGCAGTGTGTATACTCTGTAGTCTGCATTGTCAAGCTTTCCTGCGATTGCCATACCTACAGCTGCTGAAATTCCCTGTCCAAGAGATCCTGAAGACATATCAACACCTGGAATGTGTTTCATGTCCGGATGTCCCTGCAGATAAGATCCTGTATGACGAAGTGTCACGAGATCTTCCTTCGGGAAGAATCCTTTCTGCGCAAGTGTAGAATATAATCCCGGAGCTGTGTGTCCTTTAGAAAGAACGAAACGATCGCGATCCGCTTTCTTTGGATCTTTCGGGTCTACGTTCATCTCTTCAAAATAAAGGTATGTAAAAATCTCTGTTGCTGAGAGAGATCCACCTGGATGTCCAGCCTTTGCGCTATGCAGTGCTGTTACAATCCCTTTCCGGATCTCATTCGCAGTTTTCATAAGCTCTAACTTGTTCATGATATCTCCTTTTTAATTTCCATTCTGATTCCATTTTCAGTCTTAACGTTATTTCCCGGATTACTCACCAAAAACAGCAATATAATCCTTTTTAAACTTCTCGATACCTGCATCTGTCAGTGGGTGATGTGTCATCTGTTCGATTACCTTGTAAGGTACTGTTGCAATATCTGCTCCTGCCAGTGCACATTCTGTTACATGGATTGGATTACGTACACTTGCTGCGATAATCTCTGTCTCAATTCCTGCTACTTCGAACATCTCTACGATCTCTGCAATGAGGTCAACTCCCTTTGTAGAAATGTCATCCAGGCGTCCAAGGAACGGAGAAACATAAGTAGCTCCTGCTCTTGCTGCAAGAAGTGCCTGGTTTGCTGTGAAAATCAGAGTTACATTTGTCTTGATTCCCTCTGCTGTAAGAACTTTAACAGCCTTCAGACCTTCTACTGTCATAGGAATCTTAACTACCATGTTCGGATGGATCTTTGCAATCTCACGTCCTTCTGCGATCATGCCTTCTGCATCTGTTGTTGTAGCCTTAACCTCTCCACTGATTGGTCCGTCTACGATAGATGCGATCTCAGCGATAACTTCTTTAAAAACACGTCCTTCTTTTGCAATCAGAGACGGGTTTGTTGTAACTCCGCAGATCACTCCCATGTCATTTGCTTTCTTGATATCCTCTACATTAGCCGTGTCGATAAAAAATTTCATTTTTAAGTCCTCCTATACATGAATCTTCCTCTTACCACTGATACAACTCACTGTTTTTCCAGCAGTAATTCGTTTGTTTATGAGCTGATTATATAGCTTCCAAAACCTGAGGTCAACTGTCTGAAAAATTATTAATAGTCATTTTTCACTTAATAATCCGACATATTAACCGTTTTTATTAATATTAGTTAATATCAATCGTTTTTATTCTGTATAAAAATCTTTATTTTAAAGGCTTTATCAACATTTTCTAAAATCAGAATCGTTTGTTTTTGTTGTTTTTATTAGTAATAATTTTATTATTTTTTATTAATTTTAAATAATACAACGTCTATACATCAACTATTTTGTCTTCGCATAAGACGTTGTTCCACGAACCACGATCTGTGGCTCATATTCCACATGATAAATACTGACCGGTTCAAATTCCGTATACTTCCAGTCCCTTGAACTGATCTTTTTCATGATGATATCACAGGCATCCATTCCTTTGTGAACTACAAAATGCTCGATCGTTGTAAGTGACACTTTCTTAACTTTGGAAAATAAAGTATTATCACATCCCATAACCGAGACATCTCCGGGAACTTTATACTTCATATCCTGGAGTGCATCCATAATCCCAAATGCGATCATATCATTCAGCCCCACGATTGCAGTGAGATCTTTTTCTGTCCGGAGCAGTTCTTTTGTCAGATCATATCCGATGCGGTACTCTGAATCGATTCCCGGAACATTCCGGTCAAATTCTTCATCTGCTTCTTTTACAATCACCTGATCGCCATATCCGGCTTTTCTGAATTCATCAAGAAAACCTTCTACCCGGCGGAATCTCTGCTTCTGTCTTGCAGTTAATGGCGGTGTAATGTATGCCACATGCTGATGCCCCAGCTCCAGAAGATGTCTGCCCATTAATCTTCCAAGCTTTGTATTGTCCAACTCCACTGCATCTACATCCAAATGCTTCTCCTGGTTATTGATCACAACAACCGGAATCCTTTCAGACATTTCTTTAAGCTGTCCGAGAAAGCATTTCCCCGGATTGCACATATAGATAATTCCCTGTGCATTCAGAGTCGAGATCATTTTCAGATAACGCTCTTCCAGTTTTAAATCTCTCTGTGTATTACAGACAAAGATTCCGAATCCCTGCTCTGTTGCCCTTGATTCAATTCCTTGCAAAAGCATTACATAGTATGGGTTTGTCAGGTTCGGGCTGATGACAACGAGCAGTTTTTCTCGTCGCTCTCCACGCTGTGTTCTGCGTTTCGGAAGTTCATACCCCAGTTCTTCCGCCGCTGCCTCCACTTTCTGGATTACTTCTTTTGAAAAAGAGACGTTATACTTCTTATTGAGTACCATCGAGACCGTTGCCTGTGAAACTCCCGCGCGCTTTGCCACATCTGAAGATGTAACTTTTTTCTTCGCCATAGCCAGTCCCTCCTGCCGGTGTCTCAAATGCTTTTACAATTCTGTTCTTCCTTCCAATGCCCGAAGCAGTGTTACCTCATCAATATATTCCAGATCACCTCCAACCGGAACACCACTGGCAATCCTGCTCACCTTGATTCCGACCGGTTTGATAAGTTTACTGATATACATTGCTGTTGTCTCGCCTTCCAGACTGGAATTCGTCGCAATGATCACTTCATCCACATCTCCCTGCAGACGCTCCATCAATTCTTTCAGACGGATATCCCCGGGACCGATTCCAAGCATTGGAGAAATTGCTCCATGAAGTACATGATAGACTCCGTTGTACTTTCCGGTCTTCTCATACGCTGCCAGATCACGCGGTGTCTCCACTACCATGATTGTCTTATGATCTCGGTCCGGATTGCTGCAGATTGGGCAGATATCCTTATCCGTCAACGTACAGCACTCCTTACAGTAACGGACATTCTTGCGGGCATCTACGATTGCATTCGCAAGTCCTTCTACCTGTTCTACCGGCATATTGATCACATGAAATGCAAGTCTTTGTGCTGATTTATTCCCGATTCCCGGAAGTCTCGAGAACTCCTCGATCAGGCGGCTGATCTGATTACTGTAGTAATCCATTAGAACATTCCGCCTCCAAGACCGCCAAATCCGCCTGTCATCTTAGATACTGCTGCATTTGTCTCCTGCTCAACCTGACGCAGTGCTTCATTTGTCGCTGCTACGATCAGGTCTTCCAGCATCTCAATGTCGTCCGGATCTACAACTTCTTCTGCAAGTTTTACTTTTGTTACTTCTCTTTTGCCGGATACAGTTACTTCTACTGCTCCGCCGCCTGCAGCTGCTGTGAACTCTTTTGTCTCAAGTTCTTTCTGCTGCTCTTCCATCTGACGCTGCATCTTCTGTGCCTGCTTCATCAGATTCGCCATATTTCCCGGCATTCCGCCGCCTGGAAATCCTCCACGCTTTGCCATGTCTAATCCTCCACTGTTATTTCCATATTTATTTTCTGTTCTATGTCCACAAATGTATCCTCAAAGTGTCTGCCCTCTTCTACATGACGGACATCCACCTCGACTTTCTTTCCAATCTTCTCTTCAATGAGCTGTTCAAGTTCCTGCACATGATCTTCTCTGCCAACCATATCTGCCGACATAGCATCTGGCAGTACAATCAGCAAGCGATTGTCACCACCAAGACTCAGTCTTGCTTTTTTAAGAAAGCCTCTGATCATACCTGACGCTTCATCTGCGATAGAACGGAAATTCTTCACCACTTCCTGCACATCCTCCGGAATTGCATTCGGCAGCTCCGGTTTCGCCTTCCTGCTTCCCGCAACGCCTGATCCGGATAATGACGCATCATCTCCATTCACGTAAACAACTCGCTGCGGCATATCTGCGGCTGCAGCAAGTCCTTTCTCTACTTTGTCTTCTACCGCACGGATTCTGTCCAGAAGTGCATCCTGACCAGTCTCCATCGCCGGAGTGCAAAGCTTGATCAGTGCAACTTCCAGAAGTACTCTCTTCTGCGTCGCATACTTCAGCTGACCGGAAAGTTCTGAGAATATACGGATATAACGCAACAGCATATCAAGTTCGATCATCTTTGATTCTTCCTTGAGCTGCAACATATTTTCCGTAGACACATCCAGCACGTCCTCTATATTATCAGAAGTTTTAACCAAAAGCAAATTTCTCAGATACCATGTAAAATCTGCGGCCAGCTGGGTCAGTTCACGTCCCTGCATAACCAGATCTTCCACGATATCAAGAACTCCGGCAACATCTCTTTCCAATACTTTCCGAAGTAGGCGGCTGAACACATCCGTATCCACCGCACCAAGTACTTCAAGCACATGATCATACGTCAGCTTCTGTCCCAGATAAAATGCAATACACTGATCCAGCAGACTGAGTGCATCACGCATAGATCCGTCTGCCGCCTTTGCGATATAGCGAAGTGCTTTTTCTTCCACTTCTACCTGTTCTGTCTGCATCAGATCACGCATACGGTCTGTAATTGTCTCAATGCTGATTCTCTTGAAATCATAGTGCTGACATCTGGAAAGAATCGTAATTGGGATTTTATGCACTTCTGTCGTCGCCAGAATAAAAATAACATACTCCGGCGGCTCCTCAAGTGTCTTAAGCAATGCGTTAAATGCTCCGATGGAAAGCATATGCACCTCGTCGATAATGTATACTTTATACTTACCTTCTGTCGGTCGATATGTCACTTCCTCCCGGATCTCACGGATATTATCAACACCATTGTTCGATGCAGCATCGATCTCGATCACATTCATTGAAGTGCCGGCAGCGATAGATTTACACATCTCACACTCTCCGCATGGACTTCCATTTACCGGGTGCTCACAGTTTACTGCCTTCGCAAATATTTTCGCAACCGTTGTCTTACCGGTTCCTCGCGTTCCGCAAAACAGATACGCATGTCCGATCCTGTTCGCCTTAATCTGGTTCTGAAGCGTTGTAACAATATGATCCTGTCCTTTTACATCTTCGAATTCAGAAGGACGGAACTTTCTGTATAGCGCCGTATATGACATGAATTACACCTCGTCTCCGAAGCTGATACCGATTGTTCTCGCTTCTTTGATTAGACCACAGTTCGGATCAACATATTTCAGCTTTCCTGCAACCTCTTCCAACGGAACTTTCACTGTCTCACCATTTCTCATGGCTACCATATATCCGTATTCTTCATTCAGGATCAATTCTGCTGCCTTCGCTCCGACTCTTGTTGCAAATACGCGGTCATAAGAACAAGGTGTGCCACCTCTCTGTGTATGTCCAGGAACTGTGATACGAACTTCCTTGTCTGTCTCTTTTTCAATCTGTTCTGCCAGTTCGTAAGCGATAGAAGGATATTTTCTGTTTGCCAGCTTCTCTTTGTATTCTTTCTTTTTCAGTTTTGCATCTTCTTTGGAAATCGCACCCTCTGCAACAGCAAGAATTGTAAATCTCTTACCTGCCTGTGTACGTTTGTCGATCACATTCTTGATTGCTTTAATATCATATGGGATCTCCGGAAGAAGAATTATGTCTGCTCCGCCTGCAATTCCGGCATGCAGAGTTACATGACCTACTTTGTGACCCATAACCTCGATAATAAATACACGGCTGTGGGAAGTTGCTGTCGTATGGATTCTGTCAATCGTATCTGTTGCGATATCAACTGCACTCTGGAATCCAAATGTCATGTCTGTTCCCCACAGATCGTTATCGATCGTCTTCGGCAATGTCACTACATTGAGTCCTTCCTCACGAAGAAGATTTGCTGTCTTATGAGTTCCATTTCCTCCAAGAATAACGAGACAATCCAGATGAAGCTTATGATATGTGTGCTTCATTGCCTCCACCTTGTCTATTCCATCCTTATCCGGCACACGCATCAGTTTGAACGGCTGACGGGATGTACCAAGAATTGTTCCACCCTGTGTCAGAATTCCCGAGAAATCCTTTGATGTCAACATATTGAAATCCGAATAGATCAGACCTTTGTATCCATCTTTAAATCCATAGATTTCTACATCTTTGCGCTTGTTGCAAATTCCTTTTACAACACCGCGCATTGCTGCGTTAAGTGCCTGGCAGTCTCCACCGCTGGTCAACATTCCTATTCTTAACATAGCAACTCCTCCTATTACTCTTTGCACCTGTCTTAATCAGTTACTTTCTTTTCTTGTTTATAAGCCCTAAAAAAGCAGTTGGTTCTTCTTTCCCTGCCGCCATTCCTGATATTCCATGACCGGCGGCTACCAACTGCTTTTTATTATACCTTATTTACAAATGCTGCTCAAGAAATTTTAGTTTTCGTTATGTTAAAAATTCTTCCAGAATCTGACGAATCGCCGCTTCTCTTTCTGCATTTCTTCCTGAATCTCGCTCCGAATCTCTATCTACGTCTCTCTCTGAATTTCCTTTCGGATTCCTTGCCGGCTCTACCGCTCTTGGTTCTCCCTCGATATTAATCGGCAGCTCCGTCCTCTCTGCTTTTGTTTTATTTCCATTCTGTAAGTTGTCTTCTCTGTGAATCTCTCTTTCCCCTTTCTTTTCTTCCCACTCCTGCTTTCCGGTATTCTCTGCAGCGATCACATTCAATTCTTCTCTATCCGTAGTCCGCTGTCTCTTTACGTGAAATGCACAATTATTCTCAAGATAATCCACCATATACATCCTGACAGCATTAAGCTTGTACTGTTCGTCCGAAAGATGACTGATAACAAAAAGGAGTACCATCTCCGCTAATCCTGTTTCTATATATTGATACGCCGCATCTGAAAATCCATAAGTAATATAACATTCGAATGCACCAAGAGCTGCAAGAATTCCAACAAACCACACCGTCAGCAATTGCATCTGTCTCCAGGTATGAATTCCAAACAAAAAGCCTCTATATTCATAAATATATTTCTCCACAAATGCATTTGTATTCTCTACACTGTCATGCACCATACATGCATGTTCGTATTTTGCTCTTACGAGTTTTATCAGTCGGTGTGTACTCTTGGACATATTCCCCGCCGCCTTCAGCATCTGATTCAATGTCTGCTGATTCACTGCTTTTGCCAGCACTCCGATTATGCCCAGAAGCGCCATCAGATAATAGATGACTCTCGTGTTCACTGCCAGTTCTCTTAACATAGCAACCCCTCCTGGTTTTAAAAATATTGCACGTAACTGTTCGGGCCTCCCCTTCGTTACGTTTGTAGATATTATAAACCTGATTTTATATTCTGTCCGCATAAATCGTTCTACAGATTTCTACAGCAAAAATCAAAATTGTCGTATTGAGGAAAATTATGCTGAAAGATGTGAAAAGAAAAATTGTTTTTTTATATTTGATTTGCTATAATTCAAAAGGTAACTAAAAGATCTAAAAATTTAAAAGAAAGGATATCTAGATATGGATTATAGAACAAAAGGTGTCTGTTCCCAGAGCATTCACTTTGATATCGAAGATAACAAGATTCATAATGTTTCCTTCGTTGGCGGATGTAACGGTAACCTGCAGGGAATTTCCCATCTGGTTGAAGGAATGGATGTAGATGAGGCCATCTCACGCCTGGAAGGAATCCAGTGTGGATTCAAGAAAACTTCCTGCCCGGACCAGCTTGCTCAGGCACTGAAAGAAGCAACAGGAAAATAATTTAAAAAATGGCAAACTAATAGGGAAGGATCGCTACTCTTGATTCAATCCTTCCCTTCTGCCCTACTAGTCCATGGACTGATTAACAGCCGCTTATGGTGATTATATGCTCATTTATTCAATTGTGGTGTATCAAGGAACAAGGCTCTCACTTTTATCTATTAGAATCTAATTTGTGAGTATCCGAGCGAACCACCGCGCAGCGGCTGTTAGGCCAGCCCACGGGCTGCATCTTCTGCCGTTGGTGTGGGAGGAAGATGCTTATGGGACTAGGATGCCGTTAGTTACAGAATAGGTTTCCTCTACAGGATCCTCCCCCATTCTCACAAAATGTTCAGCATGCACTCTGTAATAATATCCTCGGTCAACTTGAATAGATTTCGATGCAGCAACATAATAATCATTTTCTACTTTCTTGGAAAAAGCATCTATCTGATACCATTTATCATCCTTCTCATTGTACTGCTCCACATAAACAATAACTGCTACTGTATCAACAGTATGATTTGCTGTTGTTGCTCCGTATGTGTAAATTCGTTTTGTTCCTGCTTTTGTGATTGAACATTCCCCATCCATCAGATGTTCGCCACGCTCATCACTCTCCGGTGTATAGCCTGTTGATGAATCCGCTGAAGTTAAATAAGATCCATCAACAATTTTAACTTCACTATCATCTGCTTTAACACCTGTTACTGATACACACACCATAAAGCAAAACACCATAGCACTTGCTACCATTGACATTATTTTCTTACTTATCATAGAACTATCTTCCCCCTCTTTTGTTATTGTCCTCTAATAAGTAAACAACTGAGATTGAAAAAACTTACGCATTTTTACACAAAAAATAAATTTTTTAAAATTTTTTCAAATTCATCTTTCTTCATAACTCCCTTTAACTGATACTGAATCCCTTTGTCTTCAAATTCGGCTATATATCTTTTTTCTTTTTTATTTTTCACCTCATATTCTTTTACATTAATTTTTCTTTCTCCATTCATCACAATATACTCATCTAACAATTTATCAACTGCTTTCTGTCCCAAAGAAGAATCTTTAGAATTCATATACATTGTGTACCGAATGATTTCATTTTCATATTTATAAAATAACGTTGCTCTTCTTTGATCTCCGTCTATTGTATACCTTGTTAATACCATATCTTTTGGTTTATATTCTATACGAACCCAATAATCTCCGATCACCTTGGCGATTTCTTTATCAAGCTCTAATACTTCAAAATCTTTCGTTTCCATCGTCTCCATATTCTCAACATCTACATAAGACAAAGTTTCATCCCCTGCCTCTTTATTCCACAACGTCTTCCAATACGACTTACTCCCCACACTTGTCATCACACTTCCGCACACCAAAATCAGCACTGCTGCCAGTGCTCCGATTACAAGCTTGCTTTTCTTCTTTTTGCGGACGACTTTTTTATGCCTCTTGTCGTATTCGTAATCCTGAATCTTATTGAAAAGCTCTTTTTCCATCTCATCAGACACTGTAATGTCATCTAGAGATTTGTCCTTACGGACTTTCTTTTCAATCTGTTCAGCTTCTTTTTTCATTTCATTTTCCAATGATAATTTTTTCAGTTTTTTCATTTTCTTTACCTTATTCTCTCCAGTTTGTGTGTCCCGTTTTTCTTGACATTTTTTCAAATAAGGGTAATATGATGCTATAAGGCTAGTGTTCTCAATTTACTTCGAACAGTAGCACTCTACACTAAATCTGGAGGTTAATTTATGAAGCGAATTATATTGACCGGCGGCGGTACTGCCGGACATGTCACTCCGAATATAGCCCTGATTCCAAAGCTTAGAGAATTAGGCTATGATATTCAATACATAGGTTCTTACAATGGAATTGAAAAGGAACTGATTGAACCTTTTGGAATTCCATATCATGGAATTTCTTCTGGAAAGCTGCGCCGTTATTTCAGTCTGCAGAATTTCACAGATCCATTCCGTGTGATCAAAGGCTTTGGTGAAGCCCGTAAGTTAATCAAAGGCTTAAAGCCTGATGTTATTTTTTCTAAAGGCGGATTTGTTTCGGTTCCAGTTGTTCTTGCTGGAAAGCGATGCAAAGTTCCGGTCATTATTCATGAGTCTGATATGACACCTGGCCTGGCAAATAAACTGGCAATTCCATCTGCTGTCAAAGTCTGCTGTAACTTCCCGGAGACGTTAGATGCTCTTCCGGAGGGAAAAGCTGTTCTTACCGGTTCTCCGATTCGTCAGGAACTTCTTACTGGTGATAAGGATGCTGCCAGAAAGATGTGTGGCTTTACAGATGAAAAGCCTGTCATTCTCGTAATCGGCGGAAGTCTTGGTGCTGTAGCTGTCAACGAGGCGGTACGTGCTGCCCTTCCTGAACTGCTGAAACAGTTCCAGATCATCCATCTCTGCGGAAAAGGAAAGGTTGATGATTCTCTGAAAGAAATCAAAGGCTACTGTCAGTTTGAATATATCAAAAACGAACTGCGTGATCTCTTTGCTCTTGCAGATGTTGTTATCTCACGTGCCGGTGCGAATGCAATCTGTGAACTGCTTGCTCTTAGAAAACCGAATCTTCTGATTCCGCTTTCTGCCCGTGCAAGCCGTGGCGATCAGATTCTTAACGCACATTCTTTCGAACGTCAGGGATTCAGTCTTGTAATCGAGGAAGAACAGCTTACGAATGCAACGCTTTTGGATGCAGTTCATAACCTGTACGAAAACCGTGAGCAGTTCATAAATGCAATGCACAATTCTGGACAGCAGGATCCGATTGCTACTATTATCGGCCTCATTGAAGAAGCTGCCACAAAATAGTGTAGTTCATCTACCAGCAACACTCTTCATAAAACTACAGTATTCAAAAAGATACCGGGAAACTATCAGCACCACTGTTCCTTATACACTTTTTCTTTGTACATTGAACAGTAAACATTTGGTTTTGCTCTTAGTCTTCCCGGTTCATTTCTTCGTACTCCGTTCCGTACTTTTTCTTAATCCATTTCTTTGCTCTGTGCAGAAGACTATGAAGCACTTCGAGTCGAATGCCCATTAATTCTGCTGCTTTTGCCTGAGGCATCTCCATGTAATATACAAGAACAATGGCATCGTACCATCTTTCATTCTTTTCCATCAAATTGGTGAAAATCTTTTCATGAAGCTCTAATCTTTGTTTCTGAAGATCATCTTCCAGAAATTGTTCCTCTGCACTGTATACCTGTGCTTCATATTTCTCGGTATCCTCTTCACTGTCCCAATTCTCATCAATCTCGAAAATCTCCCGGCTATGCTTTTTCCTGTAATTTAATGCCGCATTTTTTGCCGTTGTAAACAGCCATGAAGAAATATTTTTCTTCTTCATGCTGTCATATCCCATATACAGTTTCAGAAAAGTGTCTTGAGTAATATCTTCCGCTGCACTATAACTGCCTGAATAAGTATATGCCGCTTTTAGAATGAGATTTTTATATTGTTCATAAATCTCATTGAATTCGCGATTTTCTGTTAACATATCTTCTCCAGTACTATTTTAATTTTTCAAGTATCTCTTTCTTATCTTCTTCTGTAAGTTCTCCCATATGCCATCCGAGACCTACATTGTCATTCTTATATCTTGGGATTAAGTGCATATGGAAATGGAATACCGTCTGTCCAGCTGCCTCTTCGTTGTTCTGAACGATATTATAACCATCACATCCAAGTACATCTGTCATCTTTGTAATCATCTTTTTTGCCAGGCAGATTGCTTTTGAAGCTGTTGTCTCGTCAATATCATACAGATTGCGGTAATGATTCTTCGGAAGGATCAGCGCATGTCCTTTTGATGCCGGTCCAAGATCCAGAATTACTCTGAACTCCTCATCCTCATACAATGTTGCTGACGGAATCTCTCCATTTGCTATTTTACAGAAAATACAATTATCATCTCTCATGATCTTTCCTCTTTCCATTTTATTTTATCTGTAGTATAGACCATTTTTCAGAAAAAGAGAATACATTTTTTAGACAACAGGTCGAAAAAGGTCGAAAATAGTCGAATGATTTTTATTGAATGCTGTTTTCGGTGGTGCTACACTCTTACCGAACTCAAGAAAATCTAACTATTAGGAGTAAGTATTATGTTAACAAATATCGATCTTGAAAAAATGAACCACCTGATGGAAACAAACAAAGATGCAAAAGAGATTATCACACAGCTTCTGAAGAACCATGATGCTGCTGTTGCTACAATTGCGCATGAGATCCGCAATCCTATGACGGTTCTTTATTCTTCCATGCAATTAATGAGCTCTCTTTATGCTGAAACTGCTAAAGGTTCCTGTGTCTGGGAAGAATGCATGGATGGCGCCAGACATATGTGTGATTTGCTGGATGATCTGACAGAACTCAACAACGGAAACCAGTTAAATCGTGCTTCCTTTCCTCTCGGACATGTTCTTCGCAACTCTGCTGTTCTGTTCGCCATGTCTCTCAACTTTGAAAAATCAAAGATTGAGATGACTTCCAGTATTGATAAGAATATAAAAAGGTTCAATGGTGATCGCACCAAATTAGAGGAAGTCTTCTTAAACATACTTACAAATGCCAAAGATGCTCTTGCCGATTGTAAGTATGCCCCACGTCTGCAGTTTCGTGCAAAGAAGCTTGACGATAAAATCCTGATTCAATGTCAGGATAACGGCTGTGGTATTCCGACTGAAATTGTTGATAAGCTTTATGAACCATTCTTTACGACCAAAGAAAACGGTACTGGTCTTGGTCTCGCAGTTTCCAAAAGAATCATTGAAGCACATAATGGAACAATCGACATTACATCTGACCATACCAATGGAACAATCGTATCGATCACACTTCCTGCGTAAAATATCAGATATCGTTAATATCAGATACCGTTAGGATCTTTTGATTTTTTCTTCGATAGGTTAGCAGCGCTGTCAGGAAACCGCAAATCAATCCGCCTACGTGAGCCAGATTATCTACGCCTGTACTTGTAAATCCAAAATAGAGACTCAGTACAACCATAATCAGCATGCCTCTTCCTGACAGTGTTCCCAGCCTTCCCCTGTTCGCAAATACAATCCAAAGCAACCCTCCCATTAGTCCGAAAATTGCTCCCGATGCCCCGGCAGATACAATCTGTCTGTCGTTCATGGTATTCCAGTACAAAGACAGCAGATTACCACCTATTCCACTGATAAAATAACAGAGCAGAAACCGAATTTTACCGGCCTCTTTTTCAAAAATCGATCCAAGTGCCCACAAAAGCACCATGTTATTTAATAAATGTGAGATTCCAAAATGCAGAAAAAGACTGGTAAACAGCCGATAGTATTCCTGATTTTCTATAATATATGGTTCATACATTGCTCCATGCTGCAACATAAAATAACCATCCTCAGTCCGTCCGATCATCGTAAGAACAATAAACACCAGAATATTGATTCCTATCAACGTGATCGTCATTATTTCTTTTGGTCTCTCTTTCATTCTTTCTGACTCCCTTTTGACTTCTATGATATGTTTTTGAATCTGCGTATACTATACCACATCCCATATATCATTCATAGTCATCAGCTTCCGTTATCAGATCTTCCCATTCTCCCCATTTTCCAGACTTAAAGCGTTTTGCAAATTTCTTGATCGGACCATATCTCTTTTCTTCCATCACTGCATAATTCTCTCTCGCCTTGTTATAATAGCTGTTTTCCTGTACCTCAATGTTTTGATTTTCTTCCATTTCTCTTCTGTCTTTTTCTCTCTTACTTTCTTCTCTGATCTTCTCTTCTTTGAACTTTTCTTCCCTGTTTTTTGCTTCTTCCTCATACTGCTGCAGTATGCTTTCCAGATCATACGTTTCTTTTAGCGTTTCTTTGTGAAGCATACAGGCAAGTTGAATACTCTCCAAATCCTGATAATCAACTTTCCTTACAAAATACTCCGTCAGCTCATGATAAGACACCTGCCAGGTCTTCTCATTCTCTGGAAAAAAACAGAAAAAATAGTTTTCATTCTTTTCGAAAATATATTTTTCTGAAAGCACCAGATAATTTGGTTCTAACATATAATCTTTCATTTTTTCCATAACACTGAGAAATTGTCTTGTCAGTTTTAATATCTCTTCTGCTCTGATATCTTTATTTTTATAATACGTTTCCAACGACTGTGCATGCCCTGTATGATAATAATATCTACTTGCACCTTCCATTCCACATCCACTTACTCTCAATAATCCGGGAATCCGATTATTCTTAAGCATCCGCATCTGATAATTCTCCCGATACGGTTGTACGCTGTCTATTATGATTTCAGATTCTGCCACTCTGCTCTGCTGATTTGTCTTTTTTTCTTCCATCTGATTTTCTTCTCCCTTCACTTTTTCAGCTTTACAGAAATCTATTTTTTCCATCTGACTTTTTCTTCTGGTTTCACCTTCGTTGCACGTTGTATCAGATGAATCTTCATTCGTCCTTTTGATGCAAAAACTTCTACCTCTATTTTCTTCCCTGATAGATCAACTCTGGTTGTTATATTTTCCAGAAAAATCAATTTTCCACTCGTCCTTTCTCGGAAAAAAGCATCCAGATCTGCGTCTTCTATCTTTTTCCTGTCCATTTCAACTCCTGTCACAGCCGTTTCCGCTGCCGCTGCGTTTAAAATTGCCTTATCATGAAAGTAAAAAATGATCGTGATGAGCAGAAAAAATAGAATTAAGCAAAAAGGAATAAGGTAAGACATCTCTACCACTGTACTTCCTTTCACGTATTTTTTCGTATATTTTTCAGTAAACTCCACCAATCATGCCTCCCAGATAAGCAACTGTCAGAAATGGAATAAATGGAAATGAATTTTTTCTTGTATACTTCTTTCGTGCGATCATAATTCCTCCGTAAACAGATGCGATCAGAAATGCAGCAAACAGAATCCAAAGAAGATTCCATCCCCCAGATAAAATTCCAAGGATCAAAATTAATATGCTATCTCCGTAACCAAATGACTCTTGTGTGAACCAACTAAAAAAAAGAAATACACCTCCACACAATCCACCGGCTACCATCATCCTGAGTTCTCCTTTGCTACATAGTACCTGACATAAAACTGCAATCGCAAGCAAAATCAAAAGACTTCTTACACTTACTTTCTTCCAACGAATATCTATCACAGACAAAATCAACAGATACACTGCTATAATAGCTTGAAAAAACATCCATAGATTTTCCCTTCCATTTTGCCCGAATACATTCATTATTTTGCACATTTAGAACATCCTCCTCTTCCTGCTACTTCGCTTTTATGAACTGCACGTATTGTTCTCTTCAGAGAACTGCAATTCAATGAGTTGTGATACCGGTTTCCATAACTGGTAATATATACACCATTCATTGCCTGTCCATAAACACATTGCTCACATTTATGGTATTTTCCTCCACCTTCATTTCTCATATTTTGTAATTCTGAGTATTGAACATATTGAATAGATAATTGAAGATAGCTGCACTGATAATCTGAATGCCATACTGTTCCTTTTTCTGTGATATAGACAATCTGTCCGTCTTCATTTCCCTTTCTATCTTTTTGATAACCATTCCATGCACTGACTTTAAACTCATCTTTCAACTTCACCGAAGGACTTTTCATTAATGGAACCGGAATCTTTATCTTGTACTCGATAACAACATTTATCTCTTCTGTTCCCGGAATCCAATAAGACTTCCAGCAACTGATAGCTGATGTACCACCATTCAGAATACTTCTCTCAATTCTTTCTTCTCCAATCAGATTCACCAAATCTGATTTTAATTGAATTGTATTCAATACAGGAAGGACAGCCGTTGACTCTGCTGCCTGTTTGGCTGCATCACTTCCTGCTGCATGGATGCAGCCTCGTATACTCTGGATTTCAATTAAAAAAATCAAACTTAATACTGCAAACATAAAGAGGGGAACTGCAAATGCAGCTTCTATTGTTACACTTGCTCTTACCCCCGGTGCAGATGCCCTTTCTCTTGTTGGACTGGTATTTTTTACCTGTTTATTTGACATCGCAGCTTTTCCTTTCTAAAGTGTGTGGGTTTCCTGCAAGAGGGATTGCAGGATTCTGAGTGTACGTTTTGGGGTGTACAAAAGAAGGTCTGAAAGGGCATCTGCACCGGGGGTAATTCTGGCTTCATTCATATCCGAAATAAACCGGATATTGGTAATTTAGATTTTTATAAACGATTATCTTATTCTGTATTTCTAATTTAGTCACACATTGATCTGCCTGAAACAAAATATGTTTGGAATGGAATGCCTCTTCTACACAATCTAAAGTCCGCATTGTAATTTCCGGCACTGATTTCAAAAAGAGAAACATCCTGATATAATCGGAATATCCGACTCCTTCTCCGGAATCATTTCCCCTTACACTTCCACCATCTGTCAGAAGAAGTGGCAGCTGTGACAGAGAAACAACCCATTTATCTGCACTTTTTACCAGTGGAACTTTTCTTCCATCCAAAAGACAACGAAGATCCATAACACTTTCTCCTCCTGCCCACGCAACAAGTATCATCTGTTTCAAAGCTTCTACCGCTTCAGGCATCAGTAGTAGTGCAGATATTGTCACAGCCAGCGCTTCTGCCTCTGCCACTCGTCCCATATCCTTTGCCAGACAACTATAATTTCCTGATATTCTCAGAAGAAAAAGACGAAATAACACGGATTCCAGATTTTCTTTATCTGATCCTTTTCCTTGTAGAATATATTCCAGTTCGTATGCTAAAGCATCCGAACGATCAGACTGCCATTCCTTCTCTCCACTCTCATCCGTTCCTTCTGATTGTTCTGAATCCTGCCGAAATGCATAGCCGAATGTTTTGAGAAGATATTCGTTGTACAGAAGTTTCTCCGTTGTCTGATCAAGTCCTTTTCTTGTTGGAAATGTCCCATATCCTTTTTTCAAAGTTCTCTTTGATGCCTGCCCCGACAAATCAACACTCTTTTCAGATACTTTTTTTCCTTTCGGAATCACAACAGAAAGAATTCCTTCTTTTTTTATCTTTTGCATAATACGAAACGGATTCTCCTCATCTGGCAGACTTGGACCTTCTTCCACATCTTCTCCTTCCGTTTGACTGCCGGATGCGTCAAGACTGTCATTCACCCGTTCCATTGCATCTGTCATTTCATCTGTTTTCTTTTCCATATCAGATTCTTCTGTCTCTGTCTGTTCCCATTTCTCTGTTGTTCCGGTAAACTTTTTAACCAGATCCATTCCATACCTTTGTTCCATATAAGCCAGCACTTGTTCTCGAAATGCCTGTCCGGATTGATCTGTCAAATACTGAATTCCCTTGATTTGATGATCTGTAGAACCAGAATTGTAATAATGCAAACGCTGGATCAGATTTTCTTCTTCATAATTTCCTGTCCTGTAACCAAGATCAATTCCCAAAACATGATATTGTTCCATAAGTTCCTGATGATATTCTCCGAAAACGGAATAGATTGCTCGATCTGTGTCAATTCTGCTGAGATTTTTTGATCCTTGAATCACAGCAGACTCTAGAATTCCAAAGATAAATGAAAGTAACAAAGTAAATGATAAGCTTAAAAATACAGTAATTTCGCCTTTTGCGGACCACATGCTATATGCCGGAGCTTTCTGATGTCACTTTCTCAAAAATCGTAGTGATCAAACTAATCAACTGTTCTTTAAAAATCAACAGAAGCGCAATTAATATAACCAAAATTAAAACCAGTTCAATTGTTGTGATTGCGGCAACATATTTCTTATCTTTATTTTTTCTTATCAATAATTTTCTCATCTTGTATCTCTCCTTCTTTTCTCTCTTTTTCTCAAATCTGAATCGTCAAAAACGCTGGAACAGTCACGATCACGAACACGACTGCCAACATAAGAAACAACGGTATCATCAACTTTGTTCCTGCCTCTTCACCAAGTTTCTTTGCCATATTTTTCCGTTCCTCAAAAGCTTCCTGCGCCTCTCTTTGTAACAGATTCGTCAATCCCTTGGTTCCTTTTCTTAAATTCTGACTTAAAAGCATTCCGAACTTTCGGTAAACCGGACTTTCGCACCTCCTTCCAAATGCCTCGTAGCATTCACTTTCCGGTCTTCCATTCTTCAGTTCATTCATTGTATATCTCATCTCTTCATACACTGTTCTTTCTCCAAGATAGTGTTTCTCTTTGTCATATTCTTTTACAATTTGGATCCAGGCTCTTCTCACTGTCATTCCTGCCCCTATATACAGACTGAATTTATTGATCAGCTGCGGATAATCAAACTGCATCTGCCTGATTTCTTTCTTTTGTTGTTCTTTCTGCTTTTGTTTCTCTGCTGTAAACTGGAATACAATCATCACTCCGCCAAGCAAAAGAATTCCAAATGCTCTCATTTCCTTCACAGGCTTCCAGGATAATTTTCTTCCATCTACCTGATCTGGCAATATCAGGTAATCCTTTTCCCGCTGTTCCTGATCTGCTTTTTCTACTTCCTGGGATATCTTTTTCAGAACACCTTCCTTCTTTGACAACGGTGTGGAAAACAGGTGTGCATAAAATTCACAGGACATTTTTTCCTCATCATATCGAAGGACAGCGGTTAATTTGACGAGTGTTCCTTCTTCCGTCAGCTTCTCCTGCTTTAAAACACCTCTGCTGTTCATAACCTCGTAGTTATCAAGTTCCCATGACACGCTGATTCCCGTATGTGGAATTTCCATAATAAGATTCAGGTCTGACCTGACCTCATCCAGACTTTTGTTTTCACCAAGGATCTGAGCCGGAAGTTCTTCTGCCGCCTTAGAAAGCTGTTCTCTAATCTCTTCTTTTGCATACTTCTTTTCCGAAATCTGAACCTTCATCTTCTCTTTCCACTCGCCTGTCTCCATCTGGATTTTTTCTGTCTTTTTTCCTTCTCCCTGTCCTTTTCTTTCCAAAATCCGGTTTCCATTTTCATCCTGTGCTAATTGACGATGATTATCTGTGACATACACTGCACTAAACATTACGATTGACAATAAAAGAACGATTCCGGCCTTTTTATAGATTCCATATTTTCCTTTGTCAGGCTGAAGTACTTTTTTCCACTTCTTGTTAAATCTCAATCTGTAGAATCCTCCTTCCAAACCTGTATGCTCCAAGATAAAGCACAAGACAAATGCTCATTACGATACATCCGGTCCATGTACCATACAGGACACTTAAGAATTCACCAAATGTCATCTTCATGTAGAGAATCATTATAAATGGGATTACGCTCATGATTTCAAATTCCAGCTTTTTCGCAGCCAGCATGGTCTGTATCTCACGTTCTGTATCGATCTTCTCTCCGATTGTTCTGGCCGCATCTCTGATAATTGCAATTGAATCCCCACCACTGACCTTAGCTGCTGCATAAACTGTAATAAAATTCGTCACATCCTCCTGCTTTACTTCAGCCGCAAATTCATTCAATACGGTTACAACTGACAGATTCAGATCCAGCTTCCTTACCATCTGACCATATTCTTTTCGAATCCTTGTATTCGCATCATACATTCCGATCAGATCACGATTTGTTTCCCTGATTGCATTCTCTACAGAATATCCTGCCTTAAGTGCCCCTGCCATTGTCTGAATACTATCTCTGAACTGCCTCCTGAATTCCTGTTCTTTTCCGATTGCTTTCTCTTCCATCCACTCCTTCATGTATAAGAACCATAACGGGAACAGGAGAATTGCCGGAAGTATCGATTCATAAAACAAATACAAAATCAGAAGAAATCTCACCGTACATTTTATGATTCCGACAGTATATTCAGATGGTGTGATATCCTGCAGCCAGGAGTTTTTCTTTATTCGTGATTTCATTTTTCTTCATAAGGCATCCCTGTATCTTTCCATTCTTCATCCCCTCCTCCTTAAATTCATAAAGAACCTTTGTCTGGATCCTTCCATCTTCATAACCTTCCACTTCTACAATCTGCAAAACCTTTCTTGTCTTATCTCGAAGTCTTCCAAGATGAATGATAATATCAAGTGCCGATGCAACTTGTCTTTGAATTGCCTGTAACGGAAGATCAATCCCCATCAGCATCATTGTTTCCAGTCTGTGTAACATATCTGTTGGATTATTGGCATGTCCCGTTGACATTGAACCACTGTGACCATTCAACATAGCCTTTATATGGACTCCCTATGCCCTCATCATGCATAAATGCAATATCTGTACATAATATACAATGTATATAACGTTATTATCTTGCCATTTCACAGCTGCAAAAAGAAAAGAGAGCCTTTCACAGCCCCCTTTCATATCGACTTTCTCATTCATTTGTCATACTCAACAGTTTGTCAACCAATGTCTCTAAACTTTTTCCCAAAAATGGGATAAAGTTTGGTATTGCACCAAATCCCATCCCAATTATTATCATTCGACCACATTCTCTTGCAGATTCCAATGCAAATCCATAACTCAAAACACCTGTCAGAATAAATATAATTGATAAAAAGTAAAGCAAAATATTTCCCAGCATCATCGGAATTTTTAATAACCAGCGAATCAATGTCATTACTGCAAGAATCAAATATAAAAACACTTTTATTATGTACTTGACCAACATTTTTAATCCCTCATTTTTTATCTTTCCAGACTGCAAGAACCTTGCCATCCAGACTTCCACTTTTTTGCTATCCGGACTGCAAAATTCTTGCTATCCATTACAGATCATTATCCTTTCGTGTATATCATTTCCGTCAAAATCATCTCTTCTGCATCATGATAAATGCTATTCATCCTTCTTGTCCATTCCATGTTGTCCTGCCTTTTTAATTTCTCTGTAATTCCTTGTTTCTCCATCATCTGTTTTACTAATTGTTCTTCCCTATCCCTTGCTTCTGCATCAATCTGATTCAAATGCTCGACAAGTGTTCCTTGTAACAACAATATTTGATATTTTGCCTTTCTGTGTTCCTGTAAATAGCTTTTACGAAGCATCCCATATTTCCCATAAGTTGGTTCGATATCTGCAAGTGCCAATTCCGGCAAATAATAATCACCACATAACATATAAGTAAGTCCATTTTTCTCATCATAAATTTCGTTCTGCATAAAATATTCTCCTTTTCTTTCTATAATTGGTCGTACATCTTCAACAGTGTTTCCTTTTTCATTTGACTATATTTCACTTGTAATTCTTCATATTTTTTCTGAAGATTTTCATATTCATTTTTCGGAACACTATCGGATAATTTCTGTTCTAAACTCTTAATCCGTGCTTCCTGTGCTTTTGCAATAGCATCGCTTTTGGGATTTTGCAATATCATTCCCTGTTGCTTTTCCTTCAATTCCATCATGAACTGTTTTACATTCGGATTATTATAGAAAAAACCTCTGGAAAGTCCTGTTAGTTTTGTAAGTTCAGCAACTGAAATTTTTATATTTTTTCTATACATTGTTTCAATAGCTGTTATTGCTGTTTCCGTCATTTCCGCACTTCTTTCTTTTGCCAGTGCTACCATTTTATCGTGTTTCTGCATTTTCCTTTTCCCTCCTGTATTGTGCTAATAATTCATTCATTTCATCTCGTACAGCCTTTGTATCCTCCGCTAATGCTTCGTTTCTTAACCGCCGATAATGTGGTATTGTTCGAGTATCCTTATGCCCCAACAGCCTTGCAATGCTATCATCATCTAATTTCATCTCTGTAAGTTTTACTCCAAAAGTATGTCTAAAACGATGTGTACGAAACTCAAAATAATTTCCATTATCATCCCTGATATCATTTTCATAAATCATGATATTTACATGATATTTCAGCATTGAATCTGTATATAATTTTCCATTATCTTGCAGAAAAATATATTCTGAATCTGGATGCTCCTTTTCTGAAACTTCTATTGCTTTTCTAATCAATTCTACCAGCTGATCGCTGACTGGTCTTTTGTATTTCCTTGTTTTCTGCTGGAGAATAGTTATAAAATAATGCCCCGATTTCTCAGATAAGCAATCCCTTCGCAAAGTCAACGTATCCTCTATTCTTGTACCGAGCATTTGATGTATTATTAAACATCTGCCTAACTGTGGCTTTAATTTTGTTAATGCACAATTAAATCTCCTGATTTCTGCATCTGAATACGCTTCTGGTAAGGCGTTGTCATATGCTCTGCAATCACTGGACAGAAAAAGGTTGCATAACTTTTCTATTTCCAGTTCACGCCCAATTTCATCCAGCAGATTATCCAAAACCGACAGTTCTGTCGTGTAACTGACTGATGTAAGGCCTGTATCCGTTTTTATATAAACCAAATAATCTTCTATCATATCCCTGCTAATTTCTGTAAAATGCTTTACTTCTGGAAAACGATCATACATGAAACTAGCAAACCGACGGAATCCACGCAATTCGCCTTTTATACTACCCATTGCTTTTGTCTGGCAGTGGCTATACAATATTTTCTTTATTATCTCTTTAAATTCTTTCTGCCTGATCTCACGAAAATCTAATCTATATCTTCCCCGAATCGGATTACTCCTTGGCACAATATCTAACTTTCTCATATCCCATACATCTTTTTCATTTTCTGGAATATCTGCTGTTTTACACTTCACAACATACTCATAATACATTTTCAAAAAAGAAACCTGAGCGCTACTTTGTTGCTCAACATTCCGCCTATCCGGTCTATTTCTTCTAACGTACAGCGCCAATCCTTTTTTATATAAAAATGCTTTATAGCTTCTCTCCAGTTCTTCCCATTTTTTATCAGTGATGCTACTACAACTCGTACACTTCTCATTCAGAAATTCTTTCAACAGATCAAATCTGTAAATATCATTTACTGCTGTTGATAATGATAAACGTCTACATCTATCATCGATATACCCATAAATCTCATCCTGTATCTTTTCATTATGAATCTCTGATATGTAGTACACCCTGTTTTCCTTCCATTTCAACCCAGCCAACTGTTTTTCTGTAGCTTGTTGATAACAGTCATAAGAAATCAAATTAATATTACCTTTCATCATCTTCTGCTCCTTTCAATTTAAATGACTGATTTTTTGAAAAATATTTATCTTCAGCCGATACAATACGTTCCGGCATGAAATCAATGTACTGTTTTGTCATATTCTCACTTGAATGTCCCAGATAATCTCGTACCCCTTGTATAGAAACTCCATTTCCGTACATTGAAGTTGCAAGGTTATGTCTGTAATCGTGTGCTCTAAAAATATAATCTCCGCAGGCAATCCCACGGACCTTACACTCCCGAATCATCTGATTTGAAAATGTCTGTCCATTAAATGCACCACCTTTTTTATTCTTGAATAAATACTCCCCATTTTTTATTCCGTACTTTTTTTCATAATCGTTCACCAGTTCAACCAATAAACTGGGAACAGGAATGACTTTTTCCCTCCGCATTTTGCTTTGATATATGCGCATCCAATTCTCATTGCCTTGTGAATAAAAGGCTCCCGATTTTATTGTACAAACCTCGCTTTTCCTAATTCCTGTACAAAACAAAATCAAATACATCAACTGTAAATGCTCTGGGAATGCCGGCAGCTCCTTAATCAGATGAGCAATTGTTTTTTCTGGAACACTTCTTTCATTGTGTTCTGGAAAACCTTTTTTTAAAAATCGTTCCGGATAAAACTTCAACACTTCAATATTTTTCATTTTCAAAAACTGTAGAAATGTATGCATATGAGTGATATGTCGGTTAAAAGTGGAATATTTAATATCGGACTCATTCAAAACAGATACATAATCCGCTATATCTTGTATCTCCAGTTCAGTTACTTTCTTACTCTGTCCATCCAGATATTTTAAAAATTGTGAAATAAAACATATTGTATTTCGGATATTTGATAAAGACAGATCAGATATCCCGACTAAATATTTTGCGTATAATTGTAAATACCAACGATTTTCTTTTTCGTAAATATTAATAAATGAAAGGCTTTTAACAGGTGAACTGGCATTGATTCTTGATTTATCAAACTGAAACCTCTCCATATACCAGATACACGCTCGCCAATTTGTCTCTGAATCTGTCAGAAATAACGTTCTTCTCGCAAACTCAACAATCTTAGAAGCCTGTTTTTTTATAATTTCCGACTCCTTGTTTAAATACAGATAAAATCTGTTTTCGTCTGCCTGTTCCATTTCTTCAATATCATCTATTCCGTACTTATCGCAAAACCGTATAAGTGCTTTTAATGGTTCTAAAAAATATCTTCGATGTCTTTGTACCTTATCCATATTCAGAATTTCACACAGCAATATTTTTGTCTGTCGCACCAACTGTGATGAATGTATCCTCGTTAAGTCCCATAACAAATCATTCTTATCAACCACCTGACGGAAAGATTGTGCTTTCTTCTTATTGGGGACATACAGCAAAAACAATTTGTCTTGCTTAAAAAACTCCTGTTCTACAGAGAAGGGCTTTCCTTGTGAATAGACATCCGGCATATTTTCTATTTTTAAACGATCAAATAAGCTCAGTAATTCCGCTTTATATTTTTCTGAAATATCCTCTTTTTCAAGAGAATCCATATACATTTTTCTCGTTTCATAGTTAATATCTGCAGTACACTGTATATCTGTATACTGAAAAAATTTGTATAACCGGTTATAGTATTTTGCTTCTCCAGTCGTAACTAAAGATATTTCTTCCTTTAATTTCTCAGATATTTTTTCCTGATATAACTTCGGAACAATTTTTAATACTGCCAAGGTAATCCCTCCTTCCTTTTACAGAAAATCTGCAATTTGGTATAAATCTTCATTATTTGAGTAGTATTGATCTGTCGCTTCTATCAATCGTTCATTATTTTCACCCAAGTATTTAATGGTAGTTTCAACTTTCTTATGCCCCAAGGCAAAACGAATGTCATTCAAATCCCATCCTTCTTTTCTTCTTTCCTCCGCAAAATAGTGTCGGAGCTGATGCGGATGGGAATTGATATCCGTTCTTTTGGATAGTCTTTTCAACATGCTATACACAGAATCCGCATCTAATGGCTCTCCTTTGTTTTTTCCAGTTAATTTTGTAAATAGATACTCCGAGTTCATCAGACTTTTTCGATTATCAGAAATGTACTTAACCAAGAACTCAAAAGTTGTATTACTTAACAAAGCCATTCTATATTCTGCATTTTTTGCTCTTGCCAAGTTGGTATTGGATTCACGATACCTTACCCGAACCGTCCTTCTTTCAAAATCAATATCTTCGGTATAATGGATTCCTAGAATTTCCCCTAATCTAAGACCGGTTTCTGCCATCATTGCTATCAGCAATTGATCTCTATCATTCGTACAGGCATTTATCAGCTCCTGTATTTCTTCGGATGTTATTTCTTCCAGATTAGGTTCTTCTTCTTTGAAGAAACCTTTAAACGAATTCACTGCATTTTGATGATTTACTCCCATACTGTCAAAATATGATACTTTTTTTACTCGTAAGACTTTAAGCATTGGCAAGACATCTTCCAGTGCCAAAAACTGGTAGTATCTGAAGACTGCACCAAGATACATATTGCAGGTCTTATTGCTCGTCTGTGTATTATGCTCAGTATGCTTTCCACTCTTAACCCAATACAAGAAATCAATAAAATGTTTATTCTGCTCTGAATAAGATAGCAATGTAATCTCATCCAATCCTATCGTTTGCTCCTGCAGAAAATTGTAATAATATGAAAGTGCGAAAGCTGCGGATTTTACAGTATTCGGAGAAGCATTAATCTGATCCAGATGCTTCAAATACTTTGATGGAAGGATTTCAATTTCTTCAATATCAGAAATAATCAAAAAACGTGGTCTATTATCTTTCAAAACCGAAACAACCCTATATTTCAATCCACAGCCCTCCTTCCTTTCTTTTTGATTTGTTTGACTTCTTTGACTTCTTGATTTACATTATACGCAAAGATGTCAAAATGTCAATTACGTTTTTGACTTCTTTGACTTTTACACGAATATCAATAAAGCATTTTTTGATTTCTTTATGTTTTAAATTGATTTTTAGGGATATAATTGATAAGATAAAACACAAGAAGTCAATTTATACAAAGTCAAAGAAGTCAAGAGGAGATTTGAATGAACGAATTTATATCAAATTCAGGCACACTAATAAATCCTGACAGCGTTTACGATCAGGAAAGATTTATCAATATACTTCAAATCATTTTACAGAAAAAAACACAAAAAGAATTATCTGAACAAACAGGCTTAAATAATGCAACCATTTCACGAATGCTCAACGGTGCCCGATCTGGAAGACCATATAAAAGCACTATTGATAAAATTGCAAAAGCCATTGATGATCCAGAACTTATCCAAGAATTATATGATGCAACGGGATATTCTTCTAAGAAAATACGGGAACGAAAAAAGATAATTGCAGACAATGGATTTTCTCTGGATCTCTCTACTGTTCAGGTGCATGAAAAGTTTTTTTCCACCTTAATGCGTGGACTTTCCATGATGACAAGTCTGCATAAAGTTGAATGGACAATAAAATCTGGAACGCCCAGATCATACGATTATTTAATTGAATTAAAAGAGGGAAATATAGATTATTGGTATATTAGATATGTAGATAGAATTACTTCTGATGAAGAAAGAATAAAAGCCTTAACTGCCATTTATGGAGAATTTGCAAAATTGAAATTGGGCGGAAAAATCAAAGTTTCTTGCGCCACTCCTTCTTATGAAGATTATGATTATTTTGTTACAATTCCACCATACCAATTAAATACAAATGCTTCAATTATACATTTTGATTCTGAACTCGAAAGATTTGCAGACGAAACCTTTTTAGAGACCGCTTTACCACTTAAAGAAAATATTCCTGTTAAGGATTTTTGTAATCTTACCGAATCACTGATACTATAACTTTTTAATTTTATCACAGAGAGAGTTGCTTATGGCTCTCTCTTTTTTTAACGCTTCCTCCTCCCATGTTCTAACTCATTATGACAAATCATTTTCTAAAGCAAGTATCGCCTAGAGTAACTCAAAATCCCATTTTGGGATTATGATTCTCTGACGAACTTAATGGAGATTACGATTCCCCATACCCTCGATATCACAAAATGTCAAATTTTGCTATTAGCTCATAATAAATTTTCGCAGCTTTCTGTTTTTGCACTCATAGTTATCAAAAGCTTTTTATAACCATCTGCTTCTATCGGCTGCAGATTCAAAATTCTTTTATTCAAAAATGAATAAAAGTGGATTTCACAAAAAACACCCATCGCAAAAAATGTAATGGGCACTTCTATTCATTATACTTGCATCGACAAATCTAGCATTTTCTTTTCGATTAAATCACTGTTCATATTTTAGTTGGTTTTCAATAAATGCGTGCTTTTGATTCCAAAATTCTTTTGCCAATGACATATATGTAATTATATTTGTAGCTGAATATAATGGTCTTTTCCCAGATTCAATCAGTTTATCTACCAGTTCACTATTTATATGATAAATGGTGCTTGCATAATCGTATACATCATCAAACAAATTTAAAAACTTTTCAATTTCTGAACAATTCTCCATTGTACAGTGATTTTGTAACATATTTATGTTGTATCTATATTTCATATCCAAAATAAGAAGCCAAACATCTAATCTATCTAGTCCGATAGCTCCCTTAGCTCCCTGCATATTTCCTGATTGAAGCATTATAGATATATTATCTTGTGAATGATGCATCTGGGAACATTCATTCAGCATTTCCAAATATATATCTAGTATTCCTTCGCCTGCTAAATCACGTTCTAAAATTTTTTTATAGTTTTCATATCTGCTTCTACATAATTCACTTTTCTTTTGGGTAGAAAAGTTAAAATCCGTTTCGCCACTAAACCTCATTTCCTCCGTGGACTTTCCATTATGTATAAATTGACATTTAATATATGGTCTTCTGCCATTTTTAATGATGTCATTATCTGTAAATAAATTTCCACCCTTAATTAGATTATTCGCATACATTATTTGATATATTTTCCATGCTCCATATTTAACATCATATTCACCAATATCATTTATTTTTAACCAAAGTCTATGTAACAATTTCATATTCCTCTCTTTTAACTATTTAATAGGTGTAATTACATCACTGGATACACTTAACCAGTTCTACAAATACCGATTTTCCCAATTCATACTATCACTATTTCCGTTTTTTGAGAACAAGGCAATTATTTCTAAACACTATTTCTCAATTACTCCAGAGCAAGATCCACCTGTGTTTAACAATATTGTCTTTCCGACAAATGCTCTTTCATCAGATTTTTATCTTGCTGGGGATTCCCCAAACCCATTCTTTCTATTTATGCCGAGGTTACTGTACACATTAGAGCAAGATCCACCCCGGTAATACCATATCGCTATTTTAGCAATATGATATTTTCCGGACGTAGGATTCTTGCTGAGGATTGTGCTCCCCAGTTCCTCACATTCAGCATAAATATACACTTGGTTCCCCGAATTTTTCCGGTCACAACACAGGGATATAAAATAGACTAAATATCTCTATATCTCTGTGAAATCACTATGTGATTTTAAAAACAGCAAGGACAGGAAGTGTGGATACACTTCCGCAAAATTGCCAATTTCGGAGCCTTACCCAAAATTAAAAAAACAGTAAATTTGAAAAACGCACATACACTATTTGTTGACTCTCCCCTCACTTTGAAATTTTACCTTTTTCAATTTTTACAATGTTATTCAATATTAAAATCAAATTTTTGTTCATCACTACATACCACAGATACTTCCTAATCATCCTGTAACTCAACTATCTAAACTATTGTAGATAGAAACAGAAGGATATCAACCCCAATAAATAAAATAAGAACAGGCGTAGCCATAATGTTTGACCACACCTGTTATGAATTTATAAGTATTAAAATACGATATAATCATCAATCTGTTTCATTATTTCTTCAGTAGCAGTCAATGTTGTAATGATACTTATAAAATGCCGAATATCAGATTGCGTGAGTATATTCCCCTTGCGATCTTTCAACCATTTTTGAAGAGGCTGATATCCCCCAAAATACATATTCCAAATATTTTCCGGAACGTTAATGACCATATCACCCTTTTTATTAAAATGAACTATGCCATCTTGATATGTAGATCGATCAACGACACATTCTGTATGTCCTTTGTAAGAGTATTTGCTATCAATTAAGTCATCTTCTGAAACATGCAATTCTCTCAATTTTGCTCCATAAAATACCATTGTCCAAAAATAATCCGCTGATTGTGGATATGGAACGCGTGGAAAATCAAATTTCAAAAAGTCCAAATATGCCTGACGATATTTTCTTGAAAATAAAACAGCATAAATATAATCTAAAATATCTAAAGGGCATACCGTATTTTCTTCATTACTTTTTTCAGGTACAAAACGCATACCAATAGAAGTAGTGAGTTTGTTTATGATGGCATCATTCAAATTAGGATACCTTGTTAATTGCCCGTCATAACCAGGCGCATATAAGTAGAGTGGGCATTCAATAGGAATTCCCTTGTTGCTATAATGAATTCTATTATCAGCCATGTATTTTGTAATTTGCACATGAGACCAGTTATCTGTTGCAGCTTGACGAGGAATAACCAAAGCATAATTATCACCAGCCAGAAGATTATACATCAGCTTATCACGCCCCCAGTCCACCATCTCAGGAACATAATATATATATCGCGTATCAAAAGGTCTATATGCTATTTTCTGAATATTAGCCTCATGATTAAAGTCTTTGATTTTTTCACGTGCCGACGATAGACTCCATCCTCGCGAATCACCTGGTAAGTACTTACCGGCTTTTTTATTACCAAAAAAGTGTGCACGAACTTGATCATCCGTTTTGTCAGGATCTGTAAAAAAATTAATCCTATCTAATAACTCTTCAGGTTTTTTTGCTACAACTAATCCATCTCGCGCAGTAACAACACCCGTGGTATGCTCAGGCATAAGTTCTTGTATAGAAAACCCTTTTTCATAAGATGCTCTATTTCGTTCATTGCGAGGAATGAAAAAATAGAAAGGTTCATTAGGTTCAAGTGATGTCCATGAAATTTCACCAATCTTCAAAGAATTGAGCATGTCATACTTATCTGAACGCTTTCCAAAAAAATCAGTGTGATAAACACGTGCAATTCCTTTATTTCGTGTGCTGTTCTTAACAAAAAGATTGATAGATACCCCCTGTTGAATATCAAATACATTTTCGTCTTTTTCTCCATTAGGAGCTACTTCTTTTTTCATTACATTACCATGTAGGTCAATAATGTAAATTTCATCAAATGTATTTAGTAAATGCCATCTCATACATCTGAATGTTGGATTGTCTAAAAATGCATGATTATTGATAAAAGCGAGAATACCATTGCTACTTTTTTCAATAACTCTTTCGCCAAAACGAATAAATTTAACATAATCATCCTGCAACCAATGTTTGCGTTCACCAAAATATACTCCATTAATGTACTTGTAGTCCTCAATCATTGAAGTAATCCATTTACCACTATTTGATGAAATCCCACTATAAGGAGGATTTCCAAGTACAATATTAATTCCAGAATTTTTTTTTGCAGCATTAGCTGATACTGACTCAAAAGCAAGTGGATCTTCCCATAAAGACAATTGTGCTTCAGAATTTCCGGGCTTTTCAAGAGTGTTAGTAAGAAACACTCTCAAACGTTCATCACTATCAAATCGATACCCTGTATCTTTCAGAACCATTGCTAGTTTCATATGTGCAACGGCATATGGAGCCATCATAAGTTCAAAACCATTCAAACGTGGTAAAAGATGTTCGGGAACATAAGCATTCCATTCAGCTAGGATTGAATCCTTTGATTGGCCTTTACGAACATCACAAAAATTTTGATAAATCTGAAGTATAGTTTGACGCAGGAAAGTACCAGTTCCTGTTGCAGGATCAAGAATTTGAATTGCAGGTACTATTTCTTGATCTTCAACAGTTCTGATAAAACCATCTATTCTTCGTTTTGAATCACGATAAACTTTTATAGTTTTTGTGCCTGTAGATGCTAATCCATCCAGTACATTAAATTTATTTTTCAAGATATCATCAACAGCCCGGACAATAAAATTAACTACCGGCTGCGGTGTATAATAAACACCACGCTGAACCTTTTGAGTCTTATCATACTCAGAAAGAAATTCCTCATAGAAATGGATTACAGGGTCTTCACGTCCACCACCTGTCTGCCTGTTAAAATCAGCAATAATAGAGTCTGTCTTTGTATGAAGAAGCAAATCTATAATATTGCCTACTTCCAATTCGTCAAAAGAGAGTTTACTCTTAGAATTACTAGAACCCAAGCACTCTTGTAACAAACTTTTAAGAAAAGGATTCGTATTCGGAATACATTCTACAGCCTCTGTTGCATTAAAGTCATCTTGAGTCTTATCCATACATCTTGCTGAGAAAAGACCATAAACCACAGTTTGTGCATACATATCTGCAAACTGCTTTTCCGTCATATCATGCACAAGTGTTTCTTTAAATTTATTATACAAAAGATGTACATATCCATTTTCCGTTTCAATTCCTAATGTAGATAGAATACGATTCCGAATATTTTGAGCCTCTTCAGCCAAGCGAATAGTAAGGGTATGGGCATCCTGTATCGTCTGGCGATAACGTGTAGTAAAGGCAGAAGCCCAAGCATCATGCCATGCCTCGTCATCAGTAGGATCCTTTGGCCAAGCAAGTTTAGCAAGACGCTGTTCAAAGACTTTGATTTGAGTAAAGTCCTCAACAGCTGGTGCGCAAGATATCATCTTAATCTGAGGTAGTCCCTTTTCACTATCTTCAAAATGAGCAGCTCCAATGGTAACCTTATTCCACTCGCCCCAAATGCAAAGAAATAACAAGTCTTTTTTGTCCCAAACTACATGATCCGCATTACGTCGTGCAGGAATCAAACCAGAAAGAATTTTTCTTAATGCAGATACTTCAAAGCGGTTGCTCTCAAAATTTACGAAAAAGATACCCCAGCGCTGGTCATCTACCAATGGTCGCAACTGTTTTAGTGATGTTATTTTTGCAAAGACCTCTTCTTTCAATCCCAGGTCTGCTGCATCGAAATCATATGTAATATCATCAATATCGTAGTAATCATCCGGGGCGATAGCCCAGCCCAACTTTTCTGAAAAATAAATCATCAATGACTCTATGTCATTTACTTTTCGCAAGTCTTGTGCCATACTGTACACCTCCTTAACAAAGTTCCATCCAGGTTACAAGTCTTGGTTTAACACCGAGTGGTACCTGTACAGAACGCATATAATTTTTCTTAATATAGTTTTCAATCGTTTTTCTAGCTTTTACAAAACCAACTTCATTAGTATGAATTTTTCTCGGTTCTTCCGGTGTACACTGAATTGCTTTCCAGATATCGTAGGTGGATTCGATTACTTTATTTGTTTCCGGATCAAGCATATACCAGCGATACCAACCATCTCCATCAGACCATGTCCCATCAGTTCGTTTCATCGGCAATTCGTAACAGAAGAAGAATCCAGTAAAGGTGGATGCTTGTTTACCAGAATACATCTTTTTAGGCATAGATGCAGCCAGATCAGGATAGTCTGGCTGCGCTGCAAGAAGTTTCTGATATGCAAGAGCCATTTCCTCATCCCAGGATGTTTCCCCTTCATACTGAGAGTTAAATTCTTTCAGAGCTTCAAAATCATCTTCTGGTGTCAGCAGTTTCTTACCCTCAATACCGAAGGTCTTAGAAATACGAAGAGTTTTCTTCGAAACCGTCTGATATAGGTTAAGAAGCTGTTCCAACTCTGTAGGAGGAAGAAAATTCCAGTAATAAGCGTTTGCCCTGTCTCCTGCCAACTCTGGATGATCAGCCAGAAGGCGTTCTTCAATCTCTACATTACGACGGCGGTCAACACGACCGATACGCTGCATAAGACGAACAGGATTCCAGTGCAATTCATAGTTGATCAGGCACGAAGCGTCCTGGAGATTTAAGCCCTCTGCCAAAACATCGGTAGCAATCAAAATTTGAATTTCATCCTTTACTTCTGTGGAGCAAGAATCATTATAATATGGGCTGAACCGAACCACCATATCATGTCGATTGCCTTTGGACTGACCATCAATTTCATATAAGCCCTCAAAGCCAGCCTTTTGCAGTTCGCGATAAATGTATTTAGCAGTAGATCGGAACTCGGTAAAAATAATGACTTTTTTCCCTTTTATGCGCTCATCCTCGGTAAGAATACGCTTCAGTTCTCGAATTTTGTCATCTTTGCTGGAGTCAAAATCCATAATATCTTCGATGAATTCAGCCAAGACCTCCATATCCAAGATAGTGTCATCCAACATGGCACGAATATCGAAATCTTCTGTATTAAGGTTATCTTCCGTTTCCCATACATAATCGGGCAAATCGTCCTCTAACTCCTCAAGAGTGGACTGCATATTGTTTTCTATAAAATTCTTTACATAATCCAAGACCTTCGCCTGATAATTGAGCGTCCGTTCTATGAGTCGTTTGTTGCCGTTCTCTTTGTAGTCATTAAGGAATGTATACAGTCTAAAATAAATTCGAATACAGGTCTCCTCAAAAGCCGCAATAGAACTTTCAAAGCGCTTCAGTAACAACTGCCGTATCAAATTTACTACCTGTTGCTGGCGACCAGATACCATCAAGTCAATTTTGGATTTATCCCCGATATAATACTCGTCCTCATAAGGAGAATATACAGCCAAAGCCAGAATAGGAAGGCTACGCCCAGATTCCTTATCTTTACGGTAAAAAGAATTTACAAAGTCATCTATCAGCTTTCCATAAGAACTGCGCAAGGAGTAATTTGCCACAATTGGAGCCTGCCGGATGGAGAACATTACCTTATCGCCCTCTGTGGCAGACAAACTCTTTTTAACATAGGCTCGGCTACGCTGTACCACAAGTGCATTTACCAATGGATCCGCACGAAAAATATCATCCGATACATCCACGGCATCGGAAACTTCGGTACCCGCCTGGCGCTTGAGATTGGCTTCCATCTTTTTGAAATGACCAGAAAGACTGTGAATTCCGAGCGGGGCAGCGGCAAAGTAGTCATCCTGTCTATGTGTAAACAATTCTATCAAATGCTGCAAATCCAAAAAGCTGTTATTGATTGGAGTAGCAGTAAGCATAAACATCTGTTTCTGACGTCCCCCCGCCATCATATCAAACAATTTACGGTAACGATTGGATGAGCGGTTACGAAAATGATGCGCCTCATCGATTATGACAATCTCCGCCTGCTCCTGAATCTGATTCATGAGGTTTTCGTTTTTCTCAAGAAGCAGATCAGTGTGGTTGATAATCTTGAAAGAATAGAAACCATCCAAGATTTCAGGAATATACTTTTTGATGGTGGTTTCCCATACAGACACTCTTGCAGCGGCAGGTACAATCAGTACAACATTCTTCCGTTCCTTTTTAACGAAGCGTTCAATGAGCATCATGCCTACAAAGGTCTTGCCAAGACCAACGCCATCGCATAAAAAGGCACCCGAATAACGATTTGCAATCTCTATGAGACCGTTATATCCGTCACGCTGATACTGGGAAAGTCCCTGGTAGATAACAGAATCATGTTGTTCCCATTCAGAAACGGTTTCCTCACGGCTCTTGAAATACTCATACATTGATCGTATATATACATCGTATGGACTGAATTCCTTTACATGGTTCTCAATAACATTGAGCACCGCCGTAGTGATATCTTCCCCCCGCTCCCAATGATCATCAAACCACTTTTGCAACTGATCTACATCATTACTCACCTGAACATTAAGTTCAATATTCTGAGTAAGTCCCGCTTTCGTAAAATTGCTAGATCCAACAAGGGCATAACCAATTGGTACATTCATTGCCTGGATAAACTGATTCCGGTATTCGTCACGAAAATATGTTATATAGGCTTTTGCGTGAAACTTATTTTTATCGTACACTCGGCATTCAATTTTGCCAGATTTCATTGCCTCCAGAATTGCAGGGACACCTATCAGGAACTCATTTTTTTCATGCTCCGTATCTATGCTATCATTGAAACGTGAAATCAGTACCTCAACAGCCTTATCAATGACATCCCTGGTATACTTGGTCATTTCATTTCCAAGAATTATACGGATTTTGTCCAGCTTTTGCCAATGTGTGTCCAGTGCAAGTAAGCCACCTATTTCCAAGTACCCGGTAGCAATATCCATCTGTTTTGATACTTTGCACCAATCAGTTAGATATTCTTTTACAGATTGCTGCTCTGTGGAATTATCCACTATGTATAAATTATTGTAAGCCATTTATGAGCCTCCTTATCGTGTATCTTATGAATTACACCACTTGCAGGGTTCGTATGTAAGACTTCTTGTTATTATATTCTGAAACCATACATTATTTTCATCTATGCCTACAGTATACCACGAAGAAATAAACCCGTCATTCATTATCATCACTCAACAATCACTTCTTTGGATCCATACTTTCAAAAAGGATATCCCACTTTAAGGCTCCCTTTCATGCAAGCACCATTTTATCTTATTCTAAATTCATCATTCGCTCCACCCTCCACCTTATATATGAATACCCATTCCAAATATTTGCTTTTACCGGATACTCTATTCTGTAAACAAATACAGTGTGATATTTAATAAAATGTAATCTACACCAATTATGTATATCCTTCATATACATGCTATTCATACTATTCACCCATTGTTCTAAAGACCATATGTCTTTATCTGACAACAACTCCATTATGAACAGTACATTATAATATTGAATGACACCTACTCTCTTCCCTTCCTCTATTAACCTTTTACACAATAATCTATACTTAATGTTCATAGCGTTCCTATACCATCCCTTTAATCTATAATATTCCATCCTTATACACGTTATATATATAATTATTATATAGTACATATAATTGCTGAAGAGATCATATCTACCGTCTCTTCTCCTCTGACTTCTCCTACAACAATTCGATCCGGTCTCATACGAAGTGCTGACTTAATCAAATCTCTGATGGTTACAGCCCCTTCTCCTTCTGCATTCGGTCCGCGTGCTTCTAAGCGCACCAGATTCTGAACTCCCTGAATCTGTAACTCTGCATTATCCTCGATCGTGATCAGGCGTTCTCCTTTTGGTATATAGTTCGACAACGCATTCAGGAAAGTTGTCTTTCCTGCTCCTGTTCCACCACTGACAAAAATATTATATTTTGCTGCTACCAGCTTTTTTAAAAAGTTAGCGGCATCATCAGTTACGCTGTCTATACGGATCAGCTCTTCCATCGTAATTGCTTCCGATGGAAACTTTCGGATTGTAAGGATTGGTCCATTCACAGCAACCGGATTCAATACAACATTTACTCGAGATCCATCCTTCAGCCTTGCATCCACAATCGGAGAGGCCTCATTTACATAACGGTTCGATTCACCTACAATCTGTTGAATCACATCCAGTAATCTCTCCTGAGACAAAAAACACTTCTTAGACCGGAAAATTCTTCCTTCTTTCTCATAAAAAATATGGTCGATTCCATTTACCATAATCTCTGTAATCGAATCATCTTCAAGAAGCTCCTGCAGAACATCCAGTTTACGAAAAGAGTTGAATAACTCACGCCCAATTCTGATCTTATCACTCAACGAAATATATTCTTCATCTGCTGCCTCATCCAATACTGTGCGAATCAGCTCCTGCAGTTCTTCATCATCCGTCTCCTTCGTAAGATCGATTTGTTCCAGAATCTGTTCATACAGCTGCTCTTTTCTAATCATCCTTACGACTTCCTTTCTCTGTCCGGAAATTCCGTAATTTTACTTGCAGATGCTTCTAAAGCAACAGGATTTCTTGGCTTTCCCATTCTACGTCTTACCGTCTTCTTAAGAATCTCGCCATATCCTGCTGATCTAAGATTCTCTTCATACTGATTGAGTTTTGCTTTTGCTGCACCTTCCTCAATGTAAGGCGTATAAACTTTGCTGCATCTTCCTAACAGATCATACAGACCGTCTACCGTATCTCCAAGATCAAGAATGATCACTTTGTAAATACTCTTCTCCAGAATCAGATCCAAAAGTTGATTCCATTCTTCTTTTGTCACTTCTCTGAAATCTTGTTCTGCCCGGATCGGTGCGATATAATCCAACCCATTCATATGGCTGATCAAAGTACTGATCTTCCATACCGGATTGATACTTTCCTGCTTCATGTAATACAGCAGATCTCCAAGATTCATTCCGGATTCTTCCGGCAGGTAATAATTTAATCCTGAATACCCTTCCAGATTCAGATACAACGTAGGAATCGATTCTGAAAGAACTCGTCCCATACGCATGGCAAACCTTGTCTTCCCGATTCGATGAACCGGTGAATAGATCCCGATCAGACCATTTACATTTGCTTTCACTGTCTGCGATCTGTCTGAGACAAGTTGGATTTGATGCGTCTGTACTTCTGAATTTTCCTGATCTTTTTCCTGAAGTAAAAGTTCCAGCATACTGCTGACACTTTGATACCGGAAGAATGGAATCTCTGTGGGACTTCTTTCGTTCGGAATCTTCTCGCCGATCAGAAGATACTTCTGTCTTGCCGGAATCTCATCCCGATCTTCTTTTCCATACTCTTCTCCGATCAGCAGAATATTTACCTGCATACTCTTGGCTGCTATTTTCAGATTCTCAATATCATGAAATACATGAAACTGAAAATAACCGGATAATTTCTCAGATAATCTTCTGAACAAATTTTCTGAATAACTCTTTTGTGTATCACAAATCACAAAATTCTCAGCAGTTCCTCTTACTGCTCTTTGCTCAATTGTCATAATTCGAAACTTTGCTGCGATCATACAGCCTGAATAAAGAAATTGTACCGAAGGTCCAACGCTTCGATGCAAAAGATACATCAGTAATTCCCCAATTCACTGATGCTGCAACAGATGATTTTCTGTTGGTAAGTGAGATTATATACGGGCACTTCTGTTTTGTCCATACCAAAATTAAAAATATAATGTTTTTGTAAAAAACTTACAAAAATTGATACCATGTAATGCTATAAAGAAGACAAACCCCAGGAATTCCAAGGGTTCCGGATGTCAAAAAGGTCATCGGATTCAAACCGACATTAATTGAAGAATCTGCTGGAAGAACATATTTGTTTATTATAAAAATCAACGCCATTCCTATGGTTGCACGTATAAAAAACTTGAGAAAAAAGTATCCTGTTTTCTTTTTCATTTCACTCTTCCAATCTGTTTTTCTTGATTTATTTTATTTTTTCCGTCTCTTTTTTATTCCTTTTGATTCCATTTTCAATTCTTTATACTCAAAAAAGAAAGCGGATAAAGTTCACTGTAATCAAGTAAACTCCATCCACTTTCTCTTATCTTTTTATTTTTCAGGACAGCTTACAATCTTCTGTAAAACATAACAACTTTATTCCTCTGTTGTTTCCTGCTCAGTTGTCTCAGAAACTGATCCTCCCTCTGATTTTTCAGACTCATCTTCATCAGAAATCTCAACTTCTTCACCGTCGATCTCGGCAGAAGCCTTTCTCACCTTCGCAACGCTTGCTACAGTGTCATTTTCCTTCAGGTTGATCAGTTTTACACCTGATGTGATTCTGCCGTAAACAGAGATATCAGAACACTTCATACGGATAATAATTCCCTCTGTGTTGATGATCATGATCTCACTGTCTTCATCTACAGCTTTCATTCCGACAACATTTCCTGTCTTCTCTGTGATCTTATAACATTTCACACCTTTACCGCCACGGTTCTGACGAGTAAATTCATCCATGTCTGTACGTTTACCCATACCACGCTCAGATACGATCAGCATATCTTTGCCCTGGCTTTCGATCTGCATACCGATCACAACGTCATTATCTGTCAGGTTCATACCGCGTACGCCCATAGAAACACGGCCTGTAGAACGTACATCTGTCTCATTGAAACGGATACACATACCGTATTTTGTAACGAGGAAAATATCCTCTGTATTATCTGTGATCTTAACTTCGATCAGCTTATCATCCTCACGCAGTACGATTGCCGCAAGTCCTGTCTTTCTGACATTTGCATAGTCCTGAATCGGAGTCTTCTTCACAAGACCTTTCTCCGTTGCCATGAACAAATACTTACCTTCCTCATACTCACGAAGCGGAATGATCGCAGTAATCTTCTCTTCCGGCATCAGCTGGAGTAAGTTAATGATTGCTGTTCCACGCGCAGTTCTTCCTGCCTCCGGAATCTCGTAAGCTTTCAGTCTGTAGACACGGCCTGTGTTTGTAAAGAACATAATGTAATGGTGACTGGTTGTAATAAACAGTTCTCGGATGTAATCATCCTCCAGAGTCTGCATTCCCTTAATACCTTTACCACCACGATTCTGGCTCTTGAATGTGTCCATAGACATTCTCTTGATATATCCAAGTTTTGTCATTGTAATTACGACATTCTCGCGCGGAATCAGATCTTCCATGGAGATGTCAAATTCATCAAATCCAATCTTAGTTCTTCTGTCATCACCGTATTTCTCAGCAATTACAAGAATCTCTTTTTTGATCACACCAAGAAGAAGTTTTTTATCAGCAAGAATTGCTTTATACTCTTCAATCTTCTTCATAAGCTCTGCATATTCAGCTTCAATCTTCTCACGTTCCAAACCTGTGAGTGCACGCAGACGCATGTCTACGATTGCCTGGGCCTGGGCATCACTGAGTCCAAAGCGTTTGATCAATTCTGCTTTTGCTTCCTGAACATTCTTAGAACCACGGATGATGCGGATGACTTCGTCAATGTTATCCAGAGCGGTCAGTAATCCTTTCAGAATATGAGCTCTCTCCTGTGCTTTATTCAGGTCATACTGTGTTCTTCTTGTCACAACATCTTCCTGATGACGCAGGTAGTACTGCAACATCTCAAGAAGATTCATAACCTTCGGCTGATTATCAACGAGCGCCAGCATGATCACACCAAATGTATCCTGAAGCTGTGTATGTTTATATAACTGATTCAGAATTACATTCGGATTCACATCACGACGAAGCTCAATACAGATTCTCATACCTTCACGGTTAGACTGGTCACTTAAATCAGTGATTCCATCAATCTTTTTATCTCTTACAAGTTCAGCGATCTTTTCGATCAGACGTGCTTTATTTACCATATACGGAAGCTCAGTAACAATAATTCTGTTCTTTCCGTTCTGCATTGGCTCAATGTTTGTCACCGCACGCACTCTGATCTTACCGCGTCCTGTTCTGTATGCCTCTTCAATTCCTCTTGTTCCAAGGATCTCCGCACCTGTAGGGAAATCTGGTCCCTTCACGATTTCAAGAATTTCCTCGATTGTCGTCTCTTCTTTATCTGCAATCTGATCATCTATGATCTGAACAACTGCTGAAATAACCTCACGCAGATTATGCGGCGGGATATTCGTTGCCATACCTACTGCAATACCTGATGTTCCATTTACCAGAAGATTCGGAAATCTGGACGGAAGTACAGTAGGCTCCTTCTCTGTTTCATCAAAGTTCGGGATAAAATCTACGGTATTTTTGTTAATGTCCGCTGTCATCTCCATGGAGATCCTACTCAGACGTGCCTCTGTATAACGCATTGCAGCAGCGCCATCACCGTCCACTGAACCAAAGTTTCCGTGTCCATCTACAAGAGGATAACGGGTAGACCACTCCTGTGCAAGATTAACGAGAGCTCCATAAATCGAGCTGTCTCCATGAGGATGGTATTTTCCCATCGTATCACCGACAATACGCGCACATTTACGATGCGGTTTGTCCGGTCCATTATTTAATTCTATCATTGAGTACAGAATTCGTCTCTGTACCGGCTTAAGTCCGTCTCTAACATCCGGAAGAGCACGGGCAGCGATTACGCTCATGGCATAGTCGATGTATGAAGTCTCCATCGTCTTTTTCAGATCGACTTCATGGACTTTGTCAAAAATATTGTCTTCCATCACTTGTCTCCTTTTTTCTAGGGTCAGTCTATCATATTCAAAACCTGGCTGGGTTTCGCGTTTTTACGCTCTACACCAGCTCAAAAATCTGACTGGGTTTCGCGTTCTTACGCTCCACACCAGCTCAAAATCTAACTGGGTTTCGCGTTCTTACGCTCCACACCAGCTCAAAAATCTGACGATTTTTTCGCTGGGTTGGCATTTCTAATGCCAACCCAGATAGATTCATCCAATCATGCTTTCAAGTAAACTTGAAACATGCTTGACTGAATCTACCTGTTGTGTCGCTATAACTACTATATATCCAAGTTTTGTACATACTTTGCGTTTTCTTCGATGAATTCTCTTCTTGGTTCTACTTTGTCTCCCATAAGGGTTGTGAAAGTAAGATCGAGCTCGGAAGAGGTCTCATCATCCATCGTTACACGCAGAAGGATTCTGTGCTCCGGATCCATAGTTGTCTCCCAAAGCTGCTCTGCATCCATCTCTCCAAGACCTTTGTAACGCTGGATCTTATTGTTGCTGTCACGACCAACTTCTGTAAGAATCTGGTTCAGTTCGTCATCGCTGTATGCGTACCATACCTTCTTGTTCTTCTCCAGCTTATACAGCGGCGGCTGCGCAAGATATACATATCCCTCTTTGATCAGATCCGGCATGAAACGATACAGGAATGTCAAAAGAAGTGTACTGATGTGCGCTCCATCGACATCGGCATCGGTCATAATAATAATCTTGTGATATCTCAGCTTACTGATATCAAAATCTTCGTGGATTCCCGTTCCGAATGCTGTGATCATTGCCTTAATCTCAGCATTTCCGTAAATCTTATCAAGACGTGCTTTCTCTACGTTCAGAATCTTACCACGAAGTGGCAGGATTGCCTGAGTTGCACGGTCTCTGGCTGTCTTTGCAGAACCGCCGGCGGAATCTCCCTCGACGATATAGATCTCACACTTGGACGGATCTTTATCTGAACAGTCTGCCAGTTTTCCCGGAAGGGACATTCCCTCAAGAGCTGACTTTCTTCTTGTAAGATCTCTTGCTTTTCTGGCTGCTTCACGGGCACGCTGTGCCATAACAGACTTTTCGATGATCATCTTTGCAACACTTGGATTCTGCTCCAGGAAGATCTCCAGCTGTGTTCTGACGATATTATCAACAGCTCCACGTGCTTCACTGTTTCCAAGTTTCTGCTTTGTCTGTCCTTCAAACTGAGGATCCTCAATCTTGACACTAACAATCGCAGTCAGTCCCTCACGGATATCCTCTCCTGAAAGCTGCTCATTCTCTTTCAGCAGCTTATTTTTCTTGCCATAATCGTTGAATACCTTGGTCAATGCACTTCTGAATCCCGCAATATGAGTACCACCCTCCGGCGTTGTAATATTGTTTACAAAACCGTAAGTAGTCTCATTGTAGGAGTCATTATGCTGCATAGCAACCTCAACTGCAACATTATCTTTCATACCTTCACAGTAAATAATCTGCTCATAGAGCGCAGTTTTACTCTTGTTCAGATATGTTACAAATTCTTTAATACCACCTTCATAGTGGAATATATGCTCATGGATCTCTTCCTCACGAAGATCTCTTAAGTGAATCTTCAATCCCTTTGTCAGGAATGCCATCTCACGGAAACGCTGTTTCAGTGTATTATAATCAAATACTGTTTCCTCAAAGATTTCCTTGTCCGGAAGGAAAGTAACCTTTGTTCCTCTCATCTCCGGCTCACATTCTCTGTCAACTCTGAGTTTATAACATACTTTACCACGCTCATAGCGCTGTTTATAAATCTTTCCTTCGTTGGCAATCTCTACTTCCAGCCACTCAGAAAGAGCATTAACAACAGATGCACCTACTCCGTGCAATCCTCCGGATACCTTGTACCCTCCACCGCCGAATTTACCACCGGCATGCAGGATTGTAAATACAACCTCAACTGCAGGAAGCCCTGCCTTATGGTTGATTCCTACAGGAATTCCACGCCCATTGTCTGTGACCGTTATCGAATTGTCTTTGTTAATGTCTACCTGAATTTTATCACAGTATCCGGCCAGAGCCTCATCCACCGCATTATCTACAATCTCATAAACCAGGTGATGAAGTCCTCTGACGGAAGTGCTGCCAATGTACATACCCGGTCTTTTTCTTACGGCTTCCAATCCTTCCAAAATCTGAATCTGGTCCGCTCCGTATTCAGCGTCAAATTCTGTACCTGATGCACCCATTCTTAAACCTCCTAGTTTTCTTTTGCTACATGTCCACTTTTCACATGGAATATCTTGTTGATAGAAAATCTATGATTTACAAACTCATCCAGTCCCGTACAAGTAATCACCGTCTGTATATCATGAATACTATCCAGTAAATAGTTTTGCCTGTTTTTATCTAATTCAGACAAAACATCGTCTAATAACAGGATCGGCGTATCCCCAATGATCCGCTTCACCAGTTCAATCTCAGCTAATTTCAGGGACAGCGCAGCTGTTCTTTGCTGTCCCTGAGAACCAAATTTTCTAATATCCAAATCTCCTGACAGGAAACACAGATCATCTCTATGAGGACCTACAGACGTACTTTTCATCCGCAGATCCCTCTCCCTGTTTTTCTTCAGAGCCTGCTCCATCGACATCTCACCAATACTTGATTCATAAGTCAATGACAGCCGTTCTTTCCCGCCTGTCAGACGGAAATGAATCTCTGAAATAATCTCATTCACCTGTCGTACAAATTCTTTTCTTCTGTCCAAAACCTTTGTTCCATAAGCAGCCAGCTGCATATCCCAGATATCCAGTGTCTCCAGCAAATGCTGCTGGTTCGAGCCATAGATATCCTTCAAAAGTGAATTACGCTGGTTAATAATACGGTTATAGTTCGAAAGATTGTTCAGATAGATCTTATCAAGCTGGGAAAGCTCAAGATCAATAAATCTTCTTCTTCCTGCCGGACCCTCTTTGATAATATTAAGATCCTCTGGAGAAAAGAAAACAAAATGGACAATACCGAATAACTCACTTGCACGGCGAATCGGTACCTTATCGATTGCAATTCCCTTCGGACTGTTTTTCTTCAGGTGCATATCGATCTGGAAAATGATTCCCTTTTTCTCAACTACTGTCTCCAGATGGGATTCATCATACCCAAACTGTATCATATCCCGATCCTTCGTTCCTCTGTGAGATTTCGTCGTTCCAGACAAATACAATGCTTCCAGTATGTTTGTCTTTCCTTGAGCATTGTCACCGTACAAAATATTTGTTTTCGGATCAAAGGTCAAATCTAATAAATCATAATTTCTGTAATTTTTCAGCTTTAAAGACTTGATTATCATAATTTCCCCGCCATCACGTTATAACACGAGCGAGAAAACCTCTCACATGTTATTCTACACGTTTTTTAATTATTTTTCAATTTTTATTTCATTTCCGTCAAAAGAAGCTGTATCGCCCGGATAAAGCTTTCTTCCGCGTCTCGTATCAATTTCTCCGTTTACAAGAACAAGCCCGTTCTGAATTACGTCCTTAGCCTCAACACCACTTTCAACTAACCCGGCTGCCTTGAGCGCCTGACCGAGTTTAATAAATTCATCCTGAGGGCGCAGTTTGATTATTTCCATTTTTTATTACTCCTTAATTAATTTTTATCAGTATTTTTGATCTTTATTTTTTATTTAAACCTTTTAAACATTTTTAAACTTTTAATTTTCTAGATTTTGAAAAGTCAAAAAATTGCAGAGCAGGGCGTCTGCTCCGCATAATCTATTATTTTCTGAGTTTAGACAGCTGCATTAAAATTGACTGGAAGAATCAGATAAATGTAAGACTGATTCTCATCTTTGATAAAGCAAGGTGCTTTTGCATTCATAAAATACAAGTCTACTTCTTCATCTTCAATCACACGAAGTGCATCGATCAAAAACTTTGGATTAAATCCAATCATCAGATCTTTTCCGTCTTTTGTACAGAAAATCAGTTCATCCATAGATCCAATCTGTGATTTGATCTTCAACTCCATTGATTCATTCTTGATGTCAATGATAATCGGCTTTTTGTCTCCCTCCTTGATAAGCAGAGTTGCACGATCAATACAATCTAACAGTTCTTTTTTATTCACATGTACTCTTGTCTCATAATCACTGGACAGCATCTGATCAATTCGGAAATATTCACCCTCAATCAGTCTGGAAACAACCAATGTTCTGTCAAATTCAAAGACAATATGATTTTTTGTAAACGAAATCTCAACTTCAGCATCCGCTTCACCGCCAATAATCTTGCTGATTTCCTGAAGAGTTTTTCCAGGAACAATTACTTTTCTCGGCTGATAAGCATCTTTCAGTTCGATTTTCCGGATTGAAATTCTGTGACCATCAAGAGAAACCACTCTGAGAACATCATTGTCAATCTCAAAAAGTTCTCCTGTCATCATCTTGTTCGTATCATTGTCAGCAATTGAAAAAATAGTCTGGCGAACAACTTCTTTCAAAGTAAACTCGGAAATAGTAATAAAATCTTCACGCTCAATCGCCGGAAGATAAGAAAAATCGTCTCCTGACTGGGCTGCGATATTAAATTTCGCTTTTTCACAAGTAATAATTGCCTGATTGTCAGATTCTGTTTCAATAACAACATCATTGTCTGGAAGTTTACGGACAATTTCTGAAAAAATCTTTGCATTTAAAGCAATAATACCTCTGGAATCAATAATTCCATCAATTGTAGTTTCAATTCCAAGTTCCATATCATTGGCAGTCAGTTTGATTACATCCGTTGTTGCATCAATCAGAATACATTCAAGAATAGGCATTGTTGTTTTAGAGGGTACTGCCTTGGAAACAATACTGACTCCTTTTACGAGATTCGATTTTTTGCATATGATTCTCATGTTGATGATTACTCCTTTCAGGTTTCAAGGTTACGGTTGATATGTGGATAACGTTTTTTTCTCGCGTAATTTATGTATATTTATATAAATCGATTCCGCCTTCTCCGCCTTAGGGGGTGTGGATAAGTGGATAAGTAGCTGCAGCCCTTTAAAATCAAGGGGTTGCGGGTTTGGATAACTATGTAGATTACAGAAAAATAACGTGTTGAAACTGTGGGGAAAAAAATTCGGCAAAAAATCCACATTTTTGTTATCCCAACGTTATTCACATAGAAATCTACAGGTTTTCTACAAAGTTATCCACAATTAACGCGAAAAACTGACAAGTTATTCACATTTTATAGAGTTATCTTCCTTATACAGGATTGATTTTCTTCTTAATTATATTCACAGTGTTGTTTAAAGCTTCATCTGTCTTCAGATCATTCTCAATTTTGCGTACACCATGGCTAATGGAAGCATGATCTTTACCACCGAGCAGGGCACCAATGGATTTTAGTGGTGTATCGGTCATATTTCTGCACAGATACATGACAATCTGGCGTGGAAGAACAATCTCAGCGTTTCGTTTTTTACCTTTTAGTTCAGCTACCGGTACATTAAAGTGTTCAGAAACCACATCCATGATCAGTTCTGGTGAAACTGCACGGGTATCATCCGGTGAGATCATATCCTTCAAGGCCTCAGCAGCCAAAGGAATGTCGATCGGTTTATTCTCCAGATTAGAAAGAGCGATCAGTTTATTCAAAGATCCTTCAAGCTCACGGATATTGGATTTAATATTATTGGCAATGTACTGCATAACTTCATCTGGAATATGATATTTCTCAAGTCCGTCGAGTTCTTCTTTCTTACGAAGAATCGCCATTCTTGTCTCATAGTCAGGAGAGGAGATGTCAGCAATCAGACCCCACTCAAAACGTGTGCGAAGTCTGGCTTCCAGTGTCTCAATGTCCTTCGGAGGCTTATCACTGGAGATGATAATCTGTTTTCCTGACACATGAAGGTGGTTAAATGTATGGAAAAATTCTTCCTGTGTACTTTCTTTTCCTATAATAAACTGAATATCATCGATCAGAAGAACGTCATTATTACGATATTTCTCGCGGAATGTGGTCATTGCCAGTTCATTTCCGTTCTTACCTACTTTAAGAGCATCGATCAGTTCATTCGTAAAAGTTTCACTTGTGACATACAGTACTTTTTTGGAGGGATCATGTTCCAAAATGTAATGTGCCACGGAGTGCATCAAATGGGTCTTTCCAAGTCCAACACCACCATATAAGAAGAGAGGGTTGTAGATCTCTCCCGGAGATTCGGCAACTGCGAGGGAAGCAGCGTGGGCGAAATTGTTGTTGCTTCCAACGACAAATGTGTCGAAAGTATACTTTGGATTTAAGTTTGCCTTTTCATAAATCGCATTTACACGGGTCTTCTGGACGGAAGACTCTTTCTTTTCCTTAATCACTTTCGGGCTGTCGGTTACAAATTCCACTTCATATTCTGTACCGGTTACTTCGGCGATGCAGACCTTAAAAGGAAGCAGATATTTATCTTGAATATGTTCAAGACTCGCCTTCAGTTTGACGAGAATATATACGGTATTGTCTTTGACTTCATAAACAGTAAGTGGTGCAATCCATGTAGTATAAGAAATATTGGATGAGCAATATTCCAGCTTCATCTTGTTTAGTACCTGATCCCAGTTTTGTTCTACAATGTTCATCGATAGTAACTCCTAATTTTTTAAAATTATAATGGAAAGGTTGAAAATCCAGCGCAAATAATTCAGGACTTATCCACATTCAACTCCTGATTATGGCTTTTAGGGCAGACTTTCCCCTACCCAAATACAATGTTTTCAGCAACTGTTTGTTAAAAAAAGTGAAAAACAGCCACTTTTTATTAACTTCGTACTAAAATAATGTGGATAACTCTAAAAATGGTAGAGTCTCTCCATTACATTTTACATCAAAAAAGCTGTAGAATCAATGAAAAAACAGTGTGTATAACTTTATCAACATCTTAAAACGTTGATAAATATGGTTTTTTATGAATAAAAAAAATTTTATCAACACGATATTTAGTGGTTTTCCACAGGTTATACAGAAGTTATCCACATATGTTGATAACTTTGTGGATAACTTCTGTATAACTGTTGTATAATTATGTGAAAAAATAGTTATACTCCTTGATATATAAGGGGTTCGAGGAACTGTGAAATTATTCACAGAAAATGTGAAAAACTCTTTAAAATGAAAAAAGGCCAGAAATTAAGGGAAAGATTGTTGATAAAGCTTGACTTTATGCGGTTTTCCCTCTATAATTAAGAGCAGTGTCTTTTAATATTGAGGCGCAGTAACGAAGTTAATTTTGTGAATACTTTTATTATAAGGTATATCAGGCATAAGGGAGGTGTAAGAATATGAAGATGACATTTCAGCCGAAGAAGAGATCAAGATCTAAAGTTCACGGATTCAGAGCAAGAATGAGCACACCAGGCGGAAGAAAAGTTCTGGCAGCAAGAAGAGCAAAAGGAAGAAAACAGTTATCAGCATAGGCCGCATATATGTGGCCTTTTCTTCTATTTAATATTAAATGATAACAGGATTTTTGTTATCTGGAATGAAGAGGATATTGATGAAATTTTCTGAGTCTTTAAAAAAGAATAAAGATTTTCAGTCAGTCTACAGGAATGGAAAATCTTTCGCTAATAAATGTCTTGTAATGTATATAATCCCGAACGAACTGAATAAGAACCGACTGGGAATATCAGTTAGTAAGAAGGTTGGAAACAGTGTGGTAAGACATCATCTTACCCGATTGATCAGAGAAAGTTATAGATTATCAGAAGAACATTTCCGATGTGGGTATGATATAGTAGTAATCGCGAGAACAAGTGCAAAGGATAAGAATTATCATGATGTGGAAAGTGCACTGATCCATCTCGGAAAGCTTCATCACATATATGTCTGATAAGACAATGATAAGGAAGTGGCGCAGATGAAGTATGTCTTGTTATGGATGATTCGTTTTTACAGGAAATATCTGTCCGGAATGAAGGGCGGATGCACTTGTAAGTATTATCCAACCTGCTCACAGTATGGGTTGGAAGCAATCGAGAAGTACGGAGCACTCAAGGGAGGGGCTCTGGCGGTATGGAGAATCCTGCGCTGTAATCCATTTTCAAAAGGTGGATATGATCCGGTACCTTAAGGAGGATAAGTAATGGAAGTATACGGACTTTTGGCTTCAGGTTATGGAGACTGGCCGATTATCAAACAGATTGCCTGGCTTTTAGGTCAGGTAATGAATGGTATCTTCAATGTACTTAGCAAGATTGGTATTGAGAATATTGGTGTTTGTATCATTATTTTCACAATCATTATTTATACATTGATGATTCCGCTTACAATCAAGCAGCAGAAGTTTTCTAAGATGTCAGCTGTTATGCAGCCGGAGATCAAGAAAATTCAGAAAAAATACGAAGGAAAGAAAGATCAGGCTTCAATGATGAAGCAGCAGGAAGAGATCAATCTTGTTTATGAGAAGTATGGAACTTCCATGACAGGTGGATGCCTCCCGATGTTGATCCAGATGCCGATTCTGTTCGCGCTGTATCCGGTTATCCGTGATATTCCGACGTATGTAAAAGGTGTTAAAGATGTTTATATGCCTGTGACAGAAGCAATCATGAATACAAATGGCTTCCAGAAGATCATGGAGACGATCGGTGAAGCAAGCCCGGTTCTTATGAACCCAAAGGCTTATGATTATTCCCAGGCAGATACAATTGTAAATGTACTTTATAAATTCCAGGATTCTACATGGAATACGCTGATGGAAAAGATGCCGAGTATCACGGATCTTGCACAGCAGACAATGGATAAGGTTACTCACCTGAACAGTTTCCTTGGAATTAATATTGGAGAGCAGCCGCTGACACAGTTGACAACTGCATTACACAACGGATCTGTTGTAGGAATCATCCTTGCAGTACTTATTCCGGTACTTGCAGGTCTGACACAGTTTATCAGTGTTAAGCTTCAGCCACAGCCGGCAGGAGATGACAAAGATAACCCGATGGCAAGCTCTATGAAGACAATGACATACACAATGCCGCTGATCTCAGTATTTATGGGATTCACACTTCCGGCAGGTCTTGGTCTCTACTGGGCAGCAAGTGCAGCAGTAAGATGTATTCAGCAGCTTGCAATCAACAAATATCTCAGCACAAAGTCTCTTGATGAGATGATCAAAGAGAACCAGAAGAAAGCACAGAAGAAACGTGAGAAACACGGAACTTCTGCAAAAGAGATCAATAAGATGGCAACAACAAGTACTCGTAATGTGGGTACTGTTACAAAGGGAAAATCTGGAATTTCTGAAGCAGAGAAAGAAGAAAAGATCCAGAAAGCAAAGCAGAAGGCTCAGAATTCCAAGCCGGGAAGCCTTGCTTCTAAGGCAAATCTGGTAAGCCGTTATAACAGCGGACAGCAGACAAACCAGCCGAAGGCAGAAGATGAGAGCAGTTCTAAAGAAAAAAAGGGCAAGAAAAAATAAAGGAAGATTCGTAACTCCTAACCGTTCTCTTAAAAAGCAGGAGACGGGTCAGGATTTGAAGATGGAGGAATCGGGATGAACGGTAGTATCAGAGTATCGGCGAAAACAGTTGATGATGCGATCACAGAAGCATTAATCCAGCTTGGTGTAACAAGCGACAGACTGGAGTACGAAGTAATCGAGAAGGGAAGCGCAGGATTCCTGGGAATCGGAATGAAGCAGGCAGTTATTGAAGCAAGAAGAAAACCGGAACCGAAAGAGGAGAAGGTAGAAGAGCCTGTAGTAGAAGAACCTGTGAAAGCAGAGCCAAAGAAGGTTGAAACAGTTCAGCCTCAGAAAGCAGCTGCAGAAAAGAAAGCGGATGAACCTCAGAAGGCTGCTTTTGAAAAAGCTGTAGAAAAAGAAGTAAAAGAGGAAGTTAAGAAAGAGACAAAACTTGTAGAAGTTCAGCCTCAGACAATCGAAGCAGTAGAAGATTTCCTCAAGAATACAATGAAAGCCATGGACATGGAAGTTGAGCTTAAGACTGAGATCGATCAGGATGGTGCACTTTGCGTAGATATGAGTGGAGAGCATATGGGAATTCTGATTGGTAAGAGAGGACAGACTCTGGATTCTCTGCAGTATCTTGCGAACCGTGTAGCGAACAAGCATCAGGAAGGTTATGTAAGAGTAAAGCTTGACACAGAGAACTATCGTGCAAGAAGAGAAGAGACTCTGAGACACCTTGCAAAGAACATTGCACATAAGGTAAAGAGAAACAGAAGACCGGTGGCACTTGAGCCGATGAATCCTTATGAGAGAAGAATCATCCACTCAGCACTGCAGTCAGATCCTTATGTGATGACACACAGTGAGGGAGAAGAGCCGTTCAGAAAAGTTGTTATTACTTTGAAGAAATAATACTGTTTATGAATCGGAAGCGAAAGGACGTTTACGCTTCACGGATACTTTCGTGAGGTGTGGAACGTCCTTTTTTCTATGGTAAAATATGATGATACCAGGATTGTGGGAGTGCATTGCACGAAACAATCCGTAGGTATCATAGTTGGGGGAGTTTGCCCCCAACATCATCAGAATATAGGAAGCAGGAAATCAGAGTACAGAGCAGGAAAACAGAAAGGAAATAAGGCATGAATCAGGATACGATTGCAGCGATTTCTACAGGTATGACTAATTCGGGAATCGGAATTGTAAGAATCAGCGGAAGTGAGGCGCTGGAGATAGCAGATCGTGTATATAAAGGGAAAGAAACGATTACAGAAGTGCCAACGCATACGATTCATTATGGACATGTAATGGATGGAGATGAGACAGTTGACGAAGTACTTGTGATGGTGATGCGCGGACCTCGTACATTTACAGGAGAAGACACAGTTGAGATCAATTGCCACGGTGGAACTTATGTTGTAAGCAGAGTTTTGGAGACGGTCTTAAAGGCGGGAGCAAGACCGGCAGAGCCGGGAGAATTTACCAAGAGGGCATTCTTAAACGGCAAGATGGATCTGTCACAGGCAGAGGCGGTCATCGATGTGATCACATCAGAAAATGAGTATGCATTGCAGAGTTCGATCAGCCAGCTCAAGGGAAGTGTGAAGAACAGGATCAAAGAGATCCGTGAGAAGATTATTTATCATACAGCGTTTATTGAGACTGCGCTGGATGATCCGGAGCATATCAGTGTCGATGGATATGGTGAGGTGCTAAAGGAGGCAGCAGAAGAGGTGATCGATCAGCTGAAAGAACTGATTGATTCCTCGGATGATGGAAGGATCATGAAAGAGGGGATCCAGACAGTAATTCTTGGAAAACCGAATGCAGGAAAGTCATCCCTTCTGAATATTCTGGCGGGTCATGATCGTGCGATTGTTACAGATATTGAAGGAACGACAAGAGATGTCTTAGAGGAGCAGATCCGTCTGCAGGGACTGACTTTGAATATTATAGACACTGCAGGAATCCGTCAGACAGACGATATTGTGGAAAAAATGGGTGTCGATAAGGCGAAAGAATACGCAAAAGAGGCAGATCTTATTATTTATGTTGTAGATGCATCAAGAAATCTTGACGAAAATGATGAAAAAATCTTTGATTTGATTTATGATAAAAGAACAGTGATTCTGCTTAATAAGTCGGATCTGGATACCGTAGTGACAGAAGAGATGATCCGCGAAAGGATTTCACAAAAGGGTGTTCAGAAGCAGATTCCTGTGATTGCGATTTCTGCGAAGGAAGAGCAGGGAATCAAGGAACTTGAGAACACCGTGAAAGCAATGTTCTTAAAGGGAGATCTCTCATTCAATGAAGAGGTTTATATTACAAATGCAAGACAGAAAAATGCATTGGTCAATGCGAGAGAGAGTATGAAGAAAGTCATTTTCAGCATTGACGCCGGCATGCCGGAGGATTTCTATTCGATCGATCTGATGGATGCCTATGAATCACTTGGAAATATTACCGGAGAATCAATAGGAGAAGATTTAGTAAATGAAATATTCAGCAAGTTCTGTATGGGAAAATAAAGATGAATATGATGTTGTCGTTGTAGGCGCAGGACATGCGGGCTGTGAGGCTGCACTTGCGACTGCAAGACTTGGATTTAAGACAGTGATCTTTACGGTCAGTGTGGACAGTATCGCACTGATGCCATGCAATCCGAATATCGGAGGAAGCTCAAAGGGACATTTGGTCAGAGAGCTGGATGCACTTGGCGGAGAGATGGGAAAAGTCATTGACCAGACATTTATCCAGTCTAAGATGCTTAACAGTTCAAAAGGTCCTGCCGTGCATTCACTGCGTGCACAGGCGGATAAGGCAAATTATAGTAAAACAATGCGTCAGGTGCTTCAGAACCAGGAGAATCTGGATATCCGTCAGATGGAAGTGACAGAGATCCTGGCAGAGGATGGGAAGATCACAGGAGTACAGACGTACTCAGGCGCTATTTACCGCTGTAAGGCCGTTGTACTCTGTACGGGTACATATTTAAAGGCACGCTGTATTTACGGCGAAATAAGCACACATACGGGCCCTAACGGGCTTCAGAGTGCCAACTACCTGACAGATAGTCTGAAAGCACTCGGAATTAAGATGTATCGCTTCAAAACAGGTACACCGGCGCGTATTGATAAGAATACGATTGATTTCAGCAAGATGCAGGAGCAGAAAGGAGATGAGAGGGTTGTACCGTTCTCGTTTACTACAGATCCTGAGAGTGTTCAGATCGATCAGGCGTCCTGCTGGCTGACTTATACGAATGAGACAACACATGAGATCATCCGTGGCAATCTGGATCGTTCACCGCTTTATTCAGGAGCAATTGAAGGTACGGGACCGAGATATTGTCCGTCGATCGAGGATAAGGTTGTGAAATTCCCGGACAAGAATCGCCATCAGGTGTTTATCGAGCCGGAAGGACTTGAGACGAATGAAATGTATGTCGGTGGAATGTCCAGTTCACTTCCGGAAGATGTTCAGTATGCAATGTACAGAAGTGTGCCGGGACTGGAACATGCGAAGATCGTGCGAAATGCGTATGCGATCGAGTACGACTGCATTGATGCGAGACAGTTGAAGAGTACATTGGAATTCAAAGAGATTGAAGGTCTGTTCAGTGGTGGACAGTTTAACGGAAGTTCAGGTTATGAAGAGGCTGCTTCCCAGGGACTGATCGCAGGAATCAATGCAGCGAGAAAGCTGCAGGGAAAAGAAGGTATCGTGATCGACAGATCTCAAGGGTATATCGGAGTTCTGATTGATGATCTTGTCACAAAAGAGAGTCATGAACCGTATCGTATGATGACTTCGCGCGCAGAGTACAGACTGCTTCTTCGTCAGGATAATGCAGATATGCGTCTTACAAAGATTGGTTACGAGGTGGGCCTGATCGATGAGGAGAGATATCAGAAACTGCTGAAAAAGGAAGAGATGATCGAGAAAGAGATCGAGCGTGTGGAGCACACAAATGTAGGTACTACAGAAGCTGTACAGGCATTGCTTGAATCTTATGAAAGCACACCGCTGACATCAGGAACAACACTTGCAGAGCTGATCCGCAGACCGGAGTTGTCTTATGAGAAGATCGCACCGATCGATAAGCACAGAGAAGAACTGCCATATGATGTGAAAGAACAGGTTGATATTAATATCAAATATGATGGTTATATCAAGCGTCAGATGCGTCAGGTAGAGCAGTTTAAGAAGCTTGAGAACAAGAGGATTCCAGAAAATATTAATTATGATGAGATTCAGAGCCTTCGTCTTGAGGCAAAGCAGAAACTGAATCAGATCCGCCCGTCGTCAATCGGCCAGGCATCCAGAATCTCAGGAGTTTCACCGGCAGATGTGTCCGTGCTTCTTGTATATTTGAGCAGTAAATAAAAGTGTTAGTTAAAGCGATACATGAGAATTTAAAAATGCTATAATAATATTCTATGGAATGGTATTATCGAATTGTTGAAACTGTTCCGTGGGAAGTAATGATTGGAGAATATAGTGGGAGAGAACACACAGAGTAAATTTGATCTAGAATTAGAAAAAATCGGAATCACATTAAATGAGCGGCAGAAGCAGCAGTTCGACAAGTATTATGAAATGCTAGTTGAGTGGAATAAAGTGATGAATCTGACTGGGATCACGGAGTATGATGAGGTGAATCTGAAGCACTTTACAGATAGTCTGACAATCGCAAGGACACAGGAGATGCAGAAGGTGCAGAGCGTGATTGATATCGGAACAGGAGCTGGTTTCCCGGGGATTCCTCTGAAGATTGCATTTCCGCATCTGAAGGTTGTACTTCTTGATTCACTGAATAAACGCATTAAGTTCTTAGATGCAGTAATTGAAGAATTAGGATTGGAAAATATCAGTACAATTCATGGAAGAGCAGAAGATTTTGCAAAGAAAAAGGAATACAGAGAGCAGTTTGATCTCTGCGTTTCAAGAGCTGTTGCGAATCTGTCAACATTGAGTGAGTATTGCCTTCCATTTGTAGCTGTAAATGGCAGTTTTGTTTCTTATAAAAGTGGAGATTCTGAAGAAGAAATCCATCAGGCAAAACATGCGATTTCATTGTTAGGTGGAAAAGTAAAGAATGTGGATAAGTTCCAATTACCTGGAACAGACATGGGGCGTGCACTTGTTGAAATAAAAAAAACAAAGCAGACACCGGGAAAATATCCTAGAAAAGCAGGATTACCGGCAAAAGAACCATTAAAATAAGCAAATATAGGAGGACCTGTTTACTGGCATTCTGGTGAATAGGTCTTCATTTTTGAGTGTATTGTTGAAAAATGCTGAAATAGTCAGAAAATAAGTCTAAAAAGAAGATATCCTCAAAAAAATAAGGAGTTATCCACATTTTCCACATGAGATATTCACTCTGTGTGGATATCTCATGTGGAAAATGTGGATAACTCTAGTTTTTAGAAAAAATATGATGCGAGTAAAATTTCTAATTTATGCGATATTCTATTCACATTCTTCAGCGTCTGACAAGAAAATTTCTACATTTTCAATGAATTCGTCACATTTTTCAATATGCGGAAGTTGTTTGGTTTTGGCCATTCCTGCAATTTCAATCGAAGGAAGATAGTTCTGATATTCACTGGCTGCCAAAGAATTTTCAGGATTACTATTTCCTACAATAATGGAGATGCTGTTATTTAATTTATTCAGACAGTGAAGAACATTTGCATTCGTATATCTCGTCTTTTGACAGGCGAAAAGATATTTGGAATTTGTATGTTCTTTGTGTGCTGCTTCAAAGTAGGTGAGAATATCTTTTTCACTAATTTCATTCTGAGTATAATAAGAAGAGCAGAGGGCATGAGCAATTGTCTTCTTATTTACATACATATTATAGATAAATGTACCCAGAATAGGAGAATACAGGATATTCTTTATGAATTTACTACGTTTTGTAGGAATCTTTGCCAGGTCTACCAGATTCGGCGGATTTATCATAATAACTTTATTTATAAGTGTTTCATCGTTTGCACAGGCCATTAGTACAAATGGACAGGATTCACCAGAAACAATTACATCAGTTTTTTCTCCGATAATATGTTTGATAAAGTTCGCGATTAATTCTACATACAGATAATTAGTATATGTTAATCCCGGACGATCGGAACAACCGCAGCCTAAAAGATCAATTGTATATACAGTATGGAACTTGGCAAGTTCCGCTATATTGTTTCTCCATTCATAGGAAGAAGAACATACATTGAGATTATGCACTAAAAGTAAAGGTGATCCTTCACCAGTTTTCTTATATGCGATTTTGCCAAATCTCCAGTTATAGTATTCATATTCATCAGAATTGATTAATTTATCAGCAGTTGAGATATATTCTAATACACGGTTGGCAATATGCATTGCACCGAGAGAAACTCCTGCTAAAGTAGTAAAAAAAGTTAGTTTTTTCTTAATACTCAAATTATTCACCTTCCTTATTATAATAGTGGTTTGTTTTATATAAAAGTAAGAGCCTGAATTAAAAGAAACTCTTACTTTATTATACTACATTCTTAAATTCAAATAAAGCGAAAAAATCTTAATGTTTAATTATAGAAGATAGTGGATTATCTCTAAAAATGTTTCACGTGAAACATTTTTGATCCGCACAATCAAATCCGCACCCTGCGCGTATAATACAGTTATTTACAAAATGCAGTACTAGAAATAACTGAGAAAACACAATGTTTCACGTGAAACATTTTAGAAAATGAGGAAATGAAAAGGAAGATGTTTCGTTACTGTTCACTCCCGTGTCAATCACTTCGCTGATTGACACGGAGGATGCATGTTTTGGCTTGAATGCATCTCGCCCTATCGCCAAAGGCGATTTAAAATGGCGAGATGCGTTGTTGGTCGCACATTGTGTGAACAGTAACGATGTTTCACGTGAAACATTTGATTAGTTCTAGATTAATGAAAAGAAAGGTGATATAATAATGAATGTCCGAGAGAAAGGAGTAAAAATAATGGGTAGAGTGATAGCAATTGCGAATCAGAAAGGTGGAGTTGGTAAGACTACAACAGCAATCAACTTATCGGCCTCTTTAGCTAGTTCGGGAAAAAAAGTGCTTGCTATAGATATGGATCCTCAGGGAAATATGTCCAGTGGATTGGGCGTTGATAAGAATGAGGTTGAAAAGACAATTTATGAACTTATTATTGGTAAGTGTAAAATTGAGGAGTGTATTTGCAAGGAACCAATAGAAAACCTGAGTGTAGATGTGCTTCCGTCAAGTATTGATTTATCAGCCGCTGAGATTGAACTGATTGGCGTTGACAATAAGGAATATATTTTACGAGATGAAGTTGAAAAGATAAAAGATAATTATGACTTTATAATTATTGACTGCCCTCCGGCATTGAGCATGCTTACAATTAATGCAATGACTACTTCTGACTCGGTGATTGTTCCAATTCAGTGTGAGTATTATGCGCTGGAAGGATTAAGTCAATTGATGCATACGATTGAACTTGTTCAGGATAGACTGAATCCGAAACTTGAAATGGAAGGTGTCGTATTTACAATGTACGATGCAAGAACAAATTTATCATTACAGGTAGTGGAAAATGTAAAAGATAACCTGAACCAAAATATTTATAAGACAATTATTCCGAGAAATGTCCGACTGGCTGAAGCACCAAGTTATGGACTTCCAATCAATCTGTATGATCCAAAATCCAAAGGAACAGAGAGTTACATGCTTTTAGCAGAAGAAGTGATTAATAAAGGAGAATAAGTATGCCTGTGAAGAAGAGCGGACTTGGAAAAGGATTGGATAGTCTAATCCCAAACAAAAACGTTAAAAGCGCAAAACCTTCTGTAAAAGCGGACGAGAAAAAGGCAGCTCCGAAAGAAGAAATTTTAGAGGCAGGACCGATCATGGTGAAGATAAATAAAGTTGAACCAAATCGGGAACAGCCACGGAAAGATTTTGATGAAGATGCATTGATGGAACTTGCAGATTCAATTAAGCAGTTTGGTGTATTGCAGCCGATTCTTGTTCAGAAGAAGAAGGACTATTATGAAATTATTGCCGGTGAGAGAAGATGGCGCGCGGCAAAGCTGGCAGGATTGAAAGAAGTGCCAATTATCGTAAAAGAATTTACAGAGCAGGAAATTGTTGAGATTTCTTTGATTGAGAATATTCAGAGAGAAAATCTGAATCCGATTGAAGAAGCAATGGCTTATAAGAGACTGTTGAAAGAATTCAACTTGAAACAGGATGAAGTTGCTGAACGAGTGTCAAAGAGCAGAACTGCGGTTACGAACTCAATGAGATTATTAAAACTGAATGACAGAGTTCAGCAGATGATCATTGACGATATGATCAGTACAGGCCATGCAAGAGCTCTTCTGGCAATCGAAGATGAAGAGCAGCAGTACATGCTTGCCAACAAAATCTTTGATGAGAAGCTTAGTGTTCGCGAGACAGAGAAACTGGTGAAGGCTCTGAAGAATCCGAAAAAGGAAGAAAAAAAGCCGGAAGTAGAAAATCAGTTCGTATACACAAATCTTGAAGAGCAGATGAAGAGTCTGATCGGTACAAAAGTAAGTGTTCATGCGAAAGCAAATGGAAAAGGAAAGATTGAGATTGAGTATTACTCACCGGATGATCTGGAAAGAATCTATGAGTTGCTCATGACAATCCAGCATAATTAAAAAGGAGATGGTAGAAGTGACTGGAGTATTTGGCAATCTGGGAATTGATCCATTCTACGCATTTCTTATTTTACTTATTTTGCAGGTAGCCTTGCTTGTCGTACTTGTGTTAGTGTATGATAAGTATAAACACCTGGAAAAAGTATTCAATACCTTTATGAAGGGAAAGAATGGAAAATCACTGGAGGAATCCATTTTTGAACGGTTTGACAAGATCGACGAAGTCGTAGATCAGGTAGAAGAAAACCGTGAGGAGATTGCAGAACTTTATAATAAAATGAAAACGCATTACCAGAAAGTCGGAATCGTAAAATATGATGCATTCCATGAAATGGGAGGCGAATTAAGTTTTGCAATTACAATGTTAGATGAAAACAATACTGGATGGATCTTAAATATAATGCATAGCCGGCAGGGCTGTTATGCATATGTGAAAGATATTGTAAAAGGTGAGAGTACAATTCAGCTGGCAGAGGAAGAAAGAGAAAGTCTTGAGAAAGCTATTTTTCAAGAAAAATAAATAGTAAAAAAGAAATTAGACAGGAAAGGGTAAATAACATGTTAGACATCAAATTTGTAAGAAATAATCCGGATGTAGTAAAACAGAACATCAAAAATAAATTTCAGGATGAGAAGCTTCCACTTGTTGATGAAGTAATTGAACTGGATAAGAGAAACAGAGAAATCAAACAGGAAGTAGAAGCACTTCGCGCAGAGAAAAACAAAGCTTCTAAGGAAATCGGAGCAATGATGGCTCAGAAGAAGATTGAAGAAGCAGAAGCACTGAAGAAGAAAGTTGCAGAGAGCAATGGACGTATCAATGAACTTTCAGAGGAAGAGAAAGAAGTAGAAGAGAAACTGAAAAAGAATATGATGATCATCCCGAACATCATTGATCCTTCCGTACCGATCGGTAAAGATGACAGTGAGAACGTAGAGGTAGAAAGATTTGGCGAGCCGGTTGTTCCGGATTTCGAAGTTCCATATCATACAGACATTATGGAATCTTTCAATGGAATCGATCTCGATGCTGCAAGAAGAGTAGCAGGTAATGGATTTTATTATCTGATGGGAGATATCGCAAGACTTCACTCAGCAGTGATCTCTTATGCAAGAGATTTCATGATCAACAGAGGATTCACATACTGTGTACCGCCTTTCATGATCAGAAGCAACGTTGTAACAGGTGTTATGAGCTTTGCTGAGATGGATGCCATGATGTACAAGATTGAAGGAGAAGACCTTTATCTGATCGGAACAAGTGAGCATTCCATGATTGGTAAATTCATTGGACAGACATTGGAGAAAGATCAGGTTCCACAGACTCTGACAAGTTATTCACCTTGCTTCAGAAAAGAAAAAGGTGCTCACGGAATTGAGGAGCGTGGAGTTTACAGAATCCATCAGTTCGAGAAACAGGAAATGATCGTTGTCTGCGAACCGGAAGAAAGCAAAGAATGGTATGACAAACTGTGGAAGAATACAGTAGACCTTTTCCGTTCTATGGATATTCCGGTACGTACACTTGAGTGCTGCTCCGGAGATCTTGCAGATCTGAAAGTAAAATCTGTTGACGTAGAGGCATGGTCACCAAGACAGCAGAAATACTTCGAGGTAGGAAGCTGCTCTAACTTAGGAGATGCCCAGGCAAGAAGACTTGGTATCCGTATCAAAGGAGAGAACGGAAGCTACTTCGCTCATACATTAAACAACACAGTTGTTGCTCCACCGAGAATGCTGATCGCGTTCCTTGAGAACAATCTTCAGGCAGATGGTTCTGTAAGAATTCCGGAAGTTCTTCAGCCATACATGGGTGGAAACAAAGAAATTACACCAAAGAACAAATAAAGAAATATAAAGCAAATAAAATATGCATCAGTATTTAAAAGCAATTGGATTTGAAAATATTCAAACAAGAAAAGATCTGAAAAAGCTCTTAAAAGAAGTAGAAGAGAATTTCACACATCAGACAATTGTATCCTACAGACCGGGCGAAGATTTCTGTGAATTCCAGAAAGAGTTCGGTCAGGATGTAGGAATCACACTCTGCGGAGAACTTGATGATGAGGAACATTTTGAAGCTGCATATTATTTCCCGTATTTTGAAGGAAGCGGAGTTACAACGTATGCAGAAATCGATGTGCAGAGAAAGATTGAGAAAGAACAGTATGTTGGTCTTTGTGAAGATTCTAAGATCGGAATCAGTCTGATCTTCACACTGCAGAATGGTGTGGAATATATGCGGGAGAAACAGGCTGGTCTTGCAAAAGATGTGCAGACCTCAGTGACATTTTCAGGATTGGCACAAGGTGGAATGATCCTGCTTCCGGTTAATAAAAATGAGCAGCAGATTTTAAATGAAAAGCGTGCGTCAGATACAAGAAGAGAATTGATGAACGCAGCCCGCAAGGGCGACCAGGCAGCAATCGAGACGCTGACATTTGACGATATGGATCTCTATTCCAAGGTGTCAAAGAGATTGGCGAATGAAGATGTATTTTCCATTGTGGACACATATTTCATGCCGTTTGGAGCAGAATGTGATATGTATTCGATCATGGGAGAAATCCTGGCAGTGAGAGAGCGGATCAACAGAATGACAGGTGTGAGACTGTATCAGATGCGTCTGAATGTAAATGAACTGACATTTGATGTCTGCGTTCCGGCAGATTCCGTGATGGGAGAGCCGGAGATCGGAAGACGGTTCAAAGGTACGATCTGGCTGCAGGGATATATTAATTTTTAAAAATGAAGAGAAATTGTTGCTGGACACACGCAGTGTGAAAAGTAATGGGAAATCCACATCCGGAATGTGAAAAACATGGAATAAATGTGGAAAAAAGATTTCATTTAACAGAAGAATGTGGATAACGAAGGCACCATCTCTGGCTGAAAAGTAGTTCGGTCAGGAGATGGTGTCTTTTACAATTCGTGCCATTTTAGCATGATTCGTGCCAAAAGAATTGAAAATAAGAGATGTTTTTTTATAATAAAAACATAACTGTTCAGAGCCAACCTTCAAAATGCTACGCATTTCGTCGGTGTGGCGTATCCGCCAAATAAAATTTCAAAAACAGTCTTAAAAATGCAAGCATTTTACACTTGTTTTATGAAATTCTGCTTGGCTCTGAACAGTTACAGATTACGAGAAAAGGAGGCCGAATAATATGAAAAAACGAACAATTCTTTTAGCATTTATTATATCAGCAGTCGCAATGACATCAGGTTGTTCATCGAATGAACCAAAGACAGATGAGGTGAAACAGGAACAGACAAAAACAGAAAGTGTAAGCTCAGGAGTAACGATAAAACCGCTTACCCAAAAGGCAATCGATGAGAATCCTTATATGGCAAAAAATGATGCGAATATCCACCATGATTGTTATAATTCAGATTCAACAGATGAGGTACTGCCTGTTGGTATTTACCCAGAAATTAATGTTTCTTATGAAAAGGTGAATCCGAATGCGTCTCCGGCGGTATTTTTTGACAATTATGGACATTCAGTTGTTCCGTTGCTGGGAGGACTTGCAATTCGTGATATCAATGCAGAAGAAACACAGACGATCGGATATTTCTCGCCAAAACAGCATGACGGTGGAGGGTATGTGATACAAAGTTCCTATTCCTTTGTTGATGAAAATAATCGTCTGGTGTGTCCGACAAGCAACAATCATGTACTTATGTTGAAAGCAACAGACGAGGAAGGAAATGTGCTGCCGGAATTTGAAAAAGTGCTGGATATTGATATTAAAGCAGCGGCAGAGGCGATTACCGGAAAGACATTGGATCAGAATTTATTATCCGTAGTGTTTGACTATGAGGGGAATCTCTGGTTTGCAACCGGCGGATTCAGAATCTATCCGGAACGTCAGCAGCAAGGTGCGATGGGATACATTTCCAGAGATGCGATCAACGCAATTCTGAATGGAGAAGAGGTTGATCTGACAGCGGCTACATTTGTATATGAATTAACTCCTGGAGAAGGGGCAGAAAATGGAATAGCTTCTTCGAAAGAGGGTGCGGTCATCTTAACAAATCAGAACTGCTATCTGCTGAAAGCAGATAACGGTGTACAGGTAGAATGGTGTACTCCGTATGAAAGTGCAGGGGCAAAAGACAGCAAAGAAGGTGATGAAACGACCGGAGGAGGTCTGGCGTGGGGAAGCGGATGTTCACCGTCACTAACCAGTAATCTGGTCATGTTTACAGATAATCAGAATCCGGTGAATCTGCTGGCATTAGATATGAAGACCGGTGAAAAGGTTGCAAGCACACCTGTTATTGATGAGCTGCCGGAAGAAATGCAGGTATCCGTAGAAAATTCAGCAATCGTATATGATAACAGTGAAGGTACAGTCAGCACAATCGTATGTAACTGGTTTGGAGCAGGAAGTGCGAAGCTTGCGGACGCAGATAACGATTCATCTGTACAGACATATGAAAATATCTATGATGTAAACTGGCTGCAGAAAGGAAATAAAATGGTCATGCCGGGAGTTGAGCGTGTTGATACGATCAAGACAGAGGACGGATATGAAATGAAGAGTATCTGGTGCAGAGATGATATCCGGGATACATCGATGATGAAGCTTTCAACCGCAACAGGATACATTTACGGTTATGTTCAGGACCTGGACAGTGGCATGTGGCAGTTTATCATGATCGATTTTGAGACCGGTGAGACTGCATTTTCAATGGATGTGTCAGATAAACCGGGATATAACAATATGGCAATCGGTATGTATGCAGGAAGCAGTGGAAATGCATTATACTGTCCAACCGGATATCTTGAACTCCTCAGACTGCAGGATCGGTTCGTATATCTTCCGGAAATGCCTTACCGAAAAGTAGATTTGGACAAGGCAATGCGAAATATATTAACGCAGGAAGAATTTACGGAAGACGGAGGTAAGGGCAATGTCGCAGGATGGCTGAATACGATAACGGTAGAAAATGTACATCCGAGTACGACTGTGGCGATACGAATGAAGGGGCTTGCAGGCAAAACGGATGACTTTAAGCTGTATGCTTATGGAAAATAAAGAAAAGCAAACGGGGATGGAGAAAGTAGTTTCCTATCCTCGTTTGCTTTTCTTTTATCTATTCAGTTACTTCCAGGCAAGCTTCTTTCGTACCAGTTCCGCCACGGCGGATCCCGGCGAATAAAGAGCCTGATATATTATGCCATACACTGAAGATCGCTCCCGGAAGCGTTGCCAGCGGATTGGCTGCAAAATTAGCTGTTGCAAGAGAAATCGCAAGGCCGCTGTTCTGCATTCCGACTTCAATTGCAATCGCAGTAGCTTTATCATATTCGATATGTAAAAGTTTTGCTGCGCCAAGCCCGATGCCCATTCCGCAGAGATTGTGAAGTGCCACAACTCCAAGTACGATCAGACCACAGCTTAAGATTTTTTCTGCATTGACAGATACGATTCCACTGATGATCATTACGATGGATACAACAGAAATCAGTGGAAGTACTTCTGATATTTTCTGAATCTGCTTTCCAAAGATCCAGTTGATCAAAATACCAAGAAGGACCGGAATCAGTACAACCTTTACAACAGAAATTACCATTGCAAGGAAAGATACTTCTACCCAGGCACCGGCAAGCAGATACACTAATAACGGTGTCATCAGTGGGGCCGCAAGCGTGGAAGTGATCGTCATTCCAACAGAGAGTGCCACATCACCTCCGGCAATATATGTGATCACATTACTTGCTGTTCCCCCAGGACAACATCCGACCAGAATAACGCCGAGTGCAAGATCTGTCGGAAGATGCATCAGCTGGCATAATCCCCATGCCACAACAGGCATGATCGTATATTGTGCAACAAATCCGATCACGATCTCTTTTGGTCTTGAAAAAACTCTCTTAAAATCGTTCATCTTGATTGTAAGCCCCATGCCAAACATGGCAACACCTAAAAAGATGGATGTATAATTGGTTGTCCACGCGAATCCATCGCGCCAGAAAAATGCGATCATAGAGAAGCAGATGATAATAATTCCAATATATTTTGTAAGAAAAGAACTGGCTTTTCCTACTTTTTTCATCACATTTTCCATATGTTATACCTCGTAGCTAAAGTTGTCGATCAGTCTGGTTTTTCCGATGTAAACTGCCATGGCGACCAGAACGTCTTTTTCTACGATTTCTACCGGTTGCATATCCAGTGCATCTACCATAGATACATAATCAATCTTTGCCAGAGGTTCAGCTTCGATAATCTCGCGCATCTTTGTTAATACTTCTTCAGCTTTGCTTCCCTTACAGATCATATTCTGACCGGCTTTTACAGCTCTTGAAAGACAAAGTGCGGCTTTTCTTTCTTCTTCACTTAAATATGTATTTCTGGATGATTTCGCAAGTCCGTCTTCCTCACGGATGATAGGGCATCCTACGATCTGGATATCAAAATTCAGATCCTGTACCATTTTGCGGATGATTGCCAGCTGTTGTGCATCTTTCTGACCGAAATATGCCCTGTCCGGTGTTACAATGTTAAATAACTTAGAAACAACGGTGCATACACCTTTAAAATGGATTGGTCTTGTCTTACCGCACAGTGTATCTGATAAAGTATCAATACTTACAAAGGCATGTGGATCATGGTACATATACTCCGGTTCCGGATGAAAGATGACATCAGCTCCAAGGCTCTCGCAGAGTTCGCTGTCACGTTTGAAATCTCTCGGATATGCTTCCAGATCTTCTGTCGGTCCAAACTGTGTCGGGTTTACAAAATCAGATACAACAACGATGTCATTTTCTTCGCGACATCTCTTGATCAGACTTGCGTGTCCTTCGTGCAGGAATCCCATTGTCGGTACAAGACCGATTGTTTTTCCTTCTCTTTTCCAGTTTTTAATTAAATCTCTTGTTTCCTTTACTGTTTTTGTTACCTGCATGGTGTTCTCCTTTTAAAACTAAATTAGGAGATAGCCTCTTGTTCTGAATTCAACAAATTTCATTTTCATTTATAGGTTACAATCACTTTTGCAGTTATGCCATATCTTTCAGTAATCCGTGTTTCTCATAGTTTGTAACACGGCTGATCTTATTCTCATCATCTACAAAAACAACCTGTGGTTTATGTTCTTTGGCTTCTTCAGAATCATAATGTGCATAACACATGATAATAATCTTGTCACCAGTACTTACGCATCTTGCCGCAGCACCATTTAAGCAGATCATTCCGCTTCCGCGCTTGCCGCAGATCGTATAAGTTTCAAATCGGCTTCCGTTATTTACGTCCACGATCTGAACTTTCTCATATTCCATAATTCCTGCTGCTTCCAGCAGGTCTTCATCAACAGTAATACTTCCAACATAGTCAAGTTCGGCCTGTACTACTGTAGCACGATGAATCTTTCCTTTTAACATCTCAACTGTCATTTCTTATTGGTCTCCTTACAAAAAAAGCATTCGTCAAGGCATACTGGTCCCTGCAAATGCTTTTGCTATTCTTCGTATTCCCTGAGTCTTATTTTATGTCTTAAATAAATATAAGCTCGCTTTCCGCCATTTCCGGCGGGGTAACTGTTCAATATGAAATTGTTGTGATTCAGTCAGAGTATAGTTTTGTAGTATTCCAAATACTATCTCCGCAAGTATTATGACACCCTGTGAAAGGAATGTCAATATGGTTGCGCAATATGCGTTGTTGGTCGCACATCGTGTGAACAGTAACAGGTTTTTCTTGTGTACAGAATAATATCAAGATATAATAGAATCATATTTTGCAACTGTTCAGAGCCAAGCAAAATTTCATAAAACAGGTGTAAAATGCGTAGCATTTTGGAGGTTGGCTCTGAACAGTTACCACATTTTTGATTTCAAAAGGAAAAAAGTATATGACAATAAAGAAAGTGATAAGTGCATGTCTTATGCTGACATGTCTGATAACAGGGCTTTCTGGATGTGGAAAAACAGATCAAGTATCTGACACAGCGGAACGCTCGGTTATAAAGCTTGGAAGCGACAGTTATCCCCCATATAATTATCTGAATGAAGATGGTGTACCAACAGGAATCGATGTTGAACTGGCAACGGAAGCGTTCGGACGAATGGGTTATGACGTGGAAATTGTCAATATTGACTGGGAGAAGAAGCAAGAGCTGGTAGAGAACGGTGATATTGATTGTATTATGGGCTGCTTCTCCATGAAAGGACGATTGGATGATTATAAATGGGCCGGTCCGTATATGGTCAGTAACCAGGTGGTTGCAGTCAATGAGAACAGTGATATCTATACCCTGAGTGATCTGGAAGGAAAGACACTTGCCGTACAATCTACAACAAAACCGGAAGGAATTTTTCTGAAAAGAACAGACAGCAGGATTCCAAAGCTTGGTAATCTGATCAGCCTGGAACACAGGGAACTGATCTATACATTCCTTGGAAAGGGATATGCAGATGCAATAGGTGCACATGAGGAATCGGTTATACAGTATATGAAAGATTATGATGCGAAATTCCGAATTCTGGATGAACCACTTATGACAGTTGGAATCGGAGTCGCTTTCTCAAAAAATGAAACTCGGGATCTGCCGGAGAAACTGGAGCAGACTCTGGATGAAATGAGAGAGGACGGAACTTCTGAAAAAATCATAGGAAAATATCTTGATGACCCAGAAAAATATCTGGAGGTGGACCAGCTTGAAGAAGAATAAAAAATCTGTCCCAACAGAAAAGAAATTCTGGATCATCAGTATAGCTGTTGGGATATGTCTTGTCGTGCTGTCTGTATGTTTTTTCAGCAATGCAGACAAAGAAAAGAAAGAGGCTGATCTTTTAGACACGGTAAATTATGTAAAAGTACAATGTTCTACATATACACATTATAATGAATCATCAGAATCCAAAAGTCTGCTTCGTGCCATTGAGGGAACCCGGCAGGTTAGCAAAAATATAGCCGCAGAAATAGAAAATGAAAAAACATTGGATAATCAGTTGTTGAAAGAAAGTGCAGAGCAGTTATGGCTGACGGGAATAGCAATTCTGGATATAGATGGAACTATAGTATGTGAATACAGTACGAACGAAAGTTTATTGCCGGAAATAAAAGAATGTGCAGAGAAAGAAATCGTACTGGATACAGCAATTTACGATGAAAAAGTGTATGCCAAGAGAATCAATCATAATGACGGGGCTTATATTGATATGGCTGCCTGCACAAGAAAGGATGCACCGGGAGTTGTAGTGACTTACTATTATACTTCCGCAGAGTATGCAATGAATTATACACTTACGATACAAAGTTTGTTGAATGGCTATCGGAAGGACCGGGATGGGACAATTATCGTAGCAGATGAAGGCGTGATCATTGCTTCAAACAATACCGGGCTGATCGGACAAAGCACAACAGACTATGAAGCAATCCAGAAGTTAAAAGATCATGCGGACAGTAAGCATATGATGGGCTTAACGATCAATGGAGTCCGGTGTCACGGTGTTATGCTGAAGCAGAGAGACCATTATATCTATGCTTACGTTCCGGATTCGATCATATTTCAGACACTTCTGCAAAATGTGATCATGTGCCTGTTCATTTATCTGATTGTTGTAGCACTAATCTGGATGATTTACAGAAAATTACAGAAAAATATTCTCAAAATAGAAAGGGAAAAAGAACAGAAGTATCAAAAGAGCCTTCTGGAAGCAGCGGAAAAGGCTGATGCGGCGAACCGGGCGAAGACAGAATTCCTGCAAAGGATGAGCCATGATATCCGGACACCGATCAATGGAATTTGCGGAATGCTTGATGTGGGCGATTATTATCGTGATGATCTGTCGAGACAGACTGAATGCAGAGGGAAAATCCGTGAGGCTTCCAATATTCTCCAGGAACTGGTTAATGAAGTTCTTGATATGAGCAAACTGGAGTCAGGAGAAATTTATCTGGAAGAGAAACCGTTTAATATCTATCAAATAATAAATGAAGTGATAGATGTAGTCGGAAAGATGGCTGATGAAAGAGAAATCAAGGTGGAATATAAAACACCAGAGATCATTCATAAAGATCTTATAGGCAGCCCAATCCATCTAAAGCGTCTTCTGATGAATATCCTGAGTAATGCCGTAAAGTACAATAAAGATTATGGAAAGATTTATTTGAGCAGCAGGGAGATTTCTTCTGAACAGGACAAAATTGTAACTTTGGAGTTTAAGTGCCAGGATACGGGAATTGGTATGAGTGAGGAATTCCAAAAACATCTGTTTGAGCCATTTGCGCAGGAGCAGAAAGGCGGAGCATCCAAGTTTGGCGGTACCGGCCTGGGAATGCCGATCACAAAGAGTCTTGTGGAAAAAATGGGTGGAACAATCACCTTTATAAGTGAGCAGGGCGTAGGTACTACTTTTGTGATCACAATTCCATTTAAAATAAATGAAGATGTAGCAAGAGACGAAGAGAAGCAGGAGGAAGTAACGGCTTCCATCAGAGGATTAAACATTCTGCTCGTAGAAGACAATGAACTGAACATGGAGATTGCAGAATTCGTCATTCAAAGCGAAGGAGCTTCTGTGGTAAAGGCATGGAACGGTCAGGAGGCAGTGGAAGCTTTTGAGAAAAGTGCTTCCAGTGAATTCGACGCAATCCTCATGGATGTCATGATGCCGGTTATGAACGGATATGAGGCAACAAAGATAATCCGTTCAATGGACAGAAGTGATGCAAAGAAAATTCCGATCATCGCAATGACTGCGAACGCCTTTGTTGAGGACCGGATAAAGTCAAAAGAAGCGGGAATGAATGAGCATGTCTCAAAACCGATCGATATGAAACTATTAGTGAAGATTATTGCTGAATTAGCAGGAAAAATAAAAATCGTGAGGATAAAGGATGAGTGAGAAACAAAAACTACTTATTGTAGATGATTCAGAACTTAACAGAGATATATTAAAGGAGATTCTTGGCAGCAGTTATGATTATCTGGAAGCTGAAAATGGAACTCAGGCAATTCAGATTCTGGAAGTGCATCCAGAGATCGACCTGATGCTTCTGGATATCAATATGCCGCAGATGAATGGATTCCAGGTGTTGGAACATATGAGGGAGTTCCAGTGGATTGATGAAGTCCCGGTTGTCATGATTTCATCAGAAGAATCAGTCGAAATTATGCGAAAAGCGTATGATCTGGGGATCACAGACTATATCAGCCGACCGTTTGATGCAGTTATCGTAAAGAAAAGAGTCCAGAATACATTGGGACTTTATGCAAACCAGAAACGACTGATCAATGTGGTTGTAGATCAGGTCTATGAGAAAGAAGAAAACAACACGATTATGATTGGAATCCTGAGCAATGTATTAGGTTCTCATAACAGTGAAAGCAGCGAACATATATTACACATCCGTATCGCAACGGAGATGCTGTTGAGAGAATTGATCAGGAAAACAGATGCGTATCATCTGACAGAAGCGGATATTGCTCTGATTATAACAGCATCTTCCCTTCATGACATTGGAAAGGTCAGCATTCCGGAAGAAATCCTCAATAAACCAGGCAGACTGACAGATGAAGAATTCAAGATCATGAAAAGCCACAGTGAGATTGGAGCGTCTATGATCCGGAATATGGATTTTCCACAGGACAAGCCACTGGTACGCACTGCATGGGAAATCTGCCGGTGGCACCATGAACGATGGGACGGAAGAGGATATCCGGATGGACTAAAAGGGGAAGAAATACCAATCTCTGCGCAGATCGTGTCAATTGCTGATGTGTATGATGCGCTTACAAGTGTACGGTGCTATAAGAATGCATATGATCATGATACGGCAATCCAGATGATCCAGGAAGGTCAGTGCGGACAGTTTAATCCGCTTCTTCTGGAATGCCTGAAAGAGATCAGTCCTCAGTTGTCCAGAACATTTAAGAAAGAAAAGGATGACAACAGAGAGTATTATGAAGCGCAGAAGATCTCAGAAGAAATACTGAGGCAAAATGCATTGCCACGCAAGGATTATTCCCAGCGTGTTATTGAGATTATGCAGGAAAAGATAAAGTTCTTTAAGGAAAATAGCGGTAAGATTTCAATAGAGTATAATGCGATTTCAGGAAAGCTGGTTTTAACAGACGGAGAATCGCAGAAAGAATATCAGAGAGATAATCTGGAATTTGATTTATATGGAGCATATGATATAAGCGAAGAGGATATTCAGCGCGTAAAAGATTCGCTGGATTCAGTATCAAGTAAAAACAAAGAAGTTTCAATGAAAGTAATGTTAAAAGTAAGAGGTGAAAGGCAGATGTGTGATCTGAAACTGCACACATTATGGTCATCAATAAAAACAGATGGATATATCGGAATTGTCGGGCAGCTGGATATTGTGAAGTAATGCCACAAAAATGGAAGACAAAATAAAAAGAGTCACAGTTATTCCCTGATGGAACAGGCTGCGACTCTTTTCTGTTCAGATATTCAAGCAGCTGCGTAAAGTGTTTTGTAGAGCTTCTTCCCGCCTAAAAGGATCTTACCTTTGGACGGTATCTCATATCAGATACTGTATACACTGTCACGAATGCTTCCGGATCCTTCTTGATAATATAATTCATCAGTTTCTGATATTCACTCTTGTCCACAATTGTAATAATTTCTCTGTGTTTCTGCATATTGTATGCGCCTGTCGCCTCGTAGAATGTTGCTCCGCTATGCAGTTCATGTAAAATAAACTGACGGACTTCTTCTTCGTATTTTGTAATAATACATACACGTCTTTTCAGATTCTGGCCAAAGATAAAATGATCCAGCACAATACCATTAAAATAAGTTCCAAGCACACTTAAAACTACAGCTTTTTTGTCATAGATCAGAGCGGAAGAAAGTGCCACACACATGCCCGAGATGGACATTGCTTTTCCCAATTCTATGTGCAGATATTTATTCATGATCTTCGCTACGATATCCAGTCCGCCAGAAGATGCATTCATGTTAAATAAAATACTGAGGCCGATACTTACGACCAGGATATAGCATATTACATCCAGTTCACTGCTGTTTGTCAGCGAGGTAAAATCCGGAAATATGTGTTCAAATACTGCAAGATACACCGGCAGCAGGATGCTGGTGTAAACCGTCTTTGCTCCGAATTCCTTTCCGCATGTCACAAAGCCTATCAGCAGTAGGACAACGTTCAATATCATTGTGATCGTTGATACATGCAACGGTATATAATGCGACATAACAATTGCCAGTGCGGATATACTGCTGATCGAGGTCATACTCGGAATCAAAAAGAAATATACGGCCGCGGCGATAATGCCCACTGCTATCGTCATGATGGCTGTTTCTTTCAAATTGTCTGATGTGAAAATCTGTTTCTCTTGTTTGTTCATTTATCATTCCCCATTTTTAGATACTTAGTATTCAGAAAAATCAGATACCAGTATTTATATTATATCTCTAATATATTCATGGAGACAATGGTTAATTTTATCAGTCGCAATTACAGCGGTCTTGCAGTTTGAAATTGCAAACCTTTATGTGACAAACATAACTGCCTATGATATTATAAATTTGATATAAGCGAAAATGACTTTTGTAGAAACGAAAGTATCTGAGTACAAATAAGCAGGAAAAAGTATTGTAAGGAAATAAGAATACAGGAGGAAGGTTTTATGATTCGGCTTCAGGATATTGCAGATATGGCAGGCGTTAGCCGCACCACGGTATCCAATGTTATAAATGGCAATACGAAAAGAGTTTCCCAGAAAACGATCGATAAAATCACGGCTATTCTTAAAGAACAGAACTATGTTCCGAATATGGGGTCCATGATGCTTTCCGGACGTGGTTCCAGAATCATAGGTGTAGTACTCGGATTTACTTACGCTCATGGTATGCAGTCACTTCAGGATCCATTCGTGGGAGAACTGATCGGAACGATTCAGATGGAAATGGAAGAAAACGGATATTATGTTATGCTTATCGGTGGTGAAAGTATTCAGAATGTAGTGGATATTGCTTCAAAATGGAATGTAGAGGGATTGATTATCCTTGGATACAATGAAGAGCAGTATCATAACCTTTCACACAGATTAAATAAGAAAATGATTCTGATCGATGCTTATCCGAAGGGTGCTTATACATTCCAGAATGTTGGCATAGATGATTATTCAGGCGGGTATCAGATCGGAGAATACCTGTATTCCTGTGGATATAAGAAAGCATTGTTTGTTGCAGAAACAGAGCAGGACAGCGATTACTATCGGTGGATGGGATTCAAACAGGCGATGGAAAAACAAGGGGGATTCTGCAGTCGTTCCAGATATATAGTTATCCCGGGTAAAAGAAATCTTCGTCTCAGGAAATATAGAGAACTTCTTCCACGCTTTCTTGAAGCAAAAGCGCTGGCCTTTTCTTCAGATTATAATGCGATAGAAGCAATAAATTTCTTTTTTGACGAAGGAATCATGGTTCCGGAGCAGATTTCTGTTACAGGATATGATGACAGTGTTTACGCGAGCATGATTCGACCGAAACTGACAACAGTTCATCAGGATATTCCACAAAAAGCACATGTGGCGTTGGAACGTCTGATGAAATTGATTCAGGGAGAGACGCTGAACGAATTAAATATAAAAAACCCAGTCTATCTGGTAAAGAGGGATGATATGCTACCCTCATATAGGACAATGAAATATAAAAGTCCTATATGGGGGTATTTTCATGTTCAGAAAGAGTAAGATAGAACCAGTAGAAAAAGTAAAAATAGTCGAACGCTACCTTGCAGGAGAAATTAGCATACGGCAAGCAGGAAAAGAATTGGGAGTTGATCATCATAGTATTCGAAATTGGATTTCTATTTATCAGTATGATGGACCAACTGGATTACTCAATCAACCGAAAAACAAATCTTATTCAAAAGATTTAAAAATATCTGCTATAAATGATTATCTTAACGGAGAAGGATCTCTTCAGGATATTTGCACAAAATACGGAATTCGTTCACACAAACAGCTTTCCGATTGGATTAAGGTGTATAATTCTGGTGGAATATTAAAAACATCCACTGGAGGTGCTTACATGAAAAAAGCAAAGAACACTACACTTGATGAGAGATTAAAAATAGTAACAGATTGTCTTGCAAATGATAAGAATTATGGTGCAATGGCACTCAAATATGATTGTTCCTATCAACAAGTACGCAATTGGGTAATACGATACGAAAAGATGGGTCAAGCGGGTCTGGAAGACAGACGTGGACGTCGTATAGCTTCTCTTCCAAGCAGAACACCTGAAGAAGAGCTACGTGACAAGATAGCTGAACTGGAAAGAAGAAATCTAGACTTACAAATGGAGAATGATCTGTTAAAAAAAGTCAGAGAACTGGAAAGGAGGGGTCGCTATCTTTAATCCATCGGTTAGCCGAATATGAAGCCATCCAAAAACTATCGTCTACTAAGCATTATCCCATAGATAGACTTTGTAAATATCTTAATGTTACACGTTCTGCGTATTACCGCTGGGTAAAATATCCGAAAAGTAATAATGAACTTCGAAACGAAAGACTATCCACTGAAATCCAAAGGATTCATAACCAGCATCCAGATATGGGATACCGAAGGATTCGTGATGAATTAGATGGACATAAAGGAATTCATGTGAATGATAAACGAGTACTTCGTATTTGTAGGAAATACGATATAAAATCAAATATTAAATGGAAACCTAAGAGTTGTACCAGAGGAGACAGAAATCCTGATCACATAGCAAAAAACTATTTACACCGTGAATTTCACGCCGAAAAACCGAATGAAAAGTGGCTTACAGATGTTTCTGAATTTAAATACTACAACGGAATAGAAGTTCATAAAGTTTATCTGAGTGCTATTTTAGATTTATATGATAGAAGGATTGTTTCCTTTAAAATCAGCGATCATAATGATAATCCATTAGTTATGGACACGTTTGATGAGGCTGTCCGTCAGGAGCCAGATGCACACCCATTAGTTCATTCTGATCGAGGCTTTCAATATACAAGCGCACAGTTTTATACTAGATTAAAAAAACATCATATGAAGCAGAGTATGTCTAGAGTTGCCCACTGTATTGACAATGGACCAATGGAAGGGTTTTGGGGAATTCTAAAACGAGAAATGTATTATAAACAGCGTTTTAATGGCAGAAGCTCTTTGATTACTGCGATAGCTAATTACATAGATTACTACAACAACCAACGACTTCAAAGGAAACTGCATGTAATGACACCAATGAAATATCATGAGCAATATACAAAAGCAGCATAAAATATCGCCAGCCATAGCATGGCTGACGATACAAAAATTTATTATTTTTTATTGTCCTCTTGACGGGGAGCATACCAGGATTCTGTCAAAGAATGACAGGATCCTTTTTTTGCATATATAGGCGAGCAGGTGCAATGACCTGTTTTTCTTTGTATAAACTGTATAAAAGCAGGAAATAAACTTTGTTACCTTTTGTAGTTTCGCGAGAAACCTCTTGATATTGCAAGGCTGAGGTGAGTATAATGAATGGTGTGGTTGCAGGAGCGGTCAAATAATTAGAAATGAGGAGACTTGGCATGGAGAAAAAATGGTGGAAAGAAAGTGTAGTATATCAGATATATCCTAAGAGTTTTAAAGACAGTAACGGTGATGGTGTGGGAGATATCAGAGGAATCATACAGAAACTCGATTACCTTAAAGAACTTGGGGTAAATGTGTTATGGATTTCTCCGATGCTGGAATCACCTCAGGACGATAATGGTTATGATATTTCCGATTACCGTAGAATTTATGAAGAATATGGAACTATGGAGGATTATGAGGAATTGTTGTGTGAAGCACACAAAAGATCCATCAGAATTCTGATGGATCTTGTAGTCAATCATACATCGGATGAACATAACTGGTTTATTGAAAGCCGCAAGTCAAAAGATAATCCATATCGTGATTATTATATCTGGAAAGACCCGGTAAACGGAAAAGAACCTAATAACTGGGGCGGAGCATTCGGCGGTTCTGCATGGGAATATGATCCGCAGACACAGATGTATTACCTGCATCTGTTTTCAAAAAAACAGCCGGATCTCAATTGGGAAAATGAAAAAGTACGCCAGGAAGTTTACGATATGATGAAATTCTGGTGTGAAAAAGGAATTGATGGTTTCCGTATGGATGTTATCAGTATGATTTCCAAAGATCAGAGATTTCCGGATGGAGAAATGAATAACGGACTTTATGGCGATTTTGGACCATATAGCGTACATGGTCCAAGAGTCCATGAATTTCTTCAGGAAATGAATCATGAAGTCCTTTCAAAATATGATATCATGACAGTTGGTGAAACAGCTGGAGTTACAATTGAAGAAGCACAGAAATATGCGGGTGAAGACAGAAATGAACTGAACATGGTATTCCAATTTGAGCATGTGGAGAGTGGATGCGGAGATTATGGAAAGTGGACAACTCAAAAATATGATTTTAAAGAGTTTAAAAACATCATGATCAAATGGCAGGAGAAACTCCAGGGTAAAGCATGGAACAGTTTGTTTTTAGGTAATCATGATCAACCGAGAAGCGTCAGCCGTTTTGGAAATGACAATCCGGTATACAGAGAAACATCTGCAAAAATGCTGGCTACCTGTATTCACATGATGCAGGGAACGCCATATGTATACCAGGGGGAAGAGCTTGGTATGACAAATGCTTATTTTGACAAATTGGAAGATTACCGTGATATTGAAAGTATCAATTATTTTGAAGAATTTACTGAATCAGGTCTTATGACTCCGGAACACATGATGAAATGTCTGATGCTGAGAAGCCGTGACAATGCGAGAACGCCGATGCAGTGGGATGACAGCAAACAGGCTGGATTCACAGATGGTGAGCCGTGGATTAAAGTAAACCAAAACTACAAAAAGATTAATGCAGCACAGCAGCTTGAAGATCCGGATTCTATTTTCCATTACTATCAGAAACTGATCAGCTTGCGCAAGGAGAAAGAAATTATTGTTTATGGCGAATTTGAACCACTTTATCGTGAAGACGAACAGATTTTTGCTTACACAAGAAAAGGGGATCAGGAAAAGCTTCTGACTGTCTGCAACTTCAGTGACAAGAATGCAGAAGTAGAAGTGCCGGAAGAATTCAAAGGCGCAGAGTGTCTGATCACAAACCTTGGAAGAAAAGAATTCGACGGAAAAATTATTCTGAACCCATATGAAGCATTCGTATTATATTATAAACATCAGGTGGCAGAGAAATGATTAGAAAATATAGATATGGAACTCCGTTTAATACGGAGGCACTGACTGAAAAAATTGAAACAACTGAGGGCGTTCTCCCATATGGAGAGGTCAGCCAGGAGGAAGGATTTGTTTTTACTTATATCATGGATGAAGATGACATTGTCTATGGTCTGGGTGAAGCCAATCGTGGAATCAACAAGAGAGGGTATTGTTATATCAGTAATTGCACAGATGATCCGGTACACACAGAGGACAAGCGTTCTTTATACGGAGCCCACAACTTTATTATTGTGAGTGGAAAGACTACGTTTGGATTGTTTTTTGACTATCCGTCGAAACTGACCTTTGATATCGGATATGACAGAGAGGATACACTCAGGGTATCCTGCGAAAATGCCGATCTGGATATCTATGTGCTTGAAGGTGAGAATGCTTATGATATCGTAAAACAGTTCCGCCACGTAATCGGACGCAGCTATATCCCGCCGAAGTTTGCTTTTGGTTTCGGACAGAGCCGCTGGGGGTATACGACGAAAGAAGATTTCCGTACTGTTGCAAAAGGATATCGGGAGAATCATATCCCAATCGACATGATTTACATGGATATTGATTACATGCAGTCATTCAAAGATTTCACAGTGAATGAAGAAAATTTCCCGGATTTTCCAGAATTTGTGCAGGAAATGGATGACCAGGATATTCGCCTGATTCCGATCATTGATGCCGGTGTGAAGGTTGAGCCGGGATATGAGATTTACGAGGAAGGTGTCAAAAACAACTATTTCTGTAAGAGAGAAGACGGAAGTGATTTTGTTGCAGCTGTATGGCCGGGAGATACCCATTTCCCGGATATGCTGAATCCGGAAGCCAGAAAATGGTTCGGGGACAAGTATCGTTTTCTGATCGAACAGGGAATAGAAGGTTTCTGGAATGATATGAATGAGCCTGCAATCTTTTATTCTTCCGAAGGCCTTGCAGAGGCAAGAGAACTTGCCGGAGCGTTTGCAAAGGATACCGAAGGCAAGACCCATCCCTGGGAAATGCAGGACAAGATGCTCAGTATTGCAAATAATCCGGAAGATTACAAAAGATTTTATCACAATGTCGATGGCAAAAAGATCCGTCATGACAAAGTACATAATCTTTTTGGCTACAATATGACAAGAGCAGCAGGAGAAGCTTTTGAACGCATTGACCCGGAAAAACGTTTTCTGATGTTTTCTAGATCTTCTTATATCGGAATGCACCGTTATGGCGGAATCTGGACAGGTGATAATAAATCCTGGTGGTCGCATATCCTTCTTAACCTGAAGATGCTGCCGTCTCTGAATATGTGCGGTTTCCTGTATACAGGTGCTGACCTTGGAGGATTTGGCAGTGATACGACAAGAGAACTGTTGCTTCGCTTTCTTGCACTTGGTGTATTCACACCACTGATGCGTAATCATTCAGCAACGGGAACAAGAGAGCAGGAATGTTATCAATTTGAAAAAATCGAGGATTTCCGCGCTATCATTAATACAAGATATCGTCTTGTGCCGTATCTGTACAGTGAGTACATGAAAGCTGTGCTGAATGATGACATGTATTTCAAACCACTTGGGTTTGTTTATCCGGATGACAAGAGAGCAATCAGGATAGAGGATCAGCTGATGCTTGGAAACGAGATCATGATCGCTCCGGTCTACGAGCAGAACGCAAGAGGCCGTTATGTTTATCTGCCGGAAGAAATGAAATTTATCAAGTTCCTGCCGGACGGAAGCATTTCTGAAGAGGTTCTCGCAAAAGGTATTCATTATGTAGATGTGGCACTAAATGAAGTACCGCTCTTCATTCGAAGTGGTAAATGCATCCCGGTTGCAGAAGCAGCAGAGTGTGTGAAAGATATTGATACCGAACATCTGCAACTTATCGGATATAAAAACAGCAGTTATACGATGTATGAGGATGATGGAATCCACAAGGATTACGATAAGGAAGAGAATTATCGGGTATTCACAAATTAACTTTTAAGTGTAAAGAAAAAATAGCCAATGTTAATTTCCATTGCTTGTATCGGAAACAGCATATTCGTATAATTTATAATGTACATGTACATATCGAATAGAAGGGATATGAAATTATGATTAATGAGAATATAAAGCATTTCCGAAAAACAAGAGGAATGAGCCAGGAAGAAATGGCAGTAAAGTTAAATGTTGTTCGGCAGACAGTTTCAAAATGGGAAAAGGGAGTTTCCCATAGTTAAAGATACCACACCCAATATCACAAACTCACGCTTAAACAATATTCCTTAGTCAACCACATACAATAACAAATACAAAAAAGCTGGAAGCAGACTTAATTTTGCTCCCGGCTTTTCTTTATTGTTTTGATGAAGTCGTTCAATGATACTTGTTTTTGCTATCTGCTTACATAATGTGCATACTTGTCACTTGTGTTCTGATATATCTGTCCCTCTTATTGCCTAAACTCATATTAAGGGTGTGATATATCCAAGTGCAATAGCCTTGTTATAGGCTTCGATAGCATTTTTAGCCCCCAGCTTATCATAGATGCTTTGGATATGGTTGTAAAGTGTCCGTTCACTGATATACAGTTCTTGCGCTATTTCATGCTTCGTTTTCCCTGTTCCAATCGCCTTAATAATTTCCGCTTCACGATCTGTCAGGGGATCTAATAAAGGGGGCGTAGTGGACTTGTGACCTTTACTAATAGCTGTGAGTTTTTTTACCAACTCGTCAGCAGAGGCAGACTTATCAATATAACTTACGGCGCCTTTTTTAAGTGCCTCCTGTCTATAAACTGGCATATCATAAGAGGATAGCATAACCACCTTTATTTTTGGCTTTTTACTATATATCGTTTCTATCAGATCAATGCCAGAACTTTTTGACTGCTCTCTTAGGTTGACATCAAGTAATACAATGTCCCATTCGTCTACGGAAAGAATATTCCAAAACTCTGTTTCATTACTTACATAGCGACAGATAGAGATTTCATCCCAATCTTCCAGAAGTTTGCTTAAACTCTCTCCAAATATCCTGTGGTCATCAAATAGTAATATCTTCATTTTTTCTCCCCAAAACTGCCGTTGCAGTTAAAATACCATCTTTTTCTAAATACTGAATGTTACCGCCATTCCCATTTATCAACACCGTTAAGAACAGCATACCACCTTTAGAAGAAAGAATGTTTTCAATGTCATTCGATTTCGCGCCGTCATTTTGACAGGTAATTACGAGTTTACTTTCTTCATTTAACGCGATTTCCAAATGGATAAAAGAAGCGGCAGCGTGTTTATAAACATTGTTGACAAGCTCTTTGATTATCTGCATAGTCTGTTCCAAACTGTTATCTTTTTTCAAAGCAATCCTTGCTTCGCTGTCAATGGTAAAATCTATAAATATATTTTTCTTTGGGTACAGCTTCTTAATGGCGTCAAGCATATATTCAATATGTTCCCATGAAGCATACCCCGAAAAGATATTAGACGAATAGAAATTCATCATATTTCTTATTCGCAGTTCCAAATCAGATAATATCCTTTTTGTTTCATCAATAGCTGGTGAGCGAAGCGACAGAAGATTTTTGGCACCTCCAATATCTTGAAGCACATCGTTGTGAAGTAGCATTGAAAAATCTTCCCTCTCACTTGCAATATAGTTCGTTAATTCATAATACTTTGTCAGCTCGTTGTAACGAGCTTCCATGTCGCCAAGATGAATGACAGCAAAGGCCTCAAATAAAAGCATTATAAGCTGAAAAAACACATTGACTTGCAGGGTGGACAAATCAAAGCAATAAAGTACGACTGTAAACAAGGGAATCATAAGAGCGAGGACATATCTTGCTTTCCTCTGGGCAATCGGAAGAATATTAACCTGTTTCAAATTTATATATCTATAATCAAGGAAAATTCCCATGAACATTCCAACTAACATGGTTATAGCAGGGAGAATTCGGAAATTGAAAAACGACAGTATGATAGACGCAATTCCAAACAGCAAGCGAACCATTTTTCCCCGGCTTGCGTCAGTTCTTACCAGCATTATTCCGATAATCAATGCAAAAACCAGAAATGCACCCGTGTATAAGGTGGAAAATCCATCATACATCAGCGCCGCAATAAAGGAAACAGAAAGCAGGTTCCAGCCACATTCAGATATTGTTGCCTTTCGCCGTGATGTCATTACATGAAGATAGAGCAGATTGAAATAACAAAGCAAGACGGCAATCGACAATAAGTTGATGGCTCCGTCATTCGCAATTCCTTTATGTGTTCTATCCAATATAACCCATAAAGTCACAATACCCGCATGAAGAAACAGATACGGATAGAAGCGTTTATCCTGCATAGCCCCCCTCCTTTCAGCTAAAATTCATTATGTTAGTAATATGATGATACGATCCGTTCTTTAGTCATCAGACATAAACCACACGCAGTCAAAACTATTATACTCACTGGAGAAAATAGTAGCAACACCCACACATTATTCGTTTTCATAAATATCCCACATTTTAAGACAACCAGCAAAATATGAAGCAGTGTTGCAAAGATAGGAATACTCTTAAACCAGTTCATATTTCTAATCCAGAGAATCAAAACATTTATAAATGCCGAATACAATATGCTAAGGATCAGAAAATAGGTGCTTAATAACAAGATAAGGTTTGGCAGACGAATGGAAATCATCAAAAGTAGAGGAAACAAAAGGATCAGCGTTCCAATCCATAGTGATAGCAGATTCTCCTTAACAATACTTGAGATTTTAATACCATTAGCAAGTTTCCATTCTATTCTCTTTGTGATTTTTTCTTGCTGCAACATATCCTTGCTTATTTCTCCGGCAAAAAAGATAAATAAGCACAGGTATCCATCAAGCATAAAATACTTTATATCAACACCAAATACAATGTTCTCTGAAATATCCCCAAAGTTCATCAGAGAGATCATGCCGAAGATAGCTGCTACCGCACTCATAAATATAAAATTCCAGTTCAATACCCTTTTAAGGTTTAATGTTATCAAACCCATTCGCCATCCCTCCTGATGACTGTTTCGTTGCTCATGTGCCGAGCCTTAAAGAAACTTAATAGTGCAAACATCATGCAAAGTGCAACATCAACCACAATAATCAAATAGTCAATTCCTATATGATGTTGATTCACAAACTCTGTAATCTGTTCTGCCGACATCGCAATCAAATAAACCAGTGCAAAATTACCAAAGAACAGAACATTTTTGAACAGTTTTACTCGTTTCACATCCAGTACAATGATATTCAAAGCGACAATCTCACAAAAACTAAGTACAAGAATACTAAGATAAACGCATACGATCCGCCCAAAGCTCATTGTCCAGTCGGTAAAGTAATAGCAACTCATAAAAACAAAGAACGGGATAATACCAGAAAAGCGGAAAATCTGTATCGAATACTGTTTTATAATCTCTTTTACTGCAATTCCAGAAGCTGCAAAAAATTCAATTCTCCGGCTTAACTTATCCTTTGCTGTCAAATCTACAATCATAGCACCGGATTGCAGGGAGGTAAGACCAAAAATAACCGCATAGAGCATTAGGACTAAATAATCTTCTCCCTTAGACTGCAAGGTGTCCATCTGCATTGCAAAGCTCATAAAAATCGCCAGAATGGCAACAATCGCAGTATCAATTAGGAGGCTTTTACTTCTGGTAAGATAGTAGCCTGCGCCTTTTCCCATATTACTCATGCCGATTGCCCTCCTTAATAAAGATTTCTTCCAATGATTGTCCTTGCATTTCTTGAATACCCTTATCAAACAGCAATCTGCCATTTTTAATCATAGATACATCATCAGCGCACTTTTCAATCTCGCTAAGGTCATGTGAAGTGATAATAACCGTTTTTCCGTCAGCTTTTAGAGCCTCTATCAAACTACGGATTTCTACTCTGGATATGGGGTCTACACCCGATGTTGGTTCATCCATGAGCAGAATATCCCGTCCCATCATAATCACAATCAAAAGGGACAGTTTTCTTTTCATTCCTTTAGAATAAGTGCTAACACGCTTTCCTAAATGCTCGGTCAATCCTAATTGCGTACAATAGCCGTCTGAACGATCATTTATTTCAAATCCAAAGTATTTCCCAAAAATTTTCAAATTTTCAAGACCAGTCTGTTCTTCATACAGATAGTCATTTTCAAGCTGCATTGCATATTTCCCTGCAATGTTGATTGTCCCTGCATTTGGCTGGTATACCCCTGTAATCAAGCGTAGCAGTGTTGTCTTTCCAGAACCGTTCGGGCCAATAATCGCATGGATTGTATTTGCTTTTACATTCAGGCTAAAATTCTCAAACAAAACTCTGCCACCAAAACCTTTTTTTAAGTTCTTTACTTCAATCGCATTTTGAATCTCAGACATATTTTTTGCTCCTTTCATTTGGTGCTCCACCATATAGGTATAGTGTATAAAACGAAGAAGCATTTTGCATGAGTAATTACTGCAATTTCGATACTGCCATCAGGCAAATGTCACAGAAACCTCACAACGAGAAAAAAATTTAGTATTCTGTCAGTTCCACAATTACATTACTTTGCAGATACAGCCAGTCCGTAAATTCTTTCGGGCTGGCCGTTCCTGTTTTTACAGCCTTTTTTCTCTGTAAGGCTTCTTTCTTAAAGTCGGAAAAGGAAGCCTGTATTTTTTCCAGACGGTCAGCCGGAAAGCCTGCGGTATTTTTTACCCGGTTTATTTTGTTGCGCCAGTTCTGGCATTCATTTTTATAAAGCAGGTCATAGTTATTTTCTCTTGACCTCTCGTCAAATTCCCGCTTGTTTTGAAGCGCCTGTGCTTTTCGGCACTTGTCGCTGCACAGCTCATACCGCTGGCTCTTTGCCAGAAAATATTTTCCACAGACCTTGCACCGCCGGAAGCAAAGCCCCCAGTCATTCAGCCTGTTCAGATAATAGGTAATCAACGGGTAGAGGGACGCATAGGCAGACACACATTCTTCTGTGCGCCGGTTGTCCGGGAACCAGAGGTCAAGCCGGGTATCTTCTGACGGTGCGCCTTTGAAATAAAGGCTGCCAGCTTGAAATTGTTTCGGTTTTCCTGTCTCCCTGTCAAAGCTCATGGTTTCGTTTTGGAATACCCCGGTCAGTCTGCTCATTTTATCCATGAAGCGGTCACAGGCAGCGTTACGGTCACGGGGTTCTCTGGCAAGCAGATAGCTGTTCCAGATACGGAACGCCACATACATTTTCAGAGGGTCGTTGCTAAGATATTTCTCCCAAAGAAATTCGCTTGCCGCCTGCTCCAGCTCCGGCTGTTTCCATCGGTTGGAGTGGAGAGCTTGCCGCAGCGGAGAAAGCCCGTATAAGTTCCAGTCTCTGTCCGTGTCACGCTCAAAGTTTATCAAAAAAGTTCCCAGTGGGCGTGTCATATCACAAAGCACCTCTGCGTTTTGGCTCCCGTTCAGACGGAAGCGGATCTGCTGTTCTTCCCCAATCAAAATCCGCTCTTTCATTTTCTTCCTGTCCAGCGTCAGGACAAACAAAATCCTCTCAAAACATGGCTCATGCCGTATAAACTGATTCTCCATCCCTATCCCCTGCCTTTGTTTATGGTAATTATATAATTCAGTTATATCCGTTACACTCATGGTATCGCAGAATCATTGTTTTGTCAAGGATAGTACGCTATGATGATTGCGGTTGGTAATTTCGTACCGCACAGTACCTTGACAAGTGAATGACCGTCCAAAAGGGATATGACCGGCAGGAGAAGTGACGCATTCGGCGCACCAATGCAGGGAAACACCGCAGGAATGGGGCAGGAAAACGGCTTTTGGGGAGAACGGCAACAGGAAGCATTTTAACCTATTTGATTTATGGGAGGAACAGAATGAACGATAAAAAGAGATTGAACAGCTACGAGGATTTACCGCTGGTTCTGGATGTGGCGGACATTCAGCGGATTATGGGAATTTCAAGAGCGAGCGCCTATGAGCTGGTACACACACCCGGCTTTCCAGCGTTCCGCAGGGGCAGACTTATCAAGGTCAGCAAAATTGCTTTCTTTGAATGGATGGCAAAAGGCTCCGAAACCGTACCGGGAAGCGACAAATAAGCGTGAGGTATCATTCCCTGACTTGCAATACTGCCGCACTTTCCAAAGGGGCATACAGAGGGAAAAAAACTTAAAAATGATACCGAGACGCTACATCAAAACAGCCTATCTGCGTACATCAGATAGAAACGGAGAAAGGAGCCGGTTATGGCAAGAATGAGTAACAAGCGGCGGTTGGAATGGTCTTTCTTCTTAAATGACCGCAGCCGTATCACTTACAACGAACTGTGCCGGAAATGCCAGCACGAATGTAAACAGAGCTTCCGGGCGGTTGTGGTTGACTGCCCGAAGTATCTTTCCAAGCGTTCCAAGAAAAAGGACAAGACTGCCGGAAACGGCAAAATCCCTTAGGAACTAAGGGCGCACTTCTATACATAGTCTAAAGACCATGTATCGTGCGTCCTGCGGAGCTTACCTCTGCCGCTGATAAAATCAGCAATCCGAGGTCTGCGTTCGCTTCGCTCCGACAAGGTGGCTACACCCCCTTGCGCCGCTAAAGCGGCTATCCCCTGTGTACCCGCCGCAAAGAGAAATCCGCTCTGCGGTTTTCCCTTTTCATCGGGTTTTATAGAAGCACTGACACACGGACTGTCTGCGGATGGTCTTTCTTTATCTTATCAGCAAAGGATGTGAGAACATGGAAAAATCTTTGGAACAGTTGAAGCAGGAATATGAAAAAACCACTGTCCTGCTGGAACAGGAAAAACGGAAAATGCAGCGTTTGAAAAACCGGCAGGCGTATCTGGAAAGCGGTTCCCGGAAACAGAGGACGCACCGGCTGATTACCCGTGGGGCAGCTATTGAGAGCATTGCACCACAGACAAAGGAGCTATCCGAAGCGGAATTTTATTCCCTCATGGAAAGCATTTTGAATCTGCCGCAGGCGGAGCATTTCATCCGGTCTGCCACAGAGAACCACGCCCGTATTTCCGGGCAGGAGAAAGGCGGTGACTAAGGATAGCACTTTATCATTTTTCAATCGCACAGATCAAGCGCAGCGCCGGTCAGAGCGCCATTGCCAGCACAGCCTATCGAGCCGGGGAGCGTCTTTACAGCAGCTACTATGGAGAAGTCAGCGACTACACCAAAAAGGGCGGCGTGATCGCTTCGGAAATCATGCTGCCGCCCCATGCGCCGGAAATATATCTTGACCGGGCGACCCTCTGGAATGCTGTGGAGAACTGCGAGAAACATCCAAAAGCACAGCTTGCCTATTCCTTTGATATTGCCATGCAGAATGAATTGACGCTGGAAGAAAACATGGAGCTGGCGAGGAAGTTCGTACAGGAGCAGTTTGTGACAAAAGGCATGATTGCCGACCTTGCTTTTCACAGCCCGGAGAAAGAGGACGGCGGCATCCCTAACCCGCATTTTCATGTGATGACAACCATGCGCCCTTTGAACCCGGATGGCACATGGGGACAAAAACAGCGTCGGGAATATCTTCTTGATGAAGATGGAAACCGAATCCGGGATAAAAACGGCGATTATATGTTTAACGCTGTCCATACAACAGACTGGCATGAGCCGGAAACGCTGGAACACTGGCGGGAGCAGTGGGCGGCTGCCGTTAATACAAAATTTGAGGAAAAAGGGCTGGATGTGCGTATCGACCACCGTTCCTATGTGCGGCAGGGGCTTGACCTGATACCTACTGTCCACGAGGGAGCTAATGTCCGGCAGATGGAAGCAAAGGGCATCCGCACCGAGAAAGGGGAACTGAACCGCTGGATTAAAGCCACCAACCGGCTCATGCAGGATGTGAGGAAGAAGATCAAAGCCCTGTTTGTCTGGATGGCAGAGGTAAAAGAAGAACTTTCCAAACCGCAGACACCGAGCCTTGCCGACCTGTTGATCGCTTATTACAACCAGCGCAACGCAGGGGCATGGAGCAATAAAGCCAGAACCGGAAACTTAAAGCAGTTTGCCGAAGCCGTCAATTATCTGACGGAAAACAAGCTGCTCACATTAGAGGATTTGCAGGAGCGTCTTTCCTCTGTCAACGAAGAATTTGAAGCGTTAAGCGACTCCATGAAAAAGAAATCTGCCCGGATAAAGGAATTGCAGGAATTGATACGGGAGGGCGAGAATTACCAGCGGCTAAAACCTGTTCATACGGAATTGAACAATATCAAGTTTAAGAAACAGAGGGAGAAATTTGAAACATCCCACGATGCGGAGTTACGGCTGTTTTATGCCGCCCGCCGTATTTTGAAAGAAAAACTGGACGGAAAACCCATTGCCCTGAAAGCATGGAAACAGGAATACGCACAGTTAAAAACAGAGTATGCCGAACTGTCTCCGCAGCACAAGCCACTCCGGGAGGAAGTCATACGGCTACGGCAGGTGCAGAACGCCGTAGATACCGCACTGCGCCGGAGGGAGCAGCCACAGGCAGTACAGAGAAAGAAACATGAGATGGAGCTATGATATAACCGGCAGCTTTACCGCTACCAGTATTTTTATGGAGGGAGCATTTGAATGTATTTGAAGCGGTGAAACAGTCTGTTACCACCCGGCAGGCTGCTTCATTCTATGGAATCCGGGTGGGGAGAAACGGCATGGTCTGCTGTCCATTCCACAATGACCGCACGCCCAGCATGAAAGTGGACAGCCGCTTTTACTGCTTCGGCTGCGGGGCTTCCGGGGATGTGATCGACTTTGCCGCTTTGCTGCATGGATTGGGGAAACGGGAAGCTGCGGTCAGGCTTGCGGAGGACTTCGGCGTTTCCTATGAGAAATCCGGCAATGCGCCGCCAGATAGGAAGCGTCACAACAGGTCACAGCCCCGACAAAAATCAGCGGAGCAGAGATTTCAGGAAACGGAACGGTATTGTTTCCGGGTGCTATGCGATTATCTGCGCCTGCTGGAGCATTGGAAAACAGCACACGCCCCACAGCCGCAGGATGCCATCTGGCATCCTCTTTTTGTGGAAGCGTTGCAGAGGATAAGCTACACAGAATACCTTTTGGATATTTTGTTATACGGAGAAATAGAAGAAAAAGCGGCATTGATCGCCGCACAGGGAAAGGAGGTGTTGCGGCTTGAACAGCGAATTTCAGAGCTTGCCGCCGGAAACGCAGGAAGCGGTCAAAAGGACGATGGACACAATGGAACCGGCGCAGACACCGGCAGAAATCCGGGAAACATTAGAGGGGACGCAGAAAGGCGGCGTGAAGAACAGCATCCGAAACTGCCTGACGGTGTTCCAGCGTGACCCTCTGTTTCGCGGGGCGCTGCGCCTGAACCTTTTGACGGAGCAGATTGACATTGTGAAGCCGCTGGGCTGGGAGCGCACCAGTACCACGCTGACCGACATGGACATGAACTACCTGCTTTTGTATCTGGAAGAAAATTACGGGCTTACCAGCGAGAAAAAGGTGCAGAGCGCCATCAAGATTGTTGCCAATGAAAACCGCTACCATCCAGTCAGGGATTACCTGAACAGCCTGCAATGGGACGGCACAGAGCGCATCCGTTACGCCCTGCATCACTTTCTGGGAGCCGATACGGACGAATACACCTATGAAGCCTTGAAACTGTTCCTGATGGGAGCCATCCGGCGGGTATTCAGACCGGGGAGCAAGTTTGAGGTCATGCTCTGTCTGGTTGGTGGTCAGGGAGCCGGGAAATCTACCTTTTTCCGGCTGCTGGCAGGCAGGGACGAATGGTTTTCAGACGATTTGAAAAAGCTGGACGATGAAAATGTGTACCGCAAGCTGCAAGGGCATTGGATTATCGAGATGTCGGAGATGATTGCCACAGCCAACGCCAAGAGTATTGAGGAAATCAAGTCATTCTTAAGCCGCCAGAAAGAAACCTACAAAGTGCCGTATGAGACACATCCGGCAGACCGGCTGCGGCAATGTGTATTTGGAGGGACGACCAACCGGCAGGACTTTTTGCCCCGTGACCGCACCGGCAACCGGCGCTTTCTCCCCGTGACGGTGTACCCGGAACGGGCGGAGGTTCACATACTGGACGATGAAGCGGCGGCGAGGGCGTATATCGAACAGATGTGGGCGGAAGCCATGACGGTTTATCGCAGTGGGAAGTATAAGCTGTCATTCAGCATGGAAATGAACCGATACCTGAACGCCCACCAGCAGGACTTTATGCAGGAAGACACACAGGCCGGCATGATCTACGCCTATTTGGAGGACTACACCGGTGACAGGGTATGCTCCAAGCAGCTTTATGAGGAAGCGCTGGGGAACTTAAATTCCCCGGCAGACTGGGAGACACGGGCAATCTGCGAGATTATGAATACCGGCATTGCGGGCGGCATCATACAGGGCTGGGCAGCCTACAAAAGCCCGAAGCGGTATAAGAAATACGGTTCTCAAAAAGGCTGGGAGCGTGTCAACCAAGACCCGCCGGAGGGGGACGGTTTTCAGGAAATCACGGAAGAAGAAGCCCGGCAAATGGAACTGCCATTCTGAAAAGCCGCCGGTTGACAGTTTGGTTGACGCTTTGGTTGACAGCCAGTTGACGGGGAAAAGCCTGATATTTGGGGCATTTCTCTCCTTTGTCAACCATGTCAACCAAGAAATCAAAGAAAAAGTAAAAAGTAATAATAGAGCGCCTATGGATTGTTTTCAAAGTCTTTTCTGCCGGTTGACACGGTTTGGTTGACACGGAGACAGTCTGCGGTTGTACACCTGCCTGACATTCCCTTGTCGGGCATATTTCATTTATGGAGGTAACTGCCTATGGCAAAAAACAAAAACGAGAGCAACAACGAAAACAGCGGCACCCTGCTTACCGAAAAAGACGGCACCCAGTATTTTGTCATGGGGAAAGTCCGTATCAAGGTATCGGAGCATTTCGCACAGGATGGGAAGCCGCTTGACAGCCTACTGGAAGATGTGATCCAGCACGCTGCCGCCGCTTCCTGAAAAAATACGGAATAACGACTGTCAATCAGCCCACGCTTATGATATACTTGTACCAGCGAGTATTGTATAAGCGTGGGTTGTTTCTTTTAGAAGGAGGATTTTTAACCGTGAAACAACCATACAATACAACGATTTATAACACTGCACTATATTTGAGATTGAGCCGTGACGATGAATTACAGGGGGAAAGCGGCAGTATCCAGACCCAGCGCATGATGCTTAGGCAGTATGCCGCAGAGCATGGGCTGACTGTTGTAGACGAGTACATTGACGACGGATGGAGCGGGACAAATTTCGAGCGTCCAAGTTTCCAAAGGATGATTGATGACATCGAGGACGGGAAAATCAACTGCGTTGTCACAAAGGACTTATCCCGTCTGGGAAGAAACTATATCCTGACCGGTCAGTACACGGAAATCTATTTCCCCAGCAAGGGAGTACGCTACATTGCCATCAATGACAATGTGGACACCATCAACGGAGAAAGCGAGCTTGCCCCATTCTTAAACATCCTGAATGAAATGCACGCCCGACAGACCAGCAAAAAGGTCAAGGCTGCCATGCGCACAAGATTTGCCAATTGCGCACACTATGGAGCCTATGCACCGCTGGGGTATGTAAAAGACCCGGACAAAAAAGGTCATCTTCTGATCGACCCGGAAACACGCTGGATTGTAGAGAAGATTTTTGACCTTGCAGTACACGGGAGGGGTGCCGCCAGCATTACACGGATTCTGGTGGAAGAAAAAGTACCTACCCCCGGCTGGCTGAACTATGAAAGATACGGGACTTTCGCTAATATCTACGCCGGTGCGCCCGCAGAAAAAGCCTATGCGTGGACGATTGCACAGGTCAAGAGCATTTTGAAAGAGGAAACCTACATCGGTCACAGCGTTCACAACAAGCAGAGCAACATTTCATTCAAGAACAAGAAAAAGGTGCGGAAGCCGCAGGAAGAATGGTATCGTGTGGAAAATACCCACGAAGCCATCATTTCCGAAGAAGTGTTCCAAAAAGTTCAGGAGCTGATTGCAAGCAGACGCAGGAAACGCAGAAACGGTACGACACAGATTTTCGCAGGATTGATAAAATGTGCAGACTGCGGATGGTCTTTAGCCTATGGGGAAAACAAGCAGAACAAAAACCCATACGGGTACTACCATTGCAGCAAAAACGGACAGGGATTACGCCAGTGTTCCATGCACTATATCCGCTATGATGTACTGTATGCCTATGTACTTGCAAGACTGCAATACTGGTCTATGCTGGCACAGAAAGACGAGGACAAGCTACTGAAACGCCTGCTCAATGCCAGCGACAGGGAAAGAAACTCTGCAAAGAAAAAGCAGGCTGCGGAGCTGAAAAAGGCAGAGAAGCGTAAAGCCGAGGTTGACGGGCTGTTTGCTAAAATGTATGAGGACTGGTCTGCCGGACGCATAACCGAGTATAACTTCAATATGCTGTCCGAGAAGTACCAGAACGAGCAAAAGGAGCTTGAAGCAAAAATAAGACAGCTTCACGAAACGATGGAAGCCGCCGTACAGACCGCAGCGGATGCTGAAAAGTGGATTGCCCTAATGAAACAGTATGTCAACCCTGTGGAGCTGACCGCCGAACTTCTGAACACTCTAATTGAAAAAATAACCGTCCACGAAGCTGCCAAGGGCGAGGACGGAAGCCGTGAACAGGAAGTAGAAATCTACTACCGCTTCATCGGCAAAATCGACTGACCTTTCTTTTTTACCCAACAATATCTTTAAT